>NZ_CBDCVM010000001.1:0-11273 GCF_965223055.1 Reichenbachiella sp.
AAGTCAATGATTTCTTCAAGCAACTCAGGTGTAAAAGGTGTAGTTACAAAACCATTGGTTGCTTTTTGTTCTTCACTGAGTTTGCTGATAAGATTTTGGCCCTGTAGTGCAAGGATACCAGAGATATCGTCCTGGGTTGCTTTTCTTGATGTCATAGCATAAACCCTAATATTAAATATAAAAGTATGGTCACTCCACCTGCTGTGAGGGCATATGGCAGTTGCGTATTGACATGATCTACATGGTCACTCGCAGAGGCCATGGAAGATATAATGGTGGTGTCTGAAATAGGAGAACAGTGATCGCCAAACACACCACCGCCAATAGCTGCTGCAATAGCCAAATGTGGGTCTACATTCATAGAAGTAGCCATAGGCACAGCGATAGATATCATAATAGCGAATGTGCCCCAAGAGGTACCCGTACTAAATGCAATAAAACAGCTCACTAAAAACACGATAGCGGGCACTAAACCTGGTGAGAGCCAAGCCTTCGAAATTTCTGCAACAAAAAGTCCAGTTTTCAATTCTTTACACAGGCTTCCTAGCGCAAAAGCGAAGACCATTAGAATTGCAAGTGAGACCATGCCAGACATGCCTTTGAGCGATAGGTCTACCATTTCTTTGATGCCGAGGAGCCGTTGTGCCTTATAGAGGATCATGGCAATGAGCACTGAGGTAGCTACGGATGTAAGTACCGAAATAGAGCCCGAACCTTGTCCCATGGCCTGAAGAGCGAGGTCGATGAAACTTCCCTGGGTGTCTTCCAGACCTCCCCATCCGGTATATACCAGCATCACTGGCATCATAATGATCATCGTAACAATGGGAAGGATCATGTTCATGCTTCTATGGGATACGTTCTCCTTGGCCTCTAACATAGACACTTCCTCCGATATCATTGGAGTGGAGCCATCTGCAATTAGTTTGCCTTCTTCTTGAGCTCTTTGCTCCGCTTTTTTCATCGGGCCGTAGTCTTTGCCCGTGTAAATGATATAACCAACAATGCCTAAAGCTAAGAAAGGATAGAAGTTATAAGGAAGTGCATTCATCATCGTCGCAAAAGGACGGTCGAATCCTTGCATGACTAATAGTCCCATAATATAGGCACCCCAGGCGTTGAAAGGGAAGATGATGCATGACGGTGCAGAGCTCGAATCAGCTAAATAAGCCAGTTTTTCTCTAGGTATTTTTAGATTGTCAAAAATCGGACGGTAGAGTGTGCCTACCGTTAATATGGAAATATTGGACTCAACGAAAATGACTATTCCGGTGAGGGAAGCAAAAAGTTGAACCAATCTACGGTTGTTGCGATTTTTTTGTTCCTGTTTTTCAAGGACTTTTTTGACGGATTCTATAAATCCGGCTACACCACCTGAGCGCTGAATGAGCGCAATGAGTGCACCAATTAGGAGTGTGAAAATGATGGTTCTGGTATTGCCTGCATCTTCAAAGACCGCTACAAATGCATTGAGTGTAGCAAAAGATCCTGAGAGTGGATTGCCTCCTTCGATAATGACCCATCCTATCCAGATACCTAGAGTTAAAGAAAGAAAAACCTGCTTTGTTCGTAGCGCCAGACCAATGGCAACTAACGGAGGTACTAAAGACCAGAACCCATATTCACTCATATTATTCTACCTCCCTGAGACTGTTCAACATATCTTCGCTGTCCCATTTCACAGCTCCAGCGATTTTTCTCTTTTGTTTGCCACTGGTGTTGTAGATCATAGTGGTTGGTAGAGATTGAATACCAAGATCTTGAATTTTTCCATTCAATTTGGCAAACGTCAAATTGAATCCTTTTTTATTTTCAAAGCCCTTGATTTTGTCCATATCCTGATCAGAAACTAAAAAGAAGACATAGTTTTCTTTGCTTAGAATTTCGGCTGCGGCTTGTATGTCAGGCATCTCTGCAATACAGGGTTTGCACCAGGTCGCCCAGTAGTTGATGAAGATTTTTTTACCTACTAATTCCTCTAGGTAGTAGTAAGTACCATCGGTCGCTTGCATAAAGAAATCGTCATTTGGAGGAGGGTTAGTTTCTGCAATTTCGTTTGCTACCTCAGTATTTTCATTATTGTCTTTGGGAGACGAACAGCCAAAAACGAGAAGTATAAGTAGGGAGGACAAATAGGTAATCTTCATAAGCCAGTAGTGTTTATCAAATTTCAAACATACATATTTTTCATAGGTAATGTTTTTAAAAATGATTATATTATGTGAAACAAACATTAACCAAAATGAGAAGAGCTTTTCTATTACTATTATCGATTTTCGTAGTTTATTCGGTCAGTGCTCAAACCATGTGGAAGGCAGATCCAGCCCATTCTTCTATTCAGTTTGAAGTATCGCATATGACCATATCTACTGTGACAGGAAAATTCACAGATTTCACGTGTGAGTTGGAAGCCAAGAAAAACTCATTTGATGGCGCTAAAATTGATGCAAAGGTGAAGGTAGAGAGCGTTTCGACTGAGAATCTTACTCGAGACAAACATTTGAAGGAGGATGATTTTTTCAATGCAAAAGAGTTCCCTCAAATGACATTTGTGAGCGAATCCTTTAAGAAAAAAGGGGATGATCAATACGAAATTACCGGTATGCTGACGATTAGAGATGTGACAAAAAAAATCACATTTCCGGCTACTTACAGTGGTATGATCAACATGGGGAAAAAGACAGTCAGTGGTTTCAAAGCTAGCTTTACCATCAATAGATTTGATTATAAATTGAAATGGGACGATACCTTAGATACTGGTAGTTTGGTAGTGGGAGAAGAAGTAGATGTAAAATTGAATTTAGAACTTGTGAAGATTTGACAGGTCAGGAATTAGATAGAAATTGTTTAATGAGGCACACTCCGCGCCATTAAACGCTCACTTTGTGAGTAAATTAATTATTTGAATTGGTAGGGGCCTTCGTAAGAAGGCCTCTTTTTTTGATACTATTTTCACCAATACCCCGCAGATATAAGTATTCTTTTTTTCTGTCAGTTTTTTCCATAATATTGGCGATTGTTACAATTGCCGACCTAGGTTGCTTTAGGTCGATTTGACAAACAACAACCAAAATATGAGTCAAACAGATCAAGATCAGTTTAGTAGTCGATGGGGAATTGTATTGGCCTCCCTAGGGATGGCCATAGGTGCAGGAAACCTTTGGCGATTTCCAAGATTAGCAGGACAATACGGTGGTACTTTCATTCTCTTATGGATATTATTTCTCTTCATTTGGTCTATACCACTGCTTCTAGCTGAGTTTTCTATTGGCAAGAAATTTAAAAAGGGTGTTATCGGTTCCTACGCGCAGCTGGCCGGTGAGAAGTACACCTGGATGGGCTTCTTTGTTACCATCTGTACGCTTGGGATTGCCTTCTACTATTCCATAGTGACGGCATGGGCGCTCCGATACCTTGGTTTTTCTTTAGGAAATTTGTTTGACACGCAGCCGTTGGCAGAAAAACTGGTAGAGAACCCGGAGTATCTCAATCAATTTTGGAATTCAATTTCAAATGGCAATTGGATTACCATTGGCTTATATATTTTGAATGTGCTATTGGGCGTTTTTGTCTTATCAAAAGGCATTCAGAAAGGACTGGAAAAAGCCAATAAAATTTTAATTCCTAGTTTGTTTTTCTTGCTTCTGATCATTGCGGCGATCGCGCTCAATATGGAAAATGGAATTTTAGGATTAGAATACATGTTTTCCATCAATTGGGATGATTTTGGGAATTCAAGAATTTGGATAGAAGCATTGACGCAATCGGCATGGTCTACCGGAGCCGGATGGGGATTGATGATGACACTCTCTTCTTATTCCAGGAAAAATGAAGAGGTTACCCTCAATACATTTATTAGTGCTTTTGGGAATAACACGGCCTCATTGGTGGCTGGTATAGCCATATTACCGGCAGTTTTTGCCTTAGCGCCCTCTTATGAAGGCGCAGTCTCTTATTTGCAGTCAGGCAATCAAGCCTTGACTTTTACCATTATCCCGAAATTGTTCTCTACTTTTCCAGGTGGGGGAATATTGGCTATTGTCTTTTTCTCTGCTTTGTTTCTAGCTGCCTTTAGTTCGCTTTTGCCAATGATAGAGTTATTTACCAGAAACCTGAATGATCTGGGCTTTACTAGAAAAAGCGCAATGACCAGAGTGGTGATTTTCTTTATCATCTTTGGTTTTCCGTCGGCTTATTCGCTTGATTTCTTTACCAACCAGGATTGGGTTTGGGGAGTAGGATTGATCGTCACGGGTCTGTTTATTCTATTCGCTGTGGTCAAATCAGGAGCCAAGAAATTCAAAGAGGAAATGGTGGATGAAGATTCTGATTTCAAAGTATCGACCAAATACTTTGTGATCTGCATGAGTGGCAACATTCTGTTGGCATTGTTCCTCATTTATTGGTGGTTGTCACAAGGTTATAGCGACTATCCTTGGTTTGATGCCAATGGCCATTGGAACCTGTTCGACGTGTATAGCAATGCTTCCATTATCACACAATGGGGAGGGGTGATGTTGATCGGATTCCTCATGAATAAATTTTTGTACAACAAATTCGCAGCGAAAAAATGAGTACTTCAGCAATAATCGGAATGATCATAATTCTTGGAACCGTCATTGGCGGATTTGTGTATTTCCTTTCATTGGCTATGCGCAACGAGTCCAAGAAGAAGGGATAGATACTTTTCCACGTTTATTCGTCTTTGTTGGAGTTGTCTCCAACAAGCCAAGGATGTCGGAATGAAGATAGAGACTTGTTGGTCATGCCAAAGGCATCCCTTTGGGACAAGACCAACAAGGGCTGAATACTTTTCCACATTTTTTGGGATTTAGGAGCCGAATGAAGAATTTCGGGCTTACAATTTTTTAATACCAATTATCAATTTCATGGAGAAGATAGATTCACTCAATCAGGTAGCTGAGTTTCATAAGACATTCAAACATCCTATCGTTGATCAACCGGCTATTCCAGATGCCAAAAGATGCGCTTTGAGGGTAGAATTAATCTCTGAAGAGTTGAAAGAACTGCAAGAGGCTATCGACAACAATGATCTGGTAGAAGTAGCAGATGCACTTTGCGATATTCAGTACGTATTATCTGGAGCAGTTTTGGAGTTTGGATTAGGAGACAAGTTCGTCGAGCTATTCAACGAAGTGCAGCGCTCGAATATGAGCAAGGCTTGCAAAACCATGGAAGAAGCCGAAGCCACTGTAAAACACTACAAAAAGAACAAAGGCACGGATAGCTACATCAAAGAAGCCGATGGACTATTCTTGGTTTATCGCAAGGAAGATGACAAGACTTTAAAGTCAGTAGAGTATTCTCCTGCTGATTTGAAGGGGATTTTGGGGAAGTAAGCCTACTCATTCCTTTTTCGCATCGAGCGGGAATATTGGCATTAAATTAATCCCGTTAAAAAATTCATCTATTGACGTATGATTTGAAATCCCTTGTTTGAGCGGAGTGAGTTTGGATTTCAGTATAGCAAACAAGATGAATTTTAGGAGATCAATTTTGAGCCTTGAATTTTTTGTCTACTTTTTGTTTCAAGACAAAAAGTAGAAAGAAGTTTTTTTTAATAGCTCGCTTATTTTCTTCCCATCACCATCTCATACACCTCAAACACCTGATTGGTCACATGTTCCCACTCGTAGGTTTTGGCCTCTTCGATCCCCCAAGCCGACATCTCTTTTCTGATGTCCTCGTTGAGGTAGAGCTTTTCGATTTTGTTGGTGAGCGTTTCTAAATCTCGAGGGGTGGGAAAGTACTCGTCCCAAGGCGATTTGATTACGTTCAGATAGCCTTCATTGCCAAATCCGGCTACAGGTGTACCGCAGGCCATGGCTTCCAGCAATACGATTCCAAAACTTTCACCATAGATGGCAGTGGCCAATAGTATGTCTGCCGTTCGAATCAAGTTGGCTTTTATTTCTTCGTCAATAAAGCCAAGAAATACGACATCCTCCAAATTGTTTTCGGCGACAAAGTCCAGCGCCTCCTGTTTTTGTTCGCCATCACCAGCGATGAGTAAACGAATATCGGGATATTTCGCCTTTAGTGTTTTGAATGCTTTTAATGTATAGAACAAACCCTTGCGCTCTTCAAACCTCCCTAAAAAAAGCAAATTGAATTTACCATCCTTGTACTCCTGAATAGGCTCAAAAGAGGTGTTGAATTGGTCAGGGTTAATGCCATTTGGGATAATTGTAGGATCTTTGGCCAAGAAAGATTTAACATATCGTGCCTGAGATTCAGAAACAGAAATCATATGATCAGCCACTTTCCAAACTAAACTGGCCGCCAAGGGCATCAGAATGGGTCCCACAAACTTTTGCATCAAAAAGTTGTCTGCTGGCGTATCGTGAAACGTACCAATATGCTTGGCCTTGGAATAGTACCGTACCTGATAGGTCATAAAAGGTGTCCAGCCATTATGGAAATGCAGTAAGTCGAATTGCTCTTTTTCCAAATAGCGTTTAAGTTCTTCTACTTCCCTTCCTTTAGCAACGTTGATGTCGATCTCCGTACCACCCCATAACGTAGTGCTACGGCCTTTTCCAATCAACTTGACATTTGGGTCATTAATTTGATCTGCATTTACATTGGGTGCAATGATTTTCACCTCATGTCCCATCTTTCGAAGATAGATGGCCAAATTCTCGATGTGGGCTTTTACCCCTCCCGGTCTGGACCAGTCATACGGACATACTTGTGCGATCTTCATAAGAAATGGATACTTAGTTTCGACGCACAAAAGAACAATATTTTATAGAGTACCCAATAGGAGATGCAATATTTTCACATTATGTCACCACGAGACTACTCAGAGTCACTTGAAAGGACGCTGAGTTTGAAGTAAGAATCAGAGTTCTCTAGCGAATAACTCTGATTGGGGAAACGAATAAGTTTGATTGAACAGGAGCTGAATTGCGCTTTTCAGCTAATTTTGCTGCTTTCCATTTTTATCACCTTCAACGAATAAAATGACAGGACAGGTATTGGTAGACTCGGATGCATTTAAAGAGCGATTCGAGAGCTTAGCAGCTAAGGCACAGCAGAGTATTTATATTCAGGCCATGTCGTTTGAAGGGGACTCAGTAGGTGAATGGTTGGTAGACACCCTAATCGCTTCGCCAGCCAAGGACATTCAGTTGAGTCTGGATTCCTATTCCAAATTTGTGATCAACGACCGTTTCATTTACAGCCTGGGCTATTTCAAAGACGAGGACTTTCGTGCTGAAGTGAAGAATACCAAAGCTATCATCAAGAAGGCCAGAGCCAATGGAATCAAAGTGAAGTACACCAACCCATTGGGGTTTCTATTTCTACAATACCCTCATCGGAATCACAAGAAGATGGTGGTCATTGACGAGGAGGTGTCTTTCATAGGCGGGCTTAATTTTTGTGAGCACAACTTTGAGTGGCACGACATGATGGTGGAAATGAATAGCGCTGAAATGGCCAAATCGCTTTCAAACGACTTTCACAGATCCGTTGCTGAAAATGATCAATCAACGGTCGATGATTTGGGTGATACCAAAATGTATTACCTGGATGGTTACAGAAGTAAAGAGATTTATAAGGAGGTATTTCGAAACATTGATGAGGCAAAGGCATCTATTCAGATTTTCTCTCCCTATGTGTCGGATCCATTATTGACTTATACCAGAAACCATAAGGCAGAAGATGTTCGACTAGATATAGTTTCTCCGGGAATCAATAACAAGAATATCTTCAAGGCTATTCTGACTAATGAATTGATGAAAGGTTACTTCAATTTTTACGAGTATCAAGGCAGAATGTCTCACCTCAAGGCCATATTGATCGATGGTAGGAAGTTGATTTGCGGGAGTAGCAATTTTGATTTTATCAGCTACTATTTCGAAGAAGAGGTGGTGATGATTACTGAGAATCAGGAAATAGTACAAAGTTTTATTGATAATATATCAAAACCAGATATTGCGAATAGCATATTGAAAAAAAGTTTGGGGGGTAAACGAAATATCATTGTCCCATTAGTGTTCGCTGGAATCAGCAGGCTTTGCCATGTAGTGGCAACTATAATTAGTTTGAAATATCTATTTAGAAAGTCTGACGTATAACGAAAGGCTGGAATTGGTAGAAAATTAGTCTAATTTTGCAGCCGCAAAAAATCAGAGAGCAGTTGACCTAAATTGACAACGAGAGACGCATTAAATGTTACGTAGCATAAAGAACCATTTCAGCAACCACAACGCCGAAGTTCAATCTACCATTAAGCTTATAGATATTGAAGAGCGATTCGATCTCGCATTCAGCCGATTTTTCGGATTGTATTTTGCCAAAATCGGGAAGTACTTCAATATGACTCCAACACAAGTATCCATTATCAGCCTGATAGTAGGAGTCACTGGAGGGTATATGCTATATTTCCAAGAGAGTTGGGTAATTACAGTGTGGGCTTCTGTATTAATTACGTTGGCTGGAGTATTAGACAGTGCAGATGGTCAGTTGGCTAGAATGACTGGACAGTCCACTGAATTGGGTCGATTCATTGATGGCTTCATAGATAGTGCCATATTTATTGCTTGTTATCTTTCTGCTTGTGCTTATTATGTGCAGGGAGAGATGGGTTGGACCATATTCCTTTTGGCTATTCCTGCAGGTGTAGTTTCTCATATTTTTACTTCACAGATTTATGATTTTTACAAGAGTGAATTCTTGTTTTATGTAGCTGGATCAGAAGGTTCTAAAGTCAAGAAAATTGAAGAATTACCTCAGGTTACGGATGAAGTAGGATTCTGGAATAAATTTTTCAGAGGATTAGAAATTGATTATACCAAAAGACAGTGGATGTTGGTGACTCGTACAGAAGAGATGAGAGATGTATATGAGCATTTCGCATTTAATGACAGTACTCGTGAAAAGTTCATTGAGAAATATAGAAACACTTTCAATCCAATCATGTTCTGGTGGGCATTGGTCGGTGGGACCAACACGCATAGAACCTTGATTATGCTTTTTAGCATCATGGGTCGTTTCGATTTGTATCTCATTGTGTGCTTGATCAAGTTGATACCAATCGCCATTGTGATGCTAGCACAAAAATTCATGGATGAAGATTTTGTAAAACAATTGAAGTTTCAATTGGCTACACAGGAATCTGCCTAATTTCATTACATATTGGGTAATAAATCGTTGATAATTCGCTAACATTGCGCATTCCTATCAACTGATTATAATCACTCTATGGTCTGTGTAATTCTCGCCGCTGGCAAAAACTTACGTTTAAACTTAGGTCAACCAAAATCTGCGCTCACAGTAGGGGGGCAAAGCCTAATGGAGCGACACATCGATCAATTTCAAAAAATTGGAGTAACGGATTTTGCAGTAATCACTGGGTTTCACAAGCCTGCGTTGGAAGAAATTTGCGAAGACCTTCGTCAAAAGTATACAGCTAACATCACAACCATTTACAATGAGAAATACGAATTGGAAAATGGATATTCATTGTATGCAGCCAAGGATTGGGTGCATGACTTGGGGGATGAGGAGTTTTTCTTTACTATGGCCGACCATTATTATGAAGAGGCATTTTTGTCTGATTTAAAGACCAAATTAGTTTTTGATAAAGGCGCATTTTTGAAATTAGCTGTAGATATTCCTGGAGATCACAATAAACATATCGATTTGGACGATGTGACTAAGGTGGATGCCGATGATTATATCCAGAGGATTGGCAAAGAGATCGAAGGTTACAATTACTATGATACAGGTCTATTCTATGTGAAGAAAAATGTATTTGATGTATTGGATCATATTGCAACAAATCAGAAGCTATCCATTTCTAATTTGGTGACGCACCTGTCAGCTGAGAAAAAAGCGCGAATTATTGAAGTGGTGGGTTATTACTGGAATGATATCGACACACCGGAAGATTTCAAAAGCTCTCAAGATCACCTCGCTCAAAGAGCAGCTAAATAATCAAAACTCAAGGGTGAGTTGAAAACCCTGATTATCTTTTTCTTCTGTATTCAGATTAGATAGACCCAATCCAAGGAGTCGAATAGGTTTTTCAGTCAATTGCCGATTCTTCATCATTTCAATCCAAAGAGATTCGTAATCTTCGTGTTTTGATAGCCAAACCTGAGAGGTCTTGCTTCTTGTTACTTGTTCGAAGTCCGCGTATTTAATTTTGATATTCACGGTCTTTCCTTTAACCTGATTGTTTGATAAACGTTTCTCTAAAGCTTTTGACAAAGTCTGCAATTCAGCGAGCACGTCTTCGTATTCAGAAAGGTCGTTATCATAAGTGTTTTCAATACTCACAGATTTTCTGATTCGATTCGGGTTAACTTCACGATCATCGATGCCTCGGCAGATATTGTAATAATAGACGCCACTTTTCCCAAAGTTTTTAGAAAGAAATCCCAAGGATTTATTTTTTAAGTCTAATCCGTTGTGTATTCCCATTCTTTTCATCTTTTCGGCTGTGACCTGTCCTACTCCAAAGAAATCTTTGACCTTTAATTTTTCAATAAAGCTCACTGCTTCATCCGGTTTGATGAGTTTAAGTCCATTGGGTTTGTTGATGTCGGAAGCTGTTTTAGCCAGGAACTTATTAATAGAAATACCTGCGGAGCAAGTCAGTTTGGTAGATTCAAATATTTTCTTGCGAATTTCTTCGGCAATTAAAGTGGCAGATGGAAGACCAATTTTGTTGTTGGTGACATCAAGGTAGGCTTCATCCAATGAAAGTGGCTCCACTAGATCGGTATATTCAAAGAAGATATTTCGTATGACATGGGAGACCTCTTTGTACACTTCAAATCGAGGTTTTACAAAGATGATATCTGGACACCTACGAAATGCCGTGACAGAAGGCATGGCTGACCTCACACCAAATTTACGAGCCTCATAGGATGCGGCTGCTACCACGCCTCGGGATCGACTTCCTCCCACAGCCACTGGTTTGCCCTTCAATTCGGGCTTGTCACGCTGTTCTACAGATGCATAAAAAGCATCCATATCAATGTGAATGATTTTCCGTATGGGTAAATTGTCCGACAATCTTTGATTTGACTTTATATTATCATTTATAAATGTGAAATTTGCTGCACTGAGTATTTACTGATATACGAAGTAAACTATTTGATGAACAAGTCTAAGAAGATATTTTTTGTGGCAGTGTTTTTGTTTTTACTTATACTGTTATGGGTTGTGATTGATTTTGCTAAACACACAAAATTTCGTGGCTCCACAAATATGATTAATATAATTCAAGTACTTTG
>NZ_CBDCVM010000002.1:0-111842 GCF_965223055.1 Reichenbachiella sp.
GAAAGCTCTACTACGGCCTTCACATTGCCGGTAGCTGAGGCTTCCATCGCTGTAATGATGAATTTGGATTTGGGAATTATGACAGGTTTTCTAAATCAATACTGGACACAAGCATTTCAAGCTTCACAGTATCAGGTTTATGATAACTATACTTATAACGGTAATCAAACTTCTACCGCTTGGCTGCATGGATATGCCTGGGCATTAGAAGATTTGAAGTTTGTAAGAGATCAGGCCAACAAAGACGGAACTCCAAATTATGAAGCCGTAGCAATTATCCTTAGTGCTTACACGTATCAAATGCTTGTAGACGTTTGGGATGATGTTCCATTCTCTGAAGCATTGCAAGGAAAGGAAGGTAATTTGAATCCTTCATATGATAACGGTCAGGACGTTTATGATGGACTGATTATTATGATTGATGAAGCTTTGGGCCTAATCGACCTTAGCCCTTCAGCAATAAATCCTGGATCAGAAGATTTTCTGGCAGGAGGAGATATGAACTTGTGGATCAAATTTGCTAATACGCTCAAGCTTAGAATTTATATGAGACAAGCCTTAGCAAGACCAAGCGTAGCTCAGGCTGGAATTCAACAATTGGAGACGGATGGTGCTTTGTTTTTAGAAGCAGGTGAGGATATAATGGTTCCATTTCCTGGAGGATCAAACAATGAAAATCCACTCTATCGAGGTGATGTTTCGACATTAGGCTTGGCTGGTTTGAATATCAATGCCAGCAACACAATGATTAATTTCTTTAATGCTCAAGGAGACCCTCGAATTGATTTTTATTTTGATGCACCGACGACAGGTCCTTCTATTGGTACACATGTAGGGATCAATCAGGGAGATGGAGTGACTCAGACGGGAGGTACACCAATTTCCGATACTTCAGTCCCTAGCTCAACTAATATAGTAGCTCCAACGAGTTCTGTGTATTTCATCAATGGATTCGAGAGTTTATTTCTTCAAGCAGAAGCTCAAGAAAGAGGTTGGTTAAGCGGAAGTGCGGCAACAACTTATGCAGAGGCGGTTCAAGAGGCATTTACTTTTGCTGGTATGCCAGCATCTGCACCAGCTTTTACAGGCGTTGGAGGAAATTATGAATATCCGACTGGAGGATCACAAGCAGAAAGACTTGAAATGATTGCTATTCAAAAGTGGATTGGTCTATGTGGAATTAACAATGTTGAGTCATGGGCTGAGTCTAGAAGAAACAACTATTTCAATAATGTTACTGGTGCAGGGTCGCTATTAAGTTTCTCACAATCAAGTGCTGGTACTGGTGCTTCATTGAATGGTAGTCAATTCCCATTGAGAGCTCTTTACCCTGTTTCAGAAATTTCTACTAATCCTAATGCTACACCAAATGGAAACATTGGAGATGGCGTTTGGTGGATCCAATAATTTGATATAACTAAAAAACACATATGTTATGAAAAATATATTATTAGCCTTAACGGCTTGTTTAATCGTTCTCTCCTCTTGCGAATATTTCGAAGCACAAGAGAGCACATTAAAAGTTCAATCTACAGAAATACCTGAAATTAAATTCCCTAGCGTATTGGTTCAAGGAGACAATCCTGCATTTGTGACAGTGGGAGGGGCCTATGAGGATGCTGGTGCTATGGCCACATTAGGAGCTGAGGATATCTCTGATGATATGGTGGTGACCAGTGATGTGGACCCTAGCAATGTTGGAGTTTATTCGGTCACTTATTCGGTGGAAACAACTAATGCACTTGGACAAACTTCAGCTGCTACTGCTACGCGTTTTGTAGCAGTAAGACATGCTGCTGGACCTGGTCCTACCTTGGCCGGAAATTATTCGTCCACAAGTACTTCATTTGGAGGAGCTTCATTTGGTCAAACTATGACTGTGACAGATAATGGTGATGGCTATTATTCAGCTACAGATGTATATGCCCATCCTAATGCTGATCAGCCTGCTAATTTTTATGATCTAGGGAATTCAGATGTTGTCATTGAACCAAGAACTACTGCTCAAACAATTTTTGGTTTGGCTATGATTGGGACAGTTACTGCAGACCCGGGTGTCTCATTGAATATGAATATTACCTTTCCGGCGATTGGATTTTCGACTGTAAAGCCTTGGGAAAAGCAATAATTTGAAATTGTAAATATTGAAATTATGAAAAATCATATATATATAAATAGAACAAAATCCTTATTAGGATTGCTCTCACTAGTTGTTATTCTAAGTGCATGTGTAACTGGCGTAGATGACAATGTCGTTTTAAAGGAACATAACGCCTGGTTGGCGACTACACCACGAGTTACAGACATGGTAGTCAACGGTGTAGAAGTTGGCAGAGACAGTATCTCAGTTTGGGAAGATGTGATTGTCAATGCAGGTGACGTGGTAAGTATCACTGCTACATTTAATACTGGTGAAGGAGCAAACGAGAGTACTTATACTATAGTAAGAAATTACTATGGCAGGCACTTTGCTCAGGAAGGAAACCAAATAGTAGAAGGACTGGCTGATTCTGTTTTTACTTATGGAACAGGATCAAATCAGTTTAGTCTAGACTATACGGTTCCTGCACAAGATGATGATGGCTTTGATTTTGATCATGACAACATCATTACCATATCCTTCAGATCTCTTAATGACATAGGATCTGCGAGCTATACAGATGTGACATTAGCTTTCGAATGACATACGTATAATTAAAAGTTAAAATGCCTTGGAAGGCTTCCTTTCAAGGCATTTTTTACATGTATGAAATATATCCCTATCATTTTGTGCTTGACCCTTGGATGTGTGAGTACAAGAAAAATTGAGACCAATTATCCGAGTAATACAAATATGATATGTGAAGAGAATAGTAATCATTCACATCAGCTATGTATATCTACCATAGATTCAGTGAATAAAATATTTTTCTTTCAACTTATGAAAGACGGTAAAATCCAAATTGCCGACACTTTGCACAACTCAGAAGTTTCTTGGTTTGATGAACAGCATATTCAAATTCGAAAATACCGAGGGTATGCCGATAACACCTCTGGACGAAATTATAGTGATCAAATCATTAATGTGAACAACTCACCTCAAAATGAAAAGTAAAAACAAACTCATCTTTCTTGTTCAATTGATATTAATAATTACCCTCTTCAATTGCCGTGAAAGCGAAAAAAAACTTGCCATAAACTTTATTGATGAAGAAATTCCATTTCAGGATCAACCTGAGCAGTTAGAGCAATATCATCATCTTATTCGGACACGTGATGTTTTTTTGGAGAATAGATCTTATGGAATCAATTACAAAATTGATGAACTAAAAAAAACGAGGAGAATAAGCGAGGCAAATACCCAAAGAGTATCTACAAGCCAATGGATCGAACGAGGTCCTGGGAATGTGCCAGGACGGACCAGGTCATTACTGAATTTTGATTCAGACCCTAATGGAGAGACCTGGTTGGCAGGATCTGCTGGGGGCGGAATTTGGAAAACTACTGATGGTGGAAAGACGTGGGATTGGAAGTCTGAATCTTTTCCAAATATGGCCACTACGGTTTTAGCCTATTCCAAATCGAACGAATCTGTGATATATGCGGGCACTGGTGAGTTTTTTAATAATGTGGGTGGAATTGATGGAAACGGAATATTCAAATCTACCAATGGAGGGCAATCTTGGGCGCAGATTTCTGCTACAGCATCTGATCCTGATTTCCGCAATGTCTTTAAAATAATCGTAGATCCAAATGATCCTAATATATTATTAGCAGCAGTCTCGCAATCAAGCACTAAAGTATTTCAGGAAGACTTGAAGGCTACCATATTTAAGTCAATTGATGGAGGCACATCTTGGAGTGAAAAATTCACTTCAAACCGTAGAATTCAGGACATGGATTTCCGTCCTGATAATTTTAGTATTCAATATGCGACTATAAATGGAACTGGACTGGTAAAAAGTATAGATGCTGGTGAAACGTGGACTGTTATCGGCACAGATATTATAACTTCTGGTAGAATAGAAATGGATATTTCACCAGCCGATCCGGACCGGATCTTCATTTCAGTTCAAGGTGGAACTTCCGGTGGATTCGGGGTAGCTAACCCAACTGGCTCCAACGATTCTGATGTTTACGTTTCTCTGAATGCCGGTGATAGTTGGCAAATCCTAATTGAAGAAAATGGAGGAATTAATCATAACCATTTGGATGGACAGGGAGGGTATGACAATACCATTATGGCACATCCATTTGATCCGGATATTTTATACGTAGGAGGAGTTGATTTATGGAAAATGGAAATCGGAGACCTGAGTGTTGCTGTGCCAGCTATTGGGAGTGTAGATACCACAAATGTTGGGTTTATAGAATTCGTCAATTTTGGAGCTTCTTTTTTTGGCGGGAGAATGGAAATTGGATCTAACAATGAGGCTACACAACTCGATGAAAATTCTTATGTGGATGTAGAAATCCTGTTTGGTCCAGGTATTAAACAAAAGGCACATAGATTTTCTATAAAGGAAAGTTCTGGATCCAATGGCGATGATGGAGCTGGTGTGCCCACTAGTGGGTATTTGTATCAAGATTACGTAGAGGTGCCGTTTCAGGTATGGGATAGAACAAACAACAAACAGTTGATGGCTTCTTTCAGAGATCAAGAAAATGATGGTGCTTGGAATTTGGAAGAACGGAATAATGCAGACGCCACTATAGCACGTGAATATCTTTTTGTAAACGGAATTGAATACAGTGAAACTCCAAATGCGAATATCTCTAATGATGCTGGTCACTCATATAAACAAATCTATTTTATGTGGCCTGCCCTGGCAGGAGGATACTCCTTTGTAGCGAACGAATTACCAAATTCTTCAATAGAAATATTCAAATCTGAAGTGCAGTCGAGATATCGAAAAACCTTCAATATTTCTGATTCAAGAGGTCAGTATGCCGGAAATAATGCCAATACACAACAAGAAGGAATCAAGGAGCAAACGGAACTTCATCCTGATCATCATCAGCTGCTTCCTATTGTTGTAGATAATGAAAATAAGACCTTCAAAATCCTTAATGCTAATGATGGAGGTGTATTTGTTTCTAATACTTCCACTTTGCCGGGAGTGAATAATGGCGAATGGACTCATGTAGGAAAGGGATACAATACCAGTCAACTTTATGGAGTAGATAAAGCACCAGGAAAAAATGAATATATATGTGGAATGCAGGACAATGCCAGCTGGCGATCTCCCAGAGCAGAAGATGCTTCAAGTGCATCTGATTATCTGAGAGCAAATTTCGGAGATGGTTTTGAAGCCTTGTGGCATTATTCGGATGTCAATAAAATTATCACTTCTTCACAGAATAATGGCTTTAGAAAAACTACAGATGGAGGTAAGTCATGGGGGTCGGCTACCTCAGGTTTATTCGATCCTTCGAGTCCCTTTGTGTCCAAACTTTCAAGTTCAAAAAACGATCCTGATCGGATATATACGGTGGCCAGTCAAGGAGTATGGTCATCCTCAGATTTTGGAGACAATTGGGAGCTAGCAGCTGTCTCAGAAGATTGGGAAGATTTTGGGTTTGTGATGGACGTCACAGTGTCTCAGGCCGATCACATGATTGTTTGGGCAGGCGGAGGTATGACCACACAGAGTAAACTTCACGTATCTTTAGATAGTGGCAATACTTTCAATGCAGTCGAAAACTATGAGCATTTCGATTTGTTAGGCAGAATTTCAGGAATAGAAACTCATCCTACTGAACCTAAAACAGCCTTTGCTTTATTTTCATTTCCTAATTCCCCTAAAGTTTTACGAACTAATGATTTAGGAAAAACATGGGTTGATATTTCCGGATTTGAGGAAAATCTTACCAGTTCAAATGGTTTTCCGGATGTTGCCGTGTATGCTCTCGTGGTAATGCCATATAATACGAATATTATTTGGGTGGGTACCGAAATCGGAATTATGGAATCTGTCGATGGAGGTCAAAACTGGCATGCATTAGGAAATGGATTTCCCGCACTTTCAGTATGGGAACTGAAAATAGTAGATGATCAGGTAATTGCGGCCACTCATGGTCGTGGTATATGGACGTTGGATTTAGATGAGATAAATAATGTTCCATTTATAGTCAGCAATGATCGAATCATGGGAATCCCTCCAAAATTGAAAGTGAATGCTAGAGCGGATTATGACTCATTAGAAGTGTATATTGATGGAGATTTAGATGTAATTATTGCGAATCCTGATGTCGCCGTATTGGATATAGCTACGTCCTTAAATACATCTGGTTCTCATCAATTTCAAATCGTATCCTATATAAATGACAAGTCCTATTCATCTTCATTGGTGACTCTAGATGTGTTATATGAAGAGGTATTGATTGCATCAAATATTGGTGAGGAAAGAAGCCTCTATGTTTATCCGAACCCTTCGGCCTCTGGTGAATTGAGTCATGTATCTCTAGAAAACTACAACGGCAATACACAAATTATGGTTAGAGTCTACTCGCTTTCAGGTAATATGTTGGATCAGACTCTATTGGATCAAAAAGGAAATTTCACATTTGATAAGATGCTCAATTCCGGAATTTACGTGCTCCATTTTATGGATGGTGAGAGAAGATTAGGAGTGGAGAAATGGATAATCAAATAGACTAATAATAACTGCTATGAATTCTTTATCTAGATTGTATTTTCTAACAATAGGGGTGTTAAGTATGCTATTACCCAATAAGCTTCTGGGTCAAGTCGTACAAAGTGGAACTATTGTAGAAATACAATTGCAAAATGCACGGATGAATCTCGAGAAAGGAGAAGAAATAGAAGGTCATTTTTATGAAACTGATTCGGTTTGTTTAACCAAAGTTCAATTCCCCGATGATAAATTTATAGAAGGAGTGGATGCCAAATTTAATTTATTGACTAATAATCTTGAATTAAAAATAAATGGACAGACCCTTGTTTTAAAAGGCGAAAGATTAAAGTCATTTTCGCAGAACGGCAGTAGTTATATGTTGGGTAAGTATTTGCACAATTCAAGTTTAAATGATAGCGTATTTTACAGAGTAATATTTGATGGGAAATATCAACTGTATGCTCAGTCTCAATTGGCTCTTCAGCCCAACAACTATAATGAGATTTTGTCTGTAGGTAACAAAAAGGACAGATATAATAAAAAAATAGAGTATCTTCTTGGACAAAGAGGTGAGCTCATTATAAGTTCATATTCGGTAAAGAAAGTGTTTAAATATTTGAATCAAGAATTGCCAAATAAAGATTGCATCAAAAACATTTCACCTAAGTCGAAGGAAAGTGCTTTATTAGAGGTCTTGGAAAACTGCAGTGGATGAAGTGATAATAAAATCAATTATTTTTCCTCCTTATTAAAACAAAAACCTCTTTCTTCAGCGTCTTCTACGAAGTCAACTTCAAGTCCCATGAGGTACATGACATGTTTTTTTTCTATTATAATGGGAACTTCATTATGGGAATAGGAAATATCGGAGTCTTTCAGTTGATCGAATCCCAGCATATAACCCATCGCACCACATCCGCCTCCTTTAATGCCAATTCTTAGCGCATAGTCTTCTGGGATGCCCTTGTTGTTCATGATATTTTTCACTTCTTCTACAGCTTTTGAAGTAATAGTAACTGGTTCCAGACTCATTTTTCACTCTTCCATTTTTCTATGGCAAAAATACTTATTTTTGGATTACACAATCTAAAATTTAAGAATTGGAGGCACTAACAGAATTTGGAAAAATCATTCTACCGGCAGGGGCAGTTTTATACGCCATGTTCCTGACCACTCGTATGTTTTTGAATAAAGAATATGAGAAAAGACTAATTGATATTAAGATTAAAAATAATGAGACGGTATTGCCTGTTCGTTTGCAAGCGTATGAGAGAATATGTCTGTTTTTGGAGCGCATAGCTCCGAAAAACCTAATCGTTAGATTGAATGTAGGAGAAATGACGGCTGGTGAATTTCAGCAAGTATTGTTGCACGAAATCCGTGAAGAATTTGGACACAATCTGTCTCAGCAGGTTTATATGTCAGAAGAGTCCTGGAATTTGGTGAAAAATGCCATGGAAGAAATCATTATGCTGATCAACGAGGCTTCTGGTGAATTAGAGGAAGAAGCGAAAAGCATTGACCTCTCCCGAAAAGTTTTTGAAAAAGTGATAGAAAGACAAGAATTGGGCACGGATATGACTTTATCCTTCGTTAAGAATGAAATCCAGCAGGTATTTTAAATCGAGGTTTATGAGTAAGAAAGAAAATTTCAAAAAGTATCAAAAGAAGGCGGAAGAAGTTTTGAAAGACAACAAACGCGTACAGAGTTTAATAGGCTCTACTCGCGAAAAATTGACCGAAGTGCTGGAGAATAATGATCGCTTGAAGGAATTTTCTGAAAAAGTATATGTGATGATCCGTATGGTAAAAGCTCAGCTGTCCGGAGAGTATCAGGAGTTTCCATGGCGGACGTTGGCTATGATCGTTGGCACTTTGATCTACTTCGTCACCCCTTTGGATTTGATTCCGGATATTATCCCCATTTTAGGTCTTACAGACGATATTTCCATTGTGTATTGGATTTACAAAAGTGTTCAGGAGGACATCGAAAGATTCGAAGAATGGGAACGAACCATTGAACTTTCATGAACATCAAAAAACTCAACCGTTATGGGATTCTAGGAGGCTTCGTCTTAATTTTTTTAGCCTCTCTTCATTTTTATCGTTCGTATCAAATGGGTTCGCCTCGCTGGTTTTACTTGGTCATGGCCTGTGGCATGGGGATAATACTATTTAACACACTTTTTGGCAAAAAACCGAAGTCATAATAGTAAATCACAAGCTCCAATTTTCAAATAACAAATCTCACTACTCAAGTCTAGATACTAGTATTCTTCGAGCCGCCATTGTGTCGATATGCAATCAAACTAATACCAAAAGCCAAACACCTACCACCCAAAAGGCAAGTCTCAATACACATTACTCACATCTAGATACTAGCCAAGCAAATATTAAATGCTCAAGTGCACAGCATAGTCATCTAATTTTATAATTTTACGGCTTATTTTATCAAGAGTAAAAAGCAGGTAGTTTAATGAAGGTTTCTCTGAATTGGTTGAAGGATTTTATTGAGTTGAAAGAAGACTCAAGTGTCATCTCAGAAATATTAACAGATACAGGATTAGAAGTAGAAGGCTTAGAGAAATTCGAAGAAATCGAAGGCGGGCTAGAAGGTTTGGTGATTGGAGAGGTGTTGACTTGCGAGAAACATCCAGGCGCAGATAAACTAAGCCTAACTACTGTTGATATTGGTGCGGACGAACCATCTCCCATTGTCTGTGGTGCTCCTAATGTAGCCAAAGGACAAAAAGTAGTAGTTGCCACTGTGGGTGCTACTTTGTATCCGGAAGGAGGCGAATCATTCAAAATCAAAAAAGCGAAAATCAGAGGAGAGGTGTCCTTAGGGATGATCTGTGCTGAAGATGAAATTGGGTTAGGTCAATCACATGATGGCATCATGGTGTTGAATACTGACATGCCGAATGGCACGCCAGCCAGAGAATACTTCAAGCCAGAAACTGATACAGTGATAGAAATAGGCCTGACACCTAACCGTGCAGATGGCGCTTCTCACTACGGAGTCACTCGTGATCTCAAAGCTGCATTTAGAAGACCCACTGTCTTCCCAGACTTGAGTTCATTTAAAGTGGACAATCATTCCACTCCAGTAGAAGTGGTAGTAGAAAATTTTGAGGCCTGTCCAAGATTCTCTGGATTGACCATTTCCAACCTGACAATAAAAGAATCTCCTAAGTGGTTGAAAAACCGTCTTAAGAGTATTGGATTGGCCCCAATTAATAATGTAGTTGATATCACCAACTATGTGCTGCATGGGCTAGGCCAGCCACTTCATGCTTATGATATGGCCGAGGTGAAAGGAAACAAGGTGGTTGTGAAGACTTTGCCAAATGGTACAAAATTCACTACGCTTGATGAGAAAGAAAGGAAACTCACCGACAAAGATTTAATGGTGTGCAATGCCGAAGAAGGGATGTGTATCGGTGGTGTCTTTGGTGGTATCAGCTCGGGAGTAAAAGAGAGTACAACAGCAATTTTCTTAGAAGCTGCGTACTTCTCGGCAGATTGGGCCAGAAATACTGCGACTAGACATGGCATAAAGACAGATGCATCTTTCAGATTCGAAAGAGGTACTGATCCAAATATGACGGTGCATGCGCTAAAGTATGCCGCTATTTTGATTAAGGAATTGGCAGGCGGTGAGATTAGTTCTGATCTAGTTGATATTTATCCTGAGCCTATTGCTGATTTTGAAATTGAGTTAAAGTATGAGAACATTGATCGACTGATTGGTAAACAAGTACCACATGATCGTATCAAAGAAATTTTAGAAGATCTGGATATCACCGTCTCCAAAGAGTCAGAAGAAGGGTTTAAAGCGACTGTGCCTCCTTATCGTGTAGATGTCACTCGAGAGGCAGATGTGATAGAAGAAATTCTTCGAATTTATGGTTACAATAATGTGGAGTTGGAAGAGAACTACGGTGCAGACTACCTGGCGGCTTTCCCAACTCCGGATAAAGATAAGATTCAATCGAAAACTACAGATTTTCTGGCCGCTCAAGGATTCAATGAAATCATAAGCAATTCACTGACAAATCCTGATTATGTAAACAAAACAGGGCTTTGGGATGCTAAGCTGAATGTAGAAGTACTAAACAAGCTGAGTGAAGAACTTGGTGTCATGAGACAGACCATGGTTTTCTCTGGACTGGAGTCTTTGAAGTACAACATCAATAGAAAGCAGACCAACTTAAAATTCTTTGAATTTGGTAGAATTTACACGACAAAAGAAATCCAATATATAGAGCACGAACAGCTAGCCTTGTTTTTGACTGGTGAGCAAACTGACGAAAGCTGGAATGTGGATAAAAAGTCGATTGATTTTTACAACATATCATCTACAGTTCATAAAATTTTAGATAAATTTAGCATTGCTGAATTCGATTCCGTACCGACCAACAATCCTGTTTTCGACTATGGTCTAGATATCTCGAAGGATGGCCAATTATTGGTGTCCCTCGGCAAGGTGAGCAGGAAGGTTCAAAAAGTGGCAGAAGTAACACAAGATGTATTCTATGCTGAGTTCAATTGGGCCAAAATGCTGAAAAAGTATGGTAAAAAGATACTATACAAACCAGTACCGAAATTTCCGGAAGTGAGACGAGACTTGTCATTGGTGATTGATGAACAAGTGAACTTCCAGCAAATTATGGAGTTGGCAAAGAAAGAGTCTAGAAAGTTGGTCAAAAGAATTAATGTCTTCAGTGTCTATCAAGGGGAGAGTATTGGTGAAGGGAAGAAGTCTTACGCATTGAGTTTCATCTTGCAGGATGAAAATAAAACCCTCAATGATAAGGCGATAGACAAAACAATGAATGGCCTAATCGCCAGTTTTGAAAGAGACCTTAACGCAATAATTAGAAAGTAATAATGTCAGACAATCCTCTACGCTCAGAACTCAGCCACTTAGAACGAAAATTAGTTTTGTTGATCAGTGATCATCAAAAAATGAAAGAGGAAGTTAAGGTGCTGAAAAAAGAGAATGGTGAATTGCGAGAGCAACTCAATCAGAAGGGCGAGGAAATATCCAGCTTTCAAAATCAAGATAAAATTAGTAAAATTGTGAATGGCATGGTAGGAAACAGTAGCCACAGTGCTGCAGATTTGAATGACATGCTGAATGAATATATAATTGAAGTTGATAAATGTATTGCTCAATTGAGCGAATAGAATAGTCTCAATGACAGAGTTATCAATAAAAATAAAAATAGGCAACAGAGAATACCCCATGAAGGTAGCAGCCAGTGAGGAAGCGACCATTCGTGAAGCGGGTAAAAAAATAAATGAAAAGCTGAAGTCTTTTCAAGATCAATTTGGTATTGATGATAAACAAGATCTATTGGCGATGGTGGCTATAGATAGCTTCGTAGAGAAGCTTAGAGCCATGGAATTGCGACAGACGACCGACGAAGTGGCCATGGATCAAATTTCTAAATTAAACCGATTAGTCTCTGCTGAACTATAATATTCATTTCTGCTAAGCATTTTTTGCTCCCGTGCCATGATAAATATATATATCATGGAAAACACACTACTTATCATAATTTCGACCTTAGGCGGACTAGCTGTAGGTTTTGGCATCAGTAAATTTCTGGCAAAAAGAGCTGAAGGCAAGCGACTATCTGCGTCAAAAGGACAAGCCGAAATGATCATCAAGGAGGCAACGATCAACGCAGAGAATGTAAAGAAAGAAAAGGCTATCGAGGCCAAAGAGCATTTCTTGAGGAAGAAGTCTGAGTTTGAGGAAGAATCAAATCGTAAGAAAAATCAGATAATTGCCAACGAAAATAAAGTCAAACAGCGGGAAAGTCATGTCTCTAAACAAATAGAGCAAAACAAAAGAACGGAAGCAGAACTAGAAAGCCAGAAAGAAAATCTAGATGCGCAAATGGAAATTGTAAAGCGCAGAAAAGAGGAGTTGGAAAAGACTAAACAAGAGCAAACAGCCATCCTTGAAAAGATATCGAACCTATCTGCTACAGAGGCCATTGATCAGTTGAAGGAAACCCTGAAGGATGAAGCAAGAACAAAAGCTTCTTCCCATATCAAAGACATCATTGAAGAAGCAAAACTTACCGCCACCAAGGAAGCTAAAAAAATTGTAATTCAAACCATCCAGCGTACGGCTACAGAACATGCTATTGAGAATTGTGTTTCTATTTTCAATATCGAAAGTGATGACATCAAAGGTAAAATTATTGGTAGAGAAGGTAGAAACATTAGAGCACTGGAAGCGGCTACTGGTGTAGAGATCATAGTGGATGATACCCCAGAAGCGATTATTATTTCTGGTTTCGATCCAGTAAGAAGAGAGATTGCAAGATTATCCTTGCATCGATTGGTGACCGACGGAAGAATTCACCCGGCACGTATCGAGGAGATCGTTTCTAAAACGACTAAAAACATTGAAGAAGAGATTGTAGAAATAGGGGAAAGAACGGTTATAGATTTGGGCATTCATGGATTGCACCCAGAATTAATCAAGATGGTTGGTCGAATGAGATTCAGATCCTCTTATGGTCAGAACTTGTTGCAGCACTCTAGAGAAGTAGCCAAATTGTGTGCTACTTTGGCTTCTGAACTAGGACTCAATGCCAAGCAAGCTAAACGAGCTGGACTCCTTCATGATATTGGGAAAGTATGGCCTGAAGAAGCAGAGCAGCCACATGCTATTGTGGGTATGGAATTGGCCAAAAAATACAAAGAGCATCCCGATGTGTGCAATGCCATAGGGGCTCACCATGACGAAATTGAGATGACTACCTTGATTTCTCCCATCATTCAGACTTGTGATGCTATATCTGGCTCACGCCCTGGAGCCAGAAGAGAGATCATGGAATCTTATATCAAACGTCTCAAAGACCTGGAATCTCTGGCACTTGGTTTTGATGGAGTGCATAAATGTTATGCCATTCAGGCAGGTAGAGAACTTCGTGTATTGGTAGATGCGGATAAAGTTACTGATAAGTCCGCCGGTGATTTATCATTTGAAATTTCTTCTAAAATTGAAAATGATATGCAGTATCCAGGGCAGATTAAAGTCACAGTGATCAGAGAAATGAGATCAATTAGTTACGCAAAGTAAGTGAATTAGAATCATACGTTGTTTCTTGATATGTGCATAGTCAAGGTAGGCCATGTGCCTCACGGTTTAACCCAATTTTTCAAATGCACAATTTCTCAAACCAGTTCACATGGATTTGTTCCGCTTGTATTTTATTGCTGTTTAGTTGCAGCGAAGATTCTCCAGAACTTTTAGGAACGTGGATTTGCAATAGTGGATACACGGAAGAATGTGGCGAATTTTCGGATAGTTTTGATACTGGTTGCGATGGGTTTCAAGTCACTTTTCTTGGTGATGGAACTTACACCACACGATATGAATTTGAAGATAGTTTCTTTGAAGACGATGGTACGTATGTGGTTTCTGGAGAATTTTTGATTTTAAATGTCGAAAGTGGTAAAGAAGCTGCAGACCGATTCACTCTCACATCCAACGAACTTCAGATTATTCAGGAACAAGGGGAAGGCTGCCAGTTAATTTGGGTGTACGACCGCCTCCAGGAATAGAGATATGTAACTAGCAAAATCATAGATTAGAATATAGTAGATATGCGAAAGACCAACAGTCATCATGCTGTTGGTCTTTTTTATTGTCATACTTTGTCACAAGACGTCACAAAGCAAATCATTTCGAAAAATAGGCCGTAACCTAGCATACCAAAACACAAATGAACGTCATCATACGGATGGCATCACTTACTCAGAATTGATAAAAAATCAAAAACTCAATTTTAAACCAATGTCTAGATTTATCAATTTATTACTCGTGGCCATGGGCCTTTTAATCTTTTACCCGTTTGCAATTAGTGCACAAGCTACCCTGACTGGTACCGTACGGGATGCTGAAGCCGGCGTTTCTTTTGCAAATATTCTTATACTGAATCCATCTGATTCTTCTTTAATCAAAGGAGCCGTTTCAGATGCCGAAGGAATTTTTAAGATGAGCGTATCTGAAGGAAACTACTTGTTCAAAATCTCCTCCATTGGTTATCAAGATTATCAAGCTGCCATTCAAGTCAAAAAGGAAGGTCAGGATTTAGGAGAGATTACTTTGTTGGAAGATGCGGAGCAGCTTGATGAAGTTGTAGTGGTGGCTGACAAACCAATTTTCGAACAGAAAATCGATCGTACTGTGATCAATGTACAAAGCAGTATTACAGCCAGTGCCGGAACTGCTTTGGATATACTTGAGAAATCTCCTGGAGTGACAGTAGACAGATCCAATTATAGTTTGACACTTGCTGGAAAATCAGGTGTGAGGGTGATGATCAACGGTAAAGTAAGTAGGATGCCATTATCCGCAGCTGTTCAGATGTTAGAAGGTATGAATGCGGATAATGTGGAAAGTGTGGAACTAATTACGACCCCGCCAGCCAAGTATGAAGCTGAAGGAGACGCTGGACTGATTAATATTGTTTTGAAACAAACATCTGATTTGGGTACTAACGGATCATTTTCTGTATTTACTGGATACGGCGGAGGTGAAAAAGTAGGAGGAAGCCTGAACTTCAACCATAGAAAGAAGGGTTGGAATATTTTTGGTAACTACTCCTATCGGTTGGACCACACAGATCAACTCAATGCGAACGACAAAATTGTCTTGACAAATACTGGTGACGAAAATAGAACAAGCACAGTCAGTTATCGTGACCCAATTACGTACTCTCACAATGCGCAATTAGGGTTTGATTATCAGCTGACAAAGAAAACTTTGATAGGGGCGGGAGTTAGTTTTTTCGACCGTGACTGGAATATGGATGCTGTAAATGAAGTGGATTTTCTGATTAATGAAAGTCTTTCATATGCCTTGAATATGATTAATCATGAAGTGAACAAAAGCACTTATTTCGTTTACAATACAAATGTTGAACATGTATTTGATGATAGACACTCTTTATCCGCTGAAATTGATTACATCACTTTCGATTCATCAAACCCAACTAATTATCAACAGTATTTCCAGGATATTGACGGCTCAAACGGTACCCTTGGCCTTCCAGATATATATTCGAGTAAAGAAACTCCGTTGAGCACATGGGTGCCAAGAATGGATTATACATTTCAAATAAAGGAAGATACTAAATTGGAAGTGGGGTTAAAAGGAGCCTTCAATACTTTAGATAATTCTGTACAAGTGATATATGTAGAAGACGGTTCCAGGGTGATAGACCCTGACCTGACGAGAGAAGTTAGTATGACCGAAGACATCTTAGCTGCCTATAGTTCGATTAGTTTCAAGGCGACAGAGAAGATAGGTGTCAATATTGGACTGCGATATGAGCATACGAAAACTGACTTGGATAGTCGTACCCAGCAGAATGTGGTTAATCGTAGTTTTGGGCAATGGTTTCCAAGTGTTTTCATCAATAAAACAATCAACGATAACAATAGCTGGGTTCTATCATATAGCCGAAGAGTTACTCGCCCGACATTCAATGAAATTGCTCCTTTTGTTATATTCATGGATCCTACTACTTTTTGGACAGGCAATGAGGCATTGCTACCCTCCATCACCAACAATTTCAAAGCGGAGTATCGGTGGAAGTCTACTTTGATCAATGTGCAATATAGCCGTGATGAGGATGCCATCGTAGGGTTTCAGCCTCGAATGGCTGACAATGGACGAATACAATTAGTTTCAGCAGAAAATATGAATTTCAGAGATAACTATAGTGCCAGTATCACTGTGCCGATATCAGTTACTGATTGGTGGGAAATGCAATATACCTTAACAGGGGTCTATAGTAATTCAGAAACCGAGCAGCTGGATACGCCAATTCGAGTTTCAGCAATCAGTGCTCGACTCAATGGTAGTAATTCGTTTAAACTACCTAAGGACTTCAGTATAGAAGTGTCAGCATTTATGGGCACGCCATCCTACTTCGGCATTTCCAAATTCCATTCCTATGCAATTGTGAATTTTGGCTTAGAAAAGACCCTTAAAGATGATCAAGGGTCTTTCAAATTTTCTTTGACGGATGCTTTCAGTGGGAGAGATTTCAAAGGAAAAACAATGGTGCCAGAGGAAAATCTCAATCTTAGAAGTAGATTTCGATTCGAAAACCAGGTCTTCAATCTGACCTATACGCGCTCATTTGGCAACAACAAACTGAAGAGAAGAAGAAACAAGGCCACTGCCTCTAGAGAAGAGCAACATCGAATTCAAAATTAAATTTAATTGTGAGTAGGGTATATCACGCCTTGACCTTTATACTATCGAAGCAAGTAATTTTTAAACAGCATTAGAAAATTTAGAGTTTAGATTTTTAGGTTAGGTAAACAGACAGCCTCGGGCAAATGCTTGAGGCTGTTGTGTTTTTATAAACGTTGAAAAAATGGATAGAATTATTCATGTTTGAAGACCAGTCGTCTTTATGAGGCATAATTAGGTACATTTAAGGTGAGTATGGGACATAGTTCACTATATTCGGTTACAATTATTCTTCAAAGTATTCCTTGTTTTGGCCATCAGATTAATAAGTAATAGTAAGATGTCGCTGGTTTCTAACGTACTATTTATCACACTGATGTGTAGTAGCTTCACTGGGGAATTTTCACAGTTTCAGGGAAATGTTCAAGATGAAGTAGACAAAGCTGTAGATGGGGTTTATGATGGTATGATATTGCATGTCAATCAAGCCGACACGTCCGTCACCTATGTAGCTGGATGGAAGGATAGAAAAAAACAAATCCCTGCAGACCCTAATTCCTTATTTAAAATCGCAAGTATTAGTAAACTCTATATTGCTGCAGCTGTTGCAAAGCTTATTTGTGTTGATAGTCTTGCTTTGGGTGATAACTTGAAAGAGTTAATTCCTGAAGTAGCAGATAAAATACAATATGCGGATCAGATAACACTTGAAATGTTGCTAAAGCACAGAAGTGGCATACCGGAGTATATATTTAAGGCAGGTTTTGCAGGTAGCGATCCTAATCTGGATTACATGACAACAATTGCTTTGATTTATGATGAGCCTGCAGACTTCAAACCAAACAAAAAGAATAAATATTCAAATACAAACTATCTAATTATAGGTGAGATACTGGACAGAAAATTGGGGTATAGTCATCATAAGTATATAAAAAAGGAAATCCTTGATCCATTAGGGTTAAAAAATACATATAGCTTATCGAGTGAAGTCAATGCCGATGACATCATGAGCGGCTACCGTGTTGATATTGACTCTGATTTTAAATTAATTGAAGAGCATACGAGACCCGGTGGATCAATGGTAGCCACAGCCGAAGATGTGGGCATATTCTTGAGAGCTTTAATTGACGGTACTCTACTCAACGCTGAAGAACAGGAGGTTTATACTTCAATATATAAATATGAACACACAGGATGGCTAAACGGATATACAAGCATTGCACAATATCATGAAGATATTGATGCTGTTGTGGTTCAGTTTGTAAACACAAGTAAAGGAGAACTTTTTTGGGCACGATTAAACAGAGATTACAATCGGATGGTTAGAGCAGTAAGGAATAATATGGGAAGTGATTCGAATTAAGTCAAGCTGGATGGAGAACAAATGCTCTAAAACACTCCGAAATCTCATTCACGAATATTGCTGGATCGTTTCTTTAGGTTCAACCAATTATTTAGAGAAGGATTTTGTTTTTCACCTCATGAGCTAGGAGGTCGATAAATGAGCCATATCGGAGATTTGCCTATCTTGTAATCCAAACAATTAACCAGAATGACGGATACTGGTGCGTCATATTCACAATCATGAAAAACTTAAATAAAATACTTTCTCTCTGTATCATTTTGGCCTCATTATATGGCTGCTCGCAAACGACCAAACAAGCTAAAGATGCCGAAAAAAGAACAACCTTAGAAATGGTGACAGACATGGGCTCTATTATAATAGAGTTGTACAATGAAACCCCCAAGCATAGAGACAATTTTATCAAATTGGTTGAAGATGGCGTGCTGGATAGTGTGCTTTTTCATCGAGTGATTGAAAATTTCATGATCCAGGGGGGAGATCCAGATAGCAAAAATGCTCAGCCTGGTGATACACTTGGCAATGGTGGACTGGACTACCGTGTAGATGCAGAATTCAACCCTTCTTTGTTCCACAAGAAAGGGGCATTAGGTGCGGCGCGAGATGGTAATCTGGCCAGGGCATCCAGTAGTACACAGTTCTATATCGTACAGGGCAAAATATTCAACGACAGTTTGCTCGAAGTAGCCGAGGGGCGCATCAATGGTTGGCTCAAGGAGAATGCTTTCAAAAATGACAGCAGCAATCAAGACGTTGTATCCGAATTATTAAAGGCCGAAGAGGCGGAAGATTGGACGCGCCACACACAGCTCAATAACAGTATCAAGGAGTTGATGGAGGATTACCAAAGTTTTGAAAAATATGTGATCCCTGAACCACAACGAGAAGTGTATAAGACCGTCGGTGGCACGCCACATTTGGATCAGAACTACACCGTATTCGGCGAGGTGGTGAAGGGACTCGAAGTGGTAGATGCCATAGCTGCAGTGCAGACGGCGGCTATGGATCGGCCAGTTATGGATGTTAGATTATTATCCGTAAGGGTTGTGGAACATTAGAAGCCAATGAATACTGATGTAGACAATTATTTTGTAAATGGCTGTGGCAGATGTGCAGATTATGCTACGCCCAATTGCAAGGTTCATCTTTGGACCAAGGGTCTGTCTGAGCTTAGAAGAATTGTATTAAGCTGTGGGCTGAACGAAGAAGCCAAGTGGGGCATGCCGTGCTACACCTTCCAAAATAAAAATGTGATCATGATTAGTGCTTTTAAGGCCAACGCTTCACTGAGTTTTTTTAAAGGCGCATTGTTGCAGGATGCAGAGGGTTTGCTCCAAAAGCCTGGTGAAAATTCACAGTCGGCACGGTTGTTTAAGTTTACTACGGCTCAAGAGGTGCTAAATGCTGAGTCTACACTGAGAGCTTATATATTTGAGGCTATCGAATTAGAACGTGCAGGCCTGGCTGTTGAATTCAAGATAGTTTCTGAATTTGATATTCCACCAGAATTTCAGAAGGCCATGAACGATCAACCGAAAATCAAATCTGCCTTCGAGGCTTTGACACCCGGAAGGCAAAGAGGATATCTGCTGCATTTCGCTCAGGCCAAACAATCGAAGACCCGGGAATCCCGAATTCAAAAGTGCCTTCCCAAGATATTTGAAGGCAAAGGCTTCAATGAGCGTTAATTGCTATTACCCTTCTCTTAAAAACTCAAGTAACGTTTCATAGACCAATTCCAATTCTTCATCAGTAATGACATATGGAGGAAGCAAGTAAATGACATTTCCTAGAGGCCTGATCAACACACCTTTCTCTAAAAAGTAAGGATAAATCTTCTTTCGAGCTTCACTATCATACCCAGTTGCTCCAAATCCTTTTAAGTCGAAGGCCACAATGGTGCCAGTCAATCGAATATTCTCAATGTTATCGAAGGTCTTGAGCTGCTCTACAAAAGCTTGATGCTTATCATGAATGCGTTGGATGTTGTCCTTGCATTCTTTGGCTTGAAACAGCTCAAAGCTTGCATTGGCGGCCGCACAAATCATTGGATTGCCCGTATAGGAGTGACCATGAAGTAGGGCTTTTTCTAAATCCTCACTTTGGAAGGCTTTTTCTATTTTTTTGTTGCAAGCCGTAATACCCAGAGGCAACGAACCACCAGTAATGCCTTTGGAAATGCACATGATGTCAGGATTCGCTTCGATCTGGTCAGTGGCAAAATTAGTACCTGTACGCCCCCAACCGGTCATTACTTCGTCGGCAATACAGATGATACCCTTGGATTGAGCCAACGCTACTAATTGTTGCAGCATATCTGGTGAGTACATGCGCATACCGCCAGCACCCTGCACTAAGGGTTCGAAGATAAAGGCTGCACAATTTGGGTCGCTGGTCAATTCATCGAAGTGAGCCAGCACTTGTTCAAAGTTTTCTTCCGTAGGGAAATCGAGCGACTCAATATCAAACAAAAACGGGAAGAAAGGTTTGGTGAAGCCGCCTCGTGCACTTACTGACATGGCGCCGAACGTATCTCCATGGTAGGCACCGTCGAGTGCAATCACTTTGGTTCTATTCTCTTGTCCCTCATTGCACCAATATTGGAAAGCCATTTTGAGCCCTACCTCTATAGAGGTGCTGCCATTATCTGAAAAGAAGATTTTCGAAAAATTCTCAGGCAAAATGGTCATCAGGTTTTTGGCCAGCTTTACCGCCGGCTCATGGGTGAATCCTGCGAATATCACGTGCTCCAGTTCCAGTGCTTGTTTGTGAATGGCATTGGCAATGTGCATGTTGGAATGGCCATGGATATTGACCCACCATGAAGACACTGTATCAATAATCGTTTTGCCTCCATGCGTAAAGAGACGCGCTTTCTTTGCGGATTTGATTGGAATGTACTCAAAAGGACTTATCAACGGTGCAAAAGGGTGCCAGATGAGGTCTTTGTCGGCTTGTTTGATTTCAGCGTTGGTCATAGGTCGATGTTTTTTAATTGTGATTGAATAGTTGATGGATTGACTTCGTCCAATGGCTCAATTCGGCCTAAACAAGGCAATTGGGAATATTGAAGAATGAAGCGTTCGGTTTCAGGATTCGGTGTGTCATTGAAAATAATGCCGGCTACACTAAAACCATTTTGTTTTAGGTAGGCAATGGAGAGCATCGTATGGTTGATACTACCGAGATAGTTTCTGGATACAAGAATTACTTCAGCGTCAAATTGATTAGCCAATTGGATAACAAACTCTTCATCATTGATAGGGACTAGAAGGCCACCCGCTCCTTCAATGATTAAGTTGTTTTTGGTTACAGGAACCGTGAGTTGTTCGGCCCGCAGATCAATTTCTTCCAGCTTCGCTGCCGCATGTGGCGACATGGGTGCTTTCAATACAATGCCTTCAGGATGAATAATTCTGTCAGCACTGATCAGGCTACGTACGGTGTTGGAATCGGTGGGTTCTCCGGCCTGAATAGGTTTCCAGTAGTCGGCCTTTAGTTTTTCTACTAAAATGGCACTGGCTATGGTTTTTCCTGCGTCGGTATCTATGCCGGTAACAAAATATTTTTTCATGCGTGTTTGGCTAGTTCATTGATTAATTCTGAAATTTCTTCTTCTGAGTTGTGCGTATGTATTGAAATACGCAGTCTCTCTGATCCTTCCTTCACCGTTGGTGATAAGATAGGACGCACATCAAATCCACTATTCTGCAATGCTTCTGCAATAGACTTGACCCGAGCATTGCCGGGTACTACAATAGGCTGGATAGGTGTATTGCTTTCCATTCTCAGCATATTTTCATTTCCTCCAATATTCTGATTGAATAGTGAATTGAAATAGAAAATCTTTTCCTTACTGTTTTTTTGCAATTCCATGTTTTTCGATAGGTGATCGAAGGCTGCATCTATAGAAAGCAAGCTGTGCAAGGGGAGGGCAGTGGTGTATATAAATGGCCTTGCAAAATTGATGAGGTAGTCGATCAATTCTTGCGACCCACAGATCACTGCGCCGTGCACACCCATGGCTTTGCCAAAAGTATGCACTCTGGCGAAGATGTGTTCTTCCAGCCCGAGGGCGCATAATTTGCCAGAACCAGCTGTGCCATAGAGTCCAGTGCTATGGGCTTCATCTACAATGATTTTAGCCCCATATGTTTCCGATAAGGAAATGATATCTCCAAAGGGTGCGAGATCACCGTCCATGGAATAAACAGATTCTATGATAATATAAATATTACCAGTGGCTTGTTTGAGTTTTATTTCGAGGTCTTCGCAGTCGTTGTGACGAAAAGGAAACCTATTGGCTTTGCTCAGGAAAGCACCTTCCTTCAGACAAACATGAGACAAGCTATCATATAGAATGGTATCTCCACGCTGCGGTACACAAGAAATCAGGGCCAGATTAGCTACGTATCCTGAATTAAAAAGTAGTGCTGCTTCGCTTTTGAAAATACCTGCTAGTTTTTCTTCTACATTTTGAGCTGTGGTAGAATTGCCTGCAAGCAAGCGAGAACCGGTAGAACCATTCAGATTTACTTCTTGGCTATAATCATATGAATTGATTCTTTCAAAGAGTTCTTTTGATCTACTAAGACCCAAGTAGTCATTGGAAACGAAATCTACCATGCCCTTCGTCGAAAGAAGTTTTCTTGTGCTTCCGTCCAGTGCTCTTTCCTCAAGCTTTTGTGAAATATGATTAGTCATACAGGTGTTTTGCAAATCTTTGATTTTATACCTAGTCAGCCAAAGGAAAATGGAGATTCTTTTGGGGGAAGACATTATATTAGCAGTCTTATCAAAAACATCTAATAAAAGACTTATGAAAAAAATTACTTTACTACTCGTTATTGGTGCGCTGTTTATGGCGAATGCATCACAAGCTCAATTAACTGTTGGTTTAAAAGGAGGACTAAATTTTGCAACTGCCGATGTAACCGGTGTTAGTGTGAGCAATAAAACTGGCTATCATATTGGTGCCTATGCTGTCGTGAAAGCTGGGCCGATTGGGATTCAACCAGAGGCTTATTTCTCAGTGCAAAACTTAAGTTCTGATGTAGGAGATTTCGACTTGAGCTACGTCCAAGTGCCTGTATTATTAAGATTGGGCATATTGAAAGTGTTGTATTTAAATGCTGGCCCTCAATTTGGCTTCAATTTGAAAGCTAAGGATTCCAGTGGTACTGACTTTAAAGACAATCTAAAGGGAATGGATACTTCAATTGCTCTTGGCGCTGGATTGGATCTCCCAATGGGGTTAGGCGCTCAATTGAGATGGGTTAAATCCTTAGCGAATGTTTCTGACGTAAGTGGACTCGATTGGAAAAACTCTATGATACAAGCTTCAGTGACTTTTGCATTGATGGGCAATAACTAGTTTTAATTAAAACACTTTAAAAGGGCCATTGTACTTTAGTGCAATGGCCTTTTTTTAATCATTCCCCCTTTAGTGTCCTTAATAGGGTATTGGATAACAAAAGCTGCAGGGTCAATTTTCTCTACTTCTAGTAGAATTTTTGAAATCTCCATTCTTGTGATTGCACAAAAAAGTATCTTTCGATCCGGTAGATGATCTCCTTTTTTACCATAACCACCATCCGCTCGAAAGGCAGTCACTCCTCGGCCCAAGTCATTGGCAATGGTAGATTTGATTTGTTCCGCTTCGTCAGACACAATCATGACTCCGATATATTCCTCGATGCCATTGATAATAAAATCAACGGTCTTGGAAGCGGCTAGATAAGTTAGCATCGAGTACATAGCAGTCTCTAAGCTCACCAGCCAAATTGCAACAATAAAAAGTAATATATTGAACAACGCGATCGCATCGCCCACTGTTAGGCTCGATTTGCGACTGACAGATACCGCCAGTACTTCTGTACCATCTATCACGGCTCCCCCTCGGATAGACAGTCCAATACCACTGCCCAAAAAGAACCCACCAAACAATGAAATAAGTAGTTTGTCTGCTGTAAAAGGAGGTATTTCTATAAAATGTACCAGAGAAGATAAGGCGACAATAGCTAATGTGCTTTTTATAGCAAATTGAGGGGAAATCTGTTTGTATCCCATGGCTATAAATGGGGCGTTCACGAGCAAAATGAGCAGGGATAAATCCAACGGAGTGACCAAATCAAAAAGTAGTGCCACACCCATGGCTCCTCCATCTAAAAAGTCGTTCGGCAACAAAAAACCTTTTAAACCTATGCTTGCCATGCTGACTCCAACGAAGATGAAGAAAAAATCTTTGATTCTACTTCTAAGAAGAATACGCCTCTCCAGGGCTTTTTGAGCCACTTCAGAAATCTGCTTGTTTTCATTAAATTGCATTAGTCTAAAATAAAGCTTTTGCTGATGAGGTGCGACTGCGAATCGATTTAATAGATTCAGATGCCTACCAATTTTAGTTTCATACCAGATTGCTGAGCAATATCTTCTCCTTGCTACAAAGCATCCTTATCCTCGATATAGTAATCCCAATTGACAATAATCTATTTGCCTGTAGGTTTTAATTCTTTGAGATTAATCATAGTTTCAAGCAAACACTTGTAAGTGGAAGTGTTGAAATAATTCAGCTGTATTTTTTACGTTGATTTTTGAGCCATATAGGCTGGTAGAAGCAAATAATTCATAATCTATACTTAACAAGTTGATTGAGATGTGCTCACATGCAGTCTTTGAAAATTGTTTTTGCATTTCATTGGGGTTTTACGAATCTTAGTGGTCTTTAGAGTTGCTATTCAAAAACCAAAAACATGAAAAAAATACTGCTCATTCTGGCGCTGTTATTTGTAAATGAACTGACCCAGGCACAATCTAGAAACCGATCCAGATCCAGGTCTCGCTCTCAGGTAGACGTGACCTCGGAATTTGGAATTATGGGAGGAATCAATTTCAACAATCCAAAAATCAATGCATTAAACACAGGAGGAAACGAATTGTCTGATGTGGGCCAGGGGAATTTCGGATTTCATATTGGACTTTATTCCACTATTGATTTTGAAATGTTTGCCATCCAGCCAGAGGTCTATTATTCGCAGCAAGGAGGGAAGTTTAAAGTTAATACGACTCAGGAAAATGAGTTCAAATTGAGTTTGATTCAAATCCCGCTGTTGGGTAGATACAATTTTCTAGAATACTTTCATGTGCTGGCCGGGCCCCAGTTCGGTATTCCAATTCAGGCAGAAGTGTCTTTTTCAGGTGGGTCACCAACTGATGTAAAAGATCAAATCAAAGGGTTGGATGTAGCGGCTGTCATTGGCATTGGAGTTACTATCCCAGAGTATAAAGTCAACGGTTCTCTTAGATGGTCCAAAGGGTTTTCTCAAATGATTGAAGAACCCGGTACTACATCCGGAAGCGTTACTTCATTAAAAAACTCCATGATTCAAATATCGGCTTCTTACGCATTTGGTGGATAAAAAAAAGAGGTTTCTGCCCAGAAACCTCTTTGAAAATCTTGCTGTGTGTTTATCAGCAGAGTATTAGATACTCAATATTTTGGTCAATCTAATGAGCTCTTCATTGAGTGGCTTTGATTTAGAAATGGCCAATTTTAAGTTGGTATACGTGATCTTATTATCGATTACTCCTACCATTACATTTTTCTGACCATTCATTAGACCTTCTACTGCAGCGAGTCCTAACCTTGAGGCGAGTATTCTGTCAAAGGCAGTAGGGCCACCGCCGCGTTGGATATGGCCTAAACTGGTCACTCTAATATCCATCTTCGGAGTTTCTACTTTTACTCTTTCTGCAATCTGCAGGGCGCTTCCTTGTTCGTCTCCCTCTGCAACCACCACGATAGATGAGGTTTTTTTATTATCTCGTCCATCTCTCAATTTTTGAATTACATCGTCGATAGTTGTAGAAGTTTCAGGTACCATGACCATTTCGGCACCTCCTCCAATTCCAGACTGTATGGCAATGTACCCACTGTGTCTTCCCATTACCTCGATAAAGAATACTCTATCATGAGAAGCTGCCGTATCTCTAATTTTATCTATGGCGTCCAAAGCTGTATTGACTGCGGTATCAAAACCGATAGTGTAATCAGAACCATATAAGTCATTGTCGATGGTGCCGGGTGCTCCAACTACAGGAATGCCAAACTCATCATAAAATAAATTTGCTCCTGTAAATGTACCGTCACCGCCAATGGCAATAAGCCCTTCAATTCCATGTTTTTGGAGATTTTTGTAAGCTTTTTCTCTTCCTTCTTTGGTTCTAAAATCTTCACTTCGTGCTGATTTTAGAATGGTTCCACCAGTTTGTACGATGTTACTTACGGAATACGACTCCATTTTCTGTATTTCGCCTCGGATCATCCCGTCATAGCCATACTTGATCCCGTAAACTTCGAGATCCAAATAAATGGCACTTCTCACTACAGATCGAATGCAGGCATTCATGCCCGGTGCATCGCCCCCTGAGGTAAATAATGCGATTTTTTTCATAAGGTATTTACTAATATTTTATACTCAACCTTTATACCGTTTTTGGGTGTTGTGATGTTTTGGGCATTCAAAGTAAGTCATAAAAAACTAAAATTTCATCAACAATATGCTTGAAATCTGTGATTTCATTTACTTAATGTGTCTAATTATTTAAAATTTCACATTTTCGATAGATACCAATCAATTTTGGTTTATTTAGCCACTCATAGTTAGATGCAATATGTCCCAGAAGAAAGTACTGATAATCACTTATTATTGGCCACCTAGTGGAGGAGGAGGTGTACAGCGATGGCTCAAGTTTGCGAAATATCTACCTGATTTCGGATGGCAACCAATTGTATTTACACCAGAGAATCCTGAATTTGATTTGAAAGATGAATCTCTTTCGAAAGATGTGAGTTCAGAATTGGAGGTGCTGCGGTTTCCTATATGGGAGCCATTTGGCGTCTATAAGAAACTGTTCAAGAAAAAGGAAAAACTCAAGCAAGGAATTGTGATAGAAAAGACCAATATGTCATTTGTTGATCGATTGAGTGTTTGGGTCAGAGCGAATTTGTTTATTCCTGATCCGCGGAGATTTTGGGTAAACCCATCAGTTAAATTTTTGGTACCATATATTGAGCAGCATAATATTGATGCAGTCGTTACGACAGGCCCACCACATAGTATGCATTTGATTGGTCTCCAACTAAAAAGGAAATGCGATATTAAATGGATAGCTGATTTTCGAGACCCTTGGTCGGATTGGGATGTACTAGACAAGCTAGACGTGAATCCCTTGGTAAGAAAAATTCATGCAAAATTAGAGAAAAGTGTTTTGAGTAATGCTGATTTGACATTGACAGTTAGTAAAAGATTGGCCTTATCACTTAAAGAAAAATCTGAATCTTGTAGAATTAAAATCATTACGAATGGTGTAGATGAGGATGATTTGAACTTAAAGAGTGAATTGAAAGTAGATTCAAAATTTAGAATTACGCATATGGGGCTTCTCAACGAAGTAAGAGATCCCCAGATTCTATGGAAGACATTAGAAGATCTTTGCTTTGAAATAAAAGGGTTCAAAGAAGATCTGGAAATTCTATTGGCTGGTATGGTTAGCGATTCAATTTTGGACAGGTTGAAAAACTCGGAAGAATTATCGGGCTGCTTAAGGCATTTAGATTACATATCACATCAGGAAGTTTTTGGGTATTATCAAAATTCTACAGTTCTGTTGCTGCTACTCAATCAAAGTGAAAATGCTAAATGGATACTTCCAGGGAAGTTATTTGAGTATCTTTTAACCAAAAAACCAATACTTACTTTAGGTGAAATCGAGAGTGATGTAGGAGATGTTTTGAATGAAACTAATTCAGGACAAGTTTTTGATTTTGAAAACCGGGAAGGTGTTAAAAATAAATTGATAAGGATATATGTGGCATTTAAAAAAGGAAATTTGGAGCAAAAATCAGTAAACACGGATCAATTTCTTAGGAGTAACTTGACAAAGCAATTGTCTGCTGATTTGGATGAAATGTGTGGAATAAAAGATTATTAATCATTGGTTATATGTTTTTGTAGATTAAACTAAATTGTGGGTTTTTACCGCGAGGTACACTGAGCATGATGAGGAGTTTGTTAAGGTTTTATATTGGTTTTTGGCTGCTGATTTTAAATTGTCATATTGATGCTGAGGCACAGAATGAATCGAAAGCTGAACAACTCTTGTCTGCATCCTTTAGGACCTCCAATTCCGATTCTATTTTGCTCTTACTTGATTTGGCTATCCAAGAGTCAAATAGAGAAGATAACGCAGACGTATTCATCGAGTCCCTTATAGAAAAAGGAATCATCTATGAGCAAGGACAGCAAGGCGACAGCAGTGATTATTATTTTGATCTGGCTTTGAACGAAGCTCAAAATGTGGATCTAGCACCAATTGTTCGTGCTAAGGTTCACCATCAATATGGAAACCATATTGGAAATCAGGATGAATATTTTAGAGCGTTGAGTCACTTGGATACTGCTGCCAATTTGTATTTGTCTGTTGCGGATTCGGGCTCGTATGGAGATATGTTATCATTACAAGGCGCACTACATGATAATAATGGTAATCAAGGTAAGGCACTGAGTAAGTATCTCGAAGCTTCAAGAATTTATGAAGCGACTAATGATAGTGCAGTTTTTGGAGGGGTCATTAATAATGTGGCAATCATATATCGAAAACTAGGCGATATCAAAGGTGCTCTGGAGTATTTCGACAAGAGCATCGAAATGGGAGAACAATTAAATGATACGGTGGGAATATCCATAAGCAAACTCAATCGAGGATTGTTGTATAAGGATCTTGGAGAATTCGATAAGGCATTATCTGAAGTGTACTATAGCCTCAGAAACTTCGAAAAAGTAAGATTGAATCGAGGTATAGCCATTGCACATCACAATTTGTCCGAGATATATCTAATGATGAATAAAACAGACTCAGTGTTACATCATGTTGACGCTTCTCAAGCGATAGCCGTTGATTTGCAATATTGGACTGTTGTGGTGAGTAATCAGATTGTTTTGGCCAAGGCCTTGAAAAGTATGGGTAGAGCAGATATTTCTAATAAGTCTGCCCTGAGAGCATATAACCTGGCTACTGAGCATGGATTTTTAGAGAAGCAGGAAGAGCTAACCTCTTTAATTGCTCAGAATTACGAAGAACTTGGAGATTTTGAATTAGCACTGGATTACTACAAAAAGTACAAACAAGTAAAGGATAGTTTGCTAGGAAAAGAGTCTCAAGAACAAATCAATCGACTTCGGACAGAGTATGACCTTGAGCAAAAAGAAGAAGATATTAAAGGCCTGGAGACTATTAACTCTTATCAAAAATCATTGGCCGATAAGGAGCATAAAATCAGCCAATTTTTGACTGTGGGTATTTTTCTTTCCCTACTGGTGATCGCATTGTTTTTCTACCTCTACCGCAGACAAAAAGATCTTTCAACTATACTGTCGGATCAGAAAGTGCAATTGACCGGATTGAATAAAGAAAAGGATGACCTTATTGCAATGGTAGCTCACGATCTACGGAGCCCATTGAACAACATTAAAGGACTCTTAGCCTTAATCAAGGATGCAGATGGAGAAGAACGAGAAAAGATGGTTGAACTGGCTAATCAATCGACTGATGTGCTGAGAACCAGAATTAATCAGATACTGGATGTAGAGGCGATCAATGTAGGAAAAATCAATTTAAAAATTGAGGAGATTAATGTGTCTGATATTCTTACCAAACTGGTTCATCACATTACACCTGAGGCAGAGCAAAAACATATTTCTTTTTATGCCCATTCCGTAAAGGACCTGAAATGCATGGCCGATCAAAACTATTTGTTGCAGGTGCTTGAAAACTTATGTGCCAATGCCATCAAGTTTTCCAAGCAGAAGTCTGAGATTTATGTGAAAGTTGGGACACATGATGGTAAGCTCAGGTTTGAAGTGAAAGATCAAGGTCAGGGAATTCCTAAAGGAGAGATGAAAAAATTGTTTGAACGTTACGCCAAAATATCCACGTTACCAACTGAAAACGAGAAGTCTACTGGGCTAGGGTTGCCAATTGTAAAAAAATATGTGGAAGCCATGGGTGGCAAGGTTTGGTGCGAGAGTGAAGTGGGTGTTGGAAGTACTTTTTATTTTGATTTGCCAGCGGCATAAAACAAAAAAAAGGCCAGCCCAAATTATTGAACTGACCTCATTAGGACTCGATCGGTATTAACTTTCTTTCTTGTCGAGCATTAACATTTCATTTAAGCTAATCTCTGTGATATACTTGGTCACACCTTCTTTTTCGTATTTTCTGTTTACTAGCTTGCCTTGAATGGCGATCTCGCTTCCTTTTTTAAGGTATGAGTCAATGGTTTCAGCTTTTTTGCCCCAGGCTACAATGTTGTGCCATTGAGTGTCTTCTACTTTTTCACCTTTGTTGTTGTAGTAGGTTTCATTAGTAGCCAATGAGAAGGCGGTCATTTTTTTGCCACTGTCGAAAGTTCTCAATTCCGGATCGTTGCCTAATCTGCCAATTAATTGCACGTTGTTTTTTAAAGTAGTCATAATATTAAAAGTTAAGTTTTATAAAAGGTTCACCTGATGGCAGATGAATTTGTCGTTTGACATGGCAAATATGAAATGACCAGCAAACCGGAGTCGGTATTTAAGTAATTGTAACCGTTTGTAGTCGTTTATTATTGGATATGTATCAGTATTTCAGTACTTTAAGCTTATGAAGGAAAATGCCAACCAACGCCTTTGTGAAGAATGTGAGCGTCCACTGTTCGGCCGAACGGATAAGAAATTCTGTTCTGATGCTTGTAGAAACTCATATAACAACAGAGTGAATGCAGATGCCACGAATTTTGTGCGAAACGTAAATAATGCCCTTCGAAAGAATCGAAGAATTCTTGTTGATTTCAAGAATGGAGAGGGTACCAAAGTTCATCGAGATCACCTACTTCGTGCAGGATTCGATTTTGATTTTCATACTAACACCCGAGAGACTAAGGCAGGAGAAATGTTCTATTACTGCTACGATCTGGGATATCAAGTATTGGCAGACGGTGAAGTACTTTTGGTAGCTAAGCCCGAAGATTAGAATGATACATATTGTCCAGCCTTTTCAAACATGATAGCATCTGGCATAAACTTTCTGATCTTATCCAAAGACTGCTGACTGTAGTTTTCAGGAATATGAATAGCCACTACTTTTTTAGCTCCAATATGTTGGCGAACCACTTCGGCTCCATAAAAGCTGGTCAGATACCAGAAAGGTACAAAGGCTAGATCCACCTCTTCAAACTCCAGCTTTAGCTCTTCAAAGCGATCCGGGTCCATATTGGCGTCGCCCAGGTGAAGTACTTTTTTGCCATTGAAATTCACTAAGAAAATCAAATCCTGAATTTTGGCGTTGCTTTTTCCAGCATGCTTGGCATAGGCGGCCTTTACGGTTAACCCTTCCTGAGTATAGCTTTTCCAAGATCGAGAAAGAGGAAATGTTAGCGTGCGGTCATGTATAATTTCAAAATTATCCATTACTGCTTCAATAGAATCGACTACTTGAGGTGTTGCTAGGCATTTTAGTTTCTTGTTGGTGAACAAAAGCTTACCAATTTGTATAGGACTAAAGTGATCAGGGTGAGCATGCGTAGCTAAAGCAAGCGAAAGGTTATTATAAGGAGGTCTACCCGCAACCATAGCGTCTAGTTGAGCTTCCTTTGGCGCCAGGAACCGTCCTCTTCCATCGTTAAAAAAGGCATCAATGAGGACCTTGTTTTGACCAACTTGTACAAGCACTCCACTATTGGCTACATAGGTGGCTTTTTGAGCAAATAAGGAGAATGACAGGAATAAGAAAAACGCAGTAATTGTGCCTCTCAGAAATTGCATGTAAGAATTAAGTTTACTTTAACATTGGTTTGTTTGAAAGCAAAATTAGTTTAAATGAATTTTATTTCTATTCCTAAATTGTAGAAGTAGTTAAAAGTCTATCATTTGGCCTTCTTTCATAAATACAACGGCATTGGGGAAGGTTTCCCTAATTTTTAGAAGTGTCTTGGGGTCTCCTACTTTAGGATAGTGGATAGCCACGAGCTTTTTGGGTTTTATTTGATTCTTAACAATGTCGATGCCTGGTGGATATGCCAAAAACCAATAAGGAATTAACGCTACATCTATTGGAGGTTTGGATAAATGCAGTTTTGAAAAATGAGAAGGGTCCATCTCTGCGTCTCCTAAGTGTAGTATTTTCTTACCTTCTACATGAATCAAATAGATTTGGTTGTCGATATCATAGTTTTGCTTGCCTCCGTGACGTACATAAGCAGTATGAACGCTAACTCCTTTCAAGAATAGGGCGTCCCATTCTGTTTTAGATTCAACTCCATTGAGCCTTGGAGCTAATACTTCCATGTCTTTCCTTATTTTGACTATAGAGTCGATCGCTTGTTTTGGGCCAATGAGTTCGGTTTCTCGGTGCGACTTGAGAAACCTACTAACCATTTCAGCATTAAAATGATCCAAATGAGCATGAGTCACTAAGAGCAAGTCAACATTCTGAAAAGGGTCTTGTTTATCGTTTAACTGTTGAATAGTTTTTTCACTAGGTGCGGCATAGGATTCATAATAATTGTCAAAAATGGCATCTATCAATATTTTCTTATTCTCTGCTTGAATATAAATACCTTCATTGGCGATATAAGATATGGCATGCTGGGAGGAGACATTAATAGAAAATCCAAGCAGAATAAAAAGGGAAAGGAGACGCTCCATGTGAGTGATTTTGAGTTTGAAAAATAATTTACAAAGACCTTGAAGTATTATTTGTAATAAGTCTAAATAAGAACTAATTTTGCTTCGTGATCCACGAGATATACCATACAACAAACGGAAAAGTACTTCAAAACGATAAGGATAATCATTTTTATCTCAAGTATAAAGGGAATGAATATCGTATGGCAGTTTGTGCTTTGATTGCATTCAAAACCAAATTGGATCAATTGAATATCGAAGAAATGCTTTTGAGTGATGCCTCAATCAATGACATTGAAATCATTCCTTTGTGTAACAAAGAACATCTCATGGTGCTGACCTTGGATGAAATTATCGAAATGAAGGACCTCATTCCAGGTTCTCTAGTAATGCTTGAACTTAATAGCATCGTACAACAGCGGCTCGTTAGAGCGTTGGTATAAACCAAAACTGCATTTTAGTCTAACTTAGACTAGTTCTAAATTTCTATTTGTCCGAACTATTCTGGCTCCATTTAGTTACCTATAGTATATATTTATCTTGAATTGAAGTTGCAATGGGATCAACACTTGCACATTCATGAACATAAAATACTAGGACATGAAAGATCTAATGAGACAAAAAGTAGCAGTTCAGGACAATGTCATGAGCATGCTCAATAAACAAGTGAAGTTGGAAGCACAATCGTCAGCAGCCTATTTGGCTATGGCAGCATGGTGTGATCAGCATGGATTTGACCATAGTGCGCATTTTTTCTACGAACAGAGCAATGAGGAAAGAGCTCATATGTTGAAACTGTTTCACTATATCAGCGATATGGGAGGTCAGCCATTAGTGGCGACTATAGAGGCTCCACAAAATGAATTCAGTTCTTTGAGAGAAGTATTTGAGCTGGCTCTGGAAAGTGAAATCAATGTGACCGAATCCATTAATCAAATCGTGGCGGCTTGTAGAAAATCAAATGATTTTGCTACAGAGAACTTCATGCAGTGGTTTGTGAAAGAGCAAGTAGAAGAGGAGTTTGTAGCAAGAAGAGCATTAGAATTCTTCGATATGCTTGGAGAAGATCCAGCTTCATTATTACTCATCGATGAGCGAATTTTGAAAATCAAATACACAGAAGAATAAAATATTCCCCTTAATAAAAGTAAACCCAGCTTGGTAGACCAGGCTGGGTTTTATTTTTTCATTGATCGAAAGTTTATTTTAATATTTGTTCTATAGCCTTCGAACATTCAGCTACTGGCAATAAACAAGATTTGTTCTCACATACGTAAATCAGTGTTTGTCCTTCAGATAACTTGCCATCCAATAATTCAAGAGTTCCCTCAGATGTTCCTCCTAATAGAATTTTGTTTGGAATGTATGTTTTAGCCAATTCGAGTTTTTTACTTTTCGCCCCTTCTCCTACTATAGCGACTTCAAAATGTTGTTGTCCCATCAGTCCATATAGTCTGGCCCAGTTACTATAGAAATAAGGCTGCTCAGCAAATTCTTTTTCCATATTAGACACCATTTGAGTCGCATGATCCAGATCTTCCTGATTGAAATAAAACTGACCTAGTAAATAGAGAGCCTCAGCCATAGCAGAATTCGAAGCAGGAATTACATTGTCAGATAGCTCCATTTTTCTGGCAATCAGTTTTTCATCTTGATCTGAGGTGTAGAAGAACATCTGTGTTTGTTTGTCAGAAAAATGTTCGATCACATATTCTTTTAGCTTTTTTGCTTCGACCAACCATGATTCGTCAAATGTGGCTTCGTATAGTTTGATAAAGGCTAAAATGGTATATGCATAATCGTCCAGAAAGCCGTTGATGGTAGACTGACCGTTCTTATAGTTTCGGAGTAACAATCCCGAAGTTTGTATTTGATTGGTTTTGATAAATTCACCAGTCTTTATTGCTCTGCTCAGGTATCCCTCATCTTGCAATGCAAAATAACCATCTACTAGTCCGATAATCATGAGGCCATTCCAAGAAGTCAAAGTTTTATCATCTAATCCTGGGTGAACTCGGCCATCTCTAACTTCCATCATTTTAGACTTGGACCTGGTTAGTTTCTCTTTGACCTCAGATTCGGAAAGGTTGAATTTATCTGCAAGTTCTCTGATTGATACTTTTCTTTCCAGAATGTTGTGGCCTTCGAAATTTCCTTTTTTGGTTACTCCGTAATACGTTTTGAAAAGTTCAGTGTCACCCCCCAGAATTTGGTCAACTTCCGCTTCAGACCATACATAGAATTTCCCTTCTTCGCCTTCACTATCCGCATCTAGCGAGGAGTAAAATCCTCCGGACTTATCGGACAATTCACGATTACAAAAAGTGATAGTTTCGCTGACAGCTTGTGCATACTTTTCATCACCAAAAACTTGATAGGCATGACTGTACAAACTAATCAACTGTGCATTGTCATATAGCATTTTTTCAAAATGAGGTACGGTCCAGGTCTCATCTACGGAGTAACGGGCAAATCCGCCACCAAGATGGTCGTAAATACCTCCATCTGCCATGCCGTCTAAAGTTACTTTCAGGGCGTCCCTGATTTCTTCACTAGGTTGATAATAGTCTCGGGCTAACAAGAATTCATAAATGGCAGGCATTGGAAACTTAGGAGCTCCTTGTCGACCACCGTACTTTTTATCTATAGATGTGATTACTTTCGTTGCAGCATTTGCGTATCGAGTAGAATCAAATGGAGCTCCTGATTCATTGAGTTCCGGTACTTCAAGCTGATTAATGCCTTCGGTAATTTTTTCAGCTTGCTCCAGCATCTTGCCTGGTTGCGTGCGATACATTTCTGCGAAATAGTCAACCACTTTACCCCAGTTTTCTTTCGGAAAGTAAGTGCCTGCAAAAACAGGCCTACCATCTGGAAGTGTGATCACATTGAGTGGCCAACCGCCTCTTCCTGTCATGAGCTGTGCGGCGTCCATATAAATCTGATCGATGTCTGGACGTTCTTCTCTATCTACCTTGATCGAGATATAGTTGGCATTCATCTTGGCAGCTATTGTTGAGTCCTCGAATGACTCATGCTCCATCACATGACACCAGTGACAAGCCGCATAGCCAATACTGATGATCATCAGCTTGTCCTCACGTTTGGCCAAGTTCAGTGCCTCTTCTCCCCACGGAAACCAGTCCACTGGGTTGTGTGCATGCTGGAGTAAGTAAGGACTTGTTTCATCTATTAAATGATTGGTGTGTTTATGTTCTTGTCCCATGTTTTGCGTGCAGGCGTTTATGGATAAAACAACAATTAATAAGAATGCGAGTCCTCTTGGCATATTAGTCTTCTACAGTGATCAGGAAGTAATTCTTCTTGCCTTTTTGAGCGAGCAGATATTTATTATTTAGTAGTTTAAAATCAACTGCTTGGTTTTCATTTTCCAACTTGGCTTTGTTGATGCTTACCCCACCTCCTTTAATCATTCGTCGTGCTTCGCCTTTTGATGGGAATACGATGCCATTACTATCTTCAGAAAGTAGATCCGTTACATTTTGCGAACTACTAAAAGTGCTTTTTGAGATAGTTGTTTGTGGCACTCCTTCAAATACAGCAAGGAAAGTATCTTCATCTAATGACTCCAAATCTTCAGTGGTGGATTTTCCAAACAAGATGCCAGAGGCTTTAATAGCCATGTTGTAATCTTCCTCCGAGTGAACTCGGATCGTAATGTCCTTACCAAGCTCCTGCTGAAGTTTTCTCATGTGTGGGGCCTCATTATGCTCGGCAATCAAAGCATCAATTTCTTCCTTGGTTTTCAAGGTGAAGATTTTGATGTAATTAGTAGCGTCTTCATCCGAAGAATTCAACCAGTACTGGTAAAATTTGTACGGAGAAGTCAATTTTTTATCTAGCCAGACATTACCACCTTCGGTCTTTCCGAATTTGGTACCGTCTGCTTTTTTGATCAACGGAGTGGTAATGGCCCAGGCTTCTCCTTGTCCCTTTCTTCTAATCAATTCTGTTCCGGTTACGATATTACCCCACTGGTCAGACCCCCCCAATTGTAATTTGCAATTCTTATTGTTGTATAACCACCAAAAGTCATAGCCTTGTACCAGTTGGTAGCTGAATTCAGTAAATGACATACCGGTTTCCAAACGACTCTTTACCGAGTCTTTCGCCATCATATAATTTACAGAAATGTGTTTTCCTACATCTCTAATAAAATCTAGAAAATTGAAATTCTTAAACCAGTCGTAGTTATTGACCATTTCGGCAGAGTTGTCGCCACAATCGAAATCCAAAAATTGCTCTAACTGTTTTCGAACGCTAGCTAAATTATGGTTTAAAGTATCTTCGTCTAGTAAGTTCCGTTCTGCAGATTTTCCAGAAGGATCGCCCACCATACCTGTAGCACCACCTACTAGGGCGAAAGGTTTGTGTCCTGCCTTTTGGAAATGAACCAAGGTCATGATTTGCACCAAACTACCAATATGAAGAGAATCTGCAGTAGGGTCAAAACCTATATAGGCAGATGTCATTTCTTTATTAAGCTGTTCTTGTACTCCGGGCATCATATCATGAATCATACCCCTCCATTTCAATTCTTCGACAAAATCCTTAGTCATTGTATTCTGATAAATTTTCAATAAGTCGACAAAGATATAGGGTTAAAGGATTTTTGAATATGCTTCTTATAATAATCCCAAAAAATAAATTTCTAACGCAAAATTTGTAAATTGACGAAAGGAATGAGAAGGGTTGTTTTTGGACCTTCATTTCGAGGTTTGAAAGTGAGGATCCAGATTCACTTCAGACATGATGAAGCATATTTGAAAGATTGACACTATTACAATGAGAATGCAAAGAACACACCTGTGGCTATGGATGTTAATGATTGCTTTCACCACTGATGGGCTATCCCAACGAATGGATATTAATGCCAGTCCGGCAGAACGAAAAAGGATAGCAGAAGAATATTACCAACAGGGGAATAGTGCAGGTAGTCGTGGCCAGTTTTCACTAGCTGTATTGTATTATGATAGTGCCCTACGGTTGTTTGGTGGATCTACCGAATACTTTTTTGCCAGGGGCCAGGCTAAGGAGTTAGCAGGCAATGATATCGGTGCACTTACTGATTTTGAAGCTGCTTTACGCGTGGATCCAGAAAATAATACCGCGATATTCAAACGAGCGCTGATTTATCACAAACAAAAAAATTACAAACAAGCGGCTCAAGACTTTACTTATTTAATCAATAATGTCGAAACCTTTGAGACCCAAGCCATTGTTTTCAAAGGCGCTTCCTATGATGAAAAAGGTGAAATGATTTTCTCGGGAATAGCTACTCTGGACGACATGAAGGCGGATGTATATCTGGCCAGGGCTTTAACTTATGAACAAATGGGTTTCAATACACCAACCAGATTGGATTTTGATAAGGCCATCGAACTCAATAATCACGAACCAAACTATTATGTGCATAGAGGCCTTTTTAAGCTAGGTAAGGAGGATAAAGTTGGAGCAGAAAAGGATTTTAGAAGTGCGTTGGAGATTGATCAATACCATCGACTTGCGCTTTATAACCTCAGTTTTTTGGTGGATGAAGAAGAAAAAGATGAAATCAATAAGATTCTTTATGGAGTTGGTGACTTTGCTATGGCTTATTCGCGTCGGGCTTTTGAAAAATACCAAAAAGGGAAATATGAAGAAGCCTTATTGGATTACGATTCTGCTTTGATGATCAAGCGAGATAATGCCAATGACCTTATGAATCGAGGAATGGTGAAAGCAAAACTCGATAGGCACAAAGAGGCCATTAAAGATTTCGAAACTTCGGTATACACCGATAATACTTTAGTTAGGAATTTTGTTCTTATCGGCAACTCCTATCAGGAATTAAAAAATTACCCTCAGGCCGTTACGTACTATCAACGTTATCTAAGATCTGAAACCGGTGATGGCGTGGTCTACTACAACATGGGATTAGCTTATATGAAAGCAAAAAAAGACGATGAAGCTTGTCAAGCGCTTCGTACTGCCTATGATCTTGGTGAAGAAAGGGCTGAACCTGCACTAGAACAAGTATGTTTTAAGTTGAAGTAAATAAAAAGTACATTCACGTCTAGCAGTGAATGCTTCGTGAATAGTTCGAACATTTTTTTCTATACCACTTTCTCACATCTGCCTTAGTGAATCTATCCAAAAGCCACTTTCCTCAGCTCGTTTTAGCTATTATCGTCATGAGTACCTCAGGAGTACTTGCAAGGGCCATGAATGTTTCCCCCGGACTCGCCATTTGGGTGCGATGTGTGATAGCAGGGATTGCATTAGGTTTTGTATTGAAATTCTTGAAGCTGCCTTTGTGGATAAAGGAGCCAAAGGCTCGCATGATAGTTTTGCTTAGTACCATAATGTTTGGCTTGCATTGGGTCTCTTACTTTTATGCTTTACACTATTCAAGTGTGGCTATTGGAATGCTCTCTTTATTTACCTACCCAGTTTTTACTGCAATTTTGGAACCTATTATTGTAAAGTCTAAGCCTAAAATGATTGACATCGGACTTTCGTTTGTGGCCTTTTTTGGGGTGTTTTTTTTGGTGCCGGATTATGATTTAGGTAATGATGTCACATTGGGTGTATTTATAGGTGTGATTTCTGCGATTGCTTATTCCTTCCGAAATATCATGCTGAAATTGCATGTCCAAAACCATTCAGGTATTACTTTAATGTTCATGCAAGTTGTTGGCCTTTCGGTATTACTTAGTCCTGTTTTCCTTTTAGGAGATATTAGCCTGCAACTGGATATGATCGTTGTAGACTGGTGGAAACTACTGACGCTTGGGCTGTTTACAACGGCTTTAGGACATACGCTTTTCGTAGTGTCTTTCAAAAATTTCTCCATTACAGTCATCAGTATTTTGAGTACTTTGACTCCTTTAATCGGAATAGGACTTGGGTTTTTATTTCTTGATGAATCTCCTCAAGGAAATGTATGGATTGGTGGAATACTCATTTCTGTAGCTGTGTTGGTGGAGTCTCTCAAAACGGTTAAGAAATAAATGGAGGATTGGACAAGAAGAAAGAATCAAATGCCACTTTTCTTCAATTTCTCACCTGATACTATATTAGCTTACCACACAAATTTCTAATGAAATTTTACCCTTTCGATTAAAGAACCAAACTGAAGGAAGTAAAATTGGTTGACAAAAACCGTAAAATTAACATTTATTAAATCTTGCTCTAATGTCACCAAATGCCGTTTTTACCCCATTGTAGAGGTGGTGTAAAGGTGTTTTTTTATGACAATGATTAATTAAGATGAACATTTGATCTTGAATCAAAACCCATAATTAATTAATCATAAAGTCTATGAAAAAAAACATACTTAAAACATTGGGCACAGTACTGTTGGTACTTTTCCTAATTCAGCTGGGTTTACCAGCTCAAGCACAGTCCGTCATCACGGGTACCATTACGGCCTCTGATGAAGAAGGGGGACTTCCAGGAGTAAGCATTCTTGAAAAAGGAACATCAAACGGAACTGTCACTGATTTTGATGGAAATTACTCTCTTAAAGTTGGGAGCGGATCCACTCTAGTTATTAGTTACATCGGTTATACCACACAGGAGGTAGTCGTTGGAAATCAATCTACTGTTTCAGTGGTATTAGAACCCGATGTTGAAACCTTGGAGGAAATTGTTGTGATTGGATATGGTACGCAGAAAAAGGCTGAACTGAGTAGTGCGGTTTCTTCTGTCGATGTAGAAAACTTGCAAAAGCTCCCTGGTGCCAATGTAGCGGGAATGTTGCAAGGTCAGGTGGCAGGTGTGACTTCCACTTCTGGGTCAGGTTCTCCCGGGTCTGCTCCAGTGATCAGAGTAAGAGGCTTGGGAACCATTGGAAACAATGACCCTTTATTCGTGATTGATGGTATTCCTGGTGATATATCTTCGATCAATCCGAACGACATCGAATCGATCAATGTCTTGAAGGACGCAGCAGCAGCTACCATATACGGGTCTCGTGCATCCAATGGTGTGGTGGTAATCACTACCAAAAGAGGAAAAGTAGGACCTCCAGTAGTGTCATTGAATGCCTATGTAGGAGTGAGTTCTATCACTAAAAAAATAGATGTCCTAAACCGAGAGCAGAATAATCAAGTAAGTACAGCCGCATATGTTGCCGAAGGGCAGACTCCATTGGCGTATACCACATTGCCGATCACTACTGATACTGACTGGCAGGATGAAATGTTCAGGAATGGCATAGAACAGAAGTATGATTTGGGTATTTCTGGTGGAAATGAATTTGCTAATTATAATTTTTCTGTCGGTTTTTTTGACAAAGAAGGAACAATTATCGCTACCGACTACAATCGGTACAACCTGAGAATGAATATAGATTTCAAGTTGAGTGACCGCTTTACCATTGGTCAAACCATTTCCTATGCTCGATCAGAAAGAAATAGACTCGGCGAAGACGAGTCCGTAGATAATGGTGGCAACTCAGGTCTCTCACCTATTCTCCAAATATTGGAGTCTATGCCTCACAATGCTGTCTATGACCCAAATTCTCCTAATGGATACGCAGAAGCAGTGGTTTCGTCAGGCAACGTAGTGGGCTTAAACAACTTAATTACAGATAAAAGTAACGTAGACAACTTTCAAGCAAATGTGTATTTGGAAGCCAAGATCATTGAAAGTTTAAAGTTCAGAACTCGATTTGGTGTGAATATGTATGGAGAAGATCAGGTGTATCATGTGCCTACCTATACTTTTGGTCCACAAAGTGCCAATGACAAAGCTTCACTTTGGGAGTTAAGATCTAAAACTTCAGAGTGGGTATGGAACAATGTTTTGGATTATAACAAGACATTCGGAGATCATTCCGTTTCTGCTTTGGTAGGAGTATCCGCTGAAGAGCGTGTGTACAAGTCGACAGGAGGAAGCAACAACGAATTGCCTTCTAATAAACTAATGGCTCTTGGCGCGGGTATTGGAGATGCCAATTCTTTTGGTTCAAATGTTACAAGAACTATTTCTTCCGTCTTTGGACAGTTCAATTATGCCTTTGGAGACAAATATCTGGTGCAAGCTAGTATTCGAAGAGATGGTTCTTCGAGGTTTGGTGAAGACAATAGATATGGTGTTTTTCCCTCAGTTTCTTTAGGATGGAGAATCAGTTCTGAAGAGTTTTTCAATGTGCCAATAATAAGCAACTTAAAACCTCGAATTAGTATTGGGACGCTAGGAAATCAAAATATTGATGATTATCTCTTCCTGGCTCGAGTATCTAGTAATAACTCGGCATTGAACTATCCGTTGGGTGGTGAAGCCTCTCAGGTGCCAAACATAGGAACAATCAGTCGTTCTTTGGCTTCCTATGATATCAAATGGGAAGAATCTACGACACGAAACGTCGGTTTAGATTTGGGACTGTTGGATGATCAATTCACATTCACTTTCGATTACTTTCATACCGAAACCAGCGATATGCTAGTGGGCGTACCTGTGCCTGCTACTTCGGGTATTACCATTACTCCAGTAACCAATGGTGGGCAGTTGGTCAACAAGGGATGGGAATTGGCTTTGACCTATAAAAAGGTAAAAGGTGACTTCCAGTTCAATATTGCTGGGAATATCACTAGCAACAGAAATGAAGTGACTAAGCTTGGTTTTGCAGATGAGTCATTTACTAATGGGCATGTGATTTATGATACACATCCTACTACGCGAACAGAAGTTGGGAGATCGATTGGCGAATTTTATCTTTTCAAAACTGACGGTTTGTTTCAGAATCAGGGAGAAATCGATGCGCATGGTATTCAGCCAAATGCTCAACCTGGTGATCTGAAATTTGTGGATACCAATAATGATGGAGAACTCAACGATGACGATCGAACATACTTGGGTAGTGGTATTGCTGCATTTGAGTATGGGTTGACATTTAATGCTTCGTTCAAAAAATTTGATTTCAGTCTATTCTTACAAGGAAGTCAAGGCAACGAAATTTATAATGGCACTAAAGTTTACCTCTACCGAAGACAGGTAGATGACAAAAACTTCTCAGCAGATTTATTGAATGCCTGGACACCAAGCAATACCAATACCAGTGTACCAAGAGTAACTATGTTGGATGCCAATCAGAACATTCGACCTTCAGATTACTTCATGGAGGATGGTTCTTATTTGAGATTGAAAAATGTCCAGCTGGGTTATAGCTTCGGTGAAGTGAACAATTTGTTTTCTAGTGCTAGAGTGTATGTGGCTGCCGAAAATTTGCTGACTATCTCTGGCTATGATGGCTACGACCCTGGCAACACAGGTTATCAGCAATTCTCCAGAGGAGTAGATGTGGGGCTGTACCCACTATCTCGAAACCTGATCATGGGCGTTCAGCTCAAATTTTAATTAGGACTTAAAATGATAAATAAAATAATCATGAAAAGATATATTGTAATTCTATTTACAGCACTTAGCTTTTTCGGTTGTAAAGATTTTTTAGAACCAGAAAACGTGCAAGAATTGACAGAATCTTCATTCTGGCAGAATGAAGATGATGCGCGAAAAGCATTGGTAGCCGCCTATGGCTCTTTGCAATCTCATACGGGATCCAAGTGGACATTCTTTGAGCAACTGTATATCAGTGTGACTTGGAAGGCGGATGATATTCTGAATGCGCCTACTGACTACGGAAAGTCTATTGCAGACTTCACCAATGGCACAGACGATGGTGCTATTGCCAGTTTTTGGAAGGCCAATTATACAGGATTATCATACGCTAATCAGATCATCGAAAAAGTACCTGGTATAGAAATAATGTCTGATGAAGACAAAGCGACTTTTGTAGCAGAAGCCAAATTTCTGAGAGCCCTATACAATTTCAATTTGTTGGTTGCATTTGAAAACATTCCTTTGATCACAGAAACACCTAAAAGTCCTGAAGATTTTTATGTGTCTCAAGCAGAGCCTGCTGCTGTGTGGACACAGATTGAAGAAGATCTAGTGGCCGCCAAAGCTGCTTTACCACAGACCAGAGAAGGTGATGATATAGGTCGAGCTACTAGCTGGACTGCAGCTTCTTATCTAGGAAAGGTGTACCTGTTTCAAGAGAAATTCGATGTAGCAGCTAACGAACTTACAAACGTAGTGGATAATGGACCTTACGATCTGTTGCCCAGTTATGCGGATAATTTTAACGGAGCCGGCGAAAATGGCGTAGAGTCTGTTTTCGAAATTCAATGGAGTGCCAATAGAGCCAATGGCAACGATGAGCGTCACCCATTCAATTTTGAAGTGACTCCTGGTGCTTTAGGCGGATGGGAATTGTACTATCCATCAGATTGGTTGTTGAGTGAAATGATGACAGATCAGACGTCTACTGCTGAATTGAGCGACAGAGTATACAGTTCAGTGTTTTTCGATGATGCAAATTCCGAAATGCTAGATGTGTATAGTGGTATTCCTGTAGCCTATAGTGATGTAAAGGATGCACTAGCTCACACTAAGTATTTTAAAAAATACACTGGAGAGTTTGACAAAGATTATTACAACGGAATCAATATTCATCTGATGAGATTTGCAGATGTGTTGTTGATGCAAGCAGAGGCGTTAAACGAGCAAAGTGCTTCAAACACCGATGCGGCGATTGCCATTGTGAATAGAGTACGAAACAGATCAAATGCTGCAGATATTCCAGCAGGATCAATGACACAGGCAGAGCTCAGACAACAAATCAGGCATCACGAAAGACCCGTGGAGTTGTCTATGGAATATACCATAAGATGGTTTGACCTATACAGATGGGCGAAGGGAAGTGCGGCCCCTGAAAAAATCAGTGAAGTGATGGCGGCGCATAACAAGCCTTTTGCGGAAAACTATGTGGATGGTAAACATGACATTTTCCCTATCCCACTAGAGGAAATAAACAAGAATGATAACCTGACCCAAAATGATGGATTTTAGAAATTAGGAGTTGATAATAGTTCAAAGAGCAAGGGAAATATTCTCTTGCTCTTTTTTACATTGAAGAGATGATGGAAAGAGTAGCCATTTGGATTTTAATAATTGCTTGTATTTCTGCTTGTGAGTCAGGTGAAAAGCAGTATCAGAAAAATCAACCCAATCAGACCCTGTTCACTGAACTAAAAGGTCAGGACACACAAATTCTTTTCAAGAACATCATTCCTGAAAATGAAAGAATGAATAGCCTCACTTATGAGTATTACTACAATGGAGGAGGCGTTTCAGCCGGGGATGTCAACAACGATGGATTGGTGGATGTATTTTTCACAGGAAATATCACGCCAAATAAACTATACCTCAATCAGGGAGATTTAAAGTTCAAGGATGTCACTGATGATGCTGGATTACGAGATTCGCCTAGCTGGACCACAGGGTCGACCATGGTGGATATCAATCACGATGGTATTTTGGATATCTACATATGTCGATCGGGCAAATTGGACGAAAGTCAAAGAAGAAACCTATTCTTCGTTTCTTCAGGAATGAAAAAAGGGATACCAACTTATACTAATCAGGCTCAGGCCTTAGGCCTAGACGACCCTTCTTATTCCACACAAGCCGCATTCTTCGACTATGATCGAGATGGCGATTTGGACGTTTTTTTACTCAATCACAATGTGGAAGTACGACCATTTTACGAAGTAGCAGACTTAAAGAAAACCCGAGATCCTTTTGTAGGTGACAAATTGTTTGTAAATGATAACGGTAGGTTTCGGGATGTAAGCGAATCGGCCGGTATTTATGGTAATGAAATAGGCTATGGATTGGGCGTTTCGATTGGAGATTTGAATAATGACGGTTGGCCGGATATCTACGTAGCCAACGACTACTCTGAGCATGATTATGTATACATCAACAATCAGGATGGAACATTCACAGATCAGTCGGAATCTGCACTCATGCACCATTCTAATTACGCCATGGGTACAGATATCCAAGACATCAATAACGATGGCTTACAGGATATCATGACGCTCGATATGGTAGCCGAGGATAACTACGGTATCAAAACCAGCATGAGCGGAATGAACCCAGAGCGTTTTCAAACACATTTGGACAATGGGCTGCAGTATCAGTATATGTATAATACGTTGCAACTCAATCGAGGCCATGCTGAGTTTAGTGATATTGGGCAATTGGCAGGTGTACACAGCACTGATTGGAGCTGGGCACCTCTTTTAGTCGATATTGATCTGGATGGACATAAAGATTTGTTTGTGACCAATGGTTTGAAAAGAGATTTCAGAAACAATGACTATCGAAAGTATAAAATGAAGCGTTTGGAGGCGGTCGAAGGCAAAACAGGAGTAGATAAAGTACGATTGATCAAAGAACTGATCAATATGACTCCACAAAAGAAAATCAGAAACTATGTTTTTAAGAACCAAGGCAATCTTCAGTTTGAGAACAAGCAAGAACAATGGGGGATCTCTTCTTTCACGTATTCCAATGGGCTTGCTTATGCCGATTTTGATAATGACGGTGATTTAGATTTTATCACCAATAATATTGACGAAGAACCCATAATCTATAAAAACAATACGCAGGAAATTGAAAAACAAAATTACCTCACGGTAAAATTTAGAGGGAGTGAAAAAAACAAAAGTGGTATAGGAGCCAAAGTCATTGTTTATACATCGAACGGGCTGCAAATGCAGGAACATTATCTCACCAGAGGCTATCAATCTTCAGTGTCAGAAGGGTTGATATTTGGGTTAGGGTTGGTCGAAACAATAGACTCTCTCTTGGTGACTTGGCCAGATGGTAGAGTGCAAACACAAAAGTATGCAACGGCCAACCAATTGATTATTCTGGATTATCGCAAGAGCCAAATCCAAGAGAAATCGGTAACAAAACTTAAAAAAGAGTTGCCAACGTTTCCTTTCATACATCAGGAATCAAAATTCAATGATTTTTCACGAGAGAGTTTACTTCCGCATAAAATGTCCGAAATGGGCCCTGGATTGGCAATGGCAGATGTGAATTTGGATGGCTTAGAAGATGTATATGTAAGTGGCGCCAAAGGGCAAAGTGGAGTGTTGTTCATGCAAAATAAACTGGGAGAGTTTAAACCATTGAAGGCCGCGCCTTGGAAAAAATATTCCTCTGCTGAAGAGGTGTCTGCACTTTTTTTCGATGCCAATGGAGATCAGTGGCCAGACTTGTATGTGGTCAGCGGAAGCAATGAGTTTGACGAAGGTGCTCCTGAGTTTAAAGATCATTTGTACTTCAATAAACAGGGTGAATTTATAGATGCAAGTCACGTATTGCCGGACATTAGGGTGAGCGGATATGCGATAGCTGCGGCTGATTATGATCAGGATGGAGATATGGATTTGTTCGTTGGAGGCAGACAAAAACCAGGTGTGTACCCCAACCCTGTCAGTAGTTTTATACTTCAAAACGAAGGAGAACGATTTATAGATGTCACCATAACCAAAGCACCTGAAATGATCGATTTAGGGATGGTGACTGATGCCAAATGGATGGATTATGATGGGAATGGCTCTATGGATTTAGTTGTAGTAGGTGAATGGATGCCACTGACAATCTTCACAAACGAAGCAAGTCAATTTACTAAAACAGTAGTGCCAAATTCTGTAGGCTGGTGGAATAGTATAGCAACTGCAGATTTCGATAAGGATGGTGACTTAGACCTTGTGTTGGGTAACAATGGCCTAAACTATAAATATAGAGCTACTGTTGACGAGCCATTTTCTATATATGCTGATGACTTCGACGCCAATGGCAGTACGGATATTGTGTTGGGCTATTACAATGATGAAAAGCTATTCCCGCTCAGAGGAAGAGAATGTTCATCCAACCAGATGCCCTTTATCAAAGAAAAATTTCCAACCTATCATGAATTTGGCCAAGCCACTTTAGATCAGGTCTATGATCAATCAAAACTAGCTAGCGCTTTGCAATATCATGTCAATACTTTTGCTACTTCCTATGCTGAGAACATAGGAAATGGCGAATTTACTTTGACATCACTTCCTGTTGAGGCCCAGTTTTCTGCAACTAATAAAATTCTTATAGAAGACATTGACAAGGATGGGAATTTAGATATCCTGCTGGCAGGGAATCTTTACCAATCGGAAGTAGAGACGCCGAGAAATGATGCGAGTTTTGGAGCCGTGATGATTGGGTCGGGGGATGGGAGATTTAAGTATACTAACCACCTGAACCTGAATTGTGATGTAAAGGACATGCTATCAATCCAATTAACAGATGGCAGTCGAGCTCTATTGGTAGCAGTAAACAACGAACCAATTCGAATAGTGGTTTGGCCAGATTTGTAACAGCCATGTAAAATCAATTTGATACATTTACTAATGTAAAAAGCATATTTTGAGAAGCAACTATACCCCAGTAATTTGGCTCATGCTGATCTCTCAGGTGAGCCTTGCCCAAAGCTCTATGTGGGACAAACCCATCATCAGCTCCCGTGCCTTAATAGATAGTTTGGAAGTCCTACTTCCACAAATGTCCAGTGAAGAAAGGGTCAAAAACCTTAATCTTTTGGCAGAAGCCTATTGGGAGGTGAATGCGGACAAGACCATCGAATACGGTCAGCAGGCATTAACCTTGGCTCGACGACTCCATGATCAAAAAGAAGAAGGATATGCCTTGCTTAATATATGCCAGGGGTTTTTATTCAACGATGCGTACGATCAGGCACTTGATTATGGTTTGAAATCACTGAGTGTACGAGAGGCCGTTGGTGAGGCTAAGGACATTGCATTTACTCTAAGGACTTTGGGTTGGTTGTACTACGATATTGGCTACCTTGACCATGCACTCAATTATCACTACAAAGTACTTGAAATTCACCAGGAGCTAAAAGACAATGAACGTATAGCTTATAGTTACAATAGCCTGGGTTTGATCTATGCTAAGAAGTCGGAGCATGAAAAGGCCATTGATTATTTTGATAAATCTCTAAAACTAAAAAAGCCCTTCAGTAATGATGTTAGAATATCAGAATCTCTTAAAAATCTAGGAATTAGTTACGCTGCTATCGGTCACCTGGATTTGGCAGAAGCAAATCTGAAAAAGGCACTTACACTTATTGATAACACAAAGGATTATTATGACCGTGTAGAGACCCTAAACGAGTTGGCTCTCGTTTATTTTCATCGCAAAATGTACGATCAAAGTTTAACATATCTCAAAGAAGCAAGAATTTATATTGCTTCATTGAATGTTAATAAGGTGCTTAAAGAAAGGAATTATCAGATTTCAGCTGAATTATATCATCAGTTGGGAGATCATGAACAAGCGTTAACATTTTTCAAGGCTTATGATTCCATAAAAAAAGAAATTCTTTCGGATGAAAAGCAATATAGACTAGCAGAGATGCGCATTTTGTATGAGGCCGAGAGAAGGGAGAATGAAGTAAGGCTACTCAAACAAGAGAAAGAAGCCGAAGGACTCAGGAAAAATGCCTTGTTCGTAGGTATCATTTTGTTATTGGTAATCGGTGTTTTAATTGTGAACCGACTGGTCAGTGGTATGAAGAAGAACAAGAAAATCTTCGAGATCAATCAGAACCTGGTCAAAGTGCAATTGGAAAAAGAAGAAGTGGAATCGGCAAGACTCAAAGAAAGACTGGAGTATAGAAAAAAGGAACTTACAAAAATGGGGCTTTTCATCTCTCAAAGAAATGAAACTTATCAGCTGCTAGCCAATTCTCTAAAGAAGTTTGACTTTCTGGATCGAGCTGATGCCGACCAAAAAATCAAATCGCTGATAAGTGAATTTGAGAGCCGTCTAAAAATCAATGAAGACATCGATGGATTCTATTCTGATGTAGAACAATTGCATGATGATTTCTTCTTTAGACTTAAAGAGAAATTTCCTAATCTCACTGACAACGACATGCGACTAGCCGCTCAACTCAGACTCAACCTAAGCTCCAAGGAGATTTCTTCGCTCAATAATATCTCTGTAAAATCAGTAGAGATCAGCAGGTACCGATTAAGAAAGAAACTGGAGCTTGATCCCGATGATATTCTCACAGATTACCTTCGGGATGTGTAGTGTAGAGGTCATGTAGAGTTCAAAAACTGCTTTCGGCATGTGTTTACGAGTATTTTTGATATTCATCAAACACGCTGATGTTGATTCTTTTTAAACATACCCCACTTTTCATATGGCTGACCTTATGTGGCTGGACCATGTCTTGCAATACCGATACTGTACATTTTGAGACCTTGCCAATAGTCCAACAGGATTCAGCTAATGAACTTCGGATGCACATTGATTTTAATCTAAGTGATTCGGCCAAAGCGTATGTGACCTATTGGGTGAAAGGTAAGTCAGATAAAAAATACTATTCTCCACTTTCTCATTCTACCAAAAATCATCATGTGACGCTAGTAGCGCTCAAAGGAAAAACCACCTATGAGTATCAGGTGATGGTAAGGAATGATCAATCAGAAATAGAAAGTCAAGTGCAATCATTCACTACTAAAAAGTTTCCAATCAATGTCCTTCACTTGCGTTGGGAAGATGAGCAGGTAAGAGGGTTGGATGGTTATATCCTTTCACAGCGTAGAATGGTGAATGGAATCATTTACCTTATAGATGAGGACGGCGATGTAGTATGGTACCAATCTGTGCCTAAGCAACCTAAGTTGTCTCATTGGACAGATCAAAATACCATCTTAGTGCTGTATGGCGCTGCCAAACATCGCAATAGCTCCGGTGATCAGATAGTAGCATACGACCTTTGGAGCAACAAACACATGCACTTGGATTTGAGCGCACTGAACGAACCTTTGGAAGCTCATCATGAAGTGAGGTATGATGATGCTGGAAACCTGTTGGCTCTGGTTTATGATTTCAAAGCATTCGATTTATCCGCAAAAGGAGGGGATAACAATCAACTGGTCATGGGTGATAAAATTGTAAAGATGGATAGCACCGGCCAAGTGCTATGGGCCTGGTCGGTATTCGACCATACTGATCCTTTGGCAGATAGCTCAATAGTTGAAACAGCTGACGATTGGAGTCATGCCAACAGTTTGTTTATAGATCCAGACGGCAATTATCTAATTTCTTTTAGAAACTTCAATCAAGTGTGGAAAGTAGATGCTAATTCGGGTGCTGTGATATGGAAGTTGGGAGAAGGTGGAAATATTTCGATCGATGAATCAGGATATTTTTATGGTCAGCATGCTTTTCATGTGAATACAGAAGGCCACTATCAGGTCTTTGATAATGGAAGAAAAGAGCGCAAAACAAGAGTAGTGACCTATCAATTGAATGAAACAAATGAGAAGGGCGTGGTAGAAGAAATTATTGAGCTACCAGAAGAATTGTATTGCGATAAAATGGGAAGTGCCTATTTGATGAATAATGATAATTATTTATTCTGTGCACCACGCACCAACTCATTAGTAGTGCTGAGTCCTGATGGGCAGGTACTATCCAGAGCAAGGGTAGGTATTCCAGATCCTTATAGAGCTGAATATGTTCCTCAATTATATGATTTGAGCCATGTCAAATAATTCACCGAGCATATCGATGAAGTATTTGTTTTTGACCTTTCTCAAGATTGGCTCATTTTCATTTGGAGGTTTTATGGCGCTCATTGCTGTGCTACAAAAGCAAATGGTCGAAGAAGATAAAAAACTGGATCCTCAGATCTTATTGGATGGTGTGAGTTTGGCAGCCGTTCTACCTGGGCCATTAGCAGTCAACACTGTGGGGTTTGTGGGCTACAAGTTGCGCGGTTTTTGGGGAGGCTTGCTTTCTATGTTTGCAGTCACACTTCCTTGTTTTTTGCTGGTGTTGATGTTTTCTGTTTTTTATTTCCAATTCGGCGAATTGGAAATGTTCAAAACCATCATTGCTTGGGTAATGCCCGCAATCGTTGTCATCATCGTGACCGTTGTAGTCAACATGTCCAAAAAACATTTAGCTGGAGTTGGTCATTATTTGCTAGGGTTAACTTCCTTGTTTCTGAGCCAATGGGTAGGTGGAGTGATGACAACTATGGGTATCATGCTTGCCGGGGCAGTGATTGGATACTTTTTCTTTTATAAACAAGAAGTTAAAACCACAGAGCCAACAAGAGATAGTCCGAAAAGTCATTTACTTAAAAGCTTGACGGAATTGTTAGCTCTTATGATGGCCACTTTGTTTTTGCTATTTATCGGTCTGGGGCATACCGAATGGCTATCGAATATGGAGGTGCTTTTAACCTTTTCATCCATGAGTTTGACTTTGTTCGGTGGAGGCTATGTCATCATTCCCATCATTCAGGAATCAATAGTATCATCGATGCAATGGCTAACCTTTTCAGAATTCAACACGGCTATCGCAATTAGTCAGCTTACACCTGGCCCTATATTGATTAGTGCTTGTTTTATCGGTTATAAAGTCGCCGGTATGACGGGAGCTTGTTTGGCCACGATTGGTATTTTCCTTCCATCAGGATTGCTCATGATCACCTGTAGTCATTGGCTGGGCCAGTTCAAAGAAAATTTAGCGCTAAAAGCCATTTTTACTGGATTAAGGCCGGTAGTCATTGGCCTTATAATGTCCGCAGCAGTAACAATCGGAAGTGATACTCTTCGTGAGTGGTCCGGTATCATCTCATTTGGAATACTACTGGTTTGTAGTCTTTGGTTTAAAACATCTACCCCAATGCTCATGCTAACTGCATTAGGCATAGGATTAATCGGATTTTTATTATGAATAAAACATATACACCTATTCAAATTATAGGTACCCAACGATCAGGTTCTAATTTGCTCCGTCTCATGATTAATGAGTTACAGGGTGTAGTAGCGCCTCACCCACCACATATTCTGAAGACATTTATGCCAATGATGAATCAGTATGGTGATCTCAGTGTGGATGAAAAGTTTTCTCAGTTGGTGGACGACGTATGCCGACTGGTAGAAACGAATCCCGTGGTTTGGGAAAAAGTGAATCTGGACAGAGAACAAATATTTCGATCGGCAAAGCAGCGAAGTTTGGTAGAAGTTTTTATTCAGGTATATGAGCAAATGGCTTCTGCCAATGAAGCTGATTTTTGGTGTTGCAAAAGCATGGCGAATGTCAAATATGTGGATCAAATGGAGAGGCATGGGTTGAACCCCTTATTCATCAGACTGGTTCGAGACGGTAGAGATGTGGCAGCATCCTTCAAAAAAGTAGCGGTAGGTGAAAAGCACATTTATCATCTGGCTACATATTGGAAAGAACTTCAAGAGAAATCCGAAAAGTTGGTTAATCGGTTGGGCTCGGGTCGAGCGCTTACTATTAAGTACGAAGATTTGATTGAAAAACCAGAGGAGGTGATGAGTTTGGTGTGTGCATTTCTTGGTATTCCCTATTCCAATCAAATTTTTAATTATTTCAAATCCGAGGAATCCAAACATACTGCGGCTTCTGGTTATATGTGGGCTAACGTTACACAACCGATATTGAAAAATAATACACAAAAATATAAGGCTATTTTGACCACTGAAGAAGTGAGTATTTTTGAGTCCATTGCTGGGCAAATGTTGGAGAAGAACGGATACGCGGTCAGTCACTGTGAACCTCAGGATTTTTCGATCGATCAGGTCGAAGCATTTGATATAGAAAATGAAAAATTGAAACGTTCAACACTTCAACAAGAACATTTAAAGGTGGATTTGCAAAAGCGAGCAGTGCAGGAAGCTTTAGTAGAAGAAATTAAAGCTCGAAAAATGGCCCTAACACCAGAATTTGTATGATTTACCTACAATGTAGGGGTGTTGTAGGGGTAAAATTTATACTAAAATCTTTCTGAAGACATACATTTGGATCTATGAAAAATGGATTGATAATATTACTCATTATAGAAAGTGTAGGGTTGGGGGGACTTTTTAGTTGTGAATTTTCCTCTGAGAAAAAGACGTCAGACCTGCAGTCTGCCTATGTCAATACGCTAGATCTATCCGGTTTTCCTACCAACAAAAAAGACCGATCAGTCTATAGTTTTTCTGACTTAGGAGCATGGCATAGCTATTCACTCAGCCCATCTCCTTCAGGTGGCTTTATTGGTCCGTTTTTAATGACCGACGATAATGGATTATGGGCATCCAAACAACTGGTTACCTTACAGCTTTCTCTTGGAGGTAGGGATTTAGATTGGGCTTCCGCCAAAATAATTAGCAGCCAATATTTACCCGGGCGATTGACGCAAACCTATGAGTTGGAGAACTTGAGCATACAACAGCATTTGATCTTCATTTCCAACCGGTCAACTCTAGTCCAATACGAAATACAAAGCAGCGTGAAGCAGCCAAAAGTTACAACAAATTTGAAAGCATCTACTTGGCTACCTGATTGGAATTTTAGTGTGGAGGATAGCCGATTATGGCTGCAGTCCGACAGTAGCCAAACGAAACTGATACTGACTTTCGACCAGCCTGCAGAGGGATCTATGGTTTCTAATTCGTATATCGGTCAGGAGCAAGAATACGATCTCAATCCAAATTTTCCGGTTAGAATCTCTTACGTTCAGTCTGCCTATTTTTCTGAAAAAGAAATGAGACGCGATCGAGAAACAGTGAAAAAAGTGCTGGAGAACTCAGATTGGGCTTTCGCCAACAATCAAAAGCGGTGGAATGGCTATCTGAGCAAAACCCTCACGAAAACGAACGGTGAGAAGATTGACTCTGTCTATACAACTGTCGCCATCAAGTCGCTCAATACCCTTATCAACAACTGGCGTAGTGCCGCTGGTGAGCTCAAGCATGACGGATTGTTTCCATCCTATGCTTACGGTGGCTTTCATGGTTTTTGGGCTTGGGACTCTTGGAAGCATTCAGTAGGTCTAGCCGATATTGTACCACAATTAGCCAAAGATCAAATCATAACCATGTATGATTATCAGGATATTGACGGCATGATTGCCGATTGTATTTTTAGAGATACTTTGATTGAAAAGCATAATTGGCGTGACACCAAGCCACCTTTGTCAGCCTGGTCTATTGCCAAAGTATTTGAAGCAACGAATGATACTTCATTTGTAAAGACACTATATCCAAAATTGAAGAAGTATCATCAGTGGTGGTACAACTTCCGTGATCACGACCTAAACGGTCTCTGCGAATACGGGTCTACCGATGGCACTCGAGTGGCAGCGGCTTGGGAAAGTGGAATGGACAATGCCGTTCGATTCGACGAGGCCACCATGCTCACCAATGAGGGAGGAGGGTATTCTCTCGATCAGGAGTCCGTCGATCTCAATGCATACCTCTATGCTGAAAAAATGTATTTGGTACAATTGGCAAAAATTCTTGGAGAGTCTGCAGATGCAAACAGATATCAACAAGAGGCAGATATCTTGGCTACTCAAATCAGAGACAAATATTACGATGAAGATCAGGGTTATTTCTTCGATATGATGCTGGACGAAAAGATGATCCAGATTTTTGGGCCAGAGGGCTGGATTCCGCTTTGGGCCGGAATTGCTACTGACGAGCAAGCCAAGGCGGTGCTGAAGCAACTCATGAATCAGAATAAATTCAATACCAAGGTGCCACTGCCCACACTAGATGCTTCACATCCTAAATTCAACCCTAAGAACGGTTACTGGCGCGGTCCCGTTTGGCTCGATCAAGTCTATTTCGGAATCAAAGGATTAGAGAATTATGGCTATCGAGCCGAAGCTGATGAATTGAAAAGGAAGTTGTTTGACAACGCCGAGAGTTTATTGACTGACGGACCGATCAGGGAAAATTATCATCCCATCACTGGCGAAGGACTCAATGCCAAACACTTTAGTTGGTCTGCTGCACACCTATTGATGTTGATCAGAGAATAATCAAATATGAAGAAAGGAATAAAAAAATTAGGTTGGCTAGCCTGTGTTTTGGCCTTGGGCTGTACTACATCAGACACGTCTTACGATTGGGAAAACGAATCCATAACAGAGATCAACAAATTGCCGGCACGGTCTGACTACTTTCCGTATGAATCAGTGGCATTAGCGAATGCGAAAGACAAGCATGCCTCTGAGAGATATTTGTCCTTGGATGGGAAGTGGAAATTCAACTGGGTAAGAAAGCCAGCCGATCGACCTAAAGACTTTTTTGAGTTAACGTTTAGTGATAGTGAATGGAATTTGATCGACGTGCCGGGTAATTGGGAGCGTCTGGGGTATGGCGTGCCTCATTACCTGGACGTTGATTATCCATTCCCTGCTCATCCACCTCACATTCCCAATGATTATAACCCGGTGGGATCCTACCGCAAGACTTTCGACCTGCCACTTTCTTGGAATGGAAACGAGGTAATTATCCAATTCGGAGCCGTACGCTCCGCGTTTTATCTCTGGGTGAATGGTAAAAAAGTAGGCTATAGCCAAGGGTCAAAACTTCCAGCGGAGTTCGATATCACATCATTTGTGCAAGCAGGCGAAAACTTGGTGGCTATCGAAGTCTACCGCTGGAGCGATGGAAGCTATCTCGAAGATCAAGACATGTGGCGCCTGAGTGGGATCGACCGCTCAGTCTTCGTCTATGCACGCCCAAAGTTTCATGTCGCAGACCATACGGTCTTGGCAGGGTTGGATGAAAACTATGAGCATGGAGTGCTGGAAGTCACCGCCGAAGTAAGCGGGGGTGTAGGTTCATTAGAAGTCAGCTTGCTGGATGGAGAGGAGAAAATTTCCAATCTCAAATCCCAAATATCAAATGAAGATGTTCAAATCCTGAACTTTGAATCACAAATCTTAAATCCAGCCAAGTGGTCTGCAGAAAAGCCAAACCTCTACACCCTGACCATGGAACTAAAAGACAGTCTCGGGAATACCGTCGAAGCCTATACGCAGCGCATTGGTTTCCGAACCGCCGAAATCAAAGACGGCAATTTCAAAATCAATGGTCAGACAGTGATGATCAAAGGAGTTAACCGCCATGAGCATGATCCAGTGACAGGTCATGTGGTAGACGAAGCCTCTATGATCAAAGACATTCAGCTGATGAAGCAATTCAACATCAATGCTGTCAGAGCCAGTCACTATCCGAATGCTACGAGATGGTATGAGCTGTGCGACGAGTATGGACTATATGTGGTGGATGAGGCGAATATCGAATCCCATGGGTTGGATATTCGAGATCCTGAGGTCACATTAGCCAACAGCCCGTCATGGGAAAAGGCCCATTTGGATCGCGTACAACGCATGTACGAGCGCGATAAAAACTTCACTAGTATTGTTACTTGGTCGTTGGGTAATGAGGCGGGCTATGGAGTCAATTTTGAAGCCACTTACAATTGGCTCAAAGCGCAGGATCAGAGCAGACCCGTACAATACGAAATGTCGCAGAATACGGAATACTCAGATATTCAAGCCCCTATGTATCATTCGATCGAACGTATAGTGGAGTATGCAGAAAAACACACAGACAAACCGCTGATCTTATGCGAATATGCGCACGCCATGGGCAATAGTGTAGGCAATCTACAGGACTACTGGGACGCTATCGAAAAGTACAAAGAACTGCAAGGCGGATTCATATGGGATTGGGTAGATCAGGGATTGTTGGAAACCTCACCAGAGGGAGAGGCGTATTTTGCTTACGGCGGGGACTATCCACACGCACCGGTCAAGAGTGATTCAAACTTCTGCATCAATGGTTTGGTACAAGCCAATCGAGAAATCAACCCTCACATTTGGGAAGTAAAAAAGGTGTATCAAAACATCAAATTCAAAGCTGTGGATTTGAACACTGGTCAATTCTCGGTTCAAAACAAATATGACTTCACCAACCTCAACGAGTTTGAAATAAGTTGGCAATTGAAAAATGAGGATGGATTGATAGCTGATGGCTTAGTGCCTGATTTGAATGTCGCTCCTCACCAATCATTGGAATTTCAAATCTCAAATTTCAAATTTGATAGTTCAAAGAAGGAGCAAATCCTAACTATTTCTGCCAAAACGAAAACTGCTACTGAACTCGAGTCTGTAGGTCATGAGGTCGCTTGGGATCAGTTTGTTATATCCGCCCGTAAGTCGTTGGCAGCTGCTACGGTAGCGGATCTAAAATCACTGGGACTGATTGATAATGATTCAAACCTTGTAGTAGGAAATTCAAGTTTTGAAGTCGCTTTTTCAAAATCCAATGGACAAATAGAAAGTTGGAAAATCCATAACAAAGAACTGATCATAGCTGGCCTTGAACCAGACTTTTGGCGTGCACCAGTCGACAATGATTTGGGTAATGGCATGCCAGCAAGAAATGGCGTTTGGCACTATGCGGGTCGAAACCAAGAAAATAAAAGATTGGAAGTGATTCTGTCAGAGCAAAATGAGGTAAGGATACAAGCGGATTTCGTGTTGCCAGAGGCCAATGAGTCGAAGTATGCTACAGTTTATACCATTCATGCAGATGGCAGCATTCATGTTCAAAATAATTTCGAACCGAAAGGAGACTTGCCCGATTTGCCAAGATTTGGAATGCGTGTGGTTTTGCAGCCTGAGTTTGACCAAATGACTTGGTTTGGCAAAGGGCCTTATGAAACTTACTGGGACAAAAATACGGGAGCGAAAATCGATACTTATCAGGGTACGGTATGGGAGCAATATCATCCTTATGTACGACCACAGGAGTTTGGGAATAAGTCTTCAGTGCGATGGGCGAGTCTGACGAATGCAGAAGGATTGGGTATAAAGGTAATTGGAGACTCCTTGTTGAATGTTCGGGCAATGAATTTGGAACTAGCAGATATCGACCATACGCCAAGGCCAAGTCCAAACAGACACACCACAGACATCAAGAAAAAGCCATTAGTCACCTGGAATATCGATCATCTGCAAATGGGTGTGGGCGGAGACACCAGCTGGGGAAGGAGAGTACACAAAGAATACACGATCCCTGCCAAAAATTACAGCTATGGCTTTACTTTAGTGCCTGTGGGTTATGAAGTGAATTAATAAAAGTCTTCATTCGATTTTAAAATTGGTGAAGATTTTGCAATCGAAAATTTCGCTTTTTGAGCTCGATGGCTATCGGGCGAGTTTCGAAATTTTCTAGACTTTTGTCTACTTTTTGGCTCGTATCGGTGTACCGATGAAAAAGTAGAAGCCTGTCCGGCTTTAGGACATGAGCTAATACCATGAGATTTTTCATGGATTGATTTCAGTAGAATGATAAAGGAACAACTTTTAGAAAAATACAGCTTAGGAAAAATTATAGGTGTAGAATCCCTCACCCAAGGCTACGCCAACGAAAACCTAAAAGTAATCACTGAGCAAGCCTCGATACTTTATCGCATTTGCAAACAGCAACCCTTGCACCTGCTAGAGTATGAAGTGAGACTGATGCATGCATTGAAAAAGGCAGGGATCAAGACAGCCTTTCCTCTGGCCGATCAAGCGGGTAAATTCATCCAGCAATCAGAAGAACATTTTGTAATGCTTTATGAATTCAAGGAAGGGCATGAACCTGAGTTGACAGCGAACAGTGCTTCCCAAATTGGGCGCGAAGTAGGCAAGTTGAGTCTAATTCGATTGACTGATGAATTGGAAAAGAAAAACGCAGTACATATCGACAACTGCCATGCGCTGATCGATGAATTTGGTCAATGCAAGAATGCCATGCCGGAAGTCTTCGGATACTTTAAGAATCAAACAGACTATTTGACGAGTCAATTAGATACTGCACTTCCAAGAGGTGTGGTGCACGGAGATATTTTCCCAAACAATACAATATACAAGGGAGAGGATTTGATGGCGATCATAGACTTCGAAGAAGCCTGTAGTGATCAGCTCATGTTCGATGTAGGGATGACCATCAATGGTTTTTGTTTTGTCAACAACGAATTGCAACCAGACTTGCTGCGATCATTTTTGGATGCTTATCATTCAGTGCGAAATATGACCGACAGTGAGTGGCAGGCATTGCCGATCTACATGCAGTGGGGAAGCCACGGTATGCTGAGTTGGCATCTGAGAAACGAGCTGATCAACGTACCCAATCAAACCCAGTACGAACGTGTACTGGAGCTTATGCGACGTACGCAATGGATGAGATCGAATGAAAAAGAAATATTAAAAATGGTCAAATGACCCATTCAAAACTGATATGAAATTGGAAAACAACACCTACAAGATTCAAAATATTGCTGTAAAAGAATTAGCTGAAGAATTCGATACACCACTTTATGTCTATGATGCCGAGGTGATCAAAGAACATTTGGACCGGTTTCGTCAGGGCTTCAGTAGCGTAGATTTGAAAGTAAAGTATGCTTGTAAGGCCTTGACCAATATGAGTGTTATGAAATACTTACTCAAACAAGGTACAGGTCTTGATACCGTGTCTTTATCAGAAATTCAGATGGGATTAACTGTGGGCTATCAGCCACAGGATATAGTTTTCACACCAAACTGTGTTGACTTTTCTGAAATCGAGAAGGCCGTGGAGATGGGGGTGAAGATCAACATAGAAAACCTGTCCAACCTCGAGAAGTTTGGGGAAAAATATGGAGGTAGTGTCCCTGTTTGCATTCGCCTCAATCCACAAATCGCCGCCCAGTCCAATACAGACAAAGTGGACTGGTGGCACAAGCAGTCTAAATTTGGAATCTCTCTTGATCAGATTGAAATGGTAAAGGAGTTGGAAGCTAAATATGATTTGCACGTAGACGGTATCCATATTCATTCGAGTTCGGTGATCATGAGCCCGGAGATTTTTATCAATGGAGCCAAAGCGGTTTTCGATATTGCCATGCAGTTTGAAAAGCTGGACTTTATAGATTTTGGTGGAGGTATCAAGGTGGATGTAGGTGATGGCAATGAAGTTATTGATGTCGTGGAGCTTGGCAAGCAACTAGATGTGGAGTTCACCTCTTTCTGCGAAAAGTACGGCAGACGATTGCAGCTATGGTTTGAGCCAGGTAGGTTTTTGGTAGGCAATGCCGGGTCGTTGATTACTACCTGTGTCGTACGAAAGCGCAATGGTGGAATCGAATTTGTGGGAGTAGACAGTGGGTTCAATCAGCTCATTCGCCCCATGATGTATGGTGCCTATCATGAAATCGTGAATGCGTCAAATCCGAAAGGAGAGAAACAGAAATATACAGTAGTAGGCAACATTTGCGAAATAGACAACTTTGCTGTGGATCGTATGCTGCCAGAGACAAGCGAGGGCGACCTCATCGTACTTAGAAGCGCAGGTGCTTATGGCTACAGCATGGCCTCGAATTACAATTCAAGGTTCAGACCAGCAGAGGTATTTGTGGTGGATGGCGAGGCACATTTGGTCCGTAAGCGGGACAATTACGAAGACTTGGTTAGGAATCAGGTAATTGTAGGTTAAAGCACTTGGTCACTCGCATTTAAAAATGGTCCATGTTCCACAGACCTGTTCTGGCGTCTGTTGATTTTTGATCTTTCGCAAGAGATACCAAAACAGGTGTGCTAAGGAGTTTGTTAATTAAACGCGATTGTTAAGTATTGGAGCTGAATACATTATTAAATGTAAAATATACGTTTAATAAAAAGTTCCTGTATATTGCCAATTAGTCCGGTAGGACAGGGGTTGATATATTGCCAACTTTAGAAGGGTGACTACAAAATTTCGACTCGAATTTTTGAAATTAAGTTGATTTTAGTGAGTTTAGCCGTCCCCCCAGAACGATTGAAATAAATCTCCCCCCAATTTGAAATATATCTAATCCCATTGCCGGGGTGAATAGGCAAATATTGCGTTGTGTTTAATATACAGGAAATTAAGCTTGGGGTATTCAAGGCTATTCGACTGGTCAATACAAATACCGAAGAGTATATAGAAATACTGACAGAATTTGGAGCGGGAATTAACGATTTGGTGGTGAAAAACAAGGATGGACATATGGTTTCTATGATCGATGGTTATCGCTCAGAAGAGGAGATAATTCATGATCATCACACTGCCTTTAAAGGTTGCAAACTATCTCCTTTTCCAAATAGAATTCCTGAAGGTAAATACAAATATGGTGGTAAGACTTTTCAGCTTGCAATAAATGATATTCCGGCAAATAACAATTTGCATGGTTTGCTGCATAATAGACCATTTGAGATAGTAAATCAGGAGTCTTGTGAATCAAGTGCCTCAATTGAATTACGTTATGTCTATAAAGGGGTAGATCTAGGTTTTCCATTTCAGTATACGCTCAACTTAACATATCGATTGGATAAAACGGGAGTAAGCTTTCTTACCCAAATTGAAAATACTGGATCAGCTACGATGCCTATGGGTGATGGATGGCATCCATATTTTCTATTCGAAAATCTGGATGAGATTGATTTGGAAATGGGTACCGCTATACGTTTGAGCTCGAATGTCGGGAATCCATTGACCGAGCTACATGGATTTGAGTCTTGTGATTCGCTGGCGAAAAAACAATTGGACGATTGTTTTGAAGTGCAGCAGGACGACAAGTATCAGATTATATTGAAGGATCAAAAACAGGGAATTGAAGTCGGTATAGAGCTAGAAAGTGAGACAGATAAATACAAATATTTTCAGATTTACACACCGCCATCACGGAGAAGCATTGCCATAGAGCCAGTGACTTGCCCACCCAATGCATTTAATACCGGTATTGGACTTATTGAATTAGAACCAAAACAAGTGTTGTCAATGTCTTTTGACATCAAATACAAACTACTAAATAACTAATATGAATTTTTCAACCTTAGATTTCATCATTTTCGCTGCCTATTGTGCGGTCATTTTGGGTGTAGGCCTTTTTGTTTCACGAGACAAAAAAGGACATGAAAAGAACGCTGAAGATTATTTCTTAGCAGGTAAATCACTTCCCTGGTGGGCCATAGGAGCTTCTCTGATTGCTGCCAATATTTCAGCGGAGCAGTTTATCGGCATGTCAGGATCGGGATTTGCCTTAGGATTAGCTATTGCGTCCTACGAATGGATGGCAGCAATTACTTTGATTATTGTAGGTAAATATTTCCTCCCAATTTTCATTGAAAAAGGACTTTATACCATTCCTGAATTTGTTGAAAAAAGATTCAGTACTAATCTCAAAACCATATTGGCTGTTTTTTGGATAGCGTTGTATGTATTTGTGAACTTAAGTTCTGTGTTGTATCTGGGGTCATTGGCACTTGAAACCATTATGGGGATTCCAATGATGTATGGTGTCATAGGGTTGGGGCTTTTTGCAGCTGCATATTCGTTGTACGGTGGATTGTCTGCCGTTGCATGGACCGACGTGATTCAGGTCGTGTTCTTAGTGCTAGGTGGACTAGTTACTACCTATTTGGCGCTGGATGTAGTATCAGACGGCGCTGGTGTGATGGCAGGATTTAGTCATCTGATGTCAGCAGCTCCGGATAGTTTCCATATGATTTTAGATAAATCTAATCCTGAGTTTAAAAACTTACCTGGTATCTGGGTGCTCGTAGGAGGTATGTGGGTAGCTAATATCTACTACTGGGGATTCAATCAGTACATCATCCAAAGAACCTTGGCCGCCAAGTCGCTAGAAGAATCTCAAAAAGGAATCGCCTTGGCAGCTGGATTGAAGTTGATCATTCCATTCATAGTTGTGATCCCTGGTATCGCCGCTTATGTCATGGTAAATGACCCTGAGATCTTGGCTAGGTTGGGAGAAGCAGGTCAAATGAATCTTCCGGGTGCCGGTGCATCTGACAAGGCATACCCATGGTTATTACAGCTATTGCCGGCAGGACTGAAAGGCGTGGCGTTTGCGGCCTTGGCAGCAGCAGTGGTATCGTCTTTGGCTTCTATGCTAAATTCTACCTCTACTATCTTCACCATGGATATTTATAAGCAATACATCAACAAAAACGCTTCTGAGAAGCAGTTGGTTTCTACGGGTAGATTGACTGCTGGAGCTGCATTGGTCGTGGCGTGTATTATGGCTCCTTTGCTTGGAGGAATAGATCAAGCTTTCCAGTTCATTCAGGAGTATACAGGTATTGTCAGCCCAGGTATTTTGGCGGTATTCTTATTAGGTCTATTCTGGAAGAAAACAACTAATAAAGCGGCTATATGGGGTGCAATTTTATCTGTGCCAATGGCCATTGCTTTGAAGAGCCCGGCACTGGGAATTCCATTCATGAACCAGATGGGCCTAACAGCACTGGGTACTATGATTGTAATTGCTATTGTCAGTCACAGAGAAAATAAAGGACAGGATGACGAAAAGGGTATTGACTTGCATAAGGGACTGTTTAATACAAGCCCAGTTTTTAATATCGCGGCTTTCGCAATTTGTATTATTACAGCTGCACTGTACGCTATGTTCTGGTAAAAAGAAATTTTGTTTGACTTAGTGAAAGCCTCTTGGATTAAGCTCTGAGAGGCTTTTTTTGGTTTTAACATCCAAAGTTTCTAACATTCGTATAAATTGTTTTAATCTTTGAATATGGAAAAACTACTTTACTTGCTAGGTGATATATTAGGCAGAGGAAGAGTGTTTAAACTTGGGTTTAATCTCTTTCCTGGTTTTAGAAGGACGGGAGCAAGAATGATCGAGGCCAGTGATGATTTTTATTATACCAAAATAAAGTTGCCCCTCAACTACAAAACCAGAAACTATGTAGGCACTATTTATGGAGGATCGATGTATAGCTGCGTGGATGGCATTTATATGGTACAATTGATTAATATTTTAGGAAAAGAATATGTGGTATGGGACAAGAATGCATCCATTCGTTTTAGACGGCCAGGGAATACTACCCTTTATGCAGAATTTTTGATTACAAAAGAATTTGTACTTCAGATCAAATCTGAAATTGAGGAGCAAAATGAAAAAGACTATGTGCTCAAGGTTGATCTGGTGGACGCCGAAGGAAAGGTTTATGCTGAAGTGGAAAAAGTACTTTATATCGCAACCAAAGCATTTTACAAGGAGAAAAAAAGAGCCAGGAAACTAGCAGGGAAGGCATAAAAAAAGCATTGTCCTTTGTTCAAATGTGAAGAAAAGACAATGCTATAAATACTTGTTCCTGTTTATTGAGACAATAACCTCATACCACTATTCTAAGATGGATAGGTGTGCATCAAAGCCAACTAGTTCTAGATTAATGTCTTTCGACTTGGCATTAATTTTAAAGTCTTCAATTACCTCCAGTACATCCCAGTGAATGTCCTTTGTTCTGGTTGCATCAATGATCACATGAGAATTATTAGGCAATAGACCAAATGTTTTAATAAATCCTGCTTTGTTCAAAAAGCTCACGTCTTCGGACAACTCAATTCTGATCGGCTCGCCTTCTTTGATTTCGTTTGGATCGAAGTGATATGGAGTCTTGAAATTGTTCCAGAGGATAAACACCATGGCTACAGCAAGCCCAAGTCCAATACCTGTCAATAGATCGGTAAACACAATGGCTATGATAGTAACAATAAATGAATAGAATTGAGAATGCCCAGTTTTGTACATCGCCTTGAAAATCGACGGCTTCACCAGTTTATAACCTACTACCAATAATACCGCTGCTAAACTAGCCAGAGGAATAAGGTTTAATACATGCGGGATGGCCATTACGCAAACCAAAAGCATGATACCATGGAAGAACGCTGATGCTCTCGTTTTACCACCTGATTGAATATTGGCAGAACTTCTTACAATTACCTGTGTTACTGGTAACCCACCAATCAAACCTGAAACTGAATTACCAACACCTTGGGCAATGAGTTCACGATTGGTAGGTGTGATTCTCCTTTCTGGGTCCATTTTATCAGTAGCCTCAACACTAAGAAGTGTCTCTATACTTGCCACGATAGCAATAGTTAATGCGACAGTATAAGTTTTGTAATTAGCTAATACGGCAAAGTTTGGAGTCGTAAACTGCCCGAAAAAGTCTCCCAAACTCTCGTTTACAGGGATGTTTACTACATGTTCGCCGTGAAGTGAGAAAAATTCATTTCCTTCAAAAATTACATTAAGGCCTATGCCAGTGGCAACTGCTAGTAATGGTCCATTGACAATCTTGGTGAAACTAAATTTCTTCATGAATGGGCGTTCCCAAAGGATCAATATAGCTAGGCCAATAGTACTAATCACCAATGCTCCTGGCGTGATATTTTCCAATGCGTAGAACAATTCAGAAAACGTATTGTGACCATCTGGTTGGAAAAAATCTAAATCACCTTCTGGATCCGCGTCATAGCCAAAAGCATGCGGAATTTGTTTGAGAATAATGATAACGCCGATACCAGAGAGCATTCCTTTGATGACTGAGGAAGGAAGGTAATATGCAAATACACCAGTTTTGAATACACCTAGTAGTACTTGGAAAATACCAGCAATGACAACTGCTGCTAGAAAGTTTTCAAAACTCCCCATATCTCCAATAGCTGTAAGCACGATAACTGCTAGTCCGGCAGCTGGACCACTTACGCCGAGTTGAGATTTACTAATTAGAGAGACTACAATACCACCTACTATACCAGCAATAATACCTGAAAATAACGGTGCTCCTGACGCCAGAGCAATTCCTAAACATAATGGAACGGCTACTAAAAATACGACCAAACTGGCCGGGAAGTCACTACCTAAGTGACTAAAAAATCCTTGATTATCTGAATTCTTCATGATGCATTTTTGAAAAGACTCACTGAGTCTGTTAGAACAATTGACTTAAAGTTTAAGGTTGTGTGAAGACTATGATAGTCTTAAGTCAATTGGTCGGGTGGAGGCGTGATTACCGGTAGGCAAAGTTCTTGGAGTAAAAGGTCATTGGATAAATGACTTCTACAATCTTGTGATTCAAACAATAACCCATGAGCATGGGAAATATTTTGTTGGAATTTTTCCTTTTGTTCGGAATTCTCCTTTTTTTCTTCGCTGGATTCTTCACCATCTAAATCCGCTTCCTCCATATTAACCGTTTGTTGCTCTAGAGAGTAGTCTGGAAATACATCGGAAATCACAAACGAGACCATCATAACGATGATCAGTGCGTTGATCGCGGTATCTGTAAATTTCTTGCTGAGCATTTTCACTTTTTCTAATAGCTGACTTTTGGAGTCAAGTGCTAAAATCCTGCTTTTTTTACTGATATACAAACAAAATGTTTCATTTGGTCAGACTTCCATTCAAGTGGTATCGAAGTGAAATTCGAAGAAAGAGTAAAACAGAGAACCAATTTTGAAAAGATGTGTTTAAGAAGGAAACAGCAAAGATGTATTTCGATTATAAAGACCATCAACTCAATGCCTTGCTTCGAATGACCGATAATGTTGGGCTCATTACTGAAGATGCGAGTATCCAAAGAGGATTGATTCATATTCTGTGGAATCGAGGTAATAGTCCGGTGATTTTTGATGTGGATGGTGCGACTATTTCTCTTGCTCCCGATCAAATTACGACGGTCACCTACCTACATATGGTCGAATTTCAGAAGCCCTTGCCCGCCCTCACAGTGATATCTTTTAACCGTGAATTTTATTGTATCAAAGACCATGACCATGAAGTCTCTTGTAATGGGTTGTTGTTTATGGGAGCAAGAGATCTGCCAATCATTTCTCTGGATGAAAAGGAGAAGAGCAGTTTGAAGACCTTACTGGATGTATTTGAAGACGAATTTCAAAACAAGGACAACATACAAGGGGAGATGCTGCAAATGCTGTTGAAAAGGTTAATTATTAAATGTACGAGATTGGCGCGAGTACAAACCCTTGGTGTTTCAGTGGCCAATGATGCCTCAGAGACTATTAGGAAGTTTAATGTATTGGTAGACGAACATTACAAAACACTGAAGCAGGTGTCGGACTATGCCGATTTGATGTTTAAATCTCCGAAAACCTTGTCCAACGTATTTAGACAACACGGAAGCCAATCGCCTTTGCAAATAATTCATGAAAGAGTGGCCATAGAGGCCAGACGTCAATTATTGAAAACTAATAAAACAGCTAAAGAGATCGCTTTTGACCTTGGGTTTGATAGTGTGTCTTCCTTTAATAAGTTGTTTAAGAAATGCACAAACCTGACACCGGTTGAATTTAGAAATGACCATCGGGAAAAATCGACAATCATTCAGGAATAATCACCAATTACCTAAGAGGGACTATCCAGTTTATATGATTAGAAATTAAAATTTTAAATCATAAACAAACGAAAAATGGAAAGTTTTAACGTACCCTCAAGAGATGAAGTATCAGCTAACAATCAAACGATTTTTGACAATTTGAAAAGTCAGGTAGGATTTGTACCCAATTTGTATGCGACATTCACTTATTCCGAAAATGCGCTCGGTGACTATCTGACTTTGGCAGGGAGAAAATCTTCGCTCACCAACAAAGAAAAGGAAGTAGTGAATCTGGTAGTGAGTGAAGTAAATAATTGTAATTATTGCAAAGCAGCGCATACGGCCATCGGAAAAATGAATGGCTTTACTGAAGAGGAAATTCTGGAAATCAGAACGGGAGAGGCTTCATTTGATGCTAAACTTGATGCTTTGACCAAATATGTAAAAAGTGCTGTAATAAATAGAAGTAAACCTGAGCAGTCTACCATAGATGCCTTTTTTGCTGCAGGGTATTCCAAAGAGAATTTAGTAGATACTATTTTATTGATTGGCGAAAAGACAATTAGTAATTATCTCTATGGCTCTGCAAAATTTCCTATCGATTTTCCAGAAGCCAAAGAACTCGAGTCAGCGGCTGTTTAAAGATAAGGTGAGTGGAGTAGTAAGTAACCCCATGAGCATTGGCTCGTGGGGTTTTTTGTTTCTCGTTTTGAAGGTTGATTTCCAATATTTTGTCGCTCCATAAGGCACATTTAGCGAAAGCGATTACTTTTGAGGCTTTAAGAAAATCTAACGAGTTACAAATCAAATCAAACATGGGTTTATTACAAGGAAAAACAGCTTTGGTGACAGGTGCTTCTAAAGGTATCGGGCGTGCCATCGCTATGAAATATGCCGAACAAGGTGCTAACGTGGCTTTTACCTACTTGTCTAGTGTAGAAAAAGGAGAAGCACTAGTGAAAGAATTGGAAGCCAAAGGCGTGCAAGCCAAAGGGTACCGTTCTGACGCTTCTGATTTTGCTGCAGCAGAAGAATTGATAAGCAACGTGGTAGCTGACTTCGGTAGCCTGGATATTTTGGTCAACAATGCCGGTATCACCAAGGATAATCTCTTGATGAGAATGACCGTAGATATGTGGGACGATGTGATCAATATAAATTTGAGATCTTGTTTCAATACGGTGAAAGCAGCCACTCGTACATTCATGAAACAAAAAGCTGGATCTATCATTAATATCACTTCTGTAGTAGGTGTGAAAGGAAATGCTGGGCAGGCCAACTATGCAGCTTCTAAAGCAGGTATCATCGGGTTTACTAAGTCTGTGGCCTTGGAGTTAGGTTCTAGAAACATCAGATGCAATGCTGTAGCTCCTGGTTTTATCGAAACGGATATGACAGATGCCTTGGATGAGAAAACTGTACAAGGTTGGAGAGATGCCATCCCAATGAAGCGTGGGGGGCAGCCAGATGAAGTAGCAGACTGCTGCGTATTCTTAGGCGGAGACCAGTCGACATACATCTCTGGACAAGTGATCCAGGTGGATGGTGCGATGTTGACGTAAGAAGTTGCTAACTATTATTGTCATCTCATAAGTGTACCGTCATTGCGAACAGCGTGAAGCAATCTTATCTTAAATTGTTGAATCGATATTAAGATCGCTTCGTTTCTCTTGCGATGACGGAATTAATTACTTATGAGATGAGGCCGTTTCAGATTAGGAGCTCACTCCCTTTTCTTTTCCCGTCTCAATCATTATCTTCATTTTTTCGTAGAATCACTTTCCATCATAAGTCGATCCATTGCCAGAATTAACCTTTGAACAATCCATTTGGTACGTGCCACTTTGCTTGCTTTTGGCAGCAGGGATTTCCTATTTGGTTTACACCAAAAAAGCACCATGGAATAGCCTGACGAACAGGTTGCTTAATGGATTAAGGTTTTTGCTCCTATTTTCCTTGATGATTTTGCTTCTTAATCCATTACTTAATCAGATGGTAAATGAGGTAGAGCAGCCGTCGTTTGTTATCGCAGTCGACAATTCTACTTCTATGATCCAGGGAATGGATTCCGTTCAGCAACAACAACTATTAGCAGATGCTGGTCAACTCAAACAAAAATTGGAGTCTAAGAATTATGAGGTTTTTATTCATGCCTTGGAAGGGAAAACACCAGCACTCAGTCAAATTTCATTTGATCAAAAAATCACAAACCTCGATCGCTGGCTGAGAGACTTGCAGTCGAGCTATGAAGGGATGAACTTAGGGGGCGTGTACCTCATTTCGGATGGGAAATACAATCAAGGCACTTCACCAGCATTTTTTTCATACAATTACCCAGTCTATGCCATAGGCGTAGGAGACACCCTACAAAAGCAAGATTTGGTATTACAAAATGTGCTGTACAACAAGCTGGCCTATCAAGGCAACAAGTTTCCAGTAGTAGCGGAGGTAGTCAATCACGGCTTTGCTGGCAAGGAGGTGAGATTGGAAATACGGGGCAATGGAAAGGTATTGGCTACTGAAAATATAGAATTGAATAATGCTGAAGGACTCAACAGAGTGGAACTGGAAGTAGAAGCAAGTGAAAATGGCATGCAGCAGCTAGACCTACGATTGAAAGTTTTAGAAGGGGAGGCTGTGACTTCCAACAACTTCCGAAGGATTTTTGTGGATGTGGTAGATGGCAAACAAAAAATTTTACTCGTAGCACCTACGCCGCACCCAGATATCAAGACGCTGGCGGCAGTTGTAGAAAAAAATCAAAACTATGAATTGACCACTTACATTCCTGGCGTGAATGAGCTCAAGGAGGATAAATATGACTTGGTCATTTCACATCAGGCCTATAGCCGATACAAACAATCTAACGAAGCCGTACAGAAGCAAAGAGAACAAGGCGTACCTGCATTGCTCATTTTTGGAGGAAGATCTAATATTTTAATGGCGAGTAGAACAGAAGAGCTATTTACTTTTCGCCAGAAAGGAGCCAAACGAGACATGGTCTTTGGGGCGCTAAACGATGACTTCAATTTGTTTTCACTGGCTGAAGAAGCTCGTGAAAATTTCAGCAGCTTTCCGCCGGTGAGTGTGCCATATGGCGAAGCTACCGTCCCAGCGCATGCGGAGATTTTATTGTATCAGCGAGTAGGAAGTATCCAAACGGATAAACCGCTGCTTTATCTCGTAGAGCAGAATGCTGAGAAATCTGCTTATCTGCTGGCCGACGGCATTTGGAAATGGCGCATGCAAGAGTTTGCTACTGCCGATGGTACTGCCACGTTCGATGATTTATTTCTCAAGACCATCCAGTACTTGAGTACCAAAGTGGATAAACGAAAGTTTAAGTTCTACCCAGAGAGCAATACCTACTTCGAAAATCAGACCGTAAAGTTTCATGCAGAAATCTACAATCAGATATATGAGCGCGTATATGGTGAAGCGGTGCAGGTGATGGTTTCCAATGAGGATGGATTCAATAAAGAATACAACTTCACGCCAAGTTCTGCATATTCCCGTCTGGAAGCGGCTAATTTCGAACCGGGTTTATATAACTACCAAGCCAAGGTCACCCTCAACGATAAGCCAGAAACAGTCTTCGGCAAATTTTCGGTTAAAGAACTCCAGCTTGAAGAGCTCGATCAGGTAGCAGACTTCAACCTACTTCGCCAACTGGCCTACAATACGGAGGGTAAGTTCTACGCAGACACGCAGACCCCTCTTACCGACATCGACAATTTCCAACTCCAAGGTATCATCCACACCCAGGAAGATATTTTTCCTGTCATACATTTGAAGTGGATTTTGTTTGTGCTACTGACTTTGGTGTCTATAGAGTGGTTTACCAGGAAGTATAATGGGGGGTATTGAGCTGGTTTTGAAGAATTGAGGCTAGGTGGAAAAAGAGCATTGCATATAAGGGTGATGTTTATATCTTCAGACCGTGAAATTCGTTAACTTTATATGATGACTCTCGAACAGAAAAAAATATCGCTTATTAACTGGATTGCAAATTTAGAAGATGAATTAGTTCTTGATCAAATTGCCGGAATTCAGAAATTATCACTTGACAATCTTCCTGACGCCATTGTTCAACTCTTGAAAATTGCTGAGGCGGAACCTGATAATAGTTTAACTGTTCATACATCAGTTCGAGACATCTTGAAATGAAAGAAGTTCGATGGACCGAAACGGCCAAACAAACTTTTAATGAAACTTCTGATTTTATTCTTGACTTTTGGAACGAACAAGTTCGAGAGAATTTTCTAGACCAACTTGAATATCGAATCAGGCAAATTCAACATAACCCTGAACTCGGCCCTGTATATGAACATACTGATTTTAGGAAACTAGTAATTCACAAATCAATATCGTTGTTTTATGTCAATAAAAAAGACTTTATTAAACTCCTTGTGATTTGGGACAACAGATCAGATCCCGATCAACTACTTGAAAAATTGACAGATGCTAACTGACGTGTAACCCCTGACTGGCGCATCTGTGATGCGTGACTCGTTCCGTTTGTGACTGAGAAGCTCAATAAGATTTCTCACTTCACCACTCCCTCGGTCGGATCGTTCGAAATGACAATAGAATTATGAGTGTCTTTATGATTTGTCATCTCGGTCCCTATAAGTATCGAGAGAGAGATCTTAACGTCATTAAATGAGTGAACAAAAAAAGAGCGCAGGATTCATAACCCTGCGCTCTTTTATCTTCGTCATATCGACCAAAGGGAGATATCTCCAGCTGCACTGCTGCTGTCGGGGGATTTCTCCCTCCTCCGTCACTCGAAATGACGTGGTTACTCTTCTTCCTTCTTCTCTTTCTTAGAAGCTTTTTTCTTCTTTACCGAAATGGTTAGCTCATCTGATTTCGCTTTGTGATCTGCCACTAGCGTTTCACCTTCAGATACCTCACCTTTCAGGATCTCTTCAGCAATCGGATCTTCCAAATACTTTTGAATCGCTCTGTTTAGTGGTCTGGCACCGTATTGAGAGTCATAGCCTTTTTCAGACAAGAAGTCTTTGGCTTTGTCTGTCAATTCGATGTTGTAGCCCAAGTCGATGATTCTTTCGAGCAAGCTATCCAAAGTAATATCGATGATCTTGTGAATGTGCTCTCTTTCCAAAGAGTTGAAAGTAATCACATCATCCAATCTGTTTAAGAACTCTGGACTGAACGTCTTCTTCAAAGCACTTTGAATCGTAGACTTCATCACCTCATCCAGATTGTCCTTTTTGTTCTTGTTCATGAATCCAATGCCAGCACCAAAGTCCTTCAAGTCGCGTACTCCGATATTAGAAGTCATGATGATGATTGTATTTCTGAAATCGACTTTTCGACCCAAACCATCAGTCAGAATACCGTCATCGAGCACTTGCAACAAGATGTTGAATACGTCTGGGTGAGCCTTTTCGATCTCATCCAAAAGCACTACACTATATGGCTTTCTTCTAACTTTCTCCGTCAGCTGACCGCCTTCTTCGTAGCCTACGTATCCCGGAGGTGCTCCTACGAGTCTCGATACAGAGAATTTCTCCATATACTCACTCATATCGATTCTTACTAACGCATCGTCCTTATCGAACAAGTATTGGGAAAGTACTTTCGCCAATTCTGTTTTACCTACACCGGTAGGGCCTAAGAATACAAATGAACCAATTGGTTTCTTTGGATCTTTCAAGCCTACTCTGGTACGCTGGATCGCTTTTGCCAATTTTTCGATGACTTCGTCCTGACCGATGATTTTTTTCTTCAAATCACCTTTCATGCCGAGCAACTTATTGCTCTCTTTTTGAGCGACACGTTTGGCCGGTACGCCAGTCATCATAGCGATTACTTCAGCTACATTTTCTTCATTTACAGTGAATCGCTGAGATTTAGTCTCTTCTTCCCATTTGGCCTTAGCCAATTCCAACTGCTCGATAAGTTTCTTCTCCTTGTCACGAAGCTGCGCTGCCTCTTCGTACTTTTGACTTTTCACTACCTGATTCTTCTGGACCTTGATGTCTTCGATATCATCTTCCAGGCTCACAATTTCGTCAGGGACATAAATATTGTTGATGTGAACTCTCGATCCAGCTTCGTCCATTACATCAATGGCTTTGTCCGGCAAAAATCTGTCGCTGATATAACGATCAGATAAATTCACACAAGCGTCGATGGCCTCTTCCGTATAGTTTACATTGTGATGGCTCTCGTACTTGTCTTTAATATTGTTTAGGATTTGTTTGGTCTCATCCGGTGTAGTGGCGTCTACCATTACGATTTGGAACCTACGAGCCAAAGCCCCATCTTTTTCAATATACTGTCTATATTCATCCAGTGTAGTAGCTCCGATGCATTGGATTTCTCCACGGGCAAGTGCTGGTTTAAACATGTTGGAAGCATCCAAAGAGCCAGAGGCTCCACCTGCTCCAACAATTGTATGCAATTCATCAATGAATAAAATTACTTCCGGAGATTTTTCAATCTCGTTCATGACAGCCTTCATTCTTTCTTCGAACTGTCCTCTATATTTAGTTCCTGCTACAAGTGAGGCTAAATCGAGTGTAACCACTCTTTTGCCAAACAAAACACGTGATACCTTCTTCTGAATGATACGAAGGGCTAGTCCTTCTGCTATGGCAGTTTTACCAACACCAGGTTCCCCAATCAGAATAGGATTATTTTTCTTTCTTCTACTTAAAATCTGAGCTACACGCTCTATTTCTTTGTCACGGCCGACGATAGGATCTAAAGCATCTTCCTCAGCCATCTTAGTTAAATCTCGACCGAAATTATCAAGCACAGGTGTTCTGGATTTGTCACCACCTTTCGCAGATTCTTTGCTTGATGATGAACCTCCACCAGCACCACTACCAGACCCAAAGAGTCTTGAAGAATCTTCATCAGGTTCGTCTGTGTCGGACGAGCCCATCGGGTGCTCGGTTTGATATTCTAGTAGTTCTTTCACTACGTCGTAGGCTACATCAAATTTGTCTAGAATCTGTGTACCGATATTATCTTCATCTCTCAATATTGAAAGCAACAAATGCTCAGTGCCTATCAAATGGCTCTTAAAGATTTTTGCTTCGAGATAGGTAATTTTTAAAACTTTTCAGATTGTCGGGTCAATGGAATGTTAGCGAGGTTCTTTACGTTGTTAGTGGCAGAACCTTTGGTAGCTTTTTCTATGGAAGCTCTCAATTCATCCAGAGAAACGCCTAACTTCTTCAATAGACTTACTGCTACACCCTCACCTTCACGGATCATGCCTAATATCAAATGCTCAGTTCCGATATAATCATGTCCTAGTCTTAACGCCTCTTCTCTACTTAACGAAATGACTTCCTTTACCCTATTTGAAAACTTTGCCTCCATATGCTACTTTGTGTGTAGTAAAAATAAATTTTAATATCCTAAAATCTAATCCAAAAACGAAATAATTAAACGAATCGTTTCCTGACTTTAGAAATTATAAGTATTTGTTCGAATCCGGCCCAACACAACTGAGCAAATCCAGAATACTAAGGTTTGCAGCAAATTTGCTACCAAACAATTGTTGATAAGGGATAGGGGTGAAATACTTCCGACAAATATAATCTGTTTTTGGGTGGATGAGCGAACGAACATCCTCCGTTTCGTCGAATGGCCCTTTTTCATAGGTGGATGTGTATTTTATCTCGGTGTCAATTTGGAGAACTTTGAGACAGAATGTCAGCACTTCGTTATTGAGTGCCAAAAGTGTTTCATGTTTTTTGAATAAAATACTGTGGAGATAGGGCTCGTAGTATTCAAAAAATGGGGATTTATTGTAAGCTGAAATGATCGCTCGCCAATGTTGGTTGAGCCATTTTTGACCATAGTCGATTTTGATTTCGTCCATGGGTATTTTTTTGTTGCCGCCGATCATTGGAATGGCTAATGGAAGCACCCTGTTAGCATCGAGTATATAGCATCTATTCCGATAGGTTTGCTTGACGAAGTGCTCTTTTGTTTCGACCCAAACTTCTTTTCGATTTTTGATCAAACTAAAATATTCGAGGCAGGGAAAGTATTGGCTTTCTATTATTGTCCTCATAGAAGCTCATTCAAATCGCCCAGCCCTTCTCTTACCAATTCCGGTTCGTCAGAGGTGCAATCGACCACGGTACTGGCTACAACTTCTCCATATCCTCCATCAATGACTATATCCACTAATCCGTTATATTTTTCATAGATCAGTTCGGGGTCTGTTGAATATTCTAGTACTTCATCATCATCGTGGATAGAAGTAGTAATTATTGGATTGCCAAGACTATTGACAATCTCTCTAGGAATATTATTGTCAGGCACTCTGATACCGACAGTTTTTTTAGAAGCATTCAATAGCTTGGGTACTTTATTGCTGGCATTTAAAATAAATGTAAATGGACCAGGCAATGCCTTTTTCATCAGTTTGAATACTGGATTAGGTAACGATTTGGTGTATTCTGAAATATGACTCAAGTCGTAACAGATGAAGGAGAAGTTAGTCTTTCCTTTGATCTGTTTCAGCCTTTTAATTTTTTCAATGGCCTTGGTGTTAAAAATACTACAGCCCATACCATAAATTGTATCGGTTGGATAGATGATAACCCCTCCATTTTCCAATGTTTTTACAATGGTGTCAATTTTTTGAGGATCTGGATTTTCCTCGTAGAGCTTGATAAATTTGGTCTCCATGATTCGGCAATAAAATTACACAAATGAAAGGAGTCTGAAGCTTGATGTCGGAAGTTGGCAATAAAAAACTTCTGACATCCGACTTCTGACTTCTGTTTTAATTACCGAGTTCCCTTACTTTTGCCACCGATGGATAAAAAGAAAATAGTAATAGGTTCGGCAATCGTGGCTTTTTCCATGATGCTTTCCTCTTTTGGGTTTTACTTTTGGCAGATGATCTATTCACCCAATTTTTTGGTGGAGCAAGATCCAAAACCCCTTATGATCCGAACAGGAACAACCTTCAAAGATGTTCAGAATCAACTGTATGATGGTAGATATATAAATGATCTGGTGTCATTTAGTTTCCTATCCAAAATAATGGACTACGATAAGTTGGTGAAACCGGGATTGTACCTCATTGAGCCAGGAATGACCAATGTGCAAGTGATTAGAATGCTCCGATCTGGTGATCAGACGGAAGTTAATGTCACCTTCAATAATGCACGTTTACTAGCTGACCTTCCAGAAAAAATCACTCGTAATCTTGAGATGACCGAAGAGCAATTTGCTTCGCTTATCTTAAATGATTCCATTCAGCAATCACTTGGGTTCGATAGTTTAACTTTTATTGGGATGTTTATTCCTAATACTTATAAAATGTGGTGGAACACCAAGCCTGAGGATTTGTTGTCTCGACTGAAAAAGGAGTATGATAAGTTTTGGAGTGATGAAAGATTAGCGAAAGCCGATGTGCTGGGATTAACTCCCAAGGAGGTTTCTGCATTGGCTGCGATTGTTCAGGCAGAGACTGTGAAGTCAGATGAGCGACCAGTCGTAGCTGGTGTTTATTTGAATAGAATAAAAAGAGGCTATCCGCTGCAGGCTGACCCAACTTTAGTATTTGCTGCACAGGATTTTACCATCAAAAGAGTACTAAATAAGCATAAGGCTATTGATTCACCATATAACACCTATAAGTATCAAGGGTTACCGCCTGGGCCTATCAATATGCCGAGTATTACTTCTATTGATGCGGTATTAAATGCACAGGAACACAAGTATTTATATTTCTGTGCAAAAGAAGATTTTTCAGGCTATCATAATTTTGCGACAAACCTGATTGATCATAATCGAAACGCGGAGAAGTTTCAGCGAGCCATGAATGAGGCTGGGATTTATAAGTAATGACTAGTCCTAAATAAGCGTTACAGATTTTAGGATAAAATATTAGATAGCATCGGGTTTCAACTCGATGCTATTTTTGTTTCTATAGTTTCTGATCTTGACCTTATCTTGCTGGTGCATAAGGGCTGGTGTATTCATCCAACAGCTCCAATGAGGCCGATCATGATTGTAAATATAAATACTCTGCTCAATGAGTTTGTCCATTAGTGTTACATCTGATGTGGTGATCCCTAAGATAAATTCATGTTTCAATATCCCATTCACCCTTTCGGCTATAGCATTTTGATACGGATCATAGGTTTCTGTCATACTACAAGTAATTGCTGCCTCATCAAGCAACTGCTGATAAGCATCGCAACAATACTGCAACCCTCTGTCTGAGTGATGGATCAACATTCGCTCAGGATATATACGATTGGCAATAGCCATATTAAGGGCTGATATTGCACCTGAAGCATCTAGGCTTTTCGATACATCATAGCCCATGATCCGCTTTGAATAAGCATCCGTGACCAGCGATAAATACATCGGGTTTTTCCGTGTTCCAATGTAGGTGATATCCGATACCCATACTTGCTCAGGCCTTTGTATGGAAAGCCCATCAATAAGGTTTTTATGTTTTCTAAATCGATGATGTGAGTCAGTAGTAATATGATATTGTCTCTTAGGTGCTATTTGGAGGTGATTTGCTTTCATAATAGCAAATAGCCTGTCTCTTCCAACTCCCAGCGGCTGAAGTTGGTCATAAAGTAAATGATACAACTTTCTGGTACCGATACGAGGCATTTTCATACGCACCTTTTCAACCATGATTACTACCTTGGTGGCTATTTCTTGCTTTTGTTTACTCCTTCTGATAGAGCGGTAATAGATTTGCCTATTCATCCCCAACAGTCTACAGATCTGGGTTACCCCTTCTTTTTGTTCAACCTTGAATCGATCAACTGTTGGGGTAAAGACTTTTTTCTGATAGGGAGTTTGAATTCTTCTTCGGCTATGTCGATCATCATATCAAAGAAAATAGCTTTCTTATCTGCGTTTTCAACCTGCTGTTCAAGCTCTTTTTTCTGTTTTTCCAACAGCCGTACTTTCTGTTCGAGTTCGTATAGTTTTTGGTCTTTAGATTTTGGCATCCGAAGTGTTGATTTATTGACCCAATCAAAGTTACCGTATTTCCGAAGCCAATTGGTAACTGTAGAGTGTGACTGAATACCATACTTGCGAGCGGCGGCTTTTATACCTAACTCTCCGCTTTCAACTTCTGACACAACTGACAATTTAAAAGCGTAGCTGTAGTCCTTCTGTGTTCTTTTAACATACTTGTTCTCTGTGAGTTCGTTCATGACGTCGTTTTTTGTGTAACGCTATTTCAGGACGAGACATAATATTCAAAAATCAAATCGCAAGCTCCAAAACCCAAATTTTTTATTTGTGATTTGTGATTTGATTTTTGTGATTTGATTTTTAAATGAAAGAACACTCATTTTTCAAAGACGTCTACGAAGTAGTAAAACTGATTCCTGAGGGGAGGGTGACTAATTACGGAGCCATCGGTAAGTACTTAGGTTCTGGACTGAGTGCCAGAATGGTAGGTTGGGCCATGAACGCTGCGCACGGGCAGCCAGATGTTCCTGCGCATCGTGTAGTGAATAGTCAAGGTTTACTCACAGGAAAAATGCATTTCACCACGCCGACGACCATGCAAGAAAAATTAGAAGACGAAGGTTTGACTATAGTTAAAGACAAAATTCAAAACTTCAAGGAGTACTACTGGGACCCGGCAATTGAGCTAGAGCTATGATTTTTTAATCAAAGCCACAAGTCCCAAAAAGGTTAACAATCCATTTAACAAAAGCAACTCAAATCCGAATTTGTAACCGCCAAGTAAGTCTTCTGAATTTTCGTTAATCATATAAGTAAGGATTGGAGCCAAAATACAGACCAATGGAATCCAGTGATCTTTCACTTTTTGCTTAGTGAACAATCCGAAAGCATACAATCCTAGTAATGGGCCATAGGTATATCCAGCTGCTGTCAATACAGAATTTATCACGCTGTCATTATTAATGGCTTGGAAAATCAGAATAACGAAAAATATCAGAATAGAAAAACCAAAGTGAACCATCATTCTTTTTTTGCCATCGTTTTGGCTTGGATCTTTGTCCAAAAAATCAATATAAAAGGAAGTAGTAAGTGCAGTCAAGGCCGAGTCCGCACTAGAATAGGCCGCAGCTGTGATCCCAAGTAAAAACACAATACCGCCTAGAATTCCGAAGTGATTCATGGCTAAATAGGGAAAAAGGGCATCCGTAGTGTTTGTCAAGTCTATCTGATTGACTTCAACAAAATGATAAAGCAACACGCCGAGAGAAAGAAAAAGTAAGTTGGCAAAAATCAACACGATACTGAACCAAAAAACATTCTTCTGAGCGTCTCCCAATGATCGGCAGGTTAGATTTTTCTGCATCATGTCCTGATCCAAGCCTGTCATGACTATGGCAATAAATGCCCCAGCAATAAACTGTTTGAAAAAATTGCGTGGTGCTTGCCAATCCCAAATGAAGGTGTCAGATAATTCACTTGTTTGAACGACTTGTATCAGTCTGTCAAATGAAAGATTCAGTTGACTTCCAATAATTGAAATGCTAATGCCTACTGCCAAAAGCATAAACAAAGTTTGTAAGGTATCAGTCCAGACGATGGTCTTAATGCCGCCTTTGAAAGTGTACAGCCAAATCAATGAGATAGTAACAAATACAGATACCGAAAAGGGAATGTTGAATGCATCGAAAAAGGCGATCTGGAGTACGGTAGCAACTAAAAACAATCTGAATGAAGCCCCAATCACCCTGGATATGAGAAAAAAGAAAGCACCTGTTTTATAAGCATTTTTCCCAAATCTAGAATCTAAGTACTGGTAGATAGATACCAAATTCATTTTGTAATACAGTGGTAGAAGAACCGAGGCAATCACCAAATAACCAAGCAAATAGCCAAGCACCATTTGAAAGTACGCCCAGTGACTATTGCCCACCTCGCCTGGCACTGATATGAAAGTGACTCCGGAAAGTGAGGCACCTATCATCCCGAAGGCAACCAAATACCAGGGGGATTGTCTATTAGCTGTAAAGAAAGATTCAGCGTCTGAATTTTTGGATGTGAAGTGAGCAATTGTCATTAAGAGAATGAAGTATCCGGCAATGACTGAAAACACCAATAATGGACTCATGAATAAGCTTTAGATTTTTATTGTGACAAACATACTGATTCTTGTCATATTAACTAATCAGCCATTCGAAGCGAACTTAGTCATATTGGGGTTATATTGCGGGTCGGTTTTAGCATAGCGCTGAATACTTAAAGTAATTCAAAGAATTAATGAGCGAAGTAGGGAATATTTATTTCAACAATGAAGATGCAAAGTCTAAGGAATTTGCCAAAGTGTTGAACGGAAGAGTGAATGAGTACTTTAAGGCTAAAGGCGTTTCAAAGTACGGCAACCTAGAAATGTACATCAAAACAGTTTTTATGCTGTGTTTGTTTTTTGCTCCCTTTGCGAGCTTGGTGTATTACGAGCCGAGTGGGTTGCTTGCTATTGTGCTATGTATCCTGATGGGTCTGGGAATGGCTGGCATTGGATTAGGTGTCATGCATGATGGCATACACGGGGCATATTCAGCTAAAAGTTCTGTCAATAAATTGTTGGGCTATACTTTGAATTTGGTAGGTGGCTGTGCCATCAACTGGAAGATTCAACACAACATCAAGCACCATACTTATACAAATATTGAAGATCACGACGAAGACATCGAGCCAAAAGCCATTCTTCGATTTCATCCTGCAACTAAGCTGAAACCAGTGCACAAGTACCAATATATCTATGCTTGGGCATTTTATGCGTTGGGGACTTTTTTCTGGGTGACTTTCAAGGATTTTGCTAAAATGATCAGATACACGAAAGAGGGTCTGTTGGAGAAGAATACGAATAGTGTTGTAAAGGAATACGCTATCCTTATTCTGACTAAAGTGGTTTATTACACCTACGTTATAGGATTGCCGGTCATGTACACTTCTTATACTGGAGGCGAGATTTTCCTTGGTTTTTTTGTAATGCATTTGACAGCCGGTACGGCTTTAGGTTTCATTTTTCAACCTGCTCATTTGCTTGAAGAAGTGGAATATCCACAGCCCGATGAAAATGGGAATGTACCATATTCAAGGTTTGTTCATCAATTGTACACTTCTGTGAATTTTGCAAATAGTAACAAATTTGTGACTTGGTACGCTGGTGGCTTAAACTATCAGGTTGAGCATCATTTGTATCCTCATATTTGCCATGTGCATTATCATGCCATAGCACCTATTGTTAAGGAGACAGCTGCGGAATATGGAATACCTTATCATGCGAAAGAAGGATTTTTCGAAACGCTACGCGAACACACTAATATGCTCAAATGGCTGGGTACACCAGACAGCCAGCTGGCAACTGCCTCCTAGACGCTAGGGCTTGCTATACCAAAATGGAATTGTAGCCAGGTCATAGAGCTTTCTGTTCTGGACACTGTCTAACCTTACTTTTTTTATCTCTAATATATTTTCACCTATTTTAAAATTATGAGTTGGGATGACGGTGATCAATCCTTTCTGATTTTTATCTGGGTGGTTGTAAAATCGAAAATTCAATTCCTGATAAAGAGAGTCATTGATACTAATATGAAAGAGATTGCTCAAGCATTCTAGAATGATGGCATACTCTTCAGGCGAGTTTTTTCTGCTATTGATATTTAAACTTCCTCCTTCCAGAATCATGTCCAATTTCCAATTGAGACCATCTTCTTTTTCTGGGATATAGTCTGCACAGTGGCTTTGGATCATAGAATTATCAGCCGCATCGTATCTTAGGAATAGTTTTACAAATGGTTGATTGACCATGTCAGACTCCAAACTGGCTGTATAAACATATTCATCTTCTGATCTTAAGTTGTCATAATGGTTGGACGACATATATAGATCATGATCCTCGTCTGGATAATAAGGATGTTGATCAAACTTGAAGAGCAAAGAGAAAATTAGAATGAATGCTGCAAGGCCATAAACCAACCGTATTTTCCTCTTAGAAAACTTACTAATCATATAGTAGTAAATACTTCGGCTTAGCACTGATAAGGTTACTAAGTTGTATAGCCTATAAAATGGGTAGTAAACTTTAGAAAACCATCTAAATTTTTTGAAGAATCCTAGTGTGAAGTAATCGATCATGTATATCAGCCCAGTGACCAAGATCAACGGAAGCATGGTAAGCGCCAATACGTTTACTACAGTGTCCATCCAATCTGATATATCCGCTAGAGCATTGAGAATGACTGCCACCATCCCAAAGAAGATCAAATACATACCAAATGCCAACAGAATCGAGATCACCAGAAAGGCGAAGGCGAAAATTACACTGCATATTTCATCGAGTTTGATCACCAGTTGATCAAGGCTGATTACTTTTTTCTTCAACTTTTCGGTAAAAAAATCACTATAGTTGAGGCTGGAGAAATTGATTTTTGACTGCACCGAACGTAGCCCAATGGTGCCAATCCAAAAACCTCGGAGCATAAGGTGAGCAATTAAAAAGAAGGTGAGTGCTTCCAGAGATTTGAATAGCAGCCCTATAAATAAATAGAGCATACTGTATCGCCCTGAAGTGAGGTCATACTGGAATTCGATTTCAGTAATAAATCCTTCAAAAGAGATTGTGGCTTGAATCAAAAGGAAAATGGTAAATGCCGAAACGAGAAGTTCTAGCTGCCAACTTTCCCGCTCCAATTTATTCAGCCATTCACTGATTTGGTCTTTGGTTTTGTCGCTCATTTAGATTTTGGTTTGTCTAAATTTAGTATATGTGCGATTTTTTAATGCCTGTTTACTAAGTAAACATTAAATCAGGGATAATTTAATGTTTGGCCATAATAATCTAAAAACCCCTCCTTAGAGAAGGAGGATGGGAGGATTGATGTCGCCGTAATTAGTTTGCAGATCCCTCAAAAGCCTGTTCCAAATCAGCAATAATATCTTCGATATGCTCTAGACCTGCAGAAATACGGATGAGGTTAGGCGCGATTCCCGTAGCCGCTCTTTCGTCATCGGTAAGACGAGCATGCGTAGTCGAAGCTGGATGTGTCACTATCGTACGTGTATCACCAAGATTAGCGGTCAAGCTGCACATTTCGATACTGTTGAGAAACTGACGTCCTCTTTCTACTCCACCCTTGATGCCGAAGCAAACCATGCCTCCACCACTTTTCATCTGTTTTTTAGCTATGCCATGTTGTGGATGTGAAGGTAAGAATGGATATCTCACCCATTCTACTTGGTCATTGGACTCGAGCCATTTGGCTACTTTCAATGCATTGTCAGCGTGTTTTTCCATGCGGATTGCCAACGTCTCCAGGCTTTTGGATAGTACCCATGCATTGAAAGGGGACAAAGCTGGACCGGTACTTCTACTGAAGGTATAAATCTCTTTAATTAAATCAGCTCTTCCAACGATCATTCCACCCATGACACGACCTTGACCATCCAGATATTTAGTGGCAGAATGAATCACTAGGTCAGCACCATATTGAATAGGCTGCTGGATATATGGTGTGGCAAAGCAGTTATCTACAATCAGAATTAGATTGTTCTTTTTTGCAAAAGTACCAGCAAACTCAAGATCAATCAATTCGATGCCGGGATTGGTAGGTGTTTCTAAGAATAGTACTTTCGAGTTCTTTTGTACTTTATCTTGCCAGCTGTCCGTGTTATCCAAGTCTAAATAAGTGCTTTCTATCTGGTATTTAGGTAAAAACTTAGTAATCACTGAATGAGAGGAGCCGAAAATAGATCGGCAAGAAAGTAAGTGATCACCTGCATTGAGCAAAGTGGCAAACGTAGAAAACACGGCTGCCATTCCTGTAGCTGTCGCATAGCCTGCTTCTGCACCTTCAAGGGCACACATTTTGTTGATAAACTCTGTGGTATTTGGGTTAGTAAATCGACTATAAGTATTGCGATCAATTTCTTCAGCAAAAGTGGCTCGCATTTCTTCGGCGTCATCAAAAACAAAACTTGATGTGAGATACATCGGTGATGCATGTTCCTTTTCATGCGTCGTTTCAATTTGAGTTCTGATAGCGTTGGTTTCGAAATGTTTGTATTTTTTCATAGAAAGCCCTTCAATAATTCTAACAGTTTTTTGCAAATATGTGAAGTTCGTATCTAAAATGGATTCTTAGGGTGAACTATTATGGTACATTTATTAGGTTTGCGCCTTCAAATTTTTCTATGAGCCAAACAGCCTCTATATATCTCCATAACGAACCTTTTGAATTAGAAAGGGGTGGGGTGCTTTCGCAACTCGAAATAGCCTATCACACCTATGGCGAAATGAATGCGGATAAATCCAATGTGGTTTGGGTTTTTCATGCGCTCACTGCAAGTTCAGATGCTTTAGACTGGTGGCCAGGGCTCTTCGATGCTGATTGTGCAATCAATCCAGAAAAGCACTTCATTGTTTGTGCTAATATTCTAGGTTCTACCTACGGTACTACAGGTCCTCATTCAGTTAATCCAGAAACAGGTAAACCTTATTATTCTGATTTTCCGAGGATCACCATTAGAGATATGGTCAAAGCTCATCAAGTACTTAGGGACTATTTAGGGATTGAAAAAATTGCTATTGGCATTGGTGGATCGATGGGTGGATTTCAGACTTTCGAATGGGCGGTACAAGAACCTGACACATTCGATAAGTTAATTTTAGTGGCCTCAGCACCTAAGGAATCCCCGTGGAGAATAGGTACTCATGCGACGCAACGTCTGGCGATAGAAGCGGATGCAACCTGGAAGGATCATTCAGTTAATGCGGGAGCCAAAGGGGTAGCAGCGTCTAGAGCTATCGGCATATTGTCTTATCGAAATCATCGAATATTTGAACAAACTCAGTCTGATACAGAGGAGAAAGTGGATGATTTCAGAGCGGAATCTTATATCCGCTACCAAGGTGATAAATTGGTGAATCGTGGCTTTAGTGGTTACATGTTGTGGAATTTGTCTAAAGCATTAGATAGCCATGATGTTGGCCGTGGTCGAGGCGGATTGATAGAAACTCTCGAAGGTTTGAAAACGCCAATATTGCAAATAGGCATTTCTTCAGACCTATTATTTGCTATAGAAGAACAACGTACAATATCAGATCATTTGGTCAATGTCTATTATCATGAAATTCATTCCAAATTCGGTCATGATGGATTTCTTACTGAAACAGAGAAAATCAATCAGTTGATTGAGGAATTTATTTAAGACTTTTCTATTGTAATTGACCTTCTCTGTAAGAGAATAAATAGTCTTGTTATAATTGCAGCTTAGCAAGAAAATAACAGTCCATGAAGATTCCAGTCACTCTTGATAAAAGAGAGGTGTTTTACCTATCCATTTTAGTCCTTACTTTTTTAAGTATTTATTTTTTGGTCTTTGATGCTAAGATGGATACTGGAGGGGATAATTATGAATATTTGAACTACGCCAAATCTATAGCTACAGGTCATGGGTATTCATCCCCATATTCATCCCAATATGAACCAGTCAACTGGTATCCGCCTGGATATTCTACAATGTTAGGCCTGTTGATGACAGTCTTTGGGACAAACATTTTACTGTTTAAACTGTTGAACGGTTTTTTTCTCTGTGCTAGTTTGGTCTTGTTTTATTTTATTATTAAAAAATTGACATCAAACAATTTATTGGCTTTTGCTGTCAACTTCTATCTGATTTTTAATATCGGGTTGTTAAAATTTGGATATATCATAATGTCAGAAATTCCTTATTTGTTTTTGACGATGTTAGCATTATTTTCTCTCACTCATTTTGACAACCTAATCAAGGATAAAGTTTGGAATAAAGCACTGATAGCCACAATAATATCTGTGGCATTAGCCTATTATTTTAGAGGAATCGGTTTGTCATTGGTGGCTGCAGTAGGAGTTTATTTTTTGCTGCAAAAAGAATGGAAGTCTTTGGCTGTCTATACTGGTGGAATTGTTTTGATTCATTTACCATACATGATAAGAAATATGGTTTATGGACTAAATGGACGGTATACGGAGGCACTTCTTCAAGTTAACCCTTGGAAACCAGAATCTGAACAAGTTTATTCGTTTGCAAGCTTTTTGGATAAACTGTTATCCAATTTTGTCTGGGAGATATTAAATGTTTACCCAAAAATGATACTACCAATTCGACAATTAAGATCCATTGGAGAAACTCAAATGCTGATACTGGGCGCCATGTTCTTATTGGTTTCTTTGACTGGAATTGTTTTGATAAAAAAGAAATACAGATACCTATTTTTGAGTTTTTACCTTTTCAATTTGCTTATTGTATTACTGTACCATTCTGGAAATGACTTCAGATATCTGATCCCCTTGATCCCTCTTATGGTCTTTGGATTTATGAATGCACTCAATGAGTTGTTGAACAAAGTAAAAGCCAAACAACAGGCGTTGGCCATATTAATCGTTATTGGAGGTATACTAATGATTCCAAGAATGTATGAGTTTCATGTAATGTCCAAACGAGAACACCATGAGAAATTTAAAACATTCATTGAAATGGCTAATTTTATTAAGTCTCTTGGATTTTCAAATATTACAGTCGCCACTCGAAAGCCGGGCATATTGCATTATTACTCTGGAGCATACGTTCATCGTTATAAATTCAGTCCTAACTCGGATGAAGTTATGATCGACTTAGTGGAAAGCAATGTTGATTTTGTGTTTTTTGACGCTCTAGGATACGGGTCAAATTATAATTATTTGCTTCCAGCTTTAAGAGAATACAAAGAACACTTTAGAGTAATAAAGAGGATTGATAAACCTAGAGGCTTATTGTTGCAGTTCAATAGGATGAAAGTCCGAAAAATAATGAAAAAGAAGGGTTTACTGTAATTACAGTTTATGTTTGAAAGCTGTATGATACTTTTCTTTGAGTTTGACCTTATCATTTAATTTCGTGTGACAAATGTTACAAACTAAGAGCCAACGTTGGCGTACATTTGTAACAAGAAACCCAAATAAGATTTAACTATGAAAATAGAGCAGATATATACTGGTTGTTTGGCGCAAGGAGCCTACTACATTCAAAGTGAAAATGAAGCGGTAATAATTGACCCTTTAAGAGAAGTTGATTCATATGTAGCTAAGGCAATAGATAATAAGGCAACTATCAAATACATTTTTGAAACGCATTTTCATGCAGATTTTGTGTCAGGGCATTTGGATTTGGCCAAAAAAACTGGGGCTAAGATTGTGTTTGGTCCTACTGCAACCACGGAATTTGATAGTCATATTGGTTCCGATGGAGAAATTTTTGAAGTCGGCAAGATAAAAATTAAGTTGCTTCATACACCTGGGCATACTATGGAAAGTAGTACGTTTTTACTTATCGATGAAGAAGGTCGCGAACATGCGATTTTTTCTGGCGATACATTATTTATAGGTGATGTAGGAAGACCGGATTTAGCAGTTAAATCTGATTTATCAGAGGAGGATCTGGCAGGTTATTTATATGACAGTCTTCGAAATAAAATAATGACATTGCCAGATGATGTGTTGGTTTATCCAGCTCATGGAGCAGGCTCAGCCTGTGGTAAGAACATGTCCTCTGAAACGTGGGATACCCTAGGAAATCAGAAAAAAACCAATTATGCGTTGAGAGCTGATATGACCAAGGAAGAATTTATCAAAGAAGTAACTGAAGGTATCATGCCGCCACCACAATACTTTGCTAAAAATGCCATGATGAACAAATCTGGTTATGAGAGCATAGATAAGGTAATGGCCACTGGCACTGTTCCTTTAGATGTCGAGACATTCGAAGCCATGGCGAATCATGAAGGTGCATTAGTATTGGATACTCGTCATCAGAACGAATTTGTCGAGGGACATATTCCCAATTCAATATTCATAGGAATTGATGGAAGTTTTGCTCCTTGGGTAGGGGCTTTGATCACTGACTTGAAGCAACCAATTGTATTCTTGGCAGACGAAGGTAGAGAAGAAGAAGTGGTTACCCGATTGTCTAGAGTTGGATATGATAATACGCTCGGATTTTTAAATGGTGGATTTGCTGCTTGGAAAGACGCAGGGAAAGAGACGGATACTTTGGAATCCATTACGCCTCAAGAATTTGAAGCGAGAATGAATCAAAGCAAATTGGATGTACTTGATGTTAGAAAACCTGGAGAGTATCAGGCTGAGCATGTAGATGAGTCTGTCACATTTCCGCTAGATTTTATCAATACGCACATGAGCGAAGTTGATAAAAACAATAAATATTTTGTGTATTGTGCAGGAGGCTATCGTTCCGTGATTGCTTCTTCGATATTGAAATCCAGAGGTGTTCATGATTTAGTGAATGTAGAGCAAGGTTTCAAAGGAATAAGTCTTACAGGAATAAAAACTACGGACTATGTATGTCCGTCAACTTTAAAATAAGATAAAATGTATCAGAATATAGATGAAATTGACTTTGCCGAGAAGTTAGAAGCAGATGAAAATGGTGTTTTGTTGGATGTAAGAACACAAGAAGAGTATGACGGTGGATATATCGCAGGTTGTGAGTTGATGGATATTTTTCAGCCTGATTTCAAAACAAAGTTGGAAGGGTTGGACAAGTCTAAAAACTACTATGTGTATTGTCGCAGCGGCAACCGCAGCGGTCAGGCGTGTGGCCTGATGGCGCAGATGGGTTTTACAGGAGAACTGTTTAATTTGGAAGGTGGAATCATGGGCTGGACACAGGATTTGGAGTATTAACTTATAGAAATGATGCTTTTGATAGAAGAACAAGAGAAGCTGGAGAAGGTGGCCTTCATTTTGAAGACGATTGGGCATCCAGTGCGTTTGAAAATTCTCTCTTTGCTTTCTGAAAATCAGCAAATGAGTGTCAATGAAATCAGTGAAAGATGTGAGGTAGAGCAATCGCTCATCTCACATCATCTCACAAACATGAAACTCAAAGGCGTGTTGCAAAGTGAAAGAGACGGTAAGAGTATCTTCTATAGTATCAAACTAATGGAAGTACTCAATGTGGTGGAATGTATGTCCAAATGTAGGATTTAAAAAAATTTAATTCTAAATATGAAAATATTAACATATATAAATAAATCAATATTAAAGTCATTGTTAATGATTTTGGTCTTGGGTTTTGTGCAGTCAGTGAGTGCTCAGGGCAGAAAGCCAATGAACCTTGAGGAAGTGGTAGCGCTGGTGCAGCAGCAGAATTGGGACTTGAAAAAAATGAACCAGCAAATAGGAATGACTGCTTCGGATCTCAAGTCAGCCAACTCGGTGTTTTTACCTTCTATCAACTTCACTGAAACATTTACCAATACCACTGATCCAGTGTTGGCCTTTGGCACAAAACTGGGGCAGTCCGCTATTGAACAATCCGATTTTAATCCGGCTTTGTTGAACAATCCGGATAACATTTCGAATTTCAACACCAGCATCAATATTGAACAGCCCTTGTTCAATTTGGATGGAATGTATGGCCGAAAGGCAGCGCTCAAACAATCCGAAGCGAGTATGTATGACAAAGCCTGGGTGCAAAAGATGATAGTTATAAAGGCAAAGAGCCTGTATTATCAATTGGTGCTTACGATCCAGGCCGAAGAGGTATTGGCTCATTTAAAAAGTGCGTCTGAAGCTAATTATAAAGTTGCGCAAGACCTTTTTGACCAGGGTGTGATCACACGAGCGGATGTGCTAGGTGCAGAGTTGAGGGTAAAACAAGTGGAAAGTGAGCGGCTTCGGGCTCAGCATCAGGTGGTTAATGTGAATGCTCAACTGCTACTACACATGGGGGAAGTAGAGGTATATCAGATTGACCCTACTGATCCCATTCCAAAAACCGAAAAAGGAAATGCTTTACTGACCGAGTTCAACTTGTCTGAGCAGCGGGCTGATTTAAAGGCCATGAAATTAAAAGCAGAGGCTGCTGGCTTTAGCTATCAATCTCAGAAAGGAAGTTTTGTGCCTCGCGTGAATGCATTTGGTAGATATAGCATCAACGACCCAAAATTTCTAGGCACACAGGCAGACAACTATCTGCTGGGTGTACAACTGAAATGGGACGTGTTTCAAGGTGGCAAACAAATTGGATCGACTCAAAAGGCAAATTATCAAAAACAACATGCCCAAATCGCTTACGAAGAAAGCAGAAGCCGTGCGGATTTTGAATTGCAACAATTAAAGAATGACTTTGAATTGGCTATCAGGCAAGTGGAACTGGCAAAGCTAAGTGCAGATCAGGCGAGAGCCTTACATCAAATCAGACAGGACCGATTTGCACAAGGGCTGGAAAAAACATCTGATTTGTTGATGGATGAATCCAATTATATGAATCAGGAAATGCAACTATTAAAAACTCAACATGGCTATTTGCAATTGATGTTTCAGTTGGAAGCAGCTACTTCAGAAAATTCAACAGGTGAAAGCCTATAAAAACGTAAGAAGAATGAATTCTATCATAAAAATATCGGCCCTTTTAGCTGCAGTTACCTATCTGACAGCCTGCGGCTCAAAAGATAATTCGGCACCAATTGAAGTAAATCAGGCCTATGTGGAAGTTCAGAAGGTGAACGCGCAAAACATCTCGAACGAATTGCATTATTCAGGTCAGGTGGTTTCTCATAACCAGTCGGTTTTGAGTACCAAGATCATGGGGCAAGTGAGCAGTGTTTTGGTGAAAGCCGGAGATCACGTATCCAAGGGTGATTTGTTGGTGACGATCAGAAGCAATGATGTCAATGCACAACTGGCTTCTGCTAAAGCCATGCTGGATGAGGTGATGGCCGCTCAAGCTAATGCTGATAAGTCATTCGAAAGAATTTTTAACCTAAAAGCAAAAGGAAGTGCTACCCAGCAAGAGTTAGATCAGGCATCCTCTGACAGAGATATGGCAAATGCCCGAGTAGAATCAGCCAGGCAGCAGGTGGCCAGTGTAGAAGAGCTGTTGTCATATGCCAGCCTTCGCTCGCATATTGATGGATTTGTGTCAGCTAAATATGTGAATCCAGGCGACATGGCTAATCCAGGTAGCCCATTGTTGGCTTTGGAGTCTACGCAAAAACTCAAGATTGATGTCAATGTACCTGAATTTGAAGTTGGGTTGTTTAATGAAGGCGATCCGGTGAGTATCCAGTTCAATGCTTTTGAAGATCGAAGTTTCATAGGAGTAGTGGACAGGGTCATACCATCATCAGCCTTTTCGGGAGCGCAGTTCAAAGTGTCGGTGCTAATTGAAAATGCACCCACAGTTATAAAGCCAGGCATGTTTGGTCGGGTGACACGAAATGGGAGAAGCAGCAAGAAAGTGATAGTGCCCGAATTCTCATTGGTTCGAAAAGGCCAATTGGTAGGGGTGTATGTGATCAGCGATCAGAGCGAGGCTATGCTAAGATGGTTGAGGTTGGGTAGAGAAACCAAGGAAGGCTATGAAGTGCTTTCAGGCCTTGATCTGGGAGAGAAGTACGTGGTTTCTAGCGATACTCATCTTAGAGATGGGATAAAAGTGTCAACTACAAATTCGAAATAAGATGAGTGGAATAGCAGGAAATCTGGCGAGTCAATTCATCAACTCTAAGCTTACACCTTTGTTGATGATTGCCTTTATGGCGATTGGGATATACAGTGCCATGCTTACGCCAAAAGAAGAAGAACCTCAGATCGATGTGCCTATTGCAGATATCTTTTTGCAGTACCCTGGTGCTGGGAGTGAGGAGGTAGAGTCGCGAATAGTAAAACCATTGGAGGCCTTGATTGCCAATATACCTGGTGTAGAGTATGTCTACTCTCAATCCATGGAAGGACAGGCTTTTATGGTGGTGCGATATTATGTGGGAGAAGATATCGAACGCAGTATCGTGAAACTCTACAATGAGATAGAAAAGCATATGGATGAGATGCCGGATCGTGTGAGTATGCCATTGATCAAAACACGATCTATCGATGATGTGCCGATGTTGAGCTTGTCGTTTTTTGGCGAGAGGTATTCAGATTATGAAATCAAGCGAATTGCAGAACAAGTATCTCTGGAGGTGGAAAAAGTCAATGACGTCAGTACAGTAAAGCTCTACGGCGGCAGAAGTCGGAATATCCAAGTGGTGCTGGATCCCCATCAGATGACAGCCTATGGTATAGATTTCGGAACGGTGATTCTAGCTATTCAGGGAGCTAATCAGCAAAATGCCGTGGGCAGTTTTAATCAAGGCAATTATTCTTATCGCGTTCGGGCTGGGAATTTCATAAAAAATGCTGTGGAACTAGAAAATTTGGTAGTAGGTGTGCAAAGGAATTCACCGATCTATCTGAGACAAGTGGCACAAGTATTAGATGGGCCGGAAGAGGCTTCTGAGTATGTCACTTATGGTTATGGACAAGCGAGTATATCTGAGCAAGCAAAAATGCCACTCGACTATTCGGCTGTATCCCTGTCAGTAGCCAAAAGAAGAGGAGCAGATGCCATGCAGATTGCTAGTCAGGTATTGGATAAAATCGAAAAGCTGAAAGGCGATTTGATCCCTTCAGATGTAAATGTGGAAGTAACCCGAAACTATGGGGAGACGGCTTCGCATAAGGTGAGTGAATTAATGGTGCATTTGGGTTCGGCTATTTTGGCCGTAACAATCGTCGTTGCATTGGCTATGGGCTGGAGAGGTGGACTGGTAGTCTTTTTATCGGTGCCGGTCACTTTTGCTTTGACCTTGTTTGTGTACTATTTATTTGGCTATACGCTCAATAGAATTACGTTGTTTGCCCTGGTTTTTGTGACGGGAATTGTTGTGGATGACTCGATCATCATTGCAGAGAATATGCACCGCCATTTCAGAATGAAAAAGAAACCATTTTTGCAAGCTGCGATCGCTTCTATTAATGAGGTGGGTAACCCGACTATCCTAGCTACTTTCACTGTAATCGCAGCCGTATTGCCTATGATATTTGTATCTGGATTGATGGGGCCCTACATGAGTCCGATGCCTATTGGTGCATCCATGGCAATGTTTTTCTCTTTATTGGTGGCTTTGATTATTACGCCGTATTTGGCTTATCATTTATTGAAAAATGATGACAGTAAAGAAGCTCAATTTGTGCTTGAGGATACCATGATTTATAAATGGTATAAGCGAATGGTTCAGCCGATGATCGACAGTCCGAAGAAGCGGTGGACATTTATTGGAGCCATCTCACTCTTGATGTTTGGCTCTTTTACCCTAATATATTTCAAAATGGTAGCTGTGAAGATGTTGCCATTCGATAATAAAAATGAGTTTCAGGTGGTGATAGACATGCCAGAAGGGAGCCCTTTGGAGAAAACTGCCGCCGTGACCAAGGAGATTGCATTCTATCTGAAAAAGCAACCCGAGGTGGTCAACTACCAGACCTACGTGGGTACCGCCGCACCGATCAACTTCAACGGACTGGTTCGTCATTATGATTTGAGAAAGGCAGGCAATGTGGGGGACATACAAGTCAATCTTTTGCCGAAAGGCAACAGAGATGAACAAAGCCATGATATAGCCAAACGTGTACGGCCCATGGTACAGCAAATCGCCATGAAATATGGGGCCAACGCCAAAGTGGTAGAGGTGCCGCCAGGCCCACCAGTGATTTCTACCATTGTTGCAGAAATCTATGGAGGAGATGCAGAGCAGCAAGTTGATATTGCCAGACAAATCAAAGAAAAATTAGCAGGCATCGACGATGTGGTGGATGTGGATTGGATGGTAGAAGATGATCAAATCACCTATGATTTTGTGGTGGACAAAGAGCGTGCGATGATGAATGGCATTTCGACCGATCGTGTCATTGGCGAAATCCAAACGGCATTGAATGGATACAATACCACTTTCTTGCGAAATGCGAATGAAGTAAACCCCACCCCGGTTCACCTCAGAGTGAATGAAGCCAGAAGGTCGTCTGTCAATGATTTGAAAAAGCTGGCCATTCGTACAGCCACTGGTGATATGATCGCCTTAGGTGATTTGGTGAGGGTGGAGGAGCGCCAGCAGGACAAAAGCATTTTCAGAAAGAATCAGAAAAGAGTGGTCTATGTGGTAGCCGATATGGCAGGGCAGTTGGAGTCTCCGGTATATGCGATCCTTACAGCCTCTGATCAATTGAAGGAAATTGATGTGCCCGATGGCTATGAGCTCAAGGAGTTTTTCGCTACGCAGCCATTCATGGAGCAAGACTTTGGAGTGAAGTGGGATGGTGAATGGCACATTACTTACGAGGTATTTCGCGATTTAGGAAGTGCTTTTGCAGTTGTCCTGGTTATTATTTACTTACTGATTGTAGGCTGGTTTCAAGATTTTAAGGTGCCATTTGTGATGATGATTGCCATTCCACTTTCATTGGTTGGGATTCTAGTTGGACACTGGTGGTTAGGGGCATTTTTTACTGCTACTTCCATGATTGGAATGATTGCATTGGCTGGTATCATGGTGAGAAATTCCATCCTACTTATCGATTTCATCAACATCAGATTGGAAGAAGGAGTGCCTTTGTCCCAAGCGGTAATCGAAGCCGGAGCCGTACGAACCACACCGATTTTACTTACGGCTGGTACAGTAGTTATCGGCGCCTTTGTGATCTTGTTTGATCCCATTTTTCAAGGATTGGCCATATCACTTATGGGTGGTTCGATTGCCTCCACCATCTTGACACTACTCATAGTGCCGTTGATTTATTACATGACAGAGAAGCACAAATATGCAGATCGTGAAGCCGCTGCCGTGGATACTAAATTGTTATCAAAGGAGGAAATCAAATAAAAACGAATCATGAAACAAGTCACAATATTATCTATCAAAGACTTTGAGGCCGAATTGCAGGCTGTGCTCAAAGGGTTGGAGATACCTGTTTTTAGCAAGGTCAACATCGATGGTTATAAGAATACACGACGCAGTGCAGATCTGTCCAATTGGTTTGCTGGAAGCATCCGGTCAGATTTTTCAGTCATGTATTTCTCTTTCGTGAATGATGATGTAGCCAACAAAATTTTGGATGCTATTCAAGTTTGGAATGCCGAAATGGGGAGTCAAAATTCCATGCATGCCTATCTGTTGCCGATAGAAAGAAGTGTGTGACGAAAAGCTGGATGGTGATGAATTGATCAATCAATTGACGATTAACCATTCTTTAATAATAATTAACTAAACAAAAATATGAGAGAAAGAATTATTAGAGCAATTGCTGGTACATTTATTCTAACCAGCCTAGTGTTGGGTATATGGGTTGATCAAAATTGGTTTTGGTTGACAGGGTTTGTAGGAGTAAACCTTTTGCAATCATCTATGACCCGATGGTGTTTGATGGATGATGTCTTGAAAAAACTAAACGTAGAAAAATAATGGGGTTGTTAGATCTATTTGGATTCGGTAAAAGAAAAGAACAAATGAAAGATGCATTAAAAAATGGCGCGATCATCGTGGATGTACGAACGCCGGGTGAATTTATGGGAGGTCATGTAGATGGTTCGGAAAATATCCCCTTGGGCTCCATTGGTTCGCAGGTGGCCAAACTGAGAGCTAAGGGCAAACCGGTGGTTTTTTGCTGTGCCAGTAGCATGAGAAGTGGATCTGCAGCTAGTCAGGCGAAAAGTGCGGGCATCGAAGCTTACAACGGTGGCAGCTGGATGAGCCTGAATGGATTATTGCAGAATCTGTAAACTCCACGTCGCTTAGAAGGAAGCGCGATGGTGCGCCTGTGACCAGTAGGTTGTCATTTTGTTTGTGGGCTACGCTTATTGGTGTTGTCCTACAATGAGCATGTACGGCTGGATTATTGGAAGATTCTCTCAGAATTCTCCCGCGAGTAATTCTGAGGGAGTCAGTCTTTTTACATCATCCTCTGTTTGAATTAGGGGTAAACGAGGATTTTTAAATTAATAGAAAAAGGGAAGGGAAAAGATTAAGTTCCGTCATTGGTCCATTGAGACTGACCGTATTGAAGTAATCATGTATTTTACTTTTTGAAAATTTTCTTAAGACCAACCAACATCAGGCCGACCCACGGTACTCCGTGCAAACACAGGTCGAAATAGTCCATCACTTGCATGCCTTCGGCACCTCCTAAAACCCATCGAATTTTACCAATCACATGTGGTTCGGGAAAGAATGGAGCTAGCCCCAAGGTGAGTGCAAGCATTAGAAATATCGTTAGTGAATTTTGCTTCATGTTTTTATATTTATAATTAATAATACAACTTGCAAGCCTAACCTAATGTAACCAAAGTTACATATCGCCAATTCCAGTTCTGTTAATTTTGGCGGTTCATTTAATCTTATGGAATACTAATGATAGATTGGATCAGACAACCCTGGCCGTGGTATGTGGCTGGACCGCTCATTTCTGTGGTCATGTTTTTATTACTGTTTTTTGGGAAAAAATTTGGAGTCTCTAGCAACCTACGGACCATGTGTTCTATTGCCGGAGCAGGAAAAGTCAATGAGTTTTTCAGGTTCAATTGGAAAGAAGATATATGGAATTTGCTATTTGTATTAGGCGGGTTGATCGGTGGTTATATAGCCAGAGAGTATTTAAGCATGTCAGAAACTGTAGGTATTTCAGAGGCCACCATTGCACAATTGAAATCATTTGGAATAGAAAATCCAGGTGCTACTTATTTACCAGAGTCGATGTTTTCCTGGGATGCAATGGCCACGCCTAAATATTTGCTGATGCTGGTGGTAGGAGGAATGCTCGTAGGATTTGGAACCCGATATGCAGGTGGTTGTACCTCCGGTCATGCCATTAGTGGATTGAGCAATCTAGAATGGCCTTCATTGATTGCTGTAATTGGTTTTTTCATTGGAGGGCTGGCCATGACCCACCTAATTCTTCCCTATCTTTTTGCTCTTTAATTTGATCTATGAAAGCTTTAAAGTATCTATTTACAGGAATCTTGTTTGGCATTGTTTTAACCAAAGCAGAAGTGATTTCCTGGTACCGTATCTACGAAATGTTCAATTTCCAATCTTTTCATATGTATGGTATTATTGGTTCTGCAGTCATTTTGGGCATTGTGATTACGCAAAGCATTAAGCATTTTAAAATAAAATCTATTGAAGGAGCACCCATCACCATAGCGCCTAAGGATAAAAGTATTTGGCGTTTACTCATAGGAGGCACCTGCTTCGGCTTAGGTTGGGCGATGACTGGCGCTTGTCCAGGGCCTATGTTCGTCTTGGTTGGTAATGGCGCATCGGTTTTTCTATTGGTGATTGTGAGTGCTATGTTTGGTACTTTCCTTTATGGTATATTGAGAAAACACCTTCCGCATTAAAAGAGGAAAGTATAACTTAAATCTTACCCTTAAGCATTTCTTCCAATTCCTGATGTTTCACCCAAAAATTATCTGAAATAGCGCGAATGATTTCGTTGAATTCAGGGTGATCCTTTAATTCCAGTAAAATGGGATCTTTTTCTAAAAACAATACAAACCAATACATATAGTTTTCTTGCTTGGAAAATGCGGCAAAATGCTCGATTCCTTTTTCTATATCTCCGATATAGGCGTAATAGGCTGAAAGTAACAAATCCTTATAAATGGAAGTGTCATTATTGGTGTATTCGTAGTAATTGGCAAGAAATTGCTGTGATTTATCTATTTGACCAAGTTTTTCTAAAACAAAGGCAATTTTAAGATCCTCGGCTCCATAAATATCCAGATCTAGGTTCTTTTTGATTTGATTGAATTTTTCATAATAAAACCAAGCGGTTTTATAATCATGCTGCATGTAGCAAACCTTGGCAATTTCCTGTATGATATGTAATTGGGTAGTATCCTTATTCAAAGATTGAATCAGTGATTCTCGGGCTGACTGAAGGTTAAAATTGCCAGCCAATTTGATGTACGCATAGAGGGTTTCTGAATAGAGGTTTTCAGGGTAATGTGCTAGTGATTTTTTTACATATTGCTCGGCTTCAACTATAAATCCATTTTGAGCAAGGGCATTGCTCAGATGCAAATAAGTAAAACTCGCAGTGATGGAGTCCTGTCCAGCCACACCGGCTTGAATACCCTGCAAAGCATGCTCTAGATACTTTTCTGTATTGGGAATATAGGTCGTGTAGATGTCGGTAAGAAAATTATGAATCCAACCAGAATGTGGACTTATGATCAGTACTTTTTCAAAATATTGAATGGCGAGTTTATATTGCTTGTCTTGCATGTAAAACAGCGCCTTGGCAATCAGACTTTCAGCTGCTTCTGGATCCAATAACATGGCTCGATCGGCGAAAGTATTAATTTCAAGTCCGTATTGTTTGTTGGCCTGAAAGAGATCCATGTAGTAATAGCAAATCGCAACAAAAGCATAAGCATGCGCAAATTCCTCATCTTCGGAGATAGCTTGCTGAAACAATTCTACCGCTGCCAAAAGACCTTCGTAACTTTCTTCTCGAGCATGCTCCTGTCCTCTAAGGTATAGATCATAGGCTTTCAGATTTTCTGTCGGAATTTTTTCCATTCTCTCCGCTTCATCTGGAGTGATGGTGGCTTCGATATGTTTGGCAATGTTTTTGGCTACCTCTGTTTGAAGCTGAAAAATGTCTTCTGACTTTCGTTCATAGCGTTCAGACCAAATGGGCTGATCCTTCCTGGCTTGGATCAGTTGAACAGTAAGTAATATCTGATCTCCTATTTTTTGGCCACTGCCTTCGAGAAAATAGTTGACATTAAGCTCCTCGGAGAGTTCAGGTATGGTGCGGATCACTTCCCGATACTTTTCGGTGGTTGTTCGACTCGTGACCTTCATGTCTTCGATCTTTTGTAAATGATTGAGTATGGCATCGGTTACTCCATTGATCAGATAGACATTCGAGGCATCATTGCTGTTGTTTTTGAATGGAAGTACGGCTATGGTTTTTTCTAAGGGTTTGTTTGAGGTGTCTTCGTTGGGCGCGTAAATAAGATAAAGTATGGCAGAAATAATCAAAGCAAGCAAGGAGGTGATAACTAGCCATGGTTTTTTATTATGTGGAGGAGTCCCTTCCTCAAATTCAGCGCTTTTATTGATTTCTTCACCCGGGGGGTAACCAAATTGCTCACGAAAACATTTAGTAAAGTAAGACGTGCTGCTGAAGCCCACCTGGTAGGATATTTCTGAGATGTTTAGTTCACCTTCATTTAGCAAGTCTTTGGCATGATAGAGTCGAACCTGACGAATCAGAAGACTCACCGAGAGATCTGTCGCACTTTTTACCTTTCGCAACAGATTTGATCGGCTCATATTAATTTTATCTGCTAATTCGCTAACACCAAAATTCTCATTCGACAGATTTTCTTCGATAGCAGCAATCACCTTGTTGAGAAACTCATTTTTAGGATATGGAAAATCCGGCATTTGTCTTTGTTTAGGTAATTACAATACTCGACAAGAAATTGGCTATTTCCAAGCCTTTGAATCAGTCAAAAAGACCGATTTGCGTCATAGTTTATAGTCGTGAGTCATAGTTTTTAAAGAAGAAGCATAGGTGATAAATCTTGCTTCATCATTGATTTTAGGTCTTCTAAGCCTTCCTGACCTTTGTTTCATCAAAATCTAAGTGAAACTTTTAAAACAATAAACATGAAAACTTTTAAAATTAATTCAATCGAAAACTGGTGCAATATGATAATGGTATTGATCTTTTTAGGGCTCGCTTCTTGTGACTCTAATAAGGCAGCCACTAATGAGAGCACATCGAAAGCTAGCGTGCCATCTATGACCATACATGAAGCTACGTTCATGGGAGATATTGAAACGGTGAAAGCACATGTAGTAGCGAAAACTGATTTAAATGAGGTAGATGCTTATGGATCTGCTCCTTTAGCTATTGCCGCTACTTTTGGAAAAACAGATGTAGCTAAACTATTGATTCAATCTGGAGCTGATTTGAATGTAAGAAGTGCAGATGGTTCTACTCCTCTTCATACTTCTGCATTTTTCTGTAGAGTGGAAATTGTAAAGGCATTATTGAAAAAAGGAGCGGATACTTCGATCAGAAACAATTTTGGAGCTACAGCTCTCGAATCGGTAATGACTCCTTTCAATGATGTAAAAATGGTATATGAGCAATTGAGTAGAGACTTAGGCCCATTCGGACTAAAGTTGGACTTTGATTATCTGGAAAAGACAAGACCAGAGATTGCTACTTTATTGATGAATAACCAATAAGACTATTAGATATGTCCATGGATAGAAGATACGACATCGATTGGTTGAGAGTTATCGCCATTGCACTATTGCTGGTATATCATATTGCCATAGGTTTTCAGCCTTGGGGTGTGTTTATCGGATTCATTCAAAACAACAGTTCTCTGGAAAGTATATGGGTGCCTATGTCCATGCTCAATGTTTGGAGAATTCCATTGCTGTTTTTTGTCTCTGGAATGGGGGTGTATTTCGCCATTCAGAGAAGAGACTGGAAGCAGCTCCTGGTGGAAAGATCAAAAAGAATTCTGATTCCTTTTGTATTCGGTATGATTGCCATAGTTCCTTTGCATATTTTCTTATGGCAAGACTATTATCACCAGGAGTATAGTTATATATTTAACCCGGCGCATCTGTGGTTCTTAGGGAATATTTGTATTTATGTTCTGGTTCTTTCTCCTGTCTTCTATTATCTCAAGACAAATGGAAAATTCCATAGTGCACTGAAGAAATTGTTTAGCCATCCTGTAGGTCTATTGGCGATTTCGGTGCCTTTTGTGATTGAGGCTGTACTTGTTCAACCTGAGAATTTTGAAATGTATGCCATGACCATGCATGGTTTTTGGTTGGGTCTAGTTGCCTTCTTTGCTGGGTTCTGTTGTGTGTTTTCTGGAGATGCTTTTTGGAAGACAGTGATGAATTATCGGTATGTTCTGCTCGTGATAGCGCTTGGGTTGTACCTGGTTAGACTCTTACACTTCGAATTAAAAAGTCCAGATTACCTCATGGCAATAGAATCCAATTTTTGGGTATTTACAGTTTTTGGCTTTGGGCACCGATATTTAAATAAGCCAAGTAATGTTTTGAGTTACTTGAGTCAGGCAGCTTATCCAATCTATATTATTCATATGATATTTTTATATCTCGGGTCAGTTATACTGTTTGGTTTGGAGCTATCCGCTTGGTACAAATTTTTGATCTTGATACTCTTTACTAATATTGGTTGTTATTTACTTTATGAATTTGTGATTCGTAGAATAGTCTTTTTGAGACCATTGTTTGGATTGAATCCAATAAAGTAATTTCCTTTTATAATTTTTTCAAAGCCCATCCCGATAGTTATCGAGATGGGCTTAATTATGTGAAACTCAATTAATATGTTTTATGACTATTTTAATGAACAAAAGTGCAACTGATTTCCTTAGTTGTTTTTAGCAGACCATGGGTTGCCACAATGTTCGTATCTGAATTCAGGACATTCCATTTTGTCTTCAGTAAGAAGTATATTGTTTTCATGAGAAGATTTTACAAACTCCACTGGAGCCCATAATTTTTGACCATATTTATATTGTTGCAGCGTTTTACCCTGAACTAAAAAGACTTCTTCCTGGTAATCGTCCATGTTGCCTTGTTCAGGAGAGTACAACCCTTTTGTAATTAGCCAAACGTTTTCATTATTTACAACAACTTTGTAAGAGCCACGCCAAATGGATTCAGTTTTCTCATTCCAATTGAAGCTTTCCAAAAACTCATACACGCTTCCTTTTGGATTAACTTGTATGGAGATAAATTTTTTATTGACAGGATCAAAATGCCATATTTTATAATAGCTCAATTCATCATTTATTCGCCTGAGTGAACCACTAGCATAAAAGCCGCTCAAATTGTTTTCTGTATCAAATTTTAGCTTCTCTAAATCCATAAGACCTGTATTTTTATGTAGATAATTTATTTATCTAGTATTACTCAATAAGCAAGCCGTTTACATTTGATTTTTGCCTAATTAATTCGATTGGGTAATTCACCTATCCCATCCATTTTAACCATCTATAGATAAAATTTGCAATTACGAATAAAAAAATGCTATGTGCTTATTTCGTAAGGTCTAAAAAAAATACCCAGTAAAACTGGGCATTGATTTTTTCTTAAAAAAAGGAGGGTCGGAATTAACCAGCCACTCTTAATTTGTTCAACTTTGATTTTTCGAATTTCTCTTCAGCATAGGCTCTAGTTACTACAAGCTTCTTGGCGTCTTTCTCAGAAGGTAACTCAAACATCGCATCGTTGATGATAGCTTCGCAAATCGAACGTAGACCACGTGCACCCAATTTGAATTCTAGTGCTTTTTCTACCACATAATCCAACGCGCCTTTCTTGAATTCTATTTCGATGCCTTCCATGTCAAACAACTTTGTATATTGTTTCACCAGAGCATTTTTTGGTTCCGTCAATATCTGACGAAGTGCTTTATCGTCCAATGGATTCAAGTGCGTTAATACAGGCAAACGACCAATCAATTCAGGAATTAAGCCAAAGCTTTTTAAATCCATCGCAGTGATGTATTGCAACAGATTGTCTTTGTTTATTTCGCCGTAAGTGTCTGTCTTCTTATTGTTGAATCCCAATGGGCGTGTATTCAAACGTGTAGCAATATTTCTAGCGATACCATCAAAAGCTCCACCACAGATAAATAGGATGTTTTCTGTATTCACAGAAATCATTTTCTGATCTGGATGCTTTCGTCCGCCTTGCGGAGGCACATTTACTGAGGTACCCTCTAAAAGCTTCAATAATGCTTGCTGCACTCCTTCGCCACTAACATCTCTGGTGATGGATGGATTATCAGACTTACGTGAAATCTTGTCCAATTCATCGATGTATACGATGCCACGCTCAGCAGCTTCTACATCGTAGTCAGCAGCCTGAAGTAATCGAGTTAAGATACTCTCTACATCTTCACCTACATAACCAGCTTCTGTGAGTACAGTAGCATCCGCAATACAAAATGGAACCTGAAGGATTTTGGCAAGTGATCGGGCCAGGTAAGTTTTACCTGTTCCGGTTTCTCCCACCATTACAATATTTGATTTTTCAATCGTCACCTCATCGTCTTCAGAAGGCTGAGACAATCTCTTGTAGTGGTTATAAACCGCTACAGAGATCACTCGCTTAGCTTCGTCCTGACCAATCACGAATTGGTCGAGGTGTTCTTTCATTTCAACGGGTTTGATGAGGTTGAAATTCGGTGTATCCAAGTTACTCTTGGTGTTCGATTCCTCGCTCAATATTTGATTGGCTTGCGCGATACATTTGTCACAGATGTGAGCATGAATCCCTGAAATCATCAAATCAACATCTTTCTTATTCCTTCCGCAAAATGAACAGGTTACTTGAGCCATTATTCTCGTGATTTTATGAATTTTCGCGACTTCATGTTATGCAAACAGCCGTTTGTCGCATCATTCGTTTTACAAGTTATTGAGTTAATGGTTATTGGAATAATTATTTTTTCCAATAACTAATAACCATTTCCTATTTACAACAAATGACCTAATAAGGTCATTTGTTCAATAAATTTTTCAAAGATAACGATTAATCGTCAGCTTTTCGTTCTAGAACTTCATCGATCAAGCCATATTTTTTGGCTTCAGAAGCTTTCATCCAGTAGTCTCGGTCAGAGTCTTTCTCGATTTGGTCATAAGTTTTTCCACTATGCTTAGAGAGTATCTCGTACAAGTCTTTCTTCACTGAAAGTGTTTGCTTCAATGAAATCTCCATATCAGACGCCTGTCCTTGCATACCTGCCATGGGCTGGTGGATCATAATTCTGGCATGTGGTAGTGCAGCTCTCTTTCCTGCTGCTCCGCCAGCTAGCAATACAGCTCCCATAGATGCAGCCAATCCTGTGCAAATAGTATTCACATCTGGATTCACATAATTCATGGTGTCATATATGCCTAACCCTGCATATACAGATCCCCCTGGGCTATTTACATAGAGTAAGATGTCCTTCTTTGCATCTACTGACTCCAGGAATAACAACTGTGCTGTGATGATATTGGCGATGTTGTCATCTACACCCATGCCTAGGAAAATAATTCTGTCCATGATGAGTCTTGAAAATACATCAATCTCACGGAAGTTAGTTGGGCGTTCTTCGATCACAGCACGTGTCATATTTTCGATATGACCGGTGTATTGATCGAATGTGTTTCCATTTATGTTTTGGCCTTTTACGGCGAAATCTCTGAATTCTTTTTTATCCATTTCTATTGGTGTTATATACAGGTACAAAAAAACTAAAAAAGTCCATAATACAAAGGGCTTTGCATAAAGACGGAGCACGAAGGTAAAAGTTTATGCTATTTAATTGCTACCTTCTTTTAAAATTCAAATGATGCTCTGGTTTCGTTTCTTCACGAACCATCTTTTCTTATGATCTGGCGTGAGACACAAGTCAGGGCTTATTTAAACGACTTATAAAAAGAAAAACCTGCCTACCATCAAATGATGACTAGACAGGTTTTTGTAAAACAAGGTATTTTCCTTAGGCTTTTTCTCTGTATTCGTCGGCCGTTACTTCTTTAGCCTTGATTGAGATATTTTCTTTGATGTGAGCCATTACTTTGTCATTGAACACTTTTTCGTTCAATTTCATGTAGTTCTGGCCTTCTTCACCTTTCAAGTAGTTGTCAGCAAATGAGTCGATGTTTTGCTCCATCGCATCAGACATGCCCATTGAGCCAAATTGCACTCTGATCATGTTTTTCGCTTCTTCTACTACTTCTTCATGCTCCACTTTGATCTCGCTATCTTTCGAGATTTTGTTTTTGATCAACGACCATTTCAAGTCGTTCGCATATAAAGGATAGTCTGTATCAATCTGCTCTTTCGTCAAATTGTTTTTGTTAGAAAGTTCCAACCATTTCTTCAAGAAAGTGTCAGGCAATTCCATCTTGGTTTTTTCGATGAACTTGTCTCTGATTTTTAATTCAGTATATCCTTCCGTTTCTTTTACATAGTTTTCACTAATCGAAACCTTAATTTTTTCTCTGAATTCTTCTTCAGACTTTACGGCGTCTTTACCAAAAGTCTTGTCGAACATGTCTTGATTGATCTCAGCAGGTGCCGTTCTATTTACCTTCTTAACCTCGAATTTGATTTTTCCAGTTAATCCTTGGTTTGTGGCTAAGAATGCATTTCGCTGATCTTCGTTTTTGATGGCTTTCGCTGGATCAAACTCAATCACATCACCAGCTTTTTTGCCGATCATGTCTTTCTGAACTTTTTTCTCTACGTGATCGAAGTCTAGTAGCGTTCCAGCAGCATTCTCATCATCTCCTTCTATCACGATCTCTCCGTAAAGCGAATCGCCATCTTCGGAAACCTCTGGGTTGGTGGTTTCACCGAATTGTTTTTGGAGATTAGTTACTGTTTCATCGATCAATTTGTCCTCGATCTTGATAGAGAAAGTATCTACTTTCAATTTGCCGTCTAACTTCACGTCAAACTCTGGTGCGATACCTATTTCATACTCAAAGTCGAAGTCCTTTCCATTGTCCCAATCCATATCCGCAGCTTTCTCGGCATTAGGAAGTGGATCTCCCAGGATTTGAATGTCATTCTCTTTGATATAATCCATCACTTTGTGTGAAACCATTTGGTTGATTTCTTCTACAAGGATGGACTTACCGTACATTTTGTTGATCAGACTTTGAGGAACTTTTCCAGGACGGAATCCTTTGATCTGAGCTTTCTTGCTGTACTCCTTTAGTTTTTCTTCAACTTTGGGTTGATAATCAGCCTCCTTTAAATTAATTTTAATAAGAGCCTCTGTTTTCGAAATTTGATCTAATTGAATGTCCAAAATCGTGATCTTTTATGGTATGAATTCAAAAAATTAAAAACCCTCTAGCCTGAACAATTACAGGAAAGAGGGTGATTATTTGTGCGGATGGAGGGACTCGAACCCCCATGCCTCGCGGCGCTAGATCCTAAGTCTAGTGCGTCTACCAATTTCGCCACATCCGCATGTGTGAAATTTTTGGAAGTGCAAAGCTAGGAAGATAATTTAATTAGGCAATAGAGGAACGTAAATATTTTTTGTTTTTTTCAGCCCTGAAAATGAGAGGGTTTGAGCGTAACTTTGTTAGTAGATTTTTATACCATAAAACATGGGTCTAAATATGGATACACCAGTAGTGATTGACGAAGAAGAGGAGAAGAAGGAGATCATTCGTCGCTACCGAAAATTGCTCCGTCATGCCAAACCATTTTTGAAGGACAATGACGCTAAGGAAATAAAGAAGGCATTTTATATTTCTGTAGAAGCGCATAAAGATATGCGTAGGAAATCCGGTGAGCCCTATATCTATCACCCACTGGAAGTTGCAGACATATGTGTCAATGAAATTGGTTTAGGTACCACTTCGATTATTTCAGCCTTACTGCATGACATAGTAGAAGACACATACTGGGAATTGGAAGACATCCGACGTGAGTTTGGGGTCAAAATTATGCGGATCATCGATGGCTTGACCAAGATTTCAGGTGTTCCAGGTCAGAGTGTGTCAGAGCAAGCGGAGAATTTCCGCAAGATGCTGCTTACCCTCTCCAGTGATACTAGGGTGATTCTAATCAAATTGGCGGACCGTCTCCACAACATGCGGACGTTGGAAAGTATGCCTCGTCATAAGCAGTTGAAGATAGCCTCAGAGACATTTTATTTGTATGCACCTTTGGCGCACCGCTTAGGACTTTATGCTATTAAGACGGAATTAGAAGACCTGTCTATGAAGTATAGGGAGTCCGAAGATTATGATGCTATTTCAGAAAAAATAGAAGAGTCTAAAGATGATCGAAATAAGTTTATAAGAAATTTCATCCGTCCGATTCAAAAGTCAATCAATGACCAGGGCTATGCTGTGGAGGTCAAAGGACGTACGAAGTCTATTTATTCGATAGCGCAAAAGATGAAAAAACAAGACATCCCTTTTGAGGAGGTCTTTGATTTATTCGCTATTCGGATCATTATTGATACAGATTTAGAAAAAGAAAAAGCGGCGTGCTGGCACGTGTACTCAATCGTGACCGATTTTTATCAACCGAACCCAGATCGACTAAGAGATTGGGTAAGTATTCCTAAAGCGAATGGCTATGAATCGTTGCATACTACCGTAATGACCAAAAAAGGCCAGTGGGTTGAGGTGCAAATTCGTACTAGACGAATGGACGATATTGCCGAGAAAGGGTATGCCGCCCATTGGAAATATAAAGATGGATCCGCCAAGGAAAACGAATCGGCCTTGGACATGTGGATCAATCGCGTACGAGAATCTTTAGAGCAGAATGACATTTCTGCGATTGAGTTTGTAGATGACTTTCGTTCGAACCTATTTCTGGAAGAAGTTTATGCATTTACTCCAATGGGTAAATTGATTACCCTGCCTAATGGTTCAACTGCATTAGATTTTGCATTCGATGTGCATTCGGAAGTGGGTGCAAGTTGTATCGGAGCCAAGATCAATCATAAGTTGGTGCCGATCAATACCAAACTCAAAAACGGTGATCAGGTAGAGATTCTTACTTCTTCTAAGCAGAAACCAAAAGAAGATTGGCTGCGATTTGTCGTTAGCTCGAAAGCGAAATCTGGCATCAAGGACTTCTTGAAAGAAGAGAAGAAAAAGGCTGCTTTTGAAGGGAAAGAGATCGTAATCAGAAAACTGAAGCAGATCAAGCTTACTTTAAATAATGAGACAATCAATCGATTAGTAGCCTACTTCGGAGCCAAGAGCCCACTCGATTTCTTTTATGCTGTGGGTACGGAGAAGATTGATTCCAAGGACATTAAAAAAATCAGTGAGATCAAGAAGGAAGTTCCTAAAAAGCCAAAACGAGCTAAATTGGAAAGTGCCGAGGATGTCAAAAAGACCATCAAAAAAGTACATGATACAGGTACCGCAGACATGCTTCTTATTGGAGAGGATTTGGATGTGGTGGATTACAAATTTGCCAATTGTTGTAAACCTATCCCTGGGGATGACGTTTTTGGTTTTGTGACGGTAAGTGAAGGAATAAAGATTCATAGAACCTCTTGTCCCAATGCCACTGAACTGATGTCCAACTATGGCTACCGAATTATCAAAGCCAAGTGGACTTCGCAGCAGCAAATTGCATTCCTGGCAGGAATCAAAGTGATTGGAACAGATAGAATAGGAATGGTCAATGATATTACGTCTATCATTTCAACTGACTTGAAAGTGAATATGCGTTCACTAACTATAGATACTGATCACGGCATATTTGAAGGCAATATTTCGGTGTACGTGGATGATACCAGTCACCTCAACACCATGCTGGATAAGTTGAAAAATGTCGAAGGTATAGAAAGTGTGAGTCGCTTTGACTTATATGATAAATAATATCTTTAATAGGCTATATTTGCCCGCGGAAAAACAACCGTGCTTTAGAAAGTTCGAGCAGTGAGCGAAATAAAACATCATATCGATCCTAAGACCAAGATTTACGAGGAGGTAAAGAACATTTTTACTGAGTTCCTTGAATCTAAGTCTTTGCGTAAAACACCAGAACGCTATGCGATTCTGGAAGAGATTTATAGCAAATCAGGTCATTTTGATGTGGAGACTTTATACATCAGTATGAAGAATAAAAATTATCGCGTAAGTCGAGCGACAGTGTATAACTCATTGGACTTATTGGTGGAATGCAATCTAGTGACCAGACATCAGTTTGGTCAAAATCTGGCTCAATATGAGAAATCATACGGCTTCCGACAGCACGATCATATTTTGATGGCGGATAGCGGAAAAGTATTAGAGTTTTGCGATCCACGAATTCAAAACATCAAACAGACCCTCGAGGACATGTTTGATATTGAGATTACCCATCACTCGTTGTATTTCTTTGCAAAAGAAAAAACTGACAAAAAATAAATTATACTCACCCTATGAATTATAAAATAAATCACGAAGGTGACTTGGTGTTCATTAATTTTGAAGGCGACCTCATTGGCGAGGAAAATGGTCCTGAGATTATTGAAGCCGTAAATGATACGTTAAGCAACAACATCATCAAGTGTGCTGTGGATATTTCCGAAGTGAGATACATCAACAGTAGCGGTATTGGTGTTTTGATCACAATCCTGACCAAGTTTAGAAATAAAGGTGGTGAAGTGGTTATTGTGAACCCATCCGAACATGTTAAGAAACTATTGGCTATCACAAAACTCAATGCCATATTCACGATAGTGAATGGAATAGCCGCAGCGAAAGAAGAACTAAATAAATAATTACCACATGTCTGTAGATGTATTGCTTGGACTTCAATGGGGAGATGAAGGAAAAGGTAAAATTGTAGATTATCTCACTCCAAAATATAACGTAATTGCTCGATTTCAGGGTGGACCCAATGCTGGCCACACCTTGAAATTTGGAGATACTAAACACGTATTGCACCAGATCCCTTCTGGTATTTTTCACAAAGGAGCTCAAAACGTAATTGGTAATGGAGTAGTACTTGATCCGGCTATTTTCAAAAAGGAGATAGTGGCGTTGGAGAAATTTGAGAACTATGACAAAAACAGTTTGTTGATCTCGAAGAAAGTACAGTTGATTTTGCCTACGCATAGGATTCTTGACGGTGCTTACGAAAATGCCAAGGGTGATAAAAAGATTGGCTCTACCCTAAAAGGTATTGGCCCAACTTACGAAGATAAAATCTCTAGAGTAGGTCTAAGAGCAGGGGATATCAATAGTCCTGATTTTGAAGCAAAATACAATGCTTTGAAACAAAGACATCTAGATATTCTGTCTAGATACGACTTCCAGTTTGAGTTGGCGGAGCTTGAAGCCGCTTTCTTAGAGGGAGTTGAATTCTTGAAAACTTTTGAGTTGATAGATAGCGAATATCACTTGAATAAAAAATTAGCCGATGGTGAGTCTATCTTGGCTGAAGGAGCGCAAGGATCCTTGCTAGATATCGACTTTGGCAGCTATCCTTTCGTGACTAGTTCTAATACTACGACAGCTGCGGCTTGTACTGGTTTGGGTGTCGCTGTAAATAAGATCGGAGATATCTTCGGTGTATTCAAGGCATACTGTACCAGAGTAGGTAGTGGACCTTTCCCTACGGAACTTCACGATGAGACTGGCGAATTGCTAAGAAAAAATGGAGGAGAATTTGGAGCAACTACTGGTCGACCAAGAAGATGTGGATGGTTGGACTTACCGGCATTGAAATACGCCATCATGGTGAATGGTGCTACGCGTCTCTATATGATGAAAGCAGATGTGCTTTCGGGTTTTGACACCATTCAAGTATGTACGTCTTACAAAGATGCGGATGGCAATCTGACCGATCAGATGCCTTATGATCTAAATGACGATACAGTAACCCCAGTGTATGAATCTTTGGAAGGCTGGTCTGAGGACTTGACCGAAGTAACTTCGTACAATGATCTTCCTGCTACATTGAAATCCTATGTAGAATTCATAGAAAAGCATGTTGGTTTGCCTATCGACATTGTATCTGTTGGTCCGGACCGAAAACAGACTTTGTTGAAATAAACAGAACGATAGTCGTTCTCAAAAATACAAACCAGATGGGGAAACTCATCTGGTTTTTCTTATTCAATCCTTTGTTTGCTAGCCTAGCAAGGGATTTTACATGTCGGGAAAAAACTAACCAAATCCAGTTTTCTTACTGATTTAAATCAGTTTTTGATTTGTAAATTCTCTATTCCTTTGCGCCTCAAAACACACCCTTAATAGACGCAGGTATGGATATTAAACTCACCTTACTTCTCATCATTTTCATTAGTGGCTTACTAGCCATTGCATTTGAGCATCAGTTACAAATAAATAAAAGTTGGATTGCGCTTTTTACAGGGACGGCTATGTACCATAGATTTTTAAAGATATAGAAGATTGAAAATTACCGACCGCATCAATCAATGATTAAGCGCACATCTCAATTCTCTTATAATCGCCTGCTGGCTCAGCATCGCTGTGTTTAACCTGCAACAATTTTAAACTTGCTTTATGTTACGCA
>NZ_CBDCVM010000003.1:0-310000 GCF_965223055.1 Reichenbachiella sp.
TCCGTCATACTTCTCTAGTAAAGTAAGTGTATCCGCACTATCATTATAGATATCAAAAGATTTTTGTACAGTTTTTTCTGTAGTCAGGCTCCCCATATTCACAGACCGTCCTTTGAATCTTGTTTTACCTATCTTCAAACTCATCTGTTCTTCGAGAGACTTTACTTTCGGCAGCACTTTCCCTTTGATGTAAGCATGTACAACCGCAGGATCCCCATTAGTCGTAATTGTCAATGACTTTCTAAAACTCCCAGGACGATTTCTAGGGTTGTATTGTGCTTTTACATAACCTGTTTCTCCTGGCAGGACAGGTTCTTTAGACCAACCTGGTGTAGTACAACCACAAGATGCTCGAACATGGCTTATAATTAGAGGAGCAGTTCCCGTATTTTTGAATTCAAATTCATAAATCGCAGGCCCTCCATCTTCCTTAATCTCACCAAAATCATGATCATTGTTAATGAATTCGAGTTTACCCTTTTCTTGAGAAAAAAGCTGAGTCGACATAAAAACAAATACTAGAAGAAAAGCTGATTTACTAATTTTTGACATGATTTATAATGAAATATTCAATGCAAATAAACAATAATGTCTTAACGTAACAAAGGGAAATAATTTTATTAATTTGCGCAAAAATTAACTATGGCAAGAGTATTAACAGGAATTCAGAGTTCGGGAAGGCCACATTTAGGCAACCTACTTGGCGCTATTATGCCAGCCATCGGACTGACTGAAAAGGAGGGACAGGAATCACTACTTTTCATTGCAGATTTGCATTCTTTCACTACGATTAAAGACCCTGAAATAAGACAAGAAAATGTAAAATCTATTGCAGCTGCCTGGCTGGCCTGCGGATTGGACACTTCAAAATCAATATTTTACAGACAATCTAAAATTCCAGAGGTTTGTGAGTTAACCTGGTTTCTCAATTGCGTGACTCCCTACCCTATGCTGGCTAATGCGCATTCATTCAAAGATAAAGCAGGACGCCTCTCGGATGTGAATGCCGGTTTATTCGACTACCCAGTTCTCATGGCTGCTGATATCATTATGTATGATGCGGAAGTCGTGCCTGTTGGTAAAGACCAAAGACAGCACATCGAAATGACCCGTGATATCGCAAAAGCTTTTAACCATCAATTTGGAGAAGTTTTTGTAATTCCAGAAGCCAAAATTGACGATGAAGTTATGACAATCCCTGGCACGGATGGCCAGAAAATGAGCAAGTCATATGGAAACATCATCGATATATTTTTGCCAGAGAAAAAACTAAAAAAGAATGTGATGTCTATCCTCACTGACAGCACGCCCATGGAAGAACCTAAAAACCCAGACACTTGCAATGTTTATAACATTTTTAAAACCATTGCTTCTGAGGAGCAAAAAGCAGAGATGCGAAGCAATTATGAAGGAGGCAACTATGGGTATGGACATGCTAAAACTGCATTGTTTGAGTTGATGCTTGAAAAATTCTCTGAAGAGAGAAAACAATTCGATGAGTTCATGAACAATGAGCAAGCCATCGAACAACATTTACAAGAAGGAGAAGAAAAAGCAAGAGCCATTGCACATGACGTACTTGGCCGAGTGAAAAACACGATTGGATTTTAAATATCATGGAAGAGAATATCAAAACCACCATTGATTCCTGGCTAAATAGCAATATTGATGAAGCAGACAAGACCGCGCTAAAAAAACTAGTTGCGAGTGGCGATGAAACAGAATTGGTTGACTCCTTTTATAAAGATCTAGAGTTCGGTACTGGAGGCCTAAGGGGCATCATGGGCCTTGGAAGCAACCGAATGAATAAATACACAGTTGGCAGTGCAACGCAAGGGCTAGCCAATTATATAAACATTCAGTTTCCAAACGAGGTGGCTTCTGTAGCTATTGCACATGACAGCAGAAACAATAGCGACTATTTTGCTCGAATTGTTGCGGACATTTTATCTGCCAATGGCATCAAGGTGTACTTATTTGATGAACTCAGACCTACTCCTGAGCTATCATTTGCAATAAGGGAGCTGGGTTGTAAAAGTGGTATTGTAGTAACAGCTTCTCATAACCCAAAGGAATACAATGGCTATAAGGTATATTGGGAAGACGGTGCTCAAATCATAGCACCGCATGACACTAAAATCATTGAGGAAGTCAGAAAAATTACAGATTTTGACCAAATCAAATTTGAGGCAAATAGTGAGTTAATTGAGTCAATAGGTCATGATATAGACGAGCGATACCTGACCGAGATGGCCAAACTAAGCTTATCTCCTGAGGCCATTAAAAATCAATCCGATTTATCTATTGTATTCTCACCCATTCATGGCACAGGAATTACGTTGGTCCCAAAAGCTCTTGAGCAATTTGGATTTAGTAATGTAACTATCATAGAGGAGCAAGCTACACCAGATGGCAATTTTCCGACAGTGGTCTATCCAAACCCAGAAGAAAAAGAGGCATTGACTTTAGCTTTGGAGAAAGCCAAACAAATTGGTGCTGAGTTGGTAATGGCTACCGATCCTGATGCTGATCGTGTGGGTATTGCTATAAGAACTGAAACTGGTGATTTTGAATTATTGAATGGAAATCAAACTGGCGCACTATTGATCTACTATCTCTGTCTAAAATGGAAAGAGAATGGCAAACTGGATGGCAATCAGTATGTAGTAAAAACTGTAGTCACTACAGAACTAATCAAAGACATAGCAACACACTTCAATATTGATTGTTATGACACGCTGACGGGTTTCAAGCACATTGCCGGGCTTATCAAAGAACTAGAAGGAAAGAAAACCTTTATCGGAGGAGGTGAAGAAAGCTATGGTTATCTAATTGGTGATTTTGTTCGAGACAAAGATGCCATCGCCTCATGTGCGATGATAGCAGAGATGGCTGCCTGGGCCAAAGACAACGGAAAGTCTTTGGGCGATCTACTAGAAGAAGTATATTCTCAATTTGGTATGTACCAGGAAGATTTAGTTTCTCTTACCAAAAAAGGAAAATCAGGAGCCGAAGAAATTCAAGAGATGATGCATAAATTCAGAAACAATCCCCCTGGTACATTAGCGGGCTCTGAAATTGAATGGCTCATTGATTATCAAAATTCAACATCAAAGAATTTAATTTCCGGTCAAGTAGATGACATCAATTTTCCATCCTCCAATGTACTGCAATTTATTACTCGGGATGGCTCAAAAATTTCGATGCGTCCATCAGGGACAGAACCAAAAATCAAGTTCTATATGAGTGTGAGATCAGAATCTGATTCTGACAGGAGTTTTGACAATGAAAAAAGTGGACTAAAAGATAAAATATCAAAAATTAAAGAAGAGCTTGATTTATAATGATCAACCAGCTCATTTTCTGATATTTATGATAAATATTCATTTTACTACCTGCTATTATTCATGAAAAAAATGTTTTCAATATATTGCAGAGAAATAATGAGTTTTTGACTTGAAATACGGATATAAATAAGAATGTCAATTCAGCCCTGTTTATTCATCGAAAAATTGAAGAAAATATTCTGAATATATTTATATTTCATTTCTAAACAATTTACCACCTGAACATAAATTACTTCAAATATGGTAGTGCCCTTTTTGCTCATCATTGTCGGTTTCGTTATGCTTATCAAAGGAGCCGATTTTTTAGTGAATGGAGCTTCCTCTCTTGCCAAAAGATATAATGTATCTGACATTGCCATTGGACTTACTGTAGTGGCTATGGGTACTTCTGCTCCTGAGTTGGTAGTGAATATTATTTCAGGGTCTTCAGGAGAAAACGATGATATCGTGTTCGGGAATATCATCGGATCGAACATATTCAATATGTTTTTGATACTCGGTATAGCCGCAGTAATATATCCGCTTACTGTTCAAAAAAATGCACTCTGGAAAGAGGTTCCATATTCTCTATTGGCAACCCATTGTTCTTTTCGTATTAGTAAATGATGAATTATTATTTGGTGCTGAAGAGAATGCCATGAGCTTAGTTGATGGAATCATTTTATTAGTGATGTTCATAGCTTTCTTAGTTTACGTATTCCAAAACATGAAACGTACAGGAGACCTAGGCGGAGATATAGATGAGATAGAAATGTATGGTAGTTTAAAAACCACACTCATGATCATCTTCGGTATTGCAGGATTAGCGCTTGGAGGTCAGGTGATCGTAGACAATGCTATTATCGTGGCGGAACACTTCCAGATCAGCCAGAAAGTAATTGGTCTAACCATCTTAGCAGCTGGAACTTCACTTCCAGAATTAGCAACTACTGCAGTTGCTGCTTTCCATAAAAAATCAGACTTGGCAGTAGGCAATATTGTCGGCTCAAATATCTTCAACTTATTGTTAGTATTAGGAGCTACTGCTACCCTTAATGCTCCAATCGCATTTGACACGGATCTTAACCTGGATCTTTACATTGTAATGATTGGAACATTCATGCTTTTCATTTTCATGTTTACACTTCAGAAGTACAAATTAGACAGAGCCGAAGGTGCACTTTACCTGGTAGGATTTGTAGCATACTGTGTCTTCTTATACATGAACCGTCTTTAAAAAGACACTCCCCTTTCTTTCATTTGAGTGTTAACAGATCTTAACACCTTTTAACTCTTTATTAACGGCGCGATGTTTGTATAAAGCATAGTTTGCAGTTGCATTCGTGCAAAAGCAACCTTTATTAAAATACAAGCATTGAATAACAAAGAGTACATCTCAAACCACAATCAAATTTTGGACGACAGTCAATTAACAGACTTGTGTAAAGCCAAAGACGAATTGGCTCAGAAGGCATTGTATGACAAGTATGCCAATAAAATGATGCGTACATGTCTAAGATATTTGATAGATGAGATGGAAGCTGAAGACGCCATGATTGACGGGTTTATGAAAGTTTTTTCTAAAATAGACACATTTGAATACCGTGGAAAAGGAAGCCTGGAAGGATGGATAAAAAGGATCATGGTGAATGAATCTCTTATGCTTCTGAGAAAAAGAAAAATGGATCAGGTAGAAATAGAAAAAGTCCATAATCTCTCTACAGGCAATGAAACAGCGGAGTCTCAATTGATGGAAGAGACTATAGTAAATGTCATTCAGCAATTACCAAATGGATACAGAACTGTATTCAATATGTATGTGATAGAAGGTTACTCTCATAGGGAAATTGGTGAAAAGCTCAATATCAGTGAGAATACATCCAAATCTCAATTGAGCAAAGCCAGAGCCTCACTATCCAAATCACTAACACAAATAGGTGCGCTATGAAAGTCAATGGAAATCACAAAAACGGCAAATCAATTGATTCACAAGAATCAAAAACAGATCAAATCAGCAAAAAAGCGGTCGCCGTTGTAGATGAAGTCCCCTTACGATTCTTTGATCCTACGAGAACATGGGAAAAGCTTTCTGAAAAATTGGGCAGAATGGACAAAGGGTTGGTGACTTGGGGAATCGCTATGGCAGCTTCATTCTCTCTCCTAGTGGCTGCCAATATTGAGGTCTTCGATTTGAATCCACTGGATATTAACATTGAAGATCACATCATTTCCAAGGCTCCTAAAAAGCAGCATCGCGCTACAGAAATAATTCCTAAACCTGCGATTCATATCACCCAGCTTAAAACAACAAAACCCCTTGAACAAACTCTAGAAATAAAGAAACCAGTTATTACTCCCAAAGTCAATCAAGAACAGTCGAAAACAATACTCTTTCTTGATAAGAATGATCAAGAGTCCATCGAAGTTTCTCGCTTATCGAATCCATTTATATCTGTGTTTGGGAAGGCTAATTTTCAATCAGGAAGTGTAGTTCCTGAAATTGGAATTGATTTGAAAATCGCCGAAAAATATACAGCCAAACGAAGAGAAATTTATAAAATCGGAATGTCTTCTCAATTTAATTTTAAAACCAATGAATCAGGAGACAAACGAGTGCACCCCCATACATTTGTGAATTTAGAATTCACTTCTCTTAATAAGAAAACAAATAAAGGTTGGACGTCTAGAGCTGGTTATTTACTTAATCCTGATGGGCAACTTTATCAAGATACCACAATTAAAGTTTCATTATTTAGGAATATTAGCAAACATGTAAAACTGGGACCAGAAGTAATCTTCACAAACAATATGAAGCAGGCTTATCCGAGTATCTCCTTAATATTAGGCTAATCAGGCAAACTGGAATTTCATATATTTTATACTCTCCCCCTTGTTGTAGAACAATTCCTCATACTTAGTTTTAACCCCAAAATGCTCATCCATAAATTCTGATTGATACAAATCGTGTGTATGGACCAGATTTTTTACTTTGAGCTGACCAAATTCGATAAGCTCCAACGTATAATCAAATAAGAACGTATTATCGGTTTTGAACTTTACCCATCCATCATTCTTCAATAGTTTTTTGTAGACTTCCATAAAACGAGGGGCCGTCAATCGTTTCTTTTCATCTTTATCTTTGGGCCTAGGATCAGGAAAGGTCACCCATATTTCATCAATCTCATTTTCTCCAAAGTGCTTATCTAACAACTCGATCTGAGTTCTTAAAAAAGCCACATTTTCAAGATTATTTTTAATAGCATAAGAGCTGCCTACCCATATTCTTGAACCTTTGATGTCGACTCCGATAAAGTTGCATTCAGGTTGTTTCTCACCGAGGCCTACGGTGTATTCCCCTCTCCCACAGCCCAGTTCAACTACCAAATTTTGTTCATTCTTAAAATGTTCTTCTTTCCATTTTCCTATTAAATGTCCAAAATTAGGTTTACCATCTTGTACAACATTGTAACGCTCCGCATTATCTTGAAATCGCTCTAACTTTTTTCTACCCACTTCTTATAAATCTTTAATTTCAGCCACTACAAAGGTACTTCCACCTATAAAAATTAAGTCCCCGGCTCCTGCTCGCTCAAGTGCTATTGAGTAAGCCTCTTCTACTGATTTGTAAGAATCGCCTTTCAACCCATATTCGTTTCCTAATTCAAACAACTCATCAGCAGGTAGCGCCCTGGGAACTTTAGCAGCGCAAAAGTAATACGTGCAATCCTTAATAAGTAATGGAAATATCTTTTCGACTGATTTATCCGAAACCACACCCCAAACGATATGTAGTTTACCATAGTCAACCTTTTCTATTCGATCCATCAACCACACTACTGCTTCTTCATTGTGCCCCACATCACAAATAACTAATGGATTGTGCCGAATAGTTTGCCATCTGCCTTTCAGTCCAGTTCGTGCTACTACATGTCCAATCCCATGTTTAAACTGTTCTTGGCTTATTGTTATATGTTGATTGCGTAATTGATCAATTGTCCTTCTTACCGTATCTATATTCAATTCTACTACTTCTGGAGAAAGATCAGATTTATAATTTACGCGTTCTGAACTTTCAATAGGTGTTGACAAGCTCGCATTTCTATCCCTGGCAAAATTTCGAATTTCCGACTCTGCTTCCTCAGGCAATTTACCTATTACAACCGGAATACCTTCCTTGATAATACCCGCCTTTTCTCGTGCGATTTCAGCTAATGTATCCCCGAGCATATCCTGATGATCTAGACTGATCGAAGTAATTACTGATACTTCTGGGGTAATAATATTCGTAGAGTCTAATCGCCCACCTAGCCCAGTCTCAATTACAGCAAAATCCACCTGCTCTTGAGCAAAGTATTCAAATGCCATTACGACAGTGATCTCAAAAAAAGAAGGAGAAATTTCTTCGATAGATTCCTTATTATCATTAACGAAGTGGGTGATGAAAGACGCTGACACTTCTTCGCCATTCACTCTTATGCGTTCTTTAAATGAGCGCAAATGTGGAGAAGTATATAGCCCAACTTTATAGCCAGCAGACTGCAACACGGAAGCAATCATGTGAGAAGTAGATCCTTTGCCATTGGTTCCAGCTACATGAATACTTTTAAATTTTTTCTGGGGATTTTCCAGTCGTTTTGCCAACTCTAAAGTATTCGTAAGGTCTTTTTTGAAAGCTACTTTACCCACACGTTGATACATGGGCAGTTGAGTATATAAGAAGTCTAAGACTTCTTGATAATTCATCATGTTAATTCGATTGGATAATAAAGATAATTTTTCCTGTAGAAGTGGCAGCAGCTGATCGGTTATCAGATGTCTTACTAAACGTTAATTCCATTACCGCATCTCTATACATCTTTTCAACAACAGGAGAAACTGTTTTTTCTAATGTCTTAATCCCTATAATTTCACCTTCCTCGTCAATGATAATTTGAAAAACGATTAAACCATTCTCAGAAGATTTATCATTCGGCTGTGGCTTAAAATCCCAATCCCATCCAGCCAAATCTAAACTAGAACCTTTATTCCCAGACCCCGATCCATTGTCCACTTTCTTGAAAATCGCGCGATCATCGATTTTAGGCTCTTCTACTTTTTTCTTATCTTCCTTTTCCTCAGTCTTTTCTACCGCCTCGACAGTCTTCGCATCACTACCCGTATCTGATTCCTTTACCTCTTGAGTTTTTGATTCTTCTGTAACTGTAGTTTCTTCTATCACATCAGGACTATTAATATCCTCTGTGGTAGGCTCTACCTCCTCAGCTTCCGCTTCTAATACTTCAGTGTCTTCTCCTTGAGATTCTACTACTGCAGTTTGTTCAGACTGTTCAGTATCATCAGCATCTTCGGTACTTTCTTCTGACACCTCCTCAATTTCATCAATCACTTCTTCCTGTACAGACTCTTCGCTCTGATTTTCACTGACGATACTGTTGCCAAGATTGAATTCAATGCCATATTCTGGAATTGGGGGATCGGGTTCAGTCCACGCCAACAGCACAAAGAAGATCACAAACAGAATAGCATGAATCCCTAAAGACACATAAATACTGATGTTTCGATTTCTTTTTTCTTGGCTATTCAAACTCAATCAGGTTTTGTGGCGAGAGATATTTTGGCTTCTAGTTTGGTAGCAATACTTGCTACATTGACCAAATGTTCTACCGGAACCGACTTATCACAATGCAGTACGACAACGCCTTCTTTGTCTTTCAACTCTGCTTGGAGCGTGTGTTCTAAACGACTTAAAGAAACCTCCTTATCATTTACAAAGTATTTCAAATCAGGAGTAATAGTTACACTGATCTTTTGCATTACAATATTGGAGCTTTTGCTTGTAGGCAGGTTCACAGGCAAGCCTGATGGTGTAATAAATGAGGACGTCAACATGAAAAATATCAATAATAGGAAGATTACATCCGTCATTGAAGACATGGAAAATGACGTCTCAATTTTATGTTTTGATCCTAGATTCATTTTTTCTGAGGTTCTTGTAACAGGTCAATAAAATCAATGGATGTGTACTCCATGCCATGGATCAACTTGCCTACTCGTGTGACCAAATAATTATAGGCTAAATACGTAAGTATCCCAACGAACAGTCCTGCCGCTGTTGTAATCATCGCTTCATATATTCCACTAGAAAGTAATTTTGGGCTTACAGCCCCTTCTTCTTGGGCAATAGAAATAAACGCCTGAATCATACCCGTAACAGTTCCCAAAAACCCGATCATCGGAGCAGCTCCCGAAATGGTAGCTAATAGACTCAGATTCTTTTCCAACTTATATATTTCAATCTTACCTACATTTTCAATAGATGCTTCTATACTTTTCAAGGGGCTTCCAATTCGAGCCACTCCTTTTTCTATCATTCTAGCAATTGGTGTTGCGGTAGAGCGACACAGCGTAAGTGCCTCTGAAATATTTCCATCCAACACCATTTGTTTAATACTAGACATAAAAACATCTGGTGTTTTGGCTGCGTCTTTTATAGTAAGTAGTCGCTCTACAAAAACATAAATCCCTATAAGAGACAAGAGTAAAATAGGCACCATCATATAGCCGCCTTTCAACAATAAATCTAATACGGAAACTTGCTCTATGACTTCATCTACTGGAACCTCCTGGGGCAATGAAGCCAAAATTATATTTAGTATTTGCATAACTTCTTTTAAACAAAAAAAAGGCCAAAATGACCTTTTTATATTTTTAACACGATTTTAGTACAATATCGTTTTTCTGATTAGTACTGTAAAGCCCAAACTTCGTCTCCATATTGACCTTTGAAACCACTCAATTGGCTGGCAGCATCTCCATAACTAGAAAAGTCTGCAATTGAAACTCTATATCTTTTAGACTTTCCGTAAGGATGAATAATCTTCACTCCACTTCCTTCACCACTTAGTTTGGTAGCATAATCCATAGCCAAATCTTCATCAATAAAACTACCGATAATTACGTATGACCTAGAGCTTCTTTCTGTCACTCTAACAATTTCACCAGGCGCAGCAGTTGCTACTTTTGGTTTTGGCTTAGCTGTAGCAGGTTTAGTAGCCGCAGGTTTTGGCTTTGGCTCTGCTGCTTTTTCAGTAGATTCAGTACCTACTGCAGCCGCCTTTGGAGCTGGCTTTTTCGCTGCTGGTTTCTTCACTCTTTTCTTAGGTACTTCTTTTTTAGCGACCTCTTTTGGCCCATCATCCAAAGAGAAATAATAAAACGCACCACCAATAATTGATATGATTAAAACACCGATTATAATCACTTTAGCAAATCCTCCAGACGACTCCTCATAAGAGTAAGGCTTATAATTCGGAGGTAGTGAAGGTGTATCCGCTTCTTCAAATTCAGGTTTTTCATCCTCAAAGGACATGCTATCAGTAGCAAAGATTGACCCTTCTTCCTCTGCAGAATCTGCAGCAAAAAGTGATGACCCTGCGCTTTCAGTGCTGAAATCTTCCTCAGATGTTTCACTCGCCGGTGATTCAGCTTCATCAGATGACTCTTCTTCATCCAAAATACCCAAAGCCGCTAATTGGTCTGGACTATCTATGTTCGCCAACAAATCATCAGAATCCTGTGAATCATCGCCACCTAAGTCTAATCCAATATCCTCAATAGAGGCTGCTTCCTCTTCTTTAGGAGCTTCGGCACTATCGTCTCCTCCCATAAGGTCATCATAGTTGATATCAGCACTAAAATCCGGAGATAAAGGATCCTCTTCATCATCACCAAGGCGATCAGAGATCAACTGTGCGCTATCAAGAACATCTTCCACTTCTTCGATTCCTTCATCCAATACTGAACCTTCAGGTGGATCTAAATCGCCAGGCTGCAGCCCAGAAGAATCTTCAGATGATTCTGGAACGTCAATATCGTCAAGGACACTCATATCAATTCCCTCTGGTTCGGGAAGTGTAGTTTCTTCACTTTCGGTCTCCTCCTCAGCAGAGTCATCCAAATTAAAATCTAATTCTTGTAGTTCATCAAACTCTAAATCTGGTAAACCAAAATCCTCGTCTGACTGATTTGATTTGTTTTCTTCTTCCGAACCTTCGTTGAGTTTATCGTCGGCCATATCTAAGCAATTACCTTATTATTAATATAAACTTATTAAATCACACCTTAAATGTATAGAATTATTTTGAAATAACAACTTTATGGTGTCCTTTGTATTTTCCTATAAAATTATCAATAAATCATTCAAAATATTACTTTAATCCAATATATCTGACATGAAAATCACAACAAAATCAAATTTCACAGGTCAATGGGAACGGCAGTTTTGGAGCTTGCATAAGATGATGACAAAAAATCAGAATAGTGTTCATTTTGGATTTCTTTTGCTCACATTGAGTATCATAAGCTGCCAACCCAATACAATTTCATTCAATTCCTTTGAACCAGAACTTTGGAAAGCAGATGCACAATCTTGCAAGGGATACAGAAATGAAGTAATAATGGACATGGAAGCCGAGTTTGATCAATTTATAGGAATGAGTGAAACAGAATTGATCACCTATTTAGGAAGTCCAGACAAAACTTTGCTCTACACCAGAGGACAGAAATTTTTTAGCTACAACATCAACTGCACTAAAGAAGCATCTGCAAAAAGTCAGCTAAGAGTGAGATTTAGCGCGTTAGATTATGTCAATGAGGTATTGATATTAGATTAGGCTAGTTATTGACACTTATATTGGAGATCTCTGAGGCTCCAAAATACCCCAGAACTAGTTCATCCGGATCATCCTGATTGGTCATATTCCCCTCTATAATACCGGGAATTACTCTGGGACTTAGCGTAGAATTACTAATCTGATCTCTAATGTTTTTGTAATAGCCGTATGCTCCAATCGATAATGACATGTGCTGAAAAAAAACTTCATCACCTTGAGTAAACAGCACATTTCCTGCATCATATTTAAAACTATTACCATTCGTAAATTGATCATCAAAAAGCACTAATTCTTCTGGACTATTTCGTAATTCATTATTGACAAACACTTTCCATCGGTAATAGTTTGCTACCGAAGCGTCATCATCTACAAAGGCCGAAACAAAGAAATTTTCATCCTCAGGTTTAATTTCAAAATCTGCTGGATCAGCAATGAAATTGATAAATGCATCTTCAGCGGCACTCAATTTTGGCATTTCTTCTGGAATTGAATGATAACTATTTTGATTGTGCAATACTGTCAATTGGTATATCGAACCTGGCGAACCCACAAATTCACTAGGGTCAGACAGGTATCTACCGGTACCAGTCACCTCCGTAAAATCAAAACGATTGCCCAGTTGGTCCGTAACATACACCTCAGCTCCTGAAACCACCGGATAGCCCGACTGATCTGAATATCCGTTACTTACTGAAAGTTTAATTTCATAAGGAACTGGCTCATTAGTCACCCAACCAAAAACCACTAAATGAGATTCGCCTGTATCCAAATTCAGAACAATTGGATCAATGCAAGAAATGCATACAAGTGTTATTAAAGCAAAAACAATATGGTTTCTAACAAATTTCAAAATCTAAAGTTGTAGGTCACTGATGGAATCATTGTACCAAGCACAGATAATTTTTCAACTACTGACACTCCTTTTTGTTCTTCATTTTCACGAAAATAGTAGGTTTGAGCATTTCTCCGTGCATACACATTGTATACGGAAAATACCCAACTGCTTTCCGCTCGACGTTCCTTACCGTTCTTTCTTGTTTGTTTAAGCTTGAGTGTAGCGGCTATATCTAAGCGGTGATAATCAGTTAATCGATCCAAATTACGATTTGGATGATGAGGTACTTGAATGCCATCTACTTCATATTTAGAAGTAGGGAACGAAAATGGTTTCCCTGTATAATAAACAAAAGTAGAGGACAATGAAAAATGTGGAGATAGCTGGTAAATCCCTGTGACCGCTACGTCATGGGTTCTATCATAATTGGTAGGGAAAAAATTTCCATTATTAATTTTCTCCGATTTCAATTCTCCATCTACCTGTCTCTCCGACCTAGACAAAGTATACCCAATCCACCCTGTCAATTTGCCAAACTTCTTTTTGAGAAAAACCTCCATCCCAAATGCTCTTTCCTTTCCAATAAGGATTTCTGTTTCAATTGATTCATTAAAAAGTAGATCTGCTCCATTTTTATAATCAACAACATTTTGGATTTTTCTATAATAAAACTCTAAAGAAAGGTCCATGTCAAACCTTTTTACATACTGATAGAGACCCATTGTGGTCTGGTGCATGGTCGTGGGCAGCAGGTACCTCCCACTAATTTGCCACAAATCTGAAGATGCCGGAGATAAGGTATTTGACAGCAAATGCATGTATTGAGCAGATGCAAAGTGACCAACTTTTAAAGACATGTTGGGGTTGAGTTGATACTTCAATGACAATCTGGGTAAAAAATTATGATAAAATGTTTTTGCCCCTTTTTGTCCAGCAAACACAGTATCTATTCGCGATAAAACTGATTTCTCTTCCCCATCTGCATAAATGTAAACATCAGATCTACCTGTATTATAAAAAACAGAATATCGTGCACCAAGGGATAGTGCGAAATCGCCAATATGCCTTTCATTAGACAGGTATACTGATGGTTCTAATCCCAATTCATTATTCAGTTTGACAAAATTCTCGGATGATCCAGGCCCTGGCTCTCTTTCACCTGGATTCATCAAATGGGTAATCATTTCCCCTCCATATTCAAATATATTTTTGGGACTATAATAAGAAGTCATGTCAAACTTTACTGCCAAATCTGACACTCTGGATGTACCAACAAAACCTGACAATTCACTTTCTTCTATTACTCGATATTCATATTGACTAAAATATGAAGTGACATTCATAAAGTGTTTGGAACGATGTATTTTATTCCACCTTAAGGAAAGCACTCTATTTCCCCATTTTTGCAAGGCGTCAATTCCGAATTGATTGGCATCTGCACCAAAGTAACCAGAGAAATATATTTTGTTTTTACTATTTAGGTTGAATTTAACTTTAGTATTGATATCCTGAAAACTTACTCGACTATTTGCTAAAGTCGGACTTTTAGAATTTCTTAGAATCAAATCCCAAAATGTACTGCGTGCAGACAAGAGGTAATTGGCATCGCCTTTCAATATTGGTCCTTCAAACAAGATTCTACTTGTAATTAGTCCCAGTCCTCCAGAAAAATGAAACTCATTCTCATTACCTTCTCTTTGCCTTACATGCATAACCGAAGATGTTCTACCGCCATACTTTGCTGGCAAATCACCCTTTAAAATCTCAACATCTTTGACCGCATCTGGATTAAAAACTGACACCAATCCGAAGAAGTGATTGGAATTATAAATGACAGCTTCATCCAGCATGATAAGATTAGCATCTGCCGCGCTTCCTCTCACATTCACACCAGAAACGCCCTCTCCTACATTCGAAATACCAGGTAACAGCATGGAACTTTGAAAAACATCGACCTCCGCTAAATAGGGTATTTGGCCGGCCATATCCATATCTAGCTTATTAGAACTTAACAAAACATTTTGAGCTTTCACGTCAAATAATTCCTGTTCTTCGATGACTACATTATCTAACTGAACAGAATTCTCGATCAGTTTGAAATTGAATTGAAAATCTTTGTTTAACTCAATCGTATGTCCGATAGGATGATAACCTATGAAGGAAACTATCAATTCATACCTTCCTTTCGGTAAGGTGAAAGCATAAAACCCATAACCATTGGTTGCCAATCCGGATTCAATATTTTTGATATAAACAGTTGCCCCTATCAAAGCTTCGCCAGAGGCCGCATCTTCCACTATACCACTTATTGAATATCTATATTCATTTTCGGGCCGATCATAATACCTGATCATGAGTTGTCCATTCAAATAACCAAAGTCCAAATCCTCATTGTGGCAAATCCTTGTCAATATATCATTTACATCTGTCTCCTTTGTTTTGCCAAACTCAATTTCCTTTTTTAAAGGAATAATGTTGTCATGATAAGCCACATTAATTCCTTGCTCAGGAAGCAATGACTCCAGTATATCCTTAGTTTTATACTTTTTCTTATAAAGGATCACCTTCCTCTCCAAGACGCTATCTTGCGCATACAATTCTGATGTGCTTATCAGAAGAGCCAACAAGGCATAAATAATTTTTCTAACAACGACTAGATCCAAACTATTAAACTCGACAAATGCAATTTTGGTCAAATTTAGCCATTGCATTGAAAGGGAATGAATAGAACGCATAAAAAAACCCGTATCGAAATTTATCGATACGGGTTAGTCCATTGTACTTCGAGTATTTTAATTAGCAGCCCGGGCCAGTCAGTTTTATTGTTTTGCCTTTTCTTTCGTTTTTGATATTGGCAATAGCCTCTAAGGTGCTGAGGATTTCATTTAGTTCTTTGTCTTCAAACGATGAAGTTATCAAACAGTTCTTAATCGATTCATCTACTTTTATTTTTACATCAAAGTGGTCACTAAGTGTCTCTACCACTTCAGATAAAGGAGAACTTTTGAATACAAAATCTTTTGTAACCCAAGATGATGCGTTGTTATTAAAAGATTCATTTCTGACAAGTGTATTTCCTTTGAAGGTTGCTTGATGGCCTTTTTCAAGAACCACTTTTAATTCTTCGTTCATAGAAGAACCGAAAGCCACACGTCCACTAGTCACGTTCACATTCGCGTAGTTAGCTTTGGATACTAAATCAAATGAAGTACCTAATACTTCTACAGTCACTTCTTTTCCTATGATTTTAAATGGTCTTTCTGTATCTCTGGCTACATCAAAATAAGCTTGTCCATTGAGGCTAACCAAACGATTTTCCTCATCCATTTTCTTTGAATAAGTGAAAGTTGAGTTTTCATTTAGCCAAACGATAGATCCATCAGCAAGCTCCAATTTTCTAATTTCGCCTTCAGTCGTTTGAGCCACAACTTGATCTGTGTGATTTTGATATTGAAAAACAATAAATCCCAAACCTACGATCAAGGCAAGTACAGCTGCTACTCGATACATTATAGCTTGACCTGATGATTTTGTTTTTTGAATAGCATGAGCCACAGATTCCCAAGCGCGATCTACGTCTGGATTAAACTCTGAAAAGCTGATTTCGGATGAGAGATAGATCTTCTCAATCTCATCGAAAGCCTTTTGGTTCGCATCAGACAAAGCAACCCATTGCTCTACCTGTTGTCGCCCGTTTGCATCGAGCTCACCCTTTAAATAGGCCAGTAATTTAAATTCCAATTCTTGCATTTTAGTCGTCGTTCAATGGTATGTCAAACAAACCATTTGAATCCCCTATAAAAATTCAAAAAATATTCACCAAAAGCAGTAACATTATTTTATCCCAAATAGGATTCAGATTTTCCCTTAATTTTTTTAATGCCAGCCCTATCTGATTTTCTACTGTTTTCACTGAAATATCGAGCTCCTCAGCGATTTCCTTGTAAGTCATACCAGCGTTTCGACTAAGGTTAAAAATGATTCTGCATTTGTTAGGAAGGGATTCTATAGCGTTATGCACATATTCTTTCAATTCGTCCATAATCATCTCTTTCTCTCTACTATCCTCTTCCATAAACCCTACACCTTCCAAATCCACTTTCTTTTGCTCTTTAGGCAATTGAAGCTTTAAATAGTTAAAAGATCGGTTTCTAATAGCCGTAAATAAATAAGACTTAATCGAAGTGGTAATTGTAAGACTGGCTCTTCTCTCCCAGATGTTGATAAAAACTTCCTGAACTACTTCTTCAGCTACCTGTTCGTCCCTCACATACTTCATACAAAACTTGCACAGATCCGAGTAGTAGGTTCTGAAAATCTGTTCAAATGCACCTCTATCATGATTAGATAGGCGTTGGATCAATTCGTCTTCGTCGGATATGTGCACTTCTAATGTTTAGGTAATTGCGGCAAATGTACACGAATTAGAAGTTCAAGCAAACCGAAAAACTACTGAATAGATCTGAGAATGTAATTTCTAAAAATCAAAGGAGAAGACAGGTCAAAATCTGCACGTTCATTTTTGCCAGTAATGGCCACTACTAACTCAAGGTGCGGCACAACATACAACCGCTGCTCACCAATACCTCCGGCAAAGAAAACATCATTTACTTCTAGAAATGGAAGAAAACCGCTGGTATCTGCATATCTCCACCACATCCAGCCAAAATTGTTAAAATAATCTAAGTTAGTCTGAATACTGACAGAAGATGTCATATATTCTGCATCAACAATTTGTTCATTAAACCAATTTCCTTTTTCCAAATACAGATAGCCTAATTTTGCTAAATCCAGCGTTGTCAATGAAATTCCCCAAGCCATATTTGCATTATCTCCTACCCTAGCCACATCAAAGCTGTTCACATTCATAGATCCGAAGACTTCATTCAACAAAAAACTATGAATGCCATCGCCATATTGAACTTCTATAGCTTCTGCCAATAAAACAGGAATCGCACTATTGTATGCATACCTGGAACCTGGAACTGCATCCAAAGGTTTGGTAATCAAAAATTCCGCCCAATCTTCACTTTCGACCATGCGATCTATATCACTAAGTTGACCATCAAACGCCCCCCTTAATTCATTCCAACTCAACCCACTTTTCATGGTCATCAGATGTTCGAATGTCATATTCTTTTTTAAAGGAAAGTCTTCAAACTCCTCCGAGAAGGCTGGTAAATATTTGTATATAGAATCACTAACAGAATTGATCAGTCCCATATCTATGGCTCGTCCAATGGCCAAATTGGATATAAAACTGCTTACACCTCCAAGTTCAAATTGAGTAATACGGTTATTCCCAAAGTAGTACTTCTCATACACCAGACTTCCTGATTTAATAATTACGACCGATTCGATCCCCTGACCCGGTTGCGCAATTATGGATGAATCCATCTGAAGCAACCTAACTTCATCCATTCCAACATCAGTTGGTTGCACGACAGGCCAAACATTTTGATCTTCCGGAATGGATTCATCATAATAGCAACCCGATGTTACAAACCCAATAAATAATGATATGGTTAGCCACTTACTCATTTGAATTTTCCAATTTTAATCGCCAAACCAACATAGAAACCATTGAAACTATCGTTCGTCAATCCTGTAATATCCAATCCACCCATCCATCGATAACCTGTGAATGCATTGAGAGCGACAAACTTGGCTAATACATAATCCACACTCATTTGCAACTGTAACAGCCTCATTTTATCTGTTAGAAATGGCTCACCAGTTTCCACAAGCGTCCACTTGACTTCGCCAAATCCTATTTTTGATTCTATATTAAATTCATAATCTCTATCCAGATTTGTTCGATATCCAAGAACAAACCCTCCATGCTTGTAATTCATTTGAAAGCTATTTGGAAAAATGAGTTGCTCGCGATATTCATTGTTGTTATTGATCACATTATAAAAACCTATCTGAATATGATTCTTCAATATCACTGCTGCTTGAAGCCCAAAACTATTGGTATAACTTGGCGCTACAGTTGCATATTCGTAAACTCCAGCGATATAACCTTTAATACCTAATGGCTTTTTTTGTTCTTCGATTTCTAAGGAATCAGATTGAGCAAGCGTTGTAATGCTTAATCCCAATAGGACAGTCAATAAGAGAAAATGTAAAAGTATTTTCATTTTGTAATTTATGATCTTGTAACAATCAACAGTGGCCAATTGCTTATCGAAATATAAAGGAATTTAAAAGAAAAAAGGACTTGCCTTTCGACAAGTCCCTCTAAATGTAAAACTCTTAATGTAAAGTATAACACTACTTCGAAGCTTCAATCCAACGATCAATCTTAGCTTCCAGTACAACGAGCGGCAAGCTACCGGAACCGAGCACTTGATTGTGAAATTCTTTGATGTCAAACTGATCTCCCAAAGTTTCTTCCGCCCTATTGCGCAATTCACGGATTTTTAACTGGCCAATTTTATATGATAATGCCTGACCCGGCGCCACCATATACCGTTCAATTTCAGAAATGATAGAAGCTTCGGACTGCGCTTCGTTTTCCAATGAATACTGAATCGCCTGTTCTCTAGTCCAGCCTTTGGCATGCATGCCGGCATCCACGACCAATCTGATGGCCCTGTGAATCTCCATACTCAACATACCAAAGTATTGATAGGGATCAGTATACAATCCCAGCTCCTTACCCAATGATTCGGTATATAGAGCCCAACCTTCTACATAAACACCCATTCCTTCCGTGTGCAAAAATCCCGGTAGGTCGTCATTCTCTTGTTGTAAGGACAATTGATAATGATGACCAGGAATAGCCTCATGCAAAAACAAAGCTTCGTCTGAATACTTATTATACTTGGTCACATCTGGTATCGGTACATAAAAAATTCCCGGACGCGATCCGTCTTTGGATCCAGCATTGTACTCCGCACTGGCTGACGCCTCTCTGAACGCTTGGGTACGTCTCACCTCAAATGGTGACTTTGGTGTCAAATCAAACAATCTGTTCAAGTTTGGTTTCATTCGTTCGTGGATGGCATTGAAGTTATCAATCACCTGCTGCGGTTCGGTAAATGGCATTTGATCCTTGCTTGTTCGTACATGATCAAAGAAAGCCTTCAAGTCTCCTTCAAATCCAATTTGTCTTTTCACCTCTTCCATTTCTGCCTGGATACGAGCCACCTCGCTTTTCCCTAATTCAAAGATTTCATCAGGTGTCATATTAGTGGTCGTGTGGTATTTCACCAAATACTGATAGGTTTCAGGACCATTTGGCAATGCACCAATACCGGCTGTTTCCGTACCTACCTGGAAGTATTCTTCATTCAAGAAAGTATCAAGAGACTGATAGACAGGAATCAATTCGTTGGCAATTAAATCCTGAAAGGACGATTTGATTCTTTCACGATCTTCAGCCGAAATATTTTCCGGCATGTTTTTCACCGCTGCATAAAACACATGATCTTCAATATTTGGATTGGTGAATTGATCCATCTGGCCGATCACTTTTGTGATAATAGATTTGGGTAACACTACACCCTTTGTCATTCCTTCTCTCATATTAGCCTGAGCCGTTTCCAACCATGGGATAAACGCTTTGACTCTTTTATACCAGTTGTCGTAATCTTCGGCAGTCTCGAATGGCTGCGCGCCTCCCACATCAGCAAACGTGGTGAAATAGAGGTGAAAAGCAAAAATCTGATTGATAGGCAAGTAATTGATGTTCGGCAAATCAAAAACTGGAGAAGCAACAGAGGCCATCGGATTTTCAAGCCCCTCCTTTTTAATCTTACAATCCCATTCCATCACCTGGATGCTCATTTGATCGGCTGCAGATAAGGTATTAATATCTACGGCAGTAATTGCCTTCAAGAAAGCATTATAACTCGCAATCATATCATCCTGCACCGCTGCATCAATGTAATTGACCAATTTATCGTCATACCCTTCCAAACCGGCATTGGTGCCTTCTATGGGGTTGATCTTTAGCTTGAACTGATGGTAGGCATCGAATAGACTGTCTACTGATACTAACTGAGTAGGTGTTTCCGAAGCTGTTTCTCTGGTTTGGCAACCTGAAACAAACAGTACAAAAAAGGCTAAGGCGGCTAATACTAATTTTCTCATGGCAATCATTTTGGCTTGTGATTTTGTGAAGTGCCAAGTTAAATATTATGAATCGAGATTCCATAACTAGGTCAATTTCGTATGGGGTTGGGTATGAATAGGTTTGTTTTTTGGATTATTACGATTGTGCATTCTCGGCATTTTAAATACCTCGGAAGATTTCAGTCGCATTCGGAAATGCGACCGAGCAGAATGAGAATAAGGAATTCAGCTTAAGAGCCATTATGATTCAGTCACGGATTACAAATCCGCGCCAGTAGTGTCTCAGCGAGACGCTGAGACACGAAATGGAAAGTTGAATAATGTTATGACTTTGAGAAATACTCCTGCCTGGAGAACTTCTTCCAGGTTTTGCCCTGGTCATTCGTGTATTCTACCAGCATTTCGTGGTGACAAGTCTGGCTTGGTGTTATAGTAAGTCTGAAGAAAATTTTACCCGCATTTTCTGTTTCAAAAGCCTCATCGGTATCCAAATTGCTCAGAACTAGTTGCTGACCATCAGCCTTTCCGGCATAGACGTCCATCGAACTATATTCTTTGTCCAAGGCAACCAGACGTAGTTCCTTAGTTCTGCCATCTACACCTAGGGTGCTTCTCATGGTTAAAGTCGCATTCGTCATGTTAAGCACAAACATTTCATCGATATAGGTGCTATCAAACAAAGTAGAATAGGTCGATACTCCCGTGCCGTCAGGTTGCCACTGCCCAGTACTGTCAGGACTGAAGACTTTAATGTCATATTCGCCCAAGAGGTAATAAAATGGAGCTAATTTGTCTTCTGGTTTTTGTGCTTTAGAAGTGAGGCTCGTTAAAAACAGAGCGATCAAAATAAGGTATTTCATTTTCGGATTTTATGGTTAAAGTCAATAAACAAATGGATCATTTGATACCCTAAACCTAAAAATCAGAAATCCTCACCTGAAGAATTGGAACTAATATCTCAAAAGCCCCATTATCTGTCAGGCTGAGGTACTCGAAGCCTTGCTGCTAGCGACAGACAACATTTCGACGTGGCTCAATGTGACAGCTCCTAGAAAGTTTAGGCTTTTGAGACGGCCTTTTTCGAAGAGGTCCCGAGCGGATTACTCATACGCACCGGTATGCGCTAAACCCCTCGTGATTTAAAAATTCGAACCGCTGCCTCCCCAGGTTCGAATCACACCAAATCATTTAAACAAAAAAGACTACTCTATGAGTAGTCTTTAAGTGAGGTCCCGAGCGGATTCGAACCGCTGTACGAGCTTTTGCAGAGCTCTGCCTAGCCACTCGGCCACAGGACCATTTTTTGGAGACACAAAATTAGAATTTATTCCATCTCCTGCAAACTATTTAGTGTTTCTATTCGCTAAAAAATTGCTTTTTTCTTAACGCAAAGCACAAAAAAAAGGTACACCGAAGTGTACCTTTTCTATAAATATATTTCTGATTAAGATTTAGCTTCTTCTGAAGCTTCCCCTTTATCTTCTTCTTTCTTAGCAGCAGCCTTTTTAGGCGCAGCTTTTTTAGCCGCTGGCTTAGCACCTGCTTCCATTTGCTCTTTCAATGCAGAAAGTGCAGCGATATCTCCCATAGTAGATTTCTCGGAATCAGCATTCACTTTATCAACGCCTTTGCTCTTAGAAGCTGACTTTTTCTTTGGTGCTGGAGCTTTCTCCACTACCTCGTCAGAGTAAGTCGCTACGTGTGACAAAGTGATCTTCTTGTCATCCTTAGAGAAGTCAACCACAACACAATCAAGGCTCTCACCTACTGCAGGCTTAGAACCGTCTTCCTTCTTCATGTTCTTAGTAGAAGCAAAACCTTCCAGACCGTAAGGCAACTCAAGAATTGATCCTTTGTCGATGATGTTAGTCACTGTACACTTGTGAGAAGTTCCTCTAGCGAATACTGTTTCGAAAGTGTCCCAAGGATTTTCTTCCAATTGCTTATGACCTAGAGCCAATCTTCTGTTGTCTACGTCAAGCTCAAGTACTCTTACTTCCAGTTCTTCGTTTACGTTGATGAATTCAGAAGGGTGTTTCACTTTCTTAGTCCAAGACAAATCAGATACGTGAACCAAACCATCGATTCCTTCTTCTAGTTCGATGAACAATCCGAAGTTTGTCAAGTTTCTCACGATTCCTTTGTGATCTGTACCTACAGCGTATTTCGTCAATACATCCTGCTTAGTCCAAGGATCTTCAGTCAATTGCTTGATACCTAGAGACATTTTTCTTTCATCTCTGTCGATCGTCAATACCACAGCTTCTAGCTCATCACCAATATTGATGAAGTCCTGAGGATTTCTCAAGTGCTGAGACCATGACATTTCTGATACGTGAATCAAACCTTCAACGCCAGGCTGGATTTCTAAGAACGCACCATAATCAGCCACATTCACAATCTTACCTTTCACTTTAGATCCGATCTCAACAGTTTTGTCTAAAGAATCCCATGGGTGCTCAGACAACTGCTTCATACCCAATGATATTCTTTTCTTATCGTCGTCGAAATCAAGAACAACAACATTTACTTTATCATCCAGATTCAACACTTCTTCTGGGTGATTTACTCTACCCCATGAGATATCAGTAATGTGAAGTAGACCATCTACACCTCCAAGATCGATGAATACACCGAAGTTGGTCATGTTTTTGATCACACCTTCTAGTACCTGACCTTTTTCAAGGTTCTCAAGGATTTGAGCTTTTTGTTTTTCGAGATCTTTCTCAATCAAGATTTTGTGAGAAACAACCACGTTATCGTTAGTGTAGTTGATTTTCACAACTTTCACTTCCATTTTCTTATCTACAAATACATCGAAGTCTCTGATAGGCTTCACATCGATTTGCGAACCTGGCAAGAATGCCTCGATTCCGAAGATATCTACGATCAAACCACCTTTGGTTCTTCTCTTCACCATACCATCGATAACCAAATCTTCGTCTGCAGACTTTTGGATTTTTTCCCAAGCGCCAACGATCTTTGCTTTCTTTCTAGAAAGAACCAACTGACCATTGTTGTCTTCTTGCTCTTCGATGTAAACTTCTACAGAATCACCAGGCTTAAGGTCCGGTGTATCTCTGAATTCTGACGCTGATACCAACCCATCAGATTTGAATCCGATGTTTAAGATCACGTCTCTTGAAGTCATACTCACAACAGTACCTTCCACTACCTGCTTTTCTTCAATGGTGTTTAAACTATCACCATACAGTGCTTCTAGCTCTTCTTTCTCCTTTTGGTTGTATCCGTCTCCGAATCCTTTTGGCTGAACATTGTCCCAGTCAAATTCTTCTTCCTCTTCTACAACAGCTACTTCTTTCTTAGGAGCTTTCTTTGTTGCTTTTTTCTCAGCCTTAGGTGCTTCTTCTTTCACCTCTTCCACAGGAGCAGCAGCAGTTTCTTCTACTACAGCTTCTTTAGCTGCTTCAGTTGACTGATTTTCTAATTCTTCTTTGTTTTCCATTATATTGTGAGCCCTGATTTACAGCGTCATCCCGGACTCGGAAAATGCGCCATTTTGTTTGTGTTTTCCCAGACTATTTGGGACCCATTCACTCGAATGGAGCGCAAAGATAGGTATTTATATAATTCAATGCATAATTAATCCTTAAAATCGAGCAGATTACATTATAATATCAGGAAAGCAGTTTTCACGATTCAGGTTTTGGTATTAATTTGCTGAAAATTCCACTTATGAAAATTATCGAGTGCCCTAGAGATGCCATGCAGGGATTGCATGAATTTGTACCAACAGAACTTAAAATAAAGTACATTAATGAACTACTAAAAGTGGGATTCGATACCATTGATTTTGGAAGTTTTGTTTCCCCTAAAGCAATCCCTCAACTCAAAGATACTGCTCAGGTTTTAGCTCATTTAGATTTGGCACATACTCAATCTAAATTACTCGCTATCATTGCCAATACTCGTGGCGCCCATGAGGCTTGCGAACATGAACAAATCAACTACCTAGGCTTTCCATTGTCGTTATCAGAAACTTTTCAGCAAAGAAACACCAATAAAAGTATTGCAGAAGCTCTCGAACAAGTGAACATAATTCAAGATCTCTGCCATGATCATAACAAAACTTTGGTCACCTATTTGTCGATGGGTTTTGGCAATCCTTATGGGGATCCTTATGAAATGTCCTATGTAGCAGAATTTATAGACAAATTAAAAGCTATGGACGTGAGCATTATATCACTGGCAGATACGATTGGAGTTTCCAACTCACAAAATATCACAACATTATTCAAGAGCATTACTGAAGAGTTTGGAGGAATTGAATTTGGCGTTCATCTACACTCTGACTTAGATACAGCTACAGAAAAAATTGATGCCGCTTATAAAGCTGGATGTCGCAGATTTGATGGTGCGATTAATGGATTCGGTGGTTGCCCAATGGCCGAAGACACGTTAGTAGGCAATATAGCCACCGAAACGATGCTCAACTACTTCGAACAGCATAGTATTGAAGTGAAATATGACAAGAAGGTATTTGAGCATGTTTTAAATCTTGCCCCAGAGGTGTTTTTGGGAAGATGATTAGCACCTATTGGTTTAGGTGAGAAGAAATTACAATTCTGAATTCATCTATTCCTAAATTCTTACATACCTCTTGCCGGGCAGTGATTTTATAAGACCGTCAAACTCTAAAGTAAGTAAGTGACTCACAGCTTCATTAACACTAATTTGTGTTTTCCAACTCAGTTCGTCCAGATGCAAGCCTGATTTAAACTCTTCTAGCACCACCATGATCTTGCGCTCAGATTCGCCGTAAGCACTTAGGTCAACTATTTGTTTTGAAGGTTTTGTTTCCCCTTTTTCCCAACCCAATAAGTATTCCAAATCTTTTAGACTGGTGTATATATTTGCTTTTTGCGCACGAATTAGTCCATTACACCCTTTTGAAAATTTATTATCCAAATCTCCTGGAACCGCAAAAACTTCTCGATTGTAAGAATATGCAATATTAGCTGTAATCAATGCACCCCCTTTGTCCGCTGCTTCCACTACAATGAGAGCTTCTGCTACACCAGCTATGATTCTGTTTCTTGAAGGAAAATTATGAGCTTCTGGTTTCGTGCCAGGTGGATATTCGCTGATCCACCCTCCCTCAGAATCCAACATTTCTAAAGCGCTCTTTTTATGTACTGAAGGATAAATTTTATCTAATCCTCCAGCCAACACAGCAACTGTTGGCAAGCCCTGTTTTAGTGCGGCACGATGAGCTGCTATATCTATACCGTAAGCCAAACCGCTTATCACCACAGCATCATGAGCCACCAATTCTTCGACTATTTTATCGGTCATATGCTTACCATAATTGGTCGCCTTTCGTGTACCGACAATCCCTATTGTTTTTGAATTCGGAAAATTCGTTTTTCCCTTTGTGTAGATTAATAGTGGCGCATCATTTACGGATTTTAATCTTACTGGAAAATCCGCATGAAAATATGGCACTACAGCCACCTGATGCTTTTCACAATTCTGAATAATTCTTTCAGCTTCTTTTAAATAACTAGAAGAGATTAGTGCTTTAATTGTCTTATCGCCAATATTTGGAATCTTCAGCAAAGCACCTTTTTTCTCAGAAAAAATAGCTGCTGCCGAACCGCAATAGCTGATCAATTGCTTAGCTAATACATCACCAATGCCAGATGTCAATTTTAACGCCAAGACATAGCAATTTTCGTTTTCATTCATGGAATGAAAAAATTAAATGTTCAACAAAATTTTGCTAATTAACTTTTCTGAATGCTGTCGCGAAGTTCCGTAAGAAACCCACGAATGTTTTTAAGTGATTGAATCATGTCAATCTTCTCCATAGCTGCGTTGGCATCGTTTTTAATGAAATCCCTAGCTCCATGCAACGTATACCCTTTCTCTTTTACCAGATGATAAATCATCTTTATTTTCTTGATATCTTCTGGAGTAAACTGCCTATTGCCCTTTCGGTTTTTCTTTGGATTAATGATATCAAATTCCGTTTCCCAAAATCGAATGAGTGAAGTAGCAACACCTAGATCATCGGCAACCTCGCCAATGGTGTAATATCGTTTCGTTATTTCCTTTTCTTTGTACGGCACTGTTCTAACGGTTAAGATAGGTAATAAAACCTGAATCGTCAATCAATAAATTACTTTCGGGAAAATCTTTTTTAGTCAGCTCCCTGATCCTTGAAATCGCTCTCTTTTTGGAGTCAATTTTTGGTCCACCAGCCCCTGGCTGATAGATCGGAATCAGTCGACCCTGAAGGAATTTTCCTTCTGAGCTTGTTTCTATTTTTACGATAGGCGCGATTCCATTTACACCTCTCAAATTAAACCTTCCATAGGTACAAAAGTTACCCAAACTGTAGGTTATAAATCGTTCATTATATATTTCTATTGCTCGGGACACATGAGGCCCATGTCCGAATATCACGTCTGCACCATGATCAATCATCATATGGGCAAATTCATAGACATTACCTCTATTCTCCCCGTAAAACATCTCTGTTTTACGAGTCACATGTTCATGCTTCGACCCTTCTGCTCCAGCATGAAATGAAACAATAACCACATCTACTAAAGAATCTAAATGTTCAACTAACTCTTTAGCTTTTTCCTCATTGTGTATACTGATAGTTCCAATGTTTGGAGAGAATGCCACCATACCATATCGCATACCATCTACCATGAAAATAGTAGTAGGTACAGACAATAATCCAGCATATTTAATACCTAGTGAATCCAAAGATTTCATAGTGTTTTCTCGACCAGGCTGCCCAAAATCGCCAGCATGATTATTAGCCAAACTCACCACGTCAAAACCTGCTTCTACCAGATTATCCAAATAAGATTCAGGTGATCTGAACAAATAACATACCTTAGGGTTTCTGCATTTTTTTTGATCGCCACCTTCATTTAAGATCACTCCCTCAAGATTGCCAAAAGTGACATCGGCTTGGCGTAAAGTATCAGATACTTCCAACCATAAATCCTTTCCATTATTCCCTGGAAGATATCTCTCTGAAGGAAAATTAGTACCCATCATGATATCTCCTACTCCTATTAGAGTTAACGTATCTTTAATCACACGTTTCAATCCAATTTCAACTTCTTCATCCAAAGAATACAAAGTATCGAGACTTTCAGTGATCCAATACTTCGGAACAAGTAGTGTCGAATCGACAGATTCAGACTCTTTCTCTACTGGCAGTGTAGATACTACTTTCTGAGACTTACATGCCAACATAAGAAATGTTACAAGAAATACGTAGAGAAGATTTCTAAGCATCTTCCAAAATTAGAATTGACTTAGGACTTCGTTGTTATAGGAATGGCAGAAGTTTTCCACATTAGACCCACAGATATAAAAAAAGGTCCTGACTGATTAGCCAGGACCTTCAAAGTATTTTTTAATTAGCTAGTATGATCCAAGTGCTTGGTTTTCTATAGAGGCCAATCTCAAAATCTCTTCATATTCCGAAGAATTCAAGTCCTGATAGAAATAATGAACTGGATTAATTTTTTTATTGTCTTTGTGAACTTCATAATGCAAATGAGGAGCCGTTGATTTCCCTGAATTGCCTACATAACCAATACACTCCCCTCTCTTTACCTTTTGCCCTTTTTTTACATTGTACATTTCCATATGAGCATATTTGGTAACATAACCATAACCATGATCTATTTCCACCTGACGGCCATATCCACCTAAGCTAGATCTAACCTTTTTCACAACACCATCGCCAGTTGCATAAATTGGAGTTCCTTTTGGTGCTGAAAAATCAACACCAGTATGCATTTTCTTAGTTTTTAAAATAGGGTCTATCCTAATACCAAAGCCGGAAGACAATCTCTTCAACTCTGTATTGGATACTGGCTGAATAGCTGGCATAGCTGCGAAGAATTTCTCTTTATTAGCAGCCATATCCAAAAGTTCATCGTAAGATTTGGTTTGGATATACATTTGTTTCTTCAGCTTATCCAATGTTTGGTGAAGATCTATGACCAAGTCCCCTCTTTCCAAATTCTTATTCGTGATATCACGATATCGATTAGTTCCTCCTACACCAGCATCTCTGATTGAAGAAGGGATAGGTTCGGCTTCAAAGATCACTCTATATACGTCATCATCACGTTCTTGAAGAGATGAAAGCATATTTGAAGCTTCAACCATTTCATTTTGAAGTAATTCATAATAATACTTTAATTCCTCATTTTCTTTTTCAAGTCTAGCTTCAACAGGAGATTGAAAATACTGGTTATAGGTATAAAATATGCCTACAGCCAAAATCAATGAAAATGAAAGAAATCCTAATGAATTGAGGACAATATCCCAAGTGGAGACTTTTACTCGCTCGTACTTGCAAGATTCGGTATCGTAATAGTATTTTATTCTAGCCATATTAAATCAGAATATCCTAACTTTGTGCTTCGTTTTTCGGGTGGTCGCTAATATTTCTATTTTTACGGCTTGTTAGCAATACAATTCTGCTCGCAATTTAACACAAATTTTTAAATAACAAATCAATTCAATTTTAAGTAATTGAATATCAATAGATTAGATGGAATCGAAAGAAATAAGAAAACGGTTTTTAGAGTTCTTTGAGAAAAAGCAGCATGAAATCGTGGCTTCAGCTCCAATGGTCGTACAAAACGACCCTACATTGATGTTTACCAATGCAGGTATGAACCAATTCAAAGACTTCTTCTTAGGTAACTCTGAACCTCCATCCAATCGAATCACAGATACTCAAAAATGCCTGAGAGTCTCTGGAAAACACAACGACCTGGAGGAAGTGGGCATGGATACATACCATCACACCATGTTCGAGATGCTGGGCAACTGGTCGTTTGGTGATTATTTCAAGAAGGAAGCCATAGCATGGGCTTGGGAATTACTTACTAAAGAATTTAATCTTCCTGAAGATAGAATGTACGCTTCAGTATTTGGTGGAGACAAAGGAGACGGGTTAGAATTAGACCAAGAAGCATATGACTATTGGAAAGCCATTATTCCTGAAGATAGAATCATTAATGGATCTAAAAAAGACAACTTCTGGGAAATGGGTGATACTGGGCCATGTGGGCCTTGCTCCGAAATTCACATTGACTTAAGGTCAGAAGAAGAGGTGACTAAAATTCCTGGTAAGGATTTAGTCAACATGGACCATCCACAAGTTGTAGAGATTTGGAACCTGGTTTTCATGCAATTCAACCGTTTAGCTGACGGCTCCTTGAAACCCCTCCCCGCTCAACATGTAGATACTGGCATGGGTTTCGAGCGTTTGGCCATGGCTATCCAGGGCAAAAAATCGAATTACGATACGGATGTGTTTACTCCTTTGATCAATTTCATCGCAGATCAAGCCCATGTAAAGTATGGAGAAGATGAGAAAACTGACATTGCGCTTCGTGTGATCTCTGATCATGTGAGAGCGATCTCTTTTGCTATTGCAGATGGGCAGTTGCCATCCAATAACAAAGCAGGCTATGTGATCCGTCGTATTCTAAGAAGAGCCGTACGGTATGGCTATACATTTCTCAACTTCAAAGAGCCATTCATTCACTCGTTGGTTCCTTTATTATCAGAGCAGTTTGACGGCGTATTCCCTGAGCTCATTGCTCAAAAAGATTTCATCGGTAAAGTGATCAAAGAAGAAGAATCTTCTTTCTTGAGAACCTTAGATAAAGGGCTTTCTAAATTGGATGTGATTACTAATGAAGTAAAAACCACCAGCAAGATAATCGACGGAAAAACTGCTTTTGAATTATACGACACTTATGGCTTTCCTTTTGATTTAACTTCGCTCATCGCTCGTGAAAACGGTCTAAGTGTGGACGAAGAAGGGTTCAATAAAGAGATGGCAGTTCAGAAAAACCGATCTAAGAAAGATGCTGAAACATCAGCTGGTGATTGGGTAGAATTGAAGCCTATTGAGGAAGTTCAATTTTTAGGTTATGAAGTCCTCACATCCAAAGCTAGTATTGTAAAATACCAGGCGGTAGAGGAAAAAGGAAAGAAGTTATTCAAAATCGTACTCAACCAGACACCATTTTATGCAGAGAGTGGAGGACAAGTAGGCGATACGGGATATATCGCCGATGGCGACAAAAAGATCAGCATCATTAACACAAAAAAGGAGAACAATCTTATTGTTCACTTTTCAACAGAATTACCATCCAATCTGGAAGCTGAATTCGATGCAGTGGTCAATAGCAAAAAACGTAAACTTACAGAAAATAATCACTCTGCCACTCACTTACTTCACGCGGCCTTACGCCAAGTGCTGGGAACACATGTACAACAGAAAGGCTCTTTGGTAAATGAGAAAGTATTAAGATTTGATTTTTCACATTTCTCTAAAATGACCGATGAAGAAATTTTACAAGTAGAGAAAATAGTGAATCAGAAGATTCGTGAAAACATTTCGCTTGACGAAAAAAGAAACGTGCCTATCGGAGAAGCCCAAGAAATGGGTGCAATGGCACTCTTTGGTGAAAAGTATGGCGACTTTGTACGGGTGATCACTTTCGACAAAGATTACTCCGTAGAATTATGCGGTGGTACACATGTACCTGCTACAGGCACTATTGGTATGCTCAAGATCGTATCTGAAGGTTCAGTAGCTGCAGGCGTTCGCAGAATAGAAGCCATCACTGCCGATAAAGCAGAAGAATATTACAACAAACAAAATGAGTTGGTAGCTCAAATCAACGAGTTACTGAATAATCCAAAAGACACATTGAAAGCCATTGAATCTTTGGTAAAAGAAAAGCACAAGCTTTCTAAAAGCATCGAGTCAATCAATGCTGAAAAAGCTGGTGCTCAAAAAGAACTGCTTCGAAAAGCCATTCAATCTGTCAATGGATACAATGTTTTGATTTCTGAGGCTCAATTACCTGATGCCGAGGGATTGAAAAAGCTGTCTTTCGAGCTCAAAAACGAAGTAGATAACCTGATAATGATAGTGGCGGCGGATATTGCTGGCAAACCACAAATTTCAATTATGATTTCTGAAGGCTTGGTAAAATCACTGGATCTTCACGCTGGAAATTTAATTAAAGAACTGGCTCGCGAAATCAAAGGCGGCGGCGGTGGTCAACCGTTTTACGCAACTGCTGGCGGCAAAGACGTCAGTGGCTTGCCGAATGTAGTGACCAAGGCCAAAGCACTAATCGATGAAAAAACGAATCATTAAATAGGTTTTGAAAAACATATTAGAAAAATACGATCTAGTTGTAGGACTAGAGATTCACGTACAATTGAATACGGAAAGTAAGCTATTCGCATCAGACAAAAACAGTTTTGGAGATGCGCCCAATAGCAACGTGAGTCCCATTACACTGGCTCACCCAGGCACTTTACCTAAACCAAACAAATCCGTCATAAGCCATGCTATAAAAATGGGACTGGCAATCAATTGTGATATAGCCTCTTACACCACCTTCGACCGTAAGAATTATTTCTACCCTGATTTGCCTAAAGGCTACCAAACCACACAAGATCAACATCCAATCTGTAGAGGCGGCTATGTTGATGTGAAAAGTGGAGACAGCATCAAGCGCATCGAATTCAATAGAATTCACATCGAAGAAGACGCTGGCAAATCATCCCACGATGCGGAGCACGAGGGGTCGCTTTTGGATTATAATCGTGCGGGTACGCCACTGATCGAAATGGTGACCGAACCAGTGATCAGCTCGGCCGAAGAAGCTGGAAACCTCCTTACAGAAATTAGAAAGATCGTTAGATACATCAACGTGGGCGATGGCAATATGGAGCAAGGGTCGCTACGATGCGATGCCAATATTTCGCTCAAACTCAAAGGGTCAGAACAACTTGGCAAACGGGTAGAGATCAAAAACATGAACTCCATCCGAAATGTCCAGCGAGCCATCAATCATGAAATCGAAAGACAGTCAGCCTTGCTAGATGAGGGTAAAACTGTCCTTCAGGAAACTCGCGGTTTCAATGACGAAACAGGCGAAACCACGGGTCAACGGACCAAAGAAGAAGCCAATGACTACCGCTACTTCCCCTGCCCTGACTTGTTACCTATACAAGTTAGTGACGAATGGATTGCAGAAGTGAAATCTGCTTTGCCCAAGCTACCAAATGAGGTTTTGGCAGACCTGCAAAAAAACTTCGAATTGAGCGCTTATGATGCAGAAATCATAGCGGATCAAAAGGAATTATCGGATTATTTCTATGCAACCGCTCAGCAAACCAAGCAATACAAAAGAATTGCCAATTGGATGATTGGACCAATAAAAAGCGCATTGAATGAATCTAATACTGAAATTCAGGATTTTGTGGTCAAACCAAATTTACTGGCCGAATTAATTGAACTAGTAGCTTCCGATAAAGTGAGTTTTTCGATGGCCTCTACCCGTTTATTGCCTGCGTTGATTCAATCTCCAAATCAGACTGCTTTTGAAACAGCTCAAAAAATGGAGCTGCTACAAAGCGATGATCAGGAGGAACTCATACAATCGATTAAGGAAGTAATCGAGAGCATGCCAGACAAAGCAGCTGCGTACAAAAATGGAAAAAAAGGATTGCTTGGTTTGTTTGTAGGGGAAGTAATGAAAAAATCTCGAGGCAAAGCCAACCCAAAAACAGCGAATAAACTGATTGCTGAATTTTTAGAAAAATAAACTACAGGAGAACTATTTCGTTGACACCGATTGTTGAGAACATTAAAATAAAATGATGAGAAAAAATTTAGGTTTTGTATTTGTATTAGCCCTTTTGGTGGTTGCATGCACCGAAAAAGATGGCGTGACCATATCAGGGACTTATGAAAATCCTTTAGAAGATCAGTTGGTTAAAATTGAACTGATAATGAATAATGAATTGACGGTAGTTGATTCATTTCAGTTAGATCCAAGCGGAGCATACAATAGAACCATTAAAGTAACTGAACCTGGCTTCTATCGTCTAAATTTTTATAATCGGCATGTCACAAACATGATCCTTGACCAATCAGACATACAATTAGTTAAAGACGAAAAAGACCCAAGAGGTGGATATAAGGTAAGCGGATCTAAGGATATGGACTATATCTATCAACTGACAGCATTGAAACAAGACTTCGAAAAACAATCACAGGCTTTGAATAGCGAATTCATGAATGCAAGAAATAGTGGAGACATGAACTTAATTGAAGATATTAGAAGTCGATTTATAACAATGAAAGCCGCCAACGACAGCAAAATAAAATCGGCAATTTTGCAAATGGATGGTTCCATTGCTGGAATTCTGTCTACCTCATTCATTGATGAAGAGAATGAATTTGCTTTCTTGGATAGTCTAGCTCAGAAGTATAAAAATGAATTGCCCAATTCCAACTATACCAAAGAATTGATAGAAAAAGTTGAGGCTTATAGAAAATTGGCTATTGGCTCCCCTGCCCCTGAATTATCTCTTCCTAATCCAAACGGAGAGATTGTCTCACTAAGTTCGTTTAAAGGCAAATATGTCATGATTGATTTTTGGGCAGCCTGGTGCAGACCTTGTAGAATGGAAAATCCTAATGTCGTTAAAGTCTATAATACATATCACGATCAAGGGTTTGAAGTTTTGGGGGTGTCTTTAGATCGTACTAAGGAAGCTTGGGTTAAGGCGATTGCTGAAGATCAGCTCGTTTGGACTCAGGTGTCTGACCTGAAATACTTCGAATCTGAAGCAGCACAGCTCTATCAAATCAATTCTATTCCAGCCACCTACTTGATTGGCCCTGATGGAACTATAATAGCCAAGAATCTCAGAGGTGCTGAACTAGAGGCTAAGTTGAAAGAAATATTTGGGTAGAAACCCTGGATATCTTTTCCAAAGTATATATTTCCCAATGCTAGGGTAATTCTAAGAAATTCTGCTTTCTGCAAACAGAACTTCGGAAAAATTGAAAAGCGCAGCACTTTTCCCAACCGATCACCTGAATAAATCAGGTGATGACGTAACGATAGAATCAGTTGATGACAAGGTGAAGGAACCGGGTGATAACAGTGTCACTTAAAAACCTGCTGCAGAACACCCCATAGTTTTTTACGCAAGTCGGTTGATGTAGATATATTGTTCAACGCGTCTGCCACGATCAACTGAGCATCACCTAGCTTCGTAGAAACGTACTGCTGAGTACTTGCCGCAACGGGCAGCTGATGGTTCGGAGTAAAGGTAATGACGTATCGATACCCCACAGGTTTTGGTGTAGTAGCTGCTACATTCTGAAAGTCGACTTTTTCAACTGACTTCCCAATGGCTCCGAGTATTTTGGCTAAATATTCTAATTCGCCAGCAGGTAAATTCTTGGCTGTAGGGTTATCAAAAATGACTAGAATTTCATTATCCGGCTTTTGAGTAGATGCCAACGAGACCCTTGGCTCGGCTACTACCGTAGATACAGGTTCATGCTTGGGTGGGGTCTCTTTTACGACTTCCTTTACCTCCTCTTGGGGAGCAGGTAAGTTATCTATCAAATAGATATCCTCATTAATCAAAAACTTTAAATACTCAGCTGACTCACTCATTAATGAAAATGGATTTAAGTTCTGTAGCTTCTTCCGGCTTCATTTTTTTAGCTAATACCAAGCGAAGTTGCCTACGACGCAAAGCACCCGCAAACATTTCTTTTTCTTCGTCAGTCTCTGGTAAAACCTCTGGCACATCAATGGGACTTCCCCCTTGATCTACCGCCACAAAAGTGTAGAAGGCTTGATTACTACTCACCTTCTTTCCTCCTGGAATATCTTCGGCGGACACATCTATGAACACCTCCATCGAGGAATTAAACGATCGGGTGACTTTGGCGGTCAACGTGATCACATTCCCTAACCGGATCGGTGCAGAAAACGATACGTTATCGACGGAAGCAGTCACTACTATCCTGTTAGAATGTTTCTGAGCTGCAATCGCCGCTGCAATATCCATCCAGTGCAACAACCTGCCTCCCATCAAATTGTTTAATGTGTTGGTATCGTTTGGTAACACCAATTCCGTCATTATGGCAACTGACTCTGATGGAGTCTTTTGTTTTTTTCTTCGCATTTCTTCTATTTTTTCCAGCCATCGTCTCCCAATAAAGGAACGAAACTGAAATTGCTATATTCTTCTTTTGTTACTCTTCCGTCTGCTTGTTTCGTCAGGCGCAACATCCGCTGTGTATTTCTATCTCCCACAGGAATCACCAAATGCCCACCTGACTTCAGCTGATCTATCAAGGCCTGAGGCACGGTTGGAGCTCCAGCTGTCACAATGATCCCATCGTATGGTGCAAATTTATCATATCCTAACGAACCATCACCTATAACAAACCTTGGAGCATACCCCATGAACTTCAACATTTTTTGAGCCAGTCTTGAAAGTTTCTCCTTGTACTCTATAGTCACAAGGTCTACACCGTTCTCTACGAGTACACAGGCTTGGTAACCTGAACCGGTGCCTATTTCGAGTATCTTTTTCCCGGGAGATGCCTCCAACAGGTCCGTTTGAAATGCCACGGTATAGGGTTGAGAAATAGTCTGTCCCTCTGCTATAGGAAATGCTTTATCTTGATAGGCGTGTTCTACGAATATATCGTCAAAAAACCAATGCCTTGGAATCTTGCCAATGGCATCCAATACCCTTTCATTCTTTATTCCCTTCTCCCGCAGTTTTCTTATGAGGGATTTTCGCATTCCCTTATGTTTATAGCTATCCTTCAATTCCATGAGCGATCAAAAATAGAAGATAAATTAATTATTGATCATTCCATCACCCGTATATTTTAGCTAATCTTACATTAAATTCTTACACGATACTTATATCATATGTTTACAGGAATTATCGAAACCATTGGTATTGTTCAATCCATCGAAAAATCAGGAACAAATGTTGATTTTATTATTCAGAGTAAAATCAGCCATGAGTTAAAAGTAGATCAAAGCGTAGCTCATAATGGAGTATGCTTAACTGTCACAGAATTATCCAATGATTGGCACAAAGTTACGGCCGTCGAAGAAACGCTTCTTAAAACTAATTTGGGGGATTTAAAAGAAGGTGACATTGTAAACCTGGAACGGTGTATGGTCGCTAATGGCCGCTTTGATGGACATATTGTACAAGGGCATGTTGATCAAATAGGAAAATGTACAGGTAAAGAAGAAAGAGACGGAAGTTGGCTATTCGACTTCGAATTTGATCAATCAATAGGGAATGTAACGGTTGAAAAGGGGTCTATTTGTATCAATGGCATCAGTTTGACCTGTTTCAATTCTGAGGACAGTAAGTTTTCAGTCACTATTATCCCTTACACCATGGAACATACAAGTTTCAAAACGCTTCAAGTCGGAGAGGTTGTCAACCTGGAATTTGATATTATTGGGAAATATGTTTCTAAACTTTTAAATAAAAAGTAAATTAACAAAACGAACAATTTAATCTTACTTAGACTATGGCGCTGAATTGCATGGTGGTGGATGATGATGAGCTCGCTAGGCTGATGATCCGAAAATATGTGGAAAAGACCGATTTCCTTGAAATGACACATGAAATGTCCAATGGAATTGAAGCTTCAAACATCCTTCTTCAAAAAGACAATCCTGATGTAGATATTATATTTCTTGATATAGAAATGCCTGAAATGTCAGGTATTGAATTGATGGAATCATTGACAGCTGACTATCAAGTTATTATGATTACTTCTGCAGAAAAGTACGCCGTGCGTGCTTTTGAGAAGAATGTTACGGATTATTTAGTCAAGCCATTTAGCTATGGCAGATTCCTCAAGGCTGCTGTAAAAGCCAATGAAACGTTAGAAAACCTTCGTAAAAAAGCAGAAAGTTTTCATGAACTATACGTCAAGTCAGATTCTAGAATTTACAAAATTATCTTGGACAACATACTCTTTATCGAAGCGATGGCTGATTATGTTATATTCAATACAGTAAAAGGCAAGCACATCGTTCATCATACGATGAAAGGGATCGAAAAGAAATTACCTGCCAGCACTTTTGGCAGAGTTCACCGATCTTATATTATCAACTACGATAAGATCGAATATTTCGAAGACATGAATGTGGTGATCAATGAAAAATATATTCCAGTAGGAGTGTCTTATAGAGAAAAAGTTTTCGAACGACTGAACATGCTTTAAGCAATTTCACTTATTCACAAAAAAATAGCTCGGGGCATATTCCTCGAGCTATTTTTTTGTTACTTCTTTGATCTTTTATCAGTGAGTGATCATTAGCTTCTTGAATTCGAATTCTTTCTTCTCACCTTTGATGGACATGTAATACAATCCACTTGGGAACCTATCGGTCTGAAGACTAAACCCTTCTTTTCCAGCATGAATTTCACCTTGACCAAATACGCGTCCAGTCTGATCGAAAATTCTCCATTGCATATCCTCTTGGATAACCTGATCAAAGATGATGAACACTTCATGATCTGTCGGGTTTGGATACATATTGAAATCCCGAACATCAATAAGGTCTGCAACATCAGTAATCGTTCCGCTAGATTTCGTTGAAACAATACTTGTTGTTTTCTGCACTTTTACGGATTGATAAATTTCCTTCGTCGTGCTATTTTGAATGAAAACTATTGCTGATAAATTACTGTTATCCGAAATGTTTGCCAAGTCCCATGAAACATTCATTACTGTTTCTTCACCAAAAGACAATGACTCCCCTGCCATCAACTCTTCCGTCAACTTAACGTATTCTCCTGAGCCAGATGGGAGTAGTTTTCTCATCACATGTCCAAATCCATTGATTCCACCCACAGATTGGTGTACGGTATCTTCCATTATGACTACGTAAGCTCTAAGTTCAGTTCCAACCGCATAATCTTGATTAGCCACAAACTCTACAGAGCCTTTTACTTCATGAGTACTTGCTGTAGGATCCGGAGTTACAATTATCTCAAATCCAGGGTCTTTCAGTGAGCTCAAATTCAGATCATTTTCACTCCAAGTTAGATCTCCAGACTTCGCGGATGAATTTTTCCCTCCAATTTGACCATCCAAGATAGAAGTCACTTGGTCTACGTTGTAGTATATAGACCTTGAACTAGGGCCTGAAGGGCTCACCAAATTAAATGGATCTGTAAATCCAAAATCAGAATGATAAGCCAGAACTACTTCATCTCTACTAGTTACAGTCGTAGGTGGCAGTAAGGCATCAATCGCAGATTTCAACGCAACAGTAGGATCATTTACAACCTCTCCTCCATCATCATTTGTAACACTTACAAATTGTTCAATCATCACATTTTTAGATCTCTCCTGAATAGTGAAATCATCTAAAGCAAACCCAAAATAACCATCTTTTGGCTGCTCTGTTCCTGCTATTGCAAATCTAAATCGAACATGTCCTCTGTCAGCTTCTGCAATTTCGTCTAATTGGTGTCTAGCACTTACCCATTTTGGTTTAGTTACTTCACCAGACCAGCCTAATGCAGTCAGAGCATTATATGTTGCAGACTGTTGTCCTGGATCAGCCTGAACGTTATCAAAGTTATACCACTCCAATCCAGTTGAAATATCTGTATCTGTACTATAAGCTCCTAATGGTGCCCATGTATCACCTTGATCAACAGAATACTGCATGACAACCCCCATCCTGATTCACTGCAAAATCATAAATCATATTGAATTGAACCATTGGCCTATTCAACCCACTGATATCAAATGCAGGTGTATATAACCAAGAATCTTCATTTGATAGATAATGATTGTTATCCAACGTTGTAGACCAAGCTCCAGTCAATGCCGAAGCAAGATCTCCAGGAGATTCTCCATCTGTCATACCCAAAGCTTCTAGATCCAGCGCTCCATAATTCCAACTGTGCTCTCTTACTGTAAGTGTACCTTCTTCTTCAAATTCAACAATAGATAAAGCATCATCTTTGAGTCTTTCCACATACCATCCATCTACATCAGGGTCAAAACTTCCTACATCAAATGTTTCCACGAATCTCGATTCTGGAAGTGAGCCAACATCAATTAAAGGAATGATATTCACATTATGAAGTAAGGTATCATAACATGTATTGGTCGATTCTAATACTAATGCTACATCATACTTACCTGGGTTTGTAAATGTATGATAGAATGGATCATATACATCTACACCGTCTACTTCTAATCCACCTTGAACAACAGGAGTCAATGGCTCAAATGTTCCGTCAACACCGCCATCGTAAGACACTGCGTATCGTGATACTTGCGCCAAGTTGAGCAAGGTCTCTCTGTAAATAAACTCCGTCTCTTCACCGGCAGTTACTCCATTCCATTTGAACGAAATACTTGGATCAATTAAGATATTCACCGCTTTCTGCGTATACAATTCATCAACCACTGATTGACACCCCAATTCCGTAGTGGCTGTCAAAATTGCAGCAAATGTACCTGTTTCTTCTCCTTGCAAGTCAAACGTCTCGTCCACATTTATTCCAATATCTGTGGTGGAGCCATATGGATCTGAAAGGTTCGGTAATCCAGCAGCATTTGCATAATAATAATTCCAATTCAATACCAGATTATTACCAGTAGCCACAGCATCATTACTAAGTGCATATGGCGATGTACCAGGGAACCTCAGCTCTGCATGGAAATTAACATCAGGATCGATACATCCTCCATCGACTTCAAACTCAACTTCTGGAAGCACATTTACTGTAACTGTTTTAGAAATAGATCCTGCACAACCTCCAGTGGTTGTTACAAAGTCAAATCTAATCCCAAAATCATGTTCCAGTAAAGTATTATTTGCTAGTTCGATCTCATTACCCAATTCAGACGGGAAAATAGTAGTAGAACCACCTGTGCCAATCTGGCCATCGTTTATTCCTCCAGTGATCGTATAAGTAGCAGTACCACCTTTTGCTTGATTCTCAATACCTGTAATCGTGAAACTTCCTTCATTTTCACAAATTTCGATTGCACCATCGTCAGTCAAATTGTTTCCATTTGGATCTACCAAAGAATTATTCAAAATATCCAAGTCAGGGATACCATGGACTGTAATGGACTTAGTTATTTCACTTGTACATGATATTGGTGCATCACCTGTGTAATCTTTAGTGTATGCATACGTGATTTGGTGATCCGTAGAAGTTCCAAATGGTCCTTGACCAGCTGCCGTAGCCGCCGCGTTTGGATCAAAGTCTCCTGTTCCATTATCAGTCAAACCACCTGTATTAACACTCCATACACCATTCGCTCCACTGTAATCAACACCTTCACCTTTACCTTGTAGTGTAACTACTCCATTATCATTACAATATGCAGTTGTAAATGTATTAACAGTTCCAAAATCAACTATATCCACTGTAGGTAATGCATTCACTTCGACATCCACTTGATAGCTATCACTTTCACACAGATCATTGGTCAACTGCGTAACATAAATCGTGGTACTAACTGGACTATTAATATCTACATCTGAGTTGTTCTCAATTTGAGTAAAATCAAATGAGGCCGTGTACCCTCCTCCTGAAGTCGTATTTGCCGACTCTAAGAATGGCGTCAACGATGCTAAATCTGGATCAGAAGAATACCATCTAAACTTGGCTACATCACCGGTATTCTGTGTAGCTCCAGTAATATTCCAAGATTCCATACTTACATCCTCACCTTCACAATAAGCGAAAATATCTCTACCAGTCGCTCCTACTCCATCTGTAGTCGGAGAAGCTGGTTTAGGATAAATCGTAATGACAGCAGGTATTTCAGCAGTATTCGCACAACCCGCAAAACCTAATCCATCTATATTATTATTTTCTACTCTATATAGATAGAATGTTTTCATCCAATTATCTCCTGTTGTCGGGGCGTTCATACCTGTAGCAAACCCATCTGTATTGAATGATGGATCAGCAAAATCACTCTCATGAATTGGTACATCTGTTGCTGGATCCAAAGGATCTTCTCCTGAGGCATCGTACCATCTCATGATATCACCTGGGTTTGTATTTGTAATCGTCAATACTGGAGCTGCAACATCGTCACAAGTAGGACTGATAGGACTAATCGCAGGAGCGGTAGGTGTCTCCAGAATATGAATGGTCACTTCTGTCGGTAAACTTTCACATCCTACAAATCCCATCGGTACGATATCTGAAGCCTGTGTAAACCAGAAACTATAATCTCCAGCCGTCGGCGTACCACCCAGATTAGCAACAGCCATTCCATGAAAATCCATTTCATCAGGTTGGAGCTCTGAAGACTGAATAGTTGCTCCAGTAGGATCCGTAGTAGTGAGTCTGTTGGTTCCCGCCAGTGCATCTGCCTCAGTTTGGTACCAATAGAAAGTAACAGAAGCTTCACCTTCCACTTGAACAGCAGCCACTGCATCATTCTCACAATAGTAGAAATCGCTCAACGATCCATCTGTTGCCAATTCAGTTGGAGCAGATGGGATATCATACGTATTCACCTGAATCAAAATCCCATCACTGATACTTTCACAACCAGCATCAATACTACCATCATTCAGTATATCTGTGGTTTGAGTGACTAAGAAATAATTTGTATCATCAGAAGGCTTTCCAACTAAGAATAATTCTTGCGCTGTAATTACTGAACCTTCACCAGTTGCACCATCATCACTATCTCCTGTTGTAGAATTAGATAAAGGTGCTAAAGCATCTCCGGATGCATTTGAAGTATACCAAGTGAACTTTTTCTTCGCCGTATAGGTAGGATGCATGGCTATAGCCAATGAACTAAATGTACCGTCTGTATAGGTACTCGTAGCATTGAACACATCAGTTGCACTCAATTCATCATTACAGAAATTTAATACAATCGGTGAGCCCACTTTACCTACACCTGGCCCATTTCCTTCAAAATTGACTTGATCGGCTACATCCGTATAATTTTCATTAACAGTAGCTGCCAACAACACAGGTGAACTTTCACAACCGTCAAATGTAGTAGCAGCATTTCTATCCGTTTTACGAGTTACCCAGAAGTAACTTGTACCTGGAGTGGCATTGTCATATCCATTGATCATCGAACCATTTAATTCAGAGTCATCGATGGATATACCTTCTTTTATGGCCATACCATCTGCTGCGCCAATTTCATCCACACCGTCACCATCATCTCCATACCAGGTATATATCACACCACCTTCATTGACTGTAGTAATATTAGCCAAAGGTGAACCTTCGCAGGTAAAGTACTCTGTAGTAAACCCATCTGCTATAACAATATCACTAGGAGTAGTTTTGATTTCAATATCGATGGTTCTCATGTCGGATTCACAACCATTATGAATAAAGCTACCGGAGCCAGCTCCTGTGTCAAAATCTGTTTGTGTGAAACCAAAAGTATACGAACCAGGTGTTAATGCATTCTCACTAACATCTGCAATGTTTGCCAATACTGCATCCATTTCTGCTACACTCAAGAATTCATCTGTACTGTTTATATATGTTTCAGGAATACCATCACCCGTATTATCATAATACCAATTGAAATTCGCATGCGCTGGCATTGCATTATCTGCAGAGAAACTACTTACATCAGCCTGAAGTACAGTTAGAGGATCTCCAACACAAAACTCTAGAAGAATAGATCCATCACTTTGTGCCTGTGCACTAGGCATAGCATCTTGAATCGATGTATAAGTTACCAATTCTGGTGTCTCTTGTGTTTGATATACTGTCGCAGTTACTGTCAATGCATCACTAATACAACCAGTAAATGGTGAGTTTTCAAATCCAATTCTTCTTACATACAATGTAGTGGTCTCAAAATCATTTCCACCTGGAGTAGCATTAATTCCTACATCGGCTAACTCTGCTGTTGACCCAATACCTGCCAAAGAGATTGGTGATCCAAACATATTGTCATCATCCCATTCAAATCTTTCAGTAGCTGCAATTGTACCACCTTGCAAGTCCAGATTGAAATCTAGTGGAATGGCATCCTCGCAGAATTCAAACGAAACCTGAGCCAATGGATCTGTCCCTCCAACCAAAGCAATTGTTGGAGTATTTGGTTTGGCAAAAAGATTGAACTGAGCTGTTGCTGTATTGGTACATCCTGGAGGGTTTCCGTAAGCATCATCTCCAGCATCAGAAGTAACTCGGATTTCATACAACCCTTCTCCTGCTGTAGTAGCAGAAATACCGGCATAAATACCTGTATGAGTCAACAACTCATCGAAATCTATATGTGTCGCTGCAATGGATTCAAATGTCGTAGCTACAGGTGTAACCTGTCTGATCTCATATGCAGAGATTGTCAATGCTGGCGACCCTGCATCGTTCGTCACTGTACCTGCAATAGTCACATCAATATTAGACGAACAGAAATTGTCACTAACGTCTGCTACACCTACTGTCGTTATATCAATGGTCGGCTGAGGATGTACAGTGAAGGTAAATGAACCATCAACAAAGTCTGTCATACCATCATTCACTACACGATCCACTCGGATAAGTTTCGTGTCATTTACATCAATAACATCAACTCCATTATCTGCCAATCCAAAAGCTGTCACTGGATCAAATGTCCAAGCATCAGCTGTCAAATCTCCAAAAGCACCAGTGATCACACCTCCAGTAACATTAGACCCATCATCAGTACTACTGGAATGAATAAACCTAACAAAAGTGTTTCCATCTAGATTAGTACCATTTACTGTTAGATCAAATGAAGCATCGGCACCACAAATGTCTGATTCCGGAGACCCTGCAAAAGGTGCGGTTACATTTGTTGCCACAGATATAGTGATACTAGCTGTATCTGCACAAAGTGTGCTATTATCTGTCAAGACATATTCAATGGTATGTAAACCTGCTGTAGCCGCAAAAGGTGTAAATTCTGCAGAATGCTGATCGTCGCTTGAAGTAGCAATGTTCGCCAATCCTGGGATACCAATAAAGAACCCAGTATATCCACTCAAGTTGTTATCATTCGCATCGTCGAGAACTGTTCTATCTCCTAAAATTTCCTGTGGATCATTCAAGGTTTCCGAGAATGTCAAACCATTAGTTGATGAAACAAGAACTTCAACTCTAGGATCAATAGTTACTGTCATTTCTGCAGTAATTCCAGGATCACTTACACAACCCGTGGCATCTTCCGTCAATACTAAGCTATAAGTATGTACATCTGTATTCGAGTAAGGATCACCGGCATCCGTATTTTGAGGTGCATCAAACACAGGATTAGCTTCTCCTGTTTGAGTTCCCATATTATCGCCAGTCCAAGCAAATGTATATCCAGCGGCTAATAAGTCATTGTCCGCATCACCTATTTCGATTTCTTCATAACTACAAATACCAGTCAGGTCATCTCCAGCAGCAGCTTCCGCATCCGGAAGCGCATGAATAACTACCGTTCTTTCTAGCGCTGGACTTTCACATCCATTGGCATTCACTTCAGATACATATACATTATACGTATCCGCAACACCATTTTCACCTCCTAAGAATAATTGTGCAAATGTTGGAGTTGTAGTATCATCAATCACTGACCCTGAAACATAATCCGCTGCACCTGTGGTACCAAGTTCTCTATACCATCTGGTATTAGGAAGGGTAGTATTCACGACCATATTAAACTCGTCTCCATTCATGGCCATCCCATCTGGATCATCTGGATCTAAATCCTGACAAAAAGCACTATTGGTATATCCAGCATTTACCGTAGGCGAACCTACAGATTCAACCCCAATATCAGTAACCGATATTCCATGACTCACATCGAAACCATAAATGGTAGCATCTCCTCCAGATCTAGTAATTGTTCCTGTACTGCCACCAGTAGTTTTTATTCTAAGACCTGTAATCGAGAGTACATCTGTGGCCACTCCATTACCATCATTATCATAAGTAATAGTAATGGTAGATGCCGTTACATTAATCCTATTTGACTGTGTACCATCTAAAGTCAAGTCACCTGCAGTGCTCAAGACTACATCTCCCTGACCTGGTTCGAATTCAAACCCAGCACTGATTGATAATTCTAAGGTATAAGTACCATTTGCATCTGCAAAGGCATCTGTTACCAATTCACCAATCATAATGTCCTGTTGCTGATCGATATAATCACCAAACGTACATGAGGTCATTACTGGAACATCGTAAGGTGCAGCAAATGCCATCGTACTATTATCATCTATAGCAATACCGTCATTTGTAGTAAACGTCCAAGTATTGATCTCAGCATTTAAGTTAACTCCCGAAATATCAGAGAATGCACCAGCGTCCACGGTTACTGAATAAGTAGTTGAAGACTGTAATGGATTTGTAGGATCGATAGTGATAATATCTGTTCCATTACCTGAAACCTGCGAGATATCTACCGTAGAGATTACAATATTAGGGTATACACCATCACTTATCGTTATGAATGTTCCTGATTGAGTGAAAACAGGCTCGTTGAATTTCAAAATCAAATCATCGAGAATTGTAATTTCAGGAACATTCAAAGTTCCCGAAGTAGCCGAAGCTGATGGACTTGAAATAGCAGCAATATCTCCAACTGTTCCAGCAGATTCGTTTTCAACATAAAGTATATCATTGACTTCATCATTAAATACGATATCAGCTGTTTCACCCGAGCCAGAGACAGTTTCGCCTACTCCGAATCTTCCTTGCAATCCTGTATATGGAATCGCTCTTACTACATTGTCATTAGGAAGGAAGGCTGCTATAGGATCATCAGATTCTCCTGCTGTTCTAAAGTTCCAGGTTCCATCATTGCCGATAGCAATGCTTGAATTTCCAGCAACATCTTGAAAAGCATCAGCATCCAAAGTCACATAATAATTTGTACTACCAGATAATTCAACAGCAAAAGTTGCTTGAGAGCCACTTTGTGCAATTGAAAGGTCTCCAGCTACATCATCATCCAGTATAGCAGATGAAGCAGGAAGTGTAGCAATTTCATAGTCATTAGAAGCTAAGAATAATCTTAAACTTCCAGCACCTGGTACAACCCTTTCTTTGAAATCAATAACTATAGAAGAGGTTGAAGCATTGATGCTAAACTGATCATCTCCTGGTGTAAAGGAATCAATAGCCGGTGCAGTGCCATCATTATTGGTGATAATATTCCAATCAGCCGAACTACCGAATGCAACATTTGCATAAGTTGGCCCGGAATCGTTATCTAAGAATTCATCTCCTTCTAGCACAAAATAATACTCAGTACTCCCTGATAATTGATTTCCAGTAATCAATTCAATATCATACGTGAAAGTAGTTTCTCCAGCTATCACCGCAGGAGTCACGGCATTGGCCATAATGCTAAATGCCAATTTATCATCAGCCAAATAGTAGGCATTGATAGGTTCGGCTTGCGCTGTTACCAATTCATCAAATGTCAGAACTATTTGTGCAGTGGTCGCATCTATTGGGGTAACAGGCGTAGCCGCATCATCAGCTGGCAAGTATGCTGTTAGCACCGGAGCTTTACCATCATTACTTGTTTCAAATTTCCATCTATTTGCTTCCGGAGTACTAGAATATCCGGCAAAAGCATTATCAACAGTAGTCGTAACATCAGTAATAGCAGTAGGATCGACTGTAATATAATAATCTGTTCCACCAGAAGGTAAATCAAACTCGAAGCTTAACTGAGAAGTTGAAGTGTAAACGAAATCGTCTACCAAAACATTTGCAGTACCCAATCCATCGCTGCGTATAATAATATATCCATCTACAGAAGACCCTCCTGTTGACATATTGAAGTTAGCTGGAGTAGCACTGTTGTACAATACTGGTGCTCCAATGAGTGTAGTAAGTGAAGTACCATCTACTGAGTAGTACACCTCAAATCCTGCATCTGTTCCACCCAATGCGGAACTATAGTCAAAGCTAATATTCGTTAGATCTTCGATATATGGAGATACCAAATAATCCCCATCTGCTGCTCCTATTGAAACTGCAGTTCCAGTGCTTACTGCATTATTGAATGTCCAAGTTCCCGTAGCATAAACAGGTCCTCCCACATTAAAGTCTTCTGGCACCTCATTGACTGGATTTACATCGGAAGTTACATCTAAAGAAGCAACGGCCATACCATCCGCATCCTTATAATAGAGGTTAACATTACCCGTATTCCATTGTACATCCTCATTAAACTTCATTACAAAAGTTCTACTCACTTGTGTAGCGATTACATCGTCTACATCAGCCAACAATTCTGTAACAAATGGCGCCTCAACATCAGTTAAAGTCGTAAATGTCCAATCTGATCCATTGCCTGTTGAGCCAATATCTACAGTAGTCGCATTCCCTGAGTTATCTTCTATCGACCCTGCAGGGATTAGGATGTAATAATCCTTATTGTACTCGAGCATCACATTATTTATTTCGACCTTGTTGCCCACATAAGCCACTGTGAAATCCTGAGTATCTATAAACTGATCTGTATTGTCAGTAATATTATGAATCTGGAAGAATTGGCCAGAGACCCCGTTTACTGGCTCAGACATGGTAAAACTAATATCTGGTGATAAGGACATAGTTGTTGATCCATCTAATGGCTCAAAGTCAGCCAATCCTGGATCGATCACCGGACTTGTTGCATCGAAATTACCTGTAGTAAAATTCCATCCATTAGCAGTCGGAATTCCAGCAAACGCATTACCTGAATAATCTTCAAATGCATTATTGGAAATTCTAACATTATATCCTGTCAAACCTGATAGTTCATTCGAAGGGTAAATTCTTAATTCATTACCTTCCAATGAAAGTGATCCAGGCGCATCGGTATTTAATATATCCGAGGTTACATCAAACTGTTCAAGCGCATCTCCAGAAGAAGAAACATAAAGTGTAACTGTACCCGATGAACTTGCAACCACCGGTTCATTAAACTTAAGAATGAATGGGTCAGAAGTTGAAATACCTGTTCCGTTATCCTCAGGTGTAAGTACACTGATTTCCGGTGGTATCACTTCAGGTACCGTAGTGAAATTCCAGGTATATTTATTGTCGATACCTGCAAATGGATTTCCTGCCAAATCTTCAATGGCCCCTTCACTAATTCCTACATAGAAGGTTACACCTCCGGGTAAATTTCCTAATGAAGAGATATCGATGGTTAGCTCATTACTATTGTAAGTCAGCAATCCGCTATTAGATCCATATTGAAGCACGGCAATATCCGGGTCAGTTTTCGCAAACAATCTTATAACTCCTGTACCTGCCTGAATATCTTCATCGAAAGCAATGGTTAAAGAACCTGTTTCTAGTGCTACATCGCCATTACCGTCATATGGTAATACACCACGATCTATAGAAAACTCATCGATGATAATATTTGCTCCAGATCCAGCATCTACTTCTAACTGAATGTTACCAGAGTAAGGCCCAACAAATTCGTAATAAAATTCTTCAAACCCTGAGGTAGCCATAGCCACATTCAAAGTCGTTAGTGTAGTCGGTCCTGAAGGATCTACAACATTGATAATAGCTCCAGCTCCGGCTGAATAAACAAAAGTCATCGAGCTGGCATTAGTGACAGCTGGTGACTGAATATAACTTCCTGGTGTAGCAGGCAATTCAGCCGCATTACCGATTGAACCTACGGAGTTAACGGCTGTCGCTCCTCCACTAACATCTCCAGAACTAGTCCAGCCATCACCTGAAAGTGTGGCATCTCCTCCGACGGTTGTACCTGAGATAGAATTAAAATCAGTATAAACTTGGGACGCAATAAGCGGTGCCGTGTTGTCAAGTGTAACAATAGCTGTAAATTCAATAGTTTCAGTGGCATCTGGCACACCATCTGCACCAGATTCTACAGATGGAGCAGAATCATCCACGGCAATGAAACTACCATCTGGAATTGAGACGGTTATTACTTCTCCAGAAGTAAAATTGACACTAGGATTAATCGTGATCTCATTAGATCCCATTCCAGTGATTTCACCATCCACTCCAACAACATATGACTGATTATATGAAATGTCTCCTACTAAGGTAATCGTACCTCCGTTTGATTCCACTGGTTCGTCAAATGTTAAGGTAATATTTGAGCTTCTACTTATATCAGTAACTCCATCAGCAGGTGCTGAGAAAGCCATACTTGGATTGGTTGCATCTGCCGTAGTGAATGACCAAGCACCCGCTCCAATAAGTCCAGCCCAAGAGTTAGTTCCGTAATCTTCGAAGGATCCAGCAGGTACTGTAACAAAGTAGGTAGTACCTTTATCTAAGATTGTAGAAAGAGAGAATGTAACCACATTACCAGCCACAGTCGTTCTTGAAAGATTAGTCACACTGATTGTTTCAACCACATCCAGTGTATTGAAATCTCTCATGATCAAGTTTCCACCTACGGCTCTCACATTTTCTGAGAAGGTAATCTGTAATTCAGTGACTGCTACCGCCGCTGCTTCTGTATGGCCAGGGCTCAGGTCTACTGTAGGATCATTTACTACCGGATCTGTGGTATCTTGTATAGTCACTGTTGTAATATCCAATGGAGTAATATCCGGATCATAGAAATCAACTATACCATCCACGTCAGTGTCTAAACCTCCTATCTCATCAAAATCATATCGATTAGGTATATCGTCTCCATCATCATCCAGTCCACCTACTATATCATGATCGATTAAGTCAGGCACTCCATCCAAATCGGCATCGTTCGGAATATTGTTCAACGATACGGTACCTGACACGAACACATTGTCGATGATACCATTAGTAATATTTAAGGTGCCTGCCGTAAAGTCCGATGGAATTCCTGATAAGGCTTCACCTGCCGGAAAGGTCATTTCTACTGCACCAGCAACATCTAGGTCCACATTTCCATTGGCATCTAGAGCCGAAACATCCAGACTAAAACCAGGATCTCTTTCTATAGTAGCACCGTTGTCAAGTGTTCCACTATTACGAGTCAAAGTGGTTGCTTTCACTTCAATCTGCATGTCATTCAGAGCAGAAGAGGTAATTGCTCCTCCTCCATTGGCTTGGATAAAAGCGGAATGGCCCTCCACCGCCACCACGAGTCACACTTGTCACCTCTATAATAACCCGTTCGTTATCATCAACTACTCCTGCAGTTTGATCAAATGTTGCGTATAGGTAGAAGGGCTCTGATCCTCCATCAGCAGCCGTCTCTATCTTTCTACCACCAGCGGTTGAGAAAGAAGCACTATTTACGTTAGCAGCTGCAATTTCCCATATGTTCTTCCCCAGCGGAGGTATATAGAGCTAATCGGTCTAAATTTTCAAAGTTGGTGATTGTAAATTCAATGTCTGCTAAGCGCATTTTTCCTCCATCACCACCTTCATCGACAAGTAAATAAGATCCTACCAGCAATTCATCATCTCCTGTATTATCCAAGTCTGTGGCATCATACTGTACGTAATCAATATCATACGGTGCGGTAAACCCTGGATCCATATCGACACGTCCTTCTGCATCTATGGCATTCCAACTTACTGTCTGCTGTGTGTAGCTTCCAGGTGATTCTGTAACCAAAAGTTCATAGGTCCCTACAGCATCTACTTGCAGGCTCGTCCATGATACCACCCCATCAGAAAAGACTTTAGTCAATGGGTCTGCCCCTCCATTGGTTGTAATGAAGTTACCAGCATTCACTGGCATGGTCAACGTAGCATTCGTAGCACCATCGTAGCCCAAATCAATATTTTCATAAGCATCTCTGGCCTCCACCGTCATAGCAAAATCTGTATCGATAGATACCAGAATATTATTGGTTAGCGGATCTGCATCTGTAGCATCTCCACCTGCGAAGTCTGTAATGACCACCTTACTTCCCTGGACATCGATATCTATGTTTCCACTATTGTTTGTAGCAGTAGCTATGGTACTACTTCCCGCAGCGAACGTAAAGTCGTTTTCATCTACTTCAAATTCTAGCGCTTCTTCATCTACTGAGTACCCATTGGCAGCCAGGTCAGTTCTATACCATACAAATAATTCATACGTTTTGGAATTATTTTCTGTCACTGTACCCAACGCTGCTGGGATATCCGCAAATGTGATATTACCAGCGTTTATGGTAATGGTAGAACCATTCAAGGTAGAAGATGTAATGGTATTCGTTCCATCAGTCAATCCAGCTCCAGCCAAAATAAGGTTGAGATCTTCTAATCCAGCTGGAACACCTGCTCCTTCTCTGAAAACAAGATCGGTGATCACTGTATTGAAAGCGTCACCTCCTGCGCCATCATTTATTGATATATCAAAAATCTTTAACGCTGTACCTGTAGTCTCATCAATCTGAATGCCAGGTACAGATACTACCGTACTCTCTAAAAGTGGACCACTACCAAGAATTGTTAAGTTATCAGGCGCCACCACCGATATCGTTCCAGCCTGATCCACGGAATATGTCGCGTCAGTTAAATTATCGGGTGCATCCGTGGCTGTTAAATCTAAAGCTTGAGTCTGGTTATAGGTAAGATCATTGAAATCTCTTGTTCCCGCTGATAGTAGCTGATTCACCGTACCTCCCAGTGTGCCAGGGTGAGCTTCAGACAAAGTAACGTCAGCTGTGTTATTTGTATCGAGATTTCCATTCGCATCATGAGCCTGTACTGTCACACTAAAAGCAACATTAGTTGGAACATCTGCCCCAGGACCATTTGTAAACACCAGTCTATCTGCAGTCACATCCAACGTATTATTAGCTGTCTCACTTGCATCCGCTGCTCCAGTATTCATACCAGAACCACCTGCTCCTGCAGCTGTACTTGCCCCTAATATTGTCACATCAATATCAGTTGTGTTATCTACTACACCCGTGGTGTTGGCAAACGTTACTACTACACTGAAAGTAATCGACTGATTTCCAGCTGCACCCGTAATGATTTGTTGTGCACCTGGCAAAGCAGCCAATCCTGAGAATACAGCATCAGTTCCGGCAATAGCCACTTCAGCCACTTCTACAGGTGTACCTGCTAAATCTTTATAAAGTGCTACTTTTTGAATAGTGGCTTCATTAGTAAACCGGACAGTAACTGCATCAAGCAATGTAGCCAGGCCGTCACCATCGTCACTTCCACCACCATCTCTTAGTGAGAATTGCGCAACCTCGACTCCATCAGTACCTGCACCCTCTCGATCTATGTTAGCTGCCATTTGACCGTTATAATCCAATCCTGTCGCTGGGGTAAAACCACCATTGACAACAATGTCAGAACTAGAAGCCGAACCGATACCAGTTACATTAAAATTATAAGTACCGTCTGCTATTCCATCGGTAGCAAAGGAAATAGATGAACCTCTTACCCCACTTACGCTAGGGTCAAAAGTAATCGTCACATCGTCCGATGCATCAACAGCTAGCGGTCCAGTGATATCAGCATCTCTGCTATAGTCAGCGCCTCCGAACACAACATCTCCTCCAATATTAGCCGGTACAAATCCTACATTTTGAATAGTGTAAGTAAAAGCTGATGTATTTGCTCCAGTGGTTACCACAGTACCAAAGTCTGTGTTATTGGTCGTAGAAGGCGAATCCGTGGCATTATCAGAAATAATATCACCATCAGCATCATACACTCGGATACTTGGTGTGGTGGCCGGTGTATTAGGTCCAGTATAATCTGAAAGTACCCAATTCGAAGCAGTGCCAGTTTCAGCAAAACCGTTAAGTGTTCCATGGTAAGTTCCTTTGGCATCTATCAACTGCGGAGCTGCAATAGCTGAATTATCTTGACCTAACGATCCGATATTAAAATCATACCCTGCTAACAATGTTCCTTCAGCCCCAAAATTGGCCGCCGTAGTTGGCGTTAAAGCCGTAGTTCTAATCTGAGTCGCTGTTCTTGCCACATTCCAGATTCGGACTTCATCAATGCGTCCATTAAAAAACGTTAAGCCATCAGTACCATACTCACCAATAGCCACTACTTCGTTTACATACTGTTCAGTCACTCCAGAAACGTATGCGACTTCTTCTCCATCGATATACAAATACATTTCATCCGATGTATTATCAAAAGTCACGGCTACATGGTGCCAAGCATTTGCTGTAATTGGAGCATTAATAATATTTAAATTTCCACCATGACCAGCTGTCAGCAATGAACCCGCAGCTGCTACATAGAATGGCGCATGACTAGCTCCTCGCGAGGAAATAATATTCCCATTTCCACCTTCCCAATAAATCCATGCTTCTTTCGTGTAATTTCCTGTTCCCGTAGCAATATCAACGGTACCTATGTTCACATAATCATTATCTCCAGCGAAATCCAAGGCTCTATCTACCCCATGTCCAATAGAAACAAATTGACCATTGTCAAAATCAATCCCTTCAAAAGTGATGCTACCTGATGTATAATCGGATGGTCCAACTATTGTTGCGTTTGACCAATCTGCCCCATCATCATCAATCATCAAGACATAATCCCCGGCAGTCACTCCAATCCAATCATTTAGACCTGCCATATCTATGGTTAAATCTACATCTGTGATATCGGTATTTGGTTCATTCACTAACCAGGTTCTTGCCATTCGCTCCGCTACACCAGTAGGCATATTCGCGGTTAATCGACCTGCATAATTAGATGCTGCTCCATTATGTCCTAATGATAGGAAAGCATTGTCTGCCGCGAATTGACTGGTCGCTCCGAGTGCTACATTAGTCGCATTGTCCACCTCGATGGAAGTATGACCAATCTCAAATCGAATATCACTGGATTGACTGGCGACCTGTCGCGTGTCTAAGAAAGAGGCATCGTCTCTACCTATTGTAACCACATCGTTACTATAACCAGATGCAAAATTCCAAACGGTAATTGCACTTCCTGACGAAACTACATCTTGTGAATAGTTGATACCATATTTTGCAGCGAGGTAAGATTCAACTTCTTGAAGTTCTCCTGCAGTAAGTTCTCTATTATAGATAATCACCTCTGCAATTTCGCCATGCATAGAGCCACTACTTTGATTGGCACCAATCTGAATGTTGCCAGGATCAGTGTATGCTGGCAAGGTACCTGCTGTAGATTGTCCATTGACGCGTATTGATCCATTAGTAGACCCATCATATGTACCTGCTATAACACCAGCCTGTAAACCAATATTTGACCCATAATCGATACGAGAACCATCATGATAAAGAGAAGGTTGACTTGGATTGAGGTAAAAAAGTGCATGATTCCCTGTTCCTGCAGAATTTGTACCTAATAGGTTTAATGTGCCAGTAACCGCCAATCTGGCCACGACGATTTTTGTATATCCGTCAGTTCCGAGAATCGAGGAATTATCTGCTTGCAAATACTCTGAATTTGTGTATACTAAACCGGCTTGATAACCTATCGCCGAATTAGCCTTTGAAGGGTCAGCACCAACAGTTCCAAAATTTTGTCCTGTACCACTGAAATCAGCCCAAGAGCTACCATCAGCGGCGGCATCCTCTCCTCTTAACCACGTCACGATCCCGTCAGCAACACCCGCTGGGCCTTGCACGCCAATTCCATTCACCGCAATGCTAACTGTGGGTTCATCTGGATCGTCACTGGTGATGTTAATGTTGTCAGCTTTTGCACCTAGTGTGGATGGAGCAAAGTCTATCGTAAAGGTTGTACTCTGGCCAGCTGTTAAGGTAGTCAAACCATTCTGAGCTGAAACCGTGAAGTCCGTACCTCCAGAAACAGAGATCGCGCTTGCTCCTAAATTGAGCGTCCCATTACCGTGATTGGTAATCGTATAAGTTCTTGATAGTGGAGTAGGGTCGGTGATACCTTGATTACCAAATTCGTGGGTACTGCCATGGTAAAGCGCTACAGACAAGTCATCTTGAACGAAGATATCAGAAGCAATAGCTCCAGAATACACCCAGTTGGAGGTGTTACCAAAATCGTAAGTAAAAGGTGTGCCACCCATATCGAAGTTGCTGGCTGTACCACTGTAGTTTCCTGTTTTGTCAGCAACAACATTTCTATTGCCAACCGCTGAATTATTTGCTAAAGCCGTGACATCAGTGTTGTCAAAAGAATAATAAGCCACTAAGCCAGATTCAGTTCCAACTACGGCCGTATTCATCCCATTCTGGATTTCAAGTTCACTTCTTACTTCGTTCCAAAATCGGATTTCATCTAGCTGACCTTGTAAAAAATTAGTTCCATTGGTAGCTCCAAACATCACATTCGACAATGTGGATAGCATTGTACCGTCTGTTACGGTTGTATTGAAAGCTTCAACACCATTAAAATAACCAACTACTTGATCAGGGTTAGCTCCATCTTGAATCCATGAGAGCGCGATATGGTGCCATTTATTTTTAGGTACCGGTGTATTCCCATTAGCTGCTTCATTATAAAAGTATTGTTGGGCCGATGTTACATCACTCCAGAAATAGACATTTCCTGATACATTTTGTTCAATCCTGAATCCTGTACCACCCGAATTCAATTCAATCATCGTACGCCAATCCAAGTCAGATCCTTCTTTCATACTTACCCAAAACTCAATGGTACCTTCGTTGAATGCTCCGAGATTACCTACACCAATAAAATCATCCACCCCATCAAAATCCAGGGCATAGTCATTGACCAATTCGGCGGAAACGGCGAAGTCATATGGGGTTTCGGTCGCGGCATTGTGAGTAGCGGTAATCGTAGCACTCTGTGTGCCCGGTGTGACGGGAAATGCTCCTGAATGTTGGTAGGTCACATCAAAAGTGACACTATTGCCAACTGAAGCTGATGTAGTTCCGCTAATGGCGAACTCTCCATTATTTGAACCCACTCCAGTTAAGTTAAAAGGAGTTACGCCTTCATTCTCAACCGTAAAGGTCTGTGTTACTGGTCTCGTAGCACTTACTGCTTCAAAGGCCGTTCCATCTGTATCGAGCGGAGTAGCATCTCCGTCAGTGATGTCAGTGCCAGCAAAAACGAAAATGTTTACGTCAGGCGCAGCGGCAGCAAATGCGGTAGAAGCTACCCATGCTGTACCATCCAGAACAAACCCACCCAAAGTTCCATCAAAACTATTTCCAGAGATGTCCACCAAAGTATTGGTTGTTCCACCATCATTAAAATCATAAGACGCTACTAAATTCGTTGCACTTTGTAAAGTAAGACCTGCATTATTAATGATTTCAGATTGGCTACGCACATCATCCCAGATGCGCACTTCGTCCATTAGACCATCAAAGAAAATCAAACCAGCATCTTGACCAAATTCCAAGTTGGAATTTGTATTTTCCATTGCCGTATAAGTAAGATCCGAAGGTGTAGCAGTTTGCAATTTACCATCTAGGTAAATATTAATTCCATTTGCACTTGAAGAACCATCATAGGTAAAGGCCATATGATACCATTCTCCGGTACCCAATGGAATAGCAGGCGTCTGCTTTTCTAAGTACCCACCTGCACTTTCATCAGTCAACAATACTTCGATTTCATTCAAAGTTGTCATTGACAATCGATACTCTCTATCTGACCCACTTCCTCTTTTTGATACTATAGATTGATTAATACCTAAAGTATTAAAATTCACCCAGGCTTCAATAGAAAAAGGCTGATCACTAGCACCATCCCCAAAAGATAAAGCGTCATCATCCAATATAGAAATATTATCATTTGTTCCATCAAATACCAGTGCATTTTCAACCACATTTACCGTGGTCTGAATTTCAAAATCTTGCTCAGGAACATCAGGATCGTTATTTGCAATCGTAATAACTGCTGCATTGCTCGCTCCCAGTCCACTCGGTGACATCACCAAATCGAAAGTCATAGAGTTACCTGAAGTCAACTCATTAGGCAAAGTCTCTGAAACATTAGAAACAATCCAGTCCGCTGAATTGGAGGTAATTGTAGAAATGGATAAATCTGCCAATCCATCATTTCTAATTGTAAATGTTTTGGTTTCGCCAACCAAACCAACATAGCCATAGTCTGTATCATTAGCGAGTAAAGGAGCTACATTGTCATCAATGTTTATCGCTCCTGCCGATTCTACTGTTATTTCTGGAACTGCAGATGTATTTACGGTTGAGGTGATATAATTTGAGGTAGCTCCATTTTTATCAAAAGTCATTAACGTACCATCAAATGTATTGGTAGTAATATCAGTCAATGTTGGTTCTCCCAATCCTGTGTTATTTCCTCCTGCGATTCCAACATTAAAATCATAAGATGCCAACAGACCAGTCTCACTATCAACTCCAAAATTGGTCATATTCGCAGAAATCTGTGATTGATCACGCTGCGCATTCCAGATACGCAACTCATCCATTGAGCCATTCCAGAATCGTCCTGCTGACGGGCCTGAAACGCCATCCAATGCCGTACCTATCACAAAATCATTAAGATTGGCAGGCCAAGAAGCCACATTTGAAACATTAAAAGATTCAACACCATTCACATAACCCACTAAATTGGATGTTCCAGTATTCCAAGTAATAGCAATATGATACCAAGTACTTGTTGACATAGCACTACTGAACAGTTGTTCAATTTGCGAAGCATCGTCATCCGCAACAATTTGCAAACCAGGCAATCCGGTTTCAACCTCTAGCCTCAGTCCATTGCCATTGATGTCCGTATCAAAAATTCCTTTATTAGTTGTTAAATCGGATGCATTTACCCATAACTCAATAGTACCTTCTGCCGGAAAAGCACCCAAGCTTCCAATACTTACGTAATCATCTGTACCACCAAAATTCAGCGCATTGTTGTCTACCCCTTCACCAGTAACTTCAAATGTATAGGTAGTATTATAGTCATTCGTAATATTGACTGTTTCATTGTAAGTAGCAACTGCTGTCGGCGCAAATACTACTGAAAAAGTAGTTGATTCATTCGGTAAAAATGAAGTGACCGCTGCATTGATCACAGAATAATTTGTTCCTGTGGTAAGCGTAGGCTGGCTAATGTTCAATGTACCTACTCCATCATTTCTAACTTCAAATACTTTGGTTTTGGTATCGCTTGGCTGACCTACGTTTCCAAAGTTTCTTCCATCTGTTGCAGTCCCTGGACTACTGGCACCGGAAGGAATATCTTCATCGATGATAATCTCTGTAATTTTCATCACTGGTTGTGGATTGTCCGTCGCATCTGAAGTTAACCAGCTTGTGGAAGGATTAGCAGGATATCCATTCAATGTAGCATCATTGGCTCCATCTTGTCCACCTCCTGAAGCACGATCGGCCACGGTGCTGGTATTACCTGTTTCAGTCATTGTATAGTAGACTATTAAATTGGTCTCACCAGTAGGTGAAGCAATCAGCTGTGTCGCTCTGGTTCTTATCGATGCATCAGCCTGTTTATCATTCCAAATTCTTACTTCATCAATTTGTCCTTGAAAATATCCTCCAACTCCGGACAAACGATTTGTCGCCCCTATTGTGAATTCTCCAGATGGTGGCGTTCCCGTAAACCCTACCGCGTTGAACGTTTCTGACTCACCATTGACAAAGAAAGTCACATCATCATTTTCCTTGACAACAGCTATATGAGTCCAAGTTCCATCAAAAGGAACTGTTAAAGTAGATGTCACTCCTTCAAGTGATCCATCACTTTCTTCATAAGTCAATGCTCCTCCAACTTCTAAAGACAATTCGGTACCATTGTCTGTGCCTGTGTTCCCTCTCCAATAGATAGTTTGATTTACATCGGTCGTATGAGACACCCACATCTCTATGGTGGAAGTTGACAAATCGGTTCCTCCTTCAGAAGCAACAATATAGTCGTTTCCATCAAACGCCAATTTACTACCTTGATCGTCATAGGTCAAGGTCACAGCGTTGGCACTGTATTCCAAATTCCAATTGGCTGGTATATTGGTTACCGAGAACATTCCGGATATACCTACTGTGGCCGTGATAATATCAACTGAATGTCCATTGACTGGAGTATACCCTCCAAAATAAGCGACATTCAATGTGCCGCTCAAAGTAGCCGTACCTGTAACTTGTAATTGATCAAAGTCTGTACATGGAGTAGTTGCTCCCGCGATTTCTATATCAAGAGTTCCTCCTCCATCATTGTAGCCGGATCCAAAAGTCATACATCCTGGTGAAAATCCAGGACGAAGTGTACCACCCGCCTGATTAGTAAATGGAGTGATTGTATTAAAAGTCCCACTTAATACGCCGTTGTTGATAAAGTTGGTACCTGAAACATCATTTAAAGTAGTATTGGCAGACGTAAATCTTACCGTACCATTGTTAGTAAAAATAGCTCCATTAGTCAATTGTAATTGATCGTTACCTAGGTTCAAATCCAATTGAGTGCCTCCCTGAACAACCACATTATTCCCATTGAAAACCACGTTTTGAACTTCAGTCAGAGACACATTAGTTGTTATGTCTAAATCAAAAGTTATATTTCCAATTGGAGGCACGTCTCCACACCAGTTAGCAGGATCGTTCCAATCTCCATCTACAGCACCTGTAAATTCACCTTCTGGCAAACAGGTAGGAAGATTCGCATTGACCCAATTCGATGCAGTACCATTTAATAAGAATCCTGATGCATTTCCATCCATTTCTGGATCTAGATACCCATCATGATTGTTTCCTGTGACATCTTCTAAGTGATCTTCAGGATTACCTGTATAATTATCGGCACCTGGGTTACCTGAGTTAAAGTCATAAGCAGCAACTAAGCCTGTTCCGCTCTTTACACTGGCCAACATATTGGCTTGAATATCTCCAATAGATCTTTCCAAACTCCAGATTCTGAGTTCATCAAGTTGTCCAACAAATCCAGTAGCACCTCCTCTACTTCCTATATGAATATTGGCTGCACTATATGAAGGGGCGGTCACTCCAATAGTCGGGTCAGTATCATCTACTCCATCAACATATATAGAACCGTCACTAGCTCCGCGATAAACGATCGCTACATGGTGCCAAGCACCATCATTGTAAGTGCCTTGAGTTTGGAGAATTCCTCCAATGTTAATTCCAATTTTGTCACCGCTAAACTGCTGAACAGAGAACTGATCATTACTAGTTCCTTTTTCAAAAATAATCCTATTGCCCGAGGCCGATGTCTTGTACATAAACTCAATGGTAAATGGACCTACCAACTCAAAATCGGTATGATCTTGAATTTCTACATAGTCGTCTCCATCGAAGGCCAATGCATTTTCCACAATTGTACCAGTAAACTGATAAGTATTGGTATCGAAATTATCACCGTCACTGACGTTCGTAAAATCAAAAGTTCCGGATGCTGGGGCAGTACCAGTAATATCAATTTTAAATCTGTCAGAAATTAGGTCTTGGTATGTAATCAAAACTGGGAAAGGGTAAGAAGCAGAACCTATATCTTCAGAACCGTCGACCTCTCTCATTCCGTCATCGTTGGCATCGTAGTACAAATACGCTACGCCAGACAAATTAACCGCTGTAATTTCAAATGAATTAATCACATCAGCTACGTCATCATCCGTAAATACAAAGAACTTAGCATCGAAAGATTGAGTAAGACCTGTCCCTGTATTTCCACCAAAGTTTGCAGATAAAGGAGTGGCATCTGTATTGCCACCATAATCCATAAGATCATTGATGTCATATACTGCATTACCATCTAACCATTTGTTATGATCATTCAAAGAATAGCCCATAGAAGCAAGGGAGCCACTCGACCCTGATCCAGCGAAATCATACACATAGTTGTTCGATATGGTTCCAACTTCTCCCACATTCAATGCGATCGCATTAATACCATCTGTAAGGGCAGAAGGCAGGTCACTTTCATTGTTATTAGGTGTCGAACTATACCATCCGTTAGGGTTTGTATTAATGGCAGCCAGCCATTGGGTTACAGAAATGAGATTGGCCCCTGGAATACTTCCCTGAAAAGCAAAAATTTGATCACCAGGGTCGCCAGTAATGGCCCAGCTCACATCAGATTCCCAGGCAGTTCCTGCGACAGAACCGTCACTTTTGAGTGTTGCCGTAACATTTGTATTGGAGTTGGTCGCATCGGTATTTATAATCACTTGGTCACCAGCATTTATTTGTTTTGAGGCTATGAAAGTAATCGCCCCTTCTGAGGTTACCTTATTGCCAGCGGCATCCATACTATGGTCTGTGAAATGAATTTCTGTGCCTGCATCGATTGTCACTTTTAACAAAAAGGCAAATTCTTCATCTCCATCAGCATTCATCATTGTAAATGCTATATCACCTGGGCTAAGAGATGTCGGGTTGGCAGTTGAACCATTCTGTAGCTGAGGTGATGATAAGTTTCCTGTTAAATCTTCACCAACAAAATACACATCATATGTGGTGCCTAATGCCAATCCACTTACTGTTGCAGAGCTACCTGCTCCAAGGTCATCCAATCTTCCAAAGGCCAATTGACCTGATCCACCACTACCCGTTCCTGCTCTGACTTCGGATGAAGTAGGTGCAGATGCTCCATTGGCTAATACCACATAATAGGTAGCCCCATTTTCTGTTAGATCTGCAGATACATCGAAGCCATCATTAGTCGGATTATCCACTAATGGGCTGCCCATTTCAAATCCAGGAGCTACGCCATCTAAAGGTTGTCCAGTGATCAATGAAGGTCCTGTCCCAAAAGAAGGTGAGCCCTGTACTACCCCATCAAAACTATTGGATGAGTTATCTGTTCCGTCTCCGGCATTAAAAGAGTAATATGCATATAAACCAGGACTGCTCGAATTGATTTCCTGATCGTGAAACGCAAGAATTTGCGCATCGGTAAGTGCTCTATTCCAAAATCGTATTTCATCGATGTCACCTACGAAAAAGTGAGACACAATATCATTATCTGCTATATTGATCAGGTCTTGGTCTGCGCCTTGATCATATTGAAAACTAGCTCCGGCTGGTACCCCGTCTACATAAAACTGTGATCCATTTGGAACTCCATTTTGGTAAACAAAAGCTACGTGGTGCCAGTTGCCATCCGCTACTGAAGTTCCTGAAGAAATATTTCCAGGAGTACCTCCCCATTGATACGTAATTAAATCTCCTCCTACCACAAACATGGCAGCTAATCCTCCAATAGAAACTATGGGATTGTACTGACCGTCTACATCAGTGGTTCTCATCCACCCTTCCAACGTTCCACTTGTTGTCTTGAAATTAGTGGCGTCAAACGCTGCAGTATTGGTCAATCCAGCACCTGAAGTATTACCCGCATCCAATATCACTACTCTTTGTCCATTCGAAGCAGTTGACATCGATGAAGTTGCTACCGGTATCGGTGCTGGTTGCGAAGAAGGTACAAAGTTGGAGGTAGAACCATTCAGGGTAAAACCAGCCAAATCACCAGGATAAATCCCTTTTTCATCGATTAGTTCTGTAATCGTGGTATTATCGGCATCAGCCAATCCTTGATTGAATTTGTAATAAGAGATTAAGTTGCCTTCTGCTCCAGGAGAAGCTATTCCATTTTCTGCATCAGATCTTATTTCAGCAGGTGTTCTTGCTGAATCCCAGATCATTACTTCATCCATTCGTCCGTTGTAATACTCTGATACGCTAACGCCTTGATTAGATGTAACACCACTCAAAACATTATTCCCTTGCATGCTATTTCTTACGTTAAGGTTGCCTGCTAAAGAAGCAGTTCCTTCTAACTCACCATTAACATATAGAAGTACATTGTTTGAAGTCAAGGTCCCATCATATACTGCAGCGATATGATTCCATTCTCCAACAAAAACAGAAGGGTCGGCAATCGTCAAAGTTGCAGTGGCGGTAGTTCCTCCAGAATTTCTAACGTAAAATCGTAAAGCTGTTGCATTGCTTTGAAAAGCAATGAAGTAGTCATAATCTCCAATGGAGGTATTTGTTTGTCTGATCAAATCAGAATGAGTGGTAGTAGTTATATCCGTAGCATTGACCCACATTTCTATGGTCATTTGCTGTGTACCACCAAAATCAGGGATTGAGACGAAATCAGAACTGCCATTGAAATCTAATGCATTCTCCTCAGTGCCATCATCATATCTTAAGGTTACTTCATAGTTGTCCACGTCATATTCCACAAACCAGTTGGCAGGTACACCCGATATATTGTTATACTCTCCAATGAGGCCTGTGCCTCCACTCAGGATAACAAAAGTGTCACCATTTGAAGGCGTATATCCGGCTCCAATCGTGACTTGTAATGTGGAAGAACCAGAGCTAAGGTCAATATCGCCAGTGGCAATGATTTGATCAAATCCATCAGCTGCGTCACAAACGGTATTCAACCCTTCAATTTCTATTAGGTCTATGCCCGCATTGATATAGTCTCCACCTACGTTCATACAAGAAGGTGAAAATCCCGGTGAAACAATTCCAGAGTTGGTGAAGTTACCAGTGAAGTTTATGCCACCTTGGATGGTTCCATTGTTTATGAAATTAGGAGCATTGCTAATATTCGTTGTATTTGAGAAGGTAACCACCCCGTTATTGGTGAATGTACCTCCCGTTAGATCAAGATTATTTCCTCCCAAATCGAAGTTAACATCTGATCCACCATCGACGGTGATGTTGCCACCATTCAATATAATGTCGGCAGTCTCAGAGATGTTAGTATCAGTCGAAAAATTCACATCACTTGTAAGGTTGCCAAAATCTGGATTATCTACAGCAAATAAATTGGAAGCTGCAAGACCTGCATCGCTGCGATTATGCTCACCATCGATTCCAAAATTATTGTCGATTGCAGGAAGTTCAATTGAAAACGTGTTCATATTAGAAGCAGTAGCAGATACGTCTGCAGTAATGTACCAGTACACCGTCTCATCTGTATATGTACTTGTAAACAACACGATTAGATCATTTTCTATGCTATTGTCTCCTTCAAATGCGATACTTTCTGTTGCAGTCACCGGTCCTCGACTTTCAATCAGAGTTGCGTTCTCATAACCTACATCGCCCACGGTAGATTCATAATAGTTGAATTGGTCAAAGTCATCCAGAATATTAGGTGTATTTGGTGACAATAAAATTCCTTCTGTGGTCACTGTTCCATCGGAGACAATGACTTCCATTTTGTAGATAAGGTTATCAGTTGAACCAGCTACTAAACTTGCTCCAGGAACAGCTATAGTTTCAATTGAAACATTTGGAATCGAAGCTGTTGTCACACTAAAATTCTGAATTCCGGATATATTGTCTGAGTAGTCCTTAGCAATAATATATACATCGTACGGTGTTACAGCCATTAAACCACCAACTTCAAGAGTTTGAAATCCATCTACGGTTTCTATTTGAAACTCCTCAGCTTGACCATCAGAACCATCTGTACCTGCTAAAATTTGAGTACTATTAGGTGCATCAGAGCCACTAGCTAGAATTACATAAAACAATTCGCACTCCTCATTAACCGTAATATCGAAGCTAAATCCTCCTGGAGTAGGCACAGGTCCTCCATCCACACTAAGTGTAGGTGACGAAACATCAAGTACAGCAGTTGTGATAGCGAATGTCTCAATATTCGATTCGTTAAGATTACTTGATCGATCTTGCGCAACTACATAAACATCATAAGAAGTTGAGACCATGAGGCCTGTAACTAATTCGTTTGAAGATTCCCCCATGCCATTGTATCCTATACCAACACTGCCTGGAAAAATAGCTCCATTATCGTCACCATCTGTGCCCGCGATTATTTGAGCAGCCGAAGGCGCGTTTGCACCCATTGGAAGTACAACATAATACACATCAACCTCTTCATCTACGGTAATGTCAAAGTCGAATCGAGTAGAGAAAGGAGTAGATACACCATCAATAGATAAAGTCGGATTAATTATATCTTCTATTGCAGATGTAACAGTAAAGGTTTCAACATTAGAATGATTTCCTAAATAATCTTCATTAAATGTATAGATATAATACTGTGTGGCAGGTGTTAGTCCAGTAACACTAACATTATTGTGTCCATTTACAGGAGAGCTAAACTGAGCTGCAGCTAGATTATCTCCTCCATCTGTACCAGCTAATATTTGAGTGCTTGTTGGTGTGATGTCAGCAGTAAGGGCTACTGTATGTAATGTACCTTCTTTATTCACCTCCATAGTGAAATCAAACCTATCATCATATAAATAACCCACGGTACCTATACTCAATGTAGGCAGAGTGAAATCTAGACCACCAGTATACAACACTGATCCTACCTCCAATCCGTTATCAGCGGTGCCAGCAATATCATAGGAATTATCTGCATTAAAATTGTAATAAACATCAAGGTTGGCCTCGTTTCCAACTAATTCAGAACGGAAATTATCAGCAATCTCTGTGGCAGTTCTTGCATCGCTCCAAATCCTAAAATCATCAAAAACAGCGTCAGCATTAGTAGCATTATCCGCTCTATTCCCTATTCGGATAGGGTTAGTCGAATTAGTAGGAGATACAGTACCCAATACATTCAAGGTATTATCAAGTTGTCCATTGATATAAAGTAATGCCTCAGCTCCCGAATTGCTTGGGTCATAAACAAAAGCTATATGATACCATTGATATGTATTAAAAACAATAGAAGAACCTTGACTTGCAAATGTGCCACCATTACCTACTAAATAGTTCAAATGATTGGTAGAATTGTTTACATACAAATCAAAAGGTTGAGGTATGTTTACATTTGTTTCTGCAAAAATTCCTGCCCCATTCGTGAGATCATTAAAGTACACCCAAGTCTCAACAGTAAAACCACTTAGATTCAAATCATAAGTGATATCTACACTATTGCCAGTGCCTGATAAATCAAGCGCTCGGTCCTGAGCTGCCAGTTTACCCGATCCGAAGACAAAAACAATAAGACATAAGAATAGCGTACGCAGTCCACGTGAAGGTAAATTCTTAAACATAGCTTGTGGTGTTAACATTACAAAAATCCAATTTCCAATCAGTAAATTAAGGCTGTAATTAATACTACAACGGTTTGAACTATTCAAATAACACTTTCTTTTTATTGCACTTTCCCAATTTGCAATAGCATTAATGACATAATTTTTAACCATTATACCCTAATTCAATTTTTAATTTATACAAATACCTAGTACCACTCAAATAATAAAACAGATTATTAGAATAGTTATATTTTAATTCTTAAGAAATTCTCCGTTACGATTAGTTTTCAACAGAGATAGCATAGTTGCGCTTCCACCAAAATGGACAGTCGCGGCAATCACCAAAGTGCCATCTGCACGGCGAATAATAGCATTGCCAGCGTCATTCTGAACACTTCCATATTCCTGGACAGCCTCTTCATATACTTCTCCTACTCCATTGGTTGGAATCAAAAGAATTTCGTTTTCTCTTGGGTCTGCTGCGGCATCGCTAAATGACTTGACATTTCCAACAATGAAATAGTCCCCACTTGATGTTTGTGCTACATCAGCACCTTCAGTATTCCAATTCTCTGAAGAAGATCGAGGATATGTTAGTGGTTTGATTTCAGCATCGCCTAGACCTCTAGTGGTATTTACTATAAATGCATATTGAGTACTTCCTGAACCTGTTGTTCCTACAATAACAATTCCTGGATCAGTATATATCATATTGGCCCCTTCATCATTGTCTGGAGTTCCATATTCCCATTTGTGATCTTCGTTTCCACTTACCACGTCAAACTCTTCAACTATTACATCTACCAAACCATGGCCAATACCAAGGTTTGCTGTATTGACGGCCCCCATGTAAAAATATCTACCCCCTGCTTCAAGCAGAGTCCTTCCAAAATCATCACCATCAAAACCTTTTACTCTTTCCCAATCTGTGGTTGTAAAATCTCTGGTTATTTTCATAAGTAGGATGCTATTATCTTCTGAGCTCGGGTCATTAGACCCTGCCTCCACAGAACCTAAAACAATCAGGTCATCTCCAGAAACCAATATGTCTGCTCCGCTTGTTTCTTTGAAAGCTGGTACATAACTAGGATCAGAAGAGCTTCTTGAATCAAAATATCTATAAACCATAGAATTCGCAATCGTGAAGCCTGTCGCAGATAAATCTAAATCAACTAAAAACAAATGGTCAACTGGGATTTGCTCCAAATTATCATCTCCTCTATCGAATGTGGAGGTTCCGATAATGTATAACTTTTGATTCACATCATCAAAGTACATTTTGGAAGGTATATCCACAGTACCAATAGTATCGTTATTAATCACCCCTTCCCACAATCGATTGCCTGCAGTATCAGTTCGGACCAAATAGTAATCTGAATTGTCAACATCAGTCCTGGATCCTAATAAAAGGAAACCATCACTGAGCTCCAATAAATCAACGGCTACCTCTTCAGACTCTGAACCATAATATTTTATAAATATTTCTGATGGATCAAGACTATTAGAATCCTCACTGATGCAACCAAATAGGCACCCAATAGATAAAATACAAAGAAGCGGTAAATGGAATCTTCTATTCATCAGCTTTATTTTTCTTCTTACCAAATTTCTTTTCCAATTTCTTATTTGAGTATTTCTTCGGTTTATATATAGACAGGATGTAACCAAAAGAAACACTTAAGTTGTTCATTATTTTATCATCGTCCACATGCGCCATATCAAATAAGAGTTTCTGATTATTGTAGCGATATTTAGTCCTAACCGTATTACCACCCGCCATATTGTATCTCAGTTCAAATAAGAAAAAATTAGTTTTACTCTTTAATTTGACTCCTAGACCAGCAAAGTATGCCCAATTCCATTCTTTTCGCATCTGGTTATCTAACAAGGACAAACTTGTTAATTGTCTTGTAGCCGTACCAGCTCTACTACCTGAAATTGTACTATTCAATAAATAATCAATGGATAGACCTAATGTAGCATAAGGGATAAGATTACCCACAGGGTAACCATACCTTATCATAATTGGCACTTTAAACTGATTTTGTGTTTCCGTCAGTGAAACGACAAAATTCGTTGAAGTTGGATATACATCTGCTAACGAGGTAATGCTATTGTATCCAATGTCATATTTCGATTGAGCCCAACCTAATCCTCCAAGCACCTCAAGGTTTCCAACAATCGTGTATTCAAATGTTAACTCTGCTTGAAATCCAAGCCCCGACTTAAACTCCTTTGAAACTTCATTTACATTTGAATACGATCCGAATTCTCCAATAGAGCGTATAAACGTTTGATTAGCTCCAACTTTTGCTCCGATTCTAAAAATGGGTTCAGAACGATACTTATCAAATAAGTACTTTAATTCAATTGGATCATCCGGACTCAACGGGTGTTCAGGATCTGCTATCAGTAAATTAATTACAGCATCTTCTGCTTCTGGACCATTATCATTAAAAAGATGTACCAAAGCCAAAAGTCTATAAGCTCTGATTCTTTCTTCTTTTGAGAATCCACCTTTGTTAAAACATTTAACCCTTTTACCATTTAGTAATTCAGGAATTCCACTCAAACTACCAGCATCAAACATGTCCTCTGCCTGGTTAAGCTTTTGAGTACAATTCAATTCCCGCTGTTGAGCCTGAAGACCATCCTTGCTCCAGAAAAATAAAATTCCAAAAATGAAAACTGCCGATGTTAATCTTGTCATTATCATTGATTATCCTCTCGTTTAGGTTTGCCTTCGCAGGTTTCTTCATAATCAATACCCGCACCTACGTAAGCTCTCCATGAATTATCACTCAGATTATGTGCTACTTTTGGATCTTCACAAATCTTTTCTGCCATTTCATCCGGACGTGTAGGCCAGTATCTTATGATACCATCACCTGCACCCGTCATAAGCGTTTTTCCATCAGGAGAGAAGGTGGCCGACCACACCCACTTCTGACTTCCTCTTCCTGTCCCATGATCATCTAAGATGAGTGGCAAATCATTAAGATATTCCATCACCCAAACTCTCGCTGTACCGTCGAAACTCGTAGATGCCAACAATGAATTGTCGTCGCTAAACTCTAAATCTGTGATTTTTGCTGAGTGACCTGTTAACCTTCTGATTTGTTTTCCTTCTTTCATATCCCAAAGGATGACATCCCCTTCTTCGTCTCCAATGGCGATAATATTTCCATCCTGATTGAAAGAAATCGCATGCACAGGAGCTCCGTCCTTGATATAAAGAGATTTTTCTTCATTATCATTCTCCAAATCCCATAGATAGACGCTTCCAGATTCACTGCCTCCGGCCAAGAATCTTCCATCAGGACTTAGAGCCAAAGCTTTGACTCTTGATGCCACTCTTGATATTTCAGTATTGGTTTTAAAATTATTCATTCGAATAACCTTGTCCCCTGAAGAGGAAATGAATCCTTTACCTTCCTTCAAAAAAGCTAAATCAAACACAGTTCCTGAGTGTCCCGTCAATGATTTAGGCTCACTTCCTTTTTTCTTTAAGTCATAGAGCAATATCTGATCGTCATCACTACCTACAGCTAACCATCGTTCTTCTGGATCTAAATCGACCACTCTGTTGACAAAATTATTGTCTATCAAAACCTCGCTTCTTTTCTTGTCATTGGTCATATCCCAAAACAATAGCTTACCATCACTACCCGCTGAGAATAGGTGTTGACCATCGTTTGCAAATGTTACAGAACGAACGGCATTACCAGCGATATGTCCTTTGTAGTGATTGAAGATATCTGTGGAGTCAGTAAACAATAGCTCCTTATATGCATAATAAACACCTGAATAAACATCCGCATTATAGTCTTTCACACCATGTGACTTATCAAATATCCAGGCTTGTCTTGCGATTAGAGCTTTTTGCTCAATATCATCATCGATACCTTTCGACTTAATCGCCATCGAGTTGGCAATGGCTTGATAACGAAGTGCCAGAGCTGCTAATCTTTGCGTCTCAGCTGTTTGTGCATTTTTCTCTGCCAACAATGTGGCCTTTCTTGCTTCTTCAGCACTAGCTTCCGCTAATTTTTGCTGTTCTACAGCACGAGCCTGAGCTTTTACAGCAAGGATTCTTTGCTCCTCAGCCTTTTGTTTTTCTAGCTCGGCTTGTGCTCTCGCTGCATCAGCAGCAGCTTTTTCATCTTCCGCTTTTCGTTGGGCAATTCGAGCTTCAGCAGCTGCTTTTGTTGCTCTTTCGCTTTCAGCTTCAGCTTTTGCTTCATTTTCCTTAGCCAATTCCAGATTAATCTGCGCTTGAATCGTTTGCTTCTCTGCTTCTCCCGCTTTAATATTCGCAAAAACCACAAAGAAAATACATACCAACATCGCAAAACCAAGTACCATGGCTACAATCCTTGAACGCTGTAATGCTCTCTTTTGGAGTAGCTCCTTATTTCTTTGTTCCGTCTCGTAAGCTTTCTTACTGGTTTCTAAGAATACTATGGTTCTCTCAAAAGCTGGGTCATATCTTTGTCCCCAAACCAAAGTCGGTTTGTTTTCTTCTTGCCAGTTGAGCGCCAACTGCAAATCCGGCATCTTCCAAAGCCCCGCTCTTCCCAATTGGAACCTTTCTGCAGACTCTGCCAATTTGAGATACATCTCAGCTGAACGCGATTCCTCATCCAACCAGGACTTCAGTCTTGTCCATATCCTCATCAATGATTCGTGAGAAATATCAATTACTGTATCTGAATCCAATTTGATACCATGTGGTGGCATCAAAAGCGTTCTACCAGGCTCTCGAAACTTATCAACTACTCGAGTTACTTCTTCTTCGTTTACCCCAGAAATTGCTGCAATTGTGGCCAGTTTAGTAGGACGTCTTATCCCAGAAGTTTCAGTACCTCGTTCTGTCAATGCCTTAAACATCGATTCACAAATTTGCTGCTCACGTTTGGACAGTGAATCGAATGCTTCATTCGCGTGTTGCGAAAGTGCTTCTCTCAATGTACCTATCGCATTGTAATGCTTTAGGTCCATGGGTTCGCCTTCTTTCTTATATTCCTTCCAGAATTGCCAAGTACGCATCAATGCATGCTGCAAAATCGGCAACTGATCCGGATTATCCCCTACATCGTTGAGTAACTGCTGTGTCAAACGAGGCGCAATTTTTCCACCTCCAACGGCCACAGGCCCTTCAATTGCCAGTCTCTTTTGATCCCGTGTCATTTGTGGAATCAAATAGTGACTGTCATTAATCATCTGAGTCAGGTCAGGGAAAGCTGCACAATCACCAATAAAATCCGATCGCATGGTCAGTGCTACATAAATGGGCGCATCGTATTGATGAACTGCTTCCAACAAGAGATTCACGAAAGCTGAAGATTCGTCCAAATCTGAGGACAACGTTTCTAATTTTTTATATCTAAATAGCTCTTCAAACTGATCGACCAGAACCAATACATTTTCTTGATCAGAAGATTTGAGCTGCTTTACGGCCTCAATCAAACCTAAAGAACTACTTCGAAGTACAGTAGAAGTAATAGTCTTTCTAATGAGCTGTTCTTCATCATCCAGATCATTATAAACCTGATCCTTTTTTAATAATGCTTCAGCTAAATTGTCAATCGGACCACCGCCTGGGCGAGTGACCACAATCCGCCAATTGGACCCAGCTTGCGTCATGAATCCACCATAAAGTGTAGGAATCAATCCACAATACATCAATGAAGATTTTCCACTACCAGATGCACCAAGAATTCCTACAAATTTGTTCTCAGAAAGTTTCATTAGCACTTCATCACTCTGACCTTCACGGCCAAAGAATAAATGACTCTCTTCAATCCCAAATGGCCTTAACCCGGGAAATGGATCAACAAACTGAGTAATGTCAGCTTGTTGTTCTTGTCCGACTTCTAATTCTTTTTCGCTCATTAGTCTTGTAGTTTAGCTAAAAAGGGTTCAATTTTTTTAGGTTCAAAAGATCCATCACCCAATACCAAGGTACCAGAATTATTGACCAAATTATCAACCTTACTATTATCTTCCGTGAAAATTGCAGTGGCTTTCATTGGCTTCGTTCTTCCGAATCCCGGAGCCTTTAACAAATCCTGCATTTTTGTCCTTATCCATTCTGGAGAAGATTTTCCAAAATAAATCAATGAAGCATCACAACGTCTTAAATTTTCTTGATGCAAATATCTTAAGTCCATTAAATCTCCTTCAAACATTGAAGTAACTACACTGAAACCTTTGTCTTTCAAACAATCCATCACAGGCTTCACTGCTTCTGTATCCATCTGGTCACAAATCAAATAAATCAGATTTCCATCCTCAGGAAGCTGCTCATCAACTTCGATCTCTTTTGCTTTGAATCGTCCTCCTGTAACCAACTCCTCTCTAATAATAGATTTTAATTCTTGCAATGGAATTTGAAGCACCTCCGCTTCATCTAAAGAAGCTGCATCACTCTTTAAATCCTCAATAAATATCTTTTGACGTTCACTTACATTTTTCAAATCTGGAGAAAGCCATATCAACCTACTGAATTTTTCTCCACCTCCATGCTTGACATTGTAATCATGAATATCGTGTGTATGTTTGGATGCAATTTGATTTTGAATATCAACTACTGATAATTCAGAGCCCGCTGGTTTATAACCATAATCTTCTCCAACAAGGTGAATGGAAAGACAACACCTGTCCAGGTCTTGCTTAATAATTGGTTCTAAAGCATGTACATCCTTTGGTAAGGATTGGTCTGGTAAGACACGGTATCCATGCCTAATCAGTTCTCTTTTGACAGTATCTCTTTGAATGATCATGTCAACACCAGAATTTGCCAGATAAATAGTCTTCTCTTTGCCTACTTCTTTTTCTTCTTTCTTCTTCGTGCCTAGCTCTTCAAGCTTGGTTTGAATTTGGTAAATATCATAAGACATATCTACCATTTTCATCCAGTAACTTCTTTCCGCTTCATTACCGAAAAAACGCTTGAACTCTTGCGGCTCACCGGTTAAAGGATCAATATGAAAAAAGTCGTAAGACAAAATATCAGAATATTCCGGAAGGAAGTTATCCACATCGATTGGGAACTTGATCACCTTAAACAATCTGGACAATCCTCCCATTGAAAGCGTACTATTTTCCTTAGATGAGCTTGCAAAAAGATTCACACCATTTATTAACGTAGGGTTGTTTAGGAAATCTTTGGATAGAATAGATACTAAAACACCGCTGGACGAATACAAATCTACATGACTATCATTTTCAGATACCATCTTTATATTCGGTTGCTTTCCAGACACTTGCTCCAAAAGCGTGGTAAGGAACTTGTAAAAGTTCGTCACCCAACCTTTACTAGATCCTCCTCCAATAGGCTGGTCATCCGCAGTATGATAGGCAAGCAATATTTCTTGTTCGATATTCATTGGCTCAATATTTTGTTAGCTGGTTTTAATGGAATATTGATTCTAATTCTTCTTCTTCTTCGATCTCAGCCTCATTAACTATGGTCAAAATTCCATCAACCATTTCTATATTTCTTGATACAGCATCATACAACTCACCTTTCTCTATAGTAAGAAGTAAACATTCTGTATCTGAGACCAGAGAATAAGGACAGGCATCCGATGCAAGTATAAGTTTATGGCCTATAATATCCTTTTTCTCTAATTTTTTAACATCTCCATTTTCATAGGTTGCCGTCAATTTACCTTTAATTACTATAAAGACGGGAGCATCCCCTGAATCCCCTACTTCCATGATAGTAGTATTTGGCTCTACCATGATTTCTTCAAATCGTTTGGCTAAGTCTAACAGAATTACTCCAGGAATATCCATAAAGGAAGGAATTTGCTTCAAAAGAACAGCTCTTTCAATAATTAATAGTTTTTGATGAAATTTCTCTTCTGTTGATTTGAATACAGGTGGGACGATGGCTTTATCAAGTTTCTTTTTAGCTGAACTTTTCAAGCGCTTAGTATGGTATTGGTATTGCTCTGAATCTAGTTTGTATATTACTGCAGCCGCAGTCTGAACCATCGTTTCATCCGGATTAAACAAATTCGCAATCAAATCGTCAGAAACTTTTTGACCTTTCATATGTATCAGCTTATACATAGCCAGACACTTGGTCCATTTATTTATATTGTTATAATCTCGGTTAACAATTTGAAGCAACAAATCTGAGTAATCTTCAAAACTCTCTGGCGGGTAAAAGTCATGTAGCTTCACCAGTTTATCCTTTGGCTCGTCATCGTCTAAAACCGCTGTCAGTTTCGGTCTCAGGATCTCATCTACGAATATTCCAAGCATTTCAATACCAAAAGACACACTATCAGTTGTACCCACTTCTATATTATCACGCACCAATTTTATACTCTGCGCATCATATATCATGGCTAGCAACATGAATAGATGCTCGTAGTTCTTTTTGTTTTCTTCTTCGAAAGCCTGAACAACAAGTTTATCAAAAAAATCATCACGAGGGATTTCCTGTAATGCTTTTATATTCCAGGTTAAATCACTAATCGTACTATCAATGGCTAACTTTATTCTTGCAGCGTGAAAATCTTTCGCCTCGAAGCCAATAAAACTCAGAGAAAGTAATAATTCAGAAATAATATTTTTATCAGGGAAGTCAATTTTCTTCCAAAGCATTTCTATAGCCTGCTTCCCTCCAACTTTCCCAAATATTTGCATAATTCGGATCATGGCATCCAACTCCTGACCTGTTTTGTAAAAAGCAGAATCTATCGCATGAAACATAGTTTCCCCTGAGGAAATAAGTGCAGAATCAGCAACGTTACTATAGGCAGGCAAATGAAGATTTTCGATCAATATGGACCAAAACTCTGGTCTTTTCAGTTTTCCGGAACTCACCATTGCAGCTTTTCGAACAGCTGGGTTTATATCTCTCAATAGCTCCACTAAGAAAGGAACAAACTTATCATCCTCCAATTTGGCTAATGCACGAGCCGCATAAATTCTATCTTGAGTGTCGGTAGAACGAACAAGTTTTTTGATCCCAACTTCGGTAAGCTCGTAATCCACCATTTCTTTTAGAGCTTTGATCGTCTCTATTCCAATTTTCTTTACCTCCTCATCATCTTCTTTCCTAATCTCGCGAGCCAATATTTCTATAGTATTAAAGCTCTTCAACTCACGCAAGCGATCATAGGCATATATTCTAATATGCTTATGCTCTGACCGAATAAAATCTAATAGAGAAAAATCCAACATTATTGGTTCCATTCGCTCTAGCAACTTTAGTGCGTTTAGGATTCGATCAGGATTTCTTTTTCGCAATTCACTTTTAATCACATTGACTGTATTGTGATCGTTTCGAGTACCTGAACCTTTCAGCTTAGACTTCTGATCTTCTAATGTCTTTTTCAATTCTTTCTTATATTCTACATAGAGTTTACCCGCATAGAAAATAATAAGAGCTGCCAACACCATAATAAAATAAGCATAGTGAATCAACTTAAAGAAAGTCAATGTACCCAATGCAATTTGTAAAGCCCCAGCGCCAAGTACTGCAATTTCATTCACTACACCTTCTACTCTGGATTGGATATCAAAACGAATTTTTACATCGAATGGCAGGAAGAACAGCTTGAAGGCTGGATTTTCTAACGCATCTTTCAAAGAGGATGTAAAAACTTTACCCACCACCAAAAAGATAAAGAAGTAGAGAAAATCATCTGTTTTGATGTCATATACAAACAAATGTCCTGAGAAAATTGCCCCTAATGTAAAGAGTGCGAGAATTAAGGGCATTACCATCAATGAAACTCGAAGGCCATACCTACCAATAATGATATCATTAATGAAACTCTGAATAATAAAACTAAGCAACATCACAATACCATTGGTAAATGATAAAAACGTTCTTAGCTCTGTTTCATCTGGGTACATTATTTCTGTAGCAGATAAATAAACGAAATTGGCAAATACTGCAGAAGCCATTGAAAAAATCATAAACACACAGAGCATTCTCAGGTATTTATCTTTGACTAAATCCAGATAAGTAACTTTTCTTACTTTGACATCGCTTCTTCTTACTTTAGTTGCTGAATCCAAATTGAAGTCTTTAACTATCCAAATAGCAAAAACTAAAATCCCAAATGCTGCTATCGTCGACATAAGCAGCAAATCGTGGGTCTCGTTTATCAATCCCAAAGCAGATAAAATAGGAATAGAAAAGAAGGCAATCATTGTAGCTACCAATTGCCCCGTATCAATACCACCAATAATTCTTTTGGCTTGCTTCAAATCCCAAATTCTACCAAACACTCCCCAAAAGGCAAGTACAGTAATTGAAATTAATGGACCCATCATTACAAAAAGGATGAATGGTAGGTAATGAAATCCTAAATGATCTGTTCTATAGTCCGTGTACCAGAATGCAAATCGTATGCCTGCAATGAATAGGAACACTAGAAAGCATATAGAAATAAGAAGTGTTGAAAAATTTATTTTCTTCTGAAACTGCACATATAAACCGGCACTTAATATACCCATAGCACCAGAAAGGAAAAATGCTTCGGCCAAGTAGTGCTCGCCCACAGTAGATACAAAGAGGGCTTCTGCCCCTACCGTTAAGCTGGCTATAAAAACACCCATGAAAAATCCTTTACCAAGCAGGAGAAGCATTGGCTTTTCTTCTCCGGGTTCACCGCCAAGAAACGCTAGAAATGATTGTAGCAAAGTTCCGAGTTTAATTAAGTTTATTTAATTTTTTAATATAATTTGAATTACAGCTTATTCCAAGTAAAATTAGATTTTTCCAAGAATTCACTGGTGTCAAATATAACTTTTTAAAGTTTCAACAAGATGCCCTTCTCGCTTCTGTAAAAACCCAACCTTGATCCTGAGCTACCAAATTAAAAACCAAACATAAATAAAATAAACCGTACTATGCAAGGGGAACTAAGTGTATCAAGTAAAAGAATTCCCCTATTCAATAGGTATTTTTACCTACCCTACGATACGTTCAATTTTTCCCTCTAATTGTCCTATTTTGAATTTGGATTATACTTCGTACAAATATCTTTTCTAAATCATTTTTTGGCTGTCATAAATCTGTTAATTTCGCGCCTAGATAGTTTAACCCAAAACTGATTAAACATGCAGCAATATGGATTGATACCAACAACAAATGGTATCGAAACTTCAGGCATCAATAAAGCCGAAAGCATTCACTGGAATCTCACTCCTGCCGAACTAGTTGAGGAGGCCATCAAAAACAATGAAGGACGAATCACTGATACGGGCGCACTGATGTGCGATACTGGTAAATTTACAGGTCGCTCCCCGAAAGATCGATTTATTGTAGAAGACGCCAAGACCAAGGATACCGTCTGGTGGGGAAACGTAAACATTCCTTTTTCTGAAGATCAATTTGATAAGCTTCATCAAAAAATGATCTCCTTCCTGGAGGATAAGAAGCTCTATGTCAGAGATGCTTATGCAGGTGCTGATAAGACATACAGACTCAATTTGAGAGTCATCAACACATTGGCTTGGCAGAACTTGTTTTGCAACAACATGTTCCTCAGACCTGAGCAATACAAGCTAAAAGAATTCGACCCGAATTTCACAATCATTTGTGCGCCTGAGTTTGAGGCCGACCCTGAGGTCGATGGTACACGGCAAAGCAACTTTGCTGTGATTAATCTTACGAAAAGAATAATTCTAATAGGTGGTACAGCTTATGCTGGAGAGATGAAAAAAGGAATCTTTTCAGTATTGAATTACATTCTACCAGAAGAAAGAGGTGTATTATCCATGCACTGCTCTGCTAATATTGGGAAAAAACATCATGACACATCCATTTTCTTTGGTCTATCAGGTACAGGTAAAACCACTTTGTCTGCTGATCCAAATAGGGGCTTGATTGGTGACGATGAACATGGATGGACTGAAGATAACGTTTTCAACTTCGAAGGAGGTTGTTATGCGAAGGTGATTGATCTTACAAGAGAGAAAGAACCTGAAATCTATGATGCCATTAAATTCGGAGCCATCGTTGAAAATACGAGATTTCACGAAAATACAAGTACTGTAGATTATGCCAATGTTTCAGTAACAGAAAACACTAGAACTGCATACCCGATTAACCACATATCCAATGCTGTTGTACCGTCAATTGGCGGAATTCCGAAGAATATTTTCTTCTTAACCTGTGATGCTTTTGGTGTGATTCCTCCTGTTTCAAAAATGACAAAAGGACAGGCCATGTATCATTTCATATCTGGATATACGGCAAAGGTAGCTGGTACAGAAGCTGGTATTACAGAGCCTCAAACGGCATTTAGCGCCTGTTTTGGAGCACCATTCCTTCCACTCCATCCTACGAAATACGCAGAAATGCTGGGAGAAAAGATGGAAAAATACGATGTGAATGTTTGGTTGATCAATACTGGGTGGACTGGAGGCCCTTATGGGGTAGGTTCAAGAATGAAATTGAAATATACCCGAGCCATGATCACCGCGGCATTAAACGGAACGCTTGACAATGTAGGGTTTAGAACTCATTCTATTTTCGGTGTTCAAATTCCATTGACTTGTCCTGATGTTCCTTCGGAAGTATTGAGTCCTAGAGAGACTTGGAAGAATGACCAAGGTTACTACAAAAAAGCTAACGATCTAGCTAGACAGTTTGTAGAAAACTTCAAAAAGTTCAGCGATTTTGCCAATGACGAAATCATGGGTGGTGAGCCGGTTCCGAATCCAAAATATGACTAATAAGAAGTATCAGATATGATATACCAAAGCCCTTTCAGAAATGAAGGGGCTTTTTTGTTTCACAATCAAAGCAACATCCCTACAATGGTAGCCGAGAGCAAGGAAGCTAATGTACCACCCAATAAGGCACGCAAACCTAATTCAGATAAAAGTACTCTCTTGGATGGAGCAAGTCCCCCTATGCCTCCAATTTGAATCCCTATGGATGCGAAATTGGCAAACCCACAAAGCATGTAGGTTGACATGATAATAGATCTACTGCTGGCAAATGCTCCTTCGCTTTTTAATCGAGCCAAACTCTCATAGCCTACAAATTCGCTCGCTATTAATTTTTCACCCAACAGACGACCCACAAGTGTAATATCTTCCGATGCCACGCCAATTAACCACATAATAGGCGCAAATGTGTAACCAAATAAAAACTCGAAGCTCAACGATGAATAATTTCCATTGGTAGCACTTGCTATCAACTCATTTAAGCCCAATAAACTACCTATTTCTCCTAGACCAAAATTAATCATGGCCAGAAAAGCAAAAAATACTAAGAGCATCGCACCAATATTCAACGCTAGCTTAAGCCCCTCAGTGGTTCCGTTAGACATCGCATCAAGCAGATTACTTCCCACATTCACATTACTAACTTCCACTTTTTCATTGATATCCTCAGTTTGTGGAATCAGTACTTTTGCGATAACCACAGCACCAGGGGCTGCCATAATTGAAGCTGCCAACAAGTGTTTTGCAAATATGAGTCGTTGTGCAGGATCATCTCCACCGAGAAAACCTATGTAGGCCGCTAAAACTCCTCCGGCGACAGTTGCCATACCTCCAGTCATCACCAAAAGCATTTCAGATTTGTTCATACGATCGAGATAGGCTTTGATCATCAGAGGTGCCTCTGTCTGACCTAAAAATATATTTCCAGCTACACTCAAACTCTCGGCCCCACTCAGCTTCATAGCTTTAGTCATTAGCCAAGCCAAGGCATGCACCACGCGTTGAATGATCCCTAGATAAAACAAAACACTGGTTATCGCTGAAAAGAAAATCACTGTAGGTAGAATTTGTAAGGCAAAAACAAATCCATAGGACTCAATATCCATAAAACCTCTAAACAAGAACTCACTTCCTATTTTAGTAAAATCTAAAATCTTAGTGAAAATTCTTCCTACAATTTCAAATAAACCACGGACTAAAGGAATGTGCAATATAGACAGAGCAAGACCAAGCTGAATAATCAAACCTGCCCCGACGACCTTCCAAGATATTGCCTTTCTGTCCGTACTGAAAACCCAGGCAATAAAAATCAGGACTGCCATACCAAAAACGCCTCTTAGTACAGTCCAAACGCTTCTCGACTCTTCATCAGCACCTTCCAAAGTTAGTAAATTAGCTTTATTGCTTTCCGGCTTCTTTTCTTGAATTGTTGGTTGCTGAGCCTCTAGACTAACACTAGAAACAGAGTCACTGAACTGAATAGTAGAATCTGCTGGTTTATCGATTTGAGCATTTGCGTTACCGCAAAGGGCTATTACCAGACTCAATAATGCAAAAATTTTCTTCATTGTAGGCACAAAAAAATTCCAGTCGAAATGACTGGAATTGCAATATAGTAATTTCTTAGGCTTATCGATTGAATTATCTATTGAACCATTATACATCCCTCTCCTGAAAGAGAGAATTCATTTGCACCCGATTTGGTGAATTCTAGATTAAAAGTTCTACTCAAAATCTCCAATACAGATTCGATCGGTTGATTGTCAAATTTTGCAGACACTTTACAGTTATATATTTTCTCATTAGTTACAGCTATTGAGACTCCATATACATCTTCCAAAGTACCCAAAACGCTCTTCAGGCTTTGTCCCTCAAATTCAACAAGTTTAGTTTTCCAAGCCAGGTAATTATAGTCTTCAATAGTTGATTTTTCAAATCCAACAGCATCTCCAACCAGACGGCCAACTTCTCCTGCAACGAGTTGAACGGTATGCTCAACTTTGCTTTTCTTTTTGCTTACAGCCACCTTACCTGTCTTAACTATAACTTCAGTACTAGCATTCGTACCCAATGTATTCACAAGGAATGATGTCCCCAACACCTCAATTTTAGACTGGTCTGTATTTACGATAAAAGGCTTAGTTTCATCTCTTCTGATATCAAAAAATGCTTTACCTTTTAAACTAACGTTTCTTGTATTCCCTTCAAATTCTTCATCATAAGTCAATAGAGAGTTTTGACTCAATGTAACAACAGAGCCGTCAGGTAACGTTATAATCTCAAGATTTTCTGATGCTTCAACAGCAACCAGATTATTTGATTCCAAAATAGAATTCTTGCCAAGGAAAATAAGACCTATACCCAATAATGCCATCGCTGCATATTTGAGGTATACCTTATAGCCAGTAGGCTGAATTCTTTCATTCACACCTTCAATAGCCTCAATTCTGCTCATAACAGCATTCAATGCAGCAGATTTATCTACCTCTTGATTACTACTAATCTTCCATGCAGAATGATACTCTAGAAATTCAGAAGCATTCTTATCATTCTCACTTCTCCACTCTTCTATTTTTCTAGCCTCATCTTTTGAGAGGTTTCCGGAAAAATATTTAACTAACTGCTCTTCCATAATTACGGTTTATATCGCCTAGATAACAAGTGCAAAAATAAGTACCCCTATAACAGACAACGACAAATTTATACATCACGGCGTATATTCAAAAGGCATATATTCGGCTACACGCTCCCAAGACCAATATCCGTACGTAGTAACGGCCAATGGTTCGTTAAAAAAGCCCTTTGAGTTGATTGTAACCACCGGTAAATTTAATTTAATAAATGACATCTGGCCGACATTTCGACCAGCAGTTGATATGCTACCATTCAAAACCGAAGCATTATTATTATTCATTTGCAATTGATCAAAAACATAGGCTGCACTTTCATATTCTTTGGTATAAATTACTAACAAGTATTTTGTGAATTTTAGTGTATTGTCGAATGCAAATTGTTCACGATCAGCGTGCAATTTGGCCGGTAATTCAAAATAAGAATTATTGATACTTGAAGGTAGTTGATCTACCTCATCAATAACAAACCCTTCTTTCTTCAGACGACCACTAGTCAACGCTCTTAAAAAATGAGTCATAGAGCCTCCATAACTTTTCTGTCGATTTCTAATGATTCGTTTGCGTTCAACATTACTATTTACAGGAAGTTCTTCAAAATTAGAAATACCAAGTAGTCTCGTTACGGTTGGCGTATGTTCAAAAAGTTCGAGGATATAATTGATACGATACCCTAAGGCAATATTCTCAATCACTAATGGTTCCTCAGCCGTAGCCTTCAATTCACCAGTAGCCCTGTTATAATCAATATCTAATACATCTGGATTGACAATTGTACATTTAGTGGCGTTTTGAGTATTTCCTAAAAATTCTTCTTTAAAAATCTTAAACCCACGATCCCAGTTCTTTTGAGCATCACTATTTGCCCTTATCTCTATGTTTTTTAGCTGGGTGGTCTTTGGGTCTAATTTGATAGGAATATGAATAAACTGTTGATCTCCTTCAACAGTAACCATAGTATGAGCCAAAGTATAGACAATATGTGAAAAAACAATTTCATATTTCCCCGGGGTAAATCCCTTGATTAAGAAGTTGCCATTCACATCAGTTGAACTTCCTTTCAATGTTCCTGCCACATAGACATTGACACCAGGTATGGGCTCACCCGTTACAGCATCTCTCACATTCCCTCTAATGTTGATTTTCTCAAAGAAGTATTGAGTAGTAGTGGATCCACTTGATTTAAATAAAATGACTTGGCCATTGATGGTAGTATACTCTACGTCAGTTCCCAGCAACAATTGATTCAATACATTCTCTAGACTAGCTTCCTCATAGGAAATAGTGAATCGCTGTCGTGCATCAACAATGTCTGAACTATAGGAAAAAAACACATTGGTTTTATAACTGATATAATTGAGGGCACTATCAATAGTAACCTCTCTTAGGGAAACTTGTAGTTTTTTACCCATCAAAGCTCTTTTTTGAGCCAGGCAGTCATTAGAAGAAAATACCAGACCAACCACCATAGGCAGTACAAAGCTCAACACATATGCCAGGCGTTTGGTCATTTATTTTTGGGGTAATTAACGTCTAAATTCTTTCAGGTTTTCTCTAAGAACACGTAAGGCTTTACCCATCTGAACTTCAATAGTTTTGATGGACAACCCCATGTGATCAGCGATTTCCTGATACTTTAATCCCTCAAATCTACTGAGTTTAAATATTTTTTGACATTGTGGAGGCAGTTCATCTATTGCTTTGTGTATTTCCGCCTGCACATTCAATTCTTCATCAGCCTCATATTTCACCTCCTCAGCATGTTCCATCTGATCAATGATATGCTGACGGTAAGAATCTCTAACCTTCAAATGCTTGAGATGATTGAGGCAAGTGTTGTGAACAGAGCGATATAGATAAGACTTCAATGATGAATCTTCCGCTATCGTATCGCATTTCTCCCAAAATTTCACGAAAACATCCTGAACGATCTCTTCCGCCTCTTCGTATTCGTCCAAGAACCTAAAAGCATAATTACATAGTGCTTTGTAGTATTCATTAAAAACAATTTCGAAGGCCGCCTTTTCTTTATTAATAATCCTCTTTACGAGTAAATTGACCTGATTATCTAACATTATCTAATTTTCCCAAACTGGATAAGCCCTGAGCTTATGTTGCAATTTCAAACATAATACATTCTTGACGCATATAAAATTATCAAGATTGGTAATGGTTTTTTTTTGATATTTGACGATATCAAAATTAATACTAATACTCTCAATTGATGGAAATAGTTTTCGAAGAGACCAACTACTCTCTAAAGACACTCAACGACCTAAGGGATGCTTATCCTGAAGCAAGCAAACTTGTACAATTCATCAAAGGCTGGATCGATGGGGATACAAGTTTTCAACTTCAAACCTCCGGCTCAACAGGAACTCCTAAAATAATTCATGTCTCCAGAGAACAAATAATTGCGAGCGTAGAGGCTACAAGCAAATTCTTAAGATTGAAATCTTCACACCAAGCATTGATCTGCCTTGATCCAAACTTTGTAGCATCCATTATGATGGCTGCTAGATGCCTGCTTAACGACATGGATTGTCTGGTGACAAAACCCAGTTCCAACCCCATAAAATCAATTGACAAAAGAATAGATTTTGCGTCTTTTGTACCCTTTCAGATTTATAAAATGATGGAAGAAAACACCATCCATGAGCTAAGTACAATTAAAAATATTCTTGTTGGTGGTGCACCTTTGACCCATTCCGGGTTCGAAACACTCGCTAATATTAACACTAATATTTTTGTCACTTACGGCATGACTGAAACTGTCAGCCACATAGCACTGATGAGAGTGAAAGGAATTTTTTCAGATGCATATTATGAAGTTTTGCCAGGTATTCAGATTGGGCAGGACACGGATGGTTGCCTACATATCACAGGTGCAGTCACCGAAGGCAAAAAAATACAGACCAATGACTCTGTGGAAATGTTGGACAAAAACAAATTCAGATGGCTGGGCCGAAGAGATCATGTGATCAACTCTGGAGGTATAAAGATTCACCCAGAGCAAATAGAAAAATCTATTGAAAGATATTTTTCATCTGACTTCATGATTAGTTGGAATCCAAGCGCGCAGTTAGGAAACGAGTGTATTCTCCTCACTGAGAATCAAGCCATTCCGCAAGAAAAGATAAATGCAATCGAAAAATTAATCCTTAAAGGTTTCTCAAAATTCCATGTACCCAAAAAGGTAATTGTTGTGAAGCAGTTTGAACGAACTAGTTCAGGAAAAGTCAAAAGAGAAGCAACAAGAATGAAGGCACTGGAATTACTTTAAGCGATCCAGCATTACCCGAAGACCGTCTAAGGTCAAATTGACGTCCATTTCGGCAAATAAATCATGAAGTGGTTTGAAAATAAATGACAATCCGCCTGTTGCAATAACTTTTGGATTTCCTCTCATTTCTATTTTCATCTGATTGACCATGTGTCGCACCATACCCACATACCCTTGCATAATACCAGACTGCATAGCCTCAACGGTATTATTGCCAAGGACTTTAGATGGAATCTCCAATGGAATCTCCGGTAAACGTGCCGTATTTGAGGACAACGATTTCATAGCTGTACGCACCCCAGGAGCTATTGCCACACCTAAAATTTCGCCAGATTGATTTACACTAGTAAAAGTCAAAGCCGTACCAAAATCCACAACAATCACCCCTTCCTTAAACCTCTCAAAAGCCCCAACAGCATTGGCAGCCAAGTCTGAACCCAACTCATAAGGATCAATATTCCCCAGGCTCAGTCGCTCCAGCAACTCACCGTCAACGATCTGTATGTTGCCTTCGTAAAAATTATTAAATACCTCTAAAACGATTGGCGTTAGATCTGGCACCACACTGCTTAGTATCACTCGTTTTATCGTAGGAACAGGCACATTCTCTTCCAACAAAAAAACTCTTAAACGTTTTTCGTATTCTGCAGCTTCCATTTCCAAGTTACTAGGAACACGAAAGATATGCTTCCACTCCTGAGCATAAAAGCCGACAACTACATCGGTATTACCTATATCAATAGCTATAGTCATGCGTTTGTTTTTACTACTACTTTGCCTGTTGACCTCCCACTTTGAAACAGCTTAATCGCCTCATGAAGCTGATCAAACTCAAAGACCTGCCCAACCATAGGTTTGCCCAAATCAAGCTTTGCCATGTCTTTCAATAAATCATCCATGACATCCACCTTTTCATATAGCCAAATCAAATTGAACCCCATCACCGATCGATTCTCCTGAATCATCTGCTGTGGGTCTATCTTTGGTCTTGTGAGGAATTTCCAAAGAAGTTTTAAGTAATTAGGTTTAGAACCAGGAGAGGCAAACTGAGAAGCCCCCACCACCACCATTCTACCTTGAGGGGCGAGTAAATTGTAGCCAGCCTTAAATATCTCTCCTCCGATAGTTTCTACAATAAGATTGAGTTCTCGACCATTCAGTGCTTCTTCCAGATCATTTCCAAACTTTTTGCTACGGACGATTTTGGCGTCAAAACCTTCCGCTTCCAGCACTTTCAATTTTTTATCACTGCCTATGGTACCAATTGTAAATGCATCATAGCATTTCGCAATTCGATTGGCCATGATACCAACTCCTCCAGCCCCACTATGAATCAGTACATTTTGATTCTTTTGCAAACCACCCAAAAACACCAAGGCATAGTACGCTGTCATGCCTTGCACGAGATAGGCTGCCCCTTCTTCATAAGTCCAATCATCTGCCAAGGGTACAATGTGTCTATCATCAATATTCAGATGACTGGCATAGCCGCCGAACCGGGTCACTCCCATGACCCGATCACCTTTTTTGAAGCCAGAGACCTCAGCTCCTGCTTTTGTAATCACCCCGGCAAATTCTAGTCCGGGCACAAAGCTTCCCTTAGGGGTAGCACTGTATAATCCATGGATGGCAAAGACATCGGCAAAATTCAACCCGATGGCATGTACTTCTACCTGCACCTCATTGGCTTGAGGTTCGTCTAATGATTCGGTGACTAATTTCAGATTTGAGGTAGAGCCGACTTTGTCGATTCGATAGGCTTGTCTTTCCATTATTGGCTTTTAATTATGTGAGGTTCAAAGATTAAGAATTTCTACCTAAAGATTTCTTACAGCCTAATATTTCTATTGTTAATAACTTTATATCATGCAATTGACCACCCAGAGACTACAACTATGCCCTATAACCAAAGATGACAGTGAATGGTTTTACATTCTCAATATTGATCCACAGGTTCGTAAATATCTGTGGGACGATGAAGTCATTCCTCTATCCTTGTCAAACGATATCATCAATGAATCCATCGATTGTTTCAAACTCAAAAAATGGGGACTTTGGAAAATCTTAACTCAAGATGAAACGATTGTTGGGTACTGTGGCTTATGGAATTTCTTTGAGGAGCCTCAACCACAACTCCTCTATGTAATTGATCCCAACTACCATGGAAATGGATATGCCAGAGAGGCGAGTCAAGCCATTATCAAATATGCTTTTGAAACTCTACAATACGACTATCTGATAGCATCCATGGACAATCTTAATAGTCCGTCTATCCATGTTTGTGAAAGTCTCGGTTTGAATGAAGTAGAATCTCGAACTATAGAAGGAAATCCGACTGTATTCTATAAAATAGAAAATTCTATTTATTAGACGATAAATCAAACACCCTGGAGATATTAAATCCAATGTGAATATCTCCATCTCCCCAGCTACCTGTGGTTTCGGAAATGAATCCCTGTTCAATCATAGAACGCGAGTTTGTGAGGTGGATTTGGAAGACATGACCGCCAGTCTCAATATCTACACCAAATGACAGCGCATCTGTAACTTCTGGTCCTTTTTTAGTCACCTGAGGAAACCATTCTGCATTGATGGCCACTCTTTTGCTGATCTTATATCGCCCACCTACACCTAAAGCAATTACATCATTTGGATATTCTCCTGAAGGCACCAGATTTCTATGAACATAGGTCGGCATGAATTGTAACGACATGTTGGAATTCATCTTCCGAGAAACCAACAACTGGAAGGTGGAATACAGGCGATCACTAAAAGGGTGATCAACAGTTGGGTCAGTAAATGCCCCATCGCCCGTTTTAATAGCCAAACTTGTGAATGCTACCAATGAAATGGGTACAGATCTCTCCCCCGTCTGTTGAATCAATATTTTATACTTGAATGACCCATCTACAACTTTCTGAAAGGAAGAGCGACCAATCCCTACGTTCAATCGATCGGTAATGCCATAGTCCAAACCCAGGCGGATATACGCATCGTCCAAGCCATAAAATTGTTCGATACCTTGGTTGACCGTACCAAATCGGTGAGAAATCACAAAGTCTAGGATACCCGCGGAACGCATCTCAGTGGTCTGCCCGCTGATCAATCTTGTACTCTTAAAGGTGGCTTCTACTTTTTGATTTTTTTCTTCATCCTCCAACAATGACATGAGGTCATCCTGTGCGAACACGTGAATAGAACAGAATAGAAAAAAAACTGTTAAGCTTCTCATAAGTTTATTTGGTTAAAGGTTTGTACTCGAAGTGAACTGTTACTTCGACAGTATCAGCGATGTTGTAAAACAGCGCCTTGGGAATTTTAATTTTAAATTCAGCCAAAGCCACAGGAAAAACACTATCTACTATCAACTGATCTTGCTTAATATTGAGTTGTGCAGGAATATCTACAATTTTGGTCACTCCATGGATAGTCAAATCACCGGAGGCCACTACTTGTCGCTCTCCTTCAAACAACTCCCAGTCTTTCACCTTACCAGTGAATGTAGCTTTGGGGTACTTCTCTGATTCCATATAATTCTCATTGAAATGCTCTTGCATCAATGATTTTTTGAACTGAAATTGATTACTAGGAATGGAGAAAGCAAACCCTCCGTTGGACAAATCCAAGGCACTCTTAGATTGTTCATTCACAGCTTCAATATCCTCCACAGGTGCACTGGAATAGAAATGTACACGACTTTGATCACTCACATACTTTTGAGCAGATGCTAAAAATCCATAAATGAGGAAAACAAATACCAAAGCTGATTTTTTCATGGCTTAGTTGTTTAATGCCCCATCGTCAATCCAACAAACTATGGCCTCAATTTCAGCATCAGTGAGTTTGTCATCCTTAGGCATACTTCCATTTAGAACCCTCGTTTTAATTGATTCTGCATTTGATTGCACATTTTCAAACACAGTCAGATTTACCCTGCCAGTGCCACTCACATGACAACCTGTAGTAGCACAACTCCCGATGATGATGGGCTCTACACTGTTTTCATAACTGATCCCGGAAAGCACTTTGATGCCTTTCACATTGATACATCCAGTCCCATCTTTAACGCTCACCTGATAGATTCCTGATTCCAATCCTGAAAAGGAAGTATCAGATCCAAATTCACCATTTTCTAAACGGTATTGATAGCTGTCGTCACCACCAGAAGCGGTGACCTCTATCGATCCATCAGCCGAACCACAACCCGCCACAGCTGTAGAAGCACTAAACGAAACTGTATTTTCATCTCCAGAGACTGCTACTTCCAACGTAACCTCGCAACCATTGGCATCTTTCACCTCAGCCAGAAAAGGTCCTCCTAAGGGAATGCCATTAAACTCCGTCAAGTCTTGAAATGGAGAGCCATCAAATCGATACAAATAAGGCCCTTCGCCTCCATTGGCTTCCAGTGTTATCATAGCGCCTTCGTTACAATCTGCATTTTCGTTTCCTGAAACGATCAACTCCAAATCAGACAGGCTGCAATCCACCTCTTGATTGTCTGAACAAGCCAAAAATACCACTAACATTATGGTCAAAATTCCAATTCTCATAAGCATATAACAGTCAATACATGTACATACACGTATCTACGAGATAAAGTTTATATCTGGATTTAGTAAAAAATTAATTTACTGAAGCTGCCTGCATCAGTAGACCACATAAATAGGCCGCGTAAGTACCTAAGGTATAGCCCAATACGGCCAACAAAACACCCACTGGAGCGAGTGATGGATGAAACGCTGCAGCAACCACAGGGGCTGATGCCGCTCCTCCAACGTTGGCCTGACTACCCACCGCCACAAAAAAGAATGGCGCTCTGATCAACTTTGCAACTCCCAATAGTAATATCACATGTACGAGCATCCAGATAATTCCTACTAAGAAAAGTCCCGGAGATTCAAAAATGGCCATGACGTCCATGTGCATACCAATAGTGGCAATTATAACATAGATGAATGCGCTTCCCACACGAGTAGAACCTACACCCTCCAGATTTCTATATTTGGTAAATGAAAGACTCAGTCCAATAGCCGTAGCAATTACAACGATCCAAAAGAATCCGCTAGTCAAACTATATGTAGCCAATTCCGGATAATTCGTAGCTAAGTATGGGGCTATGATATCACTGAGCAAGTGAGCCATTCCAGTAGCTCCAGAGCCAATCGCCAGAATAGTCATGAAATCGGTGAGTGTGGGCATCTTGGCAATACTCGCACTATATTCTTCTATTCTTGTTTTAACTTCATCAATGGCCGAGGCATCCGCCTTAAAAATCTTATCTACCATTTTCGACTTCCCGGCACCAATCAATATAATAGCCATCCAGACATTGGCCACAAGAATATCGACTGTTACCATTTTTGAGAAGATTACATCACCTACTTCAAAAACTTCCTTCATGGCTGCCTGGTTGGCACTACCACCGATCCAGCTTCCAGCCACAGTAGTCATACCGCGCCACACATCTTCTGCACTAGCCCCAATCACATCAGGAGCGATCCAACCCATCACTAACAACGCGATAGGCCCACCAATCACTATACCCAATGTACCCGTCAAGAACATGATAATGGCTTTGGAACCTAGCTTTTTTATTTCTTTAAAATTGGTACTTAAGGTAAGCAGTACTAAGGCCGCTGGCAGCATGTATCTGGACGCCACGAAATATAACTTCGAATTATTTCCGTCTATGATTCCTAGTGAATTGAAAACTGATGGTAGAAAATAGCACACCAGTACAGATGGAAAGATGCCATAGATTTTTTTCCAAAAAGGATGCGACGAAGCGTTTGTTTTAAAAACAATTCCTAGTAAAACCATCAATAGTCCAAAGACCACGGCATCGTTGGTGATCAAAGCGGTAGATTCATTCATTTTTTGCTGTTTATGTTGTTTATAATAGTAGCAAATTCGCTCAGGATCATAGCCGTAGCTCCCCACACTACCTTTTCTTCAATATCAAAATAAGGCACATCTACATGAAGTCCGCTGTAGAAAGTCATTTGCTTTTGTTTTCTTTTTGATTCGTCATTCAAGACATTGATATCCGCAATAACCAATTCCTCTACTTCCTTTTTTTCTAAAATAAACTGAGGAGTATTCGACATTAAACCGATCACAGGTAGGATGTTGAAATTGCTGGGTGGCACATACAGTTCTGATAACTGGCCGATCACTTCCACCTCATTCATAGCTACCCCTACCTCTTCTTGGGTTTCCCGAAGTGCAGTAAAAACCAAGTCATTGTCATCGTCTTCAAATTTACCACCAGGTAGCGCAATCTGACCACTATGCACGCCTGGATATTGTGGCCTTACAATCAGCGGAAATCTAACCTTACCTTTCTCCTGATAGAGCAAAATCATCACGGCGCTCTGACGTGCTTTCTTGGCACTCTCTCGATCGAACCGTTGCGAAACATCCGGCAGTGGAGCCATCGCCTTTTGAGCTTGCATACCCAAAGGCTCTGCTTTCAGAGCAGTTTTTAATGATTCTACAAATGTCTGCCAGTTACTACTATCAATCAACTTTTAGGTATTTATCCAATTCAAAAAATAATTGCGGACTGACAAACATATCAAGATAATTATTAACTTAGTTCTACATCATTAAAAACCTTATGAGTGAACTTCCCTCCTACGTCAGTGGCGTATTTCTTGCCACAGTCGCTGCCACCTTTGGGTTCCTTTATTACGGTATTAAACTAGCCCAAAAGTCCAAGTCCAATAACAATGCAATCGTTGCGTCGACCTTCATTATGGTCTGGCTATTTTTGATTGCTCTTTTGGCACTTTACGACTTTTTCCTCGATTTTGAAGCTATGCCACCAAGGCTATTTTATGTGCTCCCTCCTCCGATCATCACCATAGTGGTTCTTCTGTCTATCAAACGATCTCGTGCCTTTATGATGCGAATACCTATCACCACATTGACTTACTTACATATTGTGCGCGTCCCTGTGGAGATTGTGCTTTGGTGGCTGGCCGGTAGCCAACTGGTGCCTTATCTGCTTACCTTCGAAGGCATCAATTATGACATTCTATCCGGGGTTTCGGCTCCTTTCGTTGCCATTTTTATGGTTGGCCTTAGAAGCAAAAGCCGCATTGGTGCCATTTTATGGAATTTTATCACACTTGGCTTATTGATCAACATCGTGGCGCACGCAATCCTGGCCACTCCCACTCCATTTCAAATATTCGCCATGGACCAACCTAATATTGCGGTATTTCATTTTCCATTCATTTGGTTACCTGGCTTTGTGGTTCCTGCTGTGTTATTTGCGCATCTGGTGAGTTTGATGAAGCTGCTGGCCAAAGACCAAGAACTTAAGTGATTCTCTCTATTTTATTGAAAATCAACAGGAGAGATGGCCAAGACTGAATTTTCTGCTTATTTTGATGATTCATTATGGCATTGAATAAAGAATACGTCAAACTCATTTTTGGAATCAAGCTGAAGCAATTGAGACAAAATCATTCGCTCTCACTTCAGCAATTGTCAGACCTATCAGGTATTTCAGTTTCTTATTTGAATGAGATTGAAAAAGGCAAAAAATACCCCAAGTCAGAAAAGCTCATCGCTCTAGCTGATGCACTAAAAGTAAAGCCCACGGAGCTCAAGTCTGAAGTACTCAACAAAAAATTAGCACCAGTTTCGCGACTTTTGCACTCAGGGATACTCTCGGAGCTGCCGCTGGATTTGTTTGGGTTGGAATTATCCCGACTGTTGGATTTGTTGTCTAATGCCCCATCGAAACTCAATGCATTTATTGGCACATTGCTAGAGGTGAGTCGAAATTATGATGTACGTGTAGAAACCTTTTACTTCTCTGTCTTACGCTCCTATCAGGAAATCCATGAAAATTTCTTCCCGGAAATCGAAGAAGCTGCCGAACAGTTTTCAGAAGAAGTAAGGCTATTGGCTGGCAAATACATTCCTGAGTCGGAGTTTGAAAACTATCTAACCGAAAAATACAACTACAAGCTGGTCAACAGTGATTTTACTGAACACTCGTCACTGAGCGACTTACGAAGTCTGATGATCCAGGAGAAGCGCCGGAAAAAACTTGTACTCAACAGCGAGCTCAGCCAAAGGCAACGTGCATTCTATCTAGCCAAAGAAGTTGGGTTCAATTATCTGAAGTTCAAGCAAAGAAACACGGCCACTCCATGGGTGAAAATCGACAATTTTGATCAGGTATTGAATGACTTCAAAGCTTCCTATTTCGCCTCGTCTGTCTTAATTAATAGAAAAAATTTCCTGCAGGATTTGCAAGATTTTTTCTCTAGTGAACAGTGGAATCAAAACATACTCATTGATACCATGCGCCACTACAATACGACACCAGAGATGGTATTACAGCGCATGACCAATTTGCTCCCGGAATACTTCGGATTCCATGAATTGTTCTTTTTCAAATTCAATCACCGTCCAGGCACGGATCATTATCATCTGGGGAAAGAGATGCATCTCTCGAGAACCAACCAACCCCGAGGCACTACATTACAAGAGCATTTTTGTCGACGCTGGAAGTTTATCACCATGCTGGACGAATTGGAAGAAATACACAAGACTAAACCAGGGGAAATCATCGGTGGCGCACAAATCGCCCGCTATATCGACACAGGAGAAGAATTTTTATTGCTTTCTTTAGCCAAACCCTTCACACCCACCAAGGGTATGAACAACAGCTTGGCACTCGGCATCAAACTAGACGATAAGGTACGAAACACCATTAAGTTTCTAGGCGATACTGCCATTAAGACCCAGCTGGTGAATGACACTTGTGAACGCTGCATGGCACAGAATTGCAAAGTCAGAGCCTCCCCTCCTTACGTCTACGAACGTCTCAAAAAAGAAGAGGAAAGAAAACAAGTCTTAGAAAATTTTAATCCAAAATAGAAGAGCAACTCTACTTGTTAACCGCTGCTATACTAGGCATCGCAAAGGCTGTTGAATACCCCCTTCAAACATCCTATTACATCTCCTGACATAATATCACTACATTTGGTCTATTCATGCAAGACCGTTATTCTCACAAACCAAAACCCACTAAGCGTATGTTTCAACTGCTGTTGTTGATTCTTGCTGGTGAGAGTATCTTTTTTCTACCTTTTGTTTTAGCTCGTGTTTTTCGACCTACTTTTCTGGCTGTTTTTGAAATCACCAACCTGGAGTTGGGCACTTTGTTTTCCGCCTACGGAATTATAGCCATGGTTTCCTATTTTTTTGGTGGCCCTTTGGCTGATCGGTTCTCTCCCAGAGCATTGCTTGCCGTGGCACTTGCTGTTACTGGCTTAGGGGGTATTACCATGAATTTTATTGCTTCATTTGCTGCGCTTTCCTGGCTCTATGCTTTTTGGGGTCTTACCACTATCCTACTATTTTGGGCGGCGCTGCTCAAAGCTACCAGAATCATTGGTGGAGAAGACTTTCAAGCCAGAGCCTTCGGACTACTCGAAGGTGGGCGTGGATTGATGGCTGCTCTAGTAGGCTCTATAGCTGTGGGTATTTTGGCTTTTTATCTCCCAGATCAGGTGTCACCTAGTTTAGCCGAACAACAACATGCTTTTCAGCAAGTAGTTTTTTTCTTTGCTGGATGGGTGATTTTGGTTGGAGTTTTGGTTGGAGTTTTTCTCAAGAACTCCTCCGATACTTCTGACGATACCTCCAAAAGAATCACTTGGAAACAACTCAAAGTGGTGCTGAGCAAAAGAGTGATCTGGTATCAGGCTGTAATCATCGTTTGTGCTTATGTAGGCTACAAAGTAACAGATGACTTCTCTCTATTGGCTAGTGACATTCTGGGGTTTTCCGACGTTCAGTCTGCACAAGTCGGCGCTTTGGCTCTTTGGATGCGAATGATTGCGGCCATTACTGCCGGTTTTTTGGCGGATCGACTAGGTCAGTCTTCCAAGGTAATTTCCTGGGGGTTCGTCATTATGATTTTTAGTGGATTAATTATTGGTTCAGGCTGGCTACCGGATGAAGTACCTTTCTATTACCTCCTATCGATTATCTCTACTTGTCTTGGTGTATATGCAGTGCGGGGACTTTATTTTTCTTTGGTACAAGAAGCTCGGATTCCGCTAAATATCTCGGGAACTTCTATAGGGATAATTTCAGTCATTGGATTCACTCCAGACATTTTCATGGGGCCATTCATGGGGTATTTACTGGATGAAAACCCAGGAGCACTTGGACATCAGCTGGTGTTTTTAACGCTTGCTGGTTTTGCGTTTATTGGCCTTATAGCCACCCATCAATTCAGAAAGGTAAATCAATAATTCAACATTCAGAGAAATCCGTAGCATTAGGTATATCCTAAATACATAATTCGTCTGTTAATCCTCTATTATCCGCAGATCATCCCTATTCCTCCAAAATACTGATGTAATGCTTCTACTTTACGAAACAATGATTGCATCATTTTTAAAACAAACACTACAAAAAACATGAAAACTTTAACAAACCTCTGGTTAATAATATTTTGTCTCTGCGTAGCAGAATCATTAAATGCCCAAAACATGCCATTATCTTCAGGCAGACTAACTACCCCACTTCCTTATTTTGATGACTACGAACAAGGGTATGTTATTTTAAGAGATGGCAACAAGATCGAAGGCTCAGTTTCGATCAAACAATATGAAAAACAGAATAAAATGGATGTGACCGATGCTTCTGGTCAAAAGTATAAATTCAATGTAAAGTCTCTCAAAGAATGGGGACTAAGTATCAATATTCCTGAAAACAAATCTCCACTTTCCTACTATGATTGGAAAAATGATAAGCGAAAAGCTAATGCCGAGCCGGAACGAGGATTTGTACAGCTGCACAGTGGAGAAACGCTTGAAGGCAAAATATTAATTGAAGGGCGTTCTTCAGATAGCCCCTTGGCAGCAAACAATTTTTTCGCCATTGAAACACTCACTTTTGTAGATGAATATGGTATCGAAAAAGAATTTCAACGAAAAGACATCAAAGCATTCGGTAGGATATTACCATGGGATCTGGCTCCAAAACATCTTGTAATGTCTGGCTCAGCCGTAGTTATGGGCAAATCAAAATCCAAAAAATTACCTGGTTTTGTAGTCAAAAATAACGGAGACAGATTGGAAGGCACCATGCAGCTCGTTGTTATTAATTCAATGAAATCAGACTCCAAAATCAAAAGTGATCTGGTGGACGAAATCTATATGGACGTAGATGGATCTACCGTCAAAATGGACATGGACGACATTTTTGCTTATGGCATGACGGACCTTACCATCAACAAACTAACCAACAATCAAGACATCAAATACACAGTAGAGGAAATGAACTTTCATCCAGGTACATTGAAAACAAAAGATGGAAAAAGTAAAAATGGCTATCTGGCTTATTTCCCAACTCCTGGAAACTATTACGGTGTATATTTTGCAGAAAATCTCAATGCTGAAGTTGAAATTGTGCCTATGGCTGACATAGCTGAAGCTAATCAGGAAATCAGTCTGATCGAAGCATTTTCCGGTTATGGGATGGACGCTCCATCTGCAAAAAACAACAATATCAATGGACATATTGTGGACCTATCTGGACGTAAATATGAAGGTACAATCAGCCTAAATGAAGACAATGATTGGTGGGCCCGATCGATTGATTTCACCGATGAGGACAACAATAAAATCAGTTATGGCGGTACGGATGCGCTTCCAATAGCCTATTTTGTTTTAGATGGGCAGATGTACGTTCAAAACAAAGATGTATTTGTGAAATCTGAAGGAATGAAATCACCAATAACATTACTAAATAACCCATACGTAGATAACTCTAGCAAGCTTGGAAACATGGCCATGACCATGGCTGCGAATCAATTAGCTTCTGATATCGGAGGTGCAGTTTCACAGCAGGCAGCAGCCTTTCAAATGGCTACTAACTTTGACTTAAGTAGTCTAGACGCTAAATCGGACAATGGATTACAAGCTGCCTATAACATAGGTAATGCGGCTACAGAAGGTCTGAATTTCTTAGCCAACAATTTGATCAACGGAACCGGCAAAATTCCTAAATTGGCTAAAAAAGGAAGAGATTTCAACATGTTCAATTCTACTACGGGTGAGTTGGCACATGCTGACAAGGAGAACTGGGAATATCTACTGGAGGGTTGCATTACTTACCTGAAGGCGGACAAAAACACTAAAAAGGCAGTCAAAGCGTACGATGATATGAAAATGCAGGAGTACGTGAACGATTGTTATAAATAATACTAAAAAACGCTGTCTCAAAGGCATAATAATTTCACTTCTCTTAATAACTATTAGGAGAAGTGACACTTTAAACCTGGGTGCAAATGTTAAGAATGCTTCATCTCGCAGGTACGGGATGAAGCATTAACAGTAAACTTTTGAGGCAGCTCCTTATTCTTTCTGATATGGCTTTTCGCGCTACCCTTCTCATTGCATTCCTCCTTGTAATTACAAGTACTGTGCATTCCCAAAACCTGGCCTACAACAAAGGCGAGGCTACAAAACAGAAGTATGCCATTTCCTTCGCTGATCAAACACAGATCGTGTACGATGGTATGGATATCAAAAAAATTCACCAGGATTTTTTCCTATCTGGTGATCGCGCCTATTATACCGGACACTACTTAAACGCAAGCGGTCGCTACATGTATTCACTCAAGCGATTTATGCCCAGCGAGTCTGAAATGAAATTGACCGACAGTTTCAAAATGTCACCTTATGGCCTTTCTACAGCTGTGAAATACGATAAATTAAACAACGAACAGATTAAAGAGTTTACGGCCCTGGTCAATGCTTCTGCGCTACTCTACCAGACCAGAGGTAAATTCATTAAAGCTGAAGAGCTGATGCTTCTAGGCCTCAAAGTTCGAGGAGATCGATTGGGTCGAACCAGCCCTGAGTTCATCAATAGCCTGCACAACCTAGCTGTACTCAAAAAGAACCTTGGAGACTACGCGGAGTCAGAAAGAATTTTCAATTACGTGGTTCCCACACTTGAAAAATTATACTCTAAAAACTCTCAACGATATGTCGTGGCACTTAACAACCAAGCCATGCTCTTTGCTGAGTTGGGGCGCACGAAAAAAGCCATTGCTGGATTAGACGCCGCCATGCAATTGTCAGAAGGTTCTCTGTATGACAACTTCATAGATGCAGAGCGAATCATGACCAACAGAGCGCTTCTGGCACAAGAGTTAGGTGATCCAACACTGGCAAGTCAACTGTACCAATCGGCTATGGCTGGAATGGAACGAAAAGGCTTCGACAACCACCCCGACTATAACAATATCCTGATCTACTATGGGGCACTGTTAGTAGTCAACAAAGATCAAAACGTTCTCCCATTTTTAGAGGAAACTATTTCAGGCATCAAAAGAAAGTATGGAGGGAAACATCCATTATTAGCTAGAGCCATACTAAACAAGGCCGATTATTATCTGTATCAAGAAGATTATGAATCAGCAAAAATCACCTTCGGAAAAGCGCTAGAAATTCTTCAATCTGCCTTTGGTGATGAACATAAAGACGTGCTCAATACCCTAAATTATATTGGAATTTGTCAGTGGCAGCTTGGAAATATGGCCTCAGCCAAACAAAATCTGGACCGGTCCATTAATGGTTATATAAAGCAATTGGATGACTTGTTTGTATCGATGAGCGAGGCAGAAAAGACCCAGTTTTGGCAAGCACTCAAGCCAAACATAGATCATTATATGGCCTTTGCAGTAGATATTGCTGGTCAATACCCTAAAGTCCTTCGTTCTGCTTATGAACTCCAGATTAGAACAAAAGGTATTTTGATTAATTCCACTACTCGTACACGTCAAACAATTTTGAATAGTGGAAACACTGAACTCATCGAACTCTTCAACGAGTTCAGACAAACCAAAAGCCTCTTAGCCATCTATTATGCTTCTACCAAAGAAGACATTGCCGAAGACAAAATCAACCTCGCAGAACTTGAGGCAAAAGCCAACCAACTGGAAAAAGAACTAACGCGACTATCCAGTGACTTCGAACGATCCAAGGTAGCAAGCACTTCATTTACTGCTGCCAAAAATATGCTCAAAGCAGATGAATCTGCCTTAGAGATCGTACGCATACCCCGAAAGTTTGGAGAGAGTCGCGGTCAGGTACATTATGCAGCCTTTATACTCAAGCCTCATTATGATGAGCCACAGCTCGTGCTACTAACCAATGGATACGAGCTGGAAACTAAATACATAAAACTTTACAAGAATTTAGTGAGGCTAAAAATGGAGGACCAACAGTCCTATAAGAACTACTGGGCACCAATCGAAGATCATCTCTCAGGGACTTCTAAAGTTTTTGTATCTGTAGACGGAGTGTACAATAGTATCAACATCAACACCTTACTCAATCCAGCAGGCGAGTACTTGATTGATCAGAGGGAGTACAACATGATTCCAAATACAAAATACATGGATGAAGTTCGAAATGAAAATTTGAGTTTTCATGCTAATAAAGAGGCCATTTTGATTGGCTATCCTGAATATGGTAATGATGAAATATTTGCTCCACTCCCAGGTACACGGGACGAACTCATCGCGATCAACGCTACCTTGAACAGTGAAAATGTTCAAACGCAAATGTACCTACAGACAGAAGCCACCAAATCTAAAATGATCAAAATCGAAAACCCAGGCATCTTGCATATTGCAACACACGGCTTTTTCCTTCCTGACTTATCAAACCACAAAGGAATGATCATGGGCGTGCAGGTTTCGAAGGCTCAAAATAATCCTTTATTGCGATCTGGATTGCTCTTCACTGGAGCGGCTAACATTTACAATGAAGAGTTGAGTTTGAATGCAGGAGATAATGGCATACTCAATGCGTACGAAGTCATGAACATGAATTTAAACAACACCGACCTGGTCATTATGTCTGCCTGTGAAACAGGTACTGGAGAAATTATAAACGGCGAAGGGGTTTATGGACTTTCACGCTCTTTTCAGGTGGCAGGGTCTAAGAAAATAATCATGAGTCTCTGGAAGGTGAATGATGCCGCGACCAAAGCATTGATGACTTCCTTTTATGGCTATTGGATGACACTGGGTGATCCGCAAATAGCATTCAGAAAAGCACAACAAAAAGTGAAGGAGGAGTTTGAATCTCCTTACTACTGGGGTGCTTTTGTCATGATGAATTGAGTCGTCTTTTACCAGTTGTTAGCATTCATCTATAATCATTCGCCTTTAATTCTTTAAGAATTTCTTCCAGTTTTTGATTGAACACTTCAGGTTGCTCTACCATAGGAAAGTGACCAGTTTCACTCATTTCAAAAACTTTAAAATCCAATCCCGTATTTTTCAAGCCAACGGTATCGACTGGTGACATATCACTAGAAATCAAAAAGAGTGGCACATTCAAATTAGCCAATCGTTCCTGCTCAGAATAAGGATAATTCAAATAAGCTCGAATGGCTGGTATGGAAGCGTCAGGATTTGCTATTTTATAATCCTCGACAATTCTTTTTCTCACTAAACTATCCATTCCTTCAAAAATCAAGTATTGATCTGCATAAACTGACGAATTATTAGCAAAATCAGCGCTGAGCCATTCTACAAAACCATCGGCTTCAGTCTTTAACTCATCGTTCAATTTTTGTTGAACTTCTTTATAGTTATCTACACCAATCATTGCAATAACCTTATCATTCCCTTGAGCCGCCTCTAAAATAATCCGGCCACCCATCGAATGCCCGATCAAGATTACTTTACTCAATTCAAGGTGATCGATTAAAGCTTTGATGTCATTTGCATAGGCATCGATAGTGTAGACTGACTTCAGATTTTTCGAGTCACCAAAGCCTGGCAAATCCATAGCGACGATTTGATAGTTCTGATGGAATTTTTCCTGTTGTAGATCCCAGTAAGATTTGTTGATATTCCATCCATGAACAAATAGAAAAGTAATTTCTCCGTCACCAGATATGGAATAACTAATTTCTGATTGGTCAGTCTTTAACACGCGAATTGATATTTTATTTGAGGTTGATTTTTTGGGCTGGCATGAGACCAAACAGAACATAGCAAAAAATAAAATTGAATTGAGTTTCATTGTTAAAGGTTTAGGTAATTGAAAAGGCCCGTTGGTCAAACGGGCCTATATATCATCTCAATGCTATTACTTGCTTCAAGGTTGCTTAGCTATTGTCAGATTGCAGACCCAATACCTCGACACCTTGTTTGAAGACAATGTCTCTTGGAATTCCAGCTTCGCCCACTCGATCCAAATCTTTTTGTAATTCTGGTCCAACAATGCCTTTTTCTCGGAATAACGCATCTACTCCGGCGTAGTCTCCATCTCCTTGCAATTTCAAAATCACTCCAGACAGAGAGTTCATAGCTGCTTGAAATTCTTCGAAATTCACTTTGTATGTGCCATTTTCAGGATTGTAACTAAAGGCGTTTTGTTCTTTGAAGTAGTTGAACCGAATCATATTGGCCTTGCCATGTGCACTGCTTGCACCAAACCTCACAGATCTGAAAATACCTGCCAAGAAAGTGGTGTAGTAGTCCATCAACTCTCCTTCGATTTCACCTTTCTCCTGTAATTGTGTCACCATGTATAAACCAAGAATATCTGCTTTCCCTTCTTCCAAAGCAGAACCATGCTCTTTGAGCGCTTGCCGTACAGTTCCGCTTCCATCAATTGTATTTTTGATTCCCAAGCCGTGTGCCACTTCATGAAACATAGTATTGGCAAAAAAAGCATCGAAAGTCACGTGCTTTCTTTGCGACTCATCAATCAATAGATTATTGATCGGTACCATGATCTTGTCGAATTTTGCTCTCATAGCATTCTTCAACTGCAGCCTACGCGTTCCTTTTTCTAACTGAACTCTTTCATCATTTGGTAAGTTAATTGCAATGGTTTTTCCACCAGAATTACAGTCGCCAGCGTAATAAATCACATCATAGGCATTCAGGTCTGAATCCGTTCCTGGGGACTCTCTTTTATAATCTTCATCCACTGGAAGGTTTTCTTGCAATTCTGGCAAGAATGAAACGAACTTAGCGAGACGCTCGCTCCATTCCATGTCTTTAATCAGTACATAGGCCTCATGAGCTGCTTTATAATTGTACAGTTTATCTTCATAGTTTTCTATCGGTCCTACTACAAAGTCGATCATATTCGACTTCATATCCATCCATTGCAAGTCACTAGCCAAATAATCATCTGACAACAGAGCATCAGCCCGAAGATTCAAATAGGTGCTGAATCCTTCATCATCAGCCAATTCAGCTGCCTGTCTGAGCAAACTCGCTGCTTGCTTCACCTGTTCAGCAAAAGCCTCATTGAAGGGAACTGTAAACAATTCTCCAGCTTCATTCCTTCGAATTAGTGTATAAAGACTTGTTTTATTAGGGTCATCGAAAGCCTCGAACTCCTCTTTTGTCATATCGACAGGATAATACTGCGCTCCGGCAGGTTTTTCGCCAACTCCTTCTACAAAAGGTTCATCGCCCCTCAGCCTATCCCATGGGCCATAGTTTATTGTAGCGAACTGCCTGGTATCATCATCTGTCAAGTTATTCAGCAAGGCATTTTTGTCTCCATAAGCCTCCTTCCAAAATAGATCATCCATTATCTTAGACACTTCTATGAGCATAGGAATTATTTGACGCTGATTATCAGACAAACCGTTCAAATCGGCCGTTAAAGTATATTCTGCGTACTCATTTACTCGAGCAGACATATCTATTGACGGGGTTTGCTTGGGTGTTTCTTTTGGAGAGCAAGAGAAAAGGATAACGCCTAAAGTCAGGCTAACACTGAAATTTTTCATCTGGGTATTGTTTTTTGTGGACGGTGAAGATAACAAATGACAGTAGTAATATAAAAAGCAGATCAGAGCTTATTTGAACTAATCCAAGAATTAAATCGTACAGCACTTGACAAAACGACCTTTTAGGTACGTTTTTTGCTACACAAATGGAAATGAATTGTACAAAATCTAGATAATTAGAAAAATCGGGTTATATTCCATAAAGAAACTAATAATCAACAATTCACGTTGATTAGAGAAATAAACTAGAATTATTTAAAGTATGGCGGAGCAAAAGCAAAAAGGAAGACCAGCAACCAAACCAGTCGCGCTAAAAGAAGGATATTACATTGAATTAAGAACAAAAGGATCAAGTTCTGCAATCAAATTGCGTAGAAATAGCATGGCTGAAATAGAATTTGCCACTAAACAATACGAAAAAAGTAAAATTGTGAATTACTTGGGTCAGGTTAAGGATGGCAAGTGGGTAGATGGCAAAAACAAAGGAAAGAAAACAAGTTCATAATTTTATAATTCACAAGTATTTAGTCACATCAACGACCTTCATTCCTGCGGCTTCTGCTGCTTGCATGCCTGGTTTCCCGTCTTCAAATACTACACAATCTTCAGGATCTATACCTATTAACTCTGCACATTTTAGAAATGTTTCCGGATGTGGTTTGTAATGGGACACCTCTGTCGCCGTGACAACATGAGAGATGTATTTTGAAAGATTGAATCTTTCAAATAGTTCATTCACTACTTTTCTATTGCTACCAGTGCCCACTGCCATGGGTAGTTTATGATGAAAGTCTCTGATGATTTCGAATACCGGAGTAATCAGCTGAATCCTGTCTAGATTACTTTCTACAAATAGTCGTTTCGCTTCCAGGGCCTGCTCAATATCAAAATTAGTGATCTCATAATCCTTTTCAATAAGCCTCATGGTGTCTTTGGTAGGAATTCCTCCACGACTTTCAAAAATTGCTTTAGGATAATCAACACCATAAGGCGCCAATGCATGATTGTAACCCTCATGATGAAGAGGCATAGAATCCAAAATGGTTCCGTCAAGATCAAAAATCAAACCCTTAGCTTTTGAAGGTACTGGAATAGTAATTGAATGCATTCTTGTATTTTTGTAGCAAACCTAACAGAAAAGGAAACAACGAAGGTTCTGATTTTGTAAGCTTTTCGTTAATCTACCTTATTCGTAAAAATGATTGAACTCCGAATATCGGCTAAACACTCAGAAGAAATAATCTGGAAATCTCAGTTGGAAGAATGGTGTGCAGCTCACAAAATCACAACCGATAGTTCTCTTGAAGTACCAGAACTTCAGGAAGGCAACAAAATAGTTAGAGGAATTGAATCCATTGATAAATTCTTAAAAGAATACAAGGTTTTTATGGACGATTGGTACGATTGCCGATGTGATAAATGGAATGAAGCTTAATCGGTATGAACCAAATAAAAGAAGGTTTCACCGTTTTCTGAAGAATATATAGTCGCGTCCTTACCAAACACTGCGGTAATAGTCTCCGTATAACAATTTCCATTTACGATACATTCAAGCAAACTCTTTGAATTAAGTAAGTATTGATAAGATACTTTAGGAGAGCCATGCGCTCCATACAGGGTGTAACTCTCATCTATTATTGAGATGAATTTGTCCATACTTCTCAAATAGGTTCGAAGATCGTTTGCATCGAAAGCAAAAAGAGCCCCGCTATATAAAAAATCCCCGGTAAAAGCTCTTTTTTTATCATGGTCCACTATAACTACTGACTCCCGTGAATGCCCCGGAAGGTTTATTATTTGAATATTTTTCCCTCCTAAGTCTATATTCTTTTCTAAAGGCAACCATTCATTTACTGTGATTGACAAAGGTCTTGACCCTACAAATAATTCATGCTTACTAAAAGAATAAACGTTTTCATCATTCACACCATCCTTCAAAAACGACAGACTAGGAAGAGCAATTCGATCAAATTCAGATACGTTTTGATTATGATCAAAATGAAAATGAGAAAGTAAAAGTGTTACTTCCAGATCAGTGAGCTCTTTTACTTTGTATGACATTCGATTACCGTCTTGCCCTTTGTTTTCGCCGGTTCCAGAATCAAACATGATCGCTCTTTTATCTCCCGCTATTAAATAACTTACATTTGCTTGTGAACTTCTAGGCTCCTGCAAGGCCCATGTTTGACTATCAATAGATTGGACAGTGTACCAGTTCTCCTTTTGGGCCTGAGAAATGACAGGTTCATTCTCAGTATTACATCCTTGCCCCAATAGTACAAGGGCAAAGACAGCATAATTAGGCTTAAATATCATTCGGTTGGTCAATTGTATAGACGAGTAATATAATAATTCCACAAAAATATTTCTACAGTAAATCTCTCCTTCAACTATAGATGTCGTCTATTTGGCTTGCTTTTGAAGTAAAGAAAACAATTGAACTGGTGTCGTATTTAGGAATTTTTGAATACTCTCGAGCTTGGCGTTTTGATCTCTAACTAGGTCTTCATAACTCAACGAAAACACTTGATGTTGATGAAGTGCTTGCAGTACGTTATCCCTATTACTATTAGACTTTTCAACATATAGATTGAACTCCTTCTCTTCAATTGTTACGTGTTCTTTATGACTGTTTTTAGTTTGAGTACTGCTCCAAGCATCAGACTCTTGAGCAACCAGAAGTGAAGAAAATGTCGCCTTCCTATCTGTTCTACTTAGATCAATGACCTTAATGTCCTTGTTAGAAACAATTTCTTCGAATACATGAATATATTGGTCCTTGTACAACTGTTCATAGAAAATTTTACATCCCACCGATTGAATAGCTGAGTGATGGCTATTCCAAATAGCATGTTCTAGCCCAATTGAAATTTTTCTCTCATTGAGAATTTCTCCAAAGGAAATGATGTGAGGATTAGAATTTAATAAGGTGTGTAGCCAGGTGGAACCGGTTCGCGGATGGCAAAGAATAACAAATCGTTGAAAATCTGTCGTTTGACCAAACGGAATCTTTTCCAGCAACCATTTCCTTTTTAATATTTTCTGCGTATTCCAATAATTTTTATCCAATAGCAAACTCAGTCATCTTTAGATTAAATATTCTTATCTATGCCCTTTATAATATTAACTAGTCATGCTAAGTTAGTAGTTAATGATAAAGGACTTACAAGCTTCAAAACTAAAATGATATGAAAATAGCCAAGTGGGTATTCATTGCCATAGTGTCTTGTGGATTAATATCTGGGGTACTCACCTACTACCCGAAATTAGTAATCATGTCAGGTTATACGGCTAAGATTGCTTGTTCTTGTACTTTTATAGGGCAATTGAATGAAGAGACAATTCGTACTAAAGAATTGAATTTTGGTCCGCTTCAATTGGCCAACTTCAAAATAGATAAAACGGAAAAATCCGTTACAGCTTCGGTATTTGGACTTTACCCTAAAACTGCTGTATACAGAAAAGGTTTGGGATGCGCTTTGTTGACAGCACTCGAACCAAATGAAGCCTACCGTACTCATATTGAACCATTCAAACAAAAACATGACAGTCTGCTTCACTGGTTCGACAATAGATCACTTCCTACCTCGCCAGCATTAGCTAAAGCTATCAACAGTGCTTTTATCGAAGAGAATCCTGATTCACCAAAAAACACACGGGCCGTGGTGGTTTTGCATAAAGGCCAACTCATAGGTGAGCAATATGCCCCAGAAGTGAATAAAGACACCCCACTTCTAGGCTGGTCGATGACAAAAAGTTTGACTTCGACTCTTTATGGCATTCTTTCGGATAGAAATGTCTTGGATATCAATGACAAGACAAACATTCCGGAATGGCAAAATGATAGTAGGTCAAAGATCACATGGAAGCATCTGTTGCAAATGAATAGTGGACTGAAATGGAAAGAAGACTACACCGATTTGAGTGATGCAGTCACCATGTTATTCAACAGTGATGCCATTGGTGAATATGCCCAAAGTGTTCCTGCCGAATCGGATCCTGAAACAGTATGGATATATTCTTCAGGCACGAGTAATATTCTCTCCAGTCAAATGAAAAAACATTTCAAATCTCGAGAAGATTATCTCCAATTTCCATATACTCAACTATTTGGTAGATTGGGCATGTACAGCATGAGAATCGAAACGGATGCCACAGGAGATTTTGTAGGTTCTTCTTATGCCTGGGCCACTGCGCGAGATTGGGCCAAAATAGGACAACTCTATCTTCAAAATGGCGTCTGGGAAGGAGAATCTATTCTTACTCCTGAGTGGGTTTCATTTGTTCAAGAGCCAGCAGCAGGATCAGACCAACTCTATGGCGGTCATTTCTGGATCAATAGTGGTGGCAGGTTTTCTAATATTCCTTTAGACGCCTACAGCATGAATGGATTTCACAGTCAACGTGTTATGATAATTCCTTCCGAAGATTTAGTTATTGTTCGGCTAGGCGTAACCTACAAACGTGGAGATTTTGATTTCAATGAATGGTATGGTGAAATTCTAACGGCTGTAGAAAAGGAGTACTAATCCTCACAAACCAGTTGTTCATACGTTTCTTCTCTATAGGCTTCCGAGAAAAGTTTATTGCCATTGGTATCATAATAAACAACGACATAAAAACCCGCTTCTGAAACGGCTGTTTCGGTAAAATACAGCTGAGTATCAGTATTTCCTAAGTTCATCACATCGTGAAAAGCCGTGGGTATAATCAATCCTTTTGCACTATGATATACTCCATACCCTTCTTCTTTTCGAATAAGAAGAATCTTCTCTTCGGGTTTATCTTTTATATATTCATAGTATCTAATATCTGATAAACTCATAGTTCCATTAGACATATTCACAATATTCCAACTTCCCTCCTTCAACCCTAAAAAACTGGTGTCTGACCAGTACTCTATCTGCTCAAAACTTGGCTCTACTATGAGTTCGTTTTGATTATCTAATAGCCCGTACAATCCTTCATCATTTACAACGAACAATTTAGAATTATAGGGTTTGATTTTCTCCTGGTAATCCATCCTAAGCAATACCTTATCTCTAAAATTATACCCACCAAATTTCCCATCATACAATACTGCAGCCACTTCATTGTCAGCAGCACTAATGGCATCATAGCGAATGCGCATGATCAAACGCCCATCTAATCCTACGGCACCATACTTCTCACTCTTTTTCACAAAAAATGCGCTATCAGATATATATCCTAACTCATCACAAATCATCCGAAATTGCTCTACACCATTTTTGTACAATATATTCTCTCTTCCTTCCTTCACTACCAAAAAGTGTGTGTCCGTTTTAATTTTAGGCCCAATAGATTTTAGATATTGACCTTCAGTGATTTCTACTATTTGTTTGTTTGGAAATATGGCCATCCCATCCATATCTCTAAATACAATAGCAATATCCTCTCCCAACAGTTTCAATGAATCTACCCCAATAATAGGGTCATCATAAATGTTTTTATTATAGACAAACCACTTGCCATTTTTTGTCATCCCCAGCCACTCATCATTTTGAAGAACATTTTGATATGTATTTGATGAAAGTTGTCCTTGTCCTGGATCAAAAGTCATATAACCCTCTGACAATTCAATAACCCATGTTTCATGCTTTGTATTTATCCTTTTAGTGTTTTCTGGAGTGATTTTTTCCAATCGATCATTTATCAATTCTTCACTATTCTCAAGAAATCCAATAATGTACTTTTCATTGATCAATTCAACCTCTTCGTATGGTAAATGCAATTTGAAAGCACGCTTATCAATACTCTTAATTTCTTGAAGATCGGATACCCCATAACTATTATTCTGTCGGAAGACCCAAAAAGGACCTTTGATGAAAATATCATCATATACTGGTTGAATATATTTCTTTCCAGTCACAGACATTACACCTGCTTTTCCATTGAATTCATAAACTATCAAACTGTTTCCTAATAACTGCAAATTTTCGTACCCTGCATTTAGCAATCTAAATCCAGACTTATGAATCAAGCCAAAGCTTCCACCTTCTTCTACAGCCAACAATCCATTGCCAAGATCTTCCACCCGACCATCAAACCCTTCAAATACTACTTCTCCATTTCTATTTAACAACTGTCTACCCTCTGTAGATTCTACTAACAACAATTCATCGAGTATATTTCCACAACGATATTTGTCATCCACTTTCAAATAGGTATTGTTTAGAAAGTCATCTCCATTCAATTTGCTAAAACCGAATTTTCCTTTTTGGTGATCCAGAAAAAGAGATTGGCTATTGAGTTTTTCTAATTGTTGAATTGAGTCCATAAAATTGGATCTAATCCCAAACTCTTCAGCCAGACCAGAGAAATTAACATTATCTAAATAATAGAGCATGCTCTGCACTCTTAAGGAAAGAACCGGATTGTGGAATTTCCGAAGAAAATCTACCATTCTATCGGAATTCAATTCACCTACATAGTCTTCAAATATTTTGCGCTCTATGGAATGGCGATAGGGTGTCTTAGGTTCTTCAATTAGAAACTTCTCGAGATCTTCAATTTTGCCTGAACTCGTCTTATCTTCATACACTAATTTATCATATTGAATTTGTGCTTTTTCTGTTTGGGCAGCATTAGGGTATTTCTCTAAAAATTCCGCATATGCTTGCCAGGTATTTTTGGATTCAACCTCGGTAAATACTAATTGATTCCGCTTAGCCAAAGCCAGTTCAAAATCTGCAGCTCCTTCATAATTCGCTATAAAATGCTCATATGCATCAATCCCTCCTTTGCTTGAGGCCAAAGCAAATGCCATACTATCAATGGCCATTTTTTTGTTTTTGAGATCATATTCAAATAGATCCGCATCTTCAAGTTCATCAAGGTGGTCTTCATTTTGAAGCTTGATATGCTCGCAGGCGTATTCGATATATAAATGAGCAGTATCTAAATGATATTTAGGATAATTTTCATTTGAGTAAAGTAAAGCCCAAACATATTCTGTCGCAGGATTGAGGCTATCTTCTTTCATCGACTTGGTGAGTATGCCTTCCACCTTTTCATAGTCCCCTTTATCGTAAGCACGAAGCGCCTGCTTCGTCTTCTCAGCAAAAATGGAATGAGAACACAATAAAAAGCAGCTCAAAACAATGAAGAAAATAGATCCTTTTTTCATACGTTCGCTAAAATACAAAGAGTCTTTGACACGATTATACAAATACTCTTTACGGAATATTTGTTGATATCATAAAGCTCAAAATCGAAATTAGACTTTATATCATAAATTCGCCAATACTACCACAACGATCATTTTGCTTTATGACTACACAGCAACTCAACAAATATTTAGGGAATATAGATTTATACCTGTTAGACCAAATACTTAAAGAAAACGTAGATCCAAAATCCAAAATTCTTGATGCTGGATGCGGTGAAGGCAGAAATCTCATCTATTTCCTTAATCACGGGTTTGATGTATATGGCATGGACCAAAATGAAGAAGCCATTCGAATGCTACAATTCATTATTGGATCCAATTATTCTCATTACACCAAAGACCGATTCCAGATTGGAAAATTGTCCAAACTATCTTACAATGATGATGAGTTTGATTATATCATTTGTTCAGCTGTATTGCATTTTGCTCAATCAGAAAATCATTTTTGGCAAATGATTAGAGAATTAAATAGAGTGCTTCAACCTAATGGAACCCTTTTTATCCGAATGGCTTCTGATATTGGTTTGCAGGGCCATGAAAGTCTTTCTGACGGAAGATATAGTCTACCGGATGGCAGTCAAAGATTCTTAATCACTGAAGGTATGATCTCAACTTTCATCAATGATTACAATTACACTAGAATTGAACCTGTGAAAACGGTGAATGTAGAAAACCAAAGATGCATGACCACCCTTGTCCTAAAAAAGAAATAATAGAAATCAGACAATTGTAGCATATTGCTTCGATCCGGCCGTTATCTTTTCGATGATTACATTAAATTTACCTTGTTGCACAGGTATATATGATTAAAAAAATTATTCTACTATCCTCTTTTTGTCTGATCACTCTGACCAGCCAAAGCCAAAGCTTTTTGGGATGGCAATTGCATGATCGATACTTCTCGATTTATGCTGGTACAGGATGGACAGGATATATGGGAGACCTGACCAACGGCAAACCACTTTCTGATGGGTTGTCTCATATGAATTTTGGTGTTGAAGCAAGACTGCTAACTCGGATAGCAGCTAGAATTCAGTTTTCCAGATATAAACTAGAGGGGACAGACAAAAATGCTGCTGACAGTTCGTATAACAGACAACGAAATCTCTCCTTTCATTCCACCAACTACGAATGGCAAGTAGAAGGCGTCTACTATTTCCTAAAGTATCGGGGAAAATACCACAAGAGAAGGACCTACGAACCCTACATAGCGGCTGGATTCGGCAAAACTTATTTTAATCCAAAGGCAGATTTTACTGACATTAATGACGTAACTACCACCTACGATTTAAGAAAAATTGGTACTGAAACAGAGTCCTACGGAAAGTCCGCCTGGATCATACCTGTCAATTTAGGAGTAAAAGCAGCACTCAATGAATTTCTAAATCTTTCGCTTGATTTAGGCTATCGATTTACATTTTCGGGACATTTGGATGATGTCTATGGCTTCTATGGAGGCCCATTCGAAGATGGCACTATAGAAGCTTCATTGAGCAATAGAAAAAATGAAGTACCAGAAATAAACAAAGAAGCCTATGATGCTATGGTTCCTGGTGCCCAGCGTGGGAATCTAAAAAATGATGGTTATTTTCTAATCAACGTAAATATTGAGCTTTATCTCCCACAAGACCTGTTCAGAGGTAAAAATGGAAGGCAAAGAAAAGAGAAAATTTTAGGTAAACCTTCCGCTTACGATAAAAAGTAAAAACTCCTTTTTGAATTGGTATTTTTACCTTTAATCATTACCTTTGGGTATGGGCGCGGAGTCAAAACCATACAAATCAAAAGAGGACTTTCCTTCTACCGTTTCTGAGCCAGAAATCTTGTATGCCATCAGAAAGCACGACATCAACTCTGGTCACATCAGTATGCTCAAAGATTTATCAGGTCTTAAAGACGATTTGCTTTCTGATGCACTAAACATGAATACCAAAACCTTTAGGTCTTATAAGCAAACACCCTCTCCTATCAAACCCCATGTAAGAGAGCATGTACTAGCCCTCCTCTCACTCTACAATCATGGCATTGCCGTTTTTGGCTCTAGCCAAAAATTCAACCAATGGCTGAGTAAGATCAATTTTTATTTTGACAATGATTCGCCAATCAATTTCATCAACACTATCAGTGGCATCATACACATCGACCAGCGCTTATCCGCCATCGAATACGGCGACAACGTATGATAGTATACCGGGTTTGCCATGCTAAATTTTCCGATCAACTAGCAAGCTCTGGAAGAGCCAATCGGTGGAATCAGCGATCACAAGAAGTGATTTATACCTCTAGTACTATATCTCTATGCGCCTTAGAGCTACTTGCACATACCAGCGGCATTCGACCTAGCGGAATCTTTAAGGTATTACACATAAAAATAGCCGACACCACGGAAGTACAAACTATCCACCAAGATCAACTACCGTCAGACTGGTCAAGCTTGAAAGCCTACAGCACTACTCAGCGCCTAGGAAGCAAATGGTACGAAAACATGAATTCCCTTGTACTCAGCGTTCCATCTGCTATCATCCCTCAAGAATCTAATTACATCATCAACACTCGGCATGAGAGCTTTTCAAAAAATGTCCATCTAATCGAAACTACAGACTTCATCTGGGATCATAGATTTCCAGAGCTTTAGACTAAAATCTCAAACAATTGTGCTACGTTTAAAGTGAATTATGATAAAATACATTTTCCTTCTTTGCAGTTTGTTTTTGGTGGTAGTAGACGGCCACGGGCAAGATAAAATCAAACTAGCCAAACTAAAGTATGATGGAGGTGGAGATTGGTACGCCAACAAAACAGCACTCCCAAACCTTGCGTCGTTTTGCAACAGACACCTGAGGATGGACTTAGACAAAGTAGATGAAGTAGTTGAGGTTGGGAGTCCTGATATATTTCTATTTCCATATATCTATTTAACTGGTCATGGCAACGTGGTTTTCAATTCCAGACAAGCAGAGAATCTGCGCAATTACATGATTGCTGGTGGATTTCTTCACATAGACGACAACTATGGCATGGATCAATTCATTCGTCTGGAAATGAAGAAGGTCTTTCCGGAATTGGAATTTGTAGAACTACCCTTCAATCACCCTATCTATGATCAAAAATTCAAGTTCAAAAATGGACTTCCTAAAATTCACGAACACGATGGCAAACCTCCACAAGGTTTAGGCTTAATCTATGAGGGCCGATTGGTGTGCTTTTATTCTTATGAATCAGATCTTGGCAATGGATGGGAAGACCAGTCGATCTACAACGACCTAGAAAGCAAAAGACAAGAGGCACTTAAAATGGGCGCCAATATTTTGTCTTATGCTTTTATGAATTTTTAGAATCTATAAATATTTAATTCAGACGAATTCAAATTTCTCAATTTTCCTGAATTCACTTTCTTTTTCAGCATGAGCATTTCTGAGGTCGTACTCTCGCTGCAAATTCATCCAAAACTCTTCTGTGGTGCCGAAAAATTTAGACAAACGAATAGCTGTATCAGCTGAAATTGATCGCTTACCTTTTACAATCTGACTAATTCTGGTTTGCTGAACTCCAATTTCCTTAGCTAACTTATAAGCTGAGATATTCATTGGCTTCAAAAACTCCTCTTCTAATATTTCCCCCGGGTGTATGTTTGTTTTCAACATAAGTGATAATCAATTATTTGAACATCTTGGGCATTCGAATTAACCCATCTAAAAATAACTCTCCATTGATCATTAATACTAACTGACCAATAATCATTGAAGTTTCCTTTTAACTTATGCAAGCGATTAGATGGTGGAACTTTCATATCCTGAATATCACCTGCTGCACTTATCATGATCAGTTTTCTAAGCGCTCTATTGGCAATTTCATCACTCCATTTGTTCGTCCTTACTCCTCTCCAAACCTTTTCAGTATGCTTAGAGCCGAAACTTTCAATCATATTAACAAATATGAATGGTATCTTGAAAAGATATTAATTTAATCCACTCTAATATCAAACTGATCCAGCAAACCAATCAAGCCTTCTCTTGAGAACCAGGCTTTCGTGACTTTATTGTTGTGCGGGTTAATAGAGAAATGAAGCGCTGTTCGAAAGTCAGCCTTTTCAAGATTGGTATGCTCAAATTGGGCTTTGGTTAAGTTGCATACCGCAAACTTTGATTCGCTCAGATCTGCTTCTACAAAATCCGCTTCTTCCAAGCTACAATCGTTAAAAGATGTCCCTTTCAATTTGATCTGATAAAAAGACGCCAGATTCATCAAGCACTTCTCAAAACTCATTTCTAACAAAAAGTGGTTGCAGGAGGAGAAATCCACACCTTGCAGTTTACATCCCTTAAATCGTACATCTTTGAATGCCGTGTCACCCAACTTTACTCCAGAGAAATCGCAATCTTCAAAGTCGCAATCCATAAATACGCGATGAGATAAGTTGACTTCAGAAAAAAGACAATTTTTGAAAACGCAGCTTTCGTATTCTCCATTTTCAAATCCACTTTCAGAAAAGTCTAAACTTTCAAAGGTTTGGTCGTAAAATGATTCCATATTTTTTAGGAATGTTTTGATTCATATTCGGGGCAATCTATTCGGATGTCCCCTGCACCAAGCGACTGATTGAGGAAATGACAGTAGTCCTGATTGCCCTTTTTTTCATAAAATTGACATGAAAAACACGTGCGTTGTACACTAAGAATCCCCGACTGATTGAGTTGAAAAATCAAGTTCAATAGCGATTGATAGATGTCTGCTAATTGTGTATTTTCCAATTTATTCAGTTCAGATCCCACGGGGGCAGCAAACTGCTCGATTCCTGTTAGTATCTGTTTCCCACTAGTAGTCAATCCAATAATATAACTTCTACTGTCACCACCCGCATCTTTCTTTTCAATAAACCCTTTGAGCAACAAGACTCTAACCGCATCACTTACGGTAGGCTTAGTCACATTAAACTCCTGCGCCAGATAGCTCACCTTACAAAGCTCTGGTTTGTGATAAGCAACAAATACGATGATCTGAATTTGAATTGGGCTTAACCCAGTGGCTTTTGATTGATCCCATAAAAGCGTTTTGAACACTTCTGAAATACGCTCCAGTCCCACCACCACTTTACTAGTGAGGTTCTCCTGCTGCGACTCGGTATCAAATGCACTCTTTTTCATAAAATTGTCTAGCGGGCATGAAGCCCGCCAGACAAAGTTAGTATTCCTAATTAGTAGGCCAAGGTTTAGACACAATTTTCGAACTCTATGATGTCAAAGCCTTTAACTTCAATAGCTCGAACGGTCTCGTCAGTCGCTCTTTCAATGTGACAGAACTCACACTTCCTGATCTCCACATTTTCTACATCCAACTCCTTGCTTGCCAAAAATTGATTGGCGTATGCAAGGATTTGATCTCTCTCCTGCACTTCCGTGGAAACCAAAATGTCAAAGTGCATCAACAGACCATCTGTACGGTTTACATAGGCATCCCAAACAGCTATATCCATTACTCTTTGTTTACCCTGATACGGAAGAGATAAATCCCCACTAGCTACACTGCATACCTCATATACACCGAGCATCGGTTTGTCACTCAAAGAAGTATTCACTTGCATATAAGCCGTGACACCGTCGTAACTAAAGGATGTTTGGTTATTCATTCGATACATCGAAACGATAACTCGGTTAAATGCCCCTATCGTGATAGATAGAATCATAAAGGTGAACATCATTACGTATTTCATTATTTTATAATAAGGATTCCTAACTTAATAAGTTAAAAAAATATTAAGAATTCAAATCTGCGAGTGAAGCACCAAAATTGATGTGCAATACATTACCAGATGGCGTAACCAAGGCTGGTACAGACTTTACACCTGCTTCTTCTGCAATACTCACTTTTCCCTTGTCTTCACCGAGATGTACAACTTCTACTGTATTAGCATCGATTAAACCTAACACCTCTTGCTCAGCACTTACACATACTGGACAACCTGCGTGATAAAAAATTGACTTGTTCATAATTATTCATGTTTTGTGTTTGACAATATTGTCAATACAATTATAGTAAGGATTCCTTACTTTAAAGCTTGCAACATGAAAATATTTCAGAAAATTCAATTAATCTGCCTTTACAGCAAAGGATGGGGTATAATTATAACCTGATCTGGTAAGCGCTCTTAGGTTTGAACCATCTGCATTCATCAGGTAGATTTGCTGATCATTGCGTTTATTGCCTCGTTCGAAAACGATGAGCCCACCATCCGGAGACCATCTGGCTCTAATATCCATGAGAGGGTTTTTGGTCAGTCTAGTGACTTGACCAGACGACATATCCATTTTATATATCTCCATGTTGCCATGAAAATTTCCATAGTAAAGCATCGTGCCCTGATCTGGTGATAACTGCGGCATGAGTTTGTCTCCTTTTCCGCTAGACAACTGCTGTTGATCAGACCCATCAGGCTTCATACTCATGATTTGATAAATCCCGTTTATCTGGCTAGAGTAATATATCCGACCATTTGATGCCCAGGATGGCATCGTGTTGTTCCGCCCTGAGGATATTTGTTTGATTGCCTTACCAACTTTGGTCATCGTAAAAATTTCTGATCCGCCATTTCTGCTAGACACAAATACGATTTGATTACCATCGGGAGACCAGGAAGGGCTATACTCCGCACTACTTGCATCCGTAAGTTGTTTGAATTCTTCTGATTCCAAATCCATCAACCAAATCTTCCACCACCCTTTTCGTTCAGAAGTAAAAACCATGAGCCCTCCGTCTGGAGACATCATCGGGCTACTATCCTTCCTCGGATGATTAGTAACTTGCTTTATACGTCCATCCTGATTGATCGAATAGATATTGTCGTTGTTGTTTACTTGCTTAGTAAATAGGATTTCATATTCCTGAGCACATACGAACTGGGTGGTAACTAATAAAAGAACAAATATTTTTTTCATGGTCTCAAAAGATCTAACCTATCCATGAGTGGCTGGCCTCTCACATTCAACAAAAAATGTCCGACTCCGGGGAAAATTTCCAGATTGGATTTAATACCTAGCTTTTCAAACTTGGATTGTAGTGATTGACTACTTCGCACCCAATAACCGTCGTCTGCTCCTACCAGCAGTTGCACTTTCACGTCCTTTAGTTTTTTGAAATTCTCCTCAGCAGCAGATACGCTGGCAGGCATTCCTGTAACGCTATGAAATAATTCGGGCGCAGCCATGACCAGCTTAAAAACGGGCGAACTATTGGCACTGAAGCATACGGCATGGAACCTATCTCCCTCTATGCTGTAGTTTTTTTGTAGATAATCCCTAATTGTCTTTACAGCCTGCTTCTCCCCTGTCCCCAGGTAAATAGGTGCATCAATCAATATCCAGGAGTCGTTAGATTTAAATTTCTTCCAATAATAAGACCCTTCTAGACTTTCTAATTCAGACGGACCGATGGCCACAGGATATGCTCTAGTAGCATCGTATGATTTAGGCAGGTGCAGAATAAATTGGACTTCTTTTCCTGATTCTGTGCTAGTGGTAATCAGTTCAGGTTGTGCCAAGACATTACCTCCTATCAGAAGCACCATCAACGTATGTATTATTGTTTTCATACCACTAGTTTACTTTCTTTATTGGATAATGTTTATCGTAAAGTGACCACCAGTGATAATTGGGATAAACTGTTTTTACTTGGACCCTCCAAAGCTGGTCGGCTTATTCACCATGAATGTCAATAGCCCTAATAAAATATAAATTGATCCACTCAAGTATTTCTGGATGGTGGTAAACTTGGTACTCGTTCTAAAATACTTCACCAGTTTGCCCGACACCAAGACATAACACATGTCACTCACAAAGGCGATAATCAAAAATATCAGGCCTAAAAACAGAATTTGAGAAGTAGTTCCTCCCTTGTCTGTACTAATAAACTGAGGTAAAAAGGCAAAGAAGAAAATGGCAGATTTCGGACTTAAAGTATTCACAACAATTCCTTCATAAAATATGCTACTAAACGATTTTCTCTCTTTCTTGACTGACTCAATAGGTGTTGTTTTATCAGTAAGCTTCTTGATGCCCAAATAGATGAGATACGCCGCTCCTCCATATTTCAATATAGAAAATGCAGTAGCTGAAGCAACCAATAACGCAGAAATCCCAACGGATGCGGCAATTACATGAACCATCGCCCCGACACCAACCCCAAGCACAGAAGCCAAACCAGCTTTGTACCCTTGCTCTATACTTTTCGTCATAATGTAAAGCAATGCAGGTCCGGGGACGACAATCAGGATAGTGGCTGCAGTGATGAAAAGAAGAATATTTTCTGGGTTGGGCAATATCATGTGAGTAGTTTTTATATTCCTAATACCCCTACGGGAACCGTTATATAATGTTCAATCATCAAAACTAAACGACACCATGTATCAAAATGTATGGTCTGATACTTCGTACTAATGTCAATTATTCATTGAGATTTATTCCTTAACTTTAATCACGCAGTAAATTAATTGTAACCCAAATATCTCGTGATGCACTGCGTATCAGGAGAATGATAACTGACATGTCAGAAAATTTAAGTGAGCTATCCGGCAGAAAAGGACTGAAAGACAACCTATTTGATAAACTGGGGCAGTTGGCCCAACCATCAGGTACCCCCAGCAACGAAGACCTCGAGAAATTGGCCAATGAATTTCTCATAGGGACTGCAAACACCTATGGGACTGCTACATTTTATGATTTTCTCAAACCAGAAAACAAGGGTAAAAAAGTTTATGTCTGCAATGGAACTGCCTGCCTTTGTGCGGGAACTCAAGAGCAGGTAATAAGCGATCTAAAAGGTCATTTCCAAGAGGAAGAAATTGGACATATGACTTGTTTGGGGAGGTGTCATGAGAACCACGCTTTTCATTATGATGGAAAAAACTACTCTGGTGGACAACATACAATTGCGGAAATTATCAACCAGTCCAATACTACCGAAGACCTATATACCGTCAAGGCGTTGACGCAACAGATATTGACGGCACCTTTCACTTCAATAGAGGAATACTATGCGCCGTTTAAGGCAGCACTTCATCGAAAAAAGGACGCTGTGTTAGAACAAATTAAGATATCCAACATCAGAGGACGTGGTGGTGCCGGATTTCCCATGGGATCAAAACTTGAATTTTGTAAAAAAGCGCCGGGTGATGTCAAGTTCATCATTTGCAATGCCGATGAGGGTGATCCGGGCGCGTACTCAGACCGTTATCTACTGGAACATCAGCCACACGCGGTTCTTTTCGGTATGCTTGTCTCAGGATATGTTACCGGTGCTCATCATGGGGTGGTTTACATTCGGGCCGAATACCCGAAGTCTGCTGAAATTGTACAGCAAGCCATTGATGATCTCAGATCCAATGGCCTTATTGGCGAAAATATTGACAATAGTAGTTTTGATTTTGACTTTAAGGTCATCAGGGCTCAGGGCTCTTATATCTGTGGAGAGGAAACAGCCTTAATTAATTCAATCGAAGGACAACGCCCGGAAGTCAGAGTTCGACCTCCATATCCTGCTCAAAGAGGTCTATTCAACAAACCAACTGTAGTCAACAATGTGGAGACACTGGCCGCTTTGCATTTTATTATTAAAAATGGTGGTAAAGTCTGGAAAGACATTGGTACAGAAAAATCTTCAGGCACAAAACTGATCTGTTTAGATAGCTTTTTCTGCAACCCTGGGTTGTATGAAGTAGAAATGGGTACTCCCCTTTCTGTCGTGGTCAATGAGCTTGGAGGAGGGTTCAAAAGGCCAGTGAAGGCCATGCAAATTGGAGGACCTCTTGGCGGTTTGGTTCCGGTTTCCAGAATCGATGACCTCACTATTGATTTTGAATCCTTTGGATCCAATGGATTTCTACTGGGACATGCATCCGTCGTTTGTGTTCCTGAAGACTTCCCTATTATGAAGTTTATTGAGCATTTATTTGATTTTGCTTCTTACGAAAGTTGTGGAAAGTGCTTCCCTTGTCGACTGGGAACAAAACGAGGACAAGAACTAGCTACCAAAGCACTTTCATCAGATTACAAAATTGACCAAGCCTTGTTCGATGATTTGTTAAATACACTAGAGCAAGGTTCTTTATGTGCGCATGGAGGTGGTATTCCTTTGCCTGTGAGAAATGCCTTGGAATATTTTGAGGATGAATTGAAGCAGTACTTCAACTAATATTGAATGGATATGAAATACGCATACATTAACAACCAAAAATTTGAAATTAAAGAGGGAGAAACCATGCTTTCCTTTTTAAAAAGATATAAAGGTGAAGACGCTGTTCCTACCCTATGCGATGCGCCAAATCTCGATCCTTTCGGTTCCTGCAGGGTTTGTAGTGTAGCTGTTGCCGTAGAACAAGATGGTGCTACAAAAACCATGGCTTCCTGCCATACGCCTGTCATGGAAGGGCAATACATCTATCCTGATACTCAGGAAATTAAAAGCCTGAGAAAAAACATATTGGAATTGGTACTGACAGACCATCCTCTGGATTGTCTTACCTGTGAGGTAAATGGAAACTGTGAACTACAAACTGTAGCTGCCCAAGTGGGTATCAGAGAGGTGCGATATCCCGAAGGAGAAAATCACTTAGATCGCCAAAAAGATCTCAGCCACCCCTACTTGACATCGGATTTATCCAAATGTATCAATTGCTATCGATGTGTACGTGCATGCGATGAAGTGCAAGGTCAAATGGTGTTGAGCATGGCTGGAAGAGGTTTTGATTCGAAGATTGTAAAGGGACACGATGAGTCCTTTATGGATTCTGACTGTGTGAGCTGTGGTGCTTGTTCACAGGCCTGTCCAACTTCAGCCATATCTGACGTTTTTCAATCTAAGTCAATTAAAGCGACTGAAAAAACCAGAACTATCTGTACCTACTGTGGCGTAGGTTGTAATCTGGAGGTTTCCACTTCAAATGGAGAAATATTGAGCATCCAAGCGCCCTACGATGCAGCAGCCAATGGAGGACATACCTGCCTAAAAGGTCGTTACGCTTTTAAGTTCTATAATCACCCGGAGAGGCTCACCAGTCCAATGATCAAAAAGAATGGTGAATTCGAAAAAGTCAGCTGGGATGAAGCCTATGATTTTATTGTAAGCGAATTCGACAGAATAAAATCGACTGAAGGCCCAGACGCGATTGCTGGTATATCATCGGCTCGTACTCCGAACGAGGAAAACTACTTGATGCAAAAATTCATTAGAGCTGTGGTTGGCACTAACAACATTGACTGCTGTGCCAGGGTGTGTCACTCTCCTACGGCGCTGGGTATGCAGAGAGCATTTGGTACGGGAGCAGCAACAAACTCAATCGAAGATTTAGATCATGCTGAGTTTATTTTGGTCATTGGGGCTAACCCAACAGACGCCCACCCAGTAACAGGTGCCAAGATCAAACAAAGGATGATGAAGGGCGTGCCTAGTATTGTGATCGATCCAAGAAAAATTGAGCTGGCCAAATTTGCAACCTATCATCTCCAGTTAAAACCTGGAACCAATGTCGCGCTTCTTAATATGATGTTGTATTACATTATTTCAGAAGGTGTGGAGGATAAAAGCTTTATTGACAACCGTACTGAGGGCTATGATGAAATGAAAGCCGAAATCCTAAAATTGGATATGGATGACATGGCCGAAGTTACCGGTGTAGATAAGAATCTGGTAAAAGAAGCTGCTTTAGCCTATGCCAATGCTAAAGCAGCCATGGAATTTCACGGATTAGGTGTAACTGAGCACCTACAGGGAACTTTCACGGTACAGCTGATTGCTGATTTGGCCATGATCACTGGAAATATTGGAAAAAAAGGTGCAGGAGTAAATCCTTTAAGAGGACAAAACAACGTACAAGGAGCAGCTGACATGGGCGCCCAACCTCACCAAGGAGCCGGTTATCTGGATGTTACTGATCCTACGGTTAACAGTCAATACAATACATTTTATGGAGTCGATGTACCGAGTCATATTGGGTTCAAAATACCAGAAATGTTTGATGCAGCCATTACAGGTGATTTGAAAGCGCTTTGGATCATTGGTGAAGATGTAGTTCAAACCGATCCTAATACTAACAAGGTAATCAAAGCCCTAGATAACTTGGATTTGCTGGTAGTGCAGGAGCTGTTTATGACAGAAACTGCACGCCGTGCAACTGTGATTCTACCGGGAGCCTCCTTTCTCGAAAAAGAAGGAACCTTCACCAATGGGGAACGAAGAATACAGCGTGTGAACAAAGTAGTGGAGCCACTCGAAGGTTGTAAATCAGATGGCCAAATTATTGTGGACGTGATGAACCGAATGGGCTACAATCAACCAGACTATACTGCTAAAGGCATGTTGGAAGAAATCTCCCAAATCGTTCCTTTCTTTAAAGGAGTGAAATGGGAAGAACTTGGAGATAATGGCAAGCAATGGCCAGTGCTTGAAGATGGATCTGACACTCAAATGTTACACATTGAACAATTCAAAAAAGGCAAGGGTAGTTTTCAATTCTTCGATTACAAAAAGTCTAGAGAAGTGGAACGAAACGAAAAAGACTTCCCCTATATCATTACTACCAATAGAGAACTGGAACACTACAACTGCGGGGCTATGACTCGTAGGACTGGAAATGTGGATATCCTTACTGAAGATGTGCTAATGATTCATCCCGACGACGCCAATAAAGAAGGAATATCTAATGGAGACTTTGTTTGCGTAGAGAGTGCTCGGGGTAAAGTAGACATCAAAGCAGCTGTAACCAATGAAATGAAACCGGGCATTTTAAGTTCAACTTTTCATTTTCCAGAAATCATGCTGAATATAATTACTTCTGACGAACACTGTACTGAAGCGATGTGCCCCGAGTACAAAGTAGTAGCCGTCAGAATTAGAAAAAGTAAGGGCAAGCATAAGCAACTTGCCGAGGCATAAGTCATTATTTATTTCCTCCTATAATTATTATAGGAGGAAATATTGAAGTCACTAGCAACAGCCACTTCCAGGTGCACAGCTATTCTGCAACTCTGAAAGTTTTACTTTTGGTTTGTCTGACTTTGCGCCTGGTTTCTCCGCGTAAACTGTTACACTAAAGATTCCTGTATTACCCGATCTGAATTGAGTTAACTCTTCTTCATTCAAATATTTAGACAGGATGTCGTTAGGAATATCAATTGCTTTCTCCTTTTGGATGGTCATATTAGAAAAGCCTTGGTCTTGAATATAGCCCAGGTACTGGTCTTTCTGAATGGCACCCGACACACAACCGGCATACATTTCAGCATCGTGCTGAAGAGCCTCTGGCAACTCACCTACCAACACAATATCAGATATACTGAAATGGCCTCCTGGCTTGAGCACGCGGAAAATCTCAGCAATCACCTTCTTTTTGTTAGGTACCAGATTCAAGACACAGTTGCTTACAATTACATCGGCTGTGTTTTCTGCTACTGGCATCTGTTCGATGTCGCCGTAACGAAATTCCACGTTGTTGTAACCTAGCTTATCGGCATTCATTCTGGCCTTTTCGATCATGGGTTCCGTGAAATCAATACCGATAACCTTTCCGGTCTCTCCAGTTTCATGCCTGGCAACAAAGCAATCATTGCCAGCGCCAGAACCAAGATCAATCACGGTATCTCCTTTTTGTATATTCGCGAATGCAGTAGGCAATCCGCAGCCCAAAGCCAAATCCGCATCGGCCTCATATCCATCTACCTCACTATAGTCGTCAGTCATGATATTGTAAACCTCTCCAGAGGATGGAGTTGCGCCACAGCAGGACGAAGCATTGATAGCCGTTTCTTGGGTAGCTATTTTAGCGTATTTGTCCTTTACGATTTGTTTTAATTCTTCAGATGTGCTCATGTCATTTATATTTATTGTAAAAATACGATAAATAAAGTAATGGGGTTATAAACCTACTTGAAAAATGGTATAAGGTGATAAGGATCAGCTTAATTCGAGTGTATTTTGCCATGCGTTCAAGTCTAGGAATGAGATGAGCATTTCCAATGCAAACACATTTGTACCAAAATAATCGGATTACAAATCCTCAAGAAAATCGGCACACTTTTAGAAAAGTGCGCCAGTTCTTTATTGAATTAAACTACTCAAATCACGTAGTAGGGCTTAGAGAGCCTCAGCCTGACAATTTTATAATGTACCTTTACTATTGCCTCTTCATTAGTTATTCAAGATCTTTTAGATAAGCTACGATTTGATCAAATATTTGAAGAATATTGCGTTCCATTTACCAGCGTATGTCTACTAAAAAAAGAAAGAAATCTTCCAAGAAAAATCAGGAAAAAGCTAGCGCATTCAGCCTGTTGATCAACTGGTCGCTACGGCTGATTGTCCTTGGACTGGTCGTTTTTCTACTCTTCTTTAGTGCAGTTCACATGGGGGCATTTGGGCCAATGCCCAGCGATGAGGATCTGAAAAACCTGATCAATTCTCAGGCCTCTGAAATCTACAGTCAGGACGGCCAACTTATTGGTCGATATTTTCTAGAAAATCGATCAGAGGTTAAGCTGGCAGATATTTCCCCAGATCTAGTACACGCACTTGTAGCTACCGAAGATTCCCGGTTTTATGAACATCGAGGCGTCGATCATCAGGGGATGCTTCGTGTATTGGTGAAGTCGATTATCCTTGGACAGAATGCCGGTGGTGGCAGTACGATCAGTCAGCAATTGGTGAAGAATGTATTTGGTCGGAAGAACCATGGCTGGCTGACTATGCCGGCAGTGAAAGCACGCGAAGCGGCCATTGCCAACAAACTCAATGAAATTTATACCAAAGACGAGATTCTAGAATTGTATCTTAATACGGTTTCGTTTGGAGAGGATACTTATGGAATCAAAACCGCCTGTGAACGCTTTTTCTCTACCTCTCCTGCCGAGATTAAAACCGAACAAGCCGCTGTGCTCATTGGTATGTTGAAGGCACCTCACTCCTACAACCCCAGGCTCAACCCTGAACGTTCAAAGACACGCAGAAATGTAGTGCTAGGACAAATGGAAAAAGCTGGCTACCTGACCGCTGATCAGGCCAGTGAGCTCAAAGAACTACCACTCGAGATTGATTACAATCGTAATATAAGCGAAGCCCATTCGGCCCAGCATCTAACTCAACACCTCAAACAGCGCATTCAAAAATGGCTGGAAGACAATCCAAACGAAGCCGGTGAAACCTACCAACTTGAAACACACGGACTGAAAGTGTATACCACCATTGACTCCCGTATGCAGCAATATGCACAGGAAGCCGTGGTAGCCCATTTGGATCGATTGCAAAAAGCATTCGATACGGACCTAAAACAGCAAGACAAATGGTCTAAAGAAATAGACGCCACGCTTCAAGCTGGTTTTCTAGTGACTGACCCACATACCGGTCATGTGCGAGCCTGGGTAGGTGGAAGAGATTTTAAAACTTCTCAGTACGACCACATTCTCTCTGAGAGACAAGTAGGTTCTGTCTTCAAACCAGTAGTCTATGCCAAAGCTTTGGAAGATGGTTATACGCCCTGCGATTTTATCCCAAATCGACAGATTGAGTACACACAATATGATGGCTGGACACCTCAAAACTCTGATGGGGACTACACAGGGAGTTACTCACTACTCGGTGGATTGACGCATTCTATCAACACCATCAGCGTGCAACTTCTGATGGAATCTGGCATTGAAGATGTGATTGCGTTTGCTGAAAAACTGGGCACCTCGAGCGATTTACCTGAAGTGCCTTCCATCGCTCTGGGTGTAGCCAATATGTCCGTACAAGAGATCAGCAGGCTTTATACGCCCTTTGCTAATGCAGGCTGGCAGCATGAGCAAGTCATCATTACTCGAATTGAAGATGCTGAAGGCGAAGTACTCTTCACCCATGAGCTGAAACCCTCTGAGCAGGTGGTTTCTGAAAAAGTAGCTGGTCAGATCACTAACATGATGCAATCCGTAGCCAACCAAGGGACGGCACGAAGACTGCGTAGCTGGTACGGTTTGCAAGGCCCAATTGCTGGCAAAACAGGCACCACACAAAACCATGCTGATGGCTGGTTTGTAGGCTATACCCCTGATTGGCTGGGCGTGGTATGGGTAGGAGCCGATAATCCGGGATTACATTTCTCCAGCATCAAAGACGGTCAGGGGGCTAACATGGCTTTACCCATCTGGTCGAAGTTTTATCAGAAAGTACAGGCAGATCCTGAGCTAAAACAGAAGATGCACAGCTCCTTCCCTTTTCCCAATGACGTAAGCTGTGAACTGTATCAGGAAGACAACTTCCTACAAAAGACTTTCAGAAAGAAGCTCAAGAAAAACCGAGATTCTGGTTTGGAGGATGAAGGCTCAGAAGAAGCCGAAGAAGAACAACCACAAAAGAAGAAAAAGCGCTTCTGGGATATTTTTAAGAAAAAGAAAAAGTGAGTTTCTCAAATTTGTTGGTGATGCCATAGGCATCCCTTTGGGACAACACGAACAAGGGTTGAATCGCACTCTCGACACTAGCCGTAAATTTCATGGAGAGATAGATAATGTTAGCGATCTATTTTGACTAGTTCTTTTTTAGTTATATGCTCACCACTATCAAGAAGTTGGTAAGATATATACAGATGGTACTTACTAGAATCAGAAAAGGACAATGTGTCACGAATTGAAATACTATTGATCAGTGTGTTCGATAGAGTTTTTTTCTTTTTCCAGCAATCTACAATGTTCATTAGATAGATCCAGTCCATTGCAGCTTCATCTTCAGTTATAACATAATCTTTTTTAGTTGCCTTTTTCTTAAGGTATTCTGGGTATCTAGGAATCCCATCAGACAAAGACCATTGTTTGCTGTTATTTAGGTTCAATCTGTAATCTCCATAATTAGATAAACTTTGTAGCGATGAGTTAGTACTATCCTCCACATTATGAATTAAAATTTTTTCAAGACTCGCAAGTATACTTGTGATTGTCATCAGTTCTTTTCGGAAATCGTTATAATGTTCACTATTATAAACACCTATTAGATACCTGATTTTGAAATCCAAGTCAATGCTATCTTTTGTATGTTGAGAGTACGCTGATGTTTGAGTAAGTAGCTGAAGAAAAGTAAATATTATTAATCCTTTCAGAAAGTTCATAGTGGCAAGTGTATAACACACATTATGTATGTAATTTCTCAAAAATAGGAATAACCAATCTCAAAGCACGCATTACTTGTTTCTAATATCCATAAGGATCTCCCTAATATCCCTAAGCAAAGCCACCACCTCATCTGAGCCGTGGATATTAGTACTATCACTTAAGGCTTTGCTAGATAATTTTTCCCGCTGTACGAGTACAGCGTCTTTGAAGTCGCTGGCGTCGATGATGCCTACCAACTGCATGTCGCTTTTCATGGGGTGGCCCTGGCTGGCGGTTTCGATCTTCAGAATTTTGAGTTGCAGCATCTTGAGGATTGGATTTTCTATAAAAGTCAAATCCTGAATGTTCTCCAGCGGGATGGTTTTCTCCACTTTGAACATAACGCCTTTTTTGAATTGCAGATGATGGGCGGTAAGTGAACAGCTCAGGCTTTCATAATATCGCCTGCTGATGTATTGGCCCAGGCCCAAAAACCAAATGGGAAGCAAGACAATTCCAATGACCGACAGGGTGATAAAGAAGGACCCAGTAAGCAGCGTGTACAATTTAATTTTCGGACTGAAGGCTGCGGTGAGTATAGCTTCTGTGGGTTTTGCCATGTTGGATTTGGTAATGAGTTTTAGGAAAGATATAAAATATTCGACGGCTCGTTGCAGTAAATACGTATTGGATATTACTGAAAGCCTCCTTTTCTTTGATCCAAAAGAACCCCTATCATTGTACTATGCTGTTTCATCGACTCAATATTGGTAATAAGCTCGCCCTTACTATGATCGGGTTGCTGCTGGTGGTATCAGCATTTATCTCCTATTTGTTTTATGTGCAGTTCGATTCTGCACTAAAAGAAAGGGTTCTCTTACAACTCTCGTCTGTCAAGCAATTGAAAATTGTAAAAATCAGAAAAGAGCTCAACGAGCGATACGAATCCTTCCGTCTCCGCTCCAAAAATCCCGATAGTACCGAACCTTCACCTCTTTTTTTCCATGAAGGCATTTATGCCAACGTGCCGGACTCACTATTGGGTTACCCTATCAAAACTATGCTAGGTGAGGTTAATGATAGGATTACTTTGTTCGACCTTACACAACACAATCCGTCTCATGAAATCACCATTGGGTTTATCACACAAATTGAAAGCGGTTTTTTGATTGCTTTGGCTGAAGAACAGGAGATTCAAGGCATTCTACTCGAACGTACAGGTCTGGGTCAGACTGGTGAATCGTATATTGTGGGAAGTGACTATAAGCTTAGGACTAAATCCCGTTTTTTAAGAGACAGCCCTAAAAACGTAACCGTAAAATCTGACGGTGTGCTGCGAGCACTTAACAATGAACCCGGTGAAGATTTGATCTACGACTATCGAGGTACGCAGGTATTTAGTAGTTATGAAAAGATCGAACTCAGTGGGTTGAAATGGGTCATTCTCACTGAAATCAATCATCAGGAGGCGCTGTTTCCGCTAGAGGAATTGAAAAACAATCTGATGATTATGATCCTGGTGATCATCTTTGCGGTTCTGATTGGTTCTTACTATTTGTCAAAGAAAATGGTAAGTCCTATCGTAGAAATGGAGCAAAAACTGACGGACATGTCCAAGGGTATCCTTGACCCTATCAAATCGCCTCAGAGCCGCGATGATGAAATCGGGCACATGTTCGACGCCCTAAACAAACTGATCAATGCCCTGAATGAAACTATAGTATTTGCCGGTAAGATTGGGGCAGGAAATTTTGATGCTTCCTACCAATTGCTCAGCGAAGATGACAAGCTGGGACAGGCACTGATGCAAATGAAAGAAAAGCTCCAGGAATACCAGAAAAACGAACAGCGCTTGTTGCTGGAAAATCAGCGATCTATACTAAACGGAGAAGAAGGCGAACGCTCCAGACTTTCGAAAGAAATGCATGATGGTTTGGGTCCTATGCTCACTACTATGAAAATGAGTATCCAATCGGCGGAACTCTCTGCGCCTACCAAAAAGAGCATTCTCAATCATATCGATGAAACCATCAAAGAGGTACGTCGGATGTCCAACAACCTGATGCCTAGTGTACTGGCTGATTTTGGTGCAGGAGAAGCGATTGGAAATCTGGTGGATCAGATCAACAAAAGCTCGGACATCAAAATTCGATACAAAAACGATATGCCCAGTGGGGCCAAAATAGACGATTCGATCCAGATCACTTTATATCGTGTAGCCCAAGAATCCATCAACAATGCCATCAAACACTCCAAGGCCAAAGAAATCAAACTATCTATCACGGCTTTTGACAATAGAGTGAGTTTCTTTGTCTCCGACAATGGCATTGGGTTTGACCCTAAAAAAAGCACCAACGGCAACGGACTCAGAAATATGAAAGAAAGAGTTAAGTTAGCCAACGGAACCTTAGATATTGACAGCCAACCTACCGGAACCACTTTAGAAATTGAAATACCAATCGAATGAGTAAGATCAAAATCATTGTAGCCGACGACCATCAATTGTTTCGGGAAGGCATCATAGCCTTACTTTCAAAAAATGCTTCACTAGATATTATTGGAGAAGCTGCTTCTGCCAGTGAACTGTTTGAGTTGATGGATAAATCCGCACCCCATGTCGTACTTATGGACATTTCTATGCCAGAGACCAATGGTTTGGATGCTATAAAAACCGCGAGGGACAAATATCCGGAATCTAGATTTATTGTACTCACCATGCATGCCGAGGGGCAATATGTGGTAAAAGCCGTTCGAAACGGCGCTTTTGGCTATTTGATCAAAAACGCTGATGAGAACGAACTCATAGCAGCTATTGAGGCTGTTGCCCTGGGCAAGAAATACTTCAATAGCGAGATTTCGGAACTCATGATTGGTAATATGGCGCTCGAAGGCGAGTCACACAAGAAGCTATCAGATCGAGAAATGGAGGTACTCGAATTGGTATCCGAAGGACGTACCACTAAAGAAATTGCCGATCAGCTATTTGTGAGTGCCAGAACGGTAGATACACATCGTGTAAACATGATGAAGAAGCTCAGTGTACAAAACACAGCGGAATTAATCAAAAAAGCGGCCCATTTAAAACTCATTTGAGTCTCCGTATTTATACTGAGGGTATAATACAAAAAATTGCAGAGTCTGCCCTAAGCCTGAAAAGACTAACTTAGTGGCTGAAATTACCCTAATTGTAGCTAATTTCTTTAAAAATTGACCTATGCACATATTCGACATTATTGCCGTACTCATATTTTTTTCAGGTTTATTCATTTTCGTTAATACCTTTTACCTAAAACTCCCTTCTTCAATTGGTTTGAGTATTTTGGCTTTGTTACTTTCTTTCATTGTTTTGATTTTCGGGATAGTTTTTCCGGAATATCATCTGGCAGAAGAAGTAAAATCTTTTGACATGGAAGACGTGTTGGTTCGGTTTGTACTGAGTGTCATGTTGTTTGCAGGTGCTCTCAATATTGATTTCAGCAAATTGGGTGATCAATTAGTCCCCGTAATTGTATTGGCGTTTTTCGGAGTGCTTATCTCTACATTTGTAATAGGCACTTTAATTTACTACTTACTCGATTTTATGAATATCGAGTTAAGCTTCCTTGGCAGTCTGATATTCGGTGCTCTTATTTCTTCTACAGACCCCGTGGCTATTACTAAGATTATCAATAGACACAAATTATCAACTGAACTAGAAAATAAAATTTCCGGTGAGGCTTTGCTTAATGGTGGTATTGCGATAGTTCTGGCACTCTTTTTTGTGAGTTTGTATAGAGAACAAGAAGTAGCTGGAAGTTTGAGTATTGGAACATCTATCTGGGTCGGACTAAGAGAGTTGGGCGGAGGACTAATCGTTGGTTTATTTTTCGGTTGGTTGGGTTATCAAGCCCTCAAATACATCGACAACGACGAAGCTCAAGTTGAAGTACTCATTACCATGGCCCTTGTAATGGTTGGATCATATGTAGCCAATTATTTCAGCGTATCCTCTATGCTTGTAGCAGTTATGTCAGGATTGGTGATCAGAAATTCAGAAAAAAGTACAGACGGAGAAAGTGCCGTAGGCTACTATGTATTCAAGTTTTGGCAACTGATGGAAGAATCTTTGGCGGCCATGCTATTCGTTCTAATAGGATTTGAAATGCTCGTTATACCGCTAAGACTAGATTATTTCGCTGCAGGATTCTTTGCATTGAATATAGTCCTATTTGCTCGATGGGTAAGTGTATTCCTTCCTATCAAATTATTATCTTCTAACCATGCCTTTGACAAAGGAACGGTTTCTGTCCTATCCTGGGGTGCGCTGCGAGGAGGTTTGCCTGTAGCTGTTTCCTTGTCGCTATCCGGGTTCCCAGGTCAAGAAATTATCGTGACTATGACATATGTAGTCGTCGTTTGTTCTGTCATCTACCAAGGGTTTACACTTGGCCATGTGGTACGATCTTATCAAGCACAGCAACTACAGGGCAAGTAAGGGATTATGGAGCTGTGGCTTTATACAATACAGCTTCATTTTTTGTCTGAATACTGTATTCTGCCTCAGCGGCAACAAAAACCGCTTCACCTTTTGAGCGATCTACTTCTGTATTTGATTGTGTAATTGATACTTCTCCTTGCAGAACAATGAGAATTTCAGCTGTCCGAGACGTGTTTATATACTCGTCTCCATTTTTTAAGTCAATTTTACTCAGCTCAAAGTCTGGTGCCGGACTCTTATAAATTCGTTCTAAGCCATCGGCTTGCAACTCACCTTGCATAATATTAGGATGAGTCTCTTCAAAAGCCACATGCTTGAGCAACTCTGGTACATCTACATGTTTAGGAGTCAGGCCGCCTCTCAAAACATTGTCCGAATTGGCCATCAATTCCATATTTTGCCCTTCCATATAGGCATGTGGAATGCCAGCATCTTGAAAGACGGCTTCCCCAGCGTTTACTTTTACAATGTTGAAAAAGTAGATAGAGTAGATACCTTTATCTAGCTTTCCATCCAGACAGAAAGTTTTGAAGGCTTTTGCTGCCCAATAGTCAGCTGAAGACTTATCTAAAGCCCCTGCCTCATACTTAGGCAACACTCTTTCAACAAGCGGCCTGAGTACCTTTTCAGTTTGTTCATCGGACTCTTCCATCACGGCTTGGTACAATCCTTTATATCCACCATCTTCGAAAGTAGGAATAAGCCTCTTGAGCTCTGTAGTATTTGTAATAGTTTCCTTGAGTTTAGTCTTCGGCAAAAAACCGTGCAATAACCAGAATTCACTTAGTGCCACCATAATCTCTGGCTTATGGTTGTCGTCTTTGTAGTTTCGATGTGCCGCTGTGATTGGGATCCCTAACTCATTCTCTTTGGCAAAGCCTTTCTCTGCTTCTGCTTTGGTAGGATGAACTTGAATAGACAACATGTCATTCACATCCAAGACTTTGAAAAGGAATGGTAGCCTCCCAAATTTTTCATCAATCGACGATCCTAATATAGCTTGACTATTGGTATTTATGTATTCATTTAATGTCTCACCTGAGTCCAACATAGATGGAGCATTGTTATGTGCGCCCAACCAATATTCAGCATAAGGTTTGTCTTCAGCTGATATGTTTAGCAAACTTGGAATATAAGAAGCTCCACCCCAAGCATAGTTTTGAACTTTCCCTTTCAATGAATGTAGTTTTGGCATTTTAATAGTATGATAAATGTGGTGGGTGTTTGTCGTTTTGGGATGACAAAGTAATACTGAAATTGGCAAGTATTCTAGGAATCCGTAGCTAAAAAGTAGCCCCTCCAGGAATCGATCGCGCGGCGCACCGTGGCACCGGCCACCCAGCTGGATCTAAAGTTTAGGAAACTCCTTTTAAACTTATTATGTAGCCTCGCTAGGAATCGAACCTAGATCAAGCGTTTAGGAAACGCCTATTCTATCCATTGAACTACGAGGCCAGATAAACAAATGTATTGATTTTTTGCAACCTGATGTTTAATGGGCATTATATAAGGGAGTTGCAAATGATCCCTCCTTCTGAAGGAATTGACGTAATCAACGAATAAAATCGACTCTGCAATAGATTTTTGGTAATTCTTACCAAATCGACTAATTTCATTACAAATGAAAAGCACTTATTTTTCTCTTGTATTCTTATTTTGCTCCAAATTTCTTTTGGCCCAATCTTTTGGTAGTAAAACCTACGATGTCGAACCCGTGCCTTTTGCCAAACTCCCTATTTTACATTGGCAGTCAGACGAGCTAATAGAAGAAGAACCCGCCTGGGAAGGTTTTTTGCTAGTGAAAGCCAAACTCAATGGTATCTATGATATCAATGGTGGCTTACAAAAACAATCCACATTTAATGTAGGCCAAATCGACGTTTGGGGCAACGACGACCGCAATAGATTTTCGATGGATATGGTCCAGTCTCAGGTAAGATTATGGAGCAAACGTAAAACCAAGCATGGTGATTTTGTAGGCTATATGGAAGGTGACTTTTGGACCGACGGTGGGCACTTTAGACTTCGGCACTTATGGTTCGACTTCAAATTTTTACACGTAGGGCAAGATTGGAGCTTTTTTGGTGACAAGGATATATGGCCTAACGTGTTGGATTGGGATGGGCCACCCTCAGGCTTATGGCATCGAGCTACGCAGATTAAATTTTATTTTGAGAATGACAATCAATGGAAGTTTGAAATCGGCATCCAAAACCCATCGCATGAAATCAGATTCGATGAATCGATCGATCCATCTTTGAATTCGACCTACCCGCTTGCTCCAGACTTTATTGGCGCAATAAAAAAATCAGGTAACTTCGGTCATCTCAGAATTTCTGCCATTTATCGAAATTTGAACTATGACTACAATGGCGTCATCCAATCCAAACCAGGATACGGCACCGCACTTTCAGGATATTTGCAAACCAATGAAGCCACTAAAAACCCTGCTCAATTCCAGATGGTAGTCGGCAAAGGTATTTCCAGCTATTTATCTTCATTTTGGGGACACAACTACGATGGGGTACCCACAGGGAATGGAGACATCTCAACCGTACCGGTGCTGGGCAGTTGGATATCCTACGAACATTGGTTCGGCCAACGTTGGCATGCCAATATAGTTCTTGGTTTTTCTGATTTCAAAACAGCCGAGATTGCCATGCTCACCATCGACCCACCAGGATACAACGCTACCAATACGACATTAAATTTAGATCATGAATACATGCTAATTAATGTGATGTATGATCCGATTCCAGGATTGTCTGTGGGTATTGAATACAATTTGGGCAATAGAGATATACAATACACAGGGACGATTGACACTGGCAATGGCATGATTCAGTCGGTGCAAAAGGCTCGCGCCGCACAACGAATTAGCTTTGGAGCTTTTTTCGATTTTTAGGATTTAAATTATTCAGTAAACCGTCTCGGCATCATTCAACCAGACTCCCCAAGTGCGGCCGTAGCCATGTACTTTTTGGGTAACGTTTCCTTCCTCGTCCACCACATCTTTTCCCGAGTTGACCCAATCGAAGATGCCGCCATATAGATTCTTCACATTAGTGAATCCAGCCTTCTCTAGCTTTTCGGCTACTTTCTCGCTTCTATAACCAATAGAGCAGTACACAACGATCTCAGCATCTTTGTCAATATCTTTCACTGATTTGATTTTGAAATTGTCGTATCCTACAAATTGAGCATTTTCGATATGACTGACTTCAAACTCCTTTTGCTCTCTGGCATCCAGCCAAATCACTTCTTCACTTTCTACTTCATTGGCTTTAACCTCCTCCACCGAATGGCTGATCAATGAATTGATTAACGTATAAAAGGCTTTCTTTTTCATATCGTCCTGAGCTTGACAAAGTGTAGGAATGAGCACTATGATGAAGACCCAGCGCTTCATAAATTGGCTTCTATTACTGATTTGAGTTGATGCTTAGATGCAGTACCCGAGTGTCTCCACAATACCTGTCCTTTTTTAAACAAAATAATCGTAGGAATGGATCGTATCTGATAGACCTGAGAGGCTTTTTGATTCTTGTCCACATCCACTTTGATCACCTGTGCTTTACCTTTCACCTCACTTTTAAGTTCTGAAAGCACGGGAGCCATTTGCTGACAAGGCCCACACCAATCGGCGTAGAAATCCACTAGTACGGGCTGGTCTGAGTTGATGATATCTGAGAATGTTGGCATCGAATATTATAGTTTAGCAAAAATCATTTGAGAAATAGTACGTAATTGCGAACGGAGTGAAGCAATCTTAATGTTAAGTTTCCTACGCATTAATAAGATCACTTCGTTTCCTCGTGATGACGTTTGTGTTTTTTCTCAAATGATAATAATAGGTCCTAAAACTCCACCTTCGGCGCATTCTCACTGCCCTCTTGAGCAGCAAAGGCTACTTTCTTTTCGAAGCCAAACATGCCTGCGAAGATCGTATTAGGAAATTTTCTGATGTAAGTATTATAACCTTGTACTGATTCATTGAATCTTCTGCGCTCCACGGCGATTCTGTTCTCAGTGCCTTCCAACTGCGCCTGTAGCTCCAAGAAGTTCTGATTGGCTTTTAGATCAGGGTATTTCTCCACCGTTACCAACAATCTTGATAATGCAGAAGACAACCCACTCTGCGCTTCTTGAAACTGCTGCATTGAAGCAGCATTCAAGTTGCCAGCATCGATGGTGGTGCTGGTGGCTTTAGCCCTGGCCTGCACTACAGCTTCCAAAGTTTCTTTTTCGTGAGCGGCATAACCTTTTACTGTACTCACCAAATTGGGAATCAAATCCGCACGTCTTTGGTACTGCGTTTCTACATTGGCCCATTGAGCGGTCACCCCTTCGTCCATAGTCACCATGTTGTTGTATTTTCCAGTTACTGAACTATACATCCAAATTACCACGACGGCTAGTACGCCTAATATTATCCATGTCTTTTTACTCATCTTCTTACTTGGTTAAAAATCAAATTTACTACTTTAGCTGGAATGAAAATCAAGAATACTCCAACTCTTTTTGTCTTTATATGTTTCATTTTTCTCAGCAATATTACAATTGCTCAGGACTATGTGGCCATCCCCGAAAATAAGCAACGGATAACAGACTTGACTCAAACTATTTCTGGTAATGATCTGGAATACCTTGAGGACAAACTCAGGCGCTTCGAAGAAACTAAAGGCAGTCAAATAGCCGTTCTGATTCTTACTTCAACCAAACCAGAAGAAATCGAACAATTCAGCATTCGCGTAGCAGAAAAATGGGAAATAGGTCGCGGCGGCATTGATGACGGGGTGTTGATGATCGTCGCCATGGGTGATCGTAAGATCAGAATTGATGTGGGTTATGGATTGGAAGGCGCCATTCCAGACATTTACGCCAAGCGTATCATTGAAAATATAATCACGCCAGAATTTAGACATAGTCAGTTTGCTTCAGGAATCAACAAAGGCGTGGATGCCATCATGGATCTGATCAATGGTGAGGATTTACCTGCCGTAACAAAAAAGAATTACAGACCTCAAGGCTCTGCTAAAAATTTCTCTATAGGCTTGATTGTATTTGGGTTGATTATTCTCAGTGTTATTAAGGCAATGATTAAAAAATCATCGATGAAGTTCATCGTGGCTTTAGTCATTGCAGTGCTGTTGGCTTGGATTATGGCTAATGTGATTATGGGCATCTTTTCATTCATTGTTTCGCTATTCGTACTATTCAGTAATTCTACTGGTGGTCGAGGCGGCGGCGGATATTATGGAGGTGGCTACTACGGCGGCTCTGGAGGCGGCTTTTCTTCTGGTGGCGGCGGATTTGGCGGTTTCTCTGGCGGAGGTGGTGGCTTCGGAGGCGGTGGTGCTTCTGGAGGTTGGTAGATTGAGAGAATAGTGATGAGTGATTAATGAATAGTGATTAATGAATAATTGGCTTTGAGCCATTAGAAATATGAGAAAGAAATTTGAATTTTCGGAAGCGGATAAAAAACTGGTCAAAGAGGCCGTGCAGGAGCTAGAGCAGAAAACTGCCGGGGAACTCGTGGTATATTTTGCCCGAGAAAGCGATAGCTATTTGATGGCTTGCTGGAAACTAGCTGGGCTATTTGGTGTGCTGTTTCTTGCACTGGTCGCTACACTCTCCTATTTGTGGTTGTTGCCTGCCTCACTGGGGGTAATGTCTATTTGTATTATTGGTATTGGAACAACTGTTTTAGGATTTGCCATCCCCTATTTCATTCCTTCACTAAGAGTGTCATTCACTCCGGACTCCGTTGTCTCTCATCGAGTCTTGACCAAAGCCAGAGACATTTTCTTACAAGAAGAAATTTTCAACACCACCGACAGAATAGGTATTCTGATCTACATCAGTGAATTGGAGCATCAAGTGCAAGTCTTAGGCGACTCAGGCATCAATGACAAGATCCAACAAGAAGACTGGAACGAGGTCTTAGGTTTGGTCATTCAGGGGATCAAAGCCAATCATCCAGCAAAGGGCATTGCCGATGCGATCAAAAAATGTGAAGACTTGCTACTTTCCAATGGCTTTGTGAATGTGGTGAAGCCAGACAATGAGTTGTCTGATGATATGAGGATTGAGGAGTAGGCATCCATTAATGTTAAGATTTCTCACTCCCCCATCCTATCGTCTGGCTCGTTCAAAATGAGAAAAAATCTACTTCAAAAACCCAGGTTCCTTAAAAGCTGGATTAGGATAATCATAAAACCCGCCTTTGGTTTTAATGCCTAACCTTCCTTTGTCCAGATAATTGGTTTTGAGATAAGAGGCGTTTGCTAACTTCTGTTTATCCTTGTTCACCTCTCCCCAGTGTATCATCACGTTGTACATCGTTTCCAAGCCAATCATATCCATGATCATGAAAGGGCCTCTCGGATTACCTGAAATCATCCAGGTGCGGTCTACTTCCTGAAAGTCAACCACCCCCTGCTCCACCAAATCCAATGCGGCGGTAAGCATGGGACCTAAAATGGAATTGAGGACGTAGCCATTCTGCTCTTTTTTGAGCACGATGGGCACCATACCAATGGCTTTGGCGAATGTAATTGTTTGTTCTTTCGCCTCCGAACTTGTGGCAGGGTGTGCCATCACTTCAGCCACATTGAAAGTCCAGATCATATTGGCAAAATGCAGCGCCAAGAACCTTTCGGGTTTTTTAACCGAGTCGACAAAGTCGCTGGGCAAGAGTGTAGATGAATTGGATGTAATGATAACCTCATCCGACACCACTTTCGATAACTTCTTATAAAACTCACTTTTGATTTCAAGATTTTCAGGAACTGATTCACTAATAAAATCGGTTCCTCGAACAGCATCTTCCAAATTTGTAGTGTAGTTCAACCTATCTTTGGCTAATTGAATTTCATCAGAAGTTGCGCCTAGCGACTTTTCGAAAATTCCGGCAAATTGGTGATGAAATTTCTGACTAGCAGCTATACCATTTTCAAAAGCATCGTAGACTACAACATCAAATCCTTTAAAAGCGGTTTGCCAGGCAATTTGAGAACCTAAAGTTCCTCCTCCAGCGATCATTACTTTTTTAATCTCCATCACTTAGTACTTCATGTTTTTGATAATGTCGAAAGTCGACTTCGTAGATATAGGTTTTGTAAAGAAGTCGTCGAGCACTTGAAAGAACAATTCTGGTTTTTCATATGAACCAAAATGTGTTGCTCCGGGCATCACAAATAAATTGGACTGTTTGATATTGGAAAACATTTCTATCGAGTGTTCCAAACGAATCACATCTCGGTCGCCTGTCATCACTAAAACTGGAGCACTTATTTTATCTAAATCCGAAGTGGGAATTTGAGGCTGATATTTCATCAACCGAAGCAACTTCAATTTATACTCATCTGTGGTCTCTGTCAGCGCATTATTTAGCCAATCTTCAATCCTTTCATCGACGACATCAGGCTCAGGTCTCAGATTAGCACCAAACACTGCTAGCCTCTTCACCTTATCCGGGTAGTCTATCGCCAGTTTCAACCCAATAATTCCTCCATCGCTCTGTCCCCAAATAAGACAAGAATCGATATCCAGTTGATCCAACACTGCATTAATATCAGCAGTCATTTGCTTATATGTAAGACTATCTCCTACATCTTTCGTCTTACCATGTCCTCGACTATCCATAATAATTACCTGATACTTGTCTTTGTAGTAGTCTATTTTTGGAGTGCTAGATTTGACAGAACCTCCATTGCCATGGATGAGCAGTAAGGGCTCACCTTCTCCATAAATTTCATAATAGACCTTGATTCCATTCACCTCAGCGTATTTCCCTGCGTCGGGGTTATTGCCGTAGGGAATGGTAGGATTCTGAGCAAATACAGCTAATGAGATGCTGGTAGAAAGCAAAAATGCAAACAGTGACTTTTTCATTTTGGTGGGTTCGAAGTATAAATGGCTAAGCATTAATATTAACCCATTCCCTATTGAAAACAAAAAAGAAGGCTGACTCAAAAGTAGTAATAATCTAAAAGTGTCACATTGAGCTTCGTCGAAATGTCTGTCTGCTACTAGCAGCAAGGCTTCGAATACCCGGGCGGCGAACCGCTCAGCCTGACAGTTTATTTGACTTTTGAGACAGCCTCATTCATTTAACCTTTTAAAATATTCTCTATTTCATCCAGCTCTTGTTGACTAAACTCAATATTTTCAATGCTCACCAGATTCTGCTTGAGCTGCTCTACGCTGCTAGCTCCTATAAGAACAGAAGTCACTACATCATTTCTCAACAACCATGCAATGGCCAATTGAGAAATCATCTGCCCACGAGCATCAGCTATATCCTTCAGCTTTTTGATTTGATTTACTTTTTCTTCAGTGATGTGGTCTTTTTGAAGAAAAGGTGAAGACGACCTTGCTGCTCGTGAATTTTCCGGAATTCCATTTAGGTATCTATCTGTGAGTAATCCCTGTGCCAACGGAGAAAAAACGATGGCTCCAATTCCCTCGTCTTCCAAAACGGCATTTAAGCTTTCCTCCATGTGCCTATCAAACATAGAATACCTATCCTGATGAATAATAAATGGAGTTTTCAGTTCTTCCAAGATACCCTTCATCACTTTGGTTTGTTCTGGGTTGTACTTGGATATCCCTACATATAGTGCTTTCCCTTGCTTCACGGCTTGATCCAGCGCCAAGGCAGTTTCTTCTAGCGGAGTATTAGGGTCTGGCCGGTGAGAGTAAAAAATATCTACATAGTCTACACTCAACCTTTTCAGAGATTGGTCAAGACTGGAGAGTATATGCTTTCTGCCACCCCACTCCCCATAAGGACCAGCCCACATCTCATGTCCAGCCTTTGTGGAGATCAAAATTTCGTCTCTGTAGGGTTGCAATTCTTCTCGCATCATCTTGCCAAAATTCTCTTCGGCCGAGCCTGCAGGTGGTCCATAGTTGTTGGCCAAATCAAAGTGAGTGATACCGTGATCAAATGCATATCTGATCATTTCTCGGCTATTTTCATACTTGTCTACATGTCCGAAGTTGTGCCATAACCCCAAGGAAATAGCCGGTAATAAAAGTCCCGATTTCCCACATCTTCGGTATTTCATAGTATCATATCGGTCTGTTGCTGGTTGATAAGCCATAAATTCTTCTGTGTATTAAAAATAATGTTCGTTCAAAGTCAGATCGATCCTTTTCATCAAGGAACAATATCTGCTACATTCATACGTAGTTTTGGGAATGGTAACGCTGCACGTTATTGGGTATGTAAATCTACGCCTTTCGGATAGTAATAAAAAAGCTTTTTTGCCTGCGCTTGCCGAATTTGATTCCAATCTTGAGTATCCAATTGAATACCGACCACTCCGCAAGTTGGGATATTAAAAATTTCCTCCCCTGTCAGCTCGTTTACATAGTCCGTAATACCTGGGTTATGAATAAAAATCATGGCGGAATCATGACGCTCATCGATGGACTGAATAGTGCTTTCAATATCTTGTTCATCTCCATGATATAATTCTTCTTCCAGTTCTAAAGCTTCAATCAAACGATCAAATGCACGCAAAAAATATGCTGCAGTATCCCGAGTCCTTCTCGATGGACTGCTAATAAAAACATCCGGACAGTTTATTTTTTCTTTTAGAAACGCGGCCATTCTTGGTCCATCTCGCTTACCCCGTTTGTTCAATGGACGATCACGGTCTCTCAGGCTGGGATCCTTCCAGCTAGACTTGGCGTGACGAACGAGGTAAAGGGTTTTCATGGTGGTTTCGCCTATTCATAGCTCAGGGTTTAAACCCTGAGCTATGGAATCAATTCGATTTTCGTTTTAAAAAATACCCAGAAATCTCCTCTAAACTCATAGCATTTAAGCACTTCTCTTTGGTCAGTCCACCTTTTCGACCAGCCAATAGACCATAGTACATATCTTTATAGCCTTCCATTTTGTGTGCGTCTGGGTTAATGCTTAGTTTGACACCTTTTTCGATCGCATAATGCACCCAGCGCCAATCTATATCTAAACGATAGGGACTAGCATTGATTTCTATAACCACACCTCTTTCAGCACAGGCATCTATCACTGCTTTATGATCTACGGGGTAGCCTTCTCTTTCAAGAATCAGACGCCCCGTCATATGCCCAAGAATAGTTGTATATGGATTATGAATAGCTGTCAAAAGCCTATTGGTAGCTTTGTTTATATCCATATTCAAACCTGAATGAACTGAAGCTACAATAAAATCAAAACTGGCCAATACATCGTCAGAATAGTCTAGAGAACCATCTGCGAGAATGTCTGACTCAATACCAGAAAACACCTTGAATGGAGCCAGTTCTTCATTTAGCTTCTTAATTTCCTCTTGCTGTTCTTTGACTCTAAAGTCTTGAAGGCCATTCGCATATACTGCGGTTTGACTGTGATCAGAAATGCCCAAATATTCGTAACCTAACTCCTTACAATACTCCGCCATTTGACGCAAGGTATGTTTACCGTCACTATAAGTAGAGTGATTATGTAAAATCCCTCTGAGGTCATTCATTTCTATCAGATGAGGTAGCTTGTTTTGTTTGGCCAAATCTATTTCAAACTCTCCTTCTCTCATTTCAGGTACCACAAAAGATAAACCGGCAGCCTTATAAATGGCTTCTTCAGACTCATATGCCTTTTCTCTTACTACAGACCGAATACTTTTATCACTTTCCACAGGTAAATTGAAGTGTTTTGGGTGAGCGGTAGTTTCTACCAAGGCATTGTAAAAATGATCTGTACTACTGAATCTAATCTTAACAGGTACAGTGCAATTGTCATAATGTCCACTCCAAGTATAAGGCCCGGATGATTTTTCATTCTCTGTAAAAGCAGCCAATCCATTGATTACTTGACGTGTTGATTCAAAATTGTCAGAAGCAACCAAAAACTCTAAGCATCCAATCACTTCCATCCGACGCCGCAATTCTCCCGTTTCAGAAAACAAAGTTATAGATGGTTGTTTTTCAAAATCAGACAGTATCAATGTCATAATTGGCTCGACATTGGCGTAACGTTCCAATCCCCTACAACGGATCGCAAACTGCACTGCACTCATTAGTGCATCCTGAGATTTTTCTGCAAAGCCCTTGAGTTGAGCAACTTTTCCGTGTTGGCACATATAAAGCAAATCGTCCATGGTCTCAGCTCCTCCGTCTTTCCAAAGCACTGCAATTTTCTTAGGACCAAAACCAGAGATTTTGAACATTTCTACTACTCCAGAAGGTGTATCCTCCATCAGCTGATCCATTCCATCGAATGATCCTCTCTCCAACAGTTGAGTAACGTTTGCAGCCATGCCCTTTCCTATACCATCAATCTTTGGGATATCATCTATAGACATGGTGCTCATCTCTACCTGTAAATCACTAATCGTATCTGCGGCGGTTTGATAACCTCGTATTTTGAAGGGATTATCTCCATGAAGCTCCATGAGTTTGGAGGCAAGTTTGAGTTTGGATTTTATTTCTGCGTTCGTCACGATAGTCATCTTTTAGAATTGAAATATAAACTTACAAATTGCATTAGAATTAAATACCAAATTACAGTTTATAAGTTATCATTGCGGCGGACCATAGCTCAAAAAACGATTGGGAGTAGTTATCAAACAAAGTAGTATTTCTGCCTTTTTCACCTATCTCGGTGCTGCCATAGGGTTTGTAAATACCATTATTCTATTTCCCTTATTCCTTTCCACCGAGCAGATTGGTTTACTTAGAGTTATACCCTCTACTGCCTTTTTGATTACTTCATTCGCTCAGCTCGGTATCGCTAGTACACTTCAAAAATTTGCACCAGAATTAAAGAAAAAGCCTGAAGGCCTTACTCAGCTCGTTACTTTCTGTGTCATTGTAATATTGATCGGATTTATTATTTCATGTGCAATCATATATCTATTTGAAGAACCTATCAAGGCATATTTTAGCACTAATTCTGCGCTCTTATCAGAGTATTTTTTAGTCGTGATAGTGCTAGTTCTCATCTTATCACTTCAATCTTTGTTTGAAGTTTACAGTAGGCTATTCTTAAAAACTATTGTACAGAACATCATAAAGGAAGTCATGCTGAGACTCATGTTTTCCATTGGAGTTTCTCTTTACTTTCTACAATTCATTTCATTTCATCAGTTGGTTTATGGACTAATAGTGATGTATAGTTTGATGCTTATGATGCTATTGGGTTACACTAATTATTTAGGGGAGCTCAAATTCAGCCTGAAATTCCATTGGATAGACAAATCACTTTTACAAAGGATGGCCATGTATTCATTATTCGTGATGATCGGATCCGGAAGTGCAAATATTGTATTGAACATTGATCAAATCATGATTTCATCGGCCTTAGGGCTAGAAGCTAATGGTGTATACTCCACAGTATTCTATTTTGCGGTTATGATTGAACTTTCCAGACGTGTGATTATTCAAATCACCACGCCTTTAGTTTCTGATTCTTTAGAGAATCAAGATATGGCTGCCGTAGAAAAAATCTACAAGCAAACCTCCATCAATCAAATGGTAGTGGGTGGACTGTGCTTTATCGGTTTGGTCTGCAATTTGGATAACATTTTTGATCTTATGTCGAATGGAGAAGTATTCGCTACTGGAAAATATGTGGTTTACTTTATTGGTTTATCCAAAGTAATGGAAATGGCTTTTGCCAATAGCAGCCCAATTATCGCTATGTCAAAATACTACAAATTCAATGTAATCACTATTGCGATTTTGGCCGTACTCATGGTCTGCCTTAACCTGTTCTTGATTCCTAAGTATGGTATCTCTGGTGCCGCATTTGCCTCGATGTTAGCCCTTTTTATATTTGGAGTGATTAAAATGGCTTTCATCAAATCAAAATTTGGATTCATACCCTTTACTTGGAATAATGGAAAGCTACTGGTGATTGGAATTGTGGTGCTATTTATCGGCTCGATAATACCAAAAAATGATAATAGTCTGTATGACCTGGCCATTCGGTCTGCTTGCATCGGAGTATTATACTGTGTGGCAGTATATGGTTTTAATATATCTAAAGAGATTAATAATGGAATTCTTCATCTGAAGAATAAGATATTGGGTTGATCTCTTTACTGTTGAAAGAAATCACAATCAATTTTAATAAGAATGCTTTGCTAAGCATCCCCTTTCCTTTTTTGTACAGCTAGTACATTTCCTATCAAAATCAGAATGATACCTACGGCTGCATAGATGGTCATTTGATAATCTTCAAAAACATAAGAGATTCCTATGGCAATGACAGGAATAATTACAAGCGCATAAGCGGCCTTATCCGCTCCTACTCTACTAATCAAAGTCAGGTAGGTTCCAAAGGCTACGATGGAACCAAAAACAGTAAGGTAAGCCAAGGAAATGATATAGCTCCAAGAGGGGTCAAAACTAAACGGTCTGTCAAGTAATAGTGCTAACAATCCCATCCATACCCCTCCATACAACATACCATATGCATTAGCTTGAATAACAGGAATATTATTCGCTGAATTACGAGCCGAGGTGATATTACCCAAAGAGGCGATGATCACAGAAATTGCTGTAATGATCGTACCTACAATGGTTTCTTTTGAAAAAGTAAGGCCCAAAAACTCATTGCCAAAAATCAAAACTGTTCCCATAAGGCCAAGCAAAGCGGCCATTAATATTTGGCGATTAATCGGTCGATGGAGAAACAAAGCACCAAACATAGAATTCAAAAAAACCAATGTAGAATAAGCAACTGCAATCAAGCCGCTAGCCAGATAGACTTCAGCTTCATAGACTAACCAATAATTTACACCAAAGAGTAAGAATCCTTGAAGTGCCATGAAGCCGTGTTCCTGGATAGAAAAGCTCATTTTCCTTCGAGTGGCCAAACAAAAAGTAATCATGATTCCACCAGCCAATAGGTAACGGTAAACTACAGAAATCAATGGATCTACCACTCCTAGTTGAAACTTGATTGTAAACCAGGTAGAGCCCCAGATCAATGCTGGAATAATAAATAACCAAAGATTTTTATTCATAGTCAATGTTCTCTAATAAGTGTAAGCTAAACAAATGTCTGAGATGAATTATCTTAATCAAGGTGATGAGTAATGATAATAGTTTGGAGAGTCATCCAATTCTGACTTGTACCAATACCTACGATCACGTATATTTAAACAGCCTAACCAATTATTACCAGCTATAAATGAATCTTCAAGAGCAAATACTTGATAGTTATGAGACTTTAGTCGTCTTTTCTCTCGATACTTCATATCGGATTCTGACTATAAACAAGAGTGGATCCAAGCTCATGCAGCTCGTCTATGGGAAAGAGGCTAAAAAGGGTGATTGTATCCTGGATTTTTTCGAAGGCCATCAATCAAAATCTCTTGCGAAAGAACATTTTGACAGAGCGCTTAGTGGTGAGCGATTTACTGTCACCCGACCTATCGGACCAGAGGAGCAGAAAAGATATTACGACATCATGTATGCTCCTCTCAAAGACCACAAGAAAATTTATGGCTTCTCTGCACTAGTAGTAGATATTACAGAGAAAAAGAAGCACGAGGAAGAGCGTGTACGGGCAAATGAAATGTACAAGAGATTGTTTGTAACTTCAAAAGATGCAATAATGACTTCTGAACCTCCTTCTTGGAAGTTCACCACTGGAAATGATACTATACTCAATATGTTCAAGGTCAAAGACATGAAAGAATGGACCTCATTAGGCCCGTGGCAAGTATCCCCGGAGTATCAGCCGGATGGCGAGCAGTCTTCTGTCAAAGCCAAACGCATGATTGAGACCGCCATGAAAAATGGTTCACATTATTTCGAATGGACTCACAAAAGAATGAATGGTGAATGCTTTCCTGCTACCGTATTATTAACTCGGGTTGATTTCAGTGAAAGGCAATTTTTACAGGCCACTGTAAGAGATATTACCCAATCCAAAAAAATAGAAGAAGAAAGGATACATACTGAGACTAAGTTTCAAAATATTTTTGAAGGAGTGAGTGAGGGCATTCTAGTTGCCTCTTATTACCAAGGTAATTTTTTATATGCCAATCCAGCCGTTCAAAAAATGACGGGCTATTCACAAGAGGAAATGGTGAACCTCCCTCCAACCCAAGTGCACAATTCAAAGGATCATTATAAAGTGTTAAAAACTCTAAAAGAATGCAAATATGAAAAAGAGAGTAAAACCATAGAATTAGAATTCATTAGAAAAGACGAGTCCACTTTCTACGGTCAGGCCATATACTCTTTTATGAAATGGGGAGATCAGGATTGTATTGTAGCCTTCATCAGGGATATCAGTGAACTCAAAAAAGCGGAAAAAAAGATTCGAGATAATCAAAAGCGATATCAAGCTTTATTTGAAGATTCGAATGATGCCATAATCATATTAAATGCTCATGGAGAGTTTGTCACAGGCAATGATGCGGTAGTTAAGCTTTTCAATGCAGAGAACATAGAAATGTGCAAAAAAACACCGCCACATACTATTTGGCCTGAGTACCAACCAGATGGAATTCCTTCTAACCAAAAAGTAGAGGAAGTCATACAAGTAGCTTTAGAAAAAGGATCAAATTCATTTGAATGGGAATACAAAAAATATTCTGGAGAACTTTTTTATGCTTCCGTCACGCTGTCTAGGATAGATACGGATGATGAAGTTTTTGTTCAGGCCAGTATTAGAGATATTTCAGAGCAAATCGAGACTAAAAAGAGATTGGAGACTCAAAATGAAATGCAGAATCTCTTGATGCTGATCTCTTCCAAGTACATCAACACTCCCCTTGCGGATGTTGATGGCGTTATTCAAAATTCACTCAGGGAAATTGGCGAGTATGTTCAGGCCGATCGTTCGTACTTGTTTGAATTTGACTACATCAATCGCACCATAAGCAATACATTCGAATGGTGTGCTCCCGAAATTCAGAGTGTCAAAGAACAATCACAAAATCTACCCATGAATGAAGTGTCCGAAATGGTAGATCCTCATTTTCAGGGGGACTTTATTTATATTCCAGACACAGGAATTATGGCTGAGAGCGGCTCTAAGCGTATACTTTTAGAACAAGAAATCAAAAGTCTGCTCACCGTCCCATTGATGCACAGGCAAAACTGTGTAGGATTCGTAGGATTCGATTCAGTAATGAGCAAAAAAATGTATTCCGAAAAGGAAATTGCTATTCTTAAGCTTTATTCAGACATGCTGGTGAACATTCAAATGAGATCTGAAAAGGAAAAAGAATTGCAGAAATTACTTCAGACTACCAAAGACCAAAATCAACGGCTCAAAGAATTTTCTTATATCACCTCACACAATATCAGGGCTTCTGTAGCCAATTTAATGGGACTTTCCGAAATGATTAGAGTTATTCCAGAAAGTGAAGGATATCTGGATATGCTCAAAGTAACCACCAATAAACTGGATAATTCAATCTCCAACATCAATGAGTTGATCAACTTTGAAAATGAAAATAGCGAATTAAGAAAAACGAATTGCAACTTATCTGAAGCAGTGCAAAGAGTACTGAAATTAACCAACCAAATCATACAACATAAAAATGTTGACATCAAAATTAATATTGAAGAGACACATATGATTAAAGCATTTCCTGCATACCTGGATAGTATTTTTCATAATTTGATCACCAATGCACTAAAGTATGGGATCACTGATCAATCCAAATTATTGGAGATTTATGCAAACCAGGAAGAAACCGGCACCTCTGTCTTTATCAAAGATCGAGGCTTGGGAATTGATCTTGATAAGTACAGTGAAAAGATGTTCAAATTAGGAACACGTCTACATGACACTTCCGATGGACAAGGCCTTGGTTTATTTATGACCAAAAGACAATTGGAGGCCATGGGTGGACAAATCGAAGTGGAGAGTCAGCTGAATAATGGAACTACTTTCAAACTCTTTTTTCCTGAATTAGAGCATGCATCCTGATCTTTCTTCATTCTATTTGAACAAACAAGAACCCACTAAAAGTTGCTTGATGACTTTGAGAGATTTGGTGCTGCGGTTTGATCCTTTGATCAGTGAAACCAAAAAATATGGAATGCCCTGCTATATGTATAACAATAAGCCATTCTGTTACATCTGGACTGATAAAAAAACGGGGGATCCTTACTTATTGATTGTAGAAGGGCATCAGATCGAGCATCCTGCCTTAATCCAAGGTAATCGTAAACGAATGAAAGTTTTACCTGTTCACCCCGAATTCGACATCAACCTTTCTGACATCAATGAGGTGCTATTATTAGCCAAACGACTGTACTGATTCATTCCATCACAATTCTCACGGATTGTCACTCACATTTTGATTTTTTGTTTCCTACATTTCTTTTTTACAACAAAAAACTCATGAAATATTTAATTTCAATCGCCACCCTAATCCTTGCTTGCACTTTTTCACTTCGATCACAATCACACGGAGAAAGCAAAATTTTCCAACTAAATGAAGGTCAATCAATCGAAATGGTTTGGCTAGCACCTGGTGAATTCATGATGGGAAGTCCTGAAACCGAACCCGAACGAAATGCGGCCCTGGAAAAGCAACACTCTGTTGAACTTACCAAGGGCTTTTGGGTAGCCAAAACGGAAACTACGCAGATAATTTGGGAATCTGTGAAGGGTTATAATCCGAGCAAAATCAAAGGACCTAATCATCCCGTTGAATCTGTTAGTTGGGAAGATGCTCAGAAGTTTATTAAGAAACTAAATAAACAAGGAGCCAAATTTCGCCTTCCTTATGAGGCCGAGTGGGAATATGCCTGCAGGGCAGGTAGCACAGAAGCCTATGCCGGGGATAGGGATACTATGACCTGGCATTCAGGCAATTCTCGTAGAACGACCCATCCAGTAGCCAGCAAGGAGCCAAATGCCTGGGGATTATACGATATGCACGGCCACATACTGGAAATGTGCCAAGACTGGTTTGTAGAAGATATTAGTAAATACTCCATAGACCCAAAAGGACCGAAAAAAGGAACAAAACGGGTAGAGCGCGGAGGGCAATATACCGGAAGAATTAGGCATAGCCGATCTGCAGACAGACAATGTGGGTTTCCTAATCAAAATGCATTTTTCGTTGGCTTTAGACTAGTTCATGATTGAACGCTGGAAGACTCTTGATTGTAATATAATCGGACACCTCATTTGATAAAAATAGCTTAACGGCATCCTAACAAGCTATTTATACCTTTAGCACAGTTATTGCAACTCTGTATTCAAAACCAAAATAAAACTCAAATGATAAAGTGGATTTCAACCCTCGCCGTAGCCTTTTTTTTCTCGTTTAGCATCTTTGGACAAACACACCAACCTTCTTTGGAAGATTGTAAACTGATGTTTCAAGATTATTACTATCTCAAAGACTGGAAGAAAGCGCAAACTAATCTGGAGTATATCATCGAAAACAGCCCAAATGAAGGTGAAAAGTATTTCATCAAGGGCGTGAAAGTGTATGAATTTCTCATGAAAGACACGGATGATGCAACATCAAAAATAGCTTTTCAGCAAAAAGCTCTAGACCTCTACCAATTGCGTCTATCGATTTATGGGAATAGTGACAAAGTTCAAAATCAATACCTATCTTCAATTTATAGGTATTGGATCAGTCAACCCGCTAAGTACGACAGTCTCGCTTCTCTTTTTCAAGTCAGGTTTGATGACAATATAGAAACAGTATCTCAGTCCAATTTGTTGGCTTATTTTGATGTCATGCGTCGAGCAAAAAAACACAAACAGTCTTTTGATGAAGAATTGGTGCTTACCAATTACGATCGCATTGCAGAGCAAATCAGATTGCAAGGTGATCAAAAGGGCTACATGGAAAAAATAGATCAAATGCTGCTGCAGTCCGTAGATCTGAATTGTGACAAAGTAGAAGAAATATATGGTCAATCAGTAGCGGAACCCAATCAAGCCAAGCGCTATCTCAATATGATTTTTAGAATGGACTGCGAAGTAAATGACAAAGCACAAGAGGCCTTGAGTATAGTCCTTGAAGCTGACCCTGATTACAAACTAGCCATGTACGCTGCCAAAAAAGCAACTATAGACCGTAGATTAGGAGATGCTCAGAAGTTCTTAGGCATAGCCTTGCAACAAGCGACCTCTTCAGATCAAGAGGGTGATGTATATATGGAATTGGCCAAAACCATGACACTAAAAGAAAAGAAACAAGACGCTTACAAATATGCGAAGCAGGCGATTGCCAAAAACAACAACAAAGAAGCGTATAAGCTGATAGGTAACTTGTACATGTCCAGCTTCAGCGAATGTGTGGGAGAAAAAGATATCGTGGCTCGTAGAGCGATATTTATAGCCGCTTACGACAAATTCAAGATGATCAATGATGAAAAGAATATGGCCATTGCAGAAGCGCAATTTCCTACCATGGAAGAGATCCATTTCAATAGATATGAGTTAGGGCAATCTTTGATTGTGGACTGTTGGTTTAAAGAAGAAGTAGTGGTTGCCAGAAGGCCTGTGGAATAACTGCTGGAATAACTTTTCCAAAGTTTTAAACTTTGGAAAGGTTTCAAAAGACTATATCTGATAAGAGATTTGTCACTCACTGCAAGTGAGTGCCAGGGCGGCGGTCGTTTTGCTAATACTTAAAAGAGCTTGGTAGGTGCACTTATTAGGCATCCTGTATTAAGCGTTTTACATTATCAACCAACTCTTCAGCTTCTTCTTGATTCAAATGCGTTGACCAACCCTTTACTCTTCTGTCATTAAACTCAACCCTAATTATATGTCCGATTCTAATTTGCGATACAAGTGTAATCTTCCTTATTAATTTGATCTCTACTTCCTCTCGAAACCAAGGACGAAATAAATTCTTTACAATCAACTCATTATCAGACACCAAGAACATATGGACTCCAGGGCTATAAACAATGTATATTATAACATTTAGTACTAGATAGAATGACAACACTTGAGTTAATGTCAAAGAATCTTTATTTATCAATTGCCAAAAAACCACGTTTCCCCCTATGCATAACAAAATTCTTACCCAAGGAATTGACCCATAATATTTATTATATGAACTCATTTTTCTTTTCTCATAATAGTCTATTGTTTTTTTGAAACGTTAATTATATCAACGTCCCTCCAGCTGTTTTAAGTGTTCCGAAGGATCACTTAAAACTTAATAATAAAAACCAAGTCTTCAGACTTGAAAGCCTATAAAAAACAAATTCTTACAAGTCCTTTTCCTCCACAATAGTCGACAGCACTCGAATATCTATAGTGTTCTGGTTCATTAACTAGGCCTGTTTCAACGGGATTCATGTGAATGTAATTTAACTTCTCGTCTTTAAATTTATTAGTCTCTAACTCTTTGGGATGATTGTTTTGTCTCCAAAATTGGTAGATTTTATTATTAGTATTTTTCTTACCTGCTGATTTAAATATCCATAACATCCAACCTTTTCTACTTTCCTTGTAGTTATTTTCTATGGATGATAGAATCTTTGAAGCTGTGAACTTTTTGAAATCACGAAGTGTATCTGACAGTCTGCCTTCTTTGGATGAAATGATCAAGTGAAGATGGTTTGACATCAGACACCAGGCATAAATCTCCAAACCTTTCTCCTTTTGGCAATAATTGAGACTGTCAATGACCACTTCAGTATACTGCCGTCTGGTAAATACATCAACCCATTCGACTACTGCAAATGTGATGAAATAAATTCCTGTCTGATTTCTGATTTTATATCCAGATGAATTCATGGGGTAAGTTGGTACTATGAATCCATCAATTTAATAGAATCCCTAATTCATAACAAGTCTGAAGACTTGGTTCTCTTCTATCTTTCAAGTCACGCTTCGCTAAGACTTAAAAGAGCTGTATCCGCTAAGACCAAAAATATAGAAGGTCCATAAAACAAAAAAAACCTGACGGATTCCGTCAGGGTTTCAAAACCTCCCGATAGCCATCGGGATCAAACTACTCGTCTTTTAGCCAATGTACTTGGCAAATTCTTTTTCGATAGTCTTGGGACTCGTACCGTATCCGGCACCTAGCTGCTCAGACATCACATCTGGATATATATCCTCTTGCCCTGCAATCAGGCCGTCTACTACAGCCTTAGCTACATTTTCCGGTGTATCTTTGCCCATTTCCATATCCTTTGTCATGTCCGTGTCGATCGCCCCAGGGTATACACCAGATACCAATATATTACTCTCCGCTAATTCTGCTCTGTAGCCTTGCGTTACACTATGCACAGCAGCTTTAGTCACAGAATAAGTGCCGATCACTGGCATATTCGCTAAACCAGCCAAAGAAGACACATTAGCTATCGCTGCTACTTCTCTATTCTTCAGATCCTCTACGAAGGCATTAGTTAAACTGATCACACCTTCCACATTTACTGCCAATTGTGCCGCTAGATTTTGAGTAGCGTCCTTTGAGAGTATACTATCAAACTTGAGCACACCTGCGTTGTTGATCAAGATTTCTACATCATTGGCTGTCTTAGCTGCATCTACCACGGTAGATGAATCGGTTACGTCCAATTTCAATGGCACCAATCGTTCTCCATATTTTTCCTTCAATACAACAAGAGTCTCAGGGTTTCTCGCGCCGGCATAAACTTTCTTCGCTCCTCTTTCAAGCAACTCTACCACAATGGCTTTTCCTATTCCTCTATTCCCACCACTTACTAATACTACTTTACCTTCAGGATTAATTTTTACTTCTGACATCTGATTATTGTTTTAGTTTTTTTTAAAAGTTGTAGGCTAGAAAACGGCATTCAACAGAAACCGGATATAAATATTTATCGTAAAATTGGATTAGTGATATTAAAATATTTATACCATGATCAATCTTGAATGGCTCCGAACTTTTCGTGCCGTCTACAAAACCAAATCGCTCAGTAAAGCTGCAGAAATACTTATGGTCAGTCAGCCCACTGTGAGCCAACAGATATCCGCCCTGGAATCTCGTATGGGCAAAAAGCTTTTCGAGCGAAAATCTAAGGGAGTAAAAGAAACAGATGTAGGTCAGATGCTGAACACCATGATTTCAGGTTCCATTGAAGCACTGGAAGGAGTAGAACACAAGATCATCAAAACTGATTCTAACCTCAAAAACATATTAACAATTGGCGTCTCACCCCATCTTTACAAAACCACTTTTTGCCGAAACATACTGGAAATGGGCGAATATGTTCATTTGACCTTTGGTACCAAACAGCAACTCATTAGAGAAGTGGAAGAAGGAAATTTGCTATATGCCATAGTCCCAGAAAAGCAAAATACTTATGATACTTTCTGTCATCACTTAACTCCTCAAAATGTAGTACTAGTTGGCACTCCAGACATTGATTTTAGTGAATTAGAAAAACTATATAAGAAAAGTCATCGAATGGCCGAGGAATGGCTAGGTCAGCATAAATGGTATGCTCATGATCACAACTCTAGCTTCATAAAAATCTATTGGCTCAATGTATTTGACAAGAAAAGACCAGCCATTGTACCCAACTATGTTATACCCAATGAGTTCGAAACATTATATCAGCAAACCAGAGGATCAGGGCTCTCTATAGCATTCGACAATGTGGCTCAACATTTTGTGAATGAAGGCACTTTACAAACCTGTGAGTTGAAAAAAGTAAACTATCGCGATTTGTATTTGATCTCGAATAAGAAAAAATCAAAAAAAGATGAGACGGACAGACTCTTGAAGATTTTAAAGCAGATTAATCCACCCGTTCATTTTTAGCAATAACCGAACTTCCTTAAAGCACAAATTTCACTTCAGCCAACATCGCTCTTTTGATCATTAGAAGAAATGATTTATCTGTTACTTCCAACCAGTTGACCTTCATCCCCAATAACAACTCACGCCCCATTTTATAGCTAGCGAACCCATAGTAGTTAGCCACTTTCTCCAGCGCTTCTTTGTCCTTAGCTCTTTTGGCTCTAGCGAGCTGTTGAATATCCGCAAGAACTTTTTTAGAAGAGCTTAAAATAAGGGGTTCTCCCGTAGCAGAAGATATGACATAAATTCCAGACAAATCATTCAATCTTCCTGTTTTGTCCATGATAGTCTTGAGACCATTTCCCCTTTTCTGAAAAATACTTAAGTCGTATCCTCGCAAGAGTTTCTGCTTAAACAACTTGATTTTAGCATTCAATTTAAAAGAATGATTTAGCTGTTTTGCTGGAAATTTGGGAGCAATTATGATTGGTCTATCGAGAAAAGAATGTTTCATAACTTTATTTTTTAATTCAATAAGTACCAATTTTATTCCAAACAGTAGATACCCGTTTCACTACACTCAGGTAGTTATTCATCATTTTACGAGATCTTCTTTGAGAAATATATTCCCCAAAAAAGTACTATAAAGCCACAGAAGACGGCCCCTCTCTATGATTTTATTGAATCATTTTCAGGGTTGTTTGAAAATCACCTAACTTCGCGGATTAAACAGCAGGTAAGATGGTTATTTACAAGAAGTTCGCATTTGATTCAGCACATTTTCTTCCGAATGTACCGGAAGGACATAAGTGCAAAAACATGCATGGTCACACCTATCATTTGACCGTTTATCTAGAGGGTGATTTGGATACTGAATTGCAGTGGGTGATGGATTTTAAGGAATTGAAAGACGTGGTTAAGCCAGTCATAGAGCGAATTGACCATCAGTTGCTAAATGATATCAAAGGACTTGAAAACCCTACCGCCGAACGAATTGTAGTTTGGATCTGGGAACAGATACAACCTAAACTGCCACTTTTGAGTAAGTTAGAATTGAACGAGACACCGACCTCTGGAGCTATCTACGAAGGAAAATAAAGACGACATGGAAGCAAAGAATCACGATATTGAAATTATGGCACCCGCGGGCTCCTACGAGAGCTTACATGCTGCTATCAAAGGCGGAGCCAACTCTATCTATTTCGGTGTAGAGCAACTGAACATGAGAGCTCGATCGTCTAATAATTTCACTTTGGAAGACCTTAGAAAAATCGCCGAAATCTGCACTGAGAACAACATGAAGTCTTACATAACTCTCAATACGGTGATGTATGATCATGACATGAACTTGATGCGGTCAATCGTAGATGCAGCCAAAGACAGCGGTATTTCCGCCATCATAGCATCTGACCACTCTGTGATGAACTATGCTAAGAAAATTGGCTTCCCAGTTCATATTTCCACTCAAGCCAACATCAGTAATATTGAAACGGTGGAATTTTATGCCATGTATGCTGACGTCATGGTAATGGCCCGAGAACTTAGCTTAATGCAAGTAGCTGATATCACTCGAGAAATAAAGAAAAGAAATATTACTGGCCCAGCTGGTGAGTTGGTCAGAATTGAGGTGTTTGCTCACGGAGCGCTTTGTATGGCCGTTTCCGGTAAATGTTACTTGAGTTTGCACTCAGATATGGCATCAGCCAACAGAGGAGCCTGTGTACAAAACTGCAGAAGAGAATATACCGTCAAAGATGAGCAAGGCAACGAACTCAAAATTGACAACGAATACATTATGAGTGCAGCAGATTTGTGTACCATTGACTTTATGGACAAGGTAGTAGAAGCTGGCGTATCCGTATTCAAAATCGAAGGACGTGGAAGAGCTGCCGATTACGTATATACCACAACTAAGTGCTATCGAGATGCAGGAGACGCCATCAACGAAGGCACATATACCTCCGATAAGTTTGAACATTGGAAAACCGAATTAGAGAGAGTTTACAATCGAGGATTTTGGGATGGATATTACCTGGGACGTAAAATAGGTGAATGGAGTGAGGTTCACGGGTCAAAAGCTACTACCAAGAAAATCTTCCTTGGCAAAGGAGTCAAATATTTCAACAAACTAGGTGTTGGAGAATTCTTGATGGAAACACATGCTTTAGAAAAAGGTGATGAAATCATGATCACTGGTCCGACTACAGGTATAGTGAAAGCCACTGTTGAAGAAATGCGTGTAGCAGACGCTACTGTAGATAAAGTGAAAAAAGGTGATAGCTTTTCAATAAAAATTGAAGAGACTATCCGACCTTCCGACAAATTATACAAGGTAGTTCCTGCGTAAGATGCACAAGATCACTCATTATCGTGATCGATGCATTGGCTGCAATGCCTGCGTTGAAATAGCACCCGATCGTTGGCGCATCTCTAAGAAAGATGGAAAATGTACTTTAGTTGGCGGCAAAGTAACTAAAGGCATCTATCATGCAGACATTCATGAAATAGAATTAGAAGAAAACAAGCGAGCGGCCATCAGCTGCCCTGTCAACATCATCAAGATAGACGGTAAGTAGTCTTTCATAAAATTCTTCTTAAAGATTTCCTGTTACTATTCCACTGATAATCTACTGCTCTTAACTTTCTTTTTTACGTAGTTTACGTATATTTGTACGTAGTTATACGTAATTAAAGTTATGAAAGAAGCCAATTGCATCGCTTGTGCAAATCACGAATGTATCATCAAGAAAAATAGTCATGACAAGGATGTTGAGCAGTATTTGAATAAAAAGCACACCATTCAGTGCAAAAAAGGTCAACAATTTATACTAGAGGGCGCCCCAGTCCATGGTCTCTATTTCATATATAAAGGCAAAGCCAAAGTAGCCAAAACAGGATTTCAAGGCAAAGAACAGATTGTTCGATTTGCCAAGGACGGTGAAATTATCGGACATCGTGGATTTGGAATTGGTGAGTCCTACCAAATCAACGCTGTAGCTATAGAAGATACGGTACTCTGCAACTTTCCCAATGAGCTGATGCAAGATATGTTGCAGCATGCCCCAAATTTAACTTATGACTTCATGCTGTTTTATGCTGATGAACTCAACCGAAGCGAAACCAAAGTCAAGAAATTTGCGCAAATGACTGTGAGGGAGAAAGTTATTGATGCAATTCTCTACATTCATCGCAAATTCGATCAAAGCGATGGATACTTAAATATCCAGCTTTCCAGGAAAGAAATTGCAAACTTTGCTGGCACTACTGATGAACAAGTGATTAGAGTCATTTCAGCCTTGAAAAAGGAAAACATCTTGAGAGCATCTGGAAAGAAACTTGGAATTATTGATATAGACTTACTGAAAAATGAAATATCCGAGCATAACTTCTTTCTGGACAGTTGATATTTGACCTAAAAAGGCACCTATCACTGCTTGTATTGAACCTTACGCTCAATTCTTACCAATGACAATTTTTGTCTTATTAGCGAAAAAGTGATTATTGCAGATTAAAAAGCTATCATAGGTCATACCTTTCTAGTGATTCTACGATTAGGTTTGCCAGTAAATAATATCAATTAAACAGTATATTTAATTGTTAACTATCTAATAAATAGACCATGAAAAACTCACTATTAACCATTATTTTAATTTGTGTCTCATTCTATTCCCAAGCACAATTTTCATTGTCAGCGGAAGTAAATGCTCGTTCTGAATTTCGGAATGGATTTAAAAAACCAATTAGTAACGGTCAAGATCCCGCCTTTTTCACAGAACAGCGGACACGACTCAATGCCGGATACAAAACTGATGAATATGAGGTTTTGATATCTCTGCAAGACATTCGTATTTGGGGTGCCGATGGCATTGTAGACAAAGTATACAGTGGTTCTTTCGGTATATCAGAAGCTTGGGCCAGGTACTATATGAGCAAAAAAGTCTCTGTAAAATTTGGACGTCAAATAATCTCCTACGATAATCAAAGAATGTTTGGAGGACTAGAATGGGCTATGCAAGGTCTTAGACATGATGCTGCCCTTTTCATGTATGAAGATTCATCCAATTTAAAAATCCATGTAGGAGTAGCTTTTAATCAAAACCCTGTCACCGGCGCCGAACCAGTTAGACTCACAGGCACCTACTACCCTCCTTTTACAAGCAATGGAGCCTACCACGCCACTGGAAATTATAAACACATGCAATATGCCTATCTCCAAAAAAAATATGACGCAGGAAGCTTATCCGTCTATCTAGTCAACGACGGACGCCAATATGGACTCGAAGATTCAGTAGCCAACAGGCAAACTTATGGGCTTATGGGCATGAAAAAAATTGGTCAAACAAAACTTAATGGAGAATTCTTTTACCAAGGGGGGAAATTCGCACTAAATGATCTGGGTGCTTATATGTTTTCACTGTCTGCCACCTTCAAGACGCCAGCCACACCACTCATTATTGGCTATGATCACCTCTCAGGTCAAGATCCTAATAGTAGTAAAGTCACGGAATTCACACCATTATTCGGCACAAACCACGCTTTTTATGGATACATGGACTATTTCTATGTTGGAAATGGGCATAGTGGAGCTGGTCTGCAGGACATCTATCTCAAAACAAAATTCAAACTGGGCAAAGCCTCACTGTCTGGCCACCTACACCACTTCTTGGGTGCTAGTACCATATATGAAGCAGATGGGGTAACCGAAGCTAATGCTTCTTTAGGAACTGAAATCGATATAGTTTATGTAAGAAAACTTGGTAAGTCAGGAGTATTCAAAATCGGATATTCCCAAATGTTTAACACCAACACAATGGATTTAATTAAAAACACACCTGATTCCAAATCACTTAACAACTGGGCTTGGGTACAATTGATTTTCAAACCAACATTCATATAGCCTACAGAAACTGTCCACTCATTAAAGAATTACCTTTTTTGAGTGGATTTTTATTTCTCTATTTTGGAGGTAAGGAAAGTACAAATTCATAGCTTTTCTGAAGAAACTTTGCAGCTAAATTCATATCCTCCAGCATCGATTCAGGCATTACCACATATCCTTTCATCTTAGCCCCATAGGACTTGAATTGAGAAGAATTATGCTGCCTAATGAATTCTTCACCCTCTTCTTTCGATAATCGAATACCAATTTCACCCGCCTTATTTAATTGAGAAAACATATGACCGTTTGCGGAAGTGAATAGCATATTTTTTCCTTTCAATTCAAAATTTGAATTAGTTGCTACCAGTTGCTCATACAATACTTTTTTATCCTTAGCCATAGGGTTCACTAATATCATCCTTCTAGATACTTTCTGGTTAGACCAACAACGGCCTGCTTAGTTGAGTATTGACCTGGCACACTTTCTTGAATGGAAGATTTGAAAAAATAATAGGTTAAAAAGGTTAGCCATCAGGGGATACATCCTGATGGCTAAATATATCTTAATCTAACCCAATCATAATGAATGGCCCCCAGAAGATTGGGTCCTTATATTCGTCACGAATTTCTTGTTTCGCTTGAATAAAAGAAGCTCTCTTATCACCTGTTGCGAGCCATTTGGAATAGAATTTCACCATCAGCTTTTGAGTAGCTTCATCAGACACTTTAAATAAACTCATGATAATAGTTCTAGCTCCTGCCACTAAAAATGCCCTCTGCAATCCATATACACCTTCTCCAGCTTGAATCTCACCTAAACCAGTTTCACAAGCAGAGAGAACAACTAAATCCGTTTTATCAAGATTAAGGTTCATAGCTTCATATGCTGTAAGAATTCCATCGTTAAGATTGAAGTTGGAAGTTGTCTCATTGAGGATATCCCCTGCCCCACTCATGAGCAGTCCTGTTTTTAATAATGGATTTTGAGCTGCCAAGTTTTCATTCATAGCAATATCTTCAGAACTCAAATCTGCGTCAGGCTGAAAAAACCCATGTGTAGCAATATGGAATATCTTTGGATTATCCATATCTTTTATTGCTTGTTCAGTGGCTTGCTTTTCTTTATGATCAGTAGTTACCCATCCATCCCTTCTGAGTAAATCCTTGAGTTCGGTTACCTCTTTTTCTGTACCGGGCAATTGTCCGATCACATCAGGATTACCTCCTCTGGTAGTAGCCCGACCAGTCCAACTTCCTGGTTTAGAAGAAACATAATACGTGGGGTTACCAAACATTTCAGCTGTATTAGCCTCTTGCACTACATTAGTCGTGATTTTATCATAAAACAAATCTTTTGTATTACTCACGAGGATAATATTTGATCGATCCAGTACGTAACTCCCATCTTCCAACTTAATAGCTTCCAAATTGAGCTGATTATAAACACCATCGGCAGACACGTAGATACGATTCGGGTTTCCAATTACATCTTGGATAGGTCTCCAGAAATTATCATACGACTTTTGATCCTCAATTCTAAACTTGATACTGTTTCTATATAGCTTCAAGTATTTGGATTCCATGTCTTTTCCATTTTTCAATAGAATCAAACCTGGCGTACTTTTCTTTTCGTTTTTCACATACATCACTGCATACATGATGGAGTCTTTGGAGAACCCATGATCATATACTCTGAACCTAACCATTTCCAAAGCCACTTCATTTGGATTAAGTGACTTTTGAACATCTTGCCACGTCACTACTTTGGATTCGAATCCTGAGCTAAAGTCTTCAGACTGTTGACTGAGTTGTTTTTCTAGATCCTCTACTTCGACTTGAAGCACATTGCCATCAATACCCGCCTGAGCCAATTGATCTGTACTCATGGACAACACTTGAGTCAGCGTTTCTTTCTTAGCTTCCCATTCACGATAGGTAGAAATCAGGGCCTCGTCTCCGGAAGATAAAATTCGCTGTCTAATTTTAATAGATGAACTCAATAATAGTGCTTTAGTCAGTAGGGCATTGTTATACAGCGTACCTACCAACTCACTGTTCTTGCTGTTGTAGTTGATTACAATAGTATTGTAGAACTCATAGTCCTGCTTAATTGTATTCCAAAATTTAGCTTTTTCTCTTTCCGACAAAGACGGGAAATAATCTTTAATAAATACTGAGTAGTTGGATAGCACCTCCTCGATGGATTCTTGGGACTTCTTTATATCACCTTGCATAAAGTAAGTTTTACTCATCTTAGAAAGCACTTTTACATATTCAGGATGCGACTTACTGAAAAAGCTTTCATACAAATCTCTTGCTTTTCCATAATAATCTTCCGCTTCTCCGTATTGCTTTTGGCTGTAATAAATGTCTCCTCTAAGGATATTGATAGTAGCTGCGTTAATATTGTTTCTACGACCAATACGTCTATCCCAAATGTTTGCAGCATCCTCCAGATACACAAAAGCTTCGTCAAATCTTCTTTCCGCTACATATACAATAGCCAGATTTTTCAACACTTCAGCATAATGAGGATTTGAGCCACCGAGCTTTTTACCAATGATTTTTTCTGCTCTCAGGAATAAATCTTCGACTTCAACTGTATGTGCATTGTTATAGAACCGTACCAAAGCCAAGTCAGATAAAGCCCGAGCTACATCAATATGATTCCTTCCAAATTGCTTTTCGCGAATTTCAATTACTTGCTCTAGCAGTGTTTCAGCTGCATCGTAATCCCCAATAGTGGTATTAATTTTAGCCAATGTCACTAAACTAGGCGTGATCTTAGATGACTCTTCTCCAAAAATACCATTGGTGATATTAAACGCTCTGGTCGCTATTTGCTCTGCAAGCGTATAATCCCCGAGAATCATTTTTAACCTGGCTCTTAATATGAGTGGGTCATTGAGGTGTCTACTATCAGCACCGTATCTGCGTTCTTTTTTCTTTAAGTCTTTTTCAATCAACTTCTCTGCATCTCGGTATCTTCCAATATCCACATACACTTCAGCTAATTCATCTTCAATCTCGATACCAGAAGTTTCTACTGTCCTAATACCAGACTTTTGCATTCTCTCAGATTTGTTGATATTGTCCTCAGCTTCATCATATTCTCCTTTGATAGCTAATAGAGTAGCCTGAGTGATAAGCGATTGCGCATAATACCCACCAGCCAAATCTTTATCCGCCTTTTCTAATATCCTTATAGCTTCGCCAATATTCTCCTCTGCTTCGCTGTAGAGTCCTATTTTAAATTGAAGGTTGGCTATTTTATCCAATTCAATTGCGTATTCTACATCTTCATTGTCATATTTTCTTCTAGATGCTTCTAATGCTACATCAAGTATTTCTGAAGCCTTATCATATTGATCATTTTCTTCATAAAAAACTGCCTGATGGTCTAATATATCAACGTAGTCGAGATGCCCTTCATGGATTTCTTTTTTAACAATTTGATCCCAGCTCGTACGGTATATTTCTAGAGCCTCATCAAATTTCTCTGTGAAATCCACATAATAATTGGCCAACCGCACTTTTGACAAATTGTACTCAGGCGACTCTTCACCATAGAGTTTCTCTTTAATTTTTAAAATTTCAGTCAAATACTGATATGAATTGTCATGTCTTCCATTAATCACAGCCACACTATTGGCAAATTCAAGCATGTCAATACGCTTGCGATGAAACTTTGGAATTACAGATTCTGCACCTAAAATTTCGGCCACTTCATTTTCTAGCCCAACATCTTTACCTCCTAATAAAACATCATAATCGATGGTTTCTAGCATGACACTATTCAGACTGTTCTTATCATAATTCTGTTTTATGACTTTCTTAAACTCGGTAATGTGATTGTTTAATTTGGCCTTATTGCCATTTTTGATATAACTTTTTATCAGTCGCTCTCTAATTTCTACTGTAACATAATGGGAAGGCAAATATTTCCTTATGGTGTTGATGTATGCTTTTTCATACAAGTCCACAACAGCACCGATTTCCAACCCATTCTCTTCTAATAGGAGTGTATTTAGATATTGATTTTCACTGTATAGTATATCCGCTTTGCCTAAATTTTTCTGAATCCACCGGTCTGCATAAACAAAAGAAGAATCTGCGCTCAGGTAATTACCCATTTTTCGATAGGCATCTCCTTTGAACATCATCATTCTTGCAAATTCTCTCTTGCGTTCTCTTTTTACATATTTCTTTACATCATCGTCTAAAAGCGCACGCCCTTGATAAAAGTCCATTTTACTATTTATCAATTCGATGGCATCGCTGTAGTATCCTCTACCTACTTTGATTTGTGCATCTAGCACTGCAATTGAAGCTGCTAAATTCTCATCCATTCCAGCTTCTTCTAAGATGGGTCTGGCTGTTTCTAAATATTCACTGGCTTGCAAAAAATCTCCGTAAAGAATCATTACTTCCGTAGATTCTTTGAGCAACAGGGCGTGAACTTCAGAATCTGCTCCATTCACTACTACACTCATTTCGAGTCCTTCACTGACAGACTGATGAACACCACCTAATATCCCAAGGGCAACATCATATTTTGCTTCTTTGATTCGAGCTATTGGCAAAAATTCATTGACGCCTCCAATTTTCTTGGTCGTTTGTTTTTTGATTTTTTCAATCTCATTTCTTGCACTGGAGTAATTACCAACCTCATATAAGTCCGCTGCCTTCTCAAGCTTCTTGTCATACTTGGTCTGCCCAAATACAGAAGAAAAAGAGAGAAGAAAAAGAAATAGAAATCCTTGCTTCATTTGTTTCATGTTCGAATAGTTTTTTTGCAGGCATAATTAGAAACCCGCACATCTTTCTTTCAGGTCTATGTATAAAATTAAATAATTTTTAACCAACCTCTCCTTCTCAAAATGGTGAATTCATACTCAAAATGCTCATATTCGATGAAATACCATTATGTGTAGCCTAATTACTTCTATTATGTGATTAGACTACACGGGATCTACATCAAAATAAAGTCTCAACATTTTGAAATCCTTTTGCTGTTTTACTTCTAAGCCTAATTTATACACCAGCTCTTTCACTTTATTGATGCTTATTTTCTTTTTTTCGATTTTGATATAAATCTCTTCAATATATAAATTTCGAATTCTGGAAATGACAGGCTGCTGAGGCCCCAACACTCGCTGCCTACCCAACTCGCCGATCAATCGACTGGCATATTGTTTGGAAGCACCTTGTAACACATTCTTTTCTTTGTGTTTGAGAATGACTTTGATCAATCTGTAGAATGGTGGGTATTGGAAATTTTGTCTTTCAAGAATTTCTGTTTGGAAAAATGATTTGTAATCTCCCGTTCTGATTTTGCACAACAAAGGTTCGTCTGGCTCTCCAGTCTGGAGAATTACTTTACCCTTATCATCCTTCCTCCCAGCTCTTCCACTCACTTGTGTGATGAGTTGAAAGGCACGCTCATGTGATCTGAAGTCAGGAAAATGAACTATTCGATCATAATCAAAAACACCTACCAAGGAAACTTTGTCAAAATCCAGCCCTTTACTCAACATTTGAGTACCTACAAGAATGTCTGTTTCCCCACGCTCGAAGCGATCAATAATGTGCTGATAGCTGTACTTGCTTCGAGTAGTATCCTGATCCATCCGTTGAATATGAGCTTCTGGAAACAGTAGCTTCAAATCTTCTTCTAGCTTTTCTGTACCAAACCCCACGGTTCTGATAGCAGTCGAACCGCAGGCCTCACAGATAGCAGGTAGCGACTCTTTATGTCCGCAATAGTGACAGATCAGTACGTTGTTGTGCATATGGTAGGTCAGACTTACATCACAACTTTGACATTTCGGTACATGGTTACAATCATTGCATATCAAATAGGGAGAATAGCCTCGTCGATTCTGAAATATGATCACCTGTTCTTTCTTCTCCAAAGCCATTTTAATACCTTCCAATAACTCAGGAGTAAAGTCACCTTTCATTCTTTTGCTTTTGCGTGAAGTAAGAATATTGGCCAATTCAAATTCAGGCAACTTGCCTTCTCCAAATCGCTGAGCTAGCTCGACTAATTCATACTTTCCATCCAACGCATTCTGATAACTATCTATGGAAGGCGTAGCTGTCCCCATGAGCACATTTGCCTGATGCAAATGAGCCAACCAAATAGCGGCATCTCGCGCATGATAACGAGGTGCTGGTTCATATTGCTTGTAAGAAGACTCATGCTCTTCGTCCACAATAATCAGACTTAAGTTATCAAAAGGAAGAAAAACAGAAGATCGAACACCTGCAACCAAATTGATTTTGCCCTGATTTACTCCATTCCAAATCTCCACTCTTTCGTTATCGGAATATTTCGAATGATAAACCCCTAATGCACTTCCAAACACTTTGTGCAATCTGGAAACAATCTGAGTGGTTAAAGCTATTTCTGGAAGTAGGTAAAGTACTTGCCCTCCACTTTCCAAAGCGTCCATTATCAGATTAATATAAATCTCAGTCTTCCCACTGCCCGTCACTCCATGCAAAAGCACCGGTTTATTTTTTTCAAAAGCTTGTATTGTAGTTAATCTTGCCTCTTCCTGTTCAGGAGAAAGTGAATGATTCTCTTGTAAGACCCCATCTATTTCATCTAGTCTAGAGATGACTTTTTCATTTTCAACAAAAATCTCATTTTTGACTAAGGTCTTTAAAGATGAAGCCGAGAGGTCTCCGGTCAGCAAACTGGATTTCAATATCTCCGTATTTTCTACTCCTCCTTCATCAATTCGCGTCAGGCTCAAGTATTTAAGTAGAATAGCCTGTTGCTTTTGTTTCTTTTCTAACTGCTCAAACAGCAATTGCATGGCTGACTCGTCCTCCTGAAACTGATCATTCAATCGAATCGTTTTGACTGTTTTGGGCTTGAATTTGTCCTTGACTTGTTCAAATAAAAGAATGCTTTCTTTTTGCAACAGTGACTTGAGTACCGGATGAATCATTTTTATACCAAGTACCTCAGACACTTGGTCAAAACTCAATCGATCACTACCCTTGAGTGCGTTCAAAATCGTTAATTCCTTTTCTGAATACTCAACATCCGATCGAAAAACATCAGTTTCCGGGTTCAGTTGAATTAAAGACTCGCTTGTAAGTTTGAGCCCGCTTGGCATGCCGGCATTGAGTACTTCCCCAATCGTGCACATGTAGTATTGTGCCAACCATGCAAAAAAGTCAAGTTGATAAGCATTCACTACAGGAGCTTGATCTAAACTGTCTAAGACATATTTAGCTTCATAGACCTTTGGAACTGTTTGATGTACTTCTTTAACGACTCCGGTTAAAATCTTTTTTTTTACCAAACTGAACAACTACACGACTTCCTTGCTCGACATGCTCTTCAAGATTTTTGGGAATACGGTAAGTGTAGGTTCCTGGAAGAGGAATAGGCAGAATCACATCTGCGAAGTAGGTGATTCGTTCTTCGAAATTTTCGTCTAGCTCACTATTTAGTTCTAACTGAGACAATTACCGCTTGTGAATCTCTTTCAAAGTATCATAGTTAGCCTGAATAATCAAATCTGCCTCTATCTCATCTATTGCCGATGACACAAACAAAGTTTCGAATTGAGAAGGCGCCAAATAAATGCCTTTTTCCAACATCGAATTAAAGTACTTACCGAACATATTGAGATCAGACTTTTTTGCACCTTCGAAATCGATCACCTTTTCGTCTGTAAAAAAGAGACTGAACATTGACCCCACCGAATTTACAGTATATTTCAATCCCAGCTTCAATACATTCAATTTGATTCCTTGTACGATGTATTCGGTCATGGTTTCTAAACGTGTATAGATTTCAGAATTTTCATTCAAATACTTCAACATCGCCAATCCTGCAGCCATGGCTACTGGATTACCAGATAGTGTGCCCGCCTGATACACTGGTCCACTTGGAGACACCATATTCATGATATCTGCTCTTCCGCCGTACGCTCCAACCGGCATACCGCCTCCAATGATTTTACCGAGAGTAGTTAGGTCCGGTTTAACACCATAATGCTGTTGAGCTCCAGCTTTTGAAATTCTAAAACCAGTCATTACTTCATCAAAAATCAGTACTATGCCGTTTTCATCACATAGTGCCCTTAGTCCTTCTAAATATCCTGAAACTGGTGGTACACACCCCATGTTACCGCCAATTGGTTCAAGAATGATAGCAGCAATTTGATTCGGATTATCCATTACCACTTCCTGTACTTTTTCCAAATCATTGAAAGGTACCGTGATGGTGTCTTGAGCCGTTCCTTTGGTCACGCCAGGACTATCAGGTTCTCCCATAGTTGCTGCTCCACTGCCTGCGGCAATCAAGAAGGAATCGCCATGCCCATGATAGCAACCCTCAAATTTTATAATCTTGTCTCTTTTGGTAAAACCCCGAGCCACTCTAATAGCCGACATAGTCGCTTCCGTACCAGAATTAACCATCCTTACTTTTTCAATGCTAGGCATCATGCTGGCTATTAAATCAGCCATTTCGATTTCCGCAGTAGTTGGCGTACCAAAAGAAAGTGACTTTTTCACTGCTTCAATGACAGCCCTCTCAATCTGCTGCTTTCCATGACCTAGGATCATTGGTCCCCAGGAATTAATCAGATCAATATATTTGTTCCCATCCACATCATGCATATAGGCTCCTTTAGCGGATTTCATAAAAATAGGCTCTCCTCCCACTGCCTTGAATGCCCGTACTGGAGAATTAACCCCACCCGGAATGTGGCTCTGCGCTAGCTTAAAACTTCTGAGACTATTGGTTTTGTCCATTACTCTTTGGATTAACTATTTTTTGCTTTGAATCTGATAAAATCGTGATTGGCACGTATTGGTTACTGTTTCTGAAATTGAATTCCGTTCCCTGAAGCAACTGTCCTTTCACAAATCCCACTTCGGGGTTTCCTTTTTGGAAATAATGACCAAATTCTTTCAACATATTACCTACATAATACATCATTTCATAACCTATCATGGCATTGAATGAGGGTTCGGCTTTATAACTCTCCAAATATGTTTTACGGAAGCTTTTGAATCGAGGGTTATTCAAGTCAACAAATTCTGGATCTATAAAGTAAATACCCAATCTCTGCATTTCCTCCAGGGTTAAAGTTGGAAACTCCTTCCAATCACCTCTCCCTATGAGCTTTGTACTGTCATCTCGAATAGACAATGCACTGATAAAATTGGAGGCAAACAAAGCTTTAGATGATGCCACATATATATGACCTATACTATCCGGAGCCAGAGTAAAAAACTCTTCGTAATACTCTATACTATCTTTCGTGATGCTAGATTTCCTTTCTTTTATGAACCGATCGTCTCCTGGTAATATTGTGGACATTACAGAATCTACTTGATCCTCCGAATAGCCAACCTCATACTTTTCAGTAAGTAGATCGTATGCCTGTCGTACTGTAGTGTCTACTACTGCTGCATTGATCAATACTTCAAACCCAGCTTCTTGAATGCGCTGACTATATATATATGCACTCAAAGAATCCCTTTCATTGTTCTCATAAAATATCATAGCATACTTGTTTGTCACACTATCTATGGCCAATTGGGCTGCTGCCAACGCCTGCGTTTCCGTATCCGCTTTGAAGAGAAAGGCAAAAGGATTGTTTTGAATCGATTCGGAATTAGAGATGAGTGGGTTGATCATGTTGATCTGGTTCTCAAAACTAAAATTATTGGCCACTTTGGATGGACCTGGAAATAATGGACCTACAATCAAATCCATAGATTTCATTTCTGGCTTCTCAAATATGGCCTCAGTAATATCCGTATTTCGCTTGGTGTCGTATGGGAAAATATTCAAATACTTACCGTCCAAATTGAGGGAATCAGTAGCCATCAACATGCCGGCATATAGTTCCATTACAAATTTATTTCGCTCAACCCGTGCAGTATAGCTCAAATCTTCAAACATAAAAGGAAGCAAAACTGCAATGTTGTATGACTCTTTCATTTCGCTCTCTCCAATTTCTGGCAAACCATAAACCGATTTATCCAAATTAAATTGATTTACGAGCCTATTGAGTAGTTGAAAGTCGCGATCCGACATCTGCTGATCATTGATCTTGTCAGCGGTGATTTTCGCTATGATCTCGTCGCTTGGAAATTGGTCATTGAGTTCTTGAAGTAGCGGTAAGCTATCCACTTTGACTAGCGATTGTTTCATCAAAGCTTTGGAGTCATCCAGTCCAGCTTTCTTTGCAAAATAGACTCCTTGCTCGTAATTCTCTTCTGCAAAATATATTTCTGCTAAATAGTGACGAACTTCTTTGATCTGCTTCCAGTCATCATTCCGCTCATCCATCTGCAACCACATGGCTTTTGCATTGGTAGTATCTCCATTGCGATAAGCTGACAATCCATAGTAGTAAGCAGCATAATCTTTGAAGGCATGTGTTTGATTATTTCCAGCCAACCGGCGGAAATAATCCATAGCAAATGCGTAATTTCCTTCTGAGAAATATTGCTTAGCCTTCAAGAAATCTGACTGATCATCCTGAGCATTTACTTGCCAGGCAAGTAGTACAATGAATGCAAAAAATAGAGCAAATTTTAATAGTCGTAACAAGCCGGTTTTATTTGATAATAGAAATCAATAAATGAGGGTTTAAAACTATAAAATTTGGGTATCTGAATCTATGAATGTGGTAATTATTTTACCACATCCAATTTCATCATATTGGTTCTTTCTTGCCAGTGCAATGGCATTGAAGCCGTATTGATGTATACATCTCCAGATTCAACGAAACCTTTACCTTTCAATATCTCTAATACTTCATCAAAAGTTTCGTCGATTGGTTTTTGTTTGTCATAATAGAAGCCTTTTACTCCCCATATCAAATTGACCGTTCTGAGTAAATGTTTGTCGCTGGTAAAAATATAAATATCCGCCTCTGGCCGGTTCTTTGCTAAACTGAATGCAGTATATCCAGATTTAGTCATTCCAATAATTGCTTTGGCACCCACAGACTTGCTAAGCTGGCAAGCGGATTTGACCAACATGTCATTTTTAGCTGTTTCGCTCTGATTGTCCTCCCAAAATTTATTGAATACTACGCTGGCACGATCCTCGATAGACAAAATACATCTGGACATCGCCTCTACAGACTCTACCGGAAAGCTACCTGAAGCAGATTCCGCGGAAAGCATCACTGTATCTGCACCATCTAAAATTGAATTGGCAACATCATTAGCCTCTGCTCGTGTAGGACGTGGATTGTCTATCATGCTTTCCAACATCTGAGTAGCAATTATCACAGGCTTACCCAGTTTGTTACATTTCGCTACAATACGTTTCTGAATCATTGGTACGTCTTCCATCAAAACTTCCACACCTAGATCTCCTCGTGCAACCATGATGGCATCTGTTGCTTCTATAATTTCATCTATATCCGCCACAGCTTCTGGCTTTTCTATTTTAGCAATGATTTTCGTCTGCTTACCTTTGCTGTTGATTATATCTCTCAATTCATGGATGTCCTTTGCATTTCTTACAAAAGAAAGTGCCACCCATTGCACATCGTGCTTTAAACCGAATTCTAAATCCTCTCTATCTTTCTCTGTCAATGAAGGAGCTGAAATTGCCGTATTTGGTAGGTTGATACCTTTTCTAGATTTCAGCATACCACCATGTACTACTTTGGTAGTAACAGATTTTTTATCCGTTGAAGTCACCTGAAGTTGGAGCTTCCCATCATCTACAAGTATTAGATCACCTGGCACTACATCGGTAGCCATAGATTTGTAAGTAGTACTCACTTTTTCGCTGGTACCCATCACGTCTTCTGTACTAATAATTAATTGCTGACCTGGTACAATTTCAGCCTCACCATTTTCCATTTGTCCGATTCTAATTTTCGGACCTTGAAGATCTTGCAGTGTGCAAATATTGGTTCCTAGCTCTTCGTTGATATCATTGATCATGTTGATCCTTTGCAAATGATCATCATGTGTGCCATGGGAAAAATTGAGTCGAAAGACATCTGCCCCAGCCTCAATCAATTGTACGATAATTTCCTTTTTCTCACTTGCCGGACCCAGTGTGGCAATAATTTTCGCCCGTTTCGATTGCATCAATATGTGTGTTTGTTTAGAATAAAAAACTCTCTTTTTCTTTGATTTTATTTACATCCAATTTCACAATAGAATCAATCTTTTCAGATCGCCTCAATGCTGAGAAGAGCATATCCAAATCGGAGGTTTCTTCAAACTCTTCTATTTTCAATAAATAATCAAAAGTTCCCAGAGACGGAACAAATAGTTTTTGGGTCATTGCAGTCTCAGTCAACACCTTGTTCGCTAGAAGGGTAAAACGCCGAAAGTCATTTTCAAAAACAAAGTTTGAAACGATTAGCTTTTCTGCATTTTTCAAATCCACTTCAAGATCTGACTCTTTCCTCAATCCAATGTCTAGCGCTTTATTGATAGCCCATGAAACCGTATAGTCTTTGGATTGAGAAATGACGCCTATCAGATGAAAATCATAGCTATAATCTGCTTTTAGTTTTAGCTTCTTCACTGATCGGCTCATTGAAGGTCAAAATTGACAACATTTTCAATGAATTCAAACTTTCATTGCAACTATTAGTATTAATCTAGTAGTTTATTAAGAATAGGCAGCCTAATTGGCTTTTTCAGTACAAATCGTTTGATTAAGTTTATGCGTACATTACCTGGGTTTTCAGTAATTTTTGAATGGGCCAATGACGTATGGTTGGTCATAAAAGTTTGGACCGTGGCTAATCCAATTTGGAAAGTCTCACTGTTATACCCCAACCCAACCTTGGTAGAATAATTCACATTAAATGTCAAGCCATGTACATCTTCTTGTGAATCATCATGTGATTTTAATGAAGTATATGACCCACCAAATGCAGCAGTAGCTACTATTGAAAGATAAAAATGCTTCGCTAATACAAAGGTATGACCATATCCTCCACTCACTCCCAAATTGAGGATGGTATTCTTTCGAATCTTATAACCATCGAAAAAATCTGACTCCCTTACATTTGAAGGGACAAAGGAACTATCTCCTTTCGAAAACATCATATTACATTCGGCCCCAACCAAGAAGGATCCTGCACTTTTTTTCTGCCACTCATCCTGTGCAAACGCTGCTCTAAAAGAAAATTTTTCACTATTCAATACTCTTACCAGATTAAAACTAAAATTAGTGTTGATCATATCAGGTCTTATTGGAAATGAGTGATCAGCCATGTCCTGATTCGTGGTCTCGTGTGGATTGGTCAAAAAATACCCTTTGTAAGTACTTAACCAAGCGTCAAAAACATAGTTATCTAGATAGTAATGAATCTGAGCATCCAAATATTTGGTCTTACCTTTGTCCTCAACGTCCCTACTGTTTACAAAAGGAAAATTAAGACCCAAGTTGAATGTTAATCTTTTATAACTCACCCCTACTCCAATAATTAGATTTTCGTTTGAAGCGTATCTTAAGCGTTCTTTGTATCTGGAATCCCGAAGTACATATCGAGAAAACTTAATAGAATTAAAAAACCTGGTAGTTAGATCTAACTCAGAAGTATATGAAGCTATATAGTTCGAATCCTGCTTATGTTTAAGTGTTTTAGAATTGTCTTGGGCGTAAAGCACTCTTCCAAAAACCATCATGCTTACCAGCAGAAAATATTTCATATTCTAAAATATTCAAAATAAGTCAAGCATTAAAAGTCAAAGAATTAAATCATCTAAAACATGATGCACTTTTTGTTTATAATGTCGACCAATAGGAATAACTACATCTCCCACTTCGGCTTCAGTAGCCGAATAACCTTGAATTGCATCTATGCGCACGATGAAAGATTTATGTACTCGTACAAATTGATTATCGGGTAGATTTTTTTCCAAATAATTCATTTTGAGATAGGTCAAAACTGTTCCCCCTTGTGTAATGATTTTCACATAATCCTTAATGCTTTCCACAAATAAGATATCCGCTAACATAACTTTCTTCATTCGTTTATCCTCACGAACAAAAATGTACTCGTTAGAAATAGATGGCTTGTTTGCTCCACTAGTGGCGGCTATTTCATTATTATGGTGATTACTCATTTTCCCTACAGCCTTCATAAATCTTTCGAATGAAATGGGCTTAAGCAAATAATCGATCGCAGACATTTCAAACCCTTCCAATGCAAAATCACGATAAGCTGTCGTGAAAATGACTGCCGGTGGTTTGTTTAGTGACTTAATGAATTCTATTCCAGTGATTTGAGGCATCTTGATGTCCAAAAACATTAAATCCACTCGTTCTGTATTTATCAAATTAAAAGCCTCGATGGCGTTGCCAGCTTTACCCACCAGATTCAAATGATCCAGCCGGTTTACATATTTTTCGAGCACATTTGCAGCTAAAGGCTCATCATCTACAATTAAACAATTAATTTTTTTCATCAAGTTCAAGGGTTAAACTCACCTCGTAAATTTCACTAGTTTGCTTAATATTCAATTGGTATGCCTCGGGATACTCTCCATCCAGTCTTTTTTTAACATTTGATAATCCGATTCCTGATTTCCCATCTAAACTCGTATTCTCTTTTGCCACACTATTGCGCAATTTCAAAACCATTTTTGTGTTTTGAACAGTCAAATGGAAATGTACATAACATTCAGCCATACTATCACTGGCGCCGTGTTTGAAGCAGTTATCGACAAATGGAAGTAGAATCAGTGGAGCAATTCTTACTTTTTCCAGATTGCCTAGAACATTGAACTGAAGGTCCAATCGATCACTATACCGTAGTCGTTCTAAGTTGATGTAGTTTTCAATTAATTCTATTTCTTTTTTCAATGAGATTCGATCCACATTGCATTCATACAGCATGTAACTCAATAGGTCTGATAATTCTAATAATGCGCGTGAAGTTTTTGGCGATTGATCCAACGACAAAGAATAGATATTATTAATGGTGTTAAACAAAAAGTGAGGATGAACCTGTGCTTTCAAATACTTTAACTCTGCCTTCAGTTTTTCTTGTTGTAGTTGGGTGCGCATTTGATAATCCTTAATCCAATGTGACATTAGATAAATAGCAGTTCCCAATCCAACCACTGGATAAACAAAAACCAAGTTTCGAAATGCAGTGCCAATATCCCAAAAATCAGCTCTATCGAAATACAGCATACTTATTGGGTACGTGACATATATATCTGTAATTCTTCTAGCCAAAGCAGCAAATACAATTAACAACACCAACCACGTTGCAAACTCCAAATAGTGTTTATTGAGTAGATACTTCGGAATAAGGAAGAAAATCAATGCGTACACCAAAAACATTTTGAGAGGCAAACTGATCAGTTCTACTAGGAGCACCACACCAAAGTCCTCTCTAAAAAACTCTACAATGAAAATTTTTATCAGCAAATAACCTAGCCAAAACAAAACATGCCAGACCCATTCTTTCTTAAACTCTTGCATAAATAAGGATACAAAGATGAAGAATTTATGGCATTACCTGTACGCCCAGCTGATTCATACGCCAAATGCATTATCCATTCCATCCAACAGAAGATTTACACCGACAAACTCCATTTCCAGTCATTAAAATGCAATTGATCCGATCCAATGGGGCAACTGCATCAAGTGACTTCTTTCAAGACAGAAAAGAGCCTACATTGGTTGAAAAAACTCAAATTATGAAAAATCTCATTTTATCTAGCTGCCTTTGCTTTGCATCTACTTTTTTATTTGGACAGTACCATTCATTGGACATGCCACAAGTGAGTCCTAAGGTAATAGAAACTCAACGTCTGGGAATCACGGATATCATGGTCAGTTACTCCTCCCCTGCTGTGAATGGTCGAGATGTCTGGAAAGGTGTAGTTCCAATGAATGGAGACCCAATTCCTTGGCGAATAGGTGCTAACATGAACACCACCATTTCTTTTTCAACTGATGTCCTTATCATGGGACAACCATTGAAAGCAGGTAGTTATGGCTTACATGCAATTCCAACTTCAGAAGATTGGACGATCTTATTTGCTGATAATGACAACCTTTGGGGAAGCTACTATCTTGACCAAGAAAAGGATGTAGTCTTAAGCATTCAAATTACTCCCGACGAAAATGAGCATTCAGAGCAACTGGATTTCGAATTCACAGACCGAACGGATAGCACCTTAAATGTCTCCATTGAATGGGAAAAACTCCGCCTCCCCATTCAAGTTGAAGTGGACTTAAATCAAACGGTTTTAGCCAGCTTCAGATATCAGCTTCGAGGAGAAACTACTTACGCATGGGAAGCATGGAATGCAGCAGCAAACTGGTGCCTACAAAGGAATACAAATTTAGACGAAGCACTTTCATGGATCAATAGATCCATAAACGGTGGCTATGGAGGTTATGCCGCTACTAAGAACTTTACCAATTTGAGTACCAAATCTTCTATTCTATGGGCATTGGGGCAAAAAGAGGAATCAGATCAAATGATGGTTGAGGCCATTCCTCTAATGAATAATGTTCAAAGCGACTATTGGGTTGGGAAGCGTTTATCAGACCAAGGAAGGAATAGAATGTCCCTTCAGTTTTTCAATCAAATGATAATTAGATTTCCAGACACCTGGTATGTTTACTTGGGCGCTACGAGAGCTGAATATATAAATGGCAATTCAAAAAAGGCTCTCAAACATCTAGCTAAAACAAAGCTTATGGCTCCAACCAATTACATTGAATATCTGAATGGGATTGAAGAGAAAATAAATAAAGGAGAGTCCATATAAGAATAGTAATTGGCAGGCGCTCTATTTGGTTATGGTTTATTCGGAGCGCTTGTTCAATTATTTAAAATGATATCAAAAGTTCAGAGGTCACTAATGGCTGAAAAATATCCTCTTCAAACATCATAGATAAATCTGTTTTTCCGACCGGACTATGTAAGGGTATCGTTTTTAAAGTATTGAAGTGATGTGTTGATATCAACACCCCAGTTTCTAATTTTACCCATTTATCCCAGCTAAATCGCATGCCTCCAATAGGAATAATTGAAACCCAAAGTTTCCAACTAGTTGGTAGGCCATTATCATCTAAAATCCACAAATAGGAATCTCCAGGTGTTGATCCACCTGAAGTATATGTGACCATCAGCGATTTCTTTCCGTGCCAATCAACAATGCGTCGTTCGGTTCCTGGATCAAATATTTTACTAATGGGATTAAGCCAAAATGAATCATTGCACCAATATCGCCAAGCCCAGTGACAAGTTTCCACTTTTTCTTCTACAGACAAGTCTTTAGCACTTTCAATGATATATCCTTTTCGATTATTTATATCAAGTAACACTTGATTGCCATCAAAATTGACTTGCGTAAAATGCCTTTTGCGATCCCAAATAAAAGTACGGTCATCATAACCCCAACTGACCGCACCAGTATTTTGCCATGCCGAATCATTAATTGAATAGAGCATTTTTTGAGCCAAAGCGTCAGCTTCTTCACCCAACTGGCCGTCGGGCAAACTTTCATCCATGTATTCAAACAGTAAAAAACAAGTCAGAAAAATTGCTAACAGCGTTACCCAGAGTATTTTAAGCTTTTGAAACATTTAGTTGGTCTCTGGTTTGTCAATCGTAGTCATCTGAATGCCAAGCAAAGATAAAATGCAGTAAAAGGCGAAATAATTGAATCCTTCAAGCAAATTAGCTTCAATTGAGCTATTAGATTGAGTGGATAAAAATGCCATAAAAACGCCTACTACAAATACATCCGCCATAGACCATTTCCCAATAATGAAAACGAATCGATAAAGCTTAGACTTATAAGCAAAATTTTTAACCAGAAGTACGGCAAGTATAATAGCCCCTTTAGTGAAAGGGATAATCACACTGAAAAGAAAAATCAATATAGCTACGAACTTATTGTTTGTGTTATACAAAGTATCTACTGTTTCTAAGATACTTTGGGTCTGTTCGTAAAATGTAGTTTTTCCGATGATTGGTAATTCTGCAGAGATGACCACCTGAAGAATAGGTTTTGTAAGTCCAGGATACAACAAGCTCAAGGACACAATAGTAAGTATTAATGCTGCAATATTTCTCTTTAGCATTGGGAGTTTATTTTGTAATTTTTGACATGAAGATTAGGATACCAATAGTTCAGGATATACAATTATAATCATATTATGACAATTGCTATCCTGAAATAAAATAGAAGCAGATTTATCAGATATAAGTGTCATTTTATTACTAATATTAATTTTTATTCTTAAATTTTATATAGGACTCAATCAGCTACCCTAATTTAAAACTTGATATTCAACATGGATAAGTACGATGTATGCGTAATAGGCGGCGGACCAGCAGGGTATGCTGCAGCGATGAGAGCGGTAGATTTCAAAAAGAAAGTATTACTCATAGAGAAGAATAAGATTGGTGGAGCCGGTATCCACAATGGTGCGCTTTCAAGTAAGACCTGGTGGGAGCTTTCAAGAGAAGCATTTGCTCTTCGGTCGCACTGTAAAGCCACTAACGTCCCAACGCCAAAGCATAATTTTCAAATCCTCAAGGAAGAGGTTAATAAAGCAGTGAGTAAAAGACGCGAATTGTTGGAGCATCACATGCACAACATCAACTTGAATGCAGGGGCTGATTTATTCCATTTCCGTCAGGGTATAGCTAAAGTTGTTGGAGAGAATGTTGTAGTAGTTCGTACCGAAGATGGTGAATTCGAAATTGAAGCTGATAACATCATATTAGCTACTGGTAGCCGCCCAAGAAAATTGGACAACATTCCGATCGATGAAAACATTATCCTGACCAGTGACGGGATTGAAAACCTCAAAGAGTTTCCAAAAAGCATGGTAATTGTCGGTGCAGGAGTGATTGGTTGTGAGTTTGCCACTATTTTTTCCAACTTCGGACAGACTAAAGTACATATGATCGATAAAGGAGATCGTATTCTACCTTTCGAAGATGAAGATATTGTAAAAATCATCGAACAAAATCTCGAAAGCAAAGAGGTACTGATTCATAGAAGCTCCAAACTAGTCGAAATGAAAGTAGAAAACGGCATGGTCGTTTATACTCTAGAGTACGAAAACGGTTCGAAAGAAATATTCCATGTAGAAAAAGCACTTGTTTCTGTTGGTCGTATCCCTAACTATGAAAACCTCCTCTCTGCTTCTGTAAAAATCAATATGGATAGCAGAGGAATTATCGATGACCTTACTCAGACTTCAGTTCCGAATATATATGCGGTAGGTGATATCACGGCTGATATTGCTTTGGTGAATGTCGGAGAACTTGAAGGTCGCTATTCTATCGAAAAAATATTTGGAGAACCTGAAAAGGACCTAATTTATGAAAATATTTCTACCATTATGTTCCTCGCTCCTGAGGTAGCCGGTGTTGGTTTAAACGAAATAAGGGCCCGTGAACAAAATATTCCTCATAAGGTAGTGAGTCTGGACTACAGTTGTATTTCCAGAGCGATCGCCATGAGAAATACCGAAGGATTTATCAAAGTCATTGTCTCTAATGATGAAGAAATGAGAGTGCTAGGTATGCGGGTAGTGGGTGAACACGCTTCGAGTTCGATTGAGGCTGTGGCACTACTGATCTCTATGAATAAGGGAATAGAGGAGTTAGCTGAACTTATTCACCCTCACCCTTCTATTATAGAAGGTATTCAGGAATGTGTACGTATGTTGCTCAACAAATCTATGTTGAAACCAGGTGTACTCAGAGATGCGATGCGTTGCACCAGTTTTGCGGATGGAAAATTAGAAAATGTGGCTTTTGCCTAATTAGAATTGATTCCTGCTTTGTAAGCTTCCAAAGCTCTTTGTCTAGCGAACTTATGATCTACAATGGGTGGTAAAAAATCTGTCACCCATTTTTTTGTGTACTCCATATCAGGGTCAAATTTCTTGAGTTGCTCAGTTGGGTTAAAAATTCTAAAATAGGGTGCTGCATCGCAGCCAGTTCCGGCCGACCACTGCCAGTTTCCATTATTGGATGAAAGTTCATAATCCAACAATTTCTCAGCAAAATAAGCCTCCCCCCATCGCCAATCGATCAGCAAATGCTTACAAAGAAAACTCGCGACCACCATACGCACTCGATTATGCATATAACCAGTTTGATTGAGTTGTCTCATCCCGGCGTCCACTAAAGGATAGCCTGTATCTCCTTTCTTCCACTTTTCAAATTCGTCTTCATCATTTCTCCAGACAATACCGTCATATTTAGCCTTGAAATTCTCGTTGATCACTTCAGGGAAATGAAATAGAATCTGCATAAAAAACTCCCTCCAAATCAATTCACTCAAAAAGACTTGATCACTCTCACCTAGCTGATCGATTACTTGTCTCACGCTTATGGTTCCAAATCTCAAGTGAACACTCAAATAACTGGTCCCATCCTGTGCAGGAAAGTCTCTGGATTGTTGATACTGACCAACATTTGATAAATCATAGGCCCTAACTTTTATCGCACTTTTTTGGAACCCAATTTTCTCGATGGCGGGAAACTCTTCATTGACTTTTAGAAAGTGATTTCTTTTAATGGCAGGCAAAGGATTTGTTGGCGATTGTCTGAATTTCTCAAGCCATTTGTTTTTGTAAGGCGTATAAATCGTATATGGTTTGTGATCAGAAGGCTTTAGTATCTCATTTGGCCCAAAAATTACTTGATCTTTGAATTGAAGAAAATCAATTCCTTGGGAGTCTGCTAATTGCTTAATTTTTTCATCCCTTTGAATCGCATAAGGCTCATAGTCTTCATTCACATAAATTGACTGAATCTCATATTCATCTATCAATTCCTTCCATACTTCTTCTGGGTTGCCATGTCGCACAATCAACGAACTACCCAGTTGCCTTAATTCCTCGTGTATTTTACCCAGCTCATCGTAAATGAATGAAACGCGGGCATCGTTCCATGGTAATTCATTCAATATTTGCTGATCGAAAATAAATAAAGGCAACACCTGTTTACCAGACTCTAGAGCTTCTATCAAAGCAGTATTATCCTCAAGCCTTAAGTCTCTCCTGAACCAAAATATTACTATATCCATACTATTTCGCCAATTCCTTTACCATGCCATTGAAGACGATTCCATGAAACGGATATACCATATACCAATATAACCGACCCAAAATGCCTGTAGGCCTAAAAGTGGCCGTTTGCACCAATTCTTCGCCTATGATTTTGAATTCTAACCAAGCCTCTCCTGGTAGCTTCATCTCCGCAAACAACAACAACCTACCATTACTTTTATCAGCTAGTAACACCCTCCAAAAATCAACAGCATCTCCAGTGGCTAGTTGGCTCGGGTGCCGCCTACCTCTCCGCAAGCCTACACCACCAAACAATTTATCCATAAAGCCTCTCATTCTCCACAACCAGGTGGCATGATACCAGCCTGTTTCTCCTCCTATCTGCCAAATTCGATCGATCGTTCGTTTTTTATTAAACATCAATGAGCTCCGTTGGTCCTTAAAACAACCATAGGTAGGCACATTCAAAAATTCTGACAAATGATTGTTCATCACACCACTACCTAGCGCATCCGTCCAGCTAGAGACCATTTCATGATCTTCAATTTTCATAAAGGTCTTCCTGAGGCATTCTTTATAAGGTTTAGGCTTAACATCCAGGGTTTGATTAATTCTGCTGTCCCGACAGACCACCTCAACCTTCATACTACTAACCAAAGCAGTAGCCAATTTATAAGACGTGGAAGTCACGAAATACAACCAGTAGGAAGATAACCGTGGTGTCATGACAGGTACAGTGAAAATGAACCGCTTGAGCTTTCGAACCTGTGCGTATTGCAAGAGCATTTGTTTGTAACTCAGTACGTCTGGCCCTCCAATGTCTAAATTTTTGTTATAAAGTTTTTCTTTTCCTAAGCTGCTAGACAAAATATCGATTACATCCTTGATGCCGATGGGCTGACATTTGGTATTCAACCATTTTGGAGTGATCATGACCGGCAATTTTTCTACCAAATCCCGAATAATTTCAAATGAGGCACTGCCAGAACCAATAATAATTCCTGCTCTCAAAGTGGTCAGGTGATACTTTCCTTCTGAGAGCTTATTTTCTACAGCTTTTCGAGAAGACAGGTGTTTGGACAAAGCAGATTCATTCACAATGCCGCTTAAGTATATGACCTGCTGGATTTCAGTATTCTCTGTCAGTTTGGTAAAATTTTCGGCTACTTGCAACTCCAACTTTTCATAGTCAGCATCTGTGCTCATGGAGTGCATGAGGTAATACGCTGCATCTATGTCAGTAGGAAGCGTAATTGTAGGTGAAGGGTTCAGAAAGTCAATTTCTAATACCTCCAAATTTTCTCGAATAGATTCAGGAGGATTGAATCGGTTTTCATCCCTAACACAGCAGATTACGTGATGCTCATTACGAACTAATTCTAAAAGTAATCTTTTACCAATATATCCAGTAGCTCCGGTGAGTAAGACCTTCATTCTTCAATTTATCAAATTTCACACAAGTGTCATCTGTGTGGAATTCACCGCATTGAAATAGTCGTCTATAGCTTTCTCCCTATAATCGAAAATTTCATTGAGCTTCTTTGTGATCAATAAATGATTGGCAATAGCTCCTAGAAAACCAAATGGTGGTTGATAGGAGATAATATCTTTCATCACCATCACCTTATCAATTTCTTCTAAAATGTGCTGATGATGCCACATCGTATATGGTCCTATGCGTTGCTCATCTACAAAAAATTCCTTGTCTCTAATATGAGTAATTTCAGTAACCCACTCCGTTTTAAATCCTGGCAACGGACTTACGCTGTATGAGATGATCATGCCTTCGTACATTTTGTCTATCCCATGAGAAGAAGTAATATCAAAACCCATGTGATCAGGAGTTATCAATTTGAGATTAGCTGGAGAGGAAATGAAATTCCATAATTCTTCCCTTGTCGCGTCGACTACTTGTGCCTTATAGAATTGATAAAATGCCATTACTATAATTTTGAAAGCTGATGAAATATTTTCTGAGCCTCAGCCAGTTTTTGCTCTAGTCTTCGGTCAATAAATATTCCCTTTTGAGTGGTAAATTCATGTACTTCAGATAATATCCTATTGTACCGTTCTTCCAGCTTCTCCTTAGTCGACTGAGAATTTCTTTTTAAAAATGATACCATGATTTTTAGTTTAAGAATTGATTTGTTGAAGGACGTGATTTGCTTCTGCTATCTTTTGATCACTTAGCGTTCTATTGATTGTAGATAAACGGTAAGCCTCCTTAAGCAACTTTGCGTATTTCTTTTCTAACTTTTTCTTAGCGGAATTCTGAAAATATTTTTTAAACATATCTTTGAAATTTTAAAGGATCGAGGACGCGTCTCGCCCTCGATCTTCACTCTACAATAACCAATTACGTTTCTTTATGGGACCAACAATACTTCGTCGATCACATGTATAACTCCGTTCGTAGCATGAACATTCGTACCTGTGATGTTCGCACTTGTGTTGATTGTCAACTCTTCCAAATCAAATGTAAGATCTGTACCTTCTACCGATGCTACCTTGTTGGCAGTGAGTGCGCCAGATAAGTCTACATCATACACTCTTCCTGAAACAACATGATATTTTAATACATCCACTAAGGTGGCAATCGGAATATCATTAATTGAGCTCCATGACTCATTGCTGTTCAATAATTCGGTAAATGCCGCATCCGTTGGTGCAAATACCGTATATGGGCCTACTCCATTCAACACAGCTACCAAATCTTGTGGTGAACCTTCTCCAGCAGTTCTTGTGAGAGCAGCCAAAAGAGTAGTGAACGATCCGTCATCCGCAAGTGCTGAAGTAACATCTACAATTGTCCCTGCTGCTGGCTCCAAGACGTCATTAATCACATGCACTACACCCGTACCTGATTCAACATCCACAGTTGTAATCTCTGCAGATCCGTTGATATAGTTGCCATCCACCAATAAGGAGAAAAAGATATCATCTTCCTGCAGTGTAGTAGCACTTGCTGGTATTTGAGTACTAAGCACTTTCTCTCCTAGCACATGATACTTTAGAATATCTGCTACTGTTGCTGAACTTGCTGCATCCAGGTCAATTCCAGAGGCTGAGAAAGCATCATTAGTTGGAGCAAAAATTGTCAGTTCGTCTGCGTCCAAAAGCGTAGAAACTAGATCCGCTTTTACAGCAGCAGATATCAATGTTGTAAAGTTTTTATTGAAGTAAGCTGGTTCTAATACAGTTCCTACGAAAGCCAATATATCCTCAGGAACAAGTACAGCATCTATAGTATGAATTATACCATTGGTCGTTTCTACATCAAATGGGCTAATCACTTTGGCGCCATTGACTGTAATACCTCCTTCTGTTGCCAATGTCACCTCATCACCTTGCAAGGTGGCGACATTGCCAGCAGTCACAGCTGAAGATGGCACTGATCCACTTACAACATGATATTTTAAGATTTCAGCAAGTACGTCCACTGGGACGTCGTCAATACTCTCTTGACCTATAGTATTTAATAATGCAGCAAATGCCTCATCTGTAGGAGCAAAAACTGTGAATGGCCCATCTGCTTCGAGTGCACTAATCAAATCTGCTCTTGTTAATGCTGCAGCCAGTGAACCATAGCCACTTGCCACTGCTGTTTCAACAATATCTTTAGTTGGAGACAATTCGAAGCCTTCTGGAATTAATACTTTTTCAATGGCATGAACAACACCATTAGAAGCATCCAAATCAAACGGAGAAACCACTGAGACTCCATTGACAGTAATACCTCCAGAGGTAGCCAGAGTTATTTCAGCACCATTTACTGTAGCCACGTTTCCGTCAGTCACATCAGCGGAAAACACCTCTGCTGCCACCACATGATAGGTCAAAATTTCAACCAGATCTGAGTTTGATATATCACCTAAGCCTTCAAGACCCAAATCGGTCAACAATTGAACGAAAGCGGCATCCGTTGGTGCAAATACCGTAAATGGGCCGTCACCCTGTAACGTTTCAATCAGGCCAGCCTGCGTTGCAGCTGCTGCCAATACGTTGAAATCGTTGGCCTGTAATACGGCCACAATATCATTTGATGATCCATCATTCATACCGTCGTCATCATCATCACAGCTTACCATGATGATTGAAACACTGAATAATAACAAAAGGGATAATAAGATTTTAGTTTTCATGTCTAACATATTTTTGTTTTTCTTAGACAATATTACGCAACATTATTTTTTTTGTTCATGTTTTTATTATTTTTCTTAGACATTTTTAATAAAATGTGCTCAATTGACTTGTATTAAAGGGTGATGAAAAGATTTTTTTGTTCATATTTACCCACTAAATAATTAGACATGATTACTTATTCCGTCGCACAAGTGGAATCTCTTACTGGTATTTCCGCTCATTCGCTAAGAGTTTGGGAGCGCAGATATGGTTTTATCAAACCCCATAGGACAAATACTAATATTCGATTCTATTCCGCAGAACAGTTGAAAAAACTCATCAATGTTGGGATTCTTTTAAGGCACAATTTTAAGATTTCGAAGATAGCGGCCATGGGAGATATGGAGATTCATGAGCTAGTATCGAATCTGCTACTTGAAACTACAGATAATAACCAAGAAGATATTCGGACACTGACCATATCCATGATTGATCTGGATGAAGTAAGATTTAACAAGCTATTCGACACTCATGCCAATAAAAGTGGATTGGTAAATACCTTCATTAATCTTATATATCCCTTTTTACAGCATGTGGGGGTTCTTTGGGGGATCAACAAAGCGATGCCCGCACAAGAACATTTCATCTCTAACCTCATTAGGCAAAAGATCATATCTGCTCTAGACAATTTACCTTCAGCCCCACCAAAAGCCCCAAGTTTGCTACTCTATTTATTTGAAGGGGAAGATCATGAAATTGGGTTGCTGCTTGCAAACTACATCGCGAAAGAACTGGGTTGGAAAACATACTATTTGGGTGCCAATGTGCCACATGAGAATGTAGAAACCCTTTGCCAACAGACTTCTCCTGACCTCACTTTTACCATGTTCATCACTCCTCGCAAAGAAAGGTTCATTAGTACGATTGACAATCTGCTGATCAAGACTAACACAAAAATGCTATACTCAGGCAACGGTGATATAGTCAATCAAAGCAAACACAAGAATAAGACTCATTTTCTGAGTTCACCAAGTGAATTAAGACAATACCTCAAGAATTACAAAGAATAAAAATGAACTATCGACAATGAGTATTGTTTTATCATTGAACCAAACAAATTAACCATGGGTACATTTGCCGTTGCGATTACCAAAGATGAACTAACCACTCAAGTCAACACCGAGGGTCATATGGGATTAGTTGACGAACCTGTTGAAATTGGGGGGTTGAATAAAGGCCCTACTCCCTATGACCTACTATGTGGTGCCCTTGCCAGTTGCACATCTATAACCCTTCGACTTTATGCTAATCGCAAAGAATGGAAAGTAACAAGAATTAGAGTTGAGGTTAGGCACGAAAAGGACTACAAAGAAGCTTGTGAAAGCTGTGAAGAAAAACCTCAAAAAGTAGACACCTTTGAGCGCATCATTACATTAGAAGGTGACTTAGATGACAAGCAAAAAGAAAGAATGCTTCAAATCGCCAATGCCTGCCCGGTGCACAAAACACTCGAAGCACAAGCCATTGTTGAATCCAAATTGGGTTAACAAAAAAAATCCTGCTAAAAGCAGGATTTCTCTTATCAAATATCTTAGTAAGACTAAACTCTGTTGATTTTAATCTGGAATGTAAAGTAGGAATACTCACTATTGACTTTGTCAAATTTGTAATTCAAACGCTCTCCAGTTTTTCTAGCCAATTGGATTAATCCCAAACCAGCAGTTCCTTTTTCTGAAAACTCCCCATTGCTGAGGGTTTCTTTATAGAGTGTTCTCAACCCATTTTTATCTGTATTGTTTACTTCCTCTATTTTATCCTTCAAATCATACGTATGCTTGGTAGGAATAAAATTGCCAGTAATGATATTGTAATATTTTTCTTTAGCAATTACCGTAATCAAACCTGACTTTGCATCATGCTCAGAAATTTCTTTGAAGTGACCTTTGACTTCGTCCATATGATGGTAAAGATTATGAACACATTCAACAGCAGCACTATAAAAAAGCTTTTGAACTTTTTTATCAGACTCCGTCATATTCACCTTTCGATCTAGTGTTTCAATCACTGAAGTCACCAAGTCGAATGTGATCGCCCCTTTGTACATGAGCAGCACATTCTCATTATATATCTTGTTGTATAAATCGAAGCTGCTTGCACTTGGATGCTCAGTCACAGATTCGCTTTTTTTCTTAATGTCTTCAGTCATATTCTCTTGAGTAGATTTTTCATCCTTCCATTCATCGAAGGCGCCTAGCATTTCATTTGATTCTTTATCCATATAGCTGAAAACTAATACTACGGCTTTATATACACTCGGCTTTAAATCTACAAAAATAATATGTTAAACTCCAATTATTTGGATTTTGCGAAGAATTGAACCCATATTTTGACATTCTTAATACCATTCCAATAAAATCCATTCAAAGATTTTTGCTCTGAGCAGATTAGCTATCTTTGGCGCGTGAGGGTAATTAGAAGCATTTTCTTTACAGTATTGTACTTTTTTTGTCTTGCGGATGCGACTGGGTCTGGATTGGACTGGACTGAGATTCAAGAGAAAAAAGAAGGATCAATAACTATATACTATCGTAGTACAGAGCCATTCCTTATCAAAGAATCTGACGGATCATTGCGAGGTCTAGAGTACGAAATGATGGTCGGGTTTAAGTATTTTTTATGGAATAAATACGGTATTCAAATCGATTTAGATTGGCAATCACAAGAAAGCTTCAAATATGTATTCGGATTGATCAAAGATGATCCTAAAGAAGGAGAGTTTGGTTTAGACATTATTTCCAGAACTTCTCTAAGAGAGGAATCGGTAGGTTTTTCAAATCCTTACTTCCCCGATATTCAAGTACTGGTATCTGACAAATCAATTCCCACAGTAAATTCACTGGACGAATTCAAAGATCAATTCCAGCAGTATACTGCTGTTTCAGTCGCTGAAACTACCTATGATCAGTATCTCAAAAACATTAGGAATGACCACAATATCGATTTTAACATTATCTATAAAGAGTCCAGTAATGAGATTTTAACTGGCATATTAGAAAAACCTGGTCGGTTTGGTTATATGGATCTACCCAATTATTTGATTGCCCTCAATCATAACCTTGCCATCAAACGACAACCTATTTTACCTATTAAGGGTGTGGGGTTTAGCATAATTTTCAAGAAAGGCAGTGATTGGGAAATTCCAATAAACGAATACTTGGGAAGTCCTGAATATGAAGTATTGAGAAACAAAGGCATACAGAAGTATTTAGGAAAAGATGTCCATGATTTAATTGAGAGTATTTCTCAAGGAGAAGATGAAGACATGGTTCTACTCCTCAAAGAAAAAGAATTGGTGGACAGGGAGCTTTTAGAAAGGTCTAAGCAAGTTCAACAGCAAGAATACATTACTAATATGCTCATTGCTTGTGTGGTCATAGTTTTTCTTATTGCTTTTGCTTTATTCAATAGGAGCAAAATAAAATCTAAAGCAAATAAAATACTGACTGCCCATCGGGCAATGATTGAGAATCAAAATGAATTGCTAAGTAAGCGCAACAATGAGCTCCTAGAATTGGATGAAGAAAAAAATAACTTCATTAATATCCTTTCCCATGACCTGCGAGCTCCCATCAATAATATTACAGCACTTGCCGGTTTGCTTGCTGCGGATGATAACCTCACTGAAAGTCAAGTAGGCTCTATCAAACACATCGCAGATGAATCTCGAAGACTAAACAAAATGGTCACGCGAATTTTGGATGTGGAAAGGATAGAATCGAAGACTACAGAAGATTTTAGAGAATTGGATTTATCACCAGTGCTCGAAAAAGTTTTAACTAATTACAAGCAACAAGCACTCGATAAAAAAATTACATTGCAACTCGACACTGAAGGTGAACACAGAGTCTTGGGCCTTGAACAGTACTTGTTTCATGTATTTGAAAACCTGCTTTCAAATGCAATTAAGTTTTCACCACTAGGTGAAGCCATATGGATTAGAGTTGAACAAAATGAGGGATACCATCTAATCAACTTCACAGATGGAGGCCCCGGAATGACCGAAGAAGACCAACAATTGATGTTCAAAAAATTTCAGAGGCTGAGTGCAAAACCTACAGCGGGAGAACGTTCAACTGGACTTGGTCTTTCGATAGTAGCAAAGTACACAGAATTGCTAGGAGGTAAATTGACTTGGGAATCAGCACCCAATGAAGGAACCACATTTACAGTAACCTTAAAAGCCGTATAAAAAAGGGAATGCCCCCCGGCATTCCCTGTAACCCAAAACTGTCTTTATTATTTTTTATACACGACACTCCCCCTTGCAGAAAGTTTGAGCGTCGAAGCTGATCGATCAACCTCACCTTCTTGCCACACCAAGTTCTGGAAACGGTCAAGAACCTCAATATCCAACTCAACGGATTGGCTAGAAAGATTGTGCACCACCGCCACCGATTTGTTGCCATAGGATCGGGTAAAAGCAACAATTGATGAGCTGCCAAAATCTAAATGCTGAATATCTCCAAGAGCAAAAACTTCTTGCTTTTTTAATGCAATCAATGTCTTGTAGTGATTTAAAATTGAGTTATTGTCTTTTTGTTGAACTGTCACTGAGCTAACAGATTTATCTGTAGTAAAAGTTGCTTCCATCCAGGAAGTTCTCATTTGATCTTTGGACCGCTCATCCCAAAGCATAGGCTCTCTAATGTTCTCGTCCGGCTTCATACCCAACATGCCAATTTCTTCACCATAGTATACATAAGGCGTACCCGGCAAAGTAAATAGCAACGAAGCCGAAAGCTTAATTTTAGACACATCTCCTGTCAGTACAGAAGCCACTCGATTCTGGTCATGATTACTTAAAAAACTTGCTTCAACAAAATCAGAGTTGTACTTTTTAAACCAAGGCAAAGATGTGTTGATTACCTCCGGAAAATTCGCATTAGAATCTATTTCATAGCCGTGGCCTGCGATATTTGCCGCCACTACTCTTTCCTTATTAATTGATTCCAGAATACTAAAAGCTCGATCAAAATTGAATAAAGAAGTAAAACCTGCCGCATAAGGTGAAGCTGTGCCTGCATCTGCCCAAACCTCCCCTATCAAATAAACATCAGGATTTACCTTTTCCATTTCGGTTTTAAATTCTTTCCAGAATGCATGACTATCAGAAGCCCGGTCGTCCGGATATATGTGTTTGGCTGCATCCAACCTAAACCCATCCACACCTACTTCTTCCAGCCAAAATTTTCCTGCAGCATACATTTCATTCCTCACAGCTGGATTGTCGTAATTTAAATCTGGCATTCCTCCATAGAAAAATCCATAATAGTGTTCTCCCACTGGGTTTTTCTCATCTACTGGATGCCACTGGCGGATATTGTCTGAATCGAATGAGATTTCTTTTTTAGCAATTTGTGCTGCAATTGAATCTTTGTCCGCCCATACATAATAGTCTCTGTATTTGGCATCTTTGCCTTTCATTGCATCTTGAAACCATGGATGGTCATATCCACTATGGTTGATCACAAAATCCATCACAATTTTGATGTTGCGCTTATGGGCTTCCTTGATGAAAGTCTTGAAATCATCCATGGTACCATAATCTGGATGAATTGCTCTATAGTCGATCACATCATACTTGTGATAACTTGGCGATGGTGACATCGGCATCAACCAAATGGCATCAATTCCAAGGTCGCTCAGGTAGTCCAACTTTGAGGTCATTCCAGGAATATCTCCAATCCCATCGCCGTTGGAGTCTGCATAAGACTGAACGAAAATTTCGTAAAAAACAGACCGTTCACCCCATCGATTTAAATTGAACTCATCATTACGCAATAGTTCGATCCTTTGGTACTGATAAGCAAATAATGGAAGAACAAACAGTGGCCAAAGCATTGACCACGGTTTGTTCATGAATTTTTGTTTAATAATTTGGATCATTCTGAACCATGTTTGGATTGGATTCCAGCTCTGAACTTGGAATTGGGAAGATGATTCTGAAATCCTCAGTTTCTATCCCATCTTTCTCATTGCCTTTCCAAGGCCATACATAATTCTTTGTGAATTTATTATCTCGAATCAGGTCTCTTCTTCTTGTTGCTTCCCAATACAATTCTCTGACTCTTTCATCCATTACAAACGCTGTAGTCAAATCCGCATCGGAGATATTGGCCGATGCATCTCCATACGCTCTTTCTCTTAGCTCATTAATGAGTTGTACAGCGGTGGCTCTATTTCCGTTTCCACTTCTCACCACAGCTTCAGCATACATCAGATAAGCATCTGCTACTCTAAAGTAAGGAAAATCAGTGTCCACTTGATCTACATTAGATCCGGCTGTTCCGTCGGAGGTATTGTTTACAAATTTGGGTACAGCAATACCTTCCTGAAATTCTGCAATGTCCTCTATTTCTAGAGATTGCCCATTCGAATAAAATATACCTCTTGGATCTTGAGACGGAGTTCCGAACTGAAATTTATCCAACATAGCACTTGTAGTCCGCATGCCTGCCCAGCCACCACCTACGCCGTAGTTTGTTAGCCCCTCATCAGGCAGTGAAACCTCGGTACCATCTCCACCATCAATCACTTTTTCTGTACCGTCAACAATATTATCGTTCATAAAACCACCTATTGCTGCGTTAACCATAAAAGTAGTCCCTCCCCAATTCAAGCTAGAAACTCCATCTGAAGAGAAAGCGAAAATTACCTCTGTAGAAGTATGATTATCTGCTTTAAACAAATCATCGTAATTCGGTGTCAATGTATAACCAGCTGCAATTACTTTTTCTGTTACGGTTAATACTTGATCATACATGGACTCACCGATAAACACTTCTGCATTCAAATACAATTGTGCTTGCAACATCCAAACCGCTGCTTTATCCGCTCGGCCGTACTGATTGGCCTTAGGATCTGGCAAATTGGCTTCAACATCCTCCAATTCCTGCACAATAAAATCAAACAATGCCTTAGGCTCAGCCTGGAAAGGCAATTCGGAAGTAATGCTTGTTAGTAACGGTACGCTCCTATAAAAATCTAATGCATGGAAATAGGACAATGCTCTTATGAATCGTGCTTCATTTCTAAATGCACGGATTTCCACTCTATCAGCTTCGGTAATACCATACGCGTCCAAATTGCTCTCTGAAGATTGATTTAAAAAATCATTACTCAATGCTATCGTATAAAATATGCGGTAGTACAATACACGTACAAACTGGTTGCCAGCTGTCCAAGAATGCTCATGCATTTCTCTGATTCCTGCATCAGTCCAAGAAATTACAGCCTCATCGGTCGTCAATTCCTGCGCTTTCCAGTAGGCTCTGATATAACTCGAAAATCCCTCATCATTGATGATTGATAAATCTGCATCGCCATCTGGGCCATCTTGCCCAGTGAGCATGAAGCTACCATAAAGTTTAGATAAGTATAGTCTGTAAGATTCTGAATCCGAGAAAGCCACCGCTTCTGTTAATCCATTTTTGGGCTGAACATCTAAATCCATACATCCAGATGCTATTATTGTTAATATGATTATTAATTTTTTCATGGCTGTATTCAATTAAAATGAAACGTTTACTCCAAAAATCGCGGTTAAAGATCGAGGGTATAGATTGTTATCTATCCCGTTGCTACTTCTACCATCTGCTCCAATACTTATCTCCGGGTCTAAGCCTGAGTAATTAGTAATAGTCAAGATGTTTTGAGCTGTAGCGTATAGTCTGATTCTAGCAAATTTCAATTGGTCGAAAGTATAACCAAGCGAAATATTATCCAGTTTCACAAAAGAAGCATCCTCCAAATAGTAATCAGACTTCAGTTGTTTTGCTCTAAAGTTGGTATTGAAAGCCGATTTATGAATATTGTTCAATACTTGAGCATCAGTGATTCGATCAAAAGCTCCATTGGCTGAGGAAACATTATTGTAAGCATAATTGCCAAAATTGCCTCTGAATGTAAAGCTCAAATCAAATTTTTTATACCTCAAGTTTGAAGTTAGACCCAACATCCATTTAGGATCCGGGCTTTTATCAATTACCAAATCTTGATCATTGATCACACCATTATCGTCCTGATCCACATACATATCCAAAGAATTGGCAGTACCGTCGCCATTGGCATCCTGAACATCATTGACTGGGCTACCATCAGCATTGTATTTTTGCTCAAATGTTCTAAATGAAAATGCAGGTTCACCCACTTTCAGCACTTGAATCGTCTGGCCCACATCGCCCGAGATTCCTCCTTCTTCATAAATGATATTATCCCCTCCTCCACTACTAAGTGAAAGTACCTTGTTTTTATTTTTAGATATATTGAAAGACACATCCCAACCAAAGTTTTCTTTGTTGTAAATCGTACTGTTTAAGCTCAATTCAATTCCACTGTTTTCGATCGATCCGATATTTTTCAATAAACGGTCTCTTACATTGGTGCCAGCTGGAATTGTCACTACAAAAAGTAGGTCTTCGGTTGTTCTGTTATAGTACTCGAATGATCCGTGCAATCTACCTTCTAAGAACCCGAAGTCCATTCCGACATTCCAACTTCTAGTTTCCTCCCACTTTATAGAAGGGTCAGCCCCTGTTGGTCTTAGTGTTTGTATAAATTGATTACCTAACTGATAAGAAGCATCTGGAAAGCCTATTTCATATAGAGAAACGTATCGATAATCTGGAATCTCTTGATTACCAGTTACTCCATAACCTCCCCTAATTTTTAGCTCACTAAGAACATTTTTGGTAGGATCCATAAAATCTTCATCTATAATTCGCCAAGCTGCTGCCATTGATGGAAATAAACCCCATCGATTAGCTTTTGCAAACCTTGTGGATCCATCTCTTCTCAGCGTGAATGTCAACAAGTATTTATCTTTCAAAGTGTAGTTTACTCTTCCAAAAAATGAAATCAATCTATTCTCTAGTGTAATACTGTCTTGCTGATCGATAAAAGACGGGTTGAGCTCCCCCGCAGATGAATAAGCATACTGCAAGGAATCTAATCGATAGTTTTCAAACTCATTGTTCCATTGCTGATACGAATATCCGCCTACAACATCTACCTCAGAATCTATCCCTGGCAGTACTTTTTTGTAGTTGACAAATGCTTCGAGCATTTTACTTTTAATTTCGAAATCTTCGTTGAACAGAAACCCTCTTTGATTACTGTTTATTCCTGTATAGGTCAATGAATCTTCTACTTTTCTTCTGTTGCCTTCTTGGTAGTCGTACGATCCATTTAGGTTTACACTCATTCCTTCAATAAAAGGGAGGGAATAGATGGCCTGAATATTTCCCAGATAGCGATTGACATATCCTGTCTCATTCGTATTATTTATTTGTGCTACTGGGTTTCTGGTGGCTAATTTAGGCGCCCACTCGAAATACCCGTTATACGGACTCCCTTCCTGCATGACAGGTTGAGTAGGATCAAAAACCATTGCTTGATTAGTCACCTCAGGAGCATATCTGTCGTCAGACCAACCCCCTTTAGCATTCACTTTAATAGTCAAATCACTATTGAGTAACTTTCTTTCATATCTTGCCGAGACATTGTTGTTGTTCGTTTCTGAAGTTTTCAATACACCTTCATTTCTCATCAGATTGCCTGATAAGTAAAAGTTATTTAGTTCATCAGCTTTGCTCAATGTAACCATATGCCTTTGGCCAATAGCGTTTTGAGTAATCTCTTTCATCCAATCAGTATTGGCATCGCCAAGTTTATTGAGTTCACCTGGTTCTTTCAGATCTACCACTTGTCTGAATTGATTGGAAGAGAAAAAATCAGGTTTTTGAGTAAACTGCGACATAGTAACTGTACCGTCATAGGTTACTTTTAATTTTCCTTGATCACCTTTTTTTGTTGTAATAATAATTACGCCGTTTGCTGCTCTGGATCCATATATAGCCGCCGCTGAAGCATCCTTCAAAACAGTCATACTTTCAACATCTGCAGGATTGATGAAATTCAATGCACTTCGTCCACGACTAAATCCTCCTGGGTTGTGTCCCTGGGTATCGATGGGCACACCGTCTACTACAATGAGTGGTTCATTGCTATAATTCAAAGAACTAGCACCACGAATTCTAATTTTACCCGCTGCACCAGGCTGACCTCCCGGTGTAGCTATCTGAACTCCAGCCACCTTACCTGCCAACAATCTATCTGGTGATACTAGTACTCCTTTGTTAAAGTCTTCAGCATTTACTTCAGCTACGACACCCGTCGCATCCTTTTTCTCTACTTGTCCATATCCGATAACAACAATCTCAGAAAGTTGCTGTATATCTTCAATTAAAACCACATCGATTCTGGATCTGCTACCCACCAATACATTCTGTGATTTGTATCCGATATAACTAAAACTAATGGTTGCATCTTCACCAATTTCTACTTTAAAGTTTCCATCAATATCGGTAACGGCTCCTTGCCCAGTATTAACATCCAACACATTGACTCCGGGCAAACCTTCGCCTGCTTCATCGGTCACTGTCCCTTGAACTGTCACTTCTTGTGCATACGCACTCAACGATAACAGCATCATCATTACGATCCATAAATTCTTCATCATATTTCCAATATTTTGGTTGTGAAAAATTGAAATATTTTTTTTGTATAGTTTAATCATATACTTCCTTTTTCTATTGATCAACGTTTGACAAATCTGCCGGTTTTTTTCCCTTCAGCTGTCTTTAATTCTAGGAGGTATGCACCTCTGTCTAAAAAATCTAAATTCAATTCTCTTCTATACTCAACGGATTGCATTTGATCATCCCAAATGACTCGCCCTTCTAAGTCGAGAATTCTAATTTGTTTCCATCCGTACGATGACTCTACTCTCACGCTGCCTTCAGTTGGGTTCGGGTAAATATTCATACCTGTGGATTTTTTATTTTCTACCGAGAGAATCCGTACGTCTTCTTCAATGTAGTTATCAATGACTACAGAAGTCAATATATAAAATTGACCTGCAGATACATTCATTTCATAATTTGCCCAATCAGAAATTTCTATTGCTTCACAGGTGAAATAATCATACCATATACCATCTCCACCCGTGTTTGGATTGAGGCTTTTATCTTCTTTACTGAAATTACCAACGATTCGAAATTTTACTTCTGGATGATCAATGGCTATATGCTTAACATTTCCAGCGCTTGCTTGCCAGGAAAAATATTGCTCATCTATATAATCCGTTTTTGTTCTCAAAGAGATTAAAGATTTATAGACTGCAAAGAGTTTTCTTCTATCATCGTCTTCTAGATATTCCCAATGTGTTGGCTTTATTCCTAAGCGGTCATTGTTCAACTCTTCGTCATATCCAAATTCGCCAAATTGCCATAACATTTTTGGTCCTGGGACTGTAAAAAAGAATGCAGCATTAAGTTGTGCACGACTAAGAGTATATGCCAATGATTTAGTTCCAGACTTCATGACCTCATAAATTTGTCTCTCTTCATCATGACTCTCCATATAACCAACGACATGTGGATCATTCCAATTTCTCTCCTCATGATACAACCAGTTGATCGATGATGAATTTCCTTTGGCCAAAGAGACATAAGCATCTTTCATATTGCCCCAAAGCATCATGCCATAATCTGCTAACTCTTTTTCTTCGGAATTTTCTGCTAAATGCTCTAAGATGATATATGCATCATCATCCAAATTCCAAATATTATCAGCCATACGTTTCAACAAAGCCACTCTAGAAGCATCATACTTCCCCCAGTTGTCTACACTACCTAAGGTATTGTTCTGTGTGAAACCCTTTGACAAATCGAATCGATACCCATCTATATGGTATTCTTCAATCCAAAACTCATTGACTCTGTCGACGTAATCCTTGGTATATTGACTTTCATGGTTAAAATCATATCCAACGTTATATTCATGTTTCGCTACCCGATTCAGCCAAGGGTTCTTGGATGTTGGAGGACCAAATACGTCATCATTGTCGAGTCTTACTAGAGGACTTCGACCAAATGCATGATTCAAAACTATATCCAAAATCACGGCCATTCCTTTTTCATGTGCCTTATCTATCAATTTTTTCAGTTGCACTTCAGTGCCGTAATACTTATCTGCAGATAGCTTAAAAGAAGGATTGTAACCCCAACTCAAATTCCCTTCGAACTCCATCACTGGCAATAGCTGTATAGCATTAACTCCCAAGTCTGCCAAATAATCTAACTTATCTATAACTCCTTGATAGCTCCTCTGATCTGTAAAATCTCGAATAAGCAGTTCATAAATTATTAAGTCCTCATTGGCTGGCCTTGTAAATTCGTCGGATTGCCAATCAAACTCACTTTGATTGGTTTGTAGAAAACTAATTGCTTCTGTCGTTTTACCAGTTGGATAAGCCTGCAACCCAGGATATCTGTTTTCCTCAACAATTTGAGGATCGTCATAGGGTGAACTAATTTTATGTGCATACGGATCTGCAATCCTCAAATCACCATCCACTAAATACTGAAAACGGTACTCCTTACCTGATTCAAGGTTGTCCAATTCAATCCAAAATTGATCACCATCTTTGTTCATCAAATAATCATTATTGATAGTCCAATCATTGAAGTCACCAATTAGAAACACATTGTTTTTGTTTGGTGCTTCCAGAACCAAAACTGCGGTTGTACCATTGACATAGTTGATTCCATTTTCCACATTTAAAGGAAGTGAAACCTCCGGAGTATTGGGTTCCATGGAATAAGAGTATGTAATCTCTTCGCTGTCAGAATCAGTTTGAGCGGATGCCTTCAATTGATGCACTTCGCCATCCTCTTCAATAGCATGTTCAAAATTCAGTTCTGTTTGGTTATTAACTGATGTCAATAGATTATCATCCAGATACAATTGAATATCAGCCAGCTCAGAGGTTTTTACTTTAATATTGATAATGGAACCAGATTCATAAAAATCAAATGTCCCTGTAGGTTCAGCGAATTTTAATGTAAACCCGTTGGTTACGGAAGTAATATAATCTTCAGTTTGACCCTCAGACCAATCGTTTCCTTTAATCAAAAAGCCTACAGATTCAATATTTCCAGCACTAGTCCCAAAAAAATCCGTCAACTTAATCTTGATACTTAAGTATTTCTTGCCATCAACAGTAGAACTTGTCATTTTAGCAAGATCAGTGGAAGCTTCATCACTCGAAGCAGGATTGATATTTGATGGAGGTATAATGCCTGTTTGTGAAGGAAGCCATGCCCAGAGCCATGCCTCACTCCAATTGTTCATTGCAGTTCCTGACACGTTATAGGTAATTGTAATTTCCTCTTCTGCAGAGAAAAATTCTGGTGAAATTGATGGTTCAATGTCGACCTTTTGTCCCAGGGCCATGTGTACAAAGACCATAAAAATGGCTATGAAATAATATTTCATTTGATATCGGATAAGCATTTGAATATTAAACCATGAGAGTGTATTCAATAACACTCCCATGGTGTTAATTCTTTATTGAAATATTACTCGATAGTAGCAGAGTAACTCTCTCCACCATTCGCTGTAGTAATGGTCACTACTTTCGATCCAGCACCAGTGTATGCATAGTTATCCGGAACATCAAATTTCAAAGCAGTAAGATCTGTTCCACCAAGACCATAGTCCCAAGCATCATTCACTCTGAATTTCAATTCGCCATCAACCATATTCATGGTAGCTGAAGCAGAAGCTAGATCATCACTGTAAGCTAAATCAGTATCTGCATCCCATCCTCCAGGAGTGGCTGCACCGATAATACCGAAAGACGCTTCATCCATGAGCAAAGTCCAGTTTTCACCATCGTCCTCTGTGGCAATTTCGAAATAATAGAAGCCAGGATTGGCATCTACAAACCAAGAACCGTCAGCCTCTTCAGCACCATTATCTGAGATTGATCCATCTTCAGTGTTATCGGTAATTGTCATAGTAAGACCTTCCGTTCCAGGAGTCAACTTATTGCTCCAGGCATCATCAGTTCTAAATTTGAATTCTACAGCTTCAGCATCCTCAGCTTCTAGTGGGAATACACCTCTCCAGATATGCTTAGCTCCATCCTTTTTGTAGTAGAATTTTTTATCATTACCCCATCCATCAGTTGGGTTTTCACCATCAGTTGTTCCTTGCGTAGCACTTCCGATAATACCCCACGCATAATCTTCAGGATCAAAAGCAACCTCTGGAGCATCTCCAGTTCTAGTCAATGACATTGCAAAACCATTTTCTGCGCTCCATGCCACATCAATGGTATAAGCTCCTTCATCAGGGAAAGTGCCACCTTTTGCCGAAACTTTGATATTTCCACCATCGTTTCCTGTAGTCAAGTTTACATTAGCACCACTCACAGGAGCATCAGCATCTGCGCCAAAATTGGTAAACACAATGTATTCGGTTCTATCAATCTTCCAGTTACAATCAAATCTTAACTTGAATTCTCCTTCTCTAAGAATGATTTCCGTTCCCTGCCAAGCACCTGAAGCTGCAGAAACAGTTCCATCTAAATCAACAGTACTACCGCCTGCCCAGCCAATTTCTGTAGCTGCACCGATCAAACTAGCCTTTGAAAGTCCTGCCACTAAGATCTCACTTGTGGTCACATCATAAGTTACTTTATATAACCCATCTGCTGCTACGGCAAATGCTGCTCCATCTTTTTCTGCTGCAATCAAACTGTAATCAAAATCTTCACAATTTTCTGCATCAAATATTTCTGCAGATGCAGTACCACCCAGTGTTTCTGTAATTTCCCTTTCTACTACATTCACCAAATTGTAGTTTCCTGCTGTTAGGTAAACGTAGCCAGCATAGTAATTTTCTCTTTCGATAGAACCAAATCCATCCTCTACATTTTCTGCGACTAATTTGCTAGTTGATACGGGATCTGCATCAGCCTCTGTAATGTAATACCCATCACCTACAGAGATACCATCTGAACCATCTCCCAAATCGATATCGTCTTCACTGTCATCACATGCGGTAAACGCTACGATCAAAAGTGCCGACATCAAGTACGTCAGCCAAGAGTTAAATTTTTTCATAATCTAAAATTTTAATTAATTACAAGTTTTGTTAATTGTACTTTTCTAAGATTTGCTTTTTGAACACTTCGTCCACTTCGAAAAAAACACCTTACAACAGCACTAATAATTAATTAATGTCAACTTATTGCAGAATCGATTCTGGAGATGATTAAAGATGTATATTTCAATAATTCGATCCATTTTTACTCGACCTTGCATATTCAATAATAAACCTAAAAACATAGATTACAACTCATATTCACAGTTTTTTTCAAGCTATTTCGCATGCAAACGATTCCGCAAACGATTTCGGAAGCCATTTTTTTTTAGACTTTTTTTTACCGCCTCAAGAATTATTTGATTTAGCTTGAATTATAGATTATTCCACAATCACTCTTTGCAATATTGTATTATTACAATAATTAACTCAATTCTAATTCTTGTAGGTTGATGGTAAATGTTTTACTTTTCCACTCTATAAAGTCTAAATGTCCAGACAGGATATTGGGAATTGTTGTTTTATACTTTAGGTTTAACTCCAAAGTACAAAATTTCATATCATACTTTATAAGTATCGAGTATGGTCTAGGTGTGGCTGATTAAAGAAACCAGCAGTTTAGAAAGGTCAGCTACAAAAATAAAGCATTAGAGAATGAAAAGTAGTCAAGTTACCATTAAGGATTTAGCCAAAGCATTAGGCGTATCCCCTTCTACAGTATCTCGTGCTTTAAATGATCACCCAGATATCAGCCCGGAAACGAAAAAAGAAGTCAATGATCTGGCCAAACAATTAAACTACGAACCTAATGTAGTGGCCCAAAATCTTCGAAGTCAAAAAACCAATACGATCGGGGTCATTATTCCAGAAATCGTTCATTTCTTCTTTTCAACGGTCATTTCAGGCATTGAAGAAGTAGCTTACAAGGCCGGTTACACGGTCATGTTTTGCCAAACGAGCGAATCCTTCGAACGTGAAGTCAAAGATACCAAGGCATTGCTCAATCAGCGGATAGATGGCCTAATCGTATCTTTTTCCAAGGAAACTCAAAATTTTGAGCACTTTCAGGAAGTGGCAAAAAAGATACCTGTTGTGCTTTTTGATCGAGAAACAGATGAGTTGCACGTCAGTAAAATTGTGGTAGATGACTATGATGGAGCAGCCATGGCTACTCAGCATTTGATCAACCAAAAGAGTCAACGCATTGCCCATCTAGCAGGACCAGACAATCTCACTATTGGTGCAGAGCGAAAAAAAGGCTATCAGGATACCCTAAAGAAGAATAACATGAAAGTAAACCCCAACTACATTCTACCTTGTTTTCGAGGGACACTGGAAGAGGGATTTCATGCCATGCAAAGACTTTTAGACCTTCCTGAACCTCCTGATGCTGTATTCTGTACTAACGACACCGCAGCTTACGGAGCAATGAAAGCAATAAAAGAAGCTGGGCTAGAAATTCCTAAAGACATCGCTATTGTTGGATTTAGCAACTGGCAGTTTTCTTCACTCATAGAGCCACAACTCACCACAGTATCTCAACCTGGGGTAGACATGGGCAGGGCAGCAGCCAAACGACTCATCGCTGAACTTCAAGACAAGGAGCTGCGAGAACAACCGATCCGTCAGGTACTAAAAACCGACCTCATCATCAGAAAATCTTCCAAACGTCCTTAATTTTTTTCATTTTCTCTGCAAACGATTGAAACAGAGCAAAAACCCTCAAAACAAGCCCAAATCAAGCCTTTCTCTGCTTTAGACTCAAGAAATAATTTGTAAATAACTAACGATCAGAACTAGCTTTAAGAGCTTTTTAAACATTTCGAACTCTTTGAAAAAACATCTTGCAAGCACTTATTGAAGATATAATTGCTTTATGATTGTTGAAGAGAGAAAAAACATAACCTCTAGCGAGTCTCATATTCGAGGGTCGTTATTATCTTATCAACTGGACACCTTCGGTTTCTATGGTCGAACCGAATTCAAAAACATATGCCTGGAAGTATATGAAGAAGGAATGATTCGGGTTAGGATTTCTAGAAAGGAGAAGTTTGATAATTTTCATTACGCCTTAGATAATAATCTCAACCAAAAGTCCATTGACTATCTTGAGAAGGAAGACAGTATTGTCATATCTACAGGCAAGGTCGAGGTTTCTATCATGAAAGCACCATTTCGTCTTGTTTTCAGAAATGAGAAAGGTGAGATCATAAATGAAGACGACTCCTCTTTTGGCACTTCCTGGATTGGGGAACAAGTCACTACCTACAAAAAACTACAACCTGATGAAAAATTTATTGGACTAGGTGAAAAAACTGGTCCACTCAACAAAAAAGGCCACGGATTTCAAAACTGGAACACCGATCATTTCGGATATGGTACAAATACAGACCCGTTATACTGTTCCATCCCATTTTATATGGGAATCCACAACAACATGGCCTACGGCATCTATCTTAACAACTCATACAAGACGCACTTCAACTTCGGTGCGTCCAACAATCGATTCTCCAGCTTCTCGGCAGATGCCGGCGACATGGACTACTTCTTCATGCATTACGATTCTGTGAATGAAATCATAGGTGCGTACAGTCGACTTACGGGAAAAATGAGTTTACCCCCAAAATGGTCGTTGGGTTACCAGCAATGCAGATACAGCTATTATCCAGAAGCCGAAGTACTCAACACGGCCCAGAACTTTAGAGACAAAGAAATTCCTGCGGATGTAATTGTTCTAGACATCCATTACATGGAGAAATACAAAATATTCACCTGGGATAAAGAAAGGTTTCCTTGTCCCGAAACCATGATCAATAAATTAAAAGATCTAGGTTTTAAAGTAGTGGTGATGTGTGATCCGGGGATCAAAGTAGAAGAAGGATATGCTACTTATGAAGACGGTTTGGACAAAGACGTATTCATCAAGTATCCTGATGGCACCAATTATGAAGGAGAAGTATGGCCGGGATGGTGTCACTTCCCTGATTTCACCAAGCCGGAGACCAGAAACTGGTGGACCGAGCAATTGCAGTCGTACAGCGATTTGGGTATTGAAGGGTTCTGGAATGACATGAATGAGATAGCCACTTGGGGACAATCCCTACCTGAATTGATTGAATTTGACTTCGACGGCGCGAAAGGAACAACCAGAAACGCCAGAAACATCTATGGTCTAATGATGGCCAAAAGCACCTGGGAGGGAGCCAAAGAAAATTTAAACGGAAAAAGACCTTTTAACCTGACCCGTGCAGGTTTTGCAGGCATACAAAAATATGCCGCCGTTTGGACTGGTGACAACGTTGCCTCAGACGAGCACATGCTGCTCGGTATGAGGATGCTGAATAGCATGGGACTGTCGGGCGTTCCGTTCGCTGGTTTCGATGCCGGTGGTTTTATTGGCAATGCTTCCGAAAACCTATTTGCCCGATGGATCTCTATGGCAGCCTTTACACCTTTCTTTAGAGGCCACTCCAATGTAAATACAAAGTCCAGTGAACCTTGGACACATGGGGAGCACACTGAAGAAATCTCAAGAAATTATATCAGTCTTCGTTACAGATTGATGCCGTATATTTATTCAGCTTTTCAAGAAGCTAGTGAGACCGGCACACCGGTAAATCGCTCGTTGGCCATAGACTATACTTTCGATGACAACATATACAAAACGGCGTATGAAAATGAATTCCTTTTTGGAGGGTCCATTCTTGTAGCTCCTGTATCAAGTGAAAAAGAAATAGAAAAAATATACTTCCCACAAGGGGAATGGTACGATCTGTTTACTGATGAAAAATATGAAGGAAACAATGAGACGCTGGTAGAATGTCCGATGGAAAAACTACCGGTGTTCACTAAAGCTTCTGCTATCATTCCGGTGCAATCGCAAGTCTATAGCAATCAGGAAACACCAAACGAGCAATTGGAGATTCACTTGTACAAAGGCGAAGAATCGAATAGCTACGTCTATTACGAAGATGATGGCGATTCGTATGCTTTTGAATCTGGCGAGTATTACAAACGTAGCATTTCTTATCAGCCGGATAAAAACAAGCTCACTTTTGGGTCTACTCAAGGAACTTTCCAGAGTGCATTCAAAGAAGTGAAACTCTATTTTCATGGTTTTGTAACTGATGAGCTAAACTCCTTAGCTATCGATCATGAGGATTATCATTTTATTTCTCCCTTGTCAAATTTTGATCCGATTGCTACGGATCTTCACAAAGATTATAAAATCAAAGACCTGGCCTACACTACTTTCAAACTTATAAACAACGAATTTTCAATCAATTGGAAATAAGGATTTCTCCATACTTATGAAAAGAATATTACTACTTGCTCTCACACTCCATTTAATAGGATGTGCCTCGGATAAAAAACAGAACAAAACATCGTTTTCGTCTCCAAAGGGAAAGCTTTCGATGCAATTTTATCTGACTGAAGATGGAGTTCCTGGCTACCTGACCAATTATGGAGATAAGGTAATTGTAGACAGCTCAAGGCTGGGTTTTGAACTAGGTAATGATATTAGCTTGAGCAATGGGTTTGAGTTGGTCAACGCACAGACTGCCACCTTCGACGAAACCTGGGAACAGCCCTGGGGAGAGCAAAGATTGATCAGCAACAACTATAACGAATTAAAAATTGAATTGGTCAATGCCGATCAAATCAAACTGAATGTCATCTTTCGTTTGTTCGACAACGGCATAGGATTCAGATATGAATTCCCTGAGCAAGAAAAACTTGGAGAGTTTGAAATCATGGATGAGTTGACTGAATTCAACATGAGTGCTGATCACGACGCTTGGTCTATCCCGGCCTATGCTGGCAATAGATACGAATACCTGTATCATAAGGCGCCAGTATCCAAATTCGACATGGTTCACACACCATTGACGATCGAAGCCAAAAACGGCCTGTATTTCCATTTGCATGAAGCGGCATTGTACGACTATCCAAGTATGGTGGTGAAAAACTCAGGCGGCACCAAGCTCAAATGTGATCTGATCCCTTACAGCAAAACCAATCCGGTTAAAGCTTATTTAAAGGCTCCATTCTCTACACCATGGAGAACGATTCAAGTGGGTGAAACACCTGGCGATCTGATCACCAATTACATGATTTTGAATCTGAACGAACCAAGCAAAATAGAAGACACCTCTTGGATCAAACCAGGCAAATACATCGGTGTATGGTGGGAAATGTTCATTGGTGTGGGTACCTGGCATCAGGGGCCTAAACATGCCGCCAATACCGAAAACGTGAAGAAATACATCGACTTCGCTGCAGCTAATGGTTTTTCAGGTGTGCTGGTAGAAGGCTGGAACTACGGCTGGGATGGCAACTGGATGGGCGGTGGCACCAAGTTCGAATTTTCAAAGCCATACCCAGACTACGATATTGAATTCCTAAGCAAGTACGCGGCCGACAAAGGCGTTTACATCATCGGCCATCATGAGACCGGCGCGGACACCGAAAACTACGACGAGCAGCTAGAAGAGGCTTATCAGTTTCTAGAAGACCACGGCATGAAAGCCGTAAAAACGGGCTATGTAGAAAATGGAGATACACTTCCCAATGGATTCTATCACCACGGACAATACTTCGTCCAGCACTTTCAGCGGGTGATAGAAATGGGCGCTAAGCACAAAACGATGATCGTAGCGCATGAGCCGATCAAAGACACGGGTAAGCGTAGAACCTGGCCTAACATGGTCTCTCGCGAAGGCGCCAAAGGTCAGGAGTACAATGCTATGGGTGGAAGCCCTACAGATCACGTAGTGACGATTCCTTTTACACGATCTTTATCTGGGCCTTTCGATTACACACCGGGAGTGTTCGACATCTTACTCAAAACCACACCGGATCAGGTGAAAACCACGATCGGAAAAGAACTGGCACTTTATACCATCATATATGCACCCATGATGATGGCGAACGACTTACCTGAAAACTACGAAGGACATCCTGCCTTTGAGTACATCAAAGCGGTGCCTACAGATTGGGAAACCACGAAAGTCATTGATGGGAGAATAGGAGATTTTGTGACCATTGCTCGTCAGGAACGCAACACGGACAACTGGTTTGTTGGTAGTATTACTGATGAGAACCCAAGAGCGTTTAAATTGCCGTTAGATTTCTTAAAAGATGATGTGACTTACCAAGCGACGATATATGCGGACGGAGAAGATTGTCACTATATAGACAACCCTACTTCCTATCAAATCAGCGAAATGGAAGTGACCAAAGCTACCATTTTAGATATGAAATTGGCTGCCGGCGGTGGAGTAGCAATTAGCCTATACCCTAAGAACTAATGACAAGAATTCAATTATTAGCAATCATATTTCTGGCCTCGTTATGTTTTCTATTTGCCTGCGAGCCTTCAGAACAAAAAACGAAGGAGTCAAGCATTACATTTCCTGAACGAGCAGCGGACATGACCATTTATGAAGTCAACATCCGTCAGTACACGCCAGAGGGTACCATCAAAGCCTTTATGAAGCACCTGCCCCGCTTGAAAGAACTTGGGGTAGAGATGCTCTGGATCATGCCGGTACAGCCGATTGGCCAGGAGAATAGAAAAGGGTCACTGGGTAGTTATTACTCCATTTCTAATTACTCTACGGTTAATCCTGAATTTGGTACACTGGATGACTTCAAGGCTTTAGTGAATGAAGTCCACGACCTGGACATGACGATCATTTTGGATTGGGTGCCAAACCATACGGCCTGGGATCATCCATGGATTAAGTCCAATCCGGAATATTATGCCAAGGACAGTTTGGGCAACATCACCTACGAAGCCGATTGGAATGACATCGCCCTCCTCGATCACACCAATGAAGGCACCAGAAAAAGTATGATCGAAGAAATGAAATTTTGGGTCACCGAAACGGATATTGACGGCTTCAGGTGTGATCATGCCGCGCATGAGATTCCGCTATACTTCTGGGAAGAAGCTACTGCCGCCCTTGACCCGCTAAAAGATCTCTTTTGGCTGGCAGAATGGGATGAACCACAGACTTCATACCAGCTTTCCATGCCTCTTATTCCTGGGAGCTTTTGCACTTGACGGAGGACGTGGCGGAAAAGAAGAAAAAACTGCGCATGATATCGATAAGTTCATCCAATAAAGACCTGGCCAAATAACGGGAAAAACCCATTCCGAATGACGATCACTACCAATCATGACGAAAACTCATGGGCGGGTACGGTCTTCGAAAGATATGGCGAGGGACATCAGGCCTTTGCTACCTTTATCTTTACGGCCTATGGCTTCCCGATGATCTATAGTGGCCAGGAAGTAGGTTTGGATAAACGACTGCTATTCTTCGAAAAAGATACCATCCAGTGGGACGACCCAAATAAGCTCACTCCTTTTTACAAGGAATTGGTGCAAATGAAAAAGGACAACGAAGCCCTTTGGAATGGAGGCTACGGCGGCACACCCAAACGCATCAACAACGACGAGTGGATTTATGCCTTCAGTAGAAAAAAGGGTGGGAATCAGGTCATCGGATTGATCAATATGTCTGACGCGGAACAAACGTTTAACCTGACAGATGCGTCAGTGGCAGGCACCTATACGGATCGGTTTTCTCAGGCATCTTTTACCCTGGCAGCAGACCAACCGATCGTCATGAAGCCGTGGCAATATTTAATCTTTGAGAATAACAATTGATGGAAAAGAGACGACTGAGCTTTTGGGAAGTATGGAATCTAAGTTTTGGATTCCTGGGCATCCAGATGGGGTTCGCCCTGCAAAGTGCTAACGCGAGTAGAATCCTACAAATCTTTGGTGCTGACGTAGAAGAGCTATCCTGGTTTTGGATTGTAGCTCCTCTGATGGGACTGATCGTACAGCCGATTGTTGGACACTATAGCGATAAAACCTGGACCCGAATGGGTAGAAGAAAGCCCTTCTTCCTGACCGGCGCCTTTGATTTCAGCTGTAGGACTGATCGCCATGCCCAACGCCGGAGCGCTCACCGCCATCTTCCCTGCCCTGTGGATCGGAGCCGGCATGCTCATGGTCATGGACGCAGCCTTCAACATTGCCATGGAACCCTTTCGTGCCTTGGTGGCGGATATGATGCCAGCCGATCAACGAACGCTTGGGTTCAGCATTCAAACGGTGCTTATTGGAATCGGTGCGGTAGTAGGATCATGGATGCCATACACCCTTACCAACTGGTTTGGCGTATCCAACGAAACGGTAGTCGGCCAGGTACCGCTCAACCTTATTCTGTCCTTTGTCATCGGTGCAGGAATATTGGTGGGTAGTATCATTGTCACCATCCTTACCACCAAAGAATATACGCCTGAGGAATTGGCGTCTTTCAACGATGCTCCGCATGACGCTCCTAAAGAAGAAAGCCTACTCCATATCTTCACCGATTTCAAAAACATGCCTTTCACCATGCGACAATTGAGCTGGGTGCAGTTCTTTTCCTGGTTTGGGCTGTTTGGGATGTGGGTGTACGCCACCCCTGCCATTGCCCATCATGTGTATGGCTTACCGCTGAGTGACACTTCCTCCAAGTTGTATCAAGATGCCGGCGACTGGGTCGGTATTCTGTTTGGGGTGTACAATGGTGTTTCTGCCATATATGCTTTTTTCCTCCCAGCTATAGCTGAAAAGATCGGAAGAAAATCAACACACACGCTCTCGCTTGTTTTAGGTGGATTGGGATTAATCAGTATATTTTTCATTGCCAACCCCATGCATTTGATTGGTTCCATGGTGCTCATAGGCTTTGCCTGGGCCAGCATTCTGGCCATGCCCTATGCCATGCTAGTAGGATCAATTCCGGCGTATAAGATGGGGGTATACATGGGTATCTTCAATTTCTTTATTGTGATTCCACAAATCGTGAATGCACTGATTGGCGGTCCACTAGTCAAGTATCTTTATGGCGGCAATCCCGTATTTGCATTAGTCACCAGTGGTGTGGCCTTTGTCATTGCCGGGCTGCTCAACCTCAAAGTCAAAGACAGTTAACTGTTTATGGGTTGTGTCTTTGCGAAAAACTATCGATTAAAAGGTTCGTGGGGACACGAACCAAGGGCAGATGAAAGATAATTTTTCATGAGGACACGAACTAAGGGCGATGAAGGATAATATTTCGTGAGGACACGAACCAAAGGAAATGAAGGATAATTAAAGGTATTATCAGGAAACTGATAGATTTTAGTGAATAGTAAGGAAGTCTTCTCGATGATTATCGGGAGGACTTTTTGTTTTCATAACTGACAGACTGACTCTTTTTTAGCTCTGGCAAAACATTTGATAGATACTGATTCATACTAAACCTAAAAAAACATGAAAACATTCGCCATCATTTTATCCATTCTGGGACTTTCGATTCTGGGCTATATGATCATCCTGGGCGGCAAAGCAGACACTACCCAGTCCAGCAGCTGCATGCATCCCAGCAACTTCGACAAAGCTCCTACTGAACAAGTCGTTCAATTGAAAGAAAAAGAAGATCAAGATATTCCTAAATGGGAGGAGTTGGGTGGGTGACGATCTGGTATATGAAGCGTAGTGACTGAACCTGAGTCAAGTTTCATTTCTATGGTTGTGATTGCGTTATTTTTTAATCTTGATTTCTTGTTCAATCATCCCAATCAATTCATACTGCAATTGTTGTAAATTCTGATATAGGCCAATAAACCCTTTTTGAGTTAGAATGTACAAATTAATTGTTTCTTTGAATGAATTATCATTCATGAGTGCATTTAAATCCAATGGTTTTGATTTCCGCTCATCAATGCGCTTTACTTTCGATATCAGTTGAGGTAATAATATAGAATATTTCATTTCTTCTATATGTTCTGACTCCATTCGAACTACGAAGGGATATTGTTGTGCATACAATTCATGTATTTTACCACGAAGACTGTCATTTTCAATTAGATCAAAGCCAATTGATTTAAGATTTTCATAACTCGATCTCACAATTGCTATTTTACTTAGGTATGTATTTAAATGACTATAGTGTACGGCCATAGAGTCATTCCAAGTTATTCTGTTTTCAAGTTGGTTTTGAATTGCTTCAGCAGATATAAGTACACTTGTGTTACGTGCAATATTACCTGCCATATCAATGGAATCCGTTTTGAGGTTTCCATGCATTTCAGTTAATAACTTGTATTCTTTATTTCGGTTTTTGCGTTCGTCATTCCAATTGTTAATTTGGAGAGCAATCAAAATTCCAATAACAACAAGGAAGATTTCTCCAAATACATAAAAAAGATACTTACTTAAGTTATTTTCAGAGAGCAGTTTTTGTCTAATTTTTCTAAAGAATTTTATCATTGCCTAATGGTTGGTCATGATGAAGCACAACATTCGGGTATAGTGCATATGCACTATACCCGCACTGCATCAATACCACAATTTTTAAATTTTTGATTTTTCTAAAAAAGAGCTGTTACCCAAGAATAAGACTTTTTAGCTTGGGATCAAAGACCAGTGGTGGCAAAGGTCCTTGAGGGATTGCCACGTCGCTCCTTTCTTTTATCAATACATGGTTCTCCTCGCAATATCGGAATGAAATCAAAACAAAAAGTGCCACAGCAGAGATCCTCTACTGCGGCACTATATCAGCACATAGGCAAGTTTATGCCGTTTCCTTCCTTTCAGGATTCCAAACGCCCGTTTGCTGAGTTTCTCTGGCGTATTCAGAAAAGTCTTGGGGTGGCCTGCCCAGTACCTTTTCTACATCACCAGTCACCACATCATTGCCTTTGGCATCAAGCACATTGGCAAACAGGTAATTGATGAGCCAAACATAATCCTCAGGCACACCGGCCTGCTCCAGAAATTTGATATAATCTTCTAATTCAACCGCAGCAAACGAAATCTCTCTCCCACTCACTTGGGCTATCTCTTGAATTACCTGCTCAAATGTCATCAATCGAGGGCCTGTCAGTTCATAGATCTGGCCATTGTGATTATGGTCTAGCAGAGCCTCCACAACCACATCCGCGATATCGTCTGTGTTCACATAAGGCACCATCGCTTCCGGCTTAGGCAAGGCCACATGCCCTTCCAATATAGGGTCCAGAAAGAAACTCTCACTAAAATTTTGCATAAACCAACTGGCTCGCACGATGGTATAATCCAGTCCGGAGTGAATCACCACCTGTTCACACAGTTCTGCTTCACGCTCCCCTTTGCCCGAAAGAAGGACCAGTTTTTTCACTCTGGCTTGTGCCGCCATTTTGGTCAAGCCTTCAATGGCATCCAATGCCCCAGGAACTGCCAGATCTGGCTGAAAGGTGATATACACTTTATCCATACCCCTCAGGGCTGTCGCCCAGGTTTCAGCGTTTTCCCAATCGAATGCAGGCTCTGCATTTCGAGAGCCAATTCGCACCTTGTGTCCGATTTTTTTGAGTCGTTCTACGACTTTGCGTCCGGTCTTACCGGTTCCTCCGATAACTAATATGTTGTCCATAGTTTTATTGATTAATTGTTTTTGAATTGATGTTCGTGTTCCAGTAGAGTAGAATGACCAGCAGACATTCCATAGCGATCAGCCAGAAGGTGATCGCTCCAAAAAACTCTTGGTAGCTACCGCCATAAGGAATGATGAAATAGGGCACCGTGAACAGGGCATCCATCAAAATCAAAGTACTTACTATGATAATGCCTACTTTTAGCCCATGTCTAGATCCACTCCATTGGTAGTACAGATGCGTTCCCAACCAAACGGTTGGAATTAAAATGGTCGCAAGCGTTAGATTGGCTTGAAGTTCCAAGTCCTCAAGCACTGGTAGGTAATAAGAGAGTGTAAAGAAGCTCACCCCTACCACCCAGATTAACACTGCGATAATGATTGCTTTGATTGTTTTCATTGCTTTGTCTTTTTGTTGATGAGACAAAGCTGTAGCCAATCCTATCGATTGATTTGTTTGAAAAGGAGTACGATTTGTTCGAAAAGGATTATCCCTTTATTTCGCTCGGACGAAATCCGAATTTCTTGGAAAAGGCATTGGAAAAAGAGCTGAGACTGTCATAGCCCACATGCCAAGCGGCTTCCTGAATAGTCATTTGATTCGAGCGAATCAATTCATTGGCTGTAGTGAGTCTTTCATTTTGAAGGTACTTAAATACCGGAACTCCAAAGACGGCTTTGAAATTCTTTTTGAGCTTGAAGGTATTGAGTCCAATTTCTTTAGACAGCTCGGATAAACTGGGCGGGTGCTCCAGGTTGTTGATAAGTATATCCCTGGCCTGTTCTAGCTTTTCTCTTTCACCAGTAGGTATGGTTTCATCTGTGAGCAAAGACAGCTCTCCAAAAAAATGTGCCAAAAGGGTATTGATCTGACTTCTAAAAAACATCATTTTAGCCTTGCCCTCAAACCTGGAATGAAACACCTGATCCACAAGAGACTGCATCTCCGGTGTCATAAAAAAGCTGGGCCCTTCCACATAATGATCCTTGGGATGTACCAGCTGATTGAGCATTTCACCAAAAAGCTCCCCTTCCAACTCAGGGAGATTATCTATGCTGTTCATAGAAGTGGCAACTACCAAGCATTCGAGTGGTTTGTTGGCTGATACGGTATGAACAAATTCCACCACATCGTCTGCATAAAATGAAAGTACTAGTCCTTTGGTATGACTGAAATGCTTTTCAGCTTTCCCATACTTCACCTTAAGATCTACATCGCCAGATCCGTAAAAAGCTACCGCGATGACCGACTCATCAAACAGGCAGGCGTCCACCGTAGGCTTTTCTGCTTCACCTGTTTCTACCAAAATGGTGAAGTCGTTGATGTCGATGATATCCCGAGTCATAAATAATTAAAAGGATTAAGTATTCGAAGATAAATAGAAAATCAAAAAAGTAACTTGCTTGTCTATGAGTGCACCAGCAAGGGCTGAAATTTTGCCTTTAAAATTGGAAGGGTGTTTCTTAACGACCAGATATGACGCTGTGCCTCTGGACTCAATTAATTCCTTCTAAAGTAGCAGATTTGCAGATCACTTTCAAACTGGAATCTAGAGGAATGCATCCATATCGTTTGTTAGCAAGTGTTTTGATTTGGCTTAATATTAATCCATCTTAGATTGATGAAGCCTTTTGAATACCTCTCTGCATTCCTTGTCTTGTTTCAAGTAGTAACAATGAGTGAATTGACTCTAGGTCTAGCTTACGCGTTGAATGGTTGGTCAAATACACAGTTTTATCCCTTGCATTCTCTGGTTGTTTTTATTGGATACATTGGGACAATGGATATCGTTATTAGAATGTTTTATTTCAAGAAAATTAAAGTTTGGAATTTTTGGAAATTTGCATTGGGCATTGTACCAGGTGTTTGTTTGTTAATGATCGCAAAGCTTTTATTTCCAGAAATAGATCCGCCAGAATCATATGATTTTGAACAAGTTTTTCTTCGAAACAGATCGTTTATTTTTCACCTGACCAGCCTTTATCTCATATTGATTAGTATGCCCTATGTTATTCTTTTTAAGACGAAAACTTGGATCCAAAATTACGTCCTATGGATTATGGCAATACTGTATATTGTAACAAATTATGCAGAGGCTCAATGGTTGGATTATTCGTCTCTTGTTTGTGGGATAATTATAATAATTAGTATGAATCTGATTCGTCCTCCGAAATTAAAGGAAGAGTCACGTTAGAGTGATACTTGCTAATGTTGAGGTAAATATATATGATCTGGTGTTTTGAAAAACGAAGAGGGTTTTCATAATATGCCTTGGCTTGAAAATTCCTCTTAAGATCATTGAATTTACCGATTGTTGTGTTGAGATTTTTTCTGCGTTTCTATAGCGCTTTAAATTTACGTTACGGCAGTATAAGTAATGACAGAAAAAAACGTAGTGACTTGCATTTCTCCTTCCAGCAAGGCCTCTAATATTTTTACTAAACTCAATGGATCGATTACGGCACGGTATCATCTGTTGAGGGTAGGCAGCAGAGCAAATAATAAAACGATGGATTGAAGTTCTTTTCCAGTTATCCGATTACAAACGTTTAATAACGGATATTGTCCTTGGAATAGGCTAACTTCATCAAGTCTTTGAGACGTTTCGACACGTCTACAAGTAGTCCCTACTTGCACGGTCTCACCGCTAAGACTTGAAAACCAGGCTACCCCTGGTTTCTAAATTCAATCCATCTCCGATTCTGCTGAAAAATATTTAGGCCAATACTACGAAATGAAAGTTATTCAATACAACGCCGATACATCATTCGTGCGTTTGTTATTTGGTTAAGTTTCGGATGCAATATAGCTGAATCTGGGATTCAGTACATACCTTTTCAATTCTCATGGGCTGAATCGCAGATTCAGCGGGGCTGGAGTAAACTCAAATCTTTCCTCTAGCACCTAGTAGCATGAATTGATGTATGATGTTAGCTATTGTATTTCTTCCATTTAGTAACTCTACCTATTATTCTATTCACCTTTGATCTCCCTTCTTCACCGATCAGTTGGGGTAATTTCTTGTTGATACAGAATAGTTCATATATTCCTAATAAGTCCTTTCTATTCCCATATTCAATTTCATCGATTACACCAATCAAATCCGCATGAGCATCTCCTTGTTCCGAATGGTTAAAACTTTCCTTCCCGTACTTTTTATCAATAATTTTTTCAACCAATTTGAGGTCATCAATTAGTTCGGAAATTTCCCATTTCAGCCAGTAATCTTTTTTTGTGATACCAATCATTCTGTTGATAAATACTAATCCATATTAAGAGACTTTATAACCCATTCGGATTCAAAGTCAGCAGCATCCATTTCAACTCCGTTTAATTCTTCAATTTTTACTGGTTGGTCACCAAGGCTTCCGTATGAATCACTCCAATGGCTTTCATCAAATTTGATTCTATTAGAATTTTCAAAGACTTCTACTTGACGTTTTACATAGTTGTCTTCTCCTATTTCCAAATACCAAATTGACTTCCCCCAATCTTCATCAAAAGTAAATTCGTTCCAATGGATCTTTAAATATTTCATTATAGCTAACATTTATGTAAGTGTAACGAGTTACACTTATTTCTTATATATATGTACATGCATTTAAACAAATAAAAGCACCGGCACCTATAATAAGAGCTACTTCTCAATAATAGAACTTTTTGCCTGAAGTACAAAGACTGAGTACAATAGAAGGCCACTAACTCTTGCGATAAAACCACCAAATTCTGAAACCAAAGTCCTGATTCTTACGATTAGGAAGGGAGTACAACCAAGAACTTATGATCACAAGAACAAAATGGTTTGATAGAACATTTGAAACCATCGCAGACAGCTCGCTCTTATTAGACATTATCGAAAGGCTGGAAGGCACCGGTCTACGAATCGAGCACAAGCTCCACAATAGTGGTAGCGCCTATCTGCAATCCACCGCCAACAACAAATGGTCTATTAAAAAACAGATCGGACACCTTGGTGATTTGGAACCGCTATGGCTGGAGCGCATCAAGCAGATCAAAGTGGGAGAGCCTCATCTCAAAGCAGCAGACTTATCTAACCGTAAAACCGAGGAAGCCGCTCACGACGACAAAAAAGTGAAGGAGCTCATTGCGGATTTCACTGCACAACGTGAAAAAATGATTGCAGAACTCCGTGCTTGCACCTCAGATCAACTACAAAATGAATCCAAACACCCCAGACTTGATCAACCGATGAAATTGGTGGACCTGGCCTACTTCGTAGCCGAGCACGACGATCATCATCTAGCAACCATACAAGAAATGCTTAATAACAAATAAAATTCCCCAAACCACTCGACTATGAACTTCAACAAAACCAACAATCTCATTGGCTGGCTGCTGTTTTTAGGTAGTACAGTCCTCTACCTGGTCACTTTAGAATCTACCGCCTCGTATTGGGACAGCGGGGAGTTTATCGCCGCCAGTTATAAGTTGGAAATCCCACATCCACCAGGGGCTCCGTTGTTTCTACTAATAGGCCGACTATGGAGTATGATGGCGCTGGGAGAAGTGCAGTCCGTGGCCTTTGCTTTGAATAGCTTGAGTGCGGTGACCAGTGGTTTGGCTGTGATGCTTTTGTATTGGAGCATCGTGATGATCGCGGAAAAATTGATAAAAAAAGTATCGAAAGAAACTTCGCCTGGTCTCTTGATAGCCAGTGGTGTAGTAGGTGCTTTATCATTTGCATTTTCAGATTCGTTTTGGACATCAGCCACAGAAACTGAGGTTTATGCATTTTCCATCTTTTTGACTGCGTTGGTCTTTTGGGCCATTTTGAAATGGGAAAAAAAAGAAGAAACAGCAGATCAAAACCGTTGGCTGATCTTGATAGCCTATCTGATGGGGCTGTCAGTAGGTGTGCACCTACTCAACCTATTGGCTATACCAGCTTTGGGTTTGGTATATTATTTCAAAAAATATAAAAAACACTCCATCTGGGAAGGTACAGCTGCACTCGCACTATCCTGCTTAATTCTGGTAGGCATTTTATACGGTCTAGTATCGGGTGCCAACCTGGCCAAGAGTTTGGAAGTGCTCTTCGTGAATAATTTTGGTCTACCCTTTGGTTCCGGAGCATTTACGCTTTTGGCCCTATTCATAGGTGGATGGATTTATGCTATTGGTTATACGCAAAAGAGAGTTTGGGTGAATGCCAACACACTGGTTCTCGCACTTGGCTTTATTATGATTGGATATTCTTCTTATACTTTGGTAATGGTGAGAGCAGACAACAACCCTCCGATCAATCAGAACAACCCTAACAATCTACTCGGACTGATTTATTATCTCAATATGGAGCAGTATGGCACCCGTCCTTTGCTGTACGGAAAGCACTTTGATGCTAGTCCGATAGATCAAAAACAAGGCAAAGCGTACTACGAGATGGGAGAAGGTCGCTATGAGGTAAAAGATCATAAAATGGAGTACATCTACCGAAATGAGGATCAAATGTTTTTGCCTCGCATGCATAGCAGTATGATGCCACAGCATGCACCTGCTTATCGCAGGATGACTGGCTTGAAGAAAGGCGAAAAACCGTCCTTTGCAGACAATATTGGTTTTATGCTCTCACACCAAATCGGTCACATGTATGTGCGCTATTTGCTTTGGAACTTTGCAGGAAAAGCTAATGGCATTGAAGGAGCCAGTTGGCTGGGACTGGCAGATTCATTTGAGCAGTGGCCAGATTACCTGGCCAAAGATCAAGCACGGAATAATTACTACATGCTTCCTCTATTTTTAGGGATTGCTGGCTTGATTCTGCTATTCAGGTCTGACCGAAAACAATTGTACGTCACCGGCATGCTGTTTATTATGACGGGCCTGGCCATTGTCGTTTATATCAATGCGCCACCTGTTGAACCAAGGGAAAGAGACTACATCTATGTAGGTTCATATTACGCCTTTTGTATTTGGATCGGACTTGGAGTGATCAGTCTATTTCAGGTGTTCAAATCCATACCTAAACTATCAGTCAATCATTCCTTAAGATTAGCATCATTGACTGCCCTAGTCATTCCTGGTATTTTGTTGTTTGAAAACTTCGATGATCATGACAGAAGTGACCGTTACCTCAGTATAGATCAGGCCAAGACCATGTTGGCTTCGTGCGACGAAAATGCCATTCTATTTACGGGTGGTGACAACGACACTTACCCGCTCTGGTATGTTCAAGAAGTGGAAGGATTCAGAACTGATGTGCGTGTGATTGTGATGAGCTATGCCAATGCTGATTGGTACGTCAATCAGATGTATAGAAAGGTGAATGAATCGGAAGCCTTGCCCTTGGCACTATCAAAAGAAAATTACAAGTCGGGCGGGCTAAATGACTATTTACCTTTAGTAAAAAATTCAAAGATCAATGGTGCGATCAGCGCTAAACAGTATCTAGGCCTGATAGAAAAAGAAAGCAAAGCACTACGAGCCAGCACAGGTTTTGGAGAATTGAACACAACGCCCTCTGATAGTTTTTATATTCACTCGGATTTGGCGGCGGTAAAAAGCAAGGTACCCGAACGATTTCATGACCTAATGACCAATAAACTGGAAATTAAACTCAAAGGCAAAGCACTGGAAAAAAAGGATCTCCTGATCCTCGACCTGATTGATTCGAATGCCTGGAAACGACCGATCTATTTCAACTTCACCTCTTTGAATAGTGTAAATTTCGACTTTAAAAAAAATGTAGTTCAGGAAGGCAGCGCCTATCAGTTGCTGCCTTTGATCAATCCAGACGACGACAGCTTGCTAGTAGATGAAAAGAAAATGTATGATCGATTGGTCACTAACGGGCTATGGCGCGACTACAAAGAAGACGCTCCTTATTACTCGGATTATTACCGAAGCATGTTGATGAATCAGCGTCACCAATATAATGAACTGGCTCGAGTGCTGCTAGATACGGGTCATGTGGAAAAAGCGAAAGAAACGATAGCCTATGCACTGGAAGTTTTTCCTCAGCGACTGGCTCCTTACGATCTTTCCCATTTGGAAACTACGAACATCCTTTTGACTTTGGGTGATCTATCTACAGCCAATCACATTGCAGATACTTTGGCAGGTCAGTCTCAAAACAAATTAGACTTTGCCGTGAAGACTAAGGATTTGGGTTCATTGCATACCAGGAGAAGTTTATATACACTGAGAAAACTGGCCGTCATGTATCACCGACAAGGATATTCAGAGCGGAGTAGTGAATTTGCAAAGTTGTTTGAACAATATGCAGAGAAGCTGAATAGCTAAAGCTTATAAAATTGCCTCAAAAGCCCCATGAATTGTCAGGCTGAGGTACTCGAAGCCTTGCTGCTAGACATAGGCAGGCATTTCGAGAGCCTCAATGTGACATTTCTTAGACGGTGCGGGCTTTTGAGAGAAAGTCATGAATTAAAAATATTTTATACCAATCGGTATATTTTAAGAAATTTTGATTATCATTGCATTGTTATGCTGACAAAAGCCGAAAAAACAACACAATTTATATTGGAAAAGGTAGGACCCTACTTTAACAAGCACGGCTATACCGGCACCAGTATGTCAGCGATCACAGCAGCCACTGGCCTCACGAAAGGTGCTATTTATGGCAATTTCAAAGACAAAGAAGACTTGGCGCTCCAAGCCTTCAACTATAATATCAGACGAGCCATGGCAATTTTGACAGACAAGATGACCATGGATGCTGACGGCTTAACCAGACTCAAAGAGATCACCCGTTTTTTTCGAAAATACTATGCTGCCGAAAAGTTACATGGCGGATGCCCTATGATGAATGTGGGTATCGATTCACTTAACCACAATAATACATTGTACAAAAGAGTGGTAGAGGTCATGAATAAACTTATAAACAACATTGCCAACATCATTGAAGATGGGAAAAAGGAAGGGACTATAAAACCAACTCTTGATTCAGCGAAATACGCCAATAAAATCTATGCGCAAATCCAGGGTGGTATATTCATCACCAGCATGCTGAAAGATGAAAATCATCTTTCAGAAATGATGGCGCATGTGGATCAAATGATCGATAATGAAATGATAGTATAAAAAAAATTTGAACTTAAATATACCGATTGGTATATTAATTAAACAGAAAAACCATGATTAAACTTATCCAAACCTATTTCAAAATTGCTTCAGCAATCGCTCCGCGAATGGCCGGCAATCAGGCTTTCGAATTATTTCAAAGACCATTAAATAAAAAAATACGTCAGAAAGAAATGGCGTTCTTTAGAGTAGCTAAAATGTTTAAAATCAAGCATTACCTGGAGGATATTCAATGTTATGAATTAGGCAATCCAGATGGACAACTAGTGCTACTGGTCCATGGCTGGGAATCTAATGCAGCAAGTATGTCTGCTATTGGCCTGAAATTAGCCGAAGCTGGACATCATGTTATTCTATTCAACCTTCCTGCTCACGGTTTTTCCAAACTCAAAAAAGCCAATATTAAAATATGCAAAGAAGTGCTACTGGAAGTAATTAATCATTTGAATCCAAAACAGCCATTCTCTATCGTGTCTCATTCCTTTGGTTCTGCCGTAACAGCATATGCGCTATCGAAAACTACACATAAGGTAGACCAATTAATATTCTTAACTAGCCCAAACAAGATCACACAAATTTTTGAGGACTATGCCAGTTTCATCAAGCTGAGCAAAAAGGCACTTAATCAGCTTTGCCATAAAGCAGAAAATCTCTTACACGAGCCATTAGAAGGCATTAGTGCTGATTCATTTCACAAGAAAATCAGGTATAATCGATTGCTCTTGATTCATGACACTAATGACAAGATCATACCAAAAGCCAATTCTATAGCTATCTACAACCAATGGCCTAAATCAGAACTTCATTTTATCGAAAATACAGGACATTACAAGATGCTCTGGGATAAAAAAACGCTCGATCGAATCTCAAAACAATTTTCTGATAACAAAGATGAAAACCAAGATAAAAGTTTGTATGCACTAGCCTTTTAATCCCATTATAGTATTCCCTATGCGTAGTCAACAAAACTACTCTAGGGAATACTCATTTCTAAGTATTTTCCATTTTCTTCATTTCAAAATTTGAATTCAATTTTGCATCCCAATGCCTAGTTAATATCTTGTGGTTAAATTAATCTCACGAACTATGTTTTTAGCCAAAAAACCCGTAACAAGCCTACTTTTCTCATTACTTCTCTTTGCGAGTACCTCTTTCGCGCAACAACAAGAATTCGTCGAGTTGTTTAGCCAACTCGAAGAAGCTGTAGGAACTGTAGAAACTAGCAAGTACAAATACGAGCCTGAATTACTATTCGAACACACAAGTGTGATAAAGTATGGTTTTACCAAAACAAGTACTAAGGGGACAGCCAATTCTTATGCTTATGAACTAAACCTTGCGGATATTGATCCATACACCGTTCGTGAGAGCACAGAACGAGATCTTATAGTTGTGAATGTCAAGATTAAGAACAGTCAGGACTTGATCAAAGCTTTTGAAGATCAGGAAGTGAAAAATTATACTGAAGAATTGCAGATAGTAGCTTCGGACATCAACAATGCGAGAAAAATCAGAGAAATAATCGAAAAAGCCATTCCCATTGCTGAAAAAATCATGCTCAATAAATTGAGTTTAGATAATTACGATGAAATGCTTGACTGGCTGGCTAGCAATGTAAAAGATGCCACATATTCTGATGAAGTATATGCACAATCACTACAACCGGATCCTCAGTATGCAGGAAAGGTAAACCTAAGTATCGTAGAAAGCGGACGTTCATCCAAACAAGCAGACTACTCATTCAATCTTGCCGATATTAATATCAACACGGTTCGCTTCGATATCAGCGGATCTGAATTTGGATTAGAATTTGAAACTAAAAGAAAACATAAACTGATTAAATATGCAGAAGATGGTGAGTCGAAACCATTCATTGATGACATTGTGATTAAGACCAACAATGTGGAAGAAGCGAGAGATTTACAAACCGTATTGACACTCATCATTCCAGAAGCAGAAAAACAAGTAGAAAGCAGTTTCCCAACATTTGCCACTAAAGATGATGCGTTGGCTGCAGTCAGTTCAGGCACGAAAGTACTCACCTATGGTGGAGATACATATGAACAGACTTTTAATTCAGATTGTTTGGCTGAATATGTAATTACTGAAATATCTGAAAGCAAATCAGAAAAAAAACAACATAATTTCAATTGGATTGATATCAACGATAAAGTGATCGACTATGACATTAGTGGTTCTAAAATGTACATTGAACTCATCACCAACAAAAAACAAAAGTTGATGAAGGTAATTGAAAATGGCGAAGTGGACCCGTACGATGAATCATTCAAACTTTACTGTGAGGATGCAGAAAATGCGCGACGTCTTCAATACGCCATTAAAAAATCCATTGAGCTATGTAGAAAAGACTATCGACCAGACGTTCCTAGTGATGGGCTTAAGGCTAAGATTGATTGGTTGACAGGCGCTGTGAAGGAAGTTCGGGAAGGTGGTGATACTTACAGCCAGAATTTGACTTTGGTCGAAGATGGAGATCTTAAAAAATTCAAGTTCACGAAAATTGAGATTGACGAAAAAGGCAGCACAGAACTTATCTATGAACTCAATTTCGCAGATCTGAATGAAAGAAATATTGACTTTGATATATCCGGAAGATCCATTTCGGTGGTGGTTGAAACCAATTTCAAAGAAAAAATCATCAAATACTACAAGGACGGCGAAATTCAAAATTATGAAGATGAATTTACCATTCACGCCAACAATGTAGAAGAGTCAAGAAATTTAATCAAAGCATTGGTTGATATTGTAACTCTATCTAAAGGAAAATAATGTATTACACAGAAGGCTCATGTTGTAATGAGCCTTCTGTGTTAATTATGTTCACGGCTTTTAATCATTCGCTTTTCCCACTTCTTCTTCTCCTCTTCCATTTTTTTCTTTTCCTTTTCTCCGATTTCCATGGACAACAGCATCTCCACATCTGGCTGACCGGCATCTACCCAACAGGTAAACCAAATATCCCCTACCATCTTGACGCTGGCTCTCATTCGACGTTCTACCATGCCATCTAACATTTGATTGTAAGCGTGCGAATACTTTTTTGAATAGACTTTCACTGTAGAATTGCCTCGTTCTTCGTAAGAGTATTTTTTACTTTCTGGGAATCTTTTAGACAATTCTTTTTCAAAATGAAGGACAGAATCCATAGCCAGGTGTGCGGCAGTTACCGCTGCCCAAGCTCTCTCTTGGACATTCTCTACATATTCTGCTTTGCCTACAAAAAAATCGTAGTCCTCGGCATAAAGCTCTGGAAGTCTCGATTCCCAAAATCCATGAATACCATATTGACCTGTCAGTTGGCCGTTATAATTTTCCGTAGTATGCAATGGCACATTAGAATCTCCTATATAATGACCGATATCTGCTGAGTATCTAAGAATCTTGTCCAGATCGCGTGCTTCAAACGCTTTGGTCAACTGATGTTTCATTAATGTGATGTGCCAAGGCACTATACCATAGGCCTGCAAAGTATCCTCGGTATATTTCTCTACAGCATCCAACCAATTGTGAGGTACAATGTGCAAGGCACTGTCGCCGTAGACATCCAAATCGATATAGTGTCTGGGCGCCTCATAGTCTACAGCATACCTTCGTTGATCCGGGTTTATTGCATTTTCAGTCAAGTAGACAATATGTTTCTTGTAAAAACCAATAAGCTCCGGTGGAATAGTAAAAACAGCCAGACGGTTGATTCTACGATGCGCATAAAACCCCCAGCGATAAGACGACATGGCGATGCTGGATATTAAAATCAAGAAGAGAATGAAGTTCTTTTTCAAAAATCAAGAAGTCACGTTTAGATTCAACTAAAATAAAAAGACTTTCATAGTATAATTATTCCCCGAGCCATTAATTTTCAGTTCTATTGCAAGTAATCTATGACCCGTAAACAAGTACTGTTCTTTCTGGCCCTATCCATTGTTCTTTCTTCTTGTGGCGCAATCAAAGGAGTGACCAACAAAAAGATGATGAACAAAAGTTTATCAAAAGCTACAATGTTTGACAGTCACCTCACCGGCTTTGCACTTTACGACCCGGCAGACAGTACATTCCTATACACCTGGAATGAGAACAAATACTTCACTCCCGCTTCCAATACCAAATTATTGACCTTCTATGCCGGTCTTACACTTTTGAGGGATTCTATCCCAGGTTTAAAATACACTTACAAAGGAGATTCTTTGTTTTTTACCGGCACTGGGGATCCTACCTTTCTACACCCTGACTTTGAAGATCAGGTCATATTTGATCTGTTGATGGATACAACGTACAGTTTGCATTATGTAAAACCACAATTCAAAGACGAACCATTTGCACCTGGTTGGTCATGGGAAGACTACGAGTATTACTTCCAACCAGAACGAACGGCATTCCCAGTGTATGGCAATACTATTCGCTACGTCTATGACTCAGTTGGAGACAAATTCTTTGTGGAGCCCAGTTTCTTCAAGGATTTTGCAGAAATACGTGAAATAGACTCTGAAAAACTCAGTCCTTATCGACTACAAAACACCAATATCTTCAGCTTTGCACCAGATACTGCTAGAAGCGCTTACAAAAACAGTGTTCCATTTAAAACTTCAGATGCACTGACAGTTGCGCTGTTGGAAGATACGCTCAAAAGGAGAGTAAATTGGGTGGAGGATTTTGAATTTGAGCACTCGAGACTGGCCTACAGTCGCTCGTCCATGGAGCTCTTTGCTTTTATGCTGAAACGCAGTGATAATCTAGCCGCAGAACAAATCCTTTACCTCTGTGCCACAGAAATGCGCATGCCGTTGCAGGCAGACCCTATCCGGTTTTTCACTCAAGAGCAAAACCTGAAAATTTACCCAAATCCACCCATTTGGAAAGATGGAAGTGGTCTCTCTCGATACAATCTGGTTACCCCCAGGAGCATGATTGCTGTATTGAATTATATCTCCTCAGAAATAAGTATAGAACAAATGAAACAAGTGCTCGCTGTGGGAGGAAAAGACGGAACACTCAAGAATTGGTATAAACCAAAAGCAGGCGAATCACCATATGTTTTCGCCAAAACAGGCACACTCAGCAATAATCACAACCTTACAGGAATCATTCATACCAAATCCGGTAAAGACCTATTTTTTAGTTTCATGAATAACAACTACGCTTCAAGCTCAAGACCAGTGAAATTAGAAATGGAAAAGGTGATGAGACTCATCTATGAAAAATACTAAAACATGAAATCCACAAACCCTTTTATTCTCATTCTGATATTTTCCTTTCTAGCCGGAATTCATTTTTCCTGGGCCATGGGAAGCTCTTGGGGATTTATGGCTGCGCTACCGACTACTACTGATGGCGATTTATTGTTTAGACCTACACCTGCAGAATCGGCCACTGTGGGGGCTGGATTTATGGCTTTCGCCATCTACTATTTAATCCAGACCAATTGGATAGCTATAGAGCTTCCAGCTAAAATGAATCGAATCATTGGGTGGATTATCCCTTGTATTTTTCTTTTAAGAGCCATCGGTGACTTTAAATATGTGGGCATTTTTAAGCCACCAATGCAAACTGAATTTGCTCAAGCAGATTTTTTCTTCTACTCCCCATTATGTCTTCTAATAGCTCTCTTAGGTTTCGTGATTGTGAAACCTAACAACTAGTTATCACTTAATATACCCCCACTTAAACGAAGCAATTCCGTCTTAGATTCTATCAAGTCGTAAATAGATTGATAGTATATCAAGGCTGTTTGCAAGTAGGTGATTTGGAGATCTCTGTAGTTGAAAGAATTGATACTTCCGTTGCGATAACGTTCCTCGCCCATATCCAAATTCAAATCAGCAGTTTCTAAGTTGACTGCCGCAATGCTATTCAAATTCTGACGAAGGTTATATCTATCATACGTACTGAGCAATGAATTATCCAAAGTCAACTCTAAGTCTTTGATTTGCAACTGTCCAATTTGCTCTTGAATTCTAGCATTTTTGATCTGATTCTTTATTTTTCCTCCATTATAAAGCGTAAAAGCAAGTGTGAGGTTTGCAGACAAGGACAGTGTAGTCGTGTTAATAGCTGAAGTCTCATTTGGTGGTGCGCCAATCGGGGTTCCCAATTCCAGGTGATTCCATCCATTGCTGCCAGCCAAATTCAAAGTCAGCCTTGGATACATCGCAGACCTTGCTATACCAATATCTTTTTGTATGATTTCCAAATTCACGTATTGATTCCTCAAATTGCTATTGCTTGATTTCATAGCTGCAGCCAATTCATCCAAACTAAATTCTGTATCCTGAATTGCCAGTGAGTCAAGGAAGACGTACTCCTTGTTTACTTCCTCAGCTAATAAAAGATTCAAGTTTCTAATCGCATTTTTGTGATTCAATACTTGAGTTATATAATTAGAAGAATCGGTCAGGTAGGAGTTCTTATCACGAAGAATATCAAAGGTCACAGCACTTCCTAAATCTCCTTTCAACTTCACATAATCATACCTATCTCTTGAGAGGTTAAGTGTATTGGCAAACACTTCAGTTCTTCTTTCCTCTAGCAAAACAGTGTAATATGCCAATATGATGGCCTGTACAGTATTTTCAATGATAATCAACGCATTTCCTCCGGATTGCTCTTCGAGCAACGCGAGTTTGCCTTTAGTCATGCGGACATTCAACCCATCGAATAAAACCCAGTTGGCCTGAATAGAAGGTGTAACGTCAGTGGAAACATTGGACCCACCGAATCTAAATGGGTTGTCTGTTTCTGTATCTTGATAATTGATCGATGGGCTCGCATTAAATGAGATATTCGGAAACATACCTGCCTGTCCCCAAGTATTCAAATTAGCTGCTTGCTCTTGCTTACTTTTTTCTATCTGGATGGAAAAGTTGTTCGCCAGTCCCATTTCGATCGCCTGAGACAGCGACAGTTGATCCTGAGCCTTCAATACATTTCCTAACAATACACCTACCAGAGCTAGTACCCAGGTAGTTTTCCTGATTTGATTATTCATTTTTTTATTCTATCGAACAATTAAAAATTCGAATTAATATTTCGTCTTGATCAATCCCCCATTCCAACTACTTAGGATTCAAAAGCAGCTTCTCTTCCCCCTTTTCAAAGGGGGCAGGGGGATTTGCGGTCCGACATCGACCGCTAATACTCCGCCAATTTTTTCCCTTCAATGATGGCTGGTTCTACCTCTTCCTTGGTCGGTTTTAGAATTTCTCTATGATCTCCAAAAAAGACACCTTTGACGCTCAACCAAATTCCTCTAAAGAACCAAGTGACATACACTTTGATATCATTGAAACACAAGATCATTACAGGAAAAAAGAAAAGAATAAAAAGTGTACCAAACAATACTCCATAGGCTAATGAAATAGCCATAGGAATGATAAACTGTGCTTGAAAACTTTTCTCTAATATCAATGGAAAAAGACCAGCTACCGTGGTGAGCGAAGTCAATAGTATCGCTCTAAATCTCGCCGTACCTGCCTTATTTATAGCGTCCATGACATTCATGCCATCTTTGAGATTTCGATTGTATTGATCAAGCATGACCACAGCATCATTGACAATGACACCTGACAAGGCCAGCATACCGTAGAAACTCACAAATGACACTACTGCATCATGAAAAAAGTGTCCGAATGCCGCACAAGCCCAACCCAGTGGCAAAAGCACCAATATCAAAGATGTCTGATAAAATGACCTAAAGTTCAAAGTGATGAACAGTAGCATAAACAAAATTACTGGTACCAAAATCGCCATAAAAGAATCAGTTTGTCGCTGCGATCCTCTCGATTGCCCTTCGAAACTATATTCCAACCCTGCATATTTATTGACAATAGGTGGCATGATCTCATTAGTAATCTTATCCAAGATTGGCGGAAGTGTTGTCTTAGAGTCAGCCAATTCTGCATACACCTGAACAGCCCTTTTACCGTTAAAGTGATTGATACTCGTGATCCCACGGCCGATGTCATAGTCGGCCAATTCTGAAAGCGGATACTCCGCACCATTTTTTTTCACCTTCATCGATTCCAATTGAGTAATACTCAGTCGATCTTCTTTTGGATATCGCACCCATACACGTATTTCATCTGTATTCACCTGAAGGCGTTGTACTTCTTCACCAAAGAAGCCCTGACGAATCTGTTGGGTAATATCATTTTGAGTCAAGCCCAAATGATAGGCCAATGGTTTTAGTTTTAATTCTAATTCTCGCTGCCCAGCAGAGGCATCATCTCCAACATCAATCAAATCTGACATTTTGAGCAAGGCATCTTTCACTTCCTCTTTGGCCTTTTCCAAATCAGGAATGTTCTTACTCTTCAATGAGATTGCTACTGGTTTACCCCAATAGTTGGCCGCACCTACGCTAAACTTCTCTGCCTCAGGAACCAATCCTATTTCTTCACGCACCTTTGACGCTATCTCATATCCAGATATTTTATTTTCATCAAGATTATCAAAATCTATTCTTACGGCTCCTGTATGAGATCCTGTGTTTTGCCTATCTGAAGTAGAACCCAACTGCACATCCACATCCGTCATGATGGTATCTTTGATTCGTCCTTCATCTAACATCTGCTGATGCACCTTCCAGATCGATTTTTCAAATCTCCATAGGTATTCTTCCGTAACCGTTTCTCTCGTTCCGGGCTTCAACACCAAATCCACATTAATATCATCAATAGGCGGTCGACTGAATGGAGTGAATTTGATAATACCACCGGCAAACATGCCAATGACCAATATGATAAAAACGAAAGGACCCATGAATGAAATCCATCGATACTTTAATAATCTATTGATAAATGAGGAGTACATATCAAATCGCACATGATCAATCATTTTCTCCATCCCTTGTCTGAAACTATGATACCACCCATCTGTTTTTCGTCCTTCCAGCACCCATTTGTGAGACAAGTGAGCCGGTAAGACAAAAAATGCTTCCACCAATGAGAAGGCCAAACAAGCAATCACTACGATAGCCATTTCCTTGGTAAAGCCATTGTTGTCCAAAAAGATCAATGGCATAAAAGCAACAATAGTGGTCATCACAGAAGTGAATACCGAAGGAAGCATTTCCATTGTACCATCTATAGCCGCCTCATGTGGCTTCTTTCCTTTCTCGAAATGGGTATAAATATTCTCTGCGATTACGATACCATCATCTACCAATATCCCTACTACAAGCAGCATGCCTGTAAGGGTAAGCATATTGATAGTAATCCCAGCCATATCACCAATGATGAACATGGCACAGAACGATATGGGAATACCCATAGCCACCCAAAAAGACAATCTTAGCGACAAGAATATACCAAGCGTGAGAAGTACAAGTACGAGACCTGTACCAAAGTTTCTTATCAATAAATCCAATCTATCTTCAAGCATTGAATTGAAATCAAAACCCATCGATAGCTCTATATTCTCTTGTCGAGAATTAAATTCTTTGACATAATCATCCAGAAAGACCGAGATCTTTTCGATATCTTCTTCTGGCAACTTTTGTACTGCTATATTAATTGCTCTTTGGCCGTTGGAATAATACTTATTTGGTACATCAGCGAATTGCAATTTCACATCAGCTACTTTTCCTAAATGGAGTTTAGTACCATCTGGGTTGGCCCTTACGATAATTTCGTCTAGTATGCTAGGGTCAAATTCTTTCGAATTGGCTCGAATACGAATCTCTTCATCTACGGTCTTGATTGATCCACCAGATACATCCCGATTGTTCATTCGAATCGCACTGGCTACATCTGCAAAAGTCAGATTATACCTTCTAAGGTCTTGTTCTCTCACTTCAATAGAAATTTCCAAGTCGGAAAATCCCGAAACTCTTACTTGCGATATAAATCCCGATTTCAAAAAGTCATCTTCTACCTGCTCTGCAGCTTTTTTTAATTCCAGTAATGAAACTGTTCCCCTGATCCCCATATAGGCCGCCATACTAGTAGATTTTTGTTTGGCTACTACAGGTTTTTCTGCTGACACAGGGAAAGCATTAATTCGATCTACGGCATTTTTTACCTCGGTAGTCAACTCATCCAGGTTATAACCATCCTTAGAGCGTATACTTATGTTTACAAAATTTTCAGACGAAGTAGAAGTCACCTCTTCTATTCCCTCTAAACCTTTTAGCGACTCCTCAATCTTAATAGTCACGCCCTCCTCCATCTCTACCGGTGAGGCGCCTGGATATGAGACATTGACACTTACATAGCGTGCCTCACGCTCAGGAAAGAAGGATTTCTTCAGATTGAAATAATATGTTCCCATTCCTCCAAGCACGCCCACCAGAATAATGGCGTTGGCCCAGATTGGGTATTTGACAAAAAATTCTACAACCTTTCTCATGACTTACGATTTAGGTTTTACGATTTCGACTTTCATATTTTCGGAAGCATTCGACGGACGATCAGTCACCATCATTTCTCCCGGCTGCAATCCACTGATTATGGCATTATTCTTAGAGACCTTATGGACTCGAACTTTCTTAGTTACCAAAACACTATCCTGAACTACAAAAATTTCATTTTTGTTTTTAAGAATTTTTCTAGGCACTTCTGCAGCGTTTTTCACTGACTTACCTGGAATTCGAGCTTTCAAAAACAAGCCATCCAGCGCTTCGTATTTTGATCTCTTTTGAATGTTAATGAAGACGCTTACACTTTGTGAGTTAGGATCGATAAAGTCCGCCACTCGAGTGATTTTACCAATCCAATTTTGTTCAAATTCCGTCTCATCGACAATCGTTACCGTTTTACCCTTTTGAACAAATTCAATATCCCTCTGCTCCACTGGCACTTCCAATTCCAATTCATCTGTACTGATAATGGTTCCAATATTCGCTCCTGGACTCACCACAGAGCCAACTAAATAATTGATTGATACTACACTGCCATTGAATGGCGCATAGATGTAAAACTTTTTCAAATTCTCCTCTTCACTCTTTATGGCATAGTATTCACTTAGAATATTCTTGGCAGCTAAGAATGTCTTTTCTTTTGAAGATTTAGGTGCTGGAAGTGCAGGAATCTTTTCATCTAGTTTGATACCGTCAAAATAAGCCTGCCAGTCATTGAAACTATTAGGAAAGTCTATTCGAATATCAGGAAGGATAGAAGCCAAAGTATGCAAGAAGCTACTTTTTCTAGCCTGCAATGTTAGATTCTCCTCCACATCATCAATTCTGCAAAGCAACTGGCCTTTTTTGAATCTCGATCCCTTTTTCAAGGTAGAGCTACCACGAAGCAGCTTTCCTCCAACCTCAGCTATAACGTTAAGTTGTTCTGCAGATCCCACTCGCCCAAAGGCTTCAATGACTGTCTCAACTGTTTGAGGTTGAAAGGGTTGAGCAGACACATAATTTTTAGCCACAGGCTTTGGTCTTTGAGGGGGTTCTTCTTTTTGACCTGATAGCGCTTGATAGGCAAAATATGTGAATGTAAGGATAAGGAGTACAATAGCGTACGATACAAGTTTTCTTCTCATTGGTGATAGATAGTAATAGTCAATCTTCTATCGCAAAAATGAGTTAATTGTTTCAGAATGGCACTAGTATTTTATGAATGGCGAATATCCTTTTTAAAATAACTACAAAATATTTTCAATTCATGTCGCACGATCTAACCGTCTAACCCTAGATAATTGCAATTCGTCACAAAAAACTAACCTAAAAGCTTGACTACCGTTAGCCATTCTCAATTACGCAACTTATGAATAAAGGTCAACTCAACGCTCGAATCATCCTGTTCTCATTATGGCTATTGATGTTTGCGGCTAGTAGTCAGTTTTTCATCATGTCTCCCATTCTTTCTCAAATCGGGGAGCAATTAAATATAACGGAATCACTCAGAGGCACACTGATCACAGCCTATGCCATTACGTTGGGGATTGTAGCGCTCATCACAGGACCTATTTCAGATCGAATAGGCCGACGTAAAATATTATTGATAGGTGCGGGGGCTATGGCCATCTCACTTTTGACACATCAGTTTGCTTTTGACTACTGGTCGATGCTAGGATTTAGAATTTTGGCAGGTTTTGCCGGCGGCATCCTCACCGGATCGTGCGTGGCATATATTGGCGATTATTTCCCTTGTGAGAAAAGAGGTTGGGCCAATGGTGTAGTTGCCACAGGAAGCGCGGCTGGACAAATTCTTGGCATCCCCGCAGGTACCATTTTAGCAGGAGAAATTGGCTTCTTTGCTCCTTTTCAATTTTTCGGATTTGTCATGGTCTTTGCCTTTTTCCTGATATTAATAAAAGTACCACAACCGCAAGTGGAGAGCTCTACTTGTCCATTGAATTTAAATCACTCAATTAAAAAATATTGGGAGATTCTCCACATTCCATCAGTCAAAACCATTGCCATGGGCTATTTATTGATGTTTTTGAGTATTTCTTCGTTTATCGTGTACTTCCCTACCTGGCTGGAAAATTCTTTTCGAGCAAACAGTTATGACATTGCCACTTTGTTCTTAATCGGAGGGTTGGCCACGGTTTTCACCGGACCCATTTCAGGATTGATTTCTGATAAAACCGGCAGAAAGCAGATCATAATATTTTCCAATCTATTGCTTGTTATTATCATGCCGTTGTGCGTGTTTTTTCTCAATATGAACTACGAAATGTACTTTGTGGTTTTCTTTGTCATTATGCTATTAATAGTGGCTCGAATGGTGCCTTTTCAAGCCTTGGCTTCGGAGGTCATTCAAGACAATCAAAGAGGACGTATGATGAGCATGACCATTTCTATAGGTCAATTGGGCATGGCTCTGGGTTCTGCCGTTGCTGGTTTTATATATACAGATATAGGTTTTATCGGCAATGCCACACTAGCTGCATTGGCGTCATTCTTAATGGCGTTTTTAATTCAGAAATATATTCCAGAAGATCAGCTGGCAATGCAAGAAAATAAAAGCAAAACAGCTACAACTTAATACAAACGTTCTGAGGTTCGGTAAAAAACCGTAGCGCCTCAAATCCACCCTCTCTTCCGACACCAGATTGTTTCATACCTCCAAAAGGAGTTCGCAAATCCCTTAGCAACCAACAGTTGACCCACACGATCCCACTTTTGATTTGATGAGAAACCCGATGTGCTCGCTTTAGATTCTCAGTCCAAACCGTTGCCGCCAAGCCATAAGCAGTAGAATTCGCCATCATTAAAACTTCTTCTTCAGAATCGAATGGCATAATTGTTACTACTGGCCCAAAAATCTCTTCCTGATTTGTTCTGCAATCATGGCTTAACCCTTCTATAACAGTAGGAGCAATGAAATAACCTTCAGCGCAGTCCCCATCCACGATTACTCTTTCTCCTCCTGCCAAGACAGTTCCACCTTCCTCTTGAGCCAATTTGATATAACCCAAAACCTTGTTCATATGAGCTTCTGAAACCACTGCACCCATTCGCGTTTGATCATTCAAAGGATCTCCTACTTTCATCTTTTGAACTTTTTCTACAAATGCATTTTTGAATTTCTCGTAAATGGGCCTTTCAACAAAAATTCGTGAGCCACACAAACAAATCTGCCCTTGGTTGGCAAAAGATGATCGAATGGTAGTTTTCAACATCTCGTCAAAATTGCAATCGGCAAAAATGATGTTAGGATTCTTACCTCCCAATTCAAGAGATAATTTTTTGAACATTGGTGCAGCTGTAGCTGCCAGTTTTTTCCCTGTTTCAGTACCTCCGGTAAATGAAATCAAAGGCACATCCTTGTGTTCAACAATGGCCTGACCCGCTTTATGTCCATAACCATGTACTATATTCAAAACACCTTTCGGCAAACCTGCCTCGATGCAAAGTTTAGACAACATATATGCTGTCATAGGTGTTACTTCAGTAGGCTTCGCTACCACGGTATTTCCAGCAGCCAGAGCAGGAGCAATTTTCCAACTAAACAAATACAAGGGCAAATTCCACGGTGAAATACAGCCAGCCACGCCCACAGCAGATCGCTTAGTATAGTTGATGGCAGTACCTTCCATAAAATGAGATTCTGCTGCAAAATGCTGAATACCACTAGCATAGAATCTGAAATTGGATGAGGCTCGTGGAATATCTACACTTTTAGCCAAACTCAGCGGTTTCCCATTATCAATGGATTCTGCCATGGCCAACTCCTCAAGATTCTCATCAATCAGGTCAGCAATCTTATTTAAAATATTTGCCCTAGTTTCTATACCACAAGTCGACCATTTGGGAAAAGCCTCTTTGGCTGCTTGAACAGCTAGATCTACATCTGCTGTATCACTATCTGGAATCTGGGAATAAACCTGACCATTGGACGGGTTGAAATTGTCAATATAAACTTTTGAAACAGGAGCCATGAGCTCCCCATTGATGTAGTTTTTAATTTTCTGCATGGGTTGTATTTTGGGTTAATACTTGACACTAGATACAGCCAGTTCGACCACCATCAACCGGGATGCTCACACCATTGATGTATCCTGCTGAAGGAGAAGCTAAAAAGGCAGCGGCAGCGGCCGTTTCTTCAGCCTGACCAAATCTCCGCGCCGGAGTTTCCATCTTCATGGCAGCTATTATTTCATCTTCTGTTTTTCCAGTTTTTTTGGTCTTGGCCTTCACAATTCCTTCAAGTCGAACCGTATCGGTAAATCCAGGCAACACATTATTGACGGTAATTCCAAATGGTCCAAGTTCTAACGAAAGGGTTTTAGCCCAGCTCGCTACAGCACCACGCACCGTATTGGATACACCCAATCCTGGGATCGGAACATATACAGAAGTAGAAATTATATTGATAATTCGACCAAACCCCTTCTCTTTCATGCCCGGCACCAAAGCTTGTGCTAACAAATGATTGCACTCCAAATGAGCCGTCATTGTATCCATAAATTTAGTATACGGTTCATCAATGATTTGTCCTCCGGCAGGCCCTCCAGTATTATTTATTAAAATTTCAGGGGCAGGGTTCTCCTTTAGATATTCCGTGATCTTGCTATTAAGTCCTATCGGATCACTAAAATCGGCCTGAACAAATTGATGAGTTTGTTTATGATTCACCGACAAACCATCTTTCACTTCTCTCAATTTGGATATGTTTCGGGCGATTAGCGTCACACTGGCTCCCATTTGAGCCAATTCTTCTGCAATAGCTCTGCCTATGCCCTGTGTACTACCACACACGATGGCAGACTTTCCTTCTAAATTTAAGTTCATTTTATGGTGTCATTTAAAAAGAGTAAATATAGCTATTATGGTTTTTGGCTTGAGAATAAAATATACTTTTGTCCCCAAGATAAAAATGAAAGCACCTCTAAAAATATCTATCGTTCACGCTATCGTAGGTCTTCTCACCTTTGTGATTTTCCTACAAACCGGCTGGTACATGAAAACCAATGATATTGGTAATCTATCTGATGCCCATCGTATGATTTATAGAGCGGGTCATATTTACTTTTTGTTTAGTGGACTACTCAACCTTTCTATTGGTCTTCAGCTTCAATTTTCCAAAGTGCCATGGAAAAAGAAAGTGCAATATGCTGGCTCTATTCTCTTATTGATTTCGCCAATTATTTTCCTATATGGCTTTTATCAGGAAGCTAACATTGGCCAAATTGATAGAGCAATGACAAGAATTGGCATTTTCCTTTCGCTGGCAGGCACTGGACTTCACACCTTAATATTCTTCATTGGGTTGATCAAGAAAACAGAGAATTAAGACCGGTTATACCTTCTAACAACCAATCATTACAACTTTTGAATTTTTAAACCTTAGTGTTTTACTTTTGCAAAATGAGTAAGCAGCACTTTCTTTTAATTTTTCTCCTCTTTTCGAGTTCAATATCCTTAGCTCAAAGCAAATATGAGCAAGATGTAACAAGCCAAGATGCAATTATCAATGCTTTGTACGAAACCATATCCGGACCAAAAGGAGAAAGAAGAGACTGGGATCGATTGAGATATCTTATGACCTCAGATGCCAGACTCATCCCTACACGTCCATCCACGGATAACAAGCGTGTTCCATGCTACTTAACTTTAGAGCAATTCATTGAACAAGGAGATCAATGGCTCATGGATAATGGTTTTTTTGAAAATGAAATATCGCGGACTTCAGAAACCTATGGTCTCATTACACATGCATGGAGTACTTACGAATCGAAATGGACACCAGAGGGCGAACCTTTCGCCAGAGGCATCAACAGCATTCAACTGATGAATGACGGAGAACGATGGTGGATCGTGAATATGTATTGGGCGGCTGAAACAGAGGGCAACCCACTTCCGAAGAAATATCTAAAGTAATTAATCGATCAGCAGATGACTGCTGGCCAACACCTCTGAAGGTGAAAAACCAAACGATTCCTTAAAAGTTTTACTGTAATGTGAACTATCAGAAAACCCTGACTGATGAGCTACCTCTGTCAGTGTTTTGGAAGATTGGACATAATCGAATGAGGCTAATAGTCTTTTCCACAATTGCATCCTTCGATAAGATATTCCAGTTTCTTCTTTGAATAAATGTTGAAATCTACTTTCAGACAAACACATCTCTTCTGCCATTTCTTTAAGTGAAATCACTTCTCTAGTATGTCTATCCAAATATTGCAAGGAAGCCAGTACCCTTTTATCTATATCATGTTTGGCAGCTAGACATCGACTATTGAATTCGGCCATGGAATTGATGCAGGCGCTAAGAAAAGTTTTTTCATTGATCTCATTTTTAGACAGGTCCTGAACAAACATTCTTAAATAATCCACCCACTCTTCTGTAAATTCTTCTATAGGTGCTGAAGTCATATGCTTAGCTAGGAAATGGCCCAGTGTGCTTGCTGGGTTGAGCAAAATGACTAAAACCTTCTGTCTTTTACTGTCTAAGCGATGAGAAACCTGGGGATGAATCAGAAGTGACTTTGAAAGCACAACTCCATCTTCGGATTCCATTTCAAACGCTTCGTCAATACCAATGGTCAGCTGAAGGGCATAGTGTTGATGAAATGCATTTTCTTCAACTTTCCCTAAAAAAATACCTGTATCACCCGCTTTGTACAGGAGATTTTCTTCCTCAATCAATTCCAAAATCAATCCAGTTTAAATTCGACAGCCTCGAATTTATCTACTTTTTTGAATTCCTCAACAAACATTACCCAAACTTGAAATTTTAATCTCTCTCCGTTTTCACCTTTGGGTAACTCGCGATAGGTATATTCATGCGTGAAATCCAATTTTTCAGGTATTCGCTGGCTTGCTTTGTTTCGCGTATCTATATAGAGCAAAACCTTCTCAATTTTCATATGCTCAAAAGACAACTTGGTCAGGGCATAGCTCACCTCAGTAGCATATCCTTTGCCCGCTTTGAGATGATCTATCCAATAGCCTATTTCAGTGGTTCCTTTACCTCTTCTGCCGAAGAGGTTGCTACTGCCTACAAAGTCACCAGTGGATTTTTCAAACACTCCATAGCTGTACTCACGATTAGAATAAAAGTCTCCCTTCCAACTTCTAATTCGCTCCCTTTTGTCTTCTAAAGGCTCTGGTTCATTCTTAGCCCACGGGATCCATGGCATCATGATTTCGAGATTATCATCCAACCTTGATTTTAACAGTTCTGCATCTTGTGGTTGAAAGATGCGAAGGATCAAATTTGGAGTTTCAATTCGGATTACGTTGTTTTTCATGATTCAGTATTTAAGTAGACAAATCAATGAAAAATAAATGATATACAGTGATGATCCTTAAAGTTCCTTTTTGGCCTATTATTCTCGCCTTCCACGTTTTTTTGTTAACATCAGCTAGATTTTTTGGCTATTCATTATGGTATCATTTGACATAAAACATTCGTTTATCGAGATACAAATAACATTCATCCTGTGTGAAGGAAAAATTGTCTAAAACAACTGAACGGAAAGAAAACAATACATAAATTACCGCGCAAAACATAAACAAATTCTCATGAGCAAATTAAAATTATTCATCAGCTCGCTGATGATAGCCAGCCTCTTCGTCGGCTGTACAGAAGACGAAAAAATAGACATTACAGATATTAGCTTTGATGGTGATACGCTGACTGTCACAGAAGGCCTTACTTACGATGCTTCTGACGCAATTACTGTCACTGGTGGCGACGCAGATCAAGCAAATATTACATTTACTTCTGGTGATGCTAATATCGTAAGCGTGGACGGTTCTACGCTAACTGCCGAAGCAGTAGGGTCTACTACATTGACTGCTACTGAAACCAACTCAGATTTGACCGCCACAGTAAATGTGAATGTCATTGCTAAATTGGTCGCTGTCACCGGAATTACCCTGGATACGGAAACTGAAGATCTCAAAGTGGGAGAAACGTTACAACTTGCAGCTACCATAGCTCCTGCAGACGCTACAGAGCAAGGAGTAATCTGGTCAGTGGCATTTCCATCAGGTTCTAAAACAAAAGAAGATGCACCTACTGACATTGCCACAGTAAGCGATGCCGGCATGGTAACTGCTGTTGCTGCAGGCGAAGTAGTCGTAACCGCTAAATCAAAAGATGGTGATTTCACTGCAAGTGCAACCATTTCCATTACCAATGTAGCTGTAACTGGTATCAAATTCGAACTAGAAGGAGGTGCTACATCAGTGACTGTAATAGGGAATGAAGTGGTAAGCGTCACGCCTACCATCGAACCTGCAAACGCTACCATCCAAGCAGTGACTTGGTCTTTGGAGTACGTTCCAGTTCTAGCAAGATCTCAAGCCATTCCAACTGCGGATTTCTACGCATCCATAGATGCTGAAACAGGAGCGATTACGGGTAAAGCAGAATGTGACGATTGCGGATTGAAGTTGGTCGTTACTACTGTGGATGGTGGCAAAGAAGCCAAAATTCCACTTAATATTGATTATGTTGAAATTACAGGTATTGAATTTGAACAAACAGACGGTTTCAAAATCACTGCAGGTGACACTGAGCAAATGATTTACTCAGTAATCCCTGAGAATGCTAACAATCAGGAACCCGATATCACCTGGTCGATCGACACTAGAGATAACGGTTCTTGTGAATTTCGAAGAGTTTTGGTTGCTGCTCTTCCTGATTATTCAGATTATGCCTTTGTTGACGCCTTTGGACTGATTGAAGCCATCAAGGACTACGACGAAAGTTCTTGTTATGATTTGGCTGTCACAGCTCAGGTAGATGGTATTGATGGAGCCTCTGCTTCAGCCATGTTTCATGTAGAAAACATAAAAGCTACCAGTGTGACTATCGATCAGGGTGAAACCCACTCTATAGAACAAGGACAGACAACGACGCTTACAGCCTCTGTTCTTCCTGAAAACACCACTTTGCCAGGCATCACCTGGAGTATGTATGATCCTACAGCCGAACCAGCCAGAGTGGCAGTAGCGTGTTATACACTGAATAGTGAAACTGGAGAATTCTCTGCGGACTGCATCGATACTTATACCGTTTACGCTTATAATGAAGATTCAGAATTGGTTGACAGCATAGAAATATCTGTAACTGCATGTACGACGGGTTGCCCTGAATAAATGGCAAGAAAAATCTATATTAAAAAAGACCAGATTACATCTGGTCTTTTTTGTTTAACGATGCCTCTCAGAGTCACCTGAATAGGGACTCTGAGTTCTCTTTAGAATAACTCTGAGATTTATTGATATTTGAATTTTTACATCAATTGAGCCTGATAATGTTTTTCGAGTTGGTCAATCAATTCACGCATTGAATTCTCCATTTTTTCTGAATTGAGAATTCTGGCTGAATCCGTAAACATCAGTAACCAACGAGCAAAGTATTCGCACTCTCCGACCATGAAAGTCATCTCAACACCTTCCTCTGTTTTCTTTTCGTCTATGAACCCATAGAAATAGCGCTGATCTCCAATGATCCTGGCCACTTTTTTGTCAAACATAACTTTCACTTCGCTCACATCTTGCGGCATTTGCCTAACAAAAATGTGATCCTTAAAGTCGTCTCTGAGCGATGGGTCGAAATGCTGATCCAGCACATGGAGTTTACTGATTCGATCGGTTCTAAAGTCACGAACTCCATTGCGCATTCTACAATAAGCAATCAAGTGCCAGTGATTAGCATAATGACAAATACCTAGTGGCTCAACCTCCCTGGAAGAATATGAATCGCTGTAATTAGCATAGTACTCAAAAGACAAAACCTGATGATTGATCAACGCATTCTTTATATCATTTAAAAAAAGATCAGGGAAAGCCTGCTCGACTGGAATGGTAGGAGAAACTATCTCAATATACTTTTCCAACTCCTGTACATAATCCTTCTGGGTATTCTTCAGTACGGCTCTCACTTTGGTAAGAGCCTGTTCGAACTGATCCACCAGAGATTTGTCTCCTTGCCTCTCCAGTAGCTTGCCAGCTAACAATATAGCTCCAGCCTCTTCCTTGGTGAACATTACCGGAGGAATGTAATATCCTTCTACAATAAAATAACCTCTATCCTTTTCAAATCCTATAGGCACTCCTGCTTCTCCGAGTGCTTTAATATCCCGAAAGACGGTTCTTTCACTGATGTCAAAATGATCAGAAATATCATCTATGGTTACATGTCTTTTGCTCTGCAATTTGAGCATGATAGCAGTGAGTCGATCAATTCTATTCATAACTTAACTAGTTATCCTCCCTTGTTTTTTGATCAGCAATCTTGCTTCTTTCCATTTGGGCGGATCATTGGTTTCAAAACCGTAAGCCTTTACTTCAGAGGCAAAATCACCCCACCGCTGCATGGCCACTTTATGCTCTCCATGGAACATAAACTGTTGCATGGCTTCTTTGGTATTCCAATGGGTAATAGTATAAAAATACCTAAACCACTGATTGGAAAGCCTTACTTTTAAATTTCCAGGAGAAGCTTTGGCCTGGCGAGCCACCTTGTTGGACAGACTGGCAAATTTCGGCAGCTGCCAGATGGATTTTAGTTTTAGGCGGGTAATAGATACATACATGATATAAATGTACCCATTTCGTCTTTTTTAGTTTCAAAAAAACAAAAAAAGAGGCTGTATGCCCCTTACTAACTCCTCATTCTCCTTCGCCACACTGGTGTTGTCCCGAAGGGATGCCTTTGGCATCACCTGCGATAATAATAAAAACCACGTCACTTCGAAGGAGACAATTCACCAAGTGAATTGACGACTGAGAAGTCCCTGAAGGCAGCAACAGCTGTTTTTGTAAAACTCAGCACACTGCATTCCTTTGGGGACTTCTCCTTTCAGTCGAAGTGACGAGATATGGTAAGTTATAATTTTTCGTAGCTATTCTAGCGACTCATACAAATCGTTCCATTCGGAGTTAATAGACTCAATTAACCAGATCTTTTTCTCTCGCCTATATTTTTTGATTTGTTTTTCTCGATCAATAGCTTCCTCTATAGAGTGAAACCCTTCAAAGTAAACCAGTTTATCAATATTATATTTAGCAGTAAAGCTCTTAGGATAAAGCTTTGTTTTATGCTCGTAAATACGCGCGTTTAGATCCGAAGTTACTCCCACATAGAATACAGTGTGATGGATGTTTGTCACGATATAAACTGCTCCGCCTCTTTCCATGTAGATCAAAAAAATCCACGTCACTTCGAAGGAGACAATTCACCAAGTGAATTGACGACTGAGAAGTCCCTGACGGCAGCAACAGCTGTTTTTGTATAACTCAGCACACTGCATTCCGATGGGGACTTCTCCTTTCAGTCGAAGTGACGAGGTTTTATTTCTATTTCACAATAGTAATTGGTTCTTCCACTTCATTACCTTCTTTATCCAAAAGAATCACTTTCTCAAACCCAGTATTCTGGAATTGCTCCAGTTGCGTTTTAGCATCTCCTGATACCAAATAAACCATTTGATCAGGTGTGATGTACTTTTGAGCCAATGCCTTATGCTCCTCCAAGGTCATATTTCTAACTACATTTTCTTCATCCTTGATGTAGTTAGGTCCAAAGCCATATTTGCTTCTCGTTTCGATCATTCCCCTCATAGCACCTAAAGTTTCAAATCTTCTAGCGTTCGATTTGATCAAAGCATTTTTGGTAAACTCAAGATCTTCTTCACTAATACCCTCTCTATATTTTTCCATTTCTTCTTTGAAGATCTTCACAGACTCAAAGGTGGTATTCGTTCTCACGCTTGACCTTGCAGTAAATTCTCCCGAATCAGCGTCGCCAGAAAAACCAGTTCTAGCTCCATAGGTATAACCTTTTTCTTCTCGTAGAATCAAATTCACATTTCCACTAAAAGACCCTCCCAATTTGTAATTCATTACAGTTGCTGGGTAATAGTCCGGATCTGTTCTTGGCATGGATAGATAACCGATATTGATCACTGACTGCTTTGCATCAGGGAAGTCAACAAAATATAAAGATGGTTTTTCAGGATTAGATGGGGCCTCATACGATGGAATACTCACTTCCTTCGCACTCCATTTTGATTCAAAACCACCAAGTGTATTGGCAACCTCTTCTTGAGAAATATCTCCTACTACATGAAAACTAGATACGGATGGTGAAAAATTATTATCATAAAAGGCCTTTAGATCTTCGATGCTAATATTTTCCACATCTTCTGCGGTTCCCATAGTGGAGTAGCCTCGAATATTGTCAGAACCATATAACAATCTCTTGTACACCTTGCCAGCTACAGCACCGGGATCGCCATTTCTTCTTTTTACGATGTTAACCGTTCTCGTTTTGATCAGATCAAACTCTTCTTCATCCCAGCGAGGTTCTAGTAGAATCTCCTCTAGAAGCGACATCGCTGCAGGAAAGTTTCTAGCTAAAGAACTTACAGTGAATGTAATCGCATCTTCTGAAGTCCACATATTAATTTCTGCTCCCAATAACGCTATTGCTTCTTCTAATTCTTGAGGTGTCTTGTTGACTGTTCCCTCATTCATGATGTCAGTCATCAGATTAGCCACTCCGATTTTGTTTAAATCGTCCATAAGATGCCCTCCCCTGATCACCAAGCTGGCTTGAACCAATGGAAGTTCTCTTTGTTCGATACCATAAACAGCTAAGCCATTTTGCAACGTGGTATTCCACTGAGAAGGTATAGTAAGTTCAGGCATGGGTCCAATCTCAGGCGCCACCGTCCGATCAAATGTAGTTTCTGATTTTACTATTTCATCCGCAGCCTCTTCCGTATTCGAATTGTCTGCTACCATCTCCTTGATAACCTCTTCAACAACAGTTGCTTTTTCGCAATTGGAAGCACTCAAATCCATCATTCCTTTAGGCACGAAACTGGTAAGGATAAATGGTTGATCCTTAATGTATGTATTGTATACTCTAAGTACATCCTCTTTGGTTACAGCCTGAATATTAGCTATGTCTTTTTCAATAAATTCAGGACTTCCCGCAAATGTATTGTAGTATGCTATTTGGAAGGTTTTGTTGAATACGCTAGCGATTCCGTTATAAAAGTCCGTTTCGATCTTTGCCTTCACTTGCGCAATATCATTGTCAGTCACTCCATCAGCTTCAAAACGCGCGAATGCCTCATAAATACTGGACTCAATAGAATCCAATGGAATTCCTTGATTTGCATTAATAGAGATTCTAAGGGAACCTGCCAACTCCTGAGATCTATTCCAGGCAGCTACATTTGAAGTAAGATTTTTTTCTTTCACAAGCACCTTGTAAAGTGGCGCTTTCTTACCGTCTGATAATATTTCGGCAAGGAAATCCAAGGCATAGGCGTCCTTATTAAACTCCTCTATTGTAGGCCAAACCATGTTCAATTGAGGTGCCGTGGCAAAGTTATCCTCATGATAAAACCTTTTGGACTTATCCAATTTTACAGGTTGAGGTTTCATTTCTGTTACTTCACCTCTTTTTCCAATAGGGCCAAAGTATTTTTCTACCAATGGCTTGATTTCAGCATTTTCGAAATCTCCAGCGATGACCAAAGTGGCATTGTTCGGTCCATAAAACTGGTTGTAAAACTCCTTGACATCAGCTACAGTAGCATTTTGCAAATCCACCAATTCTCCGATCACTTGCCAGTTGTATGGGTGACCTTCTGGATACATGTTTTTATCAATCACGTAGTTTGTATGACCATAAGGTCTATTGTCCACGCGCTGTCTCTTTTCATTTTGAACTACTTCTTGCTGGTTAGCGAATGCGCTTTCTGTAACGGTATTCAACAAAAATCCGAGTCTGTCCGACTCTAACCATAACATGGTTTCCAATGCATTTTTAGGTACAATTTCATAGTACATAGTACCATCCTTCCATGTAAACCCGTTGAGTGTACCGCCAACATTTTGTACAATTTTGAAAAACTGATCTTGAGGTACGTTTTCAGATTCCTGAAAAAGCATATGCTCGAAAAGGTGAGCGAAACCAGTACGTCCAGGCTTTTCACGGTTAGAGCCCACATGATACAATATCCCTACTGAAACCACCGGATCTGATTTATCCTGATGCAGGATTACATCTAAACCATTGGCTAATTGATATTTTTCTGATTCAATCGAAAATCCTGCTTCTGCTTCTTTTTTAGAAGGCATACAGGAGGTGAGTAATACAACAGCTGAAAGAAACAAGCTGAATGTTTTGGTTAGCATATATTTCATTGTTTAGGATTAAAATGATTCAATCTCTAAACTAAGAAAAATATCTAACTCAGAATATTGATTTTCTTTATTTACGAAGAGAAAAGGATCTTCCGACGAACGAAGCCTCAAATGCTTCTATAAATCCTCTGTCTTGACATGTGACATAACAAGTCTTTCCTTCGGTCCCTCCAAAAGCTATATTTGTCGGTTTTTGGGCAGTTAGTACTATTTCACGAATTAACTCACCTTTTGGAGAAACTATTGCAATAGTTCCTTTTCCATACCGCGCAATGTAAAGATTGCCCGTTTCATCACATCGCATTCCATCCAATCCATAATCTGGAAATTCAATAAGGAGGCGCTTATTGGAAATTTCGCCTTCTGGTGACAAGTCATAAACCCAAACCTTCCGCTGTACACTTTCATTTACATACAGTAGACTATCTCCTGGTGCTACTTCTACGCCGTTGGTAGTGCCCATATTAGATTCTAGTAAAACCAAGTCATTGCCTTGATCAACTCGCCATAGCTTACCTGTGCTTTCTGTCCAGTTGGGATCGCTGGCATACAGTGTCCCGTTTCTGGAAATGGCAATATCGTTGGGCTGATTCATAGTGCTATCATGTGCATAGACCTTGACGGACTTATTTTTCGAGTCAATGGAGAGAATGTTATGATTGACATAATCAGCTAAAAACATCATTCCATTCTGATCAAATCGAATGCCATTGGCTACACTTCCATCAGGTAAACTATCGATGTAGATTTCAAAATTTCCGTTTGGATCTACCTTGCCGATGGTCCCATTCTTTTCCGGATTTACAAAAAAGAGATTGCCACGAGCATCAACCGCCGGTCCTTCAAGGCCTTGAGTGAATGTGCCTACATAAGCAAAGTCAAATGTTTCTTTGGGTTTGTTGCAACTAAAGAATAATACAGATAACAAAAGGCCGTATGAGAATATTTTCATTTTATAGATTGTTTACACAATCCTAATAAAACTATTCTATACGCTTGAAATTATTAGCCAAATGGATCATTTACAACCTTAGATAGTAGTCAGAGCTAATTCTGGCTAAATTGAATTTGTGGACTTGAAGAGTTCGAATGAATAACTTCGTCTTGATCATGATCCAATCCTTCAGGATCAGATTCATCATTCTGTGAATCGGCTAGAGCGAACTTCCCTAGTCCTTCGTTCAATCTCTCTACTATGTTTGACAGCTCTATGGTCCTATTATTATAGTTTTCCATTCCGGCAGATAGTTCAGACGCGCTTGCCGCTACTTCTTCAGTTCCAGAAGCAGTCTGTTCGGCTATGACTACAATTCCTTCAGTTATGCTTACGACGTTGTTAATATCTGAAATTTGAATTTTCGCAGCATTTAATATTTCTTCAGAAAACTCTAATGTATTGTGAGACGCCTCAGTGATTTTTCGAAATGATTCCAATACTTGATTTGATGTCGTATTTCCCTCTACAACACTTTTATGCATAGTTTCAATCACTTTTGCTGCTTCTTTAGTATCACTCTGAACTCCGGTGACAAGCAGTTCAATTTCTTTAGCAGATGATCGGGAGCTTTCGGCCAATTTTCGAATTTCTTCAGCAACTACAGCAAATCCTCTTCCTGCATCACCTGCCTGGGCAGCTTCTATGGCAGCATTCAGTGCCAGGAGATTTGTTTGAGATGCTATATCACTAATAACCGCCAACATCGTAGTAATTTGATTAGATCTATCAGTAAGTACACTAATTGATGTGTTCGTTTTATCTGAATATGTGGCTATTTCGTTCATATTCACAACCACTTTTTCAACCATTTTCATGCCTTGTTCACTGTTATCAACTCCAGTTTTAGCAGCATTATTTATCCTATCCGCTCTTTGACCCATTTCATTTGATGAAGTCAAAATTCCCTCAATTAATTGAGATGACTCATCAACTTTTCCTACTTGGTTTTGCGCCCCGCTACTCATTTGTCCGATGGCTGTGGCTATTTCGCTTGTGTTGGACGCCATTTCGTCACTTGACACTTGCATAAGCTTAGAAGATGAATTCATAGAATTCGCATCTTTTGCAATTTGATTTAAAAATCCATTCAAATTACCCAATGCTTTATTCAAATTATCTGACAACAGTTTAAAATCGCCTTTTAGATCCTTTTGCATTGTTTTTGTCAAATCCCCGTCGGCCATAGCATTGACAATCTCATTCACAGATAATACGGGTTCAGATATTGAGCTCAAAAGATTGTTGATCGCTTCAGATAATTCACTCCAAGCGCCAGACTTTTCTTTCATTTCAATACGGCTACTTAACTTACCTTCTGTCCCGGCTTTCTGAACTACATCCTGAGTTTCACTGATCACTTTGTTCAAATTATCTCGCATAGTAACCAGAGATTTTCCAAGCACGTCTTTTTCGCTGAGCACCTGATATTCTTGTTCAAGTTGCCCTTTACCGATGTTTAGCGCAAAAGTCGAAGTGATTTCTAAGTTGTTTCTCAATTGACTTAAAGACTTTACCATATCACCTATTTCATCGGATGTGGTTTTGAAGTCAAATTTTGGCAACTCTCCAAAACCCATTTTTTGAATATTCTCATTAAGAAGTCTGATAGGTTTTGCAATCGAGGATGTAACTACATAAGAAGCAATAACTCCAAGAAAGATTGAAAGGAGTGTCAATAGAATAGTGATTTTTTCAACCCAGTCCAAAGAAGCATTCTTTTCAACAATTAGTTCATCAGAAAATTGTTTTAGTTCTGATGTAAACCTTTCCAATTGCCCAGAAAGTAGATTCAACTGCGGCTCAAGTTTTTCATCAAATAATGGGATCGCTAAGTAGAAAATAATCGAGTCGTTCGTATAGCTATCTATAGTACTCAAATGATTCATTAATTCCTTTTGATATCCTATGTTCTCCTTGAATATACCTAACATTTGATCCAGACTATCTAAGCGATTATCTCTGCTCCAATTCTCTTGAAGCAATTTGATCTCTGCTGCTAAGCCTGGAAATTTTTTGGTTTGTAGTTCTACTAAAGCAGCCTTGTCTTCTTCATTAGGATTATATATCCAGTTGTTCGAGTATTTTTTAGCGTTTTCGACTAGATCTTTCATTTGATCCATTTTGATAAGAAGTGCACTAAATACCTCTGATATTTTCTCTTCTGTACTCCTACTTTCTCTCAACTTGAGCACACTATAAAAGCTACAGGCAGTAGTAATGCATATAATTACGACATACCCAACAGTAACTTTCTTTCCAATATTGAATCGTTTAATTAAAGTCATTAAGCAAGATCTTAGTTCATTAGATTCATAGAACTGAGAATGACTTTGCTAATCAAAGTCATTCTCAGTTTTTTAATTTTGAACAGGTAGAATTTTACTATTAGCCCCAATAAGGTTCTTATCCTCTGCATTCAATATTCCTATTGCACCAGGAATTTCGTTTACATATTTGATCAAATCAGCACTACTCTTGTGTTCTACTGGAGAAACCCCATTGCCTGAAAAAACTCTTTTGGTCCAGAATTTCTGAAAATTGGTATTTGAAGTTCCAATGTATTTCCAGAAGGCTTCATTTTTAATTTGGACATAGCATGGTTTAATCTTAGTGGAGTTTTTCCATTGGGTGGTAAAGCCATTGTATACTCTCTTAAGCATATTTTTATCAATCGTCTCTATGGGCACCTTTGCATTTGCTATTACTACGAAATCTGATTGTGCTTCCGCTTCATAATTGCTCAACATGATTAGGGTAAATAATCCAATGAGAATTAGCTTATAATTAGATACTTTTTTATTCATCTCTTTCATCATTTTCATATTAAAAACCTAGAACAATAGCAGCCTGAAACTCACTATAACCTACACCGGCAAACTCAGCGTTTTGATTTCCGGAAGAGATGGAGTTGTATTGAGCCTTGAGAAAGAAATTTTTATCAATACGAGTATTCAGACCAACACTGAACATATTCGCTTGATCATCATCTATATCCTTGTTTGGGTCTAGAAATTCATATCTAATATAGGGAGTGAGCCTTTCTATAAAAGTATAATACACCATCGCCTCAATGGCATTTTTTTTCAAACTACCACCTGCCGAAGGTTTAGTATTTCCCGAAACATACTCCAATTCCAACCCTGCATTTCCAATGGTATATTCCGCATGTGTACTAAAACTAAAAACCTTGGTTCGATTACCCGTGTCATCGCCGGCTCCGTCTAGCTCTGTTACTCTATCTGAATAAGTGGATAGGCCTAACTTTAAATTACTAACCGGACTAATGAGTAGTCTTGAAGCTATGGCTTTTTCTTTATTGTCATCTTCTTCAAAAGGGTTGGTATTCTCTTGCGAACCATTACTCAGTTGTACGTGATATTCAAATTCAACTGAACTAACCATGAAATTTCCTAATACAGAAATACCTGTTGCCCATCTCGGATAGAACCTTTCATCGGCACCAAACTTATTAGGCTTATTCGTACTTAATGGTTCTTTCACTGCAAGAAATGCAGGTTTGGCAGTATGGATTTCGTTGTATATCCCAAATGGTGTAAACATCTTTCCTACCCTAAATTTCAACCAATCTTTGACGGTGTACTCAGGAAATGCATATTCCACTGCAACATTGCCCCGTCCATCTTCAGTGGCAGCGCCATGCTCCCAGGTCAAGTCAGTAGAAAATCTTAATTTGTCTGATAGGTCTATATTGATTACTAAATCAATAAGGTCGGCATCGAAGGATCCATTAGGATCTCCTTCTCCTTCATCAGAGATCATGTTTTCATATTCAAAACTTGAATAACCATTGATTCTGACTCGTTCTGAGAGTTGTTGAGACATGATTTTCAAACTTAATGAACACATCACGACCGTCAACAAAATTACTTTTGACTTCATCTATTATTGGTTAAGAAAAAAACAGTATTTATTTAATTATGAATCTGACACCTGTAGATTCAGCGGATTGAAGGATATAAAGTCCTTTCTCCAAGGAGGAAACATCAATCTCTTTATTCCCTTTGCTTGTCAGTACTTTTCGCCCATGAATATTGAAAACAGTGACATCTAAAGACTTATTCAAATATAGGACTCCATGTTCGACAGGATTTGGGTAAACGAGTAATTGATCCGTCATTTGTTCTAGCTCTTCTGCAATCACTTCATCTTCATTGTCCAAAGTTCTGGCTTCAGCATTCATATGGTTCGGCTGTCCCGAATTGACTTTGAAAATCGTAATGGTGCCACTTACTTCATTAGCTGAAATCAGAATAGGAGCATTGATCGGACTTTTGCTCTTTTTGACAAAGACTACATCTTCCGGCCCAAGATCCTCCGCATCTCTGGAATCTACTGGCGCATCAAAATTTCGATTGTTTGTATAGCTTACAAACTCAGGGTGAAAAGGATTAGAAATGTCATAAATCATTATTCCTCCAACTCTCTCTAATCCAATAAAAGCATAAGTTCTACCTTTGAATTTAGCTATTTCTATGGCTTCTGGCTCTGGTCCTTTATCATCACTTCTGTCTTTGAAAGACCCATTCTCATCATTTGTCGAATTAAAATTATCCGGAAGTTCAAGTGCCGTGATTTGTTCAAATTCGTCCCCACTATCGTAAATGAGTCTACCATTGGCTCTTCTTATAGAGAATGACCTGGCACCATAAGTGTATATTTCCTCAAATAGTCCATCACCATCTGCATCTCCAGTGGCTGTCGTCGTTTTCATCCGTCCAATTGCAGTATTGGATTGTAGATCGGCAGCATTTGGAAATACCGTTGGATCCAGCATCAGGTCTTTAACTCTAACCTCCTCGCTGTACCCTGCATAATCTCTACTGTCTCCTTCATTGGCTAATACAATGTATTCCCTCCCACACTTTCTATAATTTGCAATTGCATCAGGCATATACATGCCTTTGATTGGCCAGTTGGCTATATCAATTTCGGCAGTTTCGTTACTAGCGTCCAATCCATTACCATACGTTGAATGGTCCTTAAATCCTAACCCTACGAGTCGTTTTACCCTACCTCTTCGAATATCAATGATGGCTAAAGCATTATTTTCTTGGAGTGCCACCCATGCATACCTCGAATATTTTGATACTGTAATGTATTCGGGCTCCAGGTCTTGTGCTACAGTTGATGATCCGGGGTTAGAAGATACTCTAATACTAGCATCTAAATTTGCGTTATTGAAACTTGTAAACCCTACTTGTTGAACATCACTTTGATTAATATTCTGAACACCTCTGCGAAGATCGACAATAGTTACACTGCCCTCGGGATCAATGGTATAATCATCGTTTGGTTCTCCTTCGTTTGCACTGATTACATACCTCCCATTTGGAGAAAACACCACATTATCTGGTAATGCACCGGCTTCGACCTCATTGAGAAATTGACCATCAGTATTGAAAAACACAATTTTCCCATTGGCTTGTTTGTCTACATTTTCCACCGCTGCGGCCACAATCCCACGATATACTGCAACGCTATTGGCACTTTTCCCATACAAAACCAAACTGATGGATGAATGGAGTGTTATAGACTCAGGCTGGGAGATATCCAAAATATCAATTGTACTTGCAAAACTATTTGTTACAAATAGTCTCTGCGTGAACGGATCATGCGCAACAATCTCAGTGGCACTTTCAGCAAAAACATCCGTATAATACGTTGATATCTTTTCTAATGAAATATCACTTTGGGAAATGGATTGAAAAGGGCAAATTAGTACTACTAAGCACACTATGGTGCCCATGGAAAAGGTTAAGTTAGTTTTCATATTAAATAATTAAATAAGACCAAAATTCATGAAACCATTTCATGACCAAATTCAATAAATCTCATTTAAATGCTGCTAAATCAAATGTACTCTGAGTACTTCCGAGAAGCAATAGGCATATATACCTAATTAATAGATAGGCATAATGCCTAGTTAATTATTTAATATTTTCACAACTAATCCATCACTTTTACCTCATTATTGAGTGTCTCAATGGTGTCTTTGGCATCTCCAAATAACATTTTAGTTTTCTCACTAAAAAACAATGGGTTTTCAATTCCTGAATAACCTTTACTCATTCCTCTCTTTAGCACCACCACATTTTTGGAATTCAGGATTTCCAACACAGGCATCCCGTAAATTGGACTTCCCGGATCATCTAGTGCAGAAGGGTTGACTACGTCATTAGCACCCACTACCAAACATACATCAGTATCGGTCAACATACTATTGGCATCATCCAAATCGATGAGTTTATTGTACGGCACATCCGCTTCTGCGAGAAGTACATTCATATGACCTGGCATACGACCCGCTACCGGGTGTATAGCGTAATTAACGTTCACTCCCCTCGAGGTTAGACTCTTATCCAATTCCTTACATGCCTTTTGCGCCTGAGCTACTGCCATACCATAGCCCGGAATGACCATTACGTTTTGCGCATAACGCATCATGATGGCTGTGTCATTAGCGGTGGTTTCTTTGATATCGCCCTGATCAGTAGCGGTGGCGCCTACAGAACTGCCAAAACCACCGACTACTACGTTGATTAAGGATCGATTCATGGCCTGACACATCAAGATGGTAAGTATGGCTCCAGAAGAACCTACCAATACACCACCTAGCAACATGACCATATTACCATAGACCAAACCTGCCAGAGCCGCAGCAATACCCGTCAAAGCATTGAGCAAAGAAATAACAACTGGCATATCAGCCCCACCGATTGGCCAGACAAAAGTCAAACCGTAAATGAGTGAAACAGCAAGAATAACTAGAGGCAAATACGCGTAGGTAGTAGGGTTAGCCACTTGAAATACAATGAGGCCTAAACATAACACCAACCAGATCAGATTGAAATAAGAAGAGATTGCACTTCTCCAATCTTTGACCTTACCAGCCAATTTGCCATAAGCAATCAAACTACCTGTAAAAGCCACACCACCGATAAATAATGCCATGTAAGTCGTTGCCATCAATCCATAAGAAGAAGAGGCATCAAACTTATAAGCCTCAAGAATGGAAATACTTACCGCACAAGCGCCCCCAAAGCCATTAAATACAGAGACCAATTCCGGGATACCAGTCATTTCTACTTTTTTGGAATACACTAAGCCGATAACAGACCCTACAGTTATGGCTCCAAAAATATACAGCAGGTTACCCTGATCATTTGCCATTGGGCTGAATATGGCCACTAGAATAGCTGAGCCCATACCCAACGCAGCAATCACATTTCCATTTCTAGCCGTAGATGGGCTGCTCAATTTTCTTAACCCTACGATCAACAATACAGTTGAGACGATATATAAAAGTTCTATGTACTGCATCTTATTTCTTCTTAAACATTTCCAACATTCGGTTGGTCACCGCATGACCACCTACCACATTGATAGTACCCAATACTATTCCTAAAGCTCCTAACCCTAAGGTTAGGTAGTCAGTTACATCTGCCTGCCGGACCAAAATAATAGCACCAATAATTACAATACCACTGATTGCATTGGACCCAGACATCAATGGAGTATGAAGTACTGTTGGCACTTTCGAAATCACTTCAAAGCCCAGGTAAATAGTGATAATTAATAAGTTGATCATAAGCACATGATCCTTCAGATAATCTAATATCTCTAACATGTTTTCTGAATTTAATGGTAATAATTAGGCGGTAACGGCAGACTTCTTTTCTGCCTTCAACAATGACTGGCTGACAATCTCACTGTCATACGGTAAATCATCCTTACCTTCTTTGAGAACGTATTTCAAGAAATTGTAAATATTGTTGCTGTAGAGCAAGCTCGCTTGCTTGCCCATCTGATTGTAAAGTTTAGCATCCCCAATGATGGTTACGCCATCGACATCAATGACTTGATCATCTTTGGACAACTCACAGTTGCCACCACTAGCAGAGGCCATGTCCACAATAACACTACCCTGTTTCATGGCATTCACCGTTCTGTTTTCTATCAAAACCGGTGCTTTCCTTCCTGGAATATTCGCTGTAGTGATAACTACATCGGCCTTCACTGCAGTTTGGTGAATGAGTTCTTTTTGTTTGGCAATGTATTCATTGGATTGCTCTACAGCATATCCTCCTGCAGCACTATCTTCTTGAGCGCCCTCCACTTCGATGAATTTTGCCCCTAGACTTTGTACTTCTTCCCTCACCGCTGTTCGCACATCGAAAGCCTCTACAATAGCTCCCAGTCTCTTTGCTGTAGCAATGGCTTGCAATCCTGCTACTCCTGCTCCTAATACCAAAACACGTGCTGGAGGTATAGTACCTGCTGAAGTGGTCATCATAGGGAAATAACCTGCGAACTCGTCAGCCGCAGAAATCACAGCTTTGTAACCTGAAAGTGACGCCAACGACGAAAGTACATCCATCGATTGCGCAATAGTAGATCTAGGCAACAAATCAAGGCTGAATACTTGAGCCTCAGATGTTTTTAGATTTGTAATTAACTCAGACTCCACACGACCATTGAATTTACCAACTAGTATTGCGCCTGCTTTGATTTGATCAATATCTGATTTTGAAATGCTGGTGCCGGCAAGGATTATATCTGCTTTAGAAAGCACCTCCGTCCGTGAGGAAATCACTGAGCCCGCAGACTCATACAGTTCATCATTATATCCTGAGGCCTTACCTGCTCCCGATTCTACAACGATTTGATATTCGTCTTTGATCAGTTTTGCAGCCACCTGTGGAACGAGGGCGACCAGATTCTCTTCTGGACATTTTACAACACCAATTACCATGTCATGCTTGATTTTAATTCTCCTACTATTAAACTCAATTTTGGGTTAGTTGCATTCTTGGCACTAGCTGTTGCAAACCTACTAAGTAATCACGATAATCTCTGGTATTTTATTTAATAATACTGGTGTTTTATTAGCAATGTGATAAAATCATGATCATACATCTAAATACAGTCTGTCTCTTTTTTTAAAATAACATTGCGAAAAATGCCTGTTTCAGATGACATCTCTCTTATACAAAACTGACTTGCGTCATAGTTTCAGCTGCGCTCGAACAATACTTTTACTGCAAAACAATTCGAGAATTTATGAAAAAGTTAACATACCCACTCCTTGGTCTTCTCTTGATTTTAGGCGCTTGTGGTGGCGAAAAAAGTAGCAGCGAAAGTGTAAAAGAGAAATATGCCAAAAAAGCTCCAAAATCAGTTGCTGAGATGGAAAAGGAATATCAAAAATATAATGGCATAGGCCCCATTTCATCTTTTGAATTTCCAGCAGATATTGATCAAACTAAAGCTGAAGAAGGCAAGGTCATTTTTGAAGCCAAGTGTACGGCTTGTCATAAAGTGAACAAAAAATTCATTGGACCTTCTCCTAAAGACATTTTTAGTAGAAGAAATCCTGCTTGGGTAATGAATATGATTTTGAACCCTGATGAAATGGTACTGAAAGATCCATTAGCGAAACAATTACTTATTGAGTTCAATGGTTCACCGATGGCCAATCAAAACCTAACCGAAGATGAAGCAAGAGCGGTTCTGGAATATTTCAGAACACTATAAACGATTTTTCAACTAACAGAAATACTATGAAATCTCACCCTTTCACCAAACTATTCCTTGCGCTGATGGTCTTTGCTGTCATCGGATGCAATAAGAATGTGGAGCGATATACGGCGCCAGTTTCGGAATCTGAAACAGCCACTTCGCACCCTAAAGGACAGGCCTCTGTAGAAGATAATGTCTCGGAAGCCAATATTTTGCAAGTAGCTATAGGCTCAGAAGCACATAGCACTCTAGTAGCAGCTGTACAAGCAGCTGAGATCGAACATGTGCTTGTTAACGCTGGCCCTTTAACTGTATTTGCCCCTACTAATGACGCATTTGCAGCTTTGCCGGAAGGCACCGTAGACGACCTACTCAAGCCAGAGAACAAAGCCAAACTGGCTAACATTCTTACTGGTCATGCAGCACCAGGTTCCTACGACCTTGATGCACTAAAGAAAGAAGCTAGAAAAGGTCGCAAGATCTATACAGCTACTGGACAATATCTGGAAGTAACGGTGGAAGGCGATGACGTATTCGTTGCCGGGGCAAAAGTTTTAGCCACGATCCAAACTACCAATGGAGTCATCAATGTGGTAGACAAAATCATATTATAAATCATCAATTAAACGATCATAAAATGAGTATCAAAAAAATAACAAGCATTTTGGCCAGCGTAGCCCTACTTTTTGCAGTAGGTTGCCAGCCGGGAGGCAACGAAAATAGCGGTGCACTGAGCGGCGACCTAGCTTCACGCTCATTCGTAGCGCCAGGAGAGCACGACGAATTCTACGGTTTCATTTCTGGCGGATTCAATGGCCAATTGTCCGTAATAGGTATGCCGTCAGGCAGAGTATTTAAAAACATCCCAGTATTTTCAGTGGATGCAGAAAAGGCTTACGGATTCAATGAAGAAACCAAGGCATTATTGAACACTTCTTATGGTTTCATTCCTTGGGGTGATGCCCACCATCCGGACATTTCTCAAACTAACGGTAAGCTAGATGGACGCTGGGTTTTCATCAATGAAAACAACACGCCAAGAATTGCACGTATTGACTTGACTACATTCGAAACTGTTGAGACTATTGAAATTCCAAACTCTGCGGGTAACCACAGTTCATCTTACGTAACTGACAATACCGAATATGTAGTGGCAGGCACCAGGTTCGCTGTACCAGTTCCACAAAGAGACATGCCTATTGCCGACTACAAAGGCAACTTCAAAGGTGCTATGTCATTCTTGAAAGTAGATCAGGAATCTGGTGAAATGAATATCGAATTTCAGATCATGATGCCTGGGTTTGATTACGACAAAGCACACCCTGGAAGAGGTAAATCTCACGGTTGGTTCTTCTTTACTACATACAACACAGAAGAAGCAAATACTTTAATGGAAGTAAATGCTTCTCAAAATGACAAGGATTTCGTAGCGGCTATCAACTGGAAAAAAGCTGAAGAGTACATTGCTCAAGGCAACTTCACTACCATGGCGACCAACTATGCGCATAATGTGTATGATGAAAAGACGCATATGGCTACTACTACTTGGGAAAAAGAGGTGAAAATACTTGACCCTGCCAAATGCCCTGGATTAGTATATTTCATGCCAATGCCTAAGTCTCCTCATGGATGTGATGTAGATCCTACAGGTGAGTACATTGTAGGTAGCGGTAAGCTATCAGCTAACGTAACTGTGCACTCTTTCACAAAAATGATGGATGCTATAGAAAACGAAAAATTCGATGGAGAAGCTTACGGTATTCCGATCTTAAACTTCGAGGATGTACTAGCTGGAGTAGTTGTTCAGCCTGGCTTGGGTCCTTTGCATACAGAATTTGACGCTAAAGGTAATGCATACACTACTTTCTTTATCTCTTCTGAAGTGGTAAAATGGAAACTAGGCACCTGGGAAGTCATAGACAGAAAGCCTACCTACTACTCTGTGGGTCACTTGATGATCCCTGGCGGTAATTCTCAGGCACCTTTCGGTAAATACTTGATCGCGATGAACAAAATCACCAAAGACAGATACTTACCTACTGGCCCAGAAGTGACTCAGTCTGCGCAATTGTATGACATCTCTGGCGAGAAAATGGAATTGCTACTTGACTTCCCAACGCTTGGAGAGCCTCACTATGCTGCAGGTATACCAGCGGATCTGATCAAGCCCAATTCCAAGAAGATCTATCCTTTGGAAGAAAACGAGCACCCATATGTGACGAAGTCTGAGAAGGATGCCAAGGTAGTCAGAGATGGTAAAGACGTACACATTTACATGACAATGATTCGAAGCCACTTTGCTCCTGACAACATCGAAGGAATCAAAGAAGGTGACCGAGTTTATTTCCACGTGACTAACTTGGAGCAAGACTATGATGTACCTCATGGTATCAGTATGATCGGTGCGAATACTTCTGAACTATTGATCATGCCTGGGCAAACAGAAACATTCGTATGGGAACCTAAGGGTGAAGGTGTATGGCCATTCTACTGTACAGACTTCTGTTCTGCACTTCACCAGGAAATGCAAGGATATGTGAGAGTGTCTCCTGAAAATTCTGACATAGAATTGAGCTGGACGCTCGACGGAGAATAAAAAGTGTTGGTTTGAGGGGGGCGTTTTGCTAAGGTTCGTCCCCCTACTTTACCACAACCATCCAATCACAAACAACAAAAAAATGAAATTGTCTAAAATAATGATGATCGTAGGCTCTTTGATGATCCTCCTTCTCTTTGTCCTACCACTCTGGAATATCACGTTGGAAGCTCCTCAATATCCTGAAGCCATTGGCATGGATATTTGGATCAACAAGATCGTAGACCACAACCCCAATGACATCAAAAATATCAACTTGATGAATCACTATGTAGGGATGAAAGATATCCCTACTGAAATGGCTGAATTTGATATTTTCCCTCCAGTCATCATCAGCATGGCCGTTCTTGGTGTTTTGTTTGGATTTGTAGGAAACAAAAAACTGTATATTACCTGGTTCATTGTGATGAGTTTATTAGGCACTGCAGGAATGTATGATTTCTACCGATGGGAATATGACTATGGCCATAATCTTAAAGAAAATGCCGCCATCAAATTTGTAGATGAGAAAGGAGAACCGATGGCTTACCAACCCCCATTGATTGGCTCCAAAATGATCCTGAATTTCAATGCAATTTCTCTACCAATGAGTGGAGCCTATTGCCTATTTGGAGGAATGTTTATCACCTTAGCCGCTTTCTTTGTAGCAAAAAAAGAAGAACAGTCAGTAGAAACTTAACAGTTATCAATGATGATCAGACCAACACTTTATACACTTTTATTTCTTTTCTTTCTGAGCAGTTGCAACCCGCAACCAGCCGCCATTGAATATGGCACAACCAGCTGCCATTCTTGCAAAATGACAATAGTCGATCAGCAGCATGCTGCCCAAGTCATGACTAAAAAAGGGCGAACGTATTCTTTCGATGCAATCGAATGTATGGTAAGGAGCCTGGAGCAATGGAAAGCAGAGGAGTTACAAACCCTACTGGTCACAGACTACACGACACCCAAGCAATTGATAGAAGCTGAAAGTGCTCACTACTTGATCAGTACAGCCATTCCCAGCCCAATGGGTGCGCATCTTTCCGCATTCTCGAATAAAGAAAACAGAGACGAATTAGCCAGCAAGCCTACTGATCAAAAACTAACTTGGGGTGAATTAAAATTTTCAGTTAATTAATCTGAAAAAAACATGTTCAGATATTTATTCATTTGGCTTCTCTTTGCAGCCACGCTAGTAGAAGCTGGCCAACTTACTGTATGTAAAACTTGTCCAGTTAGCTCATTAAGTCTGGCAGTCACGCAAACTGCCCCTCATGACACGATCATGATTCAAACAGGCACCTATGAATCCGTCGAAGTGATCATCAATAAGCCTCTCACAATTCTAGGAGAAAAGGATGCTATTTTGGATGGGCAATCACAACGTCACATCTTACATTTAAAATCAGATAGTGTCAATATTATCGGTCTGACCTTTATCAACGCAGGCCGAAGTTTTACTAAAGACTATGCAGCCATTTATATTCACAAAGTCAATCATTTTGTATTAAAAGACAATAGAGTAATCGAACCGTATTTCGGCTTTTTGATTGAAAAATCTCATTTCGGCATCATCAGTAACAATACGATCTCAGGTGAAACAAAAACAGAAACTGACTCCGGAAATGGCATCCATCTCTGGCACTGTTCAGAAATTGTAATCCAGGACAATGAGACCTACGGGTTGCGCGATGGCATATACTTCGAATTTGTGACTAACAGCAAAGTAACAAACAACAATAGCCACCACAATGTCCGCTACGGTCTGCATTTCATGTTTTCAAACCATGATGAATATACCAACAACAACTTTCACCACAATGGTGCAGGCGTAGCTGTAATGTTTTCCAAGTTTATCATCATGAAGGAAAATACGTTTGCCAAAAACTGGGGAACGGCTTCTTATGGTTTGCTTCTTAAAGAGATTTATGATGCTGAAGTCGAAGGCAATATATTCGACGAAAACACTATCGCCATTTTTCTGGAAGGCACCGGAAGAATCAACTATCAAAAGAATCAATTCCTAAACAATGGCTGGGGCATCAAAGTCTCTGGAGGCTGTTATACGAATCGGTTTTTCGACAACAACTTCATCAACAATGCCCTAGATATTGCTTACAACAGCAAGATGAATGACAATGAATTTACGCACAACTATTGGAGCAGCTATACCGGCTATGATCTAGACCGTGATGATATTGGCGATGTACCTTATCGTCCCGTAAAATTATTTTCTTATATCATCGGTCAGTGCCCGGAATCCATTGTGCTACTTCGAAGTTTGTTTGTGGATATTATTAACTTTTCAGAAAAGGTATCTCCGGTTTTTACTCCTGATAATTTATTGGACCCCACTCCAGCCATGCAGCAATTGCTATGATACAGATAGAAAACATAAAAAAAAGATTTGACCAACTCCAAGTATTGGATGGGGTCAGCTTACAGATAGATCAGCCCGGTATCTTTGCTGTGCTTGGGCCAAACGGTTCCGGAAAAACCACGCTACTCAAGAGCATTTTAGGCATGGTACTTCCGCAGGATGGAGACATCCAGTTGAACGGCCAGTCTACGTTGGCTGCATGGGATTATAGAAATCAGATAGGGTATCTACCTCAGATTGCCCGATTTCCTGACAACCTTACCGTCATCGAAGTAATCGAAATGATCAAATCCATTCGAGACCAAAAAGCAGATGATCAACCTTTGATTGATCGATTTGGTCTAATGCCCTTTATGAACAAAAAGCTGGGCAAACTATCCGGTGGTACCAGACAGAAAGTCAACATTGTACTTACTTTCATGTTTGACTGTCAACTCTACATATTGGATGAGCCCACTGCTGGATTGGATCCTGTGGCCTTGATTCAGCTCAAAGAATTGATCATGGAAGAAAAGGCAAAGGGAAAAACTTTTCTCATCACCACCCACATCATGAATTTGGTGGAAGAATTGTCTGACGAAATCGTTTTTCTCTTGGATGGAAAAATCTACTTCAAAGGCACGCTGGAACAGCTGAAAACCGAAACGAAACAAACAGATTTAGAACACGCTATAGCGCAAATACTACAATGATTAAGATACTTAAATATAGCTTTTATGATCTGGCCAGGAGTCGCTGGAGCTATGTCTATTTCGCTTTTTATTTACTCTTGGGTTTTGTACTCCTGTTTCTCAACAGCAGCATTTCCAAAGCAGTAATCACTTTGATGAATATCATTGTAGTGCTCTCTCCAATGATCGGTACCATATTCGGTATCATGTATCACTACAGTGCGCGTGAGTTTACTGAACTATTACTGGCACAACCGATTAGACGTCGTACCATATTCTTAGGTCAATACTTGGGTATTGCCACTTCCTTATCCCTGAGTTTGATTTTAGGTCTAGGGATCCCATTTTTCATATATGGCGTGAGTCAGTCTTCCGAATTTTGGAATTTTGCACTATTGATCATCACAGGTACTTTCCTCACATTCATTTTCGTAGGACTGGCTATCAATATTGCTTTGGCGAATGAAAACCGTATCAAAGGATTTAGTTATGCGATTCTCCTGTGGCTGTTTCTGGCAGTGATGTACGATGGGATCTTCATGATTCTCCTGATGGTGTTCAAGGATTATCCTCTAGATCAGTTTGCACTTATCGCCAGTATCGCCAACCCCATAGACTTATCCAGAATCTTGATTTTGCTCAAGCTGGACATCGCGGCCTTACTCGGCTATACTGGTGCCATCTTTCAAAAGTTCTTTGGCTCTGGCCTGGGCGCTGTCCTTTCCTTTTTGGCTCTGTTTATTTGGACATTGGTGCCAGCACTGAATTTGTTGAGATTGGCGGATAAGAAGGATTTTTGAGGGAAGACGAAAGACAAGCGGCTGTTGAAGGCTGAAAGAAACCACCCCGCTAATCTCTAGCAGCAATCACCATGGAGATACAAGTAATCTTACGATCTTTCTTTGTCTTCTGTATTCAAGTGAGACAAGAACCCATTTAAAACTTCTGTTATAGTTTTCTCATCAATTTGAAAGTTTGTATGCTTCTCTTCTTGAATCCCGTTGTTACGATTCCAATCACCTCTGACCTCCTTCCATGTAGACTCTATTGAAAGTAGTTCCTCGGCAGTAAATTCAAATTCTTGTTCATCTAGTATTGACAGAACACCGTTCTGCACTTCCCAATTGTTAGTTGCTGAAAAGAGAATGTTATATAATTCGTTGAGTTTGTGGCTGCAATTCAATGATTGAAGGGCAAAAATCAAAGTTCCTCTGGAGTTTCTAAATGCCTCTGTTTGGACTGCCTTAAATATGGGATCAAGTGCTTCCTGATATTTGTGTTCTTTGAATGTAAGTGCCACCGAATTTCTTATTGAACTGTCTTCATGTTGAAAGAGTTCCAGAAGATAACTGTACTCGCCATCTTCAAAAAGTAGATTGGTAATGGACTTCTGATCTTTCCAATCAGCTGAAAGCAATTGAGACTTCAAATAATCAGTGTTTCTTTTCATTTATAAATTAGTCGATCATAATATTTACATAAAGCAATACAAAATATCCGCACTGCATCATAATCTATAAAATTGAATAATTAGTAATTCTCAGAAGGGTTTCTACTCAAGATTAAAGGTTTTTGGAATAAGATCAAAGGCAAGTGGCAGTAGAAGGCCGAAGAGGATTGCCGCGCTCCGCTCGCAATGACGGGTTTTAACTGGCTTCTGCTGTAGAATTCCCGACCCGAACTTAAAAACGTCATGGCGAGGAGAATGATTTGGTGGTAGGCAAATCAGACGACGTGGCCATCTCATCCCTCATTTGAGCTTGATTTAAAAAAACTGAATCTTCATTTAAACACCAAAACTCTCATCGTAAAAAGCAATTCGACGAATGTGAAATTCAGTAGACGGCTGAAAGGGATGGCCATTACACAAGTTTAGAAATCTAATCCCTACTTCAAATAAACCTCCACCCACTCTCCTTGAGTTTCACATATCAGTCTATATTTGACTCATTGTTTGTAATTAACTAATTACTTTGAAAAAAAACGTAGTCCTCATTGCACTCATACTCTTGATTGCAGAATTCAGTCATGGACAAATATTAGGAGGTGGCGGTGCCCAATCAAGGTCAGACAGTAGCAAAAATTTTAGTTTTGTTCCGATACCGTATGTAAGCTACAGTAGAAGTATTGGATTTGGCTACGGGCTGATTCCTATGGCCATGTACACGATCAACAAAAAAGACACCATCTCCCCCCAGTCCATGACCGGAGCCATGATCATGGGTACAACCAATGACACCTGGATGGGTGGCGTTTTTGGGCGCTTCTTTTTAGATGAGGATAACTACAGAATCACAATGGCTGCTATTACTGGCAATGTAAACTTTCAATTTTATCCTGACCTGCCTGGCCTCCCAGAAGTGGTCGATTATAGTACCGGACTGGATTATATCAATTTCAACATTCAACGAAAAATAGCCCCATCCATGTACGCAGGCTTGGGTTATATCTACACCCATTTTGCTACGAATTACGACATCGGAGATATCCCTACTGATTACAGTGATTTGCACGGCGGATTATTGATTTGGTCTTATGACAAAAGAGACGATGTCTACTATCCATGGGAAGGCTACCTCACCAATTTCAATTACAATTTTTTTCCTGAATTTTTCGGCAATGCAGTCTCTTCCAATAAGATCACAATTGATCACAATCAATACTTCAGTACAAGACAAAAGAAGGATGTCATAGCCGCCCGATTGTATATTGGCGTCGGGATAGGCGATCTCAGTTTCAACCAGCAGTTCGTCCTTGGGGGAAAGGATTTAAGAGGCTATTCACAAGGAGAGTTTCGTGGAGAGCAAATTTATACGCTGCAAGGAGAATATCGCTGGAATCTTACTGAGCGTTTTGGATTAGTAGGTTTCGCAGGGATGGCGATGGTTCACAACGAAGAAATGACCAACAATAACGGCACTTTACTTCCCGCAGCAGGTGGTGGTTTCCGAATCAATGTGTTTCCTAAAAATCACCTAAATGTGGGACTGGATGCTGCCGCTGGAAAAAGAGACTGGAGCGTCAGCTTCCAAATTGGAGAGACTTTCTAGCTAAAGAGAGTTTAATAAAAGAAATTTTGGTGAGATAAACTTAGTTTTCTCCAACGAATACAAGGAGCGACAGTCGATCATCAAAATGAAAATCAAAGCCTACGTCTTAGACATCCGCGACGAATTCAAAAGCGAAATGACTGAGATCGAGATTAAGAAGTTGCTGGAGGAAGGGGTGTTGGTAAGGTATAAGTAAGTATAAAGGGCACTTTAATGCCCTTTATACAGTATTGGCAAATGTTTTATTTCCTTTCTATAGGAATAGTCATAAAGTCATTAGTTGATTGAACTGTTTTTTTCCAATCCTTTGGCAAGTATTGTCTGAGTGTTGCGTTCCATCCTTTGGATACAGTAACTGAGTACGGTGTATCCGAATTAAAATCTACAGTAACTGTTCCGTCTCCATTATCTCTCATTCTATCCATACTTATGTAAAAGTTTTCTTGATCTATCCATGACTCTGAGTTGTAAGTGGTTATCGAAAAGAATCCACCTTTATCATAATCCAAATCAGGCTTAGGAAATGTCAAAGTTTGATTGGCATCATCAGATCCTTGTCCTAATATCATGGCTGTGTATTGGGCATATCTTGGAGGTAAACCTCCCCATCCCATAGCAGCACAATGAAGGTAGTTACCTGTATCTACTTCGGTTTCATCTTTTCCAAAACCTTTAGAAGCGTCAATAGAAAACTCACCACTAGTAACTTCCTTAATTAGTTTATTTCTTAATGTGGTTACCTCTTCGTCATTAAACCCTTTTGCCGTATACGGCTTGGCTGATTTCGCATCAATGACCATACTGGCCTGTGCCGTTTTTGTTTCTTCTAAATCATCAGAGATTCGAGTCCGAGCCAAGATGTAGATGTAATTACCTGTAGAAAGATCTTTTGGTGTAAGTGTAATTGATTCTCCAGCAAAAATCACTGCTCTGGTATAGTGATTTTCATCAATCAACTGCATCAATTGCATGGCACCATTTTGGCGTTCTGGTATGGAAAAAGTGGCACCTTCAGAGACATCCACAGCGGCTAGTGAATACACAACATCAGCATTTGAGCGAATGATAGTTTGGTTTTCCATAGTCACAGGTGGTTTATGCAACCACTGATTGATTGGTGTAGTTTTCATTTGCTCAAGAAAGTTCCAATCCGTCTCTGCCAGGACATAGTTTTCCAACGTAACCTTTTTTGTTGTGCTTTCTCCTTTTTCAATTTTTTCTGATTCAGCAGTTTTGCTTTTTTGCTGTTGATTACACGAACATAATATCACATACAATAGAAGAGCTGCGAATAATCTAAGGTTTTGGTTTCTCATAATTTTTTTTTAATGGTTTGTACTTCAGAACAACTTTGTTTTAAAATGGTTGCCAGCGAATAGAGTGTAACAAGTAAGGCACCAGAAATCGATAAACTATCAAGTTTGCGCTGAGCTCAACTGTTGTATTTTGTTGTAATATATTCATTCTTGAATGCTAAATCAACGATTTGGCAGTGTTGGTGACAGCATTGAACTTTCGTATACTACTGATCACACTATGTGCTATACAGCGAATTACTTGTTCGCTTTATTATTTCTCAGATTCATATAATAGTCTTTTGTCCGTTGGTCAAATTTCTCCACGGCATAACGAAGGGTTACTCTAGGCATTGTTTCAGCGTATTTGTCTAAAAAAAGCTTGAGTGTATCGGTATTTTTCTTTCCGGCCTCTCTAATCCAACTTCCAACCGCTTTGTTGATAAGTTCTTCCTTATCGTCAATCAAAATTTCTGCGATATGGAATGTATCATTTAATTGTCCTTTTTTGATAAATGCGTAAGTGCTAACAATAGCTGTCCTACGTTCCCAAATATTATCTGATTTAGCTAATTCGTAAAGAATATCACGAGGTTTGTCCAATAAGAATTCGCCAATTATATTATACGATCCTCTGTCCACAAAATCCCAATTATTCAGTCGGTCGTGTCTTGAAAGGTACAGTTCAAATAGAGCCTTTTTTTGCGTTTCAGTTGATTTCTTTGATTTTGCCTGAAAGTCCATAATACTTACTGCACCCATTCGGATCTCATAATATTCACTATCTAAAAGTATGTTTATTTCAGATAAAGGCATTTCGATAAAATCCTTGGCAGTCTTGAATACATCACCAAATTTTACCCCAAACGGTTTGGTCACACCATCATTTCCCTTAAAGAACTTTTCGACTTTCTTGAGTTCTTTTTCAGATTTGAATTCTGATAATTTATCTATGTATTCCTTGGCAGTCATTTTTGATCAGCTTACGGATATCGGATTAGCTACTGGCAGTATCCCGTAGGCTATTCCGTATAGGTTTAGTTAGTAATAATTTATTACTCTTTAAAAAAATCAGTTACGGCTTCTGTAAAATTAGTTTCTGAATTCCCTTTGTTTGAAGCTGAGTAAACGCCTTCCCAAGAGTTAAATGGTCCACATACAGGACATACAATTTCAAACCGAACAGTATTGATGTTACTGATTTTCATTTTACTCAATTCCGAAGCAGTTAAATAATATGCTGAAATGGCAACATTATCAACATTATCATTTATTCCGCGGTCAGTACATAATATTACAGTACCGTCATCAAGATAGATAATAAGCTTTTTGGCAATCTTTACTCCATCTGTCAGCTTAGAACTTACTATTATTAACGAAGTCCTTCCGTCTTTCGCAAATACCAGGTTTAAGTTTCCAATGTCTTCTCTGTCAGAATTCGATTGTAACATAAATTTTTCAGTACTAGGGTAACTATTTTCACCAATGAATACGAAATTTTGCCCATTCACATTCACAGCATAAGATAAAATAAAGGTGATTATTAAAATTGTTTGTCTCATGGTTTCTAATTAATGTCAACAATTAACTATCACGCTCCTTGTGCATGCTACATTCCAAATGTCCAAATAAACAATCATAATGTGAGGATTATTTACCATTCAATAGTCCTGACTATCAAGGCAAAAATTAATTTAATTTTCGAAAAAAGAGCTGCAGCTCAAGGGTAAGATATTTAAAAATCAGATCAAAGAACATATGAAGTGGAAGGCCGAATCATAAAAATCTAGGTACATAGACTCAAGGCTAACTAAACAAGAGATTTACTATTTTTAAGAAAGCGAACCAATAGGCGTAAAATGAAATTCTTAAAGCGTAACTTTCTTTGGATCATCTATTTTGTATTTGTTCTTTTAGTCATTCTCAATCATGAAGGTGAACCCGTATTCATGAGTGAAGGCCCCTATCCCTTGGGCAAGTATTTGATTTGGGCCATCTACTTAAGTTTTCTTAGTTACTCCCTATACTGTAGCTCACAAGAAAACTTTTTCTCTACGCTCAGAAAATTGTATCCATTACACTGGGCTAGACAAATTGGGTTGGATCTGTACCTTGGGCTGATGCTCAGTCTTGGGGTGATCTACCTGAATGAAGGCTCTGTTTTGGTTGTATTGATTTGGTTGATACCTGTGCTGATCTATGCCAACCTGGCCATTCTGCTCTACGTTGCTCTAAACTATGACAGTATCATTGCTCATTTTCTGAAAATCTAATTAGAATTATCTACTTGATTTAAAAAGTCACCGATGGCTTTAGTAACTCGCTCGGGCTGATCGATCATGGTCATGTGCGCAGCGCCTTCTATGATTTCAACTGTAGCATCATTGGCCATCTTCTGAAATTTATAAATGGTTTCAGGACGTGCTTCGTCATATTCTCCAGTTACAAAAAGTATAGGCACTTGAATCTCTTTTAAAAATGGCGTGCGGTCAAAATCCATCAAACTCCCAGCAACCGTGAATTCAGTAGGACCCCACATATGATTATATACCTGATCATTGAATTCGGCAGCACCATCACAAACAGGATTAGGCAAGTAAGGCCAGGCCTTGCGACTCAGGTGCCTCGCATAAAAAGAATCCGTAGCAGCTAAATACTCCTTAGCCTCATAGTCTTCCAGGGCTTCATACTTCGCAATGGTATCTCGTATATGTACTGGCAACTGAGACACTAGAATTTTAGCATCAGCCATCCAGTGAGGCGTACTAATATGAGGGCTGGAAAATACGACAGACTTAACCCCCTTGGGCTTCTTGGTAGCTAAGTATTCAATGGTAAAAGTGCTTCCACACGAATGCCCCAACATGTGCAATTCTTCCAAGGCTAAATGCTCTCGAAGTAAGTCAATTTCATCTATGAATCGATCTATACGCCAAAGGGTGGTGTCAATAGGTCTGTCTGAAAAGCCGGAACCCAACTGATCATAAAATATCACAGGTCTGTCTTTTCCTAAGAGTGAAAAACCGGGAATCATGGTACAACTTCTGGAACCAGGCCCGCCATGTAAAATCAACAGCGGAGTTCCTTCTCCCTCTCCCACCATCTTATACCAAATTTTTCCTCCTTCAACCTGAACATACCCTTCCTTTTCAATAGGTTTCTCGCATGCAATGGTCAATGAGAGCAACCACAATAAACAGATACTTTTTAGATTTTTCATAATCTTCATTTTTCGCAAAATACTGGAATTATATCAAAACACTTTTACAGCTGTATTTCTTAGAGCACCTTCCCTGGATTTTACTATTTCAAAATCTACCATACCCAGCACCAACCCTTCTTCTGTGATTACCTCCACTTCCCATTGACCAGGTCTCACCCAGTGTTTGTAGGTATAGCCACGATAGCCATCAGTCCTGCCTCCTCTTACCTTAATTCCAATGTCTTCAATAATCTCCCATGCCTCTGATTTTGGGTTGAACCACTTCCAGCGATGATAAACAGACTTTTCTAAATCTGTTGGAGCAAAGATGGAGGTAAACACATACACCTTCTCACTAGGTCTCCAGAGTAGTTTCAAACGGTGCGCACGCCAAAACACATACCATTCGTCTTTTTCATAGAGTACGGAATACTTTCCTTCTTCAAATTTCACCTGATGTCCTACCAAGCCACTTTTGAGCGCCATGGGAACCGGAGGGATAAGCCTAAAAAAGTAAAAAACATAAATCAAGGCATAGATACCAATGACCAAACTAAGCAACTTTCCTAAGTGCACTTCCAATCTGGTCCGAGCGCTCCTACGATAAATTTTTATAATCAAGGCCAACGTACATCCTAGACTAAGCAGCCCAGAACATACAAATACAAAAGTGTTCATCTGTTTGATAAACACTGGAATCATAAAAGTGAAAAAGGTAAAGCTGATGAAACTGTAGACGCTAAACTGCAGGTACTTATTGGACAGCTTTCTTTTTAGAAATTCATTGGCCACAAATAGCACCACTAGGATGCTAAAAAAAGAGACAGTTTTGGTGAGTGACACACTTCTGGAAAAGTATATCACATAGGCACTAGACAAAGCACCAAAAAAGAATTGAATGGCTAGTGGAAAGTACGGTTCTATTCGTTCAAGAATAGTGTTTTTCCAACGATTGTCACCAGCCAGATTAAAAGCATAAATCATGAAACTGAGCGATGCCATGTGCATACACAACATAGTCAGGTCGTATGCTCTATCTATCCGACCCAGAGTTAAAGAATCGAAAATAAAACCGCCAATAAAAAAGACAATTGGTGCATACTTCTTATGCCTTAGAAGGTATTGACCGGAGGTACTGTTTTTAAGTCTGGTTACTACTTTGTTCATTCAGTATTTGAAAGCAGTAAATATAATTCAACTCTCCCCTCGTATGCTCAATTTGTTCAATAGTGATAGATGAGAATCCTCAAATAATAAAAATCTTATTATTCAAAGGGATTTGTAAGCAATCGGCATTAATTTAAGAACTTAACCTGTATAAGATGAAATACTACGATCCTCAAACACTTGACTTCTTGTTGTCAGAAGTTCATCATTTGGAAGAATTGTTACAAGCTGACCGATACAAAGCTTATGACAAGGCCTCGATTGACCTCCTGTTGGATGCTGTAAAAGGCTTTAGCGACACGGCCCTCTTCCCATACATTCAGGAGATGGATGAAAAGCCCTCTGTATTTAAGGATGGCAAAGTGACGGTACATGAACAGTTCGGCCCCATTCTAAAGAAAGCGGGCGAAATGGGATTGGTAGCTGCAGCTATGAACGAAGAAGACAACGGCTTACAAATGCCCATGCTGGTAGTCAATGCCTTATATTTCATTATGGAAGCCGCCAATAATCATGTGACCGGCTATCTGGGACTTACCGCTGGCGCAGCCAATGTCATTCTTACTTTTGGATCAGAAGAATTGAAACAAAGGTACGTTCCAAAGATGCTAACTATGGAATGGGGTGGTACGATGTGTCTGACTGAACCACAAGCTGGCAGTTCGCTATCAGACATTACTTCTTCCGCCAAGTCTTTAGACAACGGCACCTATTCCATCAAGGGGCAAAAAATATTTATCTCGGCCAGTGACCATCAGTTTTCTGACAATTTCATTCATCTGGTCTTGGCCAGAATCGAAGGTGCTCCGGCTGGCACCAAGGGTATTTCGTTGTTTGTGGTTCCGCAGAATCATGTAAATAATGATGGTACCAAAGGTGATTACAACCATGTAGATGTCGTTGGTGAATTTGTGAAGCTCGGCCAGCGAGGGTACTGCACCAATCACCTGGCTTTTGGCGATAGCGGACAAAGTATAGGTTATCTCATCGGGCAGGCCAATCAGGGGCTCAGCTACATGTTTCAAATGATGAATGAGGCCAGAGTAGCTACCGGTCGGATGGGTACGGGGATTGCTTCAGCGGCATACTATGCTTCGCTGCAATATGCAAAGGAACGCCCGCAAGGCCGAAAGCTCCAAAGTTCTGGGAAAAAAGACCCGTCTATAGAGCAAACACTTATCATTAACCACCCGGATGTAAAGCGAATGCTCCTTCATCAGAAAGCGATTGTAGAAGGTTGCCTCAGCTTGATTTTGCAGTGTTCTTATTACCTAGACAAGCACGCCACAACTGAAGGAGAAGAAAAAAACAAATACCATCAACTGACCGAAATCCTCAATCCAATAGCGAAAACTTATCCATCTGAAGCAGGTAAGGACTCGGTAGATACAGGCCTCCAAGTTTTGGGCGGCTATGGCTACATGATGGATTTTATCTCACAGCAATACCTAAGGGATATTAGAATCATCTCCATCTACGAGGGCACCACAGGTATTCAATCGCTCGATCTCTTAGGTCGAAAAGTAACTATGAATAATGGAGAGGCTTTGCAGCTTTTGGCCAAAGAGATGGAAACCACTATTACCTCAGCGCTAAGTAATGAAAAATTGAAAAACTATGCTATCACGCTTGGTGAAAGTTCAAAACTAATCCAGACATGCTTAGGTCATTTGGTACCATTTGCCATGAAAGGCAATCACGAAAAGTTTCTGGCCGATGCCACGGTTTTCATGGACTTGTTCAGCACAGTGGTTATTGGTTGGCAGTGGTTGAAAATGGGGCTGGCAGCTGTAGATCAGTCAAATAAAACCTTCAAAGCTGGCAAATTGCATACGCTGGCTTTTTTCTACAAGTATGAGATGTCAAGATGCAAGGGGCTCCAAAAAACCATTTGTGATGATTCTGAGATAACGATCCAAATGAGTGAGGAGATGTTTTAGACCTCTATAGACTTCGGATCCAGCAGGCTAAACATGAATCGTCAGACAAATGGGTGTTTCCATGGTCGAAGTAAGACTGACTTAGGGCGTCCTTGAAATGTTAGTTTTATTTAAACCCTCAAAAATAGCTTAAATCAGAAGTTGTAAGGGTTTAGTTCGGCCTTGAATCAATTCCGTTAAGAAATTCAGCTGCTAGAAAACTGAATTTAAATCCACTGCTTGAGCGAAGCGACGGCCCGCCGAAGTGGTTTGGATTTAAGTGTAGTACCGAGCTGAATTTTAGGAATTTAGCGGTTCGCCGCTGCGATCACAGCCTATGTTTTTTTGGGGTGAGACCCTTCGATTCGTTTTTGGACTATGCCAAAAAATAAGAGCCCGTCCGGCTTAAGGACATAGACAAAAATAAAATAGGAAGCCCTGGCCTTGATGAAGGCCAGAAAAAAATTTCGATAAAAACCAATTCGTAAGACGATTACACTGACCAATATTACCCTACCCGTCTCAAGTGATATTGAATACCCATTTCTTTGTTCTGGAGTCGAAGTTCCTTTTCCCAAAACCAAACGTCCCACAACGTTTCATCTCTTTCAAAAATCACCTTATGATGGCGCGTGTTAATGGCAGTCTTTCCTTGATCCATGATTCCCGAAGCATCTGAAATGGTATAATTGCCCTGTTCATCTATAGTCATAATGGTTTCCGTCATTTTTTCAGGAATACCATTTTTCATCACCAGAAACATCTCCCACTTTCCTATCACTCGTTCTTCAAATTCACCAAAAGATGGTATTTGGTCCACTTGAATAAACTTCAACTCTATTCTTCTATTGATCTCGTCCCGACCTGCAAGTAACAAGTGATCTTCCACTCGCATTGCCTTCCAGTCCGAATTGAACCAACCTTTCGAATCTGTACCTTGAAAATGGATTTTGGTTTCACCCAATTGATATACTCCACTCATATCCCCAGTGGTTCTGGATACTGCGTAGCTTCCATTGGCGTCAATCCTCAGATAAGTGGATTCATCAGCTACAGGATTTTTGTCCATCAAAGCCTTTTCTAATTGCCAAAGACCGACCAGCTCTCTTTTTTGTAATGGTTGGCAGGCAATAAATAAAAGAAAAGCATAAGTCAAGTATTTCATATTCCTAAACTAATCAACCTTGATGAAAAATCAACCCACCCATCATTACCCCTTCCAAATGAGTCCCATTTAAGAAATGTGCCCGGCTACTCAAATAATGACGAGGTCTTCATGATCGACCAACTAGTCGTCAGACGAGTCGACACGGAACCACCAAATCTGAAATTTAATGCATAATGAAAAATGACAGTCTTTGGTTCTTTTAATACTCGTCAGACGACTAACCATGCCACATCTTCATAGACAGTAACGTGATTTTTTGTATCGAACCAAAACCTTTTTATCTCAATCATCGTATTTGGTTTATAATATAAACTACTTTATAATTACATTATGAAAGAAGAACTATCACATACCGAAAGTCTAAAAATCATCAATGAGATGATTGCAGAGGCGAAAAACAATTATGAACAAAGCGGGAGCTTTTATTTCTTGCTCTGGGGCTGGGTAGTTATGATTGCGAACCTGGGCCACTTTATTTTGGATAAGTACACTTCCTTCGAATATCCTTTTATTTTCTGGCTCCTTACCATCCCAGCAGGTATAGCGGCTGCCTGGTATGGTTCTAAACAGGATAAAGAGGCGCAAACCAAAACACATCTATCCAGGTTATATGGTGAAGTTTGGGCAGCGCTTGGCGTATGTCTGCTTTTATCATTGATTTTCATGTCCAAAATCAACTACAATCATTCCGCTGTGATTCTGATGCTGGCTGGAGTGGGAACTTATCTATCCGGTCGAATGCTCAAATTCAAACCTTTGATTTTTGGGGCCATTGCTCTTTGGGTAGCTGCTGTCGTTTGTTTCAATCTACCTATGACCGATCAATATCTTGTAGGTGCCTTGGGCATTCTAGCAGGGTATCTCATTCCGGGTTATTTATTGAAATCAGCCGGAAAATGAGAGGATTCAGTCCATTAGACCCTTTGCTGCATTCCCAGCTCCGGCTGGCCGTTATGAGTCTGCTCTTCAGCCTGGAATCTGCTAATTTCACTTTTATCAAAGAAAAAACCGGAGCCACTGCCGGCAATCTCAGCGTTCAGATAGACAAACTATCAACTGCAGGCTATATCGAGGTTGCCAAAAGCTTTAAAGGCAAGAAGCCATTGACGACTTGTAAGATTACAAAGGCCGGAATCACCGCTTTTGAAAACTATGTTCAAGCACTAAAAAATTATATAGAATAACCATAAACCCCATAATCATGAAAACTAAAATCATAATAACCGTACTTGGCTTAATGCCAATATTGACTATGGCTCAGCCCGATTTTTCGCAGCAAGCCAAACAAAAAATAGCAGAACTAGACCTGATGGTAGGTGATTGGGAAGGCAAAGGCTACCTTTTTACACCTCAGGGAAAAGAATCGTCTCAGGTAACTGAGAAAATACGATACAAACTAGATGGGACGGTAATCATGGCGGAAGGCAAAGGTGTCATTACCTTAGAAGACGGCACCCAACAAACCGTACATGATGCGCTAGGCATATTGTCTTACAACTCCTTCACTCAACAATATCAGATGAATTCTTTTATTTCGAAAGGCATGAGTACTCAGGCCAAATTTGAAATCGTAGACGCCAACAACATGGTCTGGTGGATCGAAGCTGGTCCATCCACTATTCGCTATTCATTGACCATCAAAGATGGTATCTGGAAAGAAATCGGCGAACGATCCATGGATGGAGAAAACTGGCAACAATTTTTCGAGATGGAATTGAAGAAAGTAATTTAATCCGTCATAGCCCGGTGACAATCCGGGCTATCTCATTTTCTATTTTAACAATGAGATGAATTCAGTATATGACCGAAGGAGACTGCCGCGTTGACCATTTGCATATAAGTAAAATACACTCCCAATAACTATCGGGATCGCAATGACAGAGGTTACCTGAATACCAAATAAACGGTAGCCAGCAATCCTACAAAGAACAACACCACGCCTCCTATATAGAGCACTGTATTCCATGGTGCGGCTATGGTTTCTCCATAGCCTAGGCCGATCAGAAACCAGCCTAAGAAAAGGATGAGCAGGGCGATGATGCTGGGTTTGGTGGGTGTCCTCATTGCTCCTGGCTGGTCTTGTCAAAATCTAGAACCTCTGGATGTACCCAATGATTTATGTTATTTTTCGAACGCCATAGTAAAATGAGCAATACAGCGATGATATCCATAACAATGAGTAATACACTGCCTTCTGGGCCGAAGTCCCCTCCAGTCCAGATATTGTCAGGCATACTCGAACTAATGATCGAAGCCTTCGGGATATGACCACTATTGGCGAATCCAAAAATGGCTGCTTGGGTAATATTCCAAGAAAAATGCATCCCGATGCTCATGCCCAATCGACATGTGAGTAAAAAAGGTAAACAGATAGTCAGCGCATCAAAACCAAGATTAATGGATGAGTAAAGTGTGGCACCATCATTACCATAATGTGCAAAACCAAAAAGCTGAGAAGCAAATACGCAAGTAACAACAGCGCTGGTCATTCGGTTTTTCACAACCAAAGAAAGAGATTCGAAAAGGACATAAAAAATAAATGCCCTAAACATAATTTCTTCACCAATACTAGCTGATATGTTGGTAATCAATTCAGTAATAAACCCAGCAGCGAAACTGTGCTCAGCCGAGCTTGTCACCAAATAGTCCACAATATCCAGATATCCCAATGCATACATGGTGATGAAAAATAAGGTCAATTGCAGCGAAGCAATTCCACACCCAATGAAAAATTCCTTCATCCAAGGGCTTTCCAGTTTTAGCCCATATTTATGAAAAGAGGATCGATCAATGTATCTCACCTGCACATAAATACTTCCAACAGTTCCTAAAAGCGAAAACACCCGATTGAGACTGCTACGTAATAAACCAGGTTCAACAAACTCTCTGACACCAATTTGAAATGGCGCACTTAGAAGTATGTACACTAGAATAAAGCTCAAGAATCTCCAGATGATTCGAACCTTGTCATTGGCATTAAAAAATATCTTCTTTATAAACATTTGATTGACTCTATCGCTAGTCCTCCTTAATAATCACCGCATCCACAGCATTTTCCCTGACCAATCGATTGAACATCGCAATGTCATCTTTCAGAATGATATCCAATTGCTCCAGTTGCTTGTCTATGAGGCCGCTTACCTCCTGCATGAAGGCCACTGCCTGATCCGTGGGCCGATAGTCACCGTAGCTCGCCAGCGAGTTGAGGTGACCCAATTTGTTATTCAGCCTTATTGGAAAATTGAGTGGGTCCTGACCACTTTTATTTTTGGTTTGATACAGCTCTTCTTCTATGGTTTTTAGTTTTTCGAGAATGTAGATCGAAGTGTCCACCACTGCCTTCATTTCTTCCATGTCTTTCACTTTTTCTACGAACGTGTTGATCTGAGATCTGCTTTCCCTGATCTTCTTTACCGCCAAGTTGGTTTCGCTGAGCTTGTTTCTCACAGACATCAGAAAATCAAACTGCGCTTTGAGATCTTCGGCTGAAGAGGACGAACGAGGATCGCTCAAAATGTCAAAGTTTGCCGATTTGGACTGTCCCGTGGCTGAGAGTCGCACCTCATAGTTGCCCGGCAAGGCCTTGGGTCCGTCGAGCGATGCCCACCACAATATCATTCCATCAAAAGATTCTGCTTTTTGATATTTCATGTCCCACGAGAACATATTCAAACCTGCTTTCAGGTTTTCTAATTTCCCTTCTGTTCCGTCCTTTTCGGGATGGGTCGTAAAGGTCTTGATCAAGTCACCACCAGATTCATAGTAGCTCAGCGTAATCGTATCCTCTTTAGCAGGTGCTTTATCCAGATAAAAGTAAGTTAGCACACCACCTTGGTGATTATCCCCTTTGCGCTTGCTTTGATTCCAGTTGCCACCAGAAATGCGATAAGAAGGCATCGGCTGATACAAATGGGATCCTTGTACACTTTCATTCAGCTGATGAAAAACCGTCAGGTCATCCAACAGCCAAAAGCTTCTCCCCTGCGTGGCCGCAATCAAATTATCATTTTTAATGGCCAAATCAGTAATCGGCACGATTGGCAGATTCATTTGCATGGATTGCCAACTCGCCCCATCATCGAAGGATAAGTACATCCCATTTTCAGTACCGGCATAAAGCAGCCCTTTTCGCTTTGGGTCTGCCCTTACTACACGCGTAAAATGATCAGCAGGAATTCCGCCAGTGATTTTAGTCCACGTTTTTCCATAGTCCTTGGTCTTGTAGAGGTAGGGCTGATTGTCTCCCAGCTTGTAACGAGTGCCAGCGATATAGGCTCCGCCCTCCACAAAAGGGTCAATTTCTATGGAGTTGATCATCATCCATTCAGGCATGCCAGAGGGGGTGACGTTCTCCCAATTTTTACCACCATCTTTGGTCAAATGCACCAATCCGTCATCAGACCCTGTCCAGATCACACCTTCCTTTTTGGTTGATTCCGCTATAGCGAAAATTGTACAGTAATACTCTACACTGGTATTGTCTTGTGTAATCGGACCTCCAGAGGAAACCAACTTGGCCGAATCATTTCTAGTCAGATCAGGACTGATGATTTTCCAGGATTGGCCTTCATTTTCACTGACGTGTAAATAGTTTGAAGCAGCATATAAGCGCTTAGGGTTATGTGGAGAAAATAAAATTGGAAAATTCCATTGGAATCGGTACTTCATGCCTTCTGCGCCATGACCCATCGGATTGTCGGGCCAGACATTGATGCCTCTGAATTCTTCTGTTTTATGGTTGTATCTGGTAAAAAAACCATCATAACTTCCACCATACACAATGTCATTATTGATTGGGTCGATAGCCAGATGTGCGCTCTCACCTCCGGCTGTATCCTCCCAATCGCTTTCATCTATGGCTCCTCCACTGGTCCTGTGGGGTATGCGAACGGTGGAATTGTCCTGCTGTGCGCCGTAGATTCGGTAAGGGAAACTATCGTCCGTAGTCACCCTATAAAACTGCGCCGTGGGCTGATTGTGATAGGTGGACCAGTTTTCTCCTGCATCAAAAGATATCTGCGCTCCGCCGTCATCCGCGATGATCATACGGTTGGCATCTTCGGGGGCAATCCACAAATCGTGATGATCGCCATGGGGCGCATACGCCGCTGCGAATGTTTTCCCTCCATCTTTGGATTTATGGTAGGCCACATTCATTACATACACTTTGTCTTCATCTTGTGTATCGGCATAGATGCGAGTGTAGTACCACGCGCGCTGTCTTAGGCTCCTACTATCATTCACTCTTTGCCAGTTTTTCCCAGCATCATCTGAACGATACACACCTCCTTTTTCATTTTCGATAATGGCCCATACTCGATCGGAATTGACAGGCGAAACCGTGACACCCGAGATGCCCCATACGCCTTCCGGCAATCCTTTGTTGGCTGAAATATCCGTCCAGGTGTCGCCACCATCTGTGCTTTTCCATAGCGTCGAGCCTTCTCCACCACTAGATAAACTGTACGGGGTTCTTCGCACATTCCACGTCGAGGCATACAATATTCTTGGATTGTTGGGATCGAAAGTCAGGTCGACCGCACCTGCATCTTTGTTGGCAAACAATACGCGTTCCCAGGTCTTCCCTCCGTCTTTGGATCGGTAGACCCCTCGTGTGTCGCTAGATTTGAAGAGATCGCCCAGCACAGCCGCATAGACCAAATCAGGATTTTTGGGGTGGATTCTAATTCTGGGCACATGTCTGGAATCCTTCAATCCGATACTCTTCCATGTTTTGCCGGCATCTTCCGACTTCCACATCCCACTACCCGAAGAGACATTGCCTCGGACGGTCACTTCACCGCCTCCTACATAGATCACATTGTTGTCCCACTCACTGACAGCCACCGCGCCTATAGAACCTCCAAAATACTTGTCGGAGATGTTTTCCCAGCTATTGCCGGCGTCCGTAGTACGCCAGACGCCGCCTCCTGTGGCGCCCATGTAGTACAGATTGGGCTTGCCCGACACTCCTGTGACAGCAGCCGAACGGCCGCCACGATAAGGCCCGATACTACGCCACTCCATGCCTTCGTAGAGCCTGGTGTCGTAGGTGACTTTTTCGGTGGTTTTACTTTTTCTTTTTCGCTGAGCTTCTAGTACGGTAGAGCTCGAAAACATAAGTAGGGCTGCGATCAGCAGTGCATAGTTGCGCATCATAGAATGGTCATTTTTGAATCAGACCAATCTATTCAAATTTTAGTTGACAACAAAAGAGTATTTGGGGAGTGGTGGTAGAGTAGTTTAGGCTGGGGGGTGACGGTTTGGCTATGCGCAGTGTCCCGAAGGGCATTGCGTATAGGTGTTGTTGTGTGTAGTTTTTTATTCTTCCAAAAATTCTGTTATCGCTTCTAAGAAAGGCTTGATTCGCCAATATCCTTTTTTAGAATCTTCTAATTCAATTTCTTCCAAAGTTTTTGCTTCAGTTTCTATGTGAGCGAGATTTCTGAGCCTATATAGGTTTTTAATATCTTCAGAATATGCCTCATCAATGAATCCAATCCTAACAGCGCAGTCAACTCTGTCCTTAAATGGTATGCTATTCCGTGGTGTTTTTGTGTCTTTATACAGACAGGTAAATAATTCCTTTCCGTCATATGATAAATTAGTCAAGCTTCCTAATGCACTTACTGGTTTGTAGGCTTTATGAATTTGAAGAGCCTTTACTTCTTCGTGTTCAGAAAATTTATTCCATAGTAGATAGCTTGTAACCGCTTCATATATAGAGGCATATTGAATTATTTGAAACTTTACAAACGGGTGTATTTCATCTCCGCTAGCATAAGTAGCTTCCATTAATTTTGACATATAACGAGCAGAGTAATAAGCTCGGCCAAGTTTGTTTTTTAAATCTATGTCATCAATAAAATCAAACTGGTCAATATGCCAATTAATATCACCTGGTAGGTCTCTTTTACAATAATCGTTTATTGTATCTCGAATTTCTTGTTCTAAGGGCATAGGAATTTAGTTATATAATATGGGTTAATATCTCGACCGATTTATTCAATATTTCATTCATTATTTTCAAGCTTTTCTTCTCAGGTTCTTTTTGCCCGTGTATTAAATCGTTACGAAACTTGTTTAATTCTGCAAACTCTTTATATGTCTTGTCATTAATTTTTCCGGTATCATAGAGTTCACGAATCTTCTTGAATGGTGGAACAAATTTTCCGTCTTCTGAATTTAATAGCTTTTCGAACTTTATCCAATTCGTTATATATTCTCCAACAAGGCTCTCTTCAGGTACTTCACCGTCTTCCATTATTGGGATTTCGAACAAGTTGAAGAATAAATTTTTAGCAATCTCAGCGTATATTAAAACTTTTGTTTTTTCAACCGTTATCCCATTTCCATTATGGTAGAGTTCGTTTCTCAGTCGGTGGAACCATTCAATATCACCTAAATCGATTCCTGTTAATTTTTCAGAACAATATTCTTCAAGCGCGTCAATCAGTTTTGGGAAACTTTGTATTATTTCATTGTACTTATTCCGACTTAAATTTTCAATGTTAGTTACCCTCTTCGGAAGTCCGAGATAAGTTTTTATCATTAATTCTACGGAATTATCAATGCAAATCATCCCCATCCGAATATCGAAATCTGTTGATTGGTTTAAATGATAAATACCGTGAACCAATAACTCCTTTGGTCCTGTCATCCAAGGTTTCTCCATCGTTTTTTTCTAATTACACACAACTATTCAATTACAACACCTTTCTGAGCGTTATTTCTTGAATATCGAAATAAACGATCACCAGGTGACTGTTATTTATCTTTTATCTATCCTGATTCTCAGCATAGACTACTGATAATTATAAAATTGATTTTTTCTAAAATAGAGCTGCTACTCAAGGATAGCCCATATTTTGTTCAGATCAAAACAGGCAGTAGATAAGGCTATAGGAGATTGCCGCGCTCCGCTCGCAAGGACGGGGTGTGATCGGCTACAGTAGAAGACTACAAAAAGGATCGAATATTAATTAACGTCATTGCGAGGCGGGCGATTCGATGACAATCAAATGCACAACGTGGCAATCTCGTGATTTTATTGTATTTGTGAGGTTGGATGCAGTAGAAGGCCGAAGGGGATTGCCGCGTCGATTATTTTGCCTATCGGCAAAATACTCTCCTCGCAATGACGAGGTATATCAAACTTTCCCACTTATAATCTCCAATACCAACTCCTTTGACAACGGCCTGCCGTCGGCTTTGGCTTTGATGTCGTCGAAGGAGAAGCGGAAGTCGCAGCCTGCTTTCCACTGATCACAACCATAGGCAGTTTGGCCTCGGATGATGGTGCCTTTGCCGCACTTGGGGCAAGGTGGCATTTCGGACTCCTTCCTTTTTGGCTTAGGAGATTTGTTTTCAAACTCGACTTGAAAAGTATCTGTTAGTTTCAATACCCCTTCGACTTTCTCCCCCTCCAATACAAAGCCTTTGATCTTTGTGGTGGCTTTTTTCTCTACCAATCTTTTGACCTGATTTTCGGTGAGTTTCTTGTCCATAAATACCAACGGCAAGCGCAAGTCGCAGCCCTCCTTCCAGCCACTACATCCGTAGGCGGATTGGCCTTTTAGGATATGTCCTTTTTTGCACTTTGGGCAAGTCATGCCTACGAGCGAGGTTTTTTTCTTGGCGGCAGGCTTCTTGGCTTTGGTAAGTGAGACAGGCTCCAGTCGGGGCTTGCCCGTTTCCATTCTGACCTCGTACACCAGATCATCTACCATCTTTTTCATGTTGATGATAAAGTCTCTGGCGCTAAAGGCGCCGTCTTCGATTTCCTTGAGTTGCTTTTCCCACTGGCCGGTGAGCTCTGCAGATTTGAGCAGTTCGTTTTGGATGGTCCCGATGAGTTGGATGCCCATTTCAGTGGGAATCACTTGCTTCTTTCGGCGCTGGGTGTATTTTCTTTTGAAGAGGGTCTCAATGATATTGGCTCGGGTAGACGGTCGGCCTATACCATTGGCTTTCATCAAGTCGCGGAGTTCTTCGTCTTCTACTTGTTTACCCGCAGTCTCCATGGCGCGCAAGAGCGAGGCCTCGGTGTAAAACTTAGGCGGCTTGGTTGTTTTCTCTATAAATGACGGTTCATGTGGTCCTCGTTCTCCTTGTTTGAAAGTAGGCAGGATATTGTCATCCTCTTCCTTGTTTTCATCGTCAGATTCTTCCTCTTCCTTCTTTTTCTTTTCTTTTGGAAACAATATGCGCCAACCTTCTTCTAAGATCTCCTTGCCTTTAGCTACAAACTTCACTTCCTCTACCTCAGCACTCACTTGAGTTTTTGCCACCTGGCAATCCGGATAAAACACAGCCAAAAACCTACGAACGATGATATCGTACACTTTGCGCTGATCGGCGTTCAGTGGTTTCTCCTCTCCTGTCGGGATAATGGCATGGTGATCGGTTACTTTCTTGTCGTTGAATACCTTGGCAGATTTTCTAATCTTGCTGCTCAGTATTAATTCAGTAAACGAGGCGTATTGTGTTAACCCCTTCAAAATATCTGGCACCTTGGGATACATGTCGTTGGGCAGAAAAGTGGTATCTACTCTGGGATAGGTCACTACTTTCATTTCATAGAGCCCTTGCACCAACTTCAAAGTAGCCTCTGCTGTAAACCCGAACTTATTGTTACAATATACCTGTAGGGCTGTAAGGTCGAAAAGCTTAGGCGCATACTCTTTGCCTTCTTTTTTTTCGATATTCGTAATCTCCAGGTCCTTTCCGGAAATTTGATTCAGCAGTTTTTCTCCCTCTTCCTGATTTTGAAACTTCCCTTCCGTGGAATTGAATTTGGTATCGCGATAGAGGGTTTGCAGCTCCCAATACGGAGTTGGCTTGAAGTTCTCAATCTCATGGTGGCGATTGACCAACATGGCCAGGGTGGGCGTCTGTACCCGGCCGATGGACAGCACCTGTTTGAAACCACCATACTTCAAGGTGTACAAGCGAGTAGCATTCATACCCAACAGCCAATCGCCAATGGCTCTCGAACTGCCCGCATAATATAAGTTGTCAAATTCATCCGCAGATTTGAGTTGATCGAAGCCCGTCTTGATGGCCTCTGTAGTCAGCGAGGAGATCCATAGTCTTTGCACCTCTCCGCCATATTTGGCCTGCTTGATCACCCAGCGCTGAATGAGTTCGCCTTCTTGCCCTGCATCCCCACAGTTGATTACTACCTCAGCTTTGTCCAACAATCCTTTGATGACATTGAATTGCTTCTTCACACCGCCATCGTCCATGATTTTGGTTTCAAACCTATCCGGCAGCATCGGCAGTGTATTCAAGTCCCAGCGTTTCCAGTGGGGCTTGTAGTCTTCGGGTGGATAGAGCGTACAAAAGTGTCCGAATGTCCAAGTGACTTGATATCCATTACCCTCGAAGTAGCCATCCTTTCGGTCTTTGGCACCGATCACCTGAGCGATTTCTTTGGCGACACTGGGTTTTTCGGCGATGCAGACTTTCATGGATGGATTCAAGCTTTTAGGCTAATGAAATTTTCTAATTGAATTTCAAATTAAGTCAGATTGAGATTAAGAACTAGCCTATCCACAACACTTTTTATATTTCTTCCCACTACCACAAGGACAGGGGTCGTTGCGATGCACTTTCTGCATGATGTCCACTTCTTTTGGGTTGATTTTTCCGTCAAGGTAATACCATTTACCCTCGTCTTTATGAAAATTGGAACGTTCGTGATGCACTTGTTTTTTTCCCTTAGCGTCAGTAAAATAAGCCTTAAACTCAACCACCCCTATCGTATCAGATACACTGCCGTGCTCCACGCTGACAATCTCCAGATTCGTCCAGGTGTTTTCTTTCGACCATTGTTTGATGCTATCAATGTTGTATTCTGAGCGATGCTTTTGATGGGTAGTATCATGGAGGTATTGCGCATGACCCATGCTATATGCGGTATATCTTGATTTCATGAGAGCCAGAGCCGTTTTCGCCGACTGCGATTTGATCGCCGCACCGCAGCATTGATCCAAATGATTACTTGACCCACAGGGGCAATTTGTTTTTGACATGTATTTTGAGGTTTATTCTAATTCGCAAGTTTAACCACAAACTCTCTGATAAACTTCCAAGCCAATTTGCTTTCATCCAACCAGGGTAATGTGAGTGGCCAATCATGCTGCATACCTTTACCTATATGCAATTCAGCAGATACGCCAGCGGCTTTGGCACCTTCATATACTCGTGTGGCATCATCCAATAATAGCTCGTTTTCACCAGCCAACAAAAGCATAGGCGGGAGCTCTTGAAATTCGCCAAACACTGGAGAGACATATGGCAATTTACGTTCATCTTCTCTTGAATAATAAGTTGCCCATTGCTGTAGGTGGTTTTTAGTAAACCATAAATCTTTTCCCAGGTTGGTTTCTACTGACTTTCCTGCACAGGAATGATCCGTCCATGGAGATATCATGATCACTCCTTGAGGCAATGTTTCTCCTGAGTCTTTCAATCTCAACAACAAACTGAGCGTAAGTCCTCCGCCTGCAGAATCACCTGATATGAGCAACGGGTAATTGCCGTACTGCTGCAAAACCCACTGCCACGCAGCGAAGGCATCATCTTGCGCTGCCGGAAAACGATGCTCCGGCGATCTCCTATATTCAACAAAAACAATTTTCGCTTTGGTGTGATAGCTCAAACGCATCATGCGGTTTCTGTACGAATCAGCACTGCCAATGACAAAACCTCCCCCATGAAGATAAAGAATAACGGAGGTGAAGTCCTCTTGCGCACAGACCGTCTCAATCTTCAATTGGCTTTTTTCCAAAAAAACATCTTCGAACTTTACATTTGTATACTTGCGTTGAATAGACGTACGGGACTGCGAGCTCCACTTTTCAAACCTGCGCCGCATCAACTGTGGATTGGTATGCGCCCCATACAACGTGCTTGTAAATAGTCCATATCCTAATAGCGACAACCAGCGAATGAATGACTTCATTTTATCAAAGACGTTTGTTTATGAAGTAAGAAATTACACAATAAAACATTCACCATCAAACCATTTAGGTCACGATTTCTTATAGGTTTACCCTATGAATAAACTTCGAACCAAGACTGAAGTGTTGAGCGCTCTACAACAGCTCGCAGACCCGGCAAAAACCCTTTTTAAGGAAAACAAGTATGGGATCAAAACCAGCGACAGTTTGGGCATTTATCAAAAAGACCTAAAGGCGCTAGCCAAACAGATTGGAAAAAACGACCAACTAGCCCTCGACTTGTTTCATACTGGTCTCTATGAAGCTCGTTTGTTGGTTCCATTACTTTTCAAGCCCAGGTCCATAACCTCTGATCTAATTGATCAATGGATCGCCTGCTTTGATACCTGGGAGATATGCGACTCCTTTTGCATGAGCTTCATCGGTCAAAGCCAGTACTGCTATGACAAGATATTCGAATATGTGACTAAGGAAAGTGAATTTCAAAAAAGAGCTGGGTTTGTAATGATGGTAGGCCATCACTTCGGACACAAAAATGCTCGCAATGAGGATTTTCAAAAGTTTTTTCCGCTTATCAAAATAGGATCAGAAGATGAACGCAACTTCGTGAAAAAAGCTGTGAATTGGGCTCTACGAACTATTGGCAAAAGAAATAGAGATTTGAATCAACTGGCGTTAAAAACGGCTCATGAAATCTTACAAATGGATTCAAAGACTGCTCAATGGATTGCGAAGGATGCAATTAAGGAATTGGAATCACCGAAAGTAAATATCCAAGATTACCCACGATCTATCTACCGACCTAAATAACCGTTTGTGTATTTATAGGTTTGATTTCACTTTTTGACCTTCGTAATCGACCATTCGTGTAAAACAGACAAAAGATTTGATCTTGATTCGTTCACTTTATAACCAAACTCAAGAATACAACTCATGTTAAAAAATTACTTTCTGGTTGCCTTTCGCAGCCTGCTCAAAGACAAATTTTACAGTTCTATCAACGTACTCGGGCTTGCCCTAGGGATCACTTGTTGCTTACTCATCATGATCTACGTAAGTGACGAGCTGAGTTACGATCGCATACACAGCAAAGCAGAGCGTATTTACAGGATCAACGAATTTATGGAAGACGAAAGTGGCGGTGAAAGATCATCCAGTCTGCCCTTCCCCGTCGGCCCAACGCTGGCAGCTGAGTATCCCTCCATCGTAGAGACTCAGGTACGTCTTTTCGACTATCAGTCGCCTACGCTGATGGTTGAAAATAAACTGACCAACAAAGCTTTCAATGAAAGGCGAATGTTCTTTGCTGATTCCACTTTTTTTGATGTATTTGATTTCGAATTGATCAAGGGAGATAAGAGCACAGCACTTGACGAACCAAACGATCTACTCATTACCGAAACCATGGCCAAAAAGTACTTTGGCAATCAAGATCCAATAGGAAAAATTCTTCGATTCCAAAATGAACGAGACTTGATCGTAAAAGGCATCTTAGCCGATACTCCTCACAACACTCATTTTCAATTTGATTTTATTGGTTCGATGGGTTCGGTTCGCCAGGGATTTGGCGGCAGGCTGCCTCGAACCTGGTACTGGAATCCGTGTTGGACGTATCTGGTGCTGAAAGAAGGGGCAACAAAGAGTGATCTCGAATCTTTATTTCCAGACTTTATAGTCAAATTTTTCCCAGACTTTATGCAGGGTGATGTCGTCATGAAGCTTCAGGCACTAACGGATATTCACCTGACTTCAGACCTGGAATTCGAAATTCAGCCTAACAGCAGCGAAAACAACGTCTATGTATTTTCTATAATAGGAATACTGATTCTATTCATTGCCTGCTTCAACTATATGAATCTATCAACAGCCAAGTCAGCCAAACGCTCTAAAGAAGTCGGTATTCGCAAAACACTAGGCAGTAAAAAGAGATATCTCATTTCCCAATTTTTACTTGAGTCTATCATTATCACAGGGATCGCCGTCGTAGTATCTTTACTATTTTTCTGGTTGATTTTACCATCATTCAATGCATTTACTGAAAAGTCCATTGGTCTAGTCATGCTATTTCAGCCCAAAATTTTACTTGGATTGTTGGGAGTGGTGCTATTTATCGGCGTCGGTGCAGGCATCTATCCCGCTTTTGTGCTAAGCTCTTTTTCTATTATCAAGGGGCTGAAAGGCACGCAAAAAGGCAGTAGTAGTCGTTTACGTCAGACCTTAGTTATTATACAGTTTTGCCTTTCAATCATCATGATCATAGGTACTTCAGTAGCGGTCAATCAATTAGACTTCTTGAGGCAAAGCGATATCGGATTCGACAAAGAGCAAATCTTGTATATATCAGCACAGAGAACACCCATGGTGCAACGGTATGAAGCATTCAAAAAAGAAATCACCAGGCATTCTGACATTGAATACGTTACTGGTGTAGTCGACGCGTTGGGAGCCAGACATCAAGGGGATAACTTTAGGTTAGAAGGCATGGAGCGATCCACTCTGTTTTCGGTTTTCTGGCCTATGCACGACTTCTTTGAGACCTTCGGATTGAACATAGTTCAGGGCCGAGGCTTCAAGAAAAACATTCTCTCGGATGATACAGCGGCCGTGGTGATTAACCAAGCGATGTGTCGTCGGATGAATTGGCGAGACGATGAGGCCATTGGAAAAAGCTGTGAATACAACAATCGGCAAGGACGAATTATAGGAGTTGTAGAAGATTTCAATTTCGCTTCCAAGCATCGCAATATTGAACCATTGGTGATCCAACCAAGAAATGACCCAAGAAATTTCAACTTCCTGGTAAAATACGTGGCTGTCAAAATGAACACTAAAAATCTGAAAGAAACACTGGCCTTCGTGGAAGGCAAGTGGAATGAATTCGCCCCGGGCTGGCCATTCGACTACTTTTTCTTAGAAGACGAATTAAATACCCTTTACAAAGATGAAGATAAATTGAGCAAGGTAGCCAGTCTCTTCTCCGGATTAGCTATTGTGGTGGCTTGTTTGGGTTTATTTGCCTTGGCCTCATTTACCGCCGAACAACGTAAGAAAGAAATTGCTGTACGTAAAGTTCTAGGCAGCACAGTGCCTCAAGTGGTTTTATTGCTGTCAAAGGATTTCACCAAACTAATTACGATAGCCTTTGCGATTGCTTGTCCTCTGGCTTATTTCTCCATTGATAGTTGGTTGGACAATTTTGCCTTTCGTGTCTCTATGAATCCATTGGTTTTTGTCTTGGCTGGCATTTGCACTTTAGGTATTGCGCTAATCACTATCAGTCTGCAGTCTTATAAAGCAGCCTCGGCCAATCCATCAACTGTATTGAAATACGAATAAAGAAAATAGCATAGTTTGGTATAATGAGTGAAGCGTCCCGAGGAGTCGGGGCGCTTTTTTGCCATTCACGTAATAAAGAAAACCATAAAACTATTTTTCAAGTTTAAGATTAGGAAGTCACCAAATCAAAAACCTTGGACCAAAGATCAACACTCGAAAATTGTAAATCTCAAATAGAAGACAAACTCAATTGGGGTTCTTCAGACCATTGGCAAAATCAGGAGTTTGAAGAATTGAGTCAAATCATTTTTTATAAAACTGGAGTTAACCTGAGCCATACTACGCTGAAGCGGGTTTGGGGAAGAGTGAAATATGAAAGTCAGCCAAGTATCAGCACTCTTGATGCTTTAGCCAAATACCTGGGTCACTCCAGCTGGTCGGCGTATAAAAGAGCGCAAGCAACCAGCCACCCGTCCATAAAATTCAAATTATCCATTCTCAAATCAAAGCAAGCAGTTTTGGCACTTGCGCTAGTGATTTTAATAAGTTTTAGCAGTTGGTATATCGTCACTAACAACCTGAAAGACACCTCAGCGTTGTCTGCCCAATTGAATTTTGAATCTTCGTATACTTCTAAAGGACTGCCCAATACCGTGATTTTCACATTCAATGCCAGTCACATCGAAGCCGACCAGTTAATCATCCAACAATCATGGGACAAGCGGAAACGCATAAGCGTTAGCAAGGACCAAACCACAGCCACTTCTGTGTATTATTATCCTGGCTATTTTAGATCCAAATTTGTGGCGGACGAAGTAGTACTGAAAGAGTCTGACGTGTACATTCAAACTGAAGGCTGGATGGCCACAATCAATTCAGATCCCTATCCCATCTATCTAAATGATGGTGATTTAGTAAAATCCGAAAAACTTACTTTGGCATCCAGTGGTTTGAGCCGACTTCAAAAGGCTGAAAAACCTGTAGGATTTCACTATTACAGCCCGGAAAAACGCATTTCCGGAGATGAGTTCAACTTTGAAACCAGGATCCGCTATCGGCAGGAAAACCAAAACTCTCCATGCAAATTCACGAAGGTAGTCCTTCATTTTTCAGAAGGAGCATTTCTGATTCCTATCGTAATCCCAGGGTGTGTTGGAGAAATCGGCCTGATGGCCATGGACACTTACCTTTCCGGAAAAGAGAACGATCTCTCGGCTTTAGGCCTTTCACTTCAGGATTGGCAAATCATCAATATTTCAAGCCATAACAAAACATTGAAAGTATCTATGGGAGGCCAGATGATTTCTGCTCAATATGAAATGAACCCTGGGTATTTGGTAGGTGTGAGTTATCAGTTTGATGGGGTAGGTGAAGTGGACTACCTAACCCTAGCCAACACTAAAACCAGTTGGGATTTTGACGAAAAGTTTTAAGAAAGAAAGCGGCCATAACCATACCGCCTTCCTAACTCAAAAAAACATTTTCTCTAATAAGTCAAAGGAATAATTATCTCTACGTTTTCCCATGCCATCAACAAACTTCCCTTGCCATCGTTTCCGGCAAAGGCCATTCCAAATGCCTCTCTGCTTTCATTAGCCGATTTCACAGGTACTTCAATGCTCAATACATTCTTGGAAGCGTCATAATCATAGGCACCCCAGGTATAGAGGTTAGAATTGAAAATTACAGTCCAAGAATCAGCTGATGGAATGGCATACATGGTATAATTTCCTTTTTTAAGTTTCTTCCCTCCAAAAGTCATATCTCGGTATAGATTGATTTCCGTACTTTGATTAGCTCCCAGACGCCACACCTTTCCATAAGGCACCTTCCCACCAATCATAGTTCTTCCCTTTTTTGAAGGTCTGCTATAAATAATTCTGGCAGCTGGGATGGTACTTTGCCCATCAGGTCGAAATACGGCAAGATCTAATGGACTTTCGTCCAATGATCTGATTTCTTGGGCTTGAAGAGTTGTGCACAATATTAAGCCAAGGACTGATAAAAAAATGTTATTCGTTTTCATGTCTTGTATTTTGGTTTTACAAAAACAATACTAAAAAATCCACAGTCTAATAACCATTCAAATTCGTTCAATCGTGAGCAATTTCATTCCTACAAATACTTCTTTATTATTGATTATAATTGCGGGTATTTTAAACCAATTTCAACCATGAAAAGTATATTTTTCATATCTCTTACAAGCTTGATTGTTTTCTCATCCTGTAGCATCTTCGATAATGAATATGAAGAACATCTTATTTTGACATTTGAAGGCTATACTTTTTATGAGCCACTTATGTTAATTACTGATGTAGATGGCCGGCTTTTGGATTCTGCTCGTATCACAAAAGAAGTTACCAACTTTTACTCAAATAGATTCCCTGAAAAGATCACAGCTTCAGTTGTTTATCGTTTTGATAATTTCATCGACATTCGATCATATTTTCATATAAAAACTGGTGATACGTTGAATACTATCTTGCCGGAAACTGCTGCTTCTTCATCTATAAATCTAGATGTTGATGATATTCTCACACCATTCGTGGTCCATGGCAATGGAGTTCCAATCAAATCTTACGATGTTGAATACTCTGCAAATGATCCCGTAGAACTTAGCTCAGAAAGTTCCCTCAGCTTCATTCACTATGACGGTAAAAAAATGTACTTCAATATATTTGAAAACATCTCTACTCAACAGCTAAGAATTACTTTAGAAGATTTGGAAGAGATGGCTTTTCAAAAAATCACATCTCCACAGACTTGGTACTTGAGTGCGGTTAAAGTTCCTTATGCAAATAGTAAAATAATGCATAACGCAGCATTGGATCCTATCTTTTACAATGATGGGCTTTTCTACCCTAAAGATTTTGACTACTATCTAACCAAATTTACATTCCCTTCCGAAGATCCAAAAGAGCATTATAATTACAACATTTACGGAGAAATACCTAGTTCTATCCAATCGTTAGATATTGGAGAAATTAGCTTACCACAAAGTGCGTCCCACTTTCATAGTTCTAGTTCAAATCCAGAAGTCGATGTAGTAATCACTCAAATGGGAGATGCTGATCATTTGAATTTAGTTAAAATCATAGGCCCAAATGATGAAAACTTGGCCACTTCAGAATTGGTTGACCTTGTAAAAGAGATTTATCCAGAGAACAATTTTAATGTAGATATACTTGAAATTATAAGCCTCTACGATTATAAAGACATTTCGTATGACGAATTCATTGACCAGTTTTCTGGTAATGAGGAACTAGAGTTAACCCACCAACGGTATACAAAGTATTATTAGAATCTTTATTATGTATCGAGGTATAGGTATTGAATAGGACGATTAAGTCTTAGTTTTTCAAAAAGTTTCATACCTGCAGAACAATTTATGCATATTTGAGAAGCTATATTTGCATCAAAAAAAGCCCCATGCCCAATTCAATCAAAATAGCCCCATCCTTACTTTCAGCAGATTTTTCTCGCCTCGGCGCCGATATCGAAATGGTAGAAAAAGGTGGTGCGGAAGTGATTCATTATGATGTAATGGATGGTCACTTTGTACCCAACCTTACCATTGGCCCTTTGGTTTTGAAAGACATTAGAAAATGTACCAAACTACCCATCGACGTACATTTGATGATTGAGAATCCTGACCAATACATTCCAGATTTTGCAAAAGCTGGAGCAGATTGGATCAGTGTGCATGTAGAAACTTGTCCACATTTGCATAGAACCATTCAGTTGATTAAAGAGTTAGGCAAAAAGGCCGGTGTAGTGTTAAATCCTCATACACCATTGAGTAGCATTGACGAAATACTCCCAGAAGTAGACTTTGTATTGATCATGTCGGTTAATCCTGGATTTGGTGGACAGAAACTAATCCCTTCTTGCATTGATAAGATTGCCAAACTGAAGGCTACTCTTAAAGAAAGAAACCTTGAACATATATTTATCGAAATCGATGGAGGAGTAAAGTTGGATAACTTAAAGACAGTCATTGATGCAGGTACTGAGGTAGTCGTATCAGGCTCGGGTATATTCAACACAGAAGACCCTATTGCCACCATTCAACAGATGAAAGAAGTTTGATCTCCTAAGATCAATTGGGTAAAAAGGAGAAACTATTCTGACAAAACGCAATTCCCGACAGTTAATAATTCACTAAAATTGCATTCCAATTTTTAATAATATGAGTAGCGAGAAAGAAATTAAGGCCCCTACGCTCAACTTCATTGAGCAAATGATAGAAAAGGACCTGGCAGAAGGAAAACACGACGGAAGAGTATTGACGCGATTCCCTCCTCACCCAAATGGCTATTTGCATATTGGCCATGCCAAATCCATTTGTCTAAATTTCGGACTTGCACAGAAATACAATGGAAAATGCAATTTGAGATTTGATGATACCAATCCTGAAAAAGAGGATATTGAATACATCAACTCCATCAAAGAGGATATCAAATGGCTTGGTTTCGACTGGGACAACGAATTTTATGCCTCAGATTATTTTGATCAACTCTATGAATTTGCTATCCAACTGATTAAAAATGGAAAAGCCTACATAGATGACAATTCTGCTGAGAAAATCAGCGAAGAACGTGGCACTCCTAACAAACCAGGTATACTTAGTGAATATAGGGAAAGACCAGTTGAAGAAAACTTAGCCTTATTCGAAGCCATGAAAAATGGCGAGGTTGAAGAGGGTATGCGGGTGTTGCGAGCAAAGATCGACATGGCATCTTCTATCATGCAAATGAGAGATCCTGTGATTTACCGTGTAAAAAAAGCAAATCACCACAGAACAGGAGGCAAGTGGTGTATCTATCCTACTTATGACTTTGCTCATGGGCAGTCCGATGCTTTTGAAAAGATCACTCACTCCCTTTGTACATTAGAGTTTGCTTCTCACAGACCTCTTTACGATTGGTTTATCAAAGAATTAGATCTTTATCCTTCTAAACAAACGGAGTTTGCAAGGCTAAACTTGAGCTATACGGTAGTAAGCAAAAGAAAACTGAAAGAACTCGTAGAAAATGGTCATGTAGAAGGTTGGGACGACCCTCGAATGCCTACTTTGGCAGCCATTCGAAGAAGAGGATATACACCAGAGTCAATTAGAAACTTTGCTGCGAAAATTGGCGTAGCCAAAAGAGACGGAGTAAGTGATGTGGCTTTGCTTGAGCATAGCGTCCGTGAAGATTTGAATAAAAAAGCAAATCGCGTATTGGGTGTGCTAGACCCAATCAAATTAATCATCACTAACTACCCAGAAAACGAAACAGAATTGTTGCCTGCCGTGAACAATCCTGAAGACGAATCTGCTGGGAAACGAGAAATTCCATTTGGCAGGGAACTCTATATCGAGCGTGGTGACTTTATGGAGGAGCCTCCGAAGAAATTTTTTAGGTTGGGGCCGGACCGAGAAGTTCGCTTGAAATATGCTTACATCGTAAAGTGTACAGGCTTTAAGAAAAACGATGCTGGAGAAATCGAAGAAGTGTATGCTGAATACGATCCAGAGACCAAGAGTGGACATGATACTACGGGCAAGAAAGTCAAAGGAACTTTAGGTTGGGTATCTGCACCGCAAGCAGTCGATGCTGAGGTTAGGCTATATGACAGGCTATTTGCCACGGAAAATTTGAATGATATTGATGATGATTTCAAAAATCATTTAAACCCAGATTCATTGACTATTAAAGCGAATGCCAAAGTGGAGCCATCTGTTGGTGAAATGTCACCGAGTACCCAATTTCAATTCGAAAGAATGGGGTACTTTATAATAGATAAAGATTCTAAGTCTGGTAAACCTATAATCAATAGAACGGTCACTCTTCGCGACAATTGGTCCAAGCAGAATAAGTAGAAAATATAGTGTGATTCTTCTATTGGATTGTTTTTAATTAAATTATCTAATTAACAATTCAATAGAGGAGCTATGAAAACTGCCTATTTATTTCTCTTAATTTGCCTGAGCTATTCAACATTTGCTCAAGAAGGCTCCTCTAATGACTGGATCAAAGTACTGAGCTATGGTGCCAGCAACCAATCAGAACAGAAAAAAATTTCATTCGAGGAAGCCAAACAGCGTCATGAACAATGCACACCTTCTGAATTTGCTAACGCTAGTATAACACTAAGCAACCAGACCATAGCAGAAAACGTCGTTGTTAAATATGACTTTAAAGAGAAGGTTCTTTTGGTTCGTCGAGAAGATTACGTACTTGTGGGAGCACCGAATATGGTGAGACGAATTGAATTTGAAAATCCGCAATTCAAGGAATTAATCAATGTTATGGAACTTGGACGCAGCTATGGCAGGCGAGGCTTCTATTCGGTGTTGACCCATAACAACAAGGACTACCTAGTTAAATATCATACTTTTGAGCAAAAAAAAGTAATGCCCAACTCAAGCGTTACTACAACTGAAGTATATAAACCTCTTGAAGAAGAACCTGAATACTTTGTAAACGAAGAAATACTTCTAACTAGAAATCAGGAACTTTTCGTATTGGAAAACTTCAAACCAAAGACAATTTCAAAATTTGACGAATTGGCAAACAATCTTAAAAAGTATGTCAAAGAAGAAAAACTCAAATTTAAGAATGAGTCCGACATCACCAAGTTCGCCACTTATTTGTGGTCCTTATAATCAATTTTTCCTATCCTGTCGTTTGTAGGTTGGGGGCTAAATGACGGGCTACAATGTCAGAAAGATCCTCTCTACTACAAACCTGATCAATTCCTCTTTTAATCAGCATTTGATCTATGAATTCATCGTTTGAATAGGTTACGGCGACTAATTCAATTTTGGGGAATCTAGTCTTGAATTTTTCGATTCTATCAATGATCCCGGGTGAGTACACCGATAAATCAATTATCACTAATTGACGGTCCATTAGCGAATGAACAGATGACAAATCATCAACTACTCGCACCTGCAAATTACTGCGTAACTCAGCAAGTTCTTGCTCCAACCTACGCACTATCAGATCGCTATTACTACCTATTAAAATTTCATTCTCCATGCTCCACATCTCTCTACCTTTCAGAATGCAATGAAAGCCGATTTTTACACTACAAACAATAGTAAAAAAACTGAAATAGACATTTAGGAGAATTTCTTATGCATGCATAATACCTCTATAATTTGGCATAAAAAAAGCCATCCCAATTACTATCGGGATGGCTTTCATTGTCTCTTTATTTATTATCAGCCTACTACTCGATTGACAACATCAATAAGGTCATCACCGGTAAAAGGCTTCACAATATAATCTGCCGCTCCTAATTCAATTCCTTCATTAATGACGGATTGTTGGCCTACAGCACTTACCATTACTACCTTGGCATCCAAACTCTGACTTTTGAATACTTTAAGAATATCGGTCCCGATCATATCTGGCAATATATTGTCCAAAGTGATCAAATCAGGATTCAATTCTAACGCAAGGTCTATAGCTGTTTCGCCATTTGGTGCTTCACCTACTATCTCATAGCCTGCTTCTGTTAGCGTATCCTTGATCAAGGTACGCATATAAGCTGAATCATCTACGACTAATACTTTTTTGCCCATTATCGTGGTATTTATATAATTATTTACTTAACGCTAAGTTCTTTATTTTTTGAATAAACTCCTCTTCCAACAACCAAATGAAATCAGACTTAATGTCTATATCATCTGTATGGAAAACAGAGCTAAATTGAATCAGTGGACTCAAAGTCACAGATTCTGCATGGATATACTTATTTACTTCACCAGCTTCCATAACGTGCAAAGATGGGACATTTCCATAAATTCCTACATCCAAACTGTTGGCAAATTCAGTAATAACTGAAGCAGCCATAATATTATCTATCTCTTTTAGCAACTCGAGTCTCATGACTTGAGCATCTTCGGTGTCACTATTAATAACACTTTCTGGCAAACATTTTTTATGAATCTTATCTACTTCTTCACTTGTGAATATCAAATGACAAATACCTTTTAGTTCACCAGCCAATTCAGTTCTCAGAATATGAATTCGATCATCTTTCTTGCTCGAATATTGTGGTTCATTATCCAAGACGGTGATATCAAAGTCCACATTCGTCACCTCAATTTGACTATTAAGGATCATTTTTAGCGAAACAGCCGCTCGATCAAGTCCCCTGTTGATCATTTCGACAGCCACAGCCATTTCCTGATCTGTAAATTTTTCAATCATTTGATTACTCATTTTGGTTGCTCTGTGTTTGCATTCAAGTTGTTTGGTATCCGCTTAGCCATTTGCTGTCGTCCTAGTTACACTATTAAAAATAAGAGGTCTATTGCTTACATCAAAAGATACTTTCCTAAATAATGCGTTATACATTCAAATTGAAAGTCAAAATTACCCAAACATACTGCACCCTACAATTGGTGATTTTACTTAATTTTTAAGATCAATTTTTTAATGGTTTTTCCTAGGCCTTTTCTTTTTTCTTAAGATTATTCAAAGAATTAGCTGATTACATTGATAATGAGCAATACTTTCCAATCATGTATTCTATAGGAATTATTGTACAATAGTCAACTCGGTTGAAAAACCATGTCGCAGCGATCTATTGGCAGCTTTCACATTGCTCCTTTCATGTATAAAACAAATAATTAGTACAGGCAAGATGATCCAAGACTACCATAGGGAATCATTTTCCATACCTAAAGAACAATCAGAATCGTGCAACAAAGGGGTGTTCGCCAAGCAAAAAGAAAAAGCACTCATTACCAAAGACTTTTTGCCTAAAAAGGTTGGTTCAAACTAAGGCAAGTCCAACGAGGGTAACAATTTAGGAACCAATCTCGCTTTAGACTTTTGTTCGAATGCGTAAGCAATAGCAATCAACTCCGGCTCCGTATATGCGGTAGAGAAAAAAGATATTCCGATAGGCAACCCATGTACATTTCCAGCTGGCACCGTAATATTTGGGTACCCAGCCATAGCGGGCATAGACGAACTAGATATCCTATAGTTATCTCCATTCACTTGATCTATCACCCAGGCAGGGTCTCCTGTTGGTGCTACAATCGCATCAAGATTGTATTTTTCTAATGCCAGATCTATCCCGTCTTTTCTTGATATTTTGAGGCAAAGTGCCAGTGCCTTTTGATATTCTTCATCAGACAGGTTCCCTTTAGTTTGTGCCAATTCAAATATTTCTTGTTGAAAATATGGCATCTCCTTTTCTCTATTCTCCTTATTGAATTGAATTAAGTCTTCAATGCTTTTATATGGAAAATCACTCTTCAATCCATTCAAATATGCATTTAAACCATCTTTAAATTCATAAAGCAATAGTTCGTATTCTGAATTACCCAAATAGTGCATTTCTCCCAACTCAACAGAATCCACCAGAATGGCTCCAGCTTCCTTCATCAAAGTGAACGACTCTTCCATTACCTCATCTACTCCTTCATGAAGACCCATAGGCCCTCTAAAAATTCCAATTCGCTTTCCTTTTAGTCCGTCAGCATCCAAAAACTGAGTATAGTCCTGATAAACGACAGCTGTACTGTCCAGAGTCATCTCATCTTCAGGGTCCGTCCCTATTAAGGCTCCCAGAAGTGTTGCTGCATCGGTGAGCGAACGAGCCATTGGACCAGCCGTATCCTGAGTTTTCGAAATTGGAATGATTCCCGTTCGACTCCAAAGGCCTACGGTTGGTTTTATTCCTACAACACCATTTAGTGAGGAAGGGCAAACTATAGAGCCATTGGTTTCTGTACCAATGGTAAGGGCACATAGATTGGCCGAAACTGCTACTCCAGAACCAGAACTAGACCCACAAGGACTTCTATCCAAGGCATAAGGATTGCGAGTTTGTCTGCCTCTCCCACTCCAGCCACTGGAGGATCGTTCCGAGCGAAAGTTGGCCCATTCACTCAGGTTAGTTTTCCCTAAAAGGATGGCTCCTGATTCTCTTAACTTAGAAACTATGAAAGCATCATTTTCTACGGCGCTTCCTACTAGTGCTAAGGACCCAGCTGTGGTTTCCATTTGATCACCTGTATTGATGTTATCTTTTATCATAATAGGGATCCCATGTAATGGCCCCCTTACTTTTCCATCCGCTCTTTCTTTATCTAAAGCAGCCGCAATAGTCAAGGCATCAGGATTTAATTCTATCACAGAATGAAGACCATTCTCTCCTTGATCAATATTTTTAATTCGATCTATGTAAAGTTGACATATAGATACAGCGGTGCGTGTGCCGGACTCCATCAGTGCTTGAAGCTCGGCAACAGTCTTCTCTTCCAGTTCAAAGCCTTTGGACGGTTCTTTTTGGGGCTCGCAAGCGCTCCAGACAAATAAGACAGTAAATAGAATTGGTAATGGTAAACGTAGTTTCATAGGGTTGAATGTTTTAAGCTCGACAGCTATATTAATCCGAAAACCTCAATTAATAAAATGAAACTTTATAAATGGGCATAAAAAAACCTTCCCGATTGCTCAGGAAGGTTTAATCTGTTGTTTTTTAATTCTTTAATCACTTAGTTACCAAAGATGTACCTCACACCAAGTTGCATTTGCCATCTTGAACTTACAAGACCCGAATCATCCTTAGTTAACATGTCTTCTTTTTTAGACGCACCGTCAAATGAGAAGGTAGGAATAGTCTGTCCCCCTTGAGTGATATTGCCTTCATAGTTTAGCAATTCTAAAGAAGTGCCACTACCATTAGGTGCATTATATCTCCTACCCCAATCCTTATTAAGGAAGTTGCTAAAATTGAATATATCAAAAGTAATCTGAAGAGTATTTCTTTTTCCATTAGCCATTTCCAAATAGAAATCTTGCATAAATTTCAAATCTACAATGCTCTCAAATGGAGTTCTTACTTCATTTTTCTCTGCATACCTACCTCTTCTATTTTTCAAATAGTCATCATTTGAAATGTATGCATCCAAGGCTGTCCATTGCTCAGCTGCAGTCATGTTACCGTTGTCAACTAAGACAATTTGACTTTCATTGGCTGGAACAAAAATCAGCGCCCTTTCTCTTGAATCTTCATTAGAAATATCACTATCATAAGTATAAGAGAATACTCTTCCTGACTGCCCATTATAGAATAAAGAAACTGTGGAAGCCATAAAGCCTGCATATTCTTTTCTATAAGACATGTTCAAATTAATTCTATGTCCAGCATCAAAATCAGATCTACCTACGGTCGCATTGTTTCTTCCTTCTAGAGAATAAACTCCTCTCCATTGTGATGAGTTTTGAGAAGATGTACCTTCGAATATAGCTTGAGCAGTACCGTAGTTATAAGAAAGACCCGCCGTCAATCCATTTTCCCAAGGCTTTGTTAATGAAAGCGTGATATTCGCAGTACTTCCCTCACTTGTATTAGAACCAACTATAATTCTAGTGTAACGAGCATCAATTTCGTCCCCTCTATCAAAGATTGGTCGTTTATCTGCCCCTCCAAAGCTTTCTACAGAAGGTTTGAGGTTAACATTTTGATAGAAAATATTGTTTAGTGTTTTAGTATAGATCACCTCAACAGTTCCGATCATACCCCAAGGCAACTTCTGGTCAACAGCTATACTTGTTCTAAACACCTGTGGGTATTTAAAATCATTTGCAAACAAATCCAACTGTCCTTGTGGAGTTGCATCTGTTCCTCCAAAATCTCCAAGCGTTGGTTGATTATCGGGATCAGGATTAAAGCCAGTAAGTGCTGGAGGGAATTGACGAGTTCCTCCAACAGAAACTCCATTATTATTGTACATACCTCCTGGCCATACAAATGGAATTCTACTCGTGAATACTCCAATTCCACCTCTCACTTGGGTAGTTTGATCACCTTTCACATCATAATTGAATCCAATTCTTGGTGCGACTAACAATTGAGCGCCAGGTGCTTTTCCAGATTCCGCACCTTTCAAGTCATTGCCAAAATTTTCGATGGCTGCCTTTGTATTCTCCCAATCAACAGTTTTTGCAGGGTCATCTAAGAAAAATGGAATATCCACTCTGATCCCTCCTGTCAAACGTAATTGATCATTAACCTGGATTTCGTCTTGAACGTAGAAGCCAATTTGCATCGCTTTGAATGCAGCAGCAGCAGACGTTCCATCTCCTGTCACATCATCAACCAATGAATAACTTCTATCATACTGAGTTGGACTATTCGCTAAGAAACCAGCGATATCATCAAATCTATAGGCTCCAAAATTCTGTCTAATAAATACATTATTAATGTCATAGAATTCATTATGTGTTCCGATAGTAATTGTATGCTTCCCTTTATAAATATTAAAATTGTCTGTCAAGGTCCAAATATCCTGTTCCAATAGGTTTGCAGTTGAAAACTGCTCACTTCCTGCTTCTACATCACCAGAACTAATATCTACGTATGGAAATCTAGCACCTAGAGGGTCTCTGTTGTCCCTAACGCTCGTTCTACCTATTACCAATTTATTGGATTTGTCTCCAAAGCTACTATTCAGTTCCAGAGCAGAAGAATTAGTTTTTGATGGAAAGAACACACCGCTATTAGCAAATCTAATTCTTGAAGAGTTCGAATTGCTTGGAGAGAAACTCTCACCATTATTATAACTATGTCTCAATGTAAGTTTGTGCTTGTCATTGATATTCCAATCAAGCTTCACCAAGAATTTTTCCGCTTCTAGTTTTTGAACCACATTCTCATAACTTCCCGGATCGTATCCATAAGCATTCAATTGAGAAATGAAAGCATCCAATTCACCTTGAGTTACACTTCCCGTATAATTTGAAAAATTAAATGGCTGCGGCGTTTCATCTTTTTGCATTTCTGCATTCACGAAAAAGAATAATTTATCCTTAATTATAGGGCCTCCTAATCTGGCACCATATGTCTTCGCAGTAAAGTCATCTAACCTCTTTCTGTCCTCACCATCTACTTCTAAAAACCCTGGCGTCTTACCTGCAAGACTCTGATTCCGCAAAAAGTAGTAAGCAGATCCTTCGAATTCATTGGTTCCACTTCTGGTTACAGCACTAATACTACCCCCTGTAAATCCACTTTGAGTTACATCGTAAGGAGAGACAGCTACTTGTATTTGCTCCATAGCATCTACACTAATAAGAGATAAGCCATTTAATTGACCTCCATTTTGTCCATTGCCTGCTAATCCAAAAACATCATTGCTCATCGCTCCATCTATAAAGATAGAATTGTACCTATTGTTAGTTCCCGCAATAGAAATACCTCCATTTCCTGTAAATGAAGCTTGCGGTGTCAGTCTAGTAAAATCATTCAATGACCTCGAGGCATTTGGCATAGACATTAGCTCCCTGGTAGAGACTGTAGTTTCAGCACCTGTTCTATTTCCATCAAATATTTCACCTTCAGATGCTGTGACAACTACTTCTTGTAGCTCAGTCGCGCCAGAAGATAGAGTAGCATCCATTTTAAAGGTTTGGCCTAGTGTTAAATAAACACCTTCTTTTGAATAGTTTTCAAATCCAATAAATGAAACGGTCAGGTTGTATGGCCCACCAGCCTTCATATTTGGAATTCTATAAAAACCATTGGCATCCGTTACGGCACCATATTTAGAACTTGTAGGTGCATGAATTGCAATAACTGTAGCTCCTGGAAGTTCAGCTCCCTTATCGTCAACCACCTTACCGTTCATACCGGAAGTAGTTACACCTTGAGCCAATAGCACTTGACAACTTAGCAACAAGCTAAAAGTCAGAATTATGCTGGAAAGAAAATTTTTCTGCTTCATAATTGAGAATAGAATTAGTTAATAATGGGTTTCTTGAGTATTGAGTTACTCTAATAAAAATAGTTTATTTAGTTAAGCAATGTGACTTTCCGCTAGAATAATTTAAATATCCTTCGTTCACACCTCTTTTTTATTGCAAGTTTACCAAATCTGGAACATCTGAGTAAATCATATTTTATTATCAAATCATTACCTTTCAAATACGGCGTTTCCTATCTACTTTTGTGCATAACTTGTTAATAAAGCATACATTTTGAATCAGGATATCAACCAGGTTACATTTTTACAAAATTTTGAAAAGGATAAAAACATTCTTCTCAAAACAGCACAAGATCAAATATTCTCTGATCTTGCTCGTCGTTTGGTGGAAATGACTATTCACAAATACAGTATCCATTTTAATCCCTTGGGACTCGTCGATGACACTTTTCAGCAAATCTTAGATTATCAATTTGATAACATTGAAGAGTTAGAGGGTATTTATGAAAACCTTTGTGTAGCGTATAGATACAAATATGGCGACAATCAGCTTGAAATTATCTGGGATGGCAAGTCTCATGAAGAAAAGTATAAGGAAGAATGGGGTGAGACATTCAAACGATGGGTTAACGATCTAACCGAAAACCCTAGTGTCATCAAAGGCATATTACAACTCACAGTTTTCAATGAGAATAAGAAAAACCTCACCTTTGTGAGAAACGCTGTAAAAGGATTCATTAATGACTACTTTGAGATAAAAATCCTGAAAAGAAATGGCGTAAAAAGAGTGGTGCTAAAAGAAAGAATGCTCAAGAAAGCTTCTTAAGTTAAAGGTAAACTACTCGGAAAGAAGACTCTTCTCTAAACGAAATTTCCTGAACTGTCACTTTGTTCACTTCAGACAATGGAGGTCCTTGTTTACACCAAGCAGCAAGTGCTTCTACTTGTTCTTGTATGCCAAAAGCTTCTATTAGCACCTCCCCTGAAGGCAAATTTTTCACCCAACCAGTGACACCTAATCTCTTTGCTTCTTCAGCCGTAGAAGCTCGATAAAAAACACCTTGTACTTTGCCAGACACTAATATTGAACAACCAATCATATTACTCATTTTGGAACTCTTTCATGATGGATACTCCAGATGAGGTGCCAATTCGATCAGCCCCCGCTTTTACGAGACTCTTTAGTTCGGCTAATGTTTTTATTCCACCTGAAGCTTTTATACCCACTTGATTTGAAACATTCTCTTTCATCGTGATAATGTCTTGCATACTAGCTCCTCTAGAAGATAAACCGGTGGATGTTTTTATAAAATCGACACCAGCATCTGAGACTATTTTACAAACATTAGCCAATTCTTCAGTGGATAGTAGAGCAGTTTCCACTATAACTTTAAGTAGCTTATTGTTTTCGTGTGCCAGTTTGGCCGCCTTTGCCATTTCAATTTTCGGCCAATTCATCCCGGATTTGAAAGCCGAGATATTCATCACCAAATCCAATTCATCAGCTCCATCTTGAATGGCTAGTTCAATTTCTTTGATTTTAGATTCCGTGCGCTGATATCCTAATGGGAAACCCACTACGGTAACCAATTGAATATCTGTATTCATCAATTCTCTACTGGCCTTTTTTACCCAGAAAGGGGGGATGCAAATGCCTCTAAACTTGAATCTCTTGGCCTCTTTTATGAGTTGATCTATATCTCGATCACTAAGATCAGTTTTAAGATTGGTATGTTCTATAAAGTTATTTGGTTCTGCATTCACAGAAGAAATATAGCCAAGCTAGTGGACGATTCCACATTCATCACAAAACTTTCGCTTACCCTTAGGCCGTTTTTTTGGCTTTTTTTTATGGCCAAAATAAGTAGGATCAGAGTATTGAGGCTTCTCCATTCCCTTAGCCATTTTGCGATACTTTTTTTTGTTCGCTTTCATTAGTTTCTCATAATCTTTGATACTTTGATCATATTGCTGATTATACGCCTTTTTCGATCCTTTCTTTTTAGTAGAGAAAATTTGGGAAGAAGTCGACGAAGCAGCTTTAACCTCTGATTCTCTAGAAGATTGGGCCGCAGTATCATTGGAAACCAGTAAAAAGAATAATCCTAGAAAGGATAAAGTAAGAATTCGCATAGGTACATTGTAATTTTACAAAATAACGAAAATTAACTCTATTATTGCGCAACTCTCCAAGCGTTTTTTGGTTTACAAAACCATCAAACCCCAAACAAAATTTTATGAAATCAACAATATTACTAGTTACACTGCTTTGTCTATACAAAATTTCGGCTATTGCCCAATCAATGGACTTTGAGGCTTACGACCCGCCTTCCACTCTTGTGGTACCAGTACACGTGATTACTAAAGCGAAATATCCTTTTATTGATGTACACAATCATCAATTCAGAATGAATACTCAGGATCTTGCTCCATTACTTCAAGATATGGACGACCTAAATATGGCAGTAATGGTCAACCTGAGTGGCAGAGGCAGAGGAAGCGACGAGCATTTCGACGGAGTAATGAGAAATGTAAAAGAGAATGCTCCTAATCGTTATATCATTTTCACAAACATTTCTTTTGATAATATAGATGATCCAAATTGGACTAAAAACACAGTTAAACAACTCGAATCAGACATCAAAGCAGGAGCAAATGGGTTGAAAATCTATAAAAGTTTAGGATTGAGACATAGAGACAAGAATGGAAACCGAATTACAGTGGACGACACTAGATTAGATCCTATTTGGGCCAAATGCGGTGAACTAGGAGTTCCTGTACTTATTCACTCTGCAGACCCCAAACCTTTTTGGGATGAGCACGACGAAAATAATGAACGATGGCTAGAGCTAAAAGTGAAGCCCAATCGAAAAAGAGATGCCAATAACCCCGCGTCCTGGGAAAAAATCATTGCAGAACAACATCGAGTATTTGAAAAACATCCAAATACTAAATTTATTAATGCTCACCTTGGGTGGTTTGCCAATGATCTCGAAACACTCGGCGAATTAATGGATAAATACCCCAATATGTACTCTGAAATTGGCGCTGTGATCGCCGAACTGGGCCGCCAACCCAGAGCTGCTAAGGCATTCTTAACCAAATACCAGGACAGAGTGATGTTTGGGAAAGATTCCTATAACAAAGAACAATATTACACCTACTTTCGAGTCTTGGAAACTGCCGATGAGTATTTTCCTTATTATAAGAAATACCATGCCTTTTGGAAAATGTACGGATTGGATTTGGATGACGAAGTGTTGAAAAAACTCTATTATAAAAATGCACTGAAGGTTATTCCTAACATTGATGCTTCTCTATTTCCAGAGTAATATTAAATTGCAAATTATTAGCTAATCCAATACACTAATTTAAATTAATGAAACCCACTTTACTCATTCTTGCTGCCGGTCGAGGTAGTAGATTTGGCGGAGCCAAACAAGTGGCTCCAATGGGCCCTCATGGAGAAACCATTATGGAATACAGCATCTATGATGCGTTGAACAATGGATTCGGAAATGTAGTCCTAGTCATAAACAAAGATGTAGAACAAGATACTTTTGATCTTGTTGATAAAATGACAGGTGCTAAAGAAAAAATATCTTACGCCTATCAGGATTTATACACTGATATGATTCACCCGGAAATTCAATCAAAAAGATTGAAACCTTGGGGAACGGCTCATGCCATCATGAGTGCCTGCAAATTAATCGAAGGTAGCTTTGCTATGATCAATGCCGACGATTACTATGGGAAGGATGCCTTCCAAACCATGGCTAATTATCTTCAGTCGCATACCGCACCAGCTAATTTCAGTATGGTTGGTTATGATTTAGAAAATACGCTATCCGCAAACGGCACAGTGTCCAGAGGCATATCTATTAGTGATAATAGTGGTTTCCTGAGTTCTATTAAAGAGACACATGAAATTGAAGCCAAAGATGGAAAGATTATATCAGAGGGAGGTATTGAGATAACTGAGGGACTTGCATCCATGAATTTCTGGGGCTTTCAAAATATTCTATTTGATGAATTAAAGCATCAATTCAAGGACTTCCTGAGTACTACTAAAGACCTAACTAAAGATGAATACCAAATCCCTACTGTCATTGATCAGATGATAAAAAAAGGAATGATTAAAGTTTCGGTTTTGCATTCCGGAGCCAAATGGTTTGGGGTAACTTACAAGGAAGATGCTAAATATGCAGCTGAGGCCATTCAAGGTTATGTAGCTGAAGGAAATTATCCTAGCCCACTTTGGTGATGAATTCTAATTAATTTTTATTAGATTTTGGTTTTAATAAATACTTAACAATGGGACTTAATATAGGAGATGATTTGCCAGATGTAACACTGGCGGACCAAGACGGGGCTTGGATAAAACTTAGAGATTTTGTGGGCCAACCCGTGGTAGTATTTTTTTACCCTAAAGACAATACACCGGTATGCAACATTGAGGCTTGCGAATTTGAAGCGCACTATGGCGAATTAAAGAGTGCAGGAGTTAAAGTTTTTGGGATCAGCAAAGACAGTGTCTCTTCACACAAAAAATTTGCCACTCGGTTTCATCTCGAATATAGATTGCTAAGTGATGTCAATTCAGAAGCAGAAAAGTCATTTGGTGTTGGAAGAAAACTATTTGGATTACTTCAGGATCGAATAACTTTTATTTTTGATAAGGAAGGAAAGCTCATGCACACCATTAAATCTCAGCTCAATGGAAGGCGCCATGTGGATGAAACATTGTCGGTATTAAATATTGAAACTCAGCTTAAATAACACTTATATTAAAATCCACCAATTTTAAGCGTCAAGTAGTAATTGATTTCATCAAATTCACTTGACTTCGTATTAACTAATTGCAAATCTTGAGTGAATCTTTTTGAGACTCCTAAGTCAACTCTAAAGTTTCTAGCAATGTTGACTTCCAAGTTAGCACCAGGTTCGATATACCAAAACACATCTTCATCGACAAGATTATCTTTGTTGTTCCAGAAGTCTTCTTGATCTGGATCTTCATACCCTAACCAACCTGCACCACCCGATACAGGAAACGTAATGTGCACCACTTCATTGGAAAAGAAAATGGGCTCGAGCATTAAACCTCCATATCCTCCTTGCAAACGCACTTCTTTTGATCCATCATCTGGGTCAATATCTTGATATTTGGTGGTAGGAATTATCCCATAGGCGTCAATTCCTATGGCTAATGTTCTATTTACGATCCACGCACCTCTAATACCCGCCATTACAAGTGTTTTGCTTTTGAAGTCAAATGTTTTAAAACTTACGGCCCCATATCCGCCACTATGATTCATCTTACCTGTAAGGGTTTTAATTTGATGCTTGTTTTTTGTTGGTTTTTCTTCTTTTGGTTGATAAGGTTCCGTTGCTTGATAATATTTAATAATCACAGGTTGCGTCGTTACCGTATCAACTTTTATAGGTTCTTCCAATTCATCATTTACACCGACAGTATCACTACCATTTTTCTCATCTCCAAAATATTGCAATTCAGTTTTTTGATTAATTGTATCTGATTTTTGAGGTATAATGGTCTGACCAAAAGTCGAAACAGAAAGCAGCAGTAGTCCGAGTGTTAAGTGAGTCGTATTCATTATTAAATAAAAATTTCAAACATATTTAAGCAAAAGACAACACCTCAAAGCATAGGTTTCCAATAATTAAAAAAATAATTGAAGGAAGTCTGGCTTTAGGAAAAAATCGTTCTAATTTTGCATTGGCAAATCAATACGACCAGCTCCTATTGAACTCCCCCAGGGCCGGAAGGCAGCAAGGGTAAATAGTTGTAGCGGTGCGATATAGGTTTGCCATTTTTATTTCCTTTCTTTTCAAAAACAATCTTTTACCTTTTAATTAAATAGCCTCGTATTCATACGATAGCTTTCTTGTTTTATTAAATCTGTGAATCATTAATTCATTGATTCTTTTCTATATAATTTTGTTGGACTAGCAATTTCATTCACACTAAAAAAACAGAAAATATGAAATTTTTCATCGACACGGCCAACTTGGACGAAATTCAAGAAGCTTATGACTTAGGCGTTTTGGACGGCGTGACTACGAATCCTTCATTGATGGCCAAAGAAGGCATCACAGGTCAAGCAAACATCTTAGCGCACTACAAAAAAATCTGCGATATAGTGGACAACAATGTAAGTGCCGAAGTTATTGCAACCGACTATGACAACATGATAAAGGAAGCCCACGAACTTGCCAAAATCGATGACAAAATTGTTGTAAAGGTGCCGATGATCAAAGACGGAATCAAAACGATAAAGACTTTAAGTAGTGAAGGTATTCGTACGAATTGCACCCTGATCTTTAATGCAGGACAGGCTCTATTAGCAGCCAAAGCTGGTGCTTCCTATGTATCTCCTTTTATTGGAAGGTTAGACGATGTATCAACAGATGGTTTGCAATTGATCGAACAAATAGTTCATATCTATGCCAACTATCCTGAATTAGACACTGAGGTATTAGCTGCTTCCGTAAGACACAACATGCACTTGATCCATTGCGCTGAAATTGGCGCTGACGTAGCTACTTGTCCTTTAAAAGTAATTACTGGATTATTGAAACATCCTTTGACTGATAGCGGATTGGCTCAGTTTTTAGCGGATCACCAGAAAGGAAACTAACTACTGAAAGCATCATCTCGTAGTCTATGCATATCATCAAAGTAAAAGGAAAGGCCAAAATACCGGACTACATCCAACTACGGGATGATGATTTCGTTTTAATTGCCTATTTTCGGGCAGATCGCCCTTTAAAAAAACTAGACAAGTATGGTCTGGAGGGCAAAGAGGAAGAACTCAAGGCGATAATTGAGCAGCTTCCTTTCGGAAAAATTCAACCTTTAAACATATAAACACGATGGAATTTAGTTCGAACCCTGTGGTAGAAGTCAATGAAGCAACCATCTATCAAGAAAATCAGGCCGTACTCAATTCTATCAGTTTCAAAATCGAAAAAGGCGAATTCGTCTTCTTGGTAGGGCGTACCGGTAGTGGTAAGTCATCTTTGCTTAAAACATTATATGCCGACCTAGACCTCAGAGAAGGTACAGCTGATGTAGCAGGATTCAATATCAAAAACATCAAGTCAAAGGATGTACCATACCTGCGAAGAAAAATTGGTATCATTTTTCAGGATTTTCAGTTATTCCCAGACCGGACTGTAACGGAAAATCTAGTCTTTGTTATGAAAGCGACGGGCTGGAAAGACAAATCAAAGATTAAAACAAGATTGGCCGAAGTGCTTATGCGGGTAGGCCTAGGTGCTGCAGCTGACAAACAGCCTCATCAATTGTCAGGCGGCGAACAACAACGTGTGGTGATCGCCCGAGCGCTAATCAACGAGCCAGCTATACTTATAGCAGACGAGCCCACAGGCAACCTCGACCCAGAGGTATCTGATGGTATTTTCAATCTATTTTTAGAAATCAATAGAAGTGGCACGGCTGTGCTTATGGCCACACACAATCATACCTTTATTACTGAATACCCGCACCGTACACTTAAATGCGAAGGAGGTAAACTTTTGGACTCGGAGAAAGAAGAATTTGAGTTGAGTGGACACTATTAGTACGCGTATTACTTAGTCTCCTACTACAAGGCATCCAGTGTTGGGGTCTTTTCGAATTTATAAAACCACTTTCCCGTTGTTTTTCCTGCACCATAAAACGCTTACATCATTGATGCAAGAGCTTTGATAAAACTGGGGTGCGCATCCTGGCGACGACTGTATCGTCGAGGCGCTACTCTCTGCTGCGCATACGGCCGTGTATTACCGTAGTAGCCTTTCAATTTCTTGGGCATAAAAAAACCCTGACTAAATGAATAATCAGGGTTTATTTGATAAAAACTGGCGACGACCTACTCTCCCGCGTATTACCGTAGTACCATCGGCGCTGAGTGGCTTAACTGCTCTGTTCGGAATGGGAAGAGGTGGACACACTCGCAATAATCACCATAAAGTCTTGATGAGTATCTAGTATTTAGTAACTAGATGTTAGACTCTTTTGTCTACTCATTTAATTTTTTTAAAGTCTCAATACTAAGTACTAACTACTCAGTACTGCAAGCTTCGCTTGCTTGACATGAATATTGTGAAAGAAAGAACGTGCAGAACACTGTTATAGAAAGTTTACAGGTAATTAGTACTACTCAGCTTTGACATTACTGCCTTTACACCTGTAGCCTATCAACGTCATCGTCTATAACGACCTTTAAAAGAAATCTCATCTTGAGGAGGGTTTCGCACTTAGATGCTTTCAGCGCTTATCCTCACCGAACGTAGCTACCCGGCGGTGCAGTTGGCACCACAACCGGTAGACCAGAGGTTCGTCCAACTCGGTCCTCTCGTACTAAAGTCAGAGCCTCTCAAATTTCTTACGCCCACAACAGATAGGGACCGAACTGTCTCACGACGTTCTGAACCCAGCTCGCGTGCCACTTTAATGGGCGAACAGCCCAACCCTTGGGACCTTCTCCAGCCCCAGGATGTGACGAGCCGACATCGAGGTGCCAAACCTCCCCGTCGATATGAGCTCTTGGGGGAGATCAGCCTGTTATCCCCAGAGTACCTTTTATCCTTTGAGCGATGGCCCTTCCATACGGAACCACCGGATCACTATATCCTAGTTTCCTACCTGATCGGCTTGTTGGCCTCACAGTCAAGCACCCTTATGCTATTGCGCTCTACGCACGGTTACCAAACGTGCTGAGGGTACCTTTGAAAGCCTCCGTTACTCTTTTGGAGGCGACCACCCCAGTCAAACTACCCACCACACAATGTCTCCCGCTGAGCGGGATTAGGCATCAGATAAATAAAGGCTGGTATTTCACCAACGGCTCCACCACGCCTAGCGACGCAGCTTCAAAGCCTCCCAGCTATCCTACACATCATTTACCCAATACCAATGTGAAGCTATAGTAAAGGTTCATGGGGTCTTTCCGTCCCGTTGCGGGTACGCGGCATCTTCACCGCGACTACAATTTCACCGAGCTCATGGCTGAGACAGTGCCCAGATCGTTGCACCATTCGTGCAGGTCGGAACTTACCCGACAAGGAATTTCGCTACCTTAGGACCGTTATAGTTACGGCCGCCGTTTACCGGGGCTTCAGTTCAGCGCTTCTTCCCGAAGGAATAACGCCCCCCCTTAACCTTCCGGCACCGGGCAGGTGTCAGGCCTTATACATCATCTTTCGATTTCGCAAAGCCATGTGTTTTTGTTAAACAGTCGCCTGGGCCTTTTCACTGCGGCCAGCCGAAGCTGGCGCCCCTTCTCCCGAAGTTACAGGGCCATTTTGCCTAGTTCCTTAGCCATGAATCACTCGAGC
>NZ_CBDCVM010000003.1:315000-574828 GCF_965223055.1 Reichenbachiella sp.
CAAATCGCTAAAGACAATGGTATTGATGTAATCGTTTGTGATCATCACTTACCAGGAGAGGTGCTACCCCCCGCAGTATCTATCCTAGACCCAAAACAGACTGACTGTACTTATCCATATGATGAATTATCAGGGTGTGGCATTGGCTATAAACTATTAGAAGCTTTCTCCATTCAAAATGGAATTGAAGACAATAAGCTCATGGAGCTCTTAGATTTAGTCGCAGTAAGTATTGCATCAGACATAGTGCCTATCACGGGGGAGAATAGATTACTCGCTTGGTTTGGAATGAAAAAACTAAATAGGTCTCCATTACCTGGGTTTGCCGCCTTGATTGACAAGGCTGGGATGCGAACACCATTAAGTATTTCAGATGTTGTGTTTGGAATAGGACCAAGAATTAATGCTGCAGGCAGAATTGGTCATGCAAAAACTGCACTTGATTTATTAACCCAAGAGATAAAAGAAGACGCCTATGTATTTGCTGAAAAGCTCAATCTAGAAAATCAGGAAAGGAGAAACTACGACGAGAGTATAACGGCCACAGCTTTAGACATGATCCAATCAGATGGTCAAGTAGGAAAGAATACAACCGTGTTATATAAAAAGGACTGGCACAAAGGTGTCATTGGCATAGTAGCCTCACGGTGCATTGAACATCACTATAAACCTACTATAATCATGACTGAGTCGAACGGCAAGATTACAGGGTCCGCACGATCTGTCAATGGATTTGACATATATAGTGCCCTAGAAAAATGTAGTAACTATTTGACCCAATTTGGAGGTCATAAATATGCGGCTGGTCTAACCATGGAGCCAGATCAATTGGACAACTTCAAAAATGCTTTTGAAGAAACCGTGTCTTCTCTAATAGATGAGAAACAAAAGACGCCTATTATAGATATAGATTTGGAAATTGATTTAGAGGACATTGATTTTAAAATGTTTGGCATCTTAAAACAGATGGGACCCTTTGGACCACAAAATATGCAACCAGTTTTTTGTAGTCGAAATGTCTTTTTGAAAAAAGAGGCACGCATATTGAAAGAGAAGCACCTCAAGCTTTTTATATCTCAAGCGGGCACTACTAACAATTTTGATGTGATTGGGTTTGGGCTTGGCCATTTGCATGACAAACTGGATGCTCCATTCGACATTGTATATACAATAGAAGAGAATCACTACATGGGGCAGACTACTTTGCAGTTGATACTGAAGGATATAAGAGTATGAGACAGATTAAATTGAATTATTATCATTAAAATTGCTGAACGCAAGAGTACGTACACCATATGCAACTGAGGGCAGAAAATTTAGTTAAGAAATATAAGAGTAGAACAGTCGTAAAGGGCATTTCCGTAAAAGTAGATCAAGGCGAAATCGTTGGTTTACTTGGCCCCAATGGTGCCGGAAAAACTACAAGCTTTTATATGACCGTTGGGTTGATTAAGCCAAATAGCGGCCATATTTATTTGGATGATCAAGATATTACTGACCTTCCAATGTACAAAAGATCAAAACTTGGCATTGGCTATTTGGCTCAGGAAGCTTCGGTTTTCAGAAAGCTGACTGTAGAAGAGAACATTCTCGCTGTTTTAGAAATGAAGAATTTCACCAAAAAAGAACAGAAAGAAAAGGCAGAAGCGTTGATGGAAGAATTTAGTCTGACACATGTTCGAAACAACTTTGGCATGGCCCTGTCGGGTGGAGAGAGGAGAAGGACGGAAATTGCTAGAGCATTGGCTATTGATCCAAATTTCGTCTTACTGGATGAACCATTTGCAGGAGTTGACCCAATCGCTGTAGAAGAAATTCAAACTGTGGTGGCTCAATTGAAAAATAAGAATATTGGAATATTGATAACTGATCACAATGTTCAAGAAACCCTTTCCATTACTGACCGTGCCTATCTGATGTTTGAAGGTCAGTTGCTGAAATCTGGAACGGCCGAAGAACTAGCCGCAGACGAGCAAGTTCGTCGTGTCTATTTGGGAAGACATTTTGAATTGAAAAGAAAAATATAATCTACCGTGCCTCTTTTTAATTCCATCCTCACTTGGGTCATGAGAAAGCGAATCCACCAAATGGAGCTTTTCATGAAATATCCCCACGAAGTTCAAAAGGAAGTTTTGACGCGGCTATTACATACAGCCAAGGATACTGAGTTTGGCAAAAAATATGATTTCAAGAATATAAAGACCTATGAACAGTACAAAAATATCGTACCTGTGCAGGCATACGAGGCTTTGTATCCATATATAGAACGTAGGATGAAAGGTGAGCAAAAATTGCTTTGGTCGTCTGATATCAAATGGTTTGCTAAATCGTCTGGAACGACAAACGCCAGAAGCAAGTTTATCCCAGTTTCTCCCGAAGCACTAGAAGATTGTCATTTCAAAGGAGGGAAAGATTTAATTTCTATCTATGTGAATAACAATCCTGACACACAGATGTTTACTGGTAAAGGTTTGGCTATTGGAGGAAGCCACCAAATCAATGAGTTTGATCCCAACCATGACTCACACTATGGAGATGTGTCAGCGGTTATTATGCAAAATTTGCCCATCTGGGCTCAATTCATCCGCACGCCATCATTGGATGTTGCTTTGATGGATAAGTGGGAGGAAAAAATAGAAAAAATGGCTGAGTCGACAGCCAACGAAAATGTGACCAATATTTCTGGTGTACCCACCTGGACGATTCCTTTGATAAAACGGATCAAAGAAATAAAAGGGGCCGACAATATTTTGGATGTGTGGCCCAACCTAGAAGTTTTTTTTCATGGAGCTGTAGCCTTTGGTCCATATCGATCTTTATTCAAAGAATTGATCCCAACCGATCAAATGAATTATGTGGAAACATATACAGCATCAGAAGGGTTTTTTGGCATTCAGGATCGTTCAGACTCTGATGAACTGCTGCTGATGCTGGATTATGGTATCTTCTATGAATTCATTCCTTACGATGAGATTCAAAATGAACAGCCAAAAACTATTGGATTAAGTGAAGTAAAGATTGGTGAAATTTATGCGATGGTCATTTCAACAAATGCAGGTCTTTGGAGATATAGCATTGGTGACACCATTAAATTCACCTCTATCGATCCTTATAGGATAAAGATTGCCGGACGTACCAAACACTTTATCAATGCTTTCGGCGAAGAGTTAGTTGTTGAAAATGCAGAAACTGCTATCACTCATGCTTGTCAGATGACTGGGTCTGTAATAGAAAACTTCACAGCGGCTCCTATCCATTTTACAGACAAAACAAGTGGTGGCCATGAGTGGGTCATTGAATTTCAAAAGTGTCCAGATAGTATTGAGCGATTTGCTAGTGTATTAGACGAAAAACTCCGGGAAGTAAATTCTGACTACGATGCCAAACGTTATAAGGATATTGCACTTAAAATGCCAGTGCTTCATTCAGCCAAACCAGGCACTTTTTATGAATGGATGAAAAGAAGGGGGAAACTTGGAGGGCAAAATAAAGTGCCCAGACTAGCCAATAATCGCGAATATATTGATGATATTTTGATTTTAGTCGATGATCAATAACTCATAGGCTATTCTCATGACCAGTTGTTGTTAGCTTAATTAAAACTTGCCTAGCTGAATCGAAACGACACCTGAAAATCCTGACAAATCATCATCATCTAAATTCTCTAAAGATGAGCCTTTGACCAATCTATAGCCAGCACCAAAACCTAATCTAAAGTGATGGGAAATATTGAGTTCTATTAATGCAGAAGGTTCAAATACGAAAAAAGATGAGGACTCTAATACGAAATCATTATCTCCATTAGCCATATCGAAGTAATTATTATCTGAAACGTCAAATTGACCTGCACCGATGACCATAGGCACACTCAAATGAATAATCTCTCTTGAGGCTATCTTAAACCCCATCAGCATACCTGCATAACCACCATATAGATTCAACTCTCTCGGAGTAGATGATTCTGGATTAAAACCATCAAATTTTGAATCAGTAGACAATCCATAGCCAGCCACACCGAACATGAAATATTTATTGATGAGTATCCCTCCATACGCTCCAATAATTAATGCCTGCTGGTCAACCACTTGCCCAACTTTAAAGTCTATGTTTCCAAATCCTGTGATTTCTTTTTCTTTTCCAATGATAGATTTAACTTCATTATTCTTAGGCTTATCGGTGAATTGCTGTGCAGAACTTAAAGAAGCCAATAGACTGAAAAGTATTACTATAAGATATTTTAATTGATTCATAGATTGATATTTAGAATACATACTTGATAGCAATAGAAGCATCCCAAAAGTCAGCTTTTACCTTTCTCATACCAATATAATTGAGGTACGGTTTTAGATCCAAACTCAGAGTGATAGGGACGCTGAGCATACGGTATTCAATACCGATGATACCATCAATCCCCATAGTCAAATAGTTTTTCTCTATGTATTCAAATTCCGTAGGATCGGCATTGGATAATTCTTTATCTATTCCACTATGTTCTTCAGAGCCAATATGTCCACCTACTCCATAATAGAAATAAAAATTCTCATTAAAAGAAACATGCATGGGTTGATGTAAAACATGAAGGACCGTCAACTGAATACCACTTCGACGATTGCTAACAATAGCTTCAATGGATTGTTCATCCACTATAAATTTTTTGAAAGTTAGGCCTGAACTTCCACCCAATCTAATACCCGCTGATCGGTCGTATTGCTGAGCTAAGGAAAACCCCGAACTAAATATAAGTAGTACAAGTAAATACACCACTTTCACTAAACACATTTGTTTCATTGAGATAGACCTTGATTAGTTTTTATTAGTAATACCACCGGTTTCTTCGAGGTAAACAGTGACTTCACCCGATTCTCCTGTAATTGTTACTTGGCTTTGTTTTGATTTTATCATACCTACAACACCAGTCAGAGTAATGACCTTGTCATTGTCGGTACTTCGTGTTTTATTCATTCCCATAAAATTTGAGGTCAAAAACATACGGTCTTCTCGTCCAGTAAGAGTGGCGGAAAAATAGGACCCCATATCTAAACTTATGTTAACGTCGGCGGTTTTACTTTTCAAATTGACCAGATTAAAGTTACTGTTGATGCTATGCACTAACAAATCACCGTAGTTTAACTCCATGTCTATTCGATCCAGCATACTGTCAATGAGTATATTAGAAAAACTAGAATAGCCCCTTACCGCCGTTGCTTTTTCCAAATGAATTTTATCATTTCTAGAATCCAATTTCAAACTTTGAACAGACTTCACATCAAAAGTAGATGAACTACTAGTGAGTACAATATCTCCACCTTCTCTCAAGTCAAACTCTGCACCCTTCAGTTCTACAAAAGCCTTGTCTAATCTTTTAATTCTAGCTTTACAAAAGCTTAAATTTAATCTGCTTGTACCTGTCAATTCTTCAACCTTAAAGTCTCCATGAGCCACACTTATTACGGCCTCTTCTCTCAGGCTTTCCAAATACACATCCCCGTATTTATTATCTAACTTAAGTGAGGTTTTATACGGAATTGTCAATTCATAATCGATGCTGATTTTATTTTTACTAATTAGCGTTTTGGAATAATCACCCAAGCTATTGATGACATCTTTGAATACACTAGAATTACGATCCAATACGGTTTCAATTGTCAACACATCTCCAAAATTGGTAAAGTCGACATCCACTCTCTCCATGTTCTTAGACAGTGCCTCATCATTCTTGCCATAGGCCGTGATTTTAACATTTACAACCACCGAATCTTTGTCCCAGGTTTGTAAGATCACTTGCCCATATTTGTTGGTCAATTCCAAAGTTGACTTCTCTTCAACTTTGAAAGATTGAGAAATATTCTTTACCAAAGATCTTGATTGTGCCTGAGTGATATAAACCGTCACTATTAGTCCAATAAAAACCAGCACCCCTTTACCCCATGTACGATATGTACCTCCTTGCCTCATAATTTCTTTCGTTCCTCCAATTGGGTTATAATCTGTTCTAAAATCTGAAGTTTAATTTTGTAATTGTCCATCATAGCATGAATGACTTCCTCATTATCTGCATTATCCTTTAAGTCCGACTTTAACTCATTGAAAGCTTGATCCAAAGACTCCATATTACGAAAAACTTCCTGCTCAGCATTTTGATCCAATTGTGATATATGAGCCACTTTAGTTGCTATTAATTCTCCATAATAATACTCAGCCTCTTGCAACTCAGCGCTCATCATGACTTCTTGAGATTGACTTTTCCAATTGACCCAACTCATATAGAAAGTCGCTCCAATAGCAACAAGAAAAACTGCAGCTGCTCTCCAAACATATTTCATAGGAATGACCACACTTTTCGCTCTCTTCTCAGCAACATCTAGCTTCTCCGAGATAATCTGCCAGTCATCTTGAGCATAATCGTAAACTTCAAAAGATTCACGATTTACATCAATAAAATTCTTTAAATCATTTGTTTCCATAGCCGTGGAATTTTTTGGTTTTCAGTAAGTCTCGAATTTTTTGCTTCGCTTTACTGTATTGTGATTTAGACGCAGATTCTGAAATACCCATAATCTGGCTGATCTCTTTATGATCATAACCTTCGAACAAATACAAATTAAATACGGTGCGACAGCCGTCCGATATTTGTTCCAATGCATTCATGATTGATTGAGCCTCGTGCCCTACAATTTCACGGTCAATCGACTCGTCCTCATCTACCGGATCTACATTTTCATCAATCGAAATTGTAAAAATCCGTTTCTTCTTGATGGCATTAATACATTTGTTAACCGTTATTCTTTTCATCCATGCACTAAATGTGCTTAACTCCTTCAGACCATTAATTTTCATAAAGGCTTCTACAAATGCATCCTGTAATAAATCGCGGGCTTCATCTTCATCGTTCATCATTCTCCTGCAGATATTATACATCGCTCCAGCATACAGTTTGTACAATTCATTCTGTGCTACGCGATCTCCCGCTTTGCACTGAAGTATTAGTTTGTTGTGTATGTCGTACTGAATGTTTTTCACTTCTGCATTTGAATACTCTATAGACATAGTAAATCAAGAATGGTTTCCATTTTTAGAGACTTCTTTTTTATATACTGCACTAAAAATAAATTGAGAAAAGAAATGCAATTTTTCTGATTTACGAAATCCAGAGTTCATGACCGTTCCATCGATATCTTTTAGCCCATTACTTTCCAGTCCTGTAGTGGCTTTGAAAAATAGATGCATGAAGTAGGACAACAATTTTTTCCACCATGAATCTTTATTGATTTCAAAATCTGAAACTAGCAAGTTTGACCGTATATCCATCAACGATTTTATGTGGTCTAGATGAATCTGCAATGATTTTTTGTTGAATAAATCCAGAAAGAAAAAGCAACACACCCAAGCATACTTTTCCGAAGACTTATAAGATTCAAATTCTATTTTATGGAAATTCACATTCAAATTTGACGATTCCTGAATCCTCTCCCTTGCTTTTTCGATCATTCGCGTAGAGGGTTCGATAAAGTCTATAGTTAGTGGGATATTTAGTTGGTTTATCGACTCAAGTACCTTTCCGCTACCACCTCCAATGATAATAATTCGTTCGTTTGGATTCATTTGAGAAAGAAAATGACATTGCGACCTAAGAACATTTCCACCGAATACCCATTTGGCTAGGAAATCATAGATCCATGCAATACGGTCGTAGTGATTCAAAACAAAAAGATCAATCCTGGTAAAAGAAAAATCAAATCACCAACCCATCTAAAACGTTCCTTTTTCTTGAACCACTGAGGTGCAAAGTATATTGCAGCTAAAATCAAGGACATACTAGTGAAGATCATCTGGAGAATAAACTCACCTGATGATAGGCCCACAAAAAAAGATGTTGCAATAGACAAACCCAATAACACAAGGAAAACCAGCAGGTGATTTAGTGTTTTGACTACCCCAAAATGTGTGGCCCAGGATTGATGTCCATCTTGGGTGTCATGTGCTACTTCGTAAAAAGAAAATAGCAACAAATTGATAGATGCCATCAACACTGTTTGAATGAAAAATAGGAGCATCACCAAATCCGTATTTGGACTGAGTGAAAAAGCCCCAAGAAAAATTCCACAAGCATAGAGAACAGCGATAAATATTTCCTTAGCAAAATAGATTCTAAATAGCCAAATGGAAAGAAAATAAAGTCCTACCAGTCCTAATAAGACACAGCCATATATCAGCGTTTCATAAGGTAGGAAAAACAACAGACGAAGGCCAAAACAAGCCACCATGACAAAGACTCCAAAAATGGGTTTTCGATATTTTTTATGAAACGCATGCCGCTCCATACTTGGCATTCGATCGTGACTGTTTCCATCAATCAAATGGTCCAGTGTATAGATGAGCCAGATACAGCAACCCAATGCGGTTGGAATACTCCAGGGTAATTCCACTTCGGCTACCTGCCCAACTGCCAGAGTAAAAATGACTCCTCCAGCTACTACATCGAGCGACAGCCAGCGAAATATTAATAAAATGGACTTTAAAAAGCTCATCATACAATCTAAAACAAAAAAGGCTGAACTTTAAATAAGCTCAGCCTTTCGTTTATGTTTTTAATTTGTCTTATCCGTCGCTGGCCAATGCTTCCGCACCACCTACGATTTCAAGAATTTCCTTAGTAATAGCTGCCTGACGCGTTCTGTTGTATGTCAATTTCAATGCCTTTAACATTTCACCTGCATTGTCAGTAGCTTGATCCATGGCAGTCATTCTAGCACCGTGCTCAGAAGCATTCGACTCTAAAATTGCTTTATAGAACTGTACTTTCAACGACTTAGGAATCAATTCTTCAACCACGTACTTCATAGATGGCTGATAGATATACTCCTGATTAGTAAAACTAGATGCTCCATCCTCATCTGTAGCTTCTACTTGCTCAACCGGCAAGAATTGCTCTACTTGAAGAATTTGAGTAGCCACATTTTTGAATTCATTGTAAATCAATTCTACTTTGTCGTATCCTCCATCTACATAAGACTTCATCACATACTCGGCAGCCACTTTCGCCTGATCAAAGGAAAGGTCACCGAAAATACCGTAATAGTCATCTACAACCTGATAATTTCTTTTAGAAAAATACTCAAAAGATTTTTTACCAAGCGGTAAAATATGCACGCCATCATGCTTGCTTTCATAAGAATATTTCTCATTAATGACATTGACAGCCGATTTGAATACGTTGTTATTGAACGCACCGCACAGCCCTCTGTCAGAAGAAATCACAACGAGAAGTACATTGTTTACTTCTCGTTCCTGACCGTAGACATTGTCAGAACTATCCTCCATTCCTGCAGACACATTTTGCAACAAGCCTGTGAGCTTTTGTGAATAAGGTCTCATCTGAGTGATCTTATCCTGTGCTCTTTTCAGCTTAGCAGCCGCCACCATTTTCATGGCACTGGTGATTTGCTGAGTCGAGGTGACAGAAGATATTCTGTTTTTTACTTCTTTTAAATTAGCCATTGCAGCTTATTAGTTTTCAAATCTTGTAGCTACTTCTTTCGCTACTTCGCCCAATTTACTTGTAGTACCTTCATCAAACTTACCAGCAGCTAGTGCAGACAATATGTCTTCGTGCTGAGTTTTCATAACAGTAATAAATTCAGTTTGGTATGCTCTTGCTTTTTCAACAGGCACTTTATCCATAAACCCTTTAGTAGAAGCATAAATTGTAGCTACTTGCTCGCCTACTGGAATTGGAGAGTACTGCGCTTGCTTCAAGATTTCTTGGTTTTTCTGACCTCTTGAAATTACCAAACGAGTAGCATTATCCAAATCAGATCCAAATTTAGCGAAAGCTTCAAGCTCTCTAAATTGTGCCTGATCCAGTTTCAAAGTACCCGCTACTTTCTTCATTGATTTGATCTGAGCAGAACCACCAACCCTAGATACAGAGATACCTACGTTAATCGCTGGTCTGATACCTGAGTTAAATAAGTTTGTTTCCAAGAAGATCTGACCATCAGTAATCGAAATTACGTTCGTCGGAATATAAGCAGAAACGTCACCTGCTTGAGTTTCAATGATTGGAAGTGCCGTCAATGACCCACCACCTTTTACTTTATCTTTCAGTGACTCTGGCAAATCATTCATATCCTTAGCGATATCATCATTGTCATTCACCTTAGCGGCTCTTTCCAACAATCTTGAGTGAAGATAGAATACATCACCAGGGTAAGCTTCACGTCCTGGAGGTCTTCTCAATAGAAGAGAAACTTCACGATACGCCACGGCTTGCTTAGACAAATCATCATAGATTACTAATGCTGGACGACCTGTATCTCTGAAATACTCACCAACAGCAGCACCAGTAAATGGAGCAAAGAACTGCATTGGAGCTGGGTCAGAAGCAGAAGCCGATACAATCACTGTGTAATCCATCGCACCCGCTTTGTCTAAAGCTGAGTAGATACCTGCTACTGTAGATGCCTTTTGTCCTACGGCAACGTAGATACAAAATACAGGCTCTCCTTTGTCGTAAAATTCTTTTTGGTTGATGATCGTATCGATCGCCACAGCAGTTTTACCCGTCTGACGGTCACCAATGATCAACTCTCTTTGGCCTCTTCCAATCGGAATCATGGAATCGATAGAAGTGATACCTGTTTGTAATGGCTCATCTACTGGCTGTCTGTAGATTACACCGGGTGCTTTACGCTCCAATGGCATTTCGTATAAGTCGCCAGAGATAGCTCCTTTACCATCGATAGGATTACCCAAGGTGTCGATAACTCTACCACACAAGCCGTCACCAGCTTTAATAGAAGCGATTTGCTTGGTTCTTTTTACGGTATCACCTTCTTTTACATCAGAAGATTCACCTAGCAATACAGCCCCTACGTTGTCTTCTTCCAGGTTCAAAACCATAGCTTTCAAGCCATTTTCGAACTCTAAAAGCTCACCTGACTGTGCTTCAGTCAAACCGTAGATTCTGGCTACACCATCACCTACTTGTAGTACTGTACCTATTTCCTCTAATTCAGCTTCTGTTCTGAAGTTTGAGAGTTGTTCTCTCAATATCGATGAAACTTCATCTGGTCTTACATCTGCCATTACTGTAGTTAATTTTAGATCTTATTATTTCTTATTGACAAATCACCGCCTGGTGATTACATTTTACTTTGATACGCTTTGTCTACAAACTGAAGTCTTAATTCCTTCAATTTTCCACTCACGCTATCATCAATTTGTTTATCACCAATTTTTAACACAAATCCACCAATCAAATCAGGATTGGTTTTTTCGGTAAGTACCACATCGCTATTTGTGATCTTTTTCACGATGGTACTGATTTCTTTTCGTATCGCATCAGAGATAGGATGAACCGTAGTTATGGTGCTTTCCACAATGCCTTTGAAAGAGTGATACTGCGCTTTAAAAGCCTCAGCCACTTCTGGTAGGTACATTTCTCTGTTCTTCTTCGCAAGGATTTCAAATATTGACATAGTCAAATCATTAACTTTGCCTTTGAAAATTTCCTTAAGGATAGCTAGCTTCTTGTAGTGGCTAATGACTGGGTTTTTCAATAATAAAACCAAATCATGGTTGCTTTTGCAGACTTCTGAGAATTGCTCCATATCTGCTACTACCTTGTCTAGACACTTCTTTTCTTCAGCCAGCTCAAGAAGAGATTTTGCGTATCTCGATGCTATCCTAAATTCTGACATCTTAGTTTACTTTTATGTCTTTGACCAATTCTTTTACCAAAGTCTCCTGAGCCTTTTTGTCAGCCAAGCTACCTTTCAAAACTTTCTCAGCAATATCCAATGACAACTCGGCTACCAAGTTTTTCACGTCAGCCAAGGCCGCGTTTTTCTCAGTGTTGATCACTGACTTAGCATCTTCGATCATTTTTGCTGTGATTTTAGACGTTTCGTCTTTAGCGTCTTCTTTGATTTTGTTAGCAATTTCAGTCGCATCTTTGAGTAGTTTGTCTCTTTCGATACGAGCTTCTTCCAACAGATACTCATTGTCTTGCTTTAAATCTTCAATCTTCTTTTTGGCATTTTCTGCCGCGTCTAAAGAGTCTTGAATAAACGACTCTCTTGTTCTCAACGCATCTGTGATTGGTCTCCAAACGAAGGCAGCCAATATGCCGAATACTGCTAAGAATACGACGGTCTGCCAAATGATAAGTCCAATACCGGGGGTAACTAATTCCATTATATTTTTTTTAATTGAAATAAGACCTGGCCCTGATGCCTAATGCAAACAGAGCCAAGTCAGAAAAATTAATTTCCTGCGTTTACAGACATAAAGCCAATTACTGCAGCAAACAAGGCAACACCTTCAATCAAGGCTGCTGCGATAATCATTGCTGTTTGAACTTTACCAGCTGCTTCAGGTTGTCTAGCGATACTTTCAGTTGCTCCTTTACCGATCATTCCGATACCAAGACCTGCTCCTAGTACTGCTAATCCTGCTCCTATTGCTCCCATTACAGTTAATTTATATGGTTAAAAAAAATAATTTCTTAATGATGTTCTTCTACTGCCTGTCCGAAATACATCGAGGTCAATAGTGTAAATACATAAGCTTGAAGTAGGGCTACGAATAGTTCCAGCATGTTCATCACAGTTGCGAATGCCGTAGACGCTACGCCTACTGCTAAACTCTGCGTGATGAATGTCAAACTTATAATACTCAATATAATAATGTGCCCCGCTGTGATGTTCGCAAACAAACGAATCATCAATGAGAAAGGCTTAATAAATATTCCAAGGATTTCGATTGGCCATAAGATCAAGTACAGGGGAAATTTAGCCAACCATGGCATGCTGTTCCCTAATGGATCTAATATGTGCAACCAATATGTTTTTCTACCAGATGCCAATGTGATGATCAACGTCAAACCAGCCAATGCCATACACACCGCAATATTTCCAGTAAGGTTAGCTGCTGCAGGCAACAGGCCTAAGAGGTTTCCAAACCAGATGAAGAAAAACAAGCTCAGTAGGTAAGGCAAATATCTTTCGTACTTAGGGCCAATGTTTGGCTTTACGATTTCATCTCTTACATATATTATAATTGGTTCGAAGAAAGACTGCACACCTTTAGGTGCTCGTTTCGCATTTTTCTTATACCCTCTAGCAACTGCCAAAAATATCAAAATCATCACCGTAGCATTGATCAAAAGCATTGCTACATTTTTGGTAATAGAAAGGTCTAGCGGATGAGCGTTGGTAATATTACCAGCCTCATCATATTCCAAAGTTCCATTAGCGTCAGTCTTATATATGTGTTCATGGGCATTGAAATAATAATTCCCATTACTTTCTACTGCATCCTGGCCGTGATGAAACGCTGATGACATAAAAACATGCAAGCCTCCATCCCATAATATAACGGGTAAAGGAATGCTCACTGGATGCTCTACTCCAGCTTCATCTTTCTTATCATAAAGATGCCAATCATGAGCATCCATTATATGGTGATTGATCAAAGCACTCGGATCAAATTTCTCACCTTCTGTCTTTTCTCCCGCAAAACTCGCCTGTGCTACCAATAGACCGAAAACCGTAAATAAAATGCTGATTTTCAGATGCTTAAATGTTGTCATAATTCGACCGTTAATCATGTATTTTGATCTTGACTTGAATTTCGTCGCAAGTTAGACAATAAGGCTGTGATTTCAAACACTACGTAGATTAAATAGACTGCCATAAAATTGAGAACGAACAACGCCGAATTGTCGGGGAACTTTATCAAGTAAAACATCACTGTAAAAAGTGATACTAAAAATCTCAAACCGAGTCCAACGAGTGGTAAAATGGCACTTTCAATATTAGGATTTTTAGCTACCAACAAATAGGTAATATGTATACTAGTGTACAGGAACCACAGAAACCCTAAGATTTGATAAATGGCAGGATGCACAAAAGAAAATTTGAACACCTCCAAAAGACAATAGCTCATTAAAATTAAAATCCCTGTGAAAACAGAGATTTTAGACAATTCCTTCATGTATTAATTTTTTGGCAGTTTCCGAAACAAATTGAGGAGTGCTCCCGCAATTCCTAACATGATTCCTATTAGTGTAAGTATGGAGTCGAATTCGAAATACTCATCCAATTTATTCCCCGTCCAATATCCCAAAATTACGTAGGCTAGCATTTCAAATGCAATCCCCGAAAATTTCAAGTATGAAAAGGATTGGTCCTCTTCTTTATTCAGCTTTGAGGAGTTTTGATTTTCCTTCCGGTGTTTCTCCAATTTGTATTTCTTTAATGGTCACACCCATTTTACATCCTCCATTGAAGGTAGCTCCTGATTCAACTATCAGTTTGTTGGTGATGATGTCTCCATTGATGATAGCAGATGGTTTAAGGATCAGCAATTCAGATACTTCCACCTTTCCTGTCACATGGCCGGCTATTTCCGCATTCTGGGCCACCAGATTTCCTTCTATATGAGAAGAATGCCCACATGCCGCTTTTGACTTTGTTTTCATGTTTCCTACGATCTTTCCTTCAATTCGAATGTTACCGTAAGTTTCAATATCACCATTAAGAAGGGTGCCCTTGCCTATGATGTTACTAGAGTTGCTAAGTTCTTCCACTTCTTTAATTTCTTGCTTATTATTAAACATTAGTACAGGTGTTTGTTTAAAATCTAATCAATTCCTCTGGGTTAATGGGATTACCATTGTACCACAGTTCAAAATGCAAATGCGGACCTGAAGTAAGCTCACCAGTGTTCCCTATGATAGACACTACTTCTCCCGCGGTTACAAAATTACCCACGTTTTTCAACAAATCCGAATTGTGCTTATACATCGAGATCAAATTACCTCTGTGTTGAATCGCAATTACATATCCACTATCCTGCGTCCAGGAAGCAAAAATAACTGTACCATCGGCTACAGATTTAACTGGTTCATCTTGTTTTGCCACTATATCAATCGCCAAATGATCAATTTGCGGATCAAAATGTTCAGAAACAATTCCATCTACTGGTTTGAACAGGAAAAAATCCTTTAGCTCATCTGAAAGTCGATTGTCAGTTAACTGAAATTCTAACCCTCCTTTTTCAAATTCTTCGCGAAATTGAGAATCAATGGCATTGACCCCTTGGGATTCAACTATTTCAGAAATTTCACTGCTTTCAATACTTCCTGTATTTTCTACATCCGTATACTGCGAATCCTCACCGGACATGATCGTCCTGATATTGGAGATGAAATCATCCTTCCTTTTTACTTCAAGCTGAAGGGAATCCACTCTAGAAGCCAATTCCATTACCTCCTTAGTCGCCTTTAACTCGGCAAACCTCGGGTCAAACCACGCTTCCAGCAAAGAAGTAGACAAGTAAAAACTCAACCCAAAAAAGGCAAAAAATGAAAGGAGCAAACCCAGGATAATCTTGGAATAGGTAAAGCTGTAAGTAGATTTTTCGGCAAAATTTTCCTCATTTCTTATGATGAGTAAATATTTGGTGGTGAGCCGATTTGATAAAGTTCTTTTTTGTTCCAAGGAAATAGCTTCTGATTTGCGGTAAAAATATATATTAATAGATATTTACTAAGCCAATATTGTATTAATTGCGTTTGAATTGGCGTTTATTCGAAAACATTGAATTTGATCCATCGAAGTCTAATACTATTGCTCGGCCTGGCCGTTCTTTTGGGTTCCTGTGCCCCGGAAAAAAATAACGTGATGAGTAATTCTTATCACAATATGACAGCTCATTATAATGCTTATTTTATTGCATTGGAGCACATCAAGGCAATCGAGCGAACTATCGAGGATCAATACGATTGGAATTACAATCTGATTCTCCCTATTTTTCCACAATTCGATTCTACTGCTGCTAATTCATTTTCTGATCAAATCGAAGATTGTATTGAAAAAGCTTCTTTGGCCATACAACGACACAAAGGATCCAAGTGGGAGGACGATTCTTATGTTTTGGTGGGCAAAGCTCGGTTTTACAGCTTGGATTATCAAAATGCAGTCGAGACTTTTAAATATGTAAACACCAAAGGAAAAGACGACTATGCCAAACATGAAGCACTAGTGGCCCTCATGCGGACATTTATTGAGTATAAAGAAAGCAACAATGCCATTGCGGTTTCCGACTACTTGAAAAAGGAAAAACTCAATAAGAAAAACCTAAAGAACCTTTATCTAACTAGAGGCTACTTGTACCAAAAAAGTGGAGACTATAACAATATGGTACAAAACCTCATTCAAGCAGAAGATCTTATCACCAACTTCAAGGAAAGAGCAAGGATCAACTTTATCATTGGACAAGTATATCAATCTTTGGGTTTTGACGGAGAGGCTTATACTTATTATAAGCAAACATTAAAAAACAACCCCCCTTACGAATTGTCATTTTATACCAAGCTAAATATGGCTCAGGTAACACAATTGGCAAAAACGAATGATGCCAAGAAAGTCAGGAAGTATTTCAGAAAGCTTCTTAAAGATCGTAAGAATGAAGAATTCAAAGATAAGATCTATTATGAAATGGCCAAATTCGAAGTTCGCCATGGCAATCTGGATCAAGGCATCAATTATTACAACTCTTCTATTCGTTCCAGCGTCAATAACAATAGGCAAAAGGCGCATAGTTATTTGAGCCTTGGAAAAATATACTATGACAGTCTCGCGGAGTACAAACTCGCTAAACTGTATTATGACAGCACACTGACTGTGCTACCAAAAGACGAAGCTGAATATGCAGAAATCGAAGCCCGTCAGAAAATATTAGAAAATTTCGTCGAGCAATACACTATCATTCAAGTCAATGACAGCCTACTTAATTTGGCCAATTTACCTCCCGATTCTTTAGATCGATTCCTTGATGCCTACATAGCCAAGGAAGAAGCTGCAGAATTACAGCGCCGAGAAGAAGAGAAAAAAAGAAAAAGAAACGCAGCTCGTTTAGCCGCCAACAGTTCAAGCACTTTTTCGCAGAACACAGGGGGTATAGGTGCAAATAACTATGAAGGTACTACCTGGTACTTCTACAACACAGCAGCAGTATCTAGGGGAAAGTCAGAATTTAGAAGAGTCTGGGGAGATCGGAAGCTTGAAGACAATTGGCGAAGGTCTAATAGCACGGCAAGTATAACTGTAAGTGATGATAAAGTGGGTCTAGAGCCAGACGGAGAAAACAAATCTAAAAAAGGCATTGAGGAGGAGGAAGATGAATTCAAAATTGATAAATCTGAGCTAATAGCCACCTTGCCTCAATCAGATGAAGACAAACAAAAACTTCTTGACGAAATAGAAGAAGCGACTTACCAACTAGGTAAGATTTACAACTTCGACTTAGATGAGAAGCATAACTCCTCTGAAACCTATGAAAGTTTATTTACACGCTTCCCTGAATCAGAATATAGACATGAGGTCATGTACTTGCTCTACATCATATTTAAAGAATTAGGAAACATTCCTAAGTCGGAGCGATACAAAAATTTATTACTCGAAGAAGCCCCTGAGAGCATTTACGCTAAAGTTGTGATCAACCCAAATTATAGAGCAGAGTCTCAAGCTGCAAGTGAAAAATTGAAGCAGATTTATGCTCAGGCTTATGATAGCTATGAGCTTGGCGACTATTCACAAGCTATGGTTTTAATAAATGATGGACTCAGAGAGTATCCGGACAATGATTTTGTGGACAACATGGCCCTTTTGAAAATACTGGTTCAAGGAAAATCCGAGTCCATTTACAAGTACCAATATGAACTCAACAATTTTATAGCTACCTATACAGAAAGTGAATTATTGCCTTATGCTGATTCCTTAGTAACAGCTTCAGAGCAATATCAAATTAACTTAGTCAATAGTACGAGAGCCAAGTTTATTCCAAAGTTTGAAAAGCCCCACTTTTTCATTTTTGCCTATCAAACGGATCAGGAACTTTCGGATGCTCTTCCTGAATATTTCAAATCCCTAATAGCAGAGGACAGCCCACTAAAAATCGGAAACCTGATTTTGGACGAGCAATATTCAATGATTCTGATCTCGGAGTTCTCAAACAAGCAAACAGCCATCAACTTCAACAAAGAAGTAGAGACTGAAAAGCCAGCTGAAAAAATTAATAAGACTGGCAAATTCTATAATTTCGTAATCACGAAAGACAACTTCAATATACTTTACCAAACAAAGGAATTGGACACGTATCTTAAGTTCTACAGGAAAAATTACCAGCAATGAATAAATACAAGAGGCTAATCGCATTAGTTTGGATTTTACTTGCCACCGGAGTTATAGCTATCTTCTTGATGTTTTATTCAATCAAGATCGATGCTTTCGGGCTTTTCGGTGGACTCCCCAGTACTAAATCGTTAGAAAAACCAGATCCGGATCTTTCCTCAGAGTTGTTTTCTGCAGATGGCATTTCATTAGGTAAATACTTTCGTCACAACAGAACCGAAGTATCATACAATGAACTTTCACAAGAACTAATTGATGCTCTACTGGTTACAGAAGACATAAGATTTACTCAACACTCTGGCATTGACCTGAGAGGGCTCGGTCGAGTGCTCTTTCAGACCATCCTCATGGGAAATAGAAACGCGGGTGGAGGAAGTACTCTTACACAGCAGGTAGCTAAAAACCTTTTCAAAACCCGGGATTTGGGAGGTAAACTAAGCGATGTGCCTGGCCTAGGTATTTTCATTATCAAAATGAAAGAGTGGATAGTTTCAGTCCAGCTTGAAGCTTCTTACACCAAAGAAGAAATTCTGGCCATGTATCTCAATACCATTGAATATGGAAACAATACTTATGGCATCAAGGTAGCTGCCCAGACCTATTTCAACAAGCTCCCAAGTGAACTAAACTATAAGGAATCTGCTGTCCTGGTCGGACTAATAAACAAACCAACTAAGTTCAACCCAATTAGAAACCCTGGGTTCGCTATGGACAAACGAACAGAAATTTTCTACAACCTGCTCAAATATGGGAAAATCGATAGAGTGGCCTATGACTCTTTGAAAATATCGGACTTCGGTCTCCAGTACAAGGTTCAGGATCAAAATGAAGGACTAGCTACTTACTTCAGAACTGTAATGCGGAATTTCTTAATGAGTTGGTCTAAAAACAATGGATATGATCTATTTGCGGATGGATTGAAGATCTATACTACCATAGATAGCCGTATGCAACTATATGCTGAGCAAGCGATGGCAGAAGAAATGGATACACTCCAAAGTATATTTATCGATCACTTACAAGGAGATGCTCCCTGGATAGATGAAGACGGTAATGAAATTTTAGACTTTGTTGATAAAGCCATAAAGCGTACGCCTAATTACCGATCTTTAGCTAAAAAGTATGGTGAAGATTCAGATTCGCTTGATTACTGGCTGAACTATCCAAGAGATATGACTGTATTTAGCTGGGGTGGAGAGATTGATACTACATTCAGCTTGATAGATTCGTTGAAATACTACAAACATTTTCTTCAGGCAGGTTTCATGGCTATGGACCCACAAACTGGTCATATCAAAGCATGGGTTGGAGGTATCAATCATAAATACTTCAAATTTGATCACGTAAAACAAAGTAAACGTCAACCAGGTTCTACATTCAAACCATTCGTGTACACGGCAGCCATTGATCTTGGTTATTCGCCCTGCTATACTGCTGTGGACGCACCAGTTACCTGGATGATGGATGATCCTGAAAAGCCCACCTGGACCCCGCAAAATGCTAATGGAAAGTTCACAGGTCAAACCATGACTATCCGACAGGCAATGGCAGCTTCTGTCAATTCAGTTACTGCCAGAATTATGCAGAAAATTACTCCACGCGCTGCGGTGGATATGGCACATACTTGTGGTATTGAAAGCCCCTTACCAGCAGTACCCGCTCTTTGTTTAGGTATTGGTGAAGTATCCTTATATGAACTTGTTGGGGCTTATTCCACATTTGCTAATCAAGGTGTTTGGACACAGCCATTTTTTATAACAAGGATAGAAGACAAAAATGGAGTTGTTATTCAAGACTTTATTCCTAAAAGAAAGGAAGCCTTAAGCGAAAAGACAGCCTATTTAATGATTCATATGTTGAAAGGTGCCATGGAAGAAAGAAATGGTTCAGCTCATGCCTTGGATTATAGATTAAAACAAAACAATGAAATTGGTTCCAAAACTGGAACTACACAAAATGCTTCTGATGGTTGGTATATGGGTGTGACTCATGATTTGGTGGCTGGTGCATGGGTAGGAGGTGATGACAGAAGTATCCATTTCAAACACTGGGCTTTAGGACAAGGGGGGAAAACCGCTCGTCCTATCTGGGAGAATTTTATGCTCAAAGTCTATGACGATCCACGAACAGGGGTAGAAAAAGGATATTTCAAAAAACCAAGTTCTCCACTAGGCGTAGAATTAGATTGTGACCAATACGATGGTGGAAATATAAAAACAGACTCTGTATTCCACGAAATTGATCAACTAGAAGATGAATTTAATTCTATCAATAATTGACTCAAGAAAAATACCCTATTGATTTAAAAGCTTTACCTAACGCTCCTGGTGTTTACAAGTATTACCATAAAGAAGTTTTGATCTATGTAGGTAAAGCAAAAAATCTCAAGAAACGGGTATCGAGTTATTTCAATAAACAAAAAGGGAATAGTTTAAAAACTCGAAAACTTGTCAAAGAAATAGACCATATAGAGTATGTGATAGTAGATTCTGAATATGATGCACTTTTACTCGAAAACAACCTCATCAAAGAAAACCAGCCTAAATACAACATTCTATTGAAGGATGATAAGAGTTTTCCTTTTATCTGTATTTCAAATGAAAGATTCCCCAAAATATTTTCCACAAGAAGAGATGAATTGAATGAAGGGGAGTACTTTGGCCCCTACACAAGTGTCAAAGCCCTCAACAATGTTCTGGAGTTAATTCGAAGCTTGTATAAAGTTCGTACTTGTAATTACCTACTTTCAGAAAAAAACGTAGCAGATAAAAAATTCAAAGTTTGTCTGGAATATCACATTGGCAATTGTCTGGGACCTTGCGAAGGTTTGCAATCTGAAGAGTCTTACCTCAAAGAAATTGACCAAGCTCGTCATATCATCAAAGGTCATCTCAAGGTTGTAAAAGATCACTTTTTAACCTCAATGAAAACCGCTGCAGAGGAATTAAAATATGAAACTGCTGCAATAATTCAAGTCTATAAATAGACTTTCTTGATAAATTTCAATCCCGCACAGTAGTTGTCAACAAAAAACTGAAAGGACTTGATGTAGTTGCGATCACCTCAACGGACAAAAAAGCATTTGTGAATTACATGAGGGTAGATAATGGTATCATCAATATTTCCGACTCACTTTCCGTCTCAAAACGTTTAGATGAAACAGACGAAAAAATACTCGAATCATTAATGGTACAACTCCGAGAAAAATTTAATAGTACATCCAATACCATTTTAACAAACAAGATTTTTGAATATTGGCAAGAATCTGTTGAAGTCACAGTACCTCAAATTGGAGATAAGAAAAAGCTTGTAGAACTGTCACTGAAAAATGCCCTCTACCATAAAAAAGAAGCACTATCTCAAGCAGAAAAGACAAAGCAAAAAGACAACCGGGTGACTCAACAATTGATGGATGACCTTAAACTAAAGACAATACCCAATCATATCGAATGCTTTGACAACTCCAATATTCAAGGAACTAATCCTGTAGCCTCCATGGTATGCTTTAAAAAAGGAAAGCCATCAAAAAAAGACTATAGGCACTTCAAGATAAAAACGGTCGTAGGTCCAGACGACTTTGGTTCAATGAAGGAAATCGTTCTCCGAAGGTATAAGCGACTGCAAGAAGAAAAATCACCTCTACCAAACCTGATTGTCATTGACGGAGGCAAAGGTCAATTACACGCTGCATGTGATGCGCTTAAGGCTCTCAACTTATACACAGAGATTCCCATTATAGGCATAGCCAAAAGACTGGAAGAGATTTACTATCCTGAAGATAGTATTCCATTACATATTAGCAAAAAATCCGAATCTCTTAAACTTATACAGCAACTTCGAGATGAAGCTCACCGTTTTGCCATCACATTTCACAGATCATTGAGGAGTAAGTCTCAAGTGGTTTCAGAGCTTGATCAAATTTCAGGTATAGGTGAAAAAACGAAACTACAGTTACTTACCACATTCAAATCTTATAAAAAAATACTACAAGCCTCTCCGGAAGAGTTAATCGAAGCTGTGGGTAAAGCCAAGGCAAGTATAATTCTAGAACATAAAAAAAAGGGATCTAAATGATCCCTTTCAATATTATAAGTGCGTGGTAATATCCTAAAATTCCCAAAGTTCATTCTCGAATTCGACCATATCATATTCTAACTTTTTAGAAGCCAAAAATCGCATCTCTTCTAGACTTTGTATAGATATCAACGATTCTATCATCTCTAGGATTAGCAATTTTTGTCAAATTTGACCCAAACAATCTCAAGTTAAATGCATCAGCCATATTTCTATGCTCCGCCATGTTTTGAGCATTGTACCAAATAGCCTCGTCTGGCATGCTTCTCCAAAGTTTCACTAAGTCCTTGTACTTAAAAGATGCTAACGGCTTTTCGAATAGTGCTGGATTCTTATCGGCTGGAAGAAAAAGTGTTATAGCTTGAATATCGTAGAAAATTCTCGATCTCATTCTAAAGACATCAAAATATACTTCCTCTTTCAATTCAGCAATAGAGAAGTCTCTAGTAGCAAATTCATTAGTATCAATGATTTCCTCTTCCGGTTCTTCTCCTTCATCTCCTCCGCCTCCAAAGAAATCATCATCAGAATCTGCACCAAATCCCATGTCTATTTCCTCTTGAGTAAGGCCACCACCTTCCTCTTCGAATTTCATGTTTTCCAAAAATGTCTCTTTGGACATCCTTGTATTCACTGAGTCATTTGTATAAGGAAATAACAATCCAGCTTTCACTGCATCAATAATAATCGTAGATAGTTCGCCATTTCTAGAGAAGAATGGAGCATTTTGCTTTTCCTCCAAATCAATTCTTCTCCAAACGGTCTTCTTGAACATTTTGTATGCCTCATTCACAGGATACACAGAATCTTTATTATATCCATCCGCTTTCTCCTGAGCCATGCTCGTCTCAACATTGAGTAACGCAAAACATACAAACAGGCCAATTACATAACAAATTTTCTTCATAACCTATTGTTTAGTTTATTCTTATCGTAATGATCTTAGGTCCAAAGTTAGGGAAGTCTTCAATTTCACCTTTGAAATTCCTTCTCTGTACCTTTTTAACTTCAATTACCAAAGCATCACCTGCTCTAGCCTGACCTGCTAATGAAGATAAGTTCAAGTCTGGACCTTTAGGTCTTACACTTCCAACAGATCTTCCTCCTCTTACTAAGTTTACCTCTGATTGAGCCACTCTAAATTTGGCATCCTTAGGTAAAAACTGTGCAAAAGATTCATCTGGTTGAGCAGTCAGTTTCAAAGATCTCGGAGGTCCCTTCACACCTCTTTTCAAGTTAACAGGGCCACCCTTACCGTAAACCACAATTTCTGGTTTTGGTATTCTCTTCACTTTAAATTCTTGAGATCCAATTAAGTTTCCATTGCTTGAAACACTTAACGTTACTTTGGCAGACTTTGGTATAATTACTACCTCTCCTTTATTTGATCCTTTGATATTTGATCCACCTTTTGTTGTAAAAGACGGATTATAAGCTGTTCCCATTGCAGGTACTTGTACATCCAATTCATTACCACAATTCAAGTACAATGCCTGAACTGAGGCTGATTGAATTTGCATTACCGGCTTAGAAACTATGTATTCAATAGTATCAACAAAAGTAGTGTCTCTTCCACCAGGCATCTTCACACTAATAGCGCCAATAAAGGATTTCGTAGCATTTCCAGATTTATCGTAGCTACCAGGAGTTGCCGTAAATGACACTTTACCCATACCACCAACAACTTCTATTTCTTTACCATCTACAGTCATAGTAGGGGATACAGAAGATGAAGAAGCAGCAATAAATAGATCAGCTTCATACTTAGTTCCAGCAGCTACCACTTTAGAGTGAGGCTTAACCATAGGCACAATTTGATCAAATTTCAAATCTTCAGCTCCTACCTGTCTTGCCAAGTCTTCTAGTGCTTTTGTTTCTTCTGAAATAACATCAGACTGAAACTGACTGAGAGACGCTAGTGCTCCAACCATTGGTGTATTGTGGCCAAAGTTCAAATCTGCAAAACCTTTTTTGTTTTGGTTCGGGTCTTTGGCAAACACTGGAATATCTTTAGCATCTTTTGCTAAATCTCCAATGTCTTCGTCTCCAGTAATATTTCTAAGGAATTTTGAATATCCGTTTAGCTTCTCCTTTAGTTTGTCGCCTTCCTTTTCATTTACAAAAAGGGCAGAAGGAGCATCAATATCCTTTTGTCCAACATATACGCCATCCTGAATGCCACCAGTCCTTGAAATTAGCTCTTCTTTATAGACTTCCAACATTTTAAGGATTTGAGTTGTTTCTGCTCTTACTTCCTGAGCTTTAGTCATCACAGCTACATCCTTTTCTCTGTTACCAGCATCGGAAACCGCATTTTGGATACTTTCTAATTTTTTAGCGTTGTTAGTGACTTTCTCCTCATTAGTCAGCTCAAAAGCCTGATTAATGAAAATAAACTTCTCTAAAACACTATTACTTACTTGCAGAGCCAATAGGGCAGTCAGTACCAGGTACATCATGCCAATCATCTTGTCTCTTGCGGATTGTTTACCTCCAGCCATAATATTCGCTTTTTAAGGTTAAAAAATTATTTAACTTATTTAGCTGATGAAGTATCTCCCCCACCTCTCATAGCTGCCAACATACTTCCATATATTTTGTTCAACGAAGTAATATTGGTATTTAGACTTGTCATTCCTGATCTGAATTTCTCAGTATCCTTAGCTGCTTCAGCCATACCTTCCATCGCAGAAGTTACATTTGAATAGAACTTATTCATAGCCTTCACGTGACTGTTGGCATCTTGAAGTTCCATTTCATATACTGCGTTAAGTGCTCCCAAATTCTTGGTTACATTTTTAACTTGTGAGTGGTACTCAGAAGCGTCTTTAGAAGCGTTCGCCATATCTGACATAGATGTAGCCGTAGTGGCATACGATTTGTTCATTTCAATGAGCGACTTAGACGCTGTTTTTACGTTTGTTGCATACTCATTTGTAGCTACAGCAGCATCACTCAAATTAGACATCTTCTTAGCAGAATCGGCCATATTTCTCATGCCGTCTCCCAAACTTTTAATCAGCTCGGGGCCTACTTTTGCTTCTGCAAGCATTTTATCCATTTGCTGTGAAGCACCGCCTGTTGCAGCAGGAACCGCTGCTCTTGGTTGAGCCTTAGGTCCATCATAATCATCCGCAAGTTCCGGATAAACTTTAGACCAATCGGTTTCAGCATGTTTTGGCTCAAATGCACTTAAGAAGAAAATAGCAGCCTCGGTACTCAGACCAATTACCAGCATTTCTCCAGCACCTTGCCAGTGCATAATTTTAAACATGGCTCCAACAATTACTACAGCAGCACCAATACCATAAACTTTTGGCATTATTGTTGAAAACAAAAGCTCTTTAAATCCACCTTTTTTCGCACTCATATTATTTAATATTTTAGGTTATTTAATACAGTTTTATAATTAAAATTCATTTCCTCCAGATCGACCCAAATGAGTCATCGCACATCTAAAACCAATAGACGCTCTGGTAGAATCCTTAAATTCGTAAGTTTTAGTTCCAGTCTCAAGATAGTAGGCAATATCCTTCCAAGATCCTCCTCTGATAACTTTTTTAGGCTCGTCATCATCAAAATATGTTGGATTCAAATCCCAAACCAATGGCATAGCTGAAGGATTGAATGCATCTTCAACCCACTCTGCGACATTACCAGACATTTCATATAGTCCGTAATCATTAGCAAAGAAAGTTCCTACAGGAGAAGTATATGCAAAACCATCATCAAAATAATTACCTCTACCTGGTTTGAAGTTAGCCAATAGACATCCCTTTTTATTTCTAATATAAGGACTACCCCATGGGTACTTATTCATATCTCTACCACCTCTTGCAGCATACTCCCATTCCGCTTCAGATGGCAATCTAAAGTTTGGCATTGGAAAAAGTCCTCGATCAGCTCTAAAGTTGTTCAAGTGATCTGTTCTCCATTTACAAAAGTATTTTGCAGCTTCCCAATCTACACCAACCACTGGATAGTTGTCAAATGCTGGATGTGACCAGTAATACACCATCATAGGATCTCCCATGTGGTGGGTAAAATCTCTAACCCAAACCGCAGAATCAGGAACTAAATCCTCAACAACAAATCCTTCTGGAAGATCAGTCTCAGATCCTTCAGTAATATCTTCAACAAATTGGCGATATTCATTGTTTGTAATCTCCGTATCGTCCATATAAAATGGCCCGATAGTAACCTGCTTATTGTAATTGATTTGAGTAGCAGCTACATCTTCATCTGCCTGTCCCATATGGAAGGTTCCCGGAGGAATAGCAACCATACCGAATGGCCGAGTCATTTCCCAACCTTCTCGTCCTTGAGCTCCTATCAATTCTCCATTGCTATCTACAGCCTGTCCTTTATTGCCTCCAAAAATATTCAGCAGACTACAGCTTTGAGTACCAATAAGAATAATAGATAAGAAAAGAAACGAAAAAATTCGGCTCACACTAAATTTATTCATAACACAATTTTTATAACATTCATACTTTAACATAACAAGTATACACAAAATATATTGCACGGATTAAACCATAAATATAATCTTTACAATTCAAGATACATTAAATCTTGAACAAAAATAATTTCGGCCTGCTAAAATAAGAAAAGCACCTGCTTTATAACTATTTCCGGCTGACTTATTGCAGAATTAATACCTAAACCGTGGTGTTCTTATAATCTTTTTGGCTCCAGTAGAAATTGAAGGCAAATCGTATCGAATGAAAATTTCATGCGATGTAGCTTGCTTTGCGGATTGTTCTTTTATCACGTAATCAAATGAATATCCTGCCTTCAATTGGTTGTTATCCAGAAATGAATACCCCATTAATAACGCCAGCGCTTCGTTATTTCTGTAACTCAGTCCGCCCCATAGTTTCTTATTATAAGTTGCAATCACACTTAAATCTATCGAGTAAGTATTCAAGTCACTGGTCACCAATAATGACGGTGTTAAATCTACATTGTATGTGAGGCGGTAGCTATATTCTCCATAAAAATTATAGATCATACTCGCCTTATTACTGACATTACTAGAAGCCTCAAGACCATAATTTAGCTCGGGTCTCAACAAGTGATTCACACCCGCTGCCAGAATATATTTTTCTGTTGAAAAACTCATACCAAAAGCCAAATCAAACACAGCTTGAGATTCTTTGGTTTGAACATTCTTTGGATCTGAGGGGTCAACAAACCTTAGTTTAGAAAAATCAAGTGTGCGATTCACAAATGCAGGCCTAACACCAAAGCTCAACGTACCTCTGTTTAATTCTTTATGATAGGCCAATGAAACTTGCGCTTCCATGTTATTCAAAACGCCCATTTTATCATAGATCACATTTACACCCACAGCCAGAGGTAGTTCTTTAAATGTGATTGGAGTGGAAAAATTCAAAAACTGAGTGGAAGGTGCTCCACCATCCTCTTCAAATGTCGGCTCATATCCTACCCATTGAGCGCGACTTATCACACTCACACTTCCTTTGCCATCATGAGCGGTAAGTGCTGGACTCCAATAAGACTTGTTTAACATGTATTGGGTGAAATGAGGATCTTGCTGAGCCAGCAAAGAAAAGCTGACAGTCAGCAATACTATGATTATGAATATAGATTTCCTCATAAGGGTTTTTGACTTACAATTACGTTTAGTAAGAACGTATTATGTAATAATAATCAAAAATTGAAAATACCCTTATCTAGTTCAATCCTAAATTGCCTGAACTTAAATATTATTTGCTTTTTTTATGTAATATTCTAACGCACCTGTCATAGATGGAGCGTTTGGCAGCGGAGCTTGAATATCTAAAATCAAATCAGCATCTCTTACTGCCTTAGCCGTAGTTGGTCCAAATGCAGCAATTCTTGTTTTCTTCTGCTCAAAATCTGGAAAATTAACCATCAGAGAGTTTATACCAGAAGGACTGAAAAATGCAATGACATCATAATTAACATCTGCCAAATCCGACAAATCACTAGCGACTGTCTTATAGATGATAGCTTCAGTACAATCAAACCCATTTTCACTCAAAAAGTCAGGAATATCATTTTTTCTGATATTAGAACAAGGGAAAATGTATTTTTCGTTTTTGTGTTTTTTCAACACTTCGATCAATTCAGTCGCCGTTCTAGATCCTGTGAAAATTTTTCTTTTTCGAATAACGATGTACTTCTGAAGATAATTAGCCGTTTGTTCTGAAATACAAAAATACTTCATGTCGGATGGGATTTCCACCTTGCTTTCTGCAGCCAATCTAAAAAAATGATCTACAGCATTTCTACTTGTGAAAATCACCGCAGAATGCTTCAAAATATCAATTTTTTGCGCTCTAAACTCCTTTATATCGACCGGGTCGATTTGGATAAATGGCCTAAAGTCAATCTTAATATTGAATTTTTCTGCAAGATCAAAATATGGTGACTTGTCACCAGTTGGCTTTGGTTGAGAAACTAAAATACTGGATACTTTCTTTAGCCTTGCCTTGTCTTCAATCAATAATTCTTCGCTCATTCCGATGTACCTATTTGAAAACTATTATGTAACTATTTTAAGAAAATCTTAAAGAATAGTAATAGCGGGATCAATTCTGAACTGCAAAGGTAAGAAAATAAATGAAGTTTTCGAAAGGTATAAATCTTATTTAAAACAAAATATATGAGTACAACACGAGCTGAGCAAAACAACACAATAGAAATTTGAATCAATTTCCAATAATCATTAACCATTGCACCGTCAAATACACCATTGACAATGCTCAAGGAAAAAGCCACAATTGAAAATATTAGAGAGAGTCGGAAGTAAGTGAAAAAATGAACCAGTCTCACCTTTTTAAGTTTGAACAACTCTGATCCAGCTATAATCAACAGCAGCTTAGCAATAATGAAAACAAAGCAGTATGCCGAAATTTTCAATCCAAGAATCAAACTACTTGAACCTCCAACAGTGAATGGAAAAACCACATTTGACTCTGTCAAAAAAATATCACAACTCATAACTGAGCTTCCAATCAAAGCAGAATAAAATAAAATAAACGCAATGTTGGGCCATGCCAAAGGCGCGTGAGCAATAATCAGATCAAAGTTTTGGCGCAATTGAATAGATTTTCCTAGTGACAAAAACTCATTGAATAGTCTAAAATTGAATGCTCTCAAAATCGCAATCAATGACAAACTGATTAAGGATATGATTATGAACAAATCTGACTTGTTACTGCCTTGTCTTTCTAATAAGGTGTCCTCACCTTGCCAGAGACGTGATTCTTGGTTCAAATTGACAATGATCGACTCTATCGCATTGCCATCAAAAGATTCATTATATATGGTCAGGTGGATAGTACTGGCGTCATATAAATCATAGAGACTATCCAAGGAAATATACTTAATGATCGGTCGTGGAGTCGCATACACCAGCTCATCTTGCACCCATATGAAATATTGGTCTGGCAAAGTCAGTTTTAGGTAAGAATTGCGGTATTTATTCAAATCCACTTTGAATCGAATAGCTTCGGTTTGGCTCTGTTTAAAATAAGGAATGTATTGATCCGTCGTTTGATCATAAACTTCCCAATCCCACTTTAAATTCCTTAATTCGAGATCGGAGGCTTGAACTCCTCGAGAAAGTGCCAAGCAAACTATAAAAATCCAAATGCAGATATTATTACCCATCAACTTGCGCTTTCCTCTTTTTCAAAAATTCTAAAACAATACTGCTTATCACTGCAAATAGACCCACAATAATCAGTAAAACAGAATTTCCCAAATGAGCAAAAAGAATGGTAAATGTTATAATTCCAAGATTGACTGCAACCAGAATCAGAACAACCTGTAAGTGAGTAAGCCCGAGGTCACATAGATAGTGATGTACATGATTTCTGTCAGGCATGAATGGAGATACACCCCTATAAACTCGAATAATAAACACTCTTATGGTATCGAAAATGGGGATGAACAAAATACTAATCGCCAGTGCCGGAGCTGAAGCAACTTTATCCATTTCAATAAAATGTATAGCCAATATGGAAATTATAAATCCACTGACTAACGCACCTGTATCACCCATAAAAACTCTTGCGTTGAGTAAATTATATCTCAAAAACCCAACCATAGCTCCCGTCAATGCAAAACAAACAAAGGCATAACTCGACTCTCCATAGAGGTAAAAATAAGTCCCAAAAGCCATGCAAATCACAACAACAATAGAACCTGCCAATCCGTCCACTCCATCAATAAGGTTCACGGCATTAGTAATGCACAATATGACCAAAAAGCTAAATGCGTAACTCATGCCAACCTCTAGATCATACACACCCATGAACCCCTGAAAGCTTGAAATTCTGATGTCTGCATAGAACAATACTATACCTGCAGCTAATACTTGAACAAAAAACTTCTTGAAAACAGAAACACCATTGATATCATCTTTCACACCTACAAAGAATATAATCAAACTTCCTGCAAGCAGTTGTTGGATTCCAAGCGACATCTGACCAAAGATGGCGACGCCGGTCATAAAACCCGCAAATATGGCTAAGCCGCCAAGCCGTGGGGTGTTGATATCATGAAATTTCCGAAAGTCAGGTTCATCTAATATTCTCTTGCTATGTGCTACACTAATAATAGTGGGAATAGAAAACATAGAAATTAGAAGCGCCCAGAAAAATATCAGTATGGATTCGATCATGTGCTAGTGTGAGTTTCGCTCAAAGTAAGTCAAAAGTGAATATCTTTTCAAAAAATGGCGGTATATCCAAAATGGATTTTAGAATTAGCAAATGAAAACGATGCACCATCCCTTTTCCCGAGGCCATATAAAATCTTGAAACTTCCTTGATCTGTCATGAATTGCATTCCAGCCCCGATACCTGCTGGATTATCCGAATAGGATCCATTGAGAATATCGAATGAAAGAAAAGACTGATCATAAAATGCTACTAAATACGAAAAAGTGTCTAAATAATACCTCCACTCCAAATTCAATACAGCATATTTGGAAGCGAAAAATTCTAGTTCATTAAATCCTCTTATAGTTTTCAACCCACCTATCCGGAATAAGTCATTTAAAAAAAGGTAATCATTGTAAATCACTCCATTTTGAGAAGCCATGTATATTACCGATCGCTTCGAAACTTTCTGATACCACTCCAAAATAGCTAGCAGGCGGTATTGGGTTGATTCGGGAACAGAGGAGTGAGAATTAGTGATAGACTTTCTTCCAATATTTCCGATCCATTCTGTTTTGAAACCCTCCTTTGGGTTATAAAGGTGATCCAGTTTATGCCAAATCACTGCTAAACCATAATAATCAATGTCGAAGTCTCCACTCAGACCAGATTGGTCGTCAAGTTCATTTCCCAATAAGCTTTCATAACTGATTCGCATACTCACTCTTCTACCAGGTCTATAGTCAAAAGCTAATTTTAAAGACCTGTTTGAATAGACAGTATCCTGACGGATTTGATCAAAAGCAAAATAAAAGTCCAAGGGCGAGCCCAACAATATTGGGTGCAAATACGAAGCATGTAATTGCTGAGAACCTGGTTCCAGTTTATTCCAGTTGATATCAATCTTTTTTCCTGATTGAAATAAATTGTTAATACTCAAATCAAGCTCTCCTGTGATCTCAACACCTTCTCCATCCCTACCCGGTACAAGCCCAAGAATACCATCGAAATAATTTACTTTTTGCGGTACTATATCAAGTTTTACTTTCGCTTTCTTTAGCTGAAAAGAAGTACTCATGTTCTCTAAGGATAAAAAGGGCAGATACTGGATCTTATCCTTTACACTCAGAAGATCTCTTTCATCATATTTTTTTCCGTAGTTCAGGCCCAAGTATTTACTCAAAAACTCCGGCTTCACAAGTCCTGAAGGGTTCAATTCTAAGCTGTCATAAGTGACTTTCGTGCCTAAATCCAAAAGTAGGTGGACTTGGAGTGTTTCTCTGGATACATCAATTGAATCCACCTTAAAACTGGCAAATGGATAACCATTGGCTTCTAAATAATTGAGTAAGTCCTCTATTTCGGGTTCTACCTGATCTGGGGAAGAAATTCGATGAGACTTAATTTTTGGAAACCGAGAAAGATTGTTTATTTGGCCTCCTGCATCATTTATTAAAACTTCTATCGATTCAAACGACTCCCCTTGATATCCGAATACTTTTAAAGTGTCCTTAGAAAAAATTAAAGAATCCAGGCTAGCCAACCAAAACCCATCATTTCGCAATTTTGAAATTATCGACGCTTTTGCTCTTTCAATTTCTAAGGAATCGAATTTTGAAATTTTGGGCACATATTTCTGTTCAATTCCTTCGAACACAACCACAACCGAAGTAGTATCGGAAGATTGGGCCAAACCACAATTGATCGCACTTAGGACTAAACAAAAAATGGCAATATGTTTTCGAAAATGTCTATACATTAGCGGCTCACTATCATTGATACGCTTTGGCCGGAATCTACATTCATATTCCTTATTGCAAACAAGCTTGCCATTACTGTGATTTTCATTTTTCTACCAATCTAAACACCAAATCAGATTTAATCGATGCAATCCTAAAGGAAATTGATTTACAAAAAGATTATCTGAAAGGAGAAATCGTAGAAACTATCTATTTTGGAGGAGGAACCCCTTCTATTCTTAGCAAGCAGGAATTGGATTCCATTTTAAATAGGGTTAGTAAGGAGTTTTCGATTAGTGAAAATCCGGAAATTACCTTGGAATCAAATCCAGATGACCTGAGTCAATCCAAGCTTAAGGCAATGAAATCCTCCTCGATCAATCGTTTGAGTATTGGTATACAGACTTTTGATGATAAAATCTTGACATATTTTAATCGGGCTCATCATTCAAAAATGGCACTCGATGCTGTAACAACTGCTCAACAACTAGGATTTAAAAACATTTCAATTGATTTAATATTTGGTGTACCAAATCAAACACTGAATGTATTGAAAAATGACCTAGAACAGGCGCTCAAACTTAACACGCCGCATATCTCTATCTACGGATTGACTATTGAAGAAAATACAGTTTTTGGAAAATGGGAAAAACAAAATAAACTGACGACTATTGATGAAGACCTGGCTGCAGAACATTTAGAACTTATCATGGATACATTAGCAGCAGCAGGATATAATCAATATGAAATCTCTAATTTCTCCCTTGAAGGCTTTGAGTCCAAACACAACTCGTCGTATTGGCACGGCAAAAAATATTTAGGTCTTGGCCCTGGAGCGCATTCGTTCAATGGAATAGAAAGACAATTCAATTACGCTCACAACATTAAATACATCAAAAAGCTTCAAGACAATTTGCTCCCAAGTACTCTTGAAAAGTTGAGTAGTGAAGATCAAATCAATGAAACGATACTCACTCAAATCCGATTAAAAGAAGGAATAAATTGTGAACACCTGAAGAATAGCCACCACTTCGATTTGATAGATGAAAAGGAAGACTCAATTAATGAGTTTTTACAAATGGACTTACTGAAAATCAGTGGTAATTACCTCCGGCTGACTTCAAAAGGAAAATTACTTGCTGATTTCATTACTGAAAAACTTATAATCTGATTATATTCATCATTTATTATTGAAAACTGTAATTCTTTCTGGATTTAGCTGATAGATTACTTCAGTTATCCACACAAGAAAATCAAAAAAACAGAGCAGGTTTACGTAATGACCAGACAAGAAAAAAGAGCATTGATGTTACTCAAATCACTGATATTCCATTATCATGGTTTGGATGAAGACGAAAAGGCCCTGCTCGATGAAAGTGCCAACCAATATGATGCTCACAGAGAATTGGACTGGGCGAATGCTTTCATTGCTGAAGATTTTCTTTCCGCTTTTGAGCGTGCGAGAGAATTTCTAAATAAAATAATTGGCGTCTTACCTAAAGAGAAAAAATTAGATCATTTAATAGCTGTCTGGCAAGACAATCACAAAAAAGGTTATATGACCGAAATGGAAGCCACAGCAATGATCAATCTGGCCAAAGACTGGGATATCCAGGCCGAATTGATGGAGCGAGTAAGAGAAGGCTAGAGACTCATCCGTTCCTTAAATTTAGACGCTTGTCTTCTACTCACCTCTACCTTATCGCCTCCTTTGAGTTGAACCATTAGTCCTCCGTTGAACCAAGGTTCTATTGACTCTACCCAACCCAGGTTTATAATGTGTTTTCTACTTGCTCGGAAAAATGACTTATCATCGAGCTTCTCATCAAGTGCATTCAATGACTTATGAATCATTGGACGAAAACCATCAAAAAATACTTTGATGTAGTTGCCATCAGATTCAAACAGTCTAATATTCTCAAGCCTCACAAACCAGCACTTTTCACCATCTTTGACAAAAACCTGATCTGTTGATTTTAATTTTTCAGAAAACTCAGCGACTATAGGTGTTGGTTTAGCTGATTGATCCAAAACTTTCTTAACCACATTGGCCAACCTATCGGTATCGATGGGTTTAAGTAAATAGTCCAAAGCATTAAACTCAAAAGCTTTAATTGCAAACTGATCGTAGGCGGTGGTGAAAACGACCAAAGGAGTTTTCTCCAACATTTCTAGTAATTCAAATCCCGTTTTATCTGGCATTTGAATATCAAGGAAGATTAAATCTGGATTATGCTTTTGAATTTTTTCTAATGCCTCATCTGCATTAACTGCTTCATCCACTATTTCAATCTCAGGAAATTCTGCCAATAAAGAGGTCAATTCTTTTCTTGCCAGCCTTTCGTCATCTATAATAATCGCCTTCATATTTAGTATCCTTTGGGTAAAACCAATTCGGTGAGCACTGTATTTTCCGACTCATTTTTAATTGTAAACCGAGCCAATCCACCATAAATCAACTCTATCCTTTTCTTCGTATTACTCAACCCATATCCACTTTTAATGGATGGTTTGTTGTTTAAATATACACCTGAATTTCTAATTTGGACAACTAAAAAGTCTCCTTCAATTCTCGTCATCACACTGATGGTTCCTCCAGATTTCAGTTTGGATATCCCATGTTTGATTCCATTTTCAACCAACGTTTGAATCATCATAGGTGGAATCTTGATTTTATGTGTTCGTTTGCTTACTTCCCACTCTACATTCAACCTTTCTTCATATCGAATAGACTCTAAACTCAAATAATCTTCTACAGTGGCCATTTCATCTTGTAGTAATACCAACTTTTTCTTATCCACCTGAAGAGAGTTTCTTAGAATATTGGATAATTGAGTGATGGCTGATTTAGATTTTTTAGGATCTTCATCTACTAATGCTCTGATACTATTAAGCGCATTGAAAATAAAGTGAGGGTTCAACTGTGCTCGTAAATTATTCAATTCAGTATCTCGGATCACAGCTTGATACTTTAAAGACTTATTGTATTCTTCGAAATAATGATAAGTAAAATACACCAAGGACCATAAAAAATACATGGCAGTTGGACCTAAAATACTCAAGAACATATGAATAGGTTTCATCTCTACTGAAACCATAAGAGTACCCATTAAATAGGCCACCAAGATCAATGAAAAGTAATTTACCAATCCAAGTAATAAATTCGAAATCAGAATCCTTGGTATGAGTCTGGTCGACGAAAATGTGGACCATTGCTGCTTTTTTATTAAGGTTCTTAAAAAGTGAGAGGAACCAATATAAAAAGCCACTTGAAAAACAGCCCCGAAAAAATCGGTAAATGCTACTTTGCTGCTTTGCATAAATAAAACGGCAAAATTAAGCAGCCCCCAAGTAGACCACCCTATGATTTGACACAACCAATAGGCACGTTGCTTTGTTATTTGCATACCTGCCAAATTTATAGAAACCTTATGATTGAGCCACTATCATTTTATTAGTGGTGAAATGGCTTGTCGATTGGAAGAACATAGAGCAATATTTTACCACACCTTTAGGTTAAAGTAAAAGGCACGGCATGCAAATTATTCAAGCTACTAAAGCTTCTTTTTTCTCTTTTGGCTTTTCTTTTTTTGCTGTCTTATGTTTTACAAATGGACGAATGATTAGTCTTGTACCTCGATCATAAGTGAAATAATTCCATAACCAATTGCCGAAGATTACAATTTTGTTTCTGAATTCTACAATCAGAATCAAGTGCACAAACATCCAAGTCAACCACGCCATAAATCCACCAAACTTGAATTTTCCTAACAGCTCAGTAACTGCCTTGTTTCGCCCAACGGTAGCCATGGTACCCTTGTCCACATATCTAAAAGCCTTCCAGGGCTTTCCCTTTTTCAACCCATTCAGGTTCTTCGCTAGCAGCTCACCTTGCTGAATGGCTACCGGGGCAAGCATGGGATGTCCCTTTGGGAATTTTTCGGTGGACATACTGGCCACATCGCCAATCGCATAAATATTTTCAAACCCTGACACTTTGTTGTGTTCATCGACTTTAAAGCGTTTGTCTGGCGTAATGTCCAATGTTAGTCCTGCGATCGCATTACCTTTTACTCCCGCCGCCCACACCAACGTCTCTGAGGGGATTTGCATCCCGTCATTGAGTGTGACTGTTTCACCATCAAAGGCCTTAACTATTTTACCTACGTATATATTGACGTCAAATTTTTTAAGATAGTCATATGCCTTTTTGCTGGAGTACTCGGACATAGCTCCGAGCAGGCGCTCTTGACCCTCCACCAAATAAATCTGCATCTTGTTTAGATTCAACTCTGGAAAGTCTTTGGGAAGTACATGCTTCTTCAACTCTCCAAGCGCTCCAGCCACTTCCACTCCTGTAGGTCCTCCACCAACGATCACATAATTCATCAATCGCTGCATTTCATTCTCATCAGTTTTGAGGACTGCCTTTTCAAAATTTTGAAGAATCTGACTGCGTAGATTCAATGCGTGTGGCACTTGCTTGAGCGGAAAGCTCTTATGCTCAAATTCATCATTGCCAAAGAAATTAGTCAACGAACCACAGGCTAACACCAAATGATCATATCGCAATTTTCCAATATTAGTCTCTACTTGCTTATTTTTTTCATCGACTCTATCCACACTGGCCATTCTGAAATAGAAATTCTTCCTATTCTGAAAGCTTTTTCGCAAAGGCCCAGCGATAGAGTCTGGCTCCAAACCAGCTGTAGCTACCTGGTATAATAAGGGCTGAAACGTGTGATAATTGTATCGATCGAGAAGTACGATTTGAAATTGATTAGAGTCCAACTTTTTCAGGCATCTAAGACCACCAAAGCCTCCTCCAACGACAACTATTCGGGGTAATTCAGATTGAGGAATTTTAATCTCCTCATTTTCGCTTACCATGATTTATTACGGTTTGAGTACGGTAAATCTTTACGATTTTAAAGCAGCGAAGTTGAGAATTTTAAAAGTATTTGTTTGGGTACAAATCACAGTATTTAAGGTACTAATTCACAGCTAATACTCCTTGCTTTTTTAGTATCATACAAGTAAGAAATCCACTGGTTGCAGACATCACATGAATGAATGAAATATGAACATCGATGCCAATTACGGTGAGGTTGATCACTTCGAAGCAAGCTATGAGCACAAGCAAAAACCATTGTTTGCGACTCGTGTATGCCAGGGCTCCTATCAACGCATAAAAACCTACTGATCCGCCCATCCAATTTCTCACAAAGCCAAACTGAAAAAATTCACTGTCAGGCCAATAACCAACGCCAATATTGAAAAATGCTCCAAAAAATAAACCTACAAAAATGTAGGAGACAAAGAAAATGATTACCGTTGATTTGGTGCCATTCTGCACCTCAAACGACTGCACTGGCATTAAAAAACCAAAAATGGAAACGAATAGAATGTGATCCAGTCCGTTATGAAAAAATGGAGCAGTAAACCAACTCATCACATAATTCAAAGGTTCGGTCACTATTTTGATCATCCAAATGGCCCTATCGCAGGCAAATGCCAATTGCCAGGTTTCCTCACAATTTCTTGTAGACGCAAATCCTAAAATGCCAATAATGGACCAAACAATGATGAGATAAGCAATCGTAAACGGACGAGATTTTGCCCATGCTCCAAAGCCCATGCGTTCACCGTATACATTGGTCCAAAACCATTGATATGGGATGAGTTGTTGGTTGGTATGTTTCTTCCTAGATGCTTTATTATTTTCTTCCATGGGTACTTTTCAAGTCGCCAAAATAGATCAAAAAATTCAAGAAGCTAATTCCTCGGCCAGAAACTTGGCTGTATAACCCGCGTTTTTAGATACTACTTGTTCTGGGGTGCCCTCTGCAATAATTTGCCCTCCACCATTGCCACCTTCAGGGCCGAGGTCTATGATGTGGTCAGCAATTTTGATGACGTCCAAATTATGCTCGATGATCATGACAGTATTTCCTTTCTCCACCAAGATGTTCAGAACATTGAGCAAATGTTGAATGTCTTGAAAGTGAAGACCCGTAGTAGGTTCGTCTAAAACGTAGAATGTTTTTCCGGTGTCCTTTTTAGAAAGCTCGGTAGCCAGTTTCACCCGTTGAGCTTCTCCTCCAGAGAGCGTGGTAGCATGCTGACCAAGTGTAATGTAGCCCAAACCAACATCATTTAGTGTTTTGATCTTACGAACGATTTTGGGTTGATGCTCGAAAAATTCTACCGCCTGCTCTACGGTCATATCCAGCACATCTGCGATCGACTTACCTTTGAATCTAACTTCGAGGGTTTCTCTGTTGTATCGCTTATCCTTACATGTCTCGCAAGGCACATAGACGTCTGGTAAGAAATCCATTTCCACCAATTTCATTCCTGCGCCTTCACAAGTTTCACAGCGTCCACCTTTCACATTGAATGAAAATCGCCCTGGTTTGTATCCACGAATTTTAGCCTCAGGCAACTGAGAAAACAGCGCGCGAATATCTGTGAATACTCCAGTATAGGTCGCCGGATTAGATCTTGGCGTACGACCAATCGGTGACTGATCCACTTCTATAATTTTATCTACATGATCCACGCCATCTATACTCTTATATGATAAAGGTTCTTTTCTGGATCGATAGAATTTTTTATTGAGAATTGGAACAAAAGTCTCATGGATCAAAGATGACTTTCCGCTTCCCGACACCCCTGTTACGCAAATCATTTTGCCTAAGGGCAAAGTGAGATTGACGTTTTTCAGGTTGTGACCAGTAGCACCTTTCAGTACAATTTTCTCTCCGTTTCCTACCCTTCTCTGAGCGGGCACATCAATACTCAGTTTGCCATTCAGGTAACCTGAAGTAGTAGTCGGGTTTTTTATGAAATCTGATGGGGCACCTTCGGCCACAATTTGTCCGCCATGTCGGCCAGCACCTGGCCCAATATCAATGATGTAATCCGAGTCAAGCATCATGTCTTTGTCGTGCTCCACTACAATAACGGTATTGCCTAGATCTCTGAGGTCTTTCAGTGCCTTGATCAACTTTACGTTGTCTCTCTGATGGAGACCGATGCTTGGTTCATCTAGGATATAGAGTACGCCCACCAACTGCGTACCGATCTGAGTAGCTAAGCGTATACGCTGCGCCTCGCCACCTGACAGCGTTCGGAGCGGTCTATTGAGCTCCAAATAATCCAGGCCTACATCTAACAGGAAGCCTAATCGCTTTCTGATTTCCTTTAATATTTCTGTCGCTATAACATTTTGCCGATCGGTCAATTTACTCTCCACATCTTTGAACCATTCTGTCAGATCATAGATGTTAAGCCTGGCCAGTTCAGAGATACTCTTATCGGCAATTTTGAAATGTAATGATTCTTTTCTTAATCGAGCACCTTCGCACTCCGGACAGGTAGATGTGGTGGTAAAGTCTTTGATCCACTTTTGAATTTTCTCCGTACCACTGTCCTTTTGCTTTTCCAAGAAATTGGCAATACCCTCGAATTTCGTATTCCAATCAGTCCCCGGGTATTTCTTAGAACTTACAGCGACTGGTTCGTCATCTCCATAAAGCAGGACATCCAAAACAGTAGATTTGATATCCTTCACCGGAGTAGTCAAGCTGTATTTATGTTTCTTGAGGATCGCTTCGATTTTCTTAAAAATCCAGATATCTCTGAATTCACCTAGAGGCAAAATCGCACCTCGGCTAATACTCAAGGTATCATCAGGTATGATATTTTCTTTTTCGATTTTCTCAATGACACCAAGGCCATTGCATTCCTGACAAGCACCATAGGGAGAGTTGAATGAAAAATTGTTGGGTGCTGGGTCGTCATAAGCCAAGCCTGATTTGGCATCCATCAAGTGTTTTGAGAAGTGGTGCATCTCGCCTTGCTCATCCAAAATCATCATCACTCCTTTGCCTTGCTGAATGGCAGTTTTCAAGGAAGCATTGATTCTAATCTTATCCTTCTCGCGAACTTGAACGCGATCGATGACAACCTCAATGTCGTGCGTCTTGTATCGATCTACCTGCATCTTTGGCACCAAATCCTGTAACTCTCCATCGATGCGCACTTTGGTATAGCCCATCTTCGCTATCTGAACAAAGAGTTCGCGATAATGTCCTTTTCGACCTTTCACCACCGGTGCCAGGATCGAGATTTTTTGATTGTCGAAAAAAGACAGCACATGAAAGAAAATCTGCTCTTCGGTCTGCTTTTCCATTTTCTCTCCCGTCACATAAGAGTAGGCAATACCTGCTCTGGCAAATAGCAAACGCATAAAGTCATACACTTCAGTAACTGTGCCTACTGTGGATCTGGGATTACGGCTGGTAGTTTTTTGTTCAATAGAGATAACCGGAGACAATCCATTGATTTTATCAACATCGGGCCGCTCCATATCGCCCATAAAACTTCTTGCATAGGCTGAGAAACTTTCCATATATCGACGTTGCCCCTCTGCATAAATGGTATCGAAGGCTAATGAAGATTTACCACTGCCACTGATGCCAGTAATGACTACCAACTGGTTCCGCCTAAACTTTACATCTATGTCTTTGAGATTGTGCTCTCTTGCACCATACACTTCGATATACTCCGTATGTTCTCCTTCCAGTGAATCTAGAACGGTTGTTTCTAATTCATCAGTTTCTGCTGCTTTAGCCATTATTCTCATGAAGGGATTTAATGTTCAATTATTAGAAGTTTGGAGATAGTTTGTACTCGTTATAGAACTTATCGATAACATCTACTGCTTCTTCTTCTGTTTCCACTAAATGGAAAAGATCCATATCTTCCGCATTTATATTTTTTTCCTTGAGCAATACATCTTTGAGCCAATCAACCAACCCACCCCAATAAGCTTTACTTACTAATACGATAGGAAATTTTTCGATTTTCAATGTTTGAATCAGAGTCAAAGCCTCAAACATTTCATCCAGCGTTCCAAAGCCACCAGGCATTACGATAAAACCCTGCGAGTATCTCACAAACATGACTTTTCTTACAAAGAAATAATCGAAATTGATCAGCTTGTCTTGATCAATATAAATATTGTTGTTTTGCTCGAAAGGGAGGTCGATATTCAAACCTACGGATTTACCTTTTTCACTGTGCGCGCCTTTGTTACCCGCCTCCATGATACCTGGTCCACCCCCCGTGATCACTCCATATCCATGACGTACCAACTTGGCCGAAATCTCTTCCGCCATTTTGTAGTATTTGTGATCAGGTTGTGTTCGTGCCGATCCAAATATGGACACGCAAGGGCCAATCTTAGCCAGTTTTTCAAACCCTTCTACAAACTCTGACATGACCTTGAAAATCACCCAAGAGTCAGTGCTCTTGATTTCATTCCAATTTCTGTCTTTGAAAGCTTTTTTTATTTTCTCAACGTGCGCTTTTTTCTTACTTCCGTCTCCCATAGTATACGATGTAGGTTGTTAAATTTTTTGACTAAAAAAATGCCAAGCCGGCAAAGTTAGAGATTATTGACCAAAGCCTCAATCCTGACCTAACAATTCGAAAAGGGCTTGCTCCGGTTCTTGATATTCAAACTCATATCCTGAAGTCTCAAGCTTTTTACTCGACACCTTGTGGCCTTGTAATACAATGGAAGCCATCTCTCCCAGCATGAGCTTCAGCACAAATGCAGGAACATTCGGCAAGAGTACTGGCCTTCTAATGATCTTTGCAATCAAACGAGTCAATACCGCGTTGGTTACAGGCTGCGGTGCAACTAAATTATAAGCTCCAGATAGACTCACTCTTTCAATCATATGGCCCACTGCACCACACCAATCTTTCCAATGAATCCATGGAACGACTTGATTGCCTGTGCCTAGAGGCGCCCCAACAAAATATCTAATAGGCTGCACCATTTTTTGAAGAGCTCCACCCGATTCATCTAAAACCACTCCGGTTCTAAGCTTCACTACTCTTAATCCTAAATCCTTAAATCGATCAGCCTCTAATTCCCATTGTTCACATACCACAGCTAAAAAATCATCCCCAGAACTTTCATCCTCTGAGGACTCATGTTCAAATTCCTTCAAGCCATAATAGCCAGTGGCTGAAGCACAAATCAATGCTTTCGGTTTGTTGTCCAGTTTTTCTACAGTCTGATAAAGCAATTTGGTGGATTCAACTCTGCTATCAATAATCTCCCTTTTTCGTTTATCTGTCCATTTAGCATCGGCCACACCTGCCCCTGCCAAATGGATCAAAACATCAACATTTTCGAATGCCCGGGGGTCTATTTTTTTCTCCTTGATATTCCATTCAAAGCGAGGAACAGCTGCCGTCAAATCTGCATGTCTACTTAAGAGCCTTATAGACATTCCTTTGTTCGATAAAAAGTCTACTAGGTGTCCTCCTAATAGTCCCGTTCCTCCTGTGATGAGAATATTCATATTAAAAATTTTAGCACGCAAAAGCAGTCCATTCATTGAACCCTTTTAAAGATATTGACTATTTTAGAATTTAATCCAAAATATGCGCTTGTAGATGGATCTCAATTTTGATAGTATAAAACTCACAATTATTCTGATTGCCGGTTTCGGGGTCGTGTCCATTGCTGCAAATAAAATTGCGTCCATTTTTCAACGCGTCAATCTGCCTATCATTACTGGTTTTTTAATGACTGGGATATTATGCGGCCCGTTCGTTTTAAACTTGATTCCCTCTGAGTCCATTGGAGAACTCAACTTCATAAATGAACTGGCACTGGCTTTTATCGCTTTTGCCGCTGGTGCTGAACTTTATTTCAGAGAGCTTATTTCCAAAATCAACAGTATCAAATGGAATACACTGGGACAGCTGTTTTTTTCCTTTGGTATTGGGAGTATTACCGTTTTCTTTTTGGCTGACCATATCTCATTCATGGAAAACATGAATTTCAGCACAAGACTAGCTGTAGCCCTTTTAGCAGGTACAGTATTCGTGGCCAGATCACCCGCTTCGGCTATTGCTGTGATCAATGAACTCCGGGCTAAAGGTCCATTCACTCAAACGGTAATGGGTGTAACAGTACTCAAGGATTTCATCGTCATTGTGCTATTTGCAATGTGTTTTGCCATGAGCATATCGCTGGTCAGTGGAAATGAATTCAAATATATCAGTGTATTGTTGCCAGTTTTGGAAATGTTGATATCCGCCGGAATAGGTTATTTATTAGGTCGATTACTTGACGCATTTCTTGGGTTAGGGCTTAAATCCGACTCGAAGGCGGTAGTTATAGTTTTACTAGGTTGGGGGGTTTATTTTATCAACCACCTCCTTGGAACATTAGATGTCATTCCTGGTCATCACATCCGCTTGGAACCGTTGATTACTTGCATTATTGCCAGTTTGTACATCACCAATTACTCAAAGTACAAACCAGAGTTTTTGTCTATTTTGGCAAGAACGGGCCCCATGATCTATGCGGCATTTTTTACACTAACGGGAGCCTCCTTAGACATCCATATCCTTTTCAGCATCTGGCCTATTGCCTTGTTCTTTTTTGGTATTCGTTTACTGACGATCATAGGTGGGTCTTATGCCGGAGGGTTCATAGCCAAAGATCCCGCAAGATTTGTACATGTTGGTTGGATGCCATATGTCACTCAGGCTGGTGTTGCGCTCGGTTTAACTGCACTAGTTTCCAATCAATTTCCCGAATGGGGACCTGAGTTCGCCACTATCATGATTGGTATTATTGTACTCAATCAAATTGTAGGCCCTCCATTATTTAAATACGCTTTAAGAAAAGTCGGCGAAGATAAAACCAGAGCGAAATTCCAGACAGACGGAATCAGAGATGCCATTATTTTTGGATTTGAAAGTCAGTCAGTAGCATTGGCTAAACAGCTCATGACCAACAACTGGAAAGTTCAGATGGTGACCTTAATGAAAAAAGGGAGCATTGATGAACCTGAAGGAATTATCATCCATTACATGGACAAAATCAATCTGCAGCAAATCAAGGATATGGGTGCTGCGAAAACAGAAGCTATCGTTTGTATGCTGGCCGATCGTGAGAATCTCGAAGTCTGCGAACTAGCGTATCATCACTTTGGTACGCCAGATATCATTGTTCGCTTAACGGACCGACTCTATTATGATAAATTTTTAAATCTAGGAGTGAGAATTGTAGATCCATCAATGGCTATGGTTAGTTTAATGGATCATTATGTGCGTTCGCCACAAGCGACTTCACTCTTACTGGGTATGGAACCTGGACAAGATTCCAGAGACCTAGAAGTGATGAATCCAGACTTGCATGGGGTACCGCTTAGAGATTTGCGCCTTCCTGCAGATGTGATTATCCTCTCTATCAAACGCGCCGGTCAAATGATTATATCACACGGATATACAAGATTACGACTCAAAGATTTGGTGACTTTTGTAGGGTCTAAGAAGAGTTTGGATGACCTTACGAGGAGGTTTGATTACTAAGATATATTACTCCTCATAAGCCCAATCCACACCTGTCTTCATGTCCTTGAGCACAACACCCTGAGATTTTAGACTATTTCTGATTTCGTCTACTTTGTCGTAGTCTTTGGCCTCTTTGGCTTCTTTATAGAGATTGAGCAATACACTGATCAAACCATCGAAGTCTACATTGCTTTCTTCTTTCAATCCTAAAATATCAAGTACAAAAGATTCAAAGGTGGTTTTCATTCTGCTGAAGGTATCTACACCTATTTCAGCTATGCTTAGCTGCCCCATATGAATGGAGTTTATTTTCTTCAACAAGTTGAACAAATGACCAATAGCAAGTGCCGTATTGAAGTCATCATTCATTGCTCGGTAGCAATTGTCACAGAGGCTGTTGATTTGCTGGATGGCTTTTTCGTTAGGTTCGCTGTCGGCAATACCTTCGGCAGACAGCCGCCGCAGGGTTTTTAATCCATTCATCAGCTTACGATATCCTTTTTGTGCTGCACTTAATGCTTCATTCGAAAAATCTAAAGTACTAGAATAGTGGGATTGCAACATAAAGAACTTTGTAGTCATTGGGCTATATGCCTTGTCCAACAACTCGTGATCTCCCGAAAACAATTCTCTAGGTAAGAATGAATTTCCTAAGGACTTACTCATCTTCTGCCCATTCACGGTCAGCATGTTCGTATGAATCCAGTATTTCACTGGATCAGTTCCGTGGGCACCTACAGACTGCGCCAATTCACATTCATGATGTGGAAATTTCAAATCCATTCCTCCACCGTGAATATCGAAGGTCTTACCTAAATACTTTTTCCCCATGACGGTACACTCCAAGTGCCAACCCGGAAAACCAGCACCCCAGGGTGAATTCCATCTCATGATATGTTCTGGAGAAGCGTTTTTCCAAATAGCAAAGTCTACCGGGTTTCTTTTTTCGTCCTGACCATCTAGTTCTCTAGTATTGGACAAAAGCTCCTCTATTTTCCTACCAGACAATTTGCCATAATCATGATCTTTCTGATAAGCATTTACATCAAAGTAAACCGAGCCCTCCACTTCATAGGCCAATCCTTTTTCAATCAACAACTCAATCATCTCAATCTGCTCCAGGATATGACCAGTAGCAGATGGTTCTATACTGGGAGGTAAAGTGTTGAACATGGCCATCACCTGATGGAAGTCCTGTGTGTAGCGCTGTACAACTTCCATAGGCTCCAGGTTTTCCAATTTTGCTTTTTTGCCAATTTTATCTTCACCTTCGTCACCATCATTGACCAAATGTCCAACGTCAGTGATGTTTCTGACATAACGAACCTTATAGCCCAGATGCATCAAATATCTGAAAATAACATCGAAGCTCAAGAAGGTACGAACATTACCCAAATGCACATCACTATACACGGTTGGGCCACAGACATACATGCCAACGTGCGGTGCATGAATGGGTTCAAACAGTTCCTTCTTTCCGGTTAGTGAGTTGTTGATGCGAAGATCTTTGAGCATTGATGATAGATTTATCTCTTTGAAAAAAGGTTTATACGGGCTAAGCCCAAAAAAGTCAGTTAATTCAGGTTAAAAGTTACTTCTAATTTGATGTCTGGATGAATACTTAAAGCAACGGGGCAAGTTTTGGCTGCGTTGACCAGCATCGTTTTTTGTTTTTCGGTTAATTCTAGTTTAGGCCAATTGAAATTTACATGAATTTCTGACACCTTTCTTGGACTAGCGGACATCACTTTAGTGATATCGGTAGTCAAACCTTCCATCGCAATGTTTTCACGATCAGCCACCTGCCCCATAATTGTCATCATACAAGCGCTTAATGAAAAGGACATCAAATCAGTAGGAGAAAAGGCCTCTCCCTTGCCCATATTGTCTACAGGAGCATCAGTTATGATCTTATTCCCTGAAGGAATGTGAAGGCCTTCTGTACGAAGGTTTCCCAGATATTGATTTTTTAAGGTGCCCATTAAACTTTAAATTTTGAAAAAACGTTATTTTGCAAAGCTTAAGTACCTACGCTTCAAATCAAAAGTTATCAGAATTTTATTTTGTCTGGGTAATGTAATAAGTGGTTGAAGTTGTTAGATTTATTAAGAATATGCGGAAAAAGCTCATACTGATATCATGTCTTGCCATTTTTGCGTCCAGCGCGGCAGCTCAATCCTCTGGTCATTATGATTATACCAAAGAATTCATTTGGGGAATCAATAAAAATACGAATGGTGGTTTGATAGGAGGTTTCGTTATGAAATTCTCCAGTGCCATCAGTGAAACTCAATTCAGAACCATCGGATTCGAGTTGATGAATGTGAAACACCCCAAAGAGCATAGAAGAAACTCTGCAGCTGGAAATCCATTCATTTACGGCAAGTCCAATTATTTGTATGCCATTCGAGGGCAATACGGAAGAGACTTTATTTTATTCAAAAAAGCACCACAGCAAGGGGTACAAATCAATGCGTCATTAGCTGCAGGACCTAGCATTGGAATTGTTGCTCCATATTATGTGAAAGTTGGAGACAGTCGAACGGCAGTTCCGTTTGGGTACGATCCTAAAACTGTCGGACCTGGCAAAACACCTGTGTTATATTCATATCAATCCATCACTGGTACCGGCCATTTATTTCAGGGCCTTGGAGAATCTTCTCTCAAAGTGGGATTAAACTTCAAAGCTTCTTTGACCTTTGAAATGGGTGCATTCAAAAGTAATGTCACTGGATTCGAAATCGGTACTTTGTTCGAAGCCTATGCTGGTAAGGTTGAATTAATGCCAGTAGAAAATAACAATGCTCTTTTCTTATCTGGTTTTATTACACTTTTCTACGGTCATAGAAAATAAGTAGACTGACCCTCATCTTTTCAAAAAACCACTCGTAAACCCTTCAAGTTAGTACACTTGTTTGTTTCTTTGTACAAATTTTGAGTTTCATGATAGAATTACCAGTAGTCGACGGAAAGCAAGCCAGAAAACGCACGAAGCCAGATTGGTTAAGGGTGAAATTGCCAGTAGGCCAGAGCTATGCTAATGTGAGAAAGATTGTAGATGAAAATAAACTTCATACAATCTGTGAGAGTGGCAATTGCCCAAATATGGGTGAGTGTTGGGGAGCCGGTACTGCCACATTTATGATTCTAGGCAATGTCTGTACTCGAAGCTGTACCTTCTGTGCAGTGGCGACAGGTAGGCCACCGGAGTATGATACCGAAGAACCTAAGCGTGTAGCTGATGCTATCAAGACGATGGGTGTCAAACACGCCGTAATCACCTCAGTGAATCGTGACGAGCTCAAAGACAGAGGTGCTGAGATATGGTATCAAACGGTAGTAGAAACCAAAAAAGCTTCTCCTGAAACGACTATTGAGATTTTGATTCCGGATGTAAAGGGCAAGTGGGAAGCGCTTTATCGAATGATCGATGGTGGACAAGAAGTAGTTTCTCACAATATGGAAACTGTAGAGAGTCTTTACAGGAGAGTACGGCCCCAAGCCAAATACGCTCGAAGTTTAGAGCAGATCAAGTTGACGAAAGAATACGGACAACGCACTAAGTCTGGCATTATGCTGGGACTAGGAGAAACCGTAGATGAAGTACATAAAGCCATGGATGATTTGGTTGAAAATGGCTTGGACATTCTGACTTTAGGTCAATACCTACAACCTACTAAAATGCACATCGATGTAGCCGAGTTTATCCACCCTGACCAATTCGAAAAGTACAAAGAAGAAGGCTTGAAACGTGGGTTGAAATATGTGGAGTCAGGTCCACTAGTAAGATCCTCCTACCATGCTGAGCGCCATGTGAATGTGCCGATATAGATTAATGCATCAATGAGTTAATGATACATTGATTGATTATTTCAATCTTCAATCACTTCACTTCAATATTTTCATTTTGGATTTGCGATAGTTCGATCAAGGAAGCTTCAATGAAAGCTTGATCAAGGTACTCAACCGAAGCGTTTTTGTTGGTAGGTTTAAAGTTGACATAGTCCTGAAAAACCATGCCCTCAATCGTTCTCCGATTCACTGCCTGACGAAATCTTACTCCTCCTCCGTCTGTCAAATAGGAATAGCCTAGAAAGTCCAATGTATTTGTTTCTGCATTGATCCAGTATACGAATACGTCTTCGAAATCCTTACCGCCATTCTCTTGCTTAAAGGTCACTTGAACTTTCTCATAGAGCTGTTTATTTATTACTTTTTGTCCTAAGTACTTTTTAATAACAGCTCCATCGTTCAAACCATAGGGGAGTTGAAAAAAATAGAGCACAGAATTCACCGAATTAGCATATTTAAACTTCCATTCCTCACTTATATTCAAGAGTGTATCATTCGCATAACGCTCCAACTCGGTGCTATTGGTTAAGACATCTTTCACCTGACCTAAGCTATCATCTTCAAACGAACGTATATAAGTGTACCCTTCAGGCTTCCGCTGAACCAAATAGTGCTTTTCTCGAAAATCGAAGGTAACTGTTCGTCCTTCGAAAAGCTGTCCTCCATGCGCAGCAATTGCCTTGTCGATAATCTTTTGTGGATCCTTGTTCGGTGTACATGCCACCAATAGAATAAGTAGTATAAAGTAAAAATTTCTCATCAATGTATCCTTCATAGTGTGGCATACGACACCACTACCTTATGGTTTAAATAATTCATAAATCAAAGACCAATATTACTAAGAATCGTTTCTTCTAAAGAGAAAAATAAGGTTACATTTGAAAAGCACATTAAAGAAATACAAGTATGGCAATTCTAGGATTACGGACGGCAATTTATAAAGTGGGGAATATAAAAGAAGCTACAGCATGGTACACTAATGCATTCGAAGTTTCTCCGTATTTCGAAGAAGACGGCTATGTAGGTTTTAATGTAGCAGGCTATGAATTGGGCCTTCAGCCAGAAACCTCACCTACCAAAGAAAAAGCCGAAAGCGTAATCAATTACTGGGGCGTAGAAGATATTCGAGGCAGGTATCAGCATTTTTTAGATTTGGGTGCTTCTGAACATGAACCTCCAACTAATGTAGGCGGAGCCTTGGAAGTAGCCACTGTCAAAGACCCTTGGGGAAACATTTTAGGATTGATCTACAACCCTGATTTCAAACTCTAGCATTTAGTCCCAAGTGATGGTAGTTTCAAACATGCTATCACCTTCAGCCATTGATTTAGTAATTTTGACTTGTAGATTTTTGCATCCACAAATCTCCAAAGCCATTTCCATCCATCCGGCTATTCGATACTCAATCAATTCATTTTTGATTGGCAACATGGTAAACTGAATAACCATGGAATTATCCGTACTATTAGCCACTTTCAAATCAGTTGGCTCATAGAATGTCGCAATAACCCTGGATGCTCTTTTTAGCATAAATGAAGGAGAACTAATCAACACAAAAACTTTGTAAATCCCAGTCAACCCCATTTTTGCACTATACCTTCCCGACTCCCAAGCGCCCTGCTTTTTGTCTGAGTAAAACATATCACAAAGAACTTGAGTAGGTACGATCACGCCTGGTTCCACTGGATACCAATTGGAGGAAGACGCGGAAGCAAGAAGCAAGCTAGATGCGGCAGACAATCCCTTTTTCCATTCTTCGTATTTACTCCCGTGATTATCTGCGACAAAACTATCTATACTCTTGATTACTGACCCTCTGACTTGCATACTTAATTGATATTGAATTGGTGAATATCAAATATAAGAATATTCACTAAATCGACTAAAATTATTAGATGAAACTAACATTCTTAAAATCTGTTTATATATGCTAAAAAGGAATACTATAAACCAAGATGAAATTTAACAAACTAAAATTAGGATCTAAGAGTGTTAAAAAGCAGCTGGAATTTTATGCTGATATTTTGGGCTTTGAGATAATAAAAAATACTTCTGACGAACTCGAGATACGAGCAGGGTTAACCAAATTTGCTTTTAGTGAAAAGCTCTACCCACCTGACTTGTATCATTTTTGTTTTTTAATCCCAACGGGCAGTTTAGAATCTTCCATCCAATTTCTAGACTCGCGTGACATTGACCTCCTGCCTTTCGAAGGGGAGAATATTATTCACTTCGATACTGGCCGCTCCATTTATTTCTTTGATCCTGATGGAAATATTGCCGAGTTTATCGAACGACCATCCCTTGATTATCCTATAAAACAGAGTTTTGACATCAATGATATCATCTGTGTAAATGAAATAGGGCTTCCCGTAGCGAATACATTGGACATGAGTCACAAACTAATGACTTATCACGGTATTGAGCCAATCAATCCTAAAACTTGGAATGAAAAATTCTGTTGGGTAGGTGATCATGAAGGTGCAGTAATTGTAGTAAAAGAAGGAAGGCACTGGATGCCTACAGAATTACCAGCTGTGATTAATGATTTTGAGTTGGAATATGTAGAAAACGGAGCACACAAGACTATCCAATGTAAATCCGGCAAACTAATTACATAAATCCAAAACAATAAAAATATAAACTTTTCTCTTCTACTTGTTGTCTTCATTTCTTGTCATGTAGAAACCATTACTGAGCAAGATTCAAAAGTGCTCATTTCTGGTTTGAATTAGGCCTTAGATTATCGAGGTTTGCCCAATGAATAAAGAAGCTCAACCGCTTGTATCAATCATAATGGCCACAAAAGACACCGAGCCTTATTTGCCTGCTTGCTTAGATTCCATTCTAGCACAGACCTATTCAAATTGGGAATTAATTGCTGTCAACGATCATTCTTCAGATAAGACGCCCGAAATACTGGAAGCATACACTCAAAAAGATTCTCGCGTTCGCGTATTTCATAGCACAAGACCCAGGCTAATACCAACTCTCCAAGAAGGCTATAAGCACGTGAAAGGAACACTAATCAATCGTATGGACTCTGACGACAAAATGCCCGCAGACAAATTAGAATATTTAGTTAAAGAGTGGCAAAAGCATGGCCAGGGAGTTGTCATTGCAGGAGGGACTGAACACTTCGTAGATGAAGGTGAAGTCGGAGATGGGTTTCTTCGGTATGAAAAATGGCTGAACGATGTAGCCAAAAGAAGTGCACATTACGAAGAGATTTATAAGGAATGTGTCATTCCATCACATAGTTGGTTAGCCCACAAAGATGACTTCGATGCTGTTGGTGCTTTTGATTCTGAGATCTACCCTGAAGATTATGATCTTACTTTCAGGTTTTATAAACACGGTCTGAAAATAGCCGGTATAGATAAAGTATTGCATCACTGGAGAGACCGATCCAATCGCATTTCACGGACATGGGAAGAGTACAAAGACAATAGATATTTTGACTTGAAGGTCAGAAATTTTTATGATCTGGATCGAGACATGTCTAGACCATTGGTCTTATGGGGAGCCGGTCGAAACGGCAAGGACATGGCCAAATTGATACTCAAGTTAGAAGATCAATTTCACTGGGTTTGTGACAATGAAAACAAAATAGGTAAAGATGTGTACGGCATTAAATTGGCTCATTATGAAGCCATTGCATCACTTCACAACCCCCAGCTTATGATTGTTGTGGCCTCACCGGATGGACAAAAAGAAATCAGGAAGCAGTTAAAAAAATGGGGCAAAAAACCAGTCTCTGATTTCTGGTTTTTTGCCTAATGAATCTTAATTCATAATTTCCTTTACGTTCTTCTCGATTTTTCCTGCCAAAATATCAGTTGGCAAATCATTGATATCAGAACCAAACGGATCTTCAATCTCCTCTGCTAACAATTCAATACTCATCAAAATATACAAGATCAATACTACAATGAGAATCGTCCAGTAATGGTAAACAGTGACAAAAGCGAAAGGTAGTGTTGCAATAAACGTGAAGATAAATTTCTTCATGAACATACTATAAGAATATGGAATTGGCGTATTTCTAATTCGCTCACACTTCCCCATGATGTCTGTCAAGGCCACCAGTTGCTCATCCAGCACTCGATATTGTTCTTCATCTATAGTTTTATCTTTCTTCAGAAGATTGGTAATACCTATTAGTCTTTTGGCTATTGCATTTGGTATATGATCAAGATTTTCCATCTTCAATTTTTCTACCATTTCTTTGCCCATTTCTACAGGCACCCCTTCTCTCAAATGTTCCTTCAGTGCCTTTGGATAGGCAGCAATACACTCTGTGATATATTCTCTTTCAGCATGGCTAGTAGGTACCATCACTGAAAATTTGATGGCTAGATTACGAGTATTATTCACCAGTTCTCCCCAAACCTTGCGACCTTCCCACCATCTATCATAGGCCCCATTGGTTCTAAACACAAGGAAGAAACCGAGTACGATACCCAGGATACTATGGACTGATGTGGTACTAATAAAATCGATGTCCAATTCATAAAAAACATACGTGATAAACGATGTGTAAACTGTGACATACATCAACGCAGGCAACAGACGTCTGAAAACATATCGGCTGTAGCTATGAAAGAGTAAGTTGAGCCAACTCTTGGGGTTATATTCTACCATAGACCAAAACTATGAAAAAATGGCTAACTACCACGTGGATACCAGCGTGTCCAGGCAAAATCCGTATTTTTACTGAGCCCTATCTGTCCTTCAATCGACCTCGAAGCACGCTAACATTAGAGTTGAATGGATTTCCAGAAGCTCTTCGGAATGATACAACCTGTCCAACATGCCAGATGGCATCAGCCAACGGTCCATTCAATTGATTCCAGAATGGATACTCTGATTGCCCTCTCGAACTGATAAAAACAATCTTATAGTTCTCTAAATCTTCTGCTGTGCTCTGCTTCAGTATCTCACTGGCCTCCTTGATGTTTTGCAGTGTTTTTGTTCTTTTTTCCTCAAAGGTCATTTCCTCCTCATCCTCTTTAGTGAAGTCTGTAGGTATTTTCTTAGTAGAGTTTACCAATACATTAGTCAAGCCATAAATATGATCTATGGTCTCGGCAGTAGTTCTGGCTTCTGGTGATGGTTTATAGTCCAAGTCTTCAGCTCTCAATCCCACAGTACCCCAATAATATCTAAAACCTAGCCCATCCACCATACGTGCGGCGACGGTTCCTGCATTGTAATTGTCAGGATACGCTGGAATTTTGTAATAATAATCAGTTGAATCTTGTGCAAATGCAGAAAAACTAATGAAGCTAAAGAATAGAATTAAAATTTTCATAGAAATAGTAATTGTTGAAACCTGTCAAACGATTGAGTCATTTGAATGTTATTGTATTTACATGAATGGAGTCGATCAAAATAAGTAACCATTCAAGTCGCTTTCAATTTACAAGTCAATATGATCAAAACTTCATAGCCAATCCAAGACCATTACTATTTACATTCAATCTGAAATCTACTGCCACTTTTTTGTAGCCATTGTTATAATACTTCATGGCCTGATCTGCGTTTTTCTCGAATCCTTTTTTGAAGGGAATAGATAGCAAGGCACAACCAGCACCAATATAAGCTAAATTCCAATTGGGGTTATCAGACCCTCCAATTTGTTCGGTGATTGGCAAAATAATCAAAACACTTGCAGCAGCAGTAAACAATACATCTCCCATGTAGTTGAGAGCAAGTGGTTTCAAATAATCTTCCATATTTGGATCTTCTTTCATGAGATCCAAGAATTGAGCATTAGTCATGGTTATCCCACATTTTTTATAAGCTGTTTGGTTTTTGAAAAGTCCTGTTTTTGTTTTTTCAATTGCATAATCCGTTTGAGAAAAAACATCGAGAGTAAAAAAACCTAAAGCAAAAAGTGTTAGTAATATTATTTTCATAATCGCATTCCTAGATAAAATGTCTTATCGAAAATAATTCAATTTAAGCAATTGGATTTTAGAATGGTGAAAATGAAAAAAAGGCAGCCATTGCTGACTACCTTCATCTTTATAGTCGGAATGACAGGATTTGAACCTGCGACCCCCACGTCCCTAACGTGGTGCGCTACCGGACTGCGCCACATCCCGAATTAATAACAAAACAGGGTATCGAAATGGTGCGCTACCGGACTGCGCCGGGCGACGTTCGCCACATCCCGCTTTATTTGGATGGCAAATTTATAAAATTTTTGAAGTGATAATCAATACAACAATTAAATTGTCTAAAATTCAATGCGGTAGCTAAGCACAGGTATTAATCCAATTTGATCTTCTTGAACGATTTGTTTTAAGCCGTCATCATAGTATTGCTCACCATAATTCATTCGGCTTGTCACATTTTGCAAATCGAGTCGCCATTCAGAAGTCGACTTGGCCCTGTTCTTTCTAAAACTAATTTGTAAATCAAATCTAAAATAATCTGGCGCTCTCTCTTCAAATGCACGATCAAAATCATTTACCTGACGCCCCTGATCAATTGATTCTTCGAGATTGATTGGGATCAGGCGTTTATTTCCAGCATAAGAAACTTTTGCACTTACCCCGAGAATATTGTTTTTCCCATTTTTACCCACTTTCCATTCTTTCCCTCCTAGTCCATGATATGTAAAATTGCCATTGAACCTTGAATCTCGTTCTTTTTTATCACCACCCTTGTATTTGGATTCAAAAATAGATCCATTAACCATGAAGTAGTAATTGCGAGAAAATCGCTTGTCCAAAGTCATCTCGATGCCATAATTTTCACCTGTGCCTTCATTGACTAAAGGAATTGTAGAGTAATCATCAGAAGAATTGATAGAAGAGTACCATCCGAAATTGGGATTATTTGAAATCGGAATATTGTAAAGGTATTGATAGTAGATTTCAGTCTTGAAGTATAAACTTGACCCCAGAACTCGGTCATAACCTAATACAAAATGGTTGGCCTTGGACATACCAAGATTAGGGTTGTTGTCTATGGTAGACCCATCATCATTAATATGATTGCCTAGGTAATATTCTAAAGATTCTAATCTGCTATGTATGCCAAAACCTGCAGTTATGGATTGGTTTTCTTTAAACTGCCATTTAAGACTGGAACGAGGTTCCCATGAATCTTCACCGGTAAAACTAAATCTGAAATAATGAAGACCATTGACCAAGCTCAACTTTTCAGTAATTCTATACTTCCAAGACACAAAAGCTTGCTGAGTGCCTGATGCCCCCTCATCATTGAATAAAACCAAATCTACAAATGGGTCGGCATTATTGATGTTATGCTCTCTTTCTACGAAGTCATAGTCCAACCTACTAATTACTGTTCCTACTTCTAAAATATGACGGGAATTAAACTTTTTATTCAAGATGATTGACCCTCTAGTATAACTCTTTTTGAATGACTCCAAATTGTTATAATCTACATTGATGGTATCCTGTTGGTATCTCACAAATTCGTCATTCCCAACTTCAGTCCCTGATATAGAAATGTTGGTCTTTAAAAAAGTACTGCTATTTAAAATCAAATCGTTGGAAACTCCTATCACTCCCATATTGTACTTTTCTATGTCTTCTCTAAAGCCTTCTCCAGTCCTCGAATATTTACTCAATCCTCCCATACCAAAAACTGAAAATGTGCCTGCTTTTTTAGTCGGGAAGTTCAACTTAAAAGCTAAATCTTGGAAAGTGTTTTTTTCATTTTCATCTATTTCTACAACACCCAAATCACTGAGTATCGCAAGTGTAGAATACCTATAGTTGAACAAATAAGAACTTCCTGACGACTTGCTTATTGGTCCTTCGGAAGAAAGGTCAATCCCTAATAATCCTGCCTGTATTGTGTGTTCATGTTTTTCATTATTCCCTTTTCTCAAATTGATATCGAAGACACCAGATAGCACATTTCCATAAATGGGTGCAAATGCTCCGGTGTAAAAATCTGATCTCGAAATTACCTGAGTGCTGAACATACTAATCCCTCCAGATGAAGCCCCTTCACTAGAAAAATGATTGGGATTAGGAATTTCTACGCCTTCCATCTTCCAAAGAATACCTCGAGGACTATTTCCTCTAATCACAATTTCATTGGAGTCATCATCGGTACCCATCACTCCAGCAAATGAAGATGCTAGACGCATCGGATCACCAATGCTTATTGGATACCTTTTGGTTTCTTCCACGGTAAAAGATCGGCCACTGATCATACCCATTTCATTAAGAGGTTGAGAACCTATTCCTGTTGCACTTACTACGACCTCCTCCATTTTTATCACAGACTCGACAAGCTCCACATCTAGAATCAATTCTTTACCAGAGCCTAAAAGTACGTTGGGAATGGCTCCTTCTTCATAGCCCAGATAAGCGTAGTGCAACGTCATTCTGCCTACTGGTACATCATCCAATCGGTAATTACCATTCATATCGGTAGTAGCACCGATCAAAGGGTCGGAACCTACCACAAATACCGTAGCTCCAAAAATGGGTAACTTGGTGTCCTTGTCGAGAATGGTTCCTCGAATCGTTTGGGTTAATTCATTGTACTTCAAAACGATGTTCCGATTGACCACCTCATAAGTAACAGGTAAGTACTTGAGCGACTCATCGAGTGCAGCCCAAAGGGATATATTTTGTTCTTTGAGAGTCACCTTTTCATCCATTGGTATAGCACTTGAACTATAGGAAAAAGTGTAATCTGACTGCTCTTCAAAATAGGTAAGAACCTTTTCGAGTGGAAGTTCATGAAAGAAAGTATTAATCATGATATCTGGTTTTTCTTGAGCCAAGATATTATCCATCGAATGCAGATATAGTACGGCCAAAAAATAATATTTGTACATGGTTTTAGGCTTTGAGTTTTGAGTAATTGACTATTGTGCTGGAGAGCAACCCTCTCCTTGAATGGTATAGCCATTTTTATTTTCGGTATGAGTGGTACCAGTAGTAATGGCTATTACTTTCAATATTTCTTCTAGTTTAGGTTTCTTGAATTCACCTGTAAATCGGCAGTTTTTTATGTTGTCATTGGCTATGAATATTTCAACTTCGAAATAGTCCTGAAGATCAGCAAACACTTGATGAAGAGGAGAGTCTTTAAACACCAATGCGTTTGAATGCCAAGCCAACGCATTGTCCTGATTTGTTTCAAGTGCCAACAGATCGAGTGATTTATCAAAATTCGCCGCCATACCATGAGTAAGAATGAGCTCAGCTTCATTGGCTGCAAAAGAAACTTTTCCGCTTATCACATATATCTCTACTTTGGGTTCTTCTTCGACTGCTCGAATATTGAAAGAGGTACCCAATACTTGGGTTCTGGCTCCTTCGGCATGAATGATAAAAGGCTTCGACTCATCCCTGGAGATTTCAAAAAATGCTTCTCCTTTTAAAGAAACATTCCGTTCCTTAGCATTAAAATCAGAAGCCACAGTCAGCAACGTAGATTCATTAAGTTTGATTCGACTGCTATCCGGCAGTACCACCCATTTGGTCTCTCCTTCAAAGGTTGCATAATGATAAGGCTCTGTTTTCCCGAACTCCCGAATCAAGAACCCCAGACCGATAGTAAGGAGCACCATCGCTGCTAAGCGAGTGGCGAAATGAATCCAACGAACTGTGATAGGTTTATGATCAAATTTCAGTTCAGAAAACTTTTCCCAAGCCAATTGAGGATTCGCTTCGTATCTAAGTTTGAGCTTGCCACTTGTTTCCCATTGTTTTTCAAATGCATGATAAGCTTCTTTCCTCTCCGGGTCTTTTTCTAAATCAATAGAAAACTTTGATTCTTGTTCAGGAGAAAGGGCTCCGCTTAACTTTTGAGCACAGCGGTCGAAAAATTTCTGATCGTTCATGTTTTTGCCTTTGGGGTTCGGTATTAAGACGTCCCAAATTCTAAAACACGTAAAAACTTAAAAAAATAATTCTGAACTTTTATCTAGCCATTGGGTCCAAATCAAAAGGCCCCAGCCTAAAAATTCAATAAAATAGTGTCGCAGATCTGTTCTGAAACTTTTAAGGGCATTAGAAATTTGTGTTTCTACCGTTCGAATAGACACATCAAGATGTTCGGCTATCTCTGGGTTGGTCAAACCTTCAAATCGACTTAATGAAAAAACTAATCTGCATTTAGGGCTCAGTTGTGATACGGCTTGTTCTATAGCTTTGCGCATACCATCTTGCTCAGCATTTGTATCAACCAAACCTTCTTCAAACTCCAGCGGAATAAACTCTTCTCCGAGATGGTCTCCTTTTTTGACAGCATCCAGGGCTCCGTTCCTTGCCATCTGCATGATGTAAGCTTTAGGATTGTTAAGTTGATCAAGTTGCTCTCGCTTATCCCAAAGTTTGAGAAACACATTCTGAACCACATCTTCAGCAGCATCCTGTTGCTTTAGCACATATATGGCCGTACGTAGCGCAGTTTCATAAAACTCAAAATATAAGTCTTTAAAGTTTTGGTCCAGATTGTTTTGATTGGGTATGGCAGACATTGAGTCCATTAAATATACAAGGCAAAAATCAAGAAAAACAGATTCAACATCAAAGCGGATACAAAGTTTAATCGCATCGTATGTCTAAAATCTGCCTTGCTCACATCATTTCGCACTTTTAAAAACCAATAAAAAAAATATCCTACTAAGGGAAACATCAAAATGATGAACAAATGACTTATTTGAATCGAGTAAGCTTCTTTGAAGTAATAAATAAAACCCAAAGTCGATACGAAGAAAAAAGCACCCGTAAAATAGAATGTTCCCAATACACCTAGTTTCAGGCTCATCGTAATATCTCCTCGTTTTTCATCTTCAGTATGTTGATAGATCTGAGTCATAGGATAACTCCCTAGTAGTAACAATGAACTCAATAGGGCTGGTAGTTGCCACTGCCAATCAAATAAATTGAAAGTAACGGATGAAACACCATGAACTGTCATAATTAAGATGAAATAACCCTGAAAAATACCCACTGCCAACCAACCCGTTATGGCTCGTTTTTTCAATCTTACTGCAGGATGACTATAAGCTTTGGATGCTAATCCATATACCAAGAGCATCAAACTAAACTTCCAATCAATCATTAACCCAAGTCCAAGCGCCAGCAGGTCAAGAGACAAGGACCAGTAGTATAAATTCTTTGTCGCTTCAGGTGGGTGTTCAAGTCCGCCAATACTTCCCTCATCTTGATCAAAATAAGAATTGTAGCCATTACTAGCCGGATACAACAAAAAATGAAGAATAAAAAAGACCAAAGAGACTCTAACCCAATCTTCAGGCTGAGCTACAGCTACACCAAAAAGATATACCGGCATAAGAAAAAAAGAAAAAGGAAAACGTAAATGTAAAAATGTGGATTTGGTCATTGTATGCCTTTTAGGAACAATTTATTAAATGATCGTCTAATCTGTTTCTCAATCTACCTTTTTAATATTTTGTTCGAATCCCAAAATTTTCACTATTTTCCACTTTAGAAAATGGGTGCATACATCACAGCTATAGGAACAGCCAATCCGGCCAATCGCTACTCTCAAGAGGATCTGGCGCAGTTTATGTGCAATCATCTCGTTACAGATCCCATTGAACAAAAAAAAATTAAGGTACTTTATCGTGCTACAGGAATACAGCATAGATATTCCGTATTGGATGATTATAAAAAGAGCCTAGGCACATTCAGTTTTTATCCCAATGATGAAACCTTCGACCAATTTCCAAGCACACAAAAGCGAATGAATGTCTATCGACAAGAAGCTCTGAAGTTGGCCATATCTGCTATCACAGACTGTTTGGGAAACGATCACCCTTTCTCAGAATTCACCCACCTGATTACAGTGAGTTGCACAGGAATGTATGCCCCTGGTCTGGATGTTGATTTAATCAAAGCACTCAACCTGACCACAGATATTAGAAGAAATAGTCTCAACTTTATGGGCTGCTATGCCGCCATGAATGCCATAAATCTCTCTAAAGAAATTTGTGACAACAACTCCAATGCAAAAGTTCTTATTGCGAGTGTGGAACTGTGCAGTTTGCATTTGCAGAAAGAACAGACCGAGGATAATCTGCTCGCTCATTCTCTATTTGCTGATGGTGCCGCTGCTGTTGTTGTGTCAGGTCAGCATAGGCAGAATGAACAGGCACTTGAGGTCATAAGTTCATCCAGTCAACTTTTTATAAGTGGTCAAAATGATATGGCCTGGCAAATTGGAGACTTTGGTTTTGAAATGGCATTGACTTCATATGTGCCTGAAATAATAGAAGGAGGAATCAATCAATTGACAACAGAACTTCTGGCAAAGAACAATTTATCTCTTAGCGAAATAAATGGCTATGCTATCCATCCTGGAGGCAAAAAGATCCTGGAATCAATAGAAAATCAATTAGGCATTACCAAAGCACAGAACCATGCCTCCTATGAAGTATTGAAAAATTATGGGAATATGTCCTCTCCTACTGTGCTATTTGTTCTCAAACAAGTATGGTCCCAAATGAAAAATCAGACGCATAAAAAAATATTGTCTTTTGCCTTTGGTCCCGGGCTTACATTGGAAAGTCTTTTGTTCAAAACCGTCTAGACTGATGTTAGATTTTCTCAAACGACGTTCTTACAAAGAGGAAATCATGGATGACTTTCTTTGCCAGGGAGAAGTCGTTAATCAAACGCTTAAAGAGCTCAATAAAATCAACACCTATTTGGGCGGTGATCAGCTTTCGCTGAATAGTGTGATAAAATTGATGCAAAAAACTCCCCAACAGATTTTCGAAATTGTCGATCTAGGATGTGGAGGGGGAGACACACTAAAGTTGTTCTCTCAATGGGGCAGCAAACATAATCAGGACTTGAAGTTGACAGGTATAGATGCCAACGAATACATTGTGGAATATGCTGAAAGAAACTGTCAAAAAATTCTCAATATTTCGTTTGCCTCTGAAGACGTTCTAGGAGAAAAATTTAGAGCAAGGAGATTTGACATTGCCCATGCTAGTCTCTTTTTCCATCACTTACAAGAAAGTGAAATTGTAGAGTTACTCAAACAGTTAATTGCCCAAGTGCGAGTTGGCATCGTGATCAATGACCTTCATCGTCATTGGCTATCCTACCTGTTCACCAAGTACCTAATCACCAACTGGTCGAAATCTGAAATGGTCAAATATGACTCGGTGCTATCTGTTGAGCGCTCTTTTACCCGACCCGAACTTGAAAAATATTTGCGACTGGCCGGTATCGAAAACTACAGCCTCTCTTGGCGGTGGGCCTATCGCTGGGAATTGATTATTTGGAAGTAGTTATTTCTTCACCCACTTCACCTTCTTATCTATGGATTTTCGCTTCCCTTTTGGCCACTTGGCTTTCTTAGGCATCCCAATGTACAAAAAGCCCATTAATAGGTCTTTTTCTCCTAAATCAAAATAGGCATTCGCTTCCTTATTGTATGTCACTCCTCCTGTGCTCCAGTAACAACCAACGCCATGTGCTGTAGCGGTGAGGTGCATATTTTGCACAGCGGCAGCCACGGCAGCTATTTCCTCCATTTTTGGAATGGATTTGTTTCTCTTCATCCCAATCGATATAATGTGTGAACACATCAATGGCTTGGATTTTAGTTTTTTGACTTTGTCTTTATCTGACTTTTTGCCCGCAGACTTCAAGTACAAATCCGCCTGAAAATCAGCAAATACTTCGATGCCTTCATCGCAAAAAACAGTGAATCTCCATGGCTCGGTCATCTTGTGGGTTGGTGCCCAATTGGCGCTTTCTAGCATCTCAGATATTACCTCATCCGGCACACGTTCGCCTGAATAGTTTTTAGGAAAAATCGATCTGCGGTTTTTTATCAGATCAGATATTTGTGCTGTATCGTAATTCATGTTTGAATGGTTAATCGTTATTGATTAATAAGTTAATAGGGTCAATCAGTACTAGTCACTCAATAACTGATAACCAATAACTTACCTGACAATGCTGGCGTAAACCACGCTATCCGCTTGCTCAATAGGTATCTCCATAAGATCCAAGCGCTGTTGCCAAACGAGCCTGACTGAATCAAAGGTAGCCATGTTTTCGGGCAAAATGGGCTCTGAAGGAGGTAGGTCTACTTTGAGCGCATCCACTTGTACGCCATTTTTCCAGAATCTATAGCAAAGGTGCGGGCCACTTGCTAAACCCGTAGATCCCACAAATCCAATGGTTTGACCTCGTTTTACTTTTTTGCCATTTCTAATGCCACTAGCAATTTTGGACATATGGAGATATTGAGTAGCTATGTTGCCATTATGCTGTATTTTCACAAAGTTACCATTGAATCGGTTGTACTTAGCCGCTATAATTTTTCCATCGGCTACTGCTCGGATCGGCGTGCCTACTGGTGCGGCATAATCAGTCCCCAAATGCGCTTTGTATCTCTTTTGCACTGGATGGTATCTTCGCCCTGTATATCTCGAGCTAATTCGAGTAAAACTCAAAGGCGCCTTTAAAAATTCACGTCTAAGACTCTGTCCCTTTTCGTCAAAATAATCTTTTCCAATGCTATCTTGCTCAAATTGGAAACCATAAAAAGACTCCCCAATATGCTCGAAATAGGCCGCTTTGATATCTCCAATACCAACCAACTCTTCATCTACATACTGTTCCTCGTAGATCAGTTTATAATTGTCTCCCTTTTGAATGCCAAAGAAGTCTACCTGCCAGGCAAATACGTCGACCAGCTTGTTGACCAAATCAGCATTTCCACCAGACTCCAGCATATCGACATATAGCGAGGTGTTGATTTCTCCGACCATTTCTGTTTCCTTCAGCTCAATTTGTTTACTGGCCTGATACATCTGCACTGAGTCCTGAAAATCGATCACTACATAATCTATGGGGTTGGGTCTATAAATAAAGTGTGTGGCTTCTTTTAGACTATCTCCTTTGTACAACATAGAATACGGCTTGCCAGAAACAAATTTCCTGACATCAAAAACCTTCTTCGAGTCTTTAGCCACCTTATGAATTTTTTCATAAGGCACATTAAATGGTTTGAGAATGTCTGCCAGATTTTGATTTCGTCGGATCTTTCCCTCCTCCACTTGAAGAGAATCGATGACTATACCGAAATATTTTTTAGGAATATAGGCCTGAATTGTATCTTCGACTACTGGCACCTCTACCAGCTCCTCTGCTGGTACAGGCTCATACAAAAAGGCGAAATAAATAGTGACGGGTACAATCCCTGCCAACAACAACACGCTCCAACTCCACTTCTTCAAAAACTGCATATTATTCTTACTGTCTTTTCTCAAATTCCGCTTTGGCTTCATCCAAAAACGCCACAAAATTAGCAATTTCTAAGTCATAAGCCTTAATCGGAGGAATTAGCTCCCCCTCAGTATCGAGAATGACATAGTAAGGCTGAGCGTTATTATTGAATTGAGTAATTTGAAAATCGGCGTTTTGTTTACCAATAGATTTTTTGATTTTGCCGTCGTAAGTGGATTCGTACCAGTCTGATTCTTGTAGTTCAGTTTTGTCATCCACGTAAAGGGCGACTACTACAAAATCTTCTTTCAGCCTTTTTAATACTTGAGGGTCGGACCACACACGAGCTTCCATTTCGCGACAGTTCACACAACCATGCCCGGTAAAATCGATGAACAACGGCTTATTCTGTTCTTTGGCACAAGCCAATGCCTGATCATAGTCAAAGTAGCCCTGTATGCCATGTGGCAAATGCAGAAAGTCTGCATATTTGGGTAGCTCACAGATGGTGCTTTCTTCGTTTCCTGAAACGCTACTGGAAATAGTCAAATCAAAATCTAAAGTAGTCTGGGGAGGTAAATAACCCGAAAGTGCTTTTAAGGGAGCACCAAACATCCCTGGAATCAAATACACTACAAATGAAAATGTGATGATGGCAAGCATCAATCCACCTACTGATGTTTTTTCTGTTTTACTGTCGTTAGGCAATTCGATTTTACCCAACAAGTAGAATCCCATAAGTGTGAATATCACAATCCAAATCGCCAGATAAACTTCTCTATCTAGGATGTTCCAATGATAAGCTTGATCGGCAATACTCAAAAATTTGAAGGCAAAGGCCAATTCTAAAAAGCCAAGTACCACTTTTACACTGTTGAGCCAGCCACCAGACTTAGGCATATTGTTCATCAGGCTGGGAAACAATGCAAATACTGTAAACGGCAAAGCAAAAGCCAGTGAAAAGGCGAACATGCCTAGAATCGGCTTTAATATCAATCCACCAGCAGACTCCACTAGAATCGTCCCCACCAATGGGCCTGTACATGAGAAAGATACGAGAACCAAAGTAAAGGCCATAAAGAAGACCCCAATCCAGCCGCCTTTGTCGGCTTGCTTATCTACATTGTTGACGAATTTGCTGGGCAAGGTGATTTCAAATAGTCCTAAGAAGGAAAGTGCAAAAATCACAAAGACCGCAAAAAAGATGACATTTGGCACCCAGTTCGTCGCCAGCTCGTTGGCCGTCTCGGGTCCCATAAATGGCGCCAGTAGAGATCCGATCAAAGTATAAATGATAATGATGGACAAGCCGTAAAGTACACCCAGTCCCTTTTTCTTACCTGTGAAAAAGCTCACCGTCATGGGTATCATAGGAAACACACAAGGTGTAAATATGGCCGCCACACCAGCCAAAAATGCCGCAATCATAAATGCCCACAAGCTATAGGGATCACTGACATCTCGCTGATCTAGTACATCAGCTTTTTCTACTTCACGGGTAGTAGAAGTCTGTTCTTTGGACTGAGTTTCTTCTGTAGTAGGTTTCTTGGCATTAGAGCCTGTCAGTTCCCCAAAGCTAAATTCATCGTCGAAGGGAATACACTTGCCATCTACATCGGTACATACCTGGTAGGCATACGAGCCTTTGATCTCGGGATTTTCCGAAAGAATTTTTACTCTAGCGACGAATTTAGCCGTATGGCGAAAGTAGGTGTACTCACCTTCCCACAGTTCATCATATTTTTTCTTTGCACCGATCGGTGCCAGCGAATCCACAATTTCATAGCTCGAATGAGGAATAAACTCGAACTCAGTAACCATAGGGCCAAGATCAGGATCAAAGTCTGTGGAATAGAGATACCAGTCGTCATCTATCTTCACATTGAAGATCAAATCTACTTCGTCACCCATCTGTGCAGCAGGGTTAGAAACTTCGATCGACCAAGTGGCTGGCTTTAGGATTTGTGCCCAGGCCTGGACATTCAGGAGTATAAAAAAAATTGCGATTACCTTTTTCATTCTTATCAATTATAAGTCAAATGTAGTAATCGCAATTTATAGCAAAAAAGTTCGGAAAAATTATAATCCGAACGACTGCTTCACTTGATCCACGTAATCCAATTTTTCCCAAGTGAAGGTTTCAACTTCTTGCGTCACGTCCTCGGCTGCCGGGCTAGAGAAAGTCACTTTCTTGATTTCTGGCGTACGTCCCATATGACCATAGGCTGCAGTTTCAGAGTAGATAGGATTCATCAACTTCAATCTTTTGATCAAGGCAGCTGGTCGCATATCAAAAATCTCCGAAATTTTGTTGGCGATTTCGCCGTCATTCAAATTAACCTTAGCTGTTCCATAGGTATTCACAAAAATTCCCATCGGTTCGGTAACGCCAATAGCGTACGATACTTGCACCAATATTTCGTCGGCTACTCCTGCTGCTACCAAATTCTTGGCAATGTGTCTTGTCGCATAGGCCGCCGATCTATCTACCTTAGAAGGATCCTTGCCCGAAAATGCACCACCACCATGAGCACCTTTTCCACCGTATGTATCCACAATGATTTTTCTTCCTGTCAATCCAGTATCACCGTGAGGTCCTCCGATTACAAATTTTCCAGTTGGGTTGATGTGGTATTTGATATCGTCATTGAATAAAGCTTGAAGCTCAGGCTTCAATTTAGCCACTACTCTTGGTACCAATATTTTAACAATGTCTTCCTTGATTTTAGCAAGCATCGCAGACTCTTCATCAAAATCATCATGCTGAGTAGAGACCACAATGGCATCTATTCTAATTGGGTTATTGTTGTCGTCATACTCAATAGTGACCTGAGACTTCGCATCTGGTCTCAAATAATTGATGGCGTCATTTTCTCTTCTCAAAGAGGCCAATTCGATCAACAGCATGTGAGAAAGTTGCAATGCCAACGGCATATAATTTTCTGTTTCGTTGGTCGCGTAGCCAAACATCATACCCTGATCTCCGGCACCTTGCTCTTCTTCGCTGGCTCTTTCCACTCCCTGATTGATGTCAGGAGACTGCTCGTGAATCGCAGAAATTACCCCACAAGAATTTCCATCAAATTGATATTCGCCTTTAGTATAACCAATTCTATTGATCACTTCTCGCGCCACAGTTTGAACATCAATATAAGATTCAGTTTTTACCTCTCCACTCAGCACGGTCAAACCTGTAGTCACCAAAGTCTCACAAGCCACTTTGGACTGGTTGTCGAATGCAAGAAAATGGTCTAAAAGCGCATCTGAAATTTGATCTGCTACTTTATCAGGGTGTCCTTCGGATACAGATTCCGATGTAAATAAATATGGCATATTCTATATGGTTTCTAATTTTAAGTCGGCAAATTTAGGCTAAATGATTTGTTTCTAAAAACAAGTCTCACTTGCTCACGCATAAAGCGAAAAAATAGTTGGCGTTTTATGTAGATTAATTTTTTCACGTTTCCATTCGCTAATGGATTTGGTCGCAATAAACTCCTCATCGCCAGTAATACCTTTGGCTACAGAAAGTAGGGAATTCGGGTGGCAGGCTTTGAGCAGATGCTCAAACAATTTTTGATTTCTATAGGGCGTATCCATGAAGATTTGCGTCTGCCGTAATCTAATTGCAGCATCCTCCATGGCTTTAATTTTCTTCTCCCGATCTTTTTTATCGATCGGCACATAGCCATGAAAAACAAATGACTGGCCATTAAAACCAGAACCCATCAACGCCATAAAAATAGACGAAGGGCCACTGAGAGGCACTACTCTGAGGCCTTGTCTGTGTGCAACAGAAGCAGCAACGGCTCCAGGATCAGCAATACCCGGACATCCTGATTCAGAAAGTATCCCTATATTTTTTTCACCAGCTTTTGCGAAATAGGCCTCTACTTGCTCGGGTTTTGTTTTACGGTCGAGCACATCAAACTCCAGGCTTTCAATAGTCAAGCCTAAGCGCAATTTACTGATGTATCTACGGGCAGTTCTTACATTTTCTACTAAAAAATAGTCCAGTGACTTGATGACATGTTTTACCTGATCGCTAATTACCTCTTGCTCGGTGTTTTCAGCAATCACCATTGGAATCATATAGATTTTTCTATCACTCATGTCAGAAAGTTAGTCACTAGCTCGTAGAACTTGTCTGGATTTTCAGCATGAAGCCAATGGCCAGTGTTGTCGATGGTCTCCAGTTCAGCATGAGTAAAAATTTCTTTGACCTCCTCCCAGTCCTCATCAGCAATATAATCTGAACTCCCTCCTCTAATGAATAAGGCATCTGTTTCGATGGGAAGGTGATAACTGAGTTCTTTGCCCACCTCATTGATTTTGTCACAGAGTACCGGTAAGTTCATTTTCCAATCAAAACCATCTGAAGTTCTTTTAAGGTTTTTCAAAAGAAAAACTCTCGTGCTTTCAATGTCCACATATCCGGACAATACTTCGTCAGCCTCCTGGCGAGACGCTAATGTATCAACTGGAATGGCATTAAGTCCTTCTAAAATCCTATCGTGATGAACTGGGTAGCCCTTTGGGCCAATATCAGCAACAATGAGTTTGTCAATTTTTTGAGGATGAAAAGCAGCATATTGCATGACTGTTTTTCCACCCATAGAATGGCCTAGCAGAATCGGATTATCTAATTCAAGCGCATCGATCAGGTTTTCCAAATCAGTCACCATTCCTTCATATCCAAACTCATTAGAATGAAATGACTTTCCATGATTTCTTTGGTCCACTAAGATCACATCGTAGTGTTCTGAGAACCTTTTACCCAGGGTTAACCAATTGTCCAACGAACCTAAAAAACCATGAAGAATAATTAGCGGCTGCCCCTGGCCAAACCTCTTGTAGTTCAATAATTCCATCTATTCCAATTCCCTTCTGTATAGTTCAATTGTGTTCTCCAAGCCATAATATAAAGCATCGCAGACCAACGCATGACCAATAGACACTTCATTCATAAAGGGTATTTGCTCCTTCAAAAACTTAAGATTTGCCAAGTCCAAATCATGCCCCGCATTCACCCCAAGTCCTAGATCTTTAGCCAAACGTGCAGTATTAGCATAGGATCGAACAGCACCTTCCTTATCTTTCAAGTAGCCGGTGGCATAGGATTCTGTATAAAGTTCAATTCTATCTGTTCCGACTTTAGCAGCTCCTTCAATTCGTTCGGGTATGGGATCAATAAAGATAGAACTTCGAACACCCGCAGCTTTGATCCGATCAACTACTCCCTTTAAAAAAGAAGCATGAGAAAGCGTATCCCAACCAGCGTTAGAAGTTAATACTTCCGGTGGATCCGGCACTAAAGTGGCCTGCGCTGGTTTTACTTCTTCAATTATTCTCAAAAATCGTTCATCTGGGTATCCCTCAATATTGAACTCCGTGGTGACTACTTCACTCAATTGATAAACATCTTCTGAAGTAATGTGCCTTTGATCGGGCCTTGGATGAATAGTAATGCCCTGCGCTCCAAATTTTTCGCAGTCTTTGGCTACTTTCACCAAATCAGGATTGTTGCCACCACGTGCATTTCTGATGGTAGCAAATTTATTTACGTTTACGCTAAGTTTTGTCATACTAGATATACGAGCCTTTTGTATCTTAGGCGACGAATTGGGTTAGAATTCTTTCTGATTAAATTTGCCGCAAAAATAATCAAATCATCGATTAAGAAAACCAGAATTATGAGCTTGAAAGATCAAATAAATGCAGATATAAAAGCCGCCATGTTGGCTAAGGAAAAGGAAAAACTGACCGCTTTGCGAGCTATTAAGTCCATGATCCTTTTGGCAGAAACAGAAAAAGGTGCAGCAGAGGACATCTCTGAAGATGCCGAGGTGAAGCTATTGATGAAGGCCGCCAAGCAAAGGAAGGATTCTGCTGACTTATTCAGAGAACAAGGTAGAGATGATTTGGCCGACAAAGAGCAAGGAGAATTGGATATCATCAGTCAATATTTGCCTAAGCAGCTCGGAGAAGAGGAACTGAAAGCAGAATTGCAAAAGGTGATTGATCAAGTAGGCGCCTCTGGACCACAAGATATGGGCAAAGTAATGGGCATGGCGACGAAAGCCTTAGCTGGTAAAGCAGATGGCAAGACGATTTCTGCTATGGTAAAAACCCTATTAACTTAAGAGTGAATACGATAGATATAATCATTTTGGTATTCCTCCTTATTGGCGCCTATACTGGCTTCCGTAGAGGAATGCTGATGGAGATTATTTCGTTGGTGGCTTTTTTTGCTGCCATACTCGCAGGTATCAAACTATTGGACTGGGGTATTTCTATCCTATCTGAATATATTGAAGGGTACGATTCTTTGCTTCCAATCATTGCTTTTACCGTCATTTTCATCGGTATTATCGTACTACTCAATGTTATTGGGAAGACGGTGAAGAAGATAATCGACATGACGTTACTTGGAAGTCTGGATGACATCATTGGCAGTTTGATGGGCATCGTGAAATGGGCATTGTTTATTAGTATCTTCTTTTGGATATTTGAGTCTTTTGGAGGAAAAATAAGTGAATCCACAAGTGAGAGCAGTATGCTGTACGAACCGGTAGTCTCTTTTGCTCCAGGGCTGTTCAACCTTTTTTCAGGCCTGTTTCCCTACTTTATGGACTTTTTCGAACAATCGAAAGAAATGGTAAATCAGCAGGAACTTAACGTTTGATTCACAAGAAATTAATATATTATACCTAATATTAGCAAAACTACAATCACAGAATGCTAGAAGTACCCAACATCATAGAAGAAGGAGAATTCAAATATATCGAAGAAGGAGAAGGAAAAGTGATGCTCTTATTGCACGGCTTGTTTGGAGCATTGAGCAATTGGGAGGGAGTAGTAAACAAATTTTCTGCTCAATTCAAAGTAGTCATCCCTATGCTACCTATCTATGAAATGCCCGTTAGAGAAACAGGTTTGACCAAATTGACAGAATTTGTGGAGTCTTTCATTGACCATAAGGGTTATAACAACTTTGATATCATGGGTAATTCTTTGGGCGGTCATGTTGCTCTGATGTATATCATGAAACATCCTGAAAAAGTAGATCGTATGATATTGACTGGTAGTTCAGGCCTATTTGAAAATTCTATGGGAGGCTCTTACCCAAAAAGAGGCAATTATGCGTTTATAGAAGAAAAAGTGAGATATACTTTCTATGATCCCAATACAGCTACCAAAGAATACATTGATGAAATATTTGAGACCACCAATGACGTTCCAAAGTGCATGAGAATCATTCAGATGGCAAAATCTGCGCAGCGAAACAACTTGGCTGACGAGCTTCATAAAATAGAAAATGAAACGTTGCTCATTTGGGGGTTGAACGACACTATCACCCCTCCGAGTGTAGGTCATGATTTCAACCGACTGATAAAAAATTCTACTCTTCGTTTTATAGACGAATGTTGCCATGCACCGATGATGGAACAGCCTGACAAATTTAATGACATTCTAGATGAATTTTTGAATCAAACCGTACCGGCATGAGAGCAAAAGATCTAATTAATTATACCATTCCGCCTTTAAAACCTTCTGATAACATTGACAAGGCGCAATCATGGATGAGTGAATTTCATGTACATGAACTTCCTATTGTTGATAATGGTAATTTCTTAGGTTTTTTTAATGAAAATCTCCTCTTTGATCATTTTACAGGTGCTGAAAAAATAGAAGATTATCAATTCATGGGCACTGGGCTTTTTGTAGATCAGAACGAGCATTACTACGAACTGTTGAAAAAGGCTTATGAAGCCAGTTCCAATTTGGTAGCAGTTTTAGATGAAAACAAGAAATACTTAGGTACGGTCACGATTCAAGACGTGGTAGAGGCATTTTCAAAAATGTCGTCTATCAACAGCCCAGGAACAATCATTGTAATTTCAATGATTCAAACTGACTACTCCATGACGGAGTTGAGCAGAATCATAGAATCTGAAGGAGGAAAGATTCTAAGCAGCTTTATTGAAAATAATGAACAGCAACCAGGTAAGATAAGAGTAACTATCAAGTTGAATCTGGAAAATGCTTCGACCGTTATATCTTCACTTGAAAGATTCGGATATACAATAAGTTCTATCTTTGGCAAAGGAGACGAAGAATTGATCGAAAAAGAACGATTAGATACCCTTCTCAGATACCTCAAAGTCTAAAATCAATATCAAATGAGAATCGCGCTGCATGGAAGAAAATTCTCCAAAGAATCCTTCCCGTATGTTAAAACCATTGCAAAAAAATTAATAGACAATGGACACGAGATCTTTATCACTGATGTTTGTGCCAAAGAAAACAAATCTGAAATTAAGGAGTATTTAGAATCATATCCTCAAATCAATATTCTAGATAGCCTAGAGCCTATAGATTTTTTCTTCAGTCTTGGAGGAGATGGAACCCTTTTAGAAACAGTCTCTTTAGTTGGAGCATTAGAAATTCCTATTTTAGGAATAAACTTGGGAACCATGGGTTTCTTGGCTACTACAGCAAAGAATGATATCGAATCCGCATTGAATTTATTTTTTGACGGACAGTATGTTTTAGAAGATAGAACTCTATTGCACCTCAATAGTAATACAGAACTTTTCGAAGGTCAGAACTTCGCACTAAATGAAGTAGCTATTTTAAAAAGAGACACTTCTTCCATGATCATTGTGAGGTGTTTTATAGACGGAGAATTTGTCAATACTTATTGGGCTGATGGCCTCATGGTTTCCACCCCCACTGGCTCTACGGGTTATTCTCTTAGCTGTGGTGGACCTTTGGTCCTTTCGGACTCTGAAAGTTTCATCATTACTCCAGTAAGCCCTCATAATTTAAATGTGCGCCCACTGGTTGTATCGGACAAAAGCGAAATATCATTTGAAATAGAAGGTAAAGGCCGTTCCTTTCTCATCTCACTAGATTCAAGATCACACACTGTGAATAGTACAGTGAAAATATCCATGACAAAAGCCAATTTCACAGCTAAACTTGTAAAAATTTCCGGATCGAATTTCTTTGATACACTTAGGAATAAGTTAAATTGGGGACAGGACGTTAGGAATTAGAAGTTAAAAACAATAATTTTAGCGTTTATAATAAGTTGCGCCTAAGTATATTATAAAAGAATTTTGGTCGTTTGATTATTGGAAATGCGTAAATATTTATTTCTTCCTTGTGTACTGTTGCTTTTGTTTGCCTGTCTTTCAGATTCGTATGGACAAAAGAGGCGCTATGGATACTCGAAAAAAGGCAATAAAAAATACTCTAACTATAGTGGTGGACGAACAAGCTATCGAGGTGTTGGTAACACGAAATACTGGACAGCTGGTGTGAGTATTAACGTCTTAAATTACTACGGTGATTTATCTCCAAGTAATAAAAAACTCAGCACAAATTATGGCGAAACCAAGTTTGGATTTGGGATAACAGGATCTAGAATGGTTTATCCTGGGATATTTGTCCGAGCAGGTTACAACTATGGTGTGATCGAAGGGGATGACTTTGCAAATGGAAATAGAAATTCGGAAGATGCCAGCCAGTATGGACGCTATTTGAGAAATTTACATTTTCGTAATAGAATTCATGAATTGTCAATAGGCTTCGAAGCTGATATGATTCCAAATAATGGAGGCGTTAGGGGAAGGTTTCCTATTAATCCATACATGTTTGCCGGTGTTGCAGTGATAGCTCATAATCCACAAGCTATTGCACCTGCTACAGACCAAGCGGGAAATGTCCTTGAAGAAGCTGGACAATGGGTAGACCTGAGAGATTTGGGCACTGAAGGTCAAAACATTGACAGCATTGGAGCTGACCCATATGGGAAATTTGCTTTCGTTATTCCTGTCGGTCTTGGCCTAAAAGTTAAGCTTGGTCACAATTTTGATTTGAATTTTGAAATCGGACTTAGATATATGTTTACTGACTACTTGGATGACGTGAGCACAGGCTATGTAGATCTTTCGTTATTTGGTGACGACAATCTGGCTAGGGCAATGTCAGAACGAGGTGCGGAAATCAATCATGCTCCTTCTGGCGCAGATCGAGGGCTTAATCTCACTCCAGGGGCTGGAGATATCGCTGTGACTGGCCCATATACACATGGCTCAGGTTATGATCCAACCATTAATAGTTCTAGGGGTGGGCCTGGTCAGAATGATTTCTTTTTAACCACTCAAATTCGATTGGTATACATCTTCGACCAAAAAGGAGCAACCAGAGGGAAGTTTAGATAATTACATTTTTGTTGAACAACACTCTTCATATAAACTTTAAAACTTGGCCGATTTTATCGGCTTTTCTTTTATTACATATTTGTGGTTTTTCGCAAAAAACTGAGTTCGGCCTGGCACTCGGCGGTGTTAGTTATGCAGGAGACCTTTACCGTGGTTATGATATAACCAATCAAAGTTTTGGGATTCAAGGCATATATCGGATAAATTTTGAAAGAGACGTAAGCTTTAAAGCAGGATTGTTTTATGGTAAAGTTTCGGGGGATGATAGTAAACCTTATGACGCTTTAGGGAGAATCCGAAACGCTTCGTTTAATCGTTCATTCGTTGAGGCTTCAGCAAATTTCGAATATCACTTTTTAGATTATAAAAACAAGAATTCAACAATTAAATGGACTCCCTATTTTTTTGCTGGCTTTGGACTCACCAAATTCTTAAACCTTGAAGAGAAAGATACTTTTGGAAGTATCCAACCAGTTCTTCCGTTTGGAGGAGGAATAAAATATTTGGTTGGAAAACAATTCAGCCTTGCTTTAGAATTTGGTGCAAGAAAAACATTTTTTGATCAGTTAGACGGCATTTCAGATGGTGATGTTTTTGACAAAACAAACACTCAATTTGGCAACCCAAATGACAAAGATTGGTATCATTTTTTCAATATTTCATTCTCCTATCTGATCTACAAAATCCCTTGCGTATACAAGGATGTACCCAACAAATCCATGTATTAATAATAAATCTCCCTTAAGTTCATTTTAACTAAAAAAAAGCACAAATTTGCGGTTTGGTTTTGACCAGTGGCCGAATATGAGGGCATGAAAGAGAAGATTGATCCAGCAAAAATTCCATCACATATAGCCGTAATAATGGACGGAAATGGACGATGGGCAAAGAAACGGGGGGCAGCTAGACTGTTCGGTCACAGAAATGCTATTCAAGCGGTGAGAGATGTTACTGAAGGCTGTGCCGAGTTAGGCGTTAAGAACTTAACTCTTTATGCTTTCTCAACTGAAAATTGGAATAGACCGAAAATCGAAGTTGATGGGCTTATGTCTCTTCTTATTTCGACAATAAAGAAAGAAATTCCAACGCTGGCAAAAAACAATATTCGCTTACAACCAATTGGTGATATTGAGCATTTACCTGTAGAGGCGCAGAAAAATCTAGATTTGGGTATTAGAGAAACTGAATCCAATACCGGCATGATTCTCTCTCTTGCATTGAACTACGGAGGTAGATGGGAAATTAGTAACGCGGTTAAAAAGCTGGTTGAAAGGATAAAGGAAAACCCGAATGAAGTTGATACAATAAATGTTGACTACATAAACAAATATATAGATGAACATACCGCTCCTGAAGTTGAACTAATGATCAGAACAAGCGGTGAACATCGAATAAGTAATTTTTTATTGTGGCAAGCAGCTTATGCTGAGCTCCATTTTACAGAAACGCTTTGGCCAGATTTTAGAAAAGAACATTTATACAATGCCATAATAGACTTTCAGAATAGAGAAAGACGCCTCGGGAAGACAAGTGAACAACTGGTTAAAAAATAAAATCAAAGCAACAGACAGGTCAGATTTAAAGATGAAATTCAAAATACTTTTACTTTTTCTTTGCATTTCAACAGTAACTGTTGGTCAGATTAGATATGGCAGTCAGGGCAGAACTGATACGAACAATGTAAATATTAGTTATTCCAATCCTCAGGAATTTACCATAGCAGATATTGAAGTGGTGGGTGCCGAGTATTTGGATAAAATCGCTCTTATTTCAATTTCGGGTCTCAAGGTTGGTGATAAAATAAAAATTCCTGGTGATGGAATTACCGCTGCGATAAAAAAGCTCTGGAAGCAAGGACTGATCGGAGACATCCAAATCTATGCCTCCAAAGTAGTAGGTAGTGATGTTTATTTAACTATTTCATTAGCTGAAAGACCACGGTTAAGTAGATTCGACTTTAAGGGTTTAACAAAAAGTCAGGAGTCTGACATTAGAGAAAAAGTGAACCTGATTAGAGGCCGTGTAATGACTGACGCCATTCGCAAGAACGCCGAACTTACCATTAAAAAATATTTTTACGAGAAAGGATATCTAAATACTGAAGTTGATATCCGCTACAAAACAGATAGCACTTTACACAACAGTGTACTTTTAGATGTACATGTTAACAAAAACAGAAAAGTTAAGATCCGCGATGTCAACTTTGTGGGCAACGAGCACTTTACGGACACTAAACTAAAGAGTAAAATGAAGAGCTCGGGAGAACGAGCGAGATTCAAACTAGTAAGTGCTTTATTGGCCTCAAGTTTGGATTTATTTAAACCAAAAGAAGAAAGGTTTAAATTCGTTGATGATAGTGTAGAGCATAATGTATCCAATACGCTACTTGAAATTGTTCACGAAAATGTAAAATTGAATGTTTTCAAATCATCCAAATTTGTAAAAGAAAAATACGAAGAGGACAAGGCTGCCCTTATTCAGTTCTATAATTCAAAAGGACATCGTGATGCGGAAATCGTTGAAGACACTCTTGTTTTTGCTGATCGTAAATCTGTAGACATCAATATCAGAGTAAATCCTGGTAATAGATATTTTTTCAGAGATATCAATTGGGTGGGTAATTTTATCCATGATGAGAGAACTTTGGATCAAATTCTTGCTATCGAAAAAGGAGATATATACAATCTGGAATTGGTTGATAAAAAACTAAATTTTAACCCAAATGGCCCAGACATTAGCTCTCTTTACATGGATAATGGCTATTTGTTTTTCAGTGTCACTCCTGTAGAAACAAAAATCGATGGAGATTCAGTAGATATTGAAATGAGAGTCTATGAAGGAGCTCAAGCTACTATTCGCAAAGTGTTCGTAACTGGTAATGATAGAACCAATGACCATGTAATCATGCGAGAATTGCGAACCATGCCCGGTCAAAAATTTAGCCGTGCAGAACTAATAAGAACGCAGAGAGAATTATCTCAGTTAGGGTATTTTGACCCTGAACAAGTAAACCCAAAACCAATTCCTAACCCAGTAGATGAAACTGTAGATATTGAATGGGAATTAGTAGAAAGACCAAGTGATCAAGTAGAACTTTCAGGTGGATGGGGTGGAACCTTTGGGTTTGTAGGAACCTTAGGCCTTACATTCAATAACTTCTCATTAAGGAACATTCCACATTTTGACAAATGGAGGCCTCTACCTGTTGGAGATGGGCAAAAATTATCATTGAGACTTCAGGCTAACGGAAAAAGATATCAGAGTTATTCTGTGAGTTTTTCTGAACCTTGGCTAGGAGGAAAGAAACCTCATTCTTTTGGTGTCAGCTTCAATTATTCTGTCCAACGAAGTATTGATTTCTTTACTGACAAAACAATTGGTTCACTTCAGGTATTCGGAACTACTATAAGTCTAGGAAGAAGAGTAAAATGGCCCGACGATTATTTTACATTGAGTAATTCACTCTCTTACCTAAGGTATAACTTATTTAACTATGGAAACTCTCTCGGGTTTAGTACAGGAGTTGCCAACAACTTCACTTTCAATACTACTTTAGCTAGAAACAGCGTAGACAATCCGATGTATCCGAGGTCAGGGTCTTCTCTTTCATTGAGTTTGGCACTTACACCCCCCTGGTCATTGTGGAATGACATTGACTATGAAACTGCTGAAAACAGCGAGAAGTATAAGTTTGTAGAGTACCACAAGTGGATGTTTGATGCTAAGTACTACATGCAAATTGCCGGAGATTTGGTACTTGCTGCCAGAGCCCATATGGGTTTTATGGGATACTATCAAGAGAAAGTTGGCGTGGGTCCATTTGAAAGATTCCAGTTGGGTGGTGATGGTTTGACGGGTACAAACTTCTTGTTAGGAAATGATGTAATAGGACTAAGAGGTTATGACAATAACTCTATTACTCCTTATGATCCTCAAACAAACATCACAGGAGGTACTATTTACAATAAGTTTGTGATGGAATTGAGATATCCAGTATCTCTCAACCCATCCGCGACGATCTATCTTTTGGCATTCTCCGAAGCTGGCAATAATTGGAATGGCTTTGATAATTTTAACCCAAACAAATTGTATAAATCATCTGGTTTTGGAGTCAGAATATTTATGCCAGCATTTGGTCTTTTAGGAATAGATTGGGGCTATGGCTATGATGCTTTGCCAGGTCAAAGGTCCAACCCTGGTGGACAAATTCACTTCTCAATTGGCCAACAATTGAGATAAAATCAAAGATTGATTGAGTTTATTAGATATAAATATTGTGCAAAGTCTAATTTTAGTGGTATGAAAATTGTAATCAAACTTACATCGCTGATTTTAGTGCTTTTTATTTTCATTTTAAATGATACATTTGCACAGAAATTTGGCTACGTGGACACTGATTATATCCTAAGCCAAATGCCCGAATACAGCGAAGCAAAAGGCGAAATTGAAAAAATTTCTAAAGCCTGGGAACAAGAGATTCGAGAGATGTATAAAGACATCGAAGAAATGGAGGCGTCTTTGCAAGCAGAAGAAGTACTCTTGACAAAAGAAATGAAAGATGATCGATTAAAAGAAATCGATCTTAAATGGGACGAAGTCAAAGCATACCAAAAAAAGGTGTTTGGATTTGAAGGCCTGTTTTTCCTGAAGAAAAAAGAATTGATCAAACCTGTACAGGATCAAGTATTTGATGCTGTTGAGAAGGTAGCCAAAAATCATCGCTTGCAAATTGTGTTTGATAAAAGTGGAGATTTGGTGATGATCTATACAGACCCTGTTCATGACTATACGGACTATGTGCTCGAGGAACTTGGACTAGGTGATAAAAACGATGTAATAAGTAACAACTAATTAGAACTGAATTATGAAAGTTAAATCAATAATTTTTGCAGTTGTATTGTCTGCATTTAGCCTGACTGCAAGTGCGCAGGGTGTGGTGATGAAAATAGGCTATACCAATGTAGAGTATATTCTCAGCCAAATGCCAGAGGCGAAGCAAGTAGATTCTGAATTTAAAGCTTACGAAGCTCAACTTCAAAATCAGTTGCAATCAAAAGGCACTGAATTGCAAACTAAATTGCAAGAATATCAGCAAGGCGCTCCTACAATGACTGACTTGGTAAGAGCAGATAAAGAGGCAGAATTGCAATCTCTAAACCAGAGATTCGAAGCCTTCCAAAGAGAAGCTCAGACTTCATTGCAAAAAAAGCAAGGAGAGTTGTATGCTCCACTTTTCGAAAAAATTGGAAATGCAGTAAAGGCAGTTAGAACTGAAAATGGTTATGACATGATTTTCAGCACTGGCGTACCAGGTGTAGATATCCTTTTAGATGCTGATGAGAAATATGACGTTTCTGATTTGGTATTCAAGAAAATGGGTATTACTCCTCCTGCTAAGTTGAACTAAAGTTCAAGAATAAAAAGACAGAAAGCCTCAATTGATTAGCAGTTGGGGCTTTTTTATTGCCATAGATTCTCCCTTTTGAGACACACCCTACTTCATATTCCAAAGCATTGGGGGCATTTTAAGACAAGTAATTTTGGAATAAAGTCTAACCCAGTCTTACAAAAGAATTGAGATTCAGTACTAGTAATCTAGCCCATTCATAGCTTGCTTTTCTGTTTATAATTTATCCTCAAAAATTCAGTGCGTACTGATTTTGGGAATTGTAAATATTCCTATTCTCGGTAGTCACAGAATTACGCCAAGTAGCAATCCAGCAAGAATCAGAAAAGGGGTTGGTATTTTTTTGGTAAACATCAACCCAAATGTGCCAATCATAATCGCATAGTTCAAATAATCTCCCATCAATGGCTGAGAAAGCAATACAACCGCTGCAAGTATCATCCCTGAGGATGCGGCATTTACACCATCTAATGAGGCTTTAACAATCCGAAATTTCTTCAACTCCTCCCAAAAACGAATCACAAAAAATATCAGAAAAGTACCTGGAAGAAAGATTCCCAGAGCAGCCATAAACCCTCCCATCATCTGTCCAAAAATACCGTACTCTTTCATGGAAATTGACCCTACGTAAGATGCGAATGAGAACACAGGCCCCGGCACTGCTTGAACTAAGGCAAAACCAGAGAGGAATTCTTCAGATGTGAGGTATTCCTTAAACTCAACAAATTCTGTATACATAAAAGGTACGAGAACTTGTCCTCCACCAAAAATCAAACTGCCAATACGATAAAAGTTTTCAAAGATTCTAATGCCTAACCAATCCACCGATGCGCCAATTACTGCTGCTCCAACTAAAACTCCGGCCCATAAGATAAAATTTGACCATTGAATGCGAATACCTTCCTTATCTTCTTTTTCATGACGTTTATAGTTGATGGCAGTAATACTGCCACCCACTAAAAGTATCACAGGAAAGATATAGGGCGTTCGAACCAAAAAACTGGCCACAGCTGCAAGCAGCATAAGCACTACAGCTAATTTTGTAGTAACCACTTTCTTGATAATAACATATGCCGAATATGCCACTATTCCTACGGCCATGGGTTTTATAAACCGAGCAAACTCCATAGAAATATCATACTGCTCCAGTGTAGAAATGAAGATGCCAGCAAAAGTCATGATTAAGAAAGCTGGCGTAATCCAAATGAGCAGTGTCAGATAAGCCAGATTAGGCCCTCCTACTTTAAAACCTATGGCTGTCAAGGTCTGCGTGGATGTGGGTCCTGGCAAAAACTGACACAATGCAGTAAGTTCGATTAAGTCCTTTTCATCAAGATAGCCCCTTTTATGAACCAACAGATCAAGCATCATTGCAAAGTGTGCTTGAGGTCCGCCAAATGCAGAAATGGTCAGTAGAAAAACATCTTTCAGAAAAATGTAGAATCGAACCTTTTTAATCATTATTTCTTCAAACCGATTTCCGCTAGTCTTTGATGTAAAAATTCTCCAGCTGTAATGTCCTCAAATTGTTTTGGATGATCTGCATCTATGCAGTTTTCCAAACAGGTCAAATCCATGTCAGATCTTGGATGCATGAAAAATGGGATTGAAAACCTAGACGTTTTCATAAGTTCCTTAGGTGGGTTTACCACACGATGAATCGTTGACTTCAGTTTATCATTGGTATGCCTGGCCAGCATATCTCCCACATTGACCACTATTTGCTCAGGTAAAGCTGTTATCGGAATCCACTCACCATCTCTTCGAAGAACTTGCAACCCATCGGCACTTGCGCCCATGAGCAATGTGATTAAATTGATATCACCGTGTTCTGCAGCTCGTACAGCATCATCCGGAACTTCTTCGGGGTTTTCTATAGGAAAATAATGAATGGGTCTTAGGATACTATTACCGTTGTGTACACGGCTTTCAAAATAATTTTCCTCTAGTCCCAAATAAAGTGCGATGGCCTTCAGCATTTGTCTACCTGCCTTTTCTAAAGTCTGGTAAGCTTCCAACGCTATTTTATCAAAATTATCAATCTCCTCTGGCCAGATATTATCCGGATATTCTTTTTTGATTGGATCACCATCCACCACTTCCTGACCAACATGATAAAACTCCTTTAGATCTCCAGTGGCTCGACCTTTGGCGTGTTCTTTACCCTTTCCAATATATCCGCGTTGACCAAATAGCTCAGGCACTTCATACTTTTGCTTTACTTCATCGGGTAATGAGAAAAAATCTTGAACCGCCTGATAAAGTCGGGCACAAAGCTCGTCTGACAAACCATGGTTTTTGATTGCCACAAATCCAATACTATGATAAGCAGCCCCAAGATCAGCAACAAATTTCTGCTTTCTTGTTTCATCACCTGAATTAAAGTCTGCCAAATCCAGAGATGGAATTTCGTTATAAAGCTTTTCGCTCATAAGTATAATTGTTTGGGTTAAAGAAAGGGGTTATTCAACGGTAACAGTAATTGAAGTAGCCATTTTTTCACCGTAAGAAGAATGAACTCCATCTGCAAATTGCAACGAAATCATATATTCTCCTGGCTCTAATTCTAATGTGGTATCTGTCTGACCTTTGCCAAAGTGAATCGTAGAGTCTGACATGGGAATCACAGTGCCTTCCGGCCAACTCGCTTGATTTATTAATATATGATGATGACCAAATCCTTTTTTAACAGCTCCAGCTGGCTCAATTTGCATTCCTGACACACCCATTTCTATATAAACAGGGCTTGGTACAGTAGCTCCATTTGCAGGGTGCTTGAAAAAGACATAAGCTGAATCAGCCATTGGTTTTTCTGCAATGGCAGTATTGTCCTCCATAGGAGCGGATTGTTCGGTAGATTTTTTGGGAGATGAGCAGCTATAAATAATTACACTCAATAAGGCTATTGATAGATATTTCATAATTGTATTCTAAATAATGTTTAAGATAAATTTATAGATTCTTTCGGGAACGCATGTGTGCCTAGCGAAATATTTGAGTCAGCACATCCAAAGACTTGAGTTCTTTAAACCCATCCATATGCAACTTGTAGTACTCTAGCATATAATTCAATACATCCTTCCTTAAAGTGTTTCTGATTACTAATTCGCTTGTGAGACTGCTCGTATTGAGCATCAAAACTGCATCATAAATTTCGTCATAACTGGTAGATAATTCGAGCAACAAACCATCATTTTCCAGTTCCTTTTTTGTACGTATACCGAAGCCAATATAATGGGTGAGTTGTACTATAAGAAATAGATGTAAACTTCCATACCCTTCCTTTTTTTCATCAAGTGCAAGTATGAATTGATAGAGAAACTCAAACACTTCAACTTGATCATCTTCTTCCTTTAGCACTTTCGTGAGTAGCTCAGTGACGAATAAAGCTATGGCAGACTTTTTCACATCGAAGGGAATAGAAATGAAATTATGCGCTGGCTTGTACTCAGATATACGTTGTAGCCCATCTGATTTTTGATTCTTAAAATAAACGACCATATCAAGAACAGTCAGTGGTTGCAACAGAGCTAATCCCTTTTTTGACTTTTTACTTCTTACACTATTGATGATATAGGATTGTATGCCAAAACTTTCCGTATAGATTCTAGCAATAATTGAAGTTTCTCTGTACTTGATATAATTTAATACTATGCCTCTGGTCTTATGAAGCATCAGTCAATAACGGCTATTTTTCCAACGAATGTCTCGCTTCCATCCCCAGTAGCGCTAAAAATCAAATACACTCCAGTTCTTACTCTTCGACCCAAATAATCTCGTACGTCCCAAGAAGCCCCACCACCAGCTGCATTAACTTCACTAACAAGCTGGCCTGATATGGTTGTAATTTTGATGTTCACATCATTCGCCAATCCTGAGAAACCCACCCAACCTTCAAAATTAGGCAATACGGGATTTGGGAAAATTTTCACTTGCTGATGTGTATCAAAACCTTCAGATGAGTTTGTTCGATAAGACACTACGCCCAGATCGGTGGCTATGAAGAGTTCTCCCGTTTCTGGGTGAATACATAAATCAATTACGGTATTAGATGGCAATGGACTATTCTCCAAAGTAAAATGTTCTATCAAACTGGATACATTCTCATCAAACAACCAAAGTCCATCTTTTGTCCCAACCCATATTCGATTGCCTCCATCTACCGCTAATGAAAGCACCTGCTTGTCTTCAAACAAGACTTTATTTTCAAAAATCGGAAGTGTTACGTCAATCGTTTGATCTTCGATTACCCCAAATGAAAAAGGGAAGTAAGCCAGTCCTTTGTCAGTCGCAAACCAAATCTCATCATCCTTTCCAAATGCCACATCATTTACTTGATTTGAAGGCAAACTTGTAGCTGATGCTGTTATGTAACGACTGGCTTCTGCTTCAATATCATAACCCAATACTCCTTGGCCATTTTGTAATCCTAATGTCATCCAAACTTGGTTATTTGAATTAATTTTGATAGAGGTAGGTTCTGCTCCTGCCGAGGTTCCAAAATCAAAGGGTTGCCAGTCTTCAGCACCATCCCACTTATATAAGGAGTAGGCATCTAAATTTGTTAGCCAAATATTTCCTGATTGATCAAGTGCGAGACCAGTAACCAATGTATTCCCAGTGTTCGTCTCTTTTTCCTGCAAAGGACTATTGGTAAAGTCGATTATATTATCAGCCTTCAAAATTCCCTTGCCAAAAGATGCAATGTACTCCGTATCATTTACATTAAGAATGTCTGAAACATTTGAAAAGTCAACAAGATCGGATGGAGTTTTAGTTATCCATTCTCCAGACTTGAATACGGAATACCCTACTCCATTATCCGCAGGCATGGTATAATCGATAGCTTGCGCTGGAAGAGCATACACACTCGAGGCCTGGAATTCTAACTGCACTATGCCATTCAATGGACCCGCCAAGACAATATGATCAGCATGTCCTCCTTCCAATTTGGACAATCCTCTCAGGTTGTCAGCATACCAATATGTTGATGCTGACTCTTGTATGATATCATTAATATGGGCATTGGAAGGTGTCGCCAGGATCGAAATTGATTCTTCACTATTCAAGGTCATGATTCGTTGATTTGTCAAAATCAATAATCTCTCCATTCCTTTTTTAATTTCAATTATTTCTTCGCCAACTTCCATCGTAATAGATATCTCCAACCATTCACCTGAAGAAAGTTTATAAATCTCAGAAGTATTAGCTGCATAAATAATGCCGTTGGAAACGGCCACTGATTTTATGTCCATGTTGTATACTGAACTACCAGCATACCTTTCCCAATTATTGAAATCTTGTAGATTATCACCATTAGTTAACGATCCTGAAAGAACACCCACTTCACTGGCCAAATACAAATTGTCATTGAAGACTACTGAATTTCGTATAGCTACAACCTCACCATTTTCTCCTAAATTTTGATACGCTTCTTTTACCAAATTTTCAGGAGTAAGCACCAATAACCCAAAATCAGTGGATAAGTTCATGTTTCCATCATAAAAGGAAACGTGATTTATTGTTTTGTTTTCAGTTATATCACTATCGAGCAGTACAGATAGATTCTTTATTTCTTCAGAATTGATGATGTCTACATTTCCACTTTGATATCCGATGGTCAAATATTCCGAATCAGCATTAAAAGCTAGTGCGGTAATGCCTACATCACTAAGTCCATCCACTTTGGACAGCTTGTTGATGCTTCTATCTTCCAAGTCATAATACATGAGACCTTGAGATGCCGCTGCAAAAATTTTAGAATCAGTTTGCTCCACCAACGTGGTTTGTTCATAATTGAAATGAGATCGCCAAGTCCCCATAGGGATAAGCTCCTGACCTGCTGCCATATATGCGCAGAAAAGAAGAACAAGCGGAATGAGAATAAGCTTAATTCTCATGGTCTGGAGTTTTGTAAAAACAATTTCTACATCTGGCTTCATATGCTTCTTGTTCTCCAAGAAGTACCTTCTGCTCAGACTTTGTCAATCGATAGGAATAGGAAGCCACACCTCCACATTTCATACAAATGGCATGCACTTTCGTTACAAACTCAGCGATACCCATTAATCCAGGCATTGGGCCAAATGGATCTCCTTTAAAGTCCATGTCTAGACCAGCTAATATTACTCTTTTTCCATTGTTCGCCAGTGTTCTTGCTACCTTTATCAATTCCATGTCGAAAAACTGAGCCTCATCAATACCCACTACATCGCTATCGCCAACGAGAAGCAAAATATCATCTGCGAACTGAACAGGAGTAGACCGAATAGAAGACTCATTATGTGAAACTACACTTGTTTCATGATATCTGGTGTCAACGGCAGGTTTATAAATTTCAATTTTTTGTTTAGCTATTTTGGCGCGATTAAGCCGTCGAATGAGTTCTTCTGTCTTACCAGAAAACATGGATCCACATATCACCTCGATCCAACCAGCCCCTCGGGAATCGGCCTTAAAACTATCAATTCTTGGTTCGACAAACATTCGCTTTAGTCAGAGTACTGAATATGATTGAATTTATTTTCTGGAGCTACCTTCACAACAATATCACCTTTAATTTGGCATTGGCAAGTTAGTCTTTCGTTAGAAGCTAACCGATTCATTTTCCTGAATTTAAGCTCTGGTTGACTCTCTTCTGAGAAGTTTTGGAGGCCTTCAAGTACTTGAACTTTGCAGGTAGTACATCTACCCTTTCCTCCACAAGCATGCATCCAGTCGATATAATTTTCATGTATTATATCCAAAAGATTTTTATTTTCGTTGTTGATGAAAATCTCCTTGTTGTGAAGGTTTTGTATTACGATTTTCGGCATATTCTTTAACTTAGCAAAAGAAGCAAATATTATGCACGGTAGCAAATTAAATCAGGAAGCCACAAACACCTACAGTCAATCATACGCAGCCAAAATAGCCGAAGAATTTTTTAGCCAAAACGACTCTATATCAGGCCAGCAGATTATCTCGATCACACCTGTGAAACAGGTTAATTTCTTTGTCTTGAAAGTACTATTTGACGAGTGGCAAGGCGAAATTAAAAAATTCAAAAGTCCTTATTTTGATTATAAAAATGAAGATGTTAATCAGGCGTTGAAAGCCTTTATCAATACGCTCTCAAAAAACATCCGAATTGAAAAACAACACCTTCTCCCTTTGTTGGAAAAAGCAGTCACATCGACACTAGAGTTGCTTTTTGAACCGGCAAAATACTATAGCAAGGAACTATCAAAAAGTACTAGTACCGATAAAAGCAGAGAGCTTAAAGCGAACAGCAAATATATCAAGTTGCACAAGCCCTTATTTGATGATTTGCTTCAAAGGCTTGGGAATGAAAGTGATTTTAACTCTGCTATTCAAGGTGCAATTGCATCATACGGTGATGGTCAGCAGGAAATAGAACAAACGCAAAACCTGTTCGAAAACACTTTGCCATTAAATGTAATAGAGCAACAAGAAACAGCGGAAGACCTCCCAATGCCAGAGCCATTGGATGAGCTAGAAGAAATCGAATTGGCAAGCCCTGAAGAATCTGCATATCAGGAGGATATCAACAATGAATTTGAACCGATAGAGGAAGAAACTGAATCCGAATCAGACAATATAAACCAACAGTTCAAAGGGGACATTAAAACGCTCAATCAACAATACGAGGAAAAAGAAAAATCAAAAACGGTTGCTGCCGTACTAGAGACAAAATCACTTTCGAATCTCAAAAACAACATCAATATCAACCAACGTTATATGTTCGTGAATGATCTTTTTGAAGGAAATGATAGAGATTATGAAACAGCAATGGATGAGGTAGAAGATTGCGATTCATTTGATTCATCGGTTGAATTGTTGGTACAAAACTATGCCAAGAAGTATACGTGGGATATGAATTCTGATGAAGTGAAGGAATTGCTCAAAGTAATTTTCAAAAGATTTCGTTAATTCGGTTCAAAAAAGGGGTTTGTGCTGTGTAGTTGTTCTTGAATGAAACATTGCAACCATGTCAAACCTAAAGTATCTATTTCTATTCTTGATTGTCGGATGCTCATCCACCCAACAGCGTCCACTTTATTCTATTGGTTCTAAGGCTACATGCAAAGGACCGAACCGCGAGTATCACACTGCACTGCACGCTACAAAAGATGGCTACTTTCGTTTTCATCAAAGCTATTATGATGGAAATCCAGATTATGACGCTGTAGCTTTCAGTGACTCTTTGGGATTTACTTTAGCTGCAGATAGCCTAGGTGCCCGCTTAGAGGCCGCTGAAATATCTGTGGGCAAGGGTCATTCTTTCCACATGATAGCCCATCAACCTCAATTGGTTTTTAACTATTCAGATGAAAAGTACTTTGACGCGATAGGTAATGAGGTGAAATTTAAGTTTGACCCTGAATCCAAAAGAGTTGAAAGTTTTCAAATAACTAATCCTTTTGACAGCACAGAAAAAATTGACATCTATTATTCGCAATGGGAAGATGTTCAAGGTTTTATGTTTCCCATGCATGTACAAATCATACAAGGCGGAAAGGATGAATACTTTTTTGAATTTTACGAAGTGAAAGTTAATGATCCTTCATTTTCAAAAATTCCAGCTCCCTAGTTACCTCATCAGTATCTGCATTCGGTGAGAGTCGAGTTTGATCAAAATAAAGAGTAGAATGGTGAACGACCATAATGATGATCCTCCATAACTAAAAAATGGTAACGGTATGCCTATCACAGGAAAAAAACCAATCGTCATGGCAATATTCACTGCGAAGTGAAAAAAGAAAACACTCAATACCCCATACCCATATATTCTTGCAAATTTGGATTTTTGTCTTTCAGCAATCGCTGAAATTCTAAAAAGAAGTGTTACGAATAGAGCAATCAATATTAAACTTCCCAACCAACCTTGTTCTTCTCCTATCGTACAGAAAATAAAATCCGTGCTTTGTTCTGGTACAAAGTCAAATTTAGTCTGGGTGCCTTGTAAAAAGCCTTTTCCAAAAAATCCTCCAGAACCAATAGCAATCTTCGATTGAGTAACATTCCAGCCTGCGCCAAGTGGATCAGCATCTGGGTTTACCAATGAAATCACTCTACTTCGTTGATGAGGCTTTAAAACATTTGTCATCAAAAAATCGACGCTGATTACAGTTACAAATACCATAACTCCAAGAATAACAGTGGCAACAATTCTTTTCGGATGTTTAAACGACACCCCAATCATAATCACACAAATGACAGTAGTAGCAATAAACAAAACTGTTTTGCTAACTAATAAGGTCAGGATAAACAAGACAACGAATGCAATACCTAATATGAAATAGATAGGAGAAATGCCTTCTCTAAAAAGCACGATAAGGAAGGAGCCAAAAACCATGGCTGAACCAGCATCACCCTGGAGCAAAATTAGCAGCATAGGAGCTCCAAAAATAGCCAAAGCAACGAGCTGCGTCTTTATTTCCTCAAACTTAACATGAACGTTTCCTAAGTATTTTGCCAAAGCCAGGGCCGTAGCAAACTTGGCAAACTCGGCGGGCTGCAATCGAAAACTACCGATCTGAAACCAAGATTTGGATCCTGCGACTACCGTACCGGTAGTCAGTACCGCAATCAGTAATACGATAACTACACCATAAATGACATAGGCTGAGTAGTCATAGAATTTAAAATCCAGACTCATCACTCCGATAATGATGATCAAAGAAGTACCAATCCACATCAACTGCTTGCCAGGATTGTATGCTAATGAAATGAGTTCAGCCGCATTTTCTTCATCATAAACAGCAGCATAAATACTTGACCAACCCAAAAGCACCATTGCAAAATATAAACTGATGGTTGTCCAATCTACTCGATCTAATATACTCTCTGCTCTCATTCTATCTCTTCCGTTTCGAGTACCTGATTATCTTCTGTACCTACAGAATCCACTAAAACTGGGGCGACTGGAGACTTTCTTTTTCTATCTCTAAAATCTCCTACCAGTACATAGTCCTCCAGCCATTGCCTGGTATGTTCTCCTTTCAAATAAGTTTCAATCAAAAGACTAGCAGTTGATGCAGCAGCCCTACCTCCCCAACCCGCGTTTTCTACAAACACAGAAATAGCAATTTTGGGATCATCCTTAGGTGCAAAAGCCATAAACACAGAATGGTCTTCTCCATGAGGGTTTTCCACAGTACCTGTCTTACCACAAATAGCGATATCAGGTACTATTGCCCTTGGCGCCGTTCCACTCAAAGCATCAGCCATCCCTTGGATAATTACTGGAAAATGTTCAGCACTAATACCTGTCTCAATTCGCTCCCGAAACTCAGGTGGCAGGTATCCAGACTCACCAATAGATTTTACTATATGAGGTTTATAATAAAACCCTCTATTGGCCATTATAGCAGCCAGATTCGTCATTTGAATTGGGTTCATAAGAATCTCTCCTTGTCCAATACTCAACGAAGTAAGATTGGAAACCTTCCATCTTCCAGTGCCATATACTCGATTATAATAGCTAGGATCAGGCATGAACCCTGACTTCTCATTGGGTAAATCCACACCTAATGGCCTTCCCAGTCCAAATCGACCAACTTGTTCTTTCCAATTGGCCAGACCGAGTGGAGCCTGCTCAAATTGACTCATCTCAGGATGTTGATTAATAACCAAACGAAAAACTCTAGCGAAGTAATTGTTAGAAGACAACATAATGCCTCTTCGCATATCGTAAATGCCTTGAGGTGCATGATCTCCAATCAAAGAGTGATCACAGTATATTTTATCATAGGCTCCTATCACTCCTTCCTCTAAGGCGATCAACCCTTGCACAATCTTAAAAATAGAACCCGGTGGATACATCGCCATCAGTGGCCTATTGAAAAGAGGCTTTAGACTATCTGTACTCAATTCTCTGAAATTTTCACTAAAATTTCTTCCGGCCAAGTCAGCTGGGTTGTAGGTAGGGGCTGAAACGAAAGTTAGAATTTCTCCAGTTGATGGTTCGATAGCCACAACACTACCAATTTTTCCTTTCATCAATTTCTCCGCATAAGACTGCAGTTCAATGTCTATGCTTAAGGTCAAGTTTTCTCCCGGAACAGAAAGTGTGTCCAATTCACCATCTTTGAAAGAACCCATCTCCACACGACGCACGTTGACCATTTTATATTTTACTCCGCGCTTACCTCTCAAATACTTCTCATAAGAAGACTCGAGGCCTGTGATTCCCATATAGTCACCACTTTTATAGTAGTTGGTAGTATCCCGATCAAGCTGGCGCTTGCTTACTTCTCCGATGTATCCAAATACATTCGCCAATCCTTCATATTCGTATCCTCGAATAGTTCTTGCTTTTGGATAAAGGCCATCATAATTCACAAGTTTGTCTTGCACTCGCGCAAATACTTCATTGGGTACCTGCTTAACAATTGTAGTCGGTTGAATCGAAGAATACCGCTTGGCTTTCTGCAAATTCGTGAGCAGATCTTCATAGTCAATGCCAAGCATGCCACTCAACATAACCGTATCTTTGATTCGCAACTCCCTAGGTACAGCATCCAAGTCGAATATTGGCTCATTGTGAACAAGCAGTTCACCATTTCTGTCAAATATTAAACCTCGAAAGGGGTACTCTGTAACAGTGTGAATAATATTACTCTCTGCCTTTGCCTTATAATCATCATCCAACACCTGAATCGAAAATAATTTGATAAGAAAACTCGCCGCTACCAGGACGATCGCAATCCTTACTATATATTTTCTATCCTCATTCATCCTATTTCATTTTTTTATAGAATAAATACTGAATGATCAAAATAATGACCGTAGTAAAAATAGAGCTGTAAAACACCTTGGTCATGGTATACCAAAATAATCCAAAGCCTGATGCCTCAATAAAAAGTAAAAGCAAGACATGAACAAACACCAATGGATAGGTGTAGGTTAAAAACCATCCCAACCCTTGAGTCCGGACATTTATTTTGGGGCCCGAATCATAACCACCACTAGGCGTCATTACTCTGGACCAATAAATTCTTAAATAAACCAGAAACACACTGGCAGCTGCATGGATTCCTAATGTATTATAAAAGGTATCAATAATAATTCCGACGACAAACCCAACCAATAGTTGCACAATTGGATTGGTATCCATGGGTACCATTAAAAAAATCAAGACATATGCAAAACAAAAAGCACTGTCAAACAGCACAATATTTTTGAATAAAATAACCTGTGCTAGTATGAGCAAAATTGCTCTGAATAAACCACCGAAAACATTAAACCTATTCATATACGAGATCTATGTTTAATGAATCAATTTCTTCTTGTCCAGTCAAATAAAGCAAATACACATGTGTAAGTGAATAAAAATTAGTAGCCAACTTTATCTTCACTTCATAAAATGTAGCATCATCTTCCAAATGAACTTCTGTCACCACCCCAATCAATTCATCTTCAGGGAAAACTGAATTAAACCCGGAAGTACTGATCAAATCACCAGGCGCAATCGAAATGTGTCTAGGTAAGTATTCCAAATTGGCATAGAGCGGATCTTCTCCTTTCCATACTACAGAACACAAAGTTCCTGTAGCCATATGATTGGCCGAGATCATAGATTTGCCATGAAGCACAGAAGTGATTGTGGCATAATTTTCAGTTGTGTTCAAAACCTGACCAACTATACCATCAGGGCCCACTACACCCATCCCAGGCTCCACTCCATGAACGGATCCTTTGTTTATTGTTAAATAATTGTTTCTGAAGAAAAGTGAGTTGTCGATGACCTTCGCTTTGACACCCAAGTGACTGGAATCTAACAGCAATTCGGCCATAAAAACAGAATCTGTAATATTCAACAAACGCTGGCGAAGTCTGGCATTTTCTTCAGCAAGTTTTTTGTTTTGATCTGCCAGGTTAAAGTAGTCTCCTACTTGATCTGAGGTGGATGCAATAGACGCTACTAAACGATTGGACGAAGTGAAAAATTTTGCCCCTTGGTAATTATTGGATTTGACAATAATCCAAAAACAGATTCCTTCCAGCACTAGCAACAGGATGAAAGTTCTATACTTATATAGAAACTGGAGGAGCCTTTCCATTTAGCTTATTGCATTAAAACGGCACGATAACGCTCCAATTCTTTCAGAGCTTTTCCTGTACCACGAACTACTGCCTTCAATGGATCTTCAGCAATATGAATAGGCAATTTGGTCTTCATACCTAATCTCTTGTCAAGACCTCTAAGTAAAGCACCGCCACCTGTCAAGTAAATACCATTGTCGTAAATATCTGCTGACAATTCAGGTGGGGCAATTTCCAAGGCTTTGAGTACTGCTTCTTCTATTTTAGAAACCGACTTATCTATCGCAAAGGCAACCTCAGAATATGACAATTTGATCACCTTAGGGATACCCGTCATCAAATCTCTTCCTCTGATATCAAAATCCTCAGGTCCTTCATCCAATTCAGTTAAGGCAGATCCTACTTGAATTTTAACCTTTTCAGCTGTTCGCTCGCCAATCAATAAATTATGTTGCCTTCTCATGTAGTCCAAAATGTCCTTGTTGAAAGCATCTCCTGCTACACGTATAGACTGATCACATACTATACCGGAAAGTGCAATCACGGCAATCTCTGTGGTACCACCTCCGATATCTACAATCATACTACCATCAGGCCTTTCTATATCAATTCCTATTCCTATCGCAGCAGCAATCGGCTCATGAATCATAAATACCTCCTTCGCTCCGGCATGCTCTGCAGAATCACGCACCGCTCTTTTTTCTACCTCAGTAATACCCGAAGGGATACAAATAATCATGCGATGAGAAGCAGGGAAAAGTCGCTTCTTATCTCGATCGATCATTTTAATCATTCCTCGAATCATGGATTCTGCCGCCTGAAAATCAGCGATCACACCGTCCTTAAGCGGACGTATGGTTTTGATGCTTTCATGCGTTTTTTCATGCATCTGCATGGCCTCCGCACCAATAGCAAGCACTTTATTCTTAGATTTATCGATGGCGATGATAGAAGGCTCGTCGACCACAACCTCCCCTTTACTAATGATCAAGGTATTGGCTGTTCCTAAATCGATCGCAATATCACTCGAGAAAAAATCAAATATTCCCATAACTCCGTTGACTCAAATATTTTTGGTGATCAAAAGATCACAAATTACGCACAAATAATTACGTAATCAACACTAACTATCGATTGATAATTAATTTAATGATTACTTAGTGTTTGAAATGACGAGTACCAGTCATAACCATGGCCATATCTACCTCGTCGCAATAATCTATTGAAAGCTGATCCTTGATCGAGCCTCCAGGTTGAATAACTGCTGAAATTCCTGCTTTATGAGCAATTTCCACACAGTCAGGAAATGGGAAAAACGCATCTGAAGCCATCACTGCACCATTCAAATCCATACCAAAACTACCCGCTTTTTCGATGGCTTGATTCAAGGCATCCACACGACTGGTTTGACCCGTGCCACTCGACAACATCATTTCATTATTCGTGAATACAATGGTATTCGATTTGGTATGCTTACAAATTTTAGAAGCAAACAACATTGCCTCTATTTGCTCAGCAGTAGGTGATTGTTTTGTAACTGTTTTCAAGTCTTCCTTAGCGTCAGTTTTTAAGTCAGCGTCTTGCACAATTACTCCATTCAGCAAAGACTTAAATTGTACTGGATTCGGTGTTAATTCTTTGATTTTCAGAATGACTCTATTCTTCTTCGATTTTAACAACTTCAGTGCTTCTTCAGCATAGTCAGGGGCGATTAAAACTTCGCAAAAAAGTTTGTTTATTTCTTCCGCAGCAGCTAAATCTACTTTTCCATTGGTGATCAAAACTCCACCAAAGGCAGAAACATTGTCAGACGATAGCGCCCTTAAATAAGCTTCTTCTACATCCTTCCCTAAAGCAACACCACAGGCATTGTTATGCTTGATAATGGCAAAAGCTGTCTCGCCTTCAAATTCACGGATCAACGATACTGCTGCATCTACATCTACTAAATTGTTGTAGGAAAGCTCCTTGCCATTCAACTGTTCAAATAAATCTGAAAGATCACCAAAAAAACTACCACTTTGATGAGGATTCTCGCCGTATCTCAAAGTCTTAGCTTGTCTAACGCTTTGTTTGAAAGAAGGCTCATCTTGCTCCTTATTGAAATAGTTGAAAATGGCCGAATCGTAGTGAGAAGAAATATCAAATGCCTTGCAAGCAAATGCTTTTCGTTGATCCAAAGAAGTTTCACATTCTTGTGAATCGAGCATTCCTAATACTTCCTCATATTGCTCCATTGAAGAAACAATTAACACATCGTTGAAATTCTTGGCAGCTCCTCGAATCAAAGAAATACCACCAATGTCAATTTTTTCAATGATATCTGCTTCACTTGCTCCTGAAGCGACGGTCGACTCAAATGGATACAAGTCCACAATCACCAAATCAATATCCGGGATATTATGTGCTGCTTTTTCTTCCTGGTCACTGGTATTGTCTCTTCTATTTAAGATACCTCCAAAAATAGCAGGGTGTAGAGTTTTCACACGACCAGAAAAAATGGAAGGGTAAGAAGTCAGGTCCTCCACTGGAGTAACTGCAATATCCAAATCTTCAATAAATTTTTGTGTTCCGCCAGTAGAATAGATGGTTACATCATTGGCTGCAAGTACCTTTACGATATTGTCCAGGTTGTCTTTGTGAAAGACAGAAATAAGTGCTGATTTAATTTTTTTTGATCCCATTTTCCCCTTTTAAAAATAAGGGGCAAAAGTACTTATTTATTTAGCAGAAGTGCAGAAATACGCTAAAGTTTTACCCTCAAATGAGTTAAATTTTGGAAAGGTATTCTTCAATGGTTTTCGGAAAGTACTCATATTCCAATTCATGAATTTTTTCTGCCACCTGATCGGGCGTATCAGCTTCTGAAACCTCACATTTTTCTTGTCTGAGAATAGCACCATTGTCATAAATTTCGTCTACTAGATGAATCGTAATGCCAGTCTCTTTTTCTTTGTTAGCAACTACTGCTTTGTGCACATTTTCACCATACATGCCTTTGCCCCCATACTTTGGAAGCAATGCAGGGTGAATATTAACTATTCGGTTTGGAAAACCAGCTATCAAATTTTGAGGAACCAACCATAAGAACCCCGCCAAAACAACCAAATCAATTTTTTTCGACTTTAGTAAATCCACTATCTCATCAGAATTGTAAAAGGCATTCCGATCAAATACTCTGGACGCTACGTTTAGTTTTTTTGCTCGTTCAAGAACGTAAGCTTTTGGTTTGTTCGTCAATATCAATTCAACAGAAACCTCTCCTTCCTTATTGTGAAAATAATTAGTGATTTGTTCGGCGTTGGAGCCACTACCTGAAGCAAAAATTGCAATTCTTTTCATTGCCTGTTTAAAATTTTAGAATCGCCATACTCAAAATGCCTGCAATAATAAGCCATTTGCAGTAGCTACTTAAGTAAGAAAATTGTTTTTTGGTATCAGCTAAAATCAACTTATAAAGAAAAAATAAAAATGGAATCGTAAGTATACCGAAGTAGTACAAGAGAAATTCATTTTGAACCTTAAGTAAAAACACCACTAGAGTTGAAAAAAATGGAGCAATGATGACGAACAATATAATTTTGGTTTTCCTTAAGCCTAGCATCACAGGCAACGTCAAACCATCATAGTTGGCATCCCCTTCCATATCTTCAATGTCTTTGATGATTTCACGAATCAAAGTTATGCCAAATGCAAAAAGGGCATAAACCATAGTGAGTAGATCGAAAGACCTGTAATAAACTAAAAGAATCAAAAGCGTAGAGCCTGTCAAAAGCGCAACCACAAAATTGCCTATAAAAGGAAGTCGTTTGAGTTGATTTGAATAGAGCCAAAGTAAGAAGGCACAGACTAAATTTATTGTTCCTATCCACAAAGAGACCACAGCCCCTAAAAGAATGCCCAAAGCATTCAAGGTTGTATGTGCAATCATGACAGGCCTTCGTTTTATTGTATTTCCTACAATGACTCGATCAGGTTTGTTGATCAAATCAATTTTTATATCATAATAATCATTAATATAATAACCTGCCGCTGCAATAATGACGGTACTGAGTACCAATACAAAAAATCTGAAATCGCCAACAACAAACCAAAATGGCTGTTCCGAATTCAACAAGAAAATTGCCCCTGCGTACTGAGTAATAAAAATTATGACAAGATTATTGAAACGACTCAGTCTTAGGGCGTCAATTAATAATTGAATGTGAGACCTTCTTTGCATTTCACAAAGCTACTTATCCTCCCACATTTTTCTAAGTCTACTTAGTGTAATTGGTTTGTCTTTTAGTACAGTTGTGTCTGTACCTATTTCTACTGAATGAGCTTTCCAGGCATCATGATACTTGGACAAAGTCATGCTTTGTAACCTGACACCATTTTGCATCAATTGATAAGCTATTCTGATTAAATCATTCTTTTTCACAGAATCTCCATAGAATATGGCATTTGAGGCATAATCTTCAAAATCATCCTCTGCAGGACGTTCATGAATATAAAAACCCATATTTCTAAGTTTATATACACGGTCACCATCTTTGTCCTTTTTGTAATACCTAATCACAATATCTGATCTCGACCTGGGGTTTTGTTTTTGACCATCTTGTGTTTCTTGTTTTTCAAACAAATTGGCAAAAAATTCTTCATCGCTTATTCTCGCAGGTTTCTCAGGCTTTGATTTAGTTTCTACTTTAGAAGTATCGGAAGCTTGAGTAGGTGTGACAATTTTATTTGCTTCCTTTTTTTTAGCCTCGCCTGTCCGCTTTTTTCTCCTCTTCTTAGGTTTTTGCTGCTTTTTGGCTAAGTCAATCGCTTTTATTTGTTGTCGATGACGCTGCTCATTAATAACCTCACTGATGTGAATGATAGAAATACAGAAGAGTACAACACAGATATAAAATATGGGCAAGTAAGAAGAAAGGTTCCTCTGCGTCATTTCAAGTTGGATTTATTCTGAAAGATAGATTCTTTAGTTTTAAATTATATATAACCTCCTCATTAGCAGATAATTCCATTTAGCATGGATATTTGTTAAATTTAATACAATGTTTAAGATTTGCAAAATGAGGCCGAGTCATAGAATTTTTATATTTTTGGTCGGATATAGCCAATTTTGTATTATTTTAAGAATAATTAACGAATCCTCGATTAAACCTTAATGAATCGAACATGAAAAGAATCTTTACTCTACTTACCATTTTTTCACTTTCCTTTGGAGCATTTGCTCAAGAGATGGGTTCTATGACTGACCCAAGAGATGGAAAAACATATAAAACAGCTGTAATGAGAATCGAGCTGGAAGGTGGCATTTTCATTGAAAGAGAATGGATGGCAGAAAACTTAAATTATGAAACTGAGGGTTCAGTATGTTACAAAAATTATCCAGCGTATTGCGGGAAATTTGGAAGACTTTATAATTGGGTGGATGCCAAACTAGCTTGCCCAGATGGTTGGCATTTGTCTACACAACTTGAATGGCAGGAACTTATGCTCAACTATGGTGGATATAAAACTGCTGCCAAGGAACTCAAAGAAGGAGGCGTTAGCAATTTGAATATTTTAATGGCCGGTTTTTCAAATGTCGAAGGACAGTTTAGCGACATCGGAAAAACCGCTCACTTATGGGACGCCGAGATTGGCAACAAAAGAACTGCCGGTTTGATTTCTCTTTATGCAGACTACGATGAAGTAGCGCATGATGTAATCAGTGCAAGAAACATGAACAGCTGCCGCTGTGTGAAGGACTACTAATAGTATTCCGGAGCTAAATAATTTGGATAAATTTTCATATGGTGGTTTTTGACTTTCTCAAAAATCACCTTTCTGAATTCAGCCGTATTGGTCTTCTTTACGGCTGAAATAAAAATGTTTGTCTTATTCTTTGACGTCGTATCAATTCCCGCAACGAAATCAAAATTGTCCTCCTCACCAGGTGAAGTAAGCTGATCAATCTTGTTGTACACAACAATTGTTTCCTTATCAGCAGCCCCTAACTCCTGCAAAGTATCATTCACAACTTGCATGTGCTCTTCGAAAGATGGATGAGAAATATCTACAACATGTAGCAAAACATCTGCTTCTCTTACCTCATCTAAGGTCGACTTAAAAGATTCAATTAAATTGTGAGGTAGCTTTCGTATGAATCCTACTGTATCTGATAAAAGAAATGGAATGGTGTTAATCACTACTTTTCTAACTGTAGAATCCACTGTAGCAAACAATTCATTCTTAGCGTATATATCGCCTTTCGACAGCATATTCATTATGGTTGATTTACCCACATTGGTATAGCCAACCAAAGCAACTCTCACTACATTCGATCTCGACTTTCTTCTCGTCTCTCCTTGCTTATCAATCTTAATCAGTTTCTTCTTTAAAACTGAAATTTGATCACGAATCATCCGTCTATCCGTCTCAATTTCTTTTTCGCCCGCTCCTCCACGAGTTCCTGTTCCTCCTCGCTGTCGTTCAAGGTGCGTCCACATTCGAGTTAACCTAGGCATTAGGTATTGATATCTCGCTAGTTCTACCTGCGTTTTCGCTTGTGACGTTTGAGCTCTTTTTAGAAAAATATCTAGAATAAGCAGACTACGATCATATATTTTGACTTCAAGTTCTTTCTCTAGATTTCTGAGCTGAGAAGGAGAAAGGTCGTCGTCAAAAATCACAATATCTATCTTCTGATCCTTGACATAGGTGATTATTTCTTCGAGCTTGCCCTTTCCTACAAAACTTCTAATGTCAGGCTTATCCAATTTTTGGACGAATGATTTTTTGGTTTTAATACCAAGTGTCTCTGCAAGAAACTCCAATTCATCCAAGTATTCTTCAGTCTTTTCATCAGATTGTCTATTTGGTGATAGCGCAACAAGTACTGCTTTCTCTACTTCTTTTCTAGTTTCGTAATAATCGCCCATTCCTATCGGTTTTTGCAAAATTGTTCAATAAATAGGATTTCCATCAAGGAATATTGAATATTCGTCGATCAATTTATTGGCTTAACCTATAGACTAATATATTTGATAAAGCATTTATCACTTATGCTCTTTACGTTTTTGCCCATGAGAATCGCCATAACGATTAACACTTCTTGGAATATTTACAACTTTCGCATGGGATTGATCCATAGTTTAATCAGCCATGGAAATGAAATCTTTGCGATTGCACCTATCGATGATTATTCCGAAAAATTGAAAGAAGCCGGTTGCAATTTTGTTCCTATTTCAATAGACAATACAGGCTCTAATCCATTCAAGGATTTATCATTACTCAGACAATTAAAATTGATATATCAAGAGATAAAACCCGATGTGGTTTTACACTATACGGTAAAACCAAATATCTATGGAACCTTGGCTGCAAGTTCATTGAATATTCCGGTGATTAATAATGTAAGTGGATTAGGCACAGTATTTCTTTCTAAAAGTGTCGCTTCGTTTGCCGCCAAAAAATTGTATAAAAAAGCCTTCAAAGAAGCCCAAATCGTATTCTTTCAAAATGCAAACGATCGAGAAGATTTCCTTTCAGAAGTAAAGCTGCCTGAATTAAAAACTGACCTGCTGCCAGGATCAGGAATTAATTTGACAGAATTTGCGCCAAGCCCAATGCCCAACCAAACGGCAATTACATTCTTGATGATATCCAGATTAATCGTGGACAAAGGAGTGAACGAGTATCTAGAAGCAGCTAGATTGGTGAAAAAAAAGTTTCCAGATGTTACCATTCAGCTAATGGGTAAATTAGACGAGCGTCACGTTCGGGGTATTCCTAAAAGATCAATAGAACTTGCTAAAGAAAGTGGTATTATAGATTACCTTGGAGAAACAGATGATGTTAAGCCTTTTATTCAATCTGCTCACTGTATAGTCCTACCTTCCTATAGAGAAGGGACCCCCCGTACGCTTTTGGAAGCTGCTGCTTTGGGTAGGTCAATTGTAACCACAGACGTACCTGGATGTCGGGAAATTGTTGAAGACAATGAAAATGGATATTTATGTGATGTCAAGAGCTCTTCAGATTTATCAAACAAAATGATAGCCATTTGTGAAAAGCCTCATACAGATCTCCAATTGATGGGTAGCAAAAGCAGACTTATAGTAGAAAGCAAATTTGATGAGCAAATTGTGATCAATCAATATTTAAAACATCTATCAAATATTATGAAACAAATACCTAATGAATAAATTTGTTCTGTTTTATATTACCGATTGAATGGAATTTCCCCAAACTACTCATAGTGAAAAGGTTTAACTCTCTTATTTTTTCTTTCGCCATCGTTGTTTCTCTGGTCAGCTGCAAGGCATATAAACAGGACATCATGTTTAAACTAGATGATGATTTTACAGCGCAAGATCTTTCAACGGTGGTGAATCAAGCAGAAAGAAACTATGTCATTCAGGTAGATGATATGTTGTCTTTGGAGGTATTCACAAATGATGGGGAAAGAATTGTAGACCCCAACAATGAATTGCAGCAGAATATGCAGGGTATGCAAAACAAACCAGCATTCGACTACTTGGTAAAGACAGATGGAACTGTGAAGTTTCCAATTGTCGGTCAGGTTAAAATAGATAGCTTGACATTAGATCAAGCTGAGTTAATGCTTCAAAAGAAATATGATGAATATTACAAACAATCATTCGTCAAGCTGACTTTCAATAATAAGCGAGTTGTTGTCTTAGGAGCAACAGAGATTAATGGTCAAATCATTCCTTTGACTAACGAAAATGTTTCATTGGTAGAAATTCTAGCAATGGCTGGTGGTCTTGATATGGGATCAAAATCACAAAATATTAAAGTCATTCGAGGCAATCTATCAAACCCAGAAGTATACCAAATAGATTTGTCAACTGTATCTGGAATGAAACAATCCATGTTGGAAATTGAGCCAGGAGATATCATTTACGTTGAGCCTTGGAGGAGACCTTTCATAGAAGGCACTAAGGATATTGCACCAATTTTAAGCCTTCTGAGTAGCACCCTAGCACTTGTTTTAGTATTACAGAATCTATAGTTTTTGAATCCGAGAAACGTACATATTCCACAAGAAATACAAGGACATCAACCTCAAAGTGAAGATGGGCCTTTTGACAATTTTGATATCGAAAAACTTAGACAAGTATTTGTTTCTGTTTGGCCGTGGGTGATTGGAATACTCATTACTACAATGACTCTTTCATATTTATACATTCGATACACAAAACCCATTTATAGTGCAGAATCCATTCTCAAACTCGATATAAAAAATGATGCTAATCTCTTAGGCCTTCAAAACCCGCTCGAACAAGACATCAAAGGGCTTGCCGGTGAAATAGAAATTTTGCGGTCTAGGTTATTTTTCAGCAAAGTTGCTGATGCAGTCAGCATGGACATCTCATACTATCATCCTGGAAGAAGTCACCTGGTAGATGAAAGATATGGCAACTCACCCTTTGAGGTTATATACGACCTGAAGAATCAAAACATCGAAGACAAACAGTTCGACATTGAAATAATCAATGATTCAGATTTTTACCTTTCATGCGCAGCAATGGGAGGGCAAATAGGTGACATACAAAAATTCGGGAAAGAAATAATCACAAAAGACTTTAGCTTCATTGTCGAAAAAACCAGCTACTTCAGTGAACAAAAAGATTTGGTTGATTTCTATTTTGTGATAAACAGTAAATCTTCGATAATAAATTACTTGGTTTCTCACGTCACTGTAGAACCTGTTAATTTCAATGCCAACACTATAAAAATATCCCTTTCAGATTTTAACCAAACCAAGGCAAGGAATTTACTGGCAGCAATCGATACAATATATCTGGAATTTACTAAGGATGCTAAGAATCAAGCCGTTGAGCAAAAAATCAAATTTCTAGAAACTCAAATGGCGAAGACTTCGAAGGAACTTGTAGAGTACGAAGATTACTTTGAAAAATTCACGATACAAAATAGAACCACAGACCTTTCTAGTGATTTGACCAAAACTATTGCTCTCCTCAATGAACTTGATTCTCAACGCTACAATATGCGCGAACATCTAGCAGAAGTAGATATTGTAGGTGAAAATTTCAGAAATCAACAGCCCGTGAGCATATTTCGAATGCCTGCAAGAATAGCTGATCTCATCAATAGCTATAATGATTTGGTGAATGAAAGAGCCCTGAAACTCAATTCGTACAATGAAAATACCCAAGTCATTAAACGGCTGGATCAACAAATTGAAATCGCAAAAAATTCAGCCAACGACCGTTTAATCGCCTATAAGAACAATCTAGTTGAAGATTTAAAGGAGCTTAATCAGAAACGCTCCATATTGGAGAATAATTTTGTGGAATTGCCGTCCATGGGCACCTCATACAACAAAAACAGACGCCTATATACACTTCAGGAAGAGTTTTATTTCTCTCTCATTCAGAGTAAAATAGAATTGGAAATTGCACGTGCTGGTACGGTCACCAATTTTGTGATTTTATCTCCTGCAGCTGTGTCAAGCATCCCTATCCACCCACAGAAATTGCTGATATATGGATTAGGGTTCGTCGCTGGGTTGGTGCTAAGTATTTTCTTTGTTGCCATTCAATTTTTGCTACATGACAAAATCACTAGTCAGAGAGAGTTAGAAAAAATAATGCACGCACCAATCCTTGGCCTGATTCCAAATTACAAACAAGAGAAGCTAGCCAACTCCAAACTTATAGTCACCAATAACCCTAAGTCATCCATAAGTGAATCACTGCGTTCGATAAGAACAAATATGGAGTTTATGGCCACTACTGGCAAAAATCAGCTGATTTCAGTTACCTCTACCGTAAGCGGGGAAGGCAAAACTTTTATTGCTGTCAATTTAGGGGCTGTCTTCGCTTATGCCGGACAGAAAGTAGTCATTGTGGACTTAGACATGCGGAAACCTAAAGTTCATATCGCATTTGAATCGGACGAAGTTCAAAAAGGTATGAGTACTATTTTGATTGGAAAAGAGAAGGTAGAAGATTGTATTCAAGAATCGGAACTTGAAAATCTACATTTCATTTCTGCCGGACCAATGCCGCCTAACCCCTCAGAGTTACTGCTAAGCCCAAGATTTGATGAGTTCCTTGAAACTTTGAAAAAAACTTATGACGTAATTTTCCTTGATTCTCCCCCGGTAGGTTTGGTAACAGACGGCATACTTGTCATGAAAAAGGCAGATTTGCCCATTTACGTTGTTCGGGCTGATTATTCTAAGCGATCATACCTCAAATCTGTACACAGCCTTATATCAAATAATAAATTTGAGCACCTATCCGTAGTACTCAATGGAGTCAAATCCGGCAAAGGATCTTATGGATACGGTTATGGATATGGCTATTATGAAGATTGAATAAATTAAAAGCTAAGTAAATTGTTTAATTGGCTAAAACCTTCATCTAACTTTCTTGAGGTGGATCTTCATTCCCATCTAATTCCTGATATTGATGATGGAGTAAAGACTTGGGACGAGTCCTTAGAAATTCTGAGTCAACTATGTAAGTTAGGATACAAAAAGATCATTACCACTCCGCATATAATACAAAACTATTACCCTAACACACCGGATAAAATCCGTGCAGGAGTAGCCAAACTAAATGAGCTACTTGCCGAAAATAATATTTCAATGTCCATAGAAGCCGGAGCCGAGTATTATTTGGATGATGTATTTGCCAAACAAGTTGAAACCAAGGAAGATCTTTTATCCTTCGGCAACGGGTATATTCTTATTGAAACTCCTTTCATGAACAAGCCTCTTTTTTTGGAAGAAATAGTATTCACCCTTCAAGCCAATGGTTACAAACCGATATTAGCTCATCCAGAAAGATATGCCTATTTGCAAAACAATAAGGAGTTGATCCACAGTTTGAATTTTCTTGGCTTATTTATGCAAATCAATATCAGTTCATTGACTGGGTATTACTCCAAAGAAGCACAAAAAACAGCTCGATACTTAATAGATACCAGTCAAGTTCATTTTCTAGCTTCCGATATACACAACCACAAACACCTAGCAGAAGTAAAAAAGGCCATCAAATCGAAATTATTCCAAAGATGCAGGCAACTGCCACTACTAAATTCTACATTATGACAATGTTGGCAAAATCAGTCGCTGAGATAATTTTACCTCAGAGTCTTTAATTTGAAAATTAATCTATCTTTGCCAGTCCAAAAATTAGAATGCTCTACGGCAGATACATGATGAAGAAAAATATTTTTCCCTTTTTAGTAATTTTATTGTTGACTTTCAGCCATGCTGGCCAAGCACAGTTAACTGAAGAAGTAAAAAAGAAAACTCCTGAATTACCAGGTCAAATCATGGTGGATTTTGGATTTAACCTTACTTCCGATACACCTGAGACAATGCCATATCATTGGTGGAGGTCAAAATCTTTTGGTATCTATTTTGTAAAGCCTTTCGAGTTTTCAAAGAAGTTTGAGTTACGACCTGGCATAGGAGTTAGTTTAGAAAAATTTGGTCACAACAAAAACATGGCTGTTGCTTCTTACCAGGAAGACATTAACGGTAATGTGAGTATAGAATTTGATACGATTCCTGGTTCTAGTCTAAAGAAAAATCAATTTTCTATAAACTATATAGAAATACCACTAGAAGTAAGATTCAATTTTAATGGCAATGAAAAAAAGGATGGGTTATTCCTAGCCGTTGGAGGATCTGCCGCCATTAGATTTGACTCTAAAACCAAAATAAAGTATACCGATGAGTATGGAAATAAAATGAAAGACAAGCAAAAAAATGATTTTGGCATTAATACCATCAGACTCGGAGCTTCTGCAAGGTTAGGATATAGAAGTTTTAGTGTGTTTTACAAGTCCTACTTTACTAATGTCTTTTCAAGTAGTGGACCTACGGGTACGTCAGACATGGTTTATTCAACCATTGGAGTTTCTTTGACTGGGCTCTAAACAAACCAGTACAATGAACTGAAACAAATACCTAAGCCGGTAACTGTACCGGCCAATATTTCTCTTGGTGAATGGGCATTTAACTGAAGTCTCGCGCTCATCACTAACCCTGCTGCGACAAGCAAAACAAGCAAAACATAAATGGCTTGGCTGTTTGGAAATTTTAGCCCAAAGACTAAAAAGTAACCCACCACTCCGCTCATTCCTGCAGCATGAATACTAATCTTTACCCAAAAGGTAATTACCGTCAAAGCCAGAATTAATACCGTTGTTGACACTAAGATGATGGCAATGGTTTCATTGACTTGGATCTTAAATACAAACAAGTAAGTCGTTAAGCCATAAAATATTGACACAAAAGAAAATGGCATGATGCGTTCTCGTCTATTTTCTAGCTTAAAACTTGATATTGATCCTGAAAATTTAAGCATAGAAATACTTAAAAGAGGAATCAAAAAAGTAGTTATAAATAAAAATGGTAGGGTAACTAAAGTAAGCGGCTTGATCAAATCTGGCATAAGCCAAAACAAGATTAAAAATGTCATCGACGGCATGAGCAGCGGATGAAAAATGAAAGAAATAAAAGTATTTATTCTATCTGCCACTACAGTTCTTTTCTCAGTCTTGCTACAGGTAGATTAAGTTGTTCTCTGTATTTGGCCACTGTTCTGCGAGCGATATTATAGCCATCTGCTTTCAATAATTTTTCTAATTTATCATCTGACAAAGGCTTAGTCTTGTCCTCCTCTTCGATATGTTTCTTCAGTTTTTGTTTTACCTCACGGCTGCTTACATCCTCCCCTGAATCTGTAGCAATCCCTTCTGAAAAGAAATATTTTAATGGATAAATCCCAAACTCGGTTTGAATGGATTTGCTGTTGGCTACTCTGGATACAGTAGAAATATCCATACTGATCAATTCAGCTATATCCTTCAAAATCATAGGCTTCAACTTACTCTCATCCCCTTCTTGAAAAAAATCATATTGATATTTTATGATCGCGTTCATCGTGTTGAGCAAAGTATTTTGTCTCTGACGAATAGCGTCGATGAACCACTTGGCAGAATCAAGCTTTTGCTTCACGAATGAAACCGTCTCCTTCAGCTTCTTGTCCTTTTTATCACTCTTGTGATAACTCTGAAACATGTCTGCGTATGACCTGCTAATTCTCAACTCTGGAGCATTCCTTGCATTTAAAGTCAAGTCCAATTTACCATCTGTGTTCGTCAGAATAAAGTCGGGCATCAAATACTGTGTTTTGACCAGCCCATCCGTAATCCCTCCTGGTTTTGGGTTCAATTTGGTGATCAGCTGTACCGCTTCTTTCAGTTGCTCATCATCAATACCTAGCTTTTTTTGAATCTTCTCGTAGTGCTTTTTGGTGAACTCGTCAAAGCAACTAGAGATAATTTTATGAGCCAATTGATTTTCCTCAGAATGATCATCACGCTTTTCCAGTTGGATTAGTAGGCATTCTTTAAGATTTCTTGCAGCAATCCCTGGAGGATCAAAAGTCTGAATTTTGTATAAAATCTCTTCGAGTTCTTCCTCTGTAGTCTCTATGTTTTGCGAAAATGCCAAATCATTCATAATTGCCTCCAGGTCTCTTCTGATATAACCATCGGCCTCTATGCTACCAAGTAGTTGCAGTCCAATCTGATTCTGTCTCTCATCGAGCTTTTCAAATCCAAGCTGAACGATCAGCTGTTCTTGCAATGATGACCCTGAGGATATAGGCATTTCTCGCTCTTCTTCTTGCCCATTTCCATCGCCCTGCATTTTATAGCCTGCATAGTCATCTTCATTTAGATAATCATCAATGTCTAGCTCTTCGCTCACTTCCTCAGCAGTCTCTTCTGTCTGCTCTTCTGTAGTCTCTTCTTTTCCTTCTTCTAGTGCAGGGTTCACTTCCAACTCCTCCTTAATCCTAGCTTCCAATTCGGCGGTAGGTACCTGAAGCAGTTTGATAAACTGAATCTGCTGTGGCGACAGCTTCTGGCCTAAAGACTGAATTAAACTTAAATTTTGCATTGGCTACTATTTTGCACGAGTTGTATGAGGTCAAATTTATTCTTTTTAACAAAAAGATACGCTGTCTTATTATTAATTTGATCAACGGAATTTTATCTGCACGATACTTGTTAGCTCAGTATCTATAAATTTTTTACCATGAAATACCTTCTTGTACTACTTATTTTAATATCGACAGTTCCGGTTAAAGCTCAACCCTCACATGAGACATTTGATGCCTTACTCAAAAAACATGTAGACGGTGATGGAGGGGTTAATTACAGGGCTTTCAAAAGCGACGAGCAAAAACTCAATAGCTATTTGGAAACGCTAAAGCAAAATGCACCTTCAGATTCTTGGAGTAACGACGAAAAACTGACGTACTGGATAAACACTTATAATGCACTGACTATCCAATTGATTTTAAAGTACTACCCTGTCAAGAGCATCAAAGATATTGGCTCCTCCATTCAAATTCCTTTTGTGAATACGCCTTGGGACATTGAGTGCTTTGAAGTAAATGACAAAGAACTTTCACTCAACAATATTGAACATGGCATAATTCGTAAGAATTTTGAAGAGCCACGCATTCACTTTGCATTGGTATGCGCAGCGGTGTCTTGTCCAAAATTGCTCAACGAAGCTTATGAAGCCAGTCGACTTGATGCTCAGCTCACGGATCAAACCAAATCCTTCTTGGCCAACACCAGCAAAAACAAAATCAGTACAGACCGATTGGAACTCTCGAAAATTTTCAACTGGTACGGTGGTGATTTCCGTAAAAATGGAACATTGATAGATTTCTTAAATCAATACTCTTCAGTGGAAATTGGCAAAAAAGCCAAAACTTCATTCATGGATTATGATTGGAGTTTGAATGAGCAGTGAAAATATCATTCAGTCATTTCCCTAACTTGTTCATCTAGTATTTTTATCCCTTCCTCAAAGGTGTGAGGCTCATAGCCCAATACCTCTTTGGCCTTGTCTAAAATAAAACCAGTTTTAGGTGGACGCTTTGCAGGCTGGGAGAAAGTACTTGCATCCACTTTGGTAACTAGAGAGAAGTCCAGCTCAAAATATTCTGCTGTCCTTTTCGCCATATCAAAAGGTGTGAGCATTTCCTCACCAGAAATGTTAAATACTCCAGAGGCACCCTTCATTGCAGTCAAAAAACAGCCCATCGCCAAATCTTCGGCTAAAGTTGGTGTTCTCCACTGGTCATCCACTATTTTGAGTGGCTTCCCGTTTTCAAGATTTTCTTTTACCCAAAGAATGATGTTTGAACGACTCATACCTGGAGTAATGCCATAAACCAACACCGTGCGAAGGATGGACCAATTGCATTTCGCAGCTTTTACAATTTGCTCTGCATCTAGTTTACTTTGCCCATAATAACTTATAGGGTTAGCCTGATCATCTTCTTTATATGGCCCGTTTTCTCCATCAAAAATGAAGTCAGTGGATAGATGAATAAAGTGAGTACGGTGTCTTTCACAAGCTTCAACCAAGTATTTTACAGCATCCACATTCAACTTTCTGCAATTTGCCTGCTCCTGTTCGCACTGGTCTACATTCGTCATAGCTGCAGTATTTATCACAGCATCTGGCTCATACTTTCCAAACACCTCATCGACCTCGTTCTGATTGGAAATGTCCAATTCACAATATTCAAAACGACGAGCCGAAAAGTCAATTCTATTAGTTCCTCGTGAGGTAGCCACAAAGTCTACGCCTTGGTCTAGTAAAAGCTTGACTAATTTTTGTCCTAATAGACCATTGGATCCTGTGATCAGTACTTTCATCGTAAATGGAAAAGTTAACGTATTGATAAGCTGTTGCAAACATAGAAAATTAAATATTTTTTATATTCGCCTAAGTGCCTCAAGACTGACCATCATTTTACAAAATCATATTTTGACCTAATGGAAACTGAAGAGTACCAAAAATCATCGCGGTTTCAATCTGTCCTTCTCATCCTCTCTATCTATGTGGTTATCGAGCTATACATCGGGACTATTGTTGATTATCCGCCACAGCTAAAGAAAATTTTGGCTTGGATAGATTTTAGCATTTGCATGCTTTTTCTGTATGATTTTTTTAATGGTTTCTTTAGAGCAAGCGACAAATGGAAATACTTTAAGGGCAACTGGATAGATTTAGTATCTTCTATACCTACAATCGAAGCCCTTCGAATGGGTAGAATTGTCAGAGTAATTAGAATCCTGAGAGTACTGCGATCTGCCAAGTACATTTTCAATGCCTTTAGCAGAAAGAACAGTTTCAATACTTTTAGAAATTTGATGCTCATTAGCGGAATGATCATCTTATTTTTTACGCTTAGCTTTTATCATCTCGAAAGACATGCCAATCCACATATTACCTCCATGTCGGACAGCCTCTGGTGGACGACTGTCACCACCATTACTGTGGGGTTTTTACAGGATATTCCGCCCGTGACGGTCGAAGGAAAATTCCTGAGCGTTGCACTAATTCTATTGGGAATGATCATGTTTTCTACACTGACCGGTACGATTACAGACTACTTCATCGAAGATGAGGACATCCAGGAGAACATTGACCAACTCAAAGAAAAGGTAGAGTCTCTAGAGCAAAAGATAGACTTGATGACCAGTAAAATTGATCAACTCAATAAATAAAACACAAGAAAAATGGCTCCGTTTGACACTTTAGGAAATCAGTCGAAGTTGCCTAAAATAGACGTGGATCTGTATCTTCAGCGCATCAAATGTCCACGAGAAAGAGTACCAAACCTTCGGTATCTGAAAACACTACACAGAAACCATGTATTCCATGTGCCTTTCGAAAACCTTGACATTCATTTGGGCAATCAAATCATATTGGATGTTAAAAAATTATTTACCAAAATAGTCCTTAACAAGCGTGGTGGATTTTGTTTTGAGTTGAATGGCCTATTCTACCACTTGCTTTCTCAACTAGGATTTACCTGTCACCTCATTTCTGCACAGGTTTACAAAGATGGTGAATGGGGTTTGCCATTTGAGCATGCGGCTATTCTTGTATATTTTGAAGACAAAGTCTATTTGGTAGATGTGGGTTTTGGTGATCTTTTTTTACAGCCTCAATTGTTACAACCAGGGCAGATACAAATGGACTTCAACCGATATTTCAGAATTGATAAAACCATTGATGAAGAATATATTATTCTCCTTTCTGAGAATTCAATAGACTTTGAACCAAAATACCTTTTTTCAGACAAGGAAAGACAACTCATTGAGTTTATTGATATGTGCGATTATCATCAAACTCATGAAAATTCACATTTCAGAAAGAAAAAAATGATCACGCGCGCTACCCCCAATGGTCGAATCACCCTGACAGACTCAAAACTGACCACTACAATAGCTGGGAAAAAAGAGGAACAAAACATCTTGAATTTTGACGAATTTCGTGTGAAGCTCAAAGAGCACTTTGGTATTCAATAATTCAGAATGCCTTAGACCAATGCATCCCAAAGTACCTCTACCGGATGTTTGGCAATTTTGCCTGTGCCATCTTTGATCTGATGACGACAGCTGGTACCCGGCGCGGCAATGATGGTGTCCGATGGAGCTTTTCTTACCGTAGGAAACAGTACTAATTCGCCCACTTTCATCGAAACCTCGTAGTGATTTTTTTCATACCCAAAGGAACCAGCCATACCACAACAGCCTGAAGAAATTACCTCCACTTTGTAATTTTCTGGAATGGAAAGTGTGTCCTTTAGTGTTTGAATAGAAGACAGTGCTTTTTGATGACAGTGTCCATGGACTTTCAAATTTCGTTGCTCGCGCGAGAAATTCGTCTTTTTGATATTTCCTCTTCTAGTTTCGCGAGCCAAAAACTCTTCTATAGTCATTGAAGCATCAGCCAATGCTTTAGCTTTTTCTCTCCATTGATCATTCACCAAGTCTGGATATTCATCCCTGATAGTCAGAATCGTAGAAGGTTCTACACCAATCAAGGGCACCTCATTGGACACCAAATCGCTCAACAACTCTACGTTTTGATCGGCAATCGTTTTGGCTTTTTTCACCATGCCTTTAGAAATCAATGCCCGACCAGATTCTCTGTGCTCAGGTATGACAACATTATATCCCAACTTGCCCAAAAGTTTGATAGCTTTAATCCCTATTTCGGCATCCAAGTAATTGGTAAATTCATCGCAAAAGAAGTAGACCTTTTTGTCTGACTGTCTACTCAATAACTTTCCTTTTTTTGCATTATACCAACTGCTCACGGTTCGGTTAGCTATAGGAGGCATGGAACGGTCTTGGTGTACACCCATTACAGCCTTAGCTATTCCACCTGTCAGTTTATTGCCAAATACAAAATTGTAAAGTGAAGGAACTTTAGAAGCCAGCTTCATATTTGTCGCAAACTCTCCCATCATTCTGGTCTGGATGGGCAAGCCATTTGCATCATAGTAATTCTGCTGAAACTCAGCCTTAAGGCGAGCCATATCTACATTGGAAGGGCACTCGGATTTACAGCCTTTGCAGGATAAGCACAAGTCCAGTACCTCTTTGATTTCTTCATTGTCAAATTTATTCGCCTGATCAGAATTGGTAAGGATTTCTCTCAGGATATTGGCACGGGCTCTGGTGGTATCTTTCTCATTTTGAGTAGCCATGTAGCTTGGACACATGGTACCTCCACTACCCGCGGACTTTCTACAGTCTCCGGAGCCATTACACAACTCGGCTGAGCGAAGAACACCTTGATTCTTATCCCAATTGAAATAAGTTTTGATCTCATCATCTTTCTGATCTGCAGTATAGCGCAGACAAGAGTCCATAGGGGGGGTATCGGTGATTTTTCCGGGATTGAAAATCCCTTTGGGGTCCCACGTCCTTTTTATCTCTTTGAGTAACTCATAGTTTTTTTCGCCAATTTGCTCCTTGATAAACTCGCCTCTCAAACGCCCATCACCATGCTCTCCACTCAAGGAACCTTTGTACTTTTTTACCAGTTTAGAAATCTCCTCAGCGACCACTCTAAACATTTTATGGCCTTCTTCGGTCTTGAGATTGAGAATAGGTCTCAAATGCAACTCACCAGAGCCCGCATGGGCATAGTGCACACAGCTCATATTGTACTTGTCAAGGGTCTCGTTGAATTCTTTGATATAAGCAGGGAGATCATTAACGTCTACTGCCGTATCCTCGATGACAGGTTGAGCTTTGGCGTCCCCAGGGATATTGGCTAATAAGCCCAGGCCAGCTTTACGCAAATTCCAAATTTTGCCCACATCACCTCCTTTAAGTACAGGAAAATGGTAGCCCAATTTTTCCTTCTTCAAGTCACTTATCAAGTCCAAGACCAGATTGTCCAAGTCTTCTTCATTGCCCGCAGCTAACTCAACCACCAAAATGGCTCCAGGGTCACCTTCAATGAAAAATCTATTTTTTTGTTGCTCGATGTTCTCTTTAGTACACTCTAGAATATAGTGGTCGATCAATTCACAAGCATGGGGTCCATATTTGAGTGCTACCAGATTAGCTAATAGCGATTCATTCACATCTTTGGAGTGAATGCAAACCAGTGCTTTGTCTTTTGGCGGAACAGGAATTGTACCCACCTTGATTTCAGTGATAAACATTAAAGTACCTTCGGAACCTGCTACCAGTTTACAGAAATTAAATGGTTCGCCGCTTTCAGTGAAAGGTTGATTAATGGCCAAAAGGTCTATGGCGTATCCTGTGTTTCTTCTTGGGATCGAAGGCTTTGGGAATTCTTTTTCTATTTCTGCTCGATGTGCTTTAGAGGAAAGCATTTCCTGTACATTTCGATAGACTTCACCCTCGAGAGTCTGAAGCTTCAGTTTCTCCTCAAATTCATTCGCCGAAAGACTGGAAAAAGTAACTTCGCTACCATCCGATAAATAACCCGTAACTTCGATCAGATGCTCCCTGGTGCTGCCATAAACCACGGAATTGGAGCCGCAGGAATTGTTGCCCACCATACCTCCGATCATGGCTCTATTGGCGGTAGAAGTCTCTGGCCCAAAATACAGACCAAAGGGTTTCAAATGTCTATTCAGGTCGTCACGAATTACACCTGGGTGTACTTTTACCCAATTTTCATTCTCGTTGACTTCCAGAACTTTATTGAAGTGTTTGGAAACGTCTACAACTATACCACTACCCACCACCTGACCAGCCAAAGACGTTCCAGCAGTCCTTGGAATTAAGTTGGTGCCTTGTTCATTGGCGAATGCAATAAGGGCTTTAATATCAGCTTTGGTCTTAGGAAGTGCCACAGCCAATGGCATCTCTCTGTAGGCTGAAGCATCAGTAGCATAAAGCTTGCGTAATGTTTCATCCCAGTATAGCTCTCCTTCGAGCCTCTTTGCCAATCCTTTTAGTGCACTTTCCATGGCGACAAAATTATGGATTTAACAACATAATCGTGTTTACCTTAGATGTACTTTTCGTTAGTGCCGGCTAATTTTAAATTATTATAAATTTCAAGACCAATTATTAAAAATATAATATGGTCTAGTTTAACTTCATCCTTTAATTTAAAAATCAATGAAGATGAATCTATTCAAAAAAGGAATGACCCTGTTATTGGTAGTGGTTATAGTAATATCAAACGCCACTGCTCAAAAAACACTGAAAAAAATAATAAAAAACGGTGAATTAAGAGTGGGCCTTACAGCTGATCAACCACCATTTTCCATGAAAAACAAGTCAGGTAAAATCATAGGCTATGAAGTAGACATGGCTGAATTACTTGCCCAATCTATGGGTGTGAAGCTACAACTTGTTCAACTTCCTTTCAATGGTTTGATAGAAGCTTTAGATGGAGGCAAAGTTGATATAGTTATGTCAGGTATGACAATCACCCCTGAAAGAAATCTGAAAGTAGCATTTGTAGGACCTTATATGGTATCAGGAAAATCTATATTGACAAAATCCAATGTATTAGCACAAACTCAAAGTACAAAACAATTAAATGAAGGTTCCAGAATAAGCGTGGCAGTCCTTGAAGGTTCTACAAGTCAATCCTTCGTTGAAACATTCCTTGATAATGTAGAAGTCACCAAGGTTGATAATTATGACGAAGGGATCAACCTCGTGAGGAAAGACTTGGTCAATGCATTAATTGCAGACTACCCATTCTGTGTTATTTCTGCCATGAAATATAGAAGCGAAGGGATGGTAGCCTTAGACCAACCTATCACTATCGAGCCAATAGGTGCTGCAATTCCCAAAAATGATCCATTGTTTCTTAACCTTGTTCAGAACTACATGAATTCTTTAGAATTAGCTGAAGTATTTGATGTACTATCTGCTAAATGGTTGGAAGATGGGATGTGGATGCTAGAAGTAGAATAAACTAAGAGATTGATTATTTTTAAGGCGATAACCATGTGCATGGTTATCGCCTTTTTAGTCTAACATCGCTTCTAATGGATCAAGAATTTTCTAACATGAAAAAATGGCAGCAAAAAATTCATGAGGTCATCTTCGGCTATCATACCACTGCGGGTCGAATTTTTGACTTGGCTTTGCTTGTAGCAATTGTTGCTAGTGTTTTGGTTGTCATGCTGGAAAGTGTCAATGACATAGAGGCTCACTACGGCAAAGAACTTAGAATGATAGAATGGGGCTTTACTTTTCTCTTTTCCGTCGAATACATTGCTCGAATATTATCTTCCCCAAGGCCTTTAAAATATGTCACCAGTTTTATGGGCATTGTAGATTTACTCTCTCTGATTCCTACTTATCTCAGTTTCTTTTTCGTCGGTACCCACTCTTTATCTGTGATTCGATCTTTTAGATTGATTCGTGTGTTCAGAATCTTAAAGCTCACACACTTTATGGGTGGAGCACAGCAACTAGGTACTGCGCTTTGGAGTAGCAGACACAAAATTGTCGTGTTTATGGGAACCGTAGTGTGTATAGTTGTGATAGCTGGCACCATGATGTATTTGATTGAAGGTGGCGAAAATGGTTTTACTAGCATTCCTAAAAGCATCTATTGGGCTATTGTGACAATTACTACAGTAGGATATGGTGACATTGCACCTCAGACCATTTTTGGCCAGACTGCTGCTTCGGTATTGATGATCCTCGGATATGCAATCATTGCTGTCCCCACTGGAATTGTGACTAGCCAAATGATGGCAGATGCCAAGAAAATTGGGACGATCACTTGCTCAAATTGTGGGGAAGAAGACCTGCCCAATCACTCGAGGTTTTGCTTAAATTGTGGTGCTGGATTTCGTCGGAAGTCAGAATCCTAGTTCACATTAAGTATAGAAAACGAGAAGAGTTATTGCCATCCAGGTGAAAAGTAAAACTGGCCAGTAAGAAATTTTAACCAACAGATTGTCTTGATAGTGTAAAAACCGTTTCTCATTCTTACTCTTGATAAAAGCTACTACATTGATGGCAAGCAATGCCATAATCACATACATGGTTAAATAAAAACTCTCTATGTAAGTAAGGGATGGTGTATTCAAACGCCTTCTAAGGTCTATGTGTGCTACCAGAAGCACAAAAAAGAATCCGGCACAACTCTGTACAGCGCCCATCATGCTTACGCCAGACTTATCATTTTTGTCCTTCGTATTGCTATAAAATATGAGGAAGATCATGGAAGCGACCACAAGAATAGGTATGATATTCATGACTAGAACGTTTAACAATCTACGTTTTAGGTTGATGGAGAATTTCATTATCGGAAATTCATTTAGACCACTAAATTTCTGGTGACCAAAACGATCATGAAAATTGACCAAATCAAATGAAAACTGCGTGGATAGCAGTTCTGAGTCATTTAAATAAATGTCTTGGTTGATACCTGGCGTACTATATGGCAATATATCAGAGTAACCATCCACATCTGGCACCAAGAGTATCCCAGAATCTACATCGGGATACATGATTTCGATTTTCACATCTCGGACATCGAATGGGTATTTTGAGTAGTCAAAAGGCATTTTCAACATCACCTTTACTGACCATGTATGTGTTATATAATTCTTGTCTTCTTTTTCTGAAATTTTAGTGATCAAAGTACGCCCAGCTAGAGCTTCCTGTGGAAACCTCAATCCGGCATCATAAAATCTTGCAAGCTGTTTGGGCCACTTTTGCCACACTTCTCCCCGAATAATGACATTATAAGAATCTCTAAACTCAAATTCTTCTACAAAAATACCAGTAGCTACTGGTATGAATTTTTGTAAGCCCAGCTTGAATACTTTTTGATTTTCGCTGTTTATAAATGCACCAAGGCTCGTTCTACTATCAATAAAAACTTCGGCATCATTCCCTTGTGCGTCATCATAATTGAGGTTGAGATACCACATCACAACAATGTTCCCGACAATCACGACAGAGAGGTAAATAGAAATGGACCAGAGCTTCCTTCTTGTGGAGGTATTTTTTTTGATCAGCAGCAATAACAATAAAAAAACAACTCCTGATACGCTCAAACAAATCCGCACCAATTTAAATTGAACAAGCCTTGCTCCTCCCAGTAGATCTGAAGAATTGAAAATCACGATGGTTTTCCAGTTCACATTAGGAATTTCTGCATAGAAGATATAGGACTGTTTTCCGGAATATCTACTATAGCTCATATTTCCACTTTTAGTCAAAGAAATGACATCAACAAAATCTTCAAATCCAAGCACTTCAGCCATTGTGGGCAATGACAAGTCAAGTATGTATTCCGATATGGGATGGGCAACGAGGTTTCCGGCTTCTGAAAAAACCATGATCGTTCCGGTCTGACCTACGGCTAGAGAATCCATTTTTGCTCCCATTTTTTTTAGATCCAAAGTCAGGGAAATGACACCAGAAGGCTGAGATTCGTCATCCAAATAAAATGGTATACCGTAATCTGCTACCAACAACTTTGCACCCGTTCCGAAATAGGGGTCTGTCCAATAAGGTCCATTTTCTTTCAAGGGCCCTAGATACCACTCGTTGGTCGCAATGGTATCCGAAGTATAATCATATTTTTCTTCTAGCTGGATCACTCTACCTTGACGCTTATCATAATAGGGTGAAAAAAGTTCAAATGTATCTTCGACCACTACTGGCTCATAGGCCACAGTAACCCCCTGAAGGTAATAGAGGTCTCTACTTGTACTTTCCACCAACTCTATTGTCTCCTCCTGAGACAGATTTTGAGACTCTACTATATCTTTTACTCTTTCTCCTTCGGCGATAATTTCATCTAAAATGGAAATAATCTCTTCTTGAACAAGATCTAAAGACTCCTGACCCAAACGCACGCTTTCTTTTTCACGACTGTTCATATAATCCATGTACTCATAGATAAAATATGAACTGACCAAAGTGAGTGCTATTGTTAAAAGAATATATGTCTTGCTTCTAATATAAATCATGTAATTGAGCAATCATCTAGTTATAAAATACTAATAGTGTAATCATCATCCAACAAAATAAAAGTACTGGCCAATAAGAAATTTTTACAATCAGGTTGTCTTCATAGTGAAGCAATCCGGATTGAGTTTTGCTCTTAGTGAATGCAACCACATTAATCGCCAATAAGGCCAAAATAACATACATGGTAAGGTAAAAGCTTTCTATATAAGTTAGTGAAGGTGTACTCAAACGTCTTCGGAGGCCTATGTGAGCTACAAGAAGTACAAAGAAGAATCCGGCCGAACTTTGCACTGCTCCCATCATACTCACACCTGACTTATCATCTTCATCCTTAGTGAGACTATAAAAAATCAGAAATATCATCGAAGCGACTACCAAAATTGGAATAATATTCATAACCATCACGTTCAACAATCTTCGCTTGAGATTTATCGAATATTTCATGATTGGAAATTGACTCAATCCATTGAACTTTTTGTTTCCAAAACGATCATGGAAATTCACCAAATTGAATGAAAATTGAGTGGACAACAGTTGCGAATCATTTAAGTAAATATCCTTATTGATTCCTGGAGAGCTATACGGGAGAATGTCTGAGTAGCCATCTACATCTGGAACAAGTAAAATACCCGATTCCACATCCGGATACATAATTTCGATTTTTACATCTCGAACATCAAACGGATATTTTGAATAGTCAAACGGCATTTTGAGCATTACCTTTACCGTCCAGGTATGAGTTACAAAATTCTTGTCTTCTTTTTCTGAAATCTTTGTAATTAATGTTCTCCCTGCTAAAGCTTCTTGAGGAAAACGGATCCCCGCGTCATAAAATCTTGCTAAATGTTTGGGCCATTTTTGCCAGACTTCTCCTCTAATAATCACATTGTAAGAGTCTCTAAACTCAAATTCTTCTACAAAAATACCTGTAGCGACCGGAATAAACTTTTGCAAGCCCAGTTGTGATACTTTTAGGTTCTCGTTGTTTATAAAAGCGGCTAAGCTGGTTCGGTTGTCTATGAAGATTTCGTTGCTTGTACTACGAGAATTGTTAAAATTGAGATTGAGATACCACATCACCATGATATTAACCACAATAATGATCGAGAGATACACAGAAATGGACCAAAGCTTTCGGTTGATACTCGCTTTAGGGTTGATAATAAAAAGAAAAATCATGAAAACTATACCTGACAAACCATGACAAATCCTAATCAATTTGAAATGCAGCTTTTCCGCAGGCCCAAGCAAATCCTCAGAATTGAAAACCACAAGGGTTTTCCATTGCACATGAGGAATTTCAGCATAGAAGGCATAAACCGTCCTTCCCAAATAACTAGTGTAGTCTGTATAACCTTCCTTAGTCAGTAGCATGATATCCACCATATCTGCCAAGCCCAATTCCTCAGCTATAGATTGTAAATCTACATCTAGTATGTATTCGGAAATGGGATGAGCAACAACGTGGCCACTTTCGGAAAAAATCATAGCCGTACCAGTCGAACCAATTGCCAGAGAATCCATTTTTGCCCCGAGCTTTTTGAGATCCATAATAAGAGATATGACACCAGAGGGCTTCTTAGACCCTTCAAGGTAAAACGGCAGTCCATAATCCGCTACTAAAACTTTTGCTGCTGTACCAAAGAAAGGATCGCTCCACTCTGGTCCTTCGTTTTGGAGAGGGCCATAATACCAAATATTTGTTGAAACCGTATCTGCAGTGTAATTATACTTTTCCTCAAGCTGAATAACTCTACCTTGATGTTTGTCATAAAAAGGAGCGAAAAACGCTCTCGTAGAGTCAAACTCATACGGTTCATAGGCAATAGCCACTGCCTGGAGGTAAAACAAATCCCTGCTACTTTTTTCAACTAGACTCCGTACTTCTTCTGCTGTCAAGTTCTGGTTTTCGACAATCTCTTTTAACTTGGCTCCTTCTTCAATTACACCATTCAGGATGTCTTCAACTTGACTATGCGCTTTTTGCAATGATTCATTCCCTGCTTCAATGCTATTCTCTCCTCTCTCATTCATATAGCTCATCAAATCATATATGAAAAAAGCAGTAAGTGCTACTAGCACTAGAGTGATGACAATAAAAGTTTTGTTACGAAAATTAATCATGAAACCCAGTCGGTTGCCCAAAGAAATACATTAACCATCGTTTCTTGATCCGTTGTATTTGAATCTTCTGGAAATACCCAAACCGAAAGTATAATCATTTCCAGCATCCAATAAGTATCCACCATTCAAATCAATTTGTGTTTCAGAGTTAATGAGGTAAATAAAAGAAGTGTGCAATTGCTTCCAATCTTCATGATGCCAGTATTCACCTGTCACAGTCACCTTATTACCAATTGCATAGGCTAAAGTGAGATCACCAAAATATCCTCCTGATGTATATCCAACATTAAAGTAACCCGTCAGGTTATCGGTGAGTCCTTTTTCAAATGAAGCTCGATAACCAATTAGATTTAACACATCATTCTCTATACCCACATCCATCGTAAATCCAACACCCAACTTTCCATCTTGTGGTTTAATCATCATCCACTTCAACCCAGCAATTACTTCTCTACTTTCTAATGTAGGAATCAAAAACCTAATTTCAGTAGACTTCGAAATAGAAGCCCTAATAAAAGCATCATACGCCCATTCGTTGCCTTTAATATCAGAATATTGAGCTCCTTGTTCCCATTGAAAACTATTTTCTGGCAATACCCAAGGCCCGATAGAAAGTGTTGGTCTTTCTGTGGATATTGACTCTTGAGCTATTGTATGCTGAGTTACGAGCAATAGCCCAAAGGAAAAAAGTAAGAGTTTAGATCTAAAGAAGATACTAGCCATGGTTTGAGTAATTTGTACGAATCCATTAATTTAAAACTTATCTGCTTCTTTATTATCTATTATAGAAATAATTCAAATCCATCGTTATAAAAGCTGCTTACCCAATTAATTCTTATTTTTGAATGACCAATTCTTGAAAATTACCATTTGGTAATTCCATTGGCAACAAATTTTCATTTTCTCGTTTAGATAAATATATGAAGTTGAAGGGTAAGGTAAAAAATGTTATAGCGCTGGGACTGGCAGTACCTACACTACTGCTTGGAATCTTTGCGTTTTCCTCAGAAGACAAACATTTTGAAATGGCGAAGAACCTTGAAATTTTCGCCTCACTTTATTCCGAAGTGAATAAATATTATGTGGATGATGTAAACCCTAATCAATTAATCAGGACAAGCATAGATGCCATGCTTGAAAAATTAGACCCATATACTGTCTATATTCCAGAAGATGATATTGAAGATTTCAGAACTAATGCTACTGGAGAATATGGAGGACTGGGAATTCAATCCAACAAAATCAATGAAAAGCATGTGGTATTGAACCTATATGAGAATTCTCCTGCTATGAAGGCAGGTATAAAAATAGGCGATGTAATCACTGCAGTGGATGGCGTTCCATTGGCCAATTTATCCGACGAGCAAGCAGGCAAATTAATGAAAGGCCAATCCGGCTCAGATATAAAAGTTGACATTTTGAGAAATGATAAGGAAGCACTTAGTTTTCTTACAAAAAGAGAGAAAATTATAATTCCAAACATCAGTTATAGTACTGTCCTTGAAAATTCTACTGGCTATTTAAGATTGAGTGAATTCACTAGAGACGCCGCTGAAGATGTTAAAAAAACCGTTCTTGAACTGAAGGAGGATGGGGCTACAAGCCTTATTATTGACTTAAGAGAAAATCCAGGCGGACTTTTAAATGAAGCTGTGGATATCTGCAATTTGTTTGTTCCCAAGGGTTCCAAAATTGTTGATACAAAAGGAAAAATAGAGGCACAAAGTCACTCCTACGAGGCTAACGCAGAACCATTAGATTTAAACATCCCTATTGCTGTGATTATTAACAATGGAAGTGCTTCGGCTTCCGAAATTGTTTCGGGTGTATTACAAGATTATGATCGTGGAGTAGTAATAGGACAAAAATCATATGGCAAAGGCCTTGTTCAGGTGTCAAGAAAATTGTCATTTAATTCACAGCTAAAAGTGACAACGGCAAAATACTACATTCCAAGTGGCAGGTGTATTCAAGCATTAGACTATGCCAAGAGGAAAGCAGATGGTAGTGCTACTAAAATGGCTGATTCATTGAAAACCGAATTTCGGACTACAAACAATAGAGTAGTATACGATGGAGATGGAATAGATCCTGATATCTTCATCGAAGAAGTTACTTCCTCATCATACGCCAAAAACTTATCAGAAAGTGGCTTGATTTTCGACTACGCAACCAAGTATTATTTTGATCATGATAGCATAGACTCTCCGCAAAATTTTAAGTTGTCTGATGAAGAGTATTTAGATTTTGTCGAATGGATGGAATCCAAAAGTTTTGACAATCCTTCTCAAGTAGAAAACACTTTGGAAGTATTGAAGCAAGCTGCGACAGAAGATGATGTTTATAACAAGTTGATCACTGAAATTGAAGACATAACTGCCTCTGTTGAAAAAATAAAATCTAACGGACTCACAGCTTTTGAATCAGAGATCAAGTCCATGCTAGAAAGGCAAATCATATTAAGGTATTATTACACCTCTGGTCTGGTAGAAGCAGCTCTCAACAAAGACAAAGAAATAAAGGAGGCACTCCGTGTTTTAGCTGACTCTGAAGCTTACACTGCAAAACTCGCCGGTTAGATTATCTCATCGTGATCTAATATATTACGCTTTCATTCCGACTCTTATGTACGAAAACCTGGATCATGTTGTCCTCTCTTTCAATAAAGAATCTTTGCTTTTGCTGAATGCATGCATTGCTCTCATCATGTTCGGGGTAGCACTTGATCTTAAAATAGAGGACTTTAAATATTTATTAAAATCGCCAAAAGCTATATTCGTTGGATTAACATCTCAGCTTATTCTTCTTCCGCTGCTCACTTTTGTTTTAGTGTACTTTCTAGAACCATCGCCCAGTATGGCTTTGGGCATGATGTTGGTTGCAGCATGTCCCGGTGGAAATGTCTCTAATTTTTACGCGAGCCTCTCTAATGGCAATATAGCTTTATCAGTAAGCCTTACGGCCATTACCTCTTCCATTGCATTTTTGGCTACGCCACTAAATTTTATGTTTTGGGCCAATCAATACGGACCAACCGCTGCAATTTTACAAGCAGTAGAACTTGACCTGCTAGATGTGATCGTAACGGTTGTTTTTATACTTGTTATTCCGCTATCGCTAGGCATGTATGTCAGTAAAAAATTTCCAAAAACCACAATAAGAATAGCTAAACCAATAAAGCGCCTTTCTATTTTAATTTTTGCTGGATTCGTGGTTGGTGCACTATCGTCAAATTTTGACCACTTCGTCAATTACATCCTGAATTTTCTGTTTCTAGTTCTGATTCATAATGCTCTAGCCTTAACCACAGGCTTTTCATTATCTAAAATTTTTAATCTAGGGCAAGCTGATACAAGGAGTATAACAATTGAAACAGGAATTCAAAATTCTGGTCTTGCTCTGGTTATCATCTTTGAGTATTTCAATGGATTGGGAGGCATGGCCATAATAGCCGCCTGGTGGGGGGTCTGGCACTTGATTTCAGGAGCTCTCATTTCATGGCAATGGTCCTCACGCCCATCACTGGCAATGCCCCAATAATTTTACTTTTACACCATTTTTTATAATTCCTTGTTTTTTGTATTTTTGGAATATTCCATTTACTAATTCTACTATCCCGACTAGAATGAAGACTGAGTTTATTTGGTACAATCCTGCTGAAAAAGAGTATCAGTTCGGAGACAAAGAACAATACATAGACGTTATTAGAAATAGTAACCAGTCTCACAATTTTGTCATTTTAGACCGATTCTCTAACCTCACGGTAGACTTCAGAAATAAGCTGATATCCAGGCTTAGATTTCTCAACTCAATGAGCAAATCTGGCGTTATGGAGTTTATTTAGACCCTTAGAATTTCTTGTCTCTCAAATGCGCTCATTGATCGAAGCTAATCTTCCTTTGATCGAATCACCGTTTTTTCATAGGAAGTGATCGAGTCTGATTACCTATCTGTCGAATATAAAATTTATATAAGGAATTGCTTGATATACTTGTATCAAGAAAGCGCAGTTTATGAGAATCCAAGTTCGTTAGTAGAACTTGGGTTTTCTTTTAAACTCAAGAAATTACCGCAAGGTCCGAATTAATTAGCTATTGGAAAGATTCGGAATAGGTCGTATGAATTGGAATTTTGAAACACTTTCTCAGATTTTGGGAAGGTGTTTTTTATTTCATCAACTGAGCAGCTTCCTTAGCAAAATAGGTCAATATTACTTTAGCTCCAGCTCGTTTCATACTCAGTAGGGCCTCCATCATAGTAGCATCATTATCTAGCCAACCTTTTTGTGCCGCAGCTTTAATCATAGCATATTCACCAGAAACGTTATAGGCAGTAACTGGAAGATCAAAATTATCTCTCAAAAGCTTTATCACATCCAAATAAGCCAAAGCAGGTTTGACCATAAGAAAATCAGCACCTTCTTCTTCGTCCAACTCCGCTTCTATGATAGCTTCACGCAAATTAGCAGGGTTCATCTGATAAGTTTTCTTATCGCCAGACTTAGGTGCAGAATCCAGAGCATCTCGAAAAGGTCCATAAAAAGCACTGGCATACTTCGCGGTATAAGACATAATTGAAGTATCCTCAAAACCATTGTCGTCCAAAATATCTCTAATGTATTCAACTCTCCCATCCATCATGTCCGATGGGCCTATAATATCTATTCCCGTTTCTGCTTGAGCCAGAGCCATAGCCCCCAATATTTCCAGCGATTCATCATTGAGTATATTGCCATCTTCATCCACGATCCCATCATGTCCATCCGTACTATATGGATCCATTGCTACATCCGTCATTATGCATGCCTCGGGAAATTTACTTTTGATTTCATCAAGAGCCATTAAGTAGAAAAAATCGGGGTTGTGGCTCTGAGTTGCCAGTTTATCCTTATACTTTTCATCTACTACAGGAAAAATATCAAAAGACCTAATTCCGAGATTCATACAAGTCTCTATTTCCTTCAGCATCAAGTCAACAGACAGCCTATGTATACCGGGCATCGATTCCACCTCAATTGATTTGGAATTACCCTCCAGCAAAAACATCGGATACATAAAATCCGAAGTAGAGAGCTTATTCTCTTCTACCATACTTCTAATCGCTGCAGTTTTTCTATTTCTTCTCGGTCGTCTTAGCATAGGGCTTTTTTTGCAAATGTAAAAAGATGACAGGAAACCCGTAGCCTAATCATTTTCTATGCAGTAAGAATTTGACATTCATCATAATTATCTGCCGCTTGTATAGCTATTTGACGTTTTTTATTGTAAATTATTAGTTTCTGTAAGGGATTCTTCTGTCCCGAATTGTTAAATACTCAGACACTGAGGCGAGAGATATGAAACAATTTAGAACATACTGCTTATTATTTTTCTTACTTTTTATAGGAAGGTTAGGTATGTCCCAACAGATAGGATTTGATATGCCACCAGATGTCCACAAGGTCATCATTCCTTTCGAGCGGTACAACAACCTTATGGTAATTCCGGTCACGATCAATCATTCTTTAACCCTTAAATTTATTTTAGATACAGGAGTTCAATATCCAATTCTCACCGAGAAAATGTTCGGGGATTACCTTAATCTAAACTACACTCGAAATATTACCATTCAAGGTCCTGGTTCTGCAGATTCTATAAAAGCCAAAGTCGCTCAGCAAATAACGCTCAGTCTGCCCGGAGGTATAGACTCTGGAATAAATCAAGCGCTCCTAGTACTTGAAGAAGATTATTTAAAGCTTAGAAATAATTTGGGGACAGATGTATTCGGAGTGATCGGGTATGATATTTTTAGTCGATTCATTGTCGAAATTAATTATGATGAAAACTATTTAGTGCTACACGAACCGAAGAAATTTCGAGCAAAAAGATCCTATAAAAGAATTCCTATGAAGGTGGTCAATACAAAACCATATATTGAATTGACCATAATGAAAAATGAAAATGAAGGACGTCGTATGCACTTGATGGTTGATTCGGGAGCTAGTCACGCGGTTTTGCTGGACAATCCTGAAGACGATTCATTAATTCCAAAACAGAACATTACCTCTGTGATTGGACGAGGACTTGGGGGAAATATTAAAGGATATCTCGGCCGAATGACTTCCATAAAAATGGGGAAATTTGAATTTGAAGAACCTATTGCTTCCTTTCCTGTTAGTGGTGATTATGGAGAAGCCATAAAAAGAGGCAGTAGAAATGGCACCGTAGGAGGGGAATTACTAAGCAGGTTCAATGTAGCGTTCGACTATTTTGGAGGCTACCTTTATTTGAGAAAGAGCAAAATGTATCATCAGGGATTCGAGCATGATATGAGCGGAATGAATATAGCTGCCTATGGAGAACAGTTAAATGAACTAAAAGTCAATCACGTACGTGATGACTCGCCAGCATACCGAGCAGGGATTCGTCAAGGTGATCAAATTGAATCTATTAATGGTTATTCTCTGGAAAGTTTAAAATTTTCCGATTTCTCTACTTTACTTAGAAATAAACCAGGTAAAAAAATTGTTATAAAGTATGTAAGAGACGGTGAGGTTCAAAAAACTTCATTTAAGCTTGAAAGATACATTTAGATCCCTTTGTCAGTTTTAGCGAAAATTCTCGTTTCAGAAATTCTGTTTTTCAACAAATAGACCTAATAATTCAGGCTATTCAATAGTTAAATGGCTTTTTAGCAAGACTCCTTTTTATAATTCAATCAGCGAAAAATAATTTATTAGTTAGTTTTGCGGTCTTAAAAATTCACAGGTATGACCCAAGACAAAATCGCTCCATATCAACCCAAAAATCACATTCGTATCGTTACTGCAGCTTCGCTATTTGATGGCCATGATGCAGCGATCAATATTATGCGAAGAATCATCCAATCTACGGGAGTAGAAGTGATTCACCTTGGGCATAATCGATCTGTAAATGAAATTGTGAATTGTGCCATTCAAGAGGATGCACAAGCCATAGCCATTACTTCGTATCAAGGTGGACATGTCGAGTATTTTAAGTACATGTACGATCTACTCAAGGAAAATGGAAGTGGACATATCAAAATTTTCGGTGGCGGTGGTGGAACCATTCTGCCTACTGAAATTGATGAATTGCATCAATATGGGATTTCAAGAATCTATTCTCCAGACGATGGTCGTGCCATGGGACTACAAGGCATGATTAATGATATGGTCAAATCCAGTGACTTTGCTATTGGAGAAAACTTAAATGGTGAATTCAAACAAGTAAATGAACAAGATGCCAAATCAATAGCCCGAATTATTTCGGCGGCTGAAAACTTTCCCGAGCAATCCGCTGATTTGCTAAAAGATATTGATCAAAAGTCTGAAACCTCGAAAACCCCGGTTTTAGGAATTACTGGTACAGGAGGTGCAGGAAAATCTTCTCTCGTAGATGAACTGGTTAGGAGATTCCTCATTGATTTCGAAGACAAAAAAATTGCCATTATTTCTGTAGATCCCTCAAAAAGAAAAACTGGAGGAGCCTTACTTGGTGACCGTATTCGGATGAATGCGATCAACAATTCAAGAGTCTACATGAGATCACTTGCGACCAGACAATCGAACCTGGCACTTTCAAAATATGTGCAAGAAGCTGTAAATGTGGTGAAAACAGCGGGTTATGATTTAGTGATTCTTGAAACCAGTGGCATTGGCCAATCTGACACTGAAATTATCGAGCATTCTGATCTCTCACTTTATGTAATGACTCCTGAATATGGAGCAGCTACTCAGCTGGAAAAAATCGACATGTTGGACTTCGCAGACATCATCGCGCTCAACAAATTCGACAAAAGAGGAGCGCTTGACGCCCTCCGTGATGTAAAAAAACAATATCAACGAAACCATCAGCTCTTCGATGCTAACGTAGATGACCTACCAGTTTTTGGAACCATAGCGTCTCAGTTCAATGACCCAGGCATGAACAAACTCTACAGAGTGATCATGGACTCCGTGGCGGAGAAAACTGGCGCCGATTTAAAATCTTCTTTTCAGGCATCTGAAGAAATGTCGGAGAAGGTATTTATCATTCCTCCTAAAAGAACTCGATACCTTTCTGAAATTTCAGATAGTATCAGAGAGTACGATCAGTGGGTAGAGAAGCAAAGAGAAATCGCACAAAATCTTTATGGAATTGACAAAACCATGCGTTTGTCACAGGATGAAGAACTCAATAAAAAACTAAAGGAGCTCTATAAAGAGACTTCACTTGATTTCGACCCAAGAAACCAGCAAATCCTTGACGAATGGCAAGCCAAAGTAGACAATTACAATTCAGAAGAGTTTGTCTATCAGGTAAGAGGCAAAGACATCAAAGTGCAAACCAAGACGGAGTCTCTATCCCACACGAAAATTCCAAAGGTATCCTTGCCAAAATATGAAGGCTGGGGAGACGTTTTGAAATGGAATCTACAGGAAAATGTGCCGGGTGAATTTCCGTATACCGCAGGCGTATTCCCTTTCAAAAGACAAGGCGAAGATCCTACTAGAATGTTTGCCGGCGAAGGCGGGCCTGAAAGAACAAATAGAAGGTTCCATTATGTATCCAAAGGGCTCCCTGCTGCCAGACTTTCTACTGCCTTTGACTCAGTAACACTCTATGGTGAAGATCCAGATCACCGTCCGGATATTTATGGTAAAATCGGAAACTCAGGGGTAAACATTTGCTGCCTGGACGATGCCAAAAAGTTATACTCAGGCTTCAATCTTTCGGCACCGACCACTTCGGTGTCCATGACTATCAATGGTCCTGCAGCGACCATTGCAGCCTTCTTCATGAATGCCGCTATTGACCAGCAGTGCGAGTTGTACATCCAAGAAAATGGATTAGAAAAAGAAGTAGAAAAGAAAATTGCAGCCATTTATAAAGGCAGAGCAGAAAAGCGCCCAAGATATAATGGCGATTTGCCTGAAGGAAATGATGGCTTAGGCCTAATGCTCCTTGGCGTAACAGGAGATCAAGTCTTGGATGCTGACGTTTACAACAAAATAAAAACGGAGACACTGGCCAAAGTAAGAGGAACGGTACAGGCCGACATTTTGAAGGAAGATCAAGCGCAGAATACTTGTATTTTCTCTACAGAATTTTCTCTGCGAGTGATGGGTGATGTACAGCAGTACTTCATCGATCAGAATGTTAGAAACTTCTATTCGGTTTCTATTTCGGGTTATCACATTGCTGAGGCTGGTGCCAATCCAATTACTCAATTGGCTCTGACGCTTTCTAATGGATTCACATTTGTTGAATACTATGTGTCTCGTGGCATGGACATCAACAAATTCGCACCAAACTTATCTTTCTTCTTCTCGAACGGCATCGACCCAGAATATGCAGTAATCGGACGTGTGGCCAGGAGAATTTGGGCGAAAGCCATGAAACTGAAATATGGGGCTGATAGCCGATCGCAGATGTTGAAGTATCACATCCAAACCAGTGGAAGATCCCTTCACGCTCAGGAGATAGACTTCAACGATATCAGGACCACTTTACAAGCGCTATATGCCATCTATGACAACTGCAATTCGTTGCATACCAACGCATACGATGAGGCGATCACTACTCCTACAGAAGAATCCGTGAGACGTGCCATGGCCATCCAGTTGATCATCAATAGAGAGCTGGGGTTGGCTAAAAATGAGAACCCAATTCAGGGCTCATTTATCATAGAAGAACTGACTGATTTGGTAGAAGAAGCGGTATTGGCAGAATTCGATAGAATCACTGAAAGAGGCGGCGTATTGGGTGCCATGGAGACCATGTATCAGCGCAGTAAGATTCAAGAAGAAAGCTTGTACTACGAGACTTTGAAGCATACCGGTGAGTTCCCGATTATTGGTGTGAATACATTCTTATCTTCTAAAGGCTCGCCAACTGTTATTCCTCAGGAAGTCATTCGAGCAACAACTGATGAGAAAGAGTATCAAATTGAAATGCTCCAGAATTTGCACGAGTTTAGCACTGAGGAAGCTGCCGATGCATTGAAGAAATTGCAGGAAACTGCGGTACACAATGAAAACATTTTTGAGGCCTTGATGGAATGTGTGAAACATTGTTCTCTAGGACAGATTACGAATGCACTGTTTGAAGTAGGCGGTCAGTATAGGAGAAATATGTGATTTTTTGCAAATTGCCTCTCTTATGAGAGATTCCAACAGCCTATTCCGATACCAAGAAGCTAACCTACCACCAGATTTGGAGCCCTACATCAATAAGATGTGGTATTCCCATGTAGGTGTGGAGCAGTTAGAAGAGCCCTATCTGCCGAGACCATTTCCATTTTTTGTAGTTCTGCTCAAGGGGAAGGTACGCATCGAAAGAGTAGGAATAGATGAAACCAACTCACCGCTTATTTCCATTAATGGGACCATGAAGGAGTCCAGAGCGGTTTTGCATTTTAAGGATCCCATTGAATCAATAGGTATAGACCTGACATCTCATGGATTTTTGAGCTTGTTTGGTGAATCCCCCTATGGTTTTAGAGGAAAAACATTTGCTATCAACAACTTCTTGTCCATGGATGAGCAAGAAGTAATAGAAGCCATTAATGAAGTGAAAAAAGTAGAAAATAAACTTTCACTATTACTGGATTACCTGAGACCTCATTTCAAATCGATTGATTTCAATCAAAATATCAGCCATGCTTACCTAGCCTCCATCGTACCATCATGTAATTATCAAGTAGGTGAATTGGCGGACAAGATGTGTGTCTCAGAAAAAACCCTCAACCGCCTCTGCAAAGAATTTGTAGGCACGTCACCAAAAAACTACATCAATATTGTGCGAGTTAACCAAGCCTATGCCATAGCCAAGGTCAATCCTCAAAAGCCAGTACATGAGATTGCTCATCAGTTTGGCTTCTACGATGTTCAGCACATGGCGAAAACATTTAAGCACTACCTTGGGCTAAATCTCTTTGGTTTTAGAAACAATCGCTCGTCTGAAGCCTCTTCGATTTGGGCTAATTAATCTATTATTTTAATAATGTCCGTTTTTTACCACTGGGAGATTTAACCCAATAACTAGTTTTGCCTAAAGGCTTGAGAGAAAGGTGGTTTATTTTTAACTACATAATAGATTAAAACTTAATCATGAAACAATCCTTTTTAATTTTCCTGTATTTAATTGCCATTTTACCCTTCACCGGATGTAGTGAAGACGAAGACGGAAACGACGACAACGTAGCTATAGAAAACCCCATGGTTCTCCTGGAGCCAACAATTCCTTCGGCTATGTCTTCTTCGAGCGACCCTTATGCGCAGGCAGCTAATGCTATGGTCATAAGCGCCACGTCATTTGCTTCCATTGGAGCTTCCTTTTTCACAGACATAGAAAACGCATCACCGGCAACGTCATCACTGCCGGGTGGCATAGGCACTTGTTCATATTATGAATATTCGGCTGGTGGAAGCACAGTGGCCTATCAAGCCTGTGAAGATGAAACCAAATATTATCTGGATGTGTACTATCAACAATCAACGACGCTGGATCAAGTTCTCGCACTTGAACAGAAAAAAGATGGTTCATCTGGCACTATGGAACTGACTTCAGGTGTTTCCTATGTGGTCAGCTGGTCTGTTTCTAATGATGAACTTACCATGAGTATTGAATACAACAATGTACTCGTTTATAAACTTGTCAGCGATCAAAATACCGGCAGTGGCTCTGTGGTTTACTATGATGAAACCGATACTGGAGCGAAGCAAGTATTTGAATGGGATGCTAGCGGAGCAGGTACTTACACCTCATACGACAGTAGCGGAAGCATTGTGGACACAGCTAGTTGGTCATAACCAAAGCATGCAGCATTTTATAATCACAACTGATTAGGCTGTCTCAATAGCGTGGTGTACTGTCAGGCTGAGGTTCTCGAAGCCTTGCTGCTTTCTCGTAGCCAGACATTTCGAGAGCCTCAATGCGACACTTCTTGGGGGTTTTTTGCTTTTGAGACAGCCTCATTTTCATTTTTACAATTCCGATCGAACCTACATTCCTTTTGTTCATCAAACTTCACTATTTTTCAATACCAAAAAGTCATACACACAATGAGCAACATCAAATGGACCAATCACCTGATCGAATTTTTTACAGTCGTGCTAGGGATTCTTCTGGCCTTTGGGCTCAACACCTATTACAACGGCAAGGTAGAAGAAGAACGTGCCCGACATTTTCTTGAAGGTATTCGCCTTGAAATTGAAGAAAACACTGAAGAGGTTGCTGAAAAACTAGCTTATCATGAGGGCATACGTGATACTCTATACACGGATCCATCAAAGGTTGTTTTGAGACTTAAAGCATCAAGGGTCAAAAATTTTGCCTGGCAAATTGCCCAGGAAAATTCAATCAGCCAGCATATACCATATGAGTTATACAGCAAGCTAGCAGAAATTTATGAAGCGCAAGAAAATCTTCAGCAAACCAATAAGGAGGCAAGTAACATTATGTCTCATGTGAATGTCCTTAGCCCATTTTACATTGTAGGCGTTGACGTGAGTGAAGAAGAGGCCAGGGCATTTAGTCAGGACTATAAAAAAGGATGGACACCCATATTTGAGGATTTTATTTCTGCCGAAAAGGAACTTTTATTTCTGTACAACGAAGCGCTGTCACAATTCTAAATAAAACAGCAGCCGACTCGACTAGTCGGCTGCCTATCTATACCAAACTAAGATAAACCTAAATCACCTGTGGTGATTATCCTGTGGCTGACGAAAGCATTGCTTTGTCAGGGTTATGAAACTTAATTAAGTCACTTTAATTGCTTTCCTGCCTAAAGGAATGCTTATAGTCTTGTTGGCTATCATTATTCCAACGAGAATTAGTGCCGCCCCTATAATGGCCTCTACGGCTAATATTTCATCTAAGAATATTACACCTAAAGCCACACCATAAATGGGCATTAAGTAGGTCACCAGAGACAAATAAGATGCACTTGCGCTCGCTAATATTTTATAATAAATCACGAAAGCTAAAGCTGTTCCCAGGGTTCCCAATATGACTAGTGATCCAATAGACTCCCACGAAAGTGTAGTCCAGGCGACGGGGCCTTCAACCATTAAGGCAAATGGGATCAAGTAGATGGACGTAACTAGAAGTTGTGAGCTCGGCGCATAGAGTGGTTTTTCATTCATCAGGTGCAATCTTGAATAAACCAGTGCAACACCATAGGATACGGCTGCCACAGCCACAGCTACAATCCCTAATACCGAAGCATCTACTCCAGATACCAGCTCTGGCGACACCAGTACCAACAAGCCAATAAAGCCCAGAGTCGTTCCAACAATTCGTTCTATAGTCATGCGTTCGTCTGCAATAGCAAAATTGGCAATCAGCACTGTAGCCAAAGGTGTCAGTCCATTTAGAATAGAAGCAATAGAACTATCGATGTATTGTTCCCCCCAATTGATCAAAGCAAATGGTACGGCATGAGCAAAGAAACCGGCTATGGTCACGTGTTTCCAAAATGTCCAGGACCGATTGAACTCATAACCCTTGATCAAAAGCCAAATATGAAGCAGTACAGCCGCCAAACCAATCCTTAATGCAGCAAGGGTAATTGGTGAAATTTCGACCACAGCAATTTTGATAAACAAAAAAGAAGGCCCCCAAAGGGTAGCCAAAAATAAGAGTGAGAGTAGATTTTTTAGTTTCATCAGTGTGTTGATTTGTTGGTAAAAGTATGGCTATCGCCAACCGTATGACATCCCGTTGGCGATAGCACCAACGAGACTTTCGTTGGCTATTTGATGAAAGACATGAGTCCTACATGAGGAGTCTTTACTTCTTTGAGATATTCTACCAAGTCGAATTCACTCGTAGCCGTAGTTCGCTTTTGTAGTTTCTCTGGTTGCTCGATCTGAATGCACCCATGTCCATTCAGCTTCGCAATTTTCAAATGTAGTGCTGGTGTTTCCATATCGATTATGTTTAAAGTTTGATGGAATATGTTCCACCTTAAAAATTAAATGATGAGGAATGAAACGCCGACTCCAATTTTTCGTTCTATGAATTGGATGAATTGATTTAGTCAATTCCATGAATAAAACTAATACCTCAAAACAAACCAATGGAACTACGTCATCTCAAATTGGTAAGGGAGGTTGCTGATAAAGGCAGCCTAACCAAAGCCATGGAAAACCTTTATCTTTCTCAATCGGCCCTCAGCCATCAGCTCAAAGAAATTGAGACTCATCTGGGTGCTCAGCTTTTTCATCGTGTCAATAAGAAACTGATACTGACTGGGGCTGGTCAAATCGTGTTAGACTCTGCCAAAAAAATTCTAAGCGAAATTGATAAAACTGAAAACTCTGTCAAAAAATATGTGAATGGTGACAAGGGCTTAGTTCGACTGGCCACTCAGTGTTATACCTGCTATCACTGGCTGCCTACTTTGATGATTGATTTCAATAAAGAATTTCCAAAAGTAGATATTGAAATATTTCCTGGCGTGACTGAAAACCCAGACAAACTTATTTTGAATGGAGAGCTAGACTTAGCCATCACAAGCGATCACAACGATCACCCGTCCTTGACCTATACCGAATTATTCAGGGATGAAATGATGGTGGTGGTACCAGCTGGCCACGAATGGACCAAAAAACCCTATGTAGAAGCAGAAGATTTTCGTGAACAAAATGTGTTTATTCATTCTTACCCTATCGAGTCTGTTACGCTATTCAATCAGGTGCTCATGCCTGAAGGTGTGAAACCAAAAAAGGTCATGCCGATACAGGTCACCGACGCCGTATTACAAATGATCAAAGCTGGCCTGGGGGTTCAAGTCATGGCTCGCTGGATGGTGGATCCATATTTGACGGACAATAATTTGGAGCTGGTTCCTGTGACTAAAAAAGGACTATATAGAACTTGGTACGCTGCTCACCTCAATCAGCCAGAGGCACCTGCTTACATCAATAATTTCATCGAGCACCTGCGGTGCAATATTGGAGGGGTATGTGAGTGTGAAGGGGATTGTTGACCGAAAGTCAAATCCCTCAGAGTCCTCTTCGAGTGACTCTGAGGATAATTGAGTATTGTTTAAGGGCATGGAACAGGAATAGAGTCTCCATTGTTATCAATAAGTTCATTTCCATTCCCATCCTCAGCATAGCATATTGTATCTTCTTCATTATCACATGCGCATAAACAAATGATCAGAACTAAAGAGCACGCAAACATTTTCATAATTTGTTGCTTAAATTTCATAGAACTTAAAAGGGCCAAATAACAATTATTTATCTCAAAACTAGTACATCAATTTCAAATTAACCACGCCCTCAGAGTCACTCGACAGAGGACTCTGAGCTCCCAGGCACAAGCTCTCTAAAATCAACTAAACTATATTTCGCCTTCTTTCCGCATTCATAAAATCCTGCACTTGAATGAGGGTAGTCTGTATAATCTTCAACTATTCTCCACTTCTTGCTCACAGGATTGAGATGGATATAATCCAACACCCTCCCTACCTCACTTGAATCAATCGGCTTGGCATCAAATGACAATCTAAACACCTGATGTTTCTTTCCTTTTTCCTTCTCCTTTGCAGTCACCCCTGCTTTGAGCACATCCAGTAGTCTTACTTTGCCATTCTCCTTTAACCGCTTCACAATTTCATAAGCCAAAAACCTTTTTGATTCAGCGATGACCAAACTTAAATTCTTCACTTCTGAATTTACATGCAACAGCAGATGGAAGTGATTGGGCATGATAACATAGCCACAAAGGTTACAGCCTTTTTTTCTTAGTTTTTCAAACCAAAAAGGTAAGTAGTCATAGATATTGGTTTCTGCAAAAAGATTTAACCATTTGTAACAAGTGAAGGTGATGAAAAAGAAAGTATCCCTTTCAATATGATTTAGGTGAGTTGGCATGATCAAATATATGAAGCTTTTCGAAATCGAAACTCAGAGTCCCTTGCAGGTGACTCTGAGTGAATATTAGTAAGATGATTAAACCTTTCAGAGATTTACTTTGAATCTGAAACCTTACAGGTTTGAAAATCAGTAAAGACTGGTATCCTAATCCTTCCAGTCCTCAGAGAATGGTTCCTAAAGGTTCACAAGAATTCGCCTCAATTCACTCCTTCTCATCTCTAAAAGACTGATCCACCATTGGCCCAAGCTTCATTCCACCCAACAAGTGCATGTGCAGATGAAAGACACTCTGGCCAGAATCTTCATTGGTATTGATGCTAAGCCGATATCCAGTATTTGCGATACCATCTTCTGCTGCCAGCTGTTTGGCTACCAGATGCATTCTACCTACTACTTGGACATCCTCTTCTTCTAAATCATTGATTGTTGGAATTCTTTTTTTGGGTACGATAAGATAGTGCACTGGGGCTTGAGGGCGAAGCGGAACAAATGCAATAATCTCATTATCCTCGTACACAATAGTCGCAGGCAACTCACGATTGATAATTTTGGTGAAAGGTGAATCTTTGGATAGTTTCTCTTCTTTCTTTTGGGTGTACTCCGCAGACTGCCCCCACAACTGACACGGCAAACACAATAAGGCAATCATCAAATAGGATTTCATAAAATAAATTTGAGGTTAACACTAAAACTACCCATCATCGGAATTCCATTAGGCACATTGCCCCATTATTTTATATTTGTGATCAGTCAAACAACCAAAAACTATGAAATTACACATCTCAGTATTATTACTGCTCATCTCTATTTGCTCATCCGCTCAAAAGAAACTCACGGTTTCTGACATTTATGAAAAAGGCCTTTTCAAAGAAGAAACGATGAAAAGCCTCAACTGGATGAATGATGGACAGTACTATACCGCCCTTGAGGAAAATCAGATTTTAAGATATGATGTAACTACAGGCCAATCGGATTCGGTAATTATTGATGGCAAGGCCTTGAATCTAAAAATTGATGATTACGACTTCACTCCTGATGAATCAAAAGTGTTGCTGCTCACAGACAAACAGAAGGTTTTTAGAAGATCCTATACCGCAGAATATTACATTTATACTTTTGAAGGAGAGGAGTTAAAACAGCTTTCACCAAATGGCAGACAATCGTATGCCACTATTTCTCCAGACAACAAAAATGTGGCCTTCGTTCGCGACAACAATTTGTTCTTTGTGAAGCTGGTAAACATGAGTGAACACCAGGTGACCAAGGATGGGGAAAAAGGAAGGATCATCAACGGCTCGACCGACTGGGTATATGAAGAAGAATTGTACATAGCTAAGGCTTTCTTCTGGTCGCCTAACTCCGAAAAACTGGCTTTTTATCGGTTCGACGAAAGTGAAGTAAAAGAGTACAATCTGCAATACTGGGACAACGGAGCCCTCTATCCACGAGACTACAGATACAAATACCCAAAGGCGGGAGAGAAAAACTCCATCGTAACCATCAAAGTCTACAATCTCAAGGATAACACTACGCAGACGGTAGACCTAGGAGAAGAAACCGACATCTACATTCCAAATATCCAATGGACCAAAGACCCAGATATTCTGGCTATTAAACGGCTCAATCGCTTACAAAATAGGCAAGATATATTTCACTACAGCACCAAATTCAAATCAGCTACTAACATTTTGACTGATAAAAGCAAAACTTATATTCATGCCACTTATACAAATGAGTGGATTTATCTCGACAATGGCACTCACTTTCTGATGTCCTCAGAACGAGAAGGGTACAAACACTTTTATATTCACAGGATGGATGGTCAGCTGGAATATAAAGCCACCTCAGGGGCTTTTAATGCAGAGAAACTTCTCGCCTTAGACCAGCGAACCAAAACTCCGATTCTCTATTATACCTCCACCGAAAATGGATCGACAGAACGTCATGTGTATCGAGTAGATTTTAAAGGGAAAGGGAAACTTCAACTAAGCTCCAAGCCTGGAGTGAATACAGCTGACATCAGCAAAGATTTCAAATACTACATCAGTTTTAATAGCTCAGCATCAAGTCCCAAAGAAGTCTCTCTCTACATGACCAAAGGCAATAAGTTGGTCAAGGTGTTGAAGGACAATGCCAAGCTCAAGGAAACAATAGCTGAATACGGATTGACAGAAAAGATCATGTTCGAAATCGAAGCAGCAGACAAAAAACTGCTTAACGCCTACATGATTCAGCCAGCCAACATGGACAGCACCAAAAAATACCCTTTACTACTTTATCAATACAGTGGCCCCGGCAAACAACGCATTAAAAATGATTGGTACGGAGACAAGCACTTCATGTGGCACCAGTTACTCGCTCAGCAAGGTTATATAGTAGTCGGCATAGATTGTCGAGGAACCGGCGGAAAAAGCGAAGAGTTTAAAAAAATGACCTACATGAAAATGGGAAAGTTGGAGGCTGAAGATCAGGTTGCCGCTGCCAAATACTTGGGCTCACTGCCATTCGTTGACGAGAACAGAATAGGAATCTGGGGCTGGAGTTATGGAGGATATATTTCAACATTGGCACTCGAAACTGGGCCTGACATTTTCAAGGCCGGAATTGCAGTCTCACCATTTTTATGGAAATATTATGATACCATATATTCAGAAAGGTACTTGAGAAGGCCTCAGGACAACCCTGATGGGTACAACGAATATTCAATTGTGAGAAATGCAGGTAAATTAAGATCTGAATACTTGCTCATTCATGGTACCGGTGACGACAATGTGCATTTTCAAAATGCTGTAACACTGCAAAACGAGCTCATCATGCAAGGCAAGCAGTTTGATTCTTTCTATTATCCGGACAACAATCATTCATTGATTGGGAAGAAAACCAAAGTTCATCTGTATACGATGATGATGGATTTTATTTTGGAGAACTTGTAAGATATGCCCTCCTTCCAAAAAGAAATATCGCTCAACCCACGTTCTCGCGGATTTCATTTAGTTACAGATGAAATTCTTGAGGCAATACCAGAAATTCAAAATATCTCTATCGGAATTTTGCAGGTGTTTATCAAACACACCTCTGCCAGCTTGACCATCAATGAAAATGCTGACCCTACCGTACGACAAGATTTTGAAAGTCACTTCAATGAATATGTGCCAGAAAACGCATCCTACTACAGACATACCTATGAAGGCCCTGACGACATGCCAGCACATATCAAATCATCACTTCTAGGTAGTTCAATTTCTATTCCTATTAGCTACGGCAAACCCAATCTGGGTACATGGCAGGGCATCTACCTATGTGAGCACCGAGACTATGGCGGTTCTAGAAAAATAATAATTACTGTACTAGGAGGTGTTTAATTCACTCTAAGTTTTTGTGAATATTGACCTAAAGAAGTTGTGATTTTAACCACATATATACCAGGTTTAAGACCCATTTCTGAAGAGTTAACCCTTATTTTATTAAGCTCTTCGTTATAGTCCAAGTTAAAACTTGATCCGCCAGAAAGGTCATAAATAGATATACTTTCTATTTTTTCGTCTTGAAAGGAAATAAAGAAATCTTCTCCCGTTGCCAAAGGCATGGGGTAAACAACTATCTTATTTGCTTGACTCAAATGGAAGTTGACCATTTTAATGGAGAAGAACTCATTTGAACCGTCATAGTCAACTTGTTGCAATTGATAATAATAAATTCCCTTCTGAGGTGGATAGTCTGTCCATTGGTAAGAAATTGCCTCATTAGTTGTGCCGTTTCCTGCAACTCTGTCTACGATTTCAAAACCGATTCCATCACTTGATCGAAGAATATTAAAATAATCATTGTTCAACTCACTTGATGTTTGCCATGAAAGTTGTATTTGATCCAGCTCGGCAATAATCTTAAAAGAGACTAGCGTGACTGGCATACCACTACAGGCTGAACCACAGCATCCGCCACTGCCTCCACTACAGTCTTCATCTCCACCACCTGTCACCACAGGATCCTCACCCTCATAGTCACCTCCCACGACCATTCCTCCTCCATCGACTGTGGTATTACCTCCACCGGTATTGTCATAATCTCCATCAACTACTAACGTGCCACCATTGCTAATGTCTACTGTTCCATTACCCGTATTGTCAAAATTACCAGTAACATACATATGGGAGTTGTTCAAACTGACATCTGCTCCACTTCCTGCATCCACATGACCTTTGATATCTATGGTTGAATTATTTGTGAAATTCATTACTGCACTACCATTCATTGACATGGCCGTTTGACTTACACCATCTGCAAACCCTACCCCAACATCAATATCAGAATTGTCGATTGAGGTAGTTCCATCAGCTACATACAACTCACCTCCAATGCTAAAATCTGAATTAGTCACTGTCGCATCTTCAAACTCAAAATCTCCAGTTCCTGTTGTAGTGAAACTACTAGAAGACATTGTCATCGTAGCTAAATTTGTGTTAAAAGAAGCGGATGAAAAAGTACTTCCAGATATCACGATATCCGAACCATTAAAATTGGCTGCGCCTGTGACCGTTGCATTAACACCGTTCATTGTGAAATCACCTCCTCCACCTGAGTCAAACGTACCTGATATCGAATAAGTGCCACCAGTGAGTGTATTTAGACCGCCGTAGCCCTCATTAAAATTTCCAGCGACAACATCAGCTCCTGTGGCTATAAGAGTGGAGCCTCCTCTGATAGTCAATGTTCCTGTTACCGTCATCGTGACGCCTGGGTCGACGGTGAGGGTGTTTCCCGTAATATTAAGATTACCAGATGTGGTACAATCACTTGAAATTGTACCACTCGTTGGGCATTGTGTGAAACCGCGCATACTGCTTACCAGTATGCAGGTGCATAATAATAATTTTCTCTTCATTATTCTCTTTCAGCTGCTTCTTTACTTTTCTCGAGGTTAGGCTGGATATTGGAGGTGGGAGCGCAAAGGAGACTCAATTATTTTAAATAAAAAGCAATTTTCGACGAATTATTCCTATTGCCTGATAAATAACATTTATCAGTTTAAAACAACCTAAATTTTAAATTGTCCCTTAAAATAGTACAATTAATGCCTGCTATAAATCAGCATGGAATATGCAAAATTACATGTGTGATTTAATGAAAATCAGTGTGCCTCCAACCAATTCTTACCTGTCCCCATGCCTACTTCCATTGGTACGTCCAGCGGAATTGCATTTTTCATCAAATCTTCCACCTTTTCTTGAAGCATGGAGAGTTCATCTTTATGCGCATCAAAAACCAATTCATCATGTACCTGCATGATCATTTTGGATTTCAGTTTTTCTTTTTTCATCCAGTCGTGGATGTTGATCATGGCGACTTTGATGATGTCGGCAGCACTACCCTGGATGGGAGCGTTCACGGCGTTTCGTTCGGCAAATCCGCGGACCGTAGCATTCCTAGAATTGATATCTCGGAGATACCTGCGTCGGCCCAAAATGGTTTCCACATATTCATGCTCCTTGGCAAAATTCACCTGGTCATCCATATACCGCTTGATGTTTGGAAACTGAGTGAAATACGAATCTATAATCTCGGCTGCCTCTGATCTGGAAATACCAATATTCTGCGATAGACCAAAGGCAGAAATACCATAAATCAACCCAAAGTTGACCTCCTTAGCCTTTCGTCGAATATCAGGAGTCATTTCTGCCATTGGCACATCAAATACTTTTGAAGCCGTGGTTGCATGAATATCTTGACCATTCTTGAAGGCTTCAATCATGTGCTCATCTTTGGCAAAAGCAGCTATGATTCTCAATTCAATCTGCGAATAATCCGCAGCAAACAATATATAATCTTTGCTCCTTGGTACAAAGGCCTTTCTGATTTCTCTTCCTTTGGCTGTTCTTATCGGTATATTTTGAAGGTTCGGATTATTCGAGCTCAGTCGACCAGTAGCCGCGACTGCTTGTCTATAGTCTGTATGGATCAAGCCATCCTTTTTACTAATTAAAAGAGGTAATGCATCTACATAAGTAGATTTCAATTTTTGATATTCACGGAATTCTAAAATCCGCTCGGCTATCTCATGTTCACCAGCCAGTTTGGATAAAATTTCTTCCCCCGTAGCATATTGACCAGTCTTCGTCTTTTTAGGCTTATCAACCAATTTCATTTGATCAAACAGAATTTCACCCATTTGTTTTGGTGAATTGATATTGAATTCCTGGCCAGCTAATTCATAGATTTTATCCTGAGCAGTAATACTCAATGCATTGAGGTCCTTAGACATTTCACCTAAGACTTCTGTATCAATTTTCACTCCTGCATACTCCATACCTGCCAATACTACACTCAAAGGCTCCTCCACCTCGTGAAGTAATTTTTCAAGGCTTCTTTCTTTGATTTCCTCTTCCAGTTTGAGCTTGAGCTGCAGGGTAATATCTGCATCCTCAGCTGCATAGTCTACTACCTCTTCCACGGGAATATCTCGCATGTTCTTTTGAGATTTTCCTTTTCCAATCAAGTCTTCTATCGGAACAGCTGTGTAGTTCAGATAGTTTTCGGCCAACACGTCCATCTTATGTCTGGACTCAGGATCGATCAGATAGTGAGCCAGCATGGTATCAAACATTTTGCCTTTCACCTCTACTCCATAGTTTTTAATCACCTGAATATCATATTTGAGATTCTGGCCTACTTTCTGAATGTTCTCATTTTCTAAAACAGACCTAAACTCTTCCACAATTCTATGTGCCTCCTTTTGATCTGAGGGTATCGGTACATAATAAGCTTCACCAGGCACATATGCGAATGCTATTCCAACCAATTCTGCTTCCTCCGGGTTGACACTGGTCGTCTCAGTATCAAAACAGTATTCGTCTTGAAGCGACAAATACTTGACCAAGGACTTCCTCAGTTCAGGGGTATCTATACAGTGATATTCATGTTTGTGATTCTTTAAATTCTTTTTCTCCTGAACTGTGGTTTGTGCTTGTACTTCTACTGCAGCATCCCCGAACAATCCCAATTGTGAAGAGGCAGAAGCTTTCTTTTTGGCTACTTGTTTTGTGGTTGTAGTCGGTGCATCGTCAATGTCAAAAATTCTTTTGAGCATAGTCCTGAATTCTAGCTCTTCAAAAATCTCTTTGACTTTCGCCTCATTTGGTTCGCAATGCTCGAGATCCGCAGCATTAAATTCAATAGGCACATCAATTTTGATAGTAGCCAATTCTTTAGATAAAATACCCTGGGAACCAAATTCTTCTACTTTCTCTTTCATCTTGCCCTTGAGATCTGCCGTATTTTCAAGCAGCCCTTCTACCGTACCATAAGCCTTCAAAAACTTGATCGCCGTCTTTTTACCAACTCCGGGAATACCTGGAATATTATCAGCTGCATCTCCTTCCAGGCCTAAAATGTCCCTTACTTGGTCCACTTTTTCAATATCAAACTTGGCCAATACTTCAGGTATACCCAATACATCCACTCCATTACCCATATAGGCAGGCTTGTATAGATAAATATGTTCTTCAACCAACTGAGCATAGTCCTTATCTGGCGTCATCATAAAGACTTCAAAATTGTCGCGTGCCGCCGCCTTGGCCAATGTGCCGATTACATCATCCGCTTCAAACCCATCCATTTGGAGAATAGGAATATTAAAAGCTTTCAAAATATCCTTGATAATTGGCGTTGCTGCTCTAATATCTTCTGGCGTCTCCTCTCTGTGTGCCTTATATTCCGGAAACTGCTCATGACGAAATGTAGGTGCACTCGTGTCAAATGCCACACCTATATGGGTAGGTTTTTCTTTTCGAAGTATTTCTAATAGAGAATTCATAAACCCAAAAACAGCACTGGTATTAATGCCTTTTGAATTGATTCTAGGATTTTTACTAAAAGCAAAATGGGCACGATAAATAAGGGCGAATGCGTCTAGCAGGAACAGTTTCTTTTCAGGTCTACTCATGTGAGTAAAGGTAAGAAAATGATCTGAACAGTAGCTACAAGCCTCGATGGATTGAAGTAGAACTTTAGAATTTTTATTGGTTAAGTGGAGGTACGACTTGAGGGCCAAAACTCAACGATACTTCAATGCCATAGGATGAATCCCTAAACAAAAAGATAAGCATCGAGGCGAGCCTCCTATATTAAGCCCAAATTTCCCGAACCAGTGGAAGTACGACTGGCCTCACTCAGGTGGGCTGCTTTTCATACCACAGGGGTCATATGAACAGTAAACCTCTAGCATGGAGTCGTAGTTCCACTCCACCTCACAAATCAAGAAAAGGAATCAAATGACCAACAAACTTCACAGCCCAAGTCATTGGGTAGCCCCAAAAAATACTGCTCATCCACATGTATTTGATGATGTCTTTTTTCTTACCACCGAAAGCATTGACTAATATCGCCCCTCCTAATGGAGACAATAAGACTGGCGTCAGAAAAGACATTCCTGCCACACCATATTTCAGCCACAGCTCTACATACTTCCTGTTTTTTTTAGTGAAGACTTTTTTGTCTTTCGATCTAAAAACTCGCTGTGTAAAATGTCTGATATAAGTACCAAAGTAAGTGAAAACGTAAACGGTGGTCATCATGCCTAAAATAGTCAGCGTCCCCGTGAAAAAAACACTATACCCGTACGAAGCGCCTATAATTGGTCCAAACACAAATTTGAAACCACTAGAACCATAAATCATTAAGTATATAAGAATTTCTTCGAGCATAGATTTTTCTGTATTCAGCAGCAAAATTACTCGTGCCTGTTTGATTTAGTTCAAAAACAATGATTTTTGTGCTTCGATTTTCAAAACAATACATGCAGGCTTCGGATATCTCCTTATTAGAAACACTTTGTAATACCTTCGCTCCTTCAGGCAATGAATCCGCTATGACGGACTTTCTTATTGACTATGTCAATAAAAATAAAGGAAGCTGGAAGGTGCAACCAGGATTGGTTTATGGAGAAGAATTTCAGGATTGTTTGATTTTAAAATTTGGGAAGCCTCGGACCGCCATTTTTGCTCACATAGATTCAATTGGCTTCACGGTTCGATATGAAAATCAACTTATTCCGATCGGAGGCCCTGAAACTGAAACAGGTTATTCCCTGGTGGGAAACGACGCCATGGGTCCTATCGAATGCAAGCTGAAAGTTGAAGAAGGAGATTTATTTTATGACTTCGGTAGAGGAATAGAATCAGGTACTGATTTGGTGTTCAAGTCAGATTTTAGAGATACTGAAGACTATGTTCAATCATGCTATCTGGACAACCGCCTAGGTGTTTTAAATGCTCTGAAAGTAGCTGAAACACTGGAAGACGGGCTAATCATATTTTCTTGCTGGGAAGAACATGGAGGAGGCACGGTTCCATTCCTTTGTAAATGGATGTACGAAAACTATCAAATCAAGCAAGCCTTGGTGTCTGATATTACGTGGGTAACCGAAGGTGTCACTCACGGCAATGGAGTGGCCATATCTCTAAGAGACATGAGCATTCCACGCAAAGAATATGTGGATAAAATAGTTGAACTGGCAGAAGCATCTGGAGTCAAATATCAGATTGAAGTGGAAAGAAGCGGGGGTAGTGACGGGCGCGAAATTCAACAATCACCCTACCCAATTGACTGGTGTTTTGTAGGTGCTCCGGAAGATCACGTACATTCGCCCGACGAGATGGTACACAAAGCTGACATAGACGCCATGATCAATCTTTATGAATATTTGATGAAACACCTATGATCCAAATTGGAGACAAACAATTCGTAGAATATCTGACTGCAGATCAATTAGAATCTTACGTCATATCCTTGTCAATGCAAATTGACAAAGATTATAAAGGGAAAGACTTGCTCATTCTTGGCATCTTAAATGGCTCTTTCCTGTTTGTAGCGGACCTGGTTAAATACATGACCATAGATCCAGAAATCAGTTTTTTGAAGTTTGCATCCTACGAGGGCACTTCGTCAACAGGAAATGTAAAAGACCTGATTGGGATCAATGAAGACCTTACTGGCAAACATGTTTTAATTGTTGAGGATATAGTAGATAGCGGCACTACTTTAGCCCATATAATGAGTCTGCTCAAAGATAAAGGCGCAGCGTCCATTCAGATAGCAACCTTATTTTTCAAACCAGAGGCCTACAAACAAGACATTGAACTTCGGTACATCGGGAAAGAAATCCCTAACCTATTCGTGGTCGGTTATGGGATGGACTATCAAAGCAAGGGTAGAAATCTTACAGGTTTGTATCAATTGAAGCCCTAATTTCACCCCAATTAATTTATTATATTTGCCCCTTTTTTGAAGAACACTAATAATACTCACTAATATATAAATCATGCTAAACATCGTATTATTCGGCCCTCCCGGTGCTGGCAAAGGCACACAGAGTGAAAAAATAATAGATCAATATAAGTTGGTACACCTTTCCACGGGTGATTTATTTAGAAAGCACTTGGGCGAAGGAACTGAACTAGGCAAACTAGCTCAGAAATACATGGATGAAGGAAACCTCGTTCCAGATGAAGTAGTCATCGGAATGGTGAAAGATAAAATTGCTACTACAATTGATCCACAAGGATTCATATTTGACGGGTTTCCAAGAACAGTGGCACAGGCAGTTGCTTTGGAAGACATGCTGAATGATTTCGACACCTCGATCAGTGGTATGATTGCCCTGGAGGTACCAGATGAAGAATTGAAAACCAGATTGCTCGAAAGAGGTAAAACCTCTGGTAGAGCAGACGATCAGGATGAAACCAAGATTGACAATCGAATTCAGGTATACAAAAACGAAACGTTACCTGTAGCAGAGTTTTACGAGAAGCAAGGTAAGTACAACAAAATCCATGGGGTAGGCGCCATCGAAGAAATTTATCTGGCCATCCGCCGAGTGATGGACGGATTGTAAAAAGACAATTCACAAATATCAAATGAGAAAGTCCAAACGAAGTAGTTAGGGCTTTCTCATTTATTGTTTAAGGGTATATTAAGGCGCGAAGCAATCTCCCTTCGAATAAACAAACTACTTTTGTCACTTCGACGAGAGGAGAAGTCTTATTTATTTCCATGAGATTTTCAGTGCGTCAATATGACATTTAAAATAGCAAGCAAGTGGCATCTTCAAACTTCATTGATCATGTAAGATTTTGTTCCCGTTCGGGAAATGGTGGGCCTGGCTCAGTACATTTCAGAAGAGAAAAGCACGTACCCAAAGGCGGCCCTGATGGCGGCAACGGTGGGCGCGGTGGGCATATCATCCTTCGTGGCAATCGTCAACTCTGGACTTTGCTCCATTTGAGATATAAGAAACATGCCATCGCCGAAAATGGCAAACCTGGCGAAGGAGGAAACAGAAGTGGGTCTGAGGGGCAGGACATTATTCTCGAAGTACCACTAGGTACGATAGCCAAAGATGCTGAAACCGGCGAAAAGAGAGTAGAAATACTAGAAGATGGTCAGGAGATTATCCTTACTCCAGGTGGGCGAGGAGGCCTGGGCAACGACAACTTCAAGAACGCAACCAATCAAACCCCACACTACGCCCAACCTGGAGAACCCGGAATAGAAGAGTGGATTATTTTGGAATTGAAAGTGCTGGCGGATGTAGGACTCGTAGGTTTCCCAAATGCCGGTAAGTCAACGCTGCTTTCCGTCCTTTCAGAAGCAAAGCCTGAGATTGCTAATTATCCATTTACCACCTTAGTGCCTAATCTGGGTGTGGTGGCTTATAGGGATCACAAGTCATTCGTAATGGCCGATATTCCAGGTATCATCGAAGGGGCCGCCGAAGGAAAAGGCCTTGGTATTCGTTTCTTGAGGCATATCGAAAGAAACTCCATTCTACTGTTTATGGTACCAGCCGATGCCGACGACATCAAGAAAGAATATGAAATTCTGCTCAAAGAGCTGACCAAATACAACCCAGAACTTTTGGACAAGCAGCGAATGCTTGCCATCACGAAATCAGACATGCTCGATGATGAATTGATGGAAGAAATGAAAAAAGAAGTACCAACCGAACTGCCTTCGATTTTCATATCCAGTGTAGCTCAAAAAAACCTTGACCCACTGAAGGATATGATCTGGCAAGCCATCAACGCTTAACCTGACAAGAATTTACCGAAACAAACAATTTTAGGACATTCTGTCACAGAATTTCCATTGGCAAAGTAATTGCCAAACCAATAGCGCATTTAATTGTGAATACTAATGGCAAAAAATAATAAAAAAGCTGACAAGAAGTCGGAAGAGACAGTAGTGGAAGAACCGCAGATAAAGAACGAAGAAAACGTGGAAGAAACTGTGGAAGAGCAAGAGGAGCAGAAGGAAGAACCAAAGGAAGAATTAAGTGCTGAAGAAAAACTTCAAGCCGAGGTAGCCGAGTCCAAAGACAAGTACCTCAGATTGTATTCTGAATTTGAAAACTTCAGAAGAAGAACTTCTAAAGAAAAGTTAGAACTAACCAGTACGGCCAATGCAAATTTGATTAAAGATTTGCTAGCAGTATTAGATGATTTCGAAAGAGCAGAAAAATCGATGACCGAAGATGCAGATATCAAGTCTGTGAAAGAAGGAGTCGATCTGATTTATAATAAATTCAAAAGTGTCCTTGAGCAAAAAGGATTGAAAAAAATCGAAGCCGACAAAGGTTCCGAGTTTGATGTAGAGTATCACGAAGCCATCACACAAATCCCAGCACCAGAAGAGGAGTTGAAAGGAAAAGTTGTGGATGTAGTTGAAAAAGGTTATCAACTGAATGACAAGGTGATCAGATTTGCGAAAGTGGTAACCGGAGCATAATTATGGCAAAAAGAGATTATTACGAAGTTCTGGGTGTATCTAAGTCTGCTTCTGCAGATGAGATAAAAAAAGCCTACCGAAAGCTAGCGATCAAATTTCACCCGGATAAGAACCCCGACGATAAACAGGCGGAAGAAAACTTCAAAGAAGCAGCAGAAGCTTATGAAGTACTTAGCGATGCTCAGAAAAAACAACGCTACGACCAATTTGGCCATGCCGGAATGGGTGGAGCTGCCGGCGGCGGCGGCTTTGGCGGTGGAGGTATGTCTATGGACGATATCTTTTCACAATTTGGTGACATCTTCGGTGGCGGAGGAGGAGGTGGAAGCCCTTTCGACAGCTTCTTCGGAGGCGGTGGTGGTGGCCGAGGTCGAGCACGCAAAGGCACAAACCTTCGTATCAAACTGAAACTTACGCTGGAGGACATCGCCCATGGCGTAGAAAAGAAAATTAAAGTAAATCGTCTAGTTGTTGCCGATGGGGTTACTTTCAAGACCTGTCAGTCTTGTAATGGAAGTGGTCAGGTAAAGAAAGTGGTGAATACTATGCTGGGCCAAATGGTCTCTGCATCGACTTGCCCGACTTGTAACGGAGCCGGTCAAAGCATTGACAAGAAACCTAATGGTGTTGATAATTCTGGATTGACCTATAAAGACGAAGTCATTCCAGTAAAGATTCCTGCTGGCGTAGTAGACGGCATGCAACTATCCATGTCTGGCAAAGGAAATGAAGCACCAGGCGGAGGAATGCCAGGAGACCTATTGATCGTGATCGAAGAGCAAGAAGGCGAAGAGCTGAAGCGAGAAGGGAACAACATCGTCTTTGACTTGTACCTGAACTTTGTAGATGCGGTTTTGGGAACTTCTGTTGAAGTACCAACAATCGATGGTAAAGTAAAAATCAAGATCGATCAAGGCACTCAAAGTGGTAAAATCTTGAGGCTCCGTGGAAAAGGCATTAAAGACATTAATGGTTACGGCAAAGGAGATCAGTTAATCCATGTGAATATATGGACACCGAAGACGTTGTCGAAAGACGAAAAGCAGAAGCTCGAAAGCATGAGAGATTCAGACAACTTCGCACCAAATCCCGGTAAAGGAGAGAAAGGTTTCTTCGAAAAAATCAAAGAATTCTTTTAGGATCTTTGATAGACGCACAAATAAGACCTCTTACTATCATCGAATAGTAAGGGGTCTTTTTTTGGTACATAACGGTATAAATTTTTGATTTCGGCAGATTCATTCTATTTTCGACGGTTGAATCTCGATAATCGTCGAACGAATCGAACCAGAATGAGAAAAATTCCGTACGTAGGGACATGCTAAGGGTTTATATTGTTGTAATAGCAACATTGGTTTGTGGGTTGAAGGGGCATTGCCAGTTAAAAAAGTTCTACACAGTGAAGGACGAAGCCTCTTTTGATACGGTCGCTTTTTCATTGAAAGCAACCTCGGGTACTTGTTTCATAAACCCCTCTGACAATAACGACCCCGTCACCATTTACGGAAACCCCTCCTTTTCCGAAGTTAACCCTACCTTCCACACGGAAATCAACAACAATCGTAATGCAGTCAACCTAATCCTGGAAGACTATAATCAAAAAGGACTAAGTCAAGCGATCTCTTACAGTATGTTTGGCAATGAAAAATCCGAGAAAAATTTCTGGAAAGTATTCTTGGCAGATCAAAAAATTTACAACCTCGATTTAAAATACGGCGTAGGTGATGCTTTTGTGAACTTATCCGATCTGTCAGTATCCAAATTCAAAATAGAATCAGGTAGTGCCAATGTGAAAATCATGTATGATGACAATGCTATGAATAAATGTGCCATGGATACCTTTTATGTCAATGTAGATGTTGGCAATATCATGACCAAAAATGTGAATAAGTCCAATGCCAACATAATTATCGCAGATGTTGGGTTTGGTACAGCTGTATTGGACTTCAGCAAAGGAGTAGAAAAAGCTTGTAAAATCAATGTGAGTGTTGGCGCTGGAAAACTGAAAATCATTGTACCAGAAAATGACTACCCGGCCATTGTCCATTTCAAAAGCTCACCCCTTTGCAACATTTCTCTTAGCCAGGCTTTCGAAGAAGTTTCTGAAAATGTCTATGTCAATCGCAGCTATTCCGCTAGCGCAAAAAATTTGATGGAATTCAACGTAGACGTCGCCTTAGGGAATATCATCTTCGAATACGTGAAGTAATTTTTACACAACTGTAATATTTTCCGACTTTTTGCTACTCATGTAGCAAATCAAAAACAATCGACTTGAACTTAGTAAAAATCAATGGTGTCTCTAAATCCTATGGAGATCATCAAGCCTTAGACAACATAGACTTTGGCATCCCAGAAAACAGTGTTTTCGGACTATTAGGGCCAAATGGTGCTGGAAAAACCACACTGATCAGAATCATCACTCAAATCATCATGCCCGACAGTGGACAGGTGCTTTTCAAAGATGTACCTATGTTAGCTGAAGATGTACGAAAAATTGGTTACCTACCAGAAGAAAGGGGGTTATACAAAAAAATGAAAGTGTCCGATCAGCTGATTTTTCTGGCGCGACTGAAAGGAATGAGCCGACCAGATGCTGTAGCCTCTATCAAACATTGGATGGAAAAGCTGGACATCATGGCTTGGCACAACAAAAATGTGGAAGACCTGTCCAAGGGTATGCAGCAAAAGATTCAATTTATTGCTACGGTAGTTCATAACCCATCCTTGATTATTCTTGACGAACCTTTTTCTGGGTTTGATCCTGTAAATGCCAATCTGATTAAAGATGAAATTCTGGAATTGAAGGAGAAAGGCGCTACTATTATTTTTTCTACGCACCGCATGGAATCAGTGGAGGAGCTTTGTGATCAAATCACATTAATCCATCATTCCAAAATCTTGATTAATGGAGCCAAAAAAGACATCAAGAATAAGTACCGAAACAATACATTTATTACAGAATACATAGGTGACATTCCTATTTCTGACAATGGTTTTGAAGTACTCCATACCAAATCATTAGATGATGATATAGTTCGCTCTGAAGTGAAAATTGCTGAAAACCACTCAGTGAATGACTTGGTAGATTTTATCACCTCAAAAACGAAGATCGTTTCTATCAACGAGAAAATTCCTTCCATTAATGACATTTTTATTTCCACTGTAAAGCCTACCAACCATGAATAAGATCTCACTCATCATCGCACGCGAGTACATCGCAAGAGTTAAGAAAAAGTCATTTATCATTATGACTATTTTAGGTCCTATCCTCTTTGCAGGAATGATGGGAATAGTGATTTGGTCGGCCACGCGAGAAGGAGATCAGAAACTGATTCAGGTTATTGATGAAACTGGTCTATTTGAAAATAAAATAGAAAACACAGAAACTATCACCTATCAATTTATCCAGGCGGATTTAGAAGAAACCAAAGAGTCACTCTTAAGGAGTGATGCCATATTTGGTTTGCTCCATATTCCCAATTTAAATTTAGATAAACCGGAAGGCATAAAATTCTATTCCACTCAAAGTCCAGGAATAGCCGTAGAAGGAGGAATTGAAAAAAGAATCCGTGGAATTATTGAAGACGAAAAATTAGCCAATTCGGGATTGGATCAAGAGTTGATAGACAATCTTAGAGCACATGTGGATATTCACATCATCAACTTATCAGAATCCGGTGATGAAAGCGAAAGCAATTCAGGTATTGCTTTTGGTGTGGGATACGTTTCTTCTTTCTTGCTTTACATGTTCATATTTATTTATGGCATGCAAATCATGAGAGGCGTTACCCAGGAGAAAACTAGCAGAATCATAGAGGTAATGATCGCTTCAGTTCGACCGTTTCAGTTGATGATGGGTAAGATTTTGGGTATTGCAGCTGTTGGACTTACGCAGTTCGTGCTATGGGCAGTGATGACTACTGCACTCACTTCAGCCACTTCTTCCTTTATTTTAGATCAGCCTGCAGCTACCGAACAGTTCGCCAATGAAGCGGGTATGGATACTGAAGGCATGAGCGCTCAGGACAAAGCTTTTGACATTTCGAAGGTGCTAGACAAAATTGAACTACCAACCATCCTAGCTAGCTTTTTGATCTACTTTCTAGGCGGTTATTTACTCTATGGCGCACTGCTTGCAGCTATCGGCTCTGCGGTAGACAGCGAGGCGGATTCGCAACAGTTTATGCTTCCGGTTACCTTACCACTCATATTTTCTATGATGATGATTTCTATTGTCATTCAAGAGCCGCATGGTACCATGGCTTTTTGGTTATCCATGATTCCATTCACTTCACCAGTCATCATGATGATGCGATTGCCATTTGACGTGCCATTATGGGAGTTGGTGCTTTCAGTTTCATTACTCATAGCAGGCTTCTGTGGAACTACCTGGATGGCTGGCAGAATCTACCGTATTGGAATTTTTATGCATGGGACTAAGGTCAATTACAAAACGTTGGCCAAGTGGTTTGTGATGAAGATCTAACAAAAAAGGGCAGCTATTCAGCTGCCCTTTTTACTTATCCATACTAGGCCAATTTTCTTGGACGACCTTTAAAGATCGTTCCTGCTTTAAACCCATTTTTATACTTCTCTTTGCGCGTACGCCAAACCTTAAAGTTATTTTTATTGCCCACTTCAAACTGAAACGCCATATGCTCTGACGGCGATACCCATTCCAGATTCGAGCTGTCATTGTTTTTTGGATCATTGTCCAAATGAACAATCATCGTATACTCTTTAGGTAGGATATTAATACAAAAGGCAGAAGCTACTTCTCGGTGAGGGTAAACGGTCTTTCTTTTCTTTTCATCATTGAGTAAATCCATGAAATAACATTTGCAAGTTTTATTCCACCGTTGCTTCATCACTTTTTCCTTCAAGAAAATGTCCTTATTTGAACCGGCGTGAAATGTCTTTCGTGCCTTTCGACGAACTCTTCCTAAATTGGAAATTTCATAATTAGAAAAACCTTCGATGGTTTTCCATACTTCTGGCATTCGTTCGATCTTGTGCGCTTCCATAATGAGGTGGTTTAAGATTTACTTGAATAAATGTAAAAACAGCTTTAGCCAATTGTAAAAAAGTTCGATGAACCTCTGGAAAAAATTGATAACTTGGTTACTAAACAAGACTAAGGGTTTTTAGAAATGAAGAAAACCCTTAAATGAAACAAACAACATTACTACCCATGAACTCTGATTTAGAAATTTCTAAAAAGGCAACATTATTGCCTATTAGTGAAATTGGCGACAAGCTAAACGTCCTTTCCGAAGACCTAATTCCATACGGGAAATCCAAAGCCAAAATTCCACTCACGTATATTGACAAAGAAAAATATGACAAAAACAACCTGATCCTAGTTTCGGCCATTTCGCCCACGCCAGCAGGAGAAGGTAAAACCACCATGTCGATTGGGTTGACTGAAGCTCTCAACAAAATCGGAAAAAAGACGACTGTAGTTTTAAGAGAACCATCACTTGGACCTGTGTTTGGAATCAAAGGAGGTGCCACTGGAGGAGGATATTCTCAGGTGTTACCCATGGAAGATATTAATCTTCATTTTACAGGTGACTTTTCAGCCATTGAAAAATCTAACAACCTTCTCGCTGCCCTTATTGATAATAATATTCAGAACAAAAAGAACTCCCTTGGCATAGACCCTAGAACCGTCACTTGGAAAAGAGTCATGGATATGAATGACCGGTCATTGAGAAACCTAATTGTAGGATTAGGAGGAACAACCTCAGGCGTTCCAAGAGAAACCGGGTTTGATATTACCGCAGCATCCGAAATTATGGCGATTTTATGCCTTGCAGAGAATTTTTCTGACCTCAAGAAAAGACTCGGCAATATCTTCATAGGATTTACTTATGACAAACAACCCGTCTATGCTCGAGACCTAAAAGCCCACGGTGCCATGGCTGCATTACTCAAAGATGCCATCATGCCCAACCTGGTGCAAACCATGGAAGGAAATCCAGCTATTATTCATGGTGGGCCGTTCGCCAATATCGCTCAGGGCACTAATTCTATTATTGCCACGAAGACTGGCTTATCCTTGTCCGATTATGTAGTAACCGAGGCAGGGTTTGGATTTGATCTAGGAGCAGAAAAATTCTTTGATATTAAATGTGTGTCTGGTGGACTTTCGCCAAAAGCGGTTGTATTGGTAGCCACCGTCCGCGCACTAAAATATCATGGCGGTGTTCCAGTGGGTGATTTACAAAAGGAAAATGTAGAGGCGCTGGACAAAGGACTAGCCAATCTGGAAAAGCATATTGAGAATATTGCCTTGTTCAACATATTGCCTGTGGTGGCCATCAACAAGTTTACCTCTGATACCGATGCTGAAATTGAGCATATTCGTACTAGATGTGAAGAACTTGGTGTCAAAGTAGAGGTAGCAGATGTTTGGGCCAAGGGAGGAGATGGCGCCATAGAATTAGCCAAAGACGTAGCCGCAACTGTAGAAGCTAACCATGTGAAATTCAACCCAATGTATGATTGGTCACTACCTGTTGAAGAAAAGATAGACATTATCGCAAAGAAAATCTATGGAGCCAAAGCCATAGACTATACCGCAAAAGCAAAGGCCAATCTCAGAAAAATCGAACGGCTGGGATTAACAAACTTACCTGTCTGCATTGCTAAGACCCAAAAATCATTGTCGGATAATCCTGCTCTTTTGGGAAGACCAAAGGATTTTGTAGTGACTGTCAGGGAAATTGAAATTGCCGCTGGAGCCGGGTTCTTAGTCCCTATAACGGGAGACATCATGCGTATGCCTGGGCTTCCAGCATTTCCAGCCTCAGAAAAAATTGACATTACCGATGACGGCACTATTGAAGGGTTGTTTTAGATAATCTTTATACATCTTTCACTTCCAAATGTGCTGTAAATCACTTTTTGTGCTGCTATTACTCATTTGGCAAGACCAATTTCTAAATATATTTGACCTATGATTTTATACAACGTAACAGTAAGCCTAGATGAAAATATAGAGGCTGATTGGCTGGCCTGGATGAAAGAGGATCACATTCCCAAAGTGATGGACACAGGGATGTTCGTTGACCGAAAAATTTTCAAACTGTTGTCGCACGAACAAGAGGGGGCCATCACTTATGCCATCCAATATTTTGCAGATAGTATCAAACATATCAATGAATATCAGGAGAAATATGCCGAAGCTCTGCAAGCAGATCACACTGAAAAATTCAAAGATAAGTTTGTTGCTTTTCGAACCATGCTTGAGCATGTAGATTAGTAATATTTTGTGCCATGAAATTCACTGCTACTCAGTTATTGGAATGCAAAAACAGAAAGCAATTAATTGAAATTGCGAATCAAAATCAAATTGAATTAAATGACGTTCTTGAAAAACTGAAGTACGAAATAGAATTGGCCAATTTACAAACCGAATTGGTTAACCTTCAACAATGGATTAAAAAAACAAACAAAAGAGTTTGTGTCATTTTTGAAGGTCGTGATGCAGCAGGAAAAGGGGGAGCAATCAAAAGATTCAAAGAACACTTAAACCCAAGAAATTCAAGAGTAGTTGCCCTTACCAAACCAACAGAAGTGGAAAAAGGCCAATGGTATTTTAGAAGATATATAAAGGAGCTGCCTAATCCCGGTGAAATGGTGTTCTTTGATCGAAGTTGGTACAACAGAGCAGTAGTTGAACCTGTGATGGACTTCTGCTCTGAAAATCAATATCAAAAATTTATGATCCAAGTGCCCGAGTTTGAGCACTTACTCTATGAAGACAATATAAGTATCATTAAGTTTTGGTTTTCTATTTCTAAAAAAGAACAAAAGCAGAGATTCGATGCTCGTATGAGTAACCCATTGAAAAGATGGAAATTTAGCCCTGTAGATATGAAAGGACAGGAGCTTTGGGACAAATACACACACTATAAGGAACAGATGTTTAGCAAGACTCACACCAATTTCTGTCCATGGACTATTGTGAAAACCAATAATAAGAAAGAAGCTCGGCTAGAAAGCATTAGACATGTACTGTCTCAATTTGATTATGATAAAAAAGGTGAAGCTAACATTCAGCTTCTTCCAGACCCAAATGTGATCGTGAGATATCATAGAAGTGCTGTTCAAATAGACATTTAACCCTGCGCTGATGAAAAGGGACTTAACAAAAAAGGAAGTTGAACTTATTAACTCAAAACAAGGGTTAGAAGCCTTATTCAGAACCAAGTCCATAAATCTGGAAAAAGTGCTGAGTAAAGTACTTTATGAAGATGAGCTAAAATCTCTACAAGCGGAGCTCATAAAGCTTCAAACTTGGGTAATAAAGAATAACAAAAAAATAGTCGTCATCTTCGAAGGACGCGATGCAGCTGGTAAAGGAGGAGCGATCAGAAGAATTACTGAGCATTTAAATCCCCGGCATTATCGTATCACTGCCCTGAATATCCCGACAGAAGATGAACGCAACCAATGGTTTTTACAGCGCTACATCAATCACCTACCAAAGCCAGGAGAAATGGTGTTCTTTGATCGAAGCTGGTATAACCGGGCTATTGTGGAACCAGTGAATGGATTTTGTACAGAAGAAGAATACAAGACCTTCATGACTCAAGTCAATGAATTTGAAAAAATGCTCATTCACTCGGACACCTTTTTAATAAAATTTTACTTTTCTATCACTAAAAAAGAACAGGCCAAAAGGTTTAAAGAAATAAAACGAAGTCCACTAAAGCGTTGGAAAATGACACCAGTAGATGAAAAGTCTCAAGAACTGTGGGATGATTACACGTACTATAAAAAAGCTATGTTCAAAAAAACAAATACCGAACATGTCCCTTGGACTATAGTGGATGCAAATAAAAAGGTGAATGCCAGATTAGAAACAATCAAACACATTCTCAAAACCATTCCTTACAAGTACACTATTTAGATCGATCTTCGAAGTCAATGTGGCAATTGAGCCACTCTTCGTCGAAGGAAGTGTTGTATTTCTTATAGAAATTGATGGCAGGTTCATTCCAGTCAAGTACTTGCCACATCATACCGCTTGCGCCTTCTGCTTTTCCAAAATCCAACATTTTGTCGAAGAGTAATTTCCCTCCGCCTTTGCCACGCAGTGCTTCAGTCACTATCAGATCTTCAAGATACAATCGCTTGCCTTTCCAGGTAGAATAGCGCCAGTAGTAAACTGCTGCTCCTACAACGGCACCGCCTAGCTCAATCACGAAAAACCCAAAAACAGGAGAAGGGCCAAAGCCCTCCTTCTTCATTCTATCTATGGTATTGGATACCTGATCTTCGGCATTTTCATAAATCGCTAATTCTCGAATTAGTTCAAGTAATCTTGGAAGATCTGCTTGGGTTCCCTTTCTTAGAATCATGCCTATTGTTCGAGTCTGCTACGAAATAGTTTCAAAGCCAGCATACTGATGCAATGCAGCTGGTATTTTAATACCCTCAGCGGTTTGTCCATTTTCAAGTATAGCAGCTATGATTCTTGGCAGTGCCAATGCACTACCATTCAAAGTATGAAGTAAGTGTTTTTTGTTTTCCGCATCACGGTATCTCAACTTCAAACGATTCGATTGATAGTTTTTGAAATTGCTCACAGAACTCACTTCTAACCATCTCTTTTGAGCTGCAGAGTACACTTCAAAATCGTAAGTAATATTTGAAGTAAAGCCTAAATCACCCGCGCACAATTTCAATATTCTATAGGGCAGCTCTAGTCTTTTCAAAAGTCCCTCTACATGATCTCTCATTTCCATCAAAGTATCAAATGATTTATCAGGATGCTGAACCTGGACAATCTCAACTTTATCAAACTGATGCAATCTGTTCAATCCTCTGACGTGCGCACCCCACGATCCTGCTTCTCTTCTAAAACAAGGAGTGAATCCTACATTTTTGATCGGTAGGTCCTTTTCTTCTACAATCACATCTCTATATAGGTTAGTGATCGGCACTTCAGCTGTAGGTATCAAATACAAATCAGAATCAGAGATATGATACATCTGACCTTCCTTATCAGGTAACTGGCCTGTTCCGCGACCTGACGCTTCATTGATTACTACAGGCGGCTGCACTTCATCATATCCATGATGATCAGCTTCATCTAAGAAGAAATTGATCAATGCACGCTGGAGTCTAGCCCCTTTTCCTTTATACACCGGAAATCCTGCGCCAGTGATTTTTACACCCAAATCAAAATCTATAATGTCATAGTTTTTGATCAATTCCCAGTGTGGTAAAGCGTTATCACCAAGCTCAGGCAATTTATCTACCGTAAATAACACCTCATTGTCATCCTCAGTGTTTCCAGCAGGCACCTCAATGTTTGGAATGTTTGGAATTTGATATAATTTCTCATCCAGTGATTGGACGGTTTCTTCCAAAATCTGACTCAATTCCTTCGTCTTTGCTTTTAGTTCAGAAGTTTTTGCTTTGGCTTCATTAGCCTCTTCTTGCTTTCCTTCTTTCATCAATAGTCCAATCGACTTAGAGATTTTATTAGACTCGGCCAATAGCTCATCTAGTTCAGCTTGCGTGTTTTTTCTTTTTTCGTCTAGCGCCAATACTTCATCTAACATAGCCTCAGCGTCTGCCAAGCCTCTTTTTTCTAATCCTGCGATGAATTCAGGCTTGTTTTCTCTAATGTCTGAAACAATTAACATAAGGTTCTCAATTTTTTGAATGGCAAATTTATATGATCAAATGAGACGCACCTCATAGAACCCTAAAGAATACTAGGTCAAAAACACAGATTTTACTGATTTAGAGCCGTTACAAATATTTTTGAGTAAATTTGTGTTATAATATTTGTTGTCATATAATTGTGGCACTTATATGCATTTGGGCTTAGATAGCTATCCAGCTAATCACTATGAGCCAATCTTCATTACTATAATATTTCAAAAATATTTCATTTCAAGACGCTTATATCATTAAGCACAATTTCTACTAATTAATTATCATGTATAAAATTGAAGAATTGAATGACAGGCTGCTATCTGAGCTTAAAGAAATTGCAGAAAGTCTGGGCATCAAAAACTACAAGAAAGCCGCGAAGAAGGATCTGATATACAAAATTCTAGACGAGCAGGCCATCAACCCTAAGCCTGCAGCCGATATGAAGGCTGAAGAAAAGAAAAAAGAACAGCCTGCTGAAAAAGCAGACAAGAAAAAAGAATCAAAACCAGAGAAAAAGAAATCAAAGTCATCTGATGACTTGCTAGGAGATTTCAATCTGGAAGCTGAGTCATCAAAAAAATCTGATTCAAAAGAAAAGTCCAATAATCCGAAAGGAGATAAGAAGGACGACAACAAAGCAGAAGGAAAAGATCGCGCTCCAAGAGACAAGGAAGAACGAAAAGACCGTGGGGATCGCAACGACAGAGGAGATAGAAAAGATAGAAGACCAGACCAAAAGTCTAAGAGAGCGGAATACAACGAAAAAGTAAAAGAATTTGACGGTGTCATCGAGAACGGTGGTGTACTCGAAATCATGCAAGATGGCTACGGTTTCTTAAGATCGGGAGATTACAATTATCTCGCCAGCCCGGATGATATCTACGTTTCTCCTTCCCAAATCAAACTATTTGGTTTGAAAACAGGAGATTCTGTATTGGGTCAAATCAGACCTCCTAAAGATGGAGAAAAATATTTCGCTTTGTTAAGAGTTAGTTCTGTAAACGGAAAGACTACTGAAGAAATCAGAGACCGAGTTCCTTTCGAATACTTAACTCCTCTTTTCCCAGAAGAAAAACTGAATTTGAGCTACAAGCCTAGTGATTACTCTACCAGAGTAATGGATATGTTCTCGCCGATTGGTAAAGGACAAAGAGGTATGATCGTAGCGCAGCCTAAAACGGGTAAAACTGTATTACTTAAAAATGTAGCCAACGCTATTGCTGAAAATCACCCTGAAGTTTATCTGATGATCTTGTTGATCGATGAAAGACCTGAGGAAGTAACTGACATGGCAAGAAGCGTAAAAGCTGAAGTCATTGCTTCTACTTTTGATGAGCAGGCAGAAAGACATGTGAAAGTGGCAAACATCGTTCTTGAAAAAGCAAAGAGAATGGTAGAATGTGGTCACGACGTAGTTATCCTCTTGGATTCTATTACTCGTCTGGCAAGAGCGCACAACACCGTGGTACCATCAAGTGGTAAGATTCTTTCGGGTGGTGTGGATGCTAATGCACTTCACAAACCTAAGAGATTCTTCGGAGCAGCAAGAAATGTAGAAAACGGTGGGTCGTTGACTATTCTTGCCACTGCCCTGATTGAAACAGGATCTAAGATGGATGAAGTGATCTTTGAAGAATTCAAAGGTACTGGTAACATGGAGCTTCAGTTGGACAGAAAACTATCCAACAAGCGTGTGTACCCTGCTATCGATATTCCAGCTTCTGGTACTCGAAGAGAAGATCTATTGATCGACAAAGAAGAGCTACAAAGAATCTGGATTTTGAGAAAATTCATGGACGATATGAATTCAAGCGAAGCCATGGAATTCTTGCTTGGCAAGATGAAAGGCACAAGAAACAACCAGGAATTTTTGGTTTCTATGAACGGCTAAAACCGTTAGACAAAATACTTGAAAAAGCCATTCGATCCTGGTAGCAATCGGGACTGAATGGCTTTTTGCATTTTATACAGTCCAAATTATAATATTCTAATGCGAGGGTCGCCTAGTTAATCGTTTGAACTGATTGTTTTTTTTTATAAATTTAATTCCGCTTATCTCATACAGAAGTTCAATTTATCTATATTTGGAAATAAGCTGTGCCAACTGATGACTTGATTCATTTGTTGATATTTTAAGGCAAACATTATTAGAATCCACTTTACTTAAAGCTTAACGCTATGAATAAAATTGATCAAGGCTTACTAGATACCTGGAATATGTATGGCACTTATGCTTCATACGCTATTGCAGCTGTCGGTTTGTTGATCCTAATCGGTCATCTATTCAAACTTATGATCACCAAAGACCACAAGGAAAAATATGATTACATCAACATGTATGAAATCAATTTACTTTGGTATAGTGCACTTCTAATCATTATTGCATTGGCTGTGTATGCCAATACGCTAGTGGCAGAATCTGGCATGATGTGGTTCTTTGTTCGACTGTTTGTTACTACCATGTTTGCCATTATTGCTGGTGTTATTGTTCAGAATATTCTTAAATTTTACTATCCATTTTATATTGAAAAAAGGTTGAAGCTGCTAAGGTTTTCTCCACGGATCTCCCCTGATGGTCGAGCGATGAAACTTTTAAGTGAAGAGGAAGAGGATGTTTATTTGGATGAAGGAATGCAGGCGGAAGAGGATGCATTCTCTGTTGATTACGATGTTTGGATAGATGAAGAGTCAGGATATACCAAAATCGAAAAATATAACGGTAGACTTCATGCCTTGAAATGTAATGAATGTAACTATCAAACTTTGAAAGTAGATAAGGAAGAAATCGTTTCGTCGGCTACATTGGAAGCGGATGGGGAATTGGTAAAATATTTTACCTGCGGATATTGCGGACACAAGGAGAAAAAATCTTACACCATTGCAAGATTGAAAGCGCCAACTGAAACAGAATCATAAGATTTATTTCAGACAAAAACTTAAGCCATCTCGCCCAGATACCTATCGGAGCGGGATGGTTTTTTTATGCCTACGAAATAGCACTCCATTTTAGAGTAGCTATTTGATTTTTACTCAGATGTCGGGCCATTCGGCTATGGGCAGCGAGCTTTAATTCTGGGTCTTCAAATACGATCTTCTCCGCTAGGGCTCTTGCTTTCTTAAGCAATTCACCATCAGTCGTCAAATCTGCAACTTTCAGATCGAGCAATCCACTCTGTTGAGTCCCCATCAAGTCACCAGGGCCCCTCAGCTCCAGGTCCTTTTCCGCAATTTCAAACCCATCGGTAGTTGCTACCATACAACCGATTCTTTCTCTGGCTTCTTTGGATATTTTACTTCCTGTCATCAGAATACAATAAGATTGATCCGCTCCTCGGCCTACTCTACCTCGGAGTTGATGAAGCTGGGAAAGTCCGAATCTCTCAGAATTTTCAATAACCATCACTGAGGCGTTAGGCACATTTACTCCTACTTCTATCACAGTGGTAGCTACCATAATCTTCGTTTCCCCTCGAACAAATCGGTCCATTTCAAAATCTTTATCCTTGGCTTTCATCCTACCATGTAGGATACTCAAAGGTACCTTCGGAAACGCTCTTGATATACTTTCATAACCATCCATCAAATCCTTGTAATCCAGAGTGCTCGACTCTTCAATCAATGGATAAACCACATATACTTGTCTCCCTAAATCAATCTCCCGTTGGATAAACCCAAATAGCTTTAATCTTGATGAATCATACAAATGGGAAGTTTTTATTGGCTTCCTGCCTTTGGGTAGTTCACGAATAGTAGAAACTTCAAGGTCACCATAGAGCGTCATAGCTAGTGTCCTTGGAATCGGCGTCGCTGTCATCACCAGTACATGAGGATATACGTGTTTGTTTTTCTGCCATAGTTTTGCTCGCTGTGCTACACCAAACCTATGCTGCTCATCTATCACTGCCAACCCTAGTCGATCAAACTGAACATCATTTTCAATAAGCGCATGTGTGCCTACCAGAATACTCATTTCTCCCGATGCCAATTCTTCAAGGTATTTCTTTCTCAGACTTTTTTTAGTGGAGCCCGTTATCAAACCAATTTTTAGTCCGAGCTTATCACAATACTCTTCAAGTCCTTGAAAGTGTTGAATCGCCAAAATCTCTGTAGGCGCCATGATGGTGGTTTGAAATCCACTTCCTATCGCAATCAACATACAAACAAACGCAGTAATGGTTTTTCCGCTACCCACATCACCCTGTAAAAGTCGATTCATCTGATAGCCAGATTGTAAGTCAGTATAGATTTCCTTAATCACCTGCTTCTGGGAATCGGTCAACTCAAACGGTATGTGCTTTTCATAAAACTCACGAACCAAATGGCTCTTCTGAAAAATGATGCCTTTGTGAACTTCTTTTTGATCTGACTTCTCTCTAAATATTTTTAGTTGGATGAAAAACAATTCATCAAATTTGAGTCGTTCCAGCGCTTTGATTCTAGATGACAAGTTTCGCGGAAAATGTATGTCTCTGATTGCCGTATTTAAATCTACCAACCCCATTTGAACTCGAATGGCTTCATCAACGGTCTCCGGAATTCCGAATCCTTTCGTTTTGATTAGCTCCATTTGCAGCTTAGTAATAGCCTTGCTGTCTAGAAACTTTCGTTTGAGCTTTTCAGTCGTAGGATAAATGGGAAGCATTGTTTTTTTACCCGCTTCATTAGCTGGTGTTAAGACTTCAACCTCAGGGTGACTAATTGAAAACTTAGTTTGAAAGAGAGACGGCTTGCCATAAACGATATAAGGTATTCCAGGCTTTAGTTTAGTTTTCATCCATTTCACACCCTTGAACCAAATCAGTTCGATTTGCCCAGTAGCGTCGTTAAAAACAGCAGTCAGACGCTGTTTTCTTGCAGCACCCACAACTTCTACCCGCGCTATTGCACCTTTTATCTGTACGCTTTCACTATCTGGCTGAATTTGACTGATCGTTTGAAACTGGGATCGATCCTCATACCTAAAAGGAAAATGGTGAATAAGATCATGAAATGTCTGAATACCGAGTTCTTCATTCAGGAGTTTGGCCTTAGCAGGCCCGACACCTTTAAGAAATTCTATTTTGGTATCCATGAAGCTCGACATGCCTATGGATTATTGATCCCAAGTAAGTGTGTTGAGCATATGCAGCATGTCCATTTTTACATAGTTGATCACCGGACGAAGTGAATCATTTTGGGTGGCAGTTTTAAAATACAATGCACAACGTAAAAAATGATTTGTTGAATCAGTGACGTGAAACTGAAATTGTGTAGGCACCTCACCAGACAATTCCATAATGGTTGCTTTAATTCCATTGTTCAATGTGATGATAGATTCGTCGATAGCGTAGGCTTTCACTTTATGCTCAGAAGTCAACTTATACGAATCCATCAGGTATTCTTCTAGTGTTTTTCTGTCATTCTTTACCGGCTTATAAGTCACCTGAATATTCGCCCCAAGTTTTTCGTAATGCAGATCAAACCAATATCGTTCGGCTATCCAGGAACTATCTTTCAATATTTTTGCTTGTGTGGAGTATTCCATCTGAAATGGAAATGAATCCGCAAGCATTTGATACTGTGCCGGCATCAGATCAATTCTATTGTAGCCTTTAGGCTTAGGATTGAAATTATTACTTCCGCAGCCTACGGTTACTACCATCAATACCCAAACCCACCTTGTCATCATCTCGTAATATGTACTCTTACTTTTTTTATTCTTTTATCATTCACCGCCACGGTTGTAAAGGCAAAATTTTCAAAGACTATTTTCTCTCCAGCATTTGGGAGCATAGCATTAATCTCTAATATCAAACCGCCAAGCGACTCACTTTCACCCTTCACCTGATCGAATGCCTTATGATCAATGCCAGCAAGCTTACAAAAATCCATCAAGGATGTTTTGCCTTCAAAAATAAAAGTATTGTTGTCCAACTTACTATATGCCACATCCGAATCCTCATCAAACTCATCATTGATTTCACCTACTATTTCTTCGATTACATCCTCCATAGTAATCAAACCAGAAGTCCCTCCATACTCATCAACTACAATAGCGATATGTATTCTCTTTTCTTGAAAGTCCTTGAAAAGTGTGTCAATCTTTTTTGTCTCTGGGACAAAAAAACCTGGCCTCAATAATTCCTGCCATTTGAAATTTTCCTCCTCACTGACATATGGCAATAGGTCTTTGATATAAAGAATCCCTTCTATTTTATCAATTGTTTCCTTGAACACAGGAATTCTAGAGTAGCCAGTTTTATTGATTTGGTTCATTAGTTCATGAAAATCTGTTTCCAAATCTATGGCGGTAATGTCCATTCTGGACTTCATGATCTGTTTTACTGACAGGGTTCCAAAATTCACGATCCCTTTGAGAATACCTTTTTCTTCTTCCGTAGTTTCATCCTCAGCTGCCAAATCAAGTGCTTGATTCAAATCTTCTACAGACACTCGATATCCCTTCCTTTCGATCCGCCGCTCTAAAACATTACTTACTTTTATGAGCAACCAGGCCAAAGGCTGAAAAACCTTGAATGAAATGGAAAGTAATGTTGCCGTCCTTTTGGCAAATGCCATATTATTCTGATTAGCATACACTTTAGGCACAATTTCACCTAAAAAAACCATAAGAAAAGTAATGACCACTGTAAGCACAGCAATGATTGCCCCACCTGACAATACATCCCCCAATAATGCTGCAGTGACATAAGTAGACAACATGACTATTGAGATATTGATGAAGTTATTCAATATTAGAATGGTAGCAAGAAGTTGCTTCGGGTGACTCAACAATCTGGCGATCTTTTTTCTGCTTCTAGCATTCGCTTCTTCTTCATCCAAGAACTGATCATGGCTCAATGAAAAATAAGCCACTTCAGATCCTGATACCAGAGCAGAACCAAGGAATAAGAGACCTATGCCAATCAGACTAAAAACCAGCAAATAAAACTCACCGCTAGTAAATAAAGCTGTCAATATAAAATTTCCCGGGAGTGGGTCGTCCATTAGAGTATATTACAGTTTTTGATTAGAACGGTAGATCGTCAATTTCGTTCGATTCTTCTACCGGAGCCGAAGCACTAGAAGTATCGCTATTAGAACTGTTTTCAGCACTTGCAGCAGGAGCTCCTCCTTCAGATCGTGAGGGTCCACCTAATAGAGTCATTTCACGACCAACCACTTCAGTAATATATTTAGTTACACCTTCTTTGTCTTCATAAGAACGTGAAGTCAGCTTACCTTCAATATAAACCTGATTGCCTTTATTTAAATATTTCTCAGCAATTTCGGCCAAAGGAGTCCAAAGCACCACATTGTGCCACTCCGTATTAGTTACTTTTTCGCCTTGCTTATTTTTATAAGTCTCACTTGTTGCGATCGAAAAATTTGCTACAGCACGACCATTTTCTAAATGTCTAACTTCTGGGTCTTTACCCAAATTGCCTAAAAGGATTACTTTGTTTACTCCTGCCATTTTTTATTGTTAATAAGGTTGATTCTGGTGTTTAATTTACTGACAAAACTCATTATTCAAAAACAATTCAATTGGTTTTGGAACCGCATACTCTCCTATTTCATCGATCGAAATATCCATCATTTGTTTCTCTTTCTTCATATTTTGCCAAGCCTCCATCGACTTAAACTCAAATACCTGAAAATGAATATGCAACTTCTGGTGTGTCAATTGATGAACGATTTCTTTAGAACTATGCTGAAGTTTTGCTTCAACAAAGTTACTGTTTTTTAGGCTCTTTTCTGTCTCTTGTAAATCGAATTCGAAAAGGCCCGTCCATATATCGCCCGACTTCCTTTTCCGCATCAACACTCGATCGTCAAATGTAAATACCCGATAATTGAAATATCTCTGCTTCACCTTCACGTTCTTAGTTTTAACTGGAAGTACATTAATCATATTTTGCTGATTGGCAAAGCAGTGGCTCACAAACATGCACTCTTCACATTTCGGTGCTTTAGGCGTACACATAGTTGCCCCAAACTCCATTATCGCTTGATTAAAAACACCAGGGTCCTTTGGTGGCATCAATTGTTTCACCCTTTCAAAATAAACTTTGAAACTGCTTGCCTTAGCGATGTCAGCGGTAATCCCAAAAAGTCTTGAGAACACCCTAAAAACGTTGCCATCTACAGACGGTACATATTCATCAAAGCAAATTGAAGCAATAGCTGCAGCAGTATATTTACCAATTCCTTTGAGCTTCTGCAATTCAATATAATTGTCTGGAAAATTTCCAGCATAATCCTTTACAACCATAGCTGCACAAGTGTGCATATTCCTAGCTCGTGAATAGTACCCTAGCCCTTGCCAAAGTTTTAATATTTCATCTAAATCCGCGCTGGCGAATTCTTCAACCGTGCGAAAAGCATTCGTAAATTTTTGGTAGTAAGGCAATCCTTGATTGACTCGTGTTTGTTGCAAAATAATCTCCGACAACCAGACCTTAAAAGGATCCTTTGTCTCCCGCCAAGGCAAGTCACGTTTGTTAATATCGTACCACTCTAATAGTTGAGTAGAAAACCAATCTTCCATGGAATGTCGCTGATCTTCCTTTAAAGGCTTATTAATATTTCTCAATAATTGATTTTTTGTGTTTATTTGCCCTCTGAAATCGCTGAATTTCAGGCAACTAAATTACTTTGTAATTTATTTATCTTATTATTTATACCTAAAAAAATAGAGGTGACAAAGGCAGATGTGATCAACGAGATAGCAGAAAAGACAGGAATTGACCGATTGGACGTTCAGGCATCAGTGGAAGCTTTTTTTTCTGTAGTAAAAAATTCAATGGCGGACGGTGAGAATATTTACGTTCGTGGATTTGGTAGTTTTATCAACAAAAAACGCGCAAAAAAAATAGCACGAAACATCTCTAAGAATACTGCCATCATTATTGATGAGCACTACATTCCAAGTTTTAAGCCTTCTAAGGTATTTATTGAGAAAATAAAAAGCAGCAAGAAGATAGGTTGAACTCCTTTTCCTTCACCACCTAAACCATTCAAATAAGATAGAATATTAGCTTTGACACTTTACTATTTGGTCATTTAAAATTATTTCTTTTTAAGATTAAAAAAAGTGCTATCTTTGCGGACTGTTTGGGGAAGCATTGTCTTTGATTCACAAAGCGTATGGCCACCTGAACCAAAAAGGAATTTAAAAATTGTGTAGGCTGATATTGCTTATTGCAATTTGAAAATATAAAGTGTGGAGATGGATTTCCATCGAAGCGAAGAAATTAAACGAATTTAGAACATTTAACGAATTTAGATTATGCCTTGCGGTAAGAAAAGAAAGAGACATAAGATATCAACTCATAAGAGAAAGAAGAGGCTAAGAAAGAACAGACACAAGAAAAAATAATTGTGCTTTCTTGGGTTGTTTGAATTAATATTTGAACCTATAAAACATTTCAACTTTGAGTAACGAATTAATAATCAATTCAACTCAGAATGGATGTCGAATAGCCCTATTAAAAGATAAAAAATTAGCCGAGTTCCATCAGGACAATGATGGGCATCAATTCAATGTAGGCGACATATACCTGGGATCTGTGAAAAAAGTAGTTCCCGGGCTTAATGCCGCGTTTGTAGACATCGGATATGAAAAAGATGCCTTCCTACACTATTTAGATCTCGGCCCCCAATTGCAATCATTAATGAAATGCACCAAACAGGTGATTTCCGGTAAAATTTCCGGTAAAAACCTGAATGGATTCAAAAGATTGCCCGATATCAATAAATTGGGGAAAATGAACCAGGTTTTAACGAAAAACCAACGTGTTCTCGTACAGGTTGTAAAAGAACCTATATCAACAAAAGGGCCTAGACTATCCAGTGAGTTATCAATAGCAGGAAGATATTTGGTACTCGTACCATTTTCTGATGCTGTAAGCGTTTCCAAAAAAATTGGGGACAGTAATGAAAGGAAGCGTTTGCTTCGACTAATCACCTCTATTAAACCGGAGAATTTCGGTGTCATCATTAGAACGGTGGCTGCCGGAAAAGATGTCGCTGAACTTGACAGAGATTTAAGCGGATTGGTTGAGAAATGGTCTTCAGGAATGCAAAAACTGAAGAAAGTCAAACCAAACGAAAAAGTCATTGGCGAAATGAATCGCGCCAACTCTATTCTAAGAGACGTATTAAATGAATCTTTTGACAGTATTGTCGTAGACGATAAAGCGCTTTACAAAGACGTCAAGAGTTTCATACAAGACATTGCTCCGGATAAAGAAAAGATCGTAAAGCTATATACTGGAAGAGTCAAGATGTTTGAGTCTTACGGAATAGAAAAGCAGCTTAAAGGATTATTTGGTCAATCAGTCAGTATAGATGGAGGTGGTTATCTCATTATCGAACATACTGAAGCACTACATGTAGTAGACGTCAATAGCGGCAACAAGTCCAACGCGGAAGACAATCAGGAAAATACTGCCTTGAAAGTAAACCTTGATGCAGCAAAGGAAATTGCTCGTCAGCTTCGTTTACGCGACATGGGAGGCATCATCGTAGTCGATTTTATCGACATGAGAAAAGCAGAAAATAAAAAGCTGCTCTTCCAGAAGATGAAAGAGGAAATGAAGACTGACCGTTCGAAATTTACGGTGCTTCCTTTATCCAAATTTGGCTTGATGCAAATCACGCGTCAGCGTGTGAGACCTGAGGTAGATATCAAAACTCGTGAGGTTTGTCCTACATGTGATGGTACTGGCAAAATTACTGCATCAATTTTGGTCACTGATCAAGTTGAAAAGGATTTAGAACATTTGATTACTAAGCAAAATGAAAAGAAGCTGACCATTTCATTACATCCCTATTTGTATGCCTTTTTCACCAAAGGCTTCATTTCAAGGCAATGGAAGTGGTACTTCAAATATAAAAGATGGATTACCCTAGTAGAAGATTCGTCTGTGCCAATTACACAGTACAATTTTCTAAATGGGTTAGGAGAAGAGATCGAACTTTAAGTTCGATCTTTTTTTTGCTTAAAACTTTAATCCAACCTTAAGATCTAACATATCCATTTTAGTAATGAGCTCGTTGGTTGCTTGAGATGATTTCACAATATTCACTAAGCCTCTATCGTAGAAAATGCCGCCGTAAATAATTGTATTTACTCCTGCTCCATATTCTATCCCTACACCTCCAGTAAATGAGCAATCGAAGAATTTAAATTCGTCAATAAGTGTGTAGTCTTCTTTAAATGGTTCGTTGAATAATTTAATCTCACCCTTGAAACCAATTTGAAAAAAGGCCTTCAAATCAGGTTGGATCTCACTTGTAAATAATTTTAAGGTAACTGGTAGCTGAAGGTAATGTACTTTATAATCTTCTGTATAGGCACTTCCACCATCTGGGTGTATAGTATATCCCGCACGCTTAGGCGCAAAAATCAACCCTGTACTGAACGCATAGGTCTCGGACAGCATAAAGTCTGCTTCCAACCCAAATTTAAATTTTACCACAGACCCATCTTTGGTAATATCACCAAATGAATCATCCACATATTTCACTCTGTTCATAGAAACACCTGTTCCAACTACAAGGCCCAACTTTGGTTGTGCATACGAAAAGAATGATACTATAATAAGCAAGGAGGCAAGAATAATTTTCTTCATGAGAAATTAAAATAAATAAATAGTTTTGTCATTCTTTAAATAGAACCTCCACGGAGGTCTTACCATTACAAATCTAAAGTCCACAGACTTGAAGCAGCGAACAATTTATCAATTTATTCTAATATTATTTAGTGCCACATTAGGAATTACAGGTCTTGAATCCTGTGAAAGCAATGATTGCGACCAAAAAAACAACTTCAAAGAGATCGAAGTTGACATTAACGTTGAGCGGCTTGAAGATGATTTGAAGAGGTTAAAAGATGTCGACAAAACATTAGCCTTCTTTCATGAAAACAGAATCATGACAGATTTTTTTCTTGATGCCAACCAGTACCCTAATGATACCATTCTGGCCAGACGACTGTATAGGCTATTGCAGCAACCCTCAATTGATACCCTCATTTCAGATTCGAAAACTTATTTTTCGGATTTCGATAAAAATATTGAAGAACTAACTGCCGCCTACCAGTTTATCAAATTTCACTACCCTGACGCTAAAGTGCCAAGAATTCAGACCATTGTTTCTGGTTTCTACAATGATATGTACATCTCAGATTCGCTTATCGTCATAGGACTCGATTATTTTGCAGGGCAAAATGGCCGGTATTTCCCCAATGATATTCCAAGATATATTGTGAAGCGATACATGAAAGAAAGCCTATCTCCTATATTGTTGAGCTTTATTTCAAACGAATTCAACTTGGCAGATCAGTCACATGGCACTCTCTTAGCTGACATGGTGAATCTGGGAAAATCATATTATTTCGTAGAGCAAGCGCTGCCATGTAAAGCAGACTCACTTATTATTGGGTACACTACTCAGGAGATGCACGCAGTCCGAACCAATCAGGAAATCATTTGGGCGAATATTATTGAAAATGAAATGCTCTATGAAACGAGTCATTTCCTAAAGAATAAATTCATTGGCGAAAGGCCAAACATCGCAGAAATTAGTGAGAATTGCCCCGGTCGAGTGGGAGCATGGATTGGCTGGCAAATTGTGAGAAAATACATGGATCAAAATCCCGAAGTGTCCTTTACGCAGCTCATGGCTGAAACTGATGCACATAAAGTTTTTCAGAAGTCAAATTATAAACCCCGAAACGAGGCTAATTAAAAAGCTGCCGGATAAAATCTTGCTGCTTTTTGGACTGAATCTTTAAATCAAATCTCTCTTCTGCCAGACGTCTGGAATTCTCTTGACAGGTTTTGAGTAGATCCGTTTGCCTCAAGAAAGGTGGAATTTTTCGAGCAAAATCTTCCGCCGAGTTCGCTACAAACCCACAGCTTTCACTTTCAATAAGTTCCCCAATCCATCCATCAAAATTAGTGACGACAAGCTTGCCTGCTGCCAACGCATCAAAGAACTTATTTGGACTGCCGGTGTGCAATGATTTAAATGATGCGAATGAAATGATCATCGCGTCTGAAATATTGATCACCTCAAGAATTTGTGACTTATTCATGGGTTCGTAGAATTGGATGTTTGTCAATTCTAAATCACGTGCTTGCTTTTCGACCATTTTTTTCTCAGCACCTTCACCCACCATCAAAAATTTGATCGGCAATTGTTGAACTGCTTTAGCAAAATTCACCCAATGGCTCAAATCATTAGCCAAACCGAATGTGCCTGTATAGCTAATTACAAATTGATCCTTAACATCATATTTCTCAATCCAATTATCTTTTTTGGAAACAAACTCAAATCGTACGCAATCAGAAACATTAGTAACAGTTTGAACTGGGATATTTGGAGCAATCAATTGTAAATGATTCGATATGGATTCGGACAACCCTACCAACCCACGTGCATGTCTATAAAAAACACCCTCCAGCCAAGTCAAAAGTTTTTGTTTCCACCTTGCCTCTAATAGACCCATTTCGATAGGAACTGTAGGCCAAAGGTCACCCACTTCAAAAATGTATGGCCTGCCAAATAAAAATTTATTGAACAAAGCAACTACTCCTGTAGACAAAGGCGTAGTCATGACATAACAAAGGTCAATCTTTCGATGTGAGAATGATTCTTTGGTAGCCAAAATCATAAATTTAATAAATGCTTTACTACGTGTACTGAAATTCATTTCATTGCTATAGGCCACAGGCAAATAGATCACATCAATTCCTTCTACAAGCTTTCTTGCACGATGCTTCTGATTATGCGCCGTAATCATAGTTACAGAAAAACCGTTGTCCACCAATTCCTTCGCCAGATAATAGGATCGCAAACTCCCTCCTTCTTCGGGCCTCCTAAAGTACTGATGAATATATAATACCCTCAATGAATGTTTATTTCCTTAAAGAATTTATTAAATTAGTCGCTACTGCTTGAATGTCTTCAACAAACTAAATTACTTCGTGTATGAGCGAAAAGCTAACTGTCAGATTAAAAACCCTACATTGTTATCAAAACGATGAAGAACAATTTGACGATATTTTCCTGAAGTTTAATGGAAAGAAAGTTTGGCCAAAGGACAAAAAACATGAAGACGTCAGAATCAATACCAAGCATGCATTAGAGGTAGACCTTCCTGATCTCACCCCAAACAAAGAGGTTGCCGTCGAAGTCTGGGATCATGATGTAATTTCCCCAAATGACCTTTTGGGAACGGCATTCTTTGTTCCTGACAAACCAGGTGGACCATATACAGTAGATATGCGTCCTATTAATGATAAAGAAACAGCACGATACAGTATAGATTGGGAAATTCTCAAATGAGAATAGCAGCATGCCCACAAATAGGATTTTAACTTTTTAAAGATAGCGCTTTGAAATTTATCTGCTTCTTAATAGTTCTTTGTGGTTCAATAACTATGTCTTTTGCACAACAAGATTGGCATAGTCTATACAACCAAAGCATTGAGGATTACAATAACTACAATCTAACAGCAGCAAAAACAAATTGTCTCCAGGCTTTAGATTTACTCACTCAAGCTGAATCCGTCAATCATCCAAATGTGGCACCTATTCTTAGGCAACTCGCCTTGATTTGTTATGATGAAGGAACTTTTGAAGAAGGGCTGAATTATGCTCAACAGGAAAAAGAACTGCTCATCAAACTGCAAAAAAATAAAGACAATAATTATGCAATTACGCTGTACAATATAGGATTACTGTATTCTGCCAATGGAGATTTTGAACTCGCTCAGGCGAATTTAAAAGAAGCAAAAGCACTGCTCCTGCAATTCCATACCAAAGAAGATTTAGAAATTGCGGAAGTAGATGGCAATCTGGCTATTACTCATTATTATTTGATGAATTGGGAGGCATGTGATCCTTTGTTCAAATCTGCGTTAGCCATCATGGAACGATCCGAACAGCAGTCTCCTGAATATGCCAACATATTGTATACCTACGGAGATTATTGCCTCGTCAGTGGACAGCCAAGTGAAGCGATTGAAGCTCTACTTCCTTTAGATGAAGCGTATAAGGATCAAGGGTCATCGGAACAGTTGGCAAGTATAGAAGTAAAAATTGCAACCGCCTATGAGGAAAACAGCGAGATGTCTCAAGCTGTAGGGTTCTATGAATCAGCGATTGCTATTTTTGAAAACTTAAGTGCTACAGACCATGAAGATTATTTGATTGCACTGAACAATCTCTCCCTACTTTATCAACGGGCCGGACAACTGAATAAAGCAGAGCAGTTAATGTCAGAAGTAGTTGCCAAAAACACTGATGCCCAAGACCCTGCGTACCTCATTGCCATGGCCAATCTGGGTAATATTTATTATATGAACCAGCGAACCAAACAGGCTCAATCTACCTATGATAAAATCATTGAGACGGCAGACCTCACGGCTCCTAATGCGATGAAGCCATACCTCCTCGCAATGACTGGGACCGCGCTCATCCAGATCGACCAAGGTTTATATACGGAAGCGCTAGAGACCAGTGAAAAAGCCATAAGTCAGGCAGGAAGCAACGCTCCTCAAATGGTTTCTTTGCTAAAATCTAAAGCCTCTGCACAAGTCGCATTGGGACAATACACTGAGGCCGAAACCACATTGAATCAGATTTTGCCTTTGACTTTACATCATCAGAATGAGAATAGCGATGTCAAAGCCAGATTGGCTTCTCTTTATACTATAATGAACCAATTACCAAAAGCCGAAAAATTATACACAGAAATAAAACCGTTTTATGAAAAGCAGGCTCTAACAGCTGAAATGGAGTATGTTTATTTTCTAGGAAACTACGCAGCTTTCTTGCAAGCCAATAGTGATTTTGTTTTGGCTGAAGAAATGCTGATTAAGGTATTAGATACCAAAAACAGGCTCTTTGGAGATCAAAGTCCAACTTATCTTTCTTCATTAGAGAACCTTGGTGTACTCTATCTTACATTAGGAAAATATTCTAAATCAAAAGACATTTTACAGGATGTCTATATAGCCAAATCAGCTTCTGGAGACATAGATGATGTATCAAAAGCTTATACGCTAAATAATCTTGGAATAATCAATAGAGCTATGGGTGATTTTGGAGTAGCAGAAGAGTTCTTCTTAAAGTCACTTTCCCTCTACGAATCTAGTTTAGGAACAGCACATATATACTTTGCCAATACTTCCAACGAGCTAGGGATGTTATATATGAAAATGGGAAATACAAAAGCTGCCCGAGTTTCCTTACAGACAGCGCTTTCGACTTTTGACAAAGCATATGGCAAGAATCACATTGATTATGTTTCGGCATTAGAAAATCTAGCTTCTTTGAATTATATGGAGGGAGATATCGAAACGAGCCAACAACAACTGGAAGAAGCGCTAGCTATAGACAAAATCATATTAGGCATAGAGCACCCGCTATATTCAAAAACGCTACACAATTTAGCTTCGATTCTTGAAGAACTAGAAGAGTATGAAAAAGCCTCCGAACTATATGAGGAGTCTCTGGATATTGCAGAAAGTAACTTCGGAAAAGAACACCCTTCGTACGCTAACACCCTTTACAATTTGGCTGTTCTAAAGCAAGAGCAAGAAAAATTCGAAGAGGCCAAAGGGCTTTTTCAGGAGGTCGTCGATCTAAGGTCTGCCCTACTCAATAGCAGCCATCCAGATATCGCCTATTCGCATTATGGACTCGCGTCAATCAAACAAAAAACTGAAGATTACATTGGAGCGCAAAGGGATTACCGCATTGCAATTCAATCTTTTCTGGAGAGCATTAACAATTATTTCCCGTCCTTAAGTGAAGAAGAGAAAAGTGCTTTTTATGCCAAAATAAAACCTGTATTCGAAGCATATCAGGATTTTGCTGTCGAATTTGTTTTTCACCAAAGAGGAGATCAGGAGGTTATGAATCAAATGTTGGCTGACCTTTATGATCTTCAACTTCAAACCAAGGCATTACTATTAAATGCGAGTAACAAGATTAGAAATACAATCATGAACAGCGGTGATGCCACGTTGATAGCAAAGTTCAATGAGTGGCAAGCAGCCAAAGAAGAATTAGTAAAAAGTTTAAACCTCACAAAAGACGAATTAGAAAGAAATAATATCGACATAGGCGCTTTGCAAGCAAATACCAATACACTTGAAAAGGAAATATCTAAAATGTCTACCGCTTTTGCTGGTGAGTATGATCAACAAAAAATCCAATGGACGGATGTACAGTCAAATGTAGGTGAAAAGGAAAAGGCCATAGAAATATTACGCATAAAGAAAAACACCAAAAACGATTCTATCTATTATGCAGCGCTTATTCTTTCAGGCGTAACCGGCACATATCCTCAATTGGTAGTTGTAGAAGATGGTGTAAATATGGAAGGCAAGTATTTCAAGCAATATAAAAACATGATCGTGTACAAGGTAGAAAACCCAAGATCTTATGGACAGTTCTGGGGAGCTATCGATGAACAACTATCTGATACCAAGCGGGCCTATCTTTCCTCTGATGGAGTATACAATAAGATAAATATCAACACACTTTATGACGTCAAAAAGAAAGAATATGTGTTTGACAAATATGCCATCGATTTATTAAGTAATACAAAGGAATTGACAGAACGTAGTAGTTCTAGTCAAGCCCCTCAAGCCAGTAGAGCTTCGATTTTTGGATTTCCTGACTATGAACTAGGTGGTGAAGCAGTGGCCAGCACTGGCTCTTCAGAAAGGGGTTTCGAATCTGGTATATCTGCGTTGCCAGGTACCCTTGAGGAAATCAACAATATCGTAAAAACACTTGATCAAAATTTTTGGAAATATGAAAAATTTGAGGCTGCTGAAGCCAATGAGGTCAACGTAAAAAAAGTCAACAATCCGAAACTATTACATATCGCTACTCACGGATTTTTCATGTCCGATATGACTATCAAAGCAGATGCAAATGAAGGCATTCAAACTCAGGAAGCTAGATACAACCCTCTGCTTCGGTCTGGCTTGTTGCTGGCCGGTGCATCCAAAACTTTTCAAGGCCTACCGTTGCCATATGACGAAGACGGGATTCTAACTGCCTATGAGGCCATGAACTTAAATTTAGATGAAACAGAGCTTGTTGTCATGTCAGCTTGTGAAACTGGCTTGGGTGAAGTGAAAAATGGTGAAGGAGTCTATGGATTACAGAGAGCCTTCATTGTGGCTGGCGCAGACAATTTGATCATGAGCCTCTGGAAAGTGAACGACGAAACAACCCAAAAATTAATGTCTAGATTTTATAGCAACTGGCTAGGAGGAGACACAAAAAAAGATGCTTTCAGACAGGCCATAAAATCGCTTAAAAAAGAATACAAACAGCCCTACTATTGGGGCGCATTTGTCATACTAGGGAACTAATGCTATGAGAATATTATTTACCCTTTGTTCGCTCTTGTTGTCGTATGGTTTGACAATACACGAGAGTTATGCTCAGGAATCCACACCCACTACCACAATTGACTCACTTGAATACTACAAAAGTACGAGTAAGATTGTGGGAAACATAAATAGTGAAGCCACTGAATACGCACCTTCTATTTCTGCAGATGGTAAGGTGATGATTTTTGAATCCAATCAGTCTGGACCCTATAAACTATACGAAGCCCTGCTGGATGAAGAAAGGCATTGGGGCAAGCCAATTCCAGTCGATAGCGTGAATAATTATGGAAACGACAATGATTTGATCGGCGGCCCAAACATTAGCTTCGATGGAAACACAATGTATTTTTTCAGCTCCTTTTCAGGTGGTGTTGGAGCAGATGACATATACTATTCTACAAGAGAAGAATTTGGCTGGTCAAGTCCCATCAATATTGGAGAGCCAATTAATACACCTGGATTCGATGGGTTTCCTTCTATTTCTTCCAATGGAAAGACACTTTATTTTGTAAGAGTAAATGATGCAGGGCCTCAAGATGAAGAGCTAAGAGAGCAAACCGAAGGACAAACCTGTTATTCAATTTACAAAAGTGAAAAAAATAAGGATGGAGAATGGTCTACTCCTTCAAAACTACCTTATCCTATCAATAAGGATTGTGAAAAAGCACCAAGAATAATGGCCGATAACCGGACATTAATTTTCTCTTCTAATCGACCAGGAGGGCTAGGCAAATACGACCTTTATCAATCATTCTTAGACGATGCCGGAGACTGGACTACACCTGTACCATTAGCTTATGTCAATTCAGATTTGAATGATCAATTTCCTTGTATTGCCGCACAAGGCGACAAGATGTACTATATCAACAATAATGATATCTACGAGGTTGACATTCCACCAAGCTATCAGCAGTTTAGAAATAACGTCATTCAAGGGTACGTAGAAAATGGTCAAACAAATGAAGGACTGGCCACAGAAATAATTGTACGAGATGCTTTCACATCAGAAGAACTTATGTTTTTAAATAGCAATGCCAAAGACGGAAAATTTAGTTTAGTCCTGGCGGTAGGTGGAAGTTACAACGTAGAATTTCGCAGAGAAGGCTTTACGACTTACGCCACACAATATGACCTCACCGCAATCGACGAGTATCGTGAAATCGATTACAACGTAAAGCTGTATGAAAGTGCCAAGCTCAACCTAAACATTTACGATGTAGAAATATTCGAACCAATATTAGCTTCTGTCAAAGTTAAAATCGAAGGTGAAAGAAGCATGCTTATGGACCTTGAGAGCGACCCTCTATCTGGGCAATTGGAATTGGAGCTTCCTTTGGGTAGTGTCTATGAGGTGATTATAGATAAAGAGAATTTTCAAAGTGAGTACTTTGTATTCGATGCGTCTGGCCTTATGATGTATCCGTCTTTTGAAAAGGATATTGAACTGATCCCTAAGAAGAAAGAACTTGCCATAAATGTTGCCGATTTAACTAATAACTCCAAAGTAAGATCACGGGTAAGAATTCGGAATAGGAATAGAGATGAAACGATCATCGTAGAAGGCAATGAGACTGTTGGTCTTCGTGTCGGTGACCGCTACGAGATAGAAGCCACCAGTGATCAGGGATATGCCTACAGCACCACCGTTCTGGATGTCACTGAAGATGGCATAGTCAACAGTGAAGGAGAAGCTGAAATTACAGCTGCCATTGACATGAAACTCCAACCTTTATTGGTTGGTGCAAATTTGACATTAAAGGATATTTTATTTGAGTCAAATTCTGATCAGTTAAGTGAGAATTCTTACGATGAACTACTCCGGGTGGTAGGGCTTATGTATGCCAACCCAACTATGGCCGTAGAAATTTCTGCTCATACAGATGATGTGGGATCTGCCAGCTACAACCAATTGTTGTCCAAAAGAAGAGCGAAAAGCGTGGTAGAATTCTTGCAGGAAAATGAAATTGAGGGAGAGCGTTTCACTCCTGTTGGATATGGGGAAGCACAGCCACTCGTAGCTAACGATACAGATGAAGGAAGAGCTAAGAATAGAAGAGTTGTTTTGAAAATATTGAAAATTTAAGCGGACTATGAAAAAGTTATTATTCTATTCTGTTTTGTCGATTTGCCTGTTGGGCCTCTATCATACTTCAGAAGCTCAAAAAAGGGTCAAGTATGAAGACTTATTGCCTGGCATCCTTAATAGTGAACCAGGCGTAGGTGTGGCCAACCTTGAAAATCTCGTAAAAGAAGACCCTGAAAATCCAAGTATGTATCTTCAGCTAGGTCTGATTTACTACAAACGCTTCGAAGAAAGTGATCCTATCACGGGGTATAAAAAAGCCATGGCGAACATTAAGTTGGCTAAAGATGCTTTTGATAATTGCGAAAGATTTATCACTGAAAAAGATGTAAAAAAGAACAAAGAAGAATATATCAATTTCGCTATGTATGATGACAGAGGAAAGTTTTCTGTCTCATTAGACTCTATCCGGAAAAACATATTGGAATCCCGGCAAGATATGGATGCATTTGAAGTTAATATGCCAGGCATCTATGAAGACTTTACCCGTAGCTATACGCATTATTCCAAAGCCAATAGAACATTCACTGGGATCATCAGTCAACACCGATCAATCAAAGACCTGTACTTATTATATGATGATCAAATGGCTCAAAGCTTCGAAGAAATCAAATCCAATTATTTAGAAAGTTTGAAGTTTTTCAACTCCTACAAAGAGAAGATTATTGGATATGACATTGGATATAATCAGCGCTTCAAAATTGATACCATCAGTATATATAAACTGGATGGTCTGGCCGTTGAAATTAACTTCTTAGAGCAAGAAGAAATTCCCATATGGGACTATGCCAAATGGGTGGACGATACAAAAGCTTACATTAATGAGCACATCTCAGCTCTAAGGCTAATGATGATTGAGAATGAAAAAATGACATCTAGCAAGATTAATAAAGTAGCTGAAGATGTAGCAAATGGCCATTTAGAACCTCTTCATATTGACAAAGAATTTTTGTTCACGCTCCGAAAATATGACCTCAATTCTGTAGTAGAACCACTCTTTTTGTACAATGAAAAAAAGCATGAACTGCTCATTCAGGAAGAGCTCAATAAATTTTCAGAAGAAACTATGAAGATTGCAGCTGAACGTCAAATCAGTCATTATGGGTATTTGCTAAGTTCTATTAGGAAGTCTGACACTCTCTTACAACATGTAGAAACCCGTAATACAGATTTTTCTTATCAAAAATATAAAGGATTCTTGGATGACTATTATTCCGGTATGTCTGGGCTCAACCTTATGATTGAGCGTGAAAAAACTACGAATCAAGAGCAATTCGAGGATTATTTGGCTAGTGTTCGAAAGTTATTGGAAGAAAAATATAAACCGGACTCTTTAGAGAACACTGTCAAATATCGAAGAATTTCTATTCCAAATTTTGTAAGTATTCCTAATCTGGATTCATTGAAACCCTCTGAACGAGTGACAATGCAAAAAACCATCAATTTGGATGGTTCGGCATACTTAGGCGGAGTATATATGAATAATAAATCGAATTTGATAACCGCATATGTTTGTAGAGTTGAGTCCAATAACTCTGTCCGATGGTACAAAGATTTTTCTTTGCAGATGGATAGTATAAAAGCGGATTCTCATACCGTTTTGTCAGCTATGGTAGGCGGACAAGCAGGTTGTACTTTCGTGCTTAACGGTACGCATCATGAAAATGGCGCTAAAATGAACACCCTATTCAGTTATAGCGAAGAAGGTGAACAACTCATGGTTAGAAATTTGATCATTGATGACTTCCCCAGAATCATTGAGTTTGAAGAGCAGACCAATACTTTTTTAATTGGATTTAATGGTCGTGACTTGGCCAAGGATAAATCCACTACCAGTCAAGTCGTTTTAGCCAATTACAATGTCATTGGAGACTTGCTCTGGAAATATTCGAAAGAGCTAGTCGGTGATTTGGTTGGAGTAGTGGCTCTAGAAGATGGTTACTTGATCAATGGAAATTATTCCAGATATCAAGACAACGCTGGAAAATTCTCTAGAGTAGAAAATGGCTACGCTTCCTACCTCATTAAAGTAAATAACTCTGGTCAATGGTCAAACGAAAGAATGCTCTCCACATCAATTCCCTATAATACGACTCATTTTCTGAAGTCAGGAGAACATTCTATTCACGTCATTGGAAGCAAAAATCTCTTCCAGGATCAATATGAATTGGAACATGATCGCCTGGTTCACTTTATAGTAAATCGGGATCTGGATATTGTGAGCGGCCCTTCTTTATAACTTCTATCTAATGAGTTCAAAACTGTGTGTCAAGTCAATCGCTGAATCAAGCGAAGCCGCCACACTACAGTAATTCTTAACAGCCAGATCAATGACTTTATCCGCTTCCTTTTCTGTTAAATCTGGGGAAGTGATTATATACTTGATGTGAATTTTGGTAAACTTTTTTGGGTGACTCTCCGCTCTTTCCCCTGTTGTTTCTGATTTCAGATCCACAAAAGTCCTTCGTTTCTTTTTAATCATTGAAACAATGTCTACTGCCGCACATCCTGCAACAGCCGAAAGTAAAAGATCCATAGGAGATTGATCTTTCTTTTCATCTTGAGGATACATATCCATAGCCACGGTGTTTCCGGCCTGATTAGTAGCTTCAAACTCGTTATCTGCTTTATATCTAAGTGAAGAAGTCATAATGATCTGTTTTTTTATAAAGGTAGTTAGAAACAAAAAAGGTTACCTTGGAACACTATTCAAATATTTCGAATTATGATGAGAATCAGCCCAAAAGGTGATCCAATACATCTTTGGCTTGTGCCGTTTCCAAACGTGGTCCAAATTGAGAAACTACTTTGGAAGAAGCCAAACTCGCTAATTTCCCCGCTTCAGCATAAGAATGTCCGTTGGTAATACCAAACATAAAAGCTCCAGCAAACATGTCACCTGCCCCATTAGTATCTATTGCATTGACTTCATAAGATTCAATATCAATGAAGGTATCTCCATCAAATATGGTTGCACCATTCTTACCTAACGTAATCGCAAATCTGTTCGCCACCTTTTTCAATGCCTCACGAGCTTCAAGCAGATTGTCGGTGTCTGTATAGAGCATAGCCTCTTCTTCATTGCAAAACAATAAATCCACTCCTTCTCCAACTACCTCTTCCATTTCCTTTTTGAAGAACTTGACCATACTTGGATCTGAAAATGAAAGCGCCACTTTCACTCCATTGGCTCTTGCAATTTCCATCCCTTTGAGCATAGCTTCTCTCCCAGAAGGTGAAGGGACCAAATAGCCCTCTGAGTAGATATATTCAGATTGTTTAATTGCCTCTTCGTCAATTTCAGCCACGGAAAAATCAGAAGTAATTCCCAAAAATGTATTCATCGTGCGCTCTGCATCAGGAGTAGTCATAACCAAGCACTTCCCAGTGATGCCATCAGGTGCCGTATCTTTCGTCAACTTAGTATCCACATCATTGGTTGCAAGATCTTTCAAGAAGAACTGTCCAAATTCATCATTAGACACTTTACAAGAATAGTAGCATTTACCACCAAACTGACTCGCAGCCACCACAGTATTGGCAGCAGATCCGCCACCCTTCATCATATTCTCATTGATGTCTATGGCACCAATTAGTTTGTTCTGGCGATCTTCTTCCACCAAAGTCATCAATCCTTTCTCTACATTGTGATCAAGTAGAAATTTCTCATCTACTTCAAACACCAAATCTACCAAGGCATTACCTATGCCATATACATCGTACTTCATATCAAATTGTTTCTAATTAAAGGGTGGAATTTGCTTGGCGCAAAGAGAATGAAAATTCAATTAATTGCACAGGAACTTAAAATACTTTTTTTTTGCGCTCTGCCTTCATTATCAGGCAATTATTGAATTAAAAATCAGAGAAACGTGAGTACGGAAAGACGAACCAAAGTATTAGAGGTTTTAAAATCGGCAGAAGTAGGAACTAGTCTACTTGTGAAAGGATGGGTAAGAACCAAAAGACAAAACAAGAATGTGGCATTTATTGCACTTAATGACGGTTCGACGATCAATAATTTGCAATTGGTGGCAGACCCTAATGAAATTTCAGAGGATCTACTCAAGCTTGTGACTACAGGAGCCTGTGTAGCAGCCAAAGGAGAAATCGTGGCTTCTCAAGGATCAGGGCAATCTGTTGAAATGCATGTAAAAGAGTTGGAAGTTTTGGGTGAAGCTGATCCTGAAAAATATCCACTCCAACCAAAAAAGCATTCTTTAGAATTTTTGAGAGAGATTGCCTATTTGCGCCCAAGGACAAACACCTTTGGGGCAGTCTATAGAATTCGACATGCGATGATTTTCGCAGTGCACAAATTCTTCAATGATAAAGGCTTCTTGAATATTCATACACCAATCATTACTGCTTCTGATGCCGAAGGAGCAGGGGAGACTTTTAGAGTGACTTCTTTGGATATGGATAATCTTCCAAAAACGGAAGAAGGTGCCATTGATTACAAGCAAGACTTCTTTGACAAAGAAACAAACTTGACGGTATCTGGTCAATTGGAAGGTGAGCTGGCTGCCATGGCCTTGGGACAAATTTATACTTTTGGTCCTACCTTCAGAGCAGAGAATTCAAATACGACTCGTCACTTGGCGGAGTTTTGGATGATCGAACCAGAGATGGCATTTTTCGATGCGGATGACAATGCTGATCTGGCTGAAGAGATGTTACAATATCTCGTTCAATACGCATTAGACAACTGTGGTGATGATTTGAAATTCTTGCATGACAGAGAAGTGGAAGAAAACAAAAACAAGAAAGAAATCGAACGTCCTGATTTGTATTTGATGGACCGGTTGAAATTTGTTGTTGATAATAAATTTGAGCGCGTTACTTATACTGAGGCGATTAACATCTTGAGAAACTCTAAACCAAACAAGAAGAAGAAATTTAAATACTTGATTGATGCCTGGGGCGCTGACTTACAGTCTGAGCATGAAAGATACTTGGTAGAAAAGCACTTCAAAAAGCCTGTAATTCTCACCGATTACCCTAAGGATATCAAGGCCTTCTACATGCGTCAAAACGACGATGGCAAGACAGTGGCGGCCATGGACATTTTATTCCCAGGAATTGGGGAGATCATTGGTGGTTCTCAGCGTGAAGAGCGGTTGGAAAAACTAGAACAACGCATGGACGAAATGGGTGTGCCGAAAGAAGAACTTTGGTGGTATCTAGATACACGAAAATTCGGCTCTGCGCCACATAGTGGATACGGATTAGGATTTGAAAGAATGATCCTTTTTGTGACGGGTATGACAAATATTAGAGATGTCATTCCTTTCCCAAGAACTCCTGGTAACGCGGAATTTTAAACATCCACTGATTAATTCTAGGCAGCTCCTAACAACAAGCAGCCTAGAATCTTAGTAACTTTAGAAGACATTTAACCCAAAACATCATGTCATTTCTATTTGAAGATTTCAAAGGCTGGAAGGCGCTTTGTGAAAAAGAGAATCTAGCATTGTTTGAACCTGTAATCAACTATGAAATTGATCAGAAGGGAGCTCAAGAAGATGCGATATGGACAGGATTGGCACAAGCCTATCAGGTAATGAAGGAAGCCGTGGAAACAGGTCTGACGGAAGATATGTCCTCACATTCGGGAATGATCAAGAATGGCGCGAAAAAGGTGGCTCAAAACAAAACGGTGGTTCTTTCTAAAGAATTTCAGACATTGATTTCGAGTGCATTAGCTGCCAAGGAAGTAAACTCTTGCATGGGTCGAGTAGTGGCAGCACCAACAGCAGGAGCCTCTGGTATTCTGCCCGGTGTGCTCACCACTATGCAAAAAATACATGGCATTGATGATCGTAAAATTCATGAAGCTTTGCTAATCAGCGCTGGAATTGCACTTATACTTGAACAAAAGGCTTCATTAGCGGGTGCTGTAGGGGGTTGCCAAGCAGAAACAGGAAGCGCTGCGGCTATGGCTTCAGGAAGTATTGTTTATTGTCTTGGAGGGAGCATAGATCAAGTGTTCAATGCTGTTGCTGTGACCTTGCAGTGCATGCTTGGGTTAGTATGCGATCCAGTAGCTGGACTGGTAGAAGTACCATGTGTAGTTCGAAACGCTAGTGCAGCAGCAATAGCTAATTCCTCCGCTCAGATTGCACTATCAGATGTGGATAGTGTCATACCTGTCGATGAATGTGCTGAAGCCATGGGTGAAGTAGGGCAGAGCATGGAAACTCGATATAAGGAAACCGCACTCGGTGGGCTTGCAGCCACAAGTACTGGGCAAGCCATATCTAAGAGAGTTTTGATCCAAGATATTGATATGCTGGACGAGGATTAGTTTCATCATACTCAAATCATAAAAAAGAGGCTGTCAAAAAAGCCTTAAATCCCATAGAGCTGTCACATTGAGGCTCTCGAAATGTCTGCTCAAGTTTAGCAGCAAGGCTTCGAGACCCTCAGCCTGACAGTTTAAAGGGGCTTTTGAAACAGCCTCTATTTTAACTATTTATCTATTAACCTCCCAGCACTTCATTCTCAGTAACTGGAGTAGGGAATGCATCAATTACATTATCTCCTGCTCGATCCAGTGGAATTTCATCCATTCTACCGAATCTTCTCAAGTCAACCCATCTATGGCCTTCACCAAAAAGAGAATATCTTCTTTGAATGAGCAGTTCATTTTCCAATGCAGCATCTGTAGTAGCACCAGCATAATCAGCTAATCCAGCAGCATTTCTTACTACATTAAGAGCCGAAACAGCTTCAGTATTATTTGTTCCAATATTTGCTTCAGCGTAAAGAAGAACCAATTCCTCGTTTCTCAACAGTGCCACGGGATCAGTATTACTAGAATATAATCTAACCTGATAATCAGCAGACAAACCATCAAATGTAACTGTGATTGGGTTGTCATCTGCATCCAAGAATAAACCGACTTTTGCGTCAATTCTTGTGTCCCCAGCTTCAGCTTGAGCTACCCAAGTATCATGTGCCATAAATTCGTTAGCACTTTGATTAGGGATGTAATACAGTTGATTCAGAATGTCATTACCAGTCGCTCCATAAATGTGGTAAACCCCTCTATTCAAATTTCCGGTAAGGTCAAGAAAAGAATTACCCAACAGCGTAAGGGCTAAAGATTTATTGCCTTGATAAATCGCAATTCTTGAAGCAATAGCTCTATTGAATCTAGCAAATCCTGAAGGTGTAAAAAATATGTCATCTGCAGGAATATCTTCATTTGAAGAATCTCCGTAACCAGAACTTAATGGAAAGGCAAAAGAAGTTCCAGCAGCTGCCAATTCATCATTCGCATCATTTAGCAAAGTCATAATAGACGCTAAAGCATCTGTATAAGATACTATAGGTCCTAAATTGGACTTATCTGAAACTTCCACACGGATTCCATTATCATATTGTCTATTCGCAACCATCAACAGAGCATAGGCTCTCAATGTTTGGGCAAAGCCAACATATCCACTGGCTTCGCTATCGGATAAACCTGCAGCAGAATTGATTGTCGCTTTCTCTAATAAATTGGTCGACTGAACAATCTTATACCATGCAGCATATGATCTTGTGGTTAAAAATCCATTGTTATCAAGAGGTCCTTTTAGTATTTCCTGAGTAAAACGTGGATCAATACCAGTTAAATCATAATAATCTCGGCCTAGTATGCTGGTGGTTTGGTAATGAAAATGCAAATCATTTCTCATCACCGCTTCTAATCCAACTGCCAATAAGTCTAAATCTGCTTTTGATGCGCCTTCTTCAAAGCTCTCAAATGTCGGTGCATTTGGGTTTGGTACTTCGTCAAGATTACACGAGACCGACCAAATCAATGCACTCAATATGAATAATCTATTTATTATTTTTTTCATGATTTTGTAGTCTTAATTTTAGAAGGTTACGTTCAAGTGGAAATTATAGAACCTTGATGCTGGATAGGGAGTCACCTCCACATTGTTTGCTAAAACATTATTTCCAAAGTTTGACGACTCAGGGTCATAACTGTTGTAGTCAAAAATGTTGATCAAGTTTCTTCCAGAGAAACCTACTTTTATTTTATTAATCTGCGGAATCAAGTTTTTTGGTAATGTATAGAACACACCTACTTCTCTCAATCTGAAGTAACCTGCATCTTCAATTACAGGAGCCGGATTAGCAAATGCTTGACTAGACCTATAATCTCCATTGTTCAAAATTCCTTCAGGGTCAAGTCCAGTGTCTTCATAATCCCATGTAGTTCCAGCTAAATCATAAAGCAATGTTGTCAAATTGATCGCATCGCCACCTTGTTTCCAATGTAATAAGAAAGTGAAGTCAAAATTCTTCCAACTTATTTGATTGAATAAAGACATTTGAAAATCAGCCTCGGCATCGCCATAAACAGCGAATCCATCACCATCTGGATCTATGGCCGCTATTTCATCAGCCGTTTTTCCATCAGTGATATATGTACCCACAATTTGAGTCGCCGACTTACCTTCCTGGATTCTCATCGTACCTAAAGAAGCTGCAAAACCTCCAGTGTTAAATGCAGGAACATCAAGTTTTGTCACTTTAGATCTATTTCTCCACCATTTTAAACTGGCATTCCAATTCAATTCGGATGACTGGATAATTGCAGCATCCAAACCAAGTTCTATTCCTTTATTCTCCAATTCAGCAGCATTATCTACTCTATTAGTAAATCCAGTAGAAGTAGGAACGTTTACTTGAAGAAGTACATCTTCCATTTTCTTGTTATAGAACGTTGCATCCAAACCAAACCTGTTATTGAATAATCCTAAATCAAGACCAAATTCAAGTTCCTTTTGTCTTTCTGGTCCTACTGCAGTATTACCTTCAAGGTTTGCTGGGCTAAGGCCAGAAACTCCGCCAATCAACTGTGGATTCATCAAAGTAAATCTGTCATTGAAATTCGCGAATCTTCCAGACTCTCCATAAGCAACACGAGGTTTGATATTACTAATCGCATCTACCGACCAAAAATCGAACTCATGAATGTTTAAAGCCAAACTTGCTTTTGGATAGTAATACATTTTATTGGCATCTCCATTATTCGTTGATTTATCACCTCTGATTCCAACTGTACCTATGATTTTATCATCAAAGTTTATTTCTTCCTGAACGAAAAATCCTTTATCCTGCTGTGGTCTAATAATTTGTTGAGTACCAACATTAGTAGACTGACCTAAATTTGTCTGAGATCCATTAAGTCCAGTAGAAGTAGTAATTACAGTATTTCTGTCAAAGTCCTGGACGAAAGCTCCTGCCTGAGTAGTAAAGCTTAAGCCATTATCCATATACAATGAATGAACTAAGGTAGAAGTCAAATTATAATTTGTATTGATCGTAGTACCTGATATGGAAGCTCCTCTCAATGAGGTAGGACTGCTGAAGTATGAAAGAGACTGTGGAAATATACTCGTCGTTCTCAAAGTATATTGATCAAGGCCTCCTTGAAGTACCAATTTCAATTGATTGTTCTTCTGAGACAACAACTTGATATTAGCGGTTGCACCGCCGATATATCTGTTTACTTCTTCTCTGTTTGTAGTAATTGCTATTGTTTCAAGAGCATTTGAACCAGCTCCTCCTGCAGGATATGCTCCATTTACCGGAGATAAATTCTCCCATGGGTAAGTGAAAGCTAAGGCATAGCCTACTGTCCTGTTTTGGTTACCATTATTAAAAAACCCTCTGTCTGAAGTAGAATTGATGTAGTTGTTGGTTAAATAAATATCCAACCAATCATTAAACTTCTGGCCAATATTCAACCTAAAAGATCCTTTCTCATAACCTGTGTTGTCAACCAAACCAGGTTCATTTTTATAGGTAACACCTGCGAAATAATCTGTATTCCCTTGGCCACCAGAAATTGAAAGTCGTGTGGTATTAGAAACTCTTGTGTTTCCAAAAATCTCCTTCTCATAATCTCTCAAAGTGCCATTTGTAACCGCATCAGCTGCTGCTTGCCCGCCTATGGCTCCGGCTGTAGCTGGAGTCCAGGCTCTAAGGCCCAATAGCTGAGTCGCCTGTCTCAAACCTACAGTTTGACTAAGGTTAACAACAGTTTTTCCCGCTTTACCTCTTTTAGTAGTAATGATAACCACACCACCTGCTGCTCTTGAACCATAAATGGCTGCGGCAGATGCTCCTTTTAGAATCTCGATGTTTTCAATATCCTCCGGATCAATATCAGCAATTCTGTTTGTTGCATCATCTTGGTTGGTAGATGGGTTTCCACCACCAGCAGCTTCACTTACAATATTGTTTCCCATCGAAACTGTCGAGTTATCAACGTACACACCATCCACGATAAACAGAGGTTGTTGATCTCCAAATATGGAAGTTACCCCTCTTAGTCTCATAGATATACCTCCTCCTGGAGCACCAGAATTAGCACGGATATCAGCGCCTTTAAACTTACCATAAAGCGCACCATCCATATTAGACTGATTTGTAATTCCAGTCAAAGTTTTAGCAGATACTGTTGCCACAGAACTTGCCAAATTGGACCGCTTTACAGAAGTAGCCAATCCCGTTACAACCACCTCATCAAGGCTAGTCACATCTTCAGTAAGTGATACATCAATGGTACTGGCCGTTCCAATCGTAGCCTCTGTTGTACTATATCCAACAAACGAAAACATCAATATTGATCCTTCACTTGCTTCAAGACGGTAATTCCCGTCCAAGTCGGTCAATGCACCTATGGCAGATCCCTTAACTATTACATTCACCCCCACGAGTGGCTCGCCGGATGAACCGTCTGTTACTGTACCCGAAACTGTTTTTTGGGCAAAAGCAACAGAAACCGATAACATTAACATTATGGTTAATGCAGAGTAAACTTTTTTCATAAAGTTTGGTTTTAGAGTTTAAAAAAATTCCCAACTAACGTCTGTTAGCTATTGAAAAACAACCACTCTATATCTAGCCACTAACTCTATGAGGGTCAACTGCCTGAATTGTCTTTTATAGACTTTTTAGGTAGAATTGATGAAAAAAATAGAAATAAGTATAAGGGTATCCTATACTTGAGTAATAGAATTATATTTTGCCATTTTGGCTTTTGCAAATATAATATGCTGTATTTATTGAAATTTTATGCTAAATCTGGCTGATATCGTAGTTCCTAAATAGCCAAATTGATTGACCTCCCAAGCATACTTAAACCGCCCGCCTAAATTGGTAATTGGATCACCCTTTGGGTCGACTTCATCGGGATAAACATTAAATAGATTATTTATTGTAAGGCCAAAAGTTGCTGAATTACTTAGCCGATAATTCACATTCAAATCAGTAACAATCTTTGCAGAAAAAATCTGATCTTTGGATTCATCCTCAGCATGTCTCCAAATGACTTCACCAAATCTTGAAAACTGAAGGCCAGTAGAAAACTTCCCTAATCTATAATCCAATCCCAAATGAAATTTACTTGCTGGACGAGCAGATATAATTCGGGCCTGCTCTTTCCTATTAAATATTTCATTACCTGCTTCAGCTATCGGTTTTGGTGTCCTAATAGCACTTTCTATTGCAGTTGAATTTAGGTTGGCAGCCAAACTGATATCCAACATTCCTTGACCAACTAAAATTTCTCTAAGCGTCGCTACTCCATCAATACCTCTTGTTCTGGTATCCGCGGCATTAATGAAAAATTTCAGACTAGTCACCTGGTAAGAACTCAGCGTATCTTCGAGTGCAGTCAACGTATTAGGGTCTCCATCAGAGCCGATTTCATTTGTAAATAATATCCGATTATTGACACGAATATCATAGTAGTCTAATGTCACATCCAATTTAGAAATAGGTTGAAATGCTACTCCAATAGAAAAATTTAGTGAATTCTCTTCGGTCAAATTTGGGACTTCAAGTTCTCGAATGACAGGGCTATTATTGCTAAATGTTCCTTGATTGGATATGGTTCCATCTGAAACCAAGGTTTGCACATTACTAAGATAAATCTGATGTAATGATGGCGCACGAAAACCTGTACTTGCTGATGCTCTCAATGCTACCAAATCTCCAAAAGGCTTAAATCTAGAATTTATTTTCCAAGTAAAATTCTTTCCAAAGTCGTCATAATTTTCAAATCTCGCAGCTCCTCCAATGAGGAATACTTCATTGTCATATTCTAGATCTGTATAGACCCCAACATTGTACCGATTTTCATCAACTTCATCTGTCGGTCTAATTCCTGGAAATGAAATAGAACCATTTCCCGCATAAGATGCTGATTCACCTGCAAATGCCTGAAACCTTTCCGTTCGAAACTCAGAGCCAAATCCAATATTCCAGTTATTCATTCGCTTGAATAAATCTATATTATTTACAAAATTTTTAAAATCATAACCGCCAGCTTCAAAACGTGTAGGACTTTGCCGTCCCAAAGCAGGGTTCATGGTTTGACCAATATGATAAGCAACGGTATTGGCTCCAGAAACAGCACTAATATCCACAGCCCAATCCCGAATTTTACTTCGGACTCCTAATCCAAAGGTATGGTCCTTAATGTCAGTTTCGAAAGTTGGATGAAATCCGTTATAAACCTCATCATCTTTATGAAATATATGGTCTGGATCGGGTTCCCAATAAGGCGTTCTATACAACGCGAAACTTGTCCCTTTCCTCAATGTTATTCCTCCAAAAGAATAAAGATTAGAGTTGTCGTTTATAGGAATATCAGCATTGTAAAACACATCAAAAGTAGACATATCAGGCTGTCCAACAATCATTCCTAAATCTGGATTGTCAGCTACCCAGTCTTCAAAATTCTCATCATTCAAAAACTCATCCTTGCCTGGTTTGCCTGCTCTGTTCGTATATTCTTGTTCTTTGAAAGAAGTCGTAACATTCAAAAAGCCCTTACCAAACAAGTCGAAACCGGTATTCGCACTCAACCCATAGTGCAAACCATCGCCTTGGGTTGTGATCCCGGAAAAAGCATTGATGCTTGTCTCTTCTGTATCTTCTTTTAAGATAATATTAATGACTCCAGCAATAGCATCTGAACCATACTGCGCAGAAGCCCCATCCCTTAAAATTTCTACACGCTCCACCGCTCCAATTGGAATACTCTGCATGTCAACTCCCACTTCACCCTTACCTGGTGTATCATTGATATAAACCAACGCGCTAGGATTCTTCCGTTTGCCATTAATGAGGACAAGTGTACGCGATGGGCCCAAGCCTCTCAGATCTGCCGGGTTGAAATGAGCCGTCGCATCAGAGATTGTCTGTTGAGAGGCATTGAAGGACTGCATCTTGAAGTTGATCATTTGATCCAGAGTAAGTTGCCCTGTGGCTTCTAATTCCTGACCTGAAATGTTGTCAATGGGCACTGGGGAATCTAAAACCGATCTCGGGTTAAACCTGGTACCCACTACTACAACATCATTTAGACTTTGAAGATCCGTCTTCATCCCAACGGTCAGCTTATTCATGGTAGGTTCTACATCGACCTTGATGGTCTCAAATCCAACATATGATATTAACAATTTGGCTGTTTGACCCGGAATGGTCAACTCAAAATCACCCTCTATGTCCGAAATGATACCAATATTGGAACCACTGACTCTAATGGAGACTCCTGCAAGTGGCGAACCATCTTCTTCATTTAAAATTTGACCTGCTACCTTAAAATGTCGCAATGTTCCACTTGGAACAGCTCCATGATTTGAATTTTTGTAGACATTGATTGTATTGTTGATTTGCTTGAATTTGAGCTGACTTTTTTCGGAAATCTTCAGGAGAAGCTCCGAAAGTGGTATGTTTTTCTCGAGGTTGCTAATTTTTACATCGGGGTCGATATCTCTCTGATCAAAAGCAAACCGAAAATCAGTGCTTTTTTCAATGAGTTGGAATGCTTGCTCAATAGAAACCTCCTTCAGAATTATACTGACTTTGGTCTTTTTGATATTATCGTACTTGCTTCCATCGCCAGGTGCGCCAAATACAGAGTAAGAAAATACCAAACCAAGAAAGACAATTCTAGTAAAGGTTTTTATCATAGGCTGGGTTTTACTTGAACATGATTTCTACCTTTTTTTGCTCCATTCTATAATCAAAGTTTTTGGTTAGCTTCATTCCTTCTAAAATCATCTCAAGGGACTGATTTTCAAATGACCCAGTATACTTCCATTCTTTTGAGGGATTTACATTACTCACAATGTTAACGCCAAACCATCGTTCCAGTCTGCTTTTCACTTCCTGATAATTTGCATCCTGAAACTTGATTAGGCCGTTTTTCCACCCTACTATTTCATCGGAGTCAAAGGTTGATTTTGAAATACTTTTCGATTCTGAAGAATAGTGGAGTTGCTCCCCTGGAGACAGAAAAAATTCCTTTTCTAATCCTGTTGAGGTCACTTTGACTTTTCCTTCAGCGAGTGCAACACCAAGCTCCTTCTCATTAGCGTAAGCACGAACATTAAAAGCTGTACCAATTGCAGTGGTCGACAGTCCTTTGGAATTAACCACAAATGGTTTTTCCGGATTTTTTGTCACTTCGAAATACGCCTCACCTTTCAAATCAATAATTCGCTTGCTCCCTTTGAATTCTCGAACATAACTAATGGAGCTTTCAGCATTCAAATAAACTTTACTTCCATCTGGCAGAAAATGAGTTGACTTCTGGCCACTTGGATTGATTTTCACAATTCGTTGAGGTTGGTTTAGGGTTTGCAATTCGGGGAAAATCAAATAGGTCAATCCTGCAAAAACAACAAGAAGAGCAATAGCTGCCGCTAATTTTGTAAAGAAATGGCTCCTAGATTCCTGAGCCCTTTCTTCTCCAGTTTCAGCTTTAATTTCAGTAAGTATCGACTCTAGCCTGGTCTCATCTGTAGCCTCTTTAGCATCCAGATAATTCCAATCATTTTCAATATCTCCCAAAATTTTTTCTTCCCCTTCTTTAGAATTCATCCATGCCACAAACTCCTCAGCTTCTTCCTGAGATAGTTGGCCCGCTTTAAAAGCTCGATACTTGTTTAAAAAATCCAATCGCTTGATAGTTTACATATTTAATACAGACAAGCCCTCAACAGCACCTATTCTGTATTCAATTTTTTATGAAAATTTTGAAAGGTTGGTTTTTAAGGATTTGATGGCCTTATTCATTTGATTTTCTACTGTGCTTTCAGCAATTCCTAACTTTTGCGCAATCTCCTTTACAGTCATACCTGAATCTCTTCTCAATAGAAAAATTTGTTTTCTCTTCGGTGGCAAGTCTTCTATCTTACTTTTAGCTATTTGTTCTAAATCTGCAAAAATGACCTTGCTCTCCGTTTCATTAGTTATAAGCTCAGAATGTTCGATTTGATTACGATATTGTTTTCGGCTGGCTTCTTTTTTTATTCTATTGAAAATATGATTTTTTGCAATAGTGATCAAAAAAGCATTGAACGAAAGTTTCGGGTTTATCGTATCTCGTTTATTCCATATTTTCAAAAAAACTTCTTGTACGATTTCTTCAGATTCGGCATGCGACTGGGTGTATTTGTATGAAAAGTTATACAGCTTTTTAGCATACAAATGGAAGAGTGTAGTAAAGGATTGGTGACAACCTCCCTTTAGTTTTTTTACCAGTTTTTGTTCTCCTAGGATGGGCACAGCCTATCAATTTTTTGGGTTAGCCCCGCAAAATAGAGAATTTTTTGTTAAACAAAATGTATTATTGATGAATTTGCCTCAGTAGCCACTATACAGCAGCTGCCCGGAATCACTCATATAATCCAACTTACTTTTCAGGATAATTAATGCCGTACCACTTGCTAAGCTTCTTCTTTGGCACTTCTTCTACCTCTATCGTTAAGTAAAGGTTCTCAATAGGTTTTTCGCGAATCGTCTTGGTTTCAGCAATTTTATCGATCACATCAAAACCCTCTACCACCTGACCAAAAACTGTGTAGGTATCGTCTAAATGTGGAGCACCGCCGATCTTGGTGTAAGCATCTATTCGGTCTTGGCTAATATCTTTCCTTACAGATAAACCCAGCTCCGACTCCACCAACGAAGCTTTGCTCATGACCAGTTTGTTCATGCCATCAAAGTCTCTTTTCTCTTGTAGGGCAATGAGTTCTTCTCGTAGCGCAAGATGCTTATCGTTTTGTAACATCTTTCCTATTCCAGCATTCAGTTTTTGCTGATCTAGCGTCAGCTCATTCTTCGTCCATTTTTTGCCCTGCACAATGTAGAACTGGCACCAACTCGATGCTTTTTCTGGATTTACTCTATCCCCTTGTCGGGCAGCTGCTAAAGCGCCTTTTACATGAAACAATCTGGAATCAAACTCTGCAGGAATTCTGTCGGTCTTCTTAGGAGCATTCGGCTTCATATCGATTCCTCCTCCCTGAATCATAAATTCTTTGATCACGCGATGCCAGGTAGTACTATCGTATGCACCTTCTCTGATCAACTTCAGAAAATTGTCTCTATGCAAAGGTGTTTCGTCATAAAGCACAGCTTTCATATCACCGAGGGACGTATGAATGGTTACTAAAAAGTCCTTCTTGCCTTCCGTTTTTGTGTATTTCTTGACAGTAAAAGCCGGTTGATCCTGAGCGCATGCACCTAGAACCATGGCAATCGTAAGCACAAATATTAAGTGTCTTTTTAAAATCATTTTATTCCGCTTGATGTTTTCTAATATCGTTTAAAATCTCTTGACCGCCGTTTTCTAAAATATACTCTCCCAGTGTCTCTCCTACTTTTAGTGCAGCATTAGTGGTGGAACAGCAAGATTTTTCTACTGTAGTTTTTCCGTCCAAACTGATAATACCACCGGAAAGCGTGAGCACGTTATCTTGAATTGTCGCAAGACCAAATACAGGGATACTACAGCCCCCGTCCATTTTTTTTAGAAAAGATCGCTCGGCTATCAAGCATTTCTCACTTGGTTCGTGATTCACTGCTTGACGAACGATATCCTTTTTCTCTTGATCTAATGATTCATTCACTTCTATGGCTATACTGCCTTGTCCAACAGCAGGAACGAACTTCTCTGGGTCAAATTCATGCACAATCATTTCGTCGAACTCCATACGATGTGCGCCAGCATAAGCCAGCCACAGTGCATCACATGCCCCGTCCTTCATCTTCTGAACCCTCGTCTGAAGATTGCCGCGTACAGGCACTGTTTTGACGTGAGGATAAAATTTTTGCAGGAAGGCCAATCTTCGAGTAGAAGAAGTTCCAAGTACCAAGTCTTTTTGCTCCAAGTCGATGGATTTGTGACTGACCAGGACATCGTGCGATTTTTCGCGTTCGCCAAAAGCTATCAGTTCAAACCCGTCCGGTAATGTAGACTGCATGTCCTTCGCACTATGAACGGCAATGTCTATTCGACCATCTCTGAGTTGTTCTTCAATCTCCTCAGTGAATACGCCTTTACTTCCGATTTTAGCTATGGTGACATCCAGAATTTTATCACCTTTAGTTTCTATAGTAATAATCTCTGAATCTACGCCTTGCTTCTTCAGCAAGTCCTGGACATGATAGGCCTGCCACAAAGCCAACTTACTTCCCCTCGTTCCGATCTTTATTTTCATGCTGCTGTCATGATTCTGCCGACTGTAAGCGACAGGTCCAAAAATAATATTTTCACATTAGCGTTGCGCTCCAGGTGATAATGCGCTTTGCTAAATTCTTCACTAATTTTCTCAAGTTTTTGGGTCGTAAGGGCTTTGCCAAATTTTACGGCAAAATCTTTTTCCGAATCGTTCAGTTTTTCCTTTTCATCTACCAAATACTCAGACACGACTGCCTGTCGCATCATATTCAGTGCGTATTGTAGAAAAAGCTTCTGGGCTGTTTTGCTTAGCTTATTGAAAGAATCATTCGTACTATTCAATGAAGTGAAATCTTTCACCCAACACTGACGCATCCAATCCCGAAACATGACATGTGCATCGTCTTCTGTACTATCAATGTTTTCTACTGCTGCTTGTAAGCTTCCCTCTGCCAATGCAGCAATTTTCTTTGCCTTTCCTGCTTCTACTCCTTTCTTCTCAATCAGATACTGCTCCAACTCATCGTCACTAAAAGAAGGTACCTTAAACAATTGGCATCTTGAAAGAATTGTAGTGAGTAGTCTTTCATATTCACAAGTGACCAATAGAAATAGTGTCTTTTCAGCAGGTTCTTCCAAAATTTTAAGAATCCCGTTGGCTGCAGACACATTCATGTACTCAGGCAACCAGATGATCATGACCTTATACTCCGCCTCAAATGACTTTAGAGTTAAGGACTTAATAATATTTCTACTTTCTTCTTTGGAGATATTGGCCTGCTTGTTTTCTGCACCATAGTGCTCGCTCCAATCCACCAGACTTCCATACTTATTGGCACTCAAAAAAGCCCGCCATTCTTTGAGGTAACTTGAACTGACAACGTTTTTTCCTGTGACGCTCTTGGTAGAACTCACCGGAAATACAAATTGCAAATCAGGATGAACCAGCTTGTCCATTTTAGTGCACGATTCACATGTTCCACAGGAATCATTGTCAGAAGGATTTTTGCAATTTATGTACGTCGCATAGGCCAAGGCTAAAGCCAAATTCGCCGAACCTTCTTGCCCATAAAAGAGCTGGGCATGCGCCACATGGTTACCTTTGATAGCATGTATCAATTGCTGTTTGGCTTCGCTAAGTCCGGGAATATCTGCAAATCTCATGACTATTTTTTGGTCGAGCGGTCAAAGATAGTTTTTAATATCTTTTCGTCCTCGTTGGTCTCTTTGATATTCTTTCGTGCCCAAACTTTTCTAGCTGTTTCTATCGCTTTTTCAAATTTGTGAGTCACCAATTTCTCTCCTCCACCCCACGAAAACGAAGGAACATAAGTTGGCGGAAATCCACTTCCAAATACATTCGAACAAACCCCAATGGTAGTGCCGGTATTCAGCGCAGTATTAATGGCTGTCTTTGAATGATCTCCTATAAACAGACCGCAAAATTGAAGACCCGTTTTCATCAATGCATTAGTTTCAAAATCATAGGCCTTTACCTCTTCATAGTTGTTTTTGAGGTTGGAATTATTCGTGTCTGCACCGAGGTTACACCATTCGCCAACTACTGCATTGCCCAGATAGCCATCATGGGCCTTATTGGAGTTGCCATAAACAATAGAATTTGACACTTCTCCACCAATCTTACAATTGGGCCCAATAGTTACCCCTTCTCGAATCTTGGCGTTCATGTTTATTCTGGAGTTTTCACCCAGGCCAAATGGCCCTCTGATAGTAGCTCCTTCTTGTACAATACTATTTTTAGCCAAATAGATCGGCCCCTCCTCCGCATTCAGAACTGCTGCCTTTATATCTACCCCTTCTTCTAAGAACACCTGATCACCATACACAATGGTATGCTTATCGTTTATTTTTTGAGATGCTCTTCCTTTGGTCAGCAATTCAAAATCATTTCTCAATTGTTCCTTATTACTTGAGAAAAGATCCCAACTTCTATTAATTACGGTGAAAGACTTTTGGTACTCCACTGGATGATACCCTTTCACGTTGATTGCAGGGTCAATAGGGTCAAAAGAACCTTTTGCTGCTATGAATATATCGCCGTTTTTTAGAAGTTCGTTTTTCTTGAGTGAACGAATAGCATCCATCAAAACTAAATCTGGGCAAACCGCTCCATTAATAATCAACTGAATTTCTTCTGACGGCTTTGGGTACTTCCCCGTCAGTTCTGTGACAGCCAGAAATGTTACGGATTGATCAAAATGCTTTTCCCACTTTTCACGGATCGTTAAGATACCGACACGTAAATCCGCAACTGGACGCGTAAGTGTAAATGGGAATAGCTTAGTCCTATGCTCGGATAGGTCTGCTAAGGCGATGTTCATGGGCTAGAAATAAAAAAGTCTTCAGGAACAAATATCCTGAAGACTTCAATCTTTTTACCCGAAAGGGGAAATTATTTTTTCTTGTATCTTTTGTTGAATTTCTCAACTCTACCGGCAGTATCCACAAATAGTTTCTTACCAGTGTAGAATGGGTGTGAGGCAGAACTAACTTCAATCTTTACGACTGGGTACTCATTGCCATCTTCCCATTTGATTGTTTCATCAGAGCCCATAGTAGACTTGGTGATGAATTTAAAATCACTTGAAGTGTCCCAAAAAACTACTTCTTTGTATTCTGGATGAATATCTTTTTTCATGTTTTTATCATTTGTGCGCCATGGTTTTTGCCATAGTGCTTTTCTGTTAAAATTTTCGCCTATTAACGAAAAGGATTGCAAAATTAGCAATAAATATATTACTTACAAAACAGACCCAAAACAAGTTATACGGCCACGATTATCTGAAAATTATTCCATGAGGCACTTGCTTATCCCTCTCTTACTTATTCAGCCATTTAATCCTCCCACATCTGCACAGACCTTGGATACGGCCAAGCTGGATTCGTTCATGGTGTATATGAACAAGCAATACAGTAATACTGAGCTATTCGATCATTATACCGATTCTATCTACCAACTTCTGCAAGGGAGTCCTTACCAAAAACAAAAGGCAGCTGCGGCCAAATTTAGAGGTATGTCGTTTTATGCACGCACCTTGTACGACAGTAGTTTGGCCTACTTCCAGGAGGGGCTTCAACTCAATCGTCAAATGAGGGATTCGCTCGAAGCTGCCAAATGCTTGATTAACATCGCAGGCGCTTATTCGAGCTTGTACCAATTTGAAGACGGCATAACCTATGCGCTAGAAGCACGAAGTATTTTTGAACTCATTCAAGATGACAAGGGCATCAATCATGTCAATAATCTGCTTGGTTCTTTTCACTATTATAAAAAAGAATACAAAGAAGCTTTACAATATTTCAAAACCAACTACACCAACAATACACTCAGAGGAGACACCGCAGAAATAGTGGTAGCACTCAATAACATGGGTGCCACCTATGAGATATTGGAGCAACCCGACTCTACCATATATTGCGCCAAGCAAGTGCTGAATCTAGGAGAAACCTTTAAACTAATAAACCCTGGCTATACTTATCAAACGCTGGGACTGGCCTATTACAAAAATGAAAACTTTCATGAAGCCATTGAGCATTTTGAACGAGCCAAATCACTATACGAAGAAAAGGACAAAACCTTCCTTGTAGCAGATATTTACTACTATCTGGCACGTAGCTATCAAGCCACTGCCCAATGGACAAAAGCCAAGCCCCTTTTGCAAAAAAGTATTGCTCATGCACAGCAAACTAATAATTTAAACGCCGAAAAGGAAGCACTCAAAGTGTTGTCCGAAATCCAGCACCAAACGGGACAGTCGGGATTGGCCTATGAAAACCTGGAGCGATATCTCGTGCTCAACGACTCGGTACTCAACGAGGCCAATCAGCGCAACATCACCGAAATGCGAACCAAGTACGAAACAGAATCTAAGGATCGGCAGCTCAAGCTCCAAGACTTGGAAATTCGTGAGCAAACGGCAGTATTACAAAACAGAAAATTGACCATTGGGGTGATGACCATTGGGCTAACGCTTTTGGTGCTGGGTGGCTATATGTTAATCTACAAACAAAGGAAAAACCAACAGATACAGCTGCAGGAGCAAGCGCTTACCTTTAGCGAGGAAAAACTGCATTCAGTCATCCACTCTCAAGAGCAAGAGCGAAAAAGGTTTGCCAAAGACCTCCACGATGGATTCGGACAGGTGATATCGATTTTAAAAATGAATGTGGCTAAAATCAACAGCTCGGAACTAGAAAAAAGAAACGAGGTCTATGAGCAAACCAAATCTATGCTCGACGAGATGTACGACGAACTTCGGGGCATTTGTTTCGATCTGATGCCTCAAACACTGGTAGAGCAAGGCCTAATATCAGCCATCAGAGAATTTGCTAGCAGACTCAATATCGCCGGAAAAATAACGGTCGATGTGCATGAGTTTGGGATGGAGGACAGACTAGAAGAATTGCAAGAAACCGCCCTCTACAGAATCGTGCAAGAATGGACCAACAACATTATGAAGTATGGATCGGCAGACCGCATTACGATACAACTCACCAAAGACCAAACCGAACTTACCCTGACCATAGAAGACAACGGCCAGGGATTTGACACCTCCGAATTAACAAATAGCAAAGGCAATGGATGGCGAAATATGCAATCTAGGGCCAGGCTGATCGAAGGAGAAATAGAAATCGATTCGAGGCCTGAAATGCAGGGAACCACCCTGTTTATGAATGTACCCATATTGGCCAATGTGCCTGTTCCTCAGGGCTAGCACGGAGACATATTTACTGATATACCGGCATGGATTGAGAAGTAGGCGACCTTTAGTTTTACAAAATGAGGTTTTCGTCTTATTTTAAGTCCACTATTCAAAAAACAAAATACAAAATGAGAGTATTTTTAGTGGACGACCATCAAATGATGCTAGACGGCGTCGCCAACCTGGTTCGCGAAAAAGAGGATTGTGAGCTGGTTGGCAGTGCTGTGACTATGCAAGAAGCTTTAGATCAAATATTGGCTATAGAGGTCGATCTGCTCATTTCTGATTATAACTTGCCTGATGGAGATGGACTGACACTCTTGCATCGACTAAAAAAGGTAAAACCCGACATGAAAGTCATTATGCTGAGTATGCATGACGAAGCACACCTGGTCAAAGAAATACTCAAAGAAGGCGTAGATGGCTATGTGCTGAAAAGAGATTCTCATACAGACTTGACACAAGCCATATCAGCCGTGGCGCAAGGCAAAAAATACATGAGCGACGAAATCAACCAAATGCTGATCAATCATTTGCATCAGCCAGATGATATCAAATTGCTCACGGATAGGGAAAGGGAGGTGCTGAAACTAATCGCCCAGGAATACTCCAACAAAATGATAGCCGAGGCCTTATTTATCAGCGAGCGCACCGTGGAAACCCATCGAAAAAATATTTTCAGAAAGACACAAACCTCCTCACTTGTAGGCTTGATCAAGTTTGCCTATGCCAACAATTTGATTTAGAAAACAAATCTTATACGTGCCAGTACGGATAACAATTCACGAGTAGATCGGTATTTACATCGATCACGCCCAATGCTAGCTTTGAATCATCAATCAAGGTTAGTACTACTATGCACAAACATATCTTTAGTTTAATACTCGGGCTTGCATTTTTGACTACTACTCATGCACAACAGGTCAAGTTCCCCATCAAACCCGTTCTCAAGGATGCGCCTAAGAAAGTCCTCATCACCAAGACTTATGATGCGCAGCCAGACAGCTACAATGACGTAGACAAATTCCAGAAGAAAACAGAATGGACTTTCAAAGACAAGTACAACTATACTTGCTCTGAAACTTATGATAAGAACTACATCTCTGGACCAGCTTACAACCAGTTCAAAAGATCTTCCTATTATACCCAGTCTATGATGTATGCATCTGGTTCTTTGACCAACTACTACCTCGAGTATCAATCTGCCATTAAAGAGGCCGATGATCAGGAATCAACAGATTCGAAGACATTCATAGAAATCAAACAGTCATCCAATGGATACAATTATATCCGTCAGGTTGGGCTGCCAGATCCATACTATGACGAAGGCACCGATATGCCCATGTTCGCAGAGGTCAATGAAGACATTAACATGGAAGCCAAATTCTTCAACATGTCTCAAGATTTCATCGATCCACTGGATTTTGTATACGCTGCACAGCCTAATGGTCGTCCAATACAAATCATGGGCACTGCGATCCCTGAAAAACCAGGGATGTATTATCAAAAGGTTTTTGATGTGACCAAATATTTGGTGGTCGAAAAATCAGCTGGCGGAAGTAGCGATTTGCCTGATGATTGGTGGAATTCGTACTACGGTTCGCAAAGTGAATATTGGGATGATTTGGATTTCAACCCTGACCGTCTTGCGAAAAACAAAAAGGACTATCTATCAAAAAACGCAGCCTCCTTTATTGTCAAAAAGGCCTTGGCTTTCGCCAGAAAAGGAAACTACCTCGCCTGGCAAGTTGCCCCGCAAAATGTGCCTGTCACGGGCTCTATGAGTGATCCATTCAATGATATTTCTACAGTTGGCATCACCTATGTCTGGAACAAGAGTATTTCGGCTCATATCGTGATCAATGACTACTCCATCGCACTGATTGACCCTGCTAGTGGCAAGGAACTATACGCCACGGATGTGGACAACAAAACTGGTCTAATAAACAGATCATTGACAGACGGCCTGTTGGATCACTTGATAGCTAACGAAAACACCATCATCCAGCACATAGAACAAGCCAAAAAACGTCAGACCGTCACCAAGACCGATGACCATGGCAACTGGGTAGAAGCCGTCTTGACAGAAGAAGGTGGCCAGCCGGTTCAGATCAAAAGAACAATTACATACTAAATATTGAAAGGCTTAAACAGGCCAAAAACATAAATCAAGAAACCATGAAAAAACTATTTTATTTGATAATAGTCATAGGCTTATCCCACATGACATGGGCACAAAGCGGAATCGAAAAACACAGCCAATGGCTGGCCATGTCTGCATCCGAAAGAGAGCAAAACATCAACCTGGTGCAAGAAGCCATCGATGAAGTGAAGAACGACGCGAACATAAGCGATCTCAAAAAAGGGGAGATCTATACAGATCTGGCCGTGTACACCTATCAAAACAAAAGCCAAGAGGAAGGTTTGGCTATAGCTAAAAAAGCAACTGATTTGGGCTATGCGAGATTTTACTCCATCATGGCAGGGCAGGCTTCCTCTACTGAGGAAAGGAAAAACTGGTTCGAAAAAGGGCTGCCTTTAGCGCAAGCAGATCCATTTTATCACTACATCTACGCACAGTTTTTGCTCAATGAAGCCGACGACGCACGAGGCTCACTCGCTCAAATGCAGCAAGGATTTGATCAGTTGACCAAAAGATTTACGATCGACTGGGAGAACCTTACCATCAGCAACACACCGTTTGAATCCTCCTTTGAGGAAATGACACAGCAAAACGTGAAAGTCGCCACTTTGGCATTCCTGATCCAAATGTTGGATGCAGTAAATGAAGGCAATAAGTACGACCAAATCCTCGAAAGGCTAGTGGCTCACTGCTTTGAGAGTCGTATGGACGAAGCACAACTATACAAAGTGTGCATTACCACATTTTTGAAAGTAAGCACCATGGACAAGCTCGAACGCCATGTGAACAGGTACTTGGGAAGAATGGCTGCTCAAAACAGAAGCGACGAGGCGCTCGTTAGGCGTACGCTGCTGTGGTATTATTTCGACCAATCACAATACAACATGCTCGAAGATCTGGCTCGCGAAGCCATCAATGCCAATGCAGATTTACCAGAAGGCGTTTTGACCTACAGAGACATGAAATATCACGCAGAATACTACTGGTTTGCTGGCGTGGCGCTCTATGCAGCTGAACGGCCTGAAAGTGAGTATTTAGAAAAATTCAAAACAGCCTACCAGCTGGCCAAAGAATATGGCAATTCAGATTGTGTAGATTTGGTAAAACAGGTAGTCCCTGATATCGAAAGTAGAATCTAGACTTATGTCAGGCCAAAAGGCACACCTACAAATCACCTATCCAACGCTGAACAAAATAGAAAGAAGTAAAATCAAACTGGGGCTATATGTGGTCCCAGTTTTTGCTATTTTGATCGCCGGACTCATCGCTTTCATGGCTAGTCTATCCAATGGCAGTGTATGGTTCATCGTCCTCTTAGTGCTGGGTTTCGAAGGCTACATGGTCTATCTGATCAGATGCATTCGAAGGGACCTGAAGGACAATGAGAAAAAAGTGACCTCCGCCCTGCTCACAGACAAGAAAATCATCCGACGCTACAAAAGCTACGATACCTACATCTGGTACTTTGGCAAAAAACGCAGACACGTATGGCAGCATCAGTATTACGTGGCTCGAAAAGGAGATCAAGTAGAAATTCATGAAGCCAAGCGTGTTCCCAATATGGTTTTTGAAATCAAGGTAACTAAAGCCGAAGCCCCGAGCGATCCATTTTTTGATTACTAAGTGAATTGTAGTTTTTTTAGCTTTCAAGCTAGCAGGGCTCACGTTACAAATTAGTAATTAACTTCTCTAAAAGAAATGGTGCCATTATCTAATAGAACAGCACTAGAACATCTACTATCGCTCGAAACATGTATGTTTAAGCTGGTGCTAATGAATTATAACTCGGGAGCTTAGTTGAATGGTTGGTGGCAAATCAAATTTAATATCCCAATCAGAAGGTCGTACTGTCATCAACCGAATAAACAGAAATCAGCGCGGCTGATCGTTCAATTATTTCCCATTCAATACAAATGGTGCCCAAATGACTGGAAGGGCAAACTGTGCTCCCGCCTGACCTGAGAGCATGTAGCGTTTGGCATTGTTGAGTGCATCTTCTACCGACTGTCCCTGGTCTAGGTTCTGATACAGCTCTGTCATCAGCAGCATGGTACCGGCATCGCTCACTGGCCAAAGACTTAGTAGTGAATTGTTGGCACCAGCCGTTAGTAGGGCAGCGTTGAGGCCATTCACTCCTTCACCATTGTACACTTTGCCGAGCGCGGTTTCGCAGGCACTTAGCACTACTAGGTCAGCTTTGATGTCCAGTTGGGCCAACTCATGAGCCAATAGATAAGTATCTTCGTTGCCATCGCCACCAGTAGGCTGAGTCATCATCACACCAGAAACATCGGGCACCAAATCCAGTGCAAAACCATGCGTAGCAATATGCAGCCACTTATATCGTGCCAATTCGCCCTGCTTGTCCAGCGCTTTGATGTTGGATTCTCTCATCTGCTGATCGATCAATAGGCGAGCATTTGGTACTATCGCCTTCAGGTTATTTACTTCCTCCAGTGTGCCTGGTAGATAATTAGCCCCCCCAAACCCCAAAGCCGAGAGTTCAGTCTTGAGGTTGTTTCCATATTGGATTTTAGTCTTAATGTCTTTTTTCAAATCCAAGATCATCTCCATGCTTCGGGCACCTCCTCCGCCACCACCTGGCGATTGATAAGTAGCACCCCCCATAGCCAACAAATCTTTTCTATCGAGCGGATAATGCCGCTGATTGATCATACCCCAAACCGTGGCAGAAGGCACATAGCGCACATCAAATCGCTGAAGCAGATACTGATTTTGATCATTCAAGAATGCTTCAAAGGGCAAATAGTTGAGTACGCCTTCGCCGCTAATAATTAGTGTTTTCTTATCAGCAATCAAATCTTCTACAGGCTCGATCAGAAACTGATACCACATCTTTAGAAACTGATTTCTCAGATCAGTATGCGCATCGCTATAAGACTGTAAAAGTCTTCTTGAGTAAGAGGTAAACGTATCAAAGTCTTTGGCCGTAAAGGCCGCCTCCTTATGTTTTATTTTCTTGATCTGGCCATCCACTATTTCTTCGTCCCAGGCCAAAGTCTTCCCGTTGATTTGCGAAGGCACTTTGTTGATTCTATTGATGAATTCTTTTTGGGTTACAAGCCATTGCTGTATAGGAAAGTTGTAACGCAGCTGGGCCTGATCCTTGGTGACCACGGTCACCACCATCTCGCCGGGCGAGAGTAGCGAATAGTAGAGCAGCACTTCGTCCGACTGAAGCAGCTTTTTGGTTTCGCTTAGGGTAATCTGTTGAGAATAATGGCTGAATTTTTCTCGAAGAATCCGGCTCCTATTCATGTCCTGTGCCTCAAAAACGCCCCCCACGTCATTAAGCCCCTGATAGCTCATGATCAATCCGGTATAGCTACTCGAATGCTCAGACATCATAATGAGCTGTTGCTGCTCGGTCAAGTCGAGTCTGTGCTTTTCGGTCAGATCCACGGCTTTCGAAAACATTTCGGCGGCACTGGTATATACCTTGGCGTTCAGATACATGTAGCCCAGATTGTTGGCCACGAGCTGAGCGCCTAGTACATCACCGTTGTCGATTTTCTGCTGATAACTATTGCGTAGTACGCGGGCGGCCTCTTGTGTGTTGCCTTTCTTCCACAGCGCTACGGCATAGTTGTCCATGATCTCGCTCAGGAGTACCTGATCATTTAGCGCTTTGGTGAGCGCATAGGCACGTTCGAGATATTGGATACCGAGGGCCGGCTCGTCGCTATACATCAGCTTGCCTCCCGCACGCGCCAGTCCTTGTGCCAGCCAGAAGTCTGATTGGAGTCGTTCGGCTTCGTCCACGAGTGCCATCAATGCCGCCTGTGCTTCCTGCTCCTGGCCCAGCCTAGACGCCGCAGCCGCTTTAGAATTATACAACGCGCACCTTACAAACAAGGGGCTCTCGAATCCCTCCAAGCGTTTGATCCCATCTACAGACTCGAGATATGCTTTTTCAAATGAGAAACTTTCATGCCACTGAGCAGATATAGTCTGACGAGCCTTGGCCTGAAAAAAAGACATGGATTCGCTTCCGCTGTCGCTTAGAAATTGGTTGAAAAACTTAACCGCCTTTTGCTGATGACCCAGTTGAAAAGCCATTTGCCCTTTAAAAAATGTTAAAAATGGTTTGATCTGATCATTGCGAGGTGACAGCGATTGAAAATAGGCCAATACCTCTTGTTCATCCGTACACGTGCTGTTTTGTGCCCAGGCCTGTTGACACAGCATCATTTGTTGCATCCAGTAAGGAGAATCGGGATATTGGGCATCTATGGTGCTGGCCGCTTGGCGTAGTGGCGCAAAATCCATAGACCAAAACTGCGCCAGATAGGTAATGTCTTTCTGCACATCGTTGATCAGGCCTGGGGAAGTTTTCACTTGAAAGGCAAAGTGTAAATATTTTTTGGCCTGAGTCATGTCCTGATCCAAAAAAGCCAAATATGCCTGCGTGGCATAATTGGCTTGATCTACGGGCGACAAGGCCAAGGCCTCGGCCGCCAATTGGCGAGCAGTCGCCTGATCCTTTTGACCTAACTTCCCGAGCGCCTTAAACAGATATCCTGCATAATTTTCGGGCTGTTGTAAAATCAGCTGGTTGGCATTTTTGACTACGCCAGATGGATCGTGGGATTCGTAAGCCTGGACAGTGGCCTGAAAAGACTGCATAAAATCCTGAGCCGCCAAACGGTCTCCCAGCGCACAAATCGAAATAATTACCAGAATTTTTTTCATCACTTTATTATTCATCACAGTTGCCTTGTACTTGCCAAGATTCTACTTGATTGGTGGCTACCGTCGTGTTTTTACAATCAAAGAAATAGGAGGTGCCATCAGTGCTCAGCTTGAATATTCCTTTCACCGACACGCTGCCGTTATCTTTTTGTGTGTAGGCCACGGAGTTTCTTTCCACTTCCACGCCATATTTGTCAGTGGTAAGCAGGATAAAATCAATCTGCTCCAAATAGGCGCTCCTCACGTCCCTACTCATGAGCAGGAAGGTGTATTTTTCTTTCCCTTTGGCGACCAAACCAATAGCCGCATAGCTACTGCCTCCCATAGGGAAATATCTTCTGGTCATTTTCAAATTGGACACATTCCTACCCTGCAAAGTGTTATAGTCGAGCACATAGCCATTGGGCATTTGAGAAAAATTGATTTTGAATTCTTCAAAGTCATTCGCAATCAGCTTGCCCACTCTTCTGGCTTCGGCTTGCGAATATTCCTCGATTTTGGCCAGATAATCTTGGGCTTCTGGTATGAGTTTTTCGTAGCGTGTACCAGAGGCCATGGAGATAAATTTTTCGAATCCCTGCGTCATAGCCTCGTGCTGATATTTCCACTCATCGCTGGCCGTGTTGTAGTAATATTTATACCTCGCGGCATTGCCATAAAAATACCAGGCGGGATGAGGATTTTCTCCATATTCAAAAGCGAGGTCGATTTTCTTTCGGGCACTTTTATGATCAAAATTGAACCAATCGTCGTACCCCAAAACGAAAAGTGCATCTGCATTTTTTTTGTTTCTGCCATAGGCAATTTCGGCTTCGTCAAGGGCCGAATAATACTGCTCCTGATCGAAGTACGCCATGGCCAGTTTCCCTGAAATCAACGAATGCCTATCAGCTATTTGATTTCCTTCTTTTAAGATACTCAATGCCTTCTGATCATAAACCTTCAACCCCTGCTTCTTCATGTACGCATCTATATATGCTTCTTCAGCCCAAGCCAAATCAACGTCACCCACCTGATCATTAGTGTTTTCTCCTGACAGCATCAATTCTTGGAAGCGAACATAACTTGACAGTTCTTTGTCCAAATTTCCTTTTCTCAGTTCATATCTTCCTTGTAAATAATAAAGGTGAGCATTTTGAGGCTCAGCGCTCAGGAACTGATCCAGTAGCATCTTCGCCCTGGGCAGGTCCTTTTGTTTGTACATCGCCAGATAGATCAGATAGTATTTGGGCCAGTAATAGTCAGGCGTGATTTGTAGTGTCTTTTCGAAATCTTGTTGTGCCGCCTTGGTCAATTTTTCATTATTGGCTATCCTGTAGGTTCTTCTTCCGCGTTTGTGATAGGCCTTAGCTTGCGCTTCGGGATCCTTCTTGGCGTACTTTATGGCTTTAGTAAGGTATTCAATGGCTTTTTCATTGCCAGATTGATTATTGGGTAGTTCATTTGCTTTGGCTAAGCAGTCCTCCAAGCCTTTGCAGTTTTGTGCTTGAGCTGGTAGCAGACTTACGACGCCAATGATTGCCAACAAATAAAATCCTTGTTTCATAACCGATACTTTTGTTTACACAAAACTGCCCATCAAAAGGAAGAACTGAAATACCTACTCAAAGGTGTATCTATGTCCGTAGTACCACGGATAGCACAATACACCTTACTCATCGAAAATCTGATCGCGATTAGTCAAATATTTCTAATATTGCGAGACACAAATACGTGCGATGAATAAATTTATATTGCTTTTAGCGCTGATAGTCTCAGCTACCCATAGCTCTGCCCAGAGCATATATGCGCCTTTGAATGCCGACTACTATCATCTGATAGACCGCACGGATGTACTCAACAAAGCTTTTAGCGAAAGTGTACACACCAGCTATAAGCCATATCGAGCTATAGATGTTGTCGCTACTATAGACTCTTCCAACTTTTTGACATCAAAGCAAGATCAATTCAACGCCCAGTTCATCAAAACAGATCACTGGGAATATTGGGGAGAAGATTCAGCGCAGAGCAAAAAACCATTCTTAAAGAAAATCTATAGATCAAAAGCTGACTTTCTGCATGTCAACACCAAAGATTTTAAACTAAGAGTAAACCCTATATTGTATTTAAGTGCCGGTAGAGACACAAATAGTAAGTCAACACCTTATATGAACACACGTGGTGCGCAGATCAGAGGGTCGATAGATGACAAGGTCGGTTTTTATTCAACAATCGAAGAGACACAAGCAGTATTCCCAAAGTATGTGCAAGATTATACCGCTGACAGGGGTGTAGTCCCTAATGAAGCTTTTTGGAAAAAATACAAAGAAAATGGAGTGGATTTCTTCACGGCTCGTGGTTATTTCACTTTCAACGCAACAAAGCATATCGGATTCCAATTTGGGTTTGATAAAAATTTCGTGGGAAATGGTTATCGTTCGTTACTACTGTCTGACTTTAGTGCACCTAGCACTTTCCTAAAAATTCAAACAAAAGTATGGCGGATACAATACACTAACTTGTTCACTGAAATGGTAGCGGATGCCCCATTCAGTTCTTTTGGCTCAAATGGAACCAAACAGTTTCCTAAGAAGTTTTTGACTTCTCATCATCTGAGTATCAACATCACTGATAATTTCAACGTGGGCATTTTCGAAGCCATCATATTTAATAGAGGAGATAGTACAGGCTCGGCATTTGAGTGGAACTATTTAAATCCTATTATTTTCTACCGATCCATTGAGCAATTTACTGGAAGCCCAGACAACGCATTGTTTGGTATGGACTGGAAATGGAATATCGCAAAAGGTGTACAATTCTATGGCCAAGGTCTATTGGATGAAATGGTGATCAGTGAGTTGAAAGCTGGCAATAGCTGGTGGGGAAACAAATTTTCTGTACAACTTGGAAGCAAATACTATAATGCTTTTGGAGTTAACAATCTGGATCTCCAATTAGAATATAATGTTTCCAGACCTTTCACTTATTCTCATGAATCCATTTTCACCAATTACGCGCATTATCGACAACCTCTAGCACATCCTTTAGGGGCAAATTTCAATGAAATAGTTTTCATTGGTCGATATCAACCGATACCAAAACTATTCCTGAGTGGTAAATTCATTTGGAGTCAATACGGTACAGATCCAGCAAATGAAAACTATGGAGGAGATGTATTGAAAGATTATAATACAAGGACACTAGAATACGGAAATGAGATTGGTCAAGGTGTTTCAAATGATCAGCTCTACATCGACCTTACGGCGAGCTATATGCTCAAGCACAACCTATTTATAGATGTCAAACACATATATAGAAACCGAGACAGTGCGGACCCACTGTTATCTTCCACCACCAACTTCAGCTCTATTGCCATCCGGCTTAATGTCGCTGCAAGAGATCATAGTTTTTGATATTTTAAGCCTTTTCTTCTTGAAGAGCGCTTTTTACAATATTGGCTAAGTGATCAGGACTCATGATAGGCTTAGTTACAAATTTAGTAGCACCAGCTTTGAGCAACTCTCTTTCATGTTCGTAATGTGAAGAAACCATAATAATAATTGGTTTATGCTCTAACGCGTCGATTGTTGTAAATCCACTTATCTCCGGCATATCGACATCCAAAAATAAGATGTCTGGTTTCAATTTATCTATAGCCATGACTCCCTCTATAGGATTGCTGTAAGCTCCTATAAATTCAAGAAAGTCTAGACGCTTGATATATTGTTCAAGAATTTCATTGAACATTTTATCATCATCTATGCAAACGCAGCTATATTTCATTTTTGCCATTTTGATTTGTCAGATAAAGTTAATCCCAATTAAGGAAACATGTAAACCGAGAATTGATCTTAATAGAAAATAACAATGATTCTTATTGTCTGATAAAATGATCAATTTTGCCCAAAGCCAAAAAATTGATGAAGGTATATCTAGACAATTCTGCCACCACACCTATGGACCCCGAAGTTTTCGAAGCGATGAAGCCCTACTTCATGGAAAACTTTGGCAATCCATCTTCTATTCACTCTCATGGAAGACAGGCTCGTTCTACTATTGAGAAATGCAGGAAGCAGATTGCTGACTTGCTCAACACTTCACCAGCTGAGATATTCTTTACTTCTGGTGGAACTGAGGCAGATAATACCGCCATTTGCAGTTCAATAGAAAGTCTCGGTGTAAAAAAGGCGATTACTTCTAAATTGGAGCACCATGCGGTACTACATACCTTAGAATATTTGGCCAAAGAAAAGGGGGTTGACTTAAAATTTGTAGACATAGATGCGGAAGGTCGAATTGATATGAATCATTTGGAGTCCTTGCTACAAAATACGCCTTCCTTTGTCAGCCTTATGCACGCCAATAATGAAATTGGAAACTTGAACGACATCAAAGTCATAGGCGAAATGGTAAAAGTCAACAATGGCTACTTTCATTCGGATACTGTGCAGGCCATGGGCAAGTACGTACATGATCTGAGCGAAATCAAAGCAGATTTTATCGTTGGGGCAGCTCACAAAATCTATGGCCCCAAGGGCTGTGGTTTTCTTTATATCAATCACGAAACCAAGATAGAGCCCTTCATTCATGGCGGAGCTCAAGAACGAAATATGCGTGGGGGTACAGAAAACGTGGCTGGTATTGTTGGGCTCGCCAAATCCCTGGAGATCTCTTATCGAGACATGGATGCCAATCGAAAGCACATTTCTTCTTTGAAAGAAAGGATGATAACCAGTATTAAGGATAAAATATCTGGAGCTAGCTTCAATGGTCAATCCGGTAGCATGGACGAAAGTCTATATTCTGTCATCAATGTGGGCCTTCCTGCCACTGATGAAAACGATATGCTGCTATTCAACCTGGATATCAAAGGCGTATCTGCCAGCGGAGGCAGTGCGTGTGCCAGTGGATCGAACATAGGTTCACACGTGTTGACTGCACTCGGTGTAGACCCAGATCGAGGAGCGATCCGGTTTTCTTTCTCCAAATACACCAAGCCTGAAGAAGTGGATTATGCCGTGGATGCGCTAGCTGATTTGATGAACTAGTTTTTAGCTAAATCACACACACAGTCCACCCAGATAGGATGAACGTTCAGGCTTTCTACTAAGTCCCAGCGTTCGCCACCCAGTTCAATAAATTCTTCCTTGTAGGTTTCACCTACCTCGAGCGTTGTTTCCAAACAATCAGCAACAAAGGCAGGAGAAAAGGCAAGCACCTTTTTAATTCCTTTGTTCGCTAATTCTTTTAATGTGTCTTCTGTATAAGGCTGAATCCATGGATCCTTGCCCAAGCGAGACTGAAAAGTCGTGGACACTTTGTCTTCAGGAAGATTTAGTTCTTTCATGAGCAGACGCGTGGTTTCAAAGCACTGTGCACGATAGCAATAGTGATTTTTTACATCACACGTGTTGCAACAGTCGCCTAGCTCACAGGCATCAATCTTTGCTTTATAAATTTGCCTTTCAGGCAAACCATGATAGCTAAATAGAAAATGGTCATAATCATGGTCCTTCATCCAAACCTTAGCATTTTCAACAAATGTCTGGATAAGTTTTGGGTGATTGTAAAAAGGCCCTTCAAAATCAATCTTTGGAATCACTTGGTCTCCTTTGATGATATCCATCACTTTTTCAATCACAGACCCGCTGGTAGCAGAAGCATATTGTGGGAATAAAGGAATGACTTTAATCTCGGTTACACCTTTGGCTTGTAAGTTTCTCAGCCCATTTTCAATGGATGGACTTTGATATCTCATCCCAAGCTCTACTTCATAGTCGTTGCCTAGTTTCTTTTGAACTTCGGTAGTTAAGTCTTCACTATAAAACTTCAAAGGAGATCCTCTGTCCTCCCACAGTTTTTGATATTCTTTGGCAGACTTAGGGCCTCGAAAAGTTGTGATAATCAGATTTACCAAGAGCCATCGTGAGACAAATGGAATGTCGATGACTCGACCGTCCATCAAGAATTCCCTCAAATATTTTCTAACATCTTTTACAGAAGGGCTGTCTGGTGTACCCAGGTTGACAAGAAGAATTCCTTTTTTCGCCATGTTCATTTTTTGATTGACGCAAAGAAAGAGGAGAATGCCGATACAGCCAAATAATAAAAAAAGCTCCAGATGGAGAACATCTGGAGCCAGCAGCATTTTGAGAAAAATTAATTATTATGTACTGGCTAAAGTAGTAGGAGGCGATTTTCAAATCTTGCCAGATGTTTTAAACATCCTGCCAAAAGCTGCCTATTTAATATAATTTGAAGAAAAGACTACTCTGAAGGTTTGTAAACTGAAGAAACAATTGACTTATATTGGTCCAATCTGTTTTTCAATTTTTCTTCACTTTTGTCTGTGTCTAAATGAAGCTTTTCGCCATTGTCCAATCTGATGTAGGCCTTGAACAATTTGTTTTTTAGATCAAACTTCGCTCCCGTTCGAGTGGTTGCTTGCGCTTGTTCTGTTACTTGATTGATGTAAAACTTATCAATGAAATTGAACGATGCAGGCTTTCCAAATTCCAAGCCCAATAGCAGTGTATATACAGTGTAAGTTTTGTTGTTTGGATCTACCCTCAATGCATAGCGAGCAAAAATCATAGATGCGCCAAGTAGAATGACCAAAAGAGTTATAACAACTCTTAATGCTGAAATGGAAGGCGCATTTACCAAAGAAGCGATGGAGCCGAAAATTAAGATAACTCCAAATATCTTGAAATTCTGAGGGAAGTATGATTCTTGTTTAACGTCGAGAATTTGCATAAGTAAGTTTATAACAAAAAAGGCAGTCTTTTTTCAAAAACTGCCTTTTACTTGCTCCTCTTGTTGGACTCGAACCAACGACCCTCTGATTAACAGTCAGATGCTCTAACCAACTGAGCTAAAGAGGAATATTTATGTTTTAATTAACCGCTTTTGGCTAACTCCCTGATTTTGGGACTGCAATATTAGTGGCTTCTTTTTAATTCTACAATACAAGTATTCAAAAAAGTTTTAACAATTATTTTCTCGCTGCAAAGAACTCTCCCGTTTCAAGAGACATGCCAGCTCTTTTTGATCAAAGCAGACAATTTGTCTGAATTATTTTCATTAAAATGAATTATTCAGCCATATTGGCATTAAAATGAAAAGAAAAAGCTGATGGCATACAAATAGCAATAAGGCTTCATGAATTTATTGTTCAACAAAAAATTAAAATAAAATGTCATTGATTAAGTATAACCCAAGAACCCTAAGAACATTCACTACAAACAATTTGTTTGATGACTTGTTCAACGATCGTTTTTTCAACAACGATGTAACTGTCGGAAAATCATTTACCCCTCAGGTAGATATTTCTGAAACAGAAAAAGCATTTGAATTGAGCTTTGCTATTCCAGGCATCAAGAAGAATGAAGTCAGCATCGACTTAAATGAAGGTCAGTTGATCGTAAGTGGCGAAAGAAAGTTTGAAGAGAAAAAAGAAGAGAAGAACTTCCATTCTGTAGAAACCAGATACGGTTCTTTCAGCAGGTCTTTCCACTTGCCGGACAACATTGATGCAAACAAAGTCGAAGCAAAATATGAAGATGGACTTTTGAATATCACCATCCCTAAGGATGAGCAAAAGATTCAAAAGAAGACCATTGCCATCAAATAGTAGTTAGTAAGTTGAGGTTGGTTTTAACCCCGACTCCCGATGGAAATCGGGACGTCGGGGTTTTTTGTTAAATGTTGTTAACATTTTTATCCATTAAATTTATATACCGTTAATTGGTCAAAAGAAAAGCAAGAAATATGAATAACAGACAGTTTTTTATCAGAATGGTATTCGCCTCTATGCTGGGAGGAGGGATCGCACTTGGCGGCTATCAGTTAGTTAAAGACGAGCCCGTCAAAGTGATTCAGGCAGAGAGCCAGCCCGTAAGGTTCTCCAACTATGACCTGGACTCCTCAGCCATGATAGTTCCCGAAGGACTCAACTTCATTTACGCCGCTAAGGTGGTTACGCCAGGTGTGGTTCATATTAGGAGTACATTTGAAGGGTCTAGCCGATCCGGACAAGGTTCAAATCAGTTTGATGAATATTTCAGACAGTTTTTTGGTGACCCGCATGGTGGTCAGCCACAACAACGCCAATCCATGGGCTCTGGTAGTGGGGTGATCATTAGTCAAGACGGCTACATCGCTACCAACAATCACGTGATAGAAAATGCGAGTGAAATAGAAGTCTTACTAAATGACAACAGAACCTACAAAGCTGAAATTGTGGGAACTGACCCGACCACAGACTTGGCCCTGTTAAAAATAGAGGCATCCGGTCTGCCATTTGTAAAAGTTGGAAACTCTGATCAAGTCCAGATCGGCGAATGGGTATTGGCTGTGGGCAATCCATTTGAGTTTAGATCTACAGTCACGGCAGGTATCATCAGCGCCAAAGGGAGAAACATTAACATTCTTAGAAATAGAAATAATCTTCAAATTGAATCATTTCTACAAACCGATGCCGCGGTGAACCCAGGCAACTCTGGAGGTGCATTGGTGAATTTGAGAGGAGAGTTAGTTGGAATAAACACAGCCATAGCAACTCCTACCGGGACTTATGCCGGTTACTCGTTCGCAGTCCCTGCGAATTTGGTAGACAAGGTTTTAGCTGACTTAAAAGAATTTGGTGTGGTTCAAAGAGCCTTACTCGGAATAAACATAAGAGATGTAAATGCTCAACTGGCCGAAGACGAAGACTTGAATGTACTCGAAGGCGTCTATGTAATCAATGTAAACCCTAACAGTGGTGCAGACGAAGCTGGGATTGAAAATGGTGATGTAATCATCGCTGTACAAGGGGAGAAAGTCACCAAAACTTCAGAATTGCAAGAGAAAGTAGCACTCAACCGACCTGGAGATAAAGTAAAAGTGACCTTAATTAGAAACGGTAAAGAAAAAAACGTAACGGCTACGTTGAAGAACACCTTAGGTACCACAACAACGATCGCCTCATCTAATAACATGACGATCCAGGGAGGAACTTTTGCAGATCTATCCAAGGAAGAAAAAGAAGAACTGAAAGTAGAAGGCGGAGCCAAGCTACTCAAAGTAGAAGAGGGCAAGTTTAGAGAAGTTGGTATCAAAGAAGGCTTTATCGTGACTGCCATAGACAAAAGGCCTATCCTTTCTGTAGAAGATTTGTCTCGTGCACTTTCGAGAGCCAACGGAGGATCCGGACTCTTAATCGAAGGAATGTATGAAGACGGAGAGAAAGCCTATTACGGAATTGGCTGGTAAATAGTCACTCCTCTGATACGATATTAACATAATCCCCGCTCGTTCGGGGATTTTTTATGTATCAATCCTATTAATCAGTAGGATCATCTATTTTTGCGCAAACTCTAATTAACACAGAAATGGCAGACAAATTCGGCATAGAGCAAGCACTAAAAAACCTCGGTATAGAGGAACTAAACATGGGATCAAGCACTGGTTCTAATTGGATCAAATCCAACGGTGCAGTTATAGAATCTTATTCTCCGGCAGACGGAAAATTGATTGGTAAAGTGACTTCCGGAACGGAAGAAACTTATGAAGAAATTATCAAAACAGCTTCTGAAGCTTTCAAATCCTGGAGATTGGTACCAGGTCCAAAAAGAGGTGAAATCGTTCGTCAGGTAGGCGAAGCTTTACGTGAGCATAAAGAAGACCTAGGTAAATTGGTTTCTTACGAAATGGGTAAGTCTTACCAAGAAGGTCTAGGCGAAGTACAAGAGATGATCGACATCTGTGACTTTGCGGTAGGCTTGTCTCGGCAGATGTATGGATTAACCATGCACTCAGAAAGACCAAGTCACAGAATGTACGAACAGTACCATCCATTAGGCATTGTGGGTATCATTTCTGCCTTCAACTTTCCGGTAGCGGTTTGGGCTTGGAATAGTGCCTTGGCTTGGGTATGTGGAGATGTTTGTCTTTGGAAACCAAGTGAAAAAACACCAATCACAGCAATTGCTTGTCAGCACATTACTGATAAAGTGTTCAGAGCAAACGGTGTAGCAGAGGGAGTAAACAACCTCATTATTGGCGACGCTAAAATTGGTCAGTTGATGTCTAATGACAAACGTGTGCCATTGGTATCTGCCACTGGTTCGACTAGAATGGGTAAAGCTGTCGGTGAAGCAGTAGGAGCAAGGTTAGGAAGAGCTTTATTAGAATTAGGCGGCAACAACGCCATCATCATATCTAAACATGCAGATTTGGATATGTCTTTGATTGGCGCTGTTTTTGGTGCGGTAGGTACTTGCGGTCAGCGTTGTACTTCTACCCGTAGACTAATTATCCACGAAGACATCTATGAGGATGTGAAGAAGAAATTGCAAAGCGCCTATGGCCAATTGAAGATTGGAAATCCCTTGGATGAATCCAATCACGTAGGGCCGTTAATCGATACTTTGGCAGTAGATATGTATAGCGAAGCGATCAAGAAAGGAAAAGCTGAAGGCGCCAAAACTGTGGTAGATGGTGAAGTGCTTTCTGGAGATGGCTATGAATCTGGATGCTATGTGAAGCCAGCTATATTCGAAGTAGAGAATCATTTCGAGATTGTGCAGCACGAGACTTTCGCACCAATTTTGTATTTGATCAAATACAGCAACATCGAAGATGCGATTGCTATCCAAAACGATGTGCCTCAGGGCTTGTCTTCTGCAATTATGACGAACAACATGAGAGAGTCAGAAATGTTCTTGTCACATGGCGGATCTGACTGTGGTATCGCCAATGTAAACATTGGAACTTCCGGTGCTGAGATTGGTGGAGCTTTCGGAGGTGAAAAAGAAACTGGCGGTGGGCGTGAGTCTGGGTCAGATGCCTGGAAAGTGTACATGAGACGTCAGACAAATACGATCAACTTTGGTACTGACTTGCCTTTGGCTCAGGGTATCAAGTTTGAGTTTTAATTCCTGATGTGACTAAAAAATGAATGAGGTTGTCTCAATAGCCTAAAATCTCTAAGAGCTGTCAGGCTTCGAGAACCGCAGCCTGACAGTTCGTTGGGCTCTTGAGACACCCTCATTTTTTTGTCCTTGTTCGTTTTCATTTTTCTTATCTTTAGAAAATGAAAACATTAACCTACATCTTATCTCTCGGTGTCCTTTTGGCATGCGAGCCAACAAATCAAAACTCCCAACCTGAAGTAGTACCTCAGTACACCCTGCCCTCTACTCACAAGCACAATAAATGGAGTAGAACCATTGCTCCGGTGCTGTCTGTACCTAGCGGAGCCATCGTGGAAGCATTTACCGAAGAAGCCACGGATGCCCAATTGAATGTAAATTCCACTCTTGAGGACATGGCCAATGTGTCATTCGACCCTATTCATCCTTTGACCGGACCTATCTATGTGGAAGAAGCCCAACCTGGAGATGTGTTGGCCGTGACCATGCACAAAATAGAAGTGGGCAACTGGGGCTGGTCAGCCATTTTTCCAGGTTTTGGATATCTGGCGGATACTTACACCGAACCCAAGCTCAAAATCTTTGAGATCGATAGTACGGACAAAATCATCCATTTCTCAGACAAGATCAAAATCCCAGCAAGGCCTTTTGCCGGAGTCATGGGTGTAGCCCCAGATACGGATTCTCTTCTATCTACAATTCCTCCTCGAGCCAATGGCGGCAATATGGATGACCCTAATATGGTGGAAGGAACCACTGTTTATTTTCCTGTTTTTGTAGATGGGGCACTGTTTTCTATCGGGGATGCGCATGCGGTTCAGGGCATGGGTGAAGTGTCAGGCACTGCAGTGGAATCTCCCATGCGATTTGTGTTTGAGCTAAAACTGCTCAAAGGTCAAAAGTCTTACCTCAGCGAACCGCAGTATGAAACAGATGATTATTATGCGGTAACCGCCTTTGGCACTACCATCGATGAGGCTACCAAAAAAGCTGTTCAATTTATGATTGAATACTTAGTCAATGAGCATGACCTGACCGAAGAGGACGCTTATATTTTATGTTCTTTAGCAGGGGATCTCAAAATCGCTGAAGTAGTGGATGTGCCTAATATGCTCGTGACTATGCATATCTCTAAAGAGGTATTGGGGGTGAAGTGATCACTCCCTCTTGGAGAAGATTGAAAAGAATTTATAAAAACCTATGAGGTGTATCCAGTAAATCCCCCTAACCCCCTTTTTCTAAGGGGGAATTAGTTTTACCCATTAATCGCCTCTACCTCTTTCACTTCAGGTACCATTCTCTTCAAAAGATTTTCAATACCTGCTTTAAGTGTAAGCGTAGAAGAAGGACAACCACTACAAGCGCCTTGAAGAACCACTTTTACTTTGCCATCTTCGAAAGAGTGGAAATCAATCGCACCACCGTCCTGCTCTACTGCTGGGCGGATGTACTCGTCTAAGATGCCTTTGATGTTTTCGTCTAGATCAGAAACTGGTGCTTTTGGTGCCGCATCTTCTGTTTTAGGTTCGGCATACGGCTGAGACAAGTTCACCGCCAATTTGCCAGACTCTAAATAACCTTTGATGTGTTCTTTGATGCCGTCGCGAACTTCTTCCCATTCCGTAGCTTCGTCTTTCGATACCGTGATAAAGTTACTCATCACAAATACACCTTTCACGAATGGAAAAGTGAATAGCTCTTGTGCCAATTCAGAGTTTGTTGCTCTTTCAGGAGACGGGTAGTCGAAATTGGTACCTTCAGGAACCAACATAAAGTTCACCACAAACTTCAAGGTATTTGGGTTCGGGTTCGATTCGAAATATATATTTACCGGGGTATTTGCTACTGCTTCAGCCATCTTTTTTTCTTCTTATATGAGATTACAAAGATACGAAACACTGTGGTTCTTTGTTTGGTTCAGGGGGCTAGAATATTAATTATGCTTGGGCGCATCTGTGATGCGTTCGTAATCTATTATGGCATTTCAAATGCCAAGGGAAAATCAGCACGCTTTGCAAAAGCACTAGAAGACTACTACTTTGGGAAAAAATGCTTCAAAATCCCAGACAACCCAATAATTATAAAAAATACAGCAACAAAAAATAACCTTGCGTCTGAAGTATCTTGACTGCCATTTTTTGATTTGACATAAATGACTACTCCAATTATTCCTATAAATATTAAAAGGATATCTAAGATCATCTCAATACTTACTCAACTCTCCTTCACTCTTAGCGATCAAAGTTGATACGGTAGCATCACCAGTTACATTCACTACTGTACGGCACATATCCAGGATACGATCTACCGGGAAGATGATCGCCACCCAAGCTGGGTTGAGGCCTACGGATTGTAGCACAATGATCATCATCACTAATCCGGCGCTCGGGGTAGCCGCAGCACCAATAGAAGCCAAAGTGGCGGTTAGTACTATGGTCAATTGCTGAGCGACCGTAAGATCTACCATGTGAAGCTGAGCCAAGAAAACTACCGCCACCGCTTGATACAAACTGGTGCCGTCCATGTTGACGGTAGCACCGACTGGCAGCACGAAGCTGGCGATGTTGTTGGACACGCCCATGTTGTCTTCTACACACTCCATAGTGACAGGCAGCGTGGCTGCACTAGAACTCGTAGAAAAGGCCAGAAACTGTGCCGGGCTGATGTTTTTAAAGAACTCTTTGTAGCTAAGCTTAGGTACAAAGAGTTTCATGATCAAAGGATAGAAAACAAATACCAGGAAGAACAATCCTGCTACTAATGTCAGTGAGTAAGAGCCTAGTCCCAAGAAAATTTCAAACACTTCGGCTGGAGTATCTGCCATCTTTGCGATGACGCCTGCCAGCAAAGCAAAAACAAAGAATGGAGCCGCAGCCATTACCATATTTACCATTTTTAGGAATACTTCATTCATACTTTGAATAAAGTCTACCACGGGTTTCTTTTTATCTTCAGGTACCATTACCAGTGTAATCCCAAAAAATATGGAGAAGAAAATAACCTGAAGCATCAACCCATTATTGGAAATAGAGAAAATAACATTTTCAGGCACCATCTCCACGATAAACATCAATGGGCTAGCTTCTTTTTGCTTTTTGGCCGACTCCATTTTATCAGCCACCTTTTGCTGATCTTCTTCCGACAGTTGATTGGCCTTTTGTGCGTCTGTGATCAGATGCTGATAAGCTGGGTCATTGAGATAGGAATCTCCATCCTGCGGCACCCCCATGTTCTGATCTTGCAGCCAAAGCTCGAATGAGATTCTGTTTTTAATTCGTTGATCTTTTTCTACGAAGTCTCCCGGTTTCACCAGATTCACCAGAAGCAAACCAATTCCAACGGCAGCTACTGTAGTCACCATATAGGCGCCAAGAGTTTTCCCACCGAGACGACCCAGCTTCGACACATCACTCAATCCAGAAACACCACTAATAATAGAAAATAGTACCAAAGGCACCGCAATAAACTTGAGCAATCGAATGAAAATGACACCAAAAGGATCAATCCAGGTAATAGTGAAATCATTCCATCCTAATGCACTGGAAACAAAGGCCCAGATTACACCAAGAATTAGTCCTATAACTATTTTGACGTGTAGGGGTAAACTTTTCATTCTACGAATTAATTGTTGTACTAATTAATTCGCCAAGATACTAAGCTTTTAATACTGTTGATTGGTTGAGTAGATAAAAATCCAAAATAGTCAATGCCGACATAGCCTCCACGATAGGCACCGCTCTTGGTACCACACAGGGATCGTGTCGGCCCTTTCCTGAAACGGTGATCTCATTGCCATCTTGATCTACAGACTCCTGATCTCTCATAATCGTCGCTACTGGTTTGAAAGCGACGTTGAAATAAATGTCTTCACCATTGGAGATGCCACCCTGAATCCCGCCTGAGAGATTGGTTCGGGTTTTTACCCGATCCCCGTCTTTTTCGATGATGTCATTGTGCTCAGAGCCCTTCATTTTGGCCCCTTCAAATCCACTACCGTATTCAAAGCCTTTCACAGCATTGATGCCTAGCATAGCAGCGCCTAATCTAGCATGAAGCTTGTCAAAAACTGGCTCGCCTAATCCAACCGGTGTACCAGTAATGACACCTGTGACGACTCCTCCTACTGTATCTCCATTTTTGCGTACGCCGTCAATGAAGGTGATCATATCTTCAGCAATGGTTTCATCTGGACATCTTACGATGTTGTTTTCTGTTTTTGAAAGATCTAGCTGCAAGTAAGACTTTTCAGTTTTCAAATCGCCTACTTGAGACACATAAGCGAAGACTTCAATCCCTAATTGTCGCAAGGCAAGCTTGGCCAAGGCACCAGCTGCTACCCTAGCGGCTGTTTCGCGAGCAGAACTTCTGCCTCCGCCTCGATAATCTCTAATACCATATTTTTCTTGGTAAGTGAAATCGGCATGTGAAGGTCTATAGGACTTAGCAATATGGGCGTAATCTTTACTCTTTTGATCCGTATTGTGAATGACCATGGCAATAGGAGTGCCGGTGGTTTTTCCTTCGAATATTCCAGATAAAATCTCGAAGCTGTCTGGCTCTTTTCTTTGCGTAGTAATCTTAGACTGACCTGGTTTTCTTCTTTCCAGCTCCGACTGGATAAAGGCTTCATCTACTTCGACTCCTGCCGGACAGCCATCGATAGTTACACCTATCGCTTTGCCATGTGATTCTCCAAATGTGGTGATCTTGAATAAAGATCCGAATGAATTACTCATATTAGATTACTCGAATAAAAAAGAGATTGCTTCGCTACCCGTTCGCAATGACTGATAGAATTGAAGTCAAATGTATTAATTATCAAAATTAACTGAAATTCGCTTCTGATGTGCGAAATTATTAACAGGAAGTGCTACTTTTTGAACATTACTAAAGCCACAAGCCCCATCAGTACGAATATGGCAATGTTCGCCATACTGCGCAACCGATCCTGAGCGTCTAGTGCCATGAGCTTGTTGCTCTGAATGTCCATAGCATCATAAAACGAACCCATGTCATTAGATAGAATATACTCGTTCTTTTTGCTCTCTCCGGTTACACTCAAAATCAGATCGGACCGAAGTGTATCATAGCTATCAGTTTTCACATTGAAGTAGATAAATTGAAGGTAATCACCCAATGTATATTCGCCTGGTTCATTAGGTATACCATAATAACTGAATGACTTGGTGCCTCTCACTTTTCCATGACCACGGCTGATCTCCTGACGGATATTAGGGGAATAAATATCAAAGTTTTCATCTTCATTTAATCTTGGTTCACCAATAGCAGAAATGTTGCCTTCACCTGTGATATTAAAGGAATAGTTGAAACTTTCTCCAGTTCTTAAAGATTGACTAGAAATTTTTTCTTTGAGTCTGTAGTTACCTACAGTCACGCTTTCCTTCAATGGATGAGGGGGCAATTCCTTGATAGTGACCTTTTTTGCTTTAGTATAAAATTTCACTATTTCTTCTTGCTTGTTGCGACCAAAGAAAGTTGGATTCTTAGCCACTTTATATTTGATTAACTCCAACCCTACTTTTGGGAATTCAATTGTCTCATCGTTCAATGGGTAATATGCGGCTTGATAAATTTTGAACTGCGTGTAACTCTCTCCATTTATTTCTACAGGCTCACCCGTAATGTTGTCAATATTGAAATTCTCTTCCCAGCAGTTGGCTGGCTTGATCTTTTTCATAATTTCGGGAATCTGCTTACTCAGTTCATAAAACCTCATGTCTGCACGGTTGTTGCTAGCTACATAGAAGGCTAAAGTCAGCGTAAATCCCTCGCCTGGATAAACGGAAGATTTATCCGTGGTTAATGCCAAAAAAGCATCGGCTTTCACATCCACAAATTCTTGTGGAGCCTCTTGTCGGCCAAAAAAATCTTGAAATGGATCGCTGCCAAAAGGGTCGTTGCGTTGACGGCGTTGGGCGGGCGGGCCCACTTTTATTTTTTTCCCTTTTACTCGATAGGTCTGTTCATTGACTTTCATTACAAACGAATTGAGCGTGAATTCACCTTCTGCTGTGGCCACATAATTTTGAATGACACTTTGAGAAGAACTTCTTCTTCCGTTGATGAAGTTGGTAGAAGAAGAAGATGAAGTGCCCCGCTTTACAAATCCTGGAATTTCGGGAAACGAGGAATAATTCTCTAATCGTTCGTTGTGAATAGTAAGCGTAATGGTAAAGGCCTGATTGCTTGCAATCTCGTCTGGCCCTAAGTCAATACTCACTTGCTGCCCGTATGATTTAACACCGGTTAACAATAAAATTATTATGAATAAAAACCCTACTTTCCGCATGACCGTTTAGAAGAATAAAATTGCTAATCTAAATGATATTTCTTATTTTCAGGTGCAATTTGATGGGTGGCAAACGTGTCACCAGGTTTATTTAATAAATTTTAACAAACCACTTAATCCATGCTGGAATATTCTAAAACAATTCTGTCAAAAGTCAGTTTTGATAAAAATTTGTTTGACAAAGAACTAGCAAAAGCAATCAGGCTAGTTGGAAGGGAGCTAGAAGCTCTAAAAAAATGGTGTTACGATAAATTCGGCCATTTGTACCTCAGTATTCTAAATAAACATTTTAAATTGAATTAATATTTAGCTCCGAAATTCGGAGCTTTTCTTTTTTAGACGATTAGCCTTTTTCATTCTTTCTTCAGATGCTTTCAACGAAATATTTCCAGATCGTTCTTGTGATGATCCTAATTAGCAATGCCCCATTACTCCATGCTCAAACCAACGCCAGTCTAAAAAGGATTCCATACAAAAGTGAAGTGGATAAATCCGACAGGGAGTACCTTTTGTATTTGCCGAAAGGCTATGGTGATGACCCCAACAAAAAATGGCCGGTCATGATGTTTTTGCACGGCAATGGAGAAAGAGGAGATGGAACGTCTGAATTGGACTTCGTATTGGTACATGGTCCGCTATACGAAGCCTGGATCCAAAAGCGCGATTTGCCATTTATTATCATCGCGCCTCAGCTTCACATGTTTGGCATGGATGAGAAAAAGAAATATATAGCTGACCGAACCTTAGATCAATTGCCCAAAAGGCTTGAAAACGGGACACCTCCTCGTGAACCCAAGTGGAAAATTGATACGCTCATGCAGGGCAGCTTATCTGATGCTAATTATCCATATAAAAACTATGGTCCTCCCATGGGCTGGGAGCAAGTAGAAGAAGACTTACTCAACATGCTTGACCATGTCTCTTCCAACTATCAAACCGATCAAGCAAGGGTTTACTTAACTGGGCTAAGTTATGGCGGATTTGGCACCTGGTATATGGGAAGCAAGCACCCCGAACTTTTTGCTGCCATCAGTCCTGTCGTTGGCTGGGGGCATAAAGACTTGATGAAATCATTGGCAGATCATAAGATGCCCATCTGGTGCTTTGCTGGTGGCAGAGATTTGGTCATTAAGGAGCAATACTTTTATCCCGGCCTCAATGAACTAGAAAAACTGGGTCATGAGGGGAGGTTTACGATAGAATCGGACATGGGACACGATACGTGGAAGCGTGTATATGCAGGCGAAGATCTCTACACTTGGTTTTTGACTCAACGGAAATAACTTTGTCTTCCAAATAAGTTTGTTATGAGAAATATTTTCATCTGTCTTTTCATCGTATGTTGTCAGTCATTATTGGCCAATCCCAATGATACAATCACCAGTAGACTTGAAACACCCTATCTAGCACTTAATACTTTCGTAACCAACGTTGCGCCAGAAACTAAAAACCTGAAGGCTGCATCCATTTTGTTCAACAGTCCAAAGATGAGTGTTGAGGAAAAAGTAAAATATGTGAAGAAACTAGAGCAGGTCTTAGATGGTGCCGGCATTTTTATTTTCTTTGACAAAGTACCCACCTATCCGGACTATTTTGATTCTTTGCACAATGAGCATGTCTATGTGATCAATAGCAGGTACCCGGAAATCTACCTACAAAAAAAACGAGGACGTTGGCAATTTCAATCTGAGGTTATGAAATCCATCGATCAAATTCATGAAGAACTATTCAAATTCGATCCGAAAAATTTGATGGGGTTGGAAATGGAAAAGACAAGCCTAAGTACTTATTTCCTTGGCTTGAAAATATGGCAGTGGATAGGTATTGCCCTTCTATTTGCATTATGCTTTCTTGTACGATACATCTTCTCCATCATCTTCGAGCGGATTTTTATTCGGTTGCTGGATAGGATTGGTCAAAGGCATATTGGGAGTAGGTATATACTGCCCGTCGCAAGACCTGCCGGTATGCTGATGGTTTTCTTTTTTATTGGAGCCCTATACCCAAGCCTTGAATTGCCTCGATTAGTGGGTTACTATGTTGTACTTGCATTGAAAGGTTTGATTCCGCTATACGGCATGATTGCGCTTTATCAATTAACCAACGTGATTGACGTCTACTTGACTCGTTTGGTCAATAGTACTGAAAGCACATTAGATGATCAGCTTATTCCAATTATCAGAAAAGTGCTAAGGATTGGTGTGGTTGTAATCGGCGGTTTGGTCATACTAGATAGTCTGGATGTGCCCATTCTACCACTGCTGACCGGTCTATCTATAGGTGGCTTGGCCTTTGCCTTAGCTGCTCAGGATACCATCAAGAATTTTTTTGGTTCGTTCATGATATTTGTAGACAAGCCCTTTCAAATTGGAGACTGGATTGTTTCAGGAGATATAGATGGTATGGTAGAAGAAGTGGGGTTTCGATCTACACGGATACGTACTTTCAGAAACTCGGTAGTCTCCGTCCCCAATGGACAATTGGCTGATCGAACGATAGATAACAATGGCTTGAGGCGAATGAGAAGGTTTAAAACCACCATTCAAATCAAATATGACACTCCACCTAGTCTCATAGAAACATTTGTCAAAGGACTAAATAGAATCGTCAAAGAGCATCCTCAAACCAATGATGAAAAGTACGAGATTCACTTTAATGACCTTGGTGCCCACTCTTTGGATATCTTGTTTTACATATTTTTTGAGGCTGCTTCATGGACAGAAGAGTTGAAATTCAGACAGGAAGTATTGTTGGATGTACTGAAATTGGCCGAACATCTGGGTGTCGAATTTGCTTATCCTACTCAGACCTTGCATGTCGAAAACATGCCAGGTCATGAATTCTTCGATCCTAAATACATTAAAGATCAAAAAATGCTTGACAGCAAATTGGATGAGTATTTCAAGTCTTAGGTTTTAGAATATAAAATAATCCAAATATTCCGGCTATACTGAGTACAACAAATAGCCCAAGGTAATCATTGGTTTGAACTGCTTCTATGAGAATTGGAGCTTGTGCCCCTAACCAAATAAAGAAAAGCGTACGAGGTAACATTCCTATGAGACCTCCTAAAAAGAAAGGCCCAAATCTGACTCCCGAAACCGCAAGAACTACATTCATCAATCCAAAGGGTAGTGCAGGTGAGATTCGTGCTAAAAACGTAGTCATCCATTGCCTTCTCTCAACATTGGAAAATATAGGAGCCGACTTTGGGAATTTTTGCTCTACCCAGACCAGCGTATGATTATCCATTTTTTGTGCTAAGCCATACCCAACCAATGAAGCCAACTGATAACTCAAGATTACTGGAACAATTGCATAATAGCTTAAAAAATAACCGCACACTAAAGAAATAAAAGTGGTAGGTGTAATGGCCAGTCCCATGCTCATCACACTCATGCTAAAGAAACACATCCACTGAAGAGAAGTAAAAGATCTAATCAATTCTTCGTATTGAAGTGCTAAAAAAGAGAGCGTTAAGGTAGAAAACCATGGCATCAGAGTCATCCAAGCCATCAGCAAAAATATGCCAGTTCTATTATTGAAAAATGAAGAATTTCTATGGTTATTCAAGTATGAAAATAGTCTAATCAAAAAAACATGGCGAATATGTGATATTGATTACATTTGTCGCTCAAAATCACAAGAGAATTACTTAAATTAAAGTGGAGCAAAGCGAAGTTACTTGCTTTCCTAACAAAGCATCACTGCATTAAAATAAGAAATTATGAAATTTGGTACCAAGGCCATTCATGCCGGAGTAGAGCCGGATCCAAGTACAGGAGCCATTATGACTCCGATCTATCAAACTTCTACCTATGTGCAACCGTCACCTGGTCAGCACAAAGGTTATGAATACTCAAGAACCCAAAACCCAACAAGAGACGCCCTTCAGAATAATCTGGCAGCACTAGAAAATGCACAACATGGACTTTGTTTTGCGTCTGGCTTGGCTGCAACTGATGCTATTTTGAAATTATTGAAGCCAGGAGATGAAGTTTTGGCTTCTAATGATCTGTACGGTGGGACCTATAGGATTTTTACTAAGATCTATCAGGATTTTGGAATCAAGTTCAAGTTCATCGATATGAGAGATCTGAATAGAATTTCAGAACACTTCTCAAATAAAATCAAAATGGTCTGGGCTGAAACTCCATCGAACCCAATGATGAACATTATCGATATCAAAGGGCTTTCTGGTGTATGTAAAAAATTTGGAGCCATGTTTTGTGTTGACAATACATTTGCCACTCCATATTTACAAAACCCATTGGATCTGGGTGCTGATGTAGTTTTGCATTCTGTAACCAAATATTTGGCCGGTCACTCAGACGTAGTAATGGGTTGTTTGATGACTAATCATGATGTGCTCAAAGAAAAATTAGCTTTCATTCAAAACTCAAGTGGAGCGGTTACCGGCCCACAAGATTGTTTCTTAGCTTTACGAGGAATAAAAACTTTGCATATCAGAATGCAACGTCACTGCGAAAATGGAAGACGCGTAGCTCACTTTCTCAAATCGCATCCAAAAGTAGGTGAGGTTTATTGGCCTGGATTTGAGGAGCACAAGAATCACGACATTGCTAAAAAACAAATGCGAGATTTTGGGGGCATGATTTCTTTCGTCTTAAAAAATGATAAAATCGATGATGCCATTAAAGTGATGGAAAAACTTAAACTTTTTGCTTTAGCCGAATCTCTAGGAGGAGTAGAATCACTTTGTGGTCACCCTGCAAGTATGACACATGCTGCTATTCCAAGGGAAGAGCGAATCAAAGCTGGGCTTAAAGATTCACTAATCAGACTTAGTGTTGGGATCGAAGATGTAGAAGATTTGATTGCTGACTTAGAAAAAGCACTTGTTTAAAAGCAATTTTTAAAAGAATCTAAGCCTGATAACATATCGTTTTCAGGCTTTTTTTTATTTCTGATCCTCAAATTTGCGAGACAAGTATTGATATTTCATCGCTATTGCACTTTCGGGAATGGATTTTTCATATGCCAGATTATAAAATTTAGCAGCTAGCTCCTTTTGATCGAGATATTCATAAACCTCTCCCAAAGATCCATGCAGATCTGCTGAACCAGGATGTATGGTAAGCCCATACTTCAGAAGCTTTATTGCTTCTTCTGGTTTGCTTGGAAATAAAATGCCAGCCGATTCTCCAATCGCTCCAACTGGAATTTTCACCTGAAAATCATAGGCATTGTCTAAGGAAGCGTAATAACCTTTGATGTCTTCGACACCTTTCAACACAACAGAATCAGGGATATAAAAATCATTGAACACAAATTTTAACCCCCGATATATTCCCTCACCAAGTACATCCACATGAGAGGAGAAAGGCATCAATTCAAATTTCCATTTCAAACTTTTGGGACTTAGGCTATCCACAAGATGCTCATATTTTTTAAGACCTACCCCTCTAGGCCCTGAGCCTTCCGTTCCAGCATAGAGGTAGCGGTTTTTATAATTGTGCTTGCCCAATTCTCTGGATAAAAATGCTGCTGTTTTTGAACCGACACCCGTTCCTGACTGGATGTGCGCATCGAAAAGATCCGGTTTATTTGCCAAAAATTGAAAATTAATATTGGATGCCGAAGACCAGCCATATAAGAGATCAAATCCATTGGTTCTATAAACAGAATCAATGAAGGGTTTCAATTCTGATTCAATAAACCCTAAAAAATTCTGATAGCTACCTTTTCCATCTCGAGTAATGTGCATGTCTCGTAGTCTATCGATATTTGGTATGCCTACAACAATAAGTGGAGGTATATATCCAAAAGCATTAGATAAAAAACTCACAGCTCCTACTGCGTAATCATAAGCATACTCCCCGTCTAACACATAAAGCACCCCATAGCTATCTGAAGTTTCACTATACCCCTTCGGAAGCTGAATATTGATCTGTCTATCCTCAGCCAATGCCTTGGACTGGATCAAATGTGTGGTTTGCCCCAAACCAGCTAGGGAACAACAGGAAAAAGTGATTAATGAAAATAGCAGCTTCATAATATGGGTGATTAATTATGAGAACTAATCTAATTAGTCAAAATTGTTCCAACAACCACTTACTGATAGATAGACAACTGCTCAGACCAAAACACTTAATTTTAGTATTTGCCACCGCGGTCAGAAAGCACCTCATTCATATCGATGATTACTTCATCAATCTCTCTGGCTGACTGTCGTATGAATTCTGCTATTTCTTCTCGTTCAGATGGAATTTCAGTATTTAGTATATCCACTAAACCTAGCAATCTGGCTACTGGGGCTCGGGTTCGATGTGAGTTGTGATAAGCTGCTGCTTTTATTTTTTCACTTTGCTCGACTACCTTTTTGGTCCTTCTTTCGATCTCACTTTCCAGACTGTGATTCATTTGCTCCAATTTGTCTCTGAACTTCTTTTGGGTACGATGGAGTCGATAAAAATTGAATGCGAGTAAGCCAATACTTAAAAGCAACAATCCAAGTAGCCAATTGATAATGATGTTTTGACGGTTTTTGGAGTCCAACAGTTGAATTCGTTCTTCTGCCTGTGACAAATCATTTTCTGCTTTAGACAAATCAAAATTGATCTGTGCAATAGACTTATGAATTTCATTAATGGCCTCATACTGCTCATTTAATGATTCGAATGCAGCCTCTAAATTTCCAGTAGACGCATAATATCTCTGCGCCACATCAATGAAAATTTGGTGGATGTACTTGTTCTTTAAATATTTCGAATAATGTTCCGCTTTTTTGATATGATAGGATGCACTGTCCTTCATGCCTAACTGTAAATAGGAGTCCGCCAATACAGTATGCAATCCTCCTACACTCTCGACACTATTTTTTTCGATCGAATAGGATAAGTCCTCCAACGCGAGAGGAATCATCTTTTGATATTCTTGGTTGAGATAATACAGATAGGAAAGATTTCCTGTGGTATTGTAGTAGGCATGTTCATCTCTTTTTTCTTTAGCTAGGTTTATGACGTGCTGCAAAACTTTCAGGGCGGAAGCTATGCTATCTCGATGCAAATTTGAAATAGTAGTCCACAGTGTAGCCTTATGATTCCAAAGTGTCATTTCAAACTTTTCGAATTGATGTTTCTCTTTAAAGACATTAGGATTTATAGCGCTAAACAAGTATTCCATTTCATCAAACCCCTTTTCATATTGACCCCATGATATATAATTTCGAACCTTGTACATTCTAGAGATCAATGCCATAGCATCATTTTGATTTTCTTCAAATTTTTCGATGGATTGATGAGTCAATAAATCAGCCTTGCCATTTTTACCCAAATATTGATAAAGGTTGGCTTCAGCGAGTTCCAAATAGTGCTTGTATTTCTTCAGACTTTCTTCTTTTGAAAACCAAGTCTTAGCGCCTATCAGTTCTTGAGTTGCTGTCGGAATGTCACTGATCGAAAGCCGAAGGGATTTAGCCAAATGACTAAAAAATATATCTTGAGGTTTTTTATTAACACTTAGAATAGAATCGTAATAGGCTACCGAATACTTGTTGTTTGAATCCTCTGCCGTATTTAGGAAGATGTTTATGATTGCTTCATCCTCTATTGTAAGACGCTCACCAAAGCCCTCATGAAAGGTTAGGAAAACAATAAATACGATTAGGCAAAAGATTTTCATAAATAATTACTCGTCTCTAAAAATAGTAAAATATGATCAATTAATTTGATAGGCTTTCTGTATTACCCGTGGTGCGTCTTCTGGATTAAGAAAGTGCACCAGCTGCCACTTCTGACTTGTAGTGGCTTGCTTGCTGATTGGCTGATCCCAAGGGGGATAAACACGAAAACCTCTTTTGCCTTCTTTCTTGTCAGAAGTTATAATTCCCTTCTCAATTAGCACTGATTTCGGAAAGATGAATTGCCCTAGTTGATCGTCATGTTTAACATTAATAATCAACAGATCGAAGTCATCAAAAGCTTCGAAGGGTATTGTAATCCCTTCGGCTGATCTCTTCCAAACCGTTACAAATTGCCCTATCTTTTTTGGGGTGACCTTGGCGTTTCGACTGATAACTTTTTTACCATTAATTTCAAACCGACAGGCACCATACTCCTGGCTTTCAGCCTCCTGAATAAAGGAAGAAATTTTTAGTTCAAAAGCGTCGAACCAATTTGTTCTGAGTAGGGAAAGTAAATGGCTCATTCGTCAGTCGAAGCTATTAATAATAGGCACAAAATGAGCAAGACGCTGTACTCTGCTCCACCAGAACTATAACCGACAACAAACCAGCCATTATTGATATGAACAAGAAGAATACCAGCAATAAGAATTGCTATAAACCCAATGCAAATCACTCTATGAAAGTAACCAAGTGCTAATAAGGCTCCTCCTAATAGTTCAAATACTGTTATACTCCATGCTATGGCGGTACCTAGGAAAAATCCTTTTGCATTCAAAAACTCTCCAAACCCTCCAACTGTTCCAGCATAAAGCCGGATGCCACCATGTGCCATGAGCATCAGGCTGACGGCAATACGAATTACATTTAAATATTGTGATGTAATTAGGAAGGGAAATGATTTCATGTTCGTAATCTATAGGGTGAAAGATAACAAAACAAGCGAATCACATCATTACACTACTATAGACAAAAAAACCCCAATACCTAAACCACTGGCACTGGGGTTGAAGGTCATATTCGCTCCTAAGTCATTTCTACTATTACAAGCGTTTCAATCATTTATACCCACAGAAACTAAATTTTGAGACACCGCTGCTAAAAAGGCTCTATACATCGTTTCATCACAATCTTCTTCCGTAAGCCTGCAATCTAAGTCTACTCCCAAATAAACTAGATTATTATCAAGGGACAAGAAACCTACAATGTTTTGGTTTGGAGCATAAAAACTTTTTAATTGTGCACCCGAATTATCATGAAAGTAAATATCTGTTGAACTAAGTAGAACAAATCCTCCAGGAACCTCAATGAAATTACTCCAGGAAGTATCAGCAATTTCAGTAAATGACTTTCCCGAGCCATCAATTATACCCCCAACATTTCTCGCGTTCAGCATAAAAGCTCCATTGTCCAGTGGGCGAATTTTATAACGGGTAGGCAGCGCATACTGAGACCACTGAGAACTTACTTCCTCAACATTTTCAAGAAGGTCTTCTTTTAATTTAATATCGAGGTCATCATCTAATTGAAGAAACACTGGAACAAGCGTGATGTCATTGCTTTCCTCAATTTGCTTCATTCCGATTGAATAAATCTTATTGTTTGATTCAATCATTGACCCAAATATACCATCTGGGAAAATTTCGTATTCCTTTTCTTCCAGAACCACATCATTTAAAGATCTTATCTGAATTGTCGGAACAAAAACGCCTTCCTTTCTTATAGCCCCATAAAACAAGTTGTTACCGTTATAACTCAATTTGCCCAACCATACTCCTGCTCTCTCAGAATCTTCAAGGAGTTTAAGCTCCGAATCAAGGAGATATTCGATTGTATTGTTCGACCTAGTATTTACTGCATAGACTTTGTAGTTTCCATTTTCAAGTCTACTCATGTAGGTAACATTAGTATGGTTATCTACTGGGAGTATGGTTTTTTGGTCATTTTCAAATTTTGAATTAAGAGAGTTTATTTCTAAAAAGAGACTGCCAGTAGAATATTGAAGGGTGTAAAAATATTTTCCATCTATTTTTTCAAAATTTAAGGCTTCTGTCCCGAACCAACTCCTATCTAAAATTTTATACTTTGGGTCTTCGACAATAATTTTCTGGACATCTGTTGCCCCAGCCCCATTTTCTGATGTGACTGTGAGTGTAACAGTATATTCACCTCCAGAACGGAAGGAGCACTTAGGGTTTTCTTCAGTGCTAGTGCTAGGGGAACCGTTTGCAAAATTATATTGGTAGTTATCCGCTCCTACTGAGCAATTTGTAAACTGAATCTCTTCTCCTACTTTAGCCGAGCTTGTGTTTGTTGTAAAGCAGGCTGTAAGGTTTTCACCGTCATCCTCTTGACAAGCAAGGAGAACAAGAACAAGGGCGAATTGAGTTAATATTCGGGTGACAAAATTGAAGGTTAAGGCTTTGTTAAACATATTATATTTTAAGTTATTATTGATATGATTTTCAAAAATATACTATTAATTAAAATATATTGTGACATAGTGATTTTTTTGTTTGTTCTGGTCCGCTCATTGATTTAAACAAAAAAACCCCGATACCCAAACCACTGGTACCGAGGTTTTATCCAACAAATGACTTCCGACTAGGTTGAAGCCCTTACCAACTTCTATATGAGAAAACTACTTAGCATACTCTTTAGATTTACCATTTTATTTGGTTAAGAACTTGTTGACTGAATACGCTGCCTTACGACCTTCACTGATGGCCCAAACCACAAGGGACTGACCTCTGCGACAATCGCCGGCTGCAAAAACATTTTCTTTATTTGTGCGATACATTTCGTCTTGAATGTTGCCTCGCTCATTAGTTTCGATGCCTAGCTCTTCTAGCAATCCTTCTTTTTGTGGATGCATAAATCCGATGGCCAAATAAGCACGCTCACATGGCAATACTCTTTCCGACCCTTCCACTTCTTCGAATTTGAAGGCAGCTTTGTCCGTCCATTCTACGTCTACTACTCGCAGACCTGTCACTTGTCCTTTATCGTCTCCAATAAACTCTTTGGTCAACACAGACCAATTTCTTTCACAACCTTCTTTTTGAGAAGTAGAAGTCCTCAAAATCATTGGCCATTCAGGCCAAGGGTTAGACTCTGCTCGGCCTTCAGAAGGTTTGTCCAGCAGTTCGATCTGAGTTACACTTTCAGCCCCTTGACGGATAGAAGTACCCACGCAGTCGGATCCAGTATCCCCTCCTCCGATCACAATGACATTCTTGCCTTTGGCGTTCATTTCAGCTACAATTTCTACATCTTCACCAGAAACCACCTTATTTGAGTTCTTCAAGAATTTCATCGCTAGGTGAATTCCATTCAACTCTCGACCTGATATAGGCAAGTCTCTCGCTACTGTACTACCTGTACAAATGGCAATAGCGTCGAATTTAGTTTCGATTTCTTTGGCAGTGATGTCTTTGCCAATTTCTACTCCACATTCAAACTTTACTCCTGATTCCTTCATCAAATTCACTCGCCTTTCGACGACAGTCTTTTCCAATTTGAAATCAGGAATTCCGAATCTCAACAATCCGCCTGGTTGCGTGTCTCTTTCGAATACGGTTACGTCATGTCCTTGCTTGCATAGCTGATCAGCGGCAGCCAATCCAGCTGGTCCAGAACCAATCACAGCTACAGACTTACCAGATTTAATGGCCACATTGTGCGAGGTCTCCCACCCCTGAGCAAATGCTTCTTCAGCAATTGTCTTTTCGATATGCTCAATGCTCACCGGGTCGTTGTTGAGACCCAATACACAAGAGCCTTCGCAAGGTGCCGGACAAATTCTTCCGGTGAATTCAGGGAAGTTGTTGGTGCTTTTGAGAATACCCCAAGCTTCTTTGAACTCATTTCTATAGACCGCATCATTGAAATCTGGAATCTTATTACCCAGTGGACAACCACTGTGGCAAAACGGAATCCCGCAATCCATACATCGAGCAGCTTGCTCATTGGTCTCTTCTGCTGAAACAGGCTTTACAAATTCTTTGTAATGCTTCGTTCTTTTTTCCACTTCCTCATATTGGAGGCTGTGTCTTTTATAAGTCAAAAATCCATCTACCTGTCCCATATTATGCGATCTTTTCTTGTTCTAACTTTTTCTTTTCCAATATCTGCTTGTACTCGGTTGGTATCACCTTCACAAACTTGTTTTTAGCAGTCTCCCACTGATCCAGGATATTGAATGCTTTATTACTCTTCGTATATCTCGAATGTTTGTTGATCTGATTTTGGATATACTCAAAATCTTCGGCACTTGGAGATTCCAGTTCTACCAGCTCCATGTTGCATTTCGAAGCAAAATCGAAGTCTTCCACGTAGATGTAAGCAATACCTCCACTCATACCTGCAGCGAAGTTTTTTCCTGTTTCTCCAAGTACAATCACTCGTCCACCAGTCATATATTCACAACCGTGATCACCAAGTCCTTCCGTGACCGCTTGAGCCCCCGAGTTTCTTACTGCGAACCTTTCTCCTGCCTTTCCATTTACATAAAGTTCACCAGATGTGGCTCCATACAGACAAACATTACCTACCAGGATATTGTCCTCTGGTACGATGTCAGATTTAGTATGTGGATAACAAACTACTTTTCCGCCAGACAGGCCTTTGCCTACATAGTCATTGGCTTCTCCTTCGAGATTAAAAGTGATTCCTTTGGCCAAGAATGCTGCAAAACTCTGTCCTGCTGACCCAGTGAATTTCACTTTGATGGTGTTTCTATCCAATCCTACTGGTCCATGAGCTTGTGCCAATTCTCCAGAAAGCATAGCACCCACAGTTCTGTTTTGGCTATTGATTGGAACGTCTATTCTTACTTTTTCCTTCTTGCCTAATGCTGGCTGTGCTTCTTCAATCAAGGTTCTGTCCAAGACTTGCGTCAATTCGTGATCTTGATTTTCAAGCTTGCATGACAAGTGATCTTTTGGTTTGAATGGATTTTGAAGCAAAGCTTCTAAATCGATGTTTCCAGCGTGATTCTTAGCTTTCTTTCTATCGAAAGTCAAAAGGTCAGTTCTGCCTACAAGCTCTGCTACGGTTTTCACACCTAGCTCAGCCATGATTTCTCTAAGCTCTTCAGCCAGAAAGTTGAAGAAGTTGACAATATGCTCGACTTTGCCAGAGAATAGTTTTCTCAATTCAGGATTCTGAGTAGCTACACCTACCGGACAAGTATTGAGGTGACATTTTCTCATCATGATACAGCCTTCTACTACCAGCACTGCCGTAGATACGCCCCATTCTTCGGCACCTAAAATTGCCGCTATGGCCAAATCTCTACCCGTACGCATCTGACCGTCTGCCTGAAGTTTCACCTTCTTTCTTAGGTCGTTTTTTTCAAGCGTTTGGTGCGTTTCTGCCAGGCCTATTTCCCAGGGGATACCCGCATGATGCACAGAGCTAATTGGCGATGCCCCTGTACCTCCATCATGACCAGCAATCAGGATATTGTCAGCCTTGGCCTTGGCTACACCGGCTGCAATCGTACCCACACCAGCCTCGGCTACCAATTTTACATTGATATCCGCTTTCTCGTTGGTGTTTTTCAAGTCATAAATCAATTGCGCCAAATCCTCAATCGAATAAATATCATGGTGAGGAGGAGGAGAGATCAGTGACACACCTGGTGTGGAGTGTCTGATTCGACCAATGGTTTCATCAACCTTTTTCCCGGGTAACTGACCGCCTTCTCCTGGCTTTGCTCCTTGCGCTATTTTTATTTGAATTTCGTCTGCGTTCACTAAGTAGTGTGCTGTTACGCCAAACCTACCTGATGCTACCTGCTTGATCGCTGATCTCGACAAAGTACCATCTGGGTTCGGCGAGTACCTGATAGCATCTTCGCCGCCCTCACCACTGTTGGATTTACCTCCTATCAAGTTCATCGCTTTCGCAATAGTAGTATGCGCCTCCTCAGAAATAGATCCAAAAGACATCGCACCTGTGGCGAATCTTTTCATGATCTCAGAAGCAGGCTCTACCTCATCCAATGGAATAGACTTTTTACCATTGAATTCGAACATACTACGAAGTGTAATGTTCTTTTCTGCCTGATCGTTGATGGCTTGACTGTAAGTTTTGAACAACTCATAGTTGCCACTTCTGGTAGACTTTTGCAGTGAGTGAATCACCTCTGGAGTAAACAAATGGCGCACACCATCTCTTTTCCATTGGTATAATCCACCAGTTTCTAAATCAGCTTTTTCATTGGCAGGAATGAATGCTGCCTTGTGATTCTCTAAAATCTCTTTTTCGATTTGCTCGAATCCTTTGCCAGATATTCTAGAAGGTGTTCCTCGGAAACATAGATCAGTTACCTCAAGGTCCAAACCGATGATCTCAAAAATCTGAGCCGATTCGTAAGACTGAATGGTTGAGATTCCCATTTTAGAAAGAATCTTTCTCAATCCGTAGCCTATTGATTTTCTGTATTGCTCGAATAGCTCATTGCCTGATTGGCTCAATGAAGCGCCTTGGTGAAGAATTGTCTCCACAGTCAGGTATGGGTATACTGCCGTAGCTCCAAAACCGACAAGCGTAGCAATGTGGTGTGTCTCTACCACATCTCCGCCTTCTATGACTAAGCTAGTCTTCGCTCTTAGTTTTTTCTTTAGTAAATACTGGTGAACAGCTCCCGTAGCCAATAAACTTGGAATTCGAACGCGATCAACAGATACTTCTTTGTTGGAAAGGATAAGAATGTTGGCGCCACCTTCCACTGCTTTTGCGGCTTTTTTGGCCAACTCTTTTAAAGCTGCTTGTAGATCATTGTCTTTTGGATCGTAGGTAGCATCTACCACCTCTGATGCAAATCCGCTAAACTTTACATTTCTGATGAACTCAAATTCATGAGCAGATAGCAATGGATTTTCTATTCTAATCTTTTGCGCATGCTCTGCTTTGTGTTCTAAAACATTTTCACTGTTGCCCAGATAGTTAATCAATGACATCACAGAACGCTCTCTGATTGGGTCAATCGGTGGGTTACTTACCTGCGCAAATATTTGCTTTACATATTGTGCAAGGTGCGTAGGGTTTTCTCTAAACACAGCCAATGCCGTATCGTTACCCATAGAACCCAATGGCTCTGTACCATTCTTCATCATAGGCTCCAAGATGAACTTGATATCCTCTTGTGTGAAACCGTTGGCAATTTGCTTTTGCAGCAAGTCGTCTGCCTGAATTGATTGATCTAACGGCTTGTCTTTGATGAAATCAGATAAGTGAATGAGGTTCTCTTCAACCCACTTTTGATAGGGCTGGTCATTGGCTAGCTTGCTCTTAATCTCTTTATTGAATGAAATGGTGGAAGTTGTAAGATCCACCATGATCATTTGACCTGGCCCGAGTCTTTCGTTTTTCTTGATGAGTTCTGGAGCTATTTCTACTGCCCCTACTTCTGAACTCAAGATTAGACGATCATCTTTAGTAGCAATAATACGCGAAGGTCTCAACCCATTTCTATCCAAACTAGCCCCAATCGTGTATCCATCTGTATAAACCAAAGAAGCTGGTCCATCCCAGGGCTCGAATATAGTAGAGTGGAATTCATAGAAAGCTCTTTTTTCTGGGCTAATGTCCGTTTCTTCCTGCCACGCTTCTGGCACTAACATAGCCATGGTATGTTGCAGGCTTCTTCCTCCCATAATCAACAATTCTAAGATTCCATCCAAGTTGGCTGAATCAGAGAACTGCATGTTACAGATTGGAGTTAATACGGCTATTTCTTCTTCGGTAAAATCTGTTGAAGCTAATAATGCTTCTCTGGACACCATTTTGTTGATATTACCTTTAATGGTATTGATCTCTCCATTGTGAGCGAGGAATCGGAATGGCTGCGCCAATCTCCACTCTGGGAAGGTGTTTGTGGAGAATCTTGAGTGAACCATCGCTGTAGCCGAGGTGTATCTCTCATCATTCAAATCCAGGTAGTACTGGTTCACTTGCCAGGTTCTCAACTCGCCTTTGTAAGTGATGGTAGAACATGAAAAAGAGGCAATATAAAAGTCAGACACTGGATAGACCTCTCTTACTTTGTGTTCGATGTACTTTCTTAGTACATACAATTTTCTGTTCAGCTCTTTGCCTTCATACTCACCTTTCTTTACAAATAGGTGGTAAATAGATGGCTCTGATTGCTTGGCAATTCTTCCAATCTTTTTAGAATCAACTGGCACTCTTCTGAGCCAGATTTTATCAAAACTCAAGGCTTCAATTGATTCCTCAACGATTTCTAAGATTCCTTTCTTGTCATGGCCTTTAGGAACAAACAAAGTTCCTACACCATATTTACCTTTAGCAGGTAAGTTAATTTTATTTTCTTTGGCTACTTCATTGAAGAAGTCGTAAGGAAGTTGGGTCAACACGCCCGCTCCATCTCCAGTTTCTCCATCTGCTGCTACGCCACCTCGATGCTCCATTTTTTCGAGCATGGTCAATCCGTCCTGCACAATTTGGTGAGAAGGCTGGTTTTTTATCTGAGCGATAAATCCAATCCCACAAGAGTCGCGCTCAAAGTCCGGAGAGTATAATCCCGTTGTTTTCTGGTAATTTTCCATATAGATCAAATGCTTACTAGGAGAACCTCTTTCATTTTGGGGAAATTGTTGCTTGGGTTGCTAACAAGAGGTTTTCCGATATTGAGGAGTAAAACTAAATTTTTTATATATTGCAAAAACTAAGTATCCAGAAATGATATGAAGTTCAACATTAACCCAATAATGTATAATGAATTGATTGTCAAACTTTTACATACTTAGAAAATACAATGGCCAAAACTTCACACGCACAGCCACTTTTTCAATTGATCCATGCTTTGACCAAATCGGAGAAGCGAAGTTTCAAATTATACGCAGGCAAAGTAAGCGACCCCGCAGAAGCCAAATTTGTAAAATTGTTCGATATCCTTGAGGGGATGGAGGCCTACGACGAAGATCAAATCTTCAAGAAAATGCCAGACCTCAAACGATCACAATTGGCAAATATGAAGTCGCACCTTTTTAAGCAGGTACTGATGGTGCTACGCCAGAGTCAGATCAAAACTGATGTAGACATCATGCTACGTGAGAATCTGGATTATGTCCGACTGCTTTTCAAAAAGGGGCTGTATGAGCAGAGTATGAAAATGCTTCAGAAAACCAAAGCCACTGCGAATAACTATAAGAAGAACATTTTCAAACTGGCTTTGCTCAATTACGAAAAGAATATTGAGAATCAGCAGATGCTCTCCCTGGATCAAACAACTTGCCTGAAGCTCGACAAAGACACTAAGAGTCTCTTGCGCAAGATCAATGTAGCTCAGGCCTTCTTCTCCTTGGCGCTTCGCATGAAGGCACACTTCCTAAGAAGCGGTATGGCTCGAAATGAAGATGAATTAGAAAAAATCAATAAGATCTTTTATGGAAATCTTCCAGAGCATGATAAGACCCATTTGTCCTTTAGTGAGCAGTACAACATGTGCCGGGCCTATTATTGGTTTTCATATCTGACTCAAGATTTTACTTCGTGTGTGAAATACACGGAGATTTGGGTAAGCATATTTAAAGAAAGCAATCTCACTCATCTACGTCATGCAGAATTTTTGAGAGGTCTAAACCGACTATTGCAGTCACTTTTCCGAATTAATGATGTGGACAGATTCAGCATCTATTATGAAGAGTTGCTTGAGTTTGAAAAGCTCTATGCCAAAGCCATTGATGGCAATAGTAAACAGTTATTAGTGAGATGCCTGACCATACAAACATTGAACAAGTGTTTTCTCGAAGGAGATTTCAAGCAGTATGGACCAAAGCTCGAACGATATCTAGGCAAACTAGAGGAGTCTCTAGAATATGTAGATAGCAACAACCAGTTGGTGGTATTCTATAAAGCGGCTATTCTTTACTTCGGACTAGGCAAGTATGAAAAGAGTCTGGCCTATCTAGACCGGGTCATAGATAATAAAAATGACCAGCTGCGTGAGGACCTGAAGAGCTTTGCCTACATCCTCTATCTGATTGTACTCTACGATATGCGAGATTTGGAAAACCTGAAAACCATGAGAAATCGTGCCTTTGTCTATTTGCGCCAGCGCAATATTCTTGGCCAATTCCATCATATCATATTGCAGTTCTTGAAAAAGACTGAGGATATTATGCCGTTGGACCTGAAAGGAGAGTTGATCACATTGAGAACAAGTCTGCAAGGATTACTTGAAGATAAATTTGAAGCCAAGCCTTTGTTGTACTTCGACATCATGAGTTGGCTAGAAAGTAAAATTACGAGCCGCCCATTTCATGAAGTAGTAAAGGAATTGGCCGAGAGTAAGCATTAAAATAATAAGTCAAGTGGTCAGACGAATTGGAATACCTGATTTATTAGCATATGATCCGGCCGATTGGAGTCCCTTTCAGCTTTGTTGTTTTGGAATTCGTCAGACCACTGAGTTCTAAAAGCAAAAAGCCATTTCGAACAATCGAAATGGCTTTTTAAGTAGTGGGCGCTGAGGGATTATTTTATGATCCCAAAAGCTAAAATGTGTGATCAATCCTCAAGCCTCACGCGCTCCGCTCACTAGGTCTTTTATTTTTTTCCTCAAGTGCATACGAGTACAACTTTCCGAAAAAAATAAAAGCCGCATATCGTTTGATATGCGGCTTTCGGTTGTGGGCGCTGAGGGATTCGAACCCCCGACCCCCTCGGTGTAAACGAGGTGCTCTGAACCAGCTGAGCTAAGCGCCCTTTATTTGGGTGTGCAAAAATAGATTATGATTTTATATTACCAAATCTTTTCAGAATTATTTTTAACTAATTGCTTCTTTTAAATATTTGTTGAACTCATGTGCCTTTTTGTAGGTCGAAATCAGGTCTTCAAAAAAGCCCTCTGACGTTAGCTCTTTATTCGAAAATTCCTTGATCACATAGAAACTTTTCAACCTTAAAAGTTCAATGTTTGGGTGATCTTTAGGGTATCCTTTTGGAGCGGTCTTCAACTTGTCACCTTTTATATCTACAAAGGTGTTTTTGAAGTCTTTGGAAGCCAAGAGCTTCTTCAAACCCTCAGGATTATAATCGATTTCCTGTCGGATAGCAGCTAATGTTTCTGGTGGTGGCATATAAATACCTCCTCCAGCAAAGTTTTGTCCTGGTGCCAGGTGCATATAAAAACCAGTGCCCTCTGTTTTCTTTCCATTGGCACCCATCAAGGCTCCAAAATTCGTTTTGTAGGGGGTTTTGTCCTTACTGAATCGAATGTCTCTATTGATTCTAAAAACACATTTTTTGGGATCAACACCCGTCAACTCAGGGTCGAATTTGGCCAGTTCTTCTATGATGTTACCAACGAAAGCCAGGAACTCCTTGCGACAGGCTTCATAGGTTTTTCGATTGGTGTCAAACCATTCCTTATTGTTGTTGGTCGAAAGGTCTTTAAGAAAATTTACAGTGGGTTTTAAATCCATAAGTCATTACGTTCGGTAAGCTGCTCCATTCGCATGCCCCTAGATCCTTTGATCAACACAGTAGCTGCCGAAAGCGGATTCTTTTGAAGCAATGAAATCAACTCGTCTATCTTTTCAAAAACAATGGAGTCTGAATGATTATGCGCTTGCTTAAAGTCATTCCCTACCAAATACACTTCATTGAGGGCTAAGGTTTCAGCATAATCAATTATTTTTTTATGCTCCTCTATCGAATACTCACCAAGCTCCTTCATATCTCCCAGAATAGCCACTTTTTGATCGCTATCAATCACAGCTAAATTGTCCAGCGCTACTCGAATGGAATCAGGGTTTGCATTGTAGGCATCCAACACCACAGTGTTTGAGTTTAACTCTATCAACTGAGATCGGTTGTTTTCTGGCATATAGCCATCGATAGCGCGGTACGGCTCCTCCACCCCAAAATAGTTGCCTACGGTTACGGCTGCAGCAATGTTTGAAAAATTATACGCGCCAATCATCTCGGTAACATGCGTTTCGCCATGAACATCCTCATAATGAACAAATGGCTTGGCAGATTTTAGAGCACATAGCTCATTGGGGAAAGTTATTGCATTAGGAAAACGCTTGGACATATTTTTCAGCACCCGGTCATCCATATTGATGAAAGCAATTCCATCTGTCTTTCTTAGATAATCAAATAACTCACTTTTCGCTCTAATGATAGCTTCTTGCCCCCCAAACTCTCCAATATGCGCAGTGCCTATATTGGTAATTAGCCCATGCGTAGGTTTTGCCATTTCACACAATGCGGCAATTTCTCCAATATGATTCGCGCCCATTTCTATGATAGCAAATTCTGTCTCAGGCTCAATACTGAGCAAAGTAAGCGGCACACCGATGTGGTTATTCAGATTGCCACGCGTATAGTGAACTGTGCGATCCGAACCCATTACTCTTGCGGTCAACTCTTTGGTAGAAGTTTTACCATTGGAACCTGTGATGCCAAAAAATGGAATGTCTAATTGATCTCTATGGTGACTGGCCAATTGTTGCAGACTCTCGAGAACATTGTCCACAAGCAACAACTTTTCATTCACGATATCCTGAGGTTCATCGATTACGGCCATTAATGCGCCGTTTTCTAAAGCTTTGGAGGCGTAAGCATTACCATTGAAATTGTCGCCTTTCAGCGCAAAAAAGATTTGATTCTTTTGAAGCGAACGCGTGTCTGTGCAGACTCCGTCACTTTCTAAAAATTTTTCGTAAAGGAAAGAAATGGTTTGATCCAAATTTGTTGTTATTTGTATGGCAGCGCACAAATATATTGAGCAGCACCCAATAATTTTGATTATTGTCTGTTTGATTGTCGATGCATGCCGTGGTGCCGAATGATTATGATCCGAATATCCCTCTTCTTATTTATTCAATTGACCCTACTGGAGGCTCTTCTGGCTCAAGTGGAGCTTGAATTCATTCAGCCCATAGTCACTCAAAACGGAAGTGAACTTGAGTTGGCTTTTGCCGGCGGCATCAACAGCGCGCAATATCAAACCATAGACTTAGATGGGGATAACGATCTGGATTTAGTGCTATTCGACCGTTCTTCAGATAAAATAAATGGGTTTGAAAATACTGGTGACAGCTATATTTACCAGCCTCACTTTGAGTTTCTATTCCCAGATAACATTCAACACTGGATGGTTCTTAAAGATTATGATTGTGACGGACGCAAAGATTTATTCACTTATACTGGGCAGGGTATACGGGTGTTTAGAAATGTCTCATTAGAAAATTCTATAAGTTGGGAAGAAGTAGCCAATCCACTGAAAACCCAAGGTTCCAGCTCATTGATCAATTTGTTTTTCAACCCCACCGACATTCCATCCATTGCCGATCTTGATGGAGATGGAGATTTAGATATACTGGTGTTTGATTTTGCCTCCAGTAGTCAAATAGAATTTCACAAAAATGAATCAATAGAAAACACCGGGTCTTGTGGATTGGATTTCGTTCGTGCCACGCGTACTTATGGGGATATATTGGACTGTGGTTGCGATGCTTTCACTGTCAATGATCCTTGCTCTTCTTCCAGTAGAATATTTCACGCTGGAGGTAAAGCACTTTTTTCTATAGACTTAGATTCTAATGGCCCAGTGGATTTGGTACTTAGCCAAGAGGGTTGTGAAAACCTTAATTACACAAAGAATATTGGAACTATAAGCAAAAGCTCATTCGCTCCATTCGACAATACATTTCCTACGTTGACGACTCCCTTAGGCTTTGTCTCTTTCCCAGCTGCATTTTTTGAAGATGTAACATTTGATGGCATTAAAGACATCCTAATTTCAAGCAATGAAAGATCAAATAAACTTCAAAATATTGATTTCAAATCCTCTAGTTTGGTGTTTGAGAATGTAGGGGCGTCATCTGAAAATCAGTTCAAAAATTCAAGTATTTTCCTTCAGGATCAAATGATCGATGTAGGAGAGTTTGCCTACCCAGCTATAGTAGACATTAACGGAGATGGGTTAAACGATTTGCTTATTGGTAATGCCGGAAGTTTGGCAGCAGACAAATACGTCTCGTCCATCTCTTATTATAAAGCAAACGCAACCGGACTCGATTGGCAGACAGATGACATGCATGGGCTGTCAGTTTTGGGCTTTACAGAAATCAAACCACAATATATTGACCTCAATAATGACGGTAAATTAGATTTGGTTTTTTCTGCTCTGACTGATGCCTTAGAAGTACGATTGGCGTATATCGTAAACCAGAGTGAAACACTAGAATCTCTTGATCTTTCTCAAATACAATTTCTAAATACAGAGATTTCAAGGCTTGATGACTTCTTTTTTGATGATGTGGATAATGATGGATTGACCGATTTATTAGTAGGGCTATCCAATGGACAACTCAATTATTACCGAAATTCAGGAACTCAAGAAAATCCGTCATTCGCTTTGGAAACCGAAGGCTTTCTTGGGATAGGAGCGGATAATAACAGAAGCAATTTATCTCTGGCTATAGGAGACTTGGATGGTGATAATCGATCAGAACTCATAACCACAGATCGCACCGGGAAAATAAATGTCTACTCAGATTATCAATCTGAAATGAGCGCGGGACAGGAATCTTTAGTTAAAATTCCAAGCTCGGATATCTTACTTCCCACCCAACTGGGAAGAATTTCTAAACCTACTTCAAATGAATTACTAGGTCGCCATGTGATTGTTATTGGTAGCATTCAAGGTGGGCTCCGGCTTTTGGCTACAGCTAGTTCGACTGGTGAGAATCCCTTACTCTTTACGGCTTTCCCCGTTCCAAGCGCAAGCGATAAAAGAGTAAGTTTTCAATCCAACTTATCAAACACACATGTTGAGATTTATTCACTGACCGGAAACAAAATCACTGAATTTGACCTTACCGTCTTTAACACAGAACCCGTTGATCTGAGTTACCTCAAAGATGGCATGTATCTAGCCAAAGCTAGTAGCGGAGGGCAGCATAGTACTATTAAAATTGTATTAGGTGAAGGAAGCTAGAGTTTAATTTCAAACTCATCACTATCAGCAACAAATGGATACTTAGTTCTAAACTCGTCCTGTTTTGTCTTACTAAGCTTTTGAATAATAATGCCTTCTCTATCCTCCTGGAAATCAATGGTCTCACCCAAATAATTATACACGCCACTATGGCCTACATAAGCATAACCATTTCCATCTTCTCCAATTCTATTACAGCCAATGGTATAACTTTGATTTTCAATAGCACGTGCCTTGAGTAGCGTATCCCACGCACTGATTCGAGGTTTTGGCCAGCTCGCAACATAGAGCAGCAAATCATAATCAAACGATTGATTGGATGTGTCAAACTTGTTTTTGGCCCAAGCTGGAAAGCGAAGGTCATAGCAAACCAACGGGCAGATTTTCCATCCTTTGTATTCGACAATGAGTCTTTCTGTCCCACCTTTAAAGAACATCTCCTCCTTTGCTAAGGAAAATAAATGGCGTTTGTCATAAGTCTGAAAAGTACCATCAGGAAATGCCATAAAGAAACGATTGAAGTAATCTGTTCCTTCTTGAACGATGTAACTTCCTCCAACCAATGACTTTTTTTGATTAGCCATTTGGAGCAACCACTTATGCGTTTTCAAACCAGGAACCTCCGCCAATTTTTCCGGAGTCATAGAAAATCCGGTGTTGAACATTTCGGGAAGCACAATGAAGTCTACCGACTCATTGATACTCCATATTTGCTCTTCAAACATGGCCAGATTGGCGTCCACATGCTCCCAATGAAGATTGGACTGAAGGATGGCTACTGTTAAATCTGACATAGTTTCAAAGCAGCTTGTTTGAGTGTTTCTTCACTTTTTGCAAAGCAAAGGCGTATTTGTTTGTTGTCTGAGTGATCTGTATAAAATGGAGACAATGGAATTGAAGCCACGCCATGATTACGAGTGATCCATTCGGCCATTTCTCTATCCGGTTTGTCACTAATATCAGCATAAGAAAAACTCTGAAAGTAAGTGCCTTTGCAAGTCACTGGCTCAAATCTTGAGCCTTCCATTAAGCTTAGCAATAGATCTCTTTTCTCCTGAAAAAAATCTGGCAGGTAATTATAGTGCCTTGGTTCTTTCAAGTAGTCAGCCAATGCCCATTGGGTAGCTGTACTTACGCTAAACACTAGAAATTGATGTACTTTTCTGATCTCATCAGTCAGAAAGTCAGGAGCCACGGTATAACCCATTTTCCAGCCTGTAGCGTGAAATGTTTTTCCGAAGGAATATATGGCCACACTCTTTTTTCTCAATTCTTCGTTTTTCAACACCGAACAATGGGTTTCTCCATCGAAAATCAAGTGCTCATATACTTCATCGCTGATCACAATGATATCTTTATCACGAGTCAATTTGGCTAACTCCTTAATGTCATCCTCTCTTAAAATCGCACCACTTGGATTGTGAGGTGTATTGATGATGATGAGTTTGGTCTTAGCATTAATTTTACTTTCTACTTCGTCCCAAGGAATGGAAAAGTCATCTTTATCCAAATTAATATTGACTGGCACTCCTCCGCACAATTGTATCGTGGGTAGATAACAATCATAAGCAGGGTCAAAAAAAAATCACTTCGTCCCCAGCATGTACAATCGCTGTGATAGAAGCGAATAAAGCTTGGGTAGCCCCTGCAGTTACTGTTACTTCATCAGGTGAAATAGCAACTCCATAAGTACGATCAATTTTATTGGCAATGGCCTCTCTTAGCACTGGTACACCCGGCATAGGTGCATACTGATTCATTCCTTTTTGCATATAATGGTGAATACCATCTATTAACTCAGGAGCCACATCAAAATCAGGAAATCCTTGTGCCAAATTGATCGCCCCACATTCATTGGCCATTTTCGTCATCACAGCGAAAATGGAAGTTTGGGCGTTGGGCAGTTTGGATATCATCTTATTTTTTAGTCGGAATTTTTATTTTGTAATCGGCGTCACACTTGCCTTTGGAGATATTGTTAAGTTTTCCTTTTAATACACGCTTTTTAAATGGGCTCAAATAATCTGTAAATAAAACTCCATCAATATGATCATATTCATGCTGAATGATTCTGGCTTTCATTCCATCAAATTCCTCCTCATGCTCGACAAAATTTTCATCCAGATAGTTGATTCTCAATTTGGCATGTCGAGAAATTTCCTCTCTGATACCTGGAATACTTAAACACCCTTCTTCAAAATTCCATTTGTCCCCTTCTTCCCAAACAATCTCCGGGTTGATGAATACCTTTTTGAAATCTTCCATTCCATCTTCTTCCAAAGGACTGCCATCTACAATAAACATCCGAATAGATTTGCCAATCTGTGGCGCTGCTAAACCAATGCCACTGGCCTCATACATGGTTTCAAACATATCGTCTTTAAGTTTGACCACGTCAATGCTACCTTCTTCAATCTCGTCCGCTTCCCGTTTCAACACCGGGTCTCCATAAACTACAATGGGATAAATCATAATCTTGACTCTAAATATGACTGCAAAATGATCGCTGCACTTAGTTTGTCAACGTTCTCTTTTTTTCGTCGGTCTTTCTTTTTCATTCCTCCTGCTATCATTGCATCCATCGCTATTTTACTTGTAAACCGTTCGTCTACTTGTTGGATTTTATGATCAGGGAAATTTTTCTTCAGCAAATTTATAAAAGACCTAACAGATGCCGTACTGTCTGTGTCCTTATTCATCAAATCCTTCGGCATTCCAATGACAAATTCTTCAATGCCTTCCGATTGCTGATAGTTTTTTAGGAAGTCTATAACCTGAAAGGTACGTACAGTTTCTAGTGGTGAAGCAATAATTTGTAGAGGATCTGTCACGGCTAGCCCTGTTCTTTTGGTGCCAAAATCTATGGCCAAGATCCTACCCATTTAGTTTTGACTAAAGGTGTGAGAAAGTTTTTGTCTGGCTTCCTTTTCCAGCATGAGTGCCTTTGGAAAAAGAATGTTGTTCTCTATATGTGCATGAACTGAAAGTTCCTTGTCAAAAGCTTGTAACTCTTTGAACACTACCTTCAACTGAATATCCTCAATATTTGAAGTTTGATACTCGCTGGTAATTCCTCGAATACCTTTCATTTCGTCATCAGAATCACCATGGTGCAAAGCAAATTCCTGAATAGAAAAAGATTCAATCTTAGCCGTCATTTTCTCCGCAGTCACTTTTCCCATGAGAAAGCACTCCAAATCTTTGATATAAGCAAACAATCGATCTTCCTCCTCATAGATATGATGTATAAAATCATCCACAAATAGTGGCAATACCGTTTTTAGATCATGGATAAGTTCTTTGTCTACAGGTGCCTCAATAGCGTTGATTTGCTTCAGTATAAAGGGCAAACGATCCTTTATGAATAATTCATGGGAATGTTTGAGATAGCCAATAATTAGTCGTGCAGGGTAATTCTTGAGCTCTGAAGATTCGAAGTCAGATTGCTTATCCGCTCCCTCCATGATATCAAGTAATTGGCTTTTATCTATCTTATACTCATCACATACCTCCTGAAGTGTTTTGTTCTTCGTCTTATAATATTCTACACCGAAATAGTCTAACACTTTAGCGTAGACAAAATTTTCATTTACGAGTACTTCGATCGATTTATGTTCCATGGGATGAATATGCTTTCACAAATATAAAAAATTTGTAAGAGAGCTTGATGCCCAACAACGAATTCGAAGCGGATTTATTTACAGAATGCTGTTGATGATATTGCTAATAGATACTCCCTCAGCTTCAGCCTTAAAATTTCTTACAATTCTATGTCTTAAAATAGGCTCAGCTACTGCTTGAACGTCTTCTATATCTGGGGAATATTTGCCCCCGAGCAGCGCATTGCATTTGGCTCCTTTGATCAAAAATTGGGAAGCCCTCGGACCGGCACCCCATTCCAAGTAAGATTTTGATATATCAGCCGCTCTCTCGGAATCAGGTCTCGTTTTATGCACAAGATTCACAGCATATTCAATCACATTGTCAGCCACTGGCACTTTATCGACTAGTTTCTGAAACTCGATAATTTGTTCGGCACTCAAAACTGCTTTCACTTCGTTAATAGCCCCAGCAGCTTCATTTTTCACTATGTCGATTTCGGATTCATAAGAAGGGTAATCCAAATTGATCATAAACATGAACCGGTCAAGCTGCGCTTCAGGTAATGGATACGTTCCCTCTTGTTCGATTGGGTTTTGGGTGGCCATCACAAAAAATGGTTCTTCCAACTTCCAGTGCTTACCCGCCACTGTCACAGAGTATTCCTGCATGGATTCGAGCAATGCAGCTTGAGTCTTGGGAGGCGTACGGTTTATCTCATCTGCCAAAATGATATTTGAAAAAATTGGCCCTTTGATGAATTGAAAATTCCTGTCCTTATCTAAAGTTTCAGCACCAATAATATCAGACGGCATTAAATCAGGAGTAAACTGGATTCTATTAAAATCTAAATGCAACGCAGAAGAAATTGTTCTTATCAGAAGTGTTTTGGCTAAGCCTGGCACGCCTACTAATAGCGCATGCCCCTGACAAAATATAGACGTAATCAATAGTTTTACTACGTCGTCCTGGCCTACGATTACTTTTGATATTTCTTCTTTTAATTGGGTATAAGCCTGATGTAAGGCATCAGCAGCTTCTACTTCGGTCGCATGTTCACTCATAGACATTAATTTACCAATATTCGGCAGTTTTCATACTCAGGGTCCACATGAATATATACTTCCCCTTGAGCATCTTTAAACCATTTTGACATTATTTTGTTTCGTTTGTCAGCTACAGTTGCCGCTCTAATTTTCTGGTAATCCTGAAGCAAATTGGCCTGATGAGGTGCGACCTTCTCTTTATACATCAATATTCGAACTGCATCCGTGCCATCACCCATTCTATATTCCATCGGTCTTGTAATACTTCCAACCGCCATCGTATCAATAGTAAAAAATAAAGTAGGGTCTATTTCTTCAACAGACACTTTCATAGCTCCAGTCGCATCACTAAAAAACCCTCCATTTCCGGCTGTAAGCTGGTCATCGGAATGTTCCTTCGCCAATACTTCGAACCTTACACTGTCGTCTATTACTGCCGACCTTAAACTGTCCAAAAAGTCTTTTGCTTCTTGTACATCACTTTCCGTTGACTGAGGAATAATTAAAATATGTCTTGAGTTATAGGTATTCCCTCGTCTTTCTATCAATTGAATCAAATGAAACCCAAACTGCGACTCGACAGGTCTTGAAATTTCTCCTGGCTTCATGCTTAAAGCGGCAGCTTCATATTCAGGGGCCAACTCACCTCTCTTAAAAAACCCCAACTCACCACCGCCTGGTCCTGAACCCGGGTCTTGAGAATATTTTTTCGCCAATTGTCCAAAGTCTTCTCCACTTTCTATTCGCCTTTTCAAATCAAGCATTTGTTTTCGAATTTCTCCTTTTCGATTATCATTCACTTCAGGAATTTTTACAATCTGCCCAATGGTTACTTCTGTAGAAAAATAGGGTAAACTATCTGCTGGAATTTTGCTAAAGAATTTTTTGACCTCACCAGGTGTTACGGATACATCCTGGCCAATAGTGCCCTGCATTTTTTGCACGATCATTTGCTCTTTTATTTGATCAAATAATTCTTCCTTGAATTCTTCAATTGATTTATTATAAATCTCTTCTAACCGCTCTTCTGAACCAATTTGCTGAATAAAATAAGACATTCTCCGATCAAGGTTACTTTCTACTTCGGCATCCAGTACGTAAAACAGAATCAATTTCTGCTTTTGCTACCATCATTTTATTGATCACTAAAGATTCTAAAATCTGACACTTGGCATTACCTTGAGATAATTCGCCCCTTGACAAAAATTCTAAATACGCTCGATCTAATTCTGATTTGAGCACGATATAGTCATCCACTTTAGCTATGAATTCTATCAATCACAACTCCCTTATCGTCAGATTGAGCATGAACATTGCCTACTATTCCAATCAATAGCGCAACTATACCCAGTTTAATATATTTCAAATTCATTATTTTCCTTGGCTACTTTGTAAACCTCTTCTTCTAATTCCTTCCTTAATTCTACTTTTTTCTTGTTGATCAGAATACTCTCTATATCATCTTTTATATAGGTCAACGGTGCAATTTGATCCGAAATTTTATAATCTAACACACGAATGAAATAGTAATAACTTGAGTCAGACGTTTCAACGAAACTGTTGTTTTTTAAGAATTCCGACTTCTCCTGAACACTTATCAAAGGTGTATTACTTATTACCTCATCAAAATTGATCCAAAGCTCAGTCTCCCAGTGAAGACTTCGAAGCGAAGCGGTAGCAATATGATTGTATTTCTTCCAAGTTAGCATCAGGATAGGACCTGATCAGTTTTCTGAAGTTTTCTATTTGCGGAGCTTCCACCGGCACCATGGCAAACAGGCATCTCATAATATTCTGGCGAAGCACAAAATTTTCAAACTTCTCATTGTAGTACTTTTCTATTTCTTCTTCGGAAGTTTCTTTATCAAGCCGCTGATTAATGTAGTGCATTTCAAATTCATGTACCATCAAAGCATATCGGTAGTCAAGTATTTTACGCTCAATCTTTGCTTCATCAAAATCCAACTCTGTAGATGCTCTAGCAATGGTCAATTGTTTTTTAACCCAGGAATCAACATACTTGGAAACAATCATGCTGCTATCACCTTGATTTCCCCGGGGCACTAAACTGCTGATATCTTCATCATAGAGGTATATATCATTTACACGAGCTATTTTAAACCCGATCATCCACCTCTTCAGTAGTGTCTACTTGGTATAGCTGCTCACAAGACATCATCAAGATTGCCAGTATTCCCGCTATGTATGATCTAATTTTCAAACTCTTCTATATATGATTTCAATACCTGCTTATTCAGTTTCATTGGGTATTTCTTACTCAATGCCTTCAACCAATCCCTTTTCTAATTCATTTTGATAATCTGATATCACCAAACCTTTAATTTCAGCTAATGGTTTGTACCCGTCCGGTTGAACTGACACTACAGACCAAAGCGTCAAAAAGTTTTTTTCCTTTTGAATAGAAGTTCCTACTTCCCAATGATCGTCGAGCCAGTCGTTCTTTCCTTTCTCAATTTTTTCTTCAAAAGTTCGCAAAGTTAATGGTTCTTGGCTATTGAATATGCTATCCAATTCGGAATTTGATTTTTCCAACTGATCACTAACACTTTGAAGCACAGTAGAATCCTTTGATACAAACCTTCTTACCACTACATGTTCTGCCAATTTATAGTTCTTCCTTTTATTTTTCTGGTAAAACTCCTCAAGGCCTGTACTATCCACCATGGCTTTATTCCAAACTTCTTTCTCCATAAGGTTGAATAACAAAATGCCACTTCGGTATTCGTCTAGTACCATTTGATAGTCATAGTTGTTTGCTTCTATGAGTTTAAGCTCTTCATCAAAAATGCCTTTTTTCTTCGAATTGGTTGTACAGTTGATCTACATACACTGTCAGCGAAGTCAGCCTACGTTTTTTTTGTTTTTCTTGTACAAAATTGAAAAAATCATTCACGGTGTATGAAACGTTATTGGTTGTAAATAATATTTGTTTCAAATCCGCATTTGTATCTGCAAAAGTCCAATTAGCTTCAAGCAATGTAGAATCAAAATAATTGACCAACTGCTGGCGAACAGAAGAAAAAGCTTTAAAATTTTGAGATCCTTTCAGCTTTGATATTGTGGTAGACTTTTTGTCAGCAGCTCTTGTATCCCTAGATATTTTGCTTTCAAGATCAGCTCTCACCTCATCCAATGGAGGGACTCCTTTTTTGTCTATCAATTGGATGATATGCCATCCAAATCGAGTTTGAATAGGAGTTGATATATCTCCAGGTTTTCTCAAGGCAAAAGCAGCGCTTTCAAATGCTGGCACTAAATTTCCAGTACCGAACCACTGCAGTTGGCCACCTTTTTTTTTGGTGCGAACATCATCAGAATAGAGCATACACTGTTCGTTCCAATCGGCTCCAGCTTTCAAATTTTCGTATATGGATTTTGCTTTGTTCTTCGCTATCCGAATAGACATACTATCGGCATTAGATCGAATCATGATGTGAGCAGTCAATACTTCTCCTCTGGCCTCTCTCTTCTCCTTTACTTCAATAATGTAGTCCCAGTGTTGCTAATGTTGGTTGATTATATATTGAGAAGATAGGAGTTTCGTCTCACAACTAGTATGGAAGACTTAAAAATCTATTCAGAAGTTTAAAAGCTGGGAGAAGTGAACATGCAACAAGAATAAAAATTGTATCATAGCCAGGGACACATTTGCATTTACTTTGAAAGACTCAATAAATATATTAGAGTTAAGAACATCATTCAAAAGAATATATTTTAAACTTTCCATTAATATATTGAACAGTATAAATCTCTTTAAAAATAAAGATCTAGAAAGCAATTAACCATAATGATGATAGGTCTGAAGTAAGAAGAACCTGTCAACCTCCAACTGTAGTAAAAGATCAAAGAACCTAACAGAGCCTAACTGAATACAGAAATTTTTCACAACAAGTAGATTTGACCTAACTTTAATTTTGAGGCCACATCACTTGGTCCTGTCATTGGAAAATTCCTTTAGTCATTAATGGTATAATAGATCGGTAAAATTAAATCAACATGTAACATATCAGCTACATCGCTGATTAAAATCTATATGTGAACTAAATTGGATTATAAATTTCATTCGAAATCATGATAAAGTTTATTAAGTTTATTTAAGTTTATTAATATATTTTATTCAGTTTTATAATAAAATAAGTTTATATTAATTTTGATGCACACATCAAACAGCAAAAAACAATGACAGAAAATGCTGAATAAAAAGCTAAAGGGGGAACAGATTGATGTCTACCAATCTCCAATGTAAGTCTTATATAAGTCTTATAATGTGATCCATGTTTCAACATATCTGATCGAAGTCAATCTACATTAAATCAACTAAGTTCTCATATCTGATCAAAGTTGACCTAAATAAAATTAAATGGCACCCACAGGTTACATCAAGTTTATATTGTCTGTGTGTGCTTTCCATAGACCTAAAAGCATAAGGTAGGGTGGAATAACCAGGAGAATTTGGGCATTCCCAGTTCATATAATGGAAGGGAAAAGGGACACGTTTCATGACTACTAATTCCTAAAAATATATCATTCATGGAGGAAGAATGATATATAAGTTTAAGGTATTTTATAAAGGAGACAGGTGTGGAAACAATGCAAAACACATCTTAAGATGTTCAGATTGGCAACCTATGTTGAAAAATTAAAGATATGAAACTACGGAGAAATTATTTAATTTTGCAGTTATTCACTAGAAGGGCATGAAATGACCTATAAAAATACTTATGTAGGAATTTGCAAATCCAAGTTAACTTTTAGGTAAATTATTCCAAAATAGTAATTTGACTGCAAGGAAATGCAAGCAGACCAACTCATCCTATATATCTCTCCCCCAAGCGATATATAATTATGGATCTGAAACAGACTCATGTATGCAAACACACAGAAACACTTGTTGTAAGTTTTTTTTATTAGTTTTGTTTTATTAAAGTTTCATTTTCTATTTATCAAGAACCTATAGAATCGCTGGAAAGAAACTGACTGTTATCGTTTATGTGTATTAAAGTTTCATTACAATTATTGATTAAATACTCACTTTAATTATTATATGTGGTTATTGTCCAACTGAATTTAATAATGGTCCAGGGAGATGAACTTGTAAACATGAAATAATTATTTGCTTTTATGTCATGCAAATCACCAGATTCAGCAGAAATAGTAATGCAAGCAAAGAAAGTAGGCCTATACCATATCTACTACTGACCACATATCGTTAAAAAATGAATATTTTAAATGTGACAAATAATGAGTAAATTCACCTTACTGGACACTGCTTTACAAGTGTATTTTAGAATTACCATATGGTCTCTTGGTTTGTTTTTTATTTAATAGTTTTTAATGGTTTTATTTAATAGTTTTAGATATATGTGATACTTGTGGTTGTAAAGGATTATAATCCAGCAACTTCTGATTAAAAAAATTATGCTATGCACCTGATTTAAAAATGAATTTACCATGGGACTTTTTTCAAATCTCTTTTTCTCTCTGTCTCTTATTGCTCTCTCTCTCTCTGTCTCTTTCTCTTTCTCTCTCAGAAATTATTCTATTCTCTATCTCTGATCCAGCAACTTCTGTTTAAAAATTATACTATGAGTAAACTTTGAAGGAATGTCACTGCAGGACACTGAAATATTTTTCTTTATTTAGCACAATGACTCAGCTTCATAAAATAAGGAAATATTCAGTATTTTTAAGCATGGATGATTCTGTGTCTTGCTGGAGAGGTTATAATTTTGTGAGTTGGTTTTAATATTACAAATGGAACTTTCTATGAGATATTGCAGTTGTATGCTGTGCAGCCTTTATGGCATCTATATATAAAACACTATTATATATGTTTTAGCAAAAGTTTAACTTAGATATTGAAATTCATCACAGTTTCCTGGATAAAATTATTATATAATTTCTTGCAACTATTTTTCCTTTCAAACAAAGTGAAAGAATAAACAGCAAATCGACCTTTACTTAGTAAACTACTGGTTTGCTAAAACAGGGAAATCAAACAACAGGACTGTTTATGGTTAAGGAAAGGATATTATGATTATACTAACGGAGTAGATATCAAAATTACCAGCAGTTTTGATTATTGAGGAAAATAAAACTTCCCTTTTGTGATAAACATAATTACTCATAATTATTATAACTCAATATGGTGTCATTTT
>NZ_CBDCVM010000004.1:0-18758 GCF_965223055.1 Reichenbachiella sp.
TGGTGTTTAACTAGGGTATACGTCACCTACCAAGAATTGCACTAAGTTGATCTGCTTTTGAAATCCCATCCTCAAATTGTTTATCGGAAATTAAATAGTTCTCGTTTCTTCTAGTAACAATACTTTCTGGTTGTTCGATATCAATATTTCTAAAAGCAAAATAATATTCGGAGGCCTTTAGCGGAGATTTTCTTCCACCAAAAGTGAACACTAAAATTCCTTGGTTCTCATTATCCATAAGGCTGGCTGTAGTGAAAAGCAATTGCTCATTTAGATGGAAAGGTGCGCCAAAATGTAGTACATCACCTGTACCTTGAGCATTCTTCAGTAGAAGCTGATGACCATCCATTTTATAGTTAGTTTGTATTACACCCGGTTGGCCATATCTTCGAAATTGTCCACAATCACTAATAATGTTAATTAACAAATTGCGTTCGTTCTGTAAAGCAGAAAAATTAAAAACCCAAATTGAAATATTAACGGCATAACCATTGGGAACCACCTGAATTTGATCGATTTTGATATAACCTTCTAGATTAGGAAAAGTTATTTTTTTAAAGAGAGCGTCTATGTAATGATGGGGTGCAGGTCTTGTCTGACCATCCATTCTCATATAGTAAGTATTACTGAATTGATGTGGCGCATATTCGCTTTTATCAGCTTCAAATACACATAAACACGAATTATTTTCTTCAATAATTTTAACTCTTAATGAGTTCGGTACCGGTGTTATTCGGTCTGAAATACTACTGATCAGGGTGTCTTTCTCAAAGACTCTATCTATTAATTCCAGCTCACCTGTAAAAATCTCTTCAGTCATTCCTTCAGGAATTTTGCCAGAAGGTGCTCCCCAAATCAATAATCCACCATCTGAATTAATGAAACCGCATATGGTTTTGCAAATACCATTGAACTTATCTCTATAATTACCTGCTGGCGGAAAAGATTTGTATTCAACCTTATCTGATTCATTCTTTGCGTTAGAAAAGTATTCTCTGATGTCTTCTATAGTTAATTCATCAAGGTTTTTATTAAAATAAAGATTAGAATAATCCATAGGCTGTAATTGGTTAGGAAGTGGAAGTAAATTATGTTTTTTGCGGAAAGTCTATCTATTTCTTTTTACAATATTCATGTTTCCAATATCGTACATGTAATCAACTACTTTCCCATTAATTATCAATTCAATTGCCTGCTCAATCACATCAATAGGAGCAATAAACCATTCCCTGGGAGTAAATCTTTTACCCTTTTGATCGAATACATCCACTTCTAAACAGGAATTACCAAAAAAATTATGAATCAATTGCTCAAATTTTTGGGGGTTTAAATTATAACACTCCCAGGCAGCCACATATTCTACTGGAGCAAATAGATAGGTGGCCTCTGTCTCAGCATTTTTGATTCGTTCTTCTACCGCAACCCTGGAATATCCGATTTTGTATAGGTTGCCGATACTTTGGATATTGCTATTTGAACTCTTTGTTCTTAGGACGTATATAAACCCTACCGGTTCATCTTCTTCTGTTATGCCTTTGAGTCCATCTAGCATTTTATGCTCATGCTCTGTTACTCTTCGTCCATTCTTATATAATTCTGCAGAAAGTGATCGAAGCAGTAGATCTGATTCCGTACCATTTTCGAAAATACATCGCAGTCGGGTATTCATTTTACCCTGAGCATCCGCTTCTTTTTCACCGATTTCAGCTACATATAACAGTATGCCGTTTAGTACAAAGAAATAGCCTTTATCGATTTGCTGTTCGTTTTTGAATGGGCGGACCTTGCGTTTTCCACTAGCCAGATCTCTTTGGCATTGCTTTAAGATTTCCTCGAATTTTTCGAAATTTTCACAAGGTTTTCTGCTGGCAATATAATCAGGCATGGATGTTTCCTTGGGCGTATGCTTGAAATCAAAAAGACCAGCGTCGTCATCCCCTAAAATACCTAGATTATCGTCCTGAAGCAGATCCTCTATGGAAGAGGGCTCTTTGGATTTCTTTTTATATTCTTCAGCTGGTTCAGCTACCTGGCTGGATTCAACCTCAGGAAACAAGCTATGGATGTCAAATTCTTTGAGCATCTCCACCTTGACAGGATCATCGATTAAATTTTTCAAGCGGGAATACAATTGGTATTCCGAAACACTGGTCAGATTAGCTTCAGGCAGTCTACCATTGACATCAATAAACTCATTGATCTCCTGAAACGAAGACACTAAGCGTTCGTCAGGGGTACGAGTATGGGAAGACTTGGGTTTAACTTTGAGTAAGCCCAAAGGATCATTATTGAAAATTTCATCCAGCATTTGTTCTTTATCCATCTGCTGCTGCTCTTTTTCGTTTTTCTTCCTTCAGATAAATAATGCACTCAGCCATCCGTCTTTCCAAGGGGTCATTGGAATTCAAGCTGGGTTCTTTTCCATAGGTCCTGTAGAATTCTTGCACCTTGGGCCACAAAATGTTGGCTTCCTCAAAATCCATTTTAATACGGGTAGCCTCTATAGTTTCCTGGATAACTTTCAATACTCTGGTGGTGACAGATTTAGACAGTATCTCAAATGCTTTTTGGAAGGGATTTACCTGGTCGATCAGATCAATATGGATGTCATCAATATTGACAAAAGTATCAGCCATTCGGATAAACCGTTTGTCTCCGGTCTCTTTAATCTCTCCATTCTTAATCACGGAATCCACCACCACATGTTGCCTTACTTCTTCTACTTCATCATCTGACAATTCCGGATATTTGACCCTAATTATTTTTGGAATCATTACCTTATTGATCACTTCCGGATCTACATTTCCTGGCATGGCTTTAAGCATTTGATCGTCTTGTAGAATACTTGCTTTCAAGTCATTCAAATCAGATTCCAGGATGTCTCTTACCCGCTTGGAACTGGGTTCTTTTAACCCTCTGATTTTGATCTCGCCCGGTTTAGGTTCATCATCATCGGAAAGCTTGGTCTTGAATTTCCAGTTTGGAGCCAAAACCTGTTCCATCAACAGAGAAGCGGTTATGGCCTTAAGCATGTTATTAACAGATAATTTAACCAAGTCATCTGCAGCATCCGGCTGAGCAATTAAATTGGTGAATTGAGCATGGGTCTTATTTTCACTGTCGCGAGTTGCTCGTCCGATTATTTGAATAATTTCTGTTAGCGATCCCCTGTAGCCCACAGTTAATGCGTGTTCACAAAACGGCCAGTCAAACCCTTCCTTGGCCATGCCTAGTGCAATGATAAGATCCATATCGTCCGCAGAATCCATATTGCGCAGGTAATTAACGATCTTATCCCGTTCCCTAGGAGTATCTTCCACCAGGTCTGCTACTTTAAGCATCTTTCCATCAGAATTTCGCTTGACATCAAGCACTCCGGTTTCGGCATCTTGTCTTTCCACTGTACCGATAGCATCCAATATAAAATCTACCTCGTTGTGTTTTTCTTTGGTAGATTCTCCTGAATTGACATTTGGAATGTGTAAAATGGTTTTCTTATCTGTATCAAGCACATCAAGAATGGCCGAAGTGTATTTACCTTGATAAAAATGATAGCCAATACCAAGTGACTTCAGGTATTGGTACCCATTTAATTGTTCATAATAATTGTAGTTGACTTTGGTAAATAATGCTTCGTCTTCTGGAAGCAATACCGGGACACTGTCCCCTCTGAAGTATGAACCAGTCATAGCCACCATATGGGCGGTAGACTTTTTCATGATCGACCTGATAATATCCCCCAGACGATTATTAATATCTGCTGAAACATGATGAAACTCATCGATTGCAATCAAGGCATCATCAAATTTTGCTTCGTCCAGTTCATCACAGGCAAAGCGAAAAGTGGCATGCGTGCAAATCAGTATTTTCTCATCATTACTCATAAAGTTCTTGAACGCATCCACCTTACTTTTGCTGCCGTCGCTGCCGGGTGTACAAAGATTGTATTGATCATTGGGATTCCAATCAGCAAAAAAACCATGACTGGTTAAATCCGTTTTGGCAAAGGAACTGCCGATAGAACGCTCCGGCACAGTGATAATGACTTTTTTGATCCCCTGATTTTGTAGTTTGTCCAAGGCAATAAACATCAACGCCCTCGATTTGCCAGATGCTGGGGGCGCTTTGATCAACAAATATTGAGCATCTCGTTGTTCATAGGCACGTGCCTGCATATCGCGCATTCCCATTGAATTAGTGCTAATGCTTTCACCAGTTTGGTCATAAGTGACATGTACAATATCAGGCATGTTTTTTCCTTCTCCTTTTATTCTGAGTTTCAAATAAAGTGCCTCGGTTCCCTTCCTCTTCGATCATTTTTTCATAGAGTTTAAACAAATGTTCAAGGCGTTCTTCGTCATTTTCAAAAGTACGGGAACGATAACATTTTTCAATAACAATATCGTTAGCGTGGTGCGCTTCTCTAAGGCCATCTGGCATTTTGTCTGGATCATAAAGTTCAGCTAATGTCTTTTCCGGATATTTTTCACGTTCAGACAAAATACGAAAAACACATTGGGTTATCTCAGATATTCTTTGACTGCTAATGGATGGAAAAGGAAATGCATTATAACATAAAGTGGAAGAGTAATTGATGTCCGTTCGTAGTCTCCCAGCAATGGCTCTTACCCATACATTGTGCATTTTAGAAGTAATGACTCCAAAGACATATGGCATTGGATCGTACAAAGCAAAGTTCCTGTTGGTGACTACTGTATTGTTGTCAAAATAACCTAATGGGATATAATCTCTGTTTTCTGAAGATACTGCGGGAAGTATTATAGAATTCTCTTTTGCACAATACATTTCCCGAAATTGATGAGGTTTATTTGCCATTCTATTCGCTCCGGAGTCTTTACTTGCAAGGCGTAATTTTTTGACGGATAATATTCGACTTCGAATTGGAGGTATACCTTCAGCTTCTTTCTTCAAGCCGTCCTCAATCCATAGACACCATCTCTCTTTTGAATGGATCAACTCTTGTGAACCAAGGATCCTCTTAAAAAACTTGCTGGCGTTCGGATACAATTTTAGTATTTCATTTTTTTCGTTGGTTGTGAGTAACAGATTACCTCCATCAACCGGCTTGTTGCCATAGACCATTTCGGGCAGCTTGGAAACTGGTTTTGACCTTTTGGCAATCATAACGTTTCTTCCCGAGATCAAATAAGGATTGATATTCTCAACGCTAGTCTTATGTCCGTTTGAAAAGATGTATTTTGATGAATAGTTTAAATCACTCTTTAAGCCAATAATTACGCACGTTACACCAGCTTTACCTTTTGCATTGTTTGACCAATTAAAGGATGTATGGCCAAAAAATATCTCAACATTCAAATCAATAATATTAGGCCAAAGTAATGAAACCTGTTCTCCTTGACAGATAGAGTTGGTGGCAACTAAACCAGACTTGCTTGAATTGTTGCTTATGTATTTTGCTGATAGATACAGCCAACAAGAGATATAGTCTAACTTTTTGTGGCCTTTTACACTATCAAATACGTTGGACATATCGTTTTTCTGGGACTTAGATTGCCAGGTGGAACCTACATATGGCGGATTACCCAAAATATATACCTCATCATTTTTTTCCTTTGGACAAACCTCTTCCCAATCAATCCTACATGCGTTCCCATGAACAATAAGCCCGGCATCTTTTAGTGGTAAAGTAGGTTTACTCTGACCAAACTCTTGTTTAAACTCTGCATTCATTTGGTGTTCGGCTAGCCATAATGATAGCTGAGCAATTTCATGAGCAAAATCATCCAGTTCAATACCATAGAATTGGTTAAGTTGAATTCTAGAAAACAGTTCTACTTCAAATGACGCAGCCAAATCAACTTGCGATTTAGGAATGAAAGTTAATTGCTCCGTTTTTGCACCAAATCCTGAAGCTATTTGCTTTAGTTCTTGTAAATGCCTAATTATCTTGATCTCTAATCGTCTGAGTTCTTTGTAGGCAATAATCAAAAAGTTACCGCTACCGCAAGCGGGATCAAAGATTTTAATCTTACTAAGCCTGTATAGTAATTCATTAAGCTTTTTAGGATTACTTTGGGCTTTTTCAAATGAAATATACAGGTCGTCCAAGAACAGCGGTTCTATCACCTTCATGATGTTAGGAACGGAGGTATAGTGAATTCCTAAACCACCTCGATGCTCCGGAGTGATCACTGCTTGCATCATGGAGCCAAAAATGTCCGGATTAATGGCCGACCAATCTAATTCACCGCTATCAATTATAGCCTGTCGTGACCTTCTGGTAAATTTTGGGGCTTGAATTTTCTTCTCAAATAAACCACCATTTACATAGGGAAATTCGCTTAAGTATACCGGCAGACCCTCTCGCTGTTTCTCAGGAGTGTTTAACACATCGAATAACTTATCCATGTATTGATTGAGATCACTGCCATCTGTTTGAGTATGAGAACTGATGGCTTTGGTAAACTGGCCAGGTTTGAAAATTTTAGTGTCCTCAGCAAAAAAGCAGAAAAGCAAACGGGATAGGAAAACATTTAAGCCATGAACAAACTCCGGTGAATTGTCCGGGTTGTCCTTTTTGATCTCATCAAAAAGTTTGGCCATGCGTTCAGCGGCTTTTACGTCGGCCGGATTTTCATCAGCATGCTGTGCCTTCTCCATGCCGGCCCAAGGCAAGAAGAAATCATAATGCTTAGGCAGATCCTTTAATTCGATATCAAGTTTCTCATCCGTTTTGGTATCAATGGCTAGTAGTGTTTGATAATCCGTGACCACTACAAATCGTTGAGCATATTTAATCCCATGGGCCAATTCTGTAATAGTCAGGTGAAGATCTTTCTCGAACTCTTCCTTGAATACCAGCTTTTTCTTCCAGGAGATCTCCCCCGGAATTTTAGATAGATTGAGATTCCCTTTTTTTAATCTGGTAATAGAGGCCTTAGGTAAGCCGTAAGCTCGTAGCAGTCGGTAAATGAAAGTCTCCCGATCAAAAGACTTCATCAACTGTTGTAGATTATTTTCTATTTGAGCAATATTCATCCTACTTTAAAATTCCTAAGATGTCTCATAACTTCTCGTTCCACCTGATCAAACTCCGGTAAGTCACGAATTTGATTAGCCAAAGAGCTTTGCCATCGGCCCTGGTACTGCGGTAATCGCTGTTCCAATTTTGTATGGAATTCAATTGGATCTATACCTTTACTTTCTGTTTTTGACCTGAATTCATTGAACAGGAAGTCTACATACAAACCACGAACCTCGACTAAATACCAAATATCGTAAAAATCCCGGGCTTGCATGCGCTGCATCACAGAGCGAAGCTTTTCTACCAATACTTCTTCCAAAGTATAGCAAAGCAGTTGGTGTTCCTCTAGATCTGAATAACCCAGAATAGCATTTTTTAGGGCCGGTTGAAACACCAGCTGTTCATTGTATGATATATCAACCTTCACCTTTTTCTGTGCACCTAACCCGCCCAGCGGTCCCACATAGCTAATGTAGAAATTAAGACCTCCCTCCCTGGCCTCATTAACCAAGATTTCAAGCGGAATATTGGCTTCCTCGCGTGTGCATTCGAAAGACTCATTAAACCATTGCAAGATTTGATCATTATTAATTGTTTCGTTAACCAGGGTAAAATCTAGATCTTCTGAAAAACGGTAATCTTCAAAGTAAACTTTCTTTAAAACCGTCCCTCCTTTGAATACCAAAGCCCGGGAAAGTTCCCGATGTTGAGAAATACCCTGAAGAATCCAGGACAGAATGTAATCCTTCTCAATCTGCTGATCCCGGACTCCTGCTTTTCGGGCAACATTTTGTATTTCTGCAGGTTTGATCATGTATAAATGGCGGACTTAATGGTATCGGTTTCTAAATTTTGTTGAACACTCCAACGACTGACCAGTTTACCGTTCCTGGGAAGTTCAGTATCCAATACCACATAAGAGGCCGTTTTGCTTTCCTGCAGTTTTTCTATGATATCAGTCTGAATATCTAGCGTCTCCAGTATAAATCCCAGCCGTTTAATGACCGCTTGAGAATGAAATCTTTCAGTATACCCTAGAAGTTTTGAATAGTCGATCTTTTCCTGTGACATATAAATAGCCCTGGCTACTTCCACAATTCCTCCGGCATAGTTTGGCTTAAACAGGCAGTCAATAATTGTCTTCTCCAAGTCTGAACACAGCACTTTATTGAAGCTGTCAATCCATATCTTCTTTGATCCGAAAAAATGTTTTTCATTATGGTAAATAAATTGAAAGCTGACACCCTTAATGGGCAACTCCGAAGGTTTCATTTGTTTGGCTACCACAATTTGCTCTTTCAATGAAGGTTGAGTGATCAGGTTGTGAATTTGCAATGCGGAGTAATATCCAATGTAGTGATCGACACCTTTGGTCAGGGGTTCAGCCAGCAAGTGCCAATCGGGCATAAAGCTTTCTGCATCCTTCTCGTATGGAATTAAATAGTATAGCCCCTTTTTAAGTCGTAACAAGAGACCTCGTTTGGCCATATCACTCAACAATTCCATGATAGCGCCATCACTGGATTGAGGTAAAGCCATTTTTGCTTGGGAAAAGTCAAAATATTGCTGATCCCGCTGGTTAAAATAGCGCAGCAGGTTATTCGAGCGGGTTGATATGTACTTATCTTTCATATCTTAAATATCAGCTTCAGCCTGAGTTTAAAGATACGAAAAATATCAAATATTATGTGTTATAGTTAATATATCAGTTTTAACCTGATTTTTTGGATATAAACAATAACTTATCAATGGCTTGGTAGTGATCAACTCGAGTGACTCATACGAAATTCCTTCCATCGGACTAATGTGGAATTAGGGAAATGCGTCTTTAATTGTTTTCTGTAGTGGTTTCTTGGTAGCAGAAATATAATGTTACCTTCATCGACGTCGATTCCTTTTTGGGTAATTCTTCTTTTCAGGGTAGGAATTGTATCAATCAGCATTACCAGGTTTTCTTCATTGATACCGGTAGGGCTTTTTCTGTCACGAATTTGAATTGCCCGTTCAACTATATCAATCAAAAATATTCCCATTTCTTTGAGTGACTCTAGATATGTTACGTATTCTTCTTGATCATCAGGCTTCCGCCCAAAGTAATGACCAAATATCGTAGCCGGAAGACTGGTATCATTTTCCAGCGAAGCCCTGGACATTTGACACGGTAGGTAAAAGTATGACTTTCCCGCAGGAGGTGGAGCCTCTCCAACTAACAGGGTTTTTATAACAGAAGGACGATATTTATTGGCTAGGGATTTGTAATCCATGGTTTGAACCTATCTAATCAAATTAAGCTCTGATAACTCTGCCCCAATTTCATGAATGCCCTTCATGATTTTTTCGGTCTGCTTAGCTGAAGGCTTTTTGCGTCCTTGAACATATTGGCTTAACAAAGTGTAGTTCATTCCAATTTTATTGGCCAGGAACTTTGCATTCAATGCGGGATAGTGTTTGAAGAACAGGCCCAGATCGAAAAAAAGTTGAATATTTGAATCCTTTACCTGAATGTCATCATCTTCATAATACAGGTTGAATGCATCGATAATATTTTCTCTCAATTCTTGGATTGTCCCTCCAACCGTGTACACTGGGTAATCTTCAGCATATGCTGAGAACCCGGTATTGGTTTTTTCAACAATCATCTTAATCTTGCCTCTTTTGGATTTCATTGTTCTCTCCTTTCTATTTGAGTCCTGCCTGTTTAAGGATTTTATTTTCAAGTCCCTTACCTACTTCCTTAGATCCGTGAAATGGAAAGATTATTGGCCCAGTAGTCTTTACATCATGCTCCAGTTTCATATGTGATCCGGTTTGGGATATTACATACCACCCGTCTTTTTTTAAGATCTTGAGCAATTGTGAACTTTTCATATAACCTAAAGGTATACATGGATATTCTCAATTCCAGCTCAAGGTATATTATATTATACTTATTAACGATACGTATATCAGAAAAGTTTACTCACGGGTGGAAATAAAAAAACCCGCCCGGTTGCGCTTGTATCAGAGGCGTGGCAGGTATTGTTAAAGCAAATATACCTTGTGCATAACTAATGTCAAACCTTCTTCAGAATTGATTAATCACATCATCCAACCGATTCAAAATACCATCAATACAATCAATTTCAAACATCTCCCCTGCCTGATTCAACTTATTCGACAATGCCACCAATTCCATATAAGCAGCTATTTGTTCAGGAGTTTTTTTAAGGGATGGCCGTTCATCCAGGCTCCTGGAACGAATGTATTCAGAAATCGAAAGGCCTCTTTCCTCTGCATACTGCTGTACGAAAAGATATTCTGCCAAGGTATAACGAACAGTTACCCTTTTTTGCTTCTTGATCAGTTTTTCTGGTCGTGCCATGTTGAAAAATGTAAAATGCGTAATTGATGTCCCGTTATTGGAAATATTAAATTTTTTTAATTGACAAGTTAGGAGTTTTTGTCAGACATTAACACGTCTGGCTACTTTGAGTAACGGGACTTTTTGGTTGATCAGCTGCTAGCAAAAAAGTACAAGTTTTTTTGGTTTGTACTTGCTCCATTTGTGCTGATGTGGGTGGGACCAATTGCTGGTCACAGCAAACTTATCAACAATGGAGGGTAAGGTACGATGGCCTGTGGAAAAGTCAAAACGAACGAAGTGAATTTGGAGTTTTCCACAGCAGGGTTTGGCTTGGTTTGCCATATGCTTGCATACCTGATTCTGTCAGAATATGGAGGCAATTATCAGGCTTAGGCCGGAACTAAAATCAAATGGGGATTTGGGTTATGGCTAAATAATGAAATGGCTTTACGGTGTGAAAATTTGATTTTATCCGGAGCAAGCCTGACTTTTCTGGAGTATTCTTGGCTGACGGATGAAAAATTACCAACCGTTGCTAAAGCTATGGTTGGTACCACCGCACCTTTTGAGCATAGGCTCGTGGGAGGCTTCGGGGTTCGGAATTAGCCGGGGGGATGGGTATCCACCAAAGGAATCTGTAGGTGGATGTGTAGCGTTGAATAAGCTGATAGTGTGGCCGGCCGCATTCCATGGACAGTTGTACAGAAAGTAGGGTAAAGAAGCCCTGACGGTACCGTCAGGGAGGGCAAAAAAGCAAGGGTACGCCTCCGGCGTACTTGTTTTACCCTTGCTTTTTTCACAGGGTAACCACTATCTGGCGGTCTGATTACCCGATCTGTGCTAGCTGTCCATGGGCGCCAGGTGCGGACAAACCAGGGGCTGTGATCTGGTGGTGTGCATGGATGAGCGGTTGTCACCAGAGGAGAACAGCCCGTGACGGAATGGAAGTTGTGAAACGCCTGCCAGCCTTTGGTTGGCTTGTGGTTGAAAGAGCGGTTGAGTGGAACAGCTGGAGTGTAGTCACACCTTATTACCAAGAAAGTTTCGTAAAGCACTATCGTCTGAATGGCGACCCCAGGAAGACAACTGCCCCCGTTCTTTTCGAATATAAAAATTTTCCCTAAGTTCATTAGCTGACAACCAGGAGCTTGCTCCCTATTTGGGTTGCAATTAAAAGTAAATTGCTCGTTTATAAACAGGTTGACAAACATAAAAAATAGTTCAACCATAACCCTCAAATAATACTAGCTATGGAGGATTTTGAGATGGCTCAAGAACATGGAAAACGGGAAACTCTTGAAAAAGAAACTATAGAGTTCATCCGCGGAATGCCCAACTGGCTGAAATTACTTTCTATTAAACTGATTGAGCATGGTGAGATAAATGATGATGACTTCGAAGAGGCCATCAAATACTTGAGTGAAGACTTGGGAATCTTAGAGAAATCAGAGAGATCTGATCTAGAAATCGGTCAAGCAAATGAAGACCACCAACCCTATTATCAAAAAGCAATTCTTACAAAACTGAAACATGTTAGTGGCGCAAATGCCCTAAAAAAGAAAATGTTAATTGAATTCCATCCGCAATTGACTGTCATATTTGGAGAAAATAGTGCCGGAAAAACAAGTTTTTCCAGGTTGCTTAAATGGGCGTTTTTCTCACGCTCCGAGGAAAAAATACTTCCTAACGTATTCAAAGATGTAGAAGATCCTCTGGAAACTAAGTTCAATTTTGACACTGAAGATGGGCCTGTTGAAATGCGAATGCCCGGAGACGAAAACGTATCATTGACTGACCAATTTTCCGTGTTCGACAATAAAGCCATTGTTAAACATCTTGACGAAAGAAATGAATTTGAGTTCAGGCCCGCAGGTCTTGTATTTTTCTCAGAGCTAAATGGAGCAGTAGACAAGGTTGAGAGCAGGGTCAATGCAAGGATCAATGAACTGACTCCGGATAACCCATTTGTTGATTTATTCGAAGGTGAATCGGAAATAAAGGATCTTATTGAGGCAATAGATACAGAAATTAATATTGACATTCTTCAGGAACACATTCCTTATACTGCAAAGCATCAAAAGAAAAAGGATAAGTTAACCAAAGAATACGACGAGCTACTAATTGCTACCAAGCAGCTAAATACAGCAATTAAATCTTATGAACAGCTAATTGGTGACCTTCATCGAAACAAGGAGAGGATAGAAAAACTGAATTCTGAATTCTCTGAAGAGTCGCTCACAAAAATATCAAAAAGCATCATTAGATTAGTTCAACTTGAAAAGGCGGTCAAGGAAGAAGGGTTATCTTCTATTGAAAGCAATGTATTTGACGAAATAGGAACAGCGGAGTGGAGAGAATTCATAAAAGCTGCACATAAATATGCTACTTATGAAGACATAGACTATCCACAAGATGAAGATATTTGCATTTTATGTCATCAAGAATTATCAGAAGAAGCCAATATCTTGATAGGCAAATACTGGATCTATTTACAGAGCGAAGCTGAAGATAGATTAAAAAGTGCTCAATCTTCACAAGATAAATATCAAGCTCATCTTAGGAAGATTTCCTTTAACCATTTTCCAGAAGATAGTAGATTGACGCAATGGCTAGAAGATAATGAAAATGAATATTTAGGAGAATTAAAAGTACAATTGAATTCCCAATCGGAGTTACCCGATGAGATAATTGAAAAAATAAACAAAAGAGATGCAGAGGCACTCGAGTCTGTTCAAGTTGATTGTTCAATGCATGACGAACTCATTAAACATCTTGAGAAAAAGATTAAAACATTAAGAGGGGGAAGCCAGCTAGAGAAATTGAACAGTATTAAATCTGAAATAACCTATCTAAATCACAAAAAGAAGCTCAATAAACACTATAAAAAAATCGAAAAGTTTGCTCAAGAACAAATCATAGCGTCCATCCTGCAAAAAGTACCGTGGCATAAATTTAAAAGGCGTATTACTGATTGTGAAAAGAATCTAAGTGCTAAATATTTTAGTACAGACTATGTGGCGAGATTTAATCAAGAAGTAGAGGCATTGAACGGAAAAATTCAAATAGAGGTAGATTCAAGAGGTTCGGCAGGTAGTTCGAATAGGCAGTTGTTAATAAAGGGAAATAACCCTTCATCAGTTCTGAGCGAAAGTGAACAAAAGGTCACGGCAATATCTGACTTTTTGGTTGAGATGGAATTATCTGAGATAAACAAGGGGCTAATTTTTGACGATCCTTCTACCACATTAGATGATTATAGGAAAAGTGAACTGGCTAAGCGATTAGTCAGAGAGGCCAAAAACAAGCAAATTATAATATTCACACACGACCTTGCTTTTCTTTCTACAATAATTGAGACATGTAAAGATATTGGAATTGAATTCCGCTGTCATTGGATTGAAAACACAGGTGGTCAATCTGGCTTAGTCTACTTGGATAATACACCTTCATTTGAGAAAATTTTTAAAAGAACCGGAAAAGCTCAAGAATGGTGTGAAAGAGCAAAAAAACAAGAACCACAAGAAAGAGAAGACTCGTTACGGTCAGGCTTTGCTGCTCTAAGAACTAGTTATGAAGCCCTAGTGGTATTTGAGATATTTGCTGGAGTAGTGCAGCGTTTTGCTGAAAGAGTAAGTATTGATAGCCTGCGGAGTGTGAAATACAACAATGAAATACGAGACATTGTGATGGATGGATTTGCCCAGTGCTGCAGGTATATGGAGGGGCACTCCCATAGTGATAAATTCGCTAGTAAGAAACCGACTGTTGAGGCCCTTCAGGGTGAGATTGAAAGATTTAATGAAATCAAAAATAATATTAGGCAGATCGCAAGTGATAACTAATATGAAAAGTAGGCATGGGTCAAAGGTAGTCTACTTCCCCCCAATCACCCGCTCCCCATATTCATCAATCACATCCCGCCTCAAACTGGCCAGATACACCTGTGTGGTAGTTAAATTGGTATGACCCAACATTTGACTAATAGCGGTGACCGGGATCTCCATATTATTGGCGATGGAAGCAAATGTATGCCTGGATACATAGGAAGTCAGGTTCTCTTCGATACCGGCCAACTGGGCGATTTCCTTAAGCCTGGTGTTGTACCTTTTCAGCGCCCATTGGATATCCCGGAACTGATCAAATATGCTGGTCCTTTTGATAATGGAAAAGATATAATCCTCGCTTTGCTTGCCAACCAAGTAGTGGTCCAAAATATCCTGGGCATTGGCAGAGATCTTAATATCGTAAAATTTGCCGGTCTTCCTCCGCTTGTATTGCACCCTGCCATCTACCAGATTCTCTACTTTCAAGAAAGCTAAATCGATAAACGATACACCCATTAAATAAAAACTTAACAGGAACATACTACGGGCTTCAAAAAGAGGGTCAGAGGGTTCGAACTTCAAGGCTTCAATTTTCTGAATGTCTTCATATCGAATGGCCCGCTTCTTGGTGGGCTTGGATTTGATGGAATAGGTTTCAAAAGGATAGGCCGCTCTGTCGATTAAGCCTGCTTTAATAGCTCTGTTGAAAATCGCCCGGATGGTGCGCATGTACACCCCTAAACCATTTACCGACAGCCCCTTGGCCAAATAGTAATGCTCGAGCCTGGTCAGGAACTGGTAGTTCAACTCGGTAAAGGGAAAGTCCACGTTCTTTCTGAATTTCTTAATTTCTCGCAACACATTGCGGTAACTGCGGGCATTGCCGATGCGCTTCTCTTCCAGCAGGGATTGGATAATCTCTTCGGTAAATTGAAAGAAGGAACTGGTTTTTGATTTGGGACCCAGTTTCTCCTTTACCTGGGGCACCGACATATATTTTAGCTTGTTTTCTTCATCCAGCTTGGTCAGCCGGTCAATGGCTTTGGCTTTTTGTTTCAGGATGTGGTTATTGACCCGGGTAATATTGCCAAATCCTTTATAGGTCTTTTTGATGGCTGCCCTTCCCTGGTCCCAGTATTCTGGTGGCACGGAATATCCGGTGGCTACTGAGGTGGTTTTGCGGTTGTGCGTTACCCGCAGAATGATGGGAAAAGTTCCGTCCTTTTTAGGCCTTCTGGTGTCTAAAGAAATCTTGACCGAGCTACTCATCTAAAAAAATTTGCACGCAATTTGCACGCAAAATACGGTTTTATTTGGTTTTATATGTATCGAACTGAATTAAAAATCTGCGTTTAAAGCCCATTTGAGTACATTTCGATACAATAGAATACAAATATACGATTGCTTCGGATCAGAGGGTTGAGGGTTCGAGTCCTTCCGGGCGTACTGAATGAGTGAATGAGTGAATGAGTGAATGAGTGAATGAGTGAATGAGTGATTGATTGATTGATTGAGTGAGTGCGGTGCCCATCGAAGCGCAGGCGCGGAGATGGGAGTGGATGCAGCTCATTTATACAGTTTAAAGGGAAGGATGAGAAGTCTATCCGTCCGTAGCGAAGGCGGAAGTCCTTCCGGGCGTACGGAATGAGTGAATGAGTGAATGATTGAATGATTGAATGAGTGATTGATTGAGTGCGGTGCCCATCAAAGCGCAGGCACGGAGATGGGAGTGAATGCAGCTCATTTATACAGTTTAAAGGGAATGAGGAGAAGTTTATCCGCCGAAGCTAAGGTGGGCGGTAATCCTGTGGTTGGCCGAAGTGGAACCATGAAGGAGCGTACTTGATAATCAATGAGTTATGAGTTTCATTTCATAACTCATTTTTCATTTGCACGGGGTTTGTACGCGGTTTTGGATACAACGAATCCCGACATCAATTATCATAAATAGACAAAAGTTCAGATGCTGAACCTTCCAGAGTGGTGGTATAGTTATTGTTTTCAAATTTCAAAATTACTCGTCCATGCTTTTTCTCCAGAGATTTAGGATCGATTCCTAATCTTCTTAACTTTTTTGTAATCTTATAATCACGTTTTTTCTTCACTACTTCCTTAGGGTTAGAGGTGATATAGGCTTGATCTGAGTGAGTGAGAATTTCCCTTGCTTCATCGTTAGTAGGAATAAATCTATTCCCTCTCCTCCATGGTGTTAACATCGAAATAATATTGCTGTTGGATAAGCTGGCCCATAATTCATTGCTTGAAGCATTTTTTGATCCATGATGGGGTACTTTGAATACATTGCTTGTTTTTACGCTGAAGGTTTCAGAACCCAGAACCGCCGTCCAACCCTTTTCTGTGTCTGGGTGATTCTCCAAGTCCGCTCCAAACAAGCAAGTTAAGTCATTTACCTTCATTTGGACTACAATAGACAAATGGTTAAGTTTTGGTTTGACTACATTTTTGTTGGACCCATTTATAGGAAGCGAATTAAAAAAATGAAGTGCATCAATTATCGAGCTGTTGGAAGGTGACAAAGCCACAATTTCAACCCCTATCTCATTAATTTGATTTCGATGAATTATTTGATCTTGAGAAACAAGTATGGGTTTGACACCTTTATCCGAAAGGTACTCGAACATCTCTGAGAACTCCTTAATTCCAGAATTGTGAGAGCTGATTAAATCATGTTTGCCCAGAAGCGTCAAAAACTCGTTGCTACTAAGAGCATTAGAGATAACAAATTTGGATTGAGAACACTCTTTTAAGACTTGTGAAAGGCCTTTTACATGATCATCGTGCCAATGAGTTGCAATGATGAACTTTACTTTTTCAGGTGAGATTACTGCTTCCTGTAGATAGTCTAGAATAACGGAATTTCCGGAGGCATAGTTAATAAATGAATCAATAACGACATAAGTGTCATCATTGATATTAATTAACAAACACTCTCCATATGAATCCCCGCCCGGGAGTGCTCATTAAACTGTGTCATGGTTCATTCTATCTTCAAAGTAAATGGCCAGGCTGTTGAGTACGGTAGGCCAATTATGTATGGAGTTTTTCCATCGTTTCTGGAAATTCAATGTGGCTAAATAAACTAGTTTAAGCATTGCCATATCAGAAGTGAATGCTCCCTTGGATTTGGTCACTTTGCGCACCATGCGATGATAGCCTTCTACCGTGTTAGTGGTGTAAATAAGCTTCCGCACTGGTTCAGGATACTTGAAATACTGAGTTAATCGATCCCAGTTAGTACGCCAGCTTTTAATAACCACCGGATACTTTTTACCCCATTTCTGTTCTAGTAAATCCAATTGGTGCTGGGCTATCTCCAGGGAACTGGCTCGATAGACTAGCTTTAGGTCCTTGATAAACTCTCTGTGTTTATTCCAGGGAATATACTTAAGGCTGTTTCGGATTTGATGGATAACACAGAGCTGTACTTCAGTTTCAGGAAAAATACTTTCAATGGCCTGAGCAAATCCTTTCAAATTGTCGATGCTGGCTATGAGAATATCCTCTACTCCTCGTTGTTGCAGATCTGTGAGCACCTGGAGCCAGTGGATATTCTGGACTAAGCTGACCCCCAAATCCGGTACTGAAAATAAGCGTGGTAATCCATTTAAACGCTGATTTCGCACGCCATTCCGGCAGATACTGACCCCCTGATAAGACCTGGGAAAATTATTCCGGAGCATATTGACCCCCTATGGTATGGGATTCCGGAGCATATTGACCCCCTTTATTGAGGTTTTGGTTTTTTCGCGATCATTTAAAATCGCAAAGAACACGATGGCAGGAAAACCAAAATCAATGAGTCAGATAAAACAACTACTTCTTCTACACCAGCAAGGCAAAGGTAGAAAGACTATTGCCCGGATGCTGGGCATCAGTAAGACCACCGTTAAGGTGTATTTGAACAAACTTCAAGCTCTTACTTCCTCAGTCAAGGGAGGTAAATCATGGACCATAACAGAGCTGATAAAGCTGGAAAATCCGGTGCTGGAAGCTAAGTTTCATCCGGGAAATCCCGCTTACAAAGACAATCGCTACGAACATTTAAAGGGCAATCTGGACTTTTATCTGAATGAGCTAAAGCGTACCGGTGTCAACAAAAGGCTCCTTTGGGAAGAATACCAGCAGCAGTATCCGGATGGGTACAGCTACTCTCAGTTTTGCTATCATCTTCAGCAGCAGCAGATCGCTTCCCGCCCTTCCATGGTACTGGAACATAAACCTGCAGAAAAGCTTTACCTGGATTTTGCCGGTAAGAAGCTCAGCTACCTGGATAAGGAAACAGGAGAGCTGGTAGAATGCCAGGTGTTCGTTGCCTGTCTCCCGTACTCCGATTACAGCTTTGCTATGGCGGTAAAAAGCCAATCTATTGTAGACTTTCTTTATGCTTTAGCCTGCTGTTTACTGCACCTGGGAGGGGTTCCTCAAGCCCTGGTTCCCGACAACTTCAAAGCTGCTGTCATCAAGGCTAACCGCTATGAACCTACTATCAACAGGGCTTTGGAAGACTTTGCCAATCACTACGGAACTACGGTTGTGCCCGCCAGAGCTAAAAAACCCAGGGACA
>NZ_CBDCVM010000005.1:0-472144 GCF_965223055.1 Reichenbachiella sp.
AAGGACGGTACCATCCGATGTAGTTCCCACCCGCTTATATTCGTCATAGGCACTTAGCTTGCCTCCACTGATTAGGAAGTTCAAGATCTGACTCCATTCATCTCCAGTAATGGATTGATAAGAATATGTTTGTTTGATTTCTTTATATACCTTTTCAGGAAAAAATCCATCACCGATTGACAGGGTTAATAAGTACTGGATTAAGACATCAAATGATCGGATGTATGGGATGCGGCTTTCTACGACATTTTGTTCAATTGCCGTCCTCAAAGCTGCACACTCTACCAATTCCAACGCATGTGTGGGAACAAAGTAAATCTTACTTACAGCACCTGGCCGATGTCCACTTCTACCGGCTCTTTGCATAAAGCGGGCGGCCCCTTTAGGACTACCAATTTGGATGATGGTTTCCACCGGTCGAAAGTCAACCCCCAGGTCCAGGCTTGAAGTACATACCACGGCTTTCAATTTTCCTTCATGAAGTGCGTCTTCCACCCAGTCTCTGATCTTTCTTCCAATGGAACCGTGGTGCATGGCCAGGATACCGGCCAGACCGGGAGCGACTTCGAGTATGCGTTGATACCATATTTCACATTGTGATCGTGTGTTCGTAAATATGAGTGTTGACGTACTATTCTTAATGATAGGAATCACCTTATCAAGCAACCGTATCCCAAGGTGCCCTGCCCACGGCAGTACTTCGAGTTCATCGGGAGTCACAGACCGTACTTCAATCTTCTTTTTTATGCTTGATTTGATAATGAGGCCATTTTTTCTTTGAGAATCAATTCCCAGCAAAACATCCAGGGCTTCTTCGAGGTTGCCAATAGTTGCAGAAATACCCCAGGTTCGCATAGCTGGTAAAAAGCCTCTGAACCGGGACAGAGCCAGTTCTACCTGAACGCCTCTTTTGGATCCGATGAGCTCATGCCACTCATCAACTATTACAAAGCGAAGATGTTTGAAGAATGTTTCATATGACCTTCTGCCAATAAGGATGTGAAGGCTTTCAGGAGTTGTGATCAATACATCTGGAGGAGCATTCATTTGTGCCCTTCTTTCTGCAGGGGCTGTATCTCCGGAACGAATGCCAATGGTCCAGGCCAGACCCGGATGTTCAAGAACCTTTTCGCACGACCCACGGATTTCTTTTGTAAGGGCTCGGATGGGTGTGATCCAAATGGCTCTAATGCCTCTGACATTTTCTTCTGATTTTTGGTTGCACAATGCATCCAGAACAATACCCCAAAACAACGCGTAAGTCTTCCCACTGCCGGTAGGAGCATTTACAATACCTTCCTTATTGTTGAGACAGGCTTCCCATGTTTTCACCTGAAAGGGATGTGGTTTCCATCCCCTCGCTTCAAAAAATTCTGCAGCCGGTTTCAATATCTCTTTGCGATCCATATCAGCCGACAACATAAGAAAAAATAAGAGGTAATAGGTAAAAAGAACCCATACACATCTACATTTTAGGGAAGGTTCCCGAGCTCACTTCCCTCGCTCCCTGAGCCTGTCGAAGGGAGCTTGTCGAAGAGCTTGCCCCGAAACCTCGGGGGAGCCTGTCGAAACCCATTTTACATTTTTGGGCCCCAGAGGGACGCATTATGTCAGTGGGATTGTATTACGTTAGCCCTACCGAACCAATGTCAGATCACCCGTTCGTGTGATGGTCTCATCCTCATATTGGACCACTAAACGATAGGCATATACATCAGATGGACAAAGCCGCCCATGAAAGGTCCCGTCCCATCCCAAGTCCGACCTGTTAGTAAGACCATTCTTAAGCGAGTACATCGTACATCCTCTCCGGTCAAATATTTCTAATGATATGATCTCAAATTTTCGATCACTCCAAACTACAAACAAGTCATTAATGCCATCACCATTAGGAGAAAATACATTGGGAATAAATATTGGATAATCTTCGTACACAATAACAAAAACAGAATCTTCGATAGTACAGCCCTCTTCATTTACCCCCAACAAATTGTACCACTCCGTCTGGTTGACTGTTATACTTGATCCGGTTTCGCCTGTCGACCAGATGATTTGGTCCAAATCAGATGCCAGCAAGACCACCTCATTGATACCGTAAACTGTATCATTCGCTATAACATCAAATTCATGATTTCCCTCTATAATGTCCAATTGTAGCGTCACAAAAATGGGACAACCATTGTTGTCAACCAAGGTATCTTCATACAGACCTGCTTCCGTTTGTTGGATATCATTAAACTCAAAATACTCTCCCTCACATATCGTTTTGGTTATGTCTTCTGAAGCGTATGTAAACCGTATCTTATGACTATGCAAAGAATCACATCCGCTTGCCAAATGATGAAGCTGCTCAATAATCGTGTCTTGAACCACTAAAACTCCATCATACATGGTTGAATCTCCAAGACACAATTCGGTCTCCGTATCGCCCTGTAAAAACAAAGGCTCTATAACGATGGTGTCCATCGTCTCACACTCATTCCTGTCAGTGATAGTTACAATGTAAGTCCCGGGACCCAGGTTCGAAAGAGAATCCATCGTCAGTCCGTTTTCCCATTCGTAGTCGTAATCCGGTGTCCCACCAAGTGGAGAAATTAATATACTGGTGCCATATTGACAAGCTTCATTTGCGTCAATGACTTGACTTGACAATTGCAACAAAGGTGGATCTGTCAAGATGATCGTATCACGTATTTCACATCCTCTGTCATCAGTAGCAGTAAATGTATAAGTCCCGCTTGTGAGATTTTGAACAAGTGTGGTCATAGCACCATCGTCCCAATAAAACTCTTCCGGGTCTTCATTAAATTCAAGTTGAATAGAGCCATCTTCGTCTCCATGACATTGGATGCTGTCAACATTTAGAACGTATGACAGGTTTGTGGTCAAAAAGGTGGCATAAAAGAATCTCTCCTCTGAGTAAATATCATCTGCGAATGTTTGAACGGATATGTGACGTGTCCCTTCTGTTATACTGGGAGCATAGTTTCTTAAATAGATGGATTCAAGTGCTTCAATATACTCCTGTACATATCGTTGTGTAGGGGCTTTCAAAACAACCCGCCATTGCGATTGAAAGTCAACATGAATTGGCCCGTCATACGAGATTTCAAATGCTTCATATTGAAGGTCCCAAATTCCTCCGTACAGTTCTACCACCACAGAATCGATATACCCATAATCAGAATCAAGAGCAATGTCATTGGAAAGATAAAGCCGGTCACTACAAGTAGTGTCTGTGCCAAAAGTAAACGGATAGGGCCGTGTATCATCCAAATCTAATGAAAGGCTACAATCGCTGATAAACTCATAGTATGTTCTTGTAGCAAGAGCTGCAATATTTTCATCACGTGAGCAACGCAGGGTGAGTTCGCCGGACCTTACATCCAGGGTATAGATATTTGAAAGGTAGGTGTGGGTAATATCTGCATGCAGATCGGTAGAAGTATTAATAAAGATCTCAACATCACTACAGGAAGTTTCTACCTGTGTCGCTCCCTGTATCGTCATACTGTCCGGTGGCTCCAGTACATGTATAACCTTACTGTCAGAAGGATCATCCATGTTGAGTAAGACCAACTCATTGCGATCGGTAATGAAGTAGATTCTCTCTCTATACCGAAAGGAAGCCGTGGGGTATTTTAAGGAAGGTGGAAGGTCTCCAAGGAGGGTCATGAATTCCATACCTTCGGTAGTTGGGGGCGAACTTGCATTACCTAAATATAACTCTTTTCTATAGTTAAAACGCCAAACCTTTTCACCAAGAAAAATGACTGTTGTATCATTTAAAAAGGAAAAGTCTGAGATTGAATCCAAGCCCTCAATTTCGTGAATTTTAAAATAATAATTGGTCAACTGAGCTTTCTGGTAAAATGTGTATGAAGTATCAATATGGTGAAGTGAACCAAAAAGAAATAGCGATTGGTTTGGACCAGAACTGAAGTTATAAAAGATTTTTCCGTCATATCCTCCCCATATTCCTGTAAAATTGCAATTATCAGCCTCTACTCCAGAAATATCAGTATAAATATTTGTCACCGGAATACCGTATAATACCAAATTCTCAGTAATAATATTATTATACCATATCTCTTGAGAATGAGAAATCCAAATAGTACTGACGATTATTGCTAATAAAGTACAAAGTTTCTTTATTGAAACACCCATTTGTATTATGATATATTGCTAGAAATAAATTGCCCATTTTTCTATTAAGATGCAAGATAATTTCCAAGTAATAATACTATACTATTCCCCTTTTACAATTTTATGGGTTACAAGATTGTTGGCGGTTGTATATTTAATAAGATAAAGACCTTGTTTGATTGAACCAGGTACTTCCAATTTAACCTGACCCAACTTCTTTTCGATCTGAAACTCCTCTTTCAGTACCCGCCTGCCATCAAGTGAAAAAATCTCTACCTCAATTATTTTCCCTTTTACATTTTCAAAGGTAATGTGAATAAAGTTAGAAAATGGAATAGGTTTTTCTATAAAAATGGCTTCAGTTAATAATTCTTGATTGGAATAATTAGCTTTACCCGGTTCTTGTTGCTCTTCAATATTTTTTAAAATTTGTGGTCGAACTTGATCTAATTCACAACAACGATCCCAGATATCAGATCCATCTAATTCTTCCCATTCATTAAAGAAATAAGATTGATACAATTCTAAATTTCCAGCTTTATACTCTTTACATTCATCATCAAAAGCGCAATATTCGTATAAATCGTATATTAATGGATTCCCATTTTCATTCAATCCTCTTGTGTCGTAACAATATCTATAGCCATTAGGTAAATCTAATTCCATTTCAACAATATCGCCATTGGGAAGGTGACATTCTTTTATAACACCACATTCTCCCATCAAAGTATAGTGGATAATACCTTCGCATCCATCATTTTCTCCATTAGGAGTAGGAGGGTCACCAGAGCACTCCAATGTAATTGTAGCTTCGACAAAAATTGGATCCCATATTTCAAATGCAGTGCCACCATCAAATAAACAGCCACCACTATACAGGCAAACCGGATAACCTGCATCACTTATCAGTTCACCTACCAATATTGTCCCATTACTACCTTCGGGAATTACTATTTCTGTACCGTTGCATGCACAACTTAGGATACCACCATCACAGGGATAGTCAGAGTCGAATGGCATATAATTAAATAACTCATGACTATGATTATCATCAGGATTCAAATACCACCCTTCAACATTGATAGTTGGACATTCGGGTAAATATTCAAAATCGACGGGTCCTTGAATTAATCCACCTCCACATACCTGACACGTTAAACAACCCACCAATACATCCAGGAATCCGAAGCCTAAGTTTGTTTCAAATTCTTCCGATATTGATTGTAGATTGTCAAAATAAGAATAACTACATACCCAATTGAGATCTCCAAATGTTTCATACCCTCTGGCGCTACAACCATCACCTGTTTTTACCAAAATACTGTAAGCTCCAGGTGAAGGTGAAAAATGATCAGGACCTGATACTAGAGTGAGATTACCACCATGATACGCTACTTCTGACATAATCCCTCCAACAATGCCTTCCCAATAAATGAACATTGTACCCGAAGGATAAAAAAGAATACCTTGATCACCATCAGTGTTTCCTCTCAACCTAATTACAGGATTATCACTACACTCATCCTCTAAATCGAAGAGGGCCCATAGCTCTCGTGAATCAAAACAATTTGTCCACAGAAAATTACCATCACTATTATAAACATCATTACAGCAGTCATCAAAACATTTTAATTCAACAGAATGGGTTTTAGTATTACCACAGCCATCTTCAACAACAACCGTATACAAATTTGAACCAAGATTGTAAATAATTTCATCATTTGAAATTTCTTCGAGAAAATCATCTGATAAATCCGGAATATACCAAGTTACAAAATATGGTTCACTTGCAGCAATAACTGCCGACAGAATTCCATCGTTCGTCGCTTCTCCAGAACAACCTCGTGAAACAGTCCAATCAATATCAATACTTATAGAAATACAGTCTTTGATTTCATACGACCTGACATCAACACAACCAAGGGCATCAGTAACTGTAACTGTATAAAAACCTTCTGACAGATGTATGATGTCCTGAGTTGTAGCACCGTTTGACCATGTATAAGAGTAAGGAGGTGTGTCGCCAATGATTTCAATATCAATTGATCCGTTAGCCCCATTGTCGGAGGCGTGTTCCAAGTTAATTAATTCAATATCATATATATTATTTGAATACGGTACATTAGAACAATTTATGCCCATGCACCCTTCACTATCTGTGACTGTCACACAATAAACACCTTCATCAATACCAGAAATATCTTCATCAGAAGTGCCATCAGACCAAAGGAATGAATAAGGCGCAATGCCCCCGTCAACTGTAATATCTATATATCCACTTTGAATGCACGTACTACCTTCAATTGAAATAGCGCTTACAAATGGAGGATCATTATATTGAATCACTTCAATACCGTCCCATTCTTCAATACAATCATTAGCATCTGTCAAAGTTACAGAGTAGGATCCGTGTGTTAAATTTTCAATATTTTCTGTGACTGCTCCATTACTCCATAAAAATTGAAGAGGTGGTGCGTAGTCACTACTTAATTCGAGTTCAATTCCTCCATTCGAAAATCCTTCACAATGCACATGTTTGATATGAATATCATCGACAATTTTGTTTCTGCAACAATCATCATCAGGCACAAAAAATGTAACATGCTCTTCACAAAGGTTTACTGTGTTAATAATATACAAACTATATGTTCCGGAACTAATTTCTTCAAGTGAAGTTGGAGCCATTGGGCCTAAAGTAGATCCGTCAGGGAGTATCCAAAATATATCAAATATTACAGAACTTCCACCTGATATTTCTTCAAGAAAAATATTACCTCTTGTATCCCCATTGCAAGCACCTTCTATGTCAATGGCAAAGTTTATATCAAACCCGGTCATACAAAGGTTGAAAGGATATGCAATAATGTACTGATCATCAGAAAAAGATTGATTCTGATCAATAGTCCAGTTACAGTTATGGTCTACATATGGCACTTCAAAGCAATCTTCATTTTGAACACCAGTAGGGCCAATGATACTATTACCATTTAAATCTTCTCCTGTAAATACAAATTGCAAATAGTAATTTTCTCCCTGAATTCCTGATTGAATAATCGAAGAACTTAAATCAAATATTTTAGTTAGACCTGGTGTTCCACTATAATCTATTTGAGCTCCATTTACTTTAAGAGTTATGTCGGGAACTTCCTTATTTAATGTTACTTCTGCAACAAAACTACCACCCAACAACTCTGCTATTCCCAACTGATCCAGGCTTTGAATAAAATAACAAACCATAATGCCTCTTGAGATTGGTTCGCGATAAGCTTCATAAAATACCTGACCGGTGACTGTGTTGATCACTTTGACTCGCTCTACATATGGAGATTCGTCTTCCAGAATTTCTTGAACAAATACATCTTCACATCCGTACTTATCTGTTACAGATATTGTATAAATTCCACCACATAGATTGTCCAAAGTCCAAATAGGTTCTGTAACGTCATCATAACTAGATTCATTTTGTTGATCATCAACAATTTTAATTTTATAAGGTGATAAAATACTTGGCAAGTAGGCATTTATATAACCATCACAATCATCTGAACCAGGATATAGACATCCATTGTCAACCCATACATCATTAATACCTACCTCTATATCTTCAATGGTAATGTCACATTCCTCGGACACAGATATAATTACCGTATAGAGACCTGACTCTAAATCAGAAAGGATAAAATCAGAAATAGTAGCTTCACCATGACCTATGGACCCATTATTTTGGTGAGTCCAATCTACTTCAAAAGGATACTCCCAATCATCGTCAAAATTTGCTTCAATAAAATGAAATATTATTGAGCCTGACGGAGTTGAAAGGCAGGTAGGAGTTGTTTCAATAATCACATAAGTTTGGCATAATAAAATGTTCTTCATAAACAAGATATACAACATAAAACCTATAATAATTATGCATTTCTTCATGATGTAACTGTATCGCTTAATTTAATTTGCAACTTAATTACTCATAATATTTTTACTTTTCTTATAAATAAATCCTCAGTAGTTAAAAAATATAAATCCTATAACTTAATAAAGCAGATATCTACAAATAAAATTTTCCGTTTCATATTAAAATAAAACAATAAAACATATAGTAAAAGCAGAATTATTATTTGTTATCCAAGCTCTCCCATAAAAGGTCATTATCTTCCTTCTTTTTGTCAAGTATAATTCTAGCTCTTTCTTTGGGTACCTTTTTTAATAATTTTACTATAGCCTTATCATCAGAAGGTAAAATGCTTTGAATTTCTTCTAGCAATAGTTCAAGGTTATAATCATTATTGTTTCCTATAAATATTTTCACGAATGGGTACTCTGATAAACTTTCTTCAAACAATTTTTTAGCTAAGAATTTTGAAAGTTTTTCATCATGGTGTAAACTAGCATACCTATAAGCCATAGTATGCCTCTTGCAATGCTTTAGATTTTCAAAATTTTTGATAAAGTATGAAGAGATTTGTTCACTTTCAATTTTTTGATAATATGATTCATTAATAAAGAAAAACTTACATTTCAAGTTGTATTCATTCCAATAGCATTTGCTAATTTTACAATTGTTCATTAACTTAATAAAGTAGTCTTTCAAATCATTAACAAATGGATCAATATAATGAAACTTCAATTTTCCAGAAAATATTTTACATTTATTTAGATTTCTAAATTCAGGTAAAATTACTTTGTAACACATAATTAACCTACACCTTTCATCAACGTCACGAAAAATCTTTTCACCCAATATGAAATCATTATAGTAAATATTAAATATTTCTTGGTGAGATTTATTACCTTTTATTAGATTAAGTGATTTAAGTGTCATCTCAAATCCAACTAAGATTGAGTATTGATCCAATACGAACTCAGGGATTTTTAAATTATTTTGATATATATATGCCCATTCTGCCAAAAAATAGTTCAATTGTTTTTTATATAATTTTATTAAATCACCACACATTGTTGGGTCTTTTAAGTGCATTATTTGCTCGAGTATCTGACTGACTTCTAAGAAATCTGGCTGTTTATTTCTAACAGTTACGGCCGTATCTAATTTTAGATTGAAATCAAACGGTCGAATATAATCTTTAATCGATACGTCAATATACTTAATAGGAAATAATGAGTTTCGAAGTTCGACTATCAAATCAATATTAGATGTTTTTTGACCAAAAAGACTAGAAGAAAAAAATGTAATAAGAAGTACTAGACAATTATTTTTAAACATAAAATTTCAATTTATTTCCATTGCTTTCCTTGAATCTTATTTGTAGGATCAAAAGACCAATCATCATTATCAATTAGTGAATAATTCAATGCTGCTTCAACATTTCTGCATCGTATTTCCTCAAACATTGTTCCAGCCGAACAACTTCCTGCACAAAAGCATACACCATAATTACTAGAATAAGCATCAACGTTTGTTGGATTTCCAGGGTTGACAGTAAAACCATACAACATTCCTGGCACACTATTCAACTCCCAAATATCTTTATATCCATCTCCATCAATATCCCAAAGTGAACTAAATCCAGCATGTATGTTTGGATGAGAAGAATGTGTGTACTGCCATACATCACATTCAATTTTAGCATGTTCAACCTCATGTACTATAGTTGAAAATAAAGTATGAATTCCCTCATAATTAGTAATTGGGTTACAAGTATTTTTGGATTTGTAAAAACCACATCCTTCTCCAAGAATAATTTTATTGTAGGCTGGATCATATCCAGTTACAACAAGCTGAAAATTTGCATTACAAACGAATTGATTCAACTGTGTTGTCACCGTCCCCCCTCGGATTGCAAACTTATTTGAGCCATAAGTAGTGTTTCGCACCAGGGATGAAAGGATAAGTTACACATACTAGACATAGATCACTTCAAGGATTTTTGAATAATGCAATATCAGCTCTAATAGCTTATCAATCTTTTGATAAAAAACCTAGTATCAAATTAGCATATGAAGTCGACCAAAATAAAAACCTCTTGATTGCAGCTTAAACATTATTCACGTTAATTAGTAATTGGGTTACAAGTATTTTTGGATTTGTAAAAACCCATCATATTCAATACTTAACACTAAATCAGTTGGGCTTGTGTCGAAAGAGCAATTATTTATATTATAAAGATTAATTCCAGGAATGCGTAGTAAATTTGTAAATATTGGACTTTGTATCCAATAGTAAAACCAATTAGGAACTAAATTACCGTTTGCATCATAGAAATGTTTTTTATCCTTTTCAAAAAAAACTTCAACAGTTTTTTGAGGGCTGGGATCAGTCGAATACGCTAAAGCATTTGGATTTTGTTTTTCCACTTTTACTATGCCGTGTGTAGGTCCAAGATCACTATTATGAGTAGGGTGGTCAATATCTGGAATAATAGCTGTTCCTTTATGAGTAAAATTAGTTGGTACTAAAGGAATAAATGCATTAAAATATGAGGTGAAAGTATTTTGATTTAGATTACCTATCTCTAAATTATAAGACGAGCCTGTTTTAGGTTTTGCTCGGTAGTATATATGACGACCTATAACTACTTTAAATGGAAAGACACGTGCGACTCCTTTACCAAAGGGACTAATTGTTAGTTGAAAATTTACAACTCTAAATGTAGATGTACAATCCAGACCGACTGAGTTTGTCACTGGATCTTGACAAAATAAAACATTACAATAGCAACATACAACCAATAAAAATAACTTAAGAAAAGCAACCTTCATTTTGTTAATATTTAATCAAAAAATTTAATCATGAGTTTTCAATGCATTTATTCATATTATGACTGTAATATAAGACTTTCCATTCGTTCTTCCTTATTATTCTTTGGATGATATCATACAAACATTAAAACAAGATTCGCTTTTGACCCCAGCGGGGTTGAACTATGTTAGGCTGCATTTGTATGATGTTACTACGACCCCAGTAGGTCGAATTACGTTAGATCAAGAAAATAACTCAAGTTTCGGCAGTTAAAACGAATAAAAAAATGGGTCATCGTATTAATGAGTGTCTGATCCTATATTCATGAATAGATTTTATTTTAAGGGCGAAGTATTCGAGATCACGATATCCATAAGCCTTTCTCTTTAGTACTTTGATTTTATTATTAAGACCTTCAAGTGGCCCGGTTGATATTCTTGCATTGTACCAGTTGAGAATACCGGTACGAAAAGCCAATAGTGTTTTTGCTACTTGCTGAAGTTGCTTAACTCCTGAGTTTGTTGCTCTTTTGCACCAGTTCCTTAGAAATATTAATGCCTCCCTTTTGGTCTGGTGATCCCACATAAGTGTCAGCTCTTCTTTCATATAGTACATCATGGCTAAGGGTTCGTTCATTTTAAGTGCCTCGGTCAATCGTAAGTCTTCTCCCTTTTCTGTGTCTAGGTTATATCCTCTCTTAAGTAGTAGCCATCTGGTTCCTTTGAGAACTTGACGAACACCTACGTTTTGCTCCTGTCGGAACATATCCCTTCTTAGGTCACTGAGCTTATCATTTATCAGCTTCACTATGTGAAACCAATCGAATACCAACTTTGACTTTGGCAAATGATCCGTAACAGCTTTTATAAAAGCTGGTGACATATCTATAGCCACTGCTTTAATCTTTGATCCTGAACGTTTTAGCAATTTCCAGAAGCCATCCAGCGAACTGGCTTTCTTGCCTTTACCTACATACAGAACCTGTCTGGTTTCCAGGTCCATGACAACCGTCATATATTTATGTACTTTGTGAACAGCAAACTCATCTATGGCAATATATTTGACATCCTTTAATCTTGGTTTAGCATAGTGTTTTCGTAGGTGAGACTTCTCTATTTCTTTTACAGTATGCCAAGCCAAGCCTGTATGTGCTGCCACATCTTTAATCGTTCCGTAACTCAACAGTGCCAACACAGATCTGGCTAGTCTTCTTGTATAAGTTTTTTTTATCCACCCAACTCAAATTTTCCTGCCGCGTCACCCCGCATTCCTTGCAAAATAGACGTTGTACCTCCGCTACTATATTCACTACCCGCAATCCTATCGGAACAGTCCTAAAGGTTCTAGTCTTTGTCCCTTTCTTACTCACGTTCTTAATAGCACAATTTGAACATTTCAGCTTTGACGACTTTGTCCCTTACATGTATTTGGATCAATCCAACAGGATAGTCTGTTTTCAAGTAGTCTACATCTCTTAATCCAAATGCCCGTTGTAAAAATGTTACTTCCATTTTTTACCCAAAATTAAGACTTTTCTATCTTAGACATCCATTATTGCGATGAACCTTTTTTTAGATATCGGATCATATTCAAGCAAATATCGTTGCCCCCAACTCCATCTATACATATTGTGATCATCTAAGTAATAAGCAAAGTCCGGATTCATTCGTTGGATTACACATATTGAATCAAATCTTGATTTCAAAATGACAGGCTTAGCCAATTCACTTAACACATATTCTTTTACTGTGGGAGTTTCAGTTATAATTGTATTAATTTTATCTGTAGAATCATCGGACTTATCATTTACCACCGAAGAACTTGTTTGACTTTGATCACACGAAAGTATAGTCATGCCAAAAAAGATCAAAACCTGCCAGGATTTTTTTCATTTATCAAATATTGATGATGTACTAATCAATAAAATGGTGGAAAAAGGAAATGTATAGTAAATTGTTTATAGGTATTTCCAATTATCACCTTTTATTGCTGTATTTACATATTATGCATCAACGTAATATAAGACTTTCCTTTCGTTCTTCCTTATTATTCTTTGGATGATATCATACAAACATTAAAAACAAGATTCGCTTTTGACCCCAGCGGGGTTGAACTATGTTAGGCTGCATTTGTATGATGTTACTACGACCCCAGTAGGTCGAATTACGTTAGATCAAGAAAATAATTTCTGGTAGAAAGTGAAAACCGGGCAGAACGAAGTGAGGACTAATCCCTATATCTTGAAGAAATACTCTCCCATATACCGACATCTGACATCATTCATCATCAAGTCCCATCCCAAACAATGCAAAGTCATACCTGATGGGGTCAGAAGAGTCAAATTGTTTTAGTTGGGTAGTCAATTCCAATACTGCCTTCCAGTCGTTTTGCTTCCTCTTCAGAAGGCCCAACTGCCTGGCCACCCTGCCTACATGAACATCCAGCGGGATGAGCAATTGATCGCTGCGAATTTGCTTCCACAATCCAAAGTCCACTCCCCTGTCATCTGTTCGTACCATCCACCGTAGAAACATATTCAACCTCTTGCACGCGCTACCCTTCAAAGGTGATGACACGTGCTTCCTCGTTCGCTGTGGAATAACGTCAGGACTAAAAAATAACTCTCTAAATCCAATGAGACCCGGACCAATGTGGTCATCCTCACTTGTCATTTTTCCTGTGAAGGCATCCTCTAAACTGTCATACCTTCGGTAATACCACTGTAAAATATGTAAAAAATACAAAGCGTCCACCTCGTTAAAAGTCCGGTGCTTAAATCCTAAGAATTTCTCTCTCTCCTGTTCCCTGTGGTTTATGATAAAGTCGTGAGGTGCACCATCCATAATAGACACCAGGAGGTTTGCCTTGTCTATGATCGTCTGCCTGCGTCCCCATGATAGGATGGCCGTCCAAAAGCCCATGATCTCTATGTCTTGCTTTTTTTGTAAATTGCCTGGGAACAGAAATCGGATCATTTTCAATAAAATGACGTCTATTGTACTTTTCGAAAGCTCTGTCAAGCAACCGTTGTATTTCGATGGTGTTTAAATTCATACAGCTTAGGTCAAAAGTGCTGTAATGACGGCACTTTTTGGCCTTGTTAACCAAATTTAATCATTACCCTTTAGCGCCCAATGACAGCGACCATAACTTATACTATCCTCCTTGCAGTAATCTACTTTGGTAGAAAGGCTTATCACTTGATCGAGAACAATCAATGATCCTCTCCCAAAATTACCTTACAAATATTGGTAGTTAAATTTAGAATGAAATTCATTTTTTCCGATAAGGAAATCACCCATATATCATTGATATCTCTTCAAATTTACCAGGCCCATCCTTTGTAACAGATGAGTCATCGAGACACCCAAAACACCCAGGCCATACTTGATGCTCCTCCTCAAATTGATCGAAGAAGCTTCCTCAAAGTACTTTCGTAGGACAGGTTACTTCAGCGATCTCAAATCCATGATATATGATCTGGGACAACATCTCATTGTCAAAAACAAAGTCATTTGAATTTGAATTGAAGTTGATTCGCTCCAGTACCGTCCGGCTAAATGACCGGTATCCGGTATGGTACTCAGATAACTTATAATTGACCAGCAGATTTTGAGTAAACGTCAGAAATCGATTAGCCAAAAACTTATATATTGGCATACCTCCCTTCAGGGCACCCTTCCCCAATATCCGCGAACCCAGGACGACCGGGTACAAATCATCGCCGATGATATTGACCATAGCAGGGATCAACTTGGGTGTGTACTGATAATCCGGATGAAGCATAATGACAATGTCTGCCCCGATCTCCAGCGCCTTGTTATACAATGACTTTTGATTGCCGCCGTATCCCTTATTGCTTTTATGTCTGATGACATGCCGTATCCCGATCGAACGGGCCAGTTCAACAGTGTTGTCACTACTGGCATCGTCACACAATATAATGTCATCAACCAGATCTTTTGGAATCTCTTTGTACGTTTTTTCCAGTGTTTTCTGCAGCATTATAAGCAGGCAAAACCACGACCACTTTTTTTTGTTTGTACATGAGTTTGTTACATTATCATTTAAGGCACTCGTTTATATTAAATGCACTTTTTTCAATTCTGTCGCTTAATGGCGGCACAAGTTAAACAGAATCTACTGAGGCTTCAAATGATAATATGCGCTTATTCAATAATTGGGCAGACTGTTGGATCGCCCCATTTTCCATGCCAAATGGAACACCAAGAGTTTCATAAAATGCTTCGACGGGATAGTTACTTTCCATTCTCATCATTTCCTTCAGACACCGGACCTGATGTATGCTATCATTTTTCTCATTTTCATGAAAAATAATAGCGGAAATTTGGGCAATGCCATACTCAATAAACTGAAATGGCATTTCAAATATGTGGTACTGCCGTTGCCATGCATATTCTAGATACTGCTCTACTACCTGCTTTTTTTGCAGACCCAAAATAAGCCCCATAAATCTGAGACCAAACGCCCTTGCGTTCATCAATGTCATGAAATGGATTGGCATATACCCAGTGTTGAAATTCATCAATAGCAGAAACCCAAAGCATGCTATGTACTATTTGAAAATAATGAGCCTGCTTCGCTGCCATACCATACCCTTTTAATCCCGGGATATCATGCCACAATTGACTGGACATCAACTCCATCGTCAAAGCAACCAACTCAGAAACCTCTGTTGGAAAATGTCTGAGGAAACGAACAGGAGCTCCTTTAGTGTAGCGATTGTGAATGGCGTGTCCTGCCTCATGAATAAGGGTGACCACATCTTTAAACGAATGGCATCGATTCATAATCACATAGGGAGTACCACTAATAGGAAGGTCAATGACAAAGGCCCCTTTATGTTTATGCAGCCGGTGTTCAATATCGATGTTGCCGGTATCTACGACATGACTAAAGACATTGCCAAACTCAGGGTCAATGCTATCCAGGCAGTCCCCAACAATTGACATTAAAACTTCTCCTGTTGGGTTATCCCACTGAACGGAAGTATATATTCGGTCCGCAACGGAAGCAGGTGGGATGGTGGCGTACAATGGATTCTTTGAAATGATCTTTTTCCACAATGGGGCTATGTATCTCTTAATGGAAGCATGGTATCGTTTACAATCATCTACATCATATGCTACTCTGTCGAGCTGGGCATATCGCAGAGAAATGTAGTCGTCAAATCCACCTGATACCGCTTCAAAATGTCTGAGTTTAACGAGATTGGACATAATCTTTTGGATGGTTTCACTGCTATTTTTTGAAACATCTTGGGTCGTATGTAGAGGAGGCAGGTGATGGATGGCTTCATGGTACATCATGGTTTGTTGATTGATCGCCTCTCTGACGAATCCACCTTCTGAAACCGGTAATGAAAGCTTGCGTTTAGTTTCTCTGAGGTGTTTTGCAAAGACCCTTTGATTTAGTTTTTGCGAAAGGGGACAATCGATCAACTTTTGAGATAAGTTATTCTCATAAGGTAAAATCCTGGGGGACAAAAATTCAACTGCATAATCATACCTGGCCCGTACATCCTTATCATCTGTAGATTTGGAACATGCTATATATCGCCAGCAAAAATCTTCACTGATCGTATCTGTCAGTTCTGACCAATCGGAGATCCACCTGTTCAATTGTTGTACTGAATTGATGGGACGGTTCAAAAGTTCATTGTAAAATGGCCTAAGTCGCGACCAGGTTGATATCTTAAATCTTGAGGGCAGATAAGTCTGTCGAGTGGACTCGGGGGTCTGAATCACATCCATATGGGGGTCTGGTTAATCTTTCTGTTAAAAAACAGGTCGAAATTACATAATAAATATTTACATATATAAATATATCACATAAATTGTTCCGTTTTTTATTGAGATGGGTTTTAAGTATGGTACCGGAGCTAAGATCGACTTGACTTTTGCACTATTCCTCTTCTTCAGAGAAGTTTAAGAGATCCTTCTCTTTTAAAAACAAAAACCACTTGACGACTTTTTTAATGTCGGAAAGCATCACACGATCCCTGTCATAATCTGGCAGGATTTGCTCAAAATACGATAAATATGCGTCGGCGTTTCCATTTACATCGGGGAGGGGGACTTCTTCAATTTTTTGCTTCATCAGTTCCATGACTTCTTTCATAGGTGTGGAATCATCGTCTGTGTATATTGCAACAGAGTCCATTGGAGTAAACTGGTGTTTTCTGGTAGGAGCCAGTGATATTAAATGGTAATGGTTACGGCATCAATGAGACAAGACAGGCAATAGAGATGGTTCATGATATTCGACACATGGAGCCTGTCGGACTTGGTGGCGAACACCATCCATTAGCTAGCAGTAAAACAGTAGAACACCCTTTTAAAAAATCTGGTAAAGCCTAAAGATTATGAAATTAGAAAAAGCAACAGTATTGGTAACCGGAGGAGCCGGATTTATAGGTTCTTTTGTGGTTAAAGAACTTCTTAAACATCCCGTAAAAAGAATAATTGTTTATGATAATTTTACTCGAGGAAAGCAACACAATTTAGAGCAATCATTGAAAGATGAAAGATGTGAAGTCTTTCCATTTGGGGGTGATTTGAGAGAAGTAGACGTACTAGATAAAGCCATGGAAGGTGTAGATTATGTCTTTCATCTGGCTGCAATGTGGCTTTTACATTGCAAGGACTTTCCAAGAACGGCGTTTGATGTAAATGTAACAGGCACCTTCAATATTTTGGAAGCCTGTGTCAAACACAATGTGAAAAAACTCATTTATTCATCTTCTGCTTCTGTGTATGGGGATGCCCTTCAGGTACCCATGACGGAAGATCATCCATTCAACAACAAAAATTTTTATGGAAGCACAAAAATAGCTGGAGAGGCGATGTGTACTGCTTTTAATGATAGATATGGGCTCGAGGTGATTGGGTTGAGATATATGAATGTTTATGGCCCAGGCCAAGATCAGCACGCTGTGTATAGTGGAGTAGTACCGATTATGTTAAACAAAATTGAGGCCAATGAAGCACCAACCATCAATGGAGATGGATCTCAGGCATATGATTTTATTTATGTAGAAGATGTGGCAAGAGCGAATATTTCAGCGTTAGAAAGTGCAACTAAAGTAGGGTTTTATAATGTAGGAACTGAAGTCCAAACTTCCATCAAAGAACTTTGTGATACGATCTTAAACTTAAAAAAATCAGACCTCAAGGTGACCTATGTGCCCTATGCTGCTGACGATGCACGTCAATTGGTTCAAAACAGAATTGGATCTAGGAAGAAAGCAGAGGAAGAATTGGATTTTCTATATAAATTTTCTTTGACTGATGGATTGCAAAAGCTGATTGACTGGAGAATTAGTTCAGGTGTAGATAAGCAGAGATAATTATGACTAAACAACGAAATATACCCATATCACTTCCTGTGACTGGAGAGGAGGAGTGGCAAGCAATTAGAGAACCTTTGATGACAGGTTGGCTTACTTCAGGCCCAAAAGTAAAGGAATTTGAAAGTTTGTTTGCCGAACGGCACAAAGTAAAACATGCGTATGCAGTTACAAGTGCCACAACCGCCTTACATCTGGCTTTGGTTGCCCTAGATGTTGGTCCAGGAGATGAGGTGATTGTTCCAGCATTTACTTGGGTGTCAACGGCTAATGTAGTATTATATCAAGGGGCGAAAGTTGTTTTTGTGGATATAGATCCTAAGACATTCAATATAGACACCAAAGATCTTCAAAAAAAGATTTCCAAAAATACGAAAGCCATTATACCCGTACATTTATTTGGGTTATGCGCTGAAATGGATGCAATAAAAAAAGTGTCTGGTGATATTCCATTGGTAGAGGATGGAGCATGTGCAGCGGGAGCTGAGTACAAGGGTATGCCAGCAGGAGGATTAGGTAGTATAGGATGTTTTTCTTTTCATCCAAGAAAGTCTGTTACAACTGGTGAAGGAGGAATGGTGACTACAAATGATGACCAGCTTGGTGAAAAATTAAGCATGCTTAGAAATCATGGGGCATCAATTTCTGAAGAACAAAGACATCATGGTCCAAAGCCCTATATTCTCCCAGAGTTTGACATTATGGGATTCAATTATAGAATGACCGATTTACAAGGCGCCGTAGGAGTTGTGCAATTGAAAAAACTTGATCAGTTTATTGATGCGAGGAATGAGAAAGCACTGTATTACAAAGAAAAATTGAAGGAAATTGATTGGATTCAATTGCCAGAGTGTCCTCAAAATTCAAGGCATGGATGGCAGTCCTTCGTTACACTCATTAATGAAGAAAAATCACCCTTAAAGCGAAATGATTTGATGGAAGTTCTGCAAGCTAAAGGAATCTCCACTCGTCCAGGAACCCATGCTGTGCATATGCTTGCTTATTACAAGGAGCTACTAGGGCATGATGCAGAAGATTTTGCCGGAGCCAAATTAGCCAATGATTGTTCTATGGCCATACCTTTGCATAACCGAATGGTAGATGAAGATTTCGAATACATCATTGCAGCTTTGAAAAATATTTAATTATGAGTAAGGAGAAAATTGCTAAAATTTTTGAAGGGGATATCGTTGTAAAATCTAATTTTATAGAATTTCAGGCAGATTCAAATAAAAAAAATCAGGCGCAGACCAATACAATTTTTTCTGAGAAATGGGAGAAAGTAGACGAAGGAGGAGAGATTGAAGACATTAGTAAAGACCAAAAAATATGGTTTTTATCTTTATACGGATTTGCGGATGAACTAGAATTGAGTGAATATTTAAAAGACAAAGAAGTAATACTGGATGCTGGCTGTGGTCTTGGCTACAAAACAGCCTGGTTGGCCGACTTAGCACCAAATAGTTTGGTTATTGGAATGGATTATTCCGAAGCAGCAGCAATTGCAGCCAGAAACTACCGTCATGTAAAAAATGCCTATTTCATTCAGGGCAATATTGCAGACACAAGAATTTTACCGGACTCCATAGACTTTACGCTTTGTGATCAGGTCATCATGCATACAGAAAAACCCGACTTCACTTTTAGTCATCTTACTGATATTACTAAGTCAGGAGGAGAATTTGCTTGTTATGTCTATGCAAAAAAGGCATTGCCAAGAGAGCTAATTGACGACCATTTTCGGATTCATACCCACAACATTGATTCAAACAAAATGTGGGAAATGTCGGAGCAACTGACTGAACTTGGAAAACGTCTTTCAGAATTGAACATAAAGTTCGAGTCACCTGATATTCCGTTGTTGGGAATTAAAGGTGGAGAGTATGATATTCAAAGATTTATCTACTGGAATTTTTTAAAATGTTTTTATCGACCTGATTGGAAAAAGGGAACGTGCGATTCGACTAACTTTGACTGGTACTCGCCTAGCAATGCAAAAAGATATTCGAAGGAAGAATATGAAGAATTGATTAATTCCAATAGTTTGAAGGTTTCATATTTTCATAGTGAAGAAGCCTGCTATTCAGGCAGATTCGAAAAATAAAATCTATGTGTGGAATAGCTGGTGTTTTTAACCTCAACGGCGAACCCGTTTTTAATGACGAACTGAAACGAATGGCCGAAAAAATTGCCCACCGCGGACCCGATGGGCAAGGATATTTTGTCGAAGGGCCTGTTGGCTTTGCTCATCAAAGGTTGGCAATTTTAGATATTTCGGATCGAGGTAAACAACCGATGACTTCAAAAGACAATGTTTGGGTGCTAGTTTTCAATGGGTGTATTTATAATTTTCGAGAACTAAGACAAGAATTAAGAAATCGCGGTCATGTTTTTTATTCCGAAACTGACACGGAGGTAATCGTTGAAGGGTTGGCTTCCTATGGAATTGACTTTCTCGAAAGACTGAATGGAATGTTTGCCTTGGCCGCGTGGAACAAAAATGAGAATCAGGTGTATCTATCAAGGGATAGATTTGGGATAAAACCATTATATTATTTTTTTAACGGCAACCAATTTCTTTTTAGTTCGGAAATAAAGGCATTCATGGCACATAAGTCATTTTCTGTCCAACTAAATGAAGCAGGTTTAAATGAGTATTTTACTTTTCAGAACAATTTTTCAACTCAAACCTTATTTAAAGGGGTCACCATGCTCCCAGCCGCAAATACGGTAAAGCTCAACCGCGAAACAAAAGAAATTATTCATAATAGTTGGTGGGATTATAATTTTACAGAGCCAGATGTAAATATGTCATTTACCGAGGCAAAAGATGAAACAAACCGACTTTTTAAGCAAGCTGTTGCTCGTCAGATGGTTGCAGATGTACCAGTGGGCTCTTATTTGTCTGGTGGGATGGATTCAGGGTCCATTACGGCCATAGCTTCTCAACACATACCAAGGTTATCTACCTTCACTTGTGGTTTTGATATGAGTCAGGTTACTGGTGTAGAAGCGAACTATGATGAACGCCGTGACGCAGAATTAATGGCCAATGTTTTTAAGACTGAACATTTCGAGCAGGTCATGAATGCAGGAGATATTAGATGGTCTTTACCAAAGGTGGTCTATCATTTGGAAGATTTGCGCTTAGGGATGTCCTACCCAAACTATTATATTTCAAGACTGGCTTCAAAATTTGTAAAGGTTTGCTTGCAAGGAACCGGTGGGGACGAATTATATGGAGGTTACCCATGGCGCTACTATCGGGTATTTGACTCACTTGACAAGTCTCAATTTTTTGATCAATATTATGATTTTTGGCAAAGATTAGTTCCAGATCAAGATAGATCACAATTATTTACCCAAAGTGTTTCCAGAGGGCTCGATATGTCGGCCCCAAGAAATATTTTTGAACGTGTCTTCAACTTCAACGACTCTTTACAATATGACAAACCGGAACACCATATTCAAAATTCACTGTATTTTGAATCCAAAACCTTCCTTCCTGGTTTGTTTTTAGTTGGAGATAAACTCTCTATGGCCAATGGACTTGAAGAACGATTTCCTTTCATGGACAATGATTTGGTGAATTTTGCTCAAAAAATACCCGTTCGTCACAAGCTTGGCAACCTTGAGCGTGAAATCAAAAAAATTGACGAAAACACTGAAAATAAGAGAAGAGCTTATAGGGAATTTGACGATGGTAAGAACGTATTGAGAAAATCAATGGAAGACTTTATTCCGCAAGAAATTATTAATAGAAAGAAGCAAGGGTTCTCTGCGCCAGACGAAAGTTGGTATCGTGGAGAAAATGCAGATTATGTAAAAGAACTTCTACTAAATAAAAAAACTATTTCCACAGAGTTTGTTAATCAGGATTATATTAAAAAAATTGTAAATGAACACATTAATGATCATATCAATCACAGATTGCTTATTTGGTCATTTATGAATTTCGAATGGTGGTGTAGGATATTTTTAAACGGAGAAAAAATTAAGAATGGGTTTGATTGATTTTATTTTTAGGAAGAAGCGAGATAAAATGAAAACGTCATTTGATCGAGTTTTACCCTCCAATGAATTGATAAATGACCGTTGGGAAAAAGCCAAGTATCTAAATTTTGGTGAAGGGGCTAGCATTTATGACTCTTCATTAGTATTTGGTGACGTTCAAGTTGGGAAAAAGACTTGGATTGGGCCATTTACAATTTTAGATGGTAGTGGAGGTCTCATTATTGGCTCAAACTGTTCCATTTCTGCAGGAGTTCAAATTTATAGCCATGATAGTGTTAACTGGGCATTAACCGGGGATGCTGGCTACGAGTATGAAAAAACTATAATAGAAGACAATTGCTATATCGGCCCAAATACTATTATTGCAAAAGGTGTTACTGTCTGCCAAGGCTCCGTTATTGGCGCCAATAGTTTTGTCAATACTGATGTCCCTAAAAATTCAAAATTTGCAGGGAATCCAGCAAGAAGAATCTAATTTGAATATTAAGGGAATGAAATATAGTCCCCATAATTTTATAACCTCCAATTTACAGAACAAAAAACCATTGCTTTCTGATTTCTCCTTTAGAATAGAATAATGTCTTTTTAGAGGGTGGAGATAAACATTAAAATTAAGTAAAATGATTTTATGGCTTGTAGTTATTCTAGGGTTGTACTCGCTGCTAAATTTTTTCCAGCAGGCTGTCTCAAGCCCAGGGTCAGACCACTATTACCATCTGGCTTTAATAAATAGTATTCGAGCTAATAAAAATAGATTCGTTTCTGAAATTGATTCCATTTTAGGCCAAAAGTACTTTTCATATCCTCAGGGTTTTCACTGGATATTATCCCATTTTTCAAAGACAGCAATACTTAGGAGGTATAACTTCATTGGTATCCTTATAGGCCTTTTATCTCTATGCGTAGTACTTGTCTTTTTTTATTCTATTTACCCCTTTTTGGATTTGGCAGAATTATCGATTGAAAGATTCATTCTATTTACTGGTGTTCTATATGTTACTACTCCGTTTAGCTATGCTATCTGGAATGCAAAAAATGTTGGAATTAGCGCAAGAGGAATTGGATTATTTTTAGGAATAGCCTATGTATATTGTCTTATTTTTTTTCAACTTGACCTCAATTATTATTACCTGTTTGCAGCCTTTTTCATTTCTTCAGCGATTCTTTTATCAAGTCAATTTGGAAATCAATTTGTCCTGTTTTTTTCTGTCATTTTTGGGATATATTTTCAAAATGTGCTGGTAATACTGACACCGCTTTGCTCGATATTCATTTTTATTTTATTTAACAAGAAGGTAGCTAAGTCATTCCTTAAAGGGCAATATTGGCATAAAAGAATTTACTTTGAAAACAGAAATCAGATGTCAATTTTAACATCCAGATATAGCATTTGGAGAGATTTGATATGGGATATTTGGATTAGACTTAAACGACCCTTAGTATTCATTGAATACTTTCTCAAAAATTCATTCATTTCTGTACTTCTAGCTATTCCCTATGTGGCCATTTTAAGCTACTTTCTAATTTTTAATAAGGAAATTTTTACTTTACACATTTTTCAGGATGGCATATTTACCATTTTATTTGTTAGCTCTCTAATTCCACTAGTTCTATTTGTCCTCACCTCTTTCAGAATAACAAGATTCTTGGGAGAACCTGAACGCTATGTTGAATTTCTCATTCCTGTCTATGTTGTATTGTTGGTTGTAATGTTTGAGAACAATCCAAATTCCATCTTCTTATTAATAGGCTGGAACATCCTTTTTACTTTTGTTCAAATGAGTGGCTCTATATTAAAATCTTTTTTGGTGAAAATGACAAAGTCCAATCCGGTTAAACAGGAACACATATGGAATGAAGCTGTTGAAACAATGAACTCTTATCTTGAAGACGGAAAAAACCGTGTATTCTCTAATAGCCTTCAACTGACTAAACATTTTATGGGGGGAAACGCAAAAATATTGTTCCCAACAATTGCTTATCCCTACACTGGTCGATACCATTTTTCTGAAATATTCCCAAGAGACTACTCTACCATTGATAAGGATGTAATTCCAGGATTGTTAAAAGATTTCTCGATAGATTGGCTTCTATTTGATTCAAATTTAGATCAAACCCATAATCTCGAAAATTGGCCATTTTTAAAGAAGGAGAAGGAATTAAATGGAAACATAACAATCTGCTCTGTCAACCTAGAGATGATTAAAAATGTCTAACGAGAAAACAAATTTACCAAAACAAATACTTCAGTATGGCATTTTTTCATCTATCACGAAATCTGTCCCTTTTCTAATACTCCCCATAATTACACGAAGATTTTCAACTGAGGATATAGGCCTCGTCGATGCTGTCGAACTTCAGGCCGCACTCATTGCAGTCGTTATTGAATTATCTCTTTCATCCGCAATTGCCCGTTTTTATTTTGAAGCTAAAAAGAATGGTGACCTTAAGGAATTCTTAAGTACGATCCTACTTACAATACTCATAGTTGGTTCTGGAGGCGTAATGCTAACTTGGACATTTTCTTCCAGTATTTCGCTTTTGTTGCTGGACAGCCCTGCAATGTACGGGTATATCCTCTACGGTGCAGTATTTGGCTTTTTAATTCCCATATTGGGCTGCTCTGATATCATTCTGAGAATGGAAAGAGAAGTGTTAAAATTTAATTTGGCCAATTTAATCCAAGCTCTAACTTATACAGGTGTAATCTTTTGGTTGGTCATAAAAAAATCCAGCAATATAGAAGGACTTCTGATTGCGATGATGTTCATGTATATTGCCAAATTGGTGCTTCATGGATGGTGGCTTCGAAGTAAATTTGGCATTCAATACTCAAGTAAGTATCTCAAGAAGGGTCTGTCTTACAGTTTACCACTGATGCCGGCAGTAGGCATATCAATCCTAAACCGGCAAGTGGATAGAATGATGATTATTCACTTTTATGGCTTATTGGCACTTGGGATATATGCAGTTGCGGCAAAGTTTATACTATTCATTCAACTTGTTGCACAGGCCTTCAGACTTGCATGGGAACCCTATGCAATTTCCCTAATTGATAGCCAAGATAGGGACAGAGTTTATAAAAGGTCAATGAATAAATATGCATGGATGATGACTTTGGTCGGACTGAGCCTCGTTTTTGTTTCTCCTGAATTGATGACAATTATTGCACCAAAAAACTATAATGAAGGATTAGTAATTATACCCTGGGTGGTAGGGGCATTGATTTTTCATACATCGGCGTCGATTACAAATATTGGAGTATTAATTAGCAAAAAGACATACAAGAACTCAATCGTTACAATTTTGGGATTTGGAACAAATCTGGTACTGACCTATTTTCTATTACCGAATTTTGGTTTGCAGGGAGCTGCATTGGGTTCTTTCATTGCGTCTGGAATTTTTACTATTGGTCTTTGTCTTCAATCATATAAAGAAGTTGACCTTCGTTTTGATCATTCTAAATTATGGGGAGCCATTCTCTGCTATTGTTTGTTCTCTGTTGTATTTATTTCGATATTAAATTATGTTAGTCATTACTACCTTGGTATACTTATGAGAGCCTTAAGTCTAGGGGCTTTAGTGCTAGTTTTGAATTTGATGTTTGGGTTGTCCGAAGAGCTAAGACGGGCCAAGAAGAGCTCGCTTGAGTTTTTGAAAAAAAGAGTCTGACTTAGAGTCCTTCCTAAGAATTAGGCCTAGTAAAATTGCCACATTCTTCAACAGAAATGGTAGCTAGAATTACGTACACATCGGTAATGACTAAAATATAGACATACCTTATGGCTATTATTGGATTTGTCTGTGCTTATTTTCTTTGTAGGGGATGATCACCTACCTCCAAAACATCCTTGATAATTTTTATTTCAATTGTAAAAGATAGGGCTTATCATTAATTTGCGTCTCTTTTGAATTGGGTCTGTTTAAGATCAGCAATGACATAAGAATCTATAAACTATTCGATTCATGAAAGAGAATTCCAAAGAAATATCTCGTTCTGAGTTTTATAAGACAGAAAAAAGTAACTCATTAATCAAGTAGCATCATAATGTCCAGTCAAGAAACAGAGGATGATTTACTCATTCGTTTTATCCGATTTTTAATTGAAGGCAAGAAAACTATCATAATTTCAATAACAATATTTTTTGTTTTTGGGGTAATACATGCACTGACAGTTCCAAAAGAATACATCACTAAAACTTTATTGATGCCAGAAAAAGAAGATGCAAGTTTGAACGGTATGGGAGGATTGGCAGGCTTAGCTGGCCTGGCTGGAGTAGATTTAAGTTCAATGTCAGAAGAAGGGATCAACCCTGAGCTCTATTCTTTCATTATGCAGAGCAATCCTTTCATGTCAAGCCTTATGAAAGAAGAGTTTTATATTAAAAGAGTTGACAAAAAAATATCATTATATTCCTATTTTGAGGATTACCATGAGTATTCTGCTTTGAATCTAGTTGAAGTTGTAAGATCATTTATGTCAAAAAATGAAGAGTTTTATGACTCATATGTGTCAGACACAACATTGTACAGACTTTCCAAAGCCCAGGAAATAATTATAGATGAAATAAAGTCAAGGGTGACCATTGAAATAGATAGACTATCTGGTGTCATTGAAATCAACGTGGTCATGACAGATCCTGTGCTTTCGTCAAAGGTTTCTAATTTTATATTGAACTACTTAAGAGAGTACGTTGAGCAATACAGAATATCCAAAGAAATAAAGGTTTTAAGATTTATTGAAGGAAGAAGTGAAATTGCCAAGAGAGATTTCTATGATAAGCAAACGGAGCTAGCAATTTTTCAAGAACGGAACAAGAATGCAACCAGTTTAATTATCAAAAATAAAGAAGACAGGCTGCAGTCGGAACTTGATATTAGATTTAGCTTGCACAATGAACTGGCAAAACAAGTGGAACAAGCCAAAATTAAGGTGCAAGATAAAAAACCAGTATTTACAATATTGGAGCCCCCATATGTTCCAAACTACCCAACTTATCCCAAGAAAAAAATTCTCGTAATTCTTTTTACATTTGGTGGCGCCGCATTTGGCGTTCTGCTCATATTTATTAAGCAAGCTCGTAAAGCTAACATTTTGGGTTACCTAAAATAACTGGAACTAGTAGCAATCCACATGTAATTAAATGAAAGACTTAGCCGAAGCAAAAGCCCCAACACTAGATTTAAGCAATTACGAAAAAGTATTTTTATGGTCATTCAGAATCTCACTGATAGTTGTTTTTTTACCGTCAAAGTCACTTTCTTATATACTCCCATTCTCCCTATATTTTGGATGGGCTTTCATTTTGTTTAGCTATAGAATATTTCTTCGCCTCCTGATCTTATCGCTTATTCTATTTTTGGCAGGTGTATTTTATGCCTATGTTTATGATGAGTTTTCACCACAAAATTTCTTTTTTAGCCAATTAGGTTTATCCACTTATTTTATCTTTTTTATCGTCGATAAACGAGCCTTGTCCAACCCCTTGCTATTGAAAAAGGCCACTAAGTTTTGTTTTCAAATGTTTATCTTCCAAGGTCTTTTCGGTATCATACAGGCTTCTTACGGGTTTATTCAGACAGGTTCATTTGATGTTGCAAATGGGGATTATGTAGAAGGCACCATACACCCATCTCTTGCTGCAGAACTATCTTTTAGCAATCCACTATTCGCCTATAATATGACGTTCTTAATGCTGGCTTCATTTATTTACATACAATTTTTCAAGAAACGCAGAAATTACCTTCCTTTCTTAATAGGAACTTTATCCCTATTATTGGCATCTGTCGTCCACCTTATGGCGTTTTTTGTAGTTGCCATCCTAATTTCATTTGTGGTGGTGAGGCCAAAAATCAGTAATTTTTTCCCCTCAATAGCAAAGGTCAACCCAAATAATGTTCGCTATGGGCTATTTTTCGGCGTGGTATTATTCGTGCTTTCTGTTTTCGTTTTTCAAAGTTCAAACATGCGTTCTTTTGGAGCATATTACTCAAATTTCACAAGCGGTGTTCCTGCCAAAGCAATAATTACTTATAGTTCTATCTTCGAACTACCAGAAGAACATCCTGCGATGCTCTGTATTGGCTTAGGTTCCGGTCAATTTAGCAGTCGTGCTAGTCTCATGCTTAGCGGCCTTTACTTGGAAAAAGAAGTTCCTTTTTTTTCGAAACACACCAGTAGGTCATTTAATAATCACCTTGGATATTTATTAATAAACAGTCCTACTCATGGAGGAAATTCTACCGAAAAACCCTACTATTCTCTACTAACCGTTTTCACTGAATTTGGACTCTTGGGATTGTTTTTTTTGATTGTAGTTGGAATTACAATACTGAAAGGAATATATTCAAACAGACAACATCCGCTTAGTCTCTTCTTCTCCATTGGGTTCTTTTTTTTCGGTATGTGTGGAATACAGGAATTCTATTGGGAAATGCCACAAGCAGCATTCATTGGTTTAATGCTGTTAATCCTAATCAAAAGCAATATAAGTGCTAATCAATTAAATATCTTTATACTGCCAAATCACTCTTCTCACGAAAATGAAGTATAAAATTCTAGCAGTTCATAACAAGTACTTAATTCCAGGTGGAGAAGATACTAGCTTTAAAATTGAAGTCGAACTTCTTCGTTCTAACGGACATGAAGTAGTAGAATATTTAGAGGACAATTCAAAGGTCCATGAATTAGGAATGTTCAGGACAGCATTCAAAACTATTTGGTCTTTTGAAACTTATCGAAAAATTCAAGGTTTATGTAAAAAACATTGCATCGACGTGGTTTGCACGCAAAATTTTTTCCCGTTAATCTCTCCATCAATCTATTACGCAGCGTCTTCGCTCAAAATCCCAATAGTTCAATACATAAGGAACTACCGCTTGACTTGTGTTAACGGGCTATTATACAGAAATGGAAAATCTTGCAATCGATGCGTTGGAAAGACTCTTCCCTATTATGGTGTTTTGTTCGGTTGCTATAGGAACAGTAGGCTGGCAAGCATTGTGGTCGCCTCAATGATTGGGTTTCACAGAATTATTGGAACCTGGACAAAAAAAGTCACAGCATACATAGCTCTAACTGAATTCGCAAAGCAGAAATTAATATCTAGCCGCATCCCCAAAAATAAAATATTTGTAAAACCAAATTTCATTGGTGAGTCACCAAGATTATCTCTAGCACCGAGTAAGACAGCATTATACGTTGGGCGCATTTCAAGTGAAAAAGGCATTCAATGTATGATCAATGCCTGGAATAAGGTGGATACAGAATATCAATTGAGAATTATAGGAGATGGCCCCTTATTGGAACACTTCAAGAAGTCAACGTCAAATAAAACAATACATTTTGAAGGAAGAAAACCAAGTGATGAAATTACTGAAATAATGAAAAGTTGTGCATTCCTCATCTTCCCATCAGAATGTTATGAAGGAATGCCCAGAACAATAATTGAGGCCTTTTCAGTTCGACTACCTGTGATTTCGTCAAATATTGGTGCTATGTCAACGATGATTACAGACTTTAAAAATGGTCTACACTTTGAAGTAGGGAACGTCGAAGATCTTAGCAATAAGATTCGTGAAATCATACATGATGACGCTCTTAGAAATAAAATAGGGGAAAATGGGCACAAAGATTTCCGGAAGAAATATACCGAACATGAAAATTATAAAATGCTCTATAGCATTTTAAGTTCTGTCATTCAAAGTAGTAAATAATCACCGTATCCTCGAACAAGGCTATTGCTCTTTCAAAGAATAATTAAACGCAATTTTTCTAAGGAAAGAATCTTATAAAGATTGTAACTCTCGAAGGAATATTTCACCTCAAGTCAAAAAAATTTAAATTATGTTTGCGCTAATTTTCAATAGATGGATTTTAAAAAATACAAACTGTTCCTTCCTGAATATGCCGCTGTCGATTATGACAAAGCAAGTGATATAATCGTTGCTAACGCAGCAAGCAATAAAAGTTACGCGGTTTCAGCTCTAGCCGTCCATGGTCTGATAACCTCTATGAAAGATAAGAAATTGGGGAAAATAATCAACAATATCGATTTAATTGTGCCAGATGGCCAACCCATAAAATGGGCGCTAAATAGTTTGTATAACTTAGATCTTAAAGATCGGGTTTATGGCCCGTTTTTAACGCTTAAGGTATTAGAAAAAGCAAATACACTTAGGCTCAAGGTTTATTTATTTGGAAGTACAAGCAAAACTATCGGCCTTTTTAAATCCTTTATAGAAAAAAACTATCCCGATGTAATTCTTAGTGGAATTCATGTAGATAGGTTTAGGGAGGCAACAGAAGAAGAAGATTTAGAGGACATCAAAAAAATAAATGAAAGTGGTGCTCATATAGTGTTAGTTGGAAGAGGTTGTCCAAGACAAGAGTATTGGGTTGCTACTCACAAAAATAAGGTAAACTCTGCTATGATGGCAGTAGGTGCTGCATTTGATTTTCACGCGGGTGTTTTGCCACAAGCACCAGAATGGATGCAAAAAAGAGGTTTGGAATGGTTTTTTAGATTATGTCAAGAACCTAAGAGATTATGGAAGAGATATCTTGTAACCAACACATTATTTATTTTAGAGTTTATAGGACATAAGTTTTTTAAAAGAACAATTTAAGATGAAAAAATTATTAGTTACCGGCTCTGGAGGCCTAATAGGAAGTGAAGTTGTTGGTTATTTTGCCACTAATGGTTGGGAGGTAGTAGGAATTGACTCCAATATGCGAGCAGATTTTTTTGGTGCAAGTGGAGATACTACTTGGAACGTAAGCAGGTTGAAACATACGTATAGCAACTACAGCCATTTCTCGTTAGATATAAGAGACAGAAACAAAATGATTAGTGCGGTCAGAGACATCAAGCCTGATGCCATAGTCCATACTGCTGCACAACCCAGTCATGATCTTGCTGCGTCCAGACCCTTTGATGATTTTGATGTAAATGCTGTTGGTACTCTAAATATGCTAGAAGCCACTAGACAGTTCTCTACAGAAATTCCCTTTGTTCATCTATCTACTAACAAGGTATATGGAGATGCGCCTAATTACTTAAACCTTGTTGAAAAAGACTCTCGTTGGGATTATGCCGAAGATAAATACTACAATGGAATAAAGGAATCTTTCAGTATTGATCAGTCTAAGCATTCAATATTTGGAGCATCCAAAGTAGCCGCAGATGTCATGGTTCAAGAATATGGGAGATATTTCAACATGCCAACCTGCTGCCTCAGAGGAGGTTGCTTAACAGGCCCAAATCACAGTGGTGTAGAATTACATGGGTTTCTGAGTTACTTGATTAAGTGCAATCTAGAAAATAAGAGATATACTATTTTTGGATATAAAGGAAAGCAAGTAAGAGACAATATTCATTCCCACGATGTTGTAAATTTCATTCATGAGTTCATAGCCAAACCCAGAATAGGTGAGGTTTATAATCTTGGTGGCGGAAGAGATAATTCCATTTCTATCTTGGAAGCTTTTGATCTCATATCAAGCATTTCAGGAAATGAAATGATATATACATATGATGAACAGAATAGATCAGGGGATCATATATGTTACATTTCAGATCTATCGAAAATGAAAGCTCATTATCCGAAATGGTCTATCACCAAAGGACTTAAAACAACATTCGAGGAGATTTTTGAGGCATGGGAAAGAAGACTAGATACAAAAACCTGATTTAGAGATGGTTATAAATTCCTATTATTCCCTATCTTAGCATTCCAAAACTAAGCCTAGCATCTTTGACATGCAGAAAAGGAGATTTTCAAAATATTTTCCTGCCCTATTTCTGTTCATAGACCTTTTGTTTTTGAACATCGGGTTCTTTGTAGCCAATTACGTACGATTCAATACTTTTTGGTTTCAGGGAGATCGCTATCCGTTTCTTTTTGTTTTTCTGAATATCACGTGGGTTGTTATCTTCTTTGTCACCAAGCTTGATCGTGTAGATAGGGAGAGAAGTGTTGTAGATTACATCTCTCAAATCTTACTTGGCCTTACCATAAATCTCGCTGTAGTATTTACGATGTGGGCATCTACACGAGCGTATTTCTATTCTAGAGAGCATCTATTTTATACCTACCTCATCTTCTCTGTTCTTATTGTTGGGTGGAGAGTTGGTTTTATAAACATTCTTCGTTTTTACAGGACCAAGGGATACAATATTCGAAATATCGTCATTGTAGGGTATGGACCTATTGGCAGAAATCTAAAACGACATTTGGAAAACAACCCTGAAATTGGTTATAAGTTTCAAGGTTTTTTTGATCATAAGACGGAGCAAACCGAGGTCACCGGCCCGGTAGAAGATGTTCCAAAGTATGCTAAGGAAAATGGGGTTGATGTGATCTTTTGTTGCTTACCCAAACTTTTTGAACAGGACGTAAAACCACTCATAGATTTTGCGGAAAACAACTTGATAACTATCAAATTGCTTTCAGACTTCAGTAAAGTGGGGAATAAAAAGCTAGAAGTTCAGCAATACGGAAACATACCTGTACTCAACGTTAGTTCGATACCACTCGATCGTATGGTCAATCGATTTGCGAAAAGGACATTTGATGTCCTCTTTTCAACTTTCGTAATGGTGTTTATACTTTCATGGCTCATTCCATTGATTGGTCTATTGATTAAACTTGAATCCCCGGGACCAATATTTTTTATTCAAAACAGACATGGTCGTGGGAATAAATACTTTCCTTGCTGGAAATTCAGAACAATGGTTGTGAATAGAGATGCAGACTCAAAACAAGCAACTAAAAATGACCCTCGAGTCACTCGAACTGGTGCTATTCTTCGTAGAACGAGCTTAGACGAATTACCGCAATTCATCAATGTATTTTTAGGAAACATGTCAGTTGTAGGCCCAAGGCCCCACCCAATTAAACTCAACGAAGAGTATTCACCAAAAATAGATCGTTTTATCCAGAGACATGCTGTTAAACCGGGTGTAACAGGATTAGCACAAGCCAAAGGCTACCGAGGAGAAACTTCGAGATTTAGCGAAATGTATGGTCGTGTTAAACTGGATCGCTTTTACGTGAAAAACTGGAGTTTATTATTCGACGTTAAGATCATCATCATGACTATCTATTCAATCGTATTCAAAACGGAGAAAGCGTACTAGTAGTTGGCTTTTGGCCATTGGCTCTTAGCTCTGATCTTTAAAGTCAAAATAACACTCTCCGGTATCATTAAGATTAGATAAATTCACAAGAGGGCAGCTGGACAGATTCTATAAAATCCTTAGTTTTAGCGTTACCCTTGGGAAAAAGCCAAGAGCTAATTGCTAAAAGCCAAGGGCTATGCTAACTTAGCTGCTTCAATTCGCATATTATGTTTGACAAGGTAGAAGAATACAAGGCCATGATTAAATCTGCAGAGGTAAAAGCTGCGGATGATTTGGAACAGTTCAGAATGAAGTTCATCAGTAAAAAAAGTGTCGTCACCGAGCTTTTTAATGACTTCAAAAATGTTCCAAATGATCAGAAGAAAGCATTCGGTCAGGCATTGAATGAACTGAAAACACTGGCTCAAGAGAAATTTAAAGCACTTGCAGACTCTTTAGAAGGTAGTTCAACTGAAGGAGCTAGCCAAGGGCTGGATTTAACTTTGCCCGATGTCCCAAACGAAAATGGCAGTGTACATCCTCTGACCATCACTCGAAATAAAATTATCGAAATTTTTGAGCGCATGGGTTTCAACATCGCTAGCGGACCAGAAATTGAAGAAGATTTTTACAATTTCACTGCACTCAACTTTCCAGAGAATCATCCTGCCAGAGAAATGCAAGACACTTTCTTCATCGAGAAGAATCCAGATAAAGTGTTGAGAACACACACGTCAAATGTGCAGATAAGGATGATGGAAGGCGGCAAGCCACCCTTTAGATCTATCATGCCTGGACGTGTATATCGAAATGAGGCCATTTCAGCTCGTGCTCATTGTTTCTTTCATCAAGTAGAAGGTTTGTACGTAGACAAGAATGTTGGTTTCAAAGACCTTAAACAAACCGTTTATCATTTCGTTAAGGAAATGTTTGGCGAAAACACGAAAGTTAGATTTAGACCTTCATATTTCCCTTTCACAGAACCAAGTGCTGAAATAGACATTAGCTGTTTCATTTGTCATGGCAAGGGATGTAATGTATGTAAATACACCAATTGGGTAGAAATTGCAGGATCTGGAATGGTTGATCCAAACGTTTTAAAAAATTGTGGCATAGACCCTGAGGAATACACTGGATTTGCCTTCGGTATGGGAATAGAACGTATCGCCATGCTGAAATATCAGATTAACGATTTACGCCTTTTCTCTGAAAACGATGTCCGATTCTTAAGACAGTTTCAAGGAACTTTCTAACTGCGCATCTTTCTTACTAGCTTTCCAGAATAAATTTCCAAATCATCTATGTGTGGAATTACTGGCATTCTGGCATTCAACGAAGTAGGCCGATTCAATCTAACGAATCTTGAGGCAGCTACTTTGGCCCTAGCGCATCGAGGACCAGACCACCACGGTACTTATGTCAATCATGCTGTGGGTTTGGGACATCGACGACTATCAGTCATAGACACCAGTGAAAATGCCAATCAGCCATTTGAAATATTGGATGGTAGGTATGTTATTGTCTTCAATGGAGAAATTTTCAACTATCAGGTGTTAAGAAAAGAATTGATTTCAAAAGGCGTACAATTCAATTCTGACTCAGACACTGAAGTCTTACTCCACCTATATGCTCAAGAAGGCAAATCTTGTCTGCAAAAACTAAATGGATTCTTCGCGTTCGCGATTTATGATTCAGTTGAAAAATCCTTATTCATCGCCAGAGATCGATTAGGCATCAAACCTCTTCTATACTTTCAAGATGAATTCAAGTTCCTGTTTGCTTCAGAGATGAGTGCAATCCTAGAATTTGGTATAGACAAGGAAATCAATCGTGAAGCGCTCAACTACTATCTGCAGCTGAATTACACGCCTGCTCCATTGACAATGATTAAGGGGGTCAAAAAACTTGAACCCGGTCAGCACATATTTATTCATAACGGTAAAGTAGAAATAAAGCCATACTATAATCTGCCAGACCACCAGCAACACGACGGAATAAACTACGCTTCTGCACAAACTCAGCTACAGGAGATTTTAGAAAGATCCGTATCTAGGCGAATGGTTGCTGATGTGCCTTTAGGCTGCTTCTTGAGTGGTGGTATTGACTCAAGTGTTATTACTGCTGTAGCCTCAAGCCAAACCCCTGCACTAAAAACCTTTTCTATTGGATTTGAAGGCAATAATTTCTTCGATGAGACCCAATATGCTGAATTGGTGGCAAAAAAATTCAAAACAGATCACAGCACATTCAAACTCACCAATGAGGAAATTACGAGCCACTTGCCCGATATAGTAGACCACATTGATGAGCCGTTTGCCGATTCATCGGCAATTCCAGTCTTCCTATTGAGTAAAAAAACAAGGGAGCATGTAACGGTAGCTCTATCTGGGGACGGAGCAGACGAGATTTTCTCCGGATATAACAAGCATGAGGCTTGGTGGAAAATGGAAAATGCAACAAAGGTTAATGCTCTCATATCTTTAGCAAAACCATTTGCCAGACTTATGCCTAAGTCCAGATCCGGAAAAATAAGTAACACAGCAAGGCAAGTGGTTAGGTTTGCAAATGCCATGAAACTAAGTCCTGCTGATCGCTATTGGTTTTTGGCCTCGTTCGCTACGCAAACTCAGGTCAGTCAAATGCTTAAAGAGCCGATAGCTAATCACGAACAGAGAGATTACTGGATGCACTCAATGAACGGCTACAATGATTTCAACGATATACTCAGGTTAGATACGCAGTTTGTCCTACCGAACGACATGCTAAAAAAAGTAGACCTCATGTCTATGGCTAATGGGCTAGAAGTACGTGTGCCTTTTTTGGATCATGAACTTATCGATTTCGTATTTGGCCTGCCAGCTTCGATGAAAATAGATGGGTCCATGAGAAAGAAGGTATTGCAGGATGTCTACCGTCATATCCTTCCAGCAGAACTTTACAATAGACCAAAGAAGGGTTTTGAAATTCCATTACTCGATTGGCTCAAATCCTCATTGAAAAGTGAACTTCGTGAACATCTATTTAATAGAAATCTGATCGAAAGCCAGGGAATTTTTAAATGGAATGAATTAAAAACACTCGAAAAACAATTATTCTCAAGAAACCCTGAAGATAGTCACGCACGAGTTTGGGGACTCTATGTGTTCCAAAAATGGCAAAACAAATTTTTTTAGCGCATCTCAAATACAAAATTCAATCTCACTTCAAGCTAATTATTAAAGATTTAGATTAATTTTAATTTGTTCGACTTCCACTAAATCAACTGGCATGCAAAACTTGAATAAATTCTTAGTTTGTCTGGATTCCACTCCGCTCGATGAGCACATCATTCAATACAGCTCAATGATCGCGGAACTTGCCGGGTGCGAGAAGGTTTACTTTGTCCACATAGCAAAAAAGAATCTCAGCCTAAAGGTTAAAAAATACTTTCAAGAAAAAATCCAAGAGCACTTCAAGGCCGGTTGTGAAACCGAAATGCAAATCCACCAAGGAAAAAATGCAGTTCAAATCTTAAAATGGTCTGAATTCAAAATAGTGGATTTGGTTATTTTAGGAATTAAGCCAAAAACGGAGTCTACTGGAAAGCATGCTGCCAGGCTGATTAATGAAGCGCAATGTTCAGTTCTCCTTGTTCCATCAACAGCTAAATTGAAGTTGTCAAAAGTTATCATTCCGCTGGACTTTTCAGGAAGTTCATTGACGGCAATTGATGCAGCACTCAACATCAAGGAAAAAATGGGTGTTGAAGTACTACTGCATCATGTTTATTTTGTCCCTTCAGGATATACCCATACGGGAAAAAGCTATGATGAAATGGCTGAGATCATGGACAAAAACAAACGTCGTGAGTACGAACAATTCAAACGGGAGCAATCGCTAGATGAATCCCAATACGAAGTTATCTTTGAGCTGGATGAAGATCAGAATCCTTCTGATAATATTTATGAAATGGCCAAGGAGAGAAACGCTGACATGATTATCGTGGCATCACGTGGTCGAACCAAATTGGCATCTATGCTTAAAGGCAGTACTGCTGTGAATTTGATCAGCTATGATAGAGAGATTGCTTGTTTGGTTGTGAAAAACAAAGCAGAGAACATGGGTTTCTTCGAAACACTATTAAAGATTTGATTCTTTTATAATCTTTACTTCAATCAAGTAACTAGAAGGGTCCAGTCCAATAAGTTTTCGGTTTCCTTCAACCTTATAACTATTAAGCAACCCTTGTTCAAAAGACAGCTGAAATGATTGGCTAGATTGGTATAAATAATTTTCATCTTCAAATTTTACCTCAAAGAAAATGATGCCTCCAGCACCTTTGGCTATTCGAACTATAACTGGTCCTTTTTTTTCTTTCGATTTTCGCTCATACAAAAGTTCCTTTTCACTGACCTCTTTCGAGTAATTCGTTGACCGAATCATTCTCGAAAATGAAGATTCAATAAGTGTTTTGAGGTCCTTTTTTATTAGAGAAGTGTCAAACTCTAGTGTTAACTGTTCCTCTTCTTCATCCAATCGGACCTTCTTTTTTAATTGATATCCTGTTTGCTCTATCGTCAGAGACTTCAATTGTTGATCCAGCTCTTCTACATCAGCATCAGCCGAAACAGTAATTTCATCAGGAGATAAGCAAGAACATAAAACCCCTAAAAGTGAAAAAGCGATTACTTTATTCATTCGGTAAATTTCGTCTGGCGTTATGGATTAAAAAAGTGTTTACGCGAATTAGATCGCTTAGATTCCAAAAGCATAAAGAATCGACTTTGGAATCTCTCAAATCATCAAATAAGCAACAGAGTATTTATTAGATTTGCTTTCAAATTTGTTGAAAATGAAAGAGAAGTTAGAGGAAATCAAGCATAGATTCGAAGAAGTAGGACAGCTGATCGTTCAGCCAGATGCCATGTCCGACATGTCATACTATTCGAAATTGAGCAAAGAATATAAAGACCTCGAAAAAATTGTCAATAAATACGAAGAATATAAAATTGTTCTTGAAAACCTGACCAATTCAAAAGAAATTCTGGAAACAGAAAAAGATCCTGAGTTCCGGGAAATGGCCAAAATGGAACTCGACGAATTGGAGCCTAAAAAAGAGGAGCTCGAAGAGGAAATCAAACAGATGTTGATTCCAAAAGATCCTAACGATGACAAAAACAGTATCCTCGAAATCCGTGCGGGAACTGGAGGAGATGAAGCCGCCATTTTTGCAGGAGACCTCTTTCGCATGTATCAGAGGTATTGCGAAAAGCAAGGTTGGAAACTGGGTGTAATGGACTTGACCGAAGGTAGCTCTGGAGGATACAAAGAAATCATAAGTATGATCTCTGGAGAAGATGTATATGGGAAAATGAAATTTGAATCTGGCGTGCATCGTGTACAGCGCGTGCCTGCTACAGAAACTCAGGGCAGAGTGCATACATCAGCGGCTACTGTTGCCGTATTACCTGAAATGGAAGAAGTGGACGTTCAAATCGATATGAACGATGTAAGAAAAGACACCTTTTGCTCCAGTGGACCAGGCGGTCAGTCTGTAAACACCACCTATTCAGCGATTCGTTTAACCCACATTCCAACCGGTTTGGTAGTTTCATGTCAGGATGAAAAAAGCCAGATCAAAAATCTGGAAAAAGCGCTAAAAGTATTAAGAGGAAGGATCTACGACATTGAGCTAAAAAAGCATAACGACGAAGTAGGTGCGCAAAGAAAATCAATGGTGGGCAGTGGAGACCGATCCGATAAAATCAGAACGTATAACTACCCACAGGGAAGAGTGACCGATCACCGCATAGGATATTCTCAGCACAATTTGCCAACCGTTATGGATGGAGAAATTGGAGAGTTCATCGAGCAGTTGAGGATTGCTGAAAATGCAGAAAAATTAAAAGACGGGGAAGCTTAGTCTTGAAAGTTGTCAGACATCTCATATTGTTTTTCACATTAGGTATATCTGCCTTCATGGGATGCGAGCCTTCTTCAGAAGATATTTCTTTTGATCCTAGTTTAAGACTCACCTACTCTACAGACACCGTGACTTTTGACACGTTGTTTAGTACTGTAGGCAGTATTACCAAACGATTTAAAATCTACAACCCTAATGAAAAAGCGATTCAACTGAATGAGTTATCGCTTGGGTCTGGAAACCAGTCTTCCTATTCCCTTACCGTAAATGGAGTCAAAGAAAAATCATTCCAGAATGAGATCATTTATGGGAATGACAGCCTACTGGTTTTAGTCGAAGTGCTTATAGACCCCAGCAACCAAGACCTTCCATTTTTGGTCAAAGATTCTGTGGAAGTAGCGTATAACTCAAGATCAGAAAATATCAAGTTGGTCTCTTGGGGTCAGGATGCTGTGTTCATCAATAATGAAGCCATTCCATGCAACACCACCTGGACGAAAGAGAGTCCATATGTCATCTATGACTCTGCATGGGTGGCTCAAGGTTGTCAGCTCACTGTAGAGGCAGGAGCCAAAATCTACATCGACAATGATGCCTTGCTGACCATAGCGGGCTCCCTGATAGTTCAAGGAACCTCGGATGAAAAAGTCGAAATTTCAGGCACGAGGTTAGACGCAAAATATGAAATTGCACCAGGTCAGTGGGGCAGTCTGTTTTTCTTTCCTGGTAGTACTGGTAATATTATTGATCATACCATTATAAAAAATGGAACCACAGGCATTATTCTAGCCATCAACTTAAATAATGGAGAGGGAGCAGAATTACAGCTGCACAATACTTCGATCCAACACATGTCCGCATCTGGAATAGCAGCTTATGCGGGAACCATTGAAGCCTATAATCTTGAAGTCTTCCATTGTCAGAATCAACTATTGGGAGGTTTTGGAGGCGGGAGCTATACACTCAATCATTGCACTTTTTCTAACGAACCCAATGACTTTTCTCGCGAAGGAGCCTCTGTAGGGTTTACCAATTACTTAGAATTCAATGATGGCACTGTATTGGCCAATGATCTTTCTCTCGACCTGACCAATTCCATCATTTGGGGAAGGGAAGAGGAAGAGTTTCTTATAGATTTGAACTCCGCTATTCCAGCCAGTATCAATGTAGAGAGAAACATCCTACGGTCTGCAGACGAGAGCTGGAGTCTACTAAACAACTTCATAAGCCAGGAGAACAACTACCCAGGGTTCTATGTCCCTGACTTTTATGATTATCAAATTGATTCCCTGTCAAACGCCAGAGATTCTGCACTAAGCTCTTTGGTCACTCATGATATTTTAGGAACACCGCGAGACGCTATGCCTGATATTGGCGCCTATGAAAGAAAAGACTCTATTCCTTAGGAATGAGTCCAATTATCCTCATCGGTTTGGTCATTGGGAGATAACCCCAAGATATCTCCGTCTGTGCTCACACCCAACCCCAGAACGGTTCTATTGGCATAGCAGAAATAACTCACCACTTGATTGATCTCAAGAATTTCGCCATCAGCAAGGCCTGCATTTCTCAATTTCACAATGTCATTTTTGGTCATCGTAGCTGAATTGAGTGTCAACTTCTTTGCATAGGAAAATACAGCTGACTCATTGCTAGAAAACACCATTTCAGGCTTATCGTTTTTCAATGCTGAGTGTATCTTTTCAGATTTTTCATCATCTTTCAATAGCTTTTTCATCCCTTGATAATGATGGTCTACACAATAGGAACATTTGTTGAGCATACTAACATATACACCTAGAGCCTCTAAAAAATGAACTGGCGTCTCATTGGTGCTATTATGTAGCACATATTTGTAAAGAGCCATATGACCTTCCAAGCTGTATGGTCTGAGGCTATGCACTTTCAATATATTATCAATGTAATCTCCGGGTCCTTTGATGCGGTCATAGATCTTTCTCAATTTTCCTTTCGAATCATCGTAGTCAATTTCTTTTATCCAGGCCATATCTCAATCGTTTTTGATTAAATATAGAGTATTGACGTTGTAGTCCGGCGCAAAATTTCATTGAGAAGAATTAAATATGATTTTAATTGTTATAATACTATTTTTATTCTGTGCTAACCAAACTTAAAAATCGAATTAGGCTATTCTTCGGATTTTCAGCCTCAGAAACCAACGGCCTTCTGCTTTTAGTTCCTATCCTATTGCTTATTCTTTCTGCTCCTTCAATAGTAAAACAAGTGCTAACCAGATATTCATTTCACAGTGACCTTGAAGATAAACGGATATTAAAGGCTTGGTTAGAAGAGTCTCGGAGTAAATTGAAAGGTGAAGAGGACAAGAAATTTGTACCTACATTCTTTGACCCAAACAAAATCGATAGCGACAAATGGGTAGAACTTGGGTTTAAAAAGAAAATTGCAGAAAGAATTATCAACTATAGAAGAAAAGGCGGTTCGTTTAGGGAAAAAGAAGATTTGTTGAAAATTTATGGGATCAACCAAAAACTTGCTACAGCCTATTTTGATTATATCATAATTCCACAACCCGCTTCAAAACCAAAGCCTAAATCCACGCAAATAAAACAGAACTTTGAAAAATTAGTCGTCGAAAAAAAGAATGTGAAGTTTGATGTGAATTTGGCCGACACGACCCAATTCCAAATTGTAAAAGGTATTGGCCCTGTATTATCCTCAAGGATTGTTAAATACAGAGATATGCTCGGCGGTTTTACTAGCACCGATCAACTTAAAGAAGTATATGGAATCCAAGACGAAGTATATGAGCGAATGCTTAACCATTTTGATGTTCTTATCCCTTCAGCCAAAAAAATTAACATCAATCAAGATTCAATATCATTTCTTTCAAAACATCCTTATTTGAGCTATAAAACAAGTCGAGCCATAATAAAATATCGTTTGCAGCATGGTGACTACCAGTCTGTAGATGAAATAAAAAAGATTCACACTATCTCCGATTCTTTGTTTCGAAGAATTGCTCCTTATTTGAAGGTGGAGTTCATAGAATGATAAGGCCTTTAGGGAAAATCAATATCCTTTTCTATTTTACGTTCTGATCTTATCTCATGAGAGAAATACTTCAATCCTACTTAAGAAGGTTAACAAATTTATCAGGAAATAGTCGTTCGATATTTCTTCCTAAGCTACCTGCAGGTCAGTTTATAGACCTCCATGAATTTGATTTTGCAAAAAATGAACCCTCCTTCAAGGTTTTAGAGGGGATACTATCCAAAAAAGCAAAAATTCCACTTTGTGACATTCAGAATAGTAGAGATGAAGACTCCAATCAACTATCTAAAAAACTAAAACAGCTCAAGCGGGAAGATCATTTAATTTTCGAGGAACGCGGAGCCAGAGATTTATATATTGGCTGGCCATTTGTGAAAGGAAAATTCTCTGATGGCACTTTAGCCAGATGTCCTCTTCTCTTTTTTCCTGTTGCTTTAGAGTTTGATAAGAAGGATTGGTTTTTGGTCAGTAGGAAAGATGTTAACGTCACGATGAACAAATCTTTTCTTTTAGCTTATGCGTATTTCAATCAACTACCGGCAAATGAAAACTTACTAGAACGGGTATTTGATGATTTTGATAAAGAAAGTAAAGGGTTTCGAACGGACCTTTATGAATTATTAAAAGATGAAAAGCTGGAGGTAAACTTCAATCAAGACAATTTTACAGACCTTCTCACCTCTTTCAAATCATACAAGAAAGCGGAGCTGGAACAATCAGAAAAAGACGGAGAACTAAAGCTTTTCCCTGAAGCAGTTCTTGGTATATTCCCTCAGGCTGGTTCCTACCTGGTGCCCGACTATCTTACACTTCTTGAGCATCCCAAACTTTCAACTATGGAAGAGTTTTTTGCTGAAAGAAATCTCGACGAAGAAAAATCAGAAGACACCTCCTACTATCGATTTCTTAAACGGGTGAAAGAAGATCAAACCTTCACTCCATTTAAAATGGATGCTTATCAAGAGAATGTAATTAAGGCCATCAAAAAAGGAAATTCAGCGGTCGTACAAGGACCACCAGGAACGGGCAAGTCACAGCTCATTTGCAATCTGGTTGCCGACTACATTGCACGAGGTAAAAATGTGCTGGTGGTTAGTCAAAAGCGTGCTGCACTAGATGTGGTATTTGAAAGACTAAAAGAAAAAGAACTCAATGACTTTATTGGACTTCTTCATGATTTCAAAAATGACAGAAAACCCATCTACGAACAATTGGAGGGTCAAATTGATCGGTTAGAGGACTACCAATCAGTAAACAACTCCCTGGATGCCATACAACTTGAAAGAAGTTTTCTAAAGACCAGTAGAAGAATTGATCAATTGGATGAAGAGCTTTCAGAATTCAAAAAAAGCCTTTTCGATGAGTCCGAATGCGGCCTTTCCATAAAGGAACTCTACCTTACATCAAACCCACATGAACTGGCTATTCCTCTCAATTTGGAATACCGGAGTTTTAGGTTTGATACACTTGATGAATTCAAAAGAAAGCTAGAAACTTATAGCAAGTATGGAGAAGGGTTTCTCAATGAACACCACCCCTGGTACAACAGGAAATCATTCGCTACTTACAAAGTTTCGGACCTCAATTCCATTTCAAAACATCTGGATGAAATCAAGCCGTACATCAGTGTTTTAGAGACCGTCACCGAGAAAGCTATTGGCAAAAAAGTCTCTTTTGAAGATGTAGTTGAGATTATCAAAAAATACGAGGAGATAGAACATCTTGTATCCGTACTCAAAGACCCACTGGTATTTAATGCGTTGAATTTAGTTCTCAGAAACGTCCAAAGAACCGTAAGTAAAGATAGACTCGTGGAGACGGAAAAACTGGTCATGCAATGCTATGAAGGGCAAGGCGCCGAGCTCTCACTAAAATCAGAAGAACTTGGCAGATTTCAGGAAGCATTAGACCGAAGTTTGGATGCCCGCAAGAGCATCTTCAAATGGCTGAGGTGGAAATTATTTTCTAAGGATAAAATATTTATTACCAGAGTACTCGTTAATAACGGACTAAAAAGTGATCGTATTGGATTTGAAACATTAGTTCAAAAAGTAGACAATAGACTGAATCTTGAACACAATCTCAGCTTACTCAAAGATGAGCCTGCACTAGGGCCATTTCCTTCGGTTTATACCAAAATTGAGATCAAGAATTGGTTTTTTTATCAAAAGCAGGCAGCAGAAGCTCAATCTACTTTAGATGGCATTCGTCATATGAACGAATACATATCTCCTCTTTCACTTAATCAAACCGAATATACCAACCAATTGGCTGGTCTTCTTACTGCGTTAGAACCAATTGGAAAGAAATTAGAAGAATGGGAAATCTATTTTTCCATCCCTCAATTGCGTCTCATTTTTGCTGGCCAGTTAAATATCGAACAACTGCTGACTTCCCTCAAACAAGACTTTGACTCCTTATGCGAGTTTGATAAACTGCAGTCGGAATTTAGAGAAGATGAGCTCAGTATTGTAAATAAACTACTAGAAAATGAGCCTCGCATAAATGCGGATATTTGGTGGAAGCATTTTGACAATAGCCTGCGTCTAGCATGGATCGAGCATATCGAACTCAAGTATCCTATACTTCGCTCAGTTTCTTCACAGAATTTCGAAGACATGCAGACCGAACTACAAGAATGCGTCAAAGACAAGCTTCGTATGAGTGTTGAAATACTTTTGCTTAAATCCAGAGAAAGAGTCTACAAAAACGTAGAATATAATAGACTCAACAATAGAGTCACTTACCGTGATGTCCATCATCAAGTGACCAAGAAAAGAAGAATCTGGCCGGTAAGAAAATTGATCGCCAGCTATCCTCGAGAAGTATTTGACCTTATTCCCTGCTGGTTAGCATCACCTGAATCTGCTTCTGCCATCTTCCCTATGGAGAAAGTATTTGACTTAGTAATATTCGATGAGGCGTCCCAGTGCTTCGTTGAAAAAGGCATTCCTGCTATGTATAGAGGCAAGCAGGTTGTCATCGCTGGCGATGACAAACAATTGCGTCCAAATGATTTGTACAAAATTCGGTGGGAAGATGACAACGAACAAGACGTAGCAGCATTGGATTTTGATTCGCTGCTTGATTTAGGCAGCCAGTACTTGATGCAGGCACAACTCAACGGTCATTATAGAAGTAAGAATTTGGACCTCATCCGCTTTTCTAATGAACACTTCTACAAAGAACGACTAAAAATGCTTCCTGATTTCAATGACTTGAATCTCAAACAATCGGCCATTGACTATGTAAAAGTAGAGGGCTTTTGGCAAAACAATACCAATCATGAAGAGGCTGAAAGAGTAGCGAAAATTATTCAGATTTTGTTGAAAGAAAACCCAAAGATCGAAATTGGTGTGGTTACTTTCAATGCAGCTCAGCAAATGTATATTTTAGATTTTCTTGAAGAATACTCATTGGAACAAAATTTCTCAATCCCAGACACTTTGATTGTAAAGAATATCGAAAATATTCAAGGCGATGAGAAGGATATAATCATATTTTCTACGGTATACGCTCCAGACTTAAAAGGGAAAATGAATATGAACTTTGGCAGTTTGAATGCGGAAGGAGGCGAAAATAGATTGAATGTAGCTATTACTAGAGCGAGAGAAAAAATCTATTTAGTCACCAGTATTATGCCTCAGCAACTGCGAGTGAATGAAACTAAAAATGAAGGTCCCAGACTACTGAAGAAGTATTTGGAATATGCTCATGCCATTTCAGAAAAGACCTTAGCTCCTGCTGAGAAGCCAACACACAATCATTCGACTTCATGGTTTCTGAAAAACAAAATAGAAGCGTTGGGTTTTGAACATTTCAAGTCTTTACAACTGGACCATACTCTGCCATTTGTAGACTTAGCAGTGAAGTATCAGGATCAATATTTAGCCGCTATCATTACTGATGACGACCTATACCATCAAGATATTTCAATCAAGGCCTCACATGTATATCGGCCATTTACACTCAAACAGAAAAATTGGACATTTAATATGATCTCCAGCCGCCAATACTGGATGGATAAAGAACACGTAAAAGAACGAATCAACCGGATGATCACACGTTCCATTGAGAATTAGACTATTCCGATTCAGGTTGTTGCACTTTCAATCCAAAAGATAGAATGCCAGGGAGTGCCTCCATTCGCATAAACTGCTTGACTTTGAAGTTGTATTCACCGGCATAGGGAAATTTCTGATCTTCAAATACTGGAACTCCTCGATCGAACAAGTCACCCAGGCCTTCGCCTAGTGGTTCTCCAGTTTTCTTATCAAAAAGAATCAACTCTTGTAGTTCTGATGACAGCATCACTCCTGCCGAATCTTCTAGGTAATATTTCAAATAGAGATTGTAATAAGGATAATCACCCGCATACCTTACATTGTACTGAATCTGATAATTCGAAGCGTAGTATCTTCTATCTCAAATTGAAAAGCCAATAAAGAGTCCAAATGCCATAGGCCATCCTGAATGTCGGACTGCTCATCAATAACGGTACTGCTGCTACAGGCGACTACAAAAAGTGAAAAGCTTGTGGCCACCAAGAAATGAAACAATGATTTTAGCATAAGATTAATCCGGTTTTTTCTTATTGAATTTATTTTTTCCTCCTCGCTTCTTATTGCGACGGTTCTTGTTTTTTGGTTTGCCTCCTTTTCGGAATTTTTTGTCCATTCGCTCCAAATCGCTGTTCAAAGACTGAGACTCTCGGTTTTCACCACCTACCTTATTTTCCAATAGCGTTCTCTGGTTTTTTACCGTCAGCGTTTAATTTTTGGACTTCTTTAACTCTTTCTGTGTCCAACGCTATCCAGGCATTGTCGTTTTTATACCCGAACCACATGATCTTCCTAAAGATATCCGTTTTTTGCAAACGAGCCTCGCCTTTGTCGGTAATCAAGCCCGTTTCGACTTTTGGAATATCTTTCAAGGCATCCATGTAAGTCTCCAATTCATAGTTGAGGCAGCACTTTAATCGTCCGCATTGACCCGATAGCTTACTAGGATTCAAAGATAGGTTTTGGTATCGAGCCGCAGAAGTAGATACGTTTCTGAAATCAGATAGCCAAGTAGAGCAACATAATTCACGGCCACAGGACCCTATACCTCCTAGTCTTCCCGCTTCCTGTCGTAGACTGATCTGACGCATTTCTACTCGTATCTTAAATTCTCCGGCCAATCGCTTGATCAATTCACGAAAATCAACACGTTCATCCGCCGAATAGTAAAAAGTAGCTTTTGAATTGTCTGCCTGATATTCTACATCAGTCAATTTCATCTCCAGTTTCAACTCATTGATAATCTCACGTGAGCGATACATGGTAGGGTTTTCTCGGTTCTTGACCGATTCAAATTTTTCAAGATCTTTTTGTGAGGCTACACGATAAATACTGCGAATTTCATCATCGTCTTTAACCTTCTTTTTTTTCATTTGAAGGCGAACTAGCTCACCTTGCAAAGACACATATCCTACGTGATGTCCGTTAGGTACATCTACCACAACCGGATCACCTGGGTATACTTCTAAATCGTTGGAATTTCGGAAGAATTCTTTTCTTCCGTTTTTGAACCGAACTTCAAAAATGTCGAATTGATATTTGGCAGGAGTCTCCATATTGGAGAGCCAATCAAAAGTATTCATCTTGGTGCAGCCACCACTGCTGCAACCTCCATTACTCTTACATCCTTTTATACTTCCGTCTGCAGCCGTCAATGTGCTGCAAGTACTGCATCCCGACATCTTGTCCTTGCTTTTATTAGCCTTAAATATAATGAAGATTTGTTATCCTCATTCTTATCAAATGACGGTATAATTTTCTGCGCTGACTCTTGTCAAAGAGCCAACAAATCTTTGCCGATATCCTTGCGGTAATTCATGCCATCCCAAGAGATGGATTGGAGATTACCATAAGACTGATCTAGAGCAGACTGGATATCTGAGCCTAAGCCAGTGGAAGCAATCACTCGCCCCCCGTTGGTAACGATCTCTTCCCCATTATAGGAAGTCCCTGCATGAAATACAATGCCTTTGAAGTCCGAATCCAGGCCAGTCATCACTCTGCCTTTTTCATACGATCCAGGATACCCTTCAGCCACAGCAACTACTGTAGTAGCCGTTTCAGATTTGATGGCAAGTTGCTCCTTGTCAAGTTCTTTTTTAGCCGCTGCTGTCAGATGCGAAAGAAAATCTGACTCAACTCTAGGCATTACTACTTCAGTCTCTGGGTCTCCCATTCGTACGTTGTATTCTATCACGTAAGGCTCGCCATTCACATTCATTAATCCTATGAACAAGAACCCAATGAAATCTATGCCATCAGCTTGAAGGCCATCAACTGTTGGTTTGATTACTTTATCTTCCACTTTACTCATGAAAACCTCATCTGCGAATGATACAGGTGAAACTGCTCCCATACCGCCGGTATTTGGTCCTGTATCGCCTTCACCTATTCGCTTATAATCTTTGGCCTCTGGCAAAGTCATATACGATTTACCATCAGTGAGTACAAAAACTGAAAGTTCAATACCGTGCAAGAATTCTTCGATCAACACTTTGCTACTAGCTGCACCAAACTGTCCATCAAGCATTTCCTTCAAAGAATCTTCAGCTTCTTTAATATCCTCGGTAATGATTACTCCTTTTCCAGCAGCCAGGCCGTCTGCCTTCAATACATACGGTGCCTGTACCTTCTTCAAATATTGTAACCCTTCAGAAAGGTTCTCAGCAGTTACTGTCAAAGAACCTGCTGTAGGAATATTGTTTCTGACCATAAAAGCTTTTGAGAAGTCTTTGCTTCCTTCTAGCTGGGCTCCTACTTCGTCAGGACCTACCATCAAAATATCTTTCAACTCAGGGGTAGAGGCAAAGTAATTTCGAATACCTTTCACTAATGGTTCTTCAGGTCCAACTACAACCAATTGTACATCATGATCAAGTACAGCCTTACCAAGTGCTTCAAAATCATTTACACCTATAGCCAAATTTTCGGCAATTGCAGCTGATCCAGCATTTCCAGGTGCTACAAATATTTGATCGCATTTAGGGCTTTGTTTGATTTTCCAAGCTAGCGCATGCTCACGCCCACCTGCTCCTATCACAAGTACATTCATGAATTCATTTGATTTTACCCAATGTATGGGTTTTAAGTGCCAACATCAATGTCAGACAAATTAGATTTATCAACGTCAAACCTGATGAAATTTGCCACTAGATTTGAGTTAGGAGCAAAATTAAACCAATTCATGAATCGGGTACAAAATTGAAGGAATATCTGAGGGATTAATTAGCGTATTCGGACATGAATTTGATGCGCATCAGTCGAACTTCATCTTCCGAGTATCCGTCTTGCTCGAGTTCATCCATAGCCACATCCAAATTGTCTGTGTCAGCAGTCATAAAATAGTCAAGCAAATCATCTTGCCGATCTTCATCAATGAATTGATCAATGTAGTAATCCAAATTTAATTTGGTGCCAGAAAAACAGATATTTTCTATCTCCGTTAGCACCTCATCGAATGAAATGTTTTTGATCTCTGCCACTTCCTCTAAATCTACCTTTCGGTCGATTTGCTGGATTAAGAAAATTTTAATTTTGGATTTGTTGACTGCAGATTTTATCACAACATCCGACGCCGTTTCTAAGTCGTTTTCTTTTACATAATTGGCTATGGCGTCAATGAAGGCTTTTCCAAATTTTAACACTTTGCCTATACCAACACCATTGACTTGGGCCATGTCTTCTTTAGTTGTTGGGTATGTAGTAGCCATTTCTTCTAAAGAAGGGTCTTGGAAAATCACATACGGCGGAAGGTTTTTTTGTTTAGCTACCTTTTTTCTAATGCCTTTGAGAATATCATAAAGGTCTTCGTCATGCGCCTTGCCATTTGCGTCCACACCATTGTCATGATCAAGGTTTTCTATAGTATAATCATGATCTCTGGACAATTCCACAGAAAATGGTTTCTTCAAGAAATCATGCCCTTTCTCCGTGACTTTTAGGACACCTATATTTTCTATGTCTTTGATCAAAAATTCATTGAGTAAAGTTTGGCGAACTACAGAGCGCCAAAAAACTTCCGTTTCATCTTTGCCAATACCGTAGACTTCCAGCTTGCTATGATTGTAGCTTTTCACATACTGGCTTTCAATTCCCCTGATCACATTGACTAGGTGTCTGATCCCAAAACGCTCTTCTGTTTGAATGGCAGCATTGATCACTTTAGCGATAAACTCCTGACCTTCAAAAAGTTCCTTAGGGTGAGCACAGTTATCGCAGAGTCCTTGATCAGAACAATCCGGTTCCATATACTCTTCCCCAAAATAATGCAGCAGTTGCTTACGTCTGCAAACCGAGGATTCTGCATAAGAAGACACTTCTTCTAAAAGCAGCTTGGCATTTTCTCTTTCAGTTACTGGTTTGTCCTTGTTAAATTTTTCAAGCTTGATAATATCGTCAAGCGTATAAAATAAAATACACTTACCTTCCAATCCGTCTCGACCCGCACGTCCGGTTTCCTGATAATAACCCTCTAGAGATTTTGGTGCGTCATAATGAACTACAAATCTCACATCTGGTTTGTCAATACCCATCCCAAAAGCAATGGTGGCTACGATCACATCAATGTCTTCATTCAAGAAGCCATCCTGATGTTTCATTCTTACTCCGCTTTCTAGTCCCGCATGATACGGAGCAGCATTCACATCATTGACCTTGAGTAGTTCGGCAATCTCTTCTACTTTTTTTCTACTCAAGCAGTAAATAATTCCTGAAGTACCTTTTTGTTCTTTTACGAATCGGATGAGTTGTTTTTTAACATCAACTTTTGGTCTGATTTCGTAATAAAGATTTTTTCTGTTGAAAGAGGATTTGAATACATCAGCCTCCTCCATTTGCAGGTTTTTCTGAATATCCAATTGTACTTTGGGCGTAGCTGTCGCCGTCAAAGCTATAATTGGAATATCTCCGAACTGTCCTATTATAGATTTGATTTTTCGATATTCCGGACGAAAATCATGACCCCACTCTGAAATGCAGTGTGCTTCATCTATTGCTGCGAAGGAAATATTTGCCTGTCCTAAAAATTCAATGTTTTCTTCTTTTGTGAGGGATTCCGGTGCCACATAGAGAAGTTTCACCTTTCCAGACAAAGTTTCCTCCTTCACTCTTTTCATTTCTGTCTTATTCAGAGTAGAGTTCATGAATCGGGCATTGACTCCAAAAGCATTGAGTTGATCTACCTGATTTTTCATCAGTGCAATCAGTGGAGAGATTACAATTGCGGTTCCTTCACTGATTATTGCTGGCAATTGATAGCACAGAGATTTACCGGCTCCTGTCGGCATCAATACGAATGTATTTCTGCCTGATAGTAGGTTGTTAATGATTTGTTCTTGGTTACCTCGGAAATTACTAAAACCAAATATTTCTTTCAGTTTTCCCCTCAGTTCATCCTCCTGGCATGCAATCATCTTCTTCTCAATTTATATACCGGATACATAATTTAACAAAAAATGAGCTAACCATAGTTAGCCTTGCAAAATTTCGTTTCCGGTTGCTGGTTAATTATTATTTAAATTATACAAATACCATGATAAAATCAATCGAATTGCGATGATCCTACCTTATAACTATGGCTAATTCTTTAATCAATTAGTTATACATAGTATTATTCTCCTCCTATATTTGCCATCCATTTAAAAAATGTAAAAGGGATGAAGTCAGATGTTTTTGTAGTAATAATGGCTGGGGGTGTTGGAAGTAGGTTTTGGCCGTATAGTAGAAACTCCCGCCCCAAACAATTCATTGATGTATTGGGCAATGGCAAATCCTTACTACAAATGACCTACCAACGTTTCTTACCAACGACTGGCAAAGATAATATTTTGGTTGTGACTAATGACATTTATGCAGAACTAGTTCAAGAACAACTTCCTGACATCAACCCTGAGCATATACTTACAGAACCTGCAAGAAGAAATACGGCTCCGTGCATTGCATACGCTGCATACAAGGTTCGAAAGAAAAACCCGGATGCGGTCATGGTAGTAACTCCAGCAGACCATGCCATTTTTCAAGAACAAAACTTTACAAATGTCATCAAAACAGCTACTGAAGCTGCGAAAGGCTCGGACAAATTATTGACTGTTGGAATCAAACCCAATCGCCCTGAAACTGGCTATGGCTATATCCAGTATTTGGATGATAATTCTGAGGTAAAGAAAGTAAAAACTTTTACAGAAAAACCAGAACTGTCCTTAGCGAAAAAATTTTTGGAAAGTGGTGATTTTGTCTGGAATGCAGGAATATTTGTTTGGTCCATTTCCGCTATTGTGAAGTCTTTTGAAGGTTCTCTTCCAGATATTGCTGAAGCATTTGAAGGTGGTTCGGACAAATATTACGAGGCTGATGAAAAAATCTATATTGATAAGATCTATCCTCAGTGTGAAAACATCTCAATCGATTATGGCATCTTAGAAAAATCAAAGGAAGTCTTTGTGGTTCAAGGTACGTTCGACTGGTCTGATTTGGGGTCTTGGAATTCTCTTCACGAAATCAGAGAAAAGGATGAAAACGACAATGTTGTTGATGGCCAAGTGATACTTGGAGAATGCAAAGACAACATTGTAAAATCCGAAACTAATAGACTGCTTGTTTTGGACAACTTAGAAGGCTATCTGGTCGGTGATTTTGAAGATGTATTGATTGTCTGCAAGAAAGATCAAGATGCTCAGTTTAGAGAATATGTAGCTCAAGCTAAAAAATTGAAAGGAGATAAATATCTCTAGCCTCTTTGACGCATACTTTCAAAGAGAATAATTCCTGCAGCCACAGAAACATTCAAAGAATCTATTTGTCCTACAATTGGGATTTTTAGTTTCTCATCAGCTGCTTCCAATAATTCTTCAGATATTCCATCTTCTTCAGATCCCATAATGATAGCTGTAGGAATGGAAAGATCTGCATCAAATACAACTTTTTCTGTCTTTTCTGTGCACGCCACAATTTGAAAACCACTATCCTTCAAATATTTTACCGAATGGGTTAGGCTATCTTCTTTGCAAATAGGGAGATAGCTCAATGCCCCTGCTGAAGTTTTAACCGCATCCGAATTGATCATTGCCCCACCTTTTGTTGGGATCACTACTCCGTTTACGCCCGCACACTCTGCAGAACGACAGATAGCTCCAAAATTTCTCACATCGGTCACACGATCTAATATAAGCACCAAAGGAGCCAGCCCGTTTTCATAGCTATTTGCTACAATATTATGAAGCGTCACAAAATCAACAGGTGACACAAAAGCAACCACACCCTGATGGTTTTTTCTGGTTAAGCGGTTCAGCTTCTCTACAGGAACCTTTGATACTGTCACCATTGAGCCTCGCAGCAATTCGACCAATTCTTTTGTTAAATCATTTTTGAGATCTTTCTGAAGGAAAATCCTCTCAATGGTTTTACCTGATTTGATTGTTTCGATAACGGCACGAGTGCCAAAAATCATATTGTCAGGCTCTTCTTTTCTAGGGGGTCTCTTTACAAATCTCCGGTTCTCCATTGTTGTACTGCCGTAAACCACGCCTTATTTAGCGACTTCTCGCGAATGAGGGAATAGTGGTGTTGAACAAATAAGTTGCGTGTTTTGGCAAAAGTAAACTTTAAATCACCATCAAATGTCTTGTATTCCCATATTTCTATTTCTTCTTTTTTAGTCACTACCTCTGGAGGACCAAAAACGATGTAAATCATTCCACGATCAGTCTTCCAACCATTTTTATAATCGGTAAACAGAGCGTTAGCAAACTTGACAGATCTGAAGTACTTCTTAATAGTTGTGGAAGCCAGCTCTTTGTCCTCGATATGACTCAACCAAAAATTATTGAACGCCAATTTTTTATCCTCCGCTTCATTTAGCTCCTCATACTCATCACCCGTACAGATATACTTCAAGGTTTCAATGAGTTCTTCCACTCTTTTTGTTCTGGGGTAATATTCTTTGTGACTAAGGATAGACACACCTTTATTTGACGCTGTATCATTCTGAACAAAATATAAATGATCTGACTTATTGAGCATCATGCCTCGTTTGAAACCTACTACCTTGTCAATTTTCAGTGCTTCTCCCGCAGCTCCATTTTCCACTACCATTGGAGGAATTGCCGCTGGAAAATCTTCTTTATACAAATAAGCAAAGTATTGTACATCGTCGCCTCTCTCCTCATCAATTTCTTCAAACCATACAGAATCACCTTTTTTATAGCCATCATAAAACATGGCTTCATTGTCCCCTCCGTAAATAATATTCGATAATGGAAAAGCCAACGCCTCATTGATTGGAATACCATATAAATAAGGCCGTTCAAGAAAAGAAAACTTCACAACCAAATAGTTATTCTCTGGCTGAGCATAGAAATCTAATTCAATTACATTTTTTATAAAGCCAGAATCTACATTGACGGCTATGGGCTGGATCAAAATTTCCTGTCCCGAATTAATTTTTTTCTGCTCATAAAGCTCAAATCCAACCAAACTGTCAGTAGGGAGTACTTTCACCAAATGAAAAGTTAAGATCAGTTTGTAAATAGAATCCTGCTTTGCTATCTGATGATTAATCTTCACTGGGTCATGATTGTAGAGATAACTGAAGTTCTCTTTGGTCAGATCATGAGCACAGATATTTTGGCCAAAAGCCAACATAAGCAATAGAACAAAAGCCACTGGGAAGTTTTTGGAAATGCACATAAAACTAATATAAATCAATTTGGAGATTAACGTATAAAATTGGCTTATTTTTGCGGCCTATGGCAACATACACTACAGAAATAGCATCGGACAAAATAGTTTCCGACAACCCAATACACCAAAGATTGCTTCAGGCTTACTACGAGGCAAAACCATATATCAATGGCCAGGTACTTGAGCCAGGATGTGGAGAAGGTCGAGGTATAGCTGTACTTTCCCCGTTGGCAGAAGGCTATTTAGCGCTAGACAAAATAGAGGAAGTTGTAGAAAATCTAAAACCTCAATACCCTGACGTTGAATTTAGAGCTGCTGTGTTTCCTCCTTTTGATAATATAGCCGATAATTCAATTGACACAGTCATTACCTTTCAGGTAATTGAACATATCAAAAATGACAAGCTATTTCTAGAAGAAATTCATCGTGTACTTAAACCTGGTGGGCAAGCGGTTATTACTACACCGAATATCAAAATGTCATTGTCAAGAAACCCTTGGCACGAACGTGAGTACACCAACCAGGAACTAAAGGATCTGGCTGGGAGTATTTTTTCACAAGTAGAAATGAAAGGCATCGCGGGTAACGAAAAAGTGATGGAGTATCATGAACAAAACAGAGCGTCCGTAGCCAAAATCTCTCGATTCGATATTTTCAATTTACAATATCGACTCCCGAATGCGCTATTAAGAATCCCTTATGATTTGCTCAATAGACTCAACAGAAATAATCTTCAAAAACAAGACGAAGGCCTTGTGACTGAAATAGATCGCACGGATTATTTCTTGAGAGATCAGCACGAAGAGAATCTCGATCTTTTTTGTGTAGTTACAAAATAGTGTAGATTAGAGTATAACTAATCTAATTATAAATGGCTTTGGGCAAGAAACCATGGCAGGGGAGTTCGGCAAAATCCACTCACAATCCTTCGAGACAAGAAGAGCGAGAATATGAGTACGATGCCTTCAATTTCACAAGCCAGTACAGAAGTAAAAAAGAAGCCAACAGTACGCTGAAAGGTGGATTGATTCTGATCGGTCTAGTTATATTTGGAATTCTCTCTTTAGTATTATTAGCAGCAATTTTTGGAAAGTAAAAAACATATTGAAAATAAGCACTCAGTTCCTCTTCGAAAGATTCCAAAGAGTTCATGGATTTCTAAATTTAAAAGCCCCTATCAAAGCAAAAGGGAGCTCAAGAATTACTTTAAAGGTGGTCTTATTTTGATTTTGTTTATGGCTATATTTTTTGTGTTACTCTATGGGTTGTTCAACTCGTATGCCGAGTAAGTTGATGTTTGAAAATTCATGACATTAAATATATTTGCACAAAAAACATGGGTCGTTAGCTCAGCTGGTTTAGAGCGTCCCGATTGCATCGGGAAGGTCGACATGTTCTACGTTTATATTATATATTCCCAATCATTAAATAAATATTACGTCGGATCTACTCAAAACTTAGATCAACGATTGCAGGATCATAATAACTCAAGATCAAAATTTACTAAGGCAGGAAAACCATGGACCTTAAAGTATCATAATGACTACGAAACAAGATCTGAAGCTGTGAAAGCAGAAATGAAAATTAAAAAGATGAAGAGTCGGAAGTATATTGAATCCCTCATTGAAAATTTCAGGCATTAAATATATTTGCACAAAAAACTTGGGTCGTTAGCTCAGCTGGTTTAGAGCGCCGCCTTGACAGGGCGGAGGTCGTTGGTTCGAATCCAATACGACCCACTCATCAAATTAAAGAGGTTACTTGAAGTAACCTCTTTAATTTACTACTCTCCCCACTCAAACCATTATATCACCTCCCTCAATTTTTTGATTTGCCATATTGGATGGGTTTAGTGTACCTTTCTTCTTCTATTGAATCAAACCTTTAAAAATGAAATATCTATTAACCCTCCTCTTAGTTGTAGGGACATTAGTTGCTCCCGCCCAACGAAGAAAAAAATTCTCCATCCAAAAAGCTCCAGAATCCGCACTGAGCCAGACTTCCGTTGACGGACTAAAATTCCGTCATGTCGGTCCGGCGCTCATGTCTGGCCGTATTGCTGACTTTGCTGTCAATCCCGACAACCCGACTGAATACTACGTAGCTGTAGCCTCTGGTGGCGTTTGGAAAACGACGAACAACGGCAACACCTACGAACCCATTTTTGATAGCCAAGGCAGTTATTCGATAGGTGTAGTGACCATGGATCCAAATAACTCGAATGTGATCTGGGTAGGCACTGGCGAAAACAACAACCAGCGGAGTGTAGCCTACGGAGATGGCGTGTACAAATCTCTCGATGGAGGTAAGACCTGGAAAAATATGGGACTGGAAAAGTCAGAACATATCGGCTCCATCGTAGTCGACCCCAATAATTCGGACATTGTATATGTCGCTGCCATTGGCCCGCTATGGAGTGCCGGAGGAGACCGCGGCGTATACAAAACCACCAACGGCGGCGAAAGCTGGCACCGCGTGCTGCACATCGACAAACACACAGGAGTAAATGAAGTCCACATGGATCCAAGAAATTCAGAGGTGCTTTACGCCACCTCCCATCAAAGAAGACGGCATGTATTCACCTACATCAGTGGTGGCCCCGGCTCGGGCATTCACAAATCTACCGATGGTGGTAAAACCTGGAAAGAAATCAACAGTGGCTTGCCAGGGGTTGACTTGGGTCGAATTGGTCTGGCGATCTCGCCTGCCAATCCGGAATACATCTATGCTATAGTGGAAGCAGCCAGAGGCGAAGGCGGTTTTTATATCTCTACCACCAGAGGTGAATCATGGGAGAAAAGAAGTAGCTATACCTCTAGCGGAAACTACTATCAGGAAATCGTAGCCGATCCAGTGGATCCAGATAAAATCTACAGCATGAATACCTGGATGAAAGTGTCTGTAGATGGAGGCCGAACTTTCAAAAATGTAGGGGAAGACAATAAGCATGTCGACAACCACTGTCTTTGGATCAATCCAAACAATACGTACCATCTGCTAGCCGGATGTGATGGTGGCATCTACGAAACCTGGAACAGTGGCAAGCACTGGTCTTACAAAGCCAACTTGTCCATCACGCAATTCTACAAAGTGTCTGTAGACAATGCCAAGCCATTCTATCACATCTATGGCGGTACGCAAGACAACAACAGCCTGGGCGGCCCATCCAGAACGGTGAGTGCTAGTAGCATCGTAAACGAAGATTGGTACATCACTCAGGGTGGCGACGGATTCGAAACCCAAATCGATACCGAAAACACGGATATCGTTTACACGCAATATCAGTATGGTGGATTGGCTCGATTCGATAAAAAGAGTGGCGAACTCAAAGGCATTCAACCCAAAGAAAGAAAGGGTGAAAACGAATACCGATGGAACTGGGATGCGCCTTTGCAGGTGAGCAATCACAAACCCACACGCCTGTATTTTGCCGCCAATAAATTGTTTCGTAGCGAAGACCGTGGTGACAGCTGGGAAGTACTGGGAGATGACCTGACAGCACAAATAGACAGAAACAAACTAGAGGTGATGGATAGAATCTGGAGTGTAGATGCAGTAATGAAAAATGGCTCTACTTCTCCTTATGGAACAATCGTAGCCTTCTCAGAATCTCCTTTGGATGAAAACTTATTGGTGGTAGGCACAGACGATGGATTGATTCAAATATCAAAAGATGGCGGAAAATCCTGGAACAAATCTTCCAGCTTTCCTGGCATTCCGGCCAACACCTACGTGAATATGGTATTCACTTCCAAGCACGACAAGAACTTGATCTATGCCATCTTCAATGACCACAAAAGAGGCAACTTCAAACCTTATGTATTGAAGTCATCGGATCAAGGTGCGAGCTGGGTGAGCATCGCTTCGAATCTACCAAACAGAGGTTCTGCCTACAGCATCGAAGAAGACCATGTGGACAACAACTTACTTTTTGTTGGCACGGAGTTCGGCGTCTTCTTTTCTGACAATGGCGGTGGAGAATGGAAACAGCTCAAAGGCGGATTACCCACCATAGCGGTACGCGACATTGCTATCCAAAAAGATGAAAACGATTTGGTACTGGGGACTTTCGGTAGAGGGTTTTATGTCTTGGATGATTACTCTTCCTTGAGAAACGTAAGCAACTCGTTGAGCAAAAATTCGGAGCTGTATTCCGTAAGAGACGGCTTGCTTTTTGAGTATTCCTATCCTTTGGGATTGAAAGGAGCAGCTACACAAGGAGACGATTATTTCATGGGAGAGAATTTAGGTTCTGAGGTGATCTTTACTTATTACCTCAAAGACGGAATAAAGTCCCAAGCCGATCAGCGCAAGGAGCAGGAAGCCGAAAACAGCAAGAAAAAAGCAGACAACTACTTTCCGAGCTACGAAGCATTGAAAGCAGAGAAAGAAGAAGTAGCCCCATCACTCCTCTTCACCATCAATGACGCGGAAGGCACGATTGTAAGAAAACTGACTACCAGTCCATCGAAAGGCATCAGCCGACTAAAGTGGGACTTGCGCAACAGCCCGAAAAACCCTGTGGATTTGAGCAAACCTAGCTTTTACAACCCATGGGCAGAAACCAACGAAGGCACCATGGTAGCGCCTGGCCAGTATAGCGTGACCATGGCTTCCATAGTAAATGGCAAGGTCACAGATTTAGGCACACAGTCTTTCAATCTGATGCCGATCAACAACGCCACTTTACCAGCAGCCGATAGAAAAGAGCTTGCTGAGTTTATGGCCAAGGTAGGCGCACTCAGAGGCAAGGTGAAAAGTGTATCACAGGCGCTTTCAGAAATCAATGGTGAGTTGAAGCAAATGAATGCGGCAATACTGGCTACTCCGGTATCACAAAGCGAACTGCTAGCTGAGTACAACACCATCAAAGACGAGGTCAATAAGCTAAGCATCATCGTGAATGGCGATCCAATCAAGTCCAAACTCGATATCGGGCAAGTGCCATCGCTCAGCAGCCGATCAGGTTCACTGGCTTGGGAGCAGGCCGCCTCTACCGCAGCACCTACCCAGACACACCGCGACGTGTACAAAATCACCGTCGAGGAACTAGAACCGGTGTACAAAGCCACCAAAGAAATCCTCGAAGTGAAAATGGTCAACTTCAAGAAAAAGCTAAAAGCTGCTGGTGCACCTTACACACCGGGGAATTTGAGGCATTTGGATTAATGATCGTCATCATAGGCCAGGGTTTAAACCCTGACCTATGGATAAGGAAATATTATAAAAAGGTGATGTCAGTCTAAGGCTCTCGAAGACGGCGTCACCTTTTTTGTTTTTGGAATTGGGTATAATTGTGTAATGGACCATAATGTTTAGATCAACCCCCATTTCATGCCTTTCTTCTATAAGCTCAATTATTATAAAGATGAAGATGGTGAATACACCGAATCAAAAAATGCAGACCTCCCTGTAGTAGAAACAATTATTAAAAACAACTGGCCAAGCGAAGGCTATTTGGAAGATTTAAAAATCATCCACATTTCAGACAATCAAAACAATCAAATTCTGCTTCATAATTGCAAAAGAGGTGTGTTTGAGGTCTATTATCTTAATCCCGAAAATAATAGACACCATTATCATAAGAAAAGTAGAATTGAATTAATATCAGAATCGATTCGCTACTTCTTTGTTTCTGATTTTTCCAGATTAAAAAGTAGTCTAAACAGGACAAAAAAAGACAGAAAATATTTAAGGGAAGATTTACTTAAAAACCATAATTATACACTTACTTCTAAGAGAAATTGGAAGGAATTAAAATGGTTTTTTACTTTAGGGATTCCTTACATTTTAATATTTACATATTTTGAATTCTCTATTCTTACACAACAGAATCAGAATGAATTCAGTATTATAATGTCGCTTATAATTTTTGCTTTTGGGATTTTTCTTTGGCTTCCAGGATTACTGATACATCGACAATACTATAAGGACAATGCCAATCTCAGAATTAACATAACAAAAGGAAGTCCCGAAATTCTTGTTGAGTACGGTGGTATCAAAAAGCTATTTCTAAAAGATGATATCAAAACAGTTCTTAAAACAACAATTGAACAAGAAACACTAAACGCTTTTATAGGAGGTAAAGTCCCTTGGCTGTTTTATGGATACACCGAAATTGAATTTAAAACAGGTGAAATAATTAATTTAACTAATTTGTTGGTTGACCAATTATTTATCCTTGATAAGTTCAAAAATGATAACGTAAAAAGGGGGTTGGTTCAAAGAACATTTCCTTTCATTCAAAGAAAGACTTTTTTGAGTACGGGCTTACCAGCTCAGTAGTAATCAAATTGGGGCTATATTTTCTCCACTAGTTTTAGCGTCTCACTGAGACCGTTGTTTTTTTAAGGTGCACTAATAAACATCCTCCCAATTCGTTATTTTTGAGTAAATCGATTTTCGAAATGGACATTCAAGCAGAAAAACTTAATTTAATCGAATGGTTGGCCGGAATAGATGACAGTCAGGTCATTCGTCAGCTCAAAAGCCTGCAGCTGTCCAACCAGCAATCTGTCAAACTATCTGATGCAGAAAAAACTGCCATTGATCAAGGATTGCAGTCTATTAAAGATGGTCAAGTCCACAGCCATGAATCCGTGATGGCCTCCACAAAAAAGAAATTCCCTAACCTCTTCAAATAAGATGATGAATATTGTTTGGTCTGACGAGGCTAAGTCAGACTATGAACAAAACATTAAGTATCTGCTCAAAGAATGGACAGAAGAATCGGCAATTAATTTTATTGACGAAGTTGATGCCGTATTAGAATTGCTCAAAATCAATCCGAAACTGTATCCTAAAAGCGATTACAAATCAATAAGAAGAGCAGTCATTCGAAAGCAAATCACGCTGTTTTATCAAGAAAAGGAATCTACTATTTACCTGGTTCGTTTTTGGAATACTTATCAAAACCCTGAATCGATAGACATTTAAAATACACCATACTCTGGTGCGCATTTCAAAGCGTAACAAATTTAGTTGGCATTTCAAATGCCTTGGAAAATTAAGAACGCATCGAAGATGCGCTCAAGCGTTATTATTAAATCCCCAACCAAACCCTCAACGAATCATAAATCTGCTGTTGCTGAGCAGGTTTCAGATCTTTGATTCGAGTACTGTGAGTGCCGTCGGGCTTTACGAATTTCATGGTGCTTTGGCCTTTGGGCTCTACCGCGCAGCCACCCCAAGGGTCCAAGCCTCCATAAATCCAGATCATCCTTTCACCCTGATTTTCCACGTAGTCTTTTACCACAGACATATAGCTGTCATTGTAGGTCAGCTCCACTCCTTTCGGCGCAAATACACGATGGCTGTATCTCTGCTGACTCAGCCACTCACTCAGGTCTGTCGTATCCATCACATAGTACCCCAGTTCTCGCATGTGCTGGTAGTAGGATGGCAAACCTCCATCATAAGACTGATCAGAAAAATTGCTGACCCCAGACACGCCATTCAAATGATGGAATGCAGAATCCAAAGTTGCTTTCTCATCAGGAATTTGACCACAGTCACCATTCCATTGCCAGAAAGAAAACGGGTATTCCAAAATGGCATATTCCAACGCCACCTCATGCCCGATCTCAAAAGTCAGTGAATCTTCATTGGTCTTTTCCATCATCAGACCCAACACATCTTCCTTATTTTGTAACAGTCTTTTTTGTAGACTCTTTACTTTTTGTCGGCATTTCGAAGTTCCTACTCGATTCACATGTTCCCACGGACGCACATCTGCCGTGTCCAGAATAATCGGTGCCACGTATGGCACCACCACATCCGCATCTTTCGGGTATTTAGATTTATAAATCATGGCTGTCTCCCCTCCCTTGCTAATTCCAGAAGTCAGCCACTTGCCCGTCTTATATATATTCCTGAAAGCCTGGTTGAGTCGATGATAATCTTCTATGGCCTGATCATTAGTTAAGTATTCCCAAGGGATTTCTTCAGGTCTGGAATTGCCATAAAAACGATACTCCACAAGGATCAGGTTCAAACCCAGATTTTTACTAATCTCTCGCTCTGCCAGGTAGACATCATACCCTCCAGTTTCCAAATGAATCGGCGCCTCATAATCTACATGATAGAGGTAGATACGTTGGTCGAAAGTCCCCAAGTCAGGATTATTGTGATCCAGGTACTGTGGTATCACCACCAGATAGGCTTCCTGATAAGGCTCCTCATAAGCAATCGCTTCCACAGTAGCTCCCGGAAACAGTTCAATGATTTGATTCTTCAAATCGCCTTGGACTTGCTGAGTAGAATGGCATTGCACCAGGGTTAAACTGATCAGTGCAAGGGTTAATATTTTTATTTTCATATGGGTAAAGAAATAATATTAGTTGTCATTTCGAACGATAGAGAGTAATCTCATCGACGTATTTTGGGCACGCTTAGATTTCTCTCCTTATACCTATCGGGATCGAAATGACAAGGAAATTTCAATTGCCGGATCTGTTCCGGCATCTGCTTGACTAACCGAAACAGATCGCGGAATAAATCCGCGAATAGCTACTAGATCAAAGCACCTGCTCCTGATAGTGTACCTTCTGATACTGCGAAGGCGTATGGTTGGTCAGCGATTTAAACTTCCTATTGAAATTGGACAGGTTTACAAACCCCGAGCGATAGCAGACCTCCGTCACGTTGATTTCCTTATTCAAGAGAAGCTTACAAGCATGAGCCACACGAAGCTCATTCAAGAAACTCACATAGGTCTTTCTGGTTCTTTGTTTGAAATACCTACAGAATGCCGAAGGGGTCATATTCGCTACCTCGGCCACTTCGTCGAGCGTGATCGGACGGTGGTACTCTTTCATCGTAAACTGGAAAATATCGTTCAAGCGTTTGCCTTCCGATTCATCTACATTTAGATTATGGGGTTCTTTGGACAACCACTGATGTTCCTCCGTCTGGCTCAATAGATTGAAAATGTTGAGCAAAGAGATGATTTTAGTAATGCCATCCTGATCTTCTATTTCCGTGATGATTTTAGACACTTGTCTTTTCGCATCGCCATGGAGCTTGAGCCCACGCACACTCTTACGCATAAAGTCATTCACACTACGCATCTCAGGCAGCTCGAAAAAGTCTTTGCCAAAACTTTCAGAATCGAAAAAGACACAAATCGCATGACACATTTCTGTGCTGCCCTCTTCATAATAAGATGGATCACTTTTTAATACATGAGGAACATTAGCTCCAAAAATAAATACATCACCCTCGGAGAAGTTGCCGATATAATCTCCTTGAATCACTGTACCATGTCCTTTTACAATGAGTGTAATTTGGGATTCGGGGTGTTGATGAAGTATATCATAGAACTGAGGCATGATATCTACCTGCACCCTAAATGACGAGTCATCTGTCTTTGGAATCTTAAATGGTAAAACCTTCATAGCTTGTCAATTTTCATTTTCTAAACTGCTGCTTCATTGTTCAAATGCGTTGAATAGTACCACTATCCACTACAAAAGATATTATTTATACATTAATATCAAAACAAACCCTTATATGATGTTAATATAGTATTAGTATCAATCAAATATTGATAAGCCGCGCATTTTAGCTTGCTCTACTTTTACAAAAATTTTAAATTGGAATAAAACAACAGTTGGAATACCATATCCAGATGATTGACTCCAATTGACCTAAGAATATTTAAATAATAAAGACATGAAAATTAATTGGCAAGGCGTATACCCCGCAATAACCACCAAATTTGATGCGAACGACAATCTTGATTTGGATGCCTTCAAGAAGAATCTTGAAGTTCAACTTGAATCAGGCATACACGGTGTCATTTTAGGTGGTACATTGGGCGAAGCCAGTACCCTCACTGAGGAGGAAAAAGACGTGTTGATTAAATCAACCATCGAAGTGACCAAAGGAGATATTCCAGTGGTAATTAACATTGCAGAGCAAAGTACAAATGGAGCTATAGCTGCGGCAAAAAGAGCCGAAAGCAACGGTGCGAATGGATTGATGCTTTTGCCTCCTATGAGATACAAAGCAGACGACAGAGAAACTGTAGAATACTTCAAAGCAGTCGCTAGCTCTACTTCGCTTCCTATTATGATCTACAATAACCCTGTGGATTATAAGATTGAGGTCACGATCGACATGTTCGAAGAGTTGCTGCCGTATAGCAATATTCAAGCGATCAAAGAATCTACCAGAGATGTGACCAACGTCACTCGTTTGAAGTCTAAATTCGGCGACAGATACGCCGTACTTTGTGGTGTAGACACTTTGGCCATGGAAACCATGATCAACGGAGCAGACGGATGGGTTGGTGGATTAGTCTGTGCCTTCCCTGCAGAGACAGTAGCCATCTATGAACTATTCAAAGCAGGTAGAATCATGGAAGCAGCTGCCATCAATCGTTGGTTCATTCCTCTTTGCGAATTGGATTTGCATCCAAAATTGGTTCAGTACATTAAGTTGGCAGAAGTAGCGGAAGGAATTGGAACCGAGCACGTAAGAGCTCCTCGTTTGCCTATCATTGGCAAAGAAAGAGAAGAGGTATTAGCTATTATTGATGCAGGCATCAAGTCAAGACCGCAGTTACCAGATTATAAAGCGTTAGTAGTATAAAATAAAAACCGTCATTGCGAGTGCAGCGAAGCAATCTTATCACCTTTTAAGAGAGCGAGATTGCTTCGTCGTACCTCCTCGCAATAAAGTTGTATATATTAAAAACATTACCCCATGCACGGAAAAAACAGGATAGGATTCGATTTATCAGACAAAGGAACAGCCACATTGCATTCTTTTAACCCAGCCACGGCCGAGACAAGGCCCGGTAGTTTCAAAGGAGCGACAAGTGGAGACATTGAAGCGGCTATGAACAAGGCAGAAATTGCCTTTGATACGTATAGTCAAACTTCGCCTGAACAGAGAGCGCAATTCTTAGAAGCCATTGCTGATGAAATTCTAAATCTTGGAGATGAACTCGTGCATACCGCCATGGAAGAATCTGCATTGCCCGAAGGCAGAATCGTAGGTGAACGCGGCCGTACCATGGGACAATTAAAACTTTTTGCTTCCTTACTGAGAGATGGTGCCTGGGTGGAAGCCACAATTGATACGGCCCAACCAGATCGTGAACCCTTACCAATACCTGACATTAGAAAGATGTTGAGACCGATTGGGCCTGTGGTTGTGTTCACGGCAAGTAATTTTCCATTGGCCTTTTCTACTGCTGGTGGAGATACAGCCTCTGCACTAGCTTCTGGTTGCCCAGTAGTTGTGAAAGCACACAATTCACACCTACAAACCAACGAACTAGTATCTGACGCTATCGCTAAGGCTGCAAAAAAATCAGGGATGCCAGATGGCGTGTATTCTTCGTTGGCTGGAGAAGGATTTGAATTAGGTACAACTTTAGTCAAACATCCAAAAACAAAAGCAGTCGCCTTCACTGGTTCTTTGGTCGGTGGCATGGCGCTGTACAAAATGGCCATCGAAAGAGAGGACCCAATTCCGGTCTTCGCCGAAATGGGTAGTATCAATCCGGTAATATTCTTACCAGAAAAACTAAAAGCAGAAACCGAACAACTCGCCAAAACCTATGCGGGTTCCATCACGCTGGGTGTAGGTCAGTTTTGTACCAATCCTGGGCTGCTGATAGGACTGGAAAGCCCCGAACTGGATCAATTCTGCGATACACTAGCCGATGAGATAACTGCAAGTGCTGTAGCTACCATGCTCAACGAAGGCATTGCGACCAGCTTCGTCAAAAACAAAGAAACTTCATTAACCCAAAACGGAGTAAAGTTAATTAGTTCGAATAATGGTGAGACTCTTCGTAACGGTGCTAACGCTGCCGTTGCGAGGGTTTCTGCCGCAGATTTTTTGAGCAATCCTAACTTGCAGCACGAAGTATTTGGCCCTTACTCCTTGGTGGTGACTTGTCAAGACCAAACACAATTGGATCAAGTGATTGCAAAACTCACCGGTCAACTGACAGTGACTTTCATGGGTACTGAAAATGACTTCCAGTCATTTGAAAATCTGATTCAATTGGCCGAGAAAAAGACAGGTCGTTTGATTTACAACGGCGTACCTACAGGTGTAGAAGTATGTGCTTCGATGCAACACGGCGGGCCATTTCCAGCAGCGACAGATAGCAGGTTTACCTCTGTTGGCTCTGATGCAATCAAAAGGTTTGCAAGACCTGTGGCCTATCAAAATGCTCCTCAGTTTTTGTTACCTGACGAATTAAATAATGAAAACCCAAATGGCATTTGGCGTAGTGTAGATGGCAATTGGACAAACAAAGCCATATGAAAAGCTTAGTGAATGGTAATTGGATAGGGCTTGTACTACTAGTATTTAGTTGTGCAGGCCCTTCTGTATCTGAAAAAGACAAATTGTTCGACATCATTGCTTCGAATGAAGCTTTCGAACAGCAGGAGTTCTCCAGCCTGACGGACAACTACAACCGTTTGCCTGACATGAGTGAGTCTGCACTGAAGAAGAGAGCTGACTTTACACGCGACATCATTTCTCAGCTAAAAGCTATCGATCAATCACAACTTTCTTTTGAAGATCAAATTACCTTAAAACTGTTCCAATTTGTGCAGGAAGATAAAGTAGCTCAGTATGATTTGAAAGGCTACTTGAACCCAATTCTGGCCGACGATGGTTTTCATATATCATTTGCATTCACTCCTGAGCATTTCTCGTTTACCAGCAAACAAGACTTTTTGGATTACATTGGTGTATTAGAATCATTTCCGCAATATGTCGATCAACACATTGCGTTGATGAGAAGAGGTCTGGAGATCGGCATGGTACAGCCAAAGGTCATTTTGAAAGACTATGAAGTCACTTATGACAATCACCTGGTAGAAGACATGAGACAGAGTCTTTTCTTTCAGCCATTTTTGAGTCTACCTAACCAGCTTTCAGCAGAAGAAAAGCAAGACCTCATAAAAAAGGGAGAGCAAGCTGTTCGAAATGGAGCCATTGCCGGCTATCAGCAGTTTTCAGAATTCATGACCAATGAATTTGTACCAAAAACGAGAACATCCATTGGCGCCAACGAATTGCCCGAGGGCGAGGAGTTTTACAAACAGAGAATCAAGTACTACACAACTTTAGAATTGAGTCCGGATTCTATCCATCAATTGGGACTACAGGAAGTAGCTAGAATCAAAGGCGAAATGGAGAAGATCATTGAGGAGGTAAACTTCGAAGGAAGCTTTGCCGAGTTTTTAGATTTTCTCCGAACCGATCCACAATTCTATGCCAAGACACCCGAAGAACTACTCAAGGAAGCCGCGTGGATTTCTAAATCCATGGATGGTAAAATGCCCAAGCTTTTTGGCAAGCTGCCGAGACAGCCGTACACGGTAAAACCTGTTCCCGATCATTTGGCACCCAAATACACTGGAGGTCGGTATTCACCCGGATCGCTCGATGCCAATCAACCAGGCGAATATTGGGTGAATACTTACGCATTGGAAAGCAGGCCATTGTATGTACTAGAAGCACTTTCTTTTCATGAAGCTGTCCCCGGACATCATTTGCAGGAAGCCTTGTCCAGAGAGTTGACACATTTGCCAGATTTTAGGCAGTCACTTTATCTTTCTGTTTTTGGGGAAGGGTGGGGTTTGTACTCCGAATTTTTAGGGTTGGAAGCAGGCTTTTACAAAGATCCCTATAGCAATTTTGGTAGGCTCACTTACGAAATGTGGCGTGCTTGTCGGCTGGTAGTAGACACGGGCATCCATGCCAAAGGCTGGACCAGAGATCAGGTGATGGAATATATGGCCGCCAACACTGCTTTGTCCCTGCACGAAATCAAAACTGAAACGGACAGATATATCTCGTGGCCGGCTCAAGCCCTTTCCTACAAAATAGGAGAGCTGAAAATCAAAGCTTTACGCAAAAAAACCGAAGAGCAGTTGGGTGACCAATTCGACATCCGCGAGTTTCATGATTTGATTCTTTCTCAGGGTACGGTCACGTTAGAGATTATGGAAGAGATGGTAGAGAGGTATATTGAAGATAAGTTATCAAACAAAGAATAAGATTGCCACGCTTTGCCTTTCTCCAAAAGGCACGCTCGCAATGACGTAATAAAAGGATGAAATACATAGAAGCAGAAGAATTGGAGCAGCTATTGGGCTATGAGGAACTAATCCCCAAGATCAATGAAGCATTTGCTCAAGACTATAACATCCCGATGAGGCATCATCATCAATATCCCAACCCGAAAGAGGGAATGGAATCCACTCTACTTTTGATGCCCGCCTGGGACAAGGGTGAAAACCTCGGAGTGAAAATCGTAAATGTATCTCCAAACAATTCTCAGCACAATCTACCTTCTATTCAAGGGCTGTACATTTATTTCGACCTGCAAACAGGAAGCCCAAAAGCCCTGATAGATGCGAAAAAATTAACCGTGAAACGAACTGCTGCGGCCTCTGCTTTGGCTTCACAATACTTGTCAAGAAAAGACAGCAAAACGCTTTTAGTGATAGGAACAGGTGCGTTATCTGCAGAATTGATCAAAGCACATTGTACTGTTCGCCCCATTTCAGAAGTACTGGTTTGGGGAAGGTCGGAAAAGAAAGCACAGACCATTATTGATTCTATTACTATCGAAGATGTATCCATGCAAACCGTTTCGTCGATTGAGGAAGGCATAAAAAAAGCTGACATCATTAGCTGTGCAACCTTAAGCCCAACGGCATTAGTATTTGGAAAGGATTTAAGACTAGGCCAACATTTGGATATGATAGGAGCCTACAAACCTGACATGCGCGAGATGGACGATGAGGTATTAGAGAAGACTGAAGTCTATGTAGACAATATTGAGGGCGCAACCAAGGAAACGGGCGATCTGGCCATCCCAATTGCCAACGGCACCTTCAAAATAGAAGACATTAAGGCGGACTTGTTTGATTTGGCTCAAGGTAAGAAACAAGTAGAAAGAAGTCCTGAAACTATTACCTGCTTCAAGTCTGTAGGGCATGCATTGGAGGATTTGGCTGCTGCTACTTTGGCTTTTGAAAAAAGTGAAAACTAATGATGAGAAACCTTTCTGAACGAAGAAATCCCCCTCAGTACCCCTTTGAAAAGGAGGAAAGAACAGAAGTAGCTTGCTTGCAGGCTAGGTCGAAAGGGGGATTGAAAAACATTGAGAAATAACAACAATGGCTAGAAAAACATTTTTTTGTGTAGATGCTCATACCTGCGGTAACCCTGTCCGTGTAGTGGCAGGTGGTGGTCCAAATCTGATTGGAGCCAACATGAGTGAAAAACGCCAGCATTTTCTAAAGGAATACGACTGGATTCGTACTGGTTTAATGTTCGAACCTCGTGGCCACGATATGATGTCGGGCAGCATACTCTTTCCTCCTTCTGATCCTCAAAATGATGTCGGGGTACTATTTATCGAGACCAGCGGATGCTTGCCGATGTGTGGGCATGGTACCATAGGTACTGTCACTATTGCTATAGAAGAAGGACTGATTACACCTAAAACAGAAGGTAAACTTCGGCTGGAAACTCCAGCGGGATTAGTACTTGTAGATTATCATCAAGAAGGAAAAAAAGTAAAGTGGGTAAAATTGACTAATGTCAAATCATATCTGGCTGCTGAAAATCTTACCATTGAAAGTAAAGATTTGGGTGAGCTGACCTTCGATGTGGCCTATGGCGGGAACTTTTATGCTATTGTCGATCCTCAGAAAAATTTCGAAGGTGTTCATAAAAACACAGCTGGGGATTTGATCCGCTGGAGTCAGGAGCTGCGCAACAAAATCAATGAAAAGTACGATTTTGTTCATCCAGAAAATGATACCATCCGAGGCCTCACACACATGCTATGGACAGGCGAGCCTTTAGACCCAACTTCCACAGCTCGAAATGCGGTATTCTATGGAGACAAAGCCATCGACCGTTCACCCTGTGGCACAGGTACTTCTGCGCGATTAGCGCAGTGGCATGCCAAAGGCAAATTGAAATTGGGCGAAGAATTTATTCACGAAAGCTTTATAGGTTCTAAATTTATAGGAAGGGTAGTCGAAGAAACTACTTTAGGAGATAAACCAGCGATCGTGCCAAGCATTCAAGGCTGGGCACAGGTGACAGGGTACAATAATATTATTATTGATGATGATGATCCGTATGCGCATGGTTTCCAAGTGATTTAATAACCAACGTCACTTCGAGCGAAGCGAGAAGTCCCCCTGCCGCTTGCAGATCCGATGGGGATATCTCCCTCTGGTCGATAAGACGAATAATATGATATAATGAAAATAGCAATAGTAGGTAGCGGAATGATCGGGCTTTGCTCAGCATATTATCTCAACAAGCAGGGATATGAAGTCACCATAATTGATGAGGGCGATGGAACGGACAATTGCTCATTTGGTAATGCTGGTTTTTTTAGTCCCAGCCACATGGTCCCCCTAGCCTCTCCGGGAATCATTGCCCAAGGATTGAAGTGGATGATCAATCCTGAAAGTCCGTTTTACATCAAACCCAGTCTGGACATAAATTTGGCCAAATGGAGCTGGCAGTTCTTTCGAGCCTCAACAAAGAAAAGGGTGGGTCAAGCCGTTCCTATTCTGAATCAGATGCTCATGGAAAGTAGAAGTTTGATTGAAGAAATTCTTGCAGACACCAAAATTGATTCAGGATTTGACGACAAGGGATTACTCATGTATTGTAAGTCTCAACATGTACTGGACGAAGAAGCTGATATGGCAGAATTGGGTAGAAAATGCGGACAAGACGTGGACGTCTTATCTTCAGCTCAAGCAGAAAAAATCAATCCTGGTTTTGAGATAGATACTGTAGGTGCCGTTCATTTTAAAAACGATGCTTGGTTTACTCCAAATTCTTTCATGAATGGTTTTCAAAAATATTTGAAAGATCAAGGGGTTGAGTTTCAATTCAACACCAAGGTACTAAGTGCTGAAAAACATCATAGGCACCTGAAAGCATTAGTTACTGAAAAAGGTAAAATTGAGGCTGATCAGTTTGTCATTGCTACAGGATCCTGGACAGCCAAATTTTTGAGGCAATTGGGAGTAAAAATATTAATACAAGGAGGCAAAGGCTATAGCTTCGAAGTCACTAACCCACCAGTGATGCCAAAAACAGCATCAATCTTGACAGAAGCCAGAGTAGCTGTCACTCCGATGCAGCATGGCCTTCGATTTGCAGGCACTATGGAAGTGAATGGCTTGGATTTGTCGATCAATCCTCGCAGGGTTTTAGGAATTCAGAAATCTATTCCTAATTACTTTCCTCAGATCAATCAAGAATCTTTCAAGGATATAAAACCTTGGGCAGGACTCAGACCGTGTTCTCCAGACGGCATGCCCTACATTGGCAAAACCAAAAAATTTGACAACCTGATCGTAGCCACCGGCCACGCCATGTTAGGCATTTCACTAGGCCCCATTACGGGACAATTAGTCTGTGAAATTGCCGGAGAAAACAAACCTCATATAGATGATACATTATTGGCTGTAGAGCGATACAGTTAAATCATTGATTGTTTTCTTTGAAAATTTTACTGTTTGAGGGAGACGGAGTCGTACGAGTTTTAAAATTTTCTAGCCTTTTTGCTTACTTTTTTGGCAATGAAAAAAGTAAGGGCCGGCCCGGCCAGAGGGCAAAGCTTCATAAAACAACTAATTTCTTTATCCCTGCAGCCGTATATAAGATGACAACTTTTCAAAAAATCCAATCCTACCAAACCTTCACTCCTCCTTCCGACTGGTTAAAAATAAAAACCATCGACATGCACACTGGCGGCGAACCACTACGTGTCATTTTGAGCGGCCTGCCCGAACTAAAAGGAAATAGCGTGTTAGAGTACAGGCGATACATGAAAGAAAATCATGACAACCTTCGAACTGCCTTGATGTTCGAACCAAGAGGACATGCCGATATGTATGGTTGTATCCTGGTTCCACCAAATGATGAAGAAGCTGATTTTGGTATCCTATTTACACACAACGAAGGCTACAGTACCATGTGTGGGCATGCCACGATAGCCATTACCAAGTTGGCCGTAGAATTGGGATGGATCGAAAAGATTGAGCCCATCACAAAAGTGGTTATTGATGCACCATGTGGCAGATTGGAAAGCTATGCTCGTATAAAAAATGGTGAAGTAGAATCGGTCTACTTCCACTGCGTGCCTTCATTTGTAGTAGGGTTAGATTATGAAGTGGAGGTGAAGGGTTTGGGCAAAATCAAATATGATCTCGCCTATGGCGGTGCTTTTTATGCCTATGTGGACGCAGATAAGTACGGCATAGAAATGACAGAGAAAAACTACCGCCAACTAATTGAAAAAGGCATGGCGATTAAACAGGCGGTGATCAGTTCAAATGATCAAATCATCCATCCATTCGAACCTGAAATGAGTGAGTTGTATGGAACCATATTCACTGGAAAATCTCACTGCGAAAATACTGATTCTAGAAATGTTTGCATTTTTGCTGACGGAGAAGTTGACCGCTCTCCCACAGGGTCTGGTGTGTCAGGTCGCATGGCGATTCACCATAAAAGAGGAGATCTAAAAGTAGGCGATTCGATGTCCATTGAAAGCATTATAGGCTCGAAATTCATAGCCTCTGTTCATAAAACAGAAAAGTATGGACCGTTCGATTCAGTAATTCCTCAAGTAGAAGGAACTGCACATATTACAGGCCAGCACGAATTCCTTGTAGACCCGAATGACCCCTTAAAAAATGGGTTTATTTTGAGATAATATTTCATAGGTTTAAAACATTATTATACAAATCTTTATATGGTATTTTATTAATAATTCAATATATTATTTGTTATGTATTATAGACGACATTGTTAATAGTTTGCTTTACTGCGTATTTACCAAATATGTACTTCCATGTGTCAAAATAGTACGTAACCCTCCCAAAAAATATCTTCTCTTTTACGTTGCGAAAGACTTAAAAGAAGCCATTCGTACCATGTAGGTATTAATTTTTGCGCATCCAATTAGCTGATTTCTTCAGCCCTACCATTAAACAGCATGCCCATTCTGATGACGATCAGACGGGACTGCTTTGTATTATTCAAAACCATTAAGTATGAAAAAGTTTTTACTAATGACATCCGTCGTATGCACGGTGGTGTCGAGCGTGTGGGCACAAAGCACGATCAAAGGAACGGTATCATCAGAAGGAGAAAATCTTCCTGGGGTATCGGTATTGGTAGAGGGATCTGCCGCCGGAACCGTCACGGATATCGACGGTAATTATTCAGTCGAGGTTCCATCAGGAAGCAATACGCTGATTTTTACATTCATTGGAATGGCAACCGAAAGAGTAGAGATTGGAGGCCGATCCGTTGTTGATGTATCCATGAAAGCAGATGTTCAACAGCTGTCGGAAGTGGTTGTAACTGCCTTGGGTGTTGAACGAGATCAGGCATCCTTGGGCTATGCCATTCAAGAAGTGGATGGAGCAGCCGTTACTACCGCCAAAGAGGACAACTTTATTAGATCACTATCTGGTAAGGTTGCAGGTATCAACGTCAAGGCTTCTTCCACCATGGGAGGAGGAACCAATATTTTGATCCGTGGTAATACCTCGCTAACCGGTAGCAATCAGCCCTTATTCGTTGTAGATGGAGTGCCAATCAACAACTCCTCTTACAATTCGAGCGGTCAGCTATCTGGTGGTGGTGGCTACGATTTTGGCAACTCTGCGGCCGATATTAACCCAGAGGATATAGAATCCATTTCGGTATTAAAAGGTGGAAGTGCATCTGCACTTTATGGATCCAGAGCTTCTAATGGTGTAGTAATGATCACTACTAAAAAAGCCAAAGCTGGTGTAACTAAGGTAAACATCAGTTCAGGGGTTACCTTCTCCAAAATTGACGAATCAACGTTTCATTCCTACCAAAACGAGTATGGAGGTGGTTACTCTGATACATTCCCGACCTTTACCTATGATGCTTCGTCACATCCAGATTATTTAGCTGGCTCTGATGGGGATCCCTACGTCCAAACCTACGCCGACGAGAGCTGGGGGCCTAGGTTTGACGGCTCTATGGTAAGACACTGGGATAGCTGGGATCCAACGGATACTGAGAATTTTGGACAATTGAGAGCATGGGAAGCATCTCCAAATAGTATTGAGCACTTGTTCAAAACTGGTGTGGCGCTGAACAATAATATTTCAGTAGAAGCCGGAACAGCCAAAAACTCCATGAGAGCAAGTTTCACAGATTATAGGGTAGATGGAACGTTACCAAATAGTGAATTGAACAGAAGAACATTCAATGTGACTGCCGTTTCTCAGATTACTGAAAAACTAAAATCCACCTTAAGCGCAAACTTGGTTCGTTCTGAAGCAGTTGGTAGAGCAGGTACTGGATATTCTGACAATGACGGAGTAAGTATCATGGCCTCATTTGGCAATTGGCACCAAAGACAATTGGATCTTTCAAGAATGGAAAAATGGAAGAACGATGATGGTATTCAGCGTGCATGGAATAGAAATGGCCCAACGGATCCAAACCCGGCTTACTGGGATAACCCATATTGGACACGAAATGAAAACATCCAAAATGATGAGCGTGACAGAATTTATGGTAAATACGAATTGACCTACAAGGCACTAGACTGGTTATCAATCACTGGCAGAGCCGGTATAGACCAAACCAAATACACCCGAGAGTGGAAAATTGCAAAAGGCGGTGTAGTAGAATATGTAGGTAGAGGTGCTTTTCCAGGGTACTGGGTAGGCAGAGATTTCGAAAAGCAGCAAAACTATGATCTGTTCGCCAGCTTCGAAAAATACTTCGATGACAGTAAGTTTTCACTAGGTGGCATGCTTGGTGCCAACTGGAGACAACAAAACTGGGAGAGGGCTTACCTAGGAACCTCTGATGGTTTGGTGATGCCAAATGTATATTCAATCAACAATTCTGTAAATGACATCATCGGATACGATGATTATATCCAGCAAAGAAAAGATCACGCTTACTTTGGATCTGTAAATGTTGGCTACGCTGACATGGTGTTTTTAGAAGCGACTTATCGAAACGAGCACTCATCTACGCTCAATGATCCGTTCGGTTATTACTCATTGTCAGGTTCCTTTGTGTTTTCTGAGTTGCCTGCATTGAGTTCTTTCTCAGCACTTTCGTTTGGTAAGTTGAGAGCGAGTTATGCCAAAACTGGTAACGCAGCTGGAATGTTCAGAACGAACACGGCATTTCAGTACGTCGCCGGAGAAAAGCAAAATGGACTTCCTACTTACTACATGCAGCAGCATATCAACAACCCAAATCTGAAGCCTGAACAGACGCTAGATTTTGAAGTAGGTGCTGATCTTAAGTTTTTTGAAAACAGATTGGCTATCGATTTTGCATGGTACAGCAGAGTAAGTTCTGACCAATTGCTCTCTACGCCAATAGCCGGATCATCTGGTTCTCGATGGTATTACACCAATACAGGTGAAATTGAAAACAAGGGAATTGAGTTGGCAATAAATGCGACTCCTGTGAAGGTAGGAAAGTTTTCTTGGGATGTCAATGTTAACTTCTCAAAGTACACCAACAAGGTGACAGACCTGCCAGAGAGTTTGGAAAATATTGAGATTGGATCTCTCTACGAACTGAAACTACAACACATCAAGGGAGAAGATTATGGAAGTTTTGTAGGTAGAGATTACGTATATAATGATGCTGGAGAACGCGTAATTGATGAAGACGGAACGTATGCTTTGTCAGACCCAAAAGTACTAGGTAGTGTTGTACCCGATTGGGAAATGGGGATAGGTACTACGGTGAATTATGCTGGCTTTAGCGCCAGCGTACTTTTTGATATCAGAAAAGGTGGAGAGATTTACTCTCAAGCGCACAGATGGTTGAAAACAACAGGTAACCACGCGGAGACCGTAGGCACCAATGATCTGGGCAACCCTATTCGAAACGATTACCATGACATGATCGATGACGGAAATGGCAACCAAATAGCCAACCCTGCACAAGGAGGTATCATACTAGATGGAGTAACCGCAGATGGTAGCCCAAATGATACTCGAATCGATGCTTACACCTATAGCAATGACGGAGAAAACCCTGAGTCAGCGTCGATTTTTGATGGAGGCTATGTAAAGCTTAGAGAATTATCATTAGGCTATACCTTACCAAGAGCACTCCTTACCAAAACACCTTTTAACAATGTAAGCATTTCAGTAGTTGGTAGAAACCTGGCCATTTTGAGCAAATCTTTCGATGCTGATCCAGAGATTTCTTATGGAGTGGGCAATGTTCAAGGCCTAGATTGGGGTATGCTACCTCGAGAAAGAACCTTCGGATTCAAGGTGAACCTAGGCATCGGTAAATAACATCAGATAACTGTAAAAGACATTAATTATGAAAAGAATAAATAAATGGCTCGTGTCACTCCTGGCAGTGGTGCTTGTCTCATGTACAGATGATTTTCAAGAGATAAATCAGGACGAAAGATTTCCAACTGTGGTTGACCCTGCTTACATCCTAAGCGGAATTCAAATTGACGCCATGGAGCGATACGTATATACAAGTGATCTGTTCAATAATCAAACAGGAGGCATAGTTCAATATTTTGTTAAGCACCTATATACTAATGAAAATGTTTACAACTTTAGAGGCAGCATGTTCGACGCTTATTGGGGTCGTCACTATAATGCTCTCGCCAGAATCAGAGAAGCAGCTGAAATGGTCGAAACTCCCCCATATCACCTCACTGATGAAGGGACGAAGATCAATCAAAAAGCAATTTTTGAGATCCTGGAAGTGTGGACCTGGACCCAGATTACCGATCAGTTTGGAGATGTACCTTACACGGATGCTTTAACAGGCTTAGATGGATTGCAACCTTCATACACCCCGCAATCTGAAATCTATCCTGATCTAATCAACAGACTTTCGAATGCCATGGCGGATATTAATGGTTCTGGTTCTAATGGAAGTTTCGGTGATTCAGATTTATTCCTGAATGGTGATGCTTCGGCATGGGCCCGCTTTGCAAACTCACTTAAGTTGAGACTTGGCATGAGAATAATTGACGCAAACCCAACTTTAGGAGGGTCAACTGTCTCTGAAGCTCTTGATGACCCACTCATCAGCTCTTATGAGGAAAGTGTACAGTTTAGCTTTGGTAAAACCACCAACCGAAGCCCATTAAGAAGAACCAATGATGGTGGATCTGCAGGCTGGGAAGATGTAGTGGCCTGTAAGACCTTCACCGACATTGTCAATGATAGAAATGATCCGAGAAGGTCTAGTATGTTGTATGATTGGTCGTACGAACCTTACTCCGGCTATCCGGTGACGGATGTAGCCTATCCAAACTTGGAATCTACCGAAGGTGGAGGAAGATGGGGATGGGCATACCTTGGCTGGAACTTTAGGAGTTACGACCGAGACGAATCCGATGGCGTCTGGCCTCATAACGTGATGGATTTTGCGGAAGTATCTTTCTTACTCGCAGAAGCTGTGGAGAGAGGATTCGCCTCTCCTGTGGGACAAACAGCCGAAGAGCACTATATTGATGGAGTTACTTCGTCAATGAGATACCACACTTACTATGGTGATGGATGGCAAACCATTACAGATGTAGATATCGCTGCATATCTAGCTCAACCGAATGTTGCCTACTCCAATGCGGCCAGTGGAACTACTTGGCAAGAAAAGATCGGGATTCAAAAGTACATAGCATTTTACCCATATGGATCAGAAGCATTCTCTGAACAAAGAAGACTGGACTTCCCAGTTCTTACTCCTCCAACTAAAGGAGGTGTACAAATGCCAGCTTCTGAGATTCCTACAAGATTGCCTTATCCGAATAATGAAGTTCTGCTAAATTCTGATAATACAGCCGTGGCTATTGACAGAATCGGTGGGGAAAATAGTATGACTGTCAAAGTTTGGTGGGATGTGAATTAATCAATTAGTTTTCTCATAATAACTATTGTGTTGCTATAGGGCTGCCGAAAATTCGGTGGCCCTTTTTTATACGATTGTTTTTTATTTGGGTGATTAGCCTCAATCAATACAGCTCTTATTTGATTCGAACTCGTTGTATATTTCTTCCTATGCTAGTCTCAATCATCAAAACATACAATCCAGGCCTAACACTAGACACGTCAACTCGTATGACATTATCACCCGCATTTTGAGTTTTTAATTCACTTATTTCTTTTCCCGAAACATGAACCAAACTCACGCTGCTCACATGTTTTACATTATCTACATTAATCCTTAATTCATTCTCCACAGGATTGGGATAGACAACTATAGTATGATGATTTATTGGTGCATCCAACAGTAATTCTTCTTCCTCTTCCACCTGAATGGCGACGGTATATTTGTTGCTAAATAAATCTCCTGCTTCCGTTGAGTGATATACAACTCGAATTGGCACCAATAATTTCCCAAGATATGATTCAGCAGGAATTACTGTATTCCCTTCAAAAGAATAGTCGTCACCTTCACTTAGTTCAATTGAATAATCCTTATCCGATGACTTTAGATTACTCATATACAAGTCCTCTAAAGATATGATGCGAGACTCATTGGGCTTAATGGAAATATCCTTCTGCCCATCTATTTTTGGGACGAGATGAGAGTAGGTATGTTGAACCACAACAGTTACATAAGCTGGGTCACTATCTAATTCGCCATCATTCGCTGTAATTTTGACAGAAAGTGTTCCATAGAAGTTTTCATCAGGATAAATGTCACTTCCACTTACAGTATAATTCTCACCTTCATGAATTGTGTAGTAAACTTCGTACCATGGCTTATAGGATTCAATACACAAATCCCAAGTATCAATCGTCGTGTAACTACCCATATCTATTACTTTGTAGGGAGAGCAATTAATCTTGGGTTTATCTTTGACTTTGATATTGAAATAATATTCTTGCTTGTCTGATGATGAATTTGAAACTTCCACATTCAAATACAAGTCGACCATAGATTCCGAAGTCACATAAACTTCGTCTCCATCAATCTCAATTCCATAAGAATCATTCAAAGTCATGGAAAAATTATCTGGAAATTCGCCTTCCGGATCTAATATTTTTAAGTAATCCATGCTCATGGTAAAAACACTGTCCCTTTCTATAATTACATCTTCTTGCCCGACAATTTCAAATGTTGAGATCGAACTTCTTGTATAGATTTCAAAATAGTAAATTGGTGTGAAATCCATTCCATCGAATATTCTAATTGGAACTCTGACAAAGTTGTTATTATAATTCACGGGAGTAAAAGAATTACCAATTCTTTCGAAGTAATACTTATTCCAAATGTCTTCTACAAACTCAACCGAGAAATCATCCGGAAATGTATTGTCCAAGTCTTCGATATATAAATCTTCAATGGAAAACTCATAAGACTCACCTAATGTAACATATACCGTTTTCTGGCCTGTGATTTCAGGCTTTTCATTTCCTACAAGCAATTGGAAATGAAAAACCTCACTTTCGTCAATACGATCTGAGACATTCAAATTCACATCAATAGCCTGCTTATTATCTGTGGTAGGTGTGATAGTATGGCCTGATACAGTATAAAGTGAATGGTCGTCTTCTTGAATAGAAATTTCATGATCAAATGGATAAATATGATCTTTATCTACGACTTTCAAGTCCCCCATTAATAAATCGTATGGTTCGTCAAAAGCGACAGACACGTGGTTTTGGTCTATGATTTGGGGAATGTGATTGGCGGAAGCATCCAGGCCGCTTCCTAACACGTATCTCATAGAGTCTTCTTCAGAATCTATTGCAAATATTTCAAGAGACAAATGATCACCAAACTCCTTTGCTTTAATGTCAACTTCAAATGTAAAAAGAGAATCTTCTTTTCCAATTTGAATGGCTTCAAACGATTCGCTTAGGGTTTCACTTTCATTCGTAATAACAATTTTTGAAGAAGTGATACTTCGACTACCATTACTTAGTGTGAATCTTAGTTTTCCTTCGCCTTCGGTGTTCAACTTAGGTACCACGACGCCTGAAGCGTCAGTGAGATATAGTTGATGCATCCTGATAGGTGAAAATGCTGGATCAGAAGAACCAACCACGCTATATATATAATGTTCGTATGAAATTAATTCATCATACCAAAAAAGAGTGCCTGTACAAGAATAATCGTTGCTCCCAATGCCATAGTAATAAAGATGATATAAATCCGTCAAATCGGCTCCAAGTTGGCAGGTGAAATAACTTGGAAACGCACTCTCTCTACGCTCATAATATACCGGACGAAACAGTCCTCTTCCAAAAACTACCACTTCCGCATCCGAACCTCCAGGAAAAAATTGTGTATTTGAAGCGTCCTTTATCGAACCCAATGCTCCATTTTTGATAGCAATATTGTCTATACGATAATTTTGATCACCTCCTTCCATATAGATAGAAGGTGTTAGTCCTTTAATTGTACTATCCGAACTCATTTTTTGCTCATTCCCAAAATATGAAAATGACCAACTTTTAACTCCAATATTTTCAATGGAGTTCCCTCCACCCCATATAGGTAGATAGTTTCCATTAGGAGTTACCTCATACTCATAATCAAATAATATTATCTCATCTATTAAGTTATCAGTTGGAAAATCAATGATTACGGTCTTTTCTTGGATTTCACTTTTTTCCACTATTAAGGATACATCATTTTCTAACCCTTTTATATTAGGAAAATACACTTCATAAATCTGAGGGTGGTCTGCTTGATATTGTTTGACTCCTGCCTTCAGCTCTAAAACATAATTCGACGAAAAATTACTGCTTCGAACATTTTCGAATGACCCTCCATAAATTCCAAAGGAATATCCTTGAGGAGATACAAGAATGGCGTTTGTAAAGTAGGAGTCAGAGTCTTTAAACTTCTCACTCAATGTAATACCATCTTCAATTTGCACAGAGTAGTCAATTTTTCTCGTGACGTTCTTTTTCGAAATTTCAACTGTAGATGATTTACTAACTTCTACATTTTCTTTCAATACAAATTTGTCCCGATCCCAATTGTAGGCTAATACATCATATGTTCCATTGGGCACTTTGAATGTTATTCCATCATATCTATCCGTGTCCCCACTATTCCAATCCCAAATCAATTCATCATCATTGTACACATAAACATCCACCCAATAATTTGGATCATCCAGCATCACTGTGAGTTCTGAAGTACTCATAAAAGACCATGGCAACACGATAGATTTAGAATTTGTCTGAATATTAATCACATCCGAATATGACCTTGTAGGTGTTGAGGTCATTTCAAAAACGGCATTATCTACTTTTAAAGTAAACTCTATACTCGCCGAATTACCTGGTTGAACTGCAAAATTGTAAACAGACGGAATCAGCGTAATACCAGAAATCACGTCAATATCAGTAATAGCATAGTTTTCTGTCTCAATTCCCGTATTAGTAATTGTTAGGTCTAATTTATTCTCCCATATGGCTTCATTTATTTCATTCTTTCCAAAACTTAAATTAGTCAAGGACAATAAACTGGTTGCTTGTATGGCATTCATTCCATCTACCTGACCTGATCCTTCAGCCATCACTTCTTCACCAATTGATTCGGCTGTGGTCACTAGTGCAGATTTAACAATTTCAGGAGTCCATGAGGGGTGTACATCTAAAAGTAAAGCTGCCAATCCTGCCACGTGGGGTGTGGCCATAGAAGTGCCATCATATGAACTTGTACCTCCATTGGTAACTGACGAATTAATATTGACTCCAGGCGCAAGCAAATCAGGTTTAATCGCAAAACTCCCATTTGCGGGCCCTTTAGAACTGAAACCCGCCAATTCTCCATAATTGTTAGACGCCCCTACAGTAATGGCTAGCTCTGCAGTGCCTGGTGATCCTATTTGCCAGAAATCATAATCATTCCCAGCTGCTACGCAAAATACCACACCCATTTCTACTGCTGCGTTCACGGCTTCTGACAATGGATCATAGGCATCTCCTGAACCGCCAAGACTCATATTTACTACATCTAGCTTATCTGAAGGATTATTGTCTCCGTTGGGATCTACGGACCATTCAATAGCAGCTATAATCTGAAAATCATATCCAGAGCCATAGGAATCCAATGCTTTTAGAGCATAAAGAGTAGCTTCTGGAGCCACTCCGATTAATCCATCACCATTTGCCGCTACTATGCCAGCAACATGGGTTCCATGATTATGGTCATCTATAGGGTCAGCATCATTGTTTACAAAATCATACCCACCTTCTACTTTATATCCTGCTCCAAAACCCTCTCCTAAAGCGGGGTGCATATAATCGATTCCAGTATCAATGATGCCTACTGTAATTCCCTCTCCTTTAGTATTGTAGGTTTCCCATATTTGGTCCGCCTTTACTAAAGCAATTGTTTCATCCAAACTAGCAGTATACTTTTTTACTTCTTTCACATACTCTACATAAGGCAACTCTCTGATCTCATTGAGCATATTTTGAGATAGTTTCATATGCGCTCCATAAAACGCCTTATAATATTCTTGTTTTAGATCAGCGAAACTTTGTTCATTTGACCTTGAAGAAGAACCTAATGCTTGGATGTCTTTTTTGAATTGACCAAACCTACTGATCACTTCATCATTCAATAAACTGTTATCTGTGCTTCTCGATGCAGAATTTGGTCTGGGAGACCCCTTGAATTTTACAATGTACTCTCCATTATAATCACTTTCTAAAGACTTTCTTGAAGGTACGACTGAGATCTCAGATCTTCCATTTTCTATGACACTGATGTAACTAGCCTCTTGAGATGAACTGTTTAAAACAATTTTGTTTTGAAAAAGTGGATGTTCGGATGAAACGCTTTGAGCGGAAAGGTTCAATGCTGTGAGCAAACACAGAATCAATAGTTTAAGTTGGTTCATTAAATATATATTATGTCAGAAATTCATGAAATACTTCCTAGCTCACCTATATGATGAGTCATTTCCCAACAATGCTGTGTCAAAAAAGCATTAAAACAATTCATTATTCAAGTGAATTGATTAATAAATTTTTAATAAAAATAAAATCATATATCAATTTGTTAATTATCGGTCAAAATATGACAACGATGCTACTAATATTTGTGAAGGCTCTAAAAAGCAAACAAAAACTTTTTTTTGCACCTATAATTAAACGGTTCACCATAAACACATAACAATTAGAATACACTGCTAAAGTGTTATATCCTATTATATTTGAAACTCATAACAACTGTTATTCATGTTCAGCAAAGACACATACACCCTAAGAAGAAATAGACTCAAAAAAGACGTAGGCAGCGGTCTCATCGTCTTACTCGGAAACGAAGAAAGTAGTATCAATTTCAAGGACAATTGGTACCACTTTAGACAAGACAGTACCTTCCTATATTTCTGTGCCGTGGCACTCCCCAGTTTAACAGCCATCTTCGATTGTGATAGTGGAGAAGACATGATTTTAGGTGATGAGCTGACCATGGATGATATTGTTTGGACGGGTCCTCAGCCTAGTATTGCCTCCTTGGCCGAAAAAAGTGGTATTACCAAAACAGCTCCTGCCAGTCAAATTGAAACTACACTGAAGCAAGCGATCGCTGATGGTCGCAAAGTACATTTTATTCCTCCCTATAGAGAAGAGCATGTCACTAAGCTTTCTGCCTGGACTGGAAATTCCGTAGGTGAAGTCAGGTCAGGAGAATCAATACGGTTGATAAAAGCGGTCATTGCACAAAGAAACATCAAAACTGCTGAAGAAATCGTGGAGCTTCACAAGGCGGTAGACCTTACTGCAGACATGCACTTAGCTGCCATGAAGCATGCCAAACCTGGAATGAAAGAAGCCGAAATCGCCGCCAGAGTAAATCAGGTAGCCCTAGCAGGCGAAGGTCAACTTTCCTTCCCCATTATCATGACCAAAAATGGTCAGGTGCTTCACAACCACTATCACGGCAACGTCATCCTGGAAGGAGATATGATTCTGTGCGATACGGGTGCAGAAATACCTTCAGGATATGCGGGAGACATGACTCGGACTTTTCCCGTAGCCGCAGAATTTTCTGATACGCAGCGTGAATTGTATCAAACCGTGCTCAATGCTCATGAAGCAGCCATAGCTGCTCTAAAACCTGGAGTCAGATACAAAGACATTCATTTGCTGGCCTGTACCGAATTAACAAAAGGCCTGACAGAAGTAGGCCTGATGAAAGGAAACCCAGAAGAAGCCGTGGCCGCTGGTGCTCATACGATGTTCTTTCAATGTGGATTGGGCCACATGATGGGCATGGATGTGCATGACATGGAAAACCTTGGCGAGCAATATGTGGGCTATTCAGACAACTTGAAAAAGGACTCAGATTTTGGGTTGAAATCATTGCGTCTGGGCAAGGAGCTAGAAGCTGGTTTTGTGATCACTGTAGAGCCAGGCATTTATATCATACCTGAACTCATCGATCGCTGGAAAACTGAAAATAAATATGCCAATTTCCTGAATTATGATAAATTAGAGTCTTACAAATCTTTTGGAGGAATTCGCATCGAAGAAGATTTTGTAATCACGGAAAATGGCGCGGACCTTTTGGGTAAACCAGTGGCCAAAACCGTGAAAGATGTTGAAGAAATTAGAAAAGAAGCCTTACAATCATGAAAAACCATCTGATCCTTTTTGCTTGTGTCCTATTGATCGCTTGTCAACCTTCTAAAAAATCATACACCTGGGAAGAATTTGCTGTTGATGATCACACTTCATTTCGAGGAATATCGGTGCTGAATGAAAAAGTAATTTGGGTGTCAGGTTCCAATGGCTTAGTACTTAAGTCTGAAAATGGAGGGTTAGATTGGGAAGAGGTTTATATTCCGGATACAGATTCCTTGGACTTTAGAGATGTAGAAGTACTTACGAAAGATGAAATCGTATTGATGAGTGCTGGCTCAGATTCTCTATCAAACATTTTCAAATCAAAAGACGGAGGAAGACATTGGGAAAAAACACTCGCTAATGAAGACAGCCTAGGCTTTTTCGATGGGATCGCCTTTTTTAACGAAAACGAAGGTATCCTCGGTGGAGATCCGATTGGCGGCAAACTATTTTTGATGAAAACCACAGATGGCGGAGATACTTGGCAGAGAATCCACCCTGACAAACTACCTGAAATGAATGAAGGAGAATTTGGCGGATTTGCCGCGAGTGGTAGCCACTTGACTGTTAAAGGTAATTCGATTTGGGTAGGGTCTGGAGCGGCTACTTCCAGGGTATTTTATTCCCGAGACAAAGGAGAACACTGGGAAGTCGTTTATACACCAATCATTCAAGGCAAACCATCACAAGGAATTTTTTCAATAGATTTCTTTGATGAAACTACTGGTGTGGCCGTTGGCGGAGACTACAAAAAAGAATCGGAAGGTGACAAGAATATAATCTTGACAGCAGATGCAAGTGAGACTTGGACCTTGAGTCAAAGCTTTCCTGTTTATCAATCATCAGTCAGGTATCTTTCTGAAAGTGAGCTAGTATCTGTGGGGCCTGCTGGTTGTTACCAATCAACGGACGGAGGATTGACCTGGTCGGTATTTGGCGATTCAGGGTTTCACACGTTGGATGTTGCTGAAGACGGCTCGATATGGGCAGCTGGCAAAGAAGGACGCATAGCTCAGCTAGTTTCCAAATGATCGAGAAGCAAAAGGTTCACGCCGCTTGCCTCGACGTGCTAGCCCAAAAAATAATCATTGCCAGAAAGGGCATGGAAGAAGCTCAAGCCAGCGCCAATAATGAAACCAAGTCATCCGCCGGAGACAAGTACGAAACTGGCCGTGCCATGAGCCAACGTGAACGTGACTTGCATGCCCGACAGCTTGCAGAGTTGCTGAACATGAAGAAAGCACTGACGAGCATTGATCCAGACAAACTCAACTCCAAAGTAGAATTAGGGGCGCTGGTTGAAACTGAAAATTCCTGCTTTTATATTTCAGCCAGTCTGGGTGCTATTGAGATTGAAGCTCGGAAGTTTATGGCTATATCTGCTATTTCACCTATTGCACAGGCCATGCTAGATAAAAAAGTGGGTGATACCTTTGCGTGGATGAAGCAGAATAAAAAGATACTGTCAATATCTTAATATATCATCCAAAGTGCTTTTAACCATTTTAACTTGATCCGCCTGAATATTGCCAATTCTTTTCTTTAACCTTAATTTGGAAACCGAGCGAATATGAAAGGTCAGTATCTCAGACTTTTTAGGCAAATTGTTCCTCTCATCAGGCTCTAAGATTACGTTGCCTTTGTACCCCTTTATCGAAGTTGTAAGAGGGCAAACTATAACAACCTGAAGTTTCTGATTGAGCAAGTTACCGCTAATAATTACTGCAAGACGTCTGCCAGATTGCTCCCCATCTTTAACTGGATCTAAATAGAGCTCCCAGATTTCACCTTGTTTCATCTGCAGAATTTACTTGAATTAGGTAATCTGCCATTCCTTCCTCGGCAATCGACATGATTTCATCATCTTTTCCAGCTTGGTCATAAGAAGCTGCATACTGAGCTCGTTTGAGTTGGTCTAGATAGATATCCAATGCTCGCTCTATCAGTTTGTTTTTTGGCAGTTGTAGCTCTTTTGCCGCTTCGTTGAGCCTGGTCAAAAGGGCATCCGGCAAAGAAGAAGTGAATGTGCTCATAAGGATTTACATTATGTAAATATAATATATAAACATCAAACTACTCCATTCTCCTCTTTACCTCCTCAGGCACCACACAATTTTCTTTCCTCCTGGTATCAGCCAAATGGAAAATTTTCCACCCTTCCTCAGTTTTTACCAATTGAAAAGCATCCACTCCGCAGTGCAAAAATTGATTGTTTAGATAGAAGGCATAATCCACCCAGACAGCTGCCAATGGTCCATCAATTTGTACTTTTTCGTTCCAGATTGGTTCGTTCCAAACATCTTCCTTTGGCTGACCCACCGCATCAATGAACCGCTCAAGTGATCCTTTTTTGATCTGAGGCTTTCCTTCTTGATCAGTGAACAAAGTATAAGTCGCTGCATCGGCAGTAAAGCACGTCTTGAGCATGGTGCTGTCACTGGCCCTCATGGCTTCAAATACACGCTCAACTACTTGCAGGACTTGCTTTTCTTCAGAAGATTGGGCTAACAAACTAAAAGACCAGAAGGTCAGCGGGATAATGAATAGTTTTTTCATGAGGTTTTGAATTTCTCATAAAATTAACTGATCATAAATTCGACCGCGATTCAAATTTGATTAGAGGGAGAAAAGAGTCCTACAATGGCTCGACCATGCTTTGAATGGACAAAAAAAATTGCGGCACCTTCACGTTAGAAGGTGCCGCAACGCATTAGAGAAAAGTTTGTCTTTCAAAATCCCTTCTACCTAAATGCTATTAAAACCAGCACGCATTTAGGATGCAGCGAAGGGCGATGATTAAACTTGGTATAAAATTCATTCAATTTTTCAATAGCTACAATACCCATTAATAAGTATATTTCAATTGACTTTGGCTAGTTGATAAATATAAAAAGCTGCCATAAATGACAGCTTCTTACATATTTATATTTTTATGCACTCAACTTAAAATCCTACTAAAATAGGGTAAAGGTTAGCCGTTACACCTTCTTCTGTACACTTATCAATTACATCCTTTAATGACTTGATAGTAAGTGAGCCTTCCAAAGGAGGTGCGTCTCCGATCACTATTACCATTTTTTGTGATGAACTCCAACTCATTATATCTATGGTCTCCCAAATACCGTCGTATACTGACTCAGGAGTATCTCCACCTCCTGTTGTAGTCAATTCATCCAAGTACAATTCTATGGATGAATAGTCACTAGTCAGGTCTGTATAATCAAACCATACTGAAGGATCCACATTTAGGTCTCCATATTCTGCTACACCAACATTTACTCCGCTTGGTAAAGTAGCTAATATATCTGAAATGTTAGTTCTGATGTTTGCAATATCATCTGACATACTTCCCGTGTTGTCAATTAGAAAAACTAAATCAGCTCCTGATTCTATATGATCAGTTAAAATCTCCAAAATAGTTGTGCTAACTTGTGATGCACCGCTGGCTGAATAACTCTCTCCTTCGGTTTGTTCGGCAAGAAAGTCAAACGCTTCTGCCGTAGTAATTGTAATAGTAATTCCTATAACTACTTCTGAGGGTGATCCTTCCTCACCATTGTCTGCGGTAACATAATAATAGTAGGTACTTCCAGATTCGAGGTCCAAGTCTTCATATTCATTGTCATCCGTATCTTCCAACTTCTCAAAGCCGGCATCTTCCAAATCATCTTCATCCAACTCACCGTCTTCAAGTTCGTCATTAAATTCATCCAGATCATCAATGTTTTCATCATCTAAGTAATCCAGAAAATCTTCTTCTTCTGCTCTATAGACAATATACTCATCTGCCCCATCCAATTCATCCCACTCTAGAGTAATACTCAGTGCGGAGTCGTCCGTTGCTTCCAAATCTTCAGGCCCTGATAGGATCGTAGGACCTGAATCCTCCTCCGAACAGCCCATTATAAACCCGAATACCAAAAATAAATACCAATTCTTCATTATTCTGTCTTTATTAATCCAATTAAAAGATCAAAAATAGAATGTAAACGAAGAACTGTCAATACTCAAAAATTGGTATTTATCAAGCGAGACAAGCGTATTTGTTAATTATTAGGCGAATAAATTGAATTATTTCAAGTTGATAGTTACTTGGATCTGTTTTCTAGCACGTGTATAACATCCTCTAAATTGTAGCCTTTAGCTCTTAGCAAGATCATATAGTGATATAGCAAATCTGCAGATTCATTGAGGAATAATTCTTCGTTATCGTCTTTGGCCTCGATAACTACTTCTACCGCTTCTTCTCCTACCTTTTGAGCTACTTTGTTGATTCCCTTTTTGAAGAGAGAAGTTGTATATGACTTTTCATCTGGGTTCTCATGACGATCCTTGATTACCCTTTCCAGCGTAGATAAAAACCCATAATTATTAACGTTTGTTTCAGCCCAGCAAGTATCAGTGCCTTTGTGGCAAGTAGGGCCAATGGGCTTGACTTGAATCAGCAACGTGTCATTGTCGCAATCCAGTTTGATGTCCTTCAGTTCAAGAAAATTACCACTCTCTTCACCTTTGGTCCATAGTCTTTCTTTTGTACGACTGTAAAAGGTCACTTTTCCAGTTTCCTGAGTTTTTGAGAGGGCTTCTTCGTTCATATATCCCAGCATCAATACGTTTTTAGTTTTTTCGTCTTGAATGATGGCTGGCACCAAACCACTGGTTTTTTTGAAGTCGATTGTCGACAATAGATTGTCCATAGTTTATTAATTATTGGTTGAGTCCATATTGTTCCTGAATACAATTAGGACTATGGTCTGTTGACCATTGACTTTTTATATTCTTATCGCTATTCCCTGATTTTTCAGTTCTTGTTTCAATACAGGGATTTCAATTTCTTTAAAATGAAAAACACTAGCTGCCAACGCAGCATCAGCTTTTCCTTGGGTAAACGCATCAGCAAAATCCTGAATGTTGCCCGCACCACCGGATGCTATCAAGGGGATATTCACTAACTCAGATATTTTGTCCAGTGCCTCATTGGCAAACCCATTTTTCGAGCCATCATGATCCATGGAAGTGAAAAGAATCTCTCCTACACCTCTCGACTCCGCTTCCTGAACCCAATCAAACAAGTCAATTTCTGTAGGGACTTTACCTCCTACCAAATGAACTTTCCACTGTCCTTCGATCTGCTTGGCATCCACCGCCAGTACTACACACTGGCTTCCAAATTGGCCCGCCAATTCATCCAATACTGTTGGCTCCTTTACCGCCCAGGAATTGATAGAAATTTTGTCTGCACCTCTGTGGAGCAAGTTATACACGTCATCTACTGACTTGATTCCTCCACCGACGGTAAATGGAATATTCACCTTCTCCGCAACTTTTTCTACTAATTCTGCCGTGGTCTTTCGTCCATCGCCAGTAGCCGTAATGTCCAAAAACACTAGTTCATCGGCCCCTTGCTTTGAATAGGCTGCGGCCAATTCTACTGGGTCACCTGCATCGCGAAGGTTCACAAAATTCACCCCTTTGACCGTACGGCCATTTTTGATATCCAGACATGGTACGATTCGCTTAGTCAACATATTTTATCAGTTGTTCAAGTGAAATTTTGTTTTCGTAAATAGCTTTACCGATGATAATGCCATCCATATTCAGAGAGGCCGCAGCCTCTACATCTTTGATGTCTTTTACTCCCCCACTAGCTATTATTCTTTGATCTGGGAAATCATTCATAAGATCTTTGTACAAGTCTACGGCGATGCCTTGTAACATCCCATCCTTGGCTATATCTGTACAAACAATGTATTTATTACCCAAATCCTGATATTCCATGATCAGGTCGAACAGCTCCACCTCTGATTCCTCTTGCCAGCCGTTAATGGCTATTTTTCGATTCGTTGAATCGGCACTCAATATTATTTTTTCTGCACCAAATTTCTTAAGCCATTCACCGTAGATTTTCTTATTTTCTAAAGCCACGCTGCCCAGATTTACTTGCTTCGCTCCGGCGTTGAAAGCAATGTTGATATCCTGATCAGTTCGAATCCCTCCTCCAAAATCTATGTTCAAACTAGTCTTTGAAGCAATCTGATCTAGTACCCTTGCGTTTTTTATCTCTTTGGCTTTAGAGCCATCTAAGTCCACCAGGTGCAAATATCTAATTCCTGCTCCTTCGAACATCTTTGCCACTTCCAACGGATTTTCATTATAGATTTTTTTCTGATCATAGTCACCCTTAGTCAGTCTGACGCATTTGCCGTCTATGATATCTATTGCTGGTATTATTCTCATTTGTCTTTTTTATCGTCATTGCGAGGAGGTACGAAGAAACAATCTTATTCTCATTAGCTGGGTCGAGATTGCCACGCTACACTCACAATGACGGTTACAATTCAATAAAATTCTTCAAAATCCACTGTCCAAATTCACCACTCTTCTCTGGGTGAAACTGGCATCCATAAAAATTATCTTTGTGGAGCGCCGCACTAAATGGTTCCGGATAATTTGCCCGAGCGATGGTCCACTCCGAATCCGGCACATAGTAGGAGTGCACAAAGTACATATATTCTTTTTCTTTTAGTCCCTTCATCAGTGGAGTCTTCAATCCCTCTATTTCGTTCCAACCCATGTGAGGCACTTTTAGTCCCTTGTCCGGAAATAATTTTACCGGAAGGGGAAATAAGCCCAGCCCTTTAGTATTATTTTCTTCAGAGTATTCACACATCATTTGCATGCCGAGACAGATCCCCAAAAAGGGCTGCTTGGCATTTTTTATCACATCCACCAACCCAAACTTCTCAAGTGATCGCATGGAACTACTGGCCTCACCCTGTCCTGGAAAAATCAATTTGTCCGCAGCAGCAATTTCTTCCGCGTCATTGCTCAGGATTGTATTCAGTCCCAGTCGCTCACAAGCAAATTTGACCGATTTGACATTGCCAGCACCATAATCGATAATGACTACTTTACTCATAGCATACCTTTGGTTGAGGGTAAAATCATTTTGTCCTTATCTTGTTTCACAGCCATTTTTATCGCTTTCGCAAAGGCCTTGAAAATGCCTTCAATCTTATGGTGCTCATTGTCTCCTTCTGCTTTGATATTCAAGTTGCACTTGGCCGCATCAGAGAAAGATTTAAAAAAGTGAAAGAACATTTCTGTTGGCATTTTGCCCACCATTTCTCTTTTGAATTCAGCTTCCCACACAATCCAGTTTCGTCCACCAAAATCCAACGCTACCTGACACAAGCAATCGTCCATCGGCAAACAGAATCCATATCTTTCAATTCCTTTTTTATTTCCCAGCGCTTCAGCGATAGCTTCTCCTAAGGCTATGCCTGTATCTTCGATAGTATGGTGTTCGTCTACTTCCAAATCCCCTTTCACAATCACTTTCAAGTCCAGTAGACCATGTTTGGCTATCTGGTCCAACATGTGATCAAAAAACTTAATGCCAGTATCAATCTGAGATTGACCCGTCCCATCCAATTCGACTGCTATGTCGATATCGGTTTCCTTGGTAGTGCGTTTTACACCCGCCATTCTGGAGCCACGGGCTACTAGTTCGTAGATGTCCTGCCAGTCTGCAGTGGCCAGGGCGATGTTTGGCTGTAGTTCCTCCACTTTCGTGGAAATTTCTTCAGCACCCAAGCCTTCTTCATTAGCAATGAAAATAGCTTTGGCTCCTAAGTTTTTGGCTAATTCTACATCTGTAATTCGATCTCCAATCACAAAAGAATTACCCAAATCATAATCACCATTCATATAGTCGGTTAGCATTCCGGTTCTTGGTTTTCTAGTCGGCGCATTTTCCGCAGGGAAGGTTCGATCGATCTTTACGGCGTCGAATACTACCCCTTCGTTTTCAAACGCCTTCATGCACTTGTCGTGCGCTGGCCAAAAGGTGTCCTCAGGAAAGGAGTCTGTCCCCAATCCATCCTGATTGGTTACCATCACGAGCTCATAGCCCAGCTTGGCAATTTTAGACATCCATTGGAATACCCCAGGATAAAACTCCAATTTCTCCAGAGCGTCCAGTTGGTAGTCAACCGGTGGCTCTAACACCAAGGTGCCGTCTCGATCTATAAATAATACTTTTTTCATTTTTGTTCTTCTTTGTAACACCTCCGTCATTGCGAGGAGTCAGTTTTGCTTTTGCAAAAAAGGCGACGTGGCAATCCCTCGCGGCCATCTTCTGCTCTCAATCTCCCCAGCCCTCTTCTCCAAGAGGGAGTAGTTTAATGTTGATAACTCCTTAGTCCATCTATCAACCGCTCATTCTCCTCCGGCATCCCAACAGTCAGTCTCAAACAATTGTCACACAAATATTCCTTCGATCTATTTCTTACAATGATCTGCTTTTCCATCAAGTAATCATACAACCCATTGGCATTCGCTACCTTCACCAATATAAAATTGGCATCCGAAGGAAAGCGTTTGAGGATACAAGGCAACTCGTCTAGCGCCTTTTCCATTTTCTTTTTTTCATCCAATATGACTTTCAAATTGGACTTAAAATTCTCTTCTTCATTCAAAGCTTTTAGCGCTGCCTGCTGCGACAACTCGTTCACATTGTACGGTGGCTTGATGGCATTCAATATCCGAATGATGTCTTTCGATGCGAAACACATACCTACTCGTAGGCCAGCCAACCCCCATGCTTTCGATAGTGTCTGACAGACAATCAGGTTTGGATAATTTTTCAATTCTGAAAGCCATGAATCGGAGTTGGCAAAATCAATATAAGCCTCATCTATCACCACTAATCCTTGTTGTAAATCCAACAGTTTTTTGATCTCCTCTTTGGCCAGTAGATTTCCCGAAGGATTATTAGGAGAACAGATAAAAAACAGTTTAGTATCGGCATCGGAAGCCTCGATCATTGCGGCTGCATTCAATTGGAATCCTTCCTCCAAATTGACTTGCCTCAGGGACACATTATTGATCTCCGACAAAACCGGATACATGCCATAACTCGGGTTGTGAGAAATCACATGGTCTACACCAGGCTCACAGAATGCCCGATAGATCAAATCCAGCACTTCATCGCTGCCATTACCTAGAAAGATACTTTCAGGCAACACACCTTTTATTTCACTTAGCCTATTTTTGACGGCCTTCTGATAGGGATCTGGATAACGGTTGAATCCATTTTCAAATGGATTTTCATTAGCATCCAGATACACCTCAGCCACGTGATCAAACTCGTCTCTTGCCGAGCTGTATGGCGTCATGGCTAGGATATTTTTCCGTACTAGTTTTGAAATATCCATGATTTACAAAGACAACAAGCGTTTGGTGACTGCTAATTTGTGGGCCTTCAGTTGCTCGGCTTCGGCCATATACTCTATAGCCGGACCGATCCGTTTTATACCCTCTTCAGATATTTTCTGAAAAGTAATTTTTTTACAGAATGCATCAATATTCACCCCACTAAAAGACTTGGCAAAGCCATTAGTTGGCAGGGTGTGGTTTGTTCCAGAAGCATAGTCTCCGGCACTTTCTGGCGTGTAGTTTCCGATGAAAACCGACCCGGCATTCATTAACCCGCCCAAATAAAAATCTTCATTTTCTACACAAAGAATAAAATGCTCAGGTGCGTATTCATTAATGAAATCCAAACACTCCTGATCATCCTCAATCAGAATCAATTTTGAGTTTTCGATGGCTTTTCTCGCTATATCTTTTCTTGGCAAAGACGGTAGTTGGTTCAGCAGCTGCTCCTGAATTTTCGGAATCAAGCCAGCAGACTTTACCACACAGATCACCTGACTATCTGCGCCATGTTCGGCCTGAGAAAGTAGATCGGAAACTACAAATTCCGGACTAGCCGTTTCGTCTGCCAGCACCAGTAGCTCAGAAGGACCCGCAGGCATATCTATGGCGACCCCGAGCTGAGTGGCTCGTTGCTTGGCGGCGGTCACGTACTGATTTCCAGGACCGAAAATTTTATTCACTTTCGGGATACTTTCAGTGCCGAATGTCATCGAGCCAATGGCCTGAATGCCTCCAACTTTGAACACCTGAGTTACTCCTGCAAACTGAGCAGCAAATAAGATCGCTGGATTGATCTGACCATTTTTGTCCGGCGGTGTGCATAGTACGATGTCCTTGCATCCAGCGATTTGTGCAGGAATGGCCAACATCAGTACGGTTGAAAACAAAGGTGCTGTGCCACCCGGAATATAGATGCCCACTCTTTCAATAGGACGCGTTTCCTGCCAACACTTCACACCTGGCACAGTTTCCACCACCACAGGTTGAGCAATTTGGGCTCGGTGAAATTTTTCAATGTTAGCACCAGCTAAACGGATGGCTGCTTTCAGGTCGTCAGATATTTTGTTGCCCGCTCCAACCAGTTCTTCAGGTGTGGCTTTTAAGACCTCAACTTCCGCTTTGTCAAAAATTTTGGTGTATGACAATACTGCCCGATCACCTTCTTCCCGAATAGCCTGAAAAACTTCATTCACCAACTGTTGAAGATTTTGTTGTTTTAAGGCAGGACGCTTGGTCAATTTATCCCAATCGCTTCGATCTGGATTTTTGGCTAAAATCATAATACCATTTTTTCTATTGGAACAATCAGAAGGCCTTCTGCCCCAGCGGTTTTGAGCTGGTCTATTACCTCCCAAAACTTACCTTCTTCTATAACTGAGTGTACAGAACTCCATCCTTTTTCTGCAAGTGGCAGTACCGTAGGACTTCTCATACCTGGCAATATACTCACTACTTGCTCTAGTTTATCATTTGGCACGTTCATCAACACATACTTAGATTTTTTTCCTTTTTGTACCGCGTCCAATCGGAATAGCAATGTGTCTAACAGCGCATTTTGCTCTGCATTTAGTTTTTTGCTCTTCACTAGGCAAGCTTCAGAGGTTAAGATCGTATCTGTTTCTTTCAGCCCATTTTTGAAGAGGGTACTCCCTGAGCTTACCAAGTCACAGATTCCTTCTGCCAATCCAATGTTTGGAGCAATCTCCACGGATCCTTTGATCAGGTGGATTTCAGCGTTTACATTGTTCTTGTTGAGATATTGCTTTAACGTGTTGGGGTAGGACGTTGCAATTTTTTTCCCTTCAAAAAATTGCACACCACTATAATCTACATCCTTTGGCACTGCCAATGAAAGCTTACATTTCGAAAAACCCAACTTCCTAACCACTTCAATATCATTTTGGCTTTCCACCAAGAGATTTTCTCCTACAATAGCTAAGTCGGCCACTCCATCCTCCACGTACTGAGGTATGTCACCATTTCGTAGATATAGCACTTCCATTGGGAAATTCGACGCGCTTGCTTTAAGCTGATCTTTACCATTATCAATGTGGATGCCGCAGTTTTTGAGTAGACCGATAGAGTCTTCGTTTAACCTTCCTGATTTCTGAACTGCAATTTTTAGCTTACTCATGTTTTGTATTGTTAGTGCCTGAGTAAACGAAAGATGGGTATAAAAAAATCCCGTCCAAAGTACTCAGACGGGATTAAATATTTTTGTAGATACAACTATATCACCTCGCCTGTGCGATCATATGATGGTGATGATGTTGTGCCCTGATATTCATAGTTTTCTTGTTTTGAGTTGCAAACATACTTAATGATTTCAGGATAAGAAAAGATTAATGCCTGAAAATTTTATTTTGATGCCTAAAAGGTATCAATTCCTTAATGGATCATAATATCAAGTAATAAAATCTAATAGAGCATTTCTGAAACTACCGCAATCCCTGCACCTAACAGACTAATCAACAACTTCCTGGAATTCCAGTGATGTTCTGGACTGGACTCGATAAATATGGTGGTAGAGATATGCAAAAAATTGCCGGCCACAAAAGCAAACAACATCACCATGCCCTCTTCACTGAACAATCCCATCGGTCCCAACCCATGTCCAACGACCACTCCTATGGGCGACGCACACGCAAAAACAAGAAGCAAAGAGAGCTGGGTTCTTCTACTTTTATATTGACAGGACAATACGGTCATCAATGCCAATGCCGCTGGAATTTTGTGTAATACCACACCGGTAAGTAAACTACCCTGACTGTGACTAGCGTGTATCACTTCTGGATGCGCCAGAATAGTGCCTTCTAAAAAGGCATGAATACAAAGCGCCGCCATTAATGAAACACCAGACCATACCGAATGCTGTCGTCCATGCTGATGCACGTGCATATGACCATGCTCTACCCCGCTAGTGAAATATTCTAGCACCTGCTGAAAAAAGAACCCACCCAGAATAAATAACCCAATATGAAATTGGTCTTTATGAGTTTCAAACAACTCTGGCAAGATATGAACTATGGTAATCGAGAACAGAAATGAGCCTGCAAATACCAGTACACTCTTGACCTGAGACTCCTTGGTTTTGGTGACCTTCAGTGCGTAGAGTCCTCCCAATAATGCTGAAACAAAAAGTACAATGGAGTTTACAATCATATTATTTTTCTAACACAAAAATGAGGCGATGGGATTCCTCTGCCTTGTATTCAGACAGCTCATAGTCACCAAATATATCTATTACTTTTAAATTGATTTTCTCGAAATAGGCTAAAAAATCTGTACGTCTTATGGCCTTTACTTTTTCTTGAAATTCATAGTGCTGCCCATGATCATCCACAATTATATTCTTGACTATAAATTCATCATCCGTATACTTCCTCTGTATATTAAAATGGATGTTTTCAATGGTCTTGTCTTCCTCATGCACTAAATTGTTCACTACTACATAAGGATTCAAAAAGTCCAGCAAAAATTTACCTCCTGGTTTCAGGGATTGAATCGTAGCGTCAATGACCTTTAAATTTTCCTCCTTCGAATCGAAATACCCGAAGCTGGTAAAAAGATTGAATACATAATCAAACTCTTCTTTTGAAAACACATCGCGCATGTCATGAACGGCGAAATGCAATGTATCGTTCTGTTTTGTACTAGCGAATTTGATATTCTCTTCTGACAGGTCTACGCCAGTCACATCAAACCCCTTTTTATTGAGATAAATCGAATGTCTACCTTTCCCACAAGCCAAGTCCAATATCTTGGCATTCGTTTCAATATTGAAATAATCGATCAAGTGATCCAAGAAGGCTGCGGCCTCTTCGTAATCTCTATGCTTATATAATATATGATAGTAAATGGTGTTGAACCATTCGTCAAACCATTCTTTCTTTGACATGACTATTGGATTTGGGTGCTAAAATAGTTGATTCTACTCGATCGGCTAAAGAATATCTATCTGCGACTCAATGCCGGCAGTAGCATAAGACTTCAGCTCACCATTTTCATCGGAATAGATAAAAAAAGCATCGATGCCATTCAATTTTTCAATCATCTGAATCGATTCTTCCAGACCCAGCACCATACAAGCTGTAGCGTAGCCATCTGCCAGGGTACAGTTGGGTGCAAAAATCGAAGCACTCAAGAGATTATGAGATACATTGTAGCCTGTAAATGGGCTAATCGTATGAGAAATAATTCTGCCATTTTCTTCGTAGTAATTTCTATAATTACCTGAAGTAGCCAATGACCGATTGTTAACAAATACTGTGGCAAAAGCATGACCAAGACCTTGATTCATCTCTGGTTTTTCTATTCCTATCTTCCAAACATTTTGGTTTTGATTTTGTCCCTGACAGCGCACTTCACCGCCTATCTCAATCATATAGTTTTCTACTTTCCTGGCATGCAAAAAGTGAGCAATCACATCTAATGCATAACCTTTAGCAGAAGCGCTAAAATCCAAATAAGTGCCTTTTGGTTTTGAAGCACCCTCCTCATCGAATTGAATCTGTTCAAATCCCACAATCTGTAATAAGGAATCCACCACAGCACTATCTAGCATTGCCTTTTTCTTTGGACCAAAGCCCCATGCATTAACCAATGGTCCAACGGTAGGATCATAAGCTCCCTTGCTATTGAGGAACATCTCTTGACTCATTTTCAATACCGGATACATAAAGGACGATTGATAGGTAGTTGAGTCTTCTCGATTGAAATTAGATATTTCTGAATCCGGGATATAAGTAGAAAGTGACTGGTTGAAAGCCACCAATATAGAATCTACTTCCTTTTTAAAGTAGTCTTCTTTTGGAGCCAGATACTTGATTGAATAGGGTATGGCGCCCATGGTAGTTCCAGTCACATGCTGCTGAACCTGAGTCTCTACCGGATTGAGTTGTCTAAACAGGATTAATATCCCAACCGCCAAAACAACAATTAAAATTCTTCGTTTTTGCATCTTTTCTCTTTTTGCGGCAGCAAAGAAAGAGCATTTGCATGAAAGGTGCATAGATCTGTGAAAGTTTAGGAATGCTCTATCTTCCTGAAGCCTTGGTTCTTGTCTCCAAGAACCATTGGATGGATCGAAATGGCGCGATCCAAAACCTTATGGGTTCATATCAAGACTTGATGCCGCAAATTCTTTAAGATTGGATTCTCCCATACTGCTCCGAATATCCTATTTTTGGTGAAATTATTCGTATACAATGAGGGAAGATTATTTGAATCCAGATGGTGAAGAGTTGAACTCGGATGAGATCGAGTTTGAAAAAGCGCTACGCCCACTCTCATTCGAAGATTTTACTGGGCAAGCCAAGGTGGTGGAAAACATTAAAGTATTTGTGCAAGCCGCCAAACAAAGGGCTGAGCCTTTGGATCATGTCCTACTCCACGGCCCTCCTGGTCTGGGTAAAACCACACTCTCTCACATCATTTCCAATGAACTGGATTCCAGCATCAAAGTGACCTCTGGGCCAGTATTGGACAAGCCAGGTGACCTCGCAGGTCTCTTGACTAACCTGGAACCCAATGATGTCCTATTCATCGATGAGATTCATCGATTAAATGCGGTCGTCGAGGAGTATTTATATTCTGCCATGGAGGATTACAAAATCGATATCATGCTCGACTCGGGTCCAAACGCTCGATCTGTTCAAATTGGATTAAACCCATTTACGCTCATTGGTGCCACTACGCGCTCGGGATTATTGACTTCTCCGCTTCGTGCTAGATTTGGCATCAATGCACGACTAGAATATTACGATTCTCAATTGCTTTCGAGCATTGTAAAAAGATCATCAGGTATTCTCGATACGCCGATAGAAGAAAATGCGGCTTTGGAACTGGCCAGAAGAAGTAGAGGTACGCCCCGTATTGCTAATAATCTTTTGAGACGGACTCGTGATTTTGCTCAAATCAAAGGCGACGGGACGATCACTAAAGAGATCACACAATTTGCCCTTGAGGCATTAGATGTGGATGCGCATGGCTTGGACGAAATGGACAACCGAATCCTTACGACTATCATCGAAAAGTTCAAAGGTGGACCAGTGGGAATTTCTACCATTGCCACCGCCTGTGGTGAAGAAGCTGATACCATCGAAGAAGTATATGAGCCATTCCTAATTCAAGAGGGATTCCTCAAAAGAACCAGCCGCGGGCGCGAAGCTACAGAGTTGGCCTATAAGCATTTGAAAATCGTGCCTCCATCAAGAATGGGAACTTTATTTGACTAAGCGTGGACCGCTCCAAACTCACCCAACTGATCAAACAAAAATCCGCTGAAGAAGGATTTCAATTTTGTGGTGTGGCCAAGGCAGAATTTCTGGAGGACGAAGCGCCACGATTGGAAAAATGGCTGAATCAAAGTATGAACGGTGAGATGGCCTACATGGCTAATCACTTTGACAAGCGGTTAGATCCTAGGAAACTAGTTAATGGAGCTAAATCGGTGATTTCCTTACTTTACAATTATTACCCCGAAAAAGATCTGAATGAAGGCAAGGAAGTCAAAATAGCCAAATACGCCTTCGGAAAGGACTATCACTATATCATCAAGTCCAAACTCAAAACCGTACTACAAGCCATTACCCAGGAAGTTGGCGAGGTAAGTGCTCGCGTTTTTGTAGACTCTGCACCTGTACACGAACGTGCATGGGCTGCCAAAGCAGGACTCGGCTGGGTTGGCAAAAACTCCCTTCTGCTCAACAAGTCGATGGGTTCGTTTTTCTTTTTGGCTGAGATTATTGTAGATCTTGAATTGGACTACGACGGTCCAGTGAAAGACTACTGTGGCACTTGTACCGCCTGTATGGACGCCTGCCCTACAGATGCGATTCCAGCCCCCTACGTTGTGGATGGTAGCAAATGCATCTCTTACTTGACCATAGAACTTAAAAACGAAATCCCTTCCTCCTTTGCCGGGCAAATGGAAGGCTGGGCTTTTGGCTGCGACATCTGCCAGGACGTATGTCCTTGGAATCGATTTTCTCAACCTCATAAAGAGCCTGATTTTGTTCCTCATGACAAATTGGGAGCCATGAAGCCATCCGACTGGGATGAAATCACTGAAGATTTATTCAGAGAAATATTTAAAGGCTCCGCAGTAAAGCGAACTAAATATTCAGGACTGAAAAGGAATATTGATTTCTTAAAAAAATCCTAGCTCCTTTTGAATTCAATTCTTCTATTTTTGCGAACTCAAAATTGAAGAATTATGGCTGATAGCAATCCACTTTTAGAATCATTCGATACGCCTTTTAGTGTTCCTCCTTTTGAAAAAATCAAATTGGAACACTACAAACCGGGGATAGAAAAGCTCATTGAAAAATCAAGAAGTGAGATTGACATCATCGCCAGTCAAGATATAGAACCTTCATTTGAAAATACCATTGAAGCACTGGAAAGAGGAGGACGAGACTTGGATCAAGCGGCTGAGATTTTTTTTAACCTCAACTCTGCTGAAACTTCGGATGAAATGCAAGCGCTAGCTAATGAGCTTTCCCCTATGCTTACAGAATTTAGCAATGAAATCATGCAGAATGAGGCATTGTTCGAAAGGGTAAAGTCGGTATATGAAAATCGTTCCAACTTATCACTGGATAAGGAAGAACAGATGCTCCTTCGCAAAACCTATTTAGGTTTTGTAAGAAGTGGAGCCAACCTCGATGAGGCAGACAAGAAGAAGTACCGCGAATTATCCAATGCACTGGCGATGGCTTCACTCAAATTTGGTGAAAACGTATTGGCTGAAACCAATGCCTACGAACTCATCCTGGAAAATGAGGAGGATCTGAAAGGATTACCTGACGGAGCCATTGATGCAGCAGCACTTGCAGCTGACGAAAAGGGACATAAAGGCATGTGGCTTTTTACACTACAAGCCCCAAGTTTCTTGCCCTTTATGGAGTATGCGGAAAACCGTGAACTCAGAGAGAAGATGTACAAAGCCTATATGTCCAAGGCTTTCAAGGGAGATGATCTAGACAACCAAGAAAAGGTGAAGGAGATTGTCAAACTTAGGTATGAAATGGCTCAATTGCTCGGATACAATACCTATGCGGATTACATCCTTGAAGAGCGCATGGCTGAAAAACCTGACAAGGTTAAAGATTTTCTTAATGATCTATTAGAAAAGGCTCTTCCCAAAGCCAAAGAAGAGGTGGAAGAGCTCAAGGCCTACATTAAAAAATTGGGAGATGAAATTGAATTGGAAAGGTGGGACTGGGCCTACTATTCTCAGAAATTAAAGAATGAAAAATACCAGCTCGATGACGAAATGCTTCGTCCTTACTTCCAGATGGAAAAAGCAGTTGATGGTATTTTTCAAGTGGCGAAAAAACTATATGGCCTAACTTTTAAGAAAAACGACGGTATCCCAGTCTATCATAAAGATGTACAAGCCTATGAGGTTCTGGACGAATCAGGCAAACACATTTCCGTATTCTATGCTGATTTTTTTCCACGAGCAGGAAAAAGAGGTGGTGCCTGGATGACCTCCTACCGTGGTCAGTGGAAAACAGATACAGACCACAGACCTGTGGTTTCTATTGTATGCAATTTCACTCCTCCTACGGACTCCAAACCATCATTGCTTACGTTCAATGAAGTAGAAACTTTGTTTCATGAGTTTGGACACGCCTTGCATGGCATGTTGGCTGATGGCAAGTATAATTCCCTAAGCGGGACCAGCGTATATTGGGATTTTGTAGAGTTGCCATCTCAGATATTAGAAAACTGGCTGATGGAAAAAGAATGTCTGGATCTCTTTGCCAACCACTATGAGACAGGCGAATCTATTCCAGAAGATTTGATCGAAAAAAACAAGGCTTCGTCCAACTACCACGAGGCCTACCAAACCGTACGCCAGTTAAGCTTTGGATTGATGGATATGTCCTGGCACTCGCTCACTGCAGAAAACATCGAAGTGAAAGATGTAGCTGCCTTCGAACAAGAAGCCATGAAACAAACTGAACTGTTCAATCCAATTCCAGGAGTTTGCATGAGCACACAATTCAGCCATATTTTTCAAGGTGGATATGCTGCAGGCTACTACAGCTACAAATGGGCTGAGGTCTTGGATGCCGATGCCTTCTCTGTGTTCAAAGAAAGAGGAATTTTTGATGCCGAAACAGCCAAATCTTTTAAAGAAAATATTCTGTCAAAAGGAGGAAGTGAGCACCCCATGGAATTATATAAAAGGTTCAGAGGACAAGAGCCTTCCGTGGAAGCGCTTCTCGAGCGAAGTGGTCTTAAATAAGTGGACCTTCTACCATCTGTGCTCGTTTCTTCCAAGCCATCAAAGTAATCGTTAGTTTGGATGAGATTTTGGCATATGGGCTACCTGGCTCAATAGACTCTTCAGCAGTCTTAGTATGACCAGATATTGCCATTTCTGTAATTCTGGCTGTTTCTTCATGTAAAGATTGGTGCAAATCGACGACTAGATCATAAGCCTCGTCACTCGCCAAGAATGCTTTATTAGCAGAAAGCCATTGTCCAAATTCGCAACTTTGCACAGACTTTATGTAGTCTATTTCAAACTCACTGGTTTGGCTTTCAATGGATTTTTTTAGTCGGACTTTCCAAGTACTGTGTGAAACGATTGCCTTGTTGATGTTAAACGCGATTTGAATATCACTCATAAAATTGAATGCAAGCTAATTGATGATAAATTGACTACTTCTTACGTTTAGGCACGCTATGTTAGTGAATTTTTAAATTGATTAAAAATGATCTACAGAAAAGACGATTTCAAACAATCCGTATTCAGTCAAGATCTTGTGATTTTCATTTGCACAGCATAAGTAGAATTATTGCTGTCTTTCTCGCTTTGTTTGGTCGGATATACAAGTCTTTCCAATACTATGCTATAGTCCTTGTAATGGGCCACATCTTTAGCATTGTCCCCAATAGACAATGTCTTTTCTGTGCCACTCACATTGATAGCAATTGATAATGTACCTAGAGTCAAACATTCCACATCTGCCGGGCACAAAGAATCACTAATTAATGTTTCAAAAGTAATAACTGCTGATGATTGGGAAATGTTTACCGTCTCCCCGACTTTGATAGAGAAGGACTCCCCTAAAGCCACCTCTTTTGGTCCACCACAACAATCTTCATTTGGACTTTGGCAGGATGATAAGAATATTATCATTCCCACTATCATATTTAATTTTCTTTGCATAAACATTATATCTGTGCTGTCGTCACTTAGTTGATTCCTGAACAAAAATAAATTCAAATAGTTGGAATAAACAAAAATAGAATTACCTTAGCGGCCATCATGAAGTTCCTAGAGAAGACCATAGCGCATAAGGACACACCGTCCACCACTGTCTAAAGCCTTTTAGACACCAGCTATTTTTCTTTTTAACAACACTTACTTCTTTTAATAATGACAAGTTTGATTAACAACCTTAGAAAAGGTTATAAATATTTTCTTATTGCCCTAAAGGGCGAAGAAACAGAATTCACTTCGGGCAGTATCAACAAGGCGATTTTTCTACTCTCGGTTCCCATGGTGCTCGAAATGATCATGGAATCTTTGTTTGCTGTAGTGGATGTATTTTTTGTTGGTAAGGTGAGCGTAGATGCCGTGGCTACTGTTGGACTCACAGAGTCTGTAGTTATGATTGTTTACTCTATTGCCATAGGTCTAAGTATGGCCGCCACTGCAGTGGTGGCACGAAGAATTGGGGAAAAAGACCCCAAGCGTGCTGGTGACGCTGCTTTTCAGTCCATACTCATTGCCGTTTCCATGTCGATCGTGGTCAGTATAGTTGGAATCATCTATGCCGAGGGCATTCTTCGAATCATGGGTGGATCTGAAGAGCTGATCGCCGCTGGTTCTGGATATACCCGTGTGATGCTGGGAGGTAATGCAAGTATCATGTTGCTATTCCTTATCAACGGTATATATCGAGGAGCAGGAGATGCGTCCATGGCCATGCGTTCACTTTGGATTGCCAATGGATTGAATATCGTCTTGGATCCTATTTTCATCTTTGGATTGGGACCAATTCCAGGATTCGGTGTGGAAGGCGCTGCCATAGCCACTACCATCGGTAGATCTATGGGTGTAGCATATCAATTGGTAGGATTATTCGGTGGAAAACGAATCATCAAATTGACCATAGACAACGTAAAAGTCCGGTTGGAAACTATCCGAAGAATTTTTGACATCGCCTTAGGTGGTATGGGGCAGTTCTTGATTGAATCTGCCAGTTGGATATTCTTGGTAAGAATTATATCCGAATTTGGAAGCGCTGCTTTGGCGGGCTATACTATTGCCTTTAGAATTATTGTTTTTACTATTCTTCCCTCATGGGGAATGGCGAATGCTGCTGCTACATTAGTAGGTCAAAATTTGGGTGCTGGAGAACCGGGAAGGGCAGAAATCTCAGTGTGGAAAACCGCACATTTGAACACAGGTTTTTTATTCTTTGTTTCAATTATTTTCTTCTGGTTTGCGCCAGAATTTGTTTCTATTTTTTCGAACGAAGCGGTTGTACAAGAGCACGGTTCTATGGCCTTACGCGTGATTTGTGTCGGCTACATCACTTTCGCTTATGGTATGGTGATCAGCCAGGGATTTAATGGTGCGGGAGATACGAAAACACCTGTGGTGATGAACATTATATTCTTTTGGTTTATACAAATTCCTTTAGCCTATACCTTAGCCATTCATCTGGATTACGGTTTTTTAGGCGCCATGATTTCTGTAGCTATAGCATTTGCGCTGCATGCTGCGGCCTGTATCTATTGGTTTAGATTAGGCAAGTGGAAATTGGTGAAGGTGTAAATAATTGTGAGTCAGCCGCAAACAATAAAACGTCATCACGAGTTTTACGAAGTGACCTTAAGCTTATTCACGAAATAAACTTCAAGATTGCCACGCGTTCGCTCGCAATGACGAAATGTTTGAGGCTGACTTAATGGTATCTTACTGCGCCCCTTTGATGATTTCATCCACCACTTCTGGATTGAGTAGTGTGGAAGTATCACCAAGGCTAGAAGTCTCATTTTCGGCGACTTTTCTAAGGATTCTTCTCATGATTTTACCGGATCGTGTCTTTGGCAAGCCAGGCACGATCTGGATTTTATCTGGCTTAGCAATAGGCCCGATGATTTTATTGACAGTTGCTTTGATCTCATCTTTTAGACTGGCCTCAGTTCTGCCTTCTGCATCACAGATGACATAGGCATATATGCCCTGTCCTTTGATGTCGTGTGGATAACCTACCACTGCTGATTCTACCACCAATGGGTGTTCATTAATGGCATTTTCAACTTCGGCCGTTCCCATTCTATGACCAGAAACATTGATCACATCATCCACTCTTCCAAGGATTCTATAGTATCCATCTTCATCTCTTTTCACACCATCGCCTGTGAAATACATGCCTTTATAGGTTGAAAAGTAGGTGTCAATACACCGTTGATGGTCACCATAGGTCGTTCGAATCATCGACGGCCATGGGAAGTTGATACATAAATTTCCTTCTACACCATTTCCTTTTAATTCCTTTCCATCCGCATCCACAATAATTGGGCGAATGCCAGGTAGTGGTAATGTCGCATAGGCAGGCTTGGTCGGCGTAAGCCCTGCCAAAGGAGAAATCATAATTCCGCCTGTTTCGGTTTGCCACCAGGTATCCACAATCGGGCACTTGCCTTTTCCAATATGATCATGATACCAGTGCCACGCCTCTTCATTGATGGGCTCGCCAACTGTTCCTAATACTTTCAAAGAATCCAACTTGTGTGGAGTAACTGGATCCAAACCAAACGCCTGTAATGCTCTGATTGCTGTTGGTGCTGTATAGAATTGGTTCACTTTATATTTATCACAGATCTCCCAAAATCGACCCGCATCTGGGTAGGTTGGAACGCCTTCAAACATGACTGTTGTAGCCCCAGACAATAAGGGTCCATATACGATATACGAGTGACCTGTAATCCAACCCACATCTGCTGTACACCAGTAGATATCATCACTGTTGTATTGGAACACATTCTGGAAAGAAAACTGAGTATACACCATATAACCCCCAGTCGTATGAACTACTCCTTTTGGTTTACCGGTAGATCCGGACGTATATAGAATGAAAAGCATGTCCTCGCTATCCATTTCTTCAGCTTTGTGTTCTTTACTCGCTTGAGCTGTTTCTTCATGCCACCATACATCTCTGTCTGGCTTCATGGTCACTTCTGTCCTTGTTCGCTGTGCTACAATTACCCTCTCAATGGATGAACACTTCTCTACAGCTTCATCTACGACAGCTTTCACAGGGATAGTCTTCGCTCCTCGGAAGTTTCCATCAGAAGTCAAAACCATTTTGGCTTCGCAATCATTGATTCTATCAGCGAGCGCGGAAGACGAAAACCCCGCAAATACCACAGAATGTACAGCCCCCACTCTGGCACAAGCCAGCATAGCAATGGCAGCTTCCGGAATCATAGGCATATAGATAATCACACGATCCCCTTTTTCGATGCCATTGCTTTTCAAGACATTCGAAAACTCACAAACTTTCTCAAAGAGTTGTTTGTAAGTCAGTGTAATTCCTTTCTCATTCGGGTCATTAGGCTCCCAGATAATGGCTGGTTTGTCTCCCAAAGTATATAGGTGACGCTCCAATATATTTTCTGTGATGTTGAGTTTGGCATTTTCAAACCATTTTACATCCACCTTTTCAAAGTTGTAATCAACGACTTTATCCCATTTTTTTCGCCAAAAAAATTGGTTAGCCACTCTTTCCCAAAAGATCTCAGGGTTGGCCACACTTTTTTCATAGGCCAAAAAGTATTCACTCAGGTTTTCTATTTTCGCTAGCATGCTTGTTTGCTTTTGTATCTATTCAATTTATGCATCTTAAATTTAAATTCTTTTGGGAATTGCCTTTCAATTATTAGCTGAAAAGCCTCATTTCATTGCTTAATGTTCAAATCTCCAAAAAATCTTGATTCTTGCTACCCTGTTCTAGCCTGACAGTGTTTGAAAACCTTTCAGGTTGACGATTGACATGGTAGAGTTTATTAGCTTTGCGGTCAAATATTAAATACCATTCGTGATGAACGAAAGATACATGCAGCGTGGAGTTTCGGCCTCCAAAGAAGACGTACACAATGCCATCAAAAATATAGACAAAGGGGTGTTTCCCAATGCCTTTTGTAAGATCGTTCCGGATATGTTGGCAGGAGATGGAGACTATTGCAACATCATGCATGCAGATGGCGCAGGCACTAAATCTTCGCTGGCGTATATGTATTGGAAAGAAACTGGAGATTTGTCCGTATGGAAGGGCATCGCGCAGGATGCAGTCATCATGAATACAGACGATCTACTTTGTGTTGGTGCTGTAGATAACATCCTTCTTTCATCCACCATCGGCAGAAACAAAAATCTGATCCCAGGTGAAGTGTTGACCGCACTAATCGAAGGAACAGAAGAAGTGCTGCAGATGCTTAGAGACAATGGCGTAGACATTCGTTCTACAGGTGGTGAAACCGCTGACTTGGGCGATTTGGTCAGAACTGTGGTAGTAGACAGCACAGTCATTGGCCGAATGAAAAGAGCCGATGTGATAACCAATGAAAATATTCAAAGCGGAGACGTGATAGTCGGCTTGAGCTCATACGGTCAGGCCAATTACGAAAACGAATACAATGGAGGCATGGGCAGCAATGGATTGACTTCGGCTCGTCATGATGTGTTTGCAAAAAAATACATGGAAATGTACCCAGAGTGTTTTGACCCATCTGTGCCTGCAGATTTGATCTATTCAGGTTCAAAAGATTTATTGGATCAAGTGGAAGGCTCGCCTTTGGATGCCGGAAAGCTCGTATTGTCGCCGACGCGTACCTACGCCCCTATCATCAAACAGATGCTAGAACAATTCCGTGATCAAATCCATGGCATGATCCACTGTAGTGGAGGGGCGCAGACTAAAGTGCTGCATTTCGTAAACAATGTCCATGTCATCAAAGACAACCTATTTGAAATTCCTCCACTCTTTAAACTGATCCATCAGGAAAGTGGCACCGACTGGAAAGAAATGTACAAGGTATTTAACATGGGTCATCGTATGGAGCTTTATGTTCCACAAGACATTGCTCAGGATTTAATTCAAATTTCAGAATCTTTTGGCGTTGCTGCGCAGATTATTGGTAGAGTAGATTCTTCTGAGATCACTAAAGCTACTATTCAGTCTGAAAATGGAACGTTTGAATACTTGAAATAGCCATTTTTACATATTGTATCTCCCTACTTTAAGTCTAAAAGAACAATATATACTCATAGCGCGCGTGTCGCTATTTGAAAAATAATAGGATAACAAGTTGTCTGATCCTATAGTCAAAAACCTCCATTGTAAGCCCATACCAGTTCGAAAGCCTGCAAACTCAGAGTAGCCTATTGGTACACAAAAGGTCATTTTTCTAATTCTAACAGTCGGTGAAATGTTATAATCCCAAATCAAATGATGGCGATCTTGAGATATTCCTTCTGATAATCTGGTCACCTGCATCGAACCTACTATACCAAAAGTTTTGTTCAAATCATATTTGCCAAATAGAAATATCCTCATCGGCAATTTTGTTTTGAAAGAATTAACTTCTTCTCCTTCGACTAGAACTTGTGAGTCTATTGAGTCTGCCAATTGATTCAAAGAATTTATTTCAGTAAATGATTCTAGGTCAACAGATTCACTTTGAATTTCATAAACGCTGCTTTCTTGCGAGCTTTTGTATTTAATTGATCCTATATCCAAAATAGATATGGCAACAGTTAGTTTTTCTTTCCACTTAGTTGACAAACCAAAATCTAATGAATAACCATTCTTGGAAAACAAGTCAATCTCACCTGTGCCATTTTCTAAAATTTTGTCAATCTCATCATTGTATATAAATGAAACACTCGCCGATAAATTCTCCACTCTTGAATTTAAAATGTTGCCATCGAAACCACCTAGATCTATCTGGCCGGAAGCAACACCTGAAAGGAACTTTGTAGATAGTCCCGCTTGGACTGACCAGTCTTCATTTAGCCTAAAATTTCGTGAATAAGAAACCCCAAGTTCTAACCAGTTATTTGAAATCATAGTCATGAATTCATCCAAATATCCTCCGGTAAAACTTCCGTTTTCTTTCACCTGTTGAATAATTTCAAACAGACTAAACCCTGAATTATTCTCGTAAGAAAAACTTCTAATCGATGAAGAAAATCCTATGACATTATTTTCATTAAGCGCATAACTAAATGAAGGAAGTGCTAACTGAGCCTCTACAAAAGCATTACTTGACTTTACTGAAAAGAAATTTTTTGGATTTGAAGACAACATTGAAGAAATCAATTCTTTTTTCAAAGTTTGGCCTGAATTGTCACTATTGAAAAAATTGAATTGAGCTCCCGCAATTTGTATGTCCCATTTCGCATCTGTATCTACCAATAAGGAAGGCATACTACCCATAGCATATACTCCAAGGCTTGATGAGTATAATGCAGATTTGAAGCTTTGAGAATAAGAAAAAAAAGGAATGACACATAGTCCTAAAAGCAATAATTTCTTCACTAATACATGTGCCATACTCATTGAATTTCTTGCAAAGATATCGTTTCAAATAGTTGATTATAGCGAGGCAACTATAATTTTTTAACTATACAAATGATGTCCATAATATTGAATTTTCCATGTTATCGATCTGGATCAACTTTTATTACAATTAAGAGAAAAGCTTTAAAATAATTCGAATTACCTTATATTAGAACACAATTAGCACTAATTTTTTGAGAAAATGCCTAAGCCTAAAAATGTGTCCGTCACCGTAACGGTAGATACAGAACGTATTAATGCAGAAAATATAAAGCAGACCATTGTACTCACTGATGACAATAGTGGTTCTGACCAAACTCCTGATGACAGCTGTACTTTTTTATCCAAGATTAATAATGGAGCAAAAGTCACTTTTGAGATCCAAGCCAAAAACGGTTCCACAAACGTATCTTTTGTCTCTTTCAACAAGACTGGAAAAGGCCCCAATGTATTGAACCCTATGCCACATGCACCCAAATGGAGGGCGACTGTATCAGGAAATCAAAAAGACAAAGAAGATTATGAGTTTACTATTGAGGTAGCTGGTAAAGGCCAATTTACATTGGACCCAGGAGTAGAAGTAGAAGGACCTTGATATCTCTACGCAATCATAAGATCAAATTAATAGCCTACTTCATGGTAGGCTTTTTTTACCTACCAGCTTGGGGTCAAAATCAATATGAAGCGGATAGTCTGATTGAGTTACTATCAAGTCAGAATGAATTTAGCGATTCTTCCATTTGCGCTATCCAAAACGATATTGCCTTTAACTCCATACAACCAAAGGACAAGGTTTTTTATGCCGAAAAAACGGCTAAACTGGCTGGAAAAATCGGCGATGAACGACAGTTGGCTCTTGCGCTGCGATATATGGGCGGAGCGTATAAACATCTGGGCAATTTGACCAAAGCAATCGAGTGCTACATCGCGGCGTCCCATCATTACAGCAATGTAGGGCTAGAGCTGGGGGTGGGAGTTGTTTATCTAGATTTGGGAGGTGTCTATGAAATGCAAGGCAATTTTGACCTTTCAAAATACTATCACAAAAAAAGCATTGCTATACTCAAAGCTGAAAACGACCTGGTGAGAATGGCCAGTGCTCTTCTCAATCTTGGAGAACTTTATCGAGAGAATAACCTCTATGATTCTGCCATGATGTATTATGTCGAATCGCAATCCATGTTTGATCAAGCAGGCCATAAAACCGGACAAGCCATCGCTGAAGGAAATACCGGAATGGTGTTAAGCAAACTTGACCAACTTGAGCTGGCCGAATCCAAAATTTTATCTGCTATTGAGCAATTGAATGCGTTTAAAAATTTAGCCCCTATCGCTGCTTATCAATTGACGCTCGCTGAGATTTATACGAAAAGGAATGACTTTGAAGTAGCACTTCAGTGGGCGAATAGTGCCCTAGACATCTCCAAAGATTTTGGTCTCAAAGCCACCATTAGAGATGCCAGTCTCGTCCTATCAGATCTGTATTTAAAACAAGCTGATTTCAAGAATGCTTTCAACTACCAAAGCCAATACATTGCATATCGGGATAGCATTAACAACGAAGAAACAATTCGAAAAATGGCAGACCTTCGAACAGAATACGAGGTGTCCAACAAACAAATAGAAGTAGACTTACTTAGTGAAAAAAATAGAAATGCCAATCTGATGCTTTATGGAGCGCTTATCGGATTGTTGCTAGTAGTAGGTGTTGCATTCGTTATATATCGGGCCTTAGTGGCTAATAAGAAACTTTCTGAAATCAATCGCCAACAAGCCGAACGTCTGCAACAACTGGATGCAGCAAAATCCAGGTTTTTTGCCAACATTTCTCATGATTTGAGAAGTCCGTTGACTCTCATTACAGGTGGCATCAATCAGGTGCTGGAAAACAAAGAAGTGTATCTGACGCGAAAAGCCGAACAACAGCTAAAAACTGCTCATATCAATAGTGAGCGGATCATACATATGACCGGTGAGATCAATGAATTGATACAGCTGGAAGAAGGTAAACTCACTTTGCACAAAGCATATGTAGATATGGATCAGATGCTGAAACTCTTTGAGCAGATGTTTAGCGACATCGCCGATCAGCAAGGCATAGATTGGAGCTACACTAAATCTCCTGATTTAGATCAAGCCATTGTACATATCGATCCGCATCAGTTCGAGAAAGTGCTTTTCAACCTCATCACCAATGCTTTGAAGCATACAAAAGAAGGAGACAAAATATCAATGCACTTAAGTGGTGACGGGCAAAGCCTTCAACTATCTGTCAGCGACACTGGAGAAGGCATTCCTGCTGAAAAGCTTCCACTCATATTTGAAAGATATTTTCAAGCTCCGGACAAAGACTACAAGGCGCAAGAAGGGTTTGGTATCGGCCTGGCACTGGTGCAAGAAATTATTCATCAGCATGATGCCAAAATAGAAGTGGAAAGTAAACTGAATGAGGGATCCGCTTTTGTGGTTACTATGCCGTATCAATCTTCAACAACTGAGGAACTTTATCAGTTAACCGACTTGAGCTATAGCGACGAAAAGCAGGCCTTGTATCGTGATATAGACGACCAACTGGCCAATTCAAGATCGACCTTCCATTTAGGGTCTTCAAAAAATGAGGAAGATCAAAATAAAGCTACCATACTAGTGGTGGAAGATCATCCTGAAGTGCGAGCTTATATTACCGATGTGATCGAAACCAATTACAAAGTTCTTCTGGCCCCTAACGGGCTAAAAGCCTTGCGCTTGCTTGAAAATGAAACCATCGATTTGATCATAACCGACCTGATGATGCCTTGGCTTGATGGTTTTGAATTGCTAGAAAGGTTAAAAGAAGACGAAAAATTCAGAAAAACACCTGTATTGGTGTTATCTGCTCGTACCTCCGAAGAGGACAAAACCAAAGTACTTTCTCAAGGAGTAAATGACTTCCTATGCAAACCGTTTAAGCCTCAGGAACTGCTGCTTAGAGTAGAGAATCTACTTACTATGAAAGCCACCTGGAATAATACGAACCCTGATGCACTATTGATCAATAACACAGAGACTCTAGCTGATGTTGAAAAAGCGCTACTCAAGAAGGTGGAACAACTCATCTATGACAAAATTGACGACCCCCATTTGAGTATTGGCTATTTGGCTGATCAAATCGCGATGAGCGAAAGAAACTTTTATCGTATGATCAAAAGGTTGACGGATTCCACTCCGCTTGAACTCGTCAAAGAATTGAGACTACAACTCGCTCATAGAATTCTAAAGGAAAAAACGGTGAGTACCAGTTCAGAGGTTGCCAAGCAAATCGGTATCAACAACGTCACCCATTTCAATGCCCAGTTTAAAAAGAGATTTGGGAAGAGTCCGAAAGATCTCATCTAAAATGTAACATTATTAGGTTCCAATTGTACTGAAGCAAGACTTGTATTAATTCATAATTTCATCAAAGCGGAGTGTGTGTGTTTCTCCTCCACTTTGATTAATATTAGAGTTCCACCTGTTCTCAATTAATTTTATTTTTAACTTTATTAACACTTAACCATATTACTTATGGCAGATATCAACGTAGTGGTGACGGTAGATACCGAAAACATCACACCCAGCAACCTAAAAACCACTGTAGTACTCACAGATGACAATGGAGATCATGACACCACACCGGGAGATAGTGAAACCTTTGATATTAGAACTACAAGTGGGAAGACTGTGCAGTTCAAAATAGAACCCAAAAACAAAAATATTGGTGCTCAAGTCTCATTTGATAGTTTTTTCTATGAATCTGGTGACACTGGTGTATTTAGCTCACTTCCATCATCTTCAAATAGTTGGACAGGAACAACTTCAGGAACCTCTGGAGAGAATGAATTTTTTGCTATAAAATTTAATGTCGTGGGTAACACTAACAGTCCGTTTACTCTTGATCCAGAAGTAGAAATTTGGCCATAGCCGAATGAAATACAAAAAGAAAATATTGATATTGGCCTATGTTCTTATAGGCCTTTTTCTTTCATTCTCAACACAAGGTCAACAAATATTGGTCGCTGACAGCATTATTAGCAGACTTGACGAGTCAAAAAGAAAGAACGATTCTTCTTACTTTGAGGTCTTATTAGAAATCTGTAAAAGCCACCCAAGCCCAAAATTTCGAATTAACTGTGCGAAAAAGGCCAAGGAAATAGCGAAAAAAAAGAATAATCTCTTATGGCTTAGGCAAAGTACGCTGGGTTTAGGATATGCATATAAACTAGCTGGAAATCTAAACGAAGCTCTTAAAAGCCACTTTGAAAGTCTTGAATTTGCCAGTCAACTAAATTCTCCACTTTTAGAAGCTAATTCGTACAATGCGATTGCAAGCGTCTACAGACTACAAGGCAATTATGCTTTGGCATTTAAATATTACGACAAAAGTATCCCGATTTACATAAATCAACGTGACACATTGAGGTTAGCTAGCTCAATTCTGAACAAAGGTGAGCTATTCAGAATAGTCGATAAATTGGATTCAGCAGAAATCGCCTTCCAAACATCAAGTCAATACTATACGATAGTAAATAATAGAAAATACAAGGCATACGCTGATGGCAATCTTGGCCTCGTTTATGCAAAAAGAGGTGAATTTCTTAAGGCCGAAACTCAAATCGCTGAAGCCATTTTGTTATTAGAAAAATTTCAGGACTTCTATCCAATTGCAGCTTACCAAACCTCTCTCGCCGAAATCTATGCCGAAAGAGGAGACTTAAAAAGAGCTTTAAACTACGCCCACAGTGCCCTCTCTATCGGTGAAGAGGAAGGCCTTAAAGAACAAATCCGAGACGCCAGCATCAAACTTTCTGAACTTTACCAAACTCAAGGTGACTATCGAAAAGCTTACGATTACCAAAGCCAGTACATCACCTATCGCGACAGTATCAATAATGAAGAGGTGATCCGCAAGATGGCTGACCTCCGCACAGAATATGAAGTATCCCAGAAACAAGCTGAGGTAGACCTCAAGCAAACAGAAGTAGATCTACTCAATGAGCAAGCCAGAAACAATCAAATAGTTCTTTGGAGCGTGATTGTAGTTTTGGTGTTGGTCCTATGCCTAACGTATGCACTTCTTAAGGTATATCGCGTTAAAGCTCGTGCAGTCAGAATCGTGCGACAAAGGCGAAGGGTCATCGCTGCACAAAGAGATCAGCTCGAAGATGTCAATCGCACCAAAGACAAATTCTTCTCCATCATCTCTCATGATATTCGTGGTCCTATTAGTAATTTTCAAGGGGTCTCTCAGCTGATTCAATTATTGGTAGAAAGTAAGGACTATGACGCGTTACTCAAACTAGGTACCATGCTAGATACTTCCACAAAGGAAGTTTCTTCTCTATTAGATAACCTCTTGGAATGGGCCATGAGCCAACAAGGCCGAATGCCCTACAAACCTGAAGAAATCAAACTCCATGAACTTTGCAATTCTAATTTGAAAATCATGGAGAATTTGGCCACTGCCAAACAGATCTCGTTGACCAAAAAAGTAAAAGAAAAAGTAGCCATCACCGCCGACAAAAACAGCGTCTCTACGATCATCAGAAACTTGCTTAGCAATGCCATCAAATTTACCCCTGAAGGCGGACGAGTAGATTTAGATCTTTCTTACGACCTGAATATGGCAGTACTGACCGTCAAAGACTCTGGAATCGGCATACCCAAAGAAAAGATGCAACACCTCTTCGACTTCAAAGGCGAACGTAGTCGCTGGGGTACGGGTGGTGAAAAAGGTGTGGGTCTTGGTCTTACGCTCATACACGAGTTTGTAGAGCTCAACAAAGGCAAGATCGAGGTGGATAGTGAGGAAGGAACGGGCACTACTTTTAGAGTTTATTTGCCTTTGGTTATCGAATAAGATGACTTCGTCATTCACGATGACCTCTGTTCAGCGTATTATCACCACACGCCATGACTCGAGTCTTCACGAGGCATAATCAAAGTAATATTCGTGATGACATGAACTTGAGCTGTTTACATATTCTTAGGGGATTATCTACAAGTACTCTGCGGATAGCCATCAATCTCCCCAACCCTCTTCTCCAAGAGGGAGTTTTCGCTCTCCGTTGTGCGATCTGACAGAAAATATAGCAGTTGTCAAAGAAACAGATGCAGCAAATAGTGCGACAAATAATTTCCCCCTTAGTAAAAGGGGGCTAGGGGGATTATCAATTGTCTATGGCTAAAGCCAGGAAAATCATGCTACTCAAAAACACACTCTCGCCATGGCTCGTGAGTCACGAGCCATAATCGAAGTAAGGTTCGTGAGGACACAAACCTGGGCCGTTGGCTAAAATCAGCAAAATCGATCTGCCCAAAAACAACCCTTTGCGGACCCCGTTCCACGACGTGCCTGAAGAAATTGCTGTCGTATCACCAGGGTTGCTGCAAGTATTTTCTCTTTAGAAAATAGGACTAGGAAGGTTTTCGGAAGATTAACATTTCCAAATTTTAAAACTTTGGAAATGTTGTCTCGTCATTATCTAAAATCAGGCTTATCCAATTTTTTGGCAATTCGGTGTGCTGCATTCAATAGACCTACGTGACTATAGGCTTGCGGGAAGTTACCCCACATACTGCCGTCCTTTTCATTGACGTCCTCACTGAGTAAGCCCACATGGTTAGAATACCCCACCAGATTGTCGAAATATTCAATGGCCTCGTCCAGTCGACCCACACAAGCCAAAGCCTCCACGTACCAGAAAGCACAGATCAAGAAAGTAGTTTCAGGCTCACCGAAATCATCCTGATGTTTGTATCTATAGAACAGTCCATTAGATGCTTTCAGGTCTTTCTCCATGGCCTTAAGATGCTCTTTAGCCCGATCTGAATTATTGTCCAGATAGCCCATGTTGATCAGCTGCAAACAGCTCGCATCCATCCTGTCCGTACCAATCGCCTGGCTGTACCCTTTTTTAGCAGGGCTGTAACATTCTTCAATCTTGCCTTTGGCAATTTTGCCTAGCTTCTGAGCCAATTTGCCCATCTTTTCATCCTTTAGGACAACGGCAATTTTCTCAGCAGCCATACTGCCTGCCCAGTGAAACAAATAGGTATAACAGTGGTGCTGACTCAGGTTTCTAAATTCCCAAAGCCCCGCATCGGTTTGCTCCATTGTTTTTTCTATCAGACCCAGCGTTTTGTGAATCAAATCTCCCGAATCGTACCTTTCGGTAAACAAAATTCTTTGATCATAGTAAAGCGGTAACAGAGAAAGCAGGACCTGACCATATACATCATTTTGTATATGCTCATAGGCCTGATTCCCAACTCGTACAGGTTGGTTTCCTTTATAACCTTTAAGGTTAGTTTCTATCTCTACTAAATCTTTTTCCCCACCAATACCAAAAAGCGGCTGATACCTATCGTTTTCTGCACTGGTGATATTCATGATGTAATGAAAATACTTTTCTAATTCCTCAAAGTGACCCGCATGATTGAAGGCATTGAGGGTGTAGTAAGTGTCGCGCATCCAGCAAAACCTATAGTCCCAGTTTCGGGTGGAGCCTGGAGACTCGGGCAAGCTGGTGGTAGTAGCGGCCACAATAGCACCTGTATCCTCAAACTGATGAATCTTTAGCGCAAGTGCAGAGCGAATCGCCGCTTTCTGGTAGAAATTGGCAATGCTGGCCGTTTTCACCCATTTGTGCCAGTAGTTTACAGTACGATCCAGAAATAGCTGTGCTGTTTCCTTTAAATCTGATTCCATTGGGGGACCAAAAGTAAGTACCAGATATTTGGTTTCGTTCAACACAAAATCCTGATCCTTCATCAGATAACTCAAAGAAATATTTGTGGTCAATCGAACTTGAGCTTCTAAACCAGTGTAGCGAATGTGATTACTACCGAAGCTTCTTTCAGGTCGGATATTGCCATAGTCCCCCACAGGATCGCACACCACTCTAATATTGGGGTGGTCGGATATAGGTTCGATTTTTCTAATAAGCATGAGTGGTTTATAGCTACGCCCATGTTGCAAATATCTTGGAGCAAAATCCGTCACTCTATATTTCCCTGTGGCACAGGCGATTTCTGTGACCAACACATTGGTGTTTTCGAGGTAATACTGTTTCGAATCATAATTACCTTCAGCTGGCAAGGCCGAAAACTCACCTCCTTTTTCGTCATCCAGTAAATTGCCGAAAATGAAACTGCTATCGAATCTAGGCCAGCACATCCAAGCGATATTGGTATCTGTTTTGATATGAGCGGTATATGCACAATTGCCGATTACACCATAGTCATAGGTATGTCTTTTTTCCATTGGATCAGAAATTAAGGATTCAAGAAAATTGTTTTGGATCGTGCGTTGTAGAGATTGAATATTATTCTGGCCAATTCAATCAATACGCTAAAATGATGAAATATTATCAATTAATGCCATAATTATTGCAACTTTGTTCAGCGAAAATTCACATTTATTAATAAACACACAATGAGAAAGAAAATAGTAGCGGGAAACTGGAAGATGAACAATGACTTGGCGGCGGGCAAAAAACTAGCACAAGAAGTGCTGGACAAAGCCACTGGAAACGAAGAAGCGCAAATCGTTTTGGGTACTCCATTTATTCATCTTACATCTTTAGCAGAATCTGTTGTTGGAAAGAAAGGAATAGAAGTAGCTGCACAAAACTGTAGCGACAAAGCATCAGGAGCATACACAGGCGAAACTTCTGCAGAGATGATCAAATCTACTGGCGTCAACTATGTGATCCTGGGTCATAGCGAAAGAAGAGAATATTTCAATGAAACCAACGCACAACTGGCGGCAAAATTGGATTTGGCTTTGGCCAATGGATTGACGCCTATCTTCTGCTGTGGAGAGCCTTTGGAAATCAGAGAGGCAGATACACAATATGACTACGTAAAACAGCAATTGACTGAAAGCTTGTTTCACCTGTCGGCAGAAGACTTTGCTAAAATTGTAATTGCTTACGAACCAATTTGGGCAATTGGTACAGGTAAGACGGCGACTTCGGCACAAGCACAAGAAATGCATGCAGAACTAAGGAGCCACTTAGCCAGCAAATTTGGACAAGAAGCTGCCGATGCATGCCCGATCTTATATGGTGGTAGCTGTAAGCCTTCAAATGCCAAAGAAATTTTTGAAGGTGCAGATGTAGATGGCGGACTCATCGGCGGAGCATCTCTGAATGCAGATGACTTCTTAGCCATCGTCAACTCATTCTAAAAGTGAATTAAGCAACATTTTCCCGTTATGATTTCATTTATAATTTCGCTGTTAATATGGAGCTGGGGTAGTACCCCTACCTTGAAATCCCAAATTGACCCTTGTGACATCTATGGTAAGATATATATCGAACCTCACCCTCGTTTTGCTCACTTTCGAGTATATGAGGATGAATCGGAAGCTTTTGCAGACATCATCGTGTTCGAAGAAGAAAATTCTTTGTTTGCCGATGAGGTAGGTCACTGGTCTTTTGTGGATGACCGAGATTTTGCTGATGTTTACATATACTTTGAAAAAGACAGAAACATGGCGGACTTTTCGGTGTACTATACCGAGTATGCTTCCTTTGCCGGCTGCAATAGATAAATGACCTTTACCAAAATAATATTCCAAACTAACCAAGAATTCGCTGACATCCTTACGGCGGAACTGGCAGAAATGGGCTTTGATACTTTTGAAGAAACTGAAAAAGGAATTGACGCCTATATTCTTACCGAGAGATATTCGAGTCGTGGCGTAGCTGAAATGGTGGAAAAGTATAAGTCCCTGGCCTCTATCGAATACAAGGTAGAAACCATTGAAAAGGAAAACTGGAACGAAGAGTGGGAAAAGAACTACGATCCTATTGTTGTCGATAGTAGGTGTAGAGTAAGAGCCACTTTTCATGAACCTGAGGATGCTTATGATCACGAAATTGTCATCACTCCCAAAATGTCTTTTGGCACAGGTCACCACGCAACTACACAGGGCATGTTGGAGCTTCAACTCGATGGTGACTTTGCAAATAAGTCCGTACTCGACGTGGGTTCTGGCACAGGAATTTTAGCCATCATGGCTGCAAAGCTTGGCGCTACCTATGTGGAAGCCACTGACATCGATCAATGGTGCGTGGAGAATGGTCTGGAGAATTTTCAGTTAAACGACCTTCGAAATATTGATTACCACAAAGGTGCAATCAGTACCCTCCAACTCAACAAACCGAAATATGATGTGGTCATTGCCAATATCAATAAAAATGTGTTGTTAGATGAAATGTCTTATTATACCAACCTACTGGATAAAGGAGGACAACTTTTTCTAAGTGGCTTCTATGAGGAAGACATCCCAGACATAAAAAATAGCACAGACACTTATAATCTTTTGCTAGAAAAATCAGTTATTAAAGATAACTGGACGGCGCTGATGTTCAGTAAATACTGATAAAGCCCTTAGCATATCGCCATCGGTTTACTATCTTTAGCCGTTGATTCAGAATAGCATTGAATGGTCTGGCATAGGCGTATATATTTTCTTCTTTTTTTTACCCTTTATACAGGATTAGCGCAAGCACAATATTTCAGGTTTTCATCTGAGCCAGATCAGTTTGTGGAAGATGTAGTGAGTAACATTTCGGGCATCGGTACTGAGCCTGCAGAAAAAGTGTCTTACGATTTTCGAAATGTATGGACCTCGCAACTCACAGACGATCAAAAGGCTTCAATCATTGAGCTTTGCCGCAAAATGGAAGACCGTAGATTTGGCACTCGCCCATATCACGAATACTTCTTCAGCCTAATCACATATGCGCTGACGCAAGAAAACACCAGTACAGATCAGATGTCTGAAATTTTAAACATCTGTCATTACGCTGTAGATCACTTTGGCAAGGACGAGGTTTCAGAATTCTTCAAATCCCTCACTTTCTTCTTTGCTAGAGGAGCACTTTATCATTCTCATTACAATAAGTTATCTACTACGGGTGGCTCATACAAAGTGGTACTCCTAGAGGAAACATTGCCCGAGCCGGAACCTGGAGAATCAGAAGAAATAACGGAAGAAGAATTTATCTCTGAAGAAGAAATCGAAGATACTCAGGAAGAAGAATATGTGGAAGAAGACACCGGTTCTGATGACTGGGCTTCGGACGACGGATGGGGAAGCGATGACAGCTGGGGCTCTGATGATGGATGGGGAAGCGACGACAGTTGGGGCAATGACGATAGTTTCAGCAGTGAGGATAGTTTTGGAAGTGAAGATGCTGCAGAGGAATCTTTCGAAGAAGAAAAAAAACCACTCGTGCTAGAGCGTCAAACTTTTTCTCTTGAAAAAGTAGATCACGTAGCCGAAATGCAAAACAATGACGTAGACCCCATACTGGCTGGCCCAGCATTGGAATTAACTGGGATTGATTTTAAAATCTCTACTCCGTACGACACATTGTCCATTACCAATGCATCAGGTACTTTTCTTATAAAAGATCAGGTTTTTGTAGGCAAGTCCGGGGAGGTAGATTGGCCTGATGACTTGCGAGGTACTGATGGAGCTGTGGTCAGTTTGGAAGGCTATTCATTCAATGTGAGATTACCAAGGATAAAGACATCTAGAGCAAAATTGAAGTATCCAGCATTGTTCAGCGGGGAAGCACCTGGAGCTTTCTCATTCAAAAGCGGAAAGCGGCTGGAACATGAAGAAAAATTGTTCCCGCAATTCATTTCTCATTACTCAGATTTGGAGTTGAATCTTCCGGACGACCATCTTAAATACAAGGGTGGATTTGCCATGAAAGGGGCAAGAAAATTTGGCACTTCGGTTTCAAAAAACCCTTCTGTAGTAGAGGGAACAGGCAAAGGAAGGTCTTTCAAAGTAGAAGCTGAAGAATACATTTTTAAAGACTCCCTTATTCTATCAAACAAAGCTGCTTTTGTGCTACATCACGGTGAAGACTCTATTTACCACCATGTAGTTCGTTTTGATTATGATCAAGCCATTTCCAAACTCACATTGCTCAAAGATCGGGGTGCTTACAAAAACACCTACTATTACTCTTCATTCTTCAAACTAGAATTCAAAGCTGATCTGCTTCAATGGATGCTCGAATCGGACAGCGTTAGTATTTCAATTTTAAATGCCAAAAATCGAGTGCCTGCTCTATTTGAATCAGAAGAATATTTCAATCCTCTTCGATACAAAAAGATGACAGGTATGTATGAATTTCATCCTTTGCGGGCAGTTGTAGAATTTGCTCGATTAGTTCAAAGTTCAGAGTACAATTTATTGGAAATGCAAGAACACTTTGGACTTAAGCCTGAGCTAGCACAATCGGCCATGATCTTCTTAAAGCAAAACAATTACATCCTGTTTGATGAAGAAAATTTACAAATCAAAGTACTGAGAAAGGCCTTCCACTATGTGATGGCCTACACCCGTCAAAAAGATTTTGATAATATTCTGATTTCTTCTCTTAACCCTCCAGGTGCAAATGCAATATTGAATTTTGAAACCGGAGAAATGGAAGTTCAGGGAGTGAGTAAAATTGTGGTTACGCCCGACGAGGATGTACGTATCACACCAGATTCCACCAGGATCACGTTGCTTCAAGACAAAAACATGAAATTTAGTGGAGGTGTAAATGCCGGAGACTTCAGCTATCAAGGCAAAGAGTTCTTCTTTAATTATGATGAGTACCTGATTGAAATGCCTGTGATTGATTCGATGAGGATTCAGGTCGATTTTCATGACGGAGAAGATGAGGAAAAAACGTCACTGAACAATCATCTGACGCAGACCTCGGGCACTTTGTATATCAACCACCCCAAGAATAAGGCCGGGGTAAGAAATTTTGCACAATATCCTTTCTTTGTATCAGACTCCGAGGCTATCGTCTACTTCGACAGTCCAGGTATTTTGGATGGAGCCTATGACAAGTCCATCTACTTTGTAGTTCCTCCATTTGAAATGGATAGTATCAATAGAGATGATCCAGATGGCATTGCTTTCAAAGGAACTTTCATCACAGGAGGAATTATTCCACCAATTGAAGAAAATCTAGTGATTATGCCCGATCGATCTTTAGGTTTTGAACACATTATTCCAGCAGAAGGGTATCCTTTATACAAAGGAGAAGGTGTGCTTTATGATAGTTTGACATTATCTGCCGATGGATTAAGAGCTGATGGGCGCATCGATTATCGAACCACAACTGTGAATTCTGATGATTTTATTTTCTACATGGATTCCGTTTCTGCGGTAGGTCAGGAAGGAGTCATTCGCGAAGGTAAAATGGATTTGGCATCATACCCAGAAGCTGTATTAGCGGATTATAAAATGCTGTGGAAACCACTTAAAGACAGCATGTACATTGCCAATAGAAATGAGCCATTCCAATTTTATAATGCTACTGCATCTTTGGATGGAAAGGCGAACATAACCGCAGGAGGTGTCTATGGGTCCGGCACTATGCTATCCCGAGGGTCAAAATCTATTTCTGACGAATTCCATTTTAGTCAAACCGAATACTCCGGAAGACATGCAGAGTTTGAGATCCTTACGGATAACCCAGAAAAGCCAGCAATGAAAGGCGATGACATTGCACTCAATTTTGATTTGTTCGAGAACATAGCAACTGTAAGGCCTGAGCAGGAAGGTGTAGCCGCGATAGATTATCCCTATGCACAAATGAAAACATCTATAACTGAAGCCACATGGTATTTGGATTCGGACCGTATCGCTATGGTAAAACCTGATGAAGTAGATATCATGTCTTCTTATTTCTATACCACACGTGAGGAATTGGACTCTTTAGCTTTCAATGCTACCAACGCTATTTATGACATCAACACATATGAGCTTAATGTGCAGGGAATTCCTTATATCAAAGTAGCTGATGCTGAGATCACTCCCGATAATAATGAAACCACAATTTATGAAAACGCCGTTTTGAGGACATTTGAAAATGCTAAACTCAAAATAGACACACTGAATGGTTATCACCATTTATTCGACGGTAATATCACGATCATATCTAGTAAGAAGTTTGAAGGCTATGCCACCTACGAATTAGTCAATGCTGCGCAAGATACGTTCGCGATCAAATTTGATAGTTTTGAACTCAAAGGGTTTCAGGTCGGAAGAAATGAATATGATAGTATGACCGTTTCTGGCGGAACAGTACTAGAGTCGCAAAAGGTTCAGCCATCACCTGGGTTTTTCTTTGCTGGTGATGTCACGATGTACGCTGACAGAAAAAACTTGGAAATGGAAGGGCAAGTACGACCAAACATTACCAGTTTAGGCGAATTCGACTATTGGATCAACTACAATGTTCCAGAAGGGCAAGATGAAGTAATCATAGATATAGATACCGCCACTACGACAACAGGACAGCCAATCGTAGCTGGGCTATTGTACAACAGTGTAACGTATGATGTTTACATGGCTTATGTGCATGATAAAATTCGTGCTGCTGATGAATACATATTTAAAGCAGGAGGATTGTTCACTTATACAGATTCTTTGTCAGAGTTCAGAATAGAAGATCCTTTGAAGACAACGAATGAATCTTATTCCGGAAGGAGTTTTATTTATAATGATAAGTCACGTCAGCTGCTATTTGAAGGGTCCGTCGATCTAATTAAAAATATTCCTGAGTTTTCGATGGAAGCCACAGCTATAGGAATTGCTAAACCAGATTCCAATTCATACTTCATGGACGCCATGCTGGCTTTAAACATGAAATTGCATCCTACAGTCATCACTGCCATGACTAATGACATCACAGATGTTGTAGCTCAAATTGGTCCCGATGTAGCACATAGCAATAGCATAGAAGTGATGTACAAGCTAGCAGACATGATTGGCGACCCTGCTACAAAGAATTATGAAAACAACTCTATGAATGAGTACATGGCTTTAGTGGAAAGCTCACCAAAGCTCACTAAAACACTATTTATTTCTAATGTTAACTTATCGTGGTCTCACAGACATCGAGCTTTTTACAACACATCCAAATTAGGGTTGTCTCATATTTTGCAAACAGACATAAATGCGCTCTCAGATGGATTCTTAGAAATAAAGAAGTCTGATGATGGAGATGATATCGTTCATTTGTTTCTACAAATCGCACCCTCTACTTGGTACTTCTTCAGTTATGAACATGGTCGATTGATGATGTTTTCTTCCAATACCGATTTCAATAACTTCGTAAGTGAAAATTCGACTGTTTCCAGTGCAGGATTGGGTGAGTATACCACCGTTGTAGGTGATGAGTTCGAAGTACTAAAGTTCGTGAATGACTTTAGAAACAGATACTATGGAATCAATGAAGCCTATAGTCTGGAATACCCTGAAGAAACCCATCTGGAAGAAGACAGCTATGAGACTATTGAAGAGGGAACAGACCCTCTACAAGAGGAGCCTGTAGAAGAAGATTATAATACGTTCGAAGAATTAGATGAGGACGAAGATGATGGATTCTAAATTAAACCTTGCTTTCTTCCCATCCACCAAATAACCAGTTGCCTGCTGCATTGGGGTTGTCACTTCTCATAAATTGATCCACAGATCGAATCATTTCTTCTTTTGACAAACGACCATCTTGGTTCGTGTCTAAATTTCTAAATGCCTTTGGCGCAAAACGAACTTCAATCCGCATACCAATAAACAAATCAATATATTCCGTTTGAGAAATGTATCCATCATCATTGATGTCAAACATCTTGAAAATTGTCGTCACAAAATTATTCAAGTACTGTTTATAAGTTTCAATGTTTTTAGGGTCTAACAAAACAGTCATAAACTGTAACCACTGCTGTTCTGTTCCTTCACCATTTTCAACATATGGAGTTAATTTATCCCAGATACCATTCGTCATTGCCATGACAACTTCATACTCTGGAGTATCTAAATCAATGTCTCGAATGATGGCCAGGTTCTCGCCGATTGCTTCAAAATCGTCAGCTTCGATAGATCCATTTTTATCAAAATCTAGGATGTTGAAAAAATGACTGAGTTTCTTTATTTGTAGTGGTGTTAGCATAATACTTCAAACTTATAGATTCTGTAAGATTTTACCTACGGTTGCTCGTTTCTTATAGTCGGGATCAAAGAATGCGTACATGATTTTTTTATCCTGGCCAATGATATAGGTAGCAGGAACAGGCAAATTCGGCCCATTGTCTCCATTAGCTGCATCCAGGTCAATCCCCCATTTTTTATACTTTTTTAATAATACCTCTTCCATCTTGAAAGCCACGTGATAAGTGTTCATGATGGACAAGTCTTTATCATGAATGATCTTGAATGAGGCACCGGTTTTATCTACTGTCTTAGCAATACTTTCCGGTTTTTCAGGTGTTACTGCAACCACGATACCCCCTTTTTCGGTAATAAAGCTGAGTGAGTCTTCCATTTGCGAAAGTTGTTTGTTGCAATGTGGACACCAGAAGCCACGGTAAAACATAAGTACTACCGGTCCTTTATCTAATGCTTCATAAAATTCAAATGACTTTCCATTCTGGTCTATGCCCTGAAAGTTTAGTGCTTTGTCACCTTCACTGAGTTGGAAAGGTCCTTCCTGAGCCATCAAGGGTAGGGATAGGAAACAGACAAATATTAGTATGGCACAATTAAATTTCATTCTTATCAGTAACGCCTTATTTATTAAGCTAATATAGCCTTTAATCCTCTTCATTAACAAATTTTCAGATGATTTGAATCATTGAGGGTAGCTATTGAACTTTCAAAATATCCTTCATGTGGAAGATAAAATTTTGAAGCGCCTGTTCCCAAGTCAAATCAGCATCCCATCGGGATCCCAAGTAGGCATCTTGAGTATAGACATGCTTGACATAATATTTATAAACTACTGCATCCACTGGCAAAGTATTAAGTGTACTTCCCGCGCGAATTGTCACATAGTCGGTTTCATAAGGCTCAATTTCATAATTCAACATTTCCTTAATGGTCTTACCTGAACCTTGCATCATCAACAACACAAATTGATGTCCTTGATTGTAAATATCAATATCCGAAGAAGTTTCCGAAAATTCATAACCCAACGGATAATCTAGCATGATCTCTTCTAGCCTCTTATTCTTTCGTTCAACCTCAGCATTGTATGCTGCTATTTTGCTCAACGCAACGGCATCAAGGGCCGAGCTATCTTCCATGATATATTTCTGAAACCTGGGAACTACCAATTTATCCACCTTTAGATCCATGGCATAAGTAGGTATTCTTTTGCCCTTGAGAATTTTGGCGTCAGTGAAGAACTCTGGAATATCTGGGATCAGATAATTTTCCCTTTCCATTTCTGCTCGGATCACATCCTTTCTCATTTCACTTAAGAGCACCTCTAAATCAGGCCCTTGGGTCTGCCAAGCTTTCTGCCTTTCAGAGATAAATGAGGGTTTGTCATTAAACCCGCTGATAGATATCCGATACGACTCTACCCCTGCAAGATTGGACGCAGATTGCTCAAGTACTATGATGTATTTGATCTCGCGTTTTTCCATTTCCTTGGCGAAAGACTCATTGGCATCAGGGCTAGCAAACATGTCGTCCAGGTAGTAATAGGCCACCGCATCGATTTTCATTTTTTTGAATGCCTTGTGCACTGTTCTAGAAAGGAGTTTCCAGTCAGCTCTAAGGTTTGGGTCGTTTTTGGATCTAGGGACAGATACCAAAACAACTGATTTTCTTGAAAGTAAATATTTAGGAAGATGAGGTTGGATATCCAGACTTTTCATGTCCAACCAATCTTCTCCGCTAGGCTGCGCGTTTAATGTACCGCTTAACGGAATTAAGGTAAGACAAAAAATCAGAGAAACAAATAGAGATTTGGTGCGTGTTTGCAAGGGTCAATTTTACTTTTCTAATGAAAAATGAACGTTGAAAATTAGCCAAATTGGTGCACAACGCCGTATTTTTATTTGAAATAATCTAAACAACATGAGTAAAACAAAATGTGAGTGGGCCTTAGGGCATTTTGAAGCCTATGAACAATATCACGATGAAGAATGGGGAGTGCCTATCCATGACGATCAAGTGCATTTCGAATTTTTGATTTTAGAAAGTTCACAAGCCGGACTCAGTTGGAGTACTGTTTTGAAAAAAAGAGAAGGGTATCGAGCGGCATTCGCTAATTTCGATGTCAACAAAGTAGCTAATTATAGTGAAGAAGATATCCAAGCATTGATATCGAATCCTGGCATTATTCGTAATCAGCAGAAAATTCGAGCAGCTGTAAATAATGCGATCAGGTTTATTGAGGTTCAAAAAGAATTTGGCTCCTTTTCAAAATACATTTGGTCATTTGTTGGTGACAAGACTATTGTTGGTCATTGGTCCACTAAAAATCAAGTTCCTGCTACGAGTCCTGAATCCGACAAGTTGAGTAATGATCTAAAAAAAAGAGGATTCAAATTTGTTGGGAGTACCATCATGTACGCCCACATGCAAGCCACCGGTCTAATCAACGATCACACCACAGATTGCTATAGATACAAGGAACTTTTGAGTTAATTGTATTCTTACTTAACTTCGCCATGTTAATTAAAAAGAACTAAGATTATGTTTAATCCAGCAGTTACTTCAGGAGTTGATTTGTTTGTGAATATTGTTATTGTATTGGCAAGTTTTGCTGCCGCCGTCTCATTTATCGACTTCAGAAACACAAATAAGAAAGAGGAAAACGAGGCTTAATAAAAGTCCATTCTAAAAAATATTAATCCCACTTCTCCTTCCAAATAATTATCAGGAATGAGAAGTGGGATTTTTTATGCTACTTCCAGCAATTTCTTTACTTCGTCCATGATGGATGTGGAGCCTGTGTTCACAGCTATTCTTAGTGCCTTTAGGCCACTTACTCCTTGTAATTCCTCCAGTTCCAACTTCTCGATATTTCCAGTCAATAGATCCTTGCTCTTTAGATAATCGATGTATTTCAAATATTCATCAGCCTCTTTTTCCTGAGAATATATGATGGCAATTTTTCCTGGTTGTGTTATTCGTTCGTCGGAATCTTTCACAAGCGCCTTATCTATTCGTTTCTTGGTTATTTCATATCGAATATTATACGCACCGTCTACATCAAATTTTTTTTCCTCTTGCCTAAATCGAATAGACAATGGGTTAGAATGAACCAAAATAAGGTGAGTGGTTTCCAATGGCTTGGCTAAGTCTTTGACCATAGTGGCTGTTCGATTGGCAATTTCTGCGGTAACTACCAATTGCCACAACCTTAAATTTCTAAGGTAGACTTCATCAAAATCTAAGTGCTCAACCATAGAAGCACCTATATAGATATTGTGCTCTACTCCATCCGTTTTGTACTTTTCGAAATAATGCGGAAACATCTTCTGTGCAGATTTCTCCTCTTCATCTAAAATACTTCCAATTGCATTATTGATGGCGGTCAAACTATCTTCGAAATGCTTTCTATGTTCATATACCACCCCTATTGTGGGATCCAACGCTTCCCAATAAGCTTTAGAAAACACTTTGTCTTGAGCATGATTCGATTCTATGTTTTTAATGATTGGCTCAACTTCTTTTTGTAAAAATTCCAGAATGATAGACTCATCGCCAGTCACCAACTTGTTTTTGATCTTTGTTTTGAAACTTTGCAAACGGAAAATAGTCTCATCCAAAATTGGCAAATTGGTCAATTCCATGGCTTTTCCCAGAACCTCTTTTGCCAATTGAAGCTGACGGTTGAGATCTTTGTATATACATTCATGTCTTTCGACAGAAGAGTTTCTAATATCAGAAGCAGCATACAAAGGGTACACATCGTTAAATACGATTTGTGGTGCAACAGTATTTTTTTGCTGGGCTATTTGATCCAACATCTGATGAGCTGCATCATTGAACTTCCACTCTACTGTCGGGTGAATCGAAGTATATTTTTCTTTGATGAGGCTCTGAATGGTATTCTCTAATTCTTCTGAACTTCGCTTGACAGCTATCGCAAATAGAGGTAATACTTCTCTGATTTTTGTCAGTGTCAGTGTATTAAGGTCTCCCTTGTTTGGAGACGCCAATTCCAACAAACCGACAAATTCATCATTATAAAATAATGGATTAAGAATGAGGTTTTGAACTCCACTCTCTTGGAGTGCTTCCGATTGTGGTTCCAATGGCATGCAACATGCTGACATGTCTTCTACCACCATGGGCTCTGCTTTCGCTGCAAATCTCTCAAACAAGTTGGCTGTTGCATGAGGACATTCTATTTTATCATGATCTCCAATGAGTATGCTTCGCCTTGTATTTCGTCCAAAATTGAAAAACTTGTTTTTACTTTTTTGATATGCTGATATGCCCAATCGAAGATCTGAGAGTTGAAGCAGTGATCTGAATTTCTGTTCCAAATCATCAAAACTCTTTTCTTCAGTGATGCTATCCTTTTCTAGTAGATTCTCTTTCATACGAGAAAGCACCTGATCTTTGGTCACCTCGGTCAATTTGAAAACTATCAGCCCCTGAAACTCAAATAATTCAGTTGGCAATTTTTCCATCCAGACATCCACGTCTTCTACGTGATCTGTTAGATACTTTAAATCATCTTCTGTCAACTCAGGCAAATCACCATGAAGAACAATTTCACAGAATTTTGGATTTATTTGAATTTTGAAATATCGCTTGAGACCAGTGCGCTGATCGGATAGTGTATAGATGATATCCTTATTCAGTTCTATAGTTAGTCCATAATAGACCTGCATAATGGCAAAATAGGCCGCCATTGTCTTATGTAGCATGATTTGAGCCATTTCCTCCGGGTCTAGTAATGCTTCATAAGATCCGGCCTGAGTCATCAAGTCTCTATAACCTTTAGTAGAATGAACATCCTGTTTTTTGAAGGGGGCCATGGCAGACACCATTTCTTCTTCTTCAACAAATGGCGAAAATATAGCCGTCATTAGAAGATCAACGGTTTCTCTATGTTTATCAAGAATTTCAAGGTCTACTATAGGCGCAAGAAGCTCGGGTGCTTGACTCACTTGCTCCATGATAACTTTAGCTGTAGAAGCCAGGTGAGCGTTTGGGTCATTTATTCTCATCCCCCAATACCCTATTAAATTAGCAAGGCTCAATTTACATTCAAAAGGGAATTCCAATCCCATATCGCACCGGTCTAGTTCCGCGTCCATAGTTATTGTTAAAGCTCCTAATTGCGAACGAGAGCGCATATTTTTTAGTTTCATTTAGATGAAAATACATTTCCATAGAATTAACATAGATATCACAGTCATCTCAAAGGAATTGAATTCCGTTTGACTTATATTTCTTACTCAATTGGAAAAGGCATTGGAAGCAAATCAGAATACCGAACAAGAAAAACAGGAAGTTGTTAACACTTATTTCAACAGAGATTTAAGTTGGCTCACCTTCAATTATCGTGTCTTACAAGAGGCGCAAAGCAGCGAAGTACCACTTTTTGAAAGACTTCGATTTTTGGCCATTTATTCTTCAAACCAAGACGAATTTTTCAGGGTTCGGGTAGCCAATATTCGCCGCTTAGTTGAGATTGATAAAAAGAAAATCAACAAAGCACTGGATATCCTTCCCAAAATATTACTCGACAAGATTCATGACAGAATTCAAATTCAGCTGGATGAATATGGCAATACGCTTCGAAATCACGTGCTGAAGGAGTTAGAGAAAAATGGCGTTTTCATTTTGGACCCCAGCCAACTCAATGAAGATCAAAGAGCGGCCTGCCTCTATTACTTCAAGACTAAAGTGCTTTCCTTTTTACAGCCGTATCACTTTGATTTGGCTATAAGAGAACCGTTTCTAAATAATCGGGAATTGTACTTTGCACTCAAGCTGAAAAACAATTATTCACAAGGTATCAAGTTTGCTTTTCTAAATATTCCATCAAACAGATTACCTCGGTTCTTCAAAATCCCGTCTCCAAATTTCCAATTTCATTACATATTTTTAGATGACATCGTAGCCATGCATTTGGACTTTGTATTTCCAGACTATGAAGTATTAGAATGCAAGAGCATTAAAATGAATAAAGACGCCGATCTGAATATTGAAGACGAATTTAGTGGCGATCTGGTAGAGAAAATTCAAAAGCAGATACAAAAGAGAAATTTGGGAGTCCCCTCTCGTTTTTTGTATGATCGCACCATGTCCCCAGAACTATTAGGGAATTTTCAGGATGTATTTCATCTATCCGAAAATGATTTGGTATCCGGCGGCAGATACCATAGTCTTTTCGACTTTATGGAATTTCCTAACCCTGTTGGCCAATCGCTGGAATTCGAACCACAAGAGCCTTTAAGAAACCACAAGATCGACCGACACAGATCCATATTCACTGCCATTGATGAGTCCGATCAAATGCTGCACTTTCCTTATCACAGCTACAACTATATTCTTCAGTTTTTCAACCAGGCAGCCATTGATCCTCACGTAGCTGAAATAAAAGTGGCTTTTTATAGAATGGCTTCTGATTCTCTGATTGGAAATGCATTAATTTCCGCTGCTAAGAATGGTAAAAAAGTGACCGTGTTCATTGAGCTAAAAGCTCGATTCGATGAAGAAAACAATTTGCTATGGGCAGAGAAAATGCAAAAAGAAGGAATACGAATCATTTACAGTATTCCTGGACTAAAAGTTCACGCCAAAGTAGCATTAGTCAAAAAGAAAACGGATGAGGGGTTGAATAAAATATATTGTTTCTTCGGAACGGGTAATCTTAACGAAAAAACAGCGAGCATCTATTGCGATCATGGCATGCTCACCTGTCATGATAAAATGGGTCAAGAATTAGATGAGCTGTTTAAGTACCTATATAAAAGAAAACAACCAAAGGCGTTCAAGCATTTGCTTGTTTCACAATTCAACATAGTCGATGAATTCAATAAACTCATTCAAAGAGAAGTCGACCATGTGAAAAATGGAAAGGAAGGTAAGATCATTATCAAACTCAACAACATCGAGGAGCGTGGCATGATAGACAAGCTCTATGAAGCCAGTCGCGCAGGAGTCAAGATTGAGATGATTGTAAGAAGTATCTGTTGTTTGATACCGGGAGTTGAAGATATGAGTGAAAACATCACGGTGCGAAGAATTGTAGGGCGATACCTCGAACATGCACGAGTTTTTTGGTTCAATAATAATGGCAAGGATGAACTATTCATGGGTTCAGCGGATTGGATGAAGCGAAACCTCAAGAGCAGAGTAGAAGTAACGTTTCCAATCTATGATGATCAAGTGAAACAAGAAGTAAAAGAAATATTGGGCCTTCAGCTACAAGACAATACCAAAGCAGTGATGCTGGATAAAACGCTCAGAAATATTAAGGTAGAACCTATAAAGGGTGAGAAATTATATAATGCCCAAGTGGATACTTACGCAATGGTGAAGAAATGGGAGCAAATTTCCTGAAGTTTAATACATATACTGATTCTTGAAGAACACCTCAGCGACAATAAAAGAGAGCACAGCTACGACAAAACCAAACATAAAAACGGTATAAGCAACTCTTAGCCTTTTGTATTTCTTACCCAACACAGCTCCCAAGTAATAAATATCCTTGATCAAACTTCCGTATAGGTAATTGCTGTTTTTCATCAACTCATTCATACCCCACTCATATTCTTCCAAGCTCATTTTGTGAAAATTGCCAAAGAAGAGCAGATTAGTACGTTGGTTCTTAATATCACTTTGCGTGAATTTGCCATTTGATATATTCGGCCTGGTGGCCAATATGCTCAACACGATAGTCACTAAGCAAATAACCGTCATAATCATTGTGGGGATGATAAAATGAGGGTACTCTTCCAGTTTTCTTATTAAAACAGAAACGATGATTGACAAAATGATTGAATTGATAGAGATCATGATGTTGGCTTTATTATCAGCCATAGCACTCAGATCCAAGTGGTTTTTTGAAGTGGTCCGAAACATGGTTTCTATACCACGGGTCGGCTTATTATCTTTAGACGTTGCCTTTTCCAGTTTCTCTTCAAGGCTCGCAATTTTTTTCTTTAGGTCTGCATTTCGCTCTCTCTTCCCTTGCGCCATTTGCTCTTTTAGAATGGCCAGGTTCTTTTGTTTTCCTTCTTCAAAATGCGTACGTGCGTATACAGTAAAATATTCATGGCCTTTTAAGAAATCGGCATTAATCTTTCTCCATGAAGAATTTTTAAATTCCTCCTCTTTGATGTCTTCCCACTCCTTTCTTAACAATGTAGCCCTTGCTTCAAATTGGTCCGTAGAAAGGTGATATAAATCCGCATCACAAAGCACTTCCTCAAGTTGATTGAGTGGGCGTTGGGGCATCATAGTCGCCATTATACATCCTTCCACTTGAGAAATTCGTTCGGCTGGAAAATTCTGTTTCTCCAAAAATTCTCTCGCCATTTCAGCGCTTCTTTTTTCATGGCAATCACAATCGTCCACATGTCCCATGTCATGAAACCATGCCGCTATCTCAACTGTTTCCTTTTCTTCCTCTTTTAACCCTTCGCCTTGGGCAATCAATCCTACAGCGTTTACCACTTCCTCCGTATGAGTCAAGTCATGGTACACGAAGCTTTTAGGTAGGGCTTTATTCAAAGAATCCCTAACATAGGCTTCCACCTTTGACAAGATTGAATTATTTGTTGCCATGATTTATCGGTTAAACTACAAATTAACAAAAAGGAGTTGAAACAAATTCCTTAGAAATGATGTAACATACCAAACGCATTTCATAATTTTAGTGTGAGACTAAACAATCACTCAATATAATCGAGAATTCATGCCAAAAGCAAAAATCATCCTGTTGGTCTGCTGGACCTTTACTTTAGGCTGTCAATACAACTCTCGACCTACAGCAGAGGCATTATTTCACCAAACAACGACAGGTTTTGACCATTATGACCTCAAAAAACCAGACGCCAAATACTTTCTTCCTTATGTTCTAGAAGAAATTTCCGGCATGACCTATTATAAGCCAGGAATAATTGCATGTGTACAAGACGAAGATGGAAAGGTTTTTTTCTATAATCACAAAACACGAAAAGTAGATAATACTGTGCGGTTTGCAGGCTCAGGAGATTATGAAGGCATCGCTTCTAATGAGGAAAAAATTTATGTGGTCGAAAGCAACGGCCATATTTATAAGTTTGAAGAAGCTGCAGATGGCAAAGTAAAAAAACTGAAAAAATATAAAACTGACCTAAAAAAGAATAACGATGTAGAAGGGTTGGCCTATGATCCATTGTCTGATAAACTCTATGTGGCCTGCAAGGGCGATGCAGGCCTCAAAGGGAATAAGAAAAAAGGTAAGTCAATTTATTACTTTGATTTAGATGAGAAAGAAATACAAAAAAAGAATGCATTCAACATCTCGAAGAAAAACATAAAAGACTTTCTAGAATCTTATAAAGACTTTGAGTATGAGGTCAAAAGAATAAATTTCAAGCCTTCAGGAATAGCTGTTCACCCCATCAATGGTCACCTTTATATCATAGCTTCAATTGGTAAATTGATGATCATAACAGATCGAAAAGGAGGAATCAAAGCCACCATTCCACTTGACCCTAGATTATTAGGCCAGCCAGAAGGCATCTGTTTTGCACCCAATGGGGACCTTTTTATCTCAAGCGAAGGACAAGGGGATAAAGGTTACATTCTTAAGTTTAACATGAACTGATGCTCAGGTCAATCACAATATTTATCTTCTTAGGCTTTGCGACTTTTTTTGCAAAATCTCAATCTCCAAACTCTAAGCACCAGGTTTTTTTAATTGGAGATGCTGGTGAACCAGCGCTCGCAAAAGAAAATCTTTCTCTCCTTAGAGATCAACTTTCATCAGCAGGAAAAGATGCTACTCTTATATTCTTAGGCGACAATATTTATCCAAAAGGATTGCCACCTCAAGGTCACCCTCACCGAAAAGAAGCTGAAGAAAAACTCAAATTACAATTTGACATTACTAAAAATTTTCAAGGTAGAACGATTGTGATACCAGGCAATCACGATTGGGCGAAGGGCCAAAAAGAGGGCTGGACCCACGTCAACGAACAAGAAAAGTTCGTGAAAAAATATTTTGACAGTAAAAAGGTGTTTTATCCAAAAAATGCCGAACCAGGTCCTGAGGAAATTAAATTGGCCGAGGGACTATATCTCATTGTTTTTGACATGCAATGGATCCTGCATGCCTGGGAAAAGCCTTTAGAAAGTGACCCACTGAACAAAACTGAACCAACAGATGTACTTGTTGATATTTCTTCACTTTTAGAGAAACATAAAAACGACCATGTCATTTTAGCTTCTCATCACCCAATATATAGTTATGGGCCACATGGGGGAAAATTTCCCTTTAAGGCACATCTCTTTCCTTTAACTGAATTAAACAAAAACTTATACATTCCTATTCCAATTGTCGGATCAATCTATCCTGGTTATAGAGCCACTGCCGGATCTATACAAGACATTCCACACCCTGAATACAAGACTATTCGCAACTCATTAGAAGTACTACTTCAACAATATCCGAATACTATATATGCAGCAGGGCATGAGCATTCGTTGCAACATATTCGAAAGGATGGTGTCAACTATGTGGTGAGCGGGTCAGGTTCTAAAACCACATACCTCAAAGAAACAGGCCAATACTTAAGCTTTGGGAGGTCGACCGTCGGATTTGGCGAGGTCTCCTACAAAAGAAGCAATGTTTCTTTGAATTTTTGGTCTCCTAGTGAACAAGAGAATGGGGGGAAAATTTACTCTACTGAACTTTATAGGTTCAAACACCTGATTGACTCCAATGCCAACTACCCAAGGTATGAATTTAAAGAAAATTCAAAAACTACTTCCGCCTCTTTGCAATATCAGGCCTCAAAAAGCAAACGTAAGTGGATGGGGGCTAACTATAGAGATGTTTGGAGTTTACCTGTTGAAGTCCCGATTTTTAATATCTCCGAAGAAAAGGAAGGATTGGAGGTCATCAAAAGAGGAGGAGGTATGCAGACCAACTCACTGCGACTTGAAGCTAAAGACGGAAAACAATATGTCTTACGCTCAGTAGAAAAATATGCTCAAAAAGCGCTTCCACATGTGTTGCAAGAAACATTTGCTGTGGGAGTTGTGCAAGATCAAATTAGTTCGAGCCACCCTTACGCTGCCTATGTCATTCCTCCTATGGCTGAAGCCGTCGGTATTTATCATACCAACCCACGCTTGGTATATGTACCGGACGATGGCGCCTTTGGCGAGTACCGAGAAGTTTTAGCCAATGAGTTGGCCTTATTTGAGGAACGACCGAGCAGGAATTGGTCTGATGCTAAATTCTTCGGTTTTTCAGATGATTTAATCAGTTCACCGGATGTTCAAGAAGAACTGATGGAAGACAATGACAACGAGGTAGATCAGGATTTTGTACTTAGAAATAGATTGTTTGATATGGTCATAGGTGACTGGGATCGACATGAAGACCAATGGCGCTGGGCAACGTTCGAAAAGGACAAAGGAAAAATGTACAGGCCTATCCCAAGAGATCGAGACCAGGCATTTTTTATGAATGAAGGAATTCTGCCGAAAATAGCCAGTAGGCGATGGGCCATGGCAAAAATCGAGGGCTTCAATGATGAAGTGAGGTGGTCTCCAGGATTTAATTTTAATGCGCGATTTTTCGATCGTATTTTCTTGAATGAGCCTGACAGGGAAGATTGGCAAAAAATGATTCATCTGATACAGGATAGCTTAACAGATAAGTCCATCGAAGATGCCATCAAACTTTGGCCTGAAAATGTCTATGCACTTACTGGAGAGAAAACCATTCACACCCTGAAAGCTCGAAGAGATAATCTTGAGGATTACGCTATGGAGTTTTATGAAAGTCTGGCTAAAAATGTGAACATCACAGGCACAGACAAAAAAGAACTATTCTTAGTAGAGAATTTGACTAAGGATGAGGTAAAAGTCACTGTTCACAAAATCTCAAAAAAGGGTCACACAAAGCAAATTATATATCAAAGGATTTTTCAGTCTGATGATACCAAAGAAATTAGAATCTATGGCATGGGAGACGATGATCATTTCAAAATGTTAGGTGAGACAAAAAGTAAAATTAAAGTCAGAATAATCGGGGGAAAAGGCAGTGATGAATATTTTGATAATTCTTCAAATACAGCTAAAAATGTTCGTGTTTATGATCGAAAAAGGTCGTCACTCATTGTTACAGATGACTATAGTTTTTAAATCCAGGTTGAGCAAGAATCCTGCAATAAACGACTATAATAAATATGAGTTTAAATACGACGTGCTCCTCCCGCTCATTTACGGGTCATATAACCGCGATGACGGTGTATTTTTAGGAGGAGGCTTTCAATATACCCAACATGGGTGGCGGAAAGAACCATTTGCATCCCGTCATCGACTGTTGGCTGATGTGGCAGTCGCTACTGGCGCGTTCAATATCGAGTACAAAGGAGAATACACTAACGTAATTGGCAATTGGAATTTGGAAACGGTGATAGATATTCAACAACCAGTGGTAAACAATTTCTTCGGAATAGGTAATGAGTCAGTGTATGATCTAAGCCAGGATATAGACTATTATAGACTGAGGATAAAAGACAACTCATTCTATTTCGCCTTATATAACAAAATAGGCAATACTGGAAAATTTCTTTTAGGAGTGCATCAAAAGTCTATAGAGATAGATGAAAGAGAAAATACTTATATCACATCACCAGGCTTTAATGAATTCCCTACAGATGTATTGTTTAATGACAGAAGGTATTACGGTGGTTTTTTTACCACATTGGAGTTTGATACTCGTGATGAAAAACTCTTGCCTACTCAAGGTCTATATTGGGATAACGAAGTATCGAGTTATCAAGGGTTAAGCAAGAATGCTAACGACTTCACTCATTTTCATTCTAATTTGGCCCTTTATTATAGCTTTCAGTTTCCTGCTATTGTAACATTAGCCTCACGAACTGGTTACGCACATAATTTTGGAAAATTTGTTCATGATGAGTTTTATAATGCAAACACACTTGGTGGAAGAAGCAACTTAAGAGGGTATAGAAAAACCCGATTCTATGGTCGTACTACTTTTTACCAAAATGTTGACATGCGTATCAAATTGTTGGACTTCTCTTCTATCCTATTTCCTGGAAAATTCGGCATACATGGATTCTATGATATAGGTAAAGTCTGGACAGATGTTCCATCCAGCATTTGGCATCGATCGGCAGGGTTTGGAATTTGGGTAGCGCCCCTTAGCAAAGCAGCCGCATCACTATCTTACGCTTTCTCTCCTGAAGAGAATTTGATCTCCTTCGATTTTGGGTTCTTCTTTTAGAAAAAAGGGTTTGTAATGGCTTTATTTTACTATTTTTAACTTAATAAACTTAAAAATAGTATGCCTCTCAATATGCGATTCTTCCTTCTACTATCACTTTTTTTTATTGTCCATTTCAGCTTCGCTCAAGACGCTCACTATTGGACTGAACAATATGGTAACAAGTCCACGCTGATGTCTGGATCGGTAGTCGGCAGTGTCGACGATTTGGGAGCTATGTATTACAACCCTGCTCGGCTAGCACTGCAAGATGACCCAACCTTTTTGATTAGTGCAAAGGCTTACCAAAACGTATCACTAAAAGTAAAAGATGGTGTAGGACAAGCTGATTTAGGATCTTCAGTTTTTGGTTCCGCCCCAACTTTAGCAGCCGGATCTTTTAATTTGGATTCGGTAGAATTTTTAAGCTTTTTTCATGGTCATAAATTTGCCTATGGGTTTTTGTCAAGAACTAATATGGACTACACCTTGAATCTTTCACAAGTTGAAACTCTAGACTTCAACGATGCCTGGATAGGAGAAGAGACTTACCTATCGGATGTCAATTGGAACAAAAGAATAACGGAAGAATGGATGGGACTTACTTGGGCCATTCCATTAGATGATAAGAAAAAATGGACTGTTGGACTTTCGCAGTTTCTAGCCATTCATAGTATGTCTGCTAAATATTCGCAAAATATAGTAGCTAAAGAAGATGGAAGTGGCTGTATAGAATGTGAAGTCGTTACTTATGAAATGACAAGGGACAGGAGTATTACTAGTTATGGGTATGTCGCCAAGATAGGATTGAATTATAGTAGCAGGCTCCTTGAGATTGGTTTGACATATACGACTCCAAAAGCTTCGCTAAATGGCAAAGGCGACACCTATTACAGACAAATTCTCACCAACTATAATAATAGTTCGTCAGATCATTCCAATTTAGCAGAAATTGGGTGGGGTGATGCACAAAGTGCTACTCACAAGGCACCGATGTCTGCTGCATTAGGAGTTGGAATCAATATTGGAAAAAATGTGATTAGCTTAAGTGGAGAATGGTTTGATAAAGTAGATGCGCATTATGCCCTTGTTCCTACTCCCTTTGAAAGGCAAGCACCAGAAGATGGTACTGTGATTCTAAATCGATACGTCGACAAAAGAAAATCAGTAATCAATTATGGGATTGGAGTGGAATGGTATCTGAGTAAAAAAGTGAATGCGTATACCAGCTTTTCCACTGATTTTTCATCTTTGGTTCGCACATTTGAAGGAGATGCTTTTGAAGAAACAGATGGATTCGACAATAACTTGTTTTCTGCAGATATATATCATTATGGTGGTGGTTTCTCATTAGAATTAAGGAAAATGAATTTTACCATTGGCGCAGTGTACTCCAGAGGAACACAGGCTGTGGGGAGAATAGCCAGAATTCCGGGAGAAAATAATCCCGATTCAGGTATAGATAAAAATGCAACAACTGATATGCTCTGGGAAAGGTGGAAAATTCTCATTGGGTTTTCTTTGCCTTTCTATTCGTTTGGAAGCTAATTATATACCTGCCCCTCTCTTTGTAAAGGAGAATGAATCAACTGGGGGAATCTAAAGAAGGAGTTATGCGTAAGTACTAAGACTCAAAGACAATTAATATGTTGTGGAAAAAAATTTTCTTATTTGTAGCACTTTCATCCTTTAGTTTCAAGCCGGAACTTCCAGAGCTCAACGCCAAAATCATCACTTATGTAGATAGTGTGATGGGAACAAAAGTGGCACGCGGAGAATGTTGGGATTTGGCCGCAGGTGCACTTTCCTATTCGGGTGCTTATTTTGATAGAAGCTCTATGAAAACTGTAACCATTTATGGCAGAAGGCTCAATCTCAAAAAAGAAGAAATCCTACCTGGCGATCTGATCCAATTTGAAAATGTGCAAATGAAATGGACCGATGGAAATACAACTTATTCCTCTTCGATGGGCCAGCATACCGCTATTGTTTATAAAATTAATGGCCCAGGCGATTTTGAAATGGCACATCAAAACACCAGTGACTGGGGTAAGAAAGTAGGCGTGAGCAATTTCAACCTAAACCACGTTACTAAGGGCAAAGTGATGATTTATAGACCAATAAGCAAATAGGGATTTTGGTTATTCGATTTCTCCTATGAATGGAAGGTTTTCTGTAATAACTAAAGCTATTGTACTATTGAAATAATTTTCAATTTGATAGAACTGTGCAGCCACTTTGGCCCCACATGCTTTACTCATCTTCTTATAGTATTTTGTCATCATTTTAGTTTCCTGCTTCCTAATTGACAACGCTTTTTTCATTAATGTTCCAGCTTTTTCATTGTCGATGTCATAATAACTTTCGACATAATTATTCAAAAGTGCGTACTTCTCTTTGGCCAAGTTTTTTTGAACACTTGCATATTCATCGTAAATTTTATTAAAGCTTTCACCTTTCATTTTATCAAGTGGTATCAATTCCTTGACGACAGTTTTTCTGGCCTTACCAAAAGTGGATCTGAACACATCATTTTCTTCGTTAACCTGCTGAGCTTGTGTTGACAAACTTGTCAACATGGCTAATAGTATTAATATCGCACTTTTCATATTATGTGTGTCTTAAATGAATCTATACCTCAGAATTATTGATAGCTGAAATAAAATACTTGGCCATTGATGTAAAATTGATTATCTCGCTTTTCTAAAGGCAAAGTGACTTCAGGCAATTTAGAAAAGAGTAATACTAATTTAGCGGGCTCTCCATTTTTCTCATTATATATCAAATAAGAACCCTTTTTGGTTCCTTTGTATTTTCCTGTTTGTTCTTTAAACATCCCAGTACTCTTCATCTTACTTTTAAAAGTTCCATCTAGGTTTAACCAAATTTGACCTTCCTTTTTAGAAGCTTTATCTCTATCATAAGAAAACAAATATTTGCCTGTAAGTTCTTTTTGCCAATCAAAAACATCTAACTCGCTAATCGGAATTGGTTTCACGAATTCTATCTCAGAAATGACTGATTCCAATTTACCATAGTAATTGATCATTTCTGTTTTTTGACCAAAGACCATGGCTGTTATACAATACTCATACTCCCCACACCTTGCTTGTAAAAATCCTTCTACCATATCATTTCCAGCCACTATTATCTTGGCGGATAATATATCTCCTTTCTTTGATGTGCCACCATCCAATTCTATTGAAAGACCTTGAGCCAGAGGGAAACCTTTTTTCCAATTGGAAGCTAATTTTTTAAGAGTGGTTTGATTGGCGAAATACATACAAGTAATATCCACTGATGTATCGTTAGCCATAGTAAAAATTTCGCTGTTATGAGGGTAAAACCCCTTCCAATTCTGTGGAATTGTCACTTTCATCCCTGCAGCTGGAGCCAAGAATGACTCTCCTGCAAGATAAGGCCTGCCACCTTGAGTCGGTCTTGTGCCATAACCTGGCCAATAAGGAAGAAACAAAACAGAGTGAAATAATATCTTAACCTCATATTCATGATGATTTTTAACCATAATTTGGATAACGAATTAAGTTAACCTTAATTTTTCAATATGATCCTGTAACTGTTCAAATATTGTTGCTAACTTCTGTCTAAATAGAATACTCACTACTTACACTTTTGACATGAAACAATACTTTTTAACAATTCTCTTAGCTGGTGCCTTCTTTTCTAATCTTTATGGGCAAGCGATCGAACTTTCAGGATACGGTGGTTATATGGTGAGTGGTAAAGCCAACTATTACGATGGAGAAATCGATGTTTACGATGGACAAGTATTTGGAGGTACGCTGGGGTATGACATGGGAGACGGTATGCAAATTCAATTTCTTTATAATAGGAATAACACTTCGGGACGACTACTCTATTATAGACCGGTTGAAACTCAGCTCTATAATTTCAGCCTCATTTTAGAACACTACCATTTAGGGGTTGAGAAAATCTTGGGAGGAAATGAGCAATTTGTACCATATGGAGCGTTGAGCTTAGGTATATCGGCCTACAAGCCCGGAGATCTGGTGCCTGGAGGGCACAGTCTTGACAATGCTACGCGTTTTTCCATGGGTGCTGGACTTGGTTTAAAATATTTTGTGACTGATAAAATAGGATTAAAAATTCAAGCTAAAATGTTCATGCCTATGCTATTCAGTGGCGTAGGAATCATGTGTGGAACTGGTGGCTGTGGAGGTGGCAGCTCCTTCTACGTTCCTATAGTTCATGGTGAATTTTCAGGTGGAGTGGTCCTCAGGCTTGAGCAATAAATACTGCTAATTTTAGACTTCCGTACACAAATTCATATATCTTCTTAAAAATAGAAACTAATATCTATTACCTTCGTATGTAGTAATTGAAAATCAAAAACTCATACAAATGAAGGGACATATTGGCGAATTCGAAGAATTAGTTCTTCTAACGATTGCAGTATTAGGAGATGAAGCCTATGGCGTCGCTGTATTGGAAGACATCCAACAACGATCAGGAAGAAAAATAAGCATTGGAGCACTTCACTCCACTATCACAAGATTAGAAGAAAAGGGATTTCTCACCTCCTTTATGGGTGAACCCACTCAAGAAAGGGGAGGACGGCGAAAGCGTTTTTTCCATTTGACCGCGTCAGCCAAGCAAGCATTGTCGGACATGAAGTCGCTTCGTAACGAATTGTGGCAATTATCAAACCTTCAACTCTCCTCACAATGAAAAAACAAGGTCAAAAAACTCAACAACCACCTCGACTCGCAACAAAACTATTTTTCTGGTTCTGTGGAAGCGCCATGGTAGAAGATCTATACGGCGACATGGAAGAAATATATCTATCCAATGTAGCTTCTCACGGCAAGTCCAAAGCCAATAGAATTTTTTGGAAACAAGTGCTTTCTCTACTTCTTTCTTACGCACTCAAAGCTCGTAAAACCAACGCCGCACCATCATACAGAGCTAGTAGTCTTTCACCAGCGCTCCTGTACAACTTCTTCAAAGTATCCTTTAGAACATTAATCAGACATCGTTCATTTTCAGCGATAAACATTATTGGGCTTTCCCTAGGTATGTCCATCTGTTTACTCAGCATTACTATGTTTCACAGTATTCAGCGATTCGATCAATTCCATCTCAACAAAGACAGGCTCTATACCATTAATACACTAGTTATCAATAATCAGGTAAATGACAAATTTGCTACTACCGCACCCTTGGTACATGACCAATTGAAGGAGTATAGCAATCAAATTGAAGAAGTAGTAGGTGTCAATGATGGATTCTCCGGAGATGTAATAATCAATCAAAACACACTCCCGATATCCGGTATGTACGTTCCTCCAGAGTTCTTGAAAATATTCACATTCCCACTAATCGCAGGAAATGCTACAACTGCTTTGGCACAGCCTTTTAGTATCATCCTTACGAAAAAAACAGCACTCCGTATTTTTGGACATACTAATGTGATTGGGAATAATCTTGAAGTAGGAAACAAAGGAATATTTCAAATTACTGGTTTGATGGAAGACATACCTGGCCCATCTCACATGCAATTTCAATCATTAGTTTCTTACAACACATTGCATGCATTAGAACCACAATTGAATAAAAGATTTCAAGACTATCGCTTTTATACAAATAGCTACACCTATTTGCTTATGAAAGAAAATAGCGATCCGGAATCTCTTCGTGAACCTTTGAATCAAATAGCCCAGAAAATATCAAATGAAGATGAAACGATCACACTTAACTTACAACCAGTAACTAATATCGCTACTGGTGAAAACATTAATTACTCCATCGGACCATCATTTGATCAAGTATCGATGGCGTTTTTCGTATTACTTACTTTACTTATTCTCACTCCTGCATGCTTTAACTATGCCAATTTATCCCTGGCTCGATCTCTAAAAAGAGCAAAAGAAATAGGCATGCGAAAAGTAGTTGGTGGTGGTCGTCGAGACATCTTTATTCAATTCATATTTGAAACACTTATTATTACAACTATTGCGCTTTTTGGAGCTATTTATGTCTTCACACTAATACGAGAAGAATACTTGGCTATGTTAGCTGGTGCTAATTCCATTGACTTGACTATCACTCCTCAAGTTTTCTTGTCCTTTTTGGGTTTTTCTATATTCACCAGTTTGCTTGCCGGAGTAATTCCCGCCACGTACTTCGCTAAAATGAAAGCCATTGTCTCTTTAAAAGGCGGAGGTAAAGCTGGCGTCTTGTTCAAAACTAAACTAAGAAATGGCCTCACTGTATTCCAGTTTTGCCTTTCCACATTTTTCATTTTTGGTGCGATTGCTATGTTCTCTCAGTATCAACACTCTATGAATTATGACAAAGGATTTGACGAAAAAGGCAAAGTCATTCTCCCACTACACAACATAGATCCTGAAATTATATCTCATGAATACTCAAAATTTCCTGAAGTAAAAAAACTGGCTTTTTCTTCTGGCATTCCAGGGACGCGATCTCATGATGAAGTATGGGTGCAAATGAATGATTTTGCTGATTCTGTAGCAGTACATCAAATGTTTGTTAACAATGACTTCTTAGAATTAATGGACTTTCAAATTGAACAGGGTCATCTCTTTGTTGAAGAACTAAATCAAGACGAAGAATTTCAGATTATAGTGAATCATACTTTTATCAAGTCTATGGGCAAGGATATGGAGAACATCATGGGGCAACAGTTCAAGGTACGAGGCGGACTTTCCGCACGAGTAATTGGAGTGATAGATGACTTCAATCACTTACCAGTAATGAAAGCCATTCAGCCTTTCTTTTTCCGCTACGACCCAAGCAAATTTTCAATTGCTACGCTCAAAGTACATACTCAAAATGTGTTTGAAACAGCAAACAAATTTGAGGCAACCTGGGAATCTCTTAATGATTTAACGCCATATGAGTTCACCTTCTTAGAAGATAAGCTAAATGCCATTTATCAGTCACTTAAAGAACCCATTAAAATTTTCGGGTTTTTGAGTTTTTTGGCCGTTTCAATTTCCTGTTTAGGATTGCTAGGAATGGTAGTCTTTACCATGGAAAACAAAATCAAAGAAATTGGAATACGAAAAGTCATGGGAGCATCATCTAATCAGCTCACACATCTTTTATCAAAAGGATTCTTAAAATTGATGTTGATTGCTGTGATTATCACCATTCCATTAGCATTTTTCTTTTTTCAGTTCATGTTAGAAAGAATTGTATTCTACAATAGCCCCTTAGGAATTTTGGAAATTGCAACCAGTGTTTTCATTTTAGCTGTTTTAGGCGGAACTACTGTCTTTTCACAAACCATACGGGCAGCCAAATTAAACCCAGTAGACAATCTACGATACGAATAATCGTTAAAAATAAATATTAATTTTAAAGAAAGACCTCTAGCATTAGGGGTCTTCTTTTTTTATCTTTTTCTTTATTTGCGCAAATCAAATGGCGACCCATGAGCAAACCAAACTGAGTATTTTGTGAAGCCCTTTATCCGAATTTTCATTTTGATAATCTGCCTCCCGGCCTTACATGTGCATGGACAAACACGGACTTTCGGCACACAGCCAAAAGCAAAAATGGATACCATAAAAGTCAAAGCGGATAGATTCGTTTTTATCAATGACAGCGCCTATTATGCTAAAGTCGATACTGTTTTTATTCTCCCTGACACTACTGACTTTTATGTAAGAAAAAATAATATGCAACGCTCTCAAGAATTTTATCAACAAGTAGAGCAAAAAATGAGTAAGTCTAAGCTCTCTAACTTAATGTACGACTATATGTTCGTACACAACGAATCACCAAAAACAGAAGAATTACACGAACAGCGGTTCATGCCATATGAACGGGAGACCATCTCTTCTATTGGATTCAAGTCCCTTCCCATTTTCGGATCCACAGTCAAAGACACAACTATTTACAATCCATCCAAATGGGTGGCGCCATGGAACAAAATACATATTCATACTCAGAATTGGGTTATTAGAAAAAATCTCACTTTTAAAACTGGCGAACATATCAATCCCAACAGCTTTGTAGATAGTGAGCGATTGATTCGCCGATTAAAGTACGTTAAAGATGCAAGAATTATGCTCTTGGAGCACTCTAATCAAAAGAAAGCAGATGTAGTTGTTGTCACTCAAGATGTCTTTCCTTACAGTTTACTCTTAAGTCCAAATAATGACAATGATGCACTTTTTGGCATAAGTCATTCAAATATTGGTGGAATTGGACACGAATTCGAATATGACTATATCAGAGATGGCGGTTCAGATTTCTTTTATAGGGTGCCCAATATTTTAGGTACCTTCATTGATGGAAGGCTCAATTATGCAAAACATTTCAGACGGGATGGGGTAAGTGCCAACTTCGAACGGGACTTTGTTACTCAAGAAATGAAATATGCTGGCGGAGCATTATTTAGCAGATATATCTATGGCGAGTATAATTATGAGCCGATTTCAGAAGTAACATCCACTTATAAATATGATGAACAATATTCTAACTTCTGGTTGGGCCGTGCCTTTAAGACTAATATAAAAACAAATATGCTAGGCATCGATGCTGTTACAAATGCAGTTGCTTCAGCAGGAATTGAATATTCCAATTTCTTTGATCGCCCTATTGTCTCTGCTGATACGAATTATAGGTATCATGATAAAACCACCTATCTCATTAGTCTAGGTCTTAGTGCCAGAAACTATTACAAAGATCGATTCATTATTCAGTATGGCAGGACAGAAGATATTCCAACAGGTAGTGCCATCGGTGTGGTGGCAGGTTATCAACAAGCAGAATTTAATGACAGGATCTATTTAGGGTTTAACTATGCAAGAGGTGGTTATGTCAAAGGGTTCGGATATATAAATGCAATTGCTTCCTGGGGCAGTTTTGTAGGAGATAATGGTTTTGAAAATGGAATTATTCGAATGGGCGCTGATTATTTCACTTCATTAATATCCATCAATCAAATCAAATTGAGGCAATTTGTAGATATTACGCTTAGCCAGAGCATAAACCCCTATGAAGAATACATTCTAAATACAGAATCTGATCTAGGTATTAGAGGTGTAAGAAACTATTATCTACGAGCTACTACAAAATTCAATATAAAATTAGAAACCGTGGTGTTCACTCCGATCAACTTAGTTCAATTTAGATTGGCCACATTTGCATTTTTTGATTACACAGTTACAAAAAACATAAGAAACGACTTTTTTGACAAAGATCATTTTATGGGTATTGGAGGAGGAATTCGATTGAGAAATGACAACTTGGCCATTTCTACTATACAGATTCGCTTAGGGTATTATCCTAGTACACCCATCAACGCTTCCACTAGTACATTTGACTTCTCTACTTCCAGCTTACTCAATATCCGCGATTTTGATTTTAGAGCACCACAGATTATTCCATTTTAAACCCGATTTGTGCATTAGCATAATTGGAGTTAATGCTTATTAAGTTAAAAGGAGATTGATTTTCCTTTACAAAGGAACAAATCACAATTACCATTTTGGGTTTTACTGCAAACAAGTGATATCAACGTTAATCATTGAAAATTAACCTAATAGCTATAAACTACTGAATTGTATATTCCAGGTTAAACATCGGTACAAAAAAATCCAGCCCTCTTTCAAAGACTGGATTTTCTGTATGAAATTAATTTTTTGTTGTCTTAAAGCACAATTCCGATAAAGGATTTGAAGGCGATTCCCATCAATCCAGTCAGGATCATAGTGATACCCAATCCTTTCAAACCATTGGGAACATTGGAATACTTTAGCTTCTCTCTGATGGCTGCCAATGCAATAATTGCCAAGAACCAACCAAAACCAGAGCCAGCACCATAAGCTGTAGCTTCTACTATGGTATAGTCTCTTTGAACCATGAAAAGTGACGCACCTAGAATTGCACAGTTTACTGCGATCAATGGTAAAAAGATACCTAGAGAACCGTATAATGCTGGCGACACTTTTTCAATAATCATTTCTACCAGCTGTACCATCGCCGCGATAATGGCAATGAACATAATGAATTGTAAGAAACTCAAATCGATAGTTTCAAAACTACTATTGAGCCATACCAAGGCACCTTCTTTCAACACATACTCCTGAAGTAGCCAGTTGATCGGTACAGTAATAGTCAAAACAAAGATAACTGCCGCTCCTAGTCCAAGTCCTGTTGATACTTTTTTAGATACCGCCAAGAACGAACACATACCTAAGAAGTATGCGAACACCATGTTGTCGATAAATGCGCTTTTTATGAATATATTAAATGCTTCCATTTCTAATCTCTTTTAGCTTGTTGGCTTAGTGTTCTACGTATCCGTTTTGTGTTCTTTGAATCCAGATCAAAATACCTAGTACCATAAAGGCACCAATGGAATCTACCATCAATCCGTTAGTCTGAATGTTTACTAAACCTCCAGTCCAATCAGAAAGCGTGGCATAAACTGGCACGTCAAATACAGTACCTGACCCAAACAACTCTCTAAAGAAAGCCACAGTCAAAATAATCCATGCATATCCAAATCCAGAACCTAATCCATCTAATACAGAGTCATAGGCCTTGTTTGCCATGGCAAATGCTTCTAAACGACCCATCACAATACAGTTGGTTATGATCAGTCCTACAAAAGCCCCAAGCACTTTATACATGTCGAACAAATAAGCTTTCAGTACTTCACTCACAAGTGTTACCAACGTAGCAATAACAGCCAATTGCACTATAATTCTAACTCGACCTGGTATCAAATCTCTCATTAGAGAGATGATCAGATTAGAAAATACGATTACAAATACTACGGCTATAGACATAACCAAAGTAGGCTCCATTTTCACGGTAACGGCCAGGGCCGAACAAATTCCTAGTACCTGAATGGTAATTGGATTGTCATCGTTCAACGGGTCGGTGATGAACTTCTTCCTTCTCTTCGACAATAAAGGCTCAGATGGCTCTTTTACTACCGCTTGTTCCAAAGTTTCTGTACTCATTGTATTATATTTTAAATGGGCCAAGCCCAATCAATTCCTTAATTATTCTGCAGTTTCTTCTGATTCTTCCTCTGCTACAGGCTCTACTACTTCAGCCACAGGCTCTTTTGAGTTTTTAGTTTTCTCAATGTATGCACCATAGTAACCAAAGTAATCCTTCAACATCGCATTCAAACCTTTACCAGTTAATGTAGCGCCAGACAATCCATCAATATGATGATCATCTAAGGGTTCTCCTTTTTCGCCTTTAACCATGCTTACGGATTGCAAAGCACCTGATTGGTCATATAGCTTCTTACCTACGAACCTTGCTTTGACTGGTTCGTCAGTTATTCTTGCACCCAAACCAGGTGTCTCTGACTTGTGATCAAACGCTACACCTCTGACTGTATTCAAATCAGCATCTACGGCCACGAATCCAGAGATCCAATCCCAAAGACCTGCACCAAACATAGGGAAGATATAAGAGTCTACTCCTGACCCATCTTCTTTCATATACATGAAAACCGGATAAGGTCTAGACTTTACGTCTTTTTTGAATTTGTTGTGATTCTTTTGGAAATCAATTTTTTCCGCTACCAATGGATTCCCTTTTGCATCTGTTTCCATTGGCTCACCATTGATGTCAACTACAATAGAAGTTACTCGCTCTTTATAATAAGCTAAAATCTCATCTGGAGTTTTACCTTCTACACTTGTAGGGTCCACGGCGCCCAAAATTTTCTTTTTGGTATCCAATTCTACCTGCTTGTCTTGCAAAGGCTTCAGCACTACTGAAGTTCCAGACAACAATCCACCCAATACTATGGTCAGTATGGCGGAGAAGACTACTATATATAAATTAGATCGTTGCACGTTTCAACCTCCTTTTCTTGTTAGCTGCTACCACATAATAATCGATCAGTGGAGCAAATACGTTCATTAATAAAATTGCCAGCATAATTCCTTCTGGATAAGCCGGATTAAATACTCTTATGATTACGGTAAGAATCCCGATAAGGAATCCGTAAATCCATTTTCCAGTTTCTGTTTGAGTAGCCGTCACCGGATCAGATGCCATAAACACTGCCCCGAAAGCTAACCCTCCTATTACCAAGTGATAGTGAGCTGGCAGTAACATGTATTCATTGGCTCCTAGCATATTACAAATGGTACCCATTACAAAAGCACCAGCAAAAACACTTGTAATAATTTTCCAGCTTCCTACGCCAGAAAAGATCAAAATAGCAGCACCAATCAAGCACATCAAGGTAGATGTCTCTCCAATACTCCCGGGAATAATTCCCATAAATAAATTATTGAAACTGTATAGCCCTTCTGACCATGTTTCAGCCATCATACTAAGCATGGATTGATCAGCTTCTACTGCTGCTGCTCCGATAGCCAGAGGCGTCGCTCCAGAAAATCCTGCTACTGCTTGCTCACTACCTAAGTAAGACCAAACGTCACCAGAAATCTGTGAAGGATAAGCGAAATATAAGAACGCTCTGGCTGTCAAGGCCACGTTCAAGATATTCATACCTGTGCCACCAAATGCTTCTTTGCCTATGATTACAGCGAATGCTGTAGCCAGTCCTACTTGCCATAGTGGAATGGTAGGAGGCATCACCAAAGGAATCAACATTCCGGTTACAAGGAACCCTTCGTTTACTTCATGTTTTCTTATAGTAGCGAATGTAAATTCAATACCGAGTCCTACTGAGTAGGAAACAATCAAGATAGGAACCACCAAAGTCGCTCCTAATAAAATTTCGCTGCCTAGATCAGCCACTTCACCAATGGCCAAGTAATGCTGATGTCCTGCATTCCAAATACCGAATAATAAACATGGCAACATAGCGATGATCACTGTCATCATCATTCGCTTCATGTCGATCGCATCCTTGATCTGAACGCCTTTGGCACTTGTCGTGCTGTTTGGTGCTAGAAAGAGCGTCTCATGCGCTTCGTATATATAGAAAAACTTCTCCCACTTACCACCTTTCTCAAAGTTGGGGCGAACCTTCGCAAATATGTCTTCTATAAACTTCATTCTTAACTATTTTTTACTAGATCTAGTCCTTCTCTTAAAATGGCCTGAACATCGTTCTTAGACACGTCGATAAATTCACAAAGAGCCAAATCTTCTTCGATCACTTCGTAAATACCCAAACCTTCCATATCATCAAAATCCTCCGCAAGGATTGCTTTCAATAAATAAGTAGGAAGAATGTCCATTGGAGTTACTTTTTCGAAAGCTCCTGTCTGAACAAATGCTCTATGCTGACCTCTGTTGTTGGTATCGAGCACAAATTCTTTTTTCTTTCCGCCAAGGAAAGACAACAAACCAAAGGCTCTGTGGAAACTCAAACGATTGGTAGTAGGCAAAATCCATCCAAACAATTCATAATAATCTCCTTCAGGAATCACAGTCAATTGATTGTGATAAAATCCTAAGTATCCTGTAGAGTTCACTTGATTGCCTGTCAATACATTACCAGAGACATACCTTACATAACCATCTTTCACTGTACCATCGATCAACTTGTTGATCGCAGCACCTGAATATGTTTTGTAGTATTGTGGAGCCTTTACTTCAGAACCTGCCAACGCAATCACTTTAGATGCGTCGTATTTTCCTTCTAAGAAAAGTTTTCCGATTTGAGCCACACCATATGGATGAACCGTCCACGACACTTCTCCTTTATTAATTGGTGCGATGTGATGAATCTGAACACCTACATTCCCTGCAGGGTGTGATCCAGATACAGTGTTCACCTGAGCTTCAGTTCCTTTAAACAAATCTGATGAATCATTGGCTGCTACATTGACATGAACTTTACCTTCAGTCAACTTAGCTAACACACTGATTCCTGCCTCAAAATATTTTTTCTGTCCTTCTAAGATAAAGTTCATATCCGGAGCCAAAGGATGCGTATCGAAAGCCGACACGAAAATGTTTTTTGGTGAATCGTTTGGATCTGCCACCACACCGAATGGACGCTGGATGATATTTGGCCAAACACCACCTTTGGTCATCTGCTCTACGGCCGCTTCCTTCGAGATTCCCTTCACGTCGTCATGCTTATCAAACGACTCGAAAGACACCTCTTTGTCTGCCAAGATTCTGATTTCTAATATTTTTCTTTTAGCGCCTCTTACCACTTCAGCGATCTCTCCGCTCACGGGTGAAGCGTACATCACATTTTCGACCAGTTTGTCGATCATGATTGGCGTTCCTGCCTTCACGTTGTCGCCTTCCTTTACAAGGAGTTTTGGACGGCTCATACCAACAAAATCTGTGGGTTTAATGGCGTAAGTCTCCGCTGGTGGGAGCTCTCCGATTTTCTTTTCAGCTTTTCCTGCGAGATTGATATCGAATCCCTTCTTAAGCTTTATATTCTGAGACATATTTTAATGCAAAAGTCCTGTTTTATAAAACGAGGCAAAAATAATAAAAAATTGATGATAATGGGCTAGGAGCGCAATTATCGTAAAAGTATTTGAGGAAGGAAAGCGAAGGGAAAAAAATCGGGGGGAGGATCGAATCTTCAAATCCCTCTAACCCTCTTTATCTAAGGGGAAACTAAACTCCCTCTTGGAGAAGAGGGCTGGGGAGATTGATGGAAGATACTTTAACTTTATTCCATGAAAACAAAAATTCTACTCCCCATTCTTGCTTTAATACTCCTCAGCCTTTCAGCTAAAAGTCAAGGCGTATCTGCCTCATTTATTATCCCCAAAAATGGCTATTTCTCAGCTCCAGTTAGTCCCCTTTCTGTGAGAGGGCTTGGCTTGAGTTTCGGCTTGCTAGGTGTAGAAACAGGTGCCTCTTTATATAATATGCCTGGGCTACCCATGAATGGTTTGCCTTTTGAGGCTAATAAACCCCTAACTGGTCCTCATTGGTCAATTTTAGTCCCTCTTCAACTTTCCTTGACTTTGGACTCAGACGCCATGTCGGTAAAAATTCTTGGCGGTGGTTTTGCAATGGGTCATATTGCCCCTCAAATCAACTATGGTAATATGGATCGGGCCATCAGAGAATATGAAGGGTGGGATGTCGCTAATGCAGACTTAGATGTCGAAAACAAAATTGGATTCGGTTGGATGGCAGGTGTCGAGTTAGCTTTTCATGTCAGTGACAAGTTTTCTATAACTACAGAAGTTCAATATCTTAAAGGAGATTCTGGGGCAGCCATTACTGGCGAATACTCAGGTGGCACCATTGGTGGACCAATCGAAACCCGAATGGTAGATTACCCGGATGCAGTGACTGCATTGGAAGGAGTGGAGATTTCATTAGGGGTAAAGATGAATAGGTAATACTAATATACTTATTGGATTCATATCATTAGATTAGAGGTATGAATGACCCTATTCTGGACAAACTAATTGAAGAAGTAGAGGCCAATGAGGCCAGCCCTTTGGAGTTAATGTCGGCGTTTGTCAATATGGTTTCCGAAAGCAATTTTCAAAAAACTCGGTATTATAAACCACATGTCCTCAAATACTTGGATTCTGAAACTTATCGTGGCCAACACCTTGCTTGTTCGGGCGTTGCAGCATTCTTTCTAACAGAATTTGAAGACGCTAAAGACCAGCTTGTTGCGGCCATTGATATATTAAAACATGGGGATGTTTGTGGCTTGGCTCATATGGTACTGGGAGCTACTTATCGATCATTGGGAGAAATAGATCTGGCAGTAAAGGAATTACACTTATCACTCGATATGCTCAAACCTGACGGACATTTTCCAGTCTTTTATAGCTATGCATTTTATCAATTAGGAGAATTGCATCAGGTAGTCCTTGAATTCGAAACCGCCAAAAAATACTATAGTCAGGGTTTAGATTTCATTGAAAGCCACCCGCAAAAAACAGCAGAGTTTCGATTCTTAAATGGCTTGGCAAATGTTTATTCGAACATAGGAGAAATGAGTCTGGCAAAAAAATACCTCGATAAATGCTTGAATGTGAAAGACATTTCCCTCGCAGAAAAATCTCGTGGGCTTTGTGATTTGGGTATATATTTTTTCAACCGGGAGGAATTAGAAGACTCGAAAAAATCGTTAGAGGAAAGCTTGAAGCTAAGAAAGAAGGCCAGTTTGGAAGATGCTTCCGCTACCAGTATGATTGAGCTAGCAAGAACTTTAATCGGTTTGGATGAATATGATGAAGCTATTTCACTCCTCAAAAAGGCACTAACTATTGTTACAAAATTCAATAGTACGGCCAAAAAGATTAAATGCTATCTATTACTAGCCAATTGTTATACATACACCAATAAATATAAAGATGCCACGAGCTTTTACTCAAAGTATATACAACTCAACACCGAATTTCAAGCAGATAGAGAAAGGGAAGTATTCAAACTTAAGAACAAGCAGATTGCCGATCAAAAAGAAATTGTCGATGCAAAAAATATAGAATTGAAAGACACATTAGAAGAATTGGCAAGAGTAAAGAGGAGTAGAAAAGCGATATTTTTTTCAATCATAACGGCCATATTTTTGGTACTGCTTACCGAAGTTTTTTTAGATCCGATAATTGAAAGTAATTCTTATAATTCAATGATTAGCCTGCTGGTGAAAGTATGCATCGCTCTGCTTTTGAAACCAATGGAATCTATCTATGAGAAAATTTTATTCAAAAAAGCAATTAAACTGACTGACAATATTTAAACAGTATTGGTTTCAAATTGCTCTTGAATAAAATTCCGTACCTTTTCCATCAACCACATAGGTGTAGAAGTGGCTCCGCAGATTCCTATGGTGTCCGAAGGCTTGATCCATTCAAGATCTATCTCTTCTTCGCTACCTACAAAGTAGCTACGTTCATTGAAATTTTTGCAGACACCATAAAGGGCTCGGCCATTGGAGCTTTTTTTGCCGCTGACGAAAATGATGACATCGTGCTTTTGAGAAAATTTCTCCATACTCGGCTCTCGATTGGAGACTTGACGACAGATGCTGTCGTTGGCCTTGAAGTCCGTAACTTCTAATGATTGACCTTTGGCAGCTATAATACGCTCTTCTATCATGGATTTCAAACGATAGAAGCCTTTGGTGCTCTTGGTTGTCTGACTATAAAGAGTAACTGGTTTTGAAAAATCAATTTGCTCCAGGTCTTCATCTTCCATCACGATGATGGCTTTTTCTTTGGTTTGCCCTGTAAGGCCAATGACCTCGGCATGACCAGGCTTACCATAGATTACAATTTGACCCTCTCTTTCTTCCATTTGGTCGAAAGATCCTTTTACTCTATTCTGAAGTTTGAGTACTACTGGACAGGATGCATCGATCAATTCGATGTTGTTTTCAATCGCTGTTTTATAAGTTTCAGGTGGCTCACCGTGTGCACGAATAAGGACTTTACAATCTTTGAGGTTTTTTAAATCTTCATTACTAACTATGACCAAACCTTTAGCAGCCAACCGCTCGACTTCCATATGATTGTGCACAATATCGCCGAGGCAGTATAATTGACCGCTTTCATTGAGCTCGTCTTCTGCCATCTCTATGGCATATTCTACACCAAAACAATATCCAGAATTTTTATCTATCTCTATGTGCATGGTAACGCTTACCTCCTTTCTGCAAAATTAAATCAATTCCCTTTGAACTGAATTAAACAAACGGCGGTATTCTTTCAATTCCTCAATATAGAAATTAGATGTGTTTAAAGAATCTTCTAAATGTCTGAAATAAATGACTTTATCATCTACTTTCCACTTCAACTGATACTTTTTCAAGTACGGATTTAACCTATTTCCGTTCTCAGATTGAAGCACTATGCCCATTTCTCGGGCTAGAGAATCTGTAGCTCGATTGAGGGACTTATAACTAAGTTTACCATAGATTTTTGCTAGCTCATCCGCAATAGGCCTGTCCAGCTCATATTTTTTCTTGCAAAGCACACTGTCTATATAATACAACGTAACTTTTTTTACTCCAGCCTGATGCAATTCAAAATTAGGTTTGTCGATAATGTGGAATTCAATTCTATCATTATAAAACTTCCCAAACAGGTTTTCATCTGTTGGTGTTATTTCAGCTTTTTCGGAATTGATGTTAGTTTTATCCCAAACGCTAGCTGCAGTAATATCTCCAGAATTAGATCCATCAGCGTCTTCTAAAACTCTTGCCTTGTGGCGATCCAAACAGCCCCAGCTAATAATCAACAGGAAAAAAGTGATCCTAAGCATTCATCATTTTTCCAGTAGCCAATTGCACAATGTGATCCACCTGCTCTTCTAAAAACATATGTGTGGTATCAACATCTATAGCTCCCACCGGCCGAACCAAAGGGCTTTCCTCCCTTGAAGTATCTATTTTATCTCTCTTTCTGAGATTTTCTTTAACCTCGTCCAGATCAACTAAGTTGTCTTTATCGAACAGCTCTTTTTGTCTTCTTTCGGCTCGCACATCAAAATCTGCATTCATGAAAATTTTCAACTCTGCATCAGGAAAAACAACAGATCCAATGTCTCGTCCATCCATCACGATACCTTTGGATTTACCCATTTTTTGCTGCTGCTTCACCATCGCCTCTCTCACTGCTTTGATCGCCGCGACCTCACTCACCTTCTGGGAAATTTCCATTTCTCGAATCTTGCTCTCCACATTCAAACCATTGAGATAAGTCTCATTTTGCCCAGTAGATTCGTTGTGGTGAAAAGTAATATCTACTTCTCCCAGTGCCTTACTTATAGATTTCGGGTTGGTCAGGTCTATATAATGCTCTAAAAAATATAGAGTAACCGAGCGATACATCGCTCCTGTGTCCACATATCCATAATTGAGGGCAGCCGCTACTCGCTTTGCCGTTGAACTTTTGCCGCAGGCCGAATAGCCATCAATAGCAATGATAATTTTTCTCATGAGTGGTTTGGCTCAAGTGGGTTAATACTTTTTTTTGGGTGCTCTTTGACTTTAGCAGTCTTTAATTGGGCAAGGTATTGGTTTGCCTTTTTTAATCTTTCTTGGTTTTCTCTCCTTAGGGTATTGAGACGACTTGCATGAGCCAAAACTGAGAAGCAACCCTAATAAAATTAATGAAAAAGTTCGTGAAGTGAGTTTATAGCCCATGTATTTTTTTGTTTGAACAAATATAGCAACAAAGCTATTTCGAATCGAAAAATTGTATTGTGATATACAACGGTGTATCTTAAAGAATTGTATTTCTGCTGCCAGCTATCTTACCACTCAGTGATACTTTTTATTTCTTCCATAAATCCGGATAGGGAAGACACTTCGTATCTCTATCGTTTTTAACCAAACAATAAGCAGTATGAGTACTATATCAACTAAGGCAAACGACATCAAATGGCCGGAAATTTTTAGCCTGGGGGCATTAAACGTTTCTGTAGTTATCAGTTGGATTGCCTATCATGAATACCAACCTATCCTATTAGAAAATTTTAGCTTTGATCACTTATCAGATTTTCTGATCGTTTCAAAAGCAATTATTCTAGTTCTAATTCCTGCATTAGCCGGCTTGTTAGCTGATTATCTATTAGGGAAAAATGGAAAGTTTTTCACCTTATTCACTGTGGGCATTGGCGCTACAGCTATGATCTTTATGATTGTGGCATCTATAATTGGGGCAGGACCGGTAGGGGCTTTGACGCCTTACCTTCCTTATATGATTATTTTGTGGCTGATTTCGATGAACCTATTCATTAGTCCGGCTTATTCTATGATTGAAGCCTTTGCCCCAGCTCAAAAGCTTCCTATCGTTATGGGTTTTTTGTTTTTAGTCACTGAGCTTGTCTATGCACTTGAGCCGTTAGTAGTCGGGCTAGTTCAGTTTTTTGGGGATACACTTACTTTTATTGTTGGCGGGATTCTGATATCTGTCAGCGGCTATTTCTTTCATAAAATATCTTCTGATGAAGTTATTTCAAGAAAGAAAGAATTAATGGAAGGACAAGTAAAACCTCAGAGCTTTCAAAGCTATATAGCTATTTTGGTAATTGGTTTAGCCTTAGGTGTTGGCAAAGCCTTTTTGGTAGAATATATTCCAGCCAGCTTCGAAGCTAACTTTCCAGATTTAGGTAACACGGGAAACTATATTTCATTTGCACTTCTTGGCTTGTCAGCCATTCTAGCCTTTGCCATCAGTAAAAAAGTGGCCGTATTAGACTCAAAAAATACGCTTATCGCCAGTCTTATCATCATGGGAGTTGGTGCATTGGTCTTGCTGGCATCACCGAGTGTCGCCGTCTCTATTGCAGGAGGTATTATTACAGCGATTGGCTTCAGTATTCTAAATATTACTGGGTTGCCATTTGCTATCAATCAACTTTCTGTCAAACACATTACCTATGGAGTAGGCATCTATATCGGTGCGTCCGAAATTTGTGGTGGCTTTTTTGAGTATTACTTTAGGTAAAGTTCTCACTCATCTTTTCCAAAGATTCAAACTTTGGAAAAGATCACTTTTTCTCCCCAAATCCCCAATACTTCACCATAAAAGTCACGCCCCAAAGGAAAAGCGGAATACTCAACCACTGCCCCATATTGAGTGGAATGTCAGCTTCCCAAGCTTCCTGGTTTTCTTTGAAAAACTCAACAAAGAATCTTTCTGACCAAAGCATAGTCATGAAGAAACCGAATAGAAAACCCTCTTTAATCTGTGATCTGTGGTAGTACCACACATGTGCGAGAATTAAAAACATAAGCACACAGGCTATAGATTCATACAGCTGACCCGGGTGTCTGGGAATACCCAGTGTGTGAATTTTTGCATACTGCACACCTCCTTCTTTATATAGCTCATAGGGCACATTCATGCCAGACTTATAATAAACATGTTTGCTCACACTGCTTGATCTTGCAAAGGCATTGGGCACACTTCGCTCAAAGAAATTTCTAGAGGTTTCTTCATCTAAGTCGATCCCTCGCTTATACTCCAGCACCACAATCATTGGCACCAATCCTGCGCTATCACTCTCTGCCGTTCCACCTTTTTCAAAGGAGACTTCTTCGATTCTTTCATCCCCTCTCAAAAACATATCTTCTACACTTCGAGAAAAAACGATACCGTTATCTGTGCCTGTTGGCAGACCGATGATTTCAGAATTCATAAAATTTCCAAACCGGATAAATGCCCCAACTAGAACAGTCACAATCGCTACACGATCTAAAATCCATAGATAGGTGAATCCATATTTCTTAGCAAAAAGATACAACGCAATGAACATCCCTATGGCTCCTCCGTGACTCGCTAGACCACCTTCCCAAATCTTGATGATTTCGATTGGATTGCTTAAATAATAAGTGGGGTTGTAAAATAGACAATGCCCCAAGCGAGCACCCACTACCACCGCAATGACCAAATACATAGTCAACTGATCCACGTCTTTTGGGTTCTTATTTTCTTTTTTGAATACCCAATACATGACTTGCTGAGCCACAATAAAACCCATGGCAAAAAGCAACCCATACCAACGAACTTCTCTGTCAATTCCAGGTATGGTGAATATTTCCGGGCTCGGGCTCCAGATGATAAAATCAAGAATAGATGTCATGCGTAGTTATATTTTGCGCCAGAAATATGGCGTCAGTAAAATCAATACAGTAAATAGCTCCAGTCTACCCAGAAGCATCAAAAAGGATAAAAACCACTTGCCGGTATCTGGAATGACGGCAAAGTTATCCACAGGCCCAACTTGACCCAATCCAGGACCAATGTTCCCCAGACATGTAGCTACAGAACCGACAGCCGTAAGAAAATCTGTACCTATCCATCCCATGATCACTGACCCTACAGCAAAGATGGAAATGTAGATCATAATAAAGGCCAGAATGTTAAAAGTAATGTCTCGGTGGACTGCTTTTTTATTCAATCGTACCGGAATGATGGCCGATGGATGCAATTGTCTTTTGAGTTCAAGGATACTGTTTTTAATCAAGACGATGTGTCTAACGATTTTTACGCCTCCGGCAGTACTTCCTGCAGAGGCGCCTATGAACATCATTACAAACATGAGAATTACAATCGAAGAAGCCCATTGGCTATAATCGGCAGTTACGTATCCTGTGGTGGTAATTATTGAAATCACTTGAAACAGTCCATCTCGAAATGAACTTTCTAAACTTTGGTCTGAATGTGTAAAAACACTAACAGAACAAATGACTGTCAATAGAATACAGAATGAGGCATAAAACCTGAATTCTTCATTTTTGTAAACGGTCATGAATTTTCCATGTAAACCGAAATAAGTCAGGGTGAAATTAGTTCCAGCCAAGAACATGAAAAATGTAATCACATATTGAATGTACGGCGACTGGTAGTGAGCGATACTCGCATTTTTAGTAGAAAATCCTCCTGTGGCCATGGTAGTCAAGGCGTGATTGATCGCATCATAGAATGTCATGCCACCTATCCACAACAAGAGCATTTCTGTAAGAGTCAAGCCTACATAGATCAACCAAAGCCTTTTAGCCGTCTCGGTAATTCTTGGTTTCAATTTGTCCGGCGTGATACCCGGTGCTTCTGCCACAAAGAGCTGCATGCCCCCAATGCCCAAAATAGGCAAGATAGCCACTGCCAAAACAATGATCCCCATTCCGCCAATCCATTGGGTCAAACTTCTCCAAAACAAAACACCTTTGTCTATAGATTCTATATCCGTGAGAATAGTAGCGCCTGTCGTTGTAAATCCAGAAATAGTTTCAAAAAAAGCATCTGTAAAATTGGGTATCGATCCGCTAAGAATGTAGGGCAATGTTCCAAAAACAGACATGGTCAGCCAACCTAAGGTCACAATGAGATAACCATCTTTTTTCTTTAAGTCTTTGGTTCTGTTTTTTCTAGTCAGGGCAAATGTGATGTAACCGACTAGCATTGTGATGCCGCCAGATTTCAGAATCGGAACGATATCACCATCATTGAAATGCAAACTAAACGGAATACATAGCATCATGAAGGCACCATTGAGCAAAACCAAAAGCCCAAGGACATTGAAGATTACTCTGTAGTTAAATCTCATTTGAAGTATCCTTCTACTTTTCTAATGCATTCAGATCTCGACAATACCACCACCCTGTCTTTCACCTCAAAGTGAAAATTGCCTCTAGCAATAATCCCTTGTCCATTCCGGATGACTCCTCCAATAATGGCCGATTTAGGGAACTCAAGATTTCTTAATTCATGTTCCAGAATTTTTGAGCCTTCTGTGACCTCAAATTCCAAAATTTCAGCATCTACGCCATGTATGGTAGTCATATTGACTACCTGACCTTTTCTAATGTATCTGAAAATAAAACTAGCCGCAATCAGTTTTTTATTGATCATGGTATCCACTCCAATGTTCTGTGACAGGTGGATGTAATCCATATTCTCAACCAAGGAAATCGTTTTGCCTACGCCATGATTCTTAGCGACCAAAGAAGAAATAATGTTAGTCTCTGAGTTTCCCGTGACGGCAATAAATGCGTCCATGTCATCTATTCCTTCCTCTTTGAGCAACTCTACATCCCGACCATCACCATTGATGATCATGGTGTTTTGCAAGGTGTCAGCCAGTTCGAAACATTTGTCCCGGTCTTCCTCAATCAACTTTATATTGTATTTTTTGCTCAATTGGAGAGCCGCCTGAATACCGATCTTACTTCCTCCCAGGATCATGATATTCCTGATCTCCTCGCTTTGCTTTTTCGCCAAATCCAATACGCGCTCTACACCATCGGGCTGGCATATGAAGTATGCGTGATCGTTGTTTTTGAACTTATTGTCTCCATGAGGAATAATGGTTTCTCCATTACGGAGAATGGCCACAGTCGTAAAACTATGATCCGGATTGAGATAAGCAGCCTCCACCAGTGTTTTTTCACAAAGCTCCGAATGTTCGTCGATGGTGATCCCCACCAAGGACAAAGTGCCCTTTTCGAAATCAAACAAATCTGTCAAAGCTGTTTGCTTCAGCAGTCTTTTGATCTCTTTGGCAGCCAATGATTCAGGTGAGATAATTTCGTCGATACCGATATCTTTGAGATCAAGGATCTCTTTTTTGTGTAGATATTCAGTGTTAGTGATTCTGGCGATCGTTTTACGTGCCCCCAGGTTTTTGCCAATAATCGAAGTCGATATATTAGTCGCTTCAGATTCAGTGACTGCGATCAGCAAGTCGGCCTTAGCGACCTGAGCTTCTTCGAGTGTCCGAAAAGAAGTGGAATTGCCTTTTGTCGTATGTACATCGAGGTGGTTCGCAATATATTGCAGTTTTTCATCATCGGTATCAATGATATTGATGTCGTGTGCCTCGAATGCCAACAATTTGGCCAAATGAAACCCAACATCTCCTGCACCTGCTATTATAATCCTCATATCTGGCTAATCCCTTTTAGCGGTTGGTGTAAGCAAATATAAAAAAACCCTCATGTTGTGAAACGAATCCATCATTTTGTTAACCGAATTTCGACGAGTTATTATATCACTTCGACCTTCGTTCCTCTTGTCATTTCCTTTTTTCCAGGAGGACCTTTTAATTCTTCTGTTTCAAACCCTACGGCTTTTAGGTCTCTTTTAAATTGCCCTTGTGCACAATAAGTAACGAATACTCCTCTGTTTTTTAAAAGGTCATACATCTTTGTCAGAACATTTTGAGACCACATTTCCGGTTGTTTGGATGGAGCAAAAGCATCGAAATAGATGAGGTCAAATGATTCATTGGCTGGATTAAAATCGGCAATATCTGTTTGCTCTTTCGTTAAATCAAACCAATCTCTAATGGAACATTCTTTTCCCCAATCCGCACGATGAATGTTTTCAAATATTTTTCTAGATTCAGCAGTATCTTTTTTGTATTTGTAGTTGAGTTGGTCAATTAGATTTGAATCTAAGGGAAACTTTTCAATAGATGTGAATTTGAATTTTACTTTCAATTCTTCAGCTGCTAAAGCTGTAAGCCATGCGTTCAGGCCCGTTCCAAAACCTATTTCAAGTATTCGAATTTCGTTTTGATTAGGATGATTTTCGAGAAAATGGTCTACTCCCATTTTTAAGAACACATACTCGGATTCGGTGATCGCTCCATGAGTTGAATGATACGTTTCATTCATTTCGGGAATAAGAAGTGACGAAGATCCGTCTCTTGTTTCAATTACTTTGATGTCAGGCATTTTTATAGATTAATACTACGGCATGTGCTGACACTCCTTCTTCTTTTCCTACGAACCCTAGTTTCTCGGTGGTTGTGGCTTTGATGGATAAGTCATTCTCTTCTATCCCAATCACTTCGGCAAGTACCATTTTCATTTCTGGAATGTGAGGGTTGACTTTAGGTCTTTGCAAACAAATCGTGCAGTCTATATTGCCCACTTCGTAATCCGCATCTCGAATTAGTTTCATCACATCAGCCAATAGTATTTTGCTGTCAATTCCTTTGAATTTCGGATCAGTGTCCGCAAAATGAAAACCTATGTCACGCATATTAGCAGCGCCCAGCAACGCATCACAAATCACATGAATCAAAACATCTGCATCTGAATGCCCGACAGCTCCATGGGAGTGAGGTACTTCTATTCCTCCAAGCCAAAAAGGTTGCCCTTCAGCTAATTGATGTACATCATAACCATAACCTACTCTTATATTTGGCTTCATGTATTCTTACTTTTTTGTTCTTTGAAAAGAATGGTAAAAATCATGCTTCTTTTCGAAATAAAATAATCTTCTACCATATGAGTGGTAAAAACTGCTAGAGCAAACGACAATGTCGTATAGATCAAAAAGCCCATCCAGCTAAACCCCCAGTAATACACCACAGGTATAACCAAAAAATTGTGCCATAGATAGAGGTTATAGCTATAATACGCCAGTACCGTAAATATTTTTTGAAATTCGATTTCTAGCAGATAAATAAATACAATCGACAGCATGATAGGCGATAGGCATCGCAAGAGTAAACCATTGATTGACTGATCAAAAATTATTACTGTCCCAAGTATAATAATGGCAAGTATTGCGGCTATCAATTTCTTCACCTTGGGGATCGATATATAGCGGTCCTGGAACAAATACATAATTCCCCCTATGCAAAAAGCATCCAGTCGATTGTGTGTGTAGGTTGGGTACTCAGCGATTAGAGTGAACATCGCTTGAATTTTGGCCATAAGGCTCAGCAATAATATCCCAAACAAGATCCAAGGAATGCGTGCTCTAAAATCCATTCTGTTAAACCACAAGACAGAAATAAATAGCATTAAGAAATAGAAATGCTCCTCTACACAAATCGTCCAAAGGTGCTCGAAAGACCACCTAGGGGGCAAACCACCATAGTTGCGATAAAAGAAAAAGTACTGTTTCCACTCACTTAGAATGGGCAGATTTTCTCCATAAATATTTTTAAAAAATAAGCTGCCCAATAAAAATGCCACGATAACAAAAAAGAAATACGACGGCAAAATCTTAGTTATCCTCTTCACCAGATATTTCTTGTTGATGTCTAGAGATTCATCCTCGTACAAGAACTGGGTAATGAGATAGCCGGACAAAATAAAAAAAGCGTCGATATCAATACTTAAAGTATCCACAATCTCGAAATGCGTGATTAATACAGACATGGCAGCCATTGCTCTCACAAAGTCGAACGCACTTATTCTATCTGATTGATTTAAAATATGCTTGAGTCTTGCAAAAATCATTGACCATCAGGCGTCTTTCGCTTTCTCCCAGTACTCATCCATTTCAGCCAATGTCATTTCACCCATGGCTTTGCCGTCCTTTTTGCTTTCAGATTCCAGGTATTGAAATCTTTTGATAAATTTTTTGTTCGTACGTTCAAGCGCTTCCTCGGGATCTATATTTACGAACCGAGAATAATTGACCAATGAAAAAAGTAAGTCACCAAACTCGTCTCGAGCCTTTTCCTGGTCATTCTTTTCCACCTCTGTTTTGAATTCGTCCAGCTCTTCATGCACCTTGTCCCATACTTGGTTTTGATTATCCCAATCAAAACCTACTCCTCTTGCCTTCTCTTGAATTCGCATGGCTTTGACCATGGCTGGCAATGATTTTGGTACGCCTCCAAGAACAGAAACATTGCCCTTCTCCTTGAGTTTGAGCTTCTCCCAATTCTCTTTTACCTGCTTTTCATCCTTGGCTTCTACATCGCCATAGATGTGTGGGTGTCGGTGGACAAGTTTATCGCAGATGCCATTTAATACATCTGCTATATCAAACGCATTGGTCTCTGAAGCTATTCGAGAATAGAAAACCATGTGTAGCATAATATCACCTATCTCTTTCTTCACTTCCTGCAAATCATTTTCAAGGATAGCATCCGAAAGCTCGTAGGTTTCCTCAATAGTGAGGTGACGAATGGATTCGAGTGTTTGCTTCATGTCCCATGGACAATTTTCTCTGAGCTCATCCATAACAGTCAATAATCTGTCAAATGCGGCCAATTTGGCTGCGCGATTGTTATCTGGCTTACTTTTTGGAGAGGACATGAAAAGTGATCTTTGTCATTAATGTGGAACTTTTGACAAAGCTATTGGCTTTAATGTATAAATTTGCATTCAACTTTTGAAAATATGACTACTATATTATTAGGCATTGGATTTGTAGCGATATTCTTCATTTTTATGAGCGTAAGGCTCATTTTTTTAAAAAATGGAGAATTCAAAGGCACTTGTGCTTCGCAAAACCCATATCTCAATAAAGAAGGAGAAGCTTGTGGCTATTGCGGAAAGACAGTAGCAGCGGGGGATGCTTGTGGCAACCCTGAAAATGAAGTGGACAAAGTCATGAGTAAATTTTAATTTGTCGAAAACGCGACAACCAGCATTTCTAAAGAGTAATAATTAAAACGTATTAACGGGAGCTTAAGCAAAAATTCGATAGACATTTTTGAATCTCAATGGTTTGTCTACTTTTGCGCACCCCAAAACTTATACATCAAATAGATGACACTGATTAAATCAATTTCTGGAATTAGAGGCACCATAGGTGGCAAAGAAGGAGAATCCCTAACTCCAAATGACGTAGTAAAATATGCTGCTGCATTCGGACATTGGGCGAAAGAGAATTCTGGAATTAACAAAGTAGTAATTGGTAGAGATGCCCGCCCTTCGGGAGAGTTAATCACAAAAATAGCTGCTGGAACACTACAAGGCTTAGGTATAGACGTAGTAGATCTTGGTCTTTCTACCACTCCTACAGTAGAGATGGCGGTACCAGCTGAAAATGCAGGCGGAGGTATCATTATTACAGCTAGCCACAATCCGAACGGCTGGAACGCTTTGAAACTTTTGAACTCGAAAGGAGAATTTATCTCAGCAGCTGAAGGGGAGAAAATATTAGAATTGGCCGATTCAGGTGAAATTGAATTTGCCCTATCTAAAGACCTTGGTAAATACGAACAAAACGACACCTATATAGATTATCACATTGATAAAATACTTGAACTGGATTTGGTAGACGTAGAAGCTATCAAAAATCGTAAGTTCAAAATAGGTGTAGATGCTGTGAATTCTACAGGTGGCATCGCAATTCCTAAGCTGCTCGAAAAACTGGGCGTGACCGATTACGAAATCTTTTTCGGTGAACCGAATGGTTTGTTTCCTCACAACCCAGAACCGTTACCTGAGAACATCACACACATCTGTAATGAAGTAGAAGGCGGACATTTGGACTTGGGTATTGTAGTAGATCCTGATGTGGACCGTTTGGCTTTCGTTGGTGATAATGGTGAGCCTTATGGGGAAGAATATACCTTGGTGACTATCGCTGACTATGTAGTAAAAAACAAACCGGGCAATTCGGTTTCTAACATGTCTTCTACCCGTGCATTACGAGATGTGACTGAAAAAGCGGGAGGGAGTTATGAAGCTTCTGCTGTAGGTGAAGTCAATGTGGTAAACAAAATGAAGGCCACCAACGCCATCATAGGCGGAGAAGGCAACGGCGGAGTCATTTTGCCAGAGTTGCACTATGGACGAGATGCCTTAGTGGGAATCGCACTTTTCTTGACACATCTTGCAAAGTTTGGCAAGTCTGCTTCTTTGTTGAGAGCTATGTATCCAAACTATCACATCTCTAAAAACAAGATTGATTTGACTCCGGAGATTGATGTGGACATGGTGCTAGAAGAGGTAAAAAACAAGTACGCCAAACAACCAATCAACACTGAAGATGGAGTGAAAATAGAATTCGATAAGGAGTGGGTGCATTTGAGAAAATCAAATACAGAAACGATCATTAGAATCTACGCGGAATCTGACTCTAGAAACACAGCTGATGCCATGGCCAACAAATTGATCATGGATATCAAGGAGATTGTGACTGAGAAGGTGGAAGACTAAAACATCTTTTAACTTTTCCAAAGTTTCGAACTTTGGAAAAGTTATCAGAACTATTTAAAAACCTCTTCAAAGAAATTAGTCATCGCCTGCCAAGCTCTGCGGTTGGAGGCCTCTTGATAAAACATACCGTTTTCAGGAAATTTAGCAGCTGGATTAGTGAAGGCGTGTCCAGTATGACCAAAAGCCAGAATTTGCCAATCAGCTTTTCTTTCTGTGAGCTCATTACCCAAGGCCACCGTACTATCTGGTTTTGCCAGAGGATCATCCCATCCGTGTAAGACCAATACAGAAGCATTGATATTACCTTGGTGATCCAATCCCGGCTGATCATAGATGCCATGAAAACTGACTACGCCACTAATATCGGCCCCTGAACGAGCCAGGTCCAACATACATTTTCCTCCAAAACAAAACCCAATACCTCCACATCGAGAAGCGTCCACCTCAGGGTGACTTTTTAAAGTTTCAAAAGCCAATATGATATTATTGAGCAATAGGGCACGGTCATCTAAAAAAGGTTGCATCAGCGCATCCGCATCTTCTGGAGTAGTTGCCCGTTCTCCTACTCCATACATATCCAAGGCAAAACCTACATAACCCAAGGCTGCCAAATCTTGTGCCTTACCTATTTCAAAAGCAGATTGCCCCTTAAAGGTATGTGATACCAAAACACCTGGTTTTACTCCTCCTATAGCATCATCCCAACAAATAAATCCTTCGAAAGTATTACTGTTTTTTGGGTCCTTATAGATGATTTTTTCCGTCTGAATCATTAGTGCTTCTATTTAGTCATGGGTGATTTTCTTTCCTACTTTATCTCGGATTTTGTAGAACTCATACTGCAATTCGGTTCCGGTCTTTTTGTCAAACCTGAAGGTATTGGACTTCGAGTCATAAAGGACTTCAAAATACTGTTCTTCCAGTTCGCCAGACATGATATGAGTGCTTCGGACTTCCGAATCCCTGAGCGACAATTTGCTAGCATAACCTATCGGCATAGGCAAAATAATATAATCTTCAACGTACAAATCATGGTCTTCACCATACATCTCTATTATGATGCGATCCTTAGTTTTTTGAAATTGAGTTCGATACAAATACACCCAGCCCATGACATCCTGTTCCGCAGGCACTCTTTCGTCATGATTTCGTTTGTTGTAATAGCTGGCAACCGTTTCTATTTCTTTCCATTTGAACTTGAAGCCAGAAGAAGAAATATAAGCCATGGACTCGTCGTCGTCACTCACAAAAGATTTTAAAATATCCAATCGCTTCTGCTTTTCAGATTTTGATTCTGTTACGCTAAAAACCTTTTCGAACTTTCCATCCTTTTCGGCATATAAGCATTGATTATTGCCCGTGCTTTCGAAGAGCGATATTTTCCCCACGAGCACTCTTTTTAAGGTCAGGAAATGTCCCCAATTGTCTTCTTCCGGGTTGGGTTTGATGAAATAAGTTCGTTCTTTCATTCCCTCGCTATATCCATAAACTTCATCACAAGGAAAGATGTGAAACTCCTTGGTCGACCCATGTTTTATTTCAACCTGATCGTCATATATAGACATTCTTGTGTATGGAATACGCTTCCCTGTTTTGAGTACGAGGCTATCTTGTGCCAAACCTGAAAAATGAATGGAAAGAGAAAGTATGAGTAGAGAAAGTAGTCTCATAGATGTAGGAAAAAATAGAATAAGTCTTCAAATATATAAAAGGACAAGTGTTCCATTTCCCTACTCTCAACAAAGCATAAAAAAACCCCGATAAATCGGGGTTCAAATCCATACGCTCGTCATCAAAACTGTATTCTATACAAGATGTCCGGGAAGAATCCGATTTGCTCAACCACATTGATTTCATCCGTTACTTCATTGTATCTTTTCACAAATTCATTCTTTCTATTTGTCACGTTTTGTAGATCAATAAAGAATTGATGTGATACGTTCTTTTTGTCACTATTTATCCTAACTCCAAATTTTACATCCCATCTAAAGTAATTGCCATAGCGCATAGAATAGGCCTCATTATCAAACCTTACTTCTTCTCCTGCATTGTTTCGAGTGCCGTCTAAGTCAATAGGCGTATAGGGCTTACCTCCTGAGGTCGTCAGCTTTGTATCAAAAGTCCAGGCATTTTTATTGCCTTTACCGAATTTCCATTCTTTACCAAATAGCACATTGTACACGAAATGATTGTTGAAGGCTGTGTTTCTTTCAATTCCATCGCTGCCTTTGTATTTCGAATCAAATACAGAGGTTGTCATCAGTAGATAATAGTTGTTGCTAAAAAACTTCTCCAGTGTAATTTCAGCCCCATAATTACGTCCAGTACCTTTATTTACCAACGACCCTTTTTCTTCATAGACAAAGTCAGCACCTTCATTGATTATAGAATAACTACTTGGCGTCTGCTCTACAGGCACATTGAAAATGTGCTGATAATACGTTTCCGCCTTTAGTCTCCAACTCGGCCCAAGGTTTCTATCATAGCCAAGAACGAAATGATGGCTTTTTGTAAAATCCAAATGGTCATTAGTCATTTCATATACTCCTGGGCTCACCTCCTCCTCATAGAATAAAATCGGGCTAGGAACGGCTTGGCCATGCAGACCATAAGCTAAACTCAATCGCTGCAATGGATCAAACTGCCAACTGATAGCCGCTCTTGGTTCTAGCATTGCAGAACCAGTGTAACTGTGGTATTGACTATGAAAACCCGCCGTGACGCTTAGTTCATCTGAAATATTGTACTCAGCCTGTGCAAACCCTTGAGACACAATGTATTGATCTTTGAAGTCTCTGATGAGCACAAAATAATCTGGTATACCATCTCCATTATCATCAGGAATGTTGGCTTGGTTGTCTCGATCTTCTGCAAAAAAATTAGCGTCATATAACTCCGCCACAACTCCTGCTCGTAGAGACCAACTTGCATTGAATTTCTTATTGAAAGTCGAACTTATTGTGTATCTGTTTTCTGTATTTTTAACATTAGTAGCCCGATACTTTTGAATGGTATTTCCATCAGCTTCCTTGATCAAATTATCCTGCTCATACTTGCCATAGGTTGTTGAGGCTCCTAAAATAGTTTTGATAAAAGTAGTCTTATTCAATCTCAACAAATGAGAAAGGCCTACGATACCTAAAGTATTGTCTACATAGGCATCCTCAAACGGATTGGCAAATAGATCTGTTTCGTCGATTTCATCTCCAAAAAAATCGATTTTGCTCGTACCACCCAAACCAAACAATTCGAACCGCCCGATTTTGGTATCGCCAAGATTGGCCTTGAACGAAAAGTCATGGTATATCGGAACTGCGCTTGTGCCTGGCGCAGCAAAGCGGGCTATCCCATACCTATAAGAGGCTACAAACGAAGAATTGTTTTTTCTACTAATTGGTCCTTCCGCCATAAACTCCAGCCCGGAAAAGGCAGACAATTGGCCAGTGAATTCATATTTATCTGTATTTCCATTTCTAAAATTCACATCAAAAACAGCGGCATTGGCATTTCCATATTCTGCAGGAAAAGCACCGGTCATGAAATCAGAGTTTCGCAGAAGGTTGGTATTCAAAGCACTGACTGGCCCACCAGTTGATCCCAATGTATTGTAGTGATTGACAGTTGCCACAGGCAAACCCTCAATTCGCCAAAGCAAACCGCTAGGAGAGTTGCCACGTACTACAATGTCATTTCTGGAATCGTCAGGTGCGCTTACTCCTGCAAATGATGCTGCCATTCTTGCAACATCATTTCTGCCACCCGAAAATCGAGTGACTTCCTCCAAACTAAATGTTCTAGCACTAACTTTAGCCAACTCATTGATGGGCAAATCCTTATTAGCATCCGCTGTTATAACTATCTCTTCCATCTTCTCAACAGATTCTTCTAGTTTCACTTGTATGACTACTTCTTTTCCAGTTGTGACCAATACATTAGGAATTGTTTGGTTTTTGTATCCCAGGTATTGCACGAGCAGTGTTTGTCTGCCTATTGGCACATTTTCTAGTTTGAAATAGCCATCCACATCAGCGACTGTTCCTAGATATGGGTTGGATCCGATCAGTCCGACCGTTGCTCCAAAAAGAGGATATTCTGCTTGGGCATCGAGTATTTGCCCCTTTACCGTCTGAGTCTGTGCTCTGGCTTTTAGGCTAAGTAAGGCTACTATTAGGCCAACAGCAATGATCAAATTTTTATTCATGGTTTTGGTTTTGAATTTTCATTACAGACTCGAAATTAGAGTTAGGGTTTACATTATAGGATACAAATTGACTGAGTTGGGAATTTTATAAGATGAATCGGGCAAATGCAGGAATGAAAATTTCTGAAATTCACAGAAAGCTCATGGGCCATTTGGAAGGTTTCAGTGGTACAATTTCACGCTTCACTGGTAGGAATAGTCTAAAATGATCCGAAACCTAATAATATTGCAACTATGAAGTGGCCTAGCGAAAAAGTGATTCGATGGATAGGAATTCCTGTTGTAGGGTTTTTCATGTCTTTTATTGTAAAAGATCATGAGCATGAACAAAACACCATGCTGCAAAACATTCTAATTTCACTTGTTTTTACAGGGGTTCTTTGGAATGGAGCCGTCCTAATTATTTTTCAATTGCGAAAAAAATTTCCAGATCTACCACAGACAGGCCGTCGTCTGGTAGTGACTTACTTGGTAGTTACTCTGTTTTTGATTATCTGTCCCAACCTCATCCGACTCGCTTTGGGAATAGTGAGCCTGGATGACCTGGAAAATATCAAAAATTTATTCATGAATTCAGAAATCAATATGGTAGCTGCATTTATGGTTTCATCCATCTATGAAGGAGCCTATTTTTTTCAACAATGGAAAAAATCATTTGCTCTGGCAGAACAATTTCGGAATCAGCAAATAAGGACCCAATTCGAAGTGTTGCAAAACCAAATGAGCCCTCACTTCTTGTTCAACAGTCTTAATACACTGACCACTCTAATCGCGGAAGATCAAAAGCTTGCCATAGATTTTACACAGACCTTGTCGGAAGTCTATCGCTACATCCTCCAAAACAAGGAAAGGGAACTCGTGACATTAAAAGAGGAGCTCTCCTTTTCTAAATCGTACGTCTACTTATTGCAAATGCGCTACCCTGAAAACCTCGAAGTCAATTTTACAATTGATTCCGGATATGAAGAGCTCTACATCGCTCCTTTGACCCTTCAAATGCTTATCGAAAATGCCATCAAGCACAACGTTATTTCTAAAACTAAACCCCTTCAGATTGATATTTACATGGAAAGAAACGATGTAGTAGTCGTCAAAAACAATTTACAACTGAAAAGAACTCTGGAAAAGTCAACCAAAACCGGGCTGGCTAATATTCGTAAACGCTATGAATTTTTAGGTCAGCGTGACATTGAAGTGATCACCTCTCAAAACAATTACATGGTCGCTGTACCTTTGATTGAGATGTTCAGTGAAATCGAGTTAACAAAAAAACCTGCCCATGACGGTATTAATCATTGAAGACGAGGCTCCGGCGTTTCGCAGATTGCAGAAAATGCTAGAGGAAATTGATGATTCTATTCAGATTGTAGAAGTCTTTGATGGTGTAAAAGAGGCAGTCAAATGGCTGAATCATCATCAATGTCCAGATCTGATCTTCATGGACATACAACTCAGTGATGGCCTGAGTTTTGAAATCTTTGAACAGGCTGAGATAAACAAGCCGGTGATTTTCACTACTGCTTTTGATGAATACATGCTCAAGGCTTTTAAAGTCAATAGCATAGATTACTTGCTCAAACCCATCAACAAAAATGACCTACATCGAAGTCTGGAAAAATACAAAAGCTTAAAATCTCAATTTTCGGAACCGGATACTCCCTCTATTCAGGAGCTGATCAAAAACATTCGCCTCGATGACCGAAAATTTAAGTCACGCTTTTTGGTAAAAATGGGAGAAAAAATGATGTCTGTTGAAACTGAGGATATCCTGTGCTTTTTCGCCCAATCTGGTTTGGTATACCTAAGAACCAAAACAGAAAAGAAGTATCTGATGGATCAAACGCTCGATGAAATTTACAGAGAACTGGATCCTGAAAAATATTACCGAGCAAACAGGCAATACATCCTCAATTACAGTTCCATAGAAGCAGTTCATAAGTTTGGCAAAAGCAAGCTGCTGGTAGAAACTACCTTTGCTCATGAAGAACAAATCATCGTAAGTAGCGAAAAAGCCACTGCGTTTAAGCAGTGGCTTGGCTAACTTCTTCTCAAAAAGCCTATGTATTATTTTCCAATTTTGAAGGACTCGTCGGGGGTGCCTACAAAACAATTTGGGGTAACCGGAAAATCGGCGGTAATCACATAATAGTAGGTGCCATCAGGATATTCCGGAGTCACTCCTGTTCGGCCATTACATTCGTCCAAATCTCCCAGGCCATTCACATATTCAAAATCTTGAATATAAGTGCCATCATGGGTACCGTCAGGGTAATCTTCTCCTGCCGTACCAGTGCCCGTTCTAGAACCTGACTTTAGCTGATAGCTAGACTTCAATTCTTTGATAGCCGAAGATGGGTCATTTTCATTAGCATATCCATACTTATAATATATGGGGAATCCATCTGCCGCAAAACCATAAAGCAGTGAATGTCTGGAACCATCTTCTTCATCTGCCAGCGCTACAATGTCGCCATGATAATGATAGTTGCCTGCTGTAGTCACATGTGCTCCATAGGCATCAAGCCCTGTTTCATTTTCTTCAGTCACCTTGGCTTGCCATTCCCAGTTTTCTTCTCCTGTGTCCGGATGCTCCCATGGCTTCAAGCCCATGGGGTGAAATTCAATGCCATTCACTGCGGTACCAAACTGCCAGAAATTATCATTAGAAGGAGTCGGCCCGCCTGTTTCATCATACACATAAGTAATGCTTGCAGCTTGCGCGGGCGTTAGGTCAAAATCATGTGAGTCCTGAATGGCCGTAGGATCTGCATTTGGAAAACTGCCCACGGCATGGCTCGGATATTGATTGGATGAAATCGTTCTCACATCACCGCTGATAGAAAAACAAACCTCACTCACTGTAGTGCTACTGTATGAGCATGAAGTGGTAGAAGCCTCCTCGCCAGCATACTGGTGATCATATACGTGAGACCCTGTATAAGGCACCAGTTTGAAATAATATGATTTATCCATCTCCAGGATGGTAATCTCCAGTGACTTGATACTCGTTCCATTGTACACCAGCTGCTGACCCACTCCATTGTAAGTGGTGCTTCCATGCAAATCTTCTCCATCGGTCAAGTTTGTAAAATTGTCTTCCGTATTCATTAGTATGACATAACCATCTACTTCATCTATCGCCGTCCAAGAAGTTATGGTCAAACTGTTTCCATCTTGATTGGAGAAAGTGAAAATATCGGAAGACGTGTTCGAAGCAGCTATGGTGACCACAAAAGAGTCTGATACTTTTTGACCACTAGGGTCCGTGGCCGTCACATTTACATTAGTGGATCCAACAGCCACTTCGGTAATAGTTAACGTTGTTCCGGACACACTTACCGTCACAACCTCTTGATCGCTACTCGATGCAGCGTATGTTAAGGCATCGCCATCTGCATCTACAAAGACATTGGTCAGTTCGACCGTAGCGGCACCAAAACCTGCCGTAAGATTCTGATCTGAGATTTCATTGGCCACGCTTGGCGTACTGTTATCGCCAATAGTCAATGTAAAGCTTTCAGAAATACTAGCCCCATCCGTGTCGGTAGCAGATACATTAATAGTGGCCGTACCATTTGCTTGTTCTATCAAAGTAAGTGTAGTGCTTGAGATTTCGACCAAGACAACATTCTCATCACCGCTCGTAGCCGTCAGCACCAAGGCGTCGCCGTCTTCGTCGCTAAAGACATTGGTCAAGGAAACTTCATAAATCTCAAATCCAGAAGCCAACGAAAGATCATCTATAGCAGTAGTCACAACAGGATTGTTGTTCGAAGACCCCAACTCGTCCTCTGTACAGGCACACATAATAATTAGCAGCACGCCTGCAGTGAGTATTGTTCTCAATTGATTGTTAAAATTTCTCATAGCTCATATTTTATAATGGTAGAAATCCTGTCTTTGCTTAGCCGAAAGGACCTCTTCTTATTGTGAAAAGTGGCTTTTATAATATTGGTTTGATTTTCTATGGTTTCGAGTAAAACAGTGTTGCTCACCGTTATATCTGTGATTTGCGTGTGTGGCAAATCAACTTTGGCTGAAATAATGACTACTTCTTCGTGAAAATTTATTGCAGTGTATTCGAGCGAAGCACTTTGCCCATTGATCGCCAAACTCATACGATCATTGAGGTATTGAGACAGGGCACAATTCCAATCTTCCTTTGTGGTGCCTACATCGTTGCCTACCGCCTTTACCAGATTTACCTTGTCTAATCTGATTTCCATATAGTAGGCCTGTCCTTCTTCAAACAATTCGAACAACCCGAAGTTGAGATCATGGGCTTGAATGCTAAAAACCCCATTCATCAGCATCATACTAAGCGCAAAAAATTTCCCTCTCATAAAATTTTAATCGATAGATTTTACATGGATACAACGATGAGAGGAGTGCTTACCCTACCTACTATATTTTGCCAAAACATGGCCTCATATTCGGAGCAGAAATATTTCGAATTAGCCAATCCGCAATAATTCTCACGTTCTGTTGTGATTCTGTTAAAATATTAACCCAAGAATTATCTTTTTGCCAAAAACTCGCACTAAAACAAATTTCCCTTCTATCTTTGAACCCTGAATTATCAAACTCCGTTGAAGGAATCACATCCTGAAAGGACGAAATGAAGAAAACAACATTAAATAATATCTCAATAATGAACATCTGTTGGATGTGTTGTTGCTGTATGCTTTCATATAGCGGGAGATATACATTTAATGAATTATTGAAAAAGACTAGTTAATCAACATAACAATAAGACATTAAAAAGCCTCTCCCGAGAAATCAGGAGAGGCTTTTTTATTGGACTAAAATCAGAATATACCATGCAAAGTTTTAGATCAGAACTTGAAAATCTAGACAACCCAGTCGTCCAAAAAGACATCATTGCCCTGGCAGACAAAATTCAAATTTTCCGTGAAGGTAAAATTGACCCGGACAAATTCAGAAGTTTGAGATTAGCCCGTGGCGTCTATGGCCAACGCCAACCTGGCAACCAGATGGTTCGAATTAAGATACCATTCGGTAAAATGAGTGTACAGCAATTGAGAAGAATTGCCGACATCTCTAACGAATTTGGTGGTGGCAACCTACATGCTACCACACGCCAGGATATTCAGGTGCACTACGTGAGCCTCGACCGAACGCCAGAACTTTGGGCAAAGCTGGAACAAGACGATATCACCTTGCGTGAAGCTTGTGGAAACACACTCAGAAATGTAACGGCCTCTCCGGTGGCTGGTATCGACAAGGACGAGCCATTTGATGTTTCTCCTTATGCACATGCGCTGTTCAAATACTTTTTGAGAAACCCTGTTTGTCAGGAAATGGGACGTAAGTTCAAGATCTCGTTTTCATCGAGTGAAAAAGATACGGGTATCTCATTCATTCACGACATTGGGTTTATCCCAAAAGTGAAAACTGAAAGTGGTAAAGAAGTAAGAGGTTTTAAAGTAATGATCGGTGGTGGACTGGGTGCTCAGCCTGTTCCAGCTCAAAAAGCATTCGACTTCTTACCTGAAGATCAAATGATTCCTTTCACTGAGGCATTGCTAAGAGTATTCGATCGCTATGGCGAAAGAAAAAGAAGAATGAAAGCTCGTTTCAAATTCTTGATTTCTGAAATCGGCATCGACGAAGTGATGAGATTGGTAGAAGAAGAAAGAAAAGCTTTGAGTACACAGTCGTATGTAGTCAAAAATCTTTTGGGCCAGCCTAGACTTCCAGAGAAATTAGGATTCTCCGACAAGGCGATCAACGATCAGGAGAAATACGAAGCGTGGAGAGCCACTAATGTGTGGGAACAAAAGCAAGAAGGTTTCTTCGCCGTCTCTATCAAATTGCCAAATGGCGATATGAACTGGGAAAAGGCACACAAGTTTGGTGATGTAGTTTTGAAATATGCTGCTGATGATATCAGAGTAACTGTAAACCAGGGCTATATTCTTCGATTTGTAAAAGAAGAAAGCTTGAAGTCGCTTTATGCTGAGTTAGAGGCATTGAACTTGGCTGATCCAGGATTCAATAGTACCGGAGATATCATTGCTTGTGCCGGTACCGATACTTGTAATTTGGGTATTTCTAACAGTACAAGAGTAGCTTTAGAGCTAGAAAACGTCATTGAAAAAGAATATCCTGAGTTGATCAAAAACAACGACCTCCACATCAAAATCAGTGGATGTCCAAACTCTTGTGGTCAGCATGCGATTGCTTCAATCGGCTTTCATGGATCGTCTTTGAGAAACAAGGTGAACAAGAAAACCATCCCTGCAGTACAGGTTTTACTTGGTGGTGGATTGGGTAGCAATGGAGACGGCTTCATCGCAGAGAAGGTAATCAAAGTGCCAAGCAAGCGTACGCCAGATGTGCTTCGTGTATTGTTCAACGATTACGAAGAAAATAGCAACGAAGGAGAATACTACTACGATTACTTCAGAAGACAAGGCAAAGACTACTTCTACCAGTTGTTGAAGTTTTTGGCTGATTTGGAAACATTGAAGCCCTCTGACTACATCGATTGGGGTAAAGAAGAGCAGTTTGAAGTAGAAACTGAGGTGGGCGAATGTGCCGGTGTGATTATCGACTTGTTCTCGACTTTGATGCACGACGCAGAAGAAAAATTCGTGTGGGCACAGGAAGCATTCGAAGGTGGAAACATCGCCGATTCTATCTACCATACCTATAATGTATTCATCAATGCGGCGAAAGCACTGTTAATTGACAAGGGCATTACGGTAAATAATCAAGTGACTGTGATGAATGCTTTCGAAGAAGAATTTGGGCAAGATTTCAAAAGCCTAACTGGCGGAACATTCAAAGATTTTGTTTTGAAAATCAATCAGAACGAACCTTCTGAAGCCTTCGCTACGGCATATAGAGAAGAGGCTGCCAAATTCCTCGAAAGAGTAAAAGAAGTACAAAAAGATTTGTTGGTGGAAGAGCCAGCGTGATAAGAACGAAGAACAAAAAACAAATGTCGTCATTGCGAGGAACGAGGAACGAGAGAAGAAGCAATCTCATCCCTGCGATACAAAAATAAGATCACTTCAGTCGTGCCTCCTTCGTGATGACGCTATGTTTTTTGTCTTAGAACCCTACTAATCATAAGAAAAAATGAAAAATCTAAAAGCTCCTAAATTAACCTTGGTAGGTGCAGGTCCGGGCGATCCGGATTTGATCACTCTCAAAGGCATCAAAGCTTTGAAAGCAGCCGACGTCGTATTGTACGATGCCCTTGCTAATGAAGAGCTTTTAGATTTTTGTGCGCCTGATACCAAGAAAGTATTCGTAGGCAAGCGTGCCGGGCTGCACCATTACCAACAGCATGTGATCAATCAGATGATTGTAGATCATGCCATCAAGTATGGTCATGTAGTGAGGCTCAAGGGTGGAGATCCTTATGTCTTTGGAAGAGGCCACGAAGAGCTAGAATATGCCGAAAAACATGGACTGGTAGTAGACTTGGTGCCTGGAGTTACGAGTGCAATTTCTGTGCCTGCACTCAATCAGATTCCCCTGACACGTAGAGGTATCAACGAAAGCTTTTGGGTAATGACTGGTACCACACGGAGCGGACAGCTGTCTTCCGACATTGAGCATGCAGCGAAGTCTAGTGTAACGAGTGTAATCCTGATGGGCGTGAAAAAATTGCCTGAGATTCTTGCTATTTATTCTGCGAGTGGGAAGGCCGAAACACCAGCAGCCATCATACAAAATGGTTCTCGACCTGACGAAAAAATTGTGATTGGAAATGTCAGCAACCTACAAGAACTGGCATTAGAAAATAATATCGGTTCTCCGGCTATAATAGTCATTGGAGAAACTGTAGCTTTAGGTAAAGAAAAACTAAACAGCACCTTGGATAAAATCGTTATATCCAAATAAACCCCCAACACCATGAAGTCGCTCAAAAACGGTAACAATCTATTTCCAGTATTTTTCAAACTGGAGCAATTGCATCTCCTAATTGTTGGTGGTGGCCACGTGGGTTTAGAAAAACTCACCGCCGTGCTCACCAATAGCCCGGCGACCAACGTTCGATTGGTAGCCAAAGAAATCAGTGATGAGGTACGGGACTTTGTGAAAGATCATCCCAATGTAAAACTGATGGAAAGGGAATTCAGACCTTATGATCTGGAAGAGATAGAATTGGTGATCGTAGGGATAGACGATACACGCACCAGTGAGTTGATCAGGGATATGGCTAAAGTTAGGGGTCTCTTGGTAAACGTGGCCGACAAACCGGAGCTATGTGATTTCTATCTAGGCTCTGTGGTGAAAAAGGGCGATCTCAAAATCGCTATCTCAACCAATGGCAAATCACCCACCGTAGCCAAGCGCATCAAAGAATACCTCAACGAATCCATCCCGGAATCGATCGACGAGGTGCTTCAAAACATGAGCAAGATTCGAGAGAAACTACACGGCAACTTCGACTTCAAAGTGCGCACGCTGAATAGCATTACGAAGGATTGGTTGAAGAAGTAAGATTTTTCTCCCTCGCGAACCTGTTCCGCGAACCCTTTGCTTCAAGCTGACAGATCACGGAATAAATCCGCGAAGGTGATTAGAATTTGTTGAAGGATTTTGGGGCTTAATGGATGCTAATACCAGAGGGGTGAAGAAGTTAACGCCTGTGTAAGACGATGTGCCCTCACAGCTTGATTAAAGCAGAAAGATAGCCGATCCGAGCACAACCGCAAAAGCTTGTTTAGCCATTAGCCTAGATTTGGAATGATAAGGACTCCACGAATCCGTTATCGGTATTCTAGAGATTCCGCGAGGAGCGGTGGTGCTGATTCTGGCATTGATTCGGAAAGCTCGCAAGGTTATTCATGGAACACCATGTTACATGCATTTTACTTCCAAAATTGCCACCATGCTTTCTTTGAACCCTTTGTAATTCCATTTGATTCAGTTTCATGACCGAAAAAATATCCTCTCAAAAACATGCTATATTCTTCAACACTTCCATAATCAGGTCGCTTCTTAAGTTCCTTCAAAGTCTCCAAAAGTCTCGATGATTCAATGTTCTCATTCAGCTTAATGTCTTCTTCCACAAAATTAATTACATCTTGAACTGGGTGATTCAGATATAACATTTCTCTATCCAGAATAGTTGAAGTGTCCATGTCATTCGATTGATACTTAGCCTTGAATATGCGATACACATCTTCAAGATTACCTAGTTCGTATAAATAGAAGCACAACTGATAGAGATTGTCATGACGTCCTATTACTTTATTACATTTCAATTCTTCATCAAATAATGATCTAATAAGACGAAGGTCTGTAGAAGAAAAATCTTCCAATAGAGTTTCTACTAATTCAGTTCGTTGAATTAGATTCTCATCTTCCCCATTTGCATTTGAATTGAACTTATAATGATTGAGCGCGGATATTTGGATTTCTCCGTTTTTTCGCCTTATATCATTTATGAGTTCTTTAGGATTGATCATTGCATGTAACGCCCATGCATCTCTCGTATCCATGGAGCTTGTTTAAACAGCCAAGATAGCCGAACCGCCTCCAACTGCAAAAGTTATTTTTTTGAAATTCCTGTTAGTCGAGACTGCTGCGGTACTGCATGAGCCAAACCAAACTGCTGCCGATTATTGCGGATCGGCGAGGGTGTTTCTACCGTCGATTCGGTCACGCAGCTTTGGATATGAGAGATCGCATAATGTTAGAGATCCTTTTTTCTCATCTCAATTTCAGCTAATTTCTGTTGTAACTCTTTGACATCTTTGGTCGCCAAATAGGCTTTAACTAAACCCGACACAATTAGTACCTTAATTAATAAACCGTTAAATAAAGTCGACCAGTCAACGAGGGCCACAAGTACAATTGTTCCCAAATAGATACTTAGGCCAATAATAATTGCTTTATTAGCCATCTTGGTTGTTAGAATAGCCAATACAATAAAAACAACAACGTATATAAGAGTTATGATAACGTCAAGAGTAAAGCCAGATGAACTTGCAAAAAACAATGCAACGATATTAAGCAAGGCAATAGCAATTAATATTACTCTACCTTGTTTGATTTTCTCTTTACTACTTAATAGCATATTGTAATTCAATGCTTCATCTAAATTGTTTACTCTTTCCTGATTTGATTTTTCCATAATTAAGTTGTGATCTCTAACGACCAGCTATCGGGCGTATGTCCGCAGCTAGTGAATAGCACTAAAGTAGTGAAATCTGCCGAAGCTCACAACGGTTCCAAATGGCACTGCGTTCTGAAAGTGAAAAATTCCTGCGATCAGACGAAAGTAGAAAGCACTGCCATTTCTCAGCGGCAGATATCACGGTCGAATTGCACTGAAATCAGCCAGAAAGCACTTAGACATATGCCCGATCAGCGTCTGTTATGGCCTTTTATTTTGGCTCGTTGAAGATTATGTTCTTAGGAATTTCACCCAGTTCAGAAGTCAGCTTGGAATAGACCGAATTGAACATATTAGTTACGTTGATATAGGCTTCATATGATGCACCTCTTGAGGCTGTTAGCTCAATACCACGGGCTTCTGGTTCCGCTGATAGATAATCGTAAATGGCTTTTTTTGCACTTTCTATTGTAAGTGTTTTGTCTTCAATCAGGATTTGGTTGTTGGCATTTAAAATCACATGAATTGTTTGGATGTTCGGATTGTCCAGTCGTCCGAAATCAGGAAGTCCCAAATTCAATGATGGGGTTGGCGAAGAAATTCTGTAAAATGTTAGCAGAGAGGATATCCTGAAATATTCAAGATCAAAATCATCAGCAGTAAGGTTATCGAGTATTCGTTGAGCTACCAAACTAGGTGTTATGTTACCATCATAACTGCTAGAAATGCGTTGAGTCGCTTCAAGATGTCTCGGAGTAAGTTGATTAAGTTGTTCAGGGGTTAATACTTTATAAAAGCAACTGGTGTAGACTTGAAAATCCAAGTTGTCAAGCAGTTCAAAGGTCGTATCGATTTCAAAAATCAGGTCGTTCTCTTGAGTAATTTGCTTGTAAACATCTCGGTAGCTGGTTCCGGATTTGTCGTTCAAAAGTCCATGTGTCAAGAAGTAATCTTCAAGATTGGTCAGCTCCTTCCGAAGTTGAGTTGTTTGTTCGTCCGATAAGTTAGTGTTACAGAAGTCAAGTCCCTCTTGTAGAAAATTAGGAGATTTCTGGGCTACAAGAAGGTTCGAGGTTAAAACTGCAATAAAAAGGAAAATCTGTCTCATTGGAGGAATTGGCCATAATGTTGAGGTAAATATATATGATCTGGTGTTTTGAAAAACGAAGAGGGTTTTCATAATATGCCTTGGCTTGAAAATTCCTCTTAAGATCATTGAATTTACCGATTGTTGTGTTGAGTTTTTTTCTGCGTTTCTATAGCGCTTTAAATTTACGTTACGGCAGTATAAGTAATGACAGAAAAAAACGCAGTGACTTGCATTTCTCCTTCCAGCAAGGCCTCTAATATTTTTACTAAACTCAATGGATCGATTACGGCACGGTATCATCTGTTGAGGGTAGGCAGCAGAGCAAATAATAAAACGATGGATTGAAGTTCTTTTCCAGTTATCCGATTACAAACGTTTAATAACGGATATTGTCCTTGGAATAGGCTAACTTCATCAAGTCTTTGAGACGTTTCGACACGTCTACAAGTAGTCCCTACTTGCACGGTCTCACCGCTAAGACTTGAAAACCAGGCTACCCCTGGTTTCTAAATTCAATCCATCTCCGATTCTGCTGAAAAATATTTAGGCCAATACTACGAAATGAAAGTTATTCAATACAACATTTATGTAAGTGTAACGAGTTACACTTATTTCCAATATACAATTACAAAATACTTCTCAAACTGCCGCGGGAAGGCTCTGCTGAAAGCCTCTACAAGCAAGATAGAAAATCTGTGGGTTGTGGGCAAAATCAAATCCCCCTAACCCCCTTTTTCTAAGGGGGAAGAACTTAAGGCATCCGTTATTGCGAAAGCTGCTGCCTAATCAGGCAGATCGCGCAACAGGTGCGCGAAAGCTCTCTCTTGGAAAAGAGGGCTGAGGAGATTGAATGCCGCCAAGCAGACAGATCAAGGAATAAATCCTAGAAAGTGGTAAATCTAATTTTCTCTTAGTTTCAACAACAAATCACCACTCAGGGAAGTGGACTTTAGCGTGTCATTTTCTTGCTGAAGTTGAATGTCAGTGATGATAAATTTGATGTCAAATTCACCTGACAAGGCCTCCATTGTCATGCCCGCCGGATCAAGGTCTGACGTGTACTCTTTTCCATGAGCGGCTATCAGTTCCTGAACCTTTTGGTCCAAGAATAGATCGGTAGTATCATTTTCGCTGGCAAAAGAGAGTCCCAGAGAATCACCGGCATTGAAAAGTAACTGATATGATGTGCCTTCGATGCTAATGTTATGCTCCGAAGATTCACCCCGATAATCATACAAATAAATGCGGGTCAGGTAGTCAAACCGATCCAAGCGAATGGTCTCAGTCGTCTCAGTGGAATAACTAAAATACGTATCCGTACTGTTTATGTACTTATAACTATAATTCAACCCAAGGGATCTCATATAGATATCTGCTTCATTTCGATATTTGTTGGAATCCAGAGAAATCACAATTAGTGAGTCTAAGTCCTGCTGAAAAATAGAACGGATACTGGATAATCCATGATAATCGTCCAAATAGTTGACAATGGAATACACCTCATTGTGCAAAGAATCAGACAGTACACCTTCATTGGTATCTTCTTGCGTAGAATAAAACCACTCGGGCAAACTGTCGGCTTCCCAAATCACTTCATTGATCACCTTTCCATCTTGCAACAAATTTTTGCTTTCTAAAATTGAATGCAGGCGATTGGCCTGACTGCTTTCACTCATTGTAAACATGCCCCATGGGCCGAATGACATCAAGGCCAACGTAACGGCAAGCGACATCGGAATGAACTTGATGTTGGTTTTGCCGATGGTGAAGTAGGTGGCTACCAGCGTCAACCAAATGCCTAGTAGGACAATCACATACCGATTGATGGTAAGTCCATAATCCGCTATACGCATGCCAATGGCAAAAAAGAGTAATAAGATCAGCGGGTAGAGCAATAAGTAAAATACTTTCGATGCTTTCTTGATCCAACCATTTTCCTTCATTTCCCCATAGGGGTAAAACAATAACACAGTCAGTATACCCAATACAGAAACACACGAGATCAGATAAGAAACAATGCCTTTTGGCCAATCCCATAGCAAAGTGATTTTAGCTCCATAAGCGTAGAGAATAATCAAGTACAATACGAGCAATGGCAGCAAAACATACTGCGCAAATATTTTGAGGCTATTTGGGTAATCATGATTGGACTCAAGCTCCTCGATGTCTTCCGGAATGCCAGAAAGAAAAAACCAGGTATTAAAAAGGCCAATAATGACAATCCACAATTCAAAGTATAGCTCATCTTTGATATCAATATCAAACAGCAAATGAAGCGCAGACAATGCCAAGATTAACCCCACATACAGAAAGCCTGAATACAAGATCGAGGTCAGGATACGAATAAAAAGTGTCTTGTTGAAGTTCCAAAATCCATTCAATTGTTGGCCACTGAGATAAGGACTAAACGAAACCAGCAAATGAACAATGATATTGAATATCCCATATCTAATGTATGGAATAGCAGTATTGTGCGTGTTTTCGGCATCAGGCAACGTTGTAAAAATGGCTACTAATACAAGTGTAGCCACAACATATGAACCAATTCTTGAATTGGTGCCAAAGTCCTTTTTAGAACTGATGATGGTGACGCAGAAAAATAATGGAATACCTAATGCAAAAGTGATCAAGCTGTTGATATAAGGAAAATAGTTGGTGATCGTATCTTCAAACTCTACCATATATATGGCCAAGCAAACCCCACATAGGGCGCTTAATAATGTAAGCGGAAATCTCCTCAGAGATTCTCTAGCTGAACTGAGCAAGTAATTGATTGAAGGCAGGTGCATAGCTATCTTTTTTTGAGGTATCAGAAATGAAAAGATACTGCTATCCAAATTATTCTGAGAGAATGATTGAAGAAAAATAGAAGTAAGGTGTGCGCTAACTAAAATTAACCGAAAGTTTAGTATTTCTTTATTTCCTTTTTTGATGCCAGCAGATAATCCACTAGGTTTATTCGAGGAACAAACCACTAATAATGTCTATCCAACACATCACGCATGAAGGCAAGGCGATCATGTATGCCGATTATAGCGCATGTAAACAATCTGATCAGCAATTGGCTCTTTTAGAAGAAGTAGCAGTTGAAATTGCAAAAACTCCAGAACCCACTTTACTGCTGGTAAGTTATGAAGGGGTTTCTGGTGGTATTGCCTACATGAACCGATTGAAAGAATTGGGGAATACTGTGTTCAAAGAACATATGAAATGTTCAGCTGTTCTCGGAATTAATGGCATCAAAAAAATTCTCTTCAATGGCTACAATAGAGCCACAGGTGCTACCAATGTATCAGCATTTGATTCAAGAGATGAAGCTCTCGATTGGTTGGTGAAATTTGAGTAGACATTTATACAACGATTGACAAGCCTAAGCTGTATACTACTTTTTTAACTATTCCAGTTTGCAGTGTAATCTCTCGTTCGGGATGCGGCCTCTCGGTTTTTAATCACAAGACGATTCTTATCTACTTGTTTACTTCTATAGCCTAATAAATGAAGCATTGGCTTCGCTAGTAATTGGGCAACTTTTAGGTTTACCACCATGGCCTTGTGATCGGCTGATTGCCAACGAATGCCTGGTAGATATGGCAGAATATGACCAATTTTCGTTTTTCGCAAAACAGCAGATAACTTGAGAAAGAAAGGATGCACTTTCCGGATCTCAAAAAACCCTTCATTTCCTTGACTTTGGTAAAGTGGCATAAATACCCTACCGTCGTACTTTGCCAAAACCTTTCTCCCATTTCTAAGTGCTAACTCATGATTTTTCTTCACTCGCTGAAAATTCACAAAACCAGGCCGCATCTCAAATGTGTCTCCTTGATGAATTCTAAACCTGAAGACAATCTCAAAAATGTCTTTAGAGGTAGCCGAGTGTTTTGCCAGCTGTTCGTAATAGTGAAAGTAATCTATCTCTTTGCGATCAATACATTCAGCATAAGTCAAACACAAATAGATAAAGGCTGTTTGGTTTTGATAAGAAGCAAAGTCATCATGCTGTCCTGCTTCATAACCAAATGACACGTAACCTAATTCATTGATGTAACTTAAAATTGGGCCATCCAAAAACTCCTCAATGCCCAATATCATAGGGACTGGCAACTGTTCGGTAAATTTTCTGTTCAAGAGGCTATCATTAACAACAATAAACGGGATGGTTTCGCTCGAGGTGGTATGCAAATCCATGAAATAGAATGGACCAGACTCTTTACTAATAATTCTTTTGACTAATTGAAACAATTCCTGTTGTTCTAATTTTTCGTCTTGCAAATTTTCCACTTGCCCATTCTCCAAATTTTTCACTTGATCTTCAGACCAGAGGCGGTTGAGATCTTCTGAGCAATACCTTGCACCGTTCTCCAAGGCTTTCATGTTTCCAGCAATGGCATAAATGCTTCCATGGATGAATTCTTTTTTTTCCTGGAGTTCGCTTATCATCTGATATAAAGCAAATACGCCCGAGTTTTCATTACCATGAATGCCACCAAAAAATACTACGGTAGGACCGGGATTACTCCCTTTGATATGACCTATGATTCGATCTATTTTTATTGCCTTGTCTAGTGTTTTACTATAAACTTCAATCATGGTCAAAAGGTATTACATCTTTGATGGTGATAATACCCACCAGGTGCTTGTTTTCAACCACAGGCAAACAGCCATATTCCAGCTTTTTCATCAACACTATAGCTTTGGATATTTCTGTTTCCGGATGCACAGTGATGACATCCTTTGTCATAATATCAGCCACCAATAATTCATCATCCACCGCCTGCATTTCTTTGTAGTGCTCCATATGTGTCCAGGTCAGTAGTCCACAGAGATCTCCTCCACTATTCTCTACCGGGACATGATGTATGCCCTTCCACTCCATCACATGAGTGGCCAATTGAGCCAAATCATTTTCATTGACTATATACAAGCGAGTAGACATAATATGTCTAACTAAATGTGCCGTGCTCAATTTATTGACATCTGGTTTAATCATGGGCCATTGATGAACAGGTTCTGCCTTTCCCATTTGATTTTTATAAATGCCTTGGGTCAATGCCAATAATGCGTCATCTTGTTTAAGTGATTTTCTCAAGCCTCTATAATTTTTTACCATCCATTTGGATGCTGTTTGACCGTGAGCACGAGCCCCAATGATGGTCAGCAATCTTTCGATATCTCCTTTATTTATTCCCGTTTTTTCTAATCCCGCATAGGCCATGGGTAGTAATTCTTTTTCAAGCAACTCTGGAACGGGTATTTGATTTCCATTCCAGTGCATGGTCGAATCTTTACCTGTTCTTGCTGCTTTGATGAAGTTGGCTTTTGCATCGCGATAATCCATTTGTGAAAGCATGTCATCATATTGTGTAGGCCTCCCTTTCATCAATCCTACCCAAAAAGCAAAATTTGCCATTTGGTCTAATACGGTTGGGCCAGCAGGGATATATCGGTTTTCTATTCTCAGGTGCGGCTTTCCTCCTCCTACACCATAACACGCTCGGTTCCATCTGTATATTGTACCATTGTGTAGACATAATGCCTGGAGTTTGGGGATTCTTCCTTGACTCAATACTTCCAACGCATTTTCTTCAATTTCTTTGGTCATTATCACATTGTACAAAGCCACGTCGTTTTTAAAAATATCAGCAGCCGAGCCACTCGCCCATTGATTCCCGATCGTCACTCTGGCTTGCCGATCTCTTAATGCCCTGGATGCTCCCCTAGTATCAATACTTTGCTTAAAAAGCGCAATTCGAGTTTCACTCCACAGTTCTCTGCCAAGGAGCATAGGAGAATTAGTACAAACGCTAAGCACCGGTCCGGATATGGCTTGTGCCCAATTGTAGCTCGAAATGAAATCTGTGGACGGAATTTGCAGATGCATTTGAAAACTGGTATTACAAGCCTCAAAGAGTACCGAGTCGTGATGAATTGACAATTCATCTACACCACTAAGGTGCAATTCAAAATCTCCTCCTCTTAATTCTTTGGCTATTCTATTCAGGCTATGATACCTGGGTGTAGGAGTCATGTAATCATACCCTAATTCCTTCTTTCCGATGGTGGGAAGAATTCCTGTGAGTAAAATCGAATTATTATGAGTTCTGGCTCCTGCTTCCGCTTTCTCCAAATATGATCTAAGTTGTTCTTCCGTTTGAATAAAGCAGTCAGCTTTTAGCTCCACGGGATCAAGATTAATTTCCAAGTTGTATCTGGCCAGTTCAAAGGTGAAGTGATTATCATCAATCGTTTCAAGCACTTTGTGAGAAAGCTTCGAAGGCCGCCACTGATCCGTAACCAAACAAAATTCCTGTTCTGCACCGATTCTGACAATATCATCCTCGATCAGCCCCTGATTAATCATAGATTCAAGCGCTTCAATATCGCTTAATAGATGTTTAATAAAATTTGAGCGGGTTTCATTGTTTTTCATGTCACCATATGGCTATGATAGGCCGTCCTTGCTCCTCAAGCTGCCAAATTTGGCCATTCTCAATTTACAGACAAATCGAAGGTGTAACGTCCAATAAAAACAGACCTTGATCGGAGTAATTTATGATTTTGATCATGTCGCTCGTAGGATAAAAAATATGTGATTCGTTCAGACTTAATCCGAACAATTCAAATCAATAAACTTTTTATCTCGTATTTTACAGCCTACTGATACGACCATATTGAGAAATTACATTTACTTCATTCTTTTTTGGCTGAACATTGCAAATGTTCCACTGACTGATGCAAAAGAAACGTCGTCAGTGTCCATCACGGAATCATATTATCTGGTAGACCCAACCGGGAAAGCCACTATCATTGAAGTGACTAGCTCATTTCAAAAAGGCCATTTTCAAAACACATTCAAAAAACCAATCAACTTTAGTATCATGGATTCGGTGGTGTGGTTTTCATGCTATGTCAACACGATACAAGAGGATAAATACATAAGCCCAGGTAATGAATCAACAGCATGGGAAGTAGAACTGTATGCTCAAAGCGAATCAGGTCGATTTGAAAGACAGCTTTCATACGATCACTTAGAAGGGCAGAATCAGGAAGGAGTGCTGCCGTTTCGAACGCTTGGATTAGCGCTACCGCAAAATTATGATGGACAAATTCTTCTTCGAATTGCGGGAAGGAGGCACAAAAACTATGCACTGAAAGTAGGCAATCTGACCTCCATGACTAGCTACCTGATCCAAAAACAGATGATCCCTATTGCATTCATGGCTATCATGCTTTGTATTTTTGTTTACAACCTATTTCTGCTCATTTCTACTCGAGACCTGGTTTTCATTCCCTATTTACTCTATGTTCTTTTCATTTCATTCGCCATTCCGTTTCATGGTGGTTATGTATTGTTTAGTGCCAAATGGATGTGGCAAGGCATGCCATTTTATACTTTGTGGACAAGTATTGGTTATCTGACTGCTGCTTTTTTTACTATTTATTATCTTGATCTACGGAGAACTTCTGTCCGCTTTTTCTATTTGATCGTCTTTTTGTCGTCCATCCTTGTTGTTGTCATCCCAATTTTAGATGCTACAAGCATGCTTCTTTTCGGTACCATATCTATTATCCTTTCTATTACGTCCTTTTTATTCTATTTGAGTTTATGGGCTGCAGGTATCTACGCTTGGGTCAGGGGACAACAAAACGCAAGATTTTATGTCATCGGATGGTTGTTTGCACTATCTAGTATGATTCTATTTATTTTATCCGTCAATGGTTTGATTGCCTATACCAATTTTGTAGAGCAGTCCTTTTACTATGGTTTTGCGGTCGAAGCAGTATTATTTGCTTTTGCCATTGGAGGCCGAATGAAAATTCTTCAGCTAGAAAAAATCGCCCTCGAGGTTGAGCACGTCAACTACATCACTGAACAAAACCGTCTATTGGCCAAACAATCATTTATGAACTCGCATTTGCTCCGAGCTCCATTATCAAGAATATTAGGATTAATCAACCTTCTAAAATCCCCTTTGTCGAAGAAGGAAAATGAAAGGTATGTATCTCTGGTAGAAGACTCAACCATTGAGATGGACGATATCTCTAAAAGAATATCAGCCATGCTAGAAGAAGGAGGGTATTTAGATGAATATCAAGAGGATTTTGAAGAGGTTAAACAAAGCATCTATAAAGAACTCAAAAGAAAAAAGGAGTAAAATTTTTTTCCTTTCAATGTCTTTTTAGCCAAGTGAATTTCGTCTTATGCATAACAGTATCTGTTTTGCTCACTAATTGTGCAAAACATGTCACTCTGTTAATTAATTGACGTAAATCAGAAAGAGATGAAGACACAAAGAAATAACCACAACTTGAAGAATAGAAACGTTCAAAAGTCTCCAGTATGGAGAAATTTAACTTGTTATGAAAAATTACATTTGACTCTTTGCAAGAAATAGTCTTTATTTCTTGCAAAGAGTCTTCTTATATTACTTCATGCCTGGCACGTTTACTGGCTTCTCAATTTCCCATATCGATCGATCCAGCTTTTTAGCGTCAGGATAAACCTGGTCCAGCTCATCACCCGTGTATAACCTGCCGTTTTTCATTACCTGATAAATCGTATTGGTATTTCTAATATCATCCAGCGGGTTTTTATCAAAAATAACCAGGTCGGCTAATTTTCCCGGCTCTAAAGATCCCAGGTCATTGTCTAGACCTATGCCTCTGGCTCCTTGAATGGTGGCCGCTTTCAGCGCATCATGCGCTGAAATACCTCCACTTTGCATCGCCCAAAGTTCCCAGTGATAACCCAGCCCCTGCAACTGTCCATGACTTCCTACCGCCGGATGTCCACCTGCAGCATCTAAATCTTTCACAAACTCGGCATGCCGTTCGAAGATGTGCTCTTCTTTAACAAACCAAGCACCTCTTCTTCTTGATTTTTGATCTAGTTCTTCTTGCGCACTGAATCTTTGCAATTTCTCATCATTAAGCACATCCTCAGTGGCATAGAAATATTCCTCTGCCCAAGGCCCTCCGTATGCTACCAATAAAGTAGGTGTATAGGTGGTACCGGCTTTGGCTACAAATTGAATGACATCATTGTATAATGGATAAATTGGGAAACTATGTTCATGTCCAGGAAAACCATCCGTGATTTGCGTCAAATCTAATTTCATATCTAATGCTCCCTCTGTCGTAGGCATTAGTTTCTGCTCTTTGGCGGCTTGAATGATCCACTGGCGTTGTTGACGATTGCCGGTGATGTACATCTTGATCGTCTTGGTGTCATAATATTCGCTATACTGTTTCAATACTTTTCTGGCATGTGCCAGGCTTTGTATGTTATTGGCCCAAAAGCCTACGCCCGGTCCGGTAGAATATATTCTTGGTCCAACCATATTATTGGCTCTTACATGGTCGGCGTATGTCAGGACATCATCTGACCCAGTTTGTGGATCTCTTGTGGTAGTTACTCCATATGCTAAATTGGCCGCATACATCCATACTTGCGCTTTGTGAATGCCCCACTCTGGCCACATGTGCGCATGTGTGTCAACAAATCCAGGAGCAATTGTCTTTCCTTCTAGATCCATTGTCTTCGTACCTGACGAAACGGCGAGCGATCCAGATTCTCCTATAGACGTTATTCTATTATTTGTAATAAGAATATCGCCCTTTTCTATGATTTCATCCCCTTTCATGGTGATGATTCTTGCATTTTGTAGCAAGACTGAACCTTTAGGAATATCTCGATCAATCATTACTTTCACCCGAACTTCTGAGGCTTCATATTGAGGGTCTTCCTTGTCTTTTTCTTTGCCCTTTTTTTCCTCTTTATCACCTTCTTTCTTTTCGTCTTTCTTTTCTTTTGCTTCGGCCTTTTTTGCTTTTTTCAAACTATCCGCAAAAACTATAGCCTCTGGTATATCATAATCGAAAAAGGCGTTTCCTAATGTGAAATGCACATTCTTCCCATTGGCATTCCATGTAGCAAAATGTCCGCCCATACTGGTCACTTGTCTTGCAGGAAATTCTGCGTCTTCTGGCTTTGCCACCGAAATTTCCACCGTTTTTCCTCCTTTGTATGGAACTGTTACTACATAAATATCATTGTTGATTTGCACCAAAGCCTCCTCACCATTCGGTGACAAACGAATCATTTCGGCTTTCGAAGGATCTTTTGCACCGAAAGTGGTGATTCCTTTCACCTTTAGATGCTCTTTGGCATCAGAGCCATCCCATCTAATGGACACTAATCCCTTTTCATAATTGGTGAAGTATATTCTGTCATTCACATTGGTAAAGTGAGGTGTGAATCGCCCTTTTGTTCGATCAATCACAGTTGTTTTTCCCCCACTTGCTGAAACCCAGGCTATTTCGGCATCAATACCTATATGGAAAGGACTATAGGCATCATCAAATTTCTGCGCTGCACCTTGAATAAAAACGATACGGTTAGATTTAGACCATGCTGGCTCCATATATACCGCGGGTAAGGTTGTCAGCTTTATTGGCTTAGGCTTGCCTGTTACATTAACTTTATTCACACTCCCTCCTCCTTTTTTCCAAGAGGTGTAGGCCACCCATTTGTTATCCGGAGACCAAGCAGGATACCCTTCTGAATCAGTTGACTTCGTTAGTCTTTTTGGTGTACCCGATGGGTAATCCATCACGTACAATTTATCCAATACTGTAAATGCCAACTTAGACCCATCAGGTGATAATTTTGCATCTCTTATTTGTCTAGCTACAAACTGTGGTTCATCAGAAACAGGATAGTCAAAATCCAATTCTGGACCTAGATCGAGTTGAACGTCAACAGAAAAAGGAATTTCAATGGCTTCTCCTCCAGCAACAGGAACTTTGTAAATTTTCCCACCATATGAAGTAACCAAATATTGATTATCTGGTGTAAATGACATACCAGGCAATACATCCATTGTGGCAATAGATTCTTGTTCATCTCTCTGCACTGGATAAGCCAACCACCGTTCTTCTCCACTTTTTAATTCTCTTAGAATCAAACCAGTTTTAGTTTCAAATCGAGTGCCATAAACTAACCACTTCCCATTAGGTGATATGGTGGGAGTGAATGCCGAGCCATACCTATCCGTTATCACTTCTGACTCTCCCGTTTCTCGATCATAAACGACCAATTGATACTGAGGCAATTGTGCATTATAATGCCAACCTCTATGTCTTTGAGAATACCAAATATATCTTCCGTCTGGAGATACAGCTGGCTCAACTGTTTTCATTTCCTTAGGATCTTCAATGAGTTGAACTCCGCCTCCTCCGTCTTTGTGGTACATCCATAGTTTGGTTTGTCGCAAGGCCAAAGCACCCCCTTTAGACACGATCAAATAGTTACCATCAGGAGTCCAATCGGTTGACTGCATACTGTTGCTACTTCCTTTTGTAATTTGTTTTTGTTCTCTAGATTCCAGGTCGATGCGCCACAAGTTTTCACTTCCGCTTTTATCAGAAATAAAAGCTACTGATTTCCCATCAGGACTAAATCTTGGATGAGTATCATAAGGCATACCTGAAGTAAGTGTATCTGCTTTACCTCCAGAGATAGGCATTAGATACAAATCTCCGAGCATATCAAAAACAATGGTTTGTCCATCAGGGCTTACATCCAATGACAACCAAGTCCCTTGATTAGTAGTAAATTCAATTTTTCGAGTGGGTTCTAAGGGTAATTCCTTAGTCGCTTTTTTTACAGTGTCAGACTTTATCGTATCCGATTGGAAAGTATAAGCATGTAAGTTTAGAGTCAGGCACAAAATGAATGTGCCAAGAAAAGTGGTTTTTAGAAACATCATTGAGAGTTTTAGTTTCTATAAAAATGCCCTTTTATATCTCGACCTCCAAATTGGTTGTTATGAACGGTGATTTTTTAAAATGATTTGCTGTATGGAATATCAGGCTTTTTACTCTATGAATTCCGGTACTTTTGGCTCATCCTTAAAAATATCCCTCGATTTTCCTTTACTCAAATTCCATCGATCGATCCAAGATATACCCCAGTTATCAAAATAGGTAACTTCAGTCTGGTAAGCCGGGTCTTTCAAAGCCTCCTCTTGAGAAATAAAAGAATATCCATGTTCCACATACTTTTGCATAACCTTATCCAGGTATTGTGCATTGAGATAGCTGGCATGGGTCAGCAAAGTCTGAGCAATGACCCGACCAAATAGGTCCATAGATTGCTTTTCATAGTAGATAAGTACTTGTTCCATATAGTCTACGTAGGCCTCACCAATCTTTTCCATCAATGCCCTATCATCTTTCTTAAAAGCATCGCTATATGCCTTGGCAAATCGCCAATCCGAATTGTCTATGCTGACGGGAGCCACCACATAACCGTGTTCAGCCAAAAATTGATTCAAAGAATCATAGGCCGATTGAGTCAAGCCTACCTGTAAGTAAGGGTGCCTGAAATATTTTAGTTCCTTTCCATATTGCTCCAAAAGAGGTCTTGTGATCAACTCTCCTTTCAAAATTCCAGCTGAATATTCATCGAATGGTGATTTGTGATAACTCAAATGAGCAAAGGTATGATTCCCAAGATCATAACCACTGCTGGCCCACATTTCCAGATGTTTCACCTTTGAGACATCCACGGTATCGTTAGTATACACTTTGCTTTCATTGACAAAACCAATGGCTGGAATATCAAATCTCTCAAAGGTCGCAATTAAGTCTCGGGTAATTTCATAGGTGAATGCAGTATCCATGATTCCATAGCTCACTACAGTCAAATCATCCACGGACACATTTACCTTCTTATGTTGCGCAGAAAGATTCGCGCTATATACCGAAACGATAATTAGCAAGAAGGAGAAACTCCAGTATTTCATATATATCAAAACTTAATTTGACCCAATTTCACAAACCTTTGGTCTTTTTCCAAAACTCACTTTTACATGACTTTAAGAGTTTTGGAGAAACAAAATATATAGTCATGAAAAAATCAAGTTTCAAAGTAGAACAAATAATTAATGCTTCTCCTAATCAAGCATGGGAGGTAATTGGAGCCGTTTCAGGAGTTGAAAAATGGCTGGGGCCGATTACGGCTTGCCGCATCGATGGGGGCAAACGATTCTGTACTACAGAAGACGGTACATTCGAGGAAGACATACTCAAGGTAGATCATCATTCAAAAGTGTTGGAATACGCTATCCCGAGCCAGCACATGATTCCTGTTGAGAATATTTTTGGTACAATGGAAGTAAGTCAAGCTTCTGATGGAAAGGCACTCATCACTTGGCATTGGAATTTCGAAGTACTTCCAGAAAATGAAGAAGTAGCTAAAAATACTTTTGAAATGCTCGGAGGGATGGGGCTATCTGGCATAGATTCATTAATCAACCAAAAAGCTGCTTAGTGATGGAGAAAGTAATATTGGTTGTATTGGCAACGATCAACCCCTTAGAAAAAGAGGCGGCCAATCACTACATGACACAAGCCAATGAAATGTTTAAATCTGTTGGTGCAAAACCATTGTACAAATACCCATTGGAAAAACAATTCATAGGAAAACTGAATATTCAAATGACAGCGGCCATAGAGTTTCCAAATCAAAAATCATTCGATGCTGTTTTTGAATCTGAAGCATATCAGCAGCTTATTCCTGATAGGGAAAAAGGATTTTCTTTCTTGAATGCTTATATCTCTAAACCTGCAGCGAAATAGTTAAGATTAGATTTATATCTTTAGCACCTAGCCTTAACGAATGATATTAGAACATCATACTTTTGAACTTTTTGGTAAGGAGGTGTTTGTGAGAGCAGTCTTGCAAACACCTTTTTCTCAGCCAAACCCTATGCCGGATGAAGCTTGCTTTTTATTCGTCCGAAAAGGCGTGGGTATAGCTTATTCAGAAACTAATCAAGTCACTGCAAAAGCAAGTGAAGGAATTTTGATGAAATGTGGTAGCTTCTTCCACAAAATGGAAGGAGACCAGGAAGATACCATATATGAAGCGATCGCCGTTCACTTTCATCCGGAAGTCTTATCTAAAATTTATGGACATGATTTGCCGAGTTTTCTAACATCTAAAAACATCGGTACGCCAGTAAATCCGGCCAAGAAAATCGAACCAGATGAGTTGTTCGAAAAGTTTTTTGATAGTCTGTTGTATTATTTCTCTAATCCTCAATTGGTAAATGAAGAGCTGATGGCATTAAAGCTAAAAGAATTGTTGCTACTGTTAGAAAATACGCCAGAGTCGGATAAGCTTCACCAAATATTGTCCAGTCTGTTTTCTCCTCAGCAATATTCTTTCAAATCAATTATTGAAGCACATTTATTCGAACCCTTGAGCCTTGACGGGCTGGCCACTATTTGTGGTATGAGTTTGTCTAGTTTCAAACGGAGGTTCAAAGAAATATTTAAAGAAAGCCCTGCCAAATACATCAAAGAGCAGAGATTGAGTAAGGCATCAGACCTATTGAAAGACCAGCATCTTTCAATTTCGGAAATTGCCTACACTTGCGCGTTCAGCGATGTAGCTCTTTTCTCCAATAGTTTCAGGCAATTCTTTGGACAATCTCCAACCGACTATCGAAATGAAATGAAACAAAGGTTAAATTATAATTAAAAAAACCCGCAGGTCAGGCCTTCTGCCTTTTTCCTGCGGGGTCTACTTGAAAAGGTATCTTTTGATTTCTACGCTTTTAGCTTTTTCCTTGAAAATGCAATAACCATAACTATGGCTAGCATAATGCCTCCTCCACTCAACATGAAAAACTGATCTGGACGAGGTTCTTTCTCTACGGCAACAATGCCCCGTGAGGTAAAACTCAGATCAACATTGAACCCATTGTCCTCGCTTAGAAAAAACTTAGTAATATTCTTACCGCCCCGATAGATTCTAAACAAGTTGGTATGGTTGTAGGTGTTGCCGAACATAGGAATGTATACCTGTGCCTCAGCCGGATGCGGTGGCATTTCAGGAAGCACAAACTTTAGGTCTGTTTGATGCGAACCCAACATGATGCCACCATTTCTTAATTTAATGATCTCTCCATCCACTGTTAAGTGGAAATTCGATTTCACGTATTCCACTATTAAATTTTGATAGGATTTCCTGTCCAGTTTTTCTAACTTTTCTGAACCATGGGTTTCAATCATGGTAGCATCGATTCCTGCCTGCGCAAAATTCATCTCTACTAGCCAACCTGCTCCGGTATCCCGCAAGGTGAAAGTCGCAATCTTAGCATTGTGAGCTACGGCACTGAACACCATAGATCCAATCAGTAATATGATAGCAACCAATCTTTTCATCACAGTCATAATCAAGAAGGTTTAGCAAAAGCGTCCACCGACTGCTTACCGACGATACATGGAGGTACATTGGTCACATCTGTAGAAGCATGGTAGTGATAGATTCCATCGGGATATTCACCAGTTGCCGCCATATGCCCGTTACACGAATCCAAGTCTGTCGGGTCCACGCCTTCCGAATCTTGTCCCGAATAGATGGGGTACCCATCTCTTGCATAGCCCATGAGTACGGTAGCCTCTTGATCTTTCTTGGAGCATTGAATGTCATTGTCTTTGTCCAACAATCCCTGAGCATCCAAGGTGGCATCCATGTAAGCTGCTATAAAGTGCCAGTGATAGTAGCCTGATGGATCATGATGTCCACCACATCTATCCAAAGATGGGATTTTACCGTTGTTGGAGACTACTGATGGTGGCGCTCCATTGATAGGCACGCCGTCCAAAGCCAAACCTACAAACTCAACACTTTCAATGTTATCTGCCGAGCTTAGGTCTGTAGGAACTACAGGTATTTCAAAAGTAAGCGTTAGATTGTCGTCAGGTGTAGGTTCTAGGCAAGCTGCTGAAGCTGGCATGGCTGTTCGACCTCCTCCAGGAACCACCGTTTCAATAGTAATATCATAACTCCCATCTCCATTAGCCACATCAGCAATGATGTCATAACCATCCGTTTCCATCGCTTGGAATAACGCCGCTTTCATTACTTGAAAGCCCGGATTGGTTGTTCCATCATAGTTTCCAAAACCTCCAACATCAAAAGTGGTTTCTGGACAATAAGGTCCTTCATCATCTATCGGATTACTAGAAAACTTGATCTGATAGCACTGACCAGAACCCCCTTCGCTATAGTTGCAATCCACCAAGGTTGCACTTTCGAACCCAAACATATCTTTATACAAAGAAATATCGATCACATAAGAAGTGAAGCTAAAGGAAGCCTCTGAAGTTCCTCCATTTCCATCCGATGCAGTCACTTTTCCAGAGAAAGCCATCCCCGAAGCCAAATCAGTCAAGCTATAGCTCGTAGCACTTTCTGCAGACTCAAGCTCATCAGAATCTAAAGTAATAGCATAGGTAACCGCATCGCCATCTGGATCCGCAGCAGCTGTCCAAGACAATTCTGCTCTGTTGTGAGTTAGATCAGAAACTGTAACCGTAAACGAACCTGGGTTTTCATTTTCATTTGAAGACCCATCTTCATTGTCGGTAGTAAAAGAAAATGAGGCGTTTGATTCTCCGCCGTTACCATCCATCGCCACCACGCTACCGGAATAATCTGTACCGGCTGTTAAGCCTGAAAAGGTAAAACTGGTACCTGGCTGACTTGAAGCAACTTCATCAGAACCCAAATTGACATCATAGGTCAGGGCGTCTCCATCAGCATCTTCCGGCGCTGTCCACGATATTACCGCAGATGTCTTTTCAATGTCACTAGTTGTTATGGTAAAGCTTCCAGGCGCTGAGTTTTCTCCGGAATCTGTAGACTTGCTCTCTTCGCAAGCTGTGGTATAGAGTATGCATACCAACAGCATGAGTTTAGATAATAAATATGGTCTCATAGTTCATCGTTTTTTTCTGACACACCTCCACATGAAGGTTTGTGTTATATCAAAACGAACGAACAACCAGATTCCCTACCCGAGATTAATCATAAAATAAAAGTGGCCTATTTGAACAAAAGGGGAAACAAGCATTTGAGTACTCTCACTTAATTGACATTTTTCCTAAAATTTCCTTCATCAACTTGGCCGCCAAAAAGGCTGTCATTTGCTTGTGGTCTCGATTAGGATTGTATTCTACAATGTCAGCTCCTATGACTTCTCCCTTTATATTGTGAATTAAATCCAGCACTTGTCGAGTAGACAACCCTCCCGGTTCATGGTGAGAAACTCCCGGAGCATAAGCCGGATCCAGCCCATCCAAATCCAACGAAATATAGACCGGGTTATCAAACTCGGGAATTCTATTCAAGTCTAGGCCCTTCATTTGATGAATCTCTACACCAAACTTATCTGCTTGTTGGATTTGATGATCGTTTAGGGTTCGAATACCAACTTGAACAAGCCTTGTGGCCAAACTGTTTTCCATAATTCTGGCAAAGGGGCAGGCGTGGGAGTATTTGTCTCCTTCAAATTCATCATACAAGTCTCCATGGGCATCGATATGCAAAATATCGAGCTTTGGATATTTCTCATGATGAGCCTTAATGATAGGATAGGTAATGGAGTGGTCTCCACCTAACGTCAGAATCTTTGACCCATTGCTGAGGTGATTGAGAGTAATTTTCTCAATGTCAAAATAATCTTTGATTTCAAAATCTCCTTGATCCGCTATGGGTTTATCTTCTATGGCGATTCCTGTTTCTGTAAACAGATTCATCGACCCGCCATATAGTGCCTCGCGAATTAATGGAGGCGCCAAAGCAGGCCCTTGTTCAAAGGATGACTTTTCGTCGAACTGGATACCTTGAATTATAATATCGGTCATGTGCATGATAGTTTCTCCCGATTATCAATATAGCCAAATATGACGCGTCATTTGGTGATCAGATATATTTTAATCACTGGATCGAAAGTATTTACCTCTTCCATCCGCACGTTTTCAAGTGATTCTAATATGCCACTCATGTAACCACCTTTTTGATAAGAATTGAAATGGGAGAAATGGCCAGAAAAGCGCTGATCTAACCACAAAAGAAACCGCTGCCACCAATTAGTCGGGGCGCAAAAAGCACAGATGATCATTTGATCCGCGCTGTTTAGTAATTGATGAACTAGCTCATGTGCTTCTTCAGGCTTTAGCACATGAAAAACCAAACTTGCAATGGCATAATCAAATGGTTTTGCGGGCATATGTTCGTGCACGACATCTGCTACTCGAAAATTTAGGTTTTGAACACCTTCCGTTTCTTTTCGATCATTGGCATAAGCTATTAACCGCCCATCGATGTCAAGGCCTGTTCCTTGTTTGATTTTGGAAGCTAATCTGAATAGCAAGTCCCCATTGCCGCAGCCGATTTCAAGCACCCGAGCATCCTCAGCTACCAAATCACAAATTTGCTCTCGGATAGGTCTGAGATACTTATCAACCGTGTTCGCTTTTATTTTTCCTTTCAATGAAGCTCCTTGAGTTTATTGAGTTCAATTTATAGAAAATATGGATTAGCAAACTGATTCAAGTAGCTAAGGACAGTGGTTGGTTGGAGACAACTCCAACGAAAGCAAAAATACCATCGAAAACTTGAGTCTTGGAAAGTATTACTGTCGTCTTAGTCAAAAAGTTTTTTTCACTACCTTGTACACACAACATCTCATTCTCATCTTATGAACACAATAATTAAACTCCTATTTATTGGATTATTTGCCATTCCAATTTGCTCCTTTGGACAGACTAATTCTCAAGATCTTGCCAAGATTAACACCGAAGGTTTTCAAAACTCTCAAGTGATGAGTCTGATAGCTGATTTGTCTGATGTCTATGCGCCTCGATTGACAGGAACGGATCAATATTTGGCAGCCGCGGAATGGGTAAAGCAAACCATGAATTCTTGGGGTATGGACGAGGCTTATTTCGAGAATTACTGTGATGATTGTATGGGTTGGGAAGTAAAATCCTTTAATGTAGAAATGGTAGCTCCTGCCTACATGAAAATTCAAGCCTATCCTTATGCCTGGACTGAAAGTTCGAATGGCGTACAGGAAGGTGAACTCGTTTGGATAGAACCATCTCCTGACTTGGATCATGTGAAAAATAAATGGACTGGGAAACTAAAAGGGAAAACCGTACTCATTGGGTCTGCGCCAGATCAGAATATGTTGTTTGATGCCCTTTCGACTCGATTGACAGAAGAGGCAATCGCCGAAGCTGAAAGATCCATTCACCCTGCTCCAGATAATCCCTTGGGACCATCGGCTGGAAATGTGGATTTGATCGAAGATTTAGAAATTATATTCGAACAGTTTATGCAAAAAGATGATGCTTTCTTTGCCTTCTTAAAGGCTGAAGGGGCACTAGCTATTTTCGGCACTACACCCTTATTCCCGGGTATTGTTCACCCAAGCGGCACCTATAATTTTAGAGAGAGTGATGAGAAGCCTATTCCATACTTTGCGATTTCGCCTGAGAACTTTGGGAAGTTGAGTCGCTTAACTAAGAGAGAGAAGACGCCTAAAATTAAATTTCACTTAGATTCAGAACTCTATTTAAAGCCAGAAAACAATGTGAATGTCTTAGCCGAAATCACTGGGTCAGATCCAAAACTAAAAGACGAAGTGGTGATGATAGGGGCGCACTTCGACTCCTGGCATCCGGCCTCCGGAGCCACAGACAATGGTGCTGGTTCCGCAGTAATGATGGAAGCGATGCGGATCATTAAAGCATCTGGCTTAAAACCAAAACGAACCATTAGAATGGCACTGTGGGGTGGTGAGGAACAAGGCTATGTGGGCTCCCTGGCCTATGCGGAAAATCATTTCGGTAAAGTGAAAGAAACAGCCAGGAAAAAAGAGGTAGAAAAGATTTCGGCTTATTTGAATATGGATAATGGTGCGGGCCAAATGCGAGGAATTTATCTACAAGGAAACGAAGCGGTCAAGCCCGTTTTTGAAGAAATGTTAGCGCCCTATGAACATTTGGATGTAAATCATCTTACGATTCAAAATACCAATATGACTGATCACGATGTATTTGACTATTACAATATCCCCGGATTTCAGATCATACAGGATCGATTGAACTATATGACTGTAACGCACCACACCAATTTGGATGCCTTGGAATATGTGCCAGAGCGAGACATGATGATCAATGCCACTGTCATAGCAGCACTAGTTTATCAAATTGCTGAGCGAGAGGGGATGATGCCTAGGAAGGATTAGCGCCTGAATATGATTTTTGACAGTTTGTTATCTAAATTTTCTAATTTCTTCTAGCAGTTCATCTGGGTTTTGCCTGTTGTCAGTTAAGGTAATAATTTCAATTTCATCGTTCTTGATTCTATAATAGAATGAAGTAAGCTTTGAGACTACGCATTTGAAAATGCCATTGAAAGAGTCAGACTTAGGGCATGATTCGGGAAAACTCTCTATTTTAGAAACCGACTGAACAAGTTCATTAAGGAATTTTTGTTTTGATTTTTCCCCCCACTCAGCGTTTAGGTATTCAGTAAGGGATTGTAGTTTAAATTCTGCCACTGGAGAAAGGTAGACTTTGTAATTCTTCATGAAACCTTTGCAATGAAAGAATCAAAAGATGTCCTTTTACCTTCGTTCAGTTGAGTTATGGCAATTTCAATCTCTTCCTTTTCTGCTGCCGTAAGAGTGTTTCCAAAATCCTTTTGAGTTCCAACAATCAGTTCTTTAATCTTCCTTAGAATTGCTGGATTGTCAAGATTCAGAATCAACTTGGCAAGTTCTATTTTAGATGTTTGAATGTCCATACTCAAAGATACAAAATATGTAAACAAAGGTAGTTTTAGCTACCATAGTGATATCAACACCTTAGTGTTTGATACTAGCTAATATCAGAAATATCAACCACTAATGTATCAGATATCTCTTATTAGAATAGCGTTGAACTGCGTTCTTTGAAGAAAAAGCACCTATAACTTAATATTAAGTTAAATAACTTATCAATAAGTTTGTAAACTTAAAAATAAGTTATACTATTGTGTAGCTGATTAAAATTAAACTCAATAGTATGGTCACTTTAACTAAGGCAGAGGAGAAGATTATGAAGATTCTCTGGGGTATCGAAAAAGGTTTTATCAAGGATATTATCAATGAGTACCCCGACCCTAAACCTCCCTACAATTCGGTCTCTACGATTGTGCGGGTATTGGTGCAGAAGGAGATCGTGGGCTATACGGCTTACGGCAAATCGCATCAGTATCATCCGCTGATCAGCAAAGACGAATATAGCGAGGGGCAACTGTCGCGGCTGGTGAAGGACTATTACAGCAATTCACTTAGCAAAGTGGTCAACTTCTTCTCTGAAAGCAAAGAGCTGGATGAAAAGGAATTAGACGAAGCCATGAAAATGCTCGAAGCAATTAAAAATCAGAAAAATGGATAAGCTCATTTGGTATTTGATGGAGTCCAGTGTAATGCTGGCCTGCCTATACGCACTGTATGTGCTGATATTGAGAAAAGAGACATTCTTCTCTCTCAATCGATTTTATCTGATTGGAATTGTCATTTTCAGCCTCGTCTTTCCGCTTTTGAGTTTTGATTTTAATCCAGCCCCTGTTGCCAAACTACCTATACAAGAAATCAGCAAAGCACGCATGAATTATTATGATGCATTTGCTGATTGGACATACGTCCAAACCCAAGCTTCTACCACGCCCACACAGGATACAAGCCACTGGTTTAGTGAATTGAATTGGACGAAAATCTTTTTGTGGGCCTTGGCAGGTGTTTATTTTATTGGCGTGGTCGTTTGTCTATCTCGTACGGTCTGGACGGTGCAATGGATCAATGGCTTGATCCGCAGTCACCCAGTCGTTGTGCAGGACCATGTGAATGTAGTGAAGGTAAAAAATCAGTTGGCACCTTTTTCCTTTTTGAATTATGTCTTTGTGCATGAAGAAATGATGGGTACTTCTGAGTTCGATCACATTCTGGCGCATGAACGTACGCATGTGAAACAACGTCATTCGATAGACTTAATATTTGTTCAATTGTTGGCGGCCTTTTTCTGGTTCAACCCAGTGATCTGGCGGCTGATTAAATCCCTAAAAACAACACATGAATATATAGCAGACAACCACATCCTAAACGAGGGTTATTCCTTAGTTGAGTATCAGACCTTGCTTTTGAGACAATTGATCAGCAACAACTCTTACGGGTTGGTACACAATTTCAATTTATCATTTATAAAAAAGCGAATAACCATGATGAAAAATAAAAAATCAGGCGCAATGGGTAAAGTAAAAGTAGCCCTGGCCTTAGTTGTAACCTTAACCTTTAGTGTAATTATGATTCAGTGCAACTCCGTAGAGGATGAGCAGGCTGTAATTACGTCTGAAAAGTCATTGAAGAACGGACATGATGAAGGAGTTATCCTCCCTGTCATTTCGGGTAGAGAAGGTACATATTATGCTTCCGAATCTGACCTATTGAACTTCACAGTAGTGAACGACCAACTAACTATTGACGGGGTCGAACATGAAGTAGGCGAAATAGCACAAGTCGTTGTGGCATCCGGTTTGACCAACAATGGAATCATTGCACTCAGAGTAGATCAAAATCAAAAGATGGGAATGATTCGTGATATTCAAACCGAATTGAGAAAAGCCAATCGACGTAAAGTACTGCAATTGGGTCAGTCACCTCTCGGGCAACCAGTGGAGTCTCCTATGCTTTTGCCTCCAATGAAAGGTCACAATTTACCTGGCGTTCCTCAGCTTCCGCACATCGATGATGCGTATGCAGCCAAACATGATATTGACATCCTTAAAATTTTCCTTGGAAAACAAGCGGATGTTACCAATCACAAAAAAGTATATGATTTTGTGAAAGATCAGATGGCGCAAGGCAAATCCAACTATGTGGTAAGTACTAAATATAGCAATACCGACACTTATGAGGCATACCTCAAAAATTGGGTCTATATACAGGAAGGTTTCAATCAAATTTATGAAGAGAGAAGTCAATCCATGTTTGGCAAATCTTATTTGGATCTAAATAAAGATATTCCAGAAGAATATGAACAATACATGACGGTCAAAAAAGGAATCCCAAGAGCAATATCCATTGCAGAACCTGAAGGCTGTTAAAATCTATTCATATCGAACATAGGTGATCAATTACTTGGTCACCTTTTTTATTTAATTCTCCTCCCTTGAGTAGTAAATGAAATCCCCTGCTGGCCTGATGTAGAAATCATCACCGCTTCAAAATAAGGTTCAGGTGTTCTCTTCTTTTTCTTCCAATAAAACAAAAAGTTCGCTCCCGTTCCACCCTTTAGATTGTCTTCACTCAATACGATTTCGATGGTCTCCATTGGTGAAATGAATACTGACTGCTCGATAAATGTTTTAATCAATTCTCCTGCCGTATTATAGTATTCCACTTTTTCGATATAGACTGAATCCAAACTATTGGTATTTCTTACACTTATTGTTGCAGTCAAGTCATGGGTTCTTTTTTCCTTAGAGCTATAGATTTGAGAATAGACAGACAAATAAGTCTGGCCAGACATTAGAGAGTCTACCACTTGTGCCTTTACCGTGCGTTCGGACCAATCCACACTGCCTGGGCCATGTTCAGGCTCCAATTCTCGGCAAGACCAGATGATCAATGCCAAAACTGAGAAGATCAAAAATGTTTTAAATATGCGAGTCATCCGTGTCGGTTTGGCCACAATTTAAGCAAAAGGTGGGTGAATTACTGGCGCGTGGTTTGGAACATTTCCTGGGTATAATCCAATAGAGCTTGATCTCCAGCAGATCCGTGACCCGGCAACACCCATTCCGTCTCTGGGTATTTGGTTTTGACCTTTTCTATTGTGTTAGACCATTCTTCCAAATTGGCGTCCTCCAAATTACCTTTCCCAGCATTCAGCTTTTTCACCAAACAACCGCCAAACAAAACCTGCTCACTTGGGAAATAAGCAATTACATTATCCGCAGTATGTCCTTCACCAAGGTAGTCAACAATTACTTCCTGCTCTCCAACAGTGAGGTTGATGAAATCATCAAATCCTTGCCAGGGCAATATCGCCGTTGAGTCGAGTAATTGAATGGTTCTGTTGTTCGCAATGGAGGGTATGCCTCTTTGGTGAAAAGCAGCCAGTCCTCCCAAACAATCCCTATGAAAATGAGTAGGAACCATTGCCGTCACTCGACAGCCCAACGCCCTGCCCAGCCAATTGATTAGCTCTACAGAAGACTCATCATCTGGCGGCGTGTCGAACACAATGGCTTCGTTTTGGTCAACTACGATCATACCATTACAGCCAACTTTGCCATAGTCATCTGTTTGGAGATAGGTGATGTGCTGGTAAGTGTGATCAGAGATTTGTTTGATGATCAGCGTTTCGGATTGGTATAGATTTTCTGGTTTGGATTGGCAATTAGCAAGTGTTAGTCCAAGCAACAAAAAGGTAATATATGTTCGCATGTATAAAATAATTGTAACTATTGTTTAGGCTCTATGATCAAAAAGACAGCTGTAGTTTCACCGATGTTCAGCACCTGATGCCAGTCTATCCGGTCATTGAAAAAATCATAACCCGTAGGAACGTTCACTTCTCGAGTACCTGTGGTATCTGTGATTTGAAATTTTCCTCCTGCCAAGGTATAACCAAAATGTGCGGCATGAAAATGTTTGTCGTGCCCCACGCCTGGTGCAAACGTGCATTTCAAAGCCCTGACTTTTTCGTTTTCTTCCAGCACTTTGCAGACGGGATTTCCTTTCCAGCCAGCTTTCAAAGGATCAGGTAATTCTGATTTTGTCTGTCCATAGCCTAGTGTGGAAAAACTAATCGTCAAGATCACGCAAATACATATTCTCATAGAACAAATTTATTTAACAAACATTGGTTCTTCCAATTTTCGATTCCATTGTGAAAAGCCAATGAAAGAGAATACCAAATACAAAAAGGTAAGTAGTAAATAGATATTCAAATCTATATTGAAATAGAGCACTAGTGTGGCCATATTAATCACTATCCAAAATAGCCAAGCATCGATGAATTTATTGGCTTCCAGGTAGCTGGCAATGAAACTGAAAACTGTTGTGCCAGCATCCAAATAAGGTTCATTGGCATCGCTATACGTTTTGAAGTAATATCCGAGGACACCGGTGAACAAAGTACCCAAAAGAAAAATATTCAAGTACATTTTTGACGAGATTTGCCTTACAGAGAGCCTGTTTTGGTCGGGTTTTGGTTTTCGCCAAAGCCACAAACCATAAACACCAATTACCACATAATAAATGTAGAGGATACTTTCTGAATAGAGCCCTGATCTATAAAACAATCCGATACTTACTATGGATGAAGCAATGCCAAAATACCAGCAAATTATGTTCTCCTTGATCAAAAAATACAAATAGGCCAGTCCTAAAACCACGGCTATAGTCTCTAATATCATATTCAAATACATGATCAAAAAAGGTTTAAATATTGCTCATAGTATGACTCGCCTGTCAATTCCAAACCAGCAAAATCAATCTTGCTTTCTGGCTTAGGAATAGAGAAGAAGGCAAATGAATAACGCTCCACATTATCTTTAGGAAGTTCCACTTGATGTTCTACCGCTTTGTATTTTCCACCAGAAATCAATTCTAAAAAGTACCCAGGAAAAATCACTACGCGTGATCGTTGCCCGAGTCTTTTTTGCTCTCCTGATTCAATTTCATAAGATAAACCATCATCAATTCCGAAGATAAAAACACTGAACAAAGAAACGTCTTTATGTCTGGATAGACGCAAATCCAAGCCGGCTCTGTTTTTCAGCTGGTCCAAGGCAGGATAGTAGTTGCATGATACCATGTGATCCATATGCCTATCATGAAAAACAGAGAGTCCGGGAATGTCCAACGTTTCGATCACCTCTTTTTCAAGGGCACGGACTAATTGAGTGAGTATCTTCCAGTCATTGATTAAAAATGATTGAAACTCAGTGGGATATTTGTGAATGGGAGAAAGCCCTGAAATCACAAATGAATGCAACAAGTCCGTTTCATATTGATTCGAACTGTCTTTCTGTCCGAGGTAAGAATAGCCATCAAAGGCTTGTGTAAAGTTCTTTTGGAGATAGTTTTTTTGATAGGCTCTGGGTTGATAAAGAAAATTTCTAAATGAAGATTGAATCACTTTCGCCGATTGGCTGGGGCAGTCGGTGACTATCAAACCACCATCGTATCGCTTATTGGTACTCACGACTATTTATTGCTGCGCTAAAGATTGAGGCACAGGAGTCTTTCTATGTTTAGTGCCTTGTTCATATGCATATGACAACTTGATCAAAGTGGGTTCATCATACATTCTACCTAAAAACTGCAGGCCAGCTGGTAAATTGCCAGCACTCATTCCCATCGGCACTGTAAAGGCAGGCTGTCCTGTGTGAGGTGATATTATTTGGTTGTTGTCTCCTCCATATTGCTCTTCAAAGTAGGCTATTCTTGCAGGTTTTTGATTCCAACTGGGGTAAACGATAGCATCTAACTTTAAAGAGTCCATCATAGATTCTATGGCCATTCGGAAAGCTATTCTTTTCTCATCGTGATACGCATCCAAACAAGCTGAGTCTCCTTTGCCCCATCTACCTTCTTTGCTGGCATAGGCTTCTAGTCTTTGCTTTGAGATTGGTGCCGAAGTACCTATTCGTATTATATCCTCTAAAGTTTGAATGCTGTCATTTTTCACGTAGTCCTGTAAAAATTTTTCAACATCCTTCCGGAAAACGGAACACCAGTTTCCTTCACTCAAAGATTCAAAATCCGGAACCCATACGGGGTCTATTATTTTTGCTCCCAAAGCATCCATATCTGCTAAAGCTTGCTCAAACAGGTGTTTGACCTCTTCGTCTATTTCAATATCACTTACTTGCCTAAACACTCCAATTCGTGCCCCTTTTAAACCGTCTTTCTGCAAATACTGGATATAATTTTCTGAAGTCCTATCTTTCGAATTGAAAGTCACCTGATCCAAGGTATCAATCCCAACCATGACCTCCATCATTCTTGTGGCATCCTCAACCGTACGACACATAGGCCCTACTACATCATTTCTCAAAAACAATGGAACAATTCCTTCTCTACTTATCAATCCTATGGTCGTTCTAAAACCAACTAGCGCACAGTGAGAAGATGGCCCCCTTATTGAGTTTCCAGTATCGGTTCCTAGCCCTCCAACACCGATATTAGAAGCTATGGCGGCTGCTGTACCTCCACTCGATCCAGCAGGCACAAAATCTAGATTATAAGGATTCCTAGTCGTGCCCCCTAACGTACTTGTAGTATGCATAGGTGAAAAAGCCCATTCAGCCATATTTGATTTGGCCAATACGATCGCACCTGCATCAACAAAGCGATCAATGATAAAAGCATTCTGTTCCGGTATGATGTCCTTGAGCGCCGAGGCTCCTGCCGTGGTGGGCAATCCTACTGTATTAATGTTGTCTTTGACTATGATCGGGATTCCGTGCAGTGGTCTTAGTTTTTTAGTTCTGGCATATTCCAGATCCAGAAACTCCGCTATGGCCATGGCCTCTGGGTTGACAATAGTAATGGCATTGATTGAGCCATTCTTTTCTTCTATTGCTTTTATATAGGCATCAACCAAATCTTGACTGTTATATATTCCTTGAGTATATGCCTGATGAATCTCGGCAATGGTAAGCTCATCCAGTGGGATTGGCTTATCTGTGGATTCCTGAGAACTAGAAACACAACTGCTAAAAAAAACAACACTTAGAATAAAATTGAAAGTAACAATTAGGCTTTTGACAAACATTTTTAGATCTTTTGAGTGGCTTAATTTATCTAGAAACAGCGTATATGGAAACGGCTTGTTGTTTTCCTTTTAGTGCAATACTATCCATTTTGCTGAATTCAAATGCAATATCACCAAACATCTCTTTCAAGTTTTCAGCAATCAATAACTCCTGTTCAAACTCGTTACACTTTTCCTGAATTCTGGCCGCGGTATTCATCGTATCACCATGATAGGCAATTTCTCTTTTGTATTTACCTACTTCAGTTACTGTCACAATTCCCACATTGAGGCCCGCTTTAAATTCAGGTAGGCAATTATACTGCTTTTGATAATGGGCCATTCTCTTCTTCAATTGGGCCTTGAAAGTGTAGAAGGCTTTCAGGCAATTTTCGTTTCTCAAGCCATCATCTAATTTCCATGTCAAAATAACTTCATCTCCCACGTATTGATAAATTTCCGACTCATTTTCAACCACTACACCTAGGTCAATAAAACAATCCTGGATCATTTTGCTGTATTGGATATGACCCAATCGCTCAGCGAGCTGAGTGGATGACTTGAGGTCAAGAAACATAAAGATACGTTCCTCTTCTATGGGCGTGTAGAACTTGGCAGTCAAAAGCTTTACTAAATTATTCCCGCCGAAATACATGCTCACTTGCATCAACCCAAACATGAAGATGTCTACAGTTAGGATATAAAAGTAAATGGCAAAACTACCTGGCTCGAAGGCGAAGGCCATTAGCTGCATTTCACCGCCGTAAAAGACGAAGGCCAAAAGGACCATGGAAGTCAAAAATAGCAGCACATAAACTGCACGGATAATAATCAACTTCAATAAAGGCACCTGTTTGTACCCATACTCCATCATCAAAATATGAGAAAACCCTGAAATAGCACCAAACAGAGGACCCATCATCAGTGAAGTAATGATAGAGTCCCAAAACTCAAACTGAACAGACCCTTGTTCTATCGTGCCCTCTCCTCTAACGATACATAAGTATACAAAAGCTAGCGTCCAGCCCAGACTATAGTCGCGTACGGTTCGCCAGCGGCGTTTAATTTTGAAGGTCAAAAGGTAATTGATTCAGGTGATCAGAATTTGGCTCTAAATTAAATAAAAGAGAATTGATTGAGCAATAACGAATCTCTGATACCTAATATCCCCAGACTTGTTCCAAGGTTTGTTGCTAAGTGCTCCAAGTTGTTGGACACCGCAATAAATGCGGTGAGTAGGCATTTTTAATCACTTGATATTCACCTCACAAACTCATCTGGGATGGGCGATCGGTGGTAGTGCTTTAGATGCCAATCACCATTTTGCCTCATAAATACCAGCGAATGACGACCATAAACGGTCCTTTTTGGGCCATTGAGTTGCTGAGTCGTTTGCTCGTAGTAGCCATCAATAAACCCCACTCCATCTATGATTCTAATATTGGAAAAGTGCTCGTCATAAGAGATACCAAGCATCGAATCCATATAGCCCTGGATGCCCTTTTGGTAGCTGTGCTTGTCTGAAGCCCCTTTTCTGAGAAACGCCGCATCTCGCCCATAACCATAGGTGCCCCAGGCGATTTCTGCTACCGTCGGTGCGTCCTTTTCGTTCCAGGCCTGGATCCATCGCTCGTAAGTTTCTTTCAGGCTTTGAAGTTCGGTGTTCTGACCAAAAACAGGCATAAGGCCAAGCAATTGAACAGTTAAAACCGCGGCTATTAGATTTTTCATAGGAATAAAAGTTTAGAGTTTCACTTTGCGGATGATCACATGCTCAAGACTATCCATCGGTTTGATGACATGCTCCTCTCTATTTATACCACTCTGGAGCTGAGAATTGACGATATAGTAGTAGTGGCCATTCCCAATCTCGCCTGTGGTACTGGAGTCAACAGCACCTCCTGAATCAAAGGTTTCGATACGAGTGATTTTAGAGATGTCTTCGTCGAAGTAAAATTTTGAAACCTTGCTGCTCTGATGCCCAATGAAGTAATTGTCATAAATGGCCAAGCCGTCGATAACCTTTGCGTCTATTGCAGCTTCAATTAGCACAAGTTCTTTCGTTTCTAGGTTCAGCTTGAGAATCCCTTCATCTGTAGCTATGAAAAGGCAATGGTTCGCTTCGTAATAGACAATGCCATTGGGGTGATGATAATTATTAAGCTCCAGGAAAAGGCTAAGCTTCTCATTTCCTTTTTCTACCTGATAAATCTTATGCTGATAGGTTTCAGTCGCATAAACATTTCCTTCGTGATCCATCGTCAGGTCATTCAGCATCGCCGGAGACTCCGTATCCAAAACATATTTTTTTATCAACCGGTTTGCGGATGGATCAAATGCCAATATTGCAGTTTGTCTTTTTACATCGGGGGAATGTTTCACGATGGGAGCCACTGCAGCACACACCCAAAGCATATAAGTCTGTTGATCCATTTCCATGCCTAATGGGCTGAATATTCCGAAATTATCTGAGGTGATTATATCCACTTCGATTCCGTCTGGTTGGATGCCCAAGATCTTTTGCTTGTAGATACTTCCGATATAAACCGTACTCGTTTCTTCGTTGAAGGCTGTTCCCTCAGGGATCAAATCTTTTTCTTTTAGAGTAAATTCTTTAGTGTTGGAACAGGCACAAGTAAGGCCGACAAGAAAAATTAAGCAGCGTATTTTCATTATTCTTCGTCTGGAACATTCGTAGAAGTAACGCAGTCAATTCTCCACTCATCTCCATATTTTTTGTAGATGGTCGTCCAGGCAAAGTGGGTACTTCCCTCTATCGTTGAATCATTTTCATCTTGATAGGTCAGGGTTACGATTTTGTCCACAATGGTGTACGCCATACTGCCATCGTCAGAAAATTTGATGATCGGCTCAGCGACATCGTCCCATTTCACAAATTCTACCATTGAAAAGTAGCCGTGGTATTTCGAAATATTCGCTTCTCTTTTTGGCTGGCTAATCACTCCTCTGTTGACCGAGATGAATTGATCAGACATCTGATTGGCGAAAGCGATCGAGTCTTTGTTGAAATGATAATCGCGCTGTGCGTGATGCATAGCAAGGATCTTCTCTTTTTCTTTCTCTAAATCAACTGAATTAGAGGAACCGCAAGCCTGGAAGAGGAGCATTAGTAAAACGAACGGGATGAGGTTTTGACTTTTCATGATTTGTCTTATGATGTTAAACAAATCTACGAGTCGCAACTTTTAATCACAATAAGGGGCAAATTCACCCCCATAAAGAAGTCTTAAAGGTTCTCCCCAAACTCACCCATTTTCTGAATGACGCTGAATAGTTGTCTTCCTAGTGGAGTCAGTGAATATTCTACTTTTTTGGGATACGTTTCGAAGTCTTTTTTCTGCACCATACCATCCTCTATCAATTCGCCCAATTGCTGCGCCAGCGCACGCTTTGATGCCTCTGGGTTCTTCTTTTCAAAATTTGTAAGTCGAGCCTTATTTCGATTGAGCTCGCACAACAAAGCAATCTTCCACTTCCCTGAGATAACGTTGAGAGTCTTCTCCATGGGACAATCCGCTTTGGGTTTCGTTTTTCGGGTGTAGTTGCTCATGAAAGAAATACTACGAAGCTATTCTCCTACAAGTTATACAAACTTCCGAATCGCCATCATGGCACCTAAGTGCATGGCCTCGTGGTAGTTGTTGAATTCCAAAGCGTCTTGAATTGAGGACAAATGAAATCCCGTACCGGTAGTTCGCTCTTTGTACGATTGGGATTGAAGGACGCCATTGTTGAAATCTGCTTCTGTCTGCTCAACCAGAGATTTCAATAATTGCTTCAGTTCATCAACCTCTTGCTGCGTTGCTTTCCCTTCTGGTTTGGTTCCACCTTGGTACTGTTCAAAATACTCGGAGGAAACATGAGGGGCCAGGCCAGCTCCTTCGTAGGCAAGTCTTTGCTGAATGACCACAATATGTCCAATGTTCCAAATGAGGTTGTTATTAAACCCTTTAGGAATATAGTTGAGCTGAGTTAAGCTGTAATCGTCTAAATATTTCACTAACAATGCTCGACTTGTTTTCCAGGTTTTAAAAGTTGCTTCCATCATTTCATTCTTTATTCCACCATGGCTTTGTTGCAATAGCTGTCTTTTTCGAAGTCTCTGATGTTCATCGATACAATGGGCACCTGTGGAAAAAGACCGTTGAGTGCGGCTACGATTCTTTGAGAAAGGTTGGCCCTTTGCTCGGCCGTTCGACCTTGCATGATATTTCCAAAAACATGGATAAAATCATCCGATCCCTCTCCGGCGATGAACTCGTCGAATGACTGAACGCGAACCTTGATGTCCGTTTTTACAAACAATTCACTGGCAATAGCCTGTGCATATACCGTTTGCATGATCTCCTTTTTGCTATGAATTCTTGTGATGTTTTCGGAACAGTGTATGATAAAGTGTGGCATTTTTTAATTATTAAAATTATTTATGTAGGAAGTCTCAAATGCCTAAACCACCAAGAGCTGTCACATTGAGCCACGTCGAAATGTTGTCTGCTTCTAGCAGCAAGGCTTCGAGACCCTCAGCCTGACTGGTTATTAGGCTTTTGAGACCACCACTATAGGAATTGATTACAAACCTTCCTGATCGATCAAATACATCAAAGCAGCCATGGATGCAGCACCCAATTCTAGCTCACGCTTGTTGACTTTATCGAACGTATCATCTGCTGTATGGTGATAATCGAAATATCGCTGTGAATCGGGCATCAAACCAATCAACGCAGGCCCTTGATCTTCCAGTGGGTTGATATCAGCACCGCCGTAACCTTTTACCAATTTTCTCAAATCATAAGGTGCTAACAAATCTCCCCAACTTTGAATTTTTGCCAAGGTTTCTGGCGTGGACTTGATTCCAAATCCTCTAGGCGTAAACCCTCCTGAATCTGATTCCAGCGCAGCGATGTGTTTCTCTCCTTTTTCTTTAGCCACACGAGCATATTCCAAACCACCTCGAAGCCCATTTTCTTCATTCATAAACATCACTGCTCTCAAAGTTCTTTTTGGACGAATGCCTGTAGCTTTGAAGATTCTTACTGCCTCGATAGCCTGGACGCAGCCTGCACCATCATCATGTGAACCATCGCCCACATCCCACGAATCCAAATGACCTCCCACAACGATATATTCGTCTGGCTGCTCTGATCCAGTCAATTCACCGATCACATTGTACGAAAGTACATCCGGCAGCATCTCACAATGCGTCTCCATGTAAAATTTCATGGCCTTGTTGGCCTTGATAGCTCGGCTGAGATAGTCTGCCCCAACTGTACTAATAGCCACCGCAGGAATTTGAGGAACGCCCTCTTCATAGATCAATGTACCTGTATGTGGTGTATCATTGTTGGCCAATGTCAATGACCGGTTGATAGCTGCTACTGCACCATATTTCGCAGCTTCGGATGGGCCTTTAACCCGCTGGTCGCCAGCCCCTCCATAGGCATGTCCTGTATGGATGTGCTTCGGGTCCATGGGTCTGTTGAAAAATACGATCTTACCTTCAATTTTCTTTCTTCCCAATTCGGCCAATTCATCGAGACTTTGTACTTCTATTACTTCTGCCAGCAGCCCTTCAGGCCCAGTTCCGACACTGTTACCCAAAGCAATCACATTGACATCTTGCGAACCAAACTTAGAATTTACGATCCTTCCTATTTCCTTCTGCCCACGTACCCAGTGAGGAACCATTACTTCTTGCAAATAAACCTTGTCGAATCCATAAGAAACCATCTGCTGTCTTGTGTATTCTACAGCTGCGGCAGCAGAAGGTGAACCTGTAAGTCTGTGTCCAATATTGAGTGATAAATACTCAAGCATAGGATAAGACTGTCCATTAGTTAAGGCCTCATCAAATATAGTTCTAAGGTTTTTTTCATGATTTTGCGCTTGGATTGTAAGCGCTGAAAGAAGCAACAGAAGTGCTGCTGATATTATTTTTTTCATTGTTGGATGTGTTGATATGTCCAAAAAAATTATTCGATAACAAGAATACGTCTAACGAAATAGAATCGCCTAAAATCTTGATGCAAATTTTTAATCAATTCTGTTACGAGGAGTAATAGGAGGATAATCGGTATTTAAGAAAGTCGAATGAATTATTCTAAAAATTAATTTTGTGCTCTCGTCTGATGGAATAAGCCATGAAGTGATTAATTTCAACATTAATGGAAGGTCAACTAAAAAAACCAGGGATTCTGTGCATGTTTTCAGGGGGATTGGATTCTACAGCCGTTCTCCATAAACTGATCACGGAAGAAGAATATCGTGAGTATGAACTGATCATTCATCACATCCATATGATCAATCGTGAACAGCGGGCAAGAGCAGAAATGATGGCCGTTAAAAATATTCTCAATTATTACGTTGAAAACTACAAAGTTCCTTTTGTTTACACTCAATGTGTATTCAATACCAACGGGTTTGACTCTCTACAGACCAGCCGGTTTCCGTATGATGTGGATGTCTGTTCTTTTGTGGCAGGAAATGTATGTACCTCACACGGGAATATAAAAATTGTAACACGAGGCAGAACAAAAACTGACCTCGAAAGTCGTACAGATTCCAACGAAGAGCAGCATCTCAAAACTTATGGCATCTTCGAACTAGTACTACAACTAGCCAAATTGGAAAATCCAGAATACCATTATCCTGTCATTGACATGACAAAAGAAGAGATCTGGAATTCGTTACCTGATAAAGTAAGAAAGATGGCCTGGTGGTGTCGCCGGCCGATATACAAAGATGAAAACACACCACTCCCATGCAATAAGTGCAAACCTTGCTTGGATATGGCAAAGATTGATTCTTTTTAAGCCTGACTAATAGAAAAATGAAATTTCAAAAATATTAATTCGGATAAACTTATCCTTTATTACTGTTTCATTACATTTGTTTAAATGTTGAATTGAGCATGTTTTCGAAAACCTGTGAGTACGCCATAAAAGTCATGATATATATTTCGTCGATAGAAGGACGAAATGACAAAGTTGGTTTAGACGAAATTGCCAATGCTATAGATTCTCCCAAAGCTTTCACAGCTAAAATTCTCCAACAGCTCGTCAGAGCTAAAATCCTGGATTCAATGAGAGGACGCAGTGGGGGTTTTTCGCTTCCGTCAGCAAAACAGGTTTGTTTTTCAGACATCATAATTGCCATTGATGGTGACAAATTGCTCAAAGGATGTGTGCTTGGATTTAGAGCATGTTCAGATGAATCTCCGTGCCCTATTCATCACAAATTCAAACCAATTAGACAATCAATGACACAGACTTTTGAATCTACCAGTCTGGAAGAATTGAAGGGAATCATGGAACAAAATGAAGTATATCTGGTAGAACCATAAAAAAATTTACTCTATATAAGGATATGTTTATCCTTATATCTTATTTAATGACAAACTAAAATGTACCCTTATGAACTTAAACTTTAAACTTACCGACGACTTCATCGAGCAGTACCGTGATATCGACCCGCAGTTTGGTTTCAACGGTCTAGGATTGCTGACCTATTATCGCACCTACTCCAGACTTAAACCTGATGGCACTAATGAACAATGGTATGAAACTGTAAGGCGGGTAGTAGAAGGTTGCTATAGTTTACAAAAGGAATATATCCTCAACAATGAATTAGGCTGGAATGACTATAAAGCCCAACACTCGGCCCGAGAAATGTATGATCGCATGTTCAAAATGAAGTTTCTGCCTCCGGGCCGGATGCTTTGGGCACTGGGCACACCCATCATTCACGAAAAGAAAGTGGGCCAGGCCCTTTTCAACTGTGCTTTTGTTTCTACTGATCTAATTGGAAAATCATTGGATGATGCCACCCGACCTTTCACCTTTATGATGGATATGAGCATGGTAGGTGTGGGTGTAGGTTTCGATGTGGAAGGAGCACAAAGCATACAGATACACCAGCCATCAGACGGAGAAGAAACTTATATTATTCCCGACACCCGAGAAGGCTGGGTGGAAAGCTTGAAACGATTGCTCAATAGTTACTTTCTCCAAAACTTTACAGGAACGCCAGCCAACACTATTCTATTTGACTACAAAAATATCAGGCCTGCCGGCCAGCCTATCAAAGGGTTCGGAGGCATTTCATCAGGAGCAGAACCACTCAAAACGCTCCACAAACAAGTACAAAAAACCCTAGATCAACTAGACAACCAGTACCTCAGTATCACAGCGATTACCGACATCATGAACATGATCGGGCAATGCGTAGTAGCCGGCAATGTGCGTCGCACCGCTCAAATAGCACTAGGTGATGTAAACAATAAAGAATACAGAAAACTGAAAGATTATCAGTGGGACAACGACAAGCAATCTTATGTTGGTAGCATGGCACATCGAGCAGCTTATGGTTGGGCTTCAAACAATAGCGTATTGGTGAATACCACGACAGATTTTGAAGATGTAGCCCAACAAACTGCTGTAAATGGAGAACCCGGGTACATTTTTATGGATAACATTCGCTCACATTCGCGTATGTGTGATCCAGCAGACTATAAGGACATCAAAGCCAAAGGCACCAATCCGTGTGGAGAGCAGTCACTCGAAAGCTATGAATTATGTTGCTTGGTTGAAACATTCCCTTCAAAGGCAGAATCCAAAGAAGACTATATGCGGACTTTGAAATATGCTTACATGGTGGGAAAGACTGCCACGCTAGTCTCCACTACTTGGCATCAGACCAACCGTGTGCAAAAAAGAAACCGACGGATCGGCACCTCTGTCACAGGCATTACCAATTTTATAGATAACCATTCATTGGACACCCTAAAAAATTGGCTGGAAGACGGGTATCAGGAAATACAGAAATGGGATGAAATATATTCCTCTTGGTTGTGCGTGCCAAAAAGTAAAAAAACTACTAGCGTAAAACCTTCCGGAACGGTAAGCCTACTGGCCGGAGTTAATCCCGGTTGTCATTATCCAGAGTTTGAATTCTACATCAGGAGAGTTCGCATTGCAAAAACTTCATCATTATTACCTGCTTTGGAGGCCGCCGGCCTTGATGTGGAAGAAGACAAAATGGATTCCTCCTCGGCAGTGGTCTCTTTTCCGGTTCACAACCGGGGCAAATGCTTAAAAAACGTGAGCATTTGGGAGCAAGTGAGTCTGGCAGCCTTCCTTCAAACCTATTGGTCCGACAATCAGGTGTCTTGCACTGTCACGTTCAAACCAGAGGAATCATCTCAAATCGCTCCCATTCTGGACTATTTCAAATACACCCTTAAATCAGTCAGTTTCTTGCCTAAGCTAGAAACTGGAGCTTATGCCCAAATGCCCTACGAGGCCATTTCAAAAGAAAAATATGAAGAATTGAAAAAGCGCATGAAGCCTTTTCAAAACATGAACAGTAACGAAGACGTGGAGCCTGAAAAGTTTTGCAACAACGATGTATGCACTGTTTGATGTCAGATTATTAACTATATAAACGATTCTAAATGAAAGTACATTCATTTCACATCCCAGTGTTGGGATTGGCCTTTTCTATTGATACACCTATTAAAGTAGCTCACTTGGGCATTGACTCTGTCATGTCTATTGTGGACGACACTTTGCTGGAGCAAGTCAGAAAGTTTTATACTGAAAAGCTAGGTCAGGAATTTATACCTATCTCCAAAAAAGCCACTGACTTCAGAGCCAAGAGGGTAACCAAATTCCTCAATTTGGTCAAACAATTGGTTGATGAGAAATTCGAACAATTCAAAACATCCTGTTCGATGGAAGACGCCATGAGATATTTCAACGGTCTGCCCGATCATTTGAAGTTGAAAAAGCAGTTTGAAAAACTGAAAGAAACGGCTAGTTCGGCTGCATTGATAGAATTTGCCAGAAAATATGCACAAAAGGGCAGTATCGATGTCAATATTATGACCAAGGTGGATCGTGTAAACTTCAAAGGCAAAGAACCATTGGCGAAAGAGTACAATGACGCTCATGCTGCTTTGCGTGGTTTTGCGAATAGCGATTTGGATTCTTCTTTGGTGCTCTCTGCCGGGCTCAACCCCAGTTTGTATAGCTATATGAGCTCTTTCGATGATTTTTTCCCTGACATTCAAGGACGGTTCAGAAAGAAAATTATTCTTAAAGTAAGTGACTACAGATCGGCCCTGATTCAGGGTAAGTTTTTGGCTAAAAAGGGATTGTGGGTTTCAGAATTCAGAATAGAGTCAGGGCTCAATTGTGGCGGACATGCCTTTGCTACTGATGGTCATTTGATGGGTCCTATATTGGAAGAATTTAGTCAAAACAAGATTGAATTGCAGCATGTATTGTTTGAAGCCTATCAGGCTACACTCAAAACATTAGGAAAAACCGTACCTTATATAGTTCCTCAACTGGCAATCACTGCTCAGGGTGGAGTAGGTACGTCCAGCGAACACTCCTTTTTGCTGGAGCACTATGGACTCAACGGCGTAGGTTGGGGGTCTCCTTTTTTACTCGTACCAGAAGCTACTTGTGTAGACCGGGAAACTCGCGAAAAGGTGAAATCTGCGACTGAAAAAGACTTATACTTAAGTGAGATTTCTCCGCTGGGTGTTTCATTTAATAGCTTGAAAAACAACTCCAAAGACAAGGAAAAAGAGGAGCGAATAAAAAAAGGAAGACCTGGCAGTCCATGTGTAAAAAAACACCTTGCATTTGACACGACCTATTCGAACCAACCACTCTGTACAGCATCCAGTAAATATCAGCGAATCAAGATCAAGGAATTGGATGAAAAAAACTTGTCCGTAGAGCAACATCGTCAAGCGTATCAGCGAATTACCGAAAAAGCCTGTATTTGTACCGGCCTTGCTTCTCCTTTTTTGTTGGCCAACCAATTGGACACCAAACTATCCGGAGAAGGGGTCTCCATTTGCCCTGGGCCAAACACGGCCTACTTTTCTCAGAAGGTTTCTTTACAAAAAATGATCGATCACATTTATGGCCGTACCAATATTATTGAACGAACCGATCGACCTCACATGTTTATCAAAGAATTGGGACTTTATCTTGACGAACTCCAAAGAATGCTGGTCAGGCAAACGGAAGATTCCTCGGGAAAAGCGCTAAAAAAGATCGAAAACTTCATTAGCAATCTGAAAGGTGGCATTGGCTATTATCAAAAGCTAGCACAACAATACGGCAAATCTTTAGACCCGTTGTTGGGTCATTTTCAAGAGGCACTCAAACACGCCAAGATCCGACTTGAAAGATATGAGGGAGAGTTGTATAGTATCGTGGTTTGATCTGTCATTGATATAGAGGGTCTATTAAACTTATCCAAAGTTCTGAACTTTGGATAAGTTAATGGAACTTAAGGCTTTAACCACAATACGCCTCCAGACACCTTCATAATTTCTTCTTTGTTCATCAATTGCCTTCTGTACTCCCCATTCACATACATCTCTGCCTGATCATTATAGTGGGGAGAGAAAATATTGCCAGAGTTTCCGGTGGGTAGTATGCTCCAGCTATTGCCTTCCACATCGGCAAAGTCTATGATTCGCCTGGTAGAAGGTCCGGCTGTGACTTTATACTCTCCGTTTGCCGTCCATTTGTAGATATAGTTGTTAATCACTTCATTGTTTCCCGGCACAGGAAATGGACCAACATTAAAATATTTTCTAAGCAAATCAACTGCTCCAAGGACATGGCCGTTTTCGAGACTATGTACTTTACCCCACTGCCACTGGCTCAGGTCATTTCCTAGCTGATTTTCAAGTTCTAATAACCCATCCACAAATGCAGTGGTAACGACGTAAGGTCGACTTTCAACTTCCGGAGTTGAAGGATTGTCCCACCAAACCGAACTGTCATTGGCAAAAAGTGGCTGAAAACTGCGCTTCATCAAGTGTGTTTTCATGTAGGCATCAAATCCTGCATCGCCCAGTTTATTCACAAAAATACCCTCTTGGATTTTATACACCAGTTTGTTATAAATGGTGGGAGCAATATCTTTTAGCTCAAATGTTCCATCCCACTTAGATAAGATTTGAATCGCTTTTTCCTCATTCTCAGAATTAATCAATTTAGGATCAATCGCCTCCAATATAGAAGAGACCACTTCCGGAGAATTGTTTGAAGTCACATCTAGCATCATTTCTTTTGTATCTTCTACATCCCATTTTTTGTCCATATCGAGCAGATGCTTGATCCTTCGAGCACGATCCTCTGGCAGATAGTATCCCGGCACCAACACTCCATTGGTGGTGTCTGCTTGATTGTTGGCACTATAGGCATAACCCCATGGTGCGTTTTCAGATTTAGGGTTGTAGCTGAAGTCATAATAACCCTGTACCTCATGCTGGCCCGATGTACCATCTAATATTAGCTTAGAATTGACTGAGTCTGCTCTTTTCAAGAGATGTGCAGAGGACCATCGTGCATAGTTGTCATCAATATCTCCATACATCACATTGAGGCCCGGGGCATGGATTTTGGAAGTGTTTTCACGAGCTTCGGCCAATGATTTGGTATGTGAAAAACCATACGTCACTTCCAAAATCTCTCCTGGTTTTTGGGTATACACCCAAAACAGAGAAACCGGTGGCCAGTTTTCATCAAGCTCCAAGGCTTCATTGATCACGGGTCCATGATGGGTCGTTTTTATATCCATTTCTACCACCGTGGAGTCTTTTACAACAATGTGCTCTTTTCTCAATTGGTAATCTCGAGATTCATTTTGAAAAATATATTGGCTAGGGTTATCAGGATTATCCTTTTCCCAATAGAGATCAATATCGTCATTTTCAAACATGGTGAGGCCCGTGGCATATTCTCTGTTGTGGCCAATAATAGCAAACGGATAACCGGCCAGATAATAACCATAAAAACTGGTTTCAGGCGTTTCGATATGCGCCTCATACCAAACGGCCGGTTGAGAATAGGCAATATGCGGATCGTTGGCCATGATCACTTTTCCTGATTTCGTTTTTTCGGGACCGATCACCCAGCTATTGCTGCCTATGAGTGGTGCAGCAGGAAGGTCTGTTAGAATTTTATCAATCTGCAAGGCCAACTCCTCCGTAGCAAGGGGAGTTGAATGAAGTAAAGCACCTGTGGTGTTCGGATCAACATCCAGATCTTTTAGATATTCTTCCCCCAAATCCTGAAGGATCTTGGTCACCAATGGTTCGGTCTTTTGTGCCGCAGCAAAGCTGAACGACATATATCCCATGGTGTTATAGACATCTATCATGGAGAAAGGTGATTTTTCTAATCCTACAATTGAAAACTCAATGGGCGTAGCGCCATTAGCCACGAAAGCATTCACCCCATCCAAATAGGCACTAGCGGCCCGCTTAACTTTCTTATCTCCATTCGCTTCAAATTCGGCCAACATTTGTTCTGAATATTGTTGAACACCTAAAGCCCTGAATAATTTGTCTACTTTGAGCAACTTGCTTCCGAATATTTCTGAAAGTCGTCCCGGAGCTATTCTTCTTACCACCTCCATTTGCCAGAGTCTGTCTTGTGCATGGGCATAACCCAATGCCCGGTAGGCATCTGCTTCGTCTTCGGCATAAATATGGGGTATGCCATAATCATCGAAATAGATTTCTGCTTCTGATGAGAGATCAGGAAGATTAATTTCTCCCGTGTATTTTGGTTCCAGAGAGCCCGCATACCAATAGGCATAGGCAACTAGCACAACAGCAATAGCTAAAAGCGATAGAAAGATCTTCTTAATCATAGTAGGAAAAATGAGTTAAGCTATCAAGTTAGTCACTCTAACTTTTTCGAACAAATTGATGATTTGTTTTAACTCTTCTACAGAAAACAAAAACAGCCATAGAATTTACTCCATGGCTGTTATTAGCATTCAAATTATGTTGTGAATTACTTCTTATTGAATTTAAATGTTGCTGTAGTGTTTTCGTTTACCAGTTTCAACAAATAGAGACCTCTCTTCAGTTGAGCTACATCTAAGTCTATGACCATAGCTGTTCGATTTTTCTCTATTCGGGTTTGCTCCATCAATTGTCCGGAGGCGTTGAATAAATACATCTCTATTGTCCCACTCATTTCTGACGGTAGGTTCAAATGAACTTGTCCTGACGCAGGATTTGGATAGAGTAGAGCACCATTCGGATTGTTTTCTTCAACTGACAACACGGAAGCGATATTGATTTTGAATTCATCAGAAATCGAGGCTTCGCCATCAGAAGCGGAGACCTTGATATTAATGGTTCTATCAAAATCTGGATCATTCTCCACCATTCCGCTGAAATTACCAGTTGACGGGGTGAAATTTAACCAGCTTGGTAGGGCTGAATCATCAGCCAACGAAGCAGATAAAGTCAAGTTCGATGTTTCTATGTCTGAAAATGTATTCGCTGGTACCGTATAACTAAATGCTTTAAATCCAGTTGTATTTTGATCTGGAATGGCATTAGCCAATATAGGCAAGTCATTCACCGGATTGACTATGATATTCAAAGTTTGGACAGAAGTTTCAAATCTTTCATTGGCTACTGAGAAAGTAAATAGATCTGAGGTGGATTCATTGCCATCGTGTGCATAGCTCATAGCAAGCAAATCTGCTCCAATGATGGATTGCCCAACGGATATTTCTCCTCCACTAAGACTTAGTGTTCCTTCGGCCGGCAAAGATTTAATAGCTAGAACTATTGCATCTTGGTCACCTCCTAGATTCTGTATATTGAAATGTTCAGCAGTAAGTGTCATTTCTTCTCCTTCATCCAATGTCAAGCCATAGACATCTATAATAGGTTTGTGTGAAATAAATTGTTTGGCCATAACTGTCTCACCGTCTCCATCTGCATACTCACTTTGCCATGCAATGGTATAACTTCCATCGGGACTAGAGGCTAAAGAGTTGTTGACGGATCCACTAGCACTGATATCATTAATTTTCATCTCTGGGCCGATAGGGTCTAGTTCACTAGAAATTCTCCTTGAATAGACACTATACAGATCAGCATCCACGTCATATTGTGTATAACTAATCATAAAATCACCGTCATCCACTGAAGCAATATTTGGACTTATTTCACTTTCGAGCTCACCAACAATTTCGGCATCAGCTTCAAAAGACGACCCCGATGAATATTTTCTCGTCATTAAATAATAAGCCTCCTCTCCCAAATCATATTCTGACCATGCCACTATAAAATCACCGTCCAGACTTGGAGCAATACCGGGTGGGTATGCATCTACGTAGCTACTTTCACTAAATGCCAAATTACTGACTAATGGGTCAAAGGAAGCATCAAAAATATAAAGCCCATTGTTGGTTCCGTCATACTGATAGACGTAAGGAATTGCGATATCACCATCATTATTAATAGCAATAGACGCATGAATGGTCACATTGGAGCTTTCATTGATCTCGAACAGGTTTTGGTTCCCACTAGCGTCTGCAACTCCTACCGGGGACAATTCTTGTCCGTAAACTCTGTCCCATGTATCTCCAATTGAATTCCTGGAGGTCCATATCACTTGAAAATTTCCTTCAGGATTGATGGCAATATCAGGCCTTCTTTGATTGTTACTTTTTTCTTCGTTGATGATGAAATCACTTTTAATTACATTACCATCCCAATCAAACACTTTGCCGACAATGTCGTCTAACTCACCTCCTATATCACCTCCATCTGAAGTCCAAACTACCATAAAATTGCCACTATCATTTAGCGCTAATGCCGGATCATCCACAGGCAACCCTCCATCATTTACGGTCATCTCTTGCCCTACACGGATTCCTTCTTTATTGTATCGCTGAGCTTTGATGTTGAATGCGCTAGCTGAACCATTATAGTGATCCGTCCAGACTACCACAAAATCACCGTCGGCATTTTGGGCAATGTCCGGATCATCTTGATTATTGGTGTAGATGCCATTTACGACAAATTCATTGCTCGCATCGATATCGATTTCAAGAGGTCTGCCTACAGTTTTTGAATAGACATTATAACCTCCTGAATTGTGCTCATAAACTACCGTGGCATTCCCTTGGTCATCGAGCGCAATGGTCGGGCCAGTGTGACTTTCACTTGTTGCTCCATTGTCTATATCGTCCCAAGTGTACAGCAAGTTGTCATTAGCATCTATGTAAGAAAAGACAATGCCTTTGTCTGAATCTTCATAGTCGTCCCATACCACAACGAATTCGCCCTTGGCATTTCCATCAACCTTAGGATTTGGGAAAGTATACCCTCTGGGGGCCAATTCCATATCTTCAAAAATGACACCTCCATCTCCATCATATTTACTCGCTAAAATTTTGGCGAAGCTATTGTCCTCAGAGTAGGCAACAAGAAATTCGCCTGACTCTCTGTCCATTGAAACACTCTGGTATCTTTCAAAATAACTGCCAGTGGAAACAGCCACATCATTTGCATCTAATGGATTCGAATTTCCATCGAATCGGCGATAATAAGATTGGCTATTTCCAATAGCGTCATCACCTTGCCAAACCACAACAAAATTTCCTAAATTATCTATTCCCACATCCGGTCGAGTACGATTGTTAGAAGCTGTACTTGCATCAACTCTAAATTGACTGCCGCCAAACTCACCATCATCTAGTAGGATTCTACCATAGATACTATAAGTATTATATATGGAGTTGTTTCCTTCCCAAACCACTACAGCATCTCCGTCTGCATTCATGTCTACAGAGGGCTTCAATAAGCTCTCGTAGTACTCATCGGTTTGATCGATTTCAAATTCGGTACCATTCTTAGAAGCATCTGCGTTAAACCGCTGCCCTTTAATGTCGTAGGCTGTGTAATCATAAGAGTCATAGCTGGACCAAACCACAAGAAAATCACCATCTGGATTCATGGCGACACTGGGGTGAATTTGGTCATAATCAGTAATCGTATTGACTTGAAACTCTGGTCCATTTTTTGAGCCATTTGCATGATACAATTGGCCTATTATTCCTTTACCATCTTCTTCTGCAACCTTCCATTGAGCTTCCCAAACAACAACGTAGTTTCCATTAGCATCTGTATCAACGGAAGCACTATTCTGAGCACCTGTGCTATAGGTGTTTACTTGATTCTCATCATTGATGCTGTAGGGTTGATTCGGGCTGTTATTATATTGTTTAAAATAAACCCCGGTGCCTTCACAATCCTTATCTTCTTCGCAATCAAAGGAATGTTCGGCGTCATCCCATACCACTACAAAATCTCCTTTTGAGTTCATTCCTATAGCTGCGTTTCCTGCTCTTTCTTCACCGCCAGAATCTTGAAAGACCAAGTCTTCATGGTGGCCAGCCAATTGATTATATCTTTTACCCAAGATTTCGCTGTATCCACCAGATCGTTCTAAGTCATAAACTACTGTGAATGCCCCATCTTTATCGGCGTCGATTGCTGGTTCGAATAGATCGACAAACGTGTCGTTTTCGACAGTAATCTCACATAACTCATCCCCTTCGCTATTGAATTTTTTTACATATATATATTCTTGGCTAAAATCATCGTATTCATCATGCCAGACTATTGCATAACTTCCGTCTTCATTTAGAGCAACATCTGGATCGTTGAGACGATCGGAAGAAAATTCCTTAACTGTTTGGTCAGATTCTAACTCTTCGTTTTCGTGGTATCGTTTTGAATAAATGGAATAATTCTGTTCCATCTCGGGATATTCATAATAATAGTATGAACCCTCCCAAACTATAATAAAATTCCCATCGCTGGCTATATCGACAGCAGGTGAGCCTGCGGATTTATAATTAGTATAATCGTTATAATAAGAATCAGAGACTATTATCTCCAGATCCGAAGTGTTTTCATTGTCTACATACCTCGCTTTCACATAATCTGCCGGATCATCGCTATCATATGACTCCCAAACTATAGCAAAATTTCCATTTTCATCAAGGGCCACATCAGGACTATCAACGCTTTCGTATGTTGTATTGGAACCTTCCTTTAGCGTGTATGGACCATCTGCGATTATATTTTCTCCATCCAGTTCATATCGCATGTATTTGATTGAAAATGTGCTATAAGGTGTTGTTGGCTCCATAGAAGTCCACGCTACTACAAAGTCCCCTTCATCATTAATTGAAACACTGGGATCCGAATTTCTATTCGTGTCGGCAGTCACAGTGAACTCCAACCCTTCATCACCAACACCAAAACCTTTGCCAACTATTTGATTGTCTGCCGACTCCCATACGAATACAGACTCTCCAAGGTCATTCATGGCTGCATCCGGGTTTTTCTGATCTCCATCTGTATCCGAATTGAGCAGAGTTTTATCAGTCGTCAATTTCGTCGGTATACCAATTCCGGTGGGACCAGAGGAAGCTAATCCTTCTGTTTGAACTGCTGTCGTGAGGCCTAAACTAAAGGCCAAAGAACCGCCAGCAGCAGCCAATTTCATCCGACTGTTTAATTGTTCAATTTTTTGTTTGAGCTTTCGAAGTTTTGAAAGGATTTGATACCTTTTACGAGCTGTAAGCGCTTGAAAGGATTTGTTCGCTATTCTTTTTTCAAATCTCGTTTGAAGTTTTCTGAATTTCCGCAGTGTTCTACGATATTCCAGAAAGAGGTAGTTTTGGTAGCTCATAACTTCCTGTTTTTAATTGGATTGAGGTCAGAAACTGTCTGCAGTTTCTGACCTCAATATTTTATTCTTTATTGATCTTATAAGTCATTGTGGTGTTTTCATTAACCAATTTCAATAAATAAAGGCCACGCTTCAAGTGTGCTACATCTATGTCTATCACCATCGAAGCACGTGTTTGATGTATGCTCGATTGGCTCATTAGCTGACCCGATGCATTAAATACATATAGGTCAATCGAACCAATCATATTTGCTGGGGGTCTCAGTTTTACCTGACCCGAAGTAGGGTTCGGGTAGAGCTGAATGCCTTCAGGATTTTCGCCATCTACTGTCAGCACTGAAGCGATCGCAAGATTAAACTCATCGGAGTTCGAAGCTTCACCATCTGAAGCCGAGACCTTGAGGGTAATCGTTCGATCAAAGTTCGGATCGTTTTCAACCGTTCCGCTAAAAGTGCGGGTAGCCGCATTGAAACTCAGCCAAGAGGGCAAGGCCGAATCATCGCCTAACGTAGCCGAATAAGTCAATTCAGAAGACTCCTCATCTGAGAAAGTATTGTCTGGAATAGTATAACTATATGCCTGAAAACCTGTGGTGCTTTGGTCCGGAATAGGGTTGTCCACAGTTGGCGCATCGTTCACTAGGTTGACATTAATGTAAAAAGAGTTCGTACCAGTTTCAAAATCTTCGTTAGCTACAGTGAAAGTAAAAAGGTCAAATGTACTTTCTTCCCCGTTGTGCTCATAGCTAAGGAAGTGCATGTCATCTTCATTAAGCTGCTGATTCAAGGTGATGGCATTGCCGTCCAGCTTCAAAGTGCCTTGAGAAGGCAATAGTGTCACTGTAAGTAGAGGAGATTCATCCCCACCTGACGGATTGCTAATCAAAAGTTCATCAGAAGTAATGTCAGCTTCTGTTCCTTCATCTATTATTAAATCTTCAACTAAGAAAGTAGGCTTATGAGATACGAATTGTTTAGCCATTACGGCGTAATCGCTATCATCAGTGTAATTCGCTTCCCATACAACCGTATAGCTACCATCTGGGCTCGATGCCATTGCACTATTCGAATGATCATTTTGAGTGGTGTCATTAACCAAAAACTCCGGCCCAACCTTCTCCATTTCATAAGACAGCCTCTGTGCCCAGATACCATCATATTCGCCGCCTTCATATGATTCGTCTTGAAAGGTCAAAATAAAATCCCCATCATCAACCGCTTCGATACCCACTTCGTCAGGTCGATTACCAACATCTAATTGAACCGCCGAGCCATCAAAACTTTCCCCACCCGAATAATTTCTTAGATAGGCATGCACATAGTCACTGCCATGGGCCCAGGCCACCACAAATTCTCCTTCTTCATTTGATGCCACCGCAGGTTTGTGCAACCTGATATCTCCGTTGTTACTTGTTTGTAAATGATCCACTATGGGGTTAAAAGCGTCATCGAAGACACTCAAATACAGTTGCACTCCACCGTAACTATAAGTAAATGGAATGGCCATATCTCCATCCTCATTAAAAGCAATTGAAGATATAATAGTTGTTTGAGATTCCGGGGCAATCTCCACTAAGAGTTGATTGCCGGCTGCGTCGGGCACTCCGGTCGGTGATATTTCTTGTCCGTAGATTCGATTCCAATTAGTAGATCCATAATCAGTATAGTGCGATGACCATACAACCTGAAAGTTTCCGTCGGGATTGATGGCAACATCCGGCCTCCGCTGATTGGACCTAGTTCCATCATTGATCATAAAATCATTTTTGATCACACTTCCGTCCCAATCATATACTTTACCAAGAATGTCGTCATGTTCTCCTCCAATATCTCCACCATCTGTGGTCCAAACAACCATAAAAGAGCCATCGTCTTTGAGCGCTACTTCAGGGTCATCTACAGCTAACCCTCCATCATTTATTGTCATTTCTGTGCCTTGACGAATGCCGGCTCTATTGTATCGTTGTGCCTTGATGCTGTATGCACTGCCTGAACCATTGTAATGATCCGTCCAAACTATAACAAAGTCTCCATCTGCATTTTTTGCAATGTCCGGATCGTCTTGATTTACAGTAGTAACGCTATTGACAATAAATTCATTGCCTTCATCAACGTTACCAGCCAGGGGTTTGGCTATCGTTTTGGTATGTACATTATAGGCTGAGCCATAGTAGACTCCTGCCGCTACAATCGCATCTCCGTCAAGGTCCAATGCAACAGCCACGCCTTCCTGGTTATCATCTGGGTTTATCGCTTCATACCCATTGTAAACCAATTCATTTTCCTTATCGAATAAGGACAAAGCCACAAAACCATCGCCATAAGTTTGATTCCAAACCACAGCAAAATCACCATCCAGATTAGCCGAGATATCTGGCATATCTGAAGCATTGGCTCGATTTGTTAGTTCTTCCTCTTCAAAAATCGCCGTACCATCACTTTTGTATTTGCTAGCCAAAACACTAGAATAAGTGCCAGCATCTTCAGTGAAAGCAATCATGAAATCACCCGTACTTTTATCCATGGCAATGGCTTGTCGACGAGTTTGGGAGTTGAAACTATTTGATATTCGAACATCATTAGCATCTAAAGCTGAAGCATCGCTGTCAAAACGGCGAATAAAGGTTTGGTCTTCTCCTCCTGTTTCATTGTTCCAAGTAACAACAAAGCTTCCATCGTCCTGTATGGCTACATCAGGGTAATCTCTCGAATGATTACTTACAAGAGTACTAGCATCTATTCTAAACTCATTTCCGTCAAAAGAAGCTGGTCCGGTAACAATTCTTGCATTTATCTCACTTCCATAGTTGCCTTCCCAAACAATTACAGCATCACCATCACTATTGATATCTACTGCTGGTTCGCTCAAAGTAAAGTAGGAGCTAGATTCCTGATCCACCCGAAACTCTGAGCCGTTTGGCAAACCATCCGCTTGATACATCTGAGCGAAAATTCCTGTTTTGGACGTACCTGCATAGCCACTCCAGGTCACAATAAAACGACCTGAACCATCTATCGCCACATCCGGTGAAGATTGGGTGTTGTCCGTAGTGGTATTGATTTGAAACTCTGAATCCTCTTCGGTTCCATCTGCATTGAATCGTTGACCAATAATTCCAGAACCATCAGTTAATGACTCTCCTTGCCAAACCACTACGTAGTTGCCATTGATATCAATATCCACAGCAGGCTGATACTGGTGACCTGTGCTATAGTCATTCACTTGACTTTCATCAACAGCACAATAAGGCTCGTTATCAGCGTCACTATATTTTTTGAAATAGACTCCTCTATTGTCACAATCATCATCTATACCACATTCTCCTCCATAAGCAGCATACTCGTCATCCCAGGCCACAGCAAAATCACCATGGTCGTTCATGGCTACGGCGGGGTTACCGCCTCCATACGTTTCACTATAAAAAGAATAATCTGGCTCCATAATGGCATCACCAAAACGGTTAAATCGCTTGCCCACAATGTTATAATCGCTTCCATCAGAGTCTTCATATACGATTATAAAACCTCCATCTTTATCTGCGGCAATTTGAAGGTCACTCGCATAAGGCAATGTTGTGACGTTAATCACCGAGCTCGTTTCTTCTCCCCCCTCATTAAAGGTTTGCGCTCTTATATATTCAAATGAACCAGGAAGGCTTTCATATTCCCAAGCCACTACAAAGCTTCCATCTCCGTTGAGGTCAACATCTGGGGAAAACAGATTGTCTTCACCACCACCAACATATGCAGATACGAGTTTATCTTCATCACCTTGAGGAACACCGGCCTTATATTTTCGTCCAGTGACATGCCCGTAAGTAGAACCATACCCATTAATGTCTTTGTCTATCCAAACGACAATGAAGTTTCCTTCATCATCCATATCTACACTAGGTTGAGTTTGATTAAATTCTGTATTTTGGCTGACATCAAGTACACCAGCAGATACATTTTCATTGGTATAATATCTTGCTTTCACATCATAGTCAGCGCCATTGTATTGCTCCCAAGCAATAACAAAATTGCCCTCATCATCTACGGCTACTTCTGGGTTGTCTATCCACTCACCACTAACATAATCCTTGGCTGTGTATGGTCCGTCAGCGGAAATATCACCATCCTCCACTTCATACCTCATGTACTTGATAGCGAAGTTGCTATCCGCCCAAGCGACAACAAACTGATCATCGTCATTGATAGCAATGGATGGATTGGCATTGAAGGTAGATGTACCCCCAGGTATTGAAAAATCCAGGCTTTGATCCACATCGCCTCCATAGCCTTTACCTTGCAAAGAGCCATCATTGTCGTCTTCCCAAACAATAGCGAAGTTGCCTTCATTATTGAGTGCAATGTCTGCGTCTTGCTGAGAACCTGTAGTAGCATCATTTGCCAATGTTCTGTCAATGCTCAATGTTTTTGGAGCCGCCTGTTGAGCCTGTACCTCTTGACTATCTAAAGCAAATGCCATGGTGAAAGCCAACGAACCACCTGCAGTAGCCAATTTAAGTCGACTTGTGAGTTGCTCTATTTTTTGTTTGAGTTTTCGAAGTTGTGAAAGGAGTCGATGCCTTCTTCTAGCGGTAAGTGCTTGAAAAGTATTGTTTGCTATTCTTTTTTCAAATCTCGTTTGAAGTTTTCTGAATTTTTGCAGGGCTCTGCTATACTCCAGATAGAGGTAATTTTGGTGCTTCATTGTTCTTTAGTAATCTAGACAGTCCTGCTGTAAACTGCCTGTATGGATATTCTAAATTTTAGCTGGTTGAAACACAGTCAATAAATATACTAAAAATAATACAGCACGAGGCGGATTTGTATGACAAATTTGTTGAGAGGTACGGCTATTCCATTTTATCAAAATTCGTGAGCAAGAAATCTTCAATTTCATCAATAAGTTCCGATTGCTCAAATAGCTTAGCTTCATTTTTATTATAGATCTTCATAAACTCGGCTTTCTTTTTGGGGTTTTGTGCGAACTCGATGGCCAGGTCGATATACGCTTTGTTATTTCCAGGAATGAAGTCTTCTAATTCTAAAATACGATATAGGGCTTCGGTATACTTTCCCCTCTGAAAATTACCAGGCAAAGTGACTACCGGAACGCCCATTTGCAGAGTTTCGTAAGTGGTATTAGCCCCGCTATAGTGCGGAGGATCTAAACATACATCCGCCAGTTTTATGAGTTGGAGATATTGCTGATGTGGTATTTTTTTTAGGACGCGAATTCGATCCATGTAAGCGAAGAGGGTAGACCGAAACCTTTTTAAAAGTTGTTCGACTAGCTTCTCTTGCTTGGGTGTAGTCAAACATATTAATGCCTTATCGTCTGCCTCTAAAATTCCTAATAACAACTGGTCAAAATCGGGATGTAATTTGCTCATATTTTGTACACAGAGGTACACTCGGCGATCCTCTGGCAAATCAAAATCTGCTCTGGTTTTGAGATCCTGCGATTCTCCAATGCGATAATAGTAAGTAGGAAGTTGCTCCAATAGCACAACTTGCTCTGTATAATGATCAGGATAACTTTCGTTTTCTAACCACTTGCTGGACCAATAATACTGAACCCTGGGGTTTCCTGAAGTAAAAGCACTCCCCCAGCTGGATATTTGAACTCTGGCTAGCTGATAAAATGGCAAGAAGTAATTAAGCGCATCGGATCCAATCTCCCAATAATATATAAAATCCAGATTGAGTGAAGTTATTTCATGTACAGCTCGACCCAATTGCTTTGAAATGGAAAGAAAAGATACTTCTGTTCTGTTTATGAAAGTCTTAATTTTTTCCAGGGCCTCGCTACCATTGGCGAGTACAACTAGATCAAATTTTTCACTAGACAAGTTTTTAATCATCCCTCCGGCATCTTTCATAAAGACCCCTTCATGCGACTGTGTCACCAAAAAACCAACCTTCGGTTTTTTATTTTTGGACCCTAATCCAACGGGCTGTATTCTTTTGGCATAAAATTCTCCCCAGAGTGATTTAATCTCCTTTACATTCCTTCCTTGATAAGTAAAACTGAATGATGGAAAGGCGCATGATTGCTCTATTTCATTCGGAGATAGACGCATTGGAATAAGTTGCTCAAATCGAAGGATCGACTCTTTAGTTTGATTTCTATATTCATCATTGGCTTCATTACTAGGCGAAATATTCGGACATAGTGTTTCGATGTGCATTTTGAAAAGGTCATCGTCAGGTAGTCGTGTAGAAATGTGGGAATAGACATCCTTGGCCTTTGAAAATTCTCCGTTGTTTTCATAAGCCAAGCCTAAATTGACAAACGCAGATTGCTGATTGGGATCTATTTCGGCCGATTTTTTTAGCAATGGGATTGCTTCTTCAAATTGACGGTTTTCAAGCAGTAGACCTCCGAAATTATTGAGAATCTCTGGGTCATCGGGCGAAAGAAGCAAAGCTTTCTGAAAGGCAATTTGAGCATCCTTGTTTTTTCCCAAATCAGAAAGTAGCAAGGCAAATTGCTTTAATATTTCTGGGTTCTTTTCATCGAGCTGCCTTGCCTTGTTGAGCGCATCAAAGGCCGGTCTAAACTGGTTCAATCTGTAATGTAAGAGTCCTTTTTCGAACCAAACTAAAGAAGCCTGTGGATTCTGACTCAAAATTGAATCCATTAGCTGAAATGACTCTTCATACGCCATGGCTGCATTGAGCGCTTTTATTTGTGAGGTCGCTTGCGCCTCTATTGCTGCCAAGCTCCCATCTTTTCCAACTACCTCGTAGGATTGATTATCGGCGTTGGGTTTTAGTCCATCAAACTGTTCCTGTAGGAATTTTTCAACCTGTTGTACAATTTCGCCTTGTTCGAACAGACGATGGGCATTGGCGTTGAAAGTAGAAATAAGTTCATTTTTAAACGCATGGTCATGTGCCAACCGTACCGCCAGGTCGACGTATTCTGTATTGTTTTGGGGTATAAAATCTTCCAACCCGACAATGCGATAGATGGCTGCTGTGTATTTTCCTCTTTGAAATTCTCCAGGGAGCGAAACCACAGGCGTACCCATTTGTAAAGTTTCGTAAGTGGTATTGAATCCTGCATAATGAAGTGTATCCAGGCAAACGTCTGCAAGTGCTATGCGCTGAGCGTAATCATCCTTGGATACTTTTGGAAGGAATAAAATTCGGTTGGCGGATACACCAATAGTCCGTTCAAATCTCTTTTGCAGACGCCCTATGACGGCCGCATATTCGGGTGCCACCAACGCTACTACGGCTTCTTCATCTTTCTCCAAAATGCTCTTGAGAACGCTGTCAAAATCGGGATGTATTTTACTGATGGATTGTATGCAGAGGTATATCTTTTTATGCTCTGGCAGATTAAAGTATTTTCTACTTCTAGTAACAGCTGGTTTATTGAATCGATAATAATAATATACCAACTGGTCGAATAGCGCGACTTCTTCAGAATAATGTTCCTTGTAACTTTGGCTTTCAACCAATTTCGAGGCCCAATAGTATTGAATTCTTGGATTGCCAGAAGTATATGGGCTACCCCAGCTCAAAATCTGGATTTTACCTAATTGGTAAAACGGTAAAAAGTAATTGAGTGCATCAGAACCTACTTCCCAATAATAGAGAAAGTCAAGATTTAGTGATTGAATTTCTCTTACTGCTGGTTGTAGGTCCCTGCTGAATTGCACGCACCGGACATCTTTTCGATCAATGAAATTACGAATTTTGATTAAAGACTCCTCGCCATTCACCAAAACGACTAAATCAAATTTTTCCGAAGACAATTGTTTGATCAAACCACAGCCTCCTTTCATAAAGACACCTTCATGGCCATGAGTAACTAAAAATCCAACCTTAGGCTTAGGGTTTTTAGGACCCAGAACAACAGGCTTGATTCTCTTAGCATAGAATTCTCCCCACCGAGCGTGGATTTCCTTTATGTTGTACCCATGATAAGTGAGGTTATATGATGGAAAAGCGGTGCCACGAGTTAGTTGATCTGGTAATAATTCTAACGGTACTATACGATCGAATTTGCCGATGGCTTCAATATTCCTGGATTTGCAGATTTCTATCTCCTTTTTATTCGCTACTACCTGAGGGCAGAGGGTTTCGATATGAAGTTTGAACAAGTCGTTGTCCTCCAGGCTTTTTAGAAGGTGGCCATAGACATCCTGGGCAGCTGCAATATCATTGATTTGCTCATAGACCAAACCTAGATTAATAAAAGCAGATTTTTGCTTTGGGTCTAACTCTGCAGATTTTTTTAGTACCGGAATGGCTTCTTCAAACTGGCTGTTTTCTATAAGTAGACCTCCAAAATCATTGAGCAACTCCGGATCATTGGGTGATAATCTCAGCGCTTTTTGATAGACTAAAAATGCGTCGTGCTCTTTTCCTAAACCTGAAAGAATAGAGGCCTGCTCCTTAAGGATTTCAATATTATTTGGGTCATTTCTCTGGGCTTGATTGAGCACGTCAGAGGCTAACTTGAGTTTGTTTTGTTGTTTTAATAATAACCCCTTTCGCATTAGATTCTGAGCAGTCTCACTCCCTCCTTCAGTTCTTATTGGTTGAGGTCTTTGTGTTACCTTCTCAATAAAACTCTCTAACTCTTGTACTGCTTCTTGGTCTTCAAAAAACAAGTGCTTGTTATCTTCTATTTTTTTACATGCGCTGTTGCGAAAATCTATATCACTGGCCGTTCTAACAGCTAGATCAGAATACTCCTGGAAACTTCGTGCTACCAAATCATAAAATCCCATTTGCGCATAAGCGGTAGCTGTATATCTACCCCGGTGGTAGTCAACGGGCAGAGTGACTACTGGTTTATTGAGCGCAAAAGCATCTCCGTTCGTATTGGCTCCTCCGTTGTAATACACCGTGTCCAATACCACATCCGCAAGATTCAAAATATTGAAATACCCCGACTTGTCTTGTCGTGGCAGAACGATGACACGCTCGGCATGAGTTCCGCAGCTATTTTTGATTCTTTTCTCTAAGGCATCGTTCACTTTGGCGTGCTTGTCTCCTAAAAAAGCAACTATACCCTTTTCGTCTTGCTCCAATATTCCTTTGGCCAGTTGATCAAAATCAGGGTGAACTTTTTTTACATTTTGAGCACAAAGGTATAGGCGGCATTCTTCTTTAATTCCAAAGTCCGTTTTGGTTTTGTTAAGGGTTGGAATTTCAGGAGAATAATAGAAGGCCGGTAACTTGTCAAAAAGCACCAACTTTTCTGAATAGTCTTTTTGGTCTACTTCCTCATCTAACCCATGACAAGAGATGAAATAATCCATTGTGGGAATACCTGAAGTCGTCGGCCACCCCCAGGAAGTCACTTGTACTCTTGCCGGTTTGAAATAAGGAATGAAATAATTGTACGCATCGGTACCTACTTCCCAATAGTGCAAAAAATCGAAGCTCAATGAGCTAAGCAGATGTATACTTTGTCCCAGTGATTTCGGTAAACTGATTAATTTAATCGCTGGATTCTCTATGGCCGGTCTAACTATTTTTTCGCCATTGGGAAAACTACAAACCACCGTGATTTCAAATTTATCTGTCGACAGACAGTTGATTAAACCACGCATACATTTCAAGAATACACCTTCATGCCCACCAGTCACTACAAAACCAACATGGGGTTTTTCCTCAGTTTTTTTTGGCATTTGAACTTTAGGGATCCCCTTAAAAAGCTCTCCATATTTAGTCTTGATATCCAGATCACTCCTGCCATGATAAATCAGACCAGCAGGAGGATATATATCAAGTTGGGTCAATTGATCAGCATCAATGTTAACTTTCTTAGTTTTAATCAGGTTCAGCTGGTCTTCGACATGCCTACGAAACTGAGTAATTTCCTGGGTTGATGTAAATATTGTCGGCTCGATGATTTCGGCCTTCCAAGATATTAAAGGGTCGTTATTTTTTAAATTTGCGAGTCGATTCCAATACAATTTGGATTGTTCTGGCTTTCCTGTTTTTTCATAAATCAAGGCAAGGTTACGAATACTGTCAGTGTAATTTGGATCCGTGACTAATGCGCTTTCATAACATTCAATGGCCTCCTCATACTCCTCCCATTCCTGATGAGCAACCGCTAAATTATTGAGCGCTTTGATAGACTTTGGATTAAGTGCAACAGCTGACTTAAGGTAATCTTTGGCTGACTTAAAGTTTCCAGTTTCAAGCATCAAGGTGCCCAATTGAAAAAATGCCGGAAAGAATTTTGGTTCTTTTTCAATAATTAATTTGAAAATTTTTGCTGCTTCTTCGAAAGCCCCAGTTTTCTTCAAAACGGTTCCTAACTTTTGTTGAGCCTCTACAAAATTGGGGTCCATTTCAATGGCTTTGCGCAGTAAATCTATCGCTTTATCATTGTGGTTTATTCGCTGGAGTGTCTCAGCAAAATTGACGCAATAGGCCGAGTGATCTGGACGAATATCTATCGCTTTTTCGAACCATGGAATAGCTTTTTTGTATTCCGCTTTTTGTGCATAGATCAAGGCCAGTCTGTGATAGGGTTCGGGCTGGCCACTCATGTCAGTTGTCAGTTGTCTATATAGCGTAATGGCTTTGGCAAGATCTCCAGATTGATGGGCCAGGGTAGCCTCCTGTAGCAACTGATCGTAATAGGCTTTGCCGGTAATCATTCCCCAGTAGTTTTTTTATTATCGTCATTTGGAATAGCCCAAAACCCTTGATTTGGTAAGGATAGCCCATTTTTATAATCATCAGTATTCACTCCCAAAATGCCAGGACGAGGCATATTGCTAATGATTTTTATATCGTAAATTTCTTCAAGACTGTTTTCATAGCGAATGTGGCCGACTATATTTCCTGTATTAGCGTCGACAACGATCACCCCAGGGAAAATAGACTGTTGAGCTATAGGAAGGTCCTTGAAGGTTGGGCTAGATTTTCTCATTTTAGAAAGTCCTATAAAAAGCAGGTTTCCATAACGCGACATCCCCCTGACGAATCCAGGAATTCTGGTCATCACGTCATACTTGCCGGTTTCCTGATCCACAGCAATCAATTCGCCAGTAGCAGATAATAAAACAAAGAGCTTGTTTCCTTCTATCCTTGGAGAGTGTGGCATGGCTAGCCCTGAAGTAATAATTTCACCAGTAGGCACATGAATTAGCACTCCTCCATTGGTTTTATTTTGTCTCCAACCAAAAGCAGAATTTGTTGTTCCTAAAGCCGTTACAAACTCCGGTTTTCCATTCTTCATGGCCATACCATTGAGGTGACAACGGTCTTCTGGCACTAAATCTGAAACAAATTTTGGCTTCCATTTAGGTTCGAAACTATAATCATCGTTGATGAGGGATAAGCAAGAAAACCGTGTGTTCACCCCCCAAAGCCCTTCCTGACCCCAAGCCATATCATGCATATCAACCTCACCCGTGAAATAAAGAGCCCTTGGCATAAACAATCCTGTGTAGGTGTCTGGCATTTTAGGGTATCCCTTGGCTAGCGAAGGTGTGTTCTTCAACACTACCACCTCTTCTTGTGTGGCAATTGCCATTTTCCCTTGATGATAGGCCATGCCCATAGCCTTCTTAAAATCTCTTGGCAATTGAACCAACCCATGTTCACTATTTGCACTTATAAATATGACTTTCCCTGCCTGGTACGTTGTGATCGCTAAAGTGAGTTTGTTTTTCCAAAGAATTTCAGGAATATTGGGTGTGTAAGTGCTATAAAATGGTGGTTGCTCAGAAGTCGGCATTGATTGAAATGGGATTAAAAAATTTAAAAATCAGTTTTAAAGATAGTTCATTAAAGGAATTTCATATTCATAATAATATTGATTTGAATATTAGGGCTCAGCATCAAATTTGGCTGGAAATTACTATGAGGGATAAACCTTCAAGCGACTTGGAGGTTATAAACCAAATATTCTTTAATCAGTGCTATATTCACAGTGTTTCAAAGTTCAAACAACTATACCCAAATCTCCATACACCCATTATTTTTGATTTGGGAGCCTATACGGGCATAAGCTGTCTCTACTTCAAGACTATATTTCCATCTGCGAAAATATTTTGTCTTGAACCAGATGCAGAAAATTATCAGCTACTCAAAAACAACATTCAAAACAATCAAGTGAATCAGGTGTCACATGCTCAAGCTGCTGTTTGGGACAAAAACACGAAAGTAGCAAAAGACAAAAAATTTAGAGATGGCAAGGAATGGTCAGTAGTCTATCAGGAACAGAAAGATGGGTCAGTAAATGCATTTGATATGGACACATTGATGCAAAGCAGACAGTTAGAGATGATTGATTTTATGAAAATGGACATTGAAGGAGCGGAGCAAATGCTACTTGGCAGTCTCGAAACAGCCGAATCCTTTTTACCTAATGTCAGATTTATTGCATTCGAATTACATCGAGAATTTTTGAGTGAAGAAAACATGAAATCCATTTTCGATCAATTGGGTTTTGAAACAGTATTTGGAACAGACATATCTTTTGCTTGGAACAAAAACCTCCTCCATAACTCTATTTCAAAAACTCACTCACTTTCTTTTTGAGTTGGAGTTTTTCTTCGCGAATCACGATATTCTTGTGCACATGCGGATACATCTCCATCACAGCGCCCAAACCATATCCTAACTTCATGGCAATCTTTTGGCAATACAAGACTTCTTCATTATAGATTTCGTCATCAATTTTCATCAGCTGAATGATGCTGTATAGAAACTCGAATTTATCATCTTCATCCAAAGCTTTCAAATCCCCTAATTGACCCGGGCTATCTATGATTTGTTGGATTCCGTCTCGCTTCATACCATGAGCTTCACCTATACGATGAATCAATCTGAGCTCACGCTCATCCATGTCTCCATCGCTATTGGCCAATTGAGCCAGTGCCTTGAGTTGTTCCTTTACCATAAGATTGAAACGGAATGATTAACCGTAAGATACCTAATTTTTGAATAGTTGAAAGAAGAATGTTGAACGCTCAGTCATTTATTTCTATATTGAAAAAATGTAATTAACCCTTTCCAAATGAGTTTAGACTTTACCCAAAAAGAGTATCAGAAACTTCTCCGACAAGCCTCAGACATCGTATTGAACTGGCAAGAAAAACTATTGACGGACCAAACTTATCAGAACCCATCTCCACAGGATATTCGAAATTTATTTGATGAGCCATTACCCAAGGGGCCAACTTCTGCAGCACACCTTTTGAGTCAAGTCGATCGTGAGGTTCATAGTCATTCTAATTTGAATGCAAGCCCAAATTATTACGGATACATTACAGGAGGTGGCAATCAGACCGCTGTGCTTGCCGAATTGCTCAAAAATGCTCTCAACCAAAACAACTTGAAATGGCACAGCGCCCCTGCCAATTCCGAAATCGAAAAGATCATCATCAAATGGATTTGCCAATTTATTAATTATCCTGAAACAGCTGGAGGCATATTAGTTAGTGGGGGTTCTGTGGCCAATTTTCTCAATCTCGCTGTGATGCGAAAAATAAAATGCCCAATAGACGTAGCCAATGAAGGCATGCATCAAGCACCAAAAATGACAGTTTATGCTTCCGAACAAGGACACAGCAGCATTGACAAAGGCATGGATATGTTGGGGATGGGCAAAAAATATTTACGCAAAATTGGCGTAGATGACAGTTTCAAAGTTTCTATCAAGGAAATGGAGAAACAGATTCTTGAGGATAAAGATGCCGGATTGCTACCGATAGGTATAGTAGGCATGGCAGGTACTACCAACTCAGGAGCAGTCGATGACTTGAATGCCCTGGCAGATCTCGCCGAAAAACATGATTTATGGTATGTAGTAGATGCTGCCTATGGCGGACCTGCAGCTGCTACAGATATAGCGGGTCAATTGTTTTCAGGAATAGAGCGAGCCGATTCGATTCTGATCAATCCACACAAGTGGTTTTATGTTCCATTCGAAGTGGCCTGTGTGATTGTAAAAGACAGAGAAAAACTAAGAAGAACTTTTTCACTGGTTCCGGACTATCTGACTGCAGGTTCGGAGGATAAGGAAGATTTAATGGATTTCAATCTTCAACTCACCAAGGATTTCAAAGCACTCAAAGTTTGGATGACATTTAAAACTTATGGCGCAGATAAACTCAAAGAAGCTATTAGTAATGATATTTCCAACGCACAATACGCAGCAAAGCTCATAGAAGAAAGCCAGGATTTTGAGTTGCTCGCTCCGGTGCCTTTATCGATCGTCTGCTTTCGCTACATTGGTAATGGCAAATACAGTGAGAAAGAACTAGATGAATTAAATACCAAACTCCTTGATGCAATAGAAGCCGACGGCAGAATATTTTTTGCCGGCACTAAAATCAAAGGCAAAGTATCCCTAAGGATAAGCCTCACTAATCACCGAAGAACTAATAGAGATATTGATTACTTATTTGAGGTGATGAGAGAGTTGTTAGCCTAAATTGTCTAGTGATCGAATGGTAGATTCTAATCGTTGCCTGTTTTTTATTGAAGAACATTCGTATTTTGTTGCATCAACACAATTGATCTCCTTTTCCTTGAATAAAGGTTTAATCCATTGATACAGCTTGTAGAAACCCAATTTCATTATAAATCTATTTCGTCAAAAACAAATACACGTCATCAACCAGTTGAAGCTTCACCTTGTTATTGGCCATCTCCAAAATCGTATAAGGAATACCATACTTATCACCATCATTGGTTAGGTTTAGAATAGTATCTGATGGCACCTCCCAGTTGAGCGTGTGAATCAAGGTATCCGCACCAAATATGCAGTTTTTATATCCAAAGGCATTGATGGTGATTTTACCGTTGGCTTTAATGTTCATTTCACCATTCATGGTGTAATTGATAGAATCGTTTGTCGGGGCATTTTTATCTGGATAAGTAATCCACTGGACTTGCCAATCTCCCACTAAACTTTCTGAAATTTCAGTTGTCTTTTCCTTGGTTGAGTCGCAAGAGTAGATCGTAAAAAGAGCGAAAATAAGCACCAAGCTTAGTCGTATTTTATTCATAGCATTTTTCAATTGAAGGCTAAATTTAACACCATAATAATTTAAAGATCAAATAGACTGGCCAAGGAGGTTAAGAAAAATTCGAGACAATGCTCTCAATCCTTTTTATTACGCCTAATAGCTTCTAGATTTGCGCAATTTTAGAGTATCCATACTATCAAATAAAAAACATCCGCAATGCCAAAGGACAATAGCATCAAATCAGTACTCATTATTGGAAGCGGCCCTATCGTTATCGGTCAGGCTTGTGAATTCGATTATTCAGGTTCACAGGCGGCAAGATCACTTAGGGAAGAAGGAATCGAAGTGACGTTGATCAATTCGAACCCGGCAACCATCATGACTGATGAAGTAACAGCGGACAACATTTACCTCAAGCCCCTTACAAAACAATCCATTCGAGAGATTCTCGAAAAACATGATAACATCGATGCCGTACTGCCTACCATGGGTGGACAGACGGCATTGAACCTGGCCATGGACTGCGACAAAGCAGGCATATGGAAGAAGCACAATGTGCGAATTCTAGGTTCAAACTTCGATGCGATCGAAACCACTGAGGATCGAGAGAAATTCAGATTGCTTATGCAAAAACTGAATGTTGGGGTTTGTAAAGGAAGGACAGCGACTTCGTTTCTGGAAGGAAAAGAAATTGCACAAGAAATTGGCTTTCCACTTATTATTCGTTCGTCCTACACACTAGGTGGAGCAGGTGGTGGGTTCGTGGAAAACCCAGAAGATTTTGATAAAGCCTTGAACGCAGGGCTCCATGCCTCACCGATCCATGAGGTATTGATTGAGCAGAGTATCCTTGGATGGAAGGAATACGAACTGGAAGTGATGCGAGACAACATCGGCAACTTCATCGTCATTTGTTCGATTGAAAACTTTGACCCGATGGGTGTGCATACTGGTGACTCTATTACAGTAGCGCCAGCCATGACACTTCCAGATACAGTCTACCAGCACATGAGAAATCTAGCTATCAAAATGCTAGACGGCATTGGCCAGTTTGCAGGTGGATGTAACGTACAATTTGCTGTGCACCCAGAGACAGATGAAATCATCGGTATCGAGATCAACCCGAGAGTATCTCGTTCATCAGCCTTGGCTTCCAAAGCTACTGGCTATCCAATTGCGAAAATAGCAGCGAAGCTGGCGATTGGTTACAATCTGGATGAGTTGAATAACCAAATTACAAAAACTACGTCCGCATTCTTCGAACCAACGATCGATTACGTGATCGTAAAAGTGCCACGTTGGAACTTTGATAAATTCAAAGGATCTGATAGACACCTTGGTCTGCAAATGAAATCTGTGGGTGAAGCCATGGGTATTGGTCGAAACTTTCAAGAGGCGCTACAAAAGGCTTGTCAGTCTTTGGAGATCAAAAGAAATGGATTGGGCGCAGATGGCAGAGAGCTGAAAAGCCACGACGAGCTGCTTTACAGTTTGAAACACCCAAGCTGGAACAGACTCTTCCATGTGTATGACTCTTTCAAGTTGGGTATCCCCTTCAAAACCATACATAACTTGACTAGAATCGATCCTTGGTTCTTAAATCAGATCGAAGAATTGATCAAGCTAGAAGACAAAATAGAAAAGTACAAGCTAGATACGCTACCAAAAGAACTATTGCTTGAAGCAAAGAAAAAAGGTTATGCGGATCGACAAATTGCTCATTTGATCGACTGTTTGGAGAGCGAAGTATTTGCCAAAAGACAAGAATTGGGTATCAAGCGTACTTACAAGCTTGTAGATACCTGTGCGGCTGAGTTTGATGCGAAGACACCTTATTACTACTCTACTTTCGAAGAGGAAAACGAATCCGTAGCGTCGGACAACAAGAAAATCATTGTGTTAGGATCTGGACCAAATAGAATTGGTCAGGGGATTGAGTTTGACTACTCCTGCGTGCATGGCATCCTGGCCGCTAAAGAATGCGGCTATGAGACCATCATGATCAACTGCAATCCAGAGACTGTTTCAACCGACTTTGATATTGCTGACAAGCTCTACTTCGAGCCAGTATTCTGGGAGCACATTTATGAAATTATCCTTTTGGAAAAACCGGAAGGTGTGATCGTACAATTGGGTGGACAAACAGCCTTGAAATTGGCTGAAAAGCTCGAGCGATACGGTATCAAAATTATCGGTACCAGCTTCAAAGCATTGGACTTAGCCGAAGACAGAGGGTCATTCTCATCCTTACTGAAAGAAAACGACATTCCTTATCCAAAATTTGGCGTTATAGAAACAGCGGATGAGGCGCTTGAGCTTTCTAAGGAACTGGGCTTCCCTTTATTAGTTAGACCTTCTTACGTACTGGGTGGTCAAGGCATGAAGATCGTGATCAATGAAGAAGAACTAGAATCGCACGTGGTGGAATTGTTTAGACAAATTCCAGGAAACAGGGTGATGCTAGATCACTTCCTGGACGGTGCGCTAGAAGCAGAGGCTGATGCGATATGCGATGGTGAGAATGTCCATATCATCGGTATCATGCAGCACATCGAACCTGCGGGTATTCACTCTGGAGATTCGTTCGCGGTATTGCCTCCGTTTAACCTGGGAGACTTAGTCATCAGAAAGATCGAGGACTATACCAGAAAAATTGCCACAGCACTGGATACGGTTGGTTTGATCAACATTCAGTTTGCTGTGAAAAACGATGAAGTGTATATCATTGAGGCCAATCCAAGAGCGTCGAGAACCGTACCTTTCATCTGTAAGGCGTACCAAGAGCCTTATGTGAACTACGCGGTGAAAGTGATGCTTGGAGATAAGAAAGTGACTGACTTCAAATTTAATCCGAACACCAAGGGATACGCTATCAAAGAACCGGTATTCTCATTTCACAAATTCCCGAATGTAAATAAGGAATTAGGACCTGAGATGAAATCTACTGGCGAGTCCATTTACTTCATTGATGACTTGATGGACGATTATTTCATGGAATTGTACGCCGAACGAAACCTATACCTCAGTCGATAAGTAAAAGACACTATGTTTAAGTTTTTACTCCTCTTATTTGTTTTCATTTGGGTCATTGCCAAACTCGGTGGGTTTATACTTCGAACCTTGTTTGGAGGATTCACCACACAAGCTCGCCAACAGACTTACCAATCTCAAGGCCAGCGCAGCCAGCAGAGACAACCTAGAGATGGCAACGTGAGTATTGACTACAACCCGAGAGATAGACAAAAGTCAAAGGACGGTGGAAATTTCAAGGGCGGTGACTACGTAAACTATGAGGAGGTAGACTAAACAGTTTTAATAAAATTGATATACAAATGGCTGGCAAGATTTGCTGGCCATTTTTGTTTTACATCAAAAGGGAATAATTTCGGTTTTAACCAATCTGAAACTGAAATGCACAAAACACTAATTCTACTCCTATCATTGGCCTTGGCTTGTTCACCGAAACAGCAAGAGTTAACCCTTGAGGAAAAACTGGATTTGATCCACCAAAATGCGGCTAAAGTAAATCCCTTTGAAACATATGCAGACGAATTATTTAAAGTGGACTGCAGTCAGGTTGATCAGATGCTATATGACATTTTTGAAGCAGACCAGGAAGTGAGAATGGAAGAGCTTCCGATGGAAGCTACTGATCATTCGAATCTTATTAAAGTATTGTCTATATTGAAGTCTTGTGGGTTGCCAAAAGTCAATCAACTAGGTTCAACTGAAAGCATGAACGCCATTGCTTATGTCTTGCAACATCAACGAAATCAAGATATCTCAGCGTACTTTTTACCAACAATCCAAAAAGGATTTGAGACAGCGCTATTTTCACCAGAAATTTGGGCAAGAATTATCGATCGTCAGTTAATGTTCAATGGCTACAAACAAGTCTATGGAACAAATTTTTTTGACGGTAAACTATATGAACTAGAAAATCCAGATGAAGTTCAAGAAAGAAGAGATGCCATGGGGCTTGGACAATCCTTTGAAACAATTCTTGATTACAATGGACTTACTCTTGAAGAAGCACTGGCGGATCAATATCCTGCGGAGCAGCTTCAACGAATTCTGGTAAAACCAAATTAATAATTTCAGCTATTCCATGAACACCAAAACCCTAATGACTCTTACCGCAATATATCTTGCTGTGCAAGGCCTACTTTTGACTTTTCTCCCTCAAGAAGTAAATGCCTATTTCGGTCTCAGTGCTAAAGGAATGTCCGTACTGATCTCACAAACTCTAGGAGCCGCCTTGTTGGCCTTTGCCATGCTGAATTGGATGACCCGAAATAATATTTTGGGAGGGATATATGGGAAACCGCTGATGATGGCCAACTTCTTGTTTTTCTTCGCTTCGGGTATGAGCTATCTAAAGGGAGCCAACAGCGAACTGATATGGGTTTTAGCTGGTGTTTCGCTATTCATTGGACTGTCGTTCGGATACGTTGCATTTACACACCCATTCAAAAAATAATGAAACCATACTTTTACCTCACGATTCTCTTGTTGTCTTGTGGTACGGAGCCCAAACAACAAGCATCTTTTGAGCCCGAAGCCTTTCTGTCTGAGTTCGTTTCGGCAGGACAACTGGCACATGGAGGTATCTTGTCACCCGATGGTCTGCAGTACTATGTTACACTATCAGATTCCAACTTTCAGCATTTCAATGTGGTAATGTCCGAGAATAAAAATGGAAAATGGGGTGTACCGAAGCCGGTATCTTTTAATTCGAGTCATGATGAACATGGGGTTAATTTTTCTCCTGATCAACAGTATATTTATTTTAGTTCGACCAGGCCAGTTCCGAAAGACAGTCTATCCAACTCCTGGCAAATTTGGCGATGCCAAAAAACACCTGACGGATGGGGTGAACCCGAATGGGTAATACTGCCTTCTATGTCAGGTCAATTGGTCTCTCATCCATCACTTACCGAAACTGGCAGAATATATTTTCATGCCGGAAAAAAGGATTATAGTCAGCTCTCCATCTATTATGCTAATCAGCATAATGGAAAGTTTTCAGCTCCTAAAAAAGTAACTTTCAATACTATACTAGAAGGTCTCCAAATAACGCCATATGTAGCTGCAGATGAATCATTTCTGATTTTCGGTCAACTAGCGAATGGGAAGGAAGAATTATATGTATCAAAAAATATCAATGGAGAATGGCAAACGCCCATTAGGTTAAATGATAAAATCAATCACGACTGCAAGGCCAATCCTTTTATTAGTACAGACGCCAAATTTCTATATTATGCCTCTGGGAAATTTGATGATCATGGAATACCCAAGAACTGGATCATAAAACGAGTTTTATGGAAAGGTATGCCAGATAGTATCAGGTTCTCTAAGAATTGATTAATTTCATTGAAACTAAACGAGAAAACTATGACAGTCGAAGAGTTGATGCCACAGATACTTGACCTCATTTTTGAATACGGTCCCAAATTAGTAGGAGCTATTTTAGTCCTCGTTATTGGGTTCTGGGTGGTTAAAGCCATGACCAATGGCTTCAAGCGCTTACTAGAGGTACGAGATATTGATGCTTCTCTCAAACCATTTTTAGTGAGTCTGGTCTCGATGCTACTCAAAGTGGTTTTGGTCATTTCTGTCTTGACTACAATGGGTATAGAAATGACATCGTTAGTGGCCGTTCTGGGCGCGGCCGGACTGGCCGTGGGCATGGCGTTATCTGGTACATTACAAAATTTTGCTGGGGGTGTGGTAATTCTCTTGTTTAGACCCTTCAAAGTGGGTGACTTCATCGATGCGCAAGGCCACTCAGGTACTGTTCATTCGATTCAGATTTTCAACACCATACTAAAAACACCGGACAACAAGACGATCATTATACCCAACGGAGGACTGTCTACTAGCAGTATGACCAACTACTCCACAGAACCAAAAAGACGAGTGGATTGGACTGTGTGCATCGGATATGGTGATGACGTAGACAAAGCGAGGGCCGTGATCAAAAAACTAGCCGATGACGACCAACGAATACACAAGGACCCAGAAGTATTCATTGCCGTGTCAGAGCTGGCTGATAGCTCAGTCAACTTTACGGTAAGGGCTTGGGTAGATGCGCCAGATTATTGGGGAGTAAACTTCGATATGAACGAAAATATCTATAAAACTTTCGCCAAAGAAGGTCTCAATATTCCTTTCCCTCAAATGGATGTACACGTACATAAAAACTGAAAAAAATGAATCTATTTCACTATGCCTTTAAAGTCAAAGACATTGACTCTACCAGAAAATTCTATGTGGATGTTTTAGGATGTAAAGAAGGTCGCTCGACAGAAACATGGATAGACTTTGAATTTTTCGGCCACCAATTATCGGCTCATATCAGTGCAGATATTCCTCCGCTAGATTACTGCGGAAAAGTAGATGGAATCAATGTCCCCATTCCTCACTTTGGTTGCCTGCTGAGTTCTGTAGATTTTCAAAAAGTAAAACAGCAATTGGAAGGAGCGCAAATTGAATTTCTTGTCAAACCCCAGGAACGTTACAAAGGACAAAAAGGAGAGCAGCTCACCATGTTTGTATTTGATCATAGTGGAAATCCACTGGAGTTTAAATCATTCAAAAACGAAGATGAGGTTTTTTAATCTAGATTAAACTTATATCAATTTAACTCAACCCAACGTTTATGCTTTCTTCATTTAGATTCTTCCATGTTTTGTTGTTCGCAATTGCGTCTTTTTCTTGTCAAAAACAAGAAAAAATAAACCCTGTTGCTTCGGCATCGAATTCTATCGAGATCGGACTTATTGACAGCTTATATTCTGAAATATTGGGAGAGTCACGAACGGTTTGGGTACATGTGCCGAACAGCGCTAAAAATACTCTTTTTGGAGACCGTACTTATCCAGTGCTCTATTTATTAGATGGAAGTGCGCATTTTCATTCTGTATCAGGAATGATTAACCAGTTAAGTACCAAAAATGGCAATATGATCGTGCCAGAGATGGTAGTTGTGGCAATATTAAATACCAATAGAAGCAAAGATCTCACCCCTACACGAGTAGAAATCGATACTTTCACAGGAGATAGCATTGCCTATGAATCCGGTGGTGGTGGAGCATTTCTTGATTTTATAGAAAAAGAATTGATACCTCATGTAGAAAAAAAATATCCGGTAGCTCCATACCGAACATTTGTAGGTCACTCCTTCGGTGGACTAAGTGTACTCAATGCTCTGATATCAAAGCCAGACCTATTCAACAACTACATAGCTATAGACCCCAGTCTTTGGTGGGATAATCAGGCTTTTATGAAAACCGCAGATTCGATTCTGACAACTAATACTTACACTGGCAAATCATTGTATATAGGGGTGGCTAATACTATGAGTGACAAGCAGACAATAGAAACTGTAATGGACGATACTACACGTTCTACACTTCATATTCGATCGAACTTGGAATTCGCTAATTCTATTGAATCAAAAAAAGAAAACGGGCTTGAGTTTAATTGGAAATATTATGGCAATGACACTCATGGAAGCGTCCCACTAATCACCGAATATGATGCCCTTCGTTTCATGTTTCCATGGTATGCTTTTAAAAACATAAACCAAATCTATGACCCCAACTCAGATGCCATAGACTTGCTAAATAGTATCGCTACTCATTTCGGTCTTGTTTCTGATCAATTTGGCTATGCGGTACTTCCTCCAGCAGGTTTGATCAACGACATTGGATATACTAAAATGAGGCTTAAAAAATTCGAAGATGCTCACACCTTTTTCGACCTAAATATCAAGAATTATCCTGATGTCTCTAACGTGTATGATTCCAAAGGAGATTGTTTTCTGGCCGAAGGCGACTCCTTAAAAGCATTGGAATATTTCACCAAAGCATTGGAAGTCGGGCCTAATGAATACTCCCAACCTAAGATCGATGCCATAAAAGGAGCCATGGCTAAATAAATGGGCCATAAACAAAAAGAGACTGTCTCAAAATCTTTAAATCGGTCATCACGAACGTAGTGAAGTGATCTTATTGTTCGAATACGGGTCTTATAATAAGATTGCTTCACGTTGTTCGCAATGACGGTCAACTTTTGAGACCGTCGCTTTCACAATGGTCTGTCAGAGTTATCAATGCCCCGCTCTACATGAGCAGCCCTCATCAGTAGCGCCATGCCAGTCGAAAGCTGGCGCATAACCCGTTTGCTCCCAGTAGAACTTGCTTCTGGGCTTGTTGTAGTTTCCAACTTCGTTCATCGTATTAGCATCATACAATCTTCCATTGATCATGGTGTACACTACAGAGTTTGAGTTTTGAATATCCTCCAATGGATTTCTGTCCAAGACGACCAAGTCGGCCAGTTTACCTTCTTCGATCGACCCAATCTGATCATCCATACCGAGATAATTAGCACCATTCAAAGTGGCTGATCGAATGGCCTCGAGAGGTGTCATTCCGCCTTGAGCCAATTCCCATAGCTCCCAGTGTGCGCCTAATCCTTGTAGCTGACCATGGGCACCCAGGTTTACTTTCACACCTGCATCAGTCAGTTTCTTACAGCTCTTTGATGCCAGGATATGTCCATTGTCATATTCTTTCATCGGGATCATCGTTCTGTGTCTTGACCTGGAATCGATCGTGCTGCGCGGTGTAAAGTTCAAGAGTTTTTCATCCTCCCAAACATTGGTGGTTTGATACCAGTAGTACTCTCCACTCACAGACCCATAGCTTACAAGCAAGGTAGGCGTATAACCTGTTTTGCTCGCCTGCCATAGTTGAATCACGTCATTGTGCAATTCACCTACAGGTAAATTATGCTCTACGCCGGTATGACCATCCAAAATCATAGATAAATTGTGAAAGAAATTAGAGCCGCCTTCTGGCACCACCTCCACCTGCTGTTCGTGAGCCGCCTGGATCACTTGCTGGCGCTGGTCTCTTCTCGGCTGATTGTAGCTTTTCACAGAGAAGGCACCAAAAGCTTTCGTTCTGGTGATGGCTGACCGTGCGTCATCCAAACTGTTAACCAAGGCTTTGAAATCCCCATCAGCGCCGTAGAGAATTACTCCAGTAGAGAATATTCTCGGGCCCACCATAGCACCTGATTTCACCATTTCAGATTGTGAGAAAACCATTTCTGTGTTGGAAGATGGGTCGTGGGTAGTGGTCACTCCATAAGCCAGATTCGTGTGATACTGCCAGTGCTGCTGAGGACTTAATCCATAACGGAAAGCACCAAGGTGTGCATGCACATCGATCAAGCCAGGCATGATTGTCTTACCTGTGGCATCAATCACTTTGGCATCAGACGGTACTTCAACATCAGTTCCTACGGCAATGATTTTGTTAGACTCCACTACCACTGTTCCTTTTTCAATCACCTCATCACCATTCATGGTAATGATTCTGGCATTCGTGAAAGCAATTTTCCCATTTGGCTTATCCGAAGGCAATTGTAAGTCAATCTTGACCCCAACCGAATCCATAGGAGGAATACTATCAGGTGCACCTTCTACAAACAAGAATCTGTCATTGATCGCATTGCTGAAATACTCGTCACCCAATGTCCAATTCAATCTTTTCGAATCATTCGACCATTGGATATTAATTCCGGCATCTTTGGCCACTTGTGCCACTGGCACGTTCGTAGACTTTCCGTCTAGTGTAATAGTCTTGCCCGCCAATGGCATAGCAGCGATATAGACTTTGTAAAGGTTAGAAAACGCCACCCACTTTTCATCCGGACTCGGGATGATGCGTTGACCATATTTCGACTTCACGATTGCTCTCTCATCTGTCCCGTCCACTTTCACTGACTTCAGTGTTTTTTCTAACGAGCCAAATAGATAACCGCCAGTTTGGTAATAAATGCGATCACCCTTTTGATTAAATGTTGGATAGGCACCCTCGTCGGTGATTTTTTCTGCTGTAGTAGCTGTCTTTTTTGAAGTACTTACCTTCAGTAAATACAAGCCTGGTTCCTTGGTATTCAAATAACCTTGGTGACCATTGCCGCCTTCTTTTCTGTAAACGATTTTGTTGATGTCAGTCGGATGAAAAGCGGGCTCTCGATAGATGGCTTTTTCTGTAGTTAATTTTACAGGCCTGGATTTTGATGAAGTCATCTCCAGGCGATATATCGCACCCATGTTGTCATCGTTCCAGGTCACGTAAGTCAAGTATTTTCCATCTCTAGTATAAGCAGGCTCGAATTCTAAATCCATCCCGGAAGTCAATCTTGCAGGCGTGCCATTTGGCAAGCTCTTTTTCCATAAATAACCAGCTGCATTAAACACTAGAGTTTTACCATCTGGCGAAGTCACTGTTTGCCGGATAGCCTTTGCAGTAAATTGGTCTGGTGCGGCCTCATTTCTAAATTTTAGCGCATCCACAATTTTGTGAGTAGCTGTGGCCTCAAATGGAATCGTAGTAACTTCCATGCTAGCCACGTTGATCTTTCGGATTTTGCCTTTGGACCAAACAATGATATGCTGATCATCTGGTGTCCAGTTGAACCCTACGAAAGGACCAAATATCGCCCACGCTTCCTGTTGGTCTTTGGTGAGGTCATCGTAGATCGGCCACTCGGCGCCTGTTTTCAGATCATGTAAATACAACACTGTTTTTTCGCGCACGCGACGAACAAAGGCTAACTTATCCCCTTTGTGAGAAGTCACTGGTCGTATAGCACCTCCTGCTCCGCCTGTTACTTTTTCTGTTTTTCCTTTTTCTAGATCATACCTTTTGATCGCATAGATCTGGCTATTGGGGTCTTTGTTGTACTGAAAGTATCCACCCGGATACATATCTTCGCTGTAGTACACATATTTACCATCCGATGAAGCCCAAGGCTCGCCGATGTCTTGTTGTTCGTTTTTCTTCTCTACCAATTGAATACCTGCTCCTCCAGATTTGTGATACATCCAGATCTCACCAGCCCCAGCAGATCGCTGAGAGGTAAAGTGCTTTCTGGCATACAAGTAGTTGCCATCTGCAGACCATACGGCATTATTGAGCAATCTAAAATCTTCCTTGGTTACTTGTTTGGCCTCAGAGCCATCTATGTTCATCACCCAAATGTTGTCGCCTCCACCTGCATCACTCGTGAAACTAATTTGTTTACCGTCTGGACTAAACCTCGGCTGAACTTCGAAAGCATGGCCCTCACGAATAACTTTAGCTTTTCCTCCAGCCATCGGTAGGGTATAAATGTCTCCCAGCAAATCGAAAACCAGCAATGAACCATCTGGGCTCACATCCACACTCATCCAAGTACCTTCGTCTGTGGTAATGGTTGTCTCCTGATAGGGCAAGGTAGGTTCAGATACTTTCCAATCTTTCTTTTCCTGAGCATTGATGGAAAACATTACACCAAATGCCAAAAATGCAGTCAATAGTTTATTCATGGTCATTTATTTGTTGTCTAAAATCATTCGAAGATAACTTATTCTCACTTAACTGATTAGTAGAAAAAAAGGCTGACTAAATATACTCAGTCAGCCTTCTGTTTATTTTGTTCTGCTCTCTACAGATTCGTGGTCCAGGCTTTGCGCAAAGCCAGTTGCTCTTTGGTAGCATCCTCATCCAATTCAAATACAAATTTTTCTACTTTGGCCTCTTCGCCCTCACCAACTGTTTTTTCAGGAGAATAAGAAACACCCACTTTGGCATAGAATTCTGCCAATGGTAATGGCTCATCATTTTTCACATAATTCTCGAAGAAGTCTGCTACCTCTGGATAAGTCATGTCTACGAAAATATCGAAGAATTCATCTTCAGGAAAAGCCTTCTCAGGACCATATTTTTTGGACAGTTCGTTTACTACTTCGCGCATCCCTCGCTTACCTTCAGATTTTTCGAGAAGCAGAATGTCTAACAGGTTAATGATTACAGCACCTTTGAAGTAGACGTTGCCATAATTTTTTCTGCCTGATTCCATAAATGAAGTTTCGGCAATTTTTGTCAAACTATAGTCAGAATCAAAGTAATAATCATCTACACTTAATTTGTAATTCAATTGACCCAAAAGCTCTTCTATTGTCATGAGACCTCCCCTCACTTGCATCATGTCCGATGCCCATTCGGTAGTAGATTCATACAGCCAAAGATGTGCAGATGGCGTAGGTGTCACAAAGTTGAACTGCTGGATAATCTCGCTGTGAATGTTGAGCGGTGTAATAATGTGAAAGAATTCATGCGCTGCCGTACTGGTGATTTTTGGTCCGCCATCAACAGCGTATTCTTCTTCCGAGTAGACATATTCAGAGCTGTAGGAATGCTCCCAAGCTCCCGCCGTAATGTCTTCAAAATGAAAAAGGAAGGTATACCTGTCCACTGGAAAATCCACCACAAATTCATTGGCAGCCTGGAGCATGGCACTCATGCTTTCCAATAGGTCTGCGGACTTAATCTTATCCGTTTTGCTATAAGTATATAGCTCAACTTTAGTTCCGTTGAAGTCTGCGCTGGCTTCTGAGAGTCTTCCCAAAAGTATAGGAGAATCTACGGCATGATCGAAGTTTTTAGCCGTATACACACCTTCCTCATTTTTTGAAAGAGCCGTACCGACTTGCCATTCGCCTGGATAGGTAAAAGCAATAGACAACGGCTCACTTTGCATACCCTGAGGGTAGCCGATGACACAGTGTGCATTGAACAACACATGATCTTCTTCGATAGAGGTGCCGCACATCTTGTAAATCTCCATTTCCTCCACAGGCGTATCCCAAGTTTCCAGTATGCGATATTCTATTTTATCAATCTTTTTAGGTTTAGTCAGCACCCATTGATTATCTCCCTTCCTTTTCGTTTCGATCTCATTTCCCTTTTTATCATAGGCTTTGAAATCTCTCACAAACCGGCCAATGTTCATGGTCTGATAGGTGCCGGGAGCTGTAGCTGCAAATTGATAGATATTGTTTTCTTCTGACAACCCTTTCACGTCAAGGGTGACCTTGAATTCATCATTGCTTCGATCATTGAGGTTAATGCTGTAATTGAGGGTTGTTTTTTGACCGCAAGAAACGAGTATTACTCCTACGATCATCAAGCTTGTTGTAAATAGTTTTTTCATTTTTAGAGTTTTTTGACTTTCAACAGGCAATATAAGAGTTGCCCCTATAACAACGCACATCTTTGTGATGAACGGAATAGTTAATTTCGCATCATGCAAACCATTAGTATTTTAGGGTGCGGCTGGTTAGGTCTTCCATTGGGCAAACACCTGAGCCAATCTGGCTTTCAAGTAAAAGGCTCTACCACCAACAAGGATAAATTGCCATTGCTCGAAAAAGCTGGTATCCAACCTTTCCATTTGATACTCAATCCATATCTGGCAGGAGACCCTGCTGAGTTTTTTGAATCTGATATCACTATTGTCAACCTTCCACCTCGAAATCAAAATGGCGCGGAAGATTTTCACGAAAACCAACTCAAATCTATTCTTGAGTGCATTCAATCAGAAAAAGTCATTTTTATTAGCTCTACCGCAGTATATCCAGCGAACAACAAGGTGGTAAATGAAGAAGATGCCAGTTCAGCATGTATGACACGCGGTGGAATTCCGCTGCTCAAAATGGAACATCTATTTTCAAATAACCCAGCCTTCGAAACTACTGTGATCCGCTTCGGTGGGCTGTACGGGCCGGATAGACATCCTGGAAAATTCTTAGCCGGAAAGAAAGACTTGGCAGGAGCCAATAGTCCAATCAATATGATTCATCTCGATGATTGCATTGGAGTAATCCAAACTATTATCGAACGAAATCTTTGGGGGGTGACAATAAATGCTTGCGCGCCTTCAGAGGAAACAAGGCAATCATTTTACGAAAAGGCTGCAAAATCATTGGACATCGAAGCACCAACTTTTTCTGATGAAGGTGCGTCATTCAAAAAGGTCAGCGCTGAGAAACTTATAAGAATGACCGGTTATCAATTTAAACACTAATTAATTTTCTTCTTTGAATACCAAGCTCGCAGAGTTAATACAATAGCGTAAACCTGTGGGCTTTGGGCCATCCTCAAATACGTGCCCCAAGTGTCCCTCACATTTGGCACAGATCACTTCAGTACGCACCATGCCATATTTATAATCTGCCAAATCTAGCAAACTCGTATCCGTAGCGTAGGTATAGAAACTCGGCCAGCCACTACCTGATTCAAATTTGGTTTTGGATTCGAAGAGCGGGTTGGCGCATGCCGCGCAATAAAACATGCCCCTACGTTTTTCCTTATTCAACTCACCAGTCCAGGGTCTTTCTGTCCCTTTTTCCCGAAGGACGTTGTATTGCATAGGAGTTAGAATTTCCTTCCACTCCGCATCCGACTTGATGACTTTTTGTTTGATAGAAGAAGTAGACTTTTTCTGATCTTGTCCTTGCGTTTGACAAGCTGAAATAAATAAAATGGCCAATACTGAAATAAATACTTTCATAGTGATTCTTTTCCCTTTTGGTAGGTACAACATAAATTTAACCGAATAAATTCAGATGTTATGCTAAAACCGATCTATGCCCTTTTGATCTTCCTTTGGGCATGTGAGCCAAAGGAAAAATCAATACAAGAAAGTACAAATGAAGCTGCTCCAGTTGAAACTGAATCGGTCATCCTACGCTTTGATGTGAATGAGGAGTTAGCAGGGTCTTCTTATCGTGAAAAAGCCACAGGTTACTTGATGGTATTAGATGGAGACAGTACTTTGTTTTTTCCCGCTTTTACCAAAGGCAAAAAGGATGGGCGAGTCAGCTTAATACTTGGTCTACATCCGTCATTGACCTATCACGAACAAATGAGGCAACTCAAAACCATTTTGCCTTATGCGGCCAAAGATTATAATTTCGATTCTCTATCAGGTGTTTATATTGGTCGATTGGTACAAACGGGTGATCTCGCCATACAGGTGACCAATGAATATCTCAATACTTTTGGTGGCTATGCCTCCACGGCTACAACTGAATACGATACCATCGCCAGCTTCCTGGCTGCTTCACAATTAGGACAAGATTTCAACACACTCTTTGCTCCATATGATATCACAGTCGTAGGCACCTCAGTGGAAAAAGTGTTTTATACTGAAATGTACGGGTCCATCAAGATTGACTCCACCTTACATGCTCAGTTTCCTGACAAGGTTTTGGATGCCATGACTTGGGTAAGACTAGCGAAGAAAGATTAAAGCTAGGCCCAGCTTGCACCGAGCCTAGCATATTTCTTCTTACAACCGCTTAATATTATCCACGACCTTTTCCTCTACTCTGGTGCTAAAAGGATCAACGGCAACAAAAAGTGGTTTTCATCGACAACTATTTTAATCTCAGATTTTTCCTGATGGAAAGCATGTGGTTTTAAGTATAAAACATCCGCTTGACCTTTGATTATGGAAGGGTCCTTACTGAAGACACCAATCGTAATAGCTTCATCAATTCCAATCGGTTCTTCTTCTCCCTCCTCATTGGTTTCAAATCTATTGGCTTCTACCTGAATAGTTAATTCAAATTGACCATTGTCCAAAGCCTCTACTTCTACCTCCTCAATTGACAATTCATAGGTAATCACTTTTTTAAACCAATCATCAATCAATGCTTTTTGGTCTACTGTTGAAATTTCATACAATTTTTCTAAAAACATCAATGTGGTCAATTCAAACGGCTCTTTACCTCCATGCTCATCTACAATTCCTTTTAGAATGGTATTAATCGCTTTTTCTCCAAGCAATTCCTGCAAGCCAAGCATTACTGTCAATGCTTTACCGTATACCAAGTGACTTTGTCCATCTACCAAATACAAGGGTTGTTCTTTGTCGCCGGTAAACGCGCGGCCATTGAAATATCGCATTCGAGCTGTTTCTCCTAACTGTATCCATGCCTTTTTACCATATACCTCTTTCATGACTACAGCTTCTGTATACTTAGCCAACCCTTCAATAAAAAAACTAGCTCCCGGAGCCACTTTGGGTGCGAGTTGATGTCCCCACCATTGATGAGCCACTTCGTGTATGGTACGCTTTGCGACCAGATTGAATTCATCTGCCTCTCTGATATCAATCAGATACAAATTGTCCTCTACCATACTGATCAAGCCCGGGTGTGCAAACCCACCCATTTGCCAGTGACTTGGAACTTCAGCTATGCGCAAATGATCTAAAGGATAGGGTCCAAAATTGACATTGCAATAAGCCAATGCGCTTTGTACGCTCGAGCTGATCGAATCAATATTAAAATCATGTTTTGGGAAATAATACTGTTCGAAATCAATGCCTTCGATTTTCTCTTTTCGTACTTCGTAAGCAGACGAAAAGTAAGCCACAGTAGGCATAACCAATTGATCAGATTTGAAGTGAAAATAATTACGGTCAGGTTCGCTCCATTGGTTGACTAACGCCCCAGTACCAATCGCAATTTCATCTGCGCTAGTAGAAATGACTGTTTCATAATTAACTCTTCCTATTTTGTAGTTTTCTTCTGTCAAGTGTAAATCTGAAACTTCTTCTACCTCTTTATGCGGCAATCCTCTTTTGGCTCGTTCAAAATTGTCTGAAATTTCCATGCTCTCGCGATATTTGAGGACTGGCTCAAAACTTCGATGCATGAGGTATGTACCATTTTCAACCAATTCCTGACTGGTTTCATAACCCTTAAATTCTCGGTCAATTTCAAAGCTTATTTTCACCTTTTGGTTGGGCATGACCGGACTTTCAAATGCATATAAGTACGTACCGTAATATTCGTCATGTTCAACCAGTCCTGCATTTTCAATCCATATTTTAGATAAAGGCTCTTTTTCAGTGATGAACAATTGAGTCATGGGCTCTTCCTCTTTATTGATCATAACATAATCCGCTTTCACCAAATAGCGATTTCTTTTTGGGTATAGGTTCACTTCTACCTTCATATCTGTGTGATAAAGTCGCGTCAACGATTCATACTTTTTAAACTTTCTTTCATACCCTTCACGAAAGTCTAAAGTATCATCGGCTGTATAGTATTCATTGACTACGTGCGTATTATACCAAATCAAACTCCCCATGCCAATAAAAATAGCAAGGCCATACGATAGCGAAATGCGCTCCCAGTTTTTCCAGTTTGATAAAACCTGACCCAGGTGCATTCTCAGATTAGTATCTACTCTGCGTTGCCAAAGTTTGAAAGTGAATAAAGTAAGAAGGCCAGAAAATGCCAGCCAAAAAATAGCCTGATGAGCAAACTGCAAGGTTTCAGCCGAATAGCCCGTCATATTGGTATAAGTAGGAAGCGTGAGGCTCCCTGGACGAAGCATCAAATGTTCCACACCTACTTTTGGTGCTAAAAAACTAAAGAGGATAATCATCAATGTAAGCCCCATAGCCAAAAACTTGTTTCTGGTAACACTTTGAAGAAACAAGGCGATCAAACAAAAAATGATAAAACGCAATCCATAGAAATAAAACAACGCCAGGTATTGGCTCCATTCGATTTCTAAAAAGCCCATGCTTATTTGAAAACCTACCGATAAAAAAATAGCCACTGCGATCAGCGTCATGGGAAGCGAAATCAATACCAAAAATTTGGATAGAAAAAGCGACCAATTGGCGACAGGACTCGCATCTATAATAGTATTAAAACGGAAGCTTCGCTCTCGCCAAACCAGCTCCCCACTATAAAAGACAATCATAATAAACGCAAAAAGCATTAGTGGATCTACATATAAGTCAATCAATAAATTTGTCAGCGGGTACCAACTATCATTATAAGCGCCACCGTTGTTTATTCGTGCCATACACTCCATGAAAACGATGATTATCCATATCGCTTGAATAGCCAAAAAAGGAAGGCTTTTGAATATTGCTGCCCACTCCAGTTTCAACTGAGATAAGAATGCCAATCGTTGTGATTTAGAGCTAATGACCACTGCTACTGGTCGGTAAATTTTTTTGATCAAAGGGGCCTGCTCATCTTCTTCTTGTTTTTTGGACTTTTGAGTTAAGACCCGAAATGAAAACAGTCGATAGGTAATAAAGAGAACTAAAAGAGAAAAACCAGTCCAAATAATCCTATTCCATAGGTATAAGCCAGAAAAGGAGAGCAATTGAGTATTCTTTTGATACGCGGTCCAATATTGCGTCTGCTCGAAAAAAGCAGCCAAACCAAAAGGATCTGCCAATGCAGCAATAGCCATAGCTTCAGGTGACGCCGGAACAGACTGTGCCATCATGGGTGAGTTTAAAAACATTGAACTCAACATGTAGAGCATGTAAATAAAAAACGCACTGACATAGGTAGCGATGTTACTTTTGGTCAATACAGTGACGGCAAAGATGAGTGCAGAGCAAAAAAAAATGTTCGGCGCAACAATTAAGAAAAAGGGTTGGACATACCTCATGAATTCGAACGCAGCTATCCTAGAAGGGTCCAGGTTGCCAAAGCTGATCATGAAAGCATAACCAAAAAGAAATGGAACAAATGAAAGCAAGCTGAACAAGTACAGTCCTGTAAAGCGACTACTAAAATACAAGGCTTTGCTAATTGGTGTACTAAAAACCAAATGTTCCATTCCGTGCCGCTTATCTCTAAGTACGCCACCGATCGACAAAAACATAATGATAAAAACACACCCTAATGATATCAATCCAGTATAGTAATTGATCTGATATCCAGAATTGAAATTCACGTTTGCAGGAGCAAATCCTTGTGCGCCCGTTACCAACCCATAAAACAAAAATATGAATGCAAAAATCATAAAGGCCTTCTGCTTCACTTGCAGAAAAGCTTCAAATCGAAGTAATTGACTAAACATGTTTATGCGTTTTTATTTTGATTGAAAAGAGTGACGAAATACAAATCTTCCAGATTAGGTTGGACGGGATCAAATCCGGCTTCTGGCTTTTGATCAGCATAAACACGAATCTGGGTTTCACCAGCAAGGAGTTTTGTCGAGATGACACCGAAGGCTTTTTTATGAGATTCGAGTTCTGATTTTTTAATCATTTTACACCAAATCTTTCCCTCAAGATTTGATACCAACTCTTTTGGGCTGCCCTGTGAAATAATTTTTCCCTCGGCCAGAATAGCCATCTGTGGACACAGGTCTCGCACATCTTCTACAATATGAGTGGATAAGATCACTATCACATTTTCGCCAATCTCACTCAATAGATTCAGAAATCGATTTCTCTCCTCCGGATCCAAGCCAGCAGTCGGCTCATCTACAATGATGATTTGAGGGTTGGCCAATAAGGCTTGAGCGATACCGAACCGCTGCCGCATACCTCCAGAGAAAGTATGAACAGCCTTTTTTCTATGTTGATACAAATTTACCTGCATCAACAGGGCCTCAACCTGTTCCTTTCTTTCTTGTTTATCAACAATTCCTTTCAGTACGGCCATATGATCCAGCAATCGTTCAGCAGAAACTTTCGGATATACTCCAAACTCTTGTGGCAGATACCCAAGTTGTTTTCTGATGACTTCTGGCTGTTGGACCAAGTCCAAATCGTTGAAAGTAATGGTGCCAGAGGTAGGTTGCTGAAGCGCGGCAATGGTTCGCATCAGAGAAGATTTACCCGCGCCATTAGCTCCTAATAGACCAAACATCCCGTTGGTCACAGTCAAAGACACCTCATCGAGCGCCTTGACGCCATTGGCATAGGTCTTTGATAGTTGATTAATTTTAAGCGTGTTCATAAGTCCTTTATTTTGAATTTTCGGCTAACCTAGCTACCCAAAATCAACACTTATAATAAAGGTGTTGTACCTCGTCTTTTTTGTGTTAGATGACCATCAAATTGACATCAATTACATTCAACATTAAACTGATCCAGTTCATGTTAAAAATTGATGGGTTGGACATTAATATTAAATTGTTGACAGGGATAACAATAACTTTGACCCATGATTGACTTCATTAAAAAATACAAAGCATTTGTCATAGGGCTAGTCATCGTTCCCTTTTTCTATTGGCTAGACTATTTGGGCTTGATCATTATCCCTGAGGATATGAACACCGACGACGTTTTCATTTTTGCCATTTGGTGGCTTTTGTTATCTCTAGTCATTCATAATTTTTCTTTTTTCGTGCAAAAAAGGAAAACTATGCTGAGGCTCTTCGGCCTCTTTGTATTATTTGTAATCGCTCTCTTGTACGATTCGAACAAAAGCATTCCTGACAACCCTATCACGATCGTCTTCCTATTGATTTTTTATTTGGGTCTTGGGTTCACCCTGTTTCCCGGTTTTTTTAAGAAATACCAATACTACATTTTAGGAGCCTATACTCTCATTGCGATTCATTTTTCCTACTTCAGGTTGTCTGCCCCAACCTTCGAATATTATGTGGAACACCATAAGACGTTTGCCCTCATACTCTTTTTGGTACCGATTCCGGTTTTGATTGTGCTGTTTATTTATGACCAATGGAAATGGCTAAAGACGCTTGAAGCAGATAAGTCACAAGCAGAATTAGAGTTGTTAAAAACTCAGGTGAATCCTCATTTTTTCTTTAATACACTCAACAACCTCTACTCGCTTACAATCAAACATTCTGATGAAGCTCCGAAAGTGATTTTGAAATTGTCTGAAATGATGCGGTATTCCATTTATGAAGGAAAAAAGGAATATGTACCTCTAAAAGATGAAATAATATATCTGGAAAACTATCTTGATTTACACCTCATTAGATACCGAAAGAAAGTAGATGTCCAATTCAATCATTCGATTGATGAAAGTGATCGAGTTTCTCCATTGCTTTTCATCATACTTTTAGAAAATGCATTAAAACACGGTGTGGAATCTCTTTCTGATAACGCCTACATCAATATGGATTTGTCAACCGAGAACGGACAACTTAAATTTAGTCTTGAAAACAACTTTGACCTTTTAGAAAAAAGCGCTCAAGGTGGCATTGGATTGAATAACTTGAAACAACGACTAAAACTGATCTACCCAAATAAACATACCCTTTCTATCCTAGAAAAGGAGGATGTCTTCAGGGTAGAATTAACTATCGAACTCAATGATTAGATATATAATCGTAGATGACGAACCACTGGCGCATGAGCTAATTGAAGAATTTTGTAGCATGCTTCCACATCTGGAGCTGGCCAAAAACTGCTATAATGCACTGGAGGCGATGCAATATCTCAATGAACAAACTGTGGACATCATGTTTCTGGACCTGAACATGCCCAAACTCAAAGGGTTTGATTTTTTGCGAACACTCACTCACCCTCCTCAGGTTATAGTCACTACAGCATATCAGGAATTTGCACTTGAGGGTTATGAGCTCAATGTTGCTGACTATTTATTGAAGCCATTTAGTTTTGATCGGCTCGTCAAGGCCATCAACAAAGCCGTAGGGCCCAAGCAGGAAGATTCAAAAACCAACACTTTATCTACACCGTCCAATGAAAGGTTCTTTGTAAAAGGTGATAAAAAGTATCACCAAATTGCCACTGACGATATATTGTATATTGAAGCATACGGCAACTATACTAAAATGTACCTTCGTGAAGAAATGATCATTAGTCATGAGAAAATTTCTGAATACGAATCCATACTCCCATCTTTAGCATTTCTTCGCGTACACAAATCTTTCATTGTTGCCAAGGACAAAATCAAGTTGATAGAAGGAAATCGTATCAAAATTCAGGATCACGATATTCCTATAGGACAGACCTATCGCGCAATCATCAATAAACTATTTCTTTGAAGAAATGAAATTCATCCACTCCAGATCAGAACTTAACATCCCAATACCATATTCTTTCTAACTAATAGAAAGAATTGTCCAGAACACAAAAAAGCCTAAAGGATGATCCAAAGCATCTCAGTCTATATCATTTCAGCCTTCTACATTTTCGCAGGGGTTAGTCATTTTCATAGCCCAAAGTTCTTCTTGAAGATTATGCCGAAATGGGTCCCTTTTCCAAAAGTGGTTAACCTATTGGTTGGGGTAATAGAAATCTTGTTAGGTGTGGCCATTTATTTTGAAGAAACAAGAACGTTGGCAGCCTGGGGAATTATTGTACTACTCATTGCTGTCTTTCCTGCCAATATTTATCATTATCAACAAGCAAGACAGAAAGGAAGACAAATTGCTATTACATTGATTCGCTTGCCGCTGCAGCTTTTATTAATTTACTGGGCTTACACCTTTGTATAATTATTTGCTCTAACATGGCAAGGCCTAAACTTAAGCTGACGCTTTCTTCATTTGATGTTTTAATGGAATTGATGGGAGGTGTGTTGATAATCCTATTAGTTGCATATCCTCTATATCGCTATGCAGAGCTTCCAGAAGTCATACCCATGCATTTTGATGCTACGGGAAAACCAGATCGTTTTGGTTCAAAATGTAGTATTTGGATCTTGCCCATGGTGGGTTTTGTCGTCTACGTGGGGCTGATGATACTAAATAGGTTTCCTCATCTTTTCAACTACCCTACAGAAATTACTAATCATAATGCTGAAAGGCAGTATAAACTAGCAGCTACACTCGTCCGAACGATAAATTTTTCAACGGCTCTGATTTTTTATTATATCACTTATCAGTCTGTACAGTCTGCTCTCGTGGGTCAGGATGGGTTAGGTAGAATGTTTCTCCCTCTAGTAATATTGGGCACCATTTGCCCAATTGCTTGGTATTTGATTAAAGTGTATCGAAATGGATAAATCTGAACAAGAAAAGTACGAATCTGAATTCCTCTCTTTCAAATGCGAATTGACTTCATTTGTTTTTCGACTCGTGTCCAATCGAGCATTAGCTGAAGACCTTGTACACGACACCTACTTAAAGGTGGTTGATAAAATTGGGACGTTTAGAAAAGAATCTTCCTACAAAACATGGGTTTTCACCATTGCACATAATTTGACCAAGAACCAATTGAGCAAGCAAAAAAGGTGGAGAGAAGATGCCCAACAGATCAACGCCAAACTGCATATCAATTCTGAAGAGATGTTCGACAAAATGAGGGGCGTCTATGATAGTAAACCCGATAAAAGTTTTGAACTGAAGGAACATATCACCTACTGCTTCAATTGTATGACTAAAACGCTGGTCGTAGAACAGCAAGTTTGTATTTGGCTCAAGAATGTCTATGACTTTAAAGTTTCTGAAATCATGACTATCACTGGTCTGAGCGAGGGAAAGGTAAAGCATGCTATCGCTGGTGCTCGAAAAAGCCTGACCCGAATCTTCGACGATAAGTGTGCATTTGTGAGCCAGAAGGGCACCTGCCACCAATGCTCATCGCTGAAAGGCATACTAAATCCCGAGCAGAACGAACAATCGAAAGCCAACCAAATAAAAATGGTACGAGAAGGTGGCAATCCTGATAAAGAAAAACTTTTAGATCTTCGGTTGGAACTAGTAAAGAATATGAATCCATTAGAAAGTTCGAGCAGCCACCTTCACACCTATTTCTTAGAAAATAGCCCTCAGTGGGTAAAAATGGCTCTTTCTGAAGAAAAATTGTAATTTCTTTCAAAACTCCGTCCGTTTTGAACAGCTCATTTGTCTAAAGGGAAACATTGTTCAAACTATATTCCATTTACAAATGAGATACTTTACAAAATCATTTATCACCTTTTTCCAAGACCTGACCAATAACAATCAGAAAGAGTGGTTTCATGCCAATAAGAAAAGATATGAATCAGAGGTGAAGAAACCTTTTGAGACCTTCCTTTCTGATCTCATTGCTGCCATTCAAAATGAAGACCCTTCTTTGTCCATAGCCCCAAAAGACTGTGTACTAAGAATCAATCGTGATTTAAGGTTTTCGAAGGATAAAACCCCATACAATCTGCATTATTCGGCTGTCGTTTCTCATGCCGGACGAAAAGATAAGAGTGTCCCAGGTCTTTTCCTGAGGTTTTCACCGGAAGAAGTAGGTGTCATGGGCGGCGCTTATGTTTTGGACAAAGACCAGCTCAAAGCCATCAGATCCGATGTCATGAAACAACCTGAAATCATCCATGCTTTAATCAACGATAGAGCGTTCAAATCAAATTTCGGTGACTTGCTAGGAGAGGAAAGTAAGAGAATGCCTGCTGAATTTCAGGAGGCGTCAGAAGACAACCCTTTGCTTCTTAAGAAGCAGTTTTATTTTATGTCTAAGCGAAAACCTGCATTGATCTCCTCAGACAATCTGCTTCAAGAACTGATGACTTATTGGCATGCGGCCCGACCACTGAATGAATACCTCGCTTCAATCATTAGAAAATAATGGCATACGATGAAATGTTGTTCGATCGGATTACCCGGAGCTTTCAGGAGCTCGGGGTAAACGCTGAAGCCAAGAGACTCATGGGTGGACTTTGTTTTGTTCTCCAAGACAAAATGTGCGTGGGTACCAGTATCGATAAGGCAAATGGAAAACCCAGACTCATTGCCAGAATTGGAGAAGCTCAAGTTTCTCAAGCTTTGAAATATGATTATTGCTTGCCCTTCCAGCCCACAGGCAAAGTGATGAAAGATTTCGTGTCGATTTATGACGAAGGCATTGATTCAGATGAGAACTTAGCACAATGGGTAAAGCTGTCAGTCAATTTTAGTCAAGAGCTGAAATAGTAAAAAGTAACTGCTGGATTTCTATATTTGGGGAATGCACCATTTAAGCCCAAAACATGAAAAAATGTAAGCTTTTTATCGCAACGAGTCTAGATGGTTATATCGCCAGAGCAGACGGTTCATTGGATTGGCTGGATGCCATTCCTAATCCAGATAAGTTAGACTATGGGTACTATAGCTTTTATGATACCGTAGATACTTTGATCATGGGACGAAAAACTTATGAGGAAGTCCTGGGCTTTGGTGTGGACTGGCCCTACCCAGATTGTAAAACTTACATAGTAAGCAGTCAGGAAGTTGAAATCAAAACGGAAAACACGTTTTTGTTTTCTGGCCCTCTTGAGGACAAGGTTAAAGAATGGAAAAGTGAGAACGGAAAAGACATTTGGGTAGTTGGAGGTGGTGTCCTCATTTCCTCAATGATTGACCTTGGGCTGATCGACGAAATGTTGTTAACCATCACCCCCGTCATACTAGGTAGTGGAATTCCACTAATTCCAAATAATCCAAAAGAGACCAAGCTTGAACTAGTCAAAACAGAGGCTTTTGATACAGGTTTCGTCAATCTCACTTATAAAAAATCTTAAATCTACTACCGCTCATCCCAAAATTGAGGAGCCAATAAGGGAATTTTATCGGGAATTGTTATCTTCTTGATTATTCAGCTAGGAGAAAAATGAAAAAACCGATTCGTCAAGCGCTTATAGTGGCGCTAATCTTAAATCTTTCAATTACTCAATTTCTTCACGCACAATTTGGCTTTGCTTTGCCAAAAGGAGAAGAAAGTGTCGAGATCCCCTTTCAAAATTTTAACAACCTCATTGTTTTAGAGGTAACGCTCAAAGACAAAATTTCAGTCAATTTCATTCTGGACACAAGTATTGAACACACCATTCTTACCGAAAAGGCTGTGGGAGATTTTTTAGAATTTAGATATGCCAGAAAAATGAAACTTGGTCAAGGCGGGGATCAAACCTACTATGGGTATGTAGCTTTAGATGCTAAAATGTCCCTGTCGGATAGTGTATCTACTGCAGATGTATCCTCGATGTTGGTACTTGAAACCGACTATTTGAATTTGGCTGGACTAGCTGGCTCAAAAGTACATGGACTCATCGGCTATGACGTTTTCAAAAGTTTTGTGGTAGAAGTGGATCATTCCAAATCTATCCTCACTCTGCACAAACCGGAGTCATTTTCAAAGCCCAAAGGTTACAGCGAACTACCTATGAACATAGTTGAACGGAAGCCATTCATCGAAACCGAAGTGGTGCTGGAAAGCTGGGAAAAACGAAATATGAATTTTATGATTAAAACAGGGGCCAGTCATGCCGTTTTTTTTGAAGATGACTCTGTGGACTACTTTCTGCCCTATCGAAACTTAGAAGTTCCAATCGGACAGTCCTTCGGTGGAGAAGTGCTCGGCCATGTTGGCCGGTTGCGAAGCCTCAACATTGATGAATATTCATTAGAGAATCCTTTGGCCACTTTTGCCAAACCTGAACATATCAATCAAAACGAAGACACCAAGAAGTATGGCGATGGGTCTATAGGCCAAGGTGTTCTACAGCGATTTAATGTCATCTATGACTTTCATCATTCCAAAATTTACCTTAAGAAGAACAACAGTTTTTCTGACCTATTTGAATATGACATGAGTGGTTTGAGTATTGACGTGAAAAACGAAAAGGATTATTCTTTTGCCATCAAATCGCTTCGCAAAGGATCTCCAGCGGAAGAATCTGGCTTACAAGCCGGAGACATCATATTGTCAATCAATGATGATCCAATCACTATCGATAATTACGGCCAATTCCTCAACCTGTTTCTTACCAGGGAAGGGAAAAAAGTGACATTCATTGTGCAGCGAGGGCAAAAACAAATTGAATGCAGCTATCGACTGGCTAGGTTTATTTAATATCTGCGAACACTTTGTTGTCCAGTAGTGGACAACCTTACCTTATATTAGACCTGATTATATTTGTAAGTATTTGACTATCTTCCAGTTAATGACTTCGGCACACCGTTTGTCCGACTAGAGTAAGAACTATACGACTATGCTTAGAAATTATATCACCATTGCTCTTCGCAATATTCAGAATAGCCCTGTCTACTCTGCTATCAATGTGATTGGACTCACAATAGGAATCGTAAGTAGTTTGCTGCTTTATTTATATATAGATTTTGAAAAAAGCTACGACAGTTTCCATTCCAACATGGAAAATATTTATCGAGTCACCACAAAAGCCAATGTACAAGACACTGAATTTCACGTGCCTCTTGCTCCTTCACTAGTAGGCTCAACTCTAAAAAACGAATACCATGCCGTAGAAAACTTTGTTCGTGTAACAGGCAAAGGAGAAATGCTGATTGCTGTTGAAGAAAACTACTTTTATGAAAATGACATTATTCAAACGGACTCGTCGTTTTTCGACGTATTCGATTTCGAATTGCTTCAAGGAGATAAAGCTACCTGCCTCAATGAACCAAATACTATTGTAATTTCTGAAAATCTCGCTGAAAAATGGTTTCCAGGAATCTCTGCCATGGGCCAATCAATAAAAACTGATGGAGAAGACACTCGCATCATTACAGGCATAATGGCGAACCCTAAAATTAACTCAAGTATTCGAGCACATGGCCTCATGTCGTATGGTACAAATACTCCAGGCCAGGATGCGTGGGGCAATATGAATGATCAAATTTTCTTAGTGCTACCGAATAATACCGAAGCTGCGGAAGTGATACCGATTATGGGTCAGATGTATGACAAGTACATGGCTCCCATTTATAACCAGTTTAGTGCATCGGCTGAATTTTCTCTTCAGCCGATGAAAGAAATCCATCTTTATTCGAATTTTGACATGGATTTTGGCTCGGAAGGAGACATCAGCTATTTGTATATTTTTAGTGCCATTGGATTCTTTATGCTCCTTATCGCATGTATCAATTACATGAACTTGGCCACGGCCAGGTCCGTATCTCGTTCCAAGGAGGTCGGTATTAGAAAAGCCATGGGCTCCTATAAAACTCAGCTCATGATCCAGTTTGTGACTGAGTCGATAGTGATTGCTTTTATTTCCCTAGGCATAAGTTTAATTCTGACATTCTTTCTTATTCCACACTTCAATGAATTAGCTAACCTTTCCATTGATCAGAATTTTATCAATTTTAAAATGTTGATGATCTTATTTGGGGTGGTTTTGTTTGTTGGAATGGTTGGTGGAAGCTATCCCGCCTTCTATTTATCACGATTCAAAGCGGCTGAAGTTCTAAAAGGAAAATCTCAAAAGAACAAGGGCAACGAATCTCTTCGCAAAGTCTTGGTGGTCGCTCAGTTTGCCATTTCCTTGGGAATGGTGGTAAGTACTTGGATTGTTTTTGAACAATTAGAATATCTTAGAAATAAAGAGCTAGGGTTTAATCGTGAGCAGGTAGTTACAGTTGCTTTGGAAGGAGATAAAGTTCAAGAAAAACTAGATGTGCTGTCTCACAAATTGCTTCAAAACCCCAATGTAGAGTCCGTGGGTTCTGGTTTTGGCGTACCCGGTACGAATAGCATGAACATGAGTGGCATCCGTGTTGAATCCGCAGATGGACTAATGATTGAAAAGATTTTTCAAAACATTATAGTAGACAATCAATATTTTCCAACGCTGGAAATTCCCATTGTAGAAGGTAGAAATTTTCTAAGCGAAATAGGAAATGATACGTCTTCCTCCGTAATTGTAAACCAAGAAATGGTTCGTGAAATGGGCTGGGTAGACCCAATAGGTAAAAAATTTGGTCGGTTTATTAGCGATGATTTGGATACGCAAGAATTTACCGTTGTAGGTGTGGTGAGAGATTACCACCTCATTTCCTTGCAAGAGCCCATTGCACCGCTTGTAGTTTACAATGGTATAAATAATGGACAAATGATTGTGCGTTTGAATTCTACAGATATTTCAACATCAATGGCTGAAGTAGAAGAGATTTTTAAGTCCGTGGTCACCAACCGACCATTTGAATATGCCTTTTTAGATCAAGGTTTCCAGCAACAATATGAAGCAGATGAAAAAAGGGGAGAAGTATTCGCTATATTTTCAATGCTTACCATAGCTATTGCTTGCTTGGGTCTATTCGGTTTAGCTTCATACACCGCTGAGACTAAGAGAAAAGAGATAGGTATCAGAAAAGTAGTTGGTGCCAGCGTAATGACCATCATCATTATGATGTCAAAAGATTTTCTTAAGCTGATCTTTATCTCCATGATTGTAGCATTTCCAGTGGCTTATTATTTTATGGATCAGTGGCTGCAGGACTTTGCATATGCCATGGACCTTCGGTGGACCAGTTTCGCTTGGTCTGCGGCCTTCACTCTTGTCATTGCATTTGTCACCGTGCTCTACCATTCACTCAAATCTGCTGTGGCAAATCCATCTTCTGCTATCAGAGATAATTAAAAAATTGAACGGTAATTAAAAAGCGGTATACTAGCCGCTTTTTTTGTGTTTACTCCTCACTATCGGGCCAATTCGTTTGTCTTTAAAAACAATTATTGACATCAAATAAGAATGCTGTTTAATTATTTGAATATTGTGCTTAACTTAATGAAAATTTGTCCGCATGAAGCAATACATACTGGCGCTTGACCAGGGAACAACAAGTTCGAGGGCTCTTCTTTTTGATCACAAAGGCAAAATAGTGACCATGGCTCAAAAAGAGTTCAAGCAGATATATCCAAAGAATGGCTGGGTAGAACATGACCCTTACGACATCCTAAAATCTCAGTTGGATGTAATGTATGAAGTCATTAAAAAAAGTAAAGTGAACAATTCTCAAATTCTGGGGATTGGCATTACCAACCAAAGAGAAACTGCCATTGTATGGAATAAGAAAACTGGCAATCCTGTTTATAATGCTATCGTATGGCAGGATACAAGAACCTCCGACTTTTGCCAACAACTCAAAAATGACGATGATTTTGAGGACTATGTTCGAGAAAACACTGGCCTTGTAATTGACTCCTATTTCTCTGCTACGAAAATTCATTGGATCCTCAACAATGTAAAAGGGGCAAAAAAAGCCGCAGAAGCGGGTGATCTCATCTTTGGTACGGTTGATACTTGGCTCATTTGGAATTTAACGAATGGCGCTTCTCATATCACGGATTTTTCTAATGCATCCAGAACGATGCTTTTTAATATTTCAGAACTCAGCTGGGACGAAGAGCTTTTAGAGCGATTCGAAATCCCAAGACAGATGCTTCCAGATGTTACCCACTCAGGTTTTCATTTTGGAATGGCTCAAGTACAAGGCGGAGATATTCCAATAATGGGGGTCGCTGGAGATCAACAAGCGGCTCTTTTTGGACAAGGCTGTTTCGATCCTGGGCAAGCCAAAAACACTTACGGAACAGGTTGTTTTCTTTTGATGAATACAGGAGAAAAAATCCAATACTCTAAAAATGGCTTGCTGACAACCATTGCCTGGGGGTTGAATGGAAAAATCGAATATGCCCTCGAAGGAAGTATATTCATGGCAGGGGCTGCCATTCAATGGTTACGCGATGGGTTGAAAATGATAAGTTCCGCAGAAGAAACAGAAAAAATTGCACAAAGAACCAAAGGAGACAGTGGGGTCTACATGGTTCCTGCTTTTTCAGGATTAGGTGCTCCATACTGGGACATGTATGCCCGAGGTGGAATTTTTGGATTAACTCAGGATACCACTAACGAAGAAATCGTAAAAGCCACATTGGAATCTTTAGCTTATCAAACACGAGATATATTGTTTGCCATGGCCAATGACTCTGGGGTGAAACTCAATTCATTGCAAGTAGACGGAGGGGCCTCTGCCAATAATTATCTTATGCAATTTCAAGCGGATATTTTAAATGTGCCGGTGGAGCGACCTAAAAATGTAGAGTCAACCGCACTGGGAGCCGCATTCTTAGCCGGAATTACCAGCGGACTCTGGAGCATGGCCGACGTCCGAAAAAGAAAGGCACTGGAAAAAACATTTAAGCCTAAAATGGACGATTTTACCAGAGACCATCTCTACACAGGTTGGCACAATGCCGTGAAAAGATGCATGAACTGGGCAAGATAAAAAAGTAAACATTTCATAACACTTCGAGAATTACGTTGAGTAATTATTTGAATTGTTTTGCACAAAAAAATTATGTCACAACCTTCCTTCTCATATCAAACTCGACCTCATATCATTCAAAACTTAAGGAATGAATACTATGACGTAATCATAATTGGTGGAGGCGTGACCGGAGCGGGTATTGCATTAGATGCTGCCACTCGTGGACTCAAAGTTGCTTTAATAGAAAAAAAAGATTTTGCTTCCGGTACGAGTAGTAAATCAACCAAATTGATTCACGGTGGACTTCGTTATCTCAAACAATTTGAATTTAGTTTGGTTCGTGAAGTGGGCAAAGAGCGTTCTATCCTTCACGAATTGGCCACCCATTTGGTCAGGCCAGAAAAGATGTTATTGCCTTTAATCAAAGATGGTAATTATGGTAAAATTATTACGTCGGTAGGCCTGATGGTTTATGACGTATTGGCCGGAGTAGAAGAAGAGGATCAACGCAAAATGCTGTCTGTAGATGAGACTATGAAATGTGAACCCCTTCTAGACAAAAACATCATTGAAGGGGGTGGACTGTATGCCGAATACCAGACGGATGATTTCCGCTTGGTGATGGAACTGATCAAAACATCAGTCAAGTTTGGTGCACAGACTTTGAACTATACGACTTGTACCGACTTGCTGGCTAAAGGAGGAAAAGTATGTGGAGTAGCTGTCCATGACGAAGATTCTGGTGAAGACTTTAAAATCTACGGAGATTATGTGGTGAACGCAGCCGGGCCTTGGGTAGACCAAGTCCGAAAATTCAACAAAAAGGTAAAAGAAACTAAGCTCCACCTTACGAAAGGAATTCATATTGTAGTGCCTTTTGAAAAGCTACCGGTGAAGCAATCGGTCTATTTCGATGTGTCTGACGGCAGAATGATATTTGCCATCCCAAAAAATGATGTGACCTACATCGGAACTACAGACACCAACTACAAAGGCAATCCAAGAGATGCACGTACTGAAAAGAAAGATGTCAAATATCTAATCAAAGCGGTCAACGATGCCTTTCCTTCAATTGTTTTAATTATGGAAGATGTACTTTCTTCATGGGCAGGTGTTCGTCCTTTGATTCAGGAAGAGGGCAAATCAGCCTCAGAGATTTCAAGAAAAGATGAGATTTTTATTTCGGATCGTGGTCTGATTTCAATTGCGGGAGGAAAACTGACTGGCTATCGTAAAATGGCAAAGCGCACCATTGATCTAGTCCTGGAAATGAAAAGCTCTCGCTCCGGCATTACAAAGAAAACAAAATCCAAAACCAAGAAAATCAAATTCGTAGGAAACAGTTTCAAAAACACGAAAGCCGTAATTACTTATAAAGCCAAGCTTTCAAAAGAAAACAGTCAATTCAGTAAACATCAAATAGCTTATCTGGTGGATACTTATGGTGACCAAGCCCAAACTATTCTCAATTTTTCCGAAAGGCTGCCAGGCAAAAATGAGGAAACAAAAATCATTAAAGCTGAAGTACGATTTTGCATTGAAAGTGAAATGGTCATGCATCTCACGGATTTCTTTATTCACCGAACCGGACGTTTGTTTTTCAATATACAAAGCGTAAAAGACCATTTGAATATGGTAGCCACTGAGATGAAACATTGGCTGGATTGGTCGAGCGAACAGATGAAAACAGAACTAGATACCATGCAATTAGAAATAGATCAAGCCACTAATTTCAAATGAAGTGGGGTATAGATCTTGGCGGAACAAAAATTGAAGGAATTATCATTGATCCTTCGGCCGAGAATAAAATAATTGCCCGAATAAGAATCCCTACTGAAGGAGACAGAGGTTATCACCATGTTCTTTTCCAAATTAAGAAACTCATTGAAAAACTAATTTCAGAGAGTGGCCAAAAACCATCTCAAATTGGGATAGGTACACCTGGGTCTATTTATCCTCCTACAGGTCATCTGAAAAACTCTAATAGTCAGCACCTCAATGATCAACCCTTGTTGGTAGACCTACAGAACTTACTTCAAATCCCAGTTCGCATGGCCAACGATGCTAATTGTTTTGCATTGGCTGAAACACAAATGGGCATTGTACCGGAAAAAGCGCCAAATGCTAAGGTAGTATTTGGAGTGATTATGGGTACAGGAGTGGGTGGTGGCCTTGTTTTTAATGGGAAAATCCTAAATGGAGCCAATGGCATAGCTGGAGAATGGGGACACAATTTTCTGCACGATTCAGGCGGGAAATGTTATTGTGGAAAAAGTGGTTGCGTAGAAACTGTCATTTCTGGCCCGGCCTTAGAACGATATTACACCGAGAACTCTGGCCAGTACAAATCACTAAAGGAGATCGTAGCTGATCGCCAATCTGACCCCTTAGCTAAAGCCACTATAAATCGTTTGATAGAATTTTTCGGAATTGGGGTTTCCACTATCATCAATACAATAGACCCTGATGTAATTGTCATTGGGGGTGGAGTTGGCAATATAGATTTGTTGTACACCAAAGGAATTGAAGAAGTGAAAAAGCATGTTTTCAATCCGGATTGTTCTACACAGATTTTGAAACCCAAACTAAGTGACTCTGCGGGTGTGTTTGGAGCAGCCTTTCTCAATTAGTTTTTGCATTCCGCTCAATAAGCTCTAATTTTCATCCTAAAACTCACCTGTTTTGGTTCGCAATGCACTAAAAGAAAAATCGCTTAACAATTCTAATGAACAATTTCGTTTTCGGGGTGTTGACAATACTCGAGTTGAGGCATTGTCCGATGGCGTTTTTGCTATTGCAACTGCACTTTTGGTCATCTCTTCTTCTATTCCAGAGACCTATGCTGAACTCCTTCATTTTCTGAAAGACCTTGTGCCCTTTGCCCTTTGCATGGCCCTGCTCATGCTCATTTGGTTTCAACACTACGTTTTCTTTATTCGATATGGGTTCAAGGACGCCACCATTGTGGCAGTCAATACCCTTTTGCTGTTTTTGATCCTATTCTATATCTATCCGCTCAAATTTCTGATGCAGCTGCTATACGATATGTTTTCGGCTATGTTTACCAATAACCAAGCAGCCTTCAAACATATTTTTACTGAGGTCATTCGAATGGAAAACACTCCTCAATTGATGGTGATTTATGGTTTTGGTGCAGCCAGCATTTTTTTTACACTGGCGGTTATGTATTTGATTGCGTATAAGAGAGCTGACAGCTTAGCATTGACCAACAAAGAAATATTTATGACCAAGGTTAGCATGCGAGCCAATGTGTTGATGGGAATTATACCGCTAGTTTCTTGTTTGTTTTGTCTCTTGCCAATCAACGCCAATATGGCCTTTACCATTGGAGGGTTTATCTATTGGCTATATCCAGCGGTCATGGTGCCATTTGGCATCAGAAATAAAAAATTATTGTCAAAAATCTCAAATTAAATTCCCTTTATGAAAATTGTTTCATACAACGTCAATGGCATTCGTGCAGCCATCAAAAAAGGTCTCCTCGATTCATTTGAAGATATGCAAGCCGATATAATTTGCTTACAAGAAACGAAGGCTCAAGATGATCAAATACTAGAAGCATTGGGAGAAGACTTTCCGTACCATGTGTCTTCCAATAGTGCTGTGAAAAAAGGATATAGTGGCACATGTACCATCAGCAAAGAAGCACCTTTATCTGTGACCAAAGGTATTGGTATTGAAGTTCATGATCAGGAAGGCCGTGTACTCACCAGCGAATTCGAAGATTTTTATTTAGTCAATGTATATGTTCCAAATTCGAGCCGTGAACTCCGAAGGTTAGACTATAGAGAGGGCTGGGACGTGGATTTTAGAAAATACTTGAAAGGATTGGAAACTCATAAACCCGTGATCGTTTGTGGTGATTTCAATGTGGCACATCAGGAAATAGACATCGCCAGACCTAAATCCAATTACAATAAAACTGCAGGCTATACCCAAGTGGAAATCGATGGAATGACTAATTTCCTTGAAGCAGGGTTTGTAGATACCTTCAGACAATTACATCCGGATGAAGTGGCTTATAGTTGGTGGAGCTATAGAGCAGGTGCAAGAGAGAAGAATATTGGCTGGCGTCTGGACTATTTTTTAGTTAGCGAACCCCTGATGAAAAATGTATCATCCTCGAGCATCCATCCAAATTACAAGGAATCAGACCATTGCCCAATTAGTATTACGCTTTAAATGAAAAAAATTAATATCCCTTCAAATAGCGATTATGAAGCCTTTTTTCAAGGGCAAAAAATTGCTGACCACCCGAAGAAAAGAGCCATGTCCATGTTGCTGGCCATTGTAGCCGGTTTGCTTTTGTACACTGGGATGAAAACTACACCAATGGATGAAAAGCTGACCTACGCAGGTGTACTGACTTTAGTCTATGTATTCGTAGGAAGAAACTTCATGTTCAAAATCAAGGTCAAGAATCTTTGGAATCAAAAAAAGGAAACAAACCCAGAATTGATTATCGACAAAAAAGGTGTTGAGATCAAACATCATATTCCCGAGCGGTGTATGACTATGGTTTGGGCCGATTTTGGATTTTATAGGATTGAAGAATCGGTTGCTTTACTTTATCCAAAAAAGTCTCCAGAAAAGTGGTTGACACTTTCTCTCAAATCATTAGAAGGTGAACAAAAACAAGAGCTAAAACAATTGATCAAAGAGAATATTAAAATCACTCAAACACAGAAACAATGAACGTCTACTTAGCAGAGTTTATCGGTACTGCCATTTTGATCCTTTTAGGTGGAGGAGTAAATGCCGGCGTTAGCCTAAATAAGAATTATTTTCATGGTGGTAGCTGGCTAGCCATTTGTGTAGGGTGGGGACTAGCAGTGGCCATGGCTATCTATGCAGTTGGAGACATTTCTGGAGCTCACATCAATCCCGGAGTCACTTTAGGGTTCGCCATGGTAGGTGCATTTGATTGGGCATTGGTTCCTGGCTATATCATCGCACAATTTTTAGGGGCTATGTTCGGGGCTACCTTGGTGTGGTTGCATTACCTTCCTCACTGGAAGGCTACGGAAGATCAAGCAACTAAATTGGGCGTGTTCTGCAACAGTCCAGCGATCCCATCAAGGTATGCCAACTTGTTTAGTGAAGTCTCAGGCACATTTGTTTTGCTCTTTACGCTTTCATATTTAGGTCTCAATTCTTTCACCGAAGGACTAAACCCTTTAGTAGTTGGTCTGCTCATTTGCATGATCGGATTAGCGATGGGTGGCACAACTGGTTTTGCCATCAACCCTGCCAGAGATATGGGCCCAAGGATAGCTCATTTTATTTTACCTATTGCCGGCAAAGGAAAGTCAGGTTGGAGCTACAGTTGGATTCCAGTGGTTGGTCCATTTATAGGTGGCACACTAGGAACATTGAGTTATCAAGCCATATTTAATCAAAACATAATGCTTGCCTTGTACCCATGCGTGTTGGTCGTAGTAGTTTTGATTTTTCTTGCAGTCAAAGAACAAAGCACAAACACGGAAGCCTTATGAAACTTATCAACTACTTTTTTGCATTGGGCCTTACAGTGGCATTCACATTTTGTCAATCAAATTCCAAAAACATGAAATACGCCAACCTTGATATTCAGGGCCACCGTGGCGCACGAGGCCTTTTGCCGGAAAACACTATCCCCGCTTTTATCAAAGCATTGGAGCTAGGAGTGACCACCCTGGAGTTGGACTTGGCTGTGACCAAAGACAAGCAATTGCTCGTCAGTCACGACACTTTCATGTCTCATAAGTTTGCTACAACACCAGATGGAAACCACATTGAAAAAGAAGAGGAGTTGACGCATAACATTTATCAAATGAGTTATGATGAAGTAAAAACATATGATGTCGGCTCCAAATTTCAAAAACAATTTCCGGAACAGGAGTTAATGAAATTGCATAAGCCACTGTTCAAAGAAGTGGTAGACGCAGTGAATGATTATTTAGAGAAGAATAATTTACCAGCCGTCCGGTACAATATAGAGATCAAAAGCCATCCGGTGGGAGATTCTAGCTATCACCCGGCACCTGAAGAATATTCCAAACTGGTATACGACTTTATCACTACCGAGATGGATACCACCATGCTAAACGTGCAATCATTTGATTTTAGAATTCTAAAATTCTTTCATGAAAATTACCCTGAGATCAAATTAGCGATGTTAGTGGAAAACCCGCTTCCTATTAAGGAAAACCTCAACAACCTAGGTTTCACTCCGGAAATATACAGCTGCTATTACCATTTGCTTAATAAAGAAAAAGTAAAGTGGTTGCAGGATCAGGGTATGAAAGTTATACCATGGACGGTCAATGAAACAGAAGATATTAGAATGGTGCTAAGTTGGGAAGTTGATGGCATCATTTCAGACTACCCAAATCGCGTATTAGAAATTATTTCGGATTAACTTTGAAGCTTGCATAATCTTAAAGGGCGGATTTATTAACTATGGAAATACCAAGTCTTAGTGACATCAAACGTGCGCACACACGTATAACCAAATACATTGTACGAACTCCAATCATTACTTCTCAAACCATCAACGAAATGGTGGGAGGTGAGGTGTTTTTCAAATGTGAGAACTTCCAAAAAGTAGGTGCTTTCAAAATGCGTGGAGCTTCTAACATCATCATGTCTTATAGACCTGAGGATCGTGTCAATGGGTTTGTTACCCACTCCTCGGGTAACCATGCTCAGGCCGTAGCCTTGGCTTCCAAGGTAGCTGGAGCCAAAGCCTACATCGTGATGCCTGACAATGCTCCTCAGGTAAAAAAAGACGCGGTAAAAGAATATGGAGCAGAGATTACATTCTGTGAGCCAACGGAAGAGGCTCGTGTGGCGGCTTGCGCCAAAATCATGGAGGAGACCAACGCCATCCAGGTTCACCCATTTCACGACCCTAGAATCATTGCTGGTCAGGCCACTTGTGCGAAGGAGTTTATCGAAGAGCATCCGGATCTTGACTTTATGATATCACCAGTAGGTGGCGGTGGCTTGGCAGCGGGCTCGGCTTTGGCGCTAAGCTACATTAGTCCTACTACCAAAATGATCTTGGCAGAACCATCCAACGTGGATGATACCTATCGGTCATTTAAATCTGGAAAACTAGTAGGCGTGGATAACCCTGATTCAATTGCCGACGGACTGTTGGTATCTATTGGGAAACTCAACTTTGAAATCATCAAACAGCACGTAGCGGATGTATATCGTGTAGAGGAGCAAGAAATCGTGGATGCCATGCGACTCATCTGGGAAAGAATGAAAGTGATCATCGAGCCGTCGAGTGCAGTAGCTGTAGCAGCCATGCTCAAAAACAAAGAGCAGTTTGCAGGTAAGAAAACCGGGTTGATTATTACAGGTGGCAATGTGCAACTAGATGCTTTGCCTTTTTAAGGTACTTAGTCATTCCTACTTTCAGCCACTTGCCGCATTTATTGTGGCATCCCTCACCAATAGAGCAGCTGTTCATTCTAGCAGGTCGCGCTAACAGAGCATCAAATCACCCTAACCCCCTTTTTCTAAGGGGGAATTACTTGCTTTTACAGGTGAGCGAAAACTCCCTTTTGGAGAAGAGGGTTGGGGAGATTGATAGGTACTATCCATTCAGTCTTCGTCATCACCCGACACCGTCCGGTTGATCCATCTGTGGTTAGTAGGCTATTACGGATGAACTATGAGCCGCATGAGATAGCCCCGACAAGCAGGGCTATGACTTTACTCCGATGTTGGTTTTGTGACCAAAATCAAACATTTACTACCCATAAATTTCATTCAAGATTCCCGCCAGCCGGATACCAGCTTTGAGCAAACGCTCATTGACAATTGAGATGTTTTTGTAGTTGTATTCATACCTCAGTTTGCCGTCTTCCGGAATGTCATAAACACTTTTTCTATAGCCTATGGCCTCATCCACCCAAACCATAAGGCCTTCACTCTGCCACTGATTGATCTGATCATCCGAGGCATGATCGATCCAGTCGCAATACTCGGTGTAGCTCAGTTTCTGACTATCGATCAGGCCCGCATCCCATACACGATGCAGATTAAAGCTTTTGTCCCACATATAGTCTACTCTTACCTTGTTGCCGCCCATATCTTCGCCATTGCCAACATGCAACGGCTGGTGAATATCAGCTACCAGATGCACCAGATACTTTAGATTTTCCAACTCCGAATCATAGGTGAATTGTTTGCTTTTCAATTCGGCCATGATTCTGGTAATGGCCTGAATAGCATCACCCTCTTCCGGTACACCGGCCTCCTGATACGTTTTTCCCTCCGGAATGGTACAGTAGTGCCAGGGCGACATAAAATCATTGGTGCTGTCCGATCGGATAAAGTCCATGTAATTGCCCACCATACCCAAGTGTTCGTCTCCTAATAAAGCCGCGATGTTTTTCTTGGCTTTATTAGTCAAGTGGTCATAAGCGATTTGCCCAACTACACGGTGACCCGTTTGGCCCCATGAAAAGGCGAAAGAATAAGTGATAAAAATGAGCAGGAGTGATACCAGAGATTTTTTCATATCAGTAGTTGACTTCTTTGAAGTGTTAAGTTAATTCTAATCTTTCTTTAGTAAGACCTCCATTTTAGAAAAGTCCGACTTTGGGATTTTGATGACAATGTCAGAGTCGAAAGGATTGCTTCCCACATAGTCGAAATTACCCTGATTATGAACGCTGGGTTTTTCAAATGTACGCTCAAAAGGAATATTATGCTTTTGTAAAATCTCAATCAGCGCCTCGGCTTCTAATGGGTCTCGATATGTGCGGAAGGGAGTCATGGGATAACGACTGTCTATGTCACGTAGCGTTTTTGATTGATTTAATGTTTCGGACACAAAGTAGGGGAAATCTCTGATTTTCTCCATGATTTTTCCTGAAGCAACCAGAAGCCAAAAAAGCCTCGGACTGCTTAGAACCGCCATTGGGTTATTCATGGAAGACCATGTTGTAGACCGTGCTTTACGTTTGAATAAGGAATTTGATAATGTCTTCTATCTTATCAGTTGTCATTTCCTCTGCCTCTAAATAGTCTACACCCCGAGCATTGTAAGGAAGTTCATACTTATCCTTTATGACATATTTATAGTTCAAAAATAAATTGGTGTTGTTTTTTCCATCCTTTTGCGATTCGCTTACTTTGAGACGAAGCAGAGAATAACTATCCGTGTCTCTATCAAATGCAAGTTCAAAAATATTCTTCTGTTTAAAGTAGTAGATGAAAGCAGAATATCTAAATACATTAAGAGAGGTACTGTCTAATTGCGCCTTAAACTCATCCATCTTTTTGAGAAAATAGAGATCGCTTGGCCTAAGAATATATTCTCCTTGTTCGTCAAAAAATTCGTTGTATATCTTCTGATTGTTAACATAGTTTGGCGATAGGTTCCATTGTCTTTTGAGTAGATCATAAAACTCTATTCCTTTGTTAGGGTCTGACATGACGGAAGTAAAAATGGCCCCATTTTTAGATAATCTTCGTTCATTGAACTTTTCGTTAAATTCTACTCCTTCATTTAATGAAATGTAAATCGAGGATTTACTATCATTTAATTCGATGCTTATTACGTCATTTAGAGACACAGTTTTGTTAATAATACTTTCGCCAACCACCGAGTAGTCAACTATTCGATCAGAAGTAAGAATTGTCGCCTTTTCTATTGCTAAAGATCCGGAGTATTTATCTGTGTTAATTCTCCAATAGGCAAGTACGATCTCGCCCTTTTCTATAATTCCTTTGCTTACATAAGATTTAACGACTTTCTTGTCAATGTTTTTTTTAAATCTGTATTCAGCGTTATTCATCTGCGCAAACAAATGCGTGCTCAAAAAGCAAAAGGACATGCCAAAAATTAGTTTATTCATTATTTTCATAGAGACTCCACGATGGTGTACAACATTTATGTAAATACTATGCACTTTATCTGCACTATATTTTTACATACAATAAAAAAATTCTCAAAAGGGCTGCTGACCGGTTGGCTGCTACACGACCGATGGAACGATAATATTACATAAATAATTAGAGGAATAAATACCGTTAGGCTAGAACTTTCTTTAGCAAGACATAAATGCTTATCTTATTGGCTTAAACGAACAACAATCTATCATGAACTTCACCAAGACCCTTCAGGCATTTATTGGCCTGAGCCTTATCGCGTTCAGCTGTAAGCAAACGCCACAAGAACAACCACCGCAGCAATACACCATCGAGCAATTCATGGATGTGAAAGAAATCTACGGCGGATATTTTTCACCAGATGAAAGCAAAGTCCTGCTTGGCAGCAAAGAATCTGGTGTGTACAATGCATTTGAAATTTCACTTGAAACAGGTGAGAAAAAGCAACTGACTCAAGCTACTGATGACGGTGTTTTCCCTATGTCGTATTTTCCTAATGACGATCGTTTTCTTTTTGCCTCTGACAAAGGAGGAAATGAAATCACGCATGTCTATGTGAATCAATTGGATGGAATGGCGAAAGACCTGACACCAGACTCTGCGGCTAAAGCCAACTTCTATGGCTGGAACTATGACCGAACAAAAATGTTCTTGACCTCTAACAAAAGAGACCAAAGATTTTTCGACTTGTATTGGATCAAGCTGGATGATATCGGGAATGAAAGTAAGCTGTACGAAACACAGCTATTTTATCAGAATGACAAAGGACTCAATCCAAGTATCATTTCGAATGATGAGAAGTTTATCGCACTGCATGAGTCTATCACGACCAACAATTCAAACATGTACCTGTACAGCGTTGAAACTGGTGAAACAAAACTCATCAGCGAACATGAAGGCGACGCTGACTACAGCCCAGAGTTTTTTAGCCTGGATGGCACAGAACTCTTCTATTTGACCAATGAAGATTATGAATTTATGTACTTAAAAGCTTATAATCTTATGACTGGTGAAAGCCGGGTAGTAGAAAAAGAAGACTGGGATATCTATTATTCCTATTTATCTCGTACTGGCAAATACCGCGTATCCGTCATCAACAACGATGCAAAAACTGAGGTTAAATTTTTTGATGGCCAAACAGGAGAGTCATTACAGATTTCAGGATTGCCCGAAGGCGATATTTCTGGCGTGAAAATTTCAGAAAGTGAAAACCTGATGAGTTTCTACATGACCAATTCCAGTACGCCAAGAAATTTGTATGTGTATGACTTCCGTACAAGTGAATACAAAAAACTCACGGATACCATGAGCAAAGAAATCAATCCGGATGATTTAGTTGCCGGAGAAGTGATCCGATTTTCCTCTTTTGATGGCATGCAAATACCTTCGATTTTATACAAACCCAAAGGATTGAAGCCTGGAGAAAAAGTACCTGCTATGTTGATGATTCATGGTGGCCCTGGTGGTCAGACCCGATTAAACTATACGCCAAGGCTTCAATATTTTGTAAATCATGGTTACGCTGTCCTGGCGGTGAATAATCGGGGGAGTTCCGGGTACGGCAAAACATTCTATGCGGCTGACGATTTGAGACATGGACAGGATGATTTACAAGATTGTATAGAGTCGAAGAAATTTTTGGCTACACTAGACTATATAGACACTGATAAGATTGGGATCATGGGAGGAAGCTATGGCGGATATATGGTGATGGCCGCACTGGCCTTTGCACCTGAAGAGTTTGCTGTTGGTGTCAATTATTTCGGCGTGACCAACTGGTTGAGAACCATCAGGTCTATCCCGCCGTGGTGGGAGTCTTTCAGAGAAGCATTATATACGGAAATGGGAAACCCTAATACTGAAGATTCGGTAGCACTATATAACAAATCTCCATTGTTTTTTGCTCATCAAATTACAAAGCCATTTATCGTATTGCAAGGAGCTAATGACCCTCGAGTACTCCAGGTAGAATCGGACGAGATGATAGAAGAAGCCAGAAAAAATAATGTGCCTGTAGAATATGTACTCTTCGATGACGAAGGACATGGCTTCAAAAAGAAGGAAAATAATATTACGGCCTCAAAAGAAGTGCTGAAATTCTTAGATAAACATTTGAAAGAGGTGAAGTAAGTATTTCTTATTTCAACCACCGGCAGTCTGACAAACCATAGAAATCTTAATGTCACAGCTAGTTGCATTAAGATTTCTCTCTTCTCCTTCTTTCGGTTAGCTCGTTCAAAATGACAAAGGGTTTAGATTGCAACTTTAATGCATGTGCTCTGGATTATTAGAGCCATATAATATTCTCCTAAAAAGGAATAAAAAGTATATACTTTTACAGAAACATTACTTTCTCATATGCACAAGATTTTTGGGACAATAGTTGTCCTTATTTTACCACACCTTCTTTATTCACAAGTCCAGCTCGTTAAAGATATTAATACAGATCCAGCATCAGTCCTGGAGGACAATCACTATAACGACATATTTTATGAGTGCGGAGATTATTTATATTTTGCAATTGATAATGAATTAGGGAAAGAATTATGGAAAACAGATGGAACTTCTGATGGTACGACCTTAGTTCTTGACTTGAATAAAGGTCATAACGATGGCATAGTAGAATCCTTTGTCTGTCTTGATAACATCCTGTACTTTCTTGGTAGAGATGGAAAAGAGCAAAACCAATACCTTTGGGATCTATGGTCAACAGATGGTACGGCCGCTAGTACTCATTTGATTAAAAAATTGGACAACGACCTCACTTCTTTAATAACTGACAATAGCAAAATTTTTGGAACTAGGCGCACAACAAGTAACACCCTGGAACTCTGGTCAAGTGACGGATCCGAAGATGGTACTCTAGTATTTGCTACAATTTCAAATGGTGATTCTTACATACAGGCATATGAAGGATTAGCAGTCAATTCGCACCTGTTTTATGTGATTGGTACATACGTGGAAGACCAATTTATCTTTCAATTGTGGACAAGTGATGGTACTCAAGAAGGGACCTTAAAATTACTCGAGAGTGATAATTATATTAACTATTTGATTGAGTTTGATGGTAAATTACATTTTGTAACGAATAACGAATCAAATTATCAACTCAGAATAAGTGATGGAACGCTTGAGGGCACACAGTTAGTAACAGAAATGACTGGTCATGTACAGTCTTTCATTCCATTTGGTGATCAATTGGTATTTACTTCTGGAGGTAGTCACTGGATTACTGATGGAACTGAATCAGGTACTGTTATTTTAGGTACCGGATATATCGATGCAGGCGTTGAATTAGGAGGTCTTTTTTATGGAATTGGCATTAAAAACAGCCCCCGTTCCAGTTTCCTAATGTCTACTGATGGAACGGCATTGAATACAGAGACAATCGCTGATTTCGAAGGAACTGTAAGTATTTACCATGATATTCCTACTCTCAATGATCAAATGGTTTTCCCCATTTATAGCGACTCTTATGGTGAAGAATTAGGAATAAGTGACGGTACTGAAGTAGGCACCATCATGTTAAAAGATATCTATGTTGGTTCTGAATCATCAATTCCAAGGTCCTGGGCAAATTACAAAGGAAAGGTTCTTTTTCTTGCCAAGGACGAAACTCATGGAACAGAACTGTGGTCCACTGATGGTACTACCGAAGGAACCACTTTAGTTAAGGATATTCTCCCCGGAACAAAAAGTATTAATGCATTTGATTCCAAATTGCACATTCAAGAAATAAACAATAAAGTTGCTTTTTATGGAGGATCAATCAATGAAAGTTCGATTTATGAAAGTGACGGCTCAATTGAAGGTACAAATGAAGTTGAAGAGTTTTCGAGAAGTATTTATTTTATTGGGAAATTGAATAATCGTTTGATATACTTTATTGGCCAAAGGTTTTATGAATTCTCTTCAACTGGCCTCTCCAAGATAGATGATTATAGTTCCGATATTTCTGGGTTAGGTTTAGTTCAAAATAATGCACGCGTCGCAGGAGACAAGATGTATTTCATGTTGGGTGTGACTAGTGGTACCAATGTCTATGGATATGAATGTTGGGTTACGGATGGGACTGTAGGCAGCACAAAAATATTAAAAGATATCAATGTGGGTTCAGGCAGCGCAATAGAGTCATTTGATGGAGGGGCTATCAATGGTCAATTCATATTTTCAGCAAATGATGGGTCTATTGGGAATGAAATTTGGATCACAGATGGCACAGAAGAAAACACCAAAATTTTGAAGGACATTAATTCAGGTTCTGAGTCATCATATCCCTACTCATATGAACCTTTTGGGTCAGAGCTATTGTTTGTTGCTGATGACGGCATTCATGGTCGAGAATTATGGAAAACGGATGGCACTACTTCGGGCACAGTGTTAGTCTCTGATATTATAGAGTCCAGTGAAGGATCTAATCCACGGTTTCTTACTTCTTTTAAACAAGAAATCTTTTTCTCAGCATTTGATGCCAGTGTAGGCTGGTCCTTGTGGAAAACCAATGGTACTGAAGACGGAACAACATTAGTAGTGGATATAAATTCGGAGAACGAAGATGCAGACCTGAGTTTCACTAACCTATTCGTCGCAGGTGATAACTTATACTTTTCTGTGGATGATGGAATACATGGAAACGAGTTGTGGGTTTCAGATGGGACATCCGAAGGAACACAAATACTTGAGATTTCAGAAGGAACGACAAGTTCCTTTCCAGATTTACTCACTGAGGTGGGAGGTTTTTTGTATTTCAAAGCAAACAATCAGATTTGGAGAACAGATGGTTCAGATACTGGTACTACACTGGTTGCCGATTATGATCCACTCGAATTAGTCTATTTGGACGGGTGGATTTACTTTTCAGCCAACTCCAAAGCATATGGTGTTGAATTGTTTAAAGTTCCATTTACAAAGTTGGATCAAATTGTATCTTTTGATCCTATTCCTGTGAAAAGATTTGGTGATGAAGATTTTGCCCTAAACGCTGTATCTGATTCTGGATTAGATATTCAATTTTATACAAACAGTGATAATGTTGAAATCGATGAAAATGTAGCTAGAATAGTTAGTTATGGAAGCACCACCATTTATGCTGAGCAACAAGGAAATGAATTTTACAACGGTGCCCAAGTTGAACAAACGTTCTGTATCAACCCCAGTGATCCTGTGATTTCCATTAAAGAAAGTAACACAACTGCGACAATTTTGGTGTCTAGTAATGATAAAGGCAATCAGTGGTATCTGAATGGTGAATCGCTAGAAAATGGCACAGAGTCATCATTTTATGCCTACGAATCTGGAGACTATTATGTAAGTACAGTATCTGAAGATTGTCTCACAGCTACTAGTGATGAAGTTTCAATTCTAGTAACAGCCGTCAGCACTTCACCAAGTGTAGATATTCTTGTTTATCCCAACCCCACCTCAGACTATATTCAATTTCAAACTGAACAACTTAACTTCCCTTTTTCAGTGGAGATTGTAAATATCCACGGTCAAGTAATGGATAACATTACAATATCGAACAACTTCTGGACACATTCCGTGAAGAACTATCCCAAAGGGTTGTATTTCATAAACATTGCAGGAAACGATAATGAGTTTAATTATTATAAATTATTAAAGAACTAATTCAATTGATTTCTATTTAAATTAATCAAAAGTTATTCTAAGGTGCCATAAACAAAATCACCTCGCATAAGACTCTATCACATCAATCATAGCCTCCTGACAAACCGGGCAAAAGTAATCAGTACGGGTAAACATGATACAATTTGGCGACGAACGATAAATACCTTCAGAAGCATAGCCAGCTCCTTCAAAAGCACCTATTTTTTTCGAAAAATCTGCGTTTTCTAAAAAGTCCTGTACTCGAGCATCTTCAGCCGTTACCTTTTCATCATACAATTGCTCAGCCGCAGCAATGGCCTCGGCCGATGCTTGTGCTTTTTTCAAAGCTGCGATACTGTCGTTCAGCATGCGACGCTCGGCTTGCCACTTCAAGCTGGTACTGTCATAAAAAGCTTTGTTCCAAGACGTAGGTAATTCGATGCCTTCAGATAACAAATGTTTCCATTTAACATTTTCCGGATCGAGTAGCGCCGTGATGTTTGGTTCGGCAGGTTCATAACCCTGCGGATAAAAATCATTGTAAGCTGAAGAAGAGGTGTAATACTCATCCGCCAACCCGAAAAACGAGTGTCCAAACTCATGCACCATCAGGTATTCACTAAAGATATTGTCTGAGGTATAGGTACAGTAAAAATTGTAAATACCGCCTCCGCCATATCGGCTATGATTCACCATAATATACAAGGCATCGTACGGCGCATGCCCGGCAATATCCCTTAGAGCTTTGTTGTCTTCAGTCAGCAAGTACCTCTCCGATCCCATGGAATTGAACGTGGCGCTTACGGCAGTATTCTTATCTATACCTGCGCGCGGTTCATCTATGCCACTATCTTCAGATGGCTTCAATACACCTCTAATATTAAACCGGTCTTTATACGACTTACACGGCTCAGCTTTGAAAAATACATCGGTAAATCTTTTCAGGTCTTCCTGAAATTTTTGATTGTCATCCGTAGAATAACCTTCGCCTACAATCAAGATATCAGCCTTCACATGCGGGTCGCCATTATCCAGGCTAGCGTACACATTTACCGTTTCATCTTTTGTACCCGCCACTGCTTGAGCCAAATCAATGTCGGTTCGGAACACTTCGTTGAGACTTCCACTCTTGTCTCGTTTTTGCAAAGTAAAAACAACCGACTTAATCGGTTGAGGTATAATGGCAGATTCGTGAAACTGCTTCACTTCGCCATTAATAGCTGGTGTACTGGTTTGATATTCTTTGAAATAACTATCGAACCCCTTGGAGTAAATCAATTCACCTGAGGCTTTGTCATAGACCTTGTAATAGTAGGCTCCGTAATTGAGTGAATCAACCAAATTGACGATACTGCCAGCCCAACCGTCGTACGAGTACAACTGATCTATTTCCACACTTTCAGACTTGGCATCTCCTGTATGGAAATAATCGATACGAAGAGTTTGATCGTTAAAATAAGTATCAAAAGGAGTTTTTGATTTTTGTTCACAACCAATGAGGCACAAAGCTGTCATGGCACTCAAGAAAAGTTTTTTCATCATTTTGTAAGGTTTAAAGAAGGGTAAATTAATGGAAATGATTGAATGGTGATTCTAGATTGCTCTATATCATAGCAGAATCAATTTCTTAAATTAAGGTGTCATTTCGACCAGAAGGGAGAAATCTCACTAACATTATGACCACAATTATTGGAATTTAGGATTTCTAGTTACTCTCGAAATGACAAGAAGAATACGAATCCTGTGATTTGCTTAATGAGGTCTAAAGAGATTGGAGCCAAGTTGTCATTTTTTCAAACAGACTCCATTTATCGGCAATCATCAAAAATATTGGGAAAATTATTGAGACAAACACAGCCGAAAGACTCTTCAGGTCAAAAGGCCATGTGTTTTTACTCTCCAAGATATTTTCCAATTCCTGAAGTGAACGAAGTCGAGCCAAATTTCTTTCACTTGCTCTAATATGAAAATCAGAATGTGCTTTTTTCAGCTTCTTGCCAATTTTATCAAGTTCCATTTCCTTTTCTTTTACCAACAATCGGTGAATATTATCTATGGGCCAAAAAATATAAACTATGATGATAAGTGAAAAGAATCCATACCAAGCCATATGTTCAGAGTACCAACTCCAATCTCCGACTACTTTGGCGACAATTCCGAGACTCAGCGGCATGAGCACAAGTATTGCTGTTTTAAGATGAACATCACCAATCGTGTTTGCCACATTCGACTTTGAAATGATTAGAGCCTTAATTTTCGAGTTTTCGCTCAGGCTACTTATAAAAGCTGCAAACCAAAAGAGACTATATGCCCCTGCACCAGCAAAAAACATGTTTGCAAACTCAAAAACAGCAAAAATAATCCTAGCCTCCTGTGTAACAAATGGAGTTCCCAAATAGTAGTCACCTGCGGCTGCTACTACTCCAGACAAAGCCCCACATATTATCATATTTCTGTTTCTGAAGATTTTCTGATGCTTGAGAAAAATTTCATGTTCTGCTTTCTTCGAAACATTAGGAATCAATTTTAAAAATTCATTATAATGGGTGTCGATTAATTTGTAAACCCATACGAGACCCGCCCATGAAAACATCATCTGTATACAAAAAAGAGCAAAAGAAACCAGATAAATTTCTTCCTCGCCCAGGGCTAACCATAAAATTTGAATAATAAAAAAAATAAGGGTGCATACGATAAAAACATTAGCCGTATAATGAAGTCGAGAAAAAGTAGCCCAGTAGGCTTGAAATGGTTTAATGGCATCTGGATGCCTTTCTGAAAATGATTTACTTGACTGATCCCTCGGTTTCTCTTCGCCATCAGGTACTTCGTCTTGCCATTCTTGACAGAACATACATTTTCTTGCCTTAATTAGTATTTGGTTGCAGCAATATTCGCATTCTTTAGTTTCGGGTTCCATGGTTTTGATTGGTTAAAAATTGTCGTGTTTTCTCTACAACCTTCCGGTTAATGAGCAATTGGTCATATAAATTTAGGTCTAAACTTCTTCTTTTTTTCAGCAAATGACCAAGTCCCTGATGGCAATAGATAACGATACTATCATCTATCAAATAGTTATTTTCCAATTCATTGATTCTAAAAGTAGGTTTTAATACCCAATCCATGCTGCCATATTGAATACATAGTTCTTTGTCTTGTAAGGCCGATTTTAATTTGTCTTGGAAATGGTTATCCAAATAATGGAATAACTCAAAGATGGTTTTGTAATGTGCGATGTAGTTGAAAAAACGGTGATGATCGGAAAATGTGAGAGCAAAAAACTGAGGCTTTTTACTTTTTTTGAAACTGGGTCTAGTTTGCGACTTGGACAAAAACCATCCCATAACCTTAAGCGGAAAATTGATAAAAACATTAAGGAAAACACGAATTACAAAGGTGTTTAATGAAGCCAAAATTTTAGCCCAAAATTTTGGAAACGCAACGCCAAGGGAATCTGGAGGTGAAAACAATACAACTTTTTTTATCTTCTTTTGCTCATTTCTTAACTCACAAAACTTAGCCATAGACAAGGCATGACCCAAGTTTTCTTTATCCATTTTTTTCTGCTGTATTAGCTTACTCACCCCTTCTTCTGCGAGAATGTTATAATGGGTAAGGTGGGACAATACTGCCAAAGCTCCAGCACTGTGGCCCATAAGGTCAATGTGGTGGACAGTATCATCAATTTTTAAGTTGATAAATTCATCAAGATTGGCACTCATCTGTCCAAATAGCCAAGCTCCTTTAGACCCTTGTTCGGGAAGGTCTAGAACAAAAATTTGACCATAAACTGATCTAAATTCTTCCAGAAAAGTCACATAGTTCTCTTTAAAAGCACCTGTTCCTGGTAAAAACAAAAGTGCTTTTGACTGGTTTCCAATTCCAGCTATTGATAAATAACCTATTCCTTTGATCCTTTTGGGCTTTACCATTGCTTAAAATAATGAAATTTTGTAAAGCATGCTAAAGACAATTTGTGATAAAAACCATTACATGGTATGCTAAAGAATAGATAAGATTACAAAAAAATAGCGCGCCCCGAAGAGAGACGCGCCATAATCACCAACCTAACCTTAAACAATGAATCGCGAGTGCGCGATCATGAATAGATTTATACTCTGCCTATGTAAATGGAATTGGGTCAGAAATAGTTCCCGGCTTTCTAAATAATTCGCGAACCTGTTCTGCGATCTGTCTGAAGAAACTACGGTGGTCTCCGAAACAGATGCCGGAATAGGTCCGGCAAGTGCTGATATCTAAGCATCTGCATCCTCTAGCTGATTCCCAAAGCCTAAGTCGAGGTACGACTGCTCTTCACAATTTGAAGTGTTGAAAATTGCTAGCACCCCCTAACTTAAATAAGTCGTACCTCGACTCATTATTAAAGAGGTTACTTGAAGTAACCTCTTTAATCTTTGGCTTTTGACTTACTTTTGTGGCTTAATATCCAGGTGTGAATCAAAGAGAATTACTTTCCCTATATAAATCTCAAGCAACTATTCAGGCTTTAGCGGAAGCTGTGAAGCCCAACGAGAATAAGATCATTAATTTGAAAGGGCTTGTCGGTAGTCTCGATGCCATCACGGCAGCAGCCACCTACCAACTCAATCACCAGAACCACATCTTCATCCTCCACGAAAAAGAAGAGGCCGCTTACTTCTACAACGACTTGCAAAACTTATTGGGCGACAAGGAAGTCTTGCTTTTTCCGTCATCCTACAAGCGTGCCTACGAATTTGAGGAAACGGAAAACGCGAACATCTTGATGCGTGCTGAGATTCTCAACCGGATCAACAACAAATCGTCGGCTGGTGAACTCATCGTCACATACCCTGAGGCCCTCACCGAAAAGGTGATCAACAAAAAATCTTTAGTTCAAAACACATTTACGGCCAAAGTCGGTGAGCAAGTAGATAGCGACTTCCTCACAGAGCTATTGCTCAACTATGGATTCGTGCAAGATGATTTTGTTTACGAGCCTGGTCAGTTTGCTGTCCGCGGGGGAATTGTAGATATTTATTCGTACGCAGGAGAGTTGCCTTATCGGATCGAATTGTTCGGCGATGAGATTGAAAGCATACGGACCTTTGACCCAGAGAGTCAATTGTCGAAAGACAATTTGAAAACGATCAACATCATCCCGAACATTCAAACCAAGTTGCTGGAAGAAACACGCCAATCATTTCTGGATTACGTACCCAACAATTCCAAAATCTGGGTAAAGGACTATCAAAACACCATGGACGTGCTGGATAAGTCTTTCGCGAAAGCGAAGGAAAGTTTTGACGCTATCCTAGAGGCCAGCGGTGGTGCCAGTCTGGCCATGGATCCCAACGAACTGTTTGAAACCAGTGAATCATTCGCATCAGCCATAGAGGATTATGTAAAGATTGAATTTGGCAATCGGTTCTATCTAAATCAAGCTGAGGCATTTAGTTTTGATGCCAGCCCGCAGCCTTCGTTTAATAAAAACTTCGACCTGATCGCCGAAAGCCTGGAGACCTATCAGGAAAAGCAATATGCTACGCTGATTGCTTCGGAGTCAGAAAAACCGATCGAGCAGCTGACCTCGATTTTTGAAGAAATCAACCCGTTTATCAAGTTCGACTCGCTGATCCTGGGGTTAAGAGAAGGATTCGTAGACAATCAAGCGCAAGTAACCTGCTACACTGACCACCAGCTCTTCGAACGATTCCATAGATACAAGGTCCGAAAGAAGCACTCCAAGTCGAAAGCACTTACGCTAAAAGAACTTCGTACTTTGAACCCAGGGGACTACGTGGTACACATCGATCATGGGATTGGACGATTCGCCGGGCTCGACATGGTGGATGTGAATGGGAACAAACAGGAGGCTGTACGGCTGGTCTATCGCGACGACGATTTGCTGTACATAAGTATTCACTCCCTACACAAGATTTCTAAGTATAGCGGCAAGGAAACAGGACCTCCGCAAGTAAGTAAACTCGGTTCTCCCGAGTGGGAAAACAAAAAGAAGAAGGTCAGCCGAAAGGTCAAAGACATTGCCAAGGAGCTGATTGCACTTTATGCAAAAAGAAAGGCAGCTCCAGGATTCAGTTTTGGAGAAGACGGCTATTTACAGGCTGAATTAGAAACATCCTTTATCTATGAAGACACACCGGATCAGGCTAAAGCTTCTGAAGATGTAAAAGTCGATATGCAGAAAGCACATCCAATGGATCGTCTCGTTTGTGGAGATGTCGGGTTTGGAAAAACTGAAGTCGCCATTCGTGCGGCCTTCAAAGCTGCCGTTCATGGCAAGCAAGCGGCCGTACTGGTGCCCACCACCATTTTGGCTATGCAGCATTACCATACCTTCTATGAGCGGTTGGCCAATTTCCCGGTAACGGTAGAATACATCAATCGATTCCGCACAACCAAAGAAATTAAAGACATTCTAGCCAGAGTAAAAGAAGGCAAAGTCGACATACTGATAGGTACCCACAGAATCGTAAACAAGGATGTGGACTTCAAAGACCTCGGCCTTTTGATCATAGACGAAGAGCAGAAGTTTGGTGTAAAAATCAAAGACAAGCTCAAAGAAATCAAAGTGAACGTCGACACCTTGACGCTAACCGCGACTCCAATCCCAAGAACGCTGCACTTTTCGCTGATGGGTGCTCGTGACCTGAGTGTGATTTCTACGCCTCCACCCAACCGCCAACCGGTGACCACAGAGATTCATGTCTTTAGCGAAACGATGACACGAGATGCGGTCAGCTATGAACTAAGACGTGGTGGTCAGGTTTTCTTCGTGCACAACAAAGTAAGCGACATCGAAAGTGTGGCCAACCTCATCCACCGTTTGGTTCCGGACGCCAGGGTAGGTTATGCTCATGGTCAGATGGAGGGGCCTAAGCTCGAGAAAACCATGCTCAAGTTTATCGAAGGTGAATACGATGTGCTAGTCTCTACCAACATTATTGAAAGTGGTTTGGACATACCCAATGCCAATACCATCATTATCAACAATGCACAAAATTTCGGGCTGTCCGACCTTCACCAGATGCGCGGCCGCGTAGGCAGATCCAACAAAAAGGCTTTTTGTTATCTGATCACGCCACCTACTTCTCACTTATCTTCGGATTCGAGAAAGCGACTCAGTGCACTTGAAGAGTTTTCTGATTTAGGTGATGGATTCAAAGTAGCGATGCGTGATCTGGATATCCGAGGTGCTGGAAATTTACTTGGTGGAGAACAAAGTGGATTTATATCTGACATTGGTTTTGATATGTACCACAAGATTCTGGATGAAGCAGTCAATGACTTAAAGGAAAACGAATTTAAAGATTTGTTTGAAGATCAAGCTGTGGATGTAAAGGCATTGGTTTCTGATTGCATTATAGAAACTGACCTTGAAATTCTCATTCCCGAGGATTATGTGAAAAACATTACCGAAAGGCTAAGTATCTATACCCAAATCGATAACATTAAGACCGAAGCGGAGTTAAATATTTTCAAACAATCTATTCTTGATCGGTTCGGTAAAATTCCAGAGTCGGTCATCGACTTATTTAAAACCGTAAAGCTGCGCTGGTTATCTATTGATTTGGGCTTTGAAAAGCTCGTGTTGAAAAATGGTCGCATGCGGTGCTACTTTCCTCCTAAAGACAATGATGCCTATTACCAATCACCCGCTTTTGGTCATATTATAGGTTACGTACAACAACATCCAAAAGCCTATCAACTGAAAGAAATCAAGGACAAATTGATGTTAGTCATGGCTGATATCGAAACGATAGATAAGGCTGTGGAGCAGTTGGATAATATTTGGGTGAGCTTGAGAAAATAAGGAGTGAACGGGTGATCGCTCCGAATTGGTTTTCGTTAAATATGAAAAACCAATTAGACAATATGAAACCTACTATAAACTCTCACCTAGCCCAACCTTGGCTAGCCCATGAAATTGTTAGTGGATTTAGAATAGAAGACATCTGGCATCTTCCCATCGACATCAAACCTAACACACCGATCAAGAACATTCTGGACACTTTCGTGGAAGCTATCAATCAGATAGGAACCAAAGGTTTCGCCGGATGGCTTTTTAAATTCAGAAACTGGCTAGGCCGGCTGTTTCATTGGGAAGACCAAAGTATTGAAACGCAAGATTTAGCACCAGGGGTATTGAAGAAACGTTACGCAACCCAAACCCAAACCACTGTAGATGAACTTCCTAAAGGAGGCTTTGGCCATTTCGATCTGGTCTATGCGTTAGACCAAGAAGTAATGCTAGAAATAGAAAACAAAACGGTTCAAGCAGCCATTCATTTGGCTAAAGTGGTAGATGATCAAGAAGCCAACGCACAAATGACCATTTATGTAAAACCGAATGGCATATTTGGCCAAATCTACATGCTATTGATAAAACCTTTCAGACACTGGATTGTTTATCCTGCTTTGCTGAGGATGTTGGCTAATCAATGGAATAGTAAATACGCCTAACTTCCTTCTTCTTGCATTTAAGGATTAAAACCAATCAATCCTCTAGATGCTCAAAATTCTGATCTTATTATTGGCGATATGCTTGTTTCAGGTCTGCGCAGTTGCTCAAAATGTTTCTGCTACCTTATCGGGTCAGGTGAGAGATAAGCAAACCAGTTCTTCAGTACCTTTTACCCATATAGTTGGAAACGAAAGGCAAAGCATTGCTAACTCCAATGGGGAGTTTTCAATTCAGGTCAGTATAGGAGACACGCTTACTTTTTCTCATATCAACTTCGACCGTTACAGCATTCTTATTTCTGATATTCCTGAAAAGGACATCATAATCTTTCTAAATAGAAAGGAGAATTTGATGAAAGAAATTGTGATTCGTGATTATCTACCTGAGGCAGAGTTCAAACAAGAAATAGTCGAACATGAAGTAAAGTATACCGAAGCAGAAGCCAATGCGATTCAGAATGTTGAGTTTTCAACTTTGTTGTATAAAAAAGGATACGTGCCAGAGATGAATAGTCTCGATAATTTTAAGAATTATCTAAAAGAACCTCAAGGAGTCACTTTGTTTTCGTCAGACCCTTCGAAAGGATTGCTCAAGAGTATAAAACGCTTGAGTCAACAAAGCAGAACCAATAGACCATTCATGCTCAGACTAAACAAAATTGATACGGCTTCAATAGATGAGATTAGAATTCCCAAAGACTAGAGTAAGCTTATTCCACAAACTGAATGCGCTCCTCATCTATTAACTCTATGCCCTGGATTTTTAAGTAAACCTGAGCGGTAGCCAATACATCTCGATTGCAGTATTCTGCAATTCGTTCCAGACCTTCTTCGTGATAATACACGCGGTTTACATCGCTACCGTCTATATCATCTTTGGGAGAAGGAATATTAAAAACTTCCGTGAGTAACGCTAAAGATGTGAAGTTTTTATAGTCGCCAAACTTCCACATCTCCATGGTGTCCATGTGCTTGATTTCCCATGGCTTTTTTCCTGAGAGCTGTAAGTAAGGAGGCAGGGCTATTCCATTGATCAACATACGCCGACAGATGTAGGGAAAATCGAATTCTTTGGCATTGTGACCGCAAAGCAGGATTTTATCTTCATCCATTTTGTCGTGCAAGAGCGCAACAAACGCTTCCAACAATTCCTTTTCATCATCGGACCGAATGGCTTTTATTCGGATATTCAACAGGTCTTCTTTGTCGTGATAAAGTATGCCCACAGAAATGCAGATAATTTTGCCAAATTCAGAATAGATAGCTGCCTTATCGAAGTATAGTTTGTCAAGAGGTGTTTCTTCATCTCTCCTCAGAAAAGTGCTTTTCTTTTCCCATAATTCCTGCATGGCAGGCTCTAACGTTTCGAAGGAAGGAGATCCCGAAACGGTCTCAATGTCAAGAAAGACTAGGTTTTTTAGGTTATTCATAAGAGGTTGGTATATACATTTAACTTTCTTTTTTAGTCCAATATCTTACTAACCCTGCAACACTCATCCAAGAAGGGTTCGCCGCCTCATACAATTCAATAGTGGGTTCGTCCAAACCAGCCATTCTCAGCTGTTGAGCGGTATACTCCATAAACAACGGCACCATTTCTTCATTGGTCAATTCTGCTTGCATCTGTTTTTGGATCCATGCTGCCCAATCGTCAAGTATGTTTTCTAGTGCTGTCAAGTGATTGCCTATATCTGTTATTTGATTGTAGTGTGTAAGATATAGGGCCGATGGATTGGCTTGTCGCAAAATATTTATGGAGGCTTTCCAATCTTCCAGATTGATATCTGGAGGAGGACAAGGAGGAACCACAGGGCCGTCATCAATTTTTACACCAGCCACGTCGCCAGTAAAAATTACATCTTCTACTTGCCATGCAATATGATGCTTAGCATGTCCTGGAGTGTGTAGACTCTTGATCTGCACATCTCCAACTTCAAAAACTTCTTGATCCTCAACCTGGATAAGTTGACTAGCCGGAATTTGCTTCATTTGACCCCAAAGTGTGTCCATCTGATCTCCGTAAATTCTAGTGGCAGATTCCATCAGGCGAGAAGGGTCTTCCATATTTTTTGCTCCGAACGGATGCAAGTAGATATTTGCGCCAGTTTCTGCCAATGCCCAAGCAGCTCCGGCATGATCCAAATGAATATGTGTCAAAAAAACATGTGTTATTTCTTCCATTCGATAGCCTAAATCTTCTACTCCTTTTTTGAGTTTCGGATAGGTAGAATGAGGACCAGTCTCAATTAGGATGGGGCCCTCACTTGTTGGCAACAAGTAAGCGGCAATGGCGTGATCCAAATTTTTGAAATGAAGGTCTATAATTTTGATTTCAGGCATGTGTATGAAGTTTGAATAAAGATAGGAGATTTATACAAACCACTATTCACATAAGCTTTAAATAAAAAATCCCGGGGAACCACCCCCGGGACAAAACTCAAAACATAACCAATCAACTAATCTCAACCGAGCGGTTGAGCACCGATAAGACCGACAGTCTTATCGATCGTTAATCAATCTAAACTCATGTATCTACTTTCAATCTCTGTGCCAAAAAGTATTAATGAATGTTAAAATGGGCATTTCACCTAGAAGAAACCATCATTTCCTGTTTTACCATTTGAGCTAACTCAAAAAATTTGGCTGGTTTTTTGATCACATCATCTACATGATCGGTGGTGTAAGCCATTTCTCCATCTGATGTATGAAGAATTATATGGATATGGTTGAAAGACTCCTTTACTTTTTTTGCAGTCTGTGCCCCATTCATATTCTGCATGTGATAATCTAGAATAATTGTATCTACCCAATTATTGTATAAAAAATCCATCACCTGATTACCATCACTACATTCTCCAACTATTTCTATGTCTCCACAAGCTGGCAACAATTTTTTCAATGTTTGCCTAATAAGAAAGCTATCATCAACTATTAATACCTTTTTCATATTCTCTTCCATTTAAGTAGGTTTAGATCACTCGATCTTTAATGAAAGAATACTTGCCACGACCGTGCCGAAATCTCAGTTTTTGGTGAAAATGGGTATTTCACCTAGACAAGAGATGACACAAAAAAGAGGCTGTCTCAAATGCCCCTATAAACTGTCAGGCTGAGCGGAACGCCGCCCGAGCCCTCGAAGCCTTGCTACTAAACTTGAGCAGACATTTCGAGAGCCTCAATGTGACAGCTATATGTGATTTTAGGCTTTTGAGACAACCTCTTCAAATAGAAATTTGACCTTTCTATTCGTCTATCTTCACTTCATCGAGGTTGATAAACTCAATCTCGTTTTGGTCGTTGAGAGTCATGCCAATCACAGATTCATTACTGATTTTTCCAGCTAATATCTGTTTGGACAAATCATTGAGAATCAACTTCTGCATGACACGCTTCAGCGGTCTGGCTCCAAATTGCGGATCAAAGCCTAGTTCACCCAGACGATCCAAGACTTGGTTTGAGCCTTCTAGTTTCATGCCATTCTCTTGCAATCGCTTCTGAATTAGCTTGAACTGAATTCCTACAATCTTGCGAATGTTCTTCTTGGTCAACGGTCGGAACATGATGGTCTCATCTACACGGTTCAAAAACTCCGGTCTCACTGACTGCTTCATGAGTTCAAATACTTCGCGCTTCGTTTTCTCAATGACTTCGCCCTCATTGTCTGCATTCAATCCAGCAAAATTTTCCTGAATCAAATGAGAACCAATGTTGGTCGTCATGATGATTATGGTGTTCTTGAAATTCGCCAAGCGACCCTTATTATCCGTCAACCTACCATCATCCAGCACTTGCAACAAAATATTGAACGCATCTGGGTGTGCCTTTTCGATCTCATCCAATAGTACAACTGAATACGGCTTCCTTCTCACGGCTTCTGTCAACTGACCCCCTTCGTCATAGCCGACATATCCCGGAGGGGCACCTATAAGTCTGCTCACTGCATGTCGTTCCTGGTATTCAGACATATCGATTCTCACCATGGCGTTTTCATCGTTGAAAAGATAATCAGCCAGGGCTTTCGCTAATTCCGTCTTACCTACGCCAGTGGTACCCAAGAAAATGAAGGAACCAATCGGACGATTCGGGTCTTGAAGACCTGCTCTACTTCTTCGTACCGCATCGGAAATACTCTCAATTGCTTCGGCTTGGCCAGCTACACGTTTACCCAGTTCATCTTCGAGATGCAATAATTTCTCTCGGTCACTCTGTAGCATTTTCTGTACAGGTATGCCCGTCCATTTGGCCACTACTTCCGCTATATCTTCAGAACCAACTTCTTCCTTGAGCAAAGAACTCTCTCCTTGCATAGCTTCCAGTTGCATTTTGAACTCTTCAAGTTTTTTTTCCGCTTCCTGGATTTTGCCGTAGCGAAACTCTGCAACTTTACCAAAGTCTCCTTCACGTTCAGCTTTGTCCGCTTCTGCTTTATACTTGTCTATATTTTCTTTTTCAGTTTGAATCCCAGTAATAACCGCTTTTTCATTTTCCCACTTGGCTTTCAATTCGTCTCTCCTTTCAGACAAATCTGAGATTTCTTTAGACAATAATTTTTCACGATTCTTATTCTTCTCTCTTCGAATGGCTTCGCGCTCTATTTCCAACTGCATGATTTTTCGCTGCAATTCGTCGAGCTCCTCAGGCAAAGAATCTATTTCAATTCTCAACTTCGAAGCGGCCTCATCCATCAAATCAATCGCCTTATCTGGCAACTGTCGGTCTGAAATATATCGGCTGGACAATTCTACTGCCGCTATGACTGCATCATCTTTCACTCGTACGCCGTGGTGCACTTCATACTTTTCCTTTATACCACGGAGAATGGAGATGGCATCAATTTCTGATGGCTCATCTACCAATACAGTCTGGAACCTACGCTCTAATGCCTTATCCTTCTCAATGTATTTTTGATATTCTTTCAGCGTAGTGGCACCAATGGCGTGCAATTCTCCACGAGCCAATGCTGGTTTCAAAAGGTTAGCCGCATCCATGGCACCTTCACCTCCACCAGCTCCAATCAACGTGTGGATCTCATCGATGAAGAGAATAATCTCACCAGCAGAATCTGTTACTTCTTTGATCACTGCTTTCAGACGCTCCTCAAATTCTCCTTTGTACTTGGCACCAGCCACGAGCATACCCATGTCTAATGAGTACAATACCTTGCTCTTCAAATTTTCAGGTACATCGCCATCTACAATTCGCTGAGCCATGCCTTCGATGATGGCCGTTTTACCCACTCCAGGTTCACCGATTAGCATCGGGTTGTTTTTTGTTCTACGAGACAAAATCTGCAATACTCTACGTATCTCTTCGTCTCGACCAATCACCGGATCAATCTTGCCATCTTTGGCCAGCTGATTCAGATTTTTGGAGTATCGCTCCAAAGACTGGTAGTTCGATTCTGCGTTTTGACTATTCACTTTGTTTCCTCCTCTTAGTTCTTCGATGGCGGTTTCCAAATCTTTTTGATTGAAACCAGATTCTTTCAATAGGCTTGCTGTTTTGTCTTTACCGGTCAAAATACCCAAGATCAAATGTTCGACAGCTACAAACTCATCGCCCTGTTTTTTTGCGATGGATTCAGCTTTAGTCAAAGCTGCTGCTGAGTCATTCGATAAGTAGGGCTGCTGGCCTGTGACTTTTGCGTAAGTAGCCACCTGACTTTCAATCTTCTCTACGAGTTGCTCTTTGTTGATACCTAATTTCTTGGTAACAAAACCGATGACGTTCTCATCAGATTCCAGAATACTCTGGAATATATGCGCCGGCTCTATGGCCTGTTGGCCATTGGCCAAAACCAACTCTCCGGCTTTGTTGATGACCTCTTGTGATTTTACTGTATATATATTGAAATTCATTCTGTTATTATATTTAATTTAGGTCTGCTTCTGCAATTCAAGAAGCATCTGATCGATCTCCGACAAAGCTTGTTCCAATTCTAGTTTTTGATATAAATCGGTCACAATGTCTTGAAACACAAAGGAATAGATAAATATTCGGTCAATATGGCCGATCGTTGAAAGTATGAAAAAATGGATTGTTGCTGTCGTGGTTTGTCTGAGCATTTGCAAAGGCTTATTGGCTCAAAGCCCGAATGAAATATATGACCAGCTGATTGATCACTATGAATATGACTCTGCCAAACTTCTAGTACAGCAATGGATCGAAGCGGAGCCTAATCAGTATGAGTGGTATTCTCTATTGGGCGATGTTCTGCTTTATCAGTATAAATACGACAGCTCCGTCGAGGTATTAAAAACGGCATTGAGTTTGGCACCTGATACTGCGCAGGTATTCAAGGGCAAGCAATACCTACTCATGGCTTATGCCTATCATGACCGGGGAAATTATCAATATTCGCTAGCGCTTACAAAAAAGTCCCAACGACTTTTGCCTGAATCTTCAAGCAGTTTGTACCGGGATATGCTGAGTCATCTGGCCTTGGAGTATAACAAACTCGGACAACGAGACAGCGGAGTGTATTATCTGAAAAAGCTCGTAGAAAAAGAAATCGTTCTCAACGACTCCGCCAACATCGCATCTACACTAAACGGACTCGGGCTCGCCAATGCCAAGATGAAAAATTATGATAAAGCGCAGGCCTACTATCGGCAGAGCCTGAAGTTTATGTCCAACCCAAAAAATAAAACGAAAGGCGCCGTATTGAATAATATAGCCATGAGCTACTTGGAAACCAACCAGCTCGACAGTATTGAATATTTCTTGAATCAATCAATTGCCATCCACGGCTTCTACTACGACTCAGTAAACGTGGCCAAACGTATATTTAACTTAGGCCAATATTATGTCAAGGCCAAGGCACTTGATCGTGCTGACAGTTGTTTTGATCTGGCGGAAGAAATATTGCGAAAGAAAAAGGCACTTGGCCTCCTTGCTCATATCCAACTCGGACGCGCCGACATCAACATGGATCAGGGCCACTTTGACTTGGCGATATCATCGCTCACTCGGATTTTGGAGGCATCCAGAAAAAGGGAGCATTTTGACTTGGCGCTATCAGCTCTTTCTAAACTTACTGCCTTATACAAAGGCATCGGAAATTATGAAAAAGCCTATGACTACCTCGAAGAACAGCAGGCACTGGAGCGAATAGCCAAAAAAGAAAGCACACTCTACAAAACCCAAGAACTTGAACTAGCCAATAGTATCGAGCAGAAAAAACGAGAATTGAAATTGCAAGAAACCAACTATCAGCTGGAGCTTAAAAATGAACGCCGTCTCTATGTTTTTCTAGGATTGGTGCTCTTCATGGCGCTGGTAGCGGTAGTCGTGTTTGGACGAATGGCTCGGCAAAAAAACAAAATGAAGCAGCAGCTACTCACCGAAGAAATAGACAACCTCCGCCATAGAATTAGTCGGATCATATCGGATGTAACTCTGGAAGCGATTGAAGTGGATATGAACAAAGTTGGGCAGATGACGCTCAACAAACTCACCGAACGGGAAATAGATATTCTGCAATTGGCCGTGACCAACAAATCAAATGCGGAGATCGCAGACGAAATTCACCTCAGTGTAAATACGGTAAAGTATCACCTGAAAAATATTTACAACAAGCTGGGCGTAAGCTCCAAATTAGAGGCCAGAGAGGCACTCTCTCATACAAATTAGTATTAATGTAGGCAGAACTACCCAGGGTGGGTTGGAAAACTTTTGTAATTGAAAGGCAGATTTGAAGCATTAATTCGCCAATTACAAATTCGCCATGAAACTAAATTCATTTAATGCCTGGAAGACCTTTGCAGTCCTTATTCTAATCGCACCATCTCTTGCCTTTGCCGAAGTACGGCCCTTCATCACTAGCTGGACAGCGTCTAGTGACAATGCCCAAATCAGTATTCCTGTTTACGGTACCAATATTACTATCGATTGGGGAGACGAAAATGTTGAGACCATCACAAACGCCAACGGTAGTGCCTATCATACCTATGCCACTGCAGGTTCGTATTCAGTAGAAATTACCGGCGGATTGTCGTATATCAGGTTCCCCAACGGTTATCAAAGTAAAATAGAAAGTATAGACCAGTGGGGTGACATTAGCTGGACAACCATGGAAGAGGCATTCAAAAGCTGTTTCTACCTTAAAGTGCTTGCCGCGGATGCACCTGATCTGAGCGGAGTCACCTCTATGGAGAGCATGTTTGAAGATGCTTTCAATTTCAATGAAGACATCAGTCATTGGGATGTTAGCACAATTGAGAATATGGTGTTTTTATTCAATGGTGCTTCGAATTTCAATCAGCCCCTGAATGATTGGGATGTATCCAATGTAATCAGTATGGGTGGTATGTTTAGGGAGTGTGGCTATAACCAACCTCTTGACGAATGGGATGTGTCTAGCGTAACAAGCATGAGTTCCATGTTTTACCAGGCAGATTTTAATCAGCCCATAAATAACTGGAATGTATCCAATGTGATCAGTATGTCCAATATGTTTAAAAATGCCAGGTATAACCAGCCCCTCAACGATTGGGATGTAGCTAAGGTGGTAAGCATGAGCTATATGTTTTGCGAAGCAAGGTCTTTCAACCAGCCTTTAGACCAATGGAACGTTTCATCCGTATCAGATATGAGCTTTATGTTTGAAGATGCGCTTGATTTCGATCAATCTATAAATGCATGGGATGTATCCAAAGTGACCGACATGTACGGCATGTTCAAAGGCGCAGAGTCTTTTGATCAACCGCTCAATGATTGGAATGTTTCGAAGGTAACTAGCATGAAGCAAATGTTTTCTGCCGCCACCGCGTTCGATCAACCACTTGATAAATGGGACGTTTCGGCGGTCACCAATATGAGCGACATGTTTAGAGGAGCGACAGCTTTCAACCAAAACATAAATGGTTGGGGGGTTTCTGCCGTAACTGATATGAGCTTCATGTTTTACCTGGCTTCAGCTTTTGATCAGCCGCTCAACGACTGGACAGTGTCCAATGTCACAGATATGATGAGCATGTTCGGCTATAGTTCATTCGACCAACCGCTTGATAAATGGAACGTGTCGAAAGTCACCAATATGGGCTCACCCAATGGTTATGCCAATCGTGGGATGTTTGCCGAAACACCATTCAACCAAGACATTAGTGCCTGGGATGTGTCGTCCGTACGTTTTATGGAAGGTATGTTTTACGGTGCAGAAAATTTTAATCAGGACATCTCAGGTTGGGATGTTTCTGAGGTTATAGATTTTAATGATTTCCTTTCTGGGGCTTCTTCGTTTGACAGAATCAATTACGACAAGTTATTGGATGCTTGGAGCTTGTTGACTTTAAAACCTAATATAGTTTTTGATGCAGGTTTAACCAATTATTGTGACGCCTCTACAGCACGTAGCACAATAATCGGAAATTTCAACTGGACCATTAATGATGACGGAGAAGATTGTACACCATTAAAATCTAGTCCAGCCCTATCGATTGACCCTCTAGAAAAATTGACTTACGGTGACCCCGCTTTCAACTTGAAATGGCAATCTCAAAGCGATGGAAACATCACCAGTTCATCCTTAAATACAAGTGTCATTAGTATCAATTCAGAACATCAAGCCACAATCAAAGGCAGTGGTCAAACAACTATTACCATAAACCAAGCTGAATCTGCAACACATTTGGCTGAACAAAAACAGGTTATTGTAACGGTGAACAAAGCTCAATTAAAAGTGATGGCCGTTGACCAATCGATCAAATTATCAGAAGAATTCCCGACACTTACTATAGCGTACGAAGGATTTGTAAATGGCGATTCGGAGGAGGACATCGTGCCTCCTTCGATATCGACAGATGCTGAAGATTCTGATGAAGAAGGAGAATTTCAAATTATCCTATCAGGAGGAGAAGCAAAGAATTATGAATTGAGTTTAGAACATGGTACACTGACTATTTCATTTGTGTTGAACCGTTCATCGTCTAGTGTAGCCAAGCCGGTATTATACCCTAACCCTGCTCATGATAGTTTTACCCTATCAGGAATTCAGCATTTGAAATCAGTATCGATCTTTGATCATACAGGTCAATTAGTGAAGCAAATCACAGATTCAAGAATTCAAATAACTCATTTGAAAGTAGGCATATACCAAGTAGTGGTAAACACCGACCAAAATAGATATGTCTACCGAGTAGTCAAAAAATAATTCACACAACCAGTTGAAGGATAGAATTGCCTATGTAATTCTATCCATTTTTATTTCCATTCTAAGTTTTGATTATCTTGGCTGATCTAAGAAACATAAATCTATGGCCGAATCATCTCGTAGAAAATTTATTAAAACCGGAAGTATCGTAGCTGCCGCTGGTGCCACAGGATTAATGACTTCTTGCGAAAAAAAGGAGTCTAAATCAGAATCGGTAAATGTCAATTTCAACAAAACTTACCAATGGAAAATGGTGACTACCTGGCCGCCAAATTTTCCGGTACTGGGAGAAGGCTGCATGCTACTGGCCAAATGGGTAGAAGAAATGAGTGGTGGCCGATTGAAAATTGAAGTGTATGGAGGCGGCGAGTTGATTCCTTCGCTCGAATGTTTTGATGCCGTGAGCCATGGCGCGGTAGAAATGGCCAATGGATCCGGGTACTACTGGGCCGGGAAAATTCCCGCTGCACAGTTTTTCTCTTCCGTTCCTTTTGGCATGAACGCCCAGCAAATGAATGCCTGGATTATCAATGGTGGAGCCAACAGATTGTGGGATGAAATTTACGAACCTTTCAACCTGATCCCCTTACCTGGAGGCAATACAGGTGTGCAAGCTGGTGGCTGGTACAACAAAGAAATCAACACCATCGAAGACTATCGCGGATTGAAAATGCGAATGCCAGGATTGGGTAGCAAAATCATAAACAAAGCGGGTGGCACTGCGGTGCTCGTAGCAGGAGCAGAACTGTTCACTAACCTGGAAAGAGGCGTGATCGACGCCACAGAATGGATTGGCCCATATCACGATTACCTGATGGGATTTCATCGGGTCGCCAAGCACTACTATTATCCGGGATGGCATGAGCCAGGTACGGTTTTAGAAATGATCATGAACAAAGACAAATTCAACGAACTACCCAAAGACCTTCAGGAAATCGTACGAGCCGCCATCTACAGACTGAACCAATGGATGCTACTTGAGTTTGAACAAAAAAATGCTGTCTACCTGCAAAAAATGAAAGATGAGAATGTAGACATTAGGCCTTTTTCTAGAGCAGTACTTGATCCATTAAAGCAGATAGCCGAAGAAGTAGTATTGGAGGTAGTAGAATCAGATGCACAGAGTAAGAAAATCTACGAGCACTATCTCAACTTCAGAAAACAGCTCTCCGACTGGTCTGATATCAGTGAAGGGTATTACTATAAAAACGTACTTTAGTTTTTGAGCAGTAGTTCCATATCCACATGTGGAATTCCATCTTCCAGATAGACATCTGAAATTTTTTGAAAGCCAAAAGAAGCATAAAAGCCCTTCAGGTAATCTTGGGCCTGTAATTCAGCCTTTTTGATGGCTCTATTATTATTGATGGCTTCCAGAGCAGCATACATCAACTTTCTACTCGAGCCGTTGCCACGAAAATCATATGCTGTGACCACCCGACCAAGTTTTGCCTTCTCTCCGTTCAATGTTTGAACTCTTAGATAAGCTTTGATCGTATCATTAGTTTTAATGAAGAAGTGATCACTTACCTGATCATTATCATCGAGTTCGGGATAAGCGCAATCCTGTTCCACTACGAAGACATCAACTCTCAACTTGAGAATTTGATACAACTCATCAAGTGACAGCTGATGAAATTTTTTTATTTGAATTTCCATAAGATTCGGCATTGAGCCTGTATTTCAAATATAAGCAAAGTCCCAAGCCTACGGCAGTAGCTACAAAAGTCATGTTCCAAGTAAATCCATAACCGTAGTTTTCTATCAACTGCATCCCGATATTGGGGCCTATGATATGAGCTGCCGAAAACGCAATGGGAAACAACGCCATATATTCTCCAGCTTTTCCTTTTTGAGATCGCTCCATAGCGAAAGAATTGGCAAATGGAAATATGAGCATTTCACCCAGTGTGATGAAAAACATACTTATCACCAATATACCTACCCAACCAGAAAGATTAAATACTAAAAAGCCTAAGCCGAGAATCAATGTACCCACCAACAAAACGGTAGCTTTTGACACTCGACTATTCTCTAACCAATTGATCAGAGGCATTTCAAACAAAAATATGAGCATGCCATTCATTCCAAGTAATAAACCAATTTGCCCTTCTGTTAGAAGATGAACTGTTTTGTAATAAACAGGAACGGTAGCAAACATTTGGAGAAACACGATAGCTGTCAAAAACACAATGGCGAGAAAAACCAAATAAGGTAAATCAGCATACGCCGACTGGCTTTTTTGGCCATTCGCTTTTTCATCGGTTATTGGCATACCATCCTTTTCGTTCAAAAGCATGTACAATAGAATGGAAGCCACCAAACAGGTAATCCCATCAATCCAAAACAAAGAACCATAAGTCAAAGTGGCAATGATGAGACCACCCATGGCTGGACCAAACGAGAAACCGAAGTTAATCGCCAGTCGGATGAGCGTCACTGATCTGGTGTTGTTTTCTGGTTTGCTATATGCTCTGATGGAAACATACATGGCAGGCCGAAACATATCTGCTACCAACATCAACACAAAAACACCTCCAACTAAAAACCAAAAGTCATTCAGATATTGCACAATGATGAAGACCACTCCTGCTCCAATCAAGCTAGCCAACATCACTTTGTAATAACCAAAAAGATCCGTGAGTTTACCTCCAAGCCATGCACCTAAAATAGATCCTACACCAAATGCAGTCATAACCCAACCTACTTGTGAAAGAGAATATCCCAAACTGGCCGTAAGGTATAGAGACAAAAAAGGCACCACCATGGTGCCCGCTCTATTGATTAATGTGATTAAGGCAAGCAGCCATATTTCTCGAGAAAGCCCGTGGTAGGACTGGATGTACGCGTTGAATTGTCGTCTAATCATCGTGTTGGTTTTGTAATGAGTGAGTTCGATACTGGGTATCGACAGTTTGGTTACGACCAAAATCAAGATAAGGATGCCTCCTATCTATGAAATAAAATACTGACTACAATCGACTGTACTAATTATGGGAGTTGCTCCAGGTTTTTAACTTCGGCCTGACCATCAAGTACAATTCTGTTTCTTCCTGTTTCGGTTTCAAAATATTGTGTACTTATCAACGCAATATGCTTTCCCTCTCGAATTTCTGTTATTTCGAATTTGGCGATATATCGCTTATCCGGATAGATGGCCCTTTTAAAATCTAATTTTTGGCTCAAGTAAAAAGTGCCCGGTCCAGGAAATTCCATGCCAAGGACTTTCGAAATGACAGCTGAAGTAAAAATGCCATGTACTATTGGTGATTTAAAATTGGTAGAAGCAGCAAAGTTAGCATCAATATGAAGCGGATTTTTATCTCCAGACAATTCAGCAAAAGCATTCACTTGTTCTTGGGTAATTGTAAACTCCGTTTCGTAAGTATCTCCGACTTTTAGCATTTATTGAACTTTAACATGGACAGCATCATAAGTATCATCCTTTTTTCCGTCTCCATCCCAATCCATTATGGCTTTATAAGTAATAAGGTTGTCTACAATTTTAAAATGGTACCTAAAGACTTCATCATCAATTGTGACAACCAAAGAATCATTTTGAATCTGCCATTTACCTCTTTCTTCTTTTGTTATTTCCTCATTCAAATTGGAGAACTGTGATATATAAGTACCATCCTCCAAAAACTCCGTCATGACTGGTTTATTTCTAAGTACTCTTTTCCAATCACCCTCCTTAGCCTGAAAAATTGAATCTTCTTTGCCAAGCTCTTTCATCGTTACTAAAAGAGACACATTTGACCATTTTCCAATTAGTTTGCTTTCACGTAAAGTTCTTTTCTTCGTTGTATTACATGAGGTGATTCCAACGAAAAGTATAAATATCAGTGCGTATTTCATTCGATAAAAATAGGTATTATTTGGTTTTGACAAATTGAGAATATAAAAAAAGCAGATGATCGCCCGTGATCATCTGCTAGTCATTTGTTGGATTAGTATGCTAAGTAGTCTAATAAAAAAGTCCACTTGGATTATAAAAATAGCTATAAACCAAATAAGTTGGAAATATTGATTAGGCTAATTTAGCCATTCAGAAGTTTCGTTGGATAATAACTCATTTGAAAAATATAATTCTAATTTTATAGAATTTGATAAAATAAAAAGGCCTTGTCCCTATAACTATCCGGATCAAGGCCTTTCACGCAATCAGCGTTTTCTCATAATAAAAGTTTGATTACTTCAGGAATTCATAGATGCCTGCTACACCTTGGCCACCACCTACACAAGCGGTCACCATTCCGTACTTTTGTTTTCTTCTTCTCATTTCGTTGATCAACTGAACGGACAGCTTCGCTCCTGAGCATCCTAGCGGATGACCCAGTGCAATGGCTCCTCCATTCGGATTGATTTTCTCTGGGTCCAAACCTGCCTCTTTGATCACAGCCAAAGACTGAGTAGCAAAAGCTTCATTCAATTCGAACTGGTCAATGTCATTCAATTTCAACCCTGCTTGTTTCAATGCTTTTGGAATAGCTGCTACCGGACCAATACCCATAATTCTTGGGTCTACGCCTGCAGCGGTGTAAGTTACCATTCTAGCTACCGGCTCCAATTTCAACTCTTTCACCATAGCTTCAGACATCACCATCACAAAAGCAGCTCCGTCTGAAGTTTGTGATGAGTTACCTGCAGTAACCACGCCTCCCATTTTGAAAGCCGGTTTCAATCTGGCCAAACCATCCATTGATGTTCCAGCTCTAGGCCCTTCGTCTGTATCCACAACGTATTCACGCTCGGCTTTTCTGCCCGCTTCATTTACATAAGTTTCTTTGACTGTGATCGGAACGATCTCGTCTTTGAACTTTCCATCTTTCAAAGCAGCCAATGCTTTGTCATGAGATTTCACAGAAAACTCATCTGCCTCTTCTCTAGAAATTTTGTAGTCGACTGCTATTTCTTCTGCAGTGAGTCCCATTCCCAAATAATATTCTGGCGTCTTTTCAGCGATTTTCCAGTTCAATGCTGTTTTGTATCCTAGCATTGGAACCAACGACATACTCTCTGTTCCTCCGGCGATAATACAATTCGCCATTCCTGCTTTGATTCTTGCTGCAGCGATTGCAATAGTTTCCAAGCCAGATCCACAATATCTATTGACCGTAACGCCAGGTACTTCGATGGGCAATGAAAGAAGTGAAATCATTCTTCCCATTTGCATGCCTTGCTCTGCTTCGGGAATAGCATTCCCAACGATCAGGTCATCTATTCTTTTTGGGTCTAACGCTGGTACATCAGCTACCAAATGCTTAATTACATCAGCTGCCAAATCATCCGGACGGGTGAATCTAAAGCCACCTCTTTTTGATTTACCAATTGCTGTTCTATATCCGTTTACTATATATGCTTCCATTTCAATAAGGTTTTAGTCGTTAGATGTTAGTTTTTAGACTTCTCTAACTGTTGATATTAATTTTCGGGTCATCTTCTGAAATTTGTTAATCTCAGAAATAAGCTTGTCTGTTTCAGTATTTGATAAAAAATCTAAATTTTCTGCAATAATCAATTGAGTTTCTAATTCATTGGATGAACCAATTGATATATTCAAAAAATGAGCAAAATCATTCGGTGTATTTCTTCCTGAGCCTTCGGCTATATTGGATGGTATAGAAACCGAACACCTTTTCATTTGACTTGCTAGACCATACTTTTCAGAATCAGGAAAATTGTCAATTAGTTTGTAAACCTGTATGACTATTTCGATTCCTCTTTGCCAAACTTTCAGTTCTCTAAAATTGTGCATGGTCTAAAGTCTTTTATCTAAATACTAATGTCTGAACTTTAGTTCCTCAAGGGTTTCCCTTTGAACAAAATGCTATGAATTCGCTCCAAAGTTTTTGGTTCACCCGTCAAACTCAAGAACGCTTCACGCTCCAGATCCAAGAGATACTGTTCTGAAACTTCCGTAGGTGCAGAGAGGTCTCCACCGTTCATCACCCAAGATATTTTCTGAGCAATTTTCATGTCGTGATCGGAAATGTAATTTCCGTATCTCATACCGGCCACACCTGCTTCGAACATCGCGAGTCCGGATTTTCCCTGTACTTTAATATCCGTTCTTTGTGCAGGCTGAGTATATCCAGCTTCTGCCAATTCAATGGCCTTGTTTTTGGCATCCGCCAAAAGTCGTGCTCGATTCAGCGTGAATTCATCTGATTTTCTGACGAACCCTAAGTCTCTAGCTTCATAGGCAGAAGTCGCCACTTTCGCTGTTGCGATAGTCATGAAGTTTTCCTGCAATACATTCAACTCCGGGTCTCCTGGTCTATAGGCGTCTGATGTTCTTAATGTCATCTCTTTGGTACCACCCCCTCCTGGGATAAGTCCAACACCCACTTCTACCAATCCCATATAAGTTTCGGTATGTGCCTGAATGTGATCCGAGTGCAAGGACAATTCACAACCACCTCCCAGTGCCATACCAGAAGTAGCGACTACAACCGGAATGGAAGAGTATCTTGCCCGCATCATGGTATTTTGGAAATGACCTATCATCATATTGATTTCGTCGAAATCCTGATCTCCGGCATACATAAATAGCATGGCCAGATTCGCTCCTGCAGAGAAATTTTGTCCTTCGTTGCCGATGACCAATCCTCTGTAGCTTTCCTCTGCTTTTGAAATTGAAGTATTGATTCCTTCAATAATCTCAGCACCCATCGCATTCATTTTTGTGTGGTACTCCAAGTTGAGAATACCATCTCCAATATCGTAGAGTGTACACCCTGGGTTTTGGTAGACAATATTGTTTTCCTTGAAGGCATCGAGAATTATAAGGCCTTCAGTTCCTGGGATTACTTTGTACGACTTGGATGGAATGTCGTAATACAGTTTTTTACCATTTTCGAATTTGTAAAAACTCTCGTGACCAGCGGCGATCATTTCTCCTACCCAATCGGCTGGTTTCATGCCGGCTTCTTCCATTTTGGCTGCTGTATCTTTCACTCCTAGCACATCCCAAGTCGCGAATGGTCCAATTTCCCAAGCAAAGCCTGCAGCAACTGCATTGTCAATTCTGTAAAGCTCGTCTGCAATTTCTGGAATTCGCATGGAGCAATATTTGAACATATCATAAAATGTAGCTCTGTAGAATTCTCCGGCTTTGCCTTCTGAATTGACCAAAATTGGAATTCTTTCCTTTACATTTTCAATATCCTTTACCTGACCGATGGCATCGAAGTGTCCTTTAGTTCTAGGACCATATTCAAAAGTTTTCAGATTGAGTTCAAGGATTTGCTTCTTTCCATTTTCATCCTTGGTCTTTTTGAAATAGCCTTGTTTGGTTTTGTCGCCCCACCATTTTCGGTCGTACAATTCTTGTACAATTTTTGGCAGTTTGAATTTTTCTCTAGATTCATCGTTTGGTAAACCTTCGTACAGATTGTTGGCCACGTTGACTGTGGTGTCCAGACCAACTACGTCCATGGTACGGAATGTAGCCGACTTTGCTCGGCCAATGATCGGGCCTGTAAGTTTATCCACCTCACCAACAGTGAGGCCGATTTTTTCTACGGCATGCATACCAGACATAATCGCGTAGATTCCAATTCGATTAGCGATAAATGCAGGTGTGTCTTTACATAGTACAGTTTCTTTTCCAAGGAATAGGTCTCCATAATTCATCAAGAAATCAACTATTTCTGGATCTGTCTCTTTAGTTGGTATAATCTCCAACAATCTCAAATATCTCGGAGGGTTGAAAAAATGCGTTCCGCAGAAATGCTTTTTGAAATCCTCGCTCCGGCCATCGGCCATAAAGTGGATAGGAATACCTGAAGTATTGGAAGTTACTAACGTACCTGGCTTTCTATATTTTTCTACTTGTTCGAAAACAATCTTCTTAATATCAAGTCTTTCCACGACCACTTCCATGATCCAATCGTATGCCGAAATTTTCGACATATCATCTTCAAAATTTCCGAGGGTGACCAGACTTGCACTCTTTTTATCATAAAGTGAAGCAGGCTTCGATTTCATTGTATTCTGAAATGCAGTATTGACAATTCGGTTACGAACCGCTTTGTCTTCAAGTGTGAGACCTTTTGCCTTCTCTGCTTCCTCCAATTCTTTCGGCACAATATCGAGGAGCAATACTTCTACTCCAATATTTGCAAAATGACAGGCGATTCGAGATCCCATGATTCCGGAACCAAGTATCGCTACTTTTTTTATAGCTCTATTCATTTTCGATTAACTGTATTTTTTGGTCAAGATTTTTATTTTCTTCTATTACATTGTCAATGGTGGTCATCACTTCAAAAAAGGCTTCTAGTTTTTTAGGTGATACCGATTCTCTCACTTTTTCATTAAAAAAAATGACGGCTTTTCTTGAAAAGTCTCTTTGTTTTTTTCCTGCTTCAGTAAGATAGATTCTTACAGAGCGTTTGTCTTCTGTATCTCTTTCTCTATAGATCAGTCCGGTTTCTTCCATTGTTTTGAGCATACGGGTCAAACTTCTGGATTCCATCCCGAGTAACGGCGCGATTTTCGTTGCGGGTGTACCTTCGTCCTGATCAATGTTGAGAAGTACAAATCCTGATGAAGCGGTAATGCCTTTCATCGCGCCTCCCTGGTTATACATTCTAGATATGGCATGCCAAACTACTTTGATGTGATAATCGACCGTTTCTTCTTTACGCATGTGCTTCTCGAATTAAGTAAGTAACTTTCGGTGGAAACCAAAGATATACAAAATATGTTATGCATGCATACTATATTTTGTAATTATGTTTTCTGTTGAAAAGAATCTGAGGAGTGTGCCCGGGCTTAATTGATATTATCTCCTCTCAGTTTGCGGAATCTTTTTCTTGCTTCAGCCACATAAACACTTCCTGGATAGGTAATCAAAAAGTCTTTGTAAATTTCCATGGCCTTAGGATTATCATACAAATGTTCTTCATAAACCTGAGCAGATAAGAACATAGCGTCATCGCCTAAAATATCTGTTGGATAACCACTGAGAATAGCGCTCAATTCCAATAAGGCATTTTCAAAGTTGCCCTTTTCCAGATTAATTCTTGCCATCTTCCAATAGATCTCATCTGTTAATGAATGGCCAGGATAGTCTTTTAACATTTTTCCAAAAGCAACTAAGGCACTATCCTTTTTGTTTTGGAAAAGCAAAAGTTCAATTGAAGCAAATTTTTTCATTACAAAATCCGATGAGTCCAATGCAGTATTGTCCTGAATCAGTAAACTGAGTGCAAGTGCGTCATTGGCAATCTCTCTAGTGGTGGCTAATTTTAAAATATCAAGATGACTCTTGGCCAATTCGAAATTGCCTTGAAAATAATTCAACTGGGCGTTCTTCAATTTCGCATCATAACCAATCGGACTGTCCTTGTTACTCTTCTCTACCTGCGAGTAGAGCAAGGTGGCTTCCCAAGGATCACCTGTCAATAAATATATATCGCCCAAGTCAAGTTTACTTTTTGCTTTAAGTGAGGGATTAATTCTAGGCGCCGATATGATCTCATTCAAAATGTTAATTGCAGAATCGAATTCGTCTAAATAAAATGCATGCAACAAAGCTTTGCTTCTATAGGCTTCAATAGTCTGTGTATTTACACCAATATCCAGTATCAACTGTTTGTATTCGTATGTCAATTCACGAATAGCCATCTTTTCCACTGGAAAATCGTTTTTTACTTTTTCTTCTCGGGTTTTTATTATCTGTCGACGAGCTGTAATGTAGTTACCAGTGTTTGGATATGTCTTAGTGATGTAGGTATAAATCTCAATGGCATCATCATAAGCTTTATTCTTTAGGGCAATGTTTCCAATACTCATTACCCTATTGCCATGTGTCTTAAATTTTTTGTCCACAGCTTTAGCCTGAATATAAGCACCATAAAAATTGTTCTGTTGCAAATTCACCCAGATCAGCAGTTCCGGGTAAATTTTCTGATTAGGATTTTTTTGAATTTTCTCTATGAGTATTTCTTGAAAATTCTGAATGTCTGCTTCCTTTTGAAGAATATTCTGGAGAATGTTTTTCACATATCTCAGATTGTTTGGTCTAATCGAAGCAAAAACTAAATACTCTTCTATCATTTCCGATTGCTGATCGAGCAAACGATAAGTATTTGCTAATTCTAATGCATAACTGGTTTTGTCTTTACTACTTTTTCTAGCTTGTTGATAAGATTTGAGTGCATAAGGCGAAAGCTGTTTGCTAATAAAATATTGTGCAGCTGTGCCTATAAGAAATCTATTCTCTTTAGAGTTTTCTATGGTTTGATTGAATCTAACTTCTGCTTTTTGTATATCGCCCATTTGCTGATAAAGAAGCCCATAGTCAATTTGGTAATAAACATTTGACGGATAATATCTTGTTGCCTTCTTCAGATGTTTTTCAGCTTGTTTATAATCACCCTTTGAAATTAGAATGTTTAGATAGTTGTTATGTATCTGTTGGATGTATTGTGGATTACCGGCTAGCTTTTGATATATATCCAGCGCCTTGTCGAATTCGCCATTGATAAAGTACTCATTGGCAAGTTGAACCTGATTAGAATTTTGCGCCGCCCCGAGTGTTGGAATTATTATTAATATCAAATAAAAAAATCTCTTCATTTCTCAGTTGTCCACACTTTGACCAAAACCCTAAAATAAAAATATAGATTAAAGAAATTATTATTCTTTATTAGGGACGTGGATATGTGTATAAGTTTTTGTTTTGTTACTCTTTGTTATTGTTTAGTGTATTACTTAAATCTAGCTACATCTTATTCACATCATAAGTTATTGATTTTTAGTTTGCTATTGACTTATCAACAGATTCTTTCTCCTTTGTGAATTAGTTATTTACATCTACGATTGCTGGGAGAAGATGTTGATATTTCATGACTTCTTGAAAGTTATCCTTGGGTTGAAACTGAATGGTAGATAATTATGAACTTGTCCGAAGAAGTTCACGGTTTATTCCACCTTGATTTACAATTTATCCACAGGGATTTTAGAAAGAAATTTGAATGTTTTCTAATTGCCAATTGGCCCGTACATCAAAGATTTCACTATAGAAATAAACACTTTCAGCCATTTCGTCTTTAAGTATATTGCCATATGACCACCGTCCATCTGAATTGTTGTCTATCATTACTCGAAAGGTGTATTTTCCAGGTTTTACAAATGGAAAAGAAAACTCAGCGGTATTATGAAGCTCTTCAATGACTTCATATTTGGCATTAACGAGCTGTAGAGTATATGAGTCGTATGAGGTATTGATTTGACCACTTACAGAGCCCAGTTGATCGAGCGATTTGAATTTATATGTATGTTGTACTGAAGCTGAGCTGTCTCCTTCTATACTAATAAAGGTTCCTTTTGGAAATGTAAGAGTTACCTGATTCGTATTAACCTTGGAAAAGTATTTGTACTTTGCTAATCTAACAGAGTCAACATTGGCTGTATCACTTGCAGTTGTAAGAGAATCAACTTCGGTAGTATCTCCATATATTTTGAGTAGTGTGTCTATTTCATTTTGGAGAAAGTGCTTATCCAAAAGAATGTCGAAATTGAGTTGGGTTTTGTTGTGATTCCATGAAATAGTACTATCCGGTATGAACTCCTTTTTGAGCGTATCATAGTTTATAATTATACTGTCTTGGTAGAATTTTTCAATCGGTTTATCAAACGAATAGGTGTGATGAACGAAAGGATCTACATATTCATTGTCTGATGGTATGAATGATGATTTGAATGCATCAGGTTTTCTTGAGGTCTCTAAGAATTTTATATATGTAGTGTCATGTGTCTGATTAAACATGCTGTCTGTAGCAGTAATGAGTAGACCTAAACTATCGACATCATATTGAAAGTCTTCAATTGGATAGAACCTTAAAATCTTGTTGCCTTTAACTCTATTATTCGGAGGTATTGGAAGGATCGATGTTGAGTCCAATTTTTTAATGTCGTATGCTGTAAAAGGCTTATTGTACTGAATATCAAAATAGCGTCCAGTGTTTTTTGATCTGATATATTTAAACTCTGATGCATTGATTAATTGTGTTCGTATGTAGACGGAATCTCTGGATAAATGGAGATTTAAAGAATCTACAAGGAATCCGTGAGCTTCAGTTTCAGGATTGAGAATGAGGTTTTTATTTTCATCATTGAATGTAAGAATTTTGTAATAGTCATTCTTAATGTTCTCTATGAGGAATTGTCCTTGCTCATTGGTTTTAGCGAAGTAGCGAGGTTTATCTTTTAATACATCTAATGAATCAGTTAATTGATAAAGGCCGACAACAAATCCTTCTTTGTCTTCATTGTTATATAGATCGGTAATTTTTCCGTTGACATAAATAGAGTCGATGTAATGTCCTGTTGAAAATGCAAAGCTTAGATTGACAGCAGGATTTTTTTCTGTGACATCTACTACACCATCTGAAAAGTTTAAAGTAAAAGTGGTACTATCACTAAAGGGTTCGTCAAATTCTAACGTGAGTTCATTCTTTCTAACTTTCACATTGAATTTGTTTTCAATGTGGGGCGTGATGAGTAATTGACTTTTAAGTTTATCTGCATTAACTCTTTCATCAAAGATGAAGTGAAATTCCTGCCCGTGGTATGCTATAGATTTATTGGCTGGTGTGGTTTCCAGTAATAGTGGCGGAATAGTATCTCGAGGGCCACCTGTAGGCGTGCCTTGATTGGCACAAGAATATATATATAATGATATTACAATTAAGAATAAGGGAAATAAGGATTTCATGCTTGTTTAAATATATATATCAAACTGGAATAGTTTTTGTTGTTTTTACGTGCCCAAGTATTTGATTTCCAACCGTTTATAACAGATTTTAGATAATTTATTTTACCTGTTTTATGTTTTTCACTAAGCATACTGACATAATAAGCGTCAAGTTTCATAGGTAGAGTTTCTTCCAATGTGAACTTGTTATATTTCATTAACTCTTTGATAGTCAGTTGATTGAAATGATATAGATGTCTTGGAACATCGTAAGCAGCCCAGTGCTGTTTATATATTTTTTGATCCAATGACTCGTGATTGGGAACGGCTATAACTAATCTTCCTTTTTTCGATAAATGCTTTTTGAGCGCCTGAATAGTTTCATTGAGATCATGTACATGCTCGAGTACATGCCATAGTGTGATGATACCAAATTTCTTATCAGGCAGATCATCGATTGAACCTACGACATTCAAGTCGTGATCGCTGATGGCAATGGTTCTTGCCATTTCATCTGGTTCGATGCCGATTGTTTTCCAGTCTTTGTTTTGTTGAATAAAGTTCAACAAATGACCTGTTCCACATCCATAGTCCAGAATGGATTTTTTGGATGCCAATCTTTTGATCAGGTTGAATTTTTTTCTGAGCGTATAGTTACGTGCTAATTTGTATACCCAGTTGATCAGATTGTTGGCCTGATTTGTATGCGATATATAATCTTCAGATTGATAGTATGATCCAATTTCATCTTTCCCTGGGCGAGGTGAAGTGAGCAAAAGTCCACAATTAGAACATTTCATTATTGCGAAACTTTCTTTCGAAACAGAGTAGTCGTCACAAATCATGTGATTGTTGAACTCTTTGGAATTGCAAGAAGGACAGGATTCTACTTTTTCGTACATAAATTATCGAGCCATATAGACCATCAATACAGAAATATCTGCGGGATTAACTCCACTGATTCGTGAAGCTTGTCCGAGATTTGTCGGTTTAATATTAGATAGTTTTTCTTTTGCTTCGGCGGACAAAGCTGGAATATTTCTATAGTTGAATTCACTAGGAATTTTTTTGTTATCCAGGTTACCCATTTGATCAGCTAGACTTTTTTCTTTCTCTATATAGGTTTCATATTTTACGAGAATAGATGCCTGCTCGAGTATATCGAGAGGTGTGTTTTGAGTGTACTCTTGAGCATCTTTATGAAACGCTATTATGTCGTGGATGTCTAATTCTGGTCTACGCAGAAAATTGATCAGAGGAGTTTTTTCTTTGATAGTAGCGGAATTGATCTCGTTGAGTTTTCCATTGATTTCAGCTGGTTTTACTTTGATCTTGCCAAGCTGATTGATTAGCTCGTCTGTATCTGCTATTTTTTGATTGACTGTGTCGAGTCGTTCTTTAGAGGCAAGACCAAGCTGATGACCGATTCCTGTTAATCTTATATCGGCATTGTCTTGACGAAGAAGAATTCTGAACTCTGCACGGGAAGTGAACATTCGATATGGTTCGTCTGTTCCTTTATTGATAAGATCATCTATAAGTACACCGATATATGCTTCAGACCTACCTAGTACGAAGGGCTCTTTGTCATGTACTTTATTGTGTGCATTTACTCCGGCCATTAATCCTTGACTGGCTGCTTCTTCATAGCCAGTGGTACCGTTGATTTGTCCTGCGAAATATAGGTTATCGATGAGCTTGGTTTCAAGAGTTGGAGCTAACTGGGTAGGTGGAAAATAATCGTATTCAATTGCATATCCTGGTCGAAACATTTTGACGTTTTCAAATCCAGGTATTTTTGTGATTGCTTTGTATTGAACATCTTCTGGTAAACTTGTTGAGAAACCATTCACATATATTTCTACCGTATTCCAGCCTTCTGGTTCTACAAAGATTTGATGCCTATCTCTTTCTGCAAAGCGATTGATTTTGTCTTCAATAGATGGACAATATCTGGGTCCTAATCCTTTTATTCTTCCGGTGAACATAGGAGATTTCTCAAAGCCTGTCTTTAAAATATCATGTACTTCAGCGTTGGTATATGTGATATGACAGGGCCGTTGATTCTTTAATGGTTTGGTATCGGTAAAAGAAAATTTACCTGGGGTATCATCTCCAGGCTGCTCTTCCATAACCTGCCAGTTTAAAGACCTTCCATCTACTCTAGGTGGAGTACCTGTTTTCATTCTTCCTGACTCGAAGCCTAATTCGACGAGTTGTTCAGTAATACCAGTTGCAGCTTTCTCCCCTGTTCTACCACCGCCAAATCGTTTTTCTCCGATATGGATTAGTCCATTGAGAAATGTACCGTTAGTGAGTACCACGGATTTCCCCATGATTTCTATTCCCATGCTAGTTCGTACGCCAATAACACGATTGTTCTTTACAACAAGACCAGAAACCATTTCTTGCCAGAAGTCGACGTTAGGCGTTTGCTCTAATGCAATACGCCATTCTTCTGCAAAACGCATTCTATCATTTTGTGTACGAGGACTCCACATAGCTGGACCCTTGGATTTATTGAGCATCCTAAATTGGATCATTGACTTATCTGAAATGATTCCTGAGTATCCGCCTAGCGCATCTATCTCTCGAACGATCTGTCCTTTGGCTACTCCGCCCATAGCAGGGTTGCATGACATCTGCGCAATGGTATTCATATTCATAGTGATGAGCATCACTTTTGAACCCATGTTAGCTGCTGCTGCTGCTGCCTCACAACCGGCATGTCCGGCGCCAACTACTATAACATCATATTGTGGAAACATGAAATATCTTCTTGTGTTCCACGTGAAACAGTTGTTCGAAGCACATAAAAGTGTTCCACGTGAAACGTTTTAAATTGTCTTAACTCTGAAATTGCGGCAAAGATAAATAAGCATTCTCTTTTTCTCTCATAAGTGATTGCTCAGCATCGGTTTTGTCATTGAATCCCACAAGGTGTAATACGCCATGTATAATGACGCGACGTAGTTCTTTTTCAAATGGAATGCCCTGATCCTGTGCGTTGTCTTGCACTCGTTCTATGCTTATGAAGATATCACTCTCAACGATGCCCTCCTCTTCTGAATTGTCGAAGGTGATGATGTCGGTGTAATAATCGTGCTGGAGATAATCTACATTAATTTGATGTAGGTATTCGTCTGAGCAGAAGATGTAATTGATTTCAGAAAGTTCATGGTGCTCTGATGAAATGGTATGAGCGATCCAGGAGCTGATGATTTCTTTATGAGAAAGCTCAAAGGCAGTGTCTTCATAAAAGAAATTGATTTCTGCCATTACGGTAGGTAAAAGCTGAGTTCTACTTTTTTTCCACTGTCTGCAAAAGAAACCTCATCACATAAGTTCTTCATTAAAAAGATTCCTCGACCTCCTGGTTTCTCAAGATTTTCAGGTGCAGTGGGGTCAGGTAGATTATCATAGTCGAACCCAGGCCCTTCATCTTCTACGATGAACTTTACTTGATTGTCTTCAAGAGAGAGAGACAAATGTACATTTTTTGATTTATCAGATTGATTGCCATGAACAATCGCATTGTTGACTGATTCTGTGACAGCGATCATAATATTACCGTATATATCATCCGTGAAATTATATTGCTCTTTGGCATTATCTATAAAGCTTTCAATGATTCTAATGTTTTCTGAAAGCGACGGAATCTGAATTTTAATGGCGTCCATTATTCTCTGTTAATCAATTTGTTTGCAAATATATTACTGTTCGTTCAACCTGCGGAAATATTTATTTACTTCTTCCTTATAGTAAGGATTCATCTTAGGTGGAACGGTATTCAGTAGTTCAAGTTCCTTTTGTTTGGCTTTTATATAATCTTCAAACTCAGGAGGTAGGTTTCTTTCGTAATTGGTGGCTTGTTCTGCCTCTCTCTCATCGTCGAGTTCGCGTTCACGTAAGGCATCTTCTGCTTTGAGCATACGGGTAAGGATGTCTTTTTGTCTATTGATGGTTTGTTGGGTGATTCGTTTATTCACCAAATCCATCTCAGTCTTTTCCATTTTGTCTATGGCCTCCTTTAAATTCTTCCCTGCTCCTCCCTCGTTTTCACCTAATTGGTCTTGCAATTTTTGAAGTTCACCTCGTAGCATTTCTTGTTCGGCTGCTAATTCAGCCAATTCTTTTGACAATGGCCTTCCTGATTTGCCGCTTTTCTTTAAATCTTCAATTTTTTTATTGAGTTGTTTTTGTAACTCCGAAAGTCCAGGAAGCTTTTGTTTTTGCCCTTTCTGCCCTTTTTGTGGTTTTCCCATAGCATCAGCCATTTGTTGTTGCATTTGTTGAAGTACATCATCAAGTAATAGAGCGAGGTTGTTGATAGATGTCATGGCATATTGTTGATGAGTAGTGGCTTCAGTTTTTCTCCTGTCTTTTAGTCCTTGTAAACTGGCTTCTACTTCATCGTTCATAGCACCAACTTCACGGGTCACAAAACTTTGTATTTGAAATACGCGATTGGCTAAAGAGAGTAAACTGTCTTCAATAATTTTTGCATCGTCTTTCAGTTTCAATTGTTGCTGAGATAGTGTCACATACCTTGGGTCGCTTTGATTCACTCCCTTAAACTCTTTCATTATATTTTCTTGATCAAAGGAAACCTTTACCAAATTGTCAACTATATCTCTTAAATGGTCGAGGTTTTCTTGCATCATGGTCATTTCCATACCTGCTTGCATCTCCTCCATTTTCTTTTGCATTTGCTTCATTTTATCGGAAGCATTCTGTTGAGATTGAGAAGATTTCTTTCTTTTTTTCTGCTCAAGCATTTCTGAGCTTTGCTGCTGTTCCTCTTGTATTTCTAATTCTTCTTGGTCAAAGTCTTCGAGATTTTCTGGCTGTTTCATCTCTTCATTGAGTTCTTCCAATTGATCCATTTCTTCCTGGAGATCTTCAAATGATTCGTTGAGCTCTTTCTGTTTTTCTTGAAGAGACTCCATTTCATTATCCTTATCGAGTGTCTCTTCGGCCAGGTTTTGCTGCTCCTGACTCAGCTCGTCTAAGTCATTGATGATCTCGTCCATTTTATAATCAAACTGTAGACGCTTAAACATTTCTATAGCTCGTTCAATTTCTTTTTGTAAATTCTCCTCCTTACTCTCTATCTGATCCATGATTTCTTCAATGTCTTCAGATCCATTTTGTTCTTCTAAAAGCTTTTTGAGTTCGTCGTAAAGCATTTTAGTTTCTTCATCTAGAATATCATCCATCAATTTTTGCAACTGATCTACTTTTTCTTGAAGCTTTTCGTTTGGTTTATTAAATCGCTCTTGTTTTTTCGCGAGATCTTGGTTTTGCTGAGATATTTTGTTGAGCGCTTCTTCTAGCTTTTCTTTTTGTTTGATCAGGTCATTAATCTTTTTATTCTCTTGCCAATTGAGGTTTTCTTTACTTTTCAGGTCGTTTTGTATATCCTTGATTTGCTCATTTAGGTCTTGAGCTTCTTCTAATGATTTGTCTAATTCCTTTTTAGCTCCACTGGCTTGTTTATCCAGCTTTTCTTTGATTTCCTTCTTTTCAGGTATTTGGAAAGTATATGTGGCACTTTGTGTGGGCTTACGACCATTTATACCATCGTTGTCCCAAACTCTCACAAAATACTCAACGGACTCTCCTTCTTGTATATCTAAAGAGTCTAATTTCCATTGGTAAAAGTAGTCTTGAGAAGAAAGACTCTTATTATAAGGAATTGGGAGCGAGTGCCTTACATCGTTTTGATCATAGATAAACTCTAGTTTAGAAATGCCATAGTCGTCACTAATGAGGCCATTGAAAACGATAAATGCAAAAAGTGTTGTATCCTGGAATGCGTTGACAGAAATTTTTGGGTATTCATCTTTGATTACCTCTATTTCGTAAGCAATAGAGTCCTTGTTTGGGCTATGTTTGTTTTCTAACTTTAGCTTATATAAATCACTTTGTTTAACTCTTTTCTTTGCTTCAAATAGTTGATTACTAGTACTTTCCAAATCGATAATGGATTTGTCTTGGTCAAAAAACATTTGAACAGATTCAGTTTCAATAGTTTTTATTCTCCAATTAATCTGTGTGCCTTCAGGAACAGTAAGGTTTCCGACGTTCTCCAATGTTTCATTCTTTTTGCCAGTATAGTTGGGATAATCCAGGTTAATGTTGAACGTCTTAATGTCTGGTCTTTGTAGAACTACGACTTCATGTTTAATTGATTTGTAATCCGCAGCATCTATAATAAAATTGAAGTTGTCTTGCACTTTATTGAATACATATTCCAATCGATGATTAGAATTTTTCTTCATCTTGGCTGTTCTACCTCGCGCACTGACGTAAACTTGTTCAGGAATTGCCGACCCGGTTACCTCAACTTCCAAGACAAAATCTTCATTTTTGAAGGCTATAAAATTTTCATTTAATGGTGTGATGGAAAAGAGCGAGCCAGGGCCAAACTCTTTTTCATAATTTACAATCCGGTTTGTACTTTCAGTCAAATACTGAGGGACAATTAAAAATATCAAAAGAAGAATGAATCCAGGGTAGGCAATATACTTGAGGTATTTTTTATTCGATTTTAAGTCAATGCTGGAGTTAAATTCGAAAGGCGTGATCTCTAAGGTACGTTTTTCAATACTCGCAACTGCTAAACTATTGTCAGCAGAAGAAATATTCCATAACTGTATGGTATTCAGTAACTTATCACTAATATCAGGGAAAAATTCGCCAATTGTTTTGGCTGCTTCCTCATCGCTTATTCGGGAATTGGCCCGGATAATATTCAAATACGGAAGTACTATTAGTTTGAATAATAAAAATAATAACGTAAATAAAAGAGTATAAAAAAGAATGGTCCTTGCTGTGGAATTAGGTAAAAGAGAGCCTTCAATTCCTGTTGCAACTAGGTAAATTGTAAGGATAAGTGAGGTAAAGAAAATGGAATTCTTAATGAGAATATTTAGATAATACTTCTTCTTAAAAGCATTAATCTTGTTTTTCAATATGTCTGTTGATTTATTCAAACGTGTATTTAATAAGATTTGATTTTCTTAAAAGATGCCTTCTTAACTATAGTACTAATTTTTGTTTTTGAATCAATACCTAATAATTCATTGTTATAAATAACATACTCAGGATATGACTCTAAAATCAAGAACTTTGAATTTTCAGTGCCTTTGAGCTTTTTAGCCAATTGAATTCTTGAGTATTTTTCATTGCTTTTATTCCAAAATTCCACCTCCATGTCCTTTATTACGATTTGTGGGTCAGTTGGATTTATATTTTCAGGAATAGTCTTGACAAATTCAATAGCTGGAGTGTTTAAGAAATATTGGTTTGAGTCATTTTCAATATCTGAGTACCATTGAATTTTGTGGATTGTAGAATCAAGAACATCCCTTGTTAAAAGACTATCTGATTTGAGGTCTATTGATGCCCAAATCTTTTGAAGGAATAGACTATCATGTACTTCTTTAATTTCTAAGTATTTAATAACTGATCTGTTGCTTTGCGTAACCTGATAAGCTGGATATTGACTTGTCAATATTTTGTTTAGACGTTTGGTTTGTGTCGAATAAGGTGATTGATATGGGTTGAATAAAACAAGGTCTAACTGACCACGCAAAAACTCTGAATAAACTAAATCTCTATTTTTGAGAAAGCTCAACTCAATAGATTGAATATTGCTCAAGCTTGTAGAACGACGGATAAGACGAGCTGAGATGTCTTCATTCAATTCGATTAATTCAAAATCTCCACTCCCAATATATGATCCATTACTTTCTTTAAACAGTGTAAAAACTGGATCCTGAAACCAGACAAGTAATTGCTCCTTTTTGCTTCGAAGATTGATGCTAAAACTGTAAGGATTGATAATCTGGAATCCATTAGGAATGGAGTCAGTGATGCCACGGTTTTCTCGGTACCAGTTGACTAACCCAAAGCCGTTCATGGATGAAAATAGCTGTTGCACGGATTCATTGCTATATTGATATTGAATAAGATACTTTAAGAAATCATGAACAGCTTGTGAATCAACGGGACTTCCGTCGTGAAAATATTTCTTCGGATTTAAATTGAATGTATAGCGGCCTTGAAGTGTATCGAATTGATAGGTCTCAAATAGATGACTGGAAAAATCTAATTCCATGAATTTTTCAAAAACCAGCTCTTTTACAAATACTTCACTTCGGTTATTGGATTGAAGAGGGTTGAGTTGTAAGATATTATCTTGAAAATTGATTCGAATGCTTTTTTTTCCGTATGGTTCTTTTGAATCAACGACTTTAGCAGGTGTTTCACATGAAACGAAGAGAAGGGTTCCGTAAAGAATGAGAATATATGATTTTATTTGATTCATTTAGTTGATTATACCAATCTCATCGGAAAAATACTCCAGCACGTACATTTTTAACAATTTTTCTTGTTCTAGGACATCAAAATGAGGTAATTGTTTTTTTAAAACCCAGTGTGGCCAACCATCTTTATCCGTTCCTTCTAGTGAATAGAACCCCGCAAGGCTTAAGCATTTGCATATACCCAAATGTATAAGATCTTGTTTTTCTTCCTTCGAAAAATTGTCATAGCCTCGGCCAAGCTCTTGAACACCAATAAGAAACAATACTCCTTTTAGATCAGCAGGTTTTCTTCCTAAAACTTCTTTGAGCTTTTCCCTCAACTTTACCCATTTTCTTTCTAGGTCTAAATCTTTTTTGAGCATTCTCTTAAATCATTTCTCACCTTAATATCAAAGATATTCTACCTTGTGTATGAAATAGACCAGGTAGCAGTTTAATTTTCACAAGATGATGAAAAAATATTTGAAAGACTTGTTGTCGTTGATCTACCCAAACGTTTGCTATAACTGTGATATAGCTCTGGTCGAAGGGGAAGATAAAATTTGTTTAAGGTGTTTCAGAGACTTTCCTCTCACAAATTATCACGAAACCGATCCTAATCCTTTGATTCAGATTGCTGCTGGAAATGAAAAAGTTAAAGGCGCTTTTTGTTATATGAAATTCAACAAAGAAGGAGTAGCGCAAAAGTTATTGCATGAATTGAAGTATAAAGGAAACGATACGATAGGCCTACTTCTTGGCGAATGGTTTGCTAAATATATTGAAAGAGAAATCTCGTCTTTGGAATTAGATGGAATTATTGCAGTGCCATTGCATAAAGCAAAAAGAAGAAAACGCGGCTATAACCAAAGTGAGGTAATAGCTAAGGGTATTCAGAATGTTACAGGGTTGAAAATTTTTCGTGATGCGTTAATCCGAACTAAAAATGTAAGCACACAAACAAAAAAGGGAAAAGTGGAGCGATGGCAAAATGTTGATCCTCTCTATCAAGTTGTTGATAATGATTCAATAATTGGCAAAAAGGTTCTATTAATTGATGACGTGATAACTACTGGAGCTACGATAAGTATGGCTGCAGAAGCCCTAGTTGGTTCAGGTGTTGACGAAATATATTTCGGTTGTATCGCTTCGGGCAAATAAAAAAGGCCGATTCGAAAACCGGCCTTTGTATCTAAGTTTGTTGTCTTTTAGTAGTTAGTTCCTGCTCTTATCATCGCACATCGGAAACCAATGGTAGATGTAGCAGAATCTTCTTCCAAATATCTTCTTTGTCCTGGAGACATCCAGTAAGCAACATCTGCCCATGACCCTCCTTTATATACTCTTACTCTATCGTTAATGAGAGAATTGTGATTAGCGAAATCATAACCATCTTCTTCATCAAGGAAGCCATCTCTTCTTACTGGATTGAGATCATCAAAATCTTGGTAAGAAAGTGGACGGTAAACATCCTGTACCCACTCATTTACATTACCTGCCATATTGTATAGACCAAAATCATTCGGAGGGTAGTCATAGATGTAAGTAGTAATCATAGCCCCATCGTTCAACTTACCTGCAATACCAGCATAATCTCCTCTACCTCTTTTGAAATTAGCGAGGAATGTACCTAGTTGCTTTCCATACGGATTTCTTAAAGCGTGACCATCCCATGGATACAGTCTACTATGCGTTTGGTTTTCATCTAACCACTGTGTTCCGATAAGTGCGAGAGCAGCATATTCCCATTCAGCTTCGGTTGGGAGACGATAGTTAGGCAATACGAAACCTGATTCTAATGGTATTCTTCCTGCAGATGGTAAATCAGCTTCAGCCTCTATAGCTTCGTCATAATATCCAGCATCTTCAGCTAATTTTTGATTTACTACGATAGATCTCCAAGTACAATAGTCTTGTGCTTGCTTCCAAGTAACTCCAACTACCGGGAAAAACCTAAATCCTGGGTATCTCAAATAATGATCGACATAAGGATCGTTGTAGGCAAGATTTTTCGCCCATACTGTAGTATCTGGTAAGGCAGACTCGTAAAACTCACGAGATGAGTCTAATCTCACATAATGCAAATACTCTAACCAATGAATGTTGGCAACTTCAGTTTCATCCATGTAGAATGACGCAACTGTTACGGTTCTTTCATGATTATCGCTTTGATTAGCAACATCTTCTTCAAAACTACCAAGGATAGTTCTACCACCTTCTATAAACCTTAGGTTGGGTCCATCCGGTTGACCACGAAAGTCATTGACCTGAAAGCCACTTTCTTCTTCGTTGAAAGCGAGACCGGTTGCTGTACTAGATTCGCCTGGATTATGACTTGTAGCATGACCACCACCGCCCATAGACCCACAAGAGGATATACTCAATGTGAGACCAACAAGTAATGCTGATACGTTTAAGTAGGGAACAAATTTTTTCATAACAAACTCAAATTTTATTCAAGCTCCTAAAATAAGGACAATTTTTCGTAAAACAAACACCATAAAATGCAAGCTGAGAAAATAATCACAATTTATCCCCAGACAATGTTTGCTAGTCCCTAGAAGGAGATTAACATTTTTTATCTATATATAGAATCCAAAAATATTTAATTTATTGTTCATCTGCATAACTTTTACTTGATTATGAATGTTCGGGAGTTTATATACACCGGATAGGTGAAGAATATTTTAATTAAATTTGCAGGTGAAAACATGTCACAAGCTGAAGCTGCACTATATCGTCCCTTGCTACACACCATCGCATATAAGATTGTGGGGTGTTCGGCTATAGCCGAAGACATGGTTCAAGACACTTTTTTGAATTGGTTCAAAAATGAAAAGAAAGAAGTAAAGGATGCTAAAGCGTATCTGATTTCATCTGTTAGAAATTTGAGCATCAATCATCTGAAAAAGAAAAAAGACGAATTATTCGATAATTTGGCTCCAAGCTTTCCTTCTTTTAGCATTAGCACAGACATTACATATTTGGATATAAAGCAGGAAATTTCGCATTCAATGGCTGTATTGTTGAAAAAACTACCTCCAGCTGAGCGAGCAGTTTTTGTATTGAAAGAAATATTCAATTTTGAATATGCAGACCTACCAGATATTATAGGAAAAACATCTGACAATTGTCGTCAGTTGCTGAGTAGAGCACAACAAAAGCTGAATCATGAAAAGGAACGCTTTGTCCTTGAACCTCAAAAGTTGACACAGTTGATTGGTAACTTTAAAAAGGCGACCTTAGGAGAGTTCGAAGGGCTTATCAAATCCTTGAGAGAAGATATAGGAGTAGAGTAGAGATGATTATGTCATCGAGATTCAATTCCAATGGCTGATAACTACCTAATTATTTCATTTCTTTACCAAGACTCCCTAAATTATCCATACGAATTAACTTAAAACCCATCATGAAACGACTTGCTCTTTTATTTGCTTTTATTGCGCCTATAGGTGTATTCGCTCAATCTCCTACTAAAAGTATACCCTTTGAATTATATGGCGACCATATAATTATTCAATTGAGCGTAGATGGTTCGGATCCATTAGATTTTATATTCGATTCTGGAGATGGCATTACCGTCATAGACGAAGAGATCGCTGATGAACTGCATTTAGTCAAAGAGAAAGTCATTCTAAATCAAGGCACGGTCTCTGGTTCTTTGATTAAACACAACAAACTGGAGATTGGAGACTATTTGCTCGAAAAAAACATCAAAGTCTATTCTACAGATTTAGATCATTTGGAAATTAGTTTAGGAAGAGACTTTGATGGTATTATTGGATATGATCTTTTGCATCATCACGCAGTACGTATTGATTATGACAATATGAAATTCGAGATCTATGAGCACGGTCAACATCCGAAAAAGGGAGAAGCTATTCCATTCAAATTGAATACCGCGATTCCTACCATAAAAGGCAATGTAGTATTGAATAACGGTGAACCACACCCAGGAACATTTTTTGTTATGACTGGAGCAGGAACAACGCTTGATTTCAACTCTCCTTATGCTGAAGAGTTTGATGTGATACATAAAACAGGCGAACATTATTTTTATTATGTCAAGAGTATTTCACAAGATGAAACGAAACACTTTGAAGGCATGGTGAAATCATTCACTTTTGGAAAACAAAAATTCGAAGACCTTCCTATTGGCATAAGCCAAGCTAAAACAGGCACACAGGCACACGAAAAGGTATCTGGCATTTTAGGAAACAAAATACTGAGTAGATATAATGTGATTTTTGACCTTCCTGCTAAACTGATCTATTTGGAAAAAAACAAAAACTTTGATGATCACTTCACTGTGAACTGCAGCGGTATAGATATTCAGCTTTCGAAAGACAAGAAAAAAGTACTTATTCATCAAGTGTTTGAGGGAAGTGTGGCAGAAGCAGTAGGAATAAAACAAAATGCTGAACTGGTCAGCATAGATGGAAAAAAAGCACTCTCAGATGTGAACTTTCCTCAAATTCAAAAAATGCTAGTTCAACCTGGTAGTACTGTAAAATTATTGATTGCCCAGGATGGCGAAGAAAAATCAGTAAACCTGGCATTGAAGCCACTTTTATAGTAGTTACTTATTTAGGATCATTTTACCGCCATAGCTTTTACCTTGATAGAGGATTTGATAATGGTATATTCCGTTTTGAACCGGAGTACCGCTCTGATTTCTTCCGTCCCAAGTGGCTGTAATGTCACCTGAATATTGGGGTGCATTTAATAAAGTCCTGATCACTTTACCTGCTACATCTGTAATGTAAATAGTCATTGATGATTCTTCGGGAATTGAAAATCGAATATGAAATTCATCATCAAAGGGATTTGGGTAGCCCAAAGCAAATTCCACCTTTTCAGGAAGGTCTGTTCCCGGAGAAACCAGTTTCGTATTTGATAGATCAGTTTCGAAAACGCCATTTCCATGTGTAGCAACAGCCATTTTTTCCATCACTAGATCGATAGTCCATCATTGTAACTACTGAATTTCCAATTTTTTCAGTTCCATCTTGTTGCCATACGGTTCCATTTGCAATTAGCTTGGTAGTACTAAAAAGGCCCATGCTGGTACCAACAAAATACTTGTACGAGCCGTCGTTAAGTGCAATAATTTCTGACCACCTAATACTAGGCCCATTACCTGTTCCATCTGGATTCTCTTCCAAATTTCCACCTACATCTGTAAAAGTGTCACCTCCATCTTCCGACAAAAACAGACTTGGTATTTTGTAATTAGAAAAACAAACAAGAATGCGTGAGGCATCATCTGGGTCTATCGTAATATTAGAAATATAACCTGTATGTGTAAAAATAGCTTCAGATTGAGCTGATGGTGAATTAGCATTTTCACTTTTATATACAGTGCCGATCGGAGTACCCCCAGCGACATTGTAAGTTCCAAAAAACAAGGTATGAGCAGGCTTAGTGGATATATCCAATGCTGTTATATTTTCACTTCCATCTGAAGCAGCATATACGACGCTCCAGTTTGTGGAAGTTGGAACCTGCTTGAAAGGTTTGATTTGAGAAAGATTATCATTTCTCCAAACAGCGCTGTCTCCCGCTAAATACATTCTATTATAATTATTCGGATCTAAAACAAATGGGGTTATGAATAAGTAATTATCACGGTATACTCCTATTGGGTCAACTTTTGCCCATGTGTCGATACTTCCATCATCTTCATATGAAATTTTAAATATCCCTGCTTCCTGAAAGGACATATACCAAAATTGATTGCCGGGTGTAGTAGCACAATAGCTTCCATCTCCTCCTAGTACAGAATTCCAACTTGGATTTTCGCCATTTACGGTTTTAATATAAGTACCATTGTCTTGCATCCCACCTATCATTTCATTTCTTCCCTGGTCCTTGGAAACAGCTATTGTATAATACTGTGAAGTCACATATCCATTATTTAGAGAAGACCATGAAACAGTTTCAGCTTTATTGTTGAATGTTTTGAATACCCCTCCATCGTTTGAAGATAACATTTGATTAGTACCAGATAGAAAAATCAATTCATGTTGATCGGGATGATGATTTTCATACGGTTGACTCACTGATTCTGTATCGTAGCCGCCTATTTGTGCAATGTTTGAAGAAGTGGTAAAACCGTCGGTTGAGCGATAGAGGTTCGTTCCACCAATAAATACTGTATTGGGATCACTAGGGTGAACTTTTATAGTCATATTGTAGGAACCTTGGCTATCAAAAGCTTCGAGTTCAGAGTCATCATTTGGTATATGGTCGGAGCGGTCAGACCAACTGCCGTTTTGATACCGCCAAAGCTGAACACTTGTTCCCTCTACCAAAAAGTAAATGATATTATCATTTGAAGGAGCATAAGACATGACTAACCTTTCAGAAAAGGAATTAAATCCGGCAGGTGTAATGTTAGACCAGTCCGTACCATTTTCAGAATAAAATATGCCTTTGTTTATACCGCTGAAACCATTGCCGGTAGACGTACTTAAATAGGCAAACATTTTACCTGTAGGTGTGACCATCACATTGGTGTAAAATGATGCTTCTGAATTATTAAGGTCACCAGAATTGTCTTCAAGAAGATTGGGTTCTCCAAGTAGCTTTTCCCAGCTAGCACCTCCATCTGAGGAACGCACAATGTTGCCGTAAATGGCAGCATAAACCACATCGTTGGAGAATGCTTCAACCGGGTTGATGGCTAGATTCCAAATGTAGTTGAATGGGCTATCGAATGAGGCAGGGTTGTTAGTGGATGTAGAGCTCAGCAGATCCCAGGACTGACCATTGTCAGTGGATTTAAAAATTCCGTCACCACGGTAAGGAGCACCTGAAGCTCTGGCCGAGTTTCCATCTAACTCTCCTGTTCCATAGTACCATGTATCTCTTTTTCCTATTCTTGGGTCTTGAACTATAGAGGTAATACTATTTAATGCAGAAGGTTGTGTGGTTCTTGCCCATGAAAGGCCGCTGTTTGTTGATCTCCACATTCCTCCAGATACTCCACCAGCTAATAGGATGTTTTCTTCACGCACATCAAAAGCCAATGCTCTTGTTCTGCCCCCAACATTAGATGGGCCAGCAAGCGTCCAGTTTTGTTGTTTTGTTCTTAAAAAGGTTTGATTAGACCTTAATTTCTTGGCAAAAGCAAATTCTTTGTGATGAATGTCCCGAGGCACCTCACTAGTTTTGGGGTCCATAAGCATTTGCCTCTCATAGTCGAACCGGGCATTTGGCTTTTCTTTCGTCCCTATGACCGAAGCTTCAGTAGGTAATGGAGGGTGGCTGTTTTGTGGGGAGTTGGTATTACAACTATATATTAAAATACTGAGCGAAAAACCCAGTAAAACTATCTTCACTTTCATCAAATATCTTCTCGCTTTGCATTTTCAACTTCCATAATCAAATCAGCACCAAAGGCCATGCTGGGGGTTTGAAACCCTATTTCCGACATCTGTTCACTCAATTTCTCTACAATCAAAAGAGAAGTGATTGCTGTGAGTTTGTAGCCTTCTGGTGTTGTAAGTTTTGCAGAACGAGTTTCACCCGCAGCATTTTTCACCTCTCCCCACAAATAGCAATGACTCTCTTCTCTCATTTGTTCGCTAGGTCCTGTCACAGATTTTTTGATTTTATTCTGAAGGAAGCTTTGCACAAATCCAAGTTTGAAAAACCACCGCCATTTTTGAACAAACTTCATTTTTTTTATCTGACCTGGGTGCATGGCTGTATACACCACAATGTTAGGAATTTTTGTACTTCTAAAAGCTGTGGACACATCACCCCATGGAATTGAAACGAAAGATTTTTCTTTTCCATCTAAATTCAAATTTCGGCTAGTATATGCATGAGGCACTGGGACTATCTTTCCCTCTTTTCGAATGGCTCCTCCTTTTCCGATGCCTTGTGTCATGGTGAGTGCCGTTCCACGGGAAGTGGAAGATTCGCTCATAAAGGCTAACTCGAGATGGGTAGCATCTGGAAGTTTCGATTTCAGATAACTAGCCAAACAATCACTGGGTACTACATCGAACCCTACACCAGGCATAATTAATATGCCTGCATCTTTGGCTTTATGATCGAAAGATGCACCTAATTCAAATACTTCAATCTCACCTGTAATATCTAAATAGTGCGTTTTGGTTGCCAGACACGCCTGCATCATGGTTTTAGCTGTAGAAGAAAATGGACCAGCGCAGTGCAATACAAGCTCTACTTCATTAAGTGCATCACGCAGCTTGTCAGATTCGGATAAATCAAATGAACGATAGTCAAACCCTAACTCTTCGGCGAGAGATTTTGTTTTATTTTCATCTCGTCCTGCCAGTATAGGACTAAATCCTTTTTCCTTAGCCAGATTAGAAATAAGTTTTCCAGTATATCCGTATGCACCGTAGATGAGAAATTTCATGTTGTTTTATTTTTAAGAATGGAAATTAAGCAAATCCTTTCAATCCTTTCACTCTTATCTATAACAATAATGTAAGCTAAGTTCACCAAGTTTTTTTTTATGTTAAGTGACTTGTTGTATTTTTATTGCCACAAAACAGACTTACAATTCCTATGTCGATGAACAGCCGCAATTTTATCTGGTATGCGCTTCCCATGATGATCTTCTTGGGCCTCATGTGGCTATACGAACCTTGGTTTTATCAAAGATATATTGCCAGTGAAAGGCTGGAGAAAATCAAAAAACGTGATTTTAAAATTGTAGGTCATAAAGGAGCTGCAGGTTACGCACCTGAAAACACCTTATCATCATTTCAAATTGCCATGGACATGGGAGCCGATATGATTGAAGTCGATGTGCATTATACAAAAGATGGAGAGGTAGTTGTTTTTCATGATGAAGAAGTATCCAGGACTACCAACGGCGCAGGTCGAATTCATGAAATGACATTGGCTGAGGTTAAAGAATTGGATGCCGGTTATTGGTTTTCCCCAAAATTTGAAGGAGAAAAAGTACCTACACTTGGAGAAACTATCGATTTGATACATGGCAAAATGGAATTGATTATTGATATCAAGTCAAAAGGGCATGGTTATTACGATGGTTTTGCTGAACGCATTGTAGAAGTTATAGATGAAAGAGGAGCTATGGAATGGTGTATCATTCAGGCTTATGACGAGCAGTATCTTGAACATGCTTATGAAGCGGATTCTACTATTGAAATGAAAAAAATCATGATGGGTGAAGATGAAACCCATTTATTAGCTTTTTACATTAATGCCAAGAGTTTCACTGATCATAGAAACATGCACGAGTTTTATGGTACCTTGAACCCTCATTATAAAACTTTGTCTCAAAGACGAATTTTCCGATTCCACGCCAGAGGCTACAAAGTGTACACTTATGTAGTTAATGAAAGGTCAGACATGCTTAAAATGTTAAACATGGGAGTCGATGGAATTATTACTGATTACCCTGACCGTATGGTGAAAATAAGGGAGGAACTGGAGCAACTTGACAGAAGGCGAGCTGCGGGAGACGAAGAAACACCTTGATAAACCAATACAAAAACGGAGAAGAGTATTACAATAAGATCTATCTCCTATTCAATTTTTTTATAGCCATTTCATTAGTTCCATTCGGGTATTTGCTTTTGCTTAAGCAATCGGGTGATCTTGTAGCCCAAGTATATGGAGATTGGTATTATCCGATGGTATTTTCCTTATTATTTGCTACGGCAGCTATTATTTTTCAAGCTAAGAAGACATTTGGGTTTTATTTAAGCAATGGAAAAAAAGGAGGCTCATTGAGAGAAAAACTAGATGGATATAAATCAAATTCAGTTAAGAAATATATAGCTTTCCTTTTAGCGAGTTTGATCTGTGTTTGCGGTTTCTATCTAGCCGCCAGTGGCGTTTTTATAGTTAGTTATATTGTGTCGATCATTTTACTATCAATCAAACGACCGACACTTAATTCCATTATAGAGGATTTGAAACTATCAGAAGAAGAACAAAAAATCCTCATTGAAAAAGAGGACATTCCTTTCCATTAAGCCTCTAATCCAACCGATTCGGTCATTACGTAATATCTCGGGTCATCAATATCCGAAATGATTATATCTTCAAACTTAGGGTTTGCCTTGATCAATACTCTTTTGCAATCAGGGCTCAGGTGTTTCAACATCACATTTTTGCCGAGAGCTTCATATTTGTTGACCACAATTCTTACCGCTTCAACACCCGAATGATCAGATACTTTTGAATCAATGAAATCAATTTCAATTTGTTCTGGATCCTCTACTGGTGTGAATTTGCTATTGAAAGCCTGTATAGAACCAAAAAACAATGGTCCCCATATTTCATAAACTTTTGTACCATCCTCTCGCAAGCTTTTTCTTGCCCTAATTTTCGTTGCATTTTCCCAGGCAAAAACCAATGAAGAAACGATTACTCCACAAATCACAGCAATTGCTAAATCAAACATCACTGTTACGGCAGAAACAAGTATAAGAACAAAAGCATCTGCCTTTGGAATTTTGTTGATAATCCTAAAGCTTGACCAAGCGAAAGTGCCTATAACTACCATAAACATTACTCCGACTAATGCAGCAATCGGAACTTGTTCGATATACGGGGAAAGGAATAAAATAAAAGATAATAACATCAAGGCAGCTACAATGCCGGACAATCTACCGCGTCCTCCGGACTCTACGTTGATCATAGACTGACCAATCATGGCACATCCACCCATTCCACCGAAAAACCCATTGATGATATTGGCTGTACCCTGAGCTACACACTCTTTGTTGCCACTTCCCCTGGTATCTGTGATCTCGTCAATGAGAGTTAAGGTCATTAGCGATTCAATTAAACCAATGGCTGCAAGAATTAATGCATAAGGAAAAATAAAGTATAAAGTCTCCAAGGTCAGAGGAATTTGTGGAATCATGAATGACGGCAATCCGCTTTCTATGCCAGACCCACCATTGGATTGAACAAATGAAAGTACAGTTTGTGTATCTATTCCTCCGAAGATGACTACAAGTGAAACCGTTAGAATGGCTGCCAATCCAGCAGGAACTTTGCTGGTGATTTTAGGCAAACCAAACATGATAGCCATGGTCAGTAGGACTAGTCCTAACATGACCCAAAGATCAGCACCAGCCAACCATTGTCCTTCTACTTTGAACATGCCCAACTGTGAAAGAAAAATTACGATGGCCAATCCATTGACAAACCCAAGCATTACAGGGTGTGGAATCAAACGGACAAACTTTCCCAATTTGAATACTCCAGCGGCCATCTGCAATAGACCCATAATTATCAAGGTAGCAAACAAGTATTGCACTCCAGCTCCTTCTACGCCTGGCATCAATGCATTTCCTTCCTTTACCAAGGAAACCATTACGACGGCCAATGCTCCAGTAGCTCCAGATATCATTCCTGGACGGCCTCCGATGACGGCAGTAACTAAGCCAACCATGAAGGCACCATATAAACCAATGATAGGATCAATGCCTGCTACGAAAGCAAAGGCAACAGCTTCTGGCACTAAGGCAAGAGCAACTGTGATTCCTGAAAGAATATCATTTTTGGCGTTTTGGGTTTTATTCTTGATCAGCTCAAACATAAATTTTTCTCTTTTCTAAAATGGGGTGCAAAGGTAGATGACTATTTCATAAGCTCATAGTCTATGTTTAAATTAAAGGGACACTTGTACCCAAAGTAATGGTACAGCATTTGAAAGGGATGCAAAACTTGAAATCAGCTCATATGAACTAAATGTAATGTCCAAATTCAATATTCCTCCCATATCAACACTATCCGGAAGTACGTTTTGGAATTATGTGAAAGCCATAAAGTCTGGTCGAGTAGAATGGACCTACTATCATAAAGTGCTGCTGACTGGGTTGGTATGTGGTTTGGCATCTCCTTTTCATTTTTGGGAAAAAATTAGAACGCCGAGATATTCAAAACTGAATAATAGCCCGCTTTTTATCCTGGGACATTGGAGGAGTGGAACTACTTTTCTGCACAACCTGCTATGTCATGACCCTAATGCTGCATTTGTTTCTACCTATCAATCTCTTTTCCCGAACAATATGCATAGCCAGTTCATTTTCAAGAATTTTATGAAAATGAATATGCCTGACAAAAGACCGAGTGATAATGTGCAGTTGGGGATTGACCTGCCGCAGGAAGATGAATTTGCTTTGGGCAATATGCAGCGACTGTCTTTTTATGATGTTTTCTATTTTCCTGATGGGTTTGAAGAGCTTTTCAACCAAACGATAGCCTTTGAGGGAGTAAGTCAAAAGGTTACCGATCAATGGAAGTCCGCATATAAAGAACTTATCAATAAAGCTTTGAAACATAGCCCTGGTACACATCCGATATTGAAAAATCCTGTAAACACTGGTCGAGTAGATAAACTATTGGAACTGTATCCGAACGCAAAATTTCTACACATCTATCGCAATCCTGTGGTGGTGTATCTCTCCATAAAGAAATTCTTCTTGTCACTTTTTCCGACACTACAGTTTCAGCGTACTACTGAAAAGCAGCTGGGAGACTTAATCATGAAATTATATGCTCGCCTGATGAAGCGATACCTTGATCAACGCCAGTTGATTCCAGGTGAGCAATTGTTTGAACTTCGCTTTGAAAACTTTGAAGAAGACCCAATGCGTTATGTAGAGGAAGTTTATAAGTCATTAAACTTTTCTAACTGGGATAATGCAAAGTCTAATATTCAAAAATATATCGTGAGCCAAAGTGGATATCAAAAGAATAGCTACCGAATTTCGAAACCTGAATTGGACAGCGTAGTCAAAGAATGGGACTTTGCTTTCAAGGCTTTTGACTATGATCTTCCAGAAAATATTGAAATCATTTAGCAATACTTACTTACTAGTAAGTATATTTGCTTTGTGTCGAATACGAGACAGCAAATATTGAATCTGGCAGAAGAGCTCATCAGAACACGTGGTTATCATGCTTTTAGTTATAAGGACATCAGTCAAAAGCTAAACATGAAAAATGCTGCGGTGCATTACCATTTTCCTTCCAAAGAAGCCTTGGGTGTGGCTATTATTCAGGAGAGCATAGATCTGTTCAAAAGCAAAGAAGAGTCGTGGGACCAAATGTCATGCTCAGATCAGCTTCAGGACTTCATCAGTATTTACCAAAAAAGTAAGGATCGCAAATGGTCGTGTTTGATGGGCGCATTGAGCGCTTCAGTAGAGGCATTGCCTGATGGCATGCAAGACAAGCTCCATGAGATGGGGAAATACATTCTTGATCGCTTGACCATCACTTTGAAAGAAGGACATCAAAAAGGAGAGTTCAACTTCTCTGAAGAGCCAAGAGCAAAAGCAGAACTGATCATATCTTCGTTGCTTTCTTCGCTTTTACTCGACAGAGTAATAAAAGAAAATGTATTCGACTCCATAAAAAATTCAATTATTCAATCTGTAATATCAAATAACTAAATCATACAATGGCTGAAAGAAGAGTAGTAGTCACAGGCATGGGAGCAATCACCCCACTGGGCAACGATGTACAATCCTTTTGGGACAATGCAATAAAAGGAGTAAGTGGCGCAGGCCCAATTACTCATTTCAATGCAGAAAAATTTAAGACACACTTCGCATGCGAGGTCAAAGACTTTGATCCAAAGCGCTATTTGGACAGAAACGAAATCAAACGAACTGATTTATACAGTCAATATGGCTTGTATGCAGCAGCACAAGCGATAGAAGACTCCGGCTTCGAGCTGGACAAAATGGATCCTTTTGATGTGGGTGTAATCTGGGGAACGGGTCAAGGAGGATTAGAAACATTGGAGCAAGAAGTACAATACTTCATGCAAAAGGATAAGGAGCCAAAGTTCAACCCATTCCTAGTTCCTAAAATGTTGACCAATATGTGTGGTGGAATGATCGCATTGAAATATGGTTTTATGGGCATTGGCTTTACGACGATTTCCGCCTGTGCGACAACAAACACGGCCATCATGGATGCCTTCAACTACATCAAATTGGGCAAGGCCAAAATATTTGTGACAGGTGGATCCGAAGCTCCAATCACAGAGGCAAGTATTGGTGGTTTCGGATCGATGAAAGCCTTGTCTACAAGAAATGACGATCCGGCTGGAGCCTCTCGTCCATATGATGTAGATCGTGACGGTTTTGTCATGGGAGAAGGCGGAGGTGCTTTAATTCTGGAAGATTACGATCACGCCAAAGCAAGAGGTGCAAAAATCTACGCGGAGATAGTCGGTTCGGCGATGACGAATGATGCTTACCACATGACGGCCACACATCCCGAAGGACTTGGTGCACTTCGCGCCATGCAATGGGCACTGAAAGAAGCGAATCTGACGCCCACTGATCTGGATTATATCAACACCCACTCTACTTCGACGCCTGTAGGTGATTTGAGTGAGCCGGCGGCTATTGCCAAATTGATGGAAGGTTTTGAAAATAAATCGGTGATCAGTGGCACCAAATCTATGACGGGTCACATGCTAGGTGCTGCTGGCGTGGCTGAGGCGATTCTCTCTATTCAATCGATCAACCACAATGTCGTGCCGCCTACCATCAATACCGAAACGATTGATCCGGAGATTGTTGGTGATCATGACATCGTGACCAGAGAAGCGAGAGAAAAAGAAGTGAATGTGGCGATGAGCAACACCTTCGGATTTGGTGGACACAATGCTATTTCGATTTTTAAGGCAGTTTAACTTATCCATGTCCTTATCAAATGCCAGCACATAAATATCTGTCACATTGAGCCACGTCGAAATGTCCGCCTGCTACTGGCAGCAAGGCTTCGAGAGCCCGGGCGGCGAACCGCTCAGCCTGACAGGTTATTCGGCATTTGATAAGGACAAAGAAATAACGTCAATGCAAGCAAAGCGAAGCAATCTCAATCCCTTTAACCTGCATAAAATTTATACAGTAAATGGATGAAAATGATTGTCACGTCTTCTGTTTTGCATTGGCAAAACAGACTCCTCGCAATGACGTATTCTAATAACATGAACCTGGAACAAAACAAGAAAAACGCCGTCGACTTTTACCGAACCGCCTACGAAGGCAACCCAGCCAAGGCTGTCGAGCTGTATGTGGGTGACGAATACATCCAGCACAATCCTGATGTGGCCAACGGCACCCAAGGCTTCATTGATTACTTCGAAAGAATGCAAAAGGAATATCCGGAGAAAAGCATAGCGTTCGTTCGGGTGATTGCTGAAGGAGACTTGGTGGCACTACACACCCATCAGACCTGGCCAGGTAATGACCAATATGTGACCATGGACTTTTTCCGTTTTGATGACAACGGCAAAATTGTAGAGCACTGGGATGCTATCCAGCAAATTCCAGAGACTTCTGCAAATCCCAATACCATGTATTGATCAAATTTCTTAATCTAGATTAAGAAATTCACTTTCCACTTTTCGTTCAATCGGGCAAACAAAATTTTAAAACCATGATTAAATATATGTTTGGCCTGAGTATTCTATTCGCCATAAGTATTTCCAGTTGTAAACAAGAGACTGCTCCACAGGAAAGCACCTACATCAACAAAGAGTTGCCGACTATTGGCATCATCATTTTTGATGCTGTGATCACCAATGAGATTTTGGCTCCACTCGATGTGTTTTCTAAACACACAGCTAAAGGTGAGAAGCTTTTTAATGTCGTTTTTCTTGCTGCGGAACAAAGAGCCTATAAAACCGAAGAGGGCTTGCGCATGCTGCCTGACTTTACTTTTGACAACACCCCAGATCTGGATGTATTGGTAATTCCTAGTTCTTACGAATCTGCCAAGCAATACAAAGACCCACAGCTGGTTGGCTTCGTGAACCAGCAATATGATCAAGTGGACTATGTGGCTACCCACTGTGCCGGTGCGTTTACCCTGGCTGCCTCAGGGAAAGTCGACAATAAAGAAATGGTGACTTACATCACCGGCGGACAACGACTGAAAGAAGAGTTTCCAGCATTGGATGTGCAGGATGATGGAGTAATCTCAGTGGCTCATGATGGCAAAGTATTTTCTTCTAATGGGAGCTTAGTGTCTTACCTTGGCTCACTGGACTTACTTGAAGCACTCACTGATCCAGCGCACAGAAAATATGTGGAGGGTTCACTATACTTAGATCGTCTATCTGCTTCAAACTGATTGGACATGAATAAAGCTCTGTTTATTAAACTAGTGGGGGTTGAATAAACAGGGCTTTTGATTAATTTGGGAGGCGGATAATGAGCATTATCTTTGTTATACAAACTTTAGACCTTTACCATCTTGATAAACAAATCATTTGAAGAGTTTAGAATCGAAAATAGGAGGTTTGAAAAGAACATTACATTGTTTAAAACACTAGCAATTCTAACTGGAATTCTTGCTGTTTTTCGTTTGATCATCAGCCCTGAAATACTGTCTGGTTCAGGCTCTCTTTTCGATTTCGGTACAATGATAATACCCGTTGGATTATATATAGAGTATCGCAAGAAGGCCAAAGACTGGGGAGGTCAATTTATTGAGACAACACATGATACCTTAAATTTCAAAACACGAATGAGTAAACTAACAACTGTCGAACTAGATACGATAACTAGCATTCAAATCAAACTTGATCAAGTTATTATTGGCACTACAGAATCAGAAGAACTAACAATCCATATCGAAGATTTTACAGAGTATGAAGACCGGATGTCCATTAAAAATCATTTTTCTGTGTTAGCTAGCAAATTAGCCTAAAATTGCGTCTATCGAATGTTTCCAACAAAGATGAAAAGTTCCGAGCCTTAGTAAAGCGATTTCCAACTAATAATCCAAATGAAATACCAAACCTATCAGCCACATCCGGACCTGGAATCCATTATTCGTTGTTACTGGACTTTGGAGGTTCCTGCGGACCCTAGCGCTCAAAGACAGCGCATTGTACCTGATGGGTGTATTGAAATGGCGTTTATTCTCGGAGACGATATCAAACGGTACACTTCCGAAGATTCGTTCATCCTCCAACCGCGTGCCATGGTACTGGGACAAACCGTTGAGTCTTTTTACATCGAGCCGACCGGCTATGTTAATACCTTTGCTGTTAGTTTTTATCCCTACGGGTTCGCCAATTTCGTTGCTGTACCTATAAAATCCTTGGCCAACAAGGAAACACCGATAGAAAAGTTGTTTGACCAAAAAACGGCTATAAAGCTAACTCAGGAAATAATTGAAGCCAAGGACGTCCGACAAAGGATAGAGATCATCGAAGGTTTTCTATTGAGTAGGCTTTCCGAAAAACCAATGGTCGATCATATTGTTAGAACAACCATAGACACACTCCTATCAAGAAAAGGGAGTTCTTCAATAAGTAGTATTCTCAAACAAGACCCATCCAAAAGGAGACAATTGGAAAGAAACTTTGTAAAACAAATCGGCATCAGTCCAAAGCAATTGGGCAAAGTGATTCGACTTCAAAGTGCCCTAAAAATGATGCTAAACGAAGAAGGAGAAAACCTAACCAACATCGCGTACGAAAGTGAATACTATGATCAAGCCCATTTCATTAAAGACTTCAGGGAATTTACCGGAGTGAGCCCCAAGGAGTTTTTAGGAAATGAAAATATGGCGCTTTCCTCTCTCTTCTACAAATAGACTCGACGTCGCACTTTTACAATTTTACTCTTAGTTTCGCCCTTGTTGGTGTTGTCACCAACAAGTCACTAAGGTCAGCTTATACTTAATCAATGAAGACCTTAATAAAACAAGCAAGTTGGTCATAAGACCAACTGGGCCCTCATAGTGACCCCCCAGGGAGATTTTAGGAAATGAAAATATGGTACTTTTCTCTTTGTTCTACAAATAGACCGGACGTCGCACTTTTACAATTTTACTTCTAGCCAGGCACATACTTTTGTTTCAACAAAACAACTAATAAGTATGAAGATATTTTTCACTGCAATGATGATCTGCTGTATGGCAACTTTTCATTCAAAAGGCCAAAATATGGAGTCATCGACAAACACTACAAAAGACATGAATAGCTTTGTTTCTATTTTTGAAATTCCTGCAACGGATATTACTCGCGCCATCGATTTTTACCAGACCATTTTAGACATTGATATTGAAAAGATGGAATTTCCAGGAATCGAAATGGGCCTTTTCCCATATGAAGACCAGGTGGTAACCGGAGTTTTGATGAAAGGAGAAGGTTATCTACCCTCATCAGCCGGAGTAACAATTTATTTGAATGGGGGTTCTGACCTTCAAATCATTCTTGACAAGATTAAAGCCAATAGAGGAAACGTGTTGATACCTAAAACGCCCCACGCTGATGAAAGTGGTTTTTTTGCCATATTCATCGATTCCGAAGGCAACAAAATGGGATTGCATTCTACCTATTGAATGTAAATAGAAATCCATACAAGGCAAGCTTGTGGCCTTTTGATATTTACATTTTTGACAGCTTAAAAATTTGATAATGGCAACAAAAAAAGGGAGAACTAAAATATTTTCGCTCATCAACTAGTAATTCTTATTTTTGATTTTCTCATCAATTGTAAGTGACCATAGCTTTATGAACCTAGACAGTTACCAAGATATATTTAATGCCAGAGGAAATTCATATGATGAGGCCATGAGGCTCTTGCCTCAAGCTCGAGCTACAGAATTTGAAAACCTTTTCAATTTTTATAAACCGTCAAAGCAAGCGGTAGTGGTAGACATACCTAGTGGAGGAGGATATCTCAAACAGTATTTGCCAAATACAGTTAATTTCAAGCCTTTAGAAACCTCTGAAGTTTTTGCTTCTTATAGCAATAGTACACTATGTACCTGGGACAAATTACCATTTGAAAATTCAAAGGTCGATATAGTAACTTGTTGTGCTGCGTTGCATCATGTGGAGAACAAAATGAGAATCTTATTTTTTGACGAAACATTAAGAGTGCTTAAAAAGGAAGGAGCGTTTATTTGCTGTGATGTTGAACGAGACAGCGAACAGGATGAATTTCTTAATGTTTTTGTAGACAAACATAATCCCATAGGCCATAAGGGAAACTTCATTTCTGCATCCCTTATTGATAAATTTCCTAAGCAGTTCGAATTGGTTTCCAACAAACTAGAAAACTACACCTGGAATCTTGGTGAAGATGAAGAAGTGGCCCTGAGGTATTTGCAATTATTGTTTGGTATTAGCGGCGCCACATTGAATTTGATTAAAAATGAAGCAGAAAAGTTGCTATGTTTTCGTTTTGAAGAGGAATTTAAAATCAACTGGCAGTTGCGGTACATCACAACTATCAAAAAGTAAGCGGCTATATCGCGATCGTCCTTGTTTCTAGCAAAGCTCAAGGACTCGAAGAAGCTACTTCGTCCTTGTTGGTGTTGTCACGAACAAGTCGTTAAGGACAGCTTATACTTAAGAAGACTTTAACAACAGAAGCCAGTTGGTCACAAGACCAACTGGATCAACCTAATGTGACTATCCACAACCCAAACCTACCCCGTCTCGTTACCGCATTTGTAGGACTAAGAATTAATTGCCTACCTTTGTGAAAATTATTATTAACCATTCGAGTGGAGCCAAGCCTGGCAAATGCTTTCGATGAAAGCAAAATGATCATCATAAGATCATATCCGATAAGAAAGATTCTCACCCTTCCCCGTATCTTTGTTAGGATTGAGCAAGACTCCAATCACATCTTATTATATTCCCATAATGGCGAAGAAGAAAAAAGAAAAGAGGCGGAAAATTAACCGCACAAAAAAAGTACTAAACATAGACGCTGTAAGAACGCAAGTAGCCGGACTGTTCGATGAGAACCCCGGAGAAGCCTTTACGGTCAAACAAATATTTAGCAAGGCTGGTTTGAGGGACAAACTGGCAAAAAAAGAAGGCCTCAACTTTGTGCTCGACTTAGAGCAAGAAGGCACAGTAGAGCAACTCAGAAATGGATCGTTCCGATCTAGAAAAACTAACACGGCTTCCGGACTGGAAGGCGTAGTCGATCACGTGAATCGTAGGTTTGCTTATGTCATCTGTGAAGGTGAGGAAGAGGACATTTGGGTGAAAACCGATGATCTGAAAGGCGCCATCAACGGTGATCGAGTATCTGTAAGAATTAAAAGTGGCGGTCGACATGGCAACCGACCGGAAGGTGTAGTAACAAAAATTGTATCCAGAGGGCGAACAGAGTTTGTCGGAAAGATCGAAGTACTACCTAATTATGCCTTTGTAGTTCCTGACTTCAGAAAGATCTATCACGACATTTTTATCTACCCAGAGAAAATTGGCAAAGCCAAAACAAATGACAAAGTGCTGGTGAAAATCAAAGACTGGCATGGCGGCAAACAAAAAAATCCCGTGGGGCAAGTAGTTGAAGTACTAGGCCAAGCGGGAGATCATGAGACGGAGATTCATTCGATCATGGCAGAGTTTGAGTTGCCCTTTCGGTTTCCTAAGAATGTAGAAGCAGCTGCAGAAAAAATTCCTGTAGAAGTTCCAAAAGAAGAAATCAAAAAGAGGAGAGACGTTCGTGGTGTGACCACTTTCACGATTGATCCGGAAGACGCAAAAGATTTTGACGATGCGATTTCAGTAGAATATCTGAAAAACGGCAACTATGAAATCGGCGTGCACATTGCCGATGTATCCCATTATGTTGAAGAAGATGGGATCTTGGATGATGAGGCCGTGAATCGAGCCACTTCGGTGTATCTCGTAGATAGAACAATCCCAATGCTTCCCGAAAAATTATCTAATGGGCTTTGCTCTCTCAGACCAAAGGAGGAGAAGTTGACTTTCTCAGCCATGTTTGAGATTACGCCAAAAGCAGAAATCAAAAACCAATGGTTCGGCCGTACAGTCACTTACTCGGATAGACGGTTTACCTACGAGGAGGCACAAGAAAGAATAGAATCTGGCAAGGGAGATTTTCAGGAAGAAATTAATTTGCTGAACGGGCTGGCGCATCAGCTCAAAGACAAACGATTCAAAAAAGGTGCGATTGGTTTTGAAACCGTGGAGGTTAAATTCAAACTGGATGAAACCGGAAAACCAATAGGACTTTTCCCAAAAGAAAGAAAAGATGCGCATAAACTGGTGGAAGAGTTCATGCTCTTGGCCAATAAAAAAGTAGCCGAGTTTGTATTCAACAAACATAAAGGTGACGATACCTTCGTCTACAGAACACATGATGACCCTAACCCCGAAAAGCTGGAGACATTCTCTAAGTTCGCTGCTAAGTTTGGTCATCGTATGAATCCGGGTAAGGACGTTGCAGATAATTTGAATACCCTGATGGACGACATTCATGGTAAGCCAGAGCAAAATGTGTTAGAATCATTGGCCATACGAACCATGTCGAAAGCAGTGTATACCACAGAACCGAAAGGTCACTTTGGTTTGGCGTTTCCACACTATACGCATTTTACTTCTCCGATCAGGAGATATCCGGATGTCATGGTACATCGATTACTTCAGCATTACTTGGAAGGAGGAAAGTCTCCTAAGATAGATCCATATAATGAGTTGTGCCGTCATTCTTCAGAACGAGAAAAAAGAGCAGCTGATGCGGAGAGAGCCTCCATAAAATACAAACAAGTTGAGTTTATGGCGATGGCTGAAAATCGTCCATTTGCAGGAATAATCTCAGGAGTTACCGAGTGGGGTATTTTTGTAGAAATCACCGAAACCAAATGTGAAGGAATGATTAGAACGTCTTCTATGACGGATGACTTCTATGAATTCGATGAAAAGAACTTTCGCATGATTGGCAAACGAAACAAAAGGATGTTTACTTTGGGCGACGAAGTGACGGTGATGGTGGTAGACACTGACATCGACCGTAGAACCATTGACTTGGAATTTGTAGACCATGACTAAAGACATTAAAATCTTTCAACAAAAACTTAGTGAAAGATTGCTCGAATTAGATTTGGGAAAAGAGCCCAAGGAGCTTTATGAGCCTATTCATTATACCTTGAGCTTAGGGGCGAAACGCATGCGCCCTATTTTGGCTATCATGGGTTATTTGTGTAGCAAAGAGGATTGGGAAAAAATCATTGATCCGGCATTAGCCATTGAGCTCTTCCATAATTTCACTTTGATTCATGACGATATCATGGACGAAGCCCCTTTGCGTAGAGGAGAACCCACCGTTTACAAAAAGTGGAATAAAGATATAGCGATCCTATCTGGTGATGTACTGATGGTGATGGCCTATGACTTGCTCATGAGAGCAGAATATTCAGACTTCAAATATATCCTTAGACTGTTCAACCAATGTGCCATAGAAGTGTGCGAGGGCCAACAGTTGGATATGAACTTTGAGGAGACCTCGTCAGTGAGTGAAGCGGATTACCTCGAAATGATAAGACTGAAAACGGCAGTGTTGTTGGGATTTAGTTTAGAATTGGGAGGCCTCTTAGGAGGAATGTCTAAAGAGGATGCTCGGCACTTGAGAGATTTTGGAGTCAACATCGGCATTGGCTTTCAGCTGAAAGACGATTTGTTGGATGTCTATGGAGACGCTCAGAAATTCGGTAAGCAGGTGGGAGGCGACATTATTGCCAATAAAAAAACCCTGCTGTTGATCAAAGCCATTGAGCTCGCAGAGGGTAATCAAAAATTGGATCTTCATAATCTTTTGGCCAATAAAGACATAGACCCAGACAAAAAGGTAAATGAGATGAAGGCGATCTATGCGGACCTGAACATTGAAGCCATAGCCGAAAAGGCCATGAATGACCATTTCGAAAAAGGATTCGATCAACTCAATGCTTTGGAAAAAAGCGAATACAATATAGCCCCGCTTCGTGAATTCACTGATGCACTGATCGCACGTGATCATTAAATATTATATATGTCCTGGACCATCCTCATTATCATAATCAATGTAGTAGTAAGCTACATGGGTTTTCAAAACCACAACCTACAGTACAAACTCACCATGAACCCTGTGGCTATTTTGAGGCATGGGCAATGGTACAGAGTTATCTCTAGTGGTTTCATTCATTCCAACTGGGCGCATCTTGGATTCAACATGTTTACGTTTTACTTTTTTGGCCGATTGGTAGAGCAAATATTCATGGCGTTGAAAGGAGATCTAGGTGGTATCTACTTTGTTGTTTTTTATCTACTAGGTATTGTCATTTCAGATTTGCCTTCCTTGTTGAAGCACAAAGACCACCCTTACTATAATTCATTGGGGGCTTCGGGAGGTGTAGCAGCAGTAGTGTTTTGCAGTATTCTGTTTTTCCCAACCAATGACATTTGTCTATATGGCTTTTTGTGTATTCCGGGATTTATTCTTGGAGCGCTTTATCTGATCTACTCTTATACTAAAGGTAAGAACATTTCTGATAATGTGAATCACGATGCTCATTTGATTGGAGCAGTTTTCGGATTGGTTTTTAGCGTAGTGATGGAGCCGAGAGTCTTAGCTAGCTTCATTCAGCAGATTTCCGAGTGGAAACTTTTTTAGAAACTATAAGCAGTGTATCCATCAGAAAATTCTTCCTCCGATAGCTGAGGGTTAATTTCTACATTTCTGAATTCGTATTTTTCAAATAGCCCTTTTTCGTCGTAGACTTCGAGTTTAAGCGGAATCTGTCTCTTCTGATCAATAAACAAAACCATTTTGGCGGCATAGTCGGAAGGCAACTGGATGACATCTCCTTCTTTCACTTGCCCAAATATGCTGACCCCTTTGTTTTTCTCATAAATCATGTACTCATTGAGTCTATTTTTCAAAGCAATGCTAGAAATGCTTTCACCTTTCTTAACGACATGACTGTTATAGGTAAAATTTGGATTGACCATAGAGATGATTTCACAAGGTTGGCCATTTAGGCTTCCTGTTCCATGGTCGTTGAGCAATTCTGTAATTCCGTCCTTGTGCTTATAGAACAAATACTCCATTACTGAAACCACGTAGTCGTAACCTCCTTCAAGAATCGTATGATGTTGATCTTTTCTCATCAATTCCCCATTGGGGTCCAGTTTCAAGTTCACCCAAGGGAATCCATTAGGGTTTACTAGTGCTTTGTTGTCGTCTAAGGGGTGTGGATATAAAACTTCCAGTCCGGTATTAGGGGCCAGCTCTTTGATATAAATTTTGTAGGGCCTTCTATGCATCTTGATAGACACATGATTTTCTAAATACGTTCCATTAATTCGTTCTGAACGAATCAATTCATATTTGAGTGTTTCAATATTTCTTGTCGCTTCAAATACTTGCTTCACTTTTTCCGGCGCCGATTTTTTACTCGGGTCTGTAAAGCTTAAAGAAAGGGTTGCGAATAAAGTAATTAACCAGAAATGAGACTTCATCATAATCTATTGCATAGCTGTAACCAGCTCGTGTATTCTGTGATAAGACAAAAATTAATTGACTAACCCCCAAATGCGTCTGTATTTTGTAAATTGCCAGCAAAATCCAAGATGCTATGAAAAAGTTTATTTCCTTTATTTGCATTTCTCTTCTCATTCAAACTGCTTTCGCACAAAATGCCATGACACCTGAATTGCTCTGGAGTTTAGGGCGAGTAAGTGGTGTCGGAATATCCACTGATGGCAAGACTGCTGTTTATACTGTCACTAGATATGATGTGAATGCCAATGAAGGTAATACAGCATACTATTCAATTCCTCTTGGTGGAGGAAGTGCAAAGAAAATAGCTGATCCGTACAGCCTTATAGCAGACCCAAGTATTTCCCCCAATGGGAAGTATAAACTCTATCACCGTCCAGTAAAAATCTATAGTGTGACAGGAAAAGACTACTATCCCGAACTAGATAAATCTGAGGTGCAGATCTACAATGATCTGATGTATCGACATTGGGATACCTGGGCAGATGGCTCTTACAATCATGTATTTATGAGCAATGTAGATGGGTCGAACGAGGTGGATATCATGAAAAACAAAACCTTTCATAGCCCGACAAAACCGTTTGGCGATGAGTCAGATTACACCTGGAGTCATAAAGGTGGTAAGATACTTTACGTAACGAAAACCAAGACGGGCGCCGCTTATACGGTGAGTACAAATACAGATATATATTCTTACGATCTCAACACGCAAACGACAACCAACCTGACTAAAGGAATGATGGGCTATGACAACAGCCCTGCCTATTCCAAATTTGGAATACTGGCTTGGTTGAGCATGAAAACGGATGGAAATGAAGCAGATAAAATTGATATTATCATTTCTGATAGGTTTGGCAAAAAGAATTTAACAGAAAATTGGGACGGATCGCCTGATAGCTTCAAATGGTCTGTAGATGGTAAGACCATTTATTTCATAGCTCCTTTTGGTGGAGAAAAGCATTTGTTTGCTGTGGACTATCCAGGCAAATCAAAGAAGCAACCTGTTGTAAAACAAATCACTAAAGGGCAGTTCGACGTGACAAGTATTGTGGGACAGGCAGGTAAGCAAATGATTGTGACTAGAACGGATATGAATCATGCCACCGAATTGTACAGCGTAGACCTGAGCGATGGCAGCATGGAGCAGCTTACTCACGTGAATGACGAGGTGTATAATAGTATAGGGCTGAGCAAGATAGAAAAGCGAATGGTCACCACTACTGACAACAAGCAAATGGTGACTTGGGTGATCTACCCTCCTAATTTTGATCCCACAAAAAAGTACCCTACGCTGTTGTATTGTCAGGGTGGGCCGCATGGCGCACTTTCGCAGTTCTATTCTTATCGTTGGAACTTTCAAATCATGGCGGCTCAAGGCTACATTGTGGTAGCACCGAACCGAAGAGGTATGTATGGTCATGGCGTAGAATGGAATGATCAAATCAGCAAAGACTATGGTGGACAGAATATGCAAGACTATCTTTCTGCGATTGATGAGTTGGCTAAAGAACCGTTTGTAGATGAAAACAGGCTAGGTGCTGTTGGGGCTAGCTATGGCGGGTATTCGGTTTTTTATCTGGCAGGCATGCACAACAAGCGGTTCAAAACATTTATATCTCATGACGGCATTTTCAACTGGAGAAGTATGTATGGCACAACCGAGGAAATGTTCTTCGTGAATTGGGAAATAGGTGGTCCATATTGGGAAAAGGATAATGAAGCCGCCCAAAAATCTTACGCTGAATTCAACCCTATTGAGTTTGTACAAAACTGGGATACCCCCATTATGATCGTACAAGGAGGCAAAGATTATCGCGTACCTATTGGGCAGGGATTAGAAGCTTATCAGGCAGCTCAGTTGTTAGGCATTAAGAGTCGATTGATCTACATTCCTAATGAAAACCACTGGGTGTTATCGGCTCAAAATGGAATTGTCTGGCAGCGTGAGTTTTTCCGTTGGTTAAAAGAAACGCTCTAACCAAATGAAATGCGTAACCAACAAGGTTTGCTATGATACCAGGGAGCTGGCTGAAGAAGCTTTGATTGAGCATCGCTCGCGCCATTATCACAATGACAACAGTGGCCCCATCAATGTTTATGAATGCAGGGATTGCGGAAGTTATCATTTTACTTCACAGGGTGAAGTAAGTGATTTAATTAAGCAAAGCAAATCCAAAATCGATGCCAACCGGGAGGCCAATTATTGGGAAAGGAAATTGAGATAAAAAAAGGGGTCACTAGAGTGACCCCTTTTACTACTAACTAATTACTCAACTTTACTCTTCTTTAAAATCTATAATTGAATCCTAATCTGAAGTTTGTTCCAAACTGACCCATTTGCTGCACCTCTGAAGAATATGTAAACCTAGTACCTGCCTGTGCAGTATTTGTATTTGCATTGGTTTTATCAGGATATACATCAAATAGGTTATTTACTCTAGCTGATAAATTTAAATTAGCTCCTAATTTGTAATCAAGACTCAAATCTGTAACGACTTTGGATGACAAGGCCTGCGCTTGAGCAGTATTGTCATTGGCTGGAGGGGTAATGGTAACTTCTCCGAACATAGTGTTAGTTAAGCCAATAGTAAAATCACTAACATCATAACTCATGTTTAGGATTATTTTACTTTTAGGCCTTGAGTTAGTAATTAGTCCCTGCTCTTGTGTATCAAATATATCATAGCCATGTTGCTGCAAAAGTGGTGGAGTGGTAATGGCGTCAATCTCAGTCCTGTTAAAGTTCATGGCTAATGTGGCTCTGAATTTATCAAAAGAGTCATAGTTTAATACAATATCAGCTCCAGTAGTTTTGGTGTCACCTGCGTTGATAAAGAATTGAACGGCTACTACATTATTGTCGATAAGAATCTGCTCAACTGGGTCTGAACCATCCAAATTTCCATCCTGTGTACTAATTTGTGAAGAAAACAACACACGGTCATCAACTTTAATCTGATAAATATCCACAGAAGCAGAAAAATTTCTATTAATCTGATAGGTAATACCGGCAGAGATGTTTTGAGAGGTCTCAGCGAAGAGACTTGGCACGCCTAGTGCTACTACACCCGGATGATTGTTAGCCAGTGTTCCTTGCAGCAATGGTTCGGACGATCCAGCTACAATGATATATTGTGTATTGGTCAAATGTCTCTGATGCAATGTTGGTGCCCTAAACCCAGTACTGTAAGATGCTCTTATGGCCCCTTTATCCGCTAGCTTATACCTTGCACTTGCCTTATATGAAAAGTTATCTCCAAAATCTGAGAAATCTTCGTATCTCCCAGCTATTGCAACTAATAAATCATCGGTGATGTCATAATCAGCCTGTGCGTACAAGGCCACATTGTAACGAGATTCATCCATAGCTTCTTCAGGCTTGATCCCAGCAAAAGAATCGGATCCTGCTCCATAGTAAGAAAGAGGGTCGCCTTGGTATCCTGTCAAGAATTCTTTCTTGTATTCCGCACCAAACCCTAAGGAAAGTGCATCAGATACCGCACCTGAAATATCAAGGTTTCCAATTCCGTTGCTTAATCTATACCCTCCAGGGTGAAAGGTTCTCGGCGAAGTACCGTGATCGGCCAGGTAATCTCTATTCACAGAGTTATTCACAGTATAGGCTACTCTGTTTGATCCATATGTAGCACTGATATCTGCTATCCAGTTGTCGCCAAGTCCTAATTTAAAACCTAAGGAGTTTAGGTTATCATGGATTTGAGTTTCGAAAGTTGGCTGATAGCCTACAAAGTCTTCTGGGCGAGCGGCTATGAAAAGTGCATCTGCTACATCTCTTCTCCAATATGGAGCTCTGTAGTATGCGAAACTCTTTCCTGTTCTAGTAGTATATCCATTGAATGAATAGAACTCAGAATTTTTGCCAATAGGGTGACTCATATTTACGAATAAGTCGAATTGCTCCATTTCAGGTTGACCCACTGTCATATTTGCATCAGGGTGTTCAGTGGCCCATGCCACATAAGAATCATGAACCGCCAAATCTTGGACATAGTCTGGATCTGTACTACCGCCAGGGTAGTCGCCAGGATTAGGGGCTGATCCACCATAATCTTCATTGACAACATCAAACTTACCAGCACGATTGGTGATTTTTTGGGTATAGTAGCCCAGCGTCATGTTGATATTACCACCATTGCCAAAATTGAAGCCAGAGTTGAAATCTGCACCAAAATTGAATCCGTCACCCTTGGAAGTGATGCCTGTTTGTGCACTAAGTGTGGAGTATTCTACATCTTTTTTCAAGATCATATTGATAACACCTGCGATAGCGTCAGATCCATATTGTGCAGATGCTCCATCTCTAAGTACTTCTACTCTTTCGATCGCAGCTGTAGGAATACTTTTCAAGTCAATCCCGACTTCACCCTTACCTGGTGTTCTGTTTAGGTAGACTTGAGCACTTTGGTTTTTTCTTTTTCCATTAACCAATACGAGTGTTCTACTTGGGCCTAATCCTCTTAAATCTGCAGGGTCATAGTGAGCCGTAGCATCTGAAATGGCCTGATTCTGAGAGTTGAAGGAAGGAACAGTAAAAGTTAGCATTCTTTGAATGTCTGGTTGTCCACTCCCTCTCAATTCTTCCACACCAATGTTGTCTATAGGAACGGGAGAGTCCAACACTGTTCTTGGCTTGGTACGGTTACCTGTTACCACAACTTCGTTGAGACTTAGGCCTTCTACCAAGGCTACCGACACCTCTTGTGACGATGATGATACTGCTACTTCTTGAGATTCAAATCCCACTGAGCTCACTACGAGCTGTACTGGGAGACTTTCAACATTCAGACTAAAGCTGCCATCGACAGAGGAGGAAGTTCCCTTGGTTGTTCCTTTGATCACGATGGTTACACCCGGTAGCGGGTCTCCGCCGTCATCTGTCACGGTTCCGTTGATGGTTTCTTGGGCATACACTTGCCCGGAGAGTAAGAACAGGCTTAGAAAGAGCATGCCCCCAATCATTTGTAATGATTTTTTCATGGTAAATTTATTTTAGTTGATATAGATATAGGCACGGTTGTCCGCGCTTGTATAGATATACAGATGATTGTAGGCTAGCACCCACTCCAAATAGAATAAAATTTTATTTTTTTCTATAAAACCGAATTAAAGAATTGGAATAGTGAAAAATCAGGGAGAATCAACCGATCCAGAAAAAGCAAGGAATTAACTTAAACTTAATATTGAAAAAAGAACATTCTCAAAAGCATTTGCGTTCTTTGAGTTAGAAAATGGTTGCAGTCGTGCAGCTACCAAAGACACAGCGGGGATGACCAAGCAAAAGTAGATCGTCGCGACAGGGGTTTTACCAACAGGAAGCCTCAGCTGAACTGGCATACGCCGGTTTTTTTATGCCTTAATTTTCTTAAAGTAGCGATCTCCTTTCTTCTTCCTGTCAAACGTCAGTTTATTTCCTGTCATAAAAAAAGCCCGTCCTTGTCAACACCCATAGTAATCCAGAGAGGAGGCATCTAGGTTTGTACTACAATTTTAATATGAGAAAATGCTTACATCGGAGTATTGGAGATGCCGGTACTCCGAATTTTTCCCACTAAAATTTAAAATCATGACAAACACAACATCAATTACTCCTTATAACAAAAAGCTCGTAAGAGCTACATTTTGGATAGTAGAACCAAAGGCAGATGAGGCCGCTGAAATTTTCTACACCAAATTGTTTGAGATGAGTCCTGAACTCAAGCCGCTGTTCAAAGGAAACATGAAAGAGCAGGGTAGAAGAATGATGGAAATGTTGGCCACAGTGGTGAAAGGACTAAACACTCTTGATGTGTTGGCTCCACTCGTGAGAAGCATGGGTAGAAGACATGTGAATTATGGAATCAAATCAGAACACTACAACATGGCGGCTACAGCACTCATGTATTCTCTCAAAGAAGAGCTTCAAGAAAATTGGAACGAAGAAGTCGAGTCAGCTTGGCTCGAAGTCTATCAAACCGTTTCGTGTATCATGCAATCTGCTTAAATCATGACATTCAAAAAATACGTTAGAGTTGCTATTAGTTTGATTTCTTATATGCTCATCATGTTGCTAGTGATTGCTGGCTGAATAGAGTCTCGCAAGTAACGAATTACAGTGTTGTTTTCAGTGCTTGAAGTAGTTTCTTCATATCCCTTTCGTCGTTGTATACATGCGGAGATACTCGAATGAATTCTCCTCGGGTAGATACGCTCACTCGATTTACTTTGAGTGAGGTGGCAAGGTCTTCCATTTTTTCTTTTGGAAATTTAATGCCAAAAAGGTGTGACCCTCTTGCTGTCTCATCTTCCACATAGAGGCCAAGATCTTTCACTTCCTCCAAGGGCTCTTGAATCAGTTCTTGACAGTATTGCTGAATATTATCTACTCCCCATTTTCGAATTTCTTTGATGGATGCGATCAGCATAGGATTCGCGATGAAGTTGCTTTGTTGCCCCATACCATAGCGCAGCGCACCTGCTTCGTACTGATCTTGGTAGTTGACCAGATTGGCAAAGTCCTCACTATTCAATCGGTTGATCCAGTTTTGCTCTATGGGCTCTCCGTCATCAAACCTTGGTCCGTAGTAAGCCAGCCCACTGGTGTAGGGGCCTAGTAGCCATTTGTATCCTGCTACGATTAACGCATCAGGTTTAATTTCTTGTATATCGAAGGGTAGAGCACCAACAGACTGTGTGCCATCAATAATTAGTGCTGCCCCTACTTCATCACATTTTTTGCGAATGGCCTTCAATTCGAACAAGGTTCCATCTGCCCAATGTACATGCCCCAGGCTTACGGCCTTTGTCTTTGAGTTTATGGCTTGTAGAATATCTTCATTCCATTTTTTGCCTCGGTTTTCTACTGTGTCAGGTGCTGCTACGAGCTTTAACTCGGCGCCATGCTTTTCGCAATGACTTTTCCAGGGATATACATTGCTTGGAAACTGGTCTTTGGTGATAACAATGTTCTCCCCTTTTTGGACGGGTAGATTGTTGACTACATTACCGATACCATAAGATACGGAGGGTATCATCACGATTCTGTTTGGCTCGGGGTTGTTAATCAAGTCTGAATACAGTGCGCGCAAGGTTTGGGCATCTTTAAAGAAATCGGCTCCACTTACCTTGTTGGGCTGACGCTTAGCTTTGATGCCTTCTATGCCTGCTTTTTCTACTTTCTTAAGTAACGGGGCCATATAAGCACAGTTCAGATAGGCAAATTTTTTATTGAGGTTGAATTTCTTTCTTTGACAGTTCATAGGGAGTGTTAATGCCGTTGGCTTGTAAAAAGTGAAAAGTTATAAGTTAAAAAGTTATTAGCCTTACATTGTCAAGTTTATTCTTTGTGCTATGTTTTGACGTTAATGGTACCAAATAAAGAGACTGTCACTAAGGTCCGTATTAATTGTCAGGCTGAGCGGATCGCCGCCCGAGTACTCGAAGCCTTGCTGCTAGAGGCAGATAACATTTCGACGAGGCTCAATGTGACAACTCTTAGAGGTTTTGGGCTTTTGAGACAGTCTTGGCTCATACGCAAATTGAGAATGATGAGCGAGGTATTGAAATGGACAATTCAAATCCCTAATAACTTATTAACCAATCAACCATTAACTTACCCTAATGGATAAAGTTTTAGTATTTGAATCTAAAGAGCAGGCAGAAAGTGTCATTCCACTCAATCAAATCAAAAGGATTCGGATAAGTAAACTAGAAATCTGTTTGGCAAATACTAGAACAGGCTTTGTTGCTTTTGAAAAGGAGTGTCCACACCTGGGCGATGATCTGAGCAAAGGAAAAATCAACCCGATGGGTGAAGTGGTTTGTCCCTGGCATAGCTATCGGTTTAATTTGACCTCAGGAGAGGAGTGTGAAAACCGATGTGGAGGGCTCGGAATCTATCAGGTCGCTTGGGAAGGTGAACAGCTTTTTGTGTTTGCGTGAGGATTTTTATTTTAAAGCTTGAGGGCATCTGTGATGCGTTCTTAATCTTATAAGGCATTTGAAATACGACCAAGTAGGATTAGTCTCGTACTTACACGATTTTAGAGAGCTGTCACTATTCCAACTGTGTTAGGGAATTTGCAGGAAATACATTCCCAATATGGATAATTTGGGTGTTTTTTGGGGAACTGTTGAACGATCTCTCTTTTTGATTGTTGAATGAATCCTATATCTAGTTTTGCTTTTTCTATTGTGAGCATGGCTCCAAGTTTGAGTTTTTGCTGATCGCATGGAGAATATACAGTAATTGTATCTTCGTTCACAAGTTTGATTATATAAGTTGAATTGTATGTGATTGTGTCGTTCGTGCAGTCATAACTTGGTTGATAACGAATTAGATCTCCAGTCAATGAATTTTCCAATTCAAAAGATCGTTCGGCTGTAGTTTCTATAAATTCGTCATGGTGCATTGGAATAAACCCTGCCTGCTTCACTTTACAACTGATCAGAATTAATGTCAAGATTAAGATGTTTCTAGTGTGCATGGTTGTCCTAAGTAGGTTTAGCTTGATAAAGTAATTTAACAGCCATTTTCCACTTTCAAAACAGGGAAAACCATTTTGAAAGAACTTTTTAACGAGGATAAATAAAAAAATCGGTGTGACAATCTGAAAATCTATCGCACTGATTGGGAAAACGAATCACTTTATGTATTCGTCTAATATTATTCTCCGGACTTCAATTCAGGCAGTTGGTAATCAGTAAAAATACTCTCCTCTTTCATTAGCTTTTCGATCTCCTCTGATTTGCGAGGGGCTTTATCTGATAGCAGTTCGCAGCCATCTTTGGTGATCAAATAGTCGTCTTCGATTCTCACCGGAATGTCCCACCACTTTTGGTCAGTTGGACTTCCGCTTGTAATGTAGATGCCAGGCTCGATCGTGATGGTCATGTTTTCTTCCAGGTTGCCGTACATGCCTTTGTCATGCACATCCAGACCGATGTGGTGGCAGCAGCCATGAGGGTAGTATCTGTTTCTTCCAGTTTCAGGGTTGATTACATCTTCATCAGCTGTACTTTCATACAGCCCTAACTCTACCAAACCATTATTTACAATTTCTTTGGTGGTTTCGTAAAGCACCGAGAACGGAATCCCTGCTTTGCAAGAATCCGCTGCTGCTTGCTGCGCCTCATAGACCAAATCGTAAATCAACTTTTGTTCTTTGGTGAATTTTCCGTTCACGGGAATAGTTCTGGTCACGTCGGCCGTGTAGCCATGATACTCAGCACCCAAATCCATTAGGATCAGTTCACCGTCTTCGATGGCAGGCTTGTAGTTGTCGATATAGTGTAGGATACAGCCGTGGTTACCCGCGCCTACTATACTTGGATAACCTTCGTATTCGGCACCATACTTTTTGAACACAAACTCGTGGATGCCTTGAATCTCAGCTTCTGACATCCCAGGTCGCATCGCCTTCATCACTTCTACTTGTCCGATGGTAGAAATGTCTACTGCCTTACGAACCAGGTCGAGTTCTTCTTCGGTTTTGATCCCTCTCAATTCACGCATCAAAGTATCCAGAGTGACTACATCCAGGTTGTTTTTTTGTGGCTCAATAGCCAAATCACCTTGATTGTACCCAGCCTTCTCTTTGAACTGCTCGATCAGGTCATAAAGATCGCCTTCTTCTCTCGTATTTCTTACGTCATTGTGAAAGTCATAAAAAAGTACTTTATCGAACTTTGAAAAATCAATGTTAAAGGCTTCAAAGTCAGGATTTTCGAATGCTACCTGAACATCCAGTTTTTCAGCTGCGCCATCTTTTCCAAGTCTTGGCCCATCGTAAAGTTCTCTTAGCGCATCTCTGCCTCTGACGAATAGTATTTCATCGAGCTTCTCACCATCTATCTTTTGCTCATCTTTAAAAATCAATAGGACGCCGTGTGGTTCTTTGTGTCCTGTGAGATAATAGAAATTCGGGTCTTGATGGTAGATATAGTAAACATCATTGGCTCTATTTCTCACCGGGTTGGCGAAGAAGATGGCCACTGAGTTGTCTGGCATTTTTGCTCGCAGCTCAGCTCTCCTTTCTTTGTGAAATTCGCTATTCAAATCATCTGGTGCTATTTTCTGTTGGGCAATGGCAGTGGCAGAGGTTAGGTACAGTATTATTCCTAGTATTTTTCTCATTTTAAAACATTAATGGTTTTGAATGTAACTTAAGCATTGGACTTTGTATTTGCCAATGACAATGTGATTAAACGGAGGACTGACGATTTGAATGGTCATAAAAAAAGCCCCGATCAACGACCGAGGCTTTCAATATTTTCTAATACTGAATTAAGCAGCTTTCTTGAAACTCTCTCTTTTTACAGATACTTCCAATTTTTTAATATGAATCATTCCTAGTTTATCCATGACCCACATAATTAAATAGGTAGGATCTATTTCGTGCCAACGAACACCACCAAAATTGGCTCTGTTGCCATGCTTGTGGTGATTGTTGTGATAGCTTTCACCCATCATCAAGAAATCAAAAGGAAGGAAGTTTTTAGAGGTATCTCCAACTTTGAAATTCACATAACCATAAACGTGAGCAAACCAGTTGATGATTGCGCCGTGAATAGGAGCCATCATCCAAGCCATCGGTAAAAATATCCATTGCCACCAAGCTGTGGCAAAAGTAAAAAAGAAGGCAAAGTAGGCAGTACCCCAAAGCAATCTTGATACCCAAGACCTTGCAAACCTGTCGAATGCAGGCCACTCAGGCACATCTCTTGTAAACCTATCCTCAACTTCCATTTTTTTACTGGTTATTGCAGAGTAAGTGGTTTTCGTTCGCCACATCATAGCGAATAAATTGCCATCATACTTAGGCGAATGCACGTCCTTTTCTGTATCTGCATAAGCATGGTGCATGCGGTGCATTACCCCATAACCATAGGCACTCAGATAGTTAGAACCTTGAAATACCCAGGTAAGAAAGTAACAAAGTTTCTCTCCAAATCTTGACATCGTAAAACTCTGGTGCGCTGAATAGCGATGCAAGAAGAAGGTCTGAAAAAACAAACCGCCATACCACATCACCAACATAAATATTAATATCTCCATTTCAATTGTTTGTAATCCTAATTACAAGGACAGTATCAATCCTTGTTTGTGACAAAGTTCGGTAAAAAAATCAATATTTTTTGATCGCGTGCTTTTTGACATCCGTATCTCTATCTTTGCGGACTCTTAATTTCTTCATTTTGCGCAAGCAAAATGAAGAATTATAAGTGATTGGTTAATATGTTATTGGGGTAATAATTCGAGTCTTGTTTATCAAATAACCTATTTACCAATAACCCAATAACTTTTCTCAAATACACGATGGCGGAAACACTAGAAAATCAGGTAACCAAAAATATTGATCAATTGGATCCACGCGACTTTATAATTATTAAAGGAGCACGTGTCAATAACCTGAAAAACTTAAGTGTGGCCATTCCTAGAAATAAGTTGGTAGTAGTTACCGGCCTTTCGGGTTCCGGAAAATCATCTTTAGCTTTTGACACGCTGTTTGCCGAAGGTCAAAGAAAATACGTGGAAAGCTTGAGCTCCTATGCCCGTCAATTCTTGGGTCGTATGGAAAAACCAGAAGTAGATTATATCAAAGGTGTGTCTCCTGCTGTTGCTATTGAACAAAAAGTTAATACCAGAAACCCAAGATCTACCGTAGGTACAACCACCGAGATTTATGATTATATCAAATTGCTCTATGCGAGAATTGGACAAACCATATCGCCCGTAAGTGGTGAGCCGGTAAAGCGTGATACCGTATCCACTGTAGTGGCGGCTGTCCATGCCTATGAAGAAGGGACTAAATTTATGGTCACGGCTCCATTGACGTTGGCAGCAGACCGCACATTAGATATAGAATTCAATATATTGCTGAGTAAGGGCTTTACGAGAGTACTCATGGGAGGAGAGGTGGAGCAAATTGAAGATTTAGACTCTGAAAAAACTGATCCAACTAAAGTAGAAATTCTTATTGATCGATTGAGCGTGAATAAGGACGATGAAGATGCTACCTTTCGGTTGTCTGACTCAGTTCAAACGGCATTTTTCGAAGGGCATGGAGATTGCAATATTCATTTTAGAGATGGAGAGCCAAGAAAATTTTCAGACCGATTCGAGTTGGATGGAATGACCTTCGAAGAACCGTCTGTGAATCTGTTTAGCTTCAACAACCCCTATGGTGCTTGCCGTAAATGTGAAGGGTTTGGAAAGGTGTTAGGCATTGATCCAGACTTGGTCATAGCTGACAAAAACCTCTCTGTCTATGAAGGAGCTATAGTGCCTTGGAGAAGTGAGACTATGAAGAAGTGGCTACAGCCCTTACTCCATATGGCACATGATATTGACTTCCCACTGCACCGACCAGTGAAAGACCTCACCGAAGAGGAATACAACCTGCTTTGGGAAGGTAAGGGTCAGTTCGAAGGGTTGAATGCCTTTTATGCATTTATAGAATCTCAGCTGCATAAGATTCAGTACCGAGTGATGTTGTCTCGCTATCGTGGCAAAACCACATGTCCGGATTGTAAAGGCACTCGACTCAGAAAAGATGCTTTTTATGTGAAGGTAGGCGGCAAAGCCATTTCAGAATTGGTGTTGATGCCTATCGACCGAGCACTTGTTTTTTTCAGTGAATTGGAATTGAGTGATTATGATACTAAAGTAGCTCAAAGAATCTTGAAGGAGATTCAAAACCGATTGAGCTATATGAAGGAAGTAGGCTTGGGGTATTTGACATTGAATCGTTTGACCTCAACCCTTTCGGGTGGAGAATACCAAAGAATCAAACTAGCTACATCATTAGGAAGTGCGCTGGTCGGCTCCATGTATATTTTGGATGAACCTAGTATTGGTTTGCACCCCAGAGATACGGCTAGGCTAGGCAATGTTCTGGAAACCTTGAAGCGATTGGGTAATACGGTGATTGTGGTAGAGCACGAAGAGGAGGTAATGAAGCGTGCGGATCAAATCATCGACATCGGGCCTGCTGCAGGTATTCACGGAGGTGAATTGGTCTTTCAAGGAGATTGGGATGCGATCTTGGAAGAGAAAGAGTCGGTTACTGCCAGGTTTTTGAATGGCACTGAATTCATACCAACTCCTACGCGCAGACGTCCCTGGAAACATAGCATTGACATTTTGGGTGCTAGAGAAAACAATCTCAAGCGAATCGATGTATCAGTTCCTTTAGGCGTTTTGACTGTAGTCACTGGGGTTAGTGGATCTGGAAAGTCTACACTGATCAGAAAAATACTGTACCCAGCGTTGGGTAAGATTGTAGGTGTGACCGGAGAAGAAACCGGGAAGTTTAGCGAGCTCGATGGCGACTACAAAATGATCCAGCGCATGGAGATGATCGATCAGAACCCACTCGGGCGAAGTTCACGATCCAATCCAGTTACTTATGTAAAAGCCTATGATGCCATCCGTCAGCTTTATGCGGACCAGCCTACCGCAAAACAGAGAAATTTAAAACCGGCTCATTTCTCTTTCAACGTAGACGGTGGACGATGCGAGACTTGCCAGGGCGAAGGTGAAGTGAAAATTGAGATGCAATTTATGGCTGACCTGCATTTGACATGTGACGAATGTAAGGGGCGTCGATTCAAAGAAGAAATTCTGGAAGTGACCTTCAAGGACAAACACATTGCTGACATATTGGATCTAAGTATCGAAGAGAGTTTGACTTTCTTCGAAGATCAAAAGGCTATTGTCTCGAAGCTTAAGCCCTTGGATGATGTGGGACTAGGTTATGTGAAGTTGGGTCAGTCGTCTAACTCCTTGAGTGGAGGTGAAGCACAGCGGGTGAAACTGGCCTCCTTTCTTGGCAAGGGCCAATCTGCCAATAAAGAGAAGATCTTGTTCATCTTTGATGAACCTACCACAGGTCTGCATTTCAAGGATATTGAGAAACTGCTGGATAGTATCAATGCATTGGTAGATCAGGGCAACTCGGTGTTAATCATTGAGCATAATATGGAAATTATAAAATCGGCGGATTGGATTATCGACCTTGGGCCTGATGGTGGCGATAATGGCGGCCAACTTTGTTTTGCAGGGACACCAGAAGAGATGGTAAAACTGGAAGATAATCATACGGCTAGGTATCTTAGAGAGAAAATAAGCTAATGGTAACCACAGGACTAGAATCACTAAAAAAAAACCATTCCGATATCAAAGGCAATGTCGGCTACCTGTGCCATGCCGCTTCCATAGATTCCAATTATAATCATGGAATTGACGTGGTTAAATCAATATTTGGAGAAAGACTAAAAAAACTCTTCTCACCTCAGCACGGAATATTCGCCGATGTGCAGGATAACATGGTGGAGTCGGGCCACTTTAATCATGAGTACTACGGATTGCCGGTCTATAGTCTGTATTCTGAAACGCGCAAACCCAACAGGCAAATGATGGAAGGCCTTGACCATGTGCTGGTCGACTTGCAGGATGTAGGTACTCGTGTGTACACCTACATCTACACTATGACCTATATGATGGAGGCTTGTGCCGAATGTGGTGTAGAGGTGATTATCCTTGATCGACCGAATCCAATAGGCGGTGAAAAAATAGAAGGAAATATTCTTGACCTGACTTATCGGTCCTTTGTAGGAAGGCATGTGTTACCTATGCGCCATGGTCTGACTATGGGAGAAGTCGCGTCAATGGCTAAGAAACATTGGGACATAGATTGTGAACTTCGCGTGATCAAAATGGAAAGCTGGACCCGTGACCAATTTTTTTGGGATACTAAACTGCCTTGGGTGTTGCCATCTCCCAATCTCCCCAATCCAGAAACCGCATTTTCATTTGTAGGGACCGTTCTTTTTGAGGGCACGAATATTTCAGAAGGACGTGGCACCACCAAAAGTTTAGAAACTATTGGTCATCCAAATATTGCCAATTATGACTTGTTGAACCAGCTTCAAAAATCTTTTGAATCAGCAGGGTTGTCAGGGTTTATTCTGAGACCCGTTTCATTTATGCCGACATTTCAAAAACACACCGGTCAGGTCTGTCACGGCTATCAAATTCATGTGACAGATTATACTCAATTTTCTCCGTGGCATGTCGGACAAATCATGTGTCGTGAATTTTATCATCATTTAGGCAGGGATTTCCAATGGAAACAACCGCCCTATGAATATGAAGAAGAATTATTGCCCATCGATATTTTGAATGGCACAGATAAAGTCAGAAGATGGGTAGAGTCTAATGGTTCTATGAATGAATTGAATTCTATTGAAACTGATGGAATAGCAGAATATTTGGACAAAAGAGCTGAAGTTTTGATCTATTAACATTGAATCCGCGCACTACTTAGTTTTTATCGTTAATTTTAAGTCCAGTTTACCCAAAACTGATAGAAGTGTTTTCTCAGACACAAAATTGCGTTCGCAACTTCCTATTCCTCCAGGAGTGGTTGTGAGCTGGTATCATTATAATTTCAAAAAACGAATATGGCTGCTAAGCAATCTGCAAAAACAATCATTGTTTCAAATCGACTACCAGTAAGAATAGTCAAAGAAGATGGCAACCTTGCCTTTACTCCTAGCGAAGGAGGGCTGGCTACCGGGTTGGGTTCCATTTACAAACAAGGAGAAAACATTTGGTTGGGTTGGCCTGGTGCTGTTCTAAATGAGAAAGAAGAATCACAAACCATAAAAGAGTTGAAAGAGCAAAATATGGCTCCCGTTTTTTTAACGGATGAAGACATAGAACTCTATTATGAAGGTTTTTCAAATGAGACCTTATGGCCAAACTTTCATTACTTCAATCAGTTTTCGGAGTTCAATCAAGAGTACTGGGAGTCATACAAAGCAGTCAACCAGAAATTTGCAGATCAGATACTAAAAAATGCCAACGCCAACGATACCATTTGGATTCATGATTATCAGTTGTTGTTGTTGCCTGCATTAGTCAGAGCAGAAAGACCCGATATCTCTATTGGCTTCTTTTTACATATTCCTTTTCCATCTTATGAATCATTTAGGTTGTTGCCATGGAGAAGAGAATTGCTGTTGGGTATGCTTGGTGCCGATTTTTTGGGCTTTCATACTTACGATGATACGCGTCACTTCTTATCTTCTGTGAGTAGACTGGCAGGTATTGGCAATGAACATGGGCATATCAACTACAACAATCGTCAGATCATGGCGGATGCTCTGCCGATGGGGATCGATTATGATAAATATGCTGAGGTGGCTGCAGCGCCCGAAACGCTTGAACGTGAAGTAAGATACCGAACGAGTATTGGGAGTGAAAAATTGATCCTTTGCATTGATCGCTTGGACTATTCTAAAGGGATTCCCCAAAGACTCAAAGCCTTTGAGAAATTACTTGAGCGCTACCCTGAATATCTGGAGAAAGTATCCATACTCATGGTGGTGGTACCATCACGGGATCAAGTAGGCAAATACAAGGAATTAAAAGAGGAAATTGATTTATTAGTCGGGCGTATAAATGGAAAATATTCGCGACTCAGCTGGACGCCAATCCATTATTTCTATAGATCATTTCCGTTGCATGCGCTTTCTGCTTTTTATAGAATGGCTCATGTTTGCTTGGTGAGTCCGATGCGTGATGGAATGAATCTGGTGTGTAAAGAATTTATTGCGAGCAAGCTTGATAAAAAAGGTGTTCTGATCTTGAGTGAAATGGCAGGGGCTTCCAAGGAGCTTTCTGATGCACTGTTGATTAACCCAAATAATCGGCACCAATTGGTGGAGGCCATTCGTGAGGCGTTGGAAATGGATGAAGAAGAGCAGGTACAGCGAATGACTGTGATGCAAAACACTATCAAGCGATACAATATTTATCACTGGGTAGACCTCTTCATGAATCGCCTGGAATTTGTGAAAAAGGCACAGCGCTCACTAACGACAAAACTACTAGACGAAAAGTCCACCTTGACTGTCGTTTCGGCTTATAAAAAGTCTAAGAAACCATTGGTGTTTCTTGATTATGATGGAACGTTGCAAGGATTTTTTGGTGACCCTGCTGCTGCCAAGCCAGATCCGGAATTGTATAAGTTGGTGAATGGACTAACAAAGAAAGCTCATGTGGTAATAATCAGCGGAAGGGATAAAACTACCCTGGGTGAATGGTTCAAAGACTGTAAAGTAGACCTCATCGGCGAGCACGGCGTATGGCTCAAAGGACACAAAGAAGAATGGCATACCATAACCAATCTAACAGATGCCTGGAAAGAAGCAATAGGTGAAGTGCTTGATGGCTATGTAGCGCGTACACCGGGTTCATTTATTGAAGAGAAAGACTACTCCTTAGTTTGGCATTACCGTAAGGTGGAAACAGGTCTTGGAGAACTGAGAACAAGAGAGCTCACCAGTCACCTGAAGTATTTGGCTTCCAATCAAAATTTACAAGTATTAGAAGGTGACATGGTGGTAGAAATTAAGAGCACAGAAATTAACAAAGGTAGAGCGGCTCGCAATTGGATGAAGAGATACGAAGGCGCTGATTTCATTATGGCCGCAGGTGATGATTGGACAGATGAAGACACCTTCAAAGCCATGCCGGCCGAAGCCTATACCATCAAAGTGGGGAGCTCAAATTCTGCTGCTAAGTTTAGTGTAAACAGCTACGAAGATGTTCGAGCACTTTTGAAGAGTATGGTTAATTAAGAGCTTTCGTCATCTCTCTTAGGTTGGTGGACTCACCTTTATGAAAAGATACTTCGCGGACCATATCCATGTGACCCCATAAGTATTTGTGCCCTTTGAGACCTTTCGTGGATCGCATGCGTCGTTTAAGACGTGCGATTTCTTGGTCAGTTGCTTTCCTTTTATCACCGAGTTGACCGTAAAGCTTTACTGCCGGATAGCTATCAAACCTTCGTTTGAAAAGTGATTTGATCCAAAACAAGCGACTACTATTTACGCCCAACACGCAAATATTTTTATTTGACTTGGCATGCTGAGGCAATTTGGACGGAAACATTTCAAAATAAAACCCCGCTTGATTGTCGTTCAAAAATAGAGAGCCAATAGGAGTAACAGTTGGGTTGTTTCCTGCATCGACTGAGGCTACAGAAACATGCAGGTTGGTTTTAAAACTTTGGTTAAAATGTTTTCTGATTTTAGGCCAGTCATCGGTGAGGTTCATGTTATGGTTACGTTTTAGAGTTCCCTCCAATGTACGGATTACCTTGAATAGAGATGCACTATGTTTCCATCTCTTCGAAGATTTCTTGAATATCAGCTGGCAATGGTTGCGACTGGATCATTGAGACCCTGCTACTTCCTACATTTCCTACTGGAATCTTATTGATGAAGGATAATGGAGCTCCGAAGATCAATCTTATGAGTTGACCAACGATTTCTTTAAGATTTGTGGTTTTAATACCTAGAAGAAACATTTTCCAGTGCGTTTCGGTGTGTTGAAGTGGGTAACGTTGGCTTATGATATGAGCCCGTTCTAGATGGTGCCAGGCAGTAGCTATTTCTTGTTTACTCCACGCAGAATCAAACTTGACTAATTCTTCAACATAGAATGGATTAAGATTATCCGGCATTTTTGTATTCAATTTCATATCAATGTTTTTGTACAAAACTGATTCAGGAAGAATTAAATGTCTTGTATAAACCAGCTGAATAATTCTATTGCCATTAATTATACAAAACTGAAACTAATGTATTAAATTCACGTTTGTATAACAAATCAATTTACAATGGGAAGTACAAAAGGGAATCATTTGGGCGAGTTCGAGGAATTAGCGCTACTTACTGTTGGAGCTCTTTTCGACGAAGCCTATGGTGTAGCTATCATGGATGAAATCGCATCAAAGACAGGAAGAAAAGTCAACATCAGCGCTGTGCATGAGGTGTTGAAGAGGCTTGAGAAGAAAGGCTTCGTTCAATCGAGAATGGGCGGAGCTACCAACGAACGTGGAGGAAGGCGTAAACGATTTTTCACGCTCACCTTCGAAGGAAAAAAGGCGCTGGACCAATCCATCGGATTGAGAAATGAACTTTACAATTCTATTCCAAAGCTCACATTTAATTTTTCTTAATCGTGGAAATTCATCCTCCCAAATGGGCTGATCGCTTTTTAGAGTGGTACTGTGATCCAGATCTTCTTGAAGAGATTCAGGGTGATTCGCAGGAGCTCTTCTATCGCAGAGTCGATGAAGAAGGTGAAAATGCCGCTAGGAGAAAATATGCATGGGATGTGATTCGTTTTTTCCGGCTTTCCAATTTAAAGTCAAACAAACTCAAAATAAACTCACTCATTATGTTTAACAGTTATTTAAAAATCGGATTCAGAAACCTGGCCAAAAACTGGGGTATTTCTTTTATCAACATATTTGGATTATCTCTAGCCATCGGCTGTGCGATTACCATTTTTCTATTTATGGACATGATGCTCCATATGGATCAGTTTCATTCTAAGAAGGATCGAATTTATAATTTGATCAATCACGTTCAACATGAATCCGGAACCGAACTTTGGGGTGCCAATCCAATCTTATTGGCAGAAGAGCTAAAAGCCAATAGTGCTGCAGTCAGCAATACTATGAGAATGGAATTTAATAGCGGAAATGTGAGATATGGTGATAAGGTTTTTGCCGAAAGGCTCTCATATACTGATCCTAGTTTTTTGGAGATGTTCGATTTCCAATTGAGCGCTGGGTCGAAAAGGACACTGGACGACAAGCATTCCATGCTCATCAGTCATGACTACGCGGTTAAATATTTTGGCGATGAAGATCCGTTAGGAAAAACACTCACAGTGAGATTACCGGGGGATCAGATGCAATCATTTACCATCGGTGGAGTTCTAGAAAAGTACCCTTCCAATGCCAGTTTCAAGTTTAGATTGATCGTGCCTATCTCCAATTGGTTTGACATCAAAGGAAATGAAAATCCAGGATGGGATTATCTGACCAATTCTACATTTATTGAGTTGGCGCCAGGCCACCACCCTTCTGAACTCGATGAACTACTGGCCGAATATGTAGAAAGGCATAACACGCAAGCAGCGAATTGGGCCATCCAGAAGTTTGAAATGTTGCCGCTAGACCAATTGTCTTTAAGAGATTTTGAAATCAGAAGTAGTGTTTCCCAAGGGGGTCATCCAGCGGGTCGATTGGCATTGTCAGCCATTGCTGCCATGCTGCTGATCCTAGCCTGTTTCAATTATATGAACATTGCTGTGGCTTCAGCTACCAAGAGATTAAAAGAGATTGCGATGCGAAAAGTAATGGGAGGCAACAGGAGCAATATTATTTATCAGTTTCTTACCGAAAATTTCATTCTCTGTTTGTTGGCTTTAGTCGCTGGGGTTTTGCTCAGCTACTTTTTCTTCTTACCCGGATTGAATTCTCTATTTCCAGTTTCAATACCTTTTTCTTTTTCATCATTTCAGGTGGCAGTCATCTTCTTCGGTGGCTTATTATTGGTGATTGGTTTGGCTTCGGGCTCTTATCCGGCTTTTTATATCTCTAAATTTCAGCCTGTATCTATACTAAAGGGAAATCAAAAACTGGGCAGCAAAAACTGGTTTAGTAAGATCTTATTAACTCTTCAATTGATCCTGGCATTTATGATGGTGGTTGGTTGTTTTGTTTTTACCGACAATGCTATTCATGTAAACCAAAAAGACTGGGGCTACAAGGCCAATGGTGTTTTTTCGATCATGGTAAATGACCAAAGTCACTTCCAATCTTTGCGTCAGGCTGCTGAGGCCATTCCAGATATAGAGGCTTATGCCGAAGGCAAAGGTCATTTAGGACGAACCAATTGGCTTACTAGAGTAGATGTCCTGGATGTTCAGCTCAAAACTTTGCATTATGAAGGGACGCCAAACTATCTTGAAACAATGAATCTGAGATTGGTTCAGGGAAGGTTATTTGATCAGGAGGCGACCTATCCATCCAATTTTGCCGTGATCAATGAGAAGTTTGCCGAGAAGTTGGGATGGGATGAGCCATTGGATAAGCAGTTCACACATGATAGTACGGACTATTATGTGATTGGGGTTGTCGAAAATTTCTACACCAACAATTTTCATGATGAAACCAGTCCCGCCTTTTTCAATATTGGTCAGGATGAAAGTTATAAATATTTTGTAGTTAAGACCACCGAGGAAAAACTTTTTGATGTAGATGATCAATTGCACGCTGCCTGGTTCGAATTTGCTCCCAATGATCCTTACAATAGAGAGTTTCAACGATTCACTTTTGATGATTTTTACAGAGAAAATAAAGGTAATGTGACGCTGATTAGTACGATATCTGCTTTTGCCATGATCCTCGCATGTTTAGGGTTGTTTGGTCTGCTGAGCTTCAACTTGCAACGAAGAATGAAAGAATTTGGAGTTAGAAAGGTGTTGGGCGCCAGTAGATTATCAATTATTAACCAAGCCAATAAAGAGTACATATGGATCATGCTTGTTGCCTTTCTTGTAGGTGCTCCGCTAGGGACTGCCCTGATTAGTCAGTTGCTTCAGGTCATTTATCCTGATTCCAATAGTTTTAGCGCTACTCCAATTGTCTTGTCGGTGGTTATTATAGTCACGACAGTGGCAGCAACCATTACTGGTCAGTTGCTGCATGCCACTAAAGTTAATCCAACAGAAGTACTCAGATCAGAATAATCAAAAAAGGCCAGCAACTGCTGGCCTTCCAAACATATCCAAAATTGGAATTTTCTTATGATCCGTAGGCACTTGTGTCTACTCCCATTTCTTTCAACAGCTTAATTGAATTAGCCTTAACATTGGCTGCTGGATTTAGAGAAAGAGACTTTTTCAAGTTCTTGATTGCATTTTTGTTGTCTCCTTTCGTCTTGTAGGCCTCGCCTAAACTATCCCAGCAGTTCGCATTTTTAGGATTTCTTTTGGCATTCAAGGTGAAGTATTCGATCGCTTTATCGTACTTCTGTTGTCCTAGCATTTGATAGCCTAAGAAATTAAGTTGTCCTACATTGGCGATGGCTACTGATTCATCCATGATGGCTTGCGCTTCAGTGGTTTTACCCATGGCGGTCAGCAACTGCCCTTTGGTAGACAGGTTGTTGAAATTTTTTGTGTTAGCAATAGATTGATCTACCCAAATGAGTCCTTGCTCTAGCTCTACATTGTTTTGTGCACAATAGTTTGCCGCCTGGTTAAGTCCTTGCCAGCCAAAGCCTGGGATTGATCTTAACTCATCTTTGAAGTTAGCAATCACAATGCTGTGCACGTCGTATTCCACTTTGAACGGAATGGCTTTCTTTTCCCATTTCAAGGCTACGGTTGCACTGGAATTATCCATGTTTATCACATCGTATGTCAACACCTCTGTGTGTGCAACATCCATCGTTTGGACATCTACTCTCAAAGCATCTTCAGCTTCTTTGTAGTAGAAACTTCCCCAAGAAGAGGAATTATTAGAAAAAATGACGGTGGCTTTTCCATCCTCATAAACCGCCATGTGCAGGCCGTAAGTGCCGGCTGCCAAATCTTTACCTTCGATTTTCACATCATCAGAGAAAGTGATAATGGTATTCTCATTTGCTCCGGCTCTCCATGGAATATTACTTCCATCAACAAATGTAGTAGCTTCAAATCCCCAAGGGATCAATGTGCCCCAGATGTTTCCTGTCCGATCATTTCCCCTGAGTGTAACTCTAGGTCTTGAATATTTGATGTTTACTGTAGAGATTCCGATGGTCTGGGTCATCTCACTGGCTGGAACAACCGCTCTTGGCGTGGTTACGTTTTGGGCACTTACCTCCCAACACAGTAGTGCGACGATCGCAACTGCTAAAAGTGCTTTCATGTTATTTTTTGTCTTCATAATATAATTGGTTATGGTATTTGAATTTTTAACAAGTAGTTAAACGTGTATCCTGTATGTGAGAGGAGATTTTGTGATAGGCGGTAAATTCCGTGATGAAAGGTTAAAACGAGATGATGGCAGGGGAGAAAAAAAGCCCTTAATTGAGCGGATTAGAAGTTTTTGATGATACCCTTACTGTTAGTCTGACCTTTTTGATTGTTGGTTGTACATATTTGGATGTGAATGGCTTAATTTTAATTAAATACAAAAAACCAAATATGCAGAGTACAGCGACATCAGTTCAAGAATACCTCGAGTCTCTTCCGGAAGATCGAAAAAAGGCAATTGAAGAAGTGAGAGCAGTTATTCTGAAGCATTTACCTAAAGGTATAGTTGAAACCATGAATTGGGGTATGATAAGTTACGAGGTGCCGTTAGAAGTATATCCAGATACCTACAACAAAAAACCACTCATGTTTGCTGCCTTAGCTTCCCAGAAAAACCACATGGCTGTTTATCTCAGTGGGATCTATTGTGATCCAGCCTTACGAGAAAAATTTGAAAACGACTACAAAGCCAGTGGCAAGAAGATGGATATGGGAAAGAGTTGTGTTCGCTTCAAGAAATTAGAAAATCTTCCTTTGGATGTCATTGGATGGGCCATAGGTGCAGCCGATATGGAAACCTTTATTTTATTTGCCAAGGAGAATAGGAGAAAGTAGTTAAGCGACTAGAATTTTTTAAATCTATTGTGGGGGTAAAATTCATTTTGGTTTTCCTGAATCTGGAAAACGATAAATTTTTCTAAAAAAAGGTAACCTCTTTGACGTAAAAGCTGTCTTTCTCTATGAAAACTCTACACATCAAAAAGAAATAACCAGTAATTACGTGAATTGGAATTTATAATCGTCTTCCAAAAGGTTAATAAAACTAAAGCATAAAAACTTACGCTAAACTCAATGAACAAATTTCTATTGGCCAAACTTTTGGTTTGCCTGGCTTTTTACTCGCAGGCACAAAACACCATCAGCGGCTATGTAAAAGATGCAAGTAATGGAGAAACTTTGATCGGAGCCACAGTGCTTATCAAAGGCAGTTCTCAAGGAGTAATCACCAATGTGTATGGATTTTATTCCATTACACTCCCAGAAGGTGAATATGAAGTAGAATATCGATACATCGGTTTTCAACCTATTGCTCAGACCGTTGATTTGTCTGAAAATAGAAGGATAGATGTAGAATTGCTTTCGGACAGTCAACAACTCGAGGAGGTAGTGATATCTGCCGAACCCGAAGATGTCAATGTATCAGGTATTCAGATGTCGACCAACAAGCTGGATATAGAGACCATCACTAAAATCCCATCATTTATGGGTGAAGCTGATGTGTTAAGAAGTATCCAAATGGTGCCGGGTGTAGCTACCGTAGGAGAAGGTGCGTCAGGATTCAATGTAAGAGGAGGAAGTGTTGGACAGAACATGGTTTTGCTCGATGAAGCTCCGGTCTACAACTCTTCACACCTTTTAGGTTTCTTTTCAGTTTTTAATCCAGACGCGGTAAAAGATGTCAACCTGATCAAAGGAGGAATACCGGCTAGATATGGAGGTCGGATTTCGTCTGTACTTGATATCAGGATGAAAGAAGGAAACAGTAAGGAGTTTGCGGCACAAGGTGGAATAGGAACCATCTTCAGCCGAGTGGCAGTGGAAGCGCCAATCGTGAAGGACAAAGCGTCATTTATCATAGCAGCCCGGAGGTCATACATAGATGTTTTTGCAAAATTGTTTACCGATGCGCTGGACGATGGTGCTGCCTTAAACTTTTATGATTTGACCATGAAGACCAATTGGAATATAAACGAAAAGAACCGTATCTTTTTATCTGGATATTTTGGACGTGACAACTTTAAGTTTGATGCCAATCAAGGGTTTAATTGGGGTAATAAGACAGCAACATTGAGGTGGAACCACATTTTCACGGACCGAATATTTGCCAACTTTACTGCCTTTTTTAGTGATTATGATTACGTATTGGCTTTTGGTGAAGACGAAATGGACCAGTTTGACTGGAACTCAAGGATTATGAATTATGATTTCAAACCAGAGTTCACCTACTTCGTCAATCCAAACAATGAAGTATCATTTGGCGGGGAGTTATTGTTTCTTCAGTTCGAACCAGCGAATGCAGTGGGTGTAAGTAATGGTGAATCAAGAGACATCAGCTTACCAACTAAAAATGCGTTAGAATCAGCGCTGTACATTTCCAATGACCAAAAAATCGGTCAAAATATCCAGCTTCAATACGGACTTAGATATTCGCACTTTAGTCTTTTGGGCTCTGGAGTTGCTTATACCTATGGAGATACTATTCCAGGTACCAGACGACCTGTGATAGGTGCAGAAGAATTTGATAGTAGAGAAACCATTCAAAGTTATGACAATTTTGAGCCCAGGTTTTCTGTAAAGTATCAACTCAATAAATATAATTCATTCAAAGTCAGTTATAACAAAACGAGTCAATACCTACATCTGATATCTAATACAACAGCTTCGAATCCACTGGATGTGTGGACGCCTAGTAGCAATAATATCAAACCGCAAATAGGTCGTCAGGTGGCTCTTGGTTGGTTTAGAAATTTCGGCCCAGACAATAATGTGGAATTTTCTGCGGAGGTGTATTATCGTAAAACAGAGAATCAAATTGATTATATCGATGGTGCAGATATATTGATCAACGAATACATTGAAGGAGACTTGCTAAGTGGCGATGGTCGTGCATATGGTTTGGAGCTTTATGCAAAAAAGAACACGGGAAGGCTGACTGGCTGGGTCAGTTATACTTTAGCAAAAACAGAGCTACAAACAGACGGGATCAATACAGGAGAATGGTACCCTACAAGGTATGATCAAAGACACAATGTAAAACTAGCTGCATTTTATGATCTCAATGAGCGGTGGAGTCTTTCGACCAACTTTACATTCCTGACAGGTACGCCTACTACATTTCCTACTTCGCGCTATCAAATGGGAGATTATGTAGTGCCTTATAATCATGGCGATGGACGAAATAATTTTAGAATACCAGTTTATCATAGACTAGATATTTCAGCAACACTACAAGGCAAACGATATAAAAGAAACGGGGAGAGAAGGAAAAATGAAAGCTATTGGGTCTTTTCAGTATATAATCTTTACGGAAGGAAGAACCCGTTCTCCATATATTTCACACAGGACAATGACGTAAGGCCAGCACCTGGAGATTTGGTAAATACACAAGCCAGACAAGTTTCCATTATTGGAAATATGATACCTGCTGTTTCTTACAACTTCAAATTTTAATGACAATGAAAGCTTTTAAATATATCAATACTCTTATCCTAGGCATAGTTTTTATGTCTTGTGACGATCAGATTTACCCTGAGTTGAATGATGCTCCTGAGGTGATAGTGATAGACGCCTGGGTAAATAATAAGCCAGAGAATCAAATTATTAAAGTGACAAAAACGCAACCCTATTTCGATAATTCGGAAAGTGTAGGAGTTCCAGGGGCGGAAGTGTATATCACCGACAATGAAGGTAACCGATTTGATTTTGCAGAATCCAATAACGGCGCTTACGTTTGGCTTTATACCACAGAAACTTTTGGAACAATTGGAAACACATATACATTGACCGTAAATGCTGAGGGTAGCACTTATACGTCTACGTCAAAGCTCAATCGTGTACCGACAGTCGACAGTGTTACATTCAGGTATGAATTGGAAACAGCTTTTGGTACGGAGGAGGAATTTTATCTTGGTGAGTTTTGGTCAAGAGATTTAGAAGGCGCAGGTGACACCTATTGGATCAAATCATTCAAGAACGGAGAATACCTGGCAAAACCTCAAGAGATTAATATCGCTTGGGATGCAGGTTTTTCTGCAGGAGGTGCTATTGATGGGTTGATATTTATTCCGCCTATTAGAGATGCTGTAAATCCATTTGACGAAGATCCAAATGAAGAAGACTCCTTTTTGTCGCCCTACGAGGATGGCGACTCATTATATGTGGAGCTTCATTCTATCACGCATGCGGCTCATGATTTTTTGTCGCAGCTAAGTATTCAAACAAACAGACCTGGAGGTTTTGCTGCATTGTTTGATACCCCGTTGAGCAATGTTCCTACGAACATCGTCAACACTACTTCTGATGGCTTGGCACTTGGATTTTTCTGTTTGTCTGCGGTGGAAGGCAATGGAAAAAGGTTGGACATAAGTCAGGTTCCAAAAGAAGAATAAGATTTTGCAGTTTAGTTCGATTGAGAGGACCCCGGAATCCCGAAAACTATCGGGAGAGTCGGGGTTTTTTCATTGTACGATTTGAATGCTCATACGATTTAGAACAGAATCCACGTGCTTATTTCGTTCTTCTAATAGATCTAAGTCTTCGCGATAGGCTTTCTTTTTCATGGACTCGATTTGCATTTTACCATCTATTGTCCTTGCCTGAATGTAATGTTTTATCATTCCAAAACGTCCTTTTTCATCGGTATTGACCTGTTTCCGTTTTTTCTTTTGGGACTTGAAAAGTAAATCACTAACACTAATTTGCATGTCAAACCCAAATTCAAAGTCTGTACTATGATATCCAGAAAATTCAATATTTGACAAGGACGTTTTGAATATAGTAGTGGGTATCACAATTTCATCATTATGAAAAAGTATTTCTAGATTAGGATTGGCTAATAGAACAGTATCTCGATTTGCTTGTTTAATAAATTTTAGAGATTCAGTAATGGGTTTAAACTTTATCAATTCACCATGGCTTAGAGAGACATTCATTTTTCCTATCATCTCATCATTTTGATGCACCAGTTCTTGGTTATACTCAAGTAAAACCTGCCCATTTACACCAATTTTACCTTTGAAGTGTTGTTCAGAAAAAATCTCATCATTGGACTTGGCTATTTTAGATGTAATATCTCCCAGGTCAATATTTGAAGCTGATATGTTGCAGAATGCTTTTACATCATTCTCTTCGTTTTTACGAATGAGTCCTTCTAGTTCGAAAACACCATCAAACATCTCGAATGAAGATTTGTTGAGTCTTAGCCGATTATCGCGAACATGAAGGTTTACATTCAGATTGTCAACATCAAAATGCTCATACGTAGCTCGGGGAGCTGTAATATTGAAACTGAATTTGTCAATAGAAAACGAAGGTTTCTCCTTATTTGTAATGGAATCTGTTTCAGGCTTTTTTGGTTTAAGCGTATTGTAGAATTTTTTTACCGAATCGATGTTAAATGAATGAAGAGCTACAGTTGAGTTTCCTCTTATTTGATAAATAGAATCCCGAAGGTCAATATTGAAAGCCGATTGTGTTTTTCCATAACGAAAGTTAAAGTCTAATGCTTTGGCTTGAAGTTTTTCATCTTTCAAATCAGCTAGAATTCTCAAATTAGACAACCTTATTTTATCATGCTTAAAAGATTTGATTCGAATGTCAGAATGAAGTGTATAATTCGATAAATCTTTGGTCTCATCTTTTTCAGGCATTTTTGCTTGTCTTTCTTTCTTTAGATACTTTTTGGTATCTAATTGGTCAAGGTCAGCCTTTATCCAGAAGTCATATTGGCTATCACCATTTGTCATTGGTTTGGATACAGCGTCCAACCACAAATCCCCTTCGTCAAGTTTGAAATGACTATTCTGAATAGATAGAGAATCATCATTAAATGCTAATTTCAATTTGATGCTTTCAGCATGATGTACATCGAAAGTGAAATCCTTCATGTTTATATCACAATTAAGGTGCAAAAATTCTGGAAACTCAGTGGGTTCTGAAACATTTGTATTATTATTTTCCATCGATTCAAAATCGGAATCTGAAATGGACAGCCCTACTATCTCAATGTCAAAATTGGCGGTTGAGGTTTTATTGGGTTTTCGTTCCAACATTGGGAAGAAGTTTGGAATATACCCGGACATATTAACTTCCGCCTTATTGACAAGCGCAGATAATCTTGAAAGAGTTAGCCGTTTGTTTCTGACTGTAACAGTACTATTAAGGTTCTTGATAGATAGGTTGGACTGGCTTTTTCTGATATGAATGTTTTTCAATATAATATCGCCATTAAATGTATTTTGATTTGACCTTTTTTTTACCTCGAGTTCTGATATTTTTCCTTCAATATCAGCGTGTACGTGAATGGAGCCTGACATTTCTAAATCTGGAAAATTGACAAGGCCCTGCAAATCTTCTAATTCTAACTCTGAGCTCGCATCAATATTCAGGTATGGGTCATTAAAATTTTGAATGGAACCATTGATAAGAAAAAAGCTGTTGTTCACTTTGGCTTGTCCAAAATCTATGACCATTTCACTTGTTTTCGCATTCCTTTCCTTACCATTGGTAAAATGCCCTCTAAAACTTACACTATCTAATTTTCCAGGCAATCCAATTCGGGAAAAGGCAGCATTTTCTAGCTCAAACAAAATATCAGTATTTGGGAAAGTGACAGGATCTACAAATCCAGAACTTCGGACAGTCAAAGAAAGTTTTGCATCAGGGTTGTGCTGAACAAGTTTCAATGGTTTGAATTGCGGTATGAGCGTTAAGTAGTCATTAATCCTCGCTTCATCTCCTTCCAGTGTTATATCCAACAAATTTCCATTACCCGCAGGATTGAGCAAACCATATGCTCGAAGCTGGGCATCATAGAGTTGAAGAATTCCATCGAATAATTTTTTATCATCCAGTGTGTTTACACGTAATGTAGATTGAAGGGCTGCTAAGGGAACACCTGTCTGATTCAGTTTTCCTTTAGAAATCATGGTATCCAGAATGCCGAAAGCATCACCTTTAATCTCCAATAAGTCGTCGAATGACTTCAAACGGAAATCTCCTTGGTCCACAGCAATCCTTACTCGGTTTCCTTTATAAGCATTGTCAACGATTATCAGTGCATCCCTTATTTCGATTTTGGGTATATCAAGAAGTAGTTTGAATCCAACTTTTTCCTCTTCAACTTTTTTAGGGCGAACCATAAATTTCTTGCCGGTAGAATCTATAGGCGCAAAAAATTTAGGCTTCAGCACTTCCACTTTACTCAATGAATAATTGTCTTTGAACAAACCCATGAGGTTCGCATGAAGCGCTAATTTTTCGGCATTCAGAATCTCGTATTGACTTTCTTTGATGGATAAATTCTGTACCGAGATGGTCACTTCAGGAAAATTCTGAAGAACGCTAATTCCAATGTCCTCAAAATAAACAAAGGAATGCAAGCTTTCGTCAGCCAGAATTTTTAATCGATCAGTGATTTCACTTTTATACCAGAACCCCACCACCAACTCTAAAATTAAGAGTGGAAGAATGAGAAGAATGGCCAAGTAGCCCGTGAATTTAAAAAATGATCTCATGAATAACGATAAGCCACCTAAGGTATCAATTATTCATGAGATTTAGGCAAACTTATTCGTACCTCAAAGTTTCTACCGGATTAGTAGCAGCAATTTTGACAACAACCAAGCTCACACTTGCCAGCGCTATGGCGAGCAGTAAAACAGCGGACGCAATAAATGGAATGAACCCTAAAGGAGCTTGATAAGGGAACTCACCCAGCCACTCTTGCATAAGCAAATGAGCCAATGGCAAGCCGATTACTAGTGCAATTCCGACGAGAACAGCAAACTGAGAAAATATCATTTGTATGATTTGAAGTGGGCTAGCACCTAAAATTTTTCTGATGCTCACTTCTTTCAGTTTTTGACCAAGCATGGCTAAGGCCATGCCGAGTAGACCCAAACAGGCCAAAAACAACGCAATACCTGCAAATATGGAAAAGACGCTTAATGTTCGCACTTCATTATCGTAAAGGTCGCTTAGTTGCTCATCGAGGAAGTGATATTCAAAGCCTTCCTGCTGGCCGTGGCTCGCATACAGTTTTTCTATGGCATCCAGTGTTTTTTGGAAATGTTGACCTTCCAGTTTTATCACCACTTCATTCATCATATAAGGTTGATATTGTATAATAAGTGGATTAATTGGTTGATGTAGCGATTTATAATGAAAGTCTCGAACCACACCTACCACAGTGATTTCTAAATCTCTCCCACCTAAGTGCCAGGTGAATTTTTCTCCTATTGGATCGGTGAAGTTGAGTCCTCGGGCCAATGACTCATTGATCAGGACATTGGTGCCGGCAGAATCAGCGGCATAGCTCTGACCCAGTACTCTTCCCTCCAATAATTCAAAACCGAGCAGCTCTATGATGCCAAAATCCACAAACATCTCACTGGCATCCAAATAGTCTGGATGATGTTTGACTGAATGTACAGGATGGTTATCAAACTGCGACCCGGGAAGGTTAGAAACGGCGGATACATTTTGAATGCCGGGGATTTTTCTGAGCTCTTGCTGAATGGTTTGAGTTTGCGAAAGATTGATTCCCCCGTGCTCAACGCTCGATGGAATAGGAATAGAAATAACTGCATCCTGATCGAACCCCAATTCTTTGGATTTCATAAAATCGATCTGTTTTAGAATAATGAGGCTGGAAGTTATCAGGATGGCAGAGACTACAAATTGACAAACCACGAGTACACTTCTCAGTTTGTTATTTCCTCCCGTTACCGTTAGTTTTCCTTTCAGCACATCTGAGGGTTTAAAAGCCGAAAGAAAAAGGGCAGGATAAATACCGGCCAACAGCCCAATGACCAAGGCGAGAATACTTGCTTTTCCCAAAAAGTCGAAGCTAAATAAATCAGTAAAAGCAAAAGTCTTGTGGCTGAGCTCATTAAAGGCATCAATAACCAATCCAGTTAGCCCAACGGCTAACGTCATGGCTACCATACAAAAAAGAATAGACTCCAGGTAAAACTGTAGCGTGAGATGACCAGAAACGGCACCGAGCGTTTTTCTCACACCGATTTCTTTTGCACGCTCTACAGATTTGGCAGTAGTGAGATTAATGTAGTTGATACCTGCAATGATCAGAATGAATATCATTGTTCCAGAGAGGATATAAATGTATAAGATGTTGCCATTGCTTTCTAGCTCCCACCTAAGGTGTGAGTGGAGGTGAATGTCTGCGATGGATTGGAGTTCAAATCTGATTTCACCTGTATCAAATCGTTCTTTGGCGTCTTCGTCCCAATTGAGATACTTGAAAACCCAGTCTCCTATTTTCGATTGTAAGGATGAGGCGTGAGTTCCGTCTTCCAATACAATATAGTTGAAGTGACCGAAGTCAGCCCATGTCATCCAATGACTTTCTGGGTTTACAGCCTTGACTGTCTCATAAGATATTAAGGCATTAAAATGGAAATGAGCATTTTCAGGCATGCCTTCGACCACTAGAGAAACTTCAATCGGCATATCACTGATAGTAAGAATCTGACCAATAGGATCTGCCTCCCCAAAATACTTCTTTGCCATGGCTTCTGTGATCACCAAGGTATTGGGTTCATGAAGTGCTCTAACATCTCCGGCAACAGTGGCCAACTGAAAAACATCCAGGAATGTAGAATCTGCAAAAAAGAAATCTGGTTCATCAAACTTCAATTCTAGTGCTTTGTTTTCTACCTGTACTTCTTGTTTGGTAAGGCCGGCTCCGTACCAAGGGGAAATACTTACAGCTGTTTTTACTTCAGGAAAATCTCTCCGCATGGCCTGAGCCATCGGGTGTGGGGTTCGAGTTTGCGAATGCTCTGCAATCCAACTGATTCGAAAGATATTTTCATGATTAGGAATAGAACGATCATAAGAAAGTTCGTGCTCGATAAAAAGATAAATCAGCATGCTGCAGGCAAAACCCACTGTGAGCCCAAACAGATTGATAAGTGTAAAAACTTTGTTGCGCTTCAGCGCTCGGATAAATGTTCTAAAAAAATTGATTGCCATGGTGCGTTTGAGTTTTTTGGTAAAAAGATGACTCAAACTAAGCGTGCTAAGGAATGAAAAGGGTCTTTTCTTATCGGGTAGCAGTTCTTCCCGATAAGATCGAACGTCCTTAGTTTCTCGATATTCACTTGGTGTGACCCCCGTATGGCGTTTAAATGCGGTATTGAACGCCGATTTGGAGTTATAACCCACCATAGCAGCAATGCTCTCCACTTTGGTGTCTTTTTGCTCTGGATTCTTGAGTAAGTGGCGAGCTTCGCGGATTCTAAACTGGCTGATCAGTTCTTGAAAGCTTATTCCTTTGCTTTCATTCAAGACTTGAGAAAGATGATGCGTGCTCGTATGAAGTTCTTCTGCCACACTGGTCAACGAGGTGTCATCTTTTAAATAAAAACGACTTTCCGTGATGAGTTGATCCAGTTTGCTCACTATAGCAGCTTTCTGACTCGCTGACAATGTAGATTTTTTGTATTTGTTCGCAGTCGGAATGGGAGCGGTAAAACCAGTTTCTTTAAATATTTGAAAGAAGATCAGACCGAACAAAATAAAAGTCCCTCCCCATACCATTGCTATTGGGAGAAACTGATGTATACCTAGAAAACAGAAAACGAGAAGCAGATTAAAACCATAAAAATTCCTGAACCAAACGATTCTTGACCCGGGGTTTTGAAACCAGGACACTCCTCGAATTTTTGCTTCTTGATTGGTCTTGCGAATGGAATCAAGGATTATGAGTATTACAAAACCGACCAATACCCAAGTAATAGAGAAATAATAGGTAATTCCTGCAGCAATCAGAAAGACCAGTATGAACCAGAGATGCTTGCTGGAAATTCTTGAGTTTTGGGTGAAGAAGGTCGAGCCATACCAATTTAGAGAAAGAGCTAAAACAACTAATGAAAGGTTGACCCAAATTTTATCTACGGACCAAGTACTCAGCAAAGCAAACCCGATGTACGCCAACACTAACTGCCCTAAAAAACGACTAGCTGGAAACTTACTAAGCAATAAGAAAAGCAGAAGCATCATACCATTAATGCATGTGCTTGAAATTAACATTTCGATCCAAGGCCAGTTCATCCATTGATCCATGGGATGAAATTAGGGAAATTGGATCGAAAACTTAAATCTCTTTCTCTCGTTTGATCGATAATTCAAAACCTCTGACTATGAACCAATTCAAATCGCAACTTTCCAAAAGCTCAGACTCCTATGACCTTAACGATTTTCACAAGTTTAGAATAGACACCTTCTCACCCATGCATTGTGTTTATAGCTAAGCTTCGTAAATATTTAGAGGGAGACCCGGATGTTGAGATCGAAAATGTGCACAGTGTGGGCTATATTCTGAAAGTGAATTGAACGCTAAATCTCAAACAACAATCTTTTGCTTTTCTGGACTTCTTCGAGTTGCTGCAAATCCGGGAAGGATTTTTCGAACCATAGAGTCACTTCTTTTCCAAATAACGTATTGAACCCATCTTGAAGTTGACAGTAGTTGTCTGCATAGTGAACCGTAGGAATATCTGGATTGAATCGAATGAGGAAATGGATTTGATCTTGCCGTAGAGAGTTGTTATCTATGACCGAAAGTTCTTTCACCTTGTGCTTCGCACAAAGTTCTTTTACCTGATCAATATGTTTGGCTACTTCTATCACCATTTGCTTTCAAAAATAGAGTAGTTTCTCAAATAGTGGAATACCTAGAAATACGTATTTTATTCCTCCCCCATCACCTCAAACCTCAAGCTCAATTCTTGCCCTTGCCCATCTAGCAGAAGCAATTGATGTTCGCCAGGTTCGGTAAACAATCCCAGCTGGTGAACACGTTTCGTGCTGCCTAGGTATTGGCCGTCCAAATGCCAGAAAATGACCTCCTTGGTATCGCTATGAGCCGCTTCAAAAATGGTCTGCCCATAAGCGCCATCCAGCTCCTTGGGGATGAATACTTTGGCATTAGGCTTTGGGTAAATCATCTCAAGTGTGGTTGTTTTAGACGATTGGTCACAACCTGCAAAAAATTTAGGTGGACTTTGATAATCGGTGTTGTATTGTCGATAGTACCAGGCCTGAACAGGTGGCAGCGTAAACCAGCCCTTATGCACCATTTGATCCACATCATAACAAGAACTGTTGACTTGGTAGTTCTCCGTTTGGTCCAAGTGTATCAACTGGTGAAAGCTGCATGCCTCAGTATTTTCTACCATTAGAGGCAGAGTTACCTCTTCTGTGTTATCACAATTGGGATTCGCTTTTTGTCCACTTGCCTGGCAGATCTGAAAGACTTGAGTTTCGCTAGTAGGTACTTCATGGAACGAGTCACTGGTGAGCTGCTCGAACACCTGAAACATCAAGGGTGCCGCAGCTTGGCCGCCTACCAGTCCGGGTCGGCCTTCGCCATCTGCATTGCCTACCCAAACACCTACAGCGTATCGGCCATTGAGCCCAATAGTCCAAGCATCTCGAAAACCAAAGCTGGTACCCGTCTTCCAGGAGATGGGTGTAGAGGACCGGAATTGCTCCCAACCCGCAAAGTCATCCGGACGGTGCAGTCCCATCATGGCTTCTAGCATGGCCCAGATCGAGGCGATGTTGAATTCCTCGCCGTTTTGCATGGAGGATAAGGGTTCTCTGGCTTGGCCGATGAGATATTGATGATAGAAATAGTTGTCCGCTTCATAGCGCGAACTGATGGATTGGTCAAAGGAGTTTCTATACACTCGATAGACGTTGGCGTACATATTCACCAATTCCCACAGACTAGATTCTGCTCCACCCAGAATCATGGATAGACCATAATGGTCAGCTGATTGGTTCAAGTTGCTCATGCCAATTCTCCTGAGCTTTAGATGAAAATTTTCATAGCCATATTGCTTCAAAAGCAATACAAAAGGCAGGTTGAGCGAACGGGTCAATGCCTCATTAGCATGCACAGCTCCTCGGTATTGTAAGTCAAAATTCTTTGGCGCAAAGCCTTCGAAAAAGACGGGATAGTCACCAAGCAATTGCCTGGGAGTAATCAGCCCTTCATCAATGGCTGCGGCGTAGAGAAAGGGTTTGAGTAGACTGCCAGTGCTTCTCTTGGCTTGTATGATATCTACCGAGGGACTGTGAATTGGATCGGTATCTACATTCCCCACATAAGCTTTAGTTTCTCCACTCATCAGGTCTACCACAAGAACGGCTCCATTGAATACATAGTTGGCATTCCAATTTTGGATGTGTTTTTCTAGTAGTCTGGTTACGGTGTTTTGGAGACGCAAGTCTAATGTCACCTGATTGCGCTGCCCTGCTTTTCCTTCTTTGATCAGCTGACCCAATAAGTGGGGCGCAAGCTGTGGTAAATCATGGGGCTGACCGGGCAATTCTTCGGCCATGGCCAACTCCAGGGTGGTGGCATCAAACAAGTCTTTTTCATGTAGTTTGGTCAATAAAAAATCCCTTTTGATTTTAAAAGCCTCTTCGTTTTTTCCTGGAAATATGATCGAGGGCTGATTGGGTAGTACGGCCAGCGCTGCTGCTTCCGCCCAGGAGAGTTGCTCAGGCGCGCGATTGAAATAGCGCCAGGACGCTGCAGTAATGCCCACCACATTTCCCCCGAATGGGGCATGACTGGCATAGTGATGTAGGATTTCCTTTTTGGAATAATATAGTTCGAGTTTTAATGCCAGTAGTGTTTCGAACAATTTTTGAAAGATCGTTCGGGGCTGATTTCCTCTGGCCATTCGGATCACCTGCATGCTGAGGGTACTACCCCCTCGCTTTATGCTTCCGTACTTCACATTGGTGACCAAGGCTTTGAAAAGCGATATGGGATTGACCCCGGGATGCTGGTAGAAATATTGGTCTTCGAAATGAAGTAAGGCGCTTTCAAACTTAGTAGGAAGACTATCGACCATAGGAAAGCGCCACTGGCCATCGTCGGCAATACGGGCGCCCATGAGTTGGCCATCCTCCGACTCTATCGTGGTGGTATAAGGATGGTCGAATAAAGGATCAGGCAGGGGCAAACACAAAAACAAAACCGATCCGAACAGCAGGAGCTGAACGAATCGGTTTTTTAGAATTTTCGTGAGTTTGTTTTTCATTTTAATGGGACAGCTGGCGCGCTTTTGTAAAGCGTGCCTCATCTATTCAAGTATTTGTAATGCGACTACATCAAGCATTTTATCTGTTGTCAATTTGCCCTAATTTGGCGACTCTTGGCATTACAATTGCCACGGAAAATAGGCACGCTTTGCAAAAGCGCGCCAGCATCAGAGCCGAACGGATTCCCCAGATAAACCGGGGAATGACGGTTTAAAATAGATGCTCTTACTCTACTACTTTCACCCACTGCCCTGCAGTCCGAGCATAGATAGAGTTATCATACATCGCCTCTATCGCCACAGCAGGTAGATAGAATTTGCCTTTGTAAGAAGCATTGAGTTTGACTTCGAATGTCTTCTTTTCATTAGGTTTCAAATCAAAGTACTGCATCACACGATCATCTCGAATGTCCATATAATCGGGCTGATCTCCGTTTCCTGCATCTGGCGTATAGTTCAATCGACTGTTGATGATTTCCCAACCCGATGGGAATATTTGAGTCAACGCCAAGTCCTTGTATTCTCCTCTTACGCCCAGGTGATGTACTGTTACCTGAGCAGTAAAATTGGCACTTTGATTTAGGTCAGAAACTGACAAAGACTTTCCATTTTGGTCTTTATAGCTCACAGTCATTTTTATGTTTTGAGCCCCAGCGGTTTCATTTCCTCCTAAAGGAATTCCTGTGCGAATAAGACGAGCATATAGTGGCGAACCACCTTTGTTTTTGATCACCACAGGCTGCGACTTTTCTTTCTCATCAATGAGAACTTGCGTGACGTATTTTCCTTTTTGGAAGCTCGCCACAGCACTGCCTACGTTCACTTCAAACTGCATGGCTTGGTTCAATTCCGCACCTTTGGTGTAGCTGGCTATAGCTACCAAGCTGTAAGCGGTTGTCTGCGTACTCATCCATCGGTCTTTGTCGCCCATGTGCTGTGCGATTTCTTCCAGTATCGTATAAGCTTCTTCTTTTCTCTCCAGCACCGACAGCGTTTCCAATATCATGGCGCGATCACGAAGTCTGGAACCATAGGTATAAGAGGGCCTGTCATATTTTTCTACCGTTTGAGACAGTCCATCGATCATGGTTTCGGCAGGGCCCTTATGTCCTGCGAGCGCATAGGCTAAGGCCAATCGCCATTTGGCCACAGTGCTGATATTGTCCATCTCTTTCATGCGGTTCATGGCTCCCAGTGCCTTTTCATCTGCCAGAGCTAATGTATAAAGCCTATAAGCCTGAATCAAATCGTTGTCTCTTCTGCCTCCTTTGGACCATTGGTTGGCTTGTCGCTTTTGGAATTTCGTCCATTTGCTCAGCAGTCCTTCTGGAACTGCATACCCTTTCTTCTTCGCTTCCAGTAAAAAGTGCCCAGCGTAGTTGGTGCCCCAGTCGCTTTCTTCTACCTGACCTGGCCAGTAAGACATCCCACCATTTACGGTTTGAAAACTACTCATGCGCTGGATGGCCGCATTGATATTGGAGGCGATTTGCTTTTTGCGCTCATCTGACAACGCAACAAACTCCTCTAAATACAACTGTGCAAAAACCGAAGAAGTCGTTTGCTCTATACAGCCATGCGGATATCGGATCAGGTATCGTAGTCTTTGCTCCAGATTCAACGAAGGCAATGACGAAAGCTCAATCAGTCCGCCATTTGTGCCCATCATGCCCAGGGGTGCATAGCTGGCAGTCCAGCTTTCGTTGGCCGAAATGAGCTGATCCTGAACATCCACGAGTTCAGGGTTAGATGCTCTCACATCTAATTCGATTTCATTATTCGCTGTAATATTTCCGCCTTTGGCACTGACACTGACTTTGGCGAAACCAAGGGCTTCAGCGGCTTTTACTTTGAAGTAAACCACTTTTTCTCCTGGCTTATCAAATGCTAGGGATTGATTTTTTTGACCAATCAATTTCAACTGCCCTTCTTCCTTTACGGAAACTGTGACTTGCTTGACTTTAGCGTCATTCACGAAAACGGTAACAGGCAAATCCATTTCTTCACCAGGGCCTGCCACTCTAGGTAGCGTGGCCAAAACCATGACTCCTTGTTTAACAGGAGTTGTTTGTTCTACAGATCCATAGGCGCCTTCATGTGCGGCTACCACCATGGTGCGTACACTGCCTACATACTGTGGCATGGTGATTTTGTGCGTGGCGGTTTCTCCCGCTTCTAGTTGAAATGGCCCTAGATACTTTACTACAGGTTTGAAGCGATTGGCCTTTTTGGCATCTTGCGCCTCTAGTGGTGCATCTCCACCAATCGCTAAGAGTCTTTCCAGCTTTCCTCCATAGGCGCCTATCACGTCGTCATATAAATCCCAGGTTTTCACGCCTAGTGCTTCTCTAGCATAAAAAGTTTCCCAGGGAGAAGGTGTTTTGAATTTAGTAAGGTCTAAAATACCATCGTCCACCATCGCTACCGAGTATGCCATAGTTCTGCCGTTTTGTTCACTTACTTTCACTTCAAACGTCTGCTCAGGATTCAATTCCTTGGGCATAGCGATCAGCGGTTTCAATGTGGTGTTGGGATCTACTACTTTGATAGATTGAACTCCGTACATTCTAATCGGCAGGTCGTTGGCCGTTTGAGCATGTGGTTGGATCAGACTGATGTGCGCATACACATTAGGCGACATGTCCGAAGTGGCCTCAAACTGAATAGCCGTGGATTTTTCTTCTGTTTCTACCCAGAAAGATTGGATGATCTTTTTACCAGTTTCCAAACTAACTAACACTCTTCCTCCTTTTGTACTCGGGAAGGTTAGCTTGATTGGTTCACCTACTTTGTAATCTTCTTTCTCCACTTCGAAGTTGAGCATGCTTACGCCTCCGGCATCGCCACGTTTGCCCTTTCCAGCCCAGCCTGGCCAGTCGACATATACTACCTGCCCTGCGCTATGACCTGATTCTGGGTCGGTTACTTTCACATAGTACCTGCCCCAATCCGGGTATTCAATTTTCAGATCCCATTTGCCCTGGCCGTTAGAGGTGTTGATCGTAGTGCTTTGTAGCGGTGTGTTGTAGGATCGGCTTACATAGTTGCCGATGTTGTCATAGCTGTTGTCCCACCACCATCGCCAATCGAGCTTGTACAGCTCCACCTCTATATTTTGTTTGCTCACGGGTTGGCCTTTGGCATCTACGGAGACTATTCGGATGTTGTGATCTTCATCGGTTAGTAGCATCCCTCGCTTGTCGCCTTCAGGCGCCTTCAATCCTACAAAAGAGGTATATGGATAATAGGGAATGCTGACTTGGTCGATACTGAAGTTGCCCCCTTCTTCGTAAACTTTGCCACTGAAAGTAGCTCTGAGTGCTCCCGGAGGATTATTTTCTACATACAGATCCAGGTTGACTTTGGCGAAGCCGTTGGCATCCAATCTGCCTGAGAACACCTCCTGCCTTTCTGCATAAAAGTATTTTGACTCATCATCGAAACTGAAACCTGGGTAATCTTCGAAAGTAGTTTTGACTGGAGACACAAACATTTCGTATTCCGCCTTGAGTCCGCCGGCTGTTGCGCCGTGTAGCCACTTTACATTAAGGTCTCCAGAAATTGTTTCGTCCAGTGCCGTCAATCGATCTCTTTTGAAGTCGAGATCAATCTTCAAGCGATTGGGTTTGATGGTTTCTATTTTTAAATACTTAGAGAAAGTGGCACCTCCAGCTTTAACCACGGCCTGCCAGCTACCCGTTGGGGCGTCAGCTGCGGTGGAGAGTTGGAAAGCATACATCCCGGAGATTGATTCCGTCTTTACAATTTTTTTGACTTGCTGTCCTTGTGGGTTGTTGAATTCTAAAACTACTGGGTAGCCATCTGGCAAAACATTCTCTTTGTCTTCTAAAATGAAAGTGAGATAGATGTCATCGCTTGGCCGCCAGACGCCTCGCTCACCATAAATAAAGCCTTTGACACCTTTCTGAATTTTCTGACCAGTGACATTGAAATTACTGAGAGATAAAGAGCTGCCATCATCTATTTTGAGATAGCCCATTTGGTCGCCCGATTTAGCAACCAGCAAAAAGGGTTTGCCCTTGATCTTGATTTTTGCTTGACCTTCATTGTTGGTCATACCAGAGCCAATCGCCTGTTGTTGATAATCATAAACTGCCAGACTCACATCTGAGAGTGGCTTTGTATCGAGCATATTGGTGGTGAATACGTGGAGGTCTCCGTGATCACTTCTTTTGGCTACCAAGCCCAAATCAGAAGCCAGCACCAGTTTAGTTGGCAAACTTCTGTACATGTAGTAGGAATCGTGGCAAGGATTTTCTCGTTCGCGCCAGTTGTAATTGTTGTAGGAATAATAGTTTTCATAATTATCCCAATTGCTGTTTTCCTCGGTATTGTCCCAGTTGTCCAGATTCTCTAATTCTCCTTCTTCCGCATTGGGACAGAAGTAAGCGGATTGTCCTTTTCGGAATCCTAATTTGATTTGATACATGGCTCCAGGCTGCACTTTGGTAAACTCTGCAATGTCTAGCGTATAGCGGTTCCATTGGTTTAAGTCAGTGACGCCTGTTTCCAAAAGGTTGATGGTTTTTCGGGCTACTGGCCGACCTACTCTGTTCAGTTCGTATTCGTCGCCCATGCTGTTGACTTGCAGGTATTGCAGGATGTTGTCTTCAAATATTTGAACCACAGTTACGTCTACTGCCTTTAGCCCCACAGCTTCAAAGGGTATAATTAGACCTTCTGAATTAGGAATGATGGTTCCACTATTCGCGGCCATTCTCACGTCAGGCTTGGCTTGAGTCAATTCTAATTCCTTAGAGAAATCCTCCTTGAGTGTGTAGCCTGCCGAGTTCTTGATTTTGGAAAAAATCTTAAGAGAGACGGTTCCTTCCACTTCGGCAGTTGGGTAGAGTTTTAGTTCGTTTTGGTCAATGACATATCTGGGTTGGTTGCTGCCTAGTGTGATGAAACCTTTCAGGTTTTGTTTGGGCATCAATGGGTCTGAAAACAAAACCGAGATGTAGTCCTGTGAGCCTCTCGCAATGTTCACGGAGAGCACTTTGTAATCATTGATAGAAGGAATTTCATAATCCAAATCGTCGGATTCTTTCACTCCAATTTTATCACCGTTCCAGGCGATGTTGACTTCACTTGGCTTTTCCCCTCTCTTCACATTTTCGATAATAAAGGAGTGACGGGTGGGTGATGTATGCGTCCAGGAGATGGACAGATTATTCTGATTTTGAGCAGCGCTGAGAATCTGCTCTACTGCTTTATTGTCCACGTCGTCGGCGGTTTGTACTTGCCCATTCAGTTTTACTTTAGACAAATCCTTTGAGTCGTACAAGGCCATGCCCAGCATTTTGACATCGAAGTTTTGTGGGATCGTACGGAAAGCAAATTTGAATTCGCCTTTGTCTTTGGAATCTGGCAGTATTTCTGCTAAGTCAAACTTGGCTGTATAACTGGCTCCGTTAGGCAGCTTTTCAGCGGGCTCAAATATGATGGTGCGATTGTCTTCCCAATAAGCCTTGCCTTGCAGGCTAGGTTCAAATTCAAAAAGCTCTGAGGAGACCACTGCGCCTGGTTTGACCTCTTCTAGCGGTTTGGCCATTTTGATTTTGATCTTCGACTGTGCCGAGATCACGCCTGAAGTGTATGCTGAGATATAATCTACGAACAGACTTTTGGCTTGGTCGAAATTAGGACCTTCTATTGGATTGTCTTTTTTTGAGCAGCTAAAAATGACTAGAGCTGCCGTGAAGGCGAGGAGGATTTTTTTCATGGTTGATTGCTTATGATAAAATGCGCTTAAAAATAGGGGATTGAAGGCGAATGCAAACAAGAGGATGCATAAGTTTTAAAATTACGCTGCGTAGAGAGCCCGTGGGGACACGGGCCAAGGCGAGGGGATTGGTGTTGAAACTTCACCCTGAACATTTCCAAAGTTCCGAACTTTGGAAATGTTGCTGATAGGGAGTTATCCTCATATGGGTTTGCTATTCATTTAAAGGTGAGTAAAACGATAAGAAAAAGTTGATGCAAGGTCTATCGTGGCAAATAGAATTTTCGAAGATTTCTTCAGTCTTTCGACTACTGTCGAATTCCTTCCGAAATGACCAAAAGGAGGTTCCGCTTCTAGTCTTATTTCACTAATTTTGCCGTCCAATAAAATTGGCGCAAGCCGCTCATACTAAGTACACAAAGGATGGAATTGAATGCACTCACGGCGATCTCGCCAGTAGACGGAAGATATAGAAGACATACCGCTCAGTTGGCTGAGTATTTTTCTGAATTCGGATTGATTAAATACCGGGTTCATGTGGAGGTAGAGTACTTCATTGCGCTTTGTCAGCACCCCTTGCCTCAATTGAAAGATGGGGACACTTCTGTATTTGGAAAGCTGAGACAGATAGTGGTGGAATTTTCTGAAGCCGATGCACAGGCGATCAAGGATATTGAAAAAACTACTAACCACGACGTGAAGGCTGTAGAGTATTTCATCAAAGGGAAATTTGATGAGCTAGGATTGGCCGAACATAAAGAGTTCATCCACTTTGGTCTGACTTCGCAGGACATTAACAATACGGCGATTCCGTTGCAATTGAAACATGCGATTGAGGAAGAGTACCTGCCATTGATCAATAAAATTACAGACACCTTGATGGGCTTGGCTGAAGAATGGAAGGACATTCCGATGTTGGCCAAGACACACGGTCAGCCAGCTTCACCGACTATGCTGGGCAAAGAAATCTTGGTTTTCCATGAGCGATTGACGCAGCAGATCAATATGCTGGATGGTGTGAGATATGGTGCCAAATTCGGAGGTGCTACGGGTAATATGAATGCCCACCACATTGCCTATCCAGAAATCAATTGGATCAAGTTTGCCAACAATTTTGTGGACAACACTTTGGGACTTAGAAGAAGCTATCCTACAACTCAGATCGAGCACTATGATGATATGGCTGCTTTGTTTGATAATCTAAAGAGAATCAATACGATCTTGATTGATTTTGCTAGAGATATCTGGCAGTACATCTCTATGGGCTACTTCAAGCAGAAGATTGTAAAAGGGGAGGTAGGGTCATCGGCCATGCCACACAAAGTAAACCCTATCGACTTCGAAAATGCGGAAGGAAACTTGGGAATTGCGAATGCTAATTATGATTTTTTATCTGGCAAATTGCCTATTTCAAGATTGCAGAGAGATTTGACTGACTCTACGGTCCTAAGAAATGTGGGAGTGCCGGTGAGCCACTCTTTCATCGCGCTGCGGTCATTGGAGAAGGGCATAGGTAAGCTGGAGTTGAACCAGCATGCTATAGAATATGATCTCGATCAGAATTGGGCGGTAGTCTCTGAGGCTATTCAGACCATATTGAGAAGAGAGGCCTATCCAGAGCCATATGAGGCTTTGAAGGCTTTGACTCGTGGCAATCAGGAGATCACACATCAGGTGATTAAGGATTTCGTAGACACATTGGACGTTTCGGATGAGTTGAAGAAGCAGTTGAAGGCTATTACTCCGTTTAATTATACTGGGATTAATCCTTTGGGATAGGTCGTGTTATAAACGCTTTTTTCGGATAACCTCGTTGCAAACGAGGAAAACCTTAAATCCCCCTAACCCCCTTTTTCTAAGGGGGAAAACTCCTTCTTTGATATGAAGTGCAATTCCCTTGACGAGCAAAGGGAATAACGGCTAACATTTTGCTTGCCGCATTTATTGCGGCATATGTTTTGGATACTGCTGTTATTTCTTGCAGGTTGCGGGACAGGCCCGCGAATAGGTGCAACTACCCCCTGCGATCTCCGCTGGTCATGGCGCAGGCTTTGAAGCGTTTGTTGACCGTGGCTTTCCACCAGGGCCCTTTGGTGAAGAAAAGGATGGTTTTGGTAGAGGTGTTTGTTCTAAATCTGCGCCACCATGGGCCAAAGCCAGGCTCAGGTCTGTGTTCGATGCCATATTCGAAGCCCATTTTGTGAGTCACTTGCAGTGCGCATGGATTGCCAAATAGTACCTTTCCTCCATCTTTTACATAAATGTAGCGATAGGACTTTTCCTCTGGGAAATTGCTTTTCTTGTTCTCCTTTACTTTTTTATTCACCTTTCGGGTGGGCAAATCTTCTTCAATAGGATCTTGCGCCATGGCATCTATATTTCCAAAGAGCAAACCAATAAATAAAAGAAGAAGATAGGGCTTCATTTTCAGATTAATCAATTAACAAGACAAGATATAAACTGAATACCAAAGTAGATAGTGCGTTAAAGGGAAATTATTCCTTCGATTTTTGCGGCTTCTTTATAATGCCCAATTATTTCATCACTAGAAGCCGCCATCACCTTGACTGTTGTACTGATGTATTTTCCTCCGCTTGACGGTTTTTGTACTACCTCATGTTTTGGGAATAGCTTTTCTATTTGCTCCACCTGATCAGGCTTTACTATAAACTTATAGACATATAGCGTTGGGAAGCTATGTGTACTGTCTAATTTTTCTTTGAAGGAGTCTGTCGAATGGTCCATATAAACGAAAAAAGTCTCGATCCCGATTCCGATAGCTATCGGAATCGGGATCGAGACTTTAAATTTAAAAAATTTATTGACTAAAAGAATTTATATCTTTCGTCTTTGATTTCTGCTAATTCTTTGATCGTTTGGTCTGTGCTATAAGCCACTCGCCCTTGACGCTGCTGCAACACTTGTGTGCGGTACGACTCATAGTCAGAGATTTCAGGAGCTTCTATCTTATTCACCATTTCGATAATTATTACTCCATTGTCAACGGCAAAAGGTTTTGTCGTCTCCCCGTTTTCCATTGAGAATGCCACGCCTACTGCTTCAGGAGCTAATCCAACACTCTTCAATGAATTGCTGCTCAATTTAAGAGCTGGCATATTGTAAACTTTAGCACCTTCTCCATATCCGGCTGCAATTTCATCCATTGTTCCAGACAACCCATTCAGTTTTTCAGTAATGATGGTCGCTTTTTTCACATCTCTTACTTTTTTAGTGATTTCAAACCTTATAGACTCAAGATCAGCAGGGCCTTCTTCTTGTTCTCCAGTTATCACTGCAATAACGTACTGATCATCTATTTCAAATACATCAGATACATCTCCTAGGCTAGCGGTATTGTATGCCCAATAAACGATACTTCTACCTTCAACTATTCCAGTGATTCTTCGATCGTTCTTACTAACTCTTGTTACAGTTTTGATAGATAATCCTTTTTCGTTTGCAGTTGATTCGAATTCTTCAATGTTCGAAGCGTTCAACGCAAACTGCTCAGCATCTCTATAGTACTTGTTTCTTGTATCGTCGCTTACGAAAAGCTCTAAGGCCACTTTCGCGATTTTGTAAACTACGTTTGTTTTGGTTTCAGTTACATCAATGATGTGGTAACCAAACTGCGTTTCAACAACATCGCTCAACACTCCTTTTCTCGAAGCACCATAAACAGCCTCTTGGAACGGAGCAACCATTGCCCCATCAGAGAACCATCCTAAATCCCCTCCTTTAGAAGCGGTACCATCTGTACCATGTAATCTTGCCATTTCTGCAAAGTCAGCACCATTCTTGATTTTTCTCAAGACGTCTCTTGCTTCTTTTTTAGCTTTCGCTTTTTCTGCATCACTGTCGCTAGCCCACTTGAAAAGAATGTGACTGGCTCTTGCAGAATAAGTATCGCTTGGTCTCATGCTGGCTACTTTGTAAATCACATAGCTGCCATTTTCTACTACAGGGCCAACGAAAGCACCTGATCCCATTACAACATCTTCTCCCTGGAAAACTGCTGGAAGTTGTCCTGGTGTGTAATTTCTAAATGCGTCCGATGCGTCCGAGTTTACCACTGCAAATGTTGAATCATTATCTGTACTGATCAATTGTGCTTTAAGCTGCTCAATTTGTTCAACAACCATAGCGGTGTCATTGGCTGAAGGAACCACATCAAATGAAACATACTTCAAAGATTTAGATTCGTCTCTTTGGTATTCTTTTTCATTATCACTTAGGTAAGTGCTCAGTTCGCTGTCTGAAACCTCGATAGCTGTGTCTGCCATAGATAAGAATGGCACATACACATAGTTGATTTCGGCAGTGTTCGATTCGTTTTGATACTTGAACTTGGCTTCCGCTTCAGTGGCGTAGTTCGTTTTGATCAACAAGTTGTCAAATTTCAGTCTTAACCTTCCTGGTCCTAAGTTCTTTTCGAAGTTGTACCAGTTTGCACGTTGTGCCGGAGTTTGCTCTCCAAGACTCTGTAAAAAAGTGATCACGTTGTCCTTGCTAAACTCGCCAGTTTCTGGGTCGGTGAAAGCTTGTCTGATTTCACGGCTGATATTTTCTCCCTGCACCATGTCAACAATTTCTTCGTCAGAAACATCTAGACCGATGGAGTTGAACTCGTTTTTGAAAGCGTACTCGGCAACAAGTGCATCCCAGGTGAGATTGCGGATGCCAACTAAGTCATTTGAGGTCGGTGTCCGTCTATTAGACTGTGCCCAGTTGTATTCTATCTCGTCTTGCTTAGCAAGAAAGTCCTGATAGGAAATTGTAGTGCCAGCGATCTCGCCAACATTAGTTTTAGAATTGCCAAGTAAAGTTGAATTCGGGCCTAATAGGTCGGCGCCCACGAATGCCACGATTGAAAATCCAATTAGGAAAACAATGATCTTACTCCCCTTCTCTCTTAGCGTATTTATTGCTGCCATTGTATAAAATTGTTTAAAACGAAGCGCAAAATAAGCAAGACTGATGTTAATATCAAAACTTTTCCTATGCTTAGGAAATTGATTGTCACGGAGTTAAGTTCGGTGGATTTATTTTTAAGCGAACCTTTTCGATTCTTGCTTCTTCCATTGAAAGAATTTCCATAGAAAACCCTTCTATTTCAATAATTTGACCCTTTTTTGGTAGATTCTCATTGACTGATAAAATCAACCCACCTAGTGTATCGAAATCTCCTTTGGGGAGCACCCAATTATAGGTTTCATTTAGATAGGTGATTTCTTGCCGAGCACTGAGGATATATTCCTGATCATTTAGTTTTTCCTCCAACAAATCACTCTCATCATGCTCATCATGTATTTCGCCAAAGATCTCTTCAATAATGTCTTCGATACTGACAATACCAGATGTGCCGCCGTATTCGTCTACTACCAAAGCCAAAGTTTTATGATCGGTGATCATCTGGAGCAACAATTCATTGGCCGCCATGGTTTCTGGCACAATGATAATTTTAGTCAAGATGCTTTTAATGTCGGTTGGTTTTTTAAAAAGCTCCAAGGAGTGACAATAACCAATGACATCGTCTATAGACTCGTTATAAATGATGATTTTGGAATGGCCGCTCTCTATAAACTGATTTTTTAACTCTTCGATACTTGCATTGACATCGATGGCTATTATTTCAGTACGAGGTATCATACACTCGCGTACTTTAACAGTCTTGAAATCAAGAGCATTATTAAAATATTTTGTATCTACATCTTGTTCGGCTTGATCTATTCGGTCAGCTGCTATTTTTTTGATGTAATTGTTTAGGTCAGTTAAACCAAAAACAGGGATTTCATCTGAATAATTGAGGCGAAGTAGTTTGACAATGAAGAATTTACTCGCAAAAACTATCAGAAAAACTGCAGGGCTAAGGATGTAATAAATGATCAAAAATGGAACAGCCAAAAAGGACAACAATCGATAGGGGTTGACTAGGAAAATACTTTTTGGGATGTATTCTGCTGTGAATAAGACAATTATTGTTGAAATAATAGTTTGTAGCAACAGAATCAAAATGTCATTTGAAAACTGAGTGGGAAGTACCCGCACCAACCAAGGGTCGAGCAACATGGCCATGAAAATACCATAGATCACCAGAGTCAGGTTGTTTCCTATCAAGGTAGTCGCAATAAAGTTTGATGGTTTTCGAGCAAACTTGGATAGTATTCTGGCAGATAGTGTTCCTTGTTGGCCTTGTAGTTCTATGTGTAGTTTGTTGGTCGTGATGAATGCAATCTCCAGCCCTGAAAACATGGCGGAAAAAAAGACACACACAATAATTACACTTACCAGAAATGGATCCATTTGACTATTTCTTGTCTTTTCTTAATTTGTATAAAAGTATAAGAGAAATACTTACCATAAAAATCCAGTAAGAGTGCATGAAACCTAGCGTCATAGTTTGGTGTAGACCAATAAGAAACAGCGCGGCCGAAAAAGTAAGAATAATTATCTGTAAAAGGCTCATAGTGTTTATTCAACTGGAGTGTTTGGCGTCGGCATGATAGACATCACTCCACTTGGTTTTAGTATGGTATATTCTGCGAAATCCTGACTGGCTTCTAAGCCTTCTCCAGTCATCACCTCATCTTGTGTTTTAATGGTCACAAAATTGTCTGTATAAATCTGCTCCTTTTCCGGGTCCCAGTTAAGTAGTTCTGTAGATAATTCGTCTCCAGAAAATAGACTTCTCATAATAACATTGCCCTCAGCTTTGTAATAATCTTCTTTGGAAAAGTAATAACCCTTATCTGCAACAAGTGTAGATGTGACAAGCCCAATTGGACTATAAAACCTGAGATAGATACCATCTGGAAAATCACGATCTTCATTAGATAGCACTAATTGCGTACGTGCAACTAACCGAAGTTTGATAATGGCAGAGTCCGATACCAACATGTCAATATTGCGCATAGCCACTTCTGGCCCGTCGTAGATTTCGTGGTCTATTTTCTTTTGCTCCTTGCAGCTGGCAAAAAAACTAATTATGCAAACAACAATCATTACGTTCTTCATCGAAGCAAAAGTCATCATTTATACAAAAATAAAAAAGCACTCTGAAGGGCTTGCCACCTCCAGAGTGCTTCTCATCAGTAAATATTTTCTATTTCTAAGGTCTTCTCTCGAGAACAACTGTTTCGTTGATCCAACAACCAACAGTCATTGACTGGCCTTCTGTAAGTCCCAATTCAAAGATTTCTTCAATAGAAGGAAACTGCTCTTTGGCAGCAGTCATCGCTTTAGAATCTCCAGCTCTTTTGAACTGATTGTACGCAGCAATAAACACCAAACGGTCATCTACTTTGCTTACTCCAGCTCTACATTCTTTGTAGCTATGCATATAAAGATTTCCTATAATGGAATATGCTTTTTTAGCAGAAGGGTCATTAGCCAGTGCTTTTCTAGCGTTGGTTCTAGCTGCCGACTTGTTGTCATTAGAAGCATACATCTGCGCCATGCTCATATAGATTTCAGATTTTTTAAGGTTATCCTCTGTCAAGTTCAATGCTTGTGCATAATACTCTCCTGCTTTACCCATATCTCCAGATGAAGCATGTTTCATTGCGATAACTTTCGCTAGTCCAAATGCAGGCTCACTATTGTAAACCAATTCAGCGGCTTCTACAAAAGTAGGGCTGTCTGAACATTTTGCAGTAAGCATGAGTTGAAACACTTTCTTAGCCATTTTTGGATCTTGGCTTTCTCTCATTTTAGGAGCAAGTTTGTCTTCAACAAACGCACAATCCACGGTCACAGTAGCGGTCAAAAGCTTGTCTACATTGGCTTGGATTTTTTCTAAACGAGGAACGTTTCTGCCTTTGGCAATTTTGCCATCAATTACGTCAGAGATCATTCCGTATCGATCAATCACTTCTTCATCGGTGATCGCCCCGCCACTCAATTTGTATCTTCTGACTACATCCATGTAGGCCATCAAGTTATTATCCAATGTTTTGGCCTTATTCATTTCGAATGTTTTGTCGAAAAGGGTCATCAGTTCTTGATACTTAGACTTAGTGCCTTTGTAATATTTGTATGCTGAGAAAGCTTTTCTGTTTAGAACGTTGGCTTCATCTCCAAAATATTTGATTCTTTCATCATACATCTTGAGTGCCATTTCCTGATATTCGAGTTTTTTTGCAGCATCCTTTTCAGCATCTACTAGCCCTTCATATATTTTGGCACCATTTATATATAAGGATTTATTTAGGTCAGGACAATTGTCTAACAACCATTGATGCGGTGCTACTGCAGTTGCAAATTGCTTGCTTTTAACGGCATCAACGTAAAGTGCATTTTTTTCTTTAGCCGTCTCTACGTCTTCAGGCCATTTCCACCCCTGCTGTGCAATTGAGATCGTATTTACCGCAATAAATAATCCTAATAGTACTAGCTTTTTCATATTTTTTAATTTTAATAGTCTTTCTCCGTTTTTCTAAAAACAGCCTCAAAGCCGGTTGGTTTTCACAAAAGAAAGCGCAACATAATAATTAATTGTATTTTCTTCTAACAAACCAGCGATCATTGATCGTTGCTCCAAGAACAAATTTGAAATATTGCTCTTTTACGAGGGTCCCTTCTGTCTCGCCGCGCTGCCCATATTTAAAGGCCATATTAACTGCAGAAACGCCCTTGACTGGTAGAGACCAGCCAAAATTGATGCCAAAATTGTTTATTGACTTTCCTGATATTACATAGGGCTCCTGTTTGAAGTCCAATCCTATTCGATATTTTATTCTTTTCAAGTAGCTATTTACATCATTGTACTTGGGAATAATTTCAAAGCCCAAAGCCACCGACCATGTACTTCTATATTCTTCGCTATCACTAGGTATTCCTGAGTTGTCAAAGGTAAATCCTGCGCTTTTATTCCAGAATGACCTTTTTACATCCAGGCCAATGCTTAGTTTGTTTAGTTTTTGCCAAGAGAAACCAAGGCCTAATTTTGAAGGTAGGTGGTAATATCCTGTTTCGCTATTGATTAAGGTATCACCTTGTACTGTAGCCCCTGTGGTTGACTCTACTTCCAGTCGTTCCAATCTTTTTCCTCCCATATCTCCTCCCAGGTCATATATGGCACCAAAATTCAAAAGGTCGTTGTCCGATATTTTTTTACTGTAGGATAATCCCAGGCCGACATCGAAAGTAGAAAAGTTTGTTTTTTCATAGACACCTGTAGGAAACTGTTGCTGTATGCCCTCTCCTTCTAGGTATGTTGCATTTCTTGATTCGACTAATCCGAACAAATAAGACAGTCTTAGCCCTGCTGAAAATTCTTTAGTGATTCGATAACCATTTGAAAAATACACTTGATTGATTCCTCCGCTGCCTTCGAAGTTTATAATGGCATCTACATTTGTATTAGGCACATCTTCTCTTGCAGAAAAACTATAGTTCACAGAACTATAAGGCATAAGGCCTATGTTTGAAGTCCACTTACCGTTAATGATTGGAAAAGCGAATGTCAAGTACTTAAACCCCCCACTTCCTACTTTGACAGAATTGAAATCGTTTGATACAGTTCTGTTTTCTGCTTCAACTCCTATTTCAAATACTGTAAATGAGTTGTAAACAAGTAGTGCAGGGTTCATATTGTTGATATGCCATACCGAAGGACTAGCTATCCCAATGCCACCCATTGCATCATTATTCGAAAGGCTCATATCGTTCAAATCCCCAATTCCAATGGATGAATACGGGGAGTAACTGTGCTGTGCTAAAACAAATTTGCAGCTTAAAAAAGCTGCAACAATCATCATCCATTTAACTCTTCTCATTGTACTCCAATATCCTGTTCAATCCGATCAACACCAATTTAGGGGATGCAAAGATGGTTGCTTTTAATTTAGATTCAAAACTATTTGCTGCTCTGCCACACATAATCACTTCTAAATCAGGCCATTTGGACTGATAGCGACTTATTATCCCATCAATTTCTGCTAATACACCGTTTACGACACCACTAACCATGGCTTGTTCTGTACTTTCTCCAATCAATTCATGTGAATCGTAATTAAAGATTAATGGAAGTTTTTTAGTGTAATTATTCATTGATTTGAATCTAAGATCAATACCTGGAGAAATACTACCACCATGGTATAAGTTCTTTTTATCCAAAAAATCATAGGTAATGCATGAGCCTATATCTATCACTAAGTTATTCTTACTGTTATTGATACATTCTGCACCAGCAAGTGCAGCAATTCTATCCACCCCAAGTGTGTTTTTTGTTTTATAATGATTCTCGAAGGGAATAGGTGTGCTGGCTTCTAAAATAAATATCTCTGAGTCAGGTAATTTTTCCTTAAGGGAATGTTCATGACCTGCAACAGAACAGGCAATGATCCGTGAAGGTTGAATTTCATTTACCAAATGAGTTATATCCTCAACATTTTGAAATACCCAATCCTCTTCTAGCAACCCCTCTCTAAAAAGACCCACTTTGATAGAAGAGTTGCCGATGTCTATGGCTATATTAGGAGAGTTATCATTCATGTTCTATGGCAAGACTTATTGTACTTTTTCTATACTGTGAAATTAATGGGAGAACTTATTACGTACAATAATTGTAAAATATTAATACTACACGTTTGGTTTTATCTGAACAGATAATATCTTTATTACATTGTTAGGAACCTGCTATGAGAAGATTTAAAAATTTACATCTTGAAACTAAAATGATCGGTTCAGATTTAATATAATTGCCCTCATTTATTCTTTAGCAGTATGTACAAATATTTGGTGCTTTTTATTTTGTTGAGTTTCTCCTTTCAGGGGCATGCCAGCAATATAGAATCCAATACTCTGGAAACGAGTCTTGTGGAAGCACCTGCTCCTGTAACCAATATGGCCGAAGTGGCCAGTGATGATGCCCATCATCATGCGCCAGCCTGGAGTGTCATACCATTTGCTCTGTTGCTAATAATGATTGCTACAGGCCCATTATTCTATGAGCACTTCTGGCATAAAAATTACCCGATTGTCGCTTGTGTATTAGCAGCAATGGTCGTGCTTTACTATTTATTTGGTTTACACAATGTGCACGCACCGGTTCATGCTCTGGCAGAGTACGTCCAGTTCATCGCCTTGCTCAGCGGGCTTTTTATTGCTTCTGGAGGTATCATGATCGAAGTGGATAAGGAGGCCAAGCCGATGACTAATGTGATCATATTATTGATAGGTGCTCTTATTTCAAATGTTATTGGAACAACAGGCGCTTCTATGCTTTTAATTCGCCCATTTATTCGATTGAACAAAAATAGAATTAAGCCTTACCACATTATCTTTTTCATTTTTATGGTAAGTAATATTGGAGGCTCTCTTACGCCAATTGGTGATCCGCCGTTGTTTCTTGGGTTTCTAAAAGGGGTGCCATTTTTCTGGACGCTGAAGCATAATTTGTTGCCATGGATTTTTGCTTGTCTGGCATTGGCTGTTGTGTTCTATTTTACAGACAAAAAGAACAAATCAGATTACAGCTTTGGTGAAAGCACTCACCAGCCATCGAATACGGTCACTTTCGTGGGCACCAAAAATTTCTTGTGGTTGGCAGTCATTGTTGGAGCTGTTTTTCTGGATCCGAATGTATTGGATTGGGTGCCGGCGATTCATTATGATGGACAGAAGTTCTCTTATATTAGAGAAATCATTATGCTTACCTCTGGCTTTCTTTCCTATAAGTTCGCGAATAAAGAAGCCTTGCAATGGAATGAGTTCAACTTTGAGCCTATTCGAGAAGTAGCTTTTATATTTATTGGCATTTTTGGCACTATGATGCCCGCGCTGGAATTGGTTGGAAACTTTGCTCAGTCAGATGCAGGTGCAGCTATGATTACGCACAATACTTTATATTGGGGAACTGGGCTACTGTCTGGCTTTCTGGACAACGCACCAACCTATATTAACTTCTTGACTGCAGCACTGGCATCGCAAGGTGGATCGATCACAACTATGGCAGATGTGGTAGGATTCTCAAATGGAGAGTTCGTAAACTCTATCCTATCCTTGAAGGCCATATCAGTTGCAGCTGTATTTTTTGGATCCATGACCTATATAGGAAACGGTCCAAACTTCATGGTAAAATCTATAGCAGAACAGGTGGGAATAAAGATGCCATCTTTCTTTGGCTACATCATTAGATTTTCTATTCCTATCCTACTTCCACTATTTGTGATTGTCTGGCTAATCTTTTTCTACTGGGGAATACTCTAATCTAAAGGGCCAACATTTTTATAGCGGTGATGGCTGCTTCGTCTCCTTTGTTGCCATGTTTACCCCCGGCTCTATCTGTTGCTTGCTTTTGATTATCTGGAGTCAGTACTCCAAAAACCACAGGTTTATCATACTTTAGAGAGACATTCGTAATACCATGAGCAACGGCGTCACAGATGAAGTCGAAGTGTCTGGTTTCTCCCTGAATCACACAGCCTAGGCAGATTACAGCATCTACATCATCTCTTTGGGCAAGTTTCTGTGCGCCAAGACTAAGCTCGAAACTTCCTGGTACATCGACCCTAACTATATTGTTCGGCTGGGCTCCATGCTGTTTTAATGTTTCAATCGCTCCATTGTAAAGTGACTCTGTTACTTCTTCATTCCATTCCGATACTACTACTGCAAATGTCTTATTGGAGATATCAATTACATTTTTTGAACTATAGTCGCTGAGGTTTTTAAGGTTACTTGCCATGGGTCAATTTTTATTGAGAAATAAAAAAGGGAAAGGTAAAAACCCATCCCTTTCATAAATGATTTTTTAGAATAGCTTAGTTTGCTAATCCTTCGAGTCTTGCCAATTGCTTTACAGACTCCTGATATTCTAATGCTCCGTAGAAATCGTCTACGATAGTCTGATAGTTGTCTTTTGCAGAATTAAGGTTACCCGCTTGTTCGTTGGCAATAGCTGCTTTTACCAAATATGTTGGGCTGAACTGCTTGTTTGCATTATAGTCAGCTGCCTTTTCGTATTGGGTAGCCGCATCCGCATAATTTCCTAATTCCATTTGAGCATCACCGATAAGTGAATAAGCTCTGGCTTGAATGATATAATCAGAAGCGCTGAATGCACCTAGGTATCTTACGGCATTTTCGAAATCTCCCAGTTTAAGGTATGTAGCACCAGCATAGTAATTTGCCAGATTTGCTGCATCAGTCATGCCATATTCACTAATGATTTCTAAGAATCCATAGTTGTTTCCATCTCCATTTAAGGCTTTGCCAAGACTATCAGCTTCGAAGTAATATACCGCCTGAAACATATCTCTTTGGGCGTTATCATTTTGCCCTTGGATGTAGTAATTAGCGAACATATATCCAACAATCGCTACCACAATAACTCCTGCGATTACAGATACTAATGTTTTATTCTTCTCTATAAATTGCTCCGTTCTTGAAAACTGTTCAGCAATTGCTTCCGGATTCTCAAACAAATCATGGTCGTGATTCTCCGTACTTTTTCTCTTCTTTGTCATTCTATTTCAAAAATTCTGACCGCAAATGTAGTAATATTTTAAAATCATTACTTATTGCTACAAATTATATCCGTGATTAGTCTTCCAAGAACGGGTAAGACTTATCTGCATACACATCAGTGTAAGCATTTTCTGGTGCCGGATACGCTGATTCTTCAGCGAATTTCACGCAAAGGGCTACCTCTTCTTTCACTTTTTGGTCAATTGTTGTCAATTCGTTTTCTGTTGCCAATTTTTTGCTGAGAATTTCTTTTCTCACCATTTCAACTGGATCTTTTGCCTTGTAAGACTCTACTTCTTCTTTGGTTCTGTATTTAGCCGGGTCCGACATGGAGTGACCTTTATACCTGTAGGTTCTCATTTCTAATAGCGTTGGTCCGTCGCCTTTTCTAGCTCTATCTGCTGCTCTTGCTACTGCATGGTGTACGTCTATTACTGACATACCATCTACAGATTCAGAAGGCATTTCGTAGGCACTACCCAATTGGTCTAAGCCTGTGACGTTCGATGTTCTTTGAACAGAGGTACCCATAGCATAGCCATTATTCTCTATAACGAAGATTACAGGAATTTTCATGGTCATGGCCATGTTCAATGCTTCGTGAAATGCGCCCTGTCTTACCGCACCATCTCCCATGTAGCAGATGCAAAGTTTTCCAGTGTTGTTATATTTTTCTGCGAAGGCGATACCGGCACCTAATGGTACTTGACCTCCTACAATCCCATGTCCGCCAAAGAAACCATGTTCTTTATCAAAAATGTGCATTGATCCGCCTTTACCCTTAGAAATTCCTGTTTCCTTGGCAAATAGCTCTGCCATGATTTTTTTAGGGTCTGTCCCTAAAGCGATTGGATGTGCGTGATCTCTATATGCAGTGATATATTTGTCTCCTTCTTCGAGTGCACTAACGGCGCCAGCAACACAAGCCTCTTGGCCAATGTATAAGTGACAAAATCCCTTAATCTTCTGCTGACCGTAAAGTTGACCCGCCTTCTCCTCAAACTTTCTCATCATCAACATGGACTCATACCATGTCATATAGGTTTCTTTAGAGAATTCGTTTTTGGATGTTGCTTTTGATTTCTTTTTTTCTTTTACACTTGCCATTTCAAAAGTTATTTAAGCGGTTTGACTGAATTAAGTACTTTGGGATTGTCGTTTCGCTCGTTTTTACGAACTGCGAAATTAGTTAAATTAGTAGTTACAGCAAAGCATTATGTTTCTTCAATCACTCTCCTTGCAATATTTTAAAAATTATGAAAAGGCGGAGGTTTCATTTTGTGATCATTTCAACTGTTTGGTTGGGATGAATGGAAGTGGCAAAACCAATGTGTTGGATGCCATTCATTATTTGTCAACCACGAAGAGTGCCTTTCATTCATTGGATTCTCAAAGCATCAACCACGAGGGCCAATATTTTGTCGTAAATGGAGAATTTATGATGGGAGAAAAGATGAATAAAGTGCATTGCAGCCTCAAAAAGAATAGTCGTAAGACATTCAAAGTGGATGATTCGGAATATGAAAAGTTGAGCGAACACGTTGGGAAATTCCCTTTGGTATTGATCGCACCCAATGATGATGAATTGATCCGTGAAAGCAACGAGGTAAGGCGAAAGTTTTTCGATAGCATCATTTCTCAGTATGATTCGGAATACTTGCGTGCACTAATCAAATACAACCATCATCTCAAACAGCGAAATGCACTCCTGAAATCCATGAATGAAAGTGGCAAGGTGGATCAGGTAATGATAGAGACTTATGATAAGCCATTAATTTCGCTTGGAATTGAGATTGCAAAAAAGAGGAGGGCATTTGTCAAAGCGTTTCTTCCTCATCTTCAATCCAATTATGATCAGATTTCTGATAGTAAAGAGCAGGTAGCTATTGTTTATAAAACTAAGGTTTTGGAAAAAGACTTTGCCAGACAATATGCCAAAGGCCTGCAAAAAGATGTGATCACTCAACGCACCAATTTGGGTATTCATCGAGATGAATTTTTATTCGAAATTGACAATCATCTTATAAAAAAATTTGGCTCACAAGGTCAACAAAAATCATTGCTCGTTAGCCTGAAATTGGCTCAATTTGAATTCGTTAAATCTCATTTGGGAATTACACCCATATTGCTTCTGGATGATATTTTTGATAAGCTAGATGACGGTAGAATTTCCCAACTCATGAGCATAATTGGGGCCGAAACTTTTGGGCAAGTTTTCGTGACAGATGCAAGGGAAGAACGAACAAGAAGTTTGCTGCAGGGAAAATTTGAGCCTATGAAAATATTCCGAGTAGAAGGAAATTTGATCGAAGAATTAGATTGATTTTTTGAACTTCAGATAGAATGTGCTGCCTTTGCCTATTTCACTTTCTACGGCAAGTTCTCCTCCTAGTTTGGTCATAAACTCAGAGCACAAAGAAAGCCCAATACCTGAACCTCTCTCAAGCCTGGTCCCCGTGGTATGAACATGGCTGAAAGTGAAAATTTTTTCTAAACGGTCTTTTTCAATACCCACTCCATGATCTTGGATGGCTAATTCGTCCCACTTTTCATTTGAATGAAAAGAAACCTTTACTGTTGTTTGCTCAGGGCTAAATTTGATGGCATTGCCGAGTAGGTTTCTTAACACAATATCCAACATTTCCAGGTCGGCATAGACCTCCGAGCTATGATCAACATGATTCTCTATTTTGATGTTTTTTTCATCAGCCAAATTCTTGAAACCCGCTATACATTTATCAATTTCTCTTCGTAGGCTAATTTCTTGTTTGTTGATTTGAAAGCCATTCATTTGGTTTTTAGTCCAGAAAAGAATTTTCTGAACATAGCCAATGGTACCTGATACTTGTTCTTGAATTTTCTGGAACAGAGCAGTTGAATCTGCAGGAGAGATGGCCTTTTCTTTGAACATGCTTAGTACTGAATTGATGCTATTCAAAGGAGACTGAACGTCATGAGACACTACAGAAAGCAATTTGTTTTTTAGCGTATTGTAACTTTCTGATTCTATGTTTTTTTGCTTCAACAAATAACCATTGGCAAAAGCCTTTCGACTACTTTTTTCAAGTATGTAACCGGCCATTGAAGCAATTACCCAGTTGATCATGACATTGGGAAGTTGTCCGGCATGATAGTCATTTGGGAACCACCAATAGCAATAAATCACATAAATAGCTAAGTATAGTAGTGCCAACAACACTGCGTTGGTAAATCGTAAACCGCTGACTGTAAACACAATATAAATAAGTGTAAATGCGACGTTAGAGAAGAATAGATAGTACATGTCTCCATTGATGTCTTGAGCAAGTACAATAAGGTACATAGTGAGCAAGGCAAGAAACACGAAACTCTGATGATATTTAGGGCCTGTTTTTCCTAGAATGTTTGAGATCAATATTATTAGTGAATAAAATATTAGCATCAGAGACCTTGTAGCTACTGCGTATAATGGATCGTCCATTCTGAAAAACTCTACTACAATGATGTAGACATCGAGGGCCAGCAAAAAGAGGAAAACAATCTTGAATGATTGGAGCGAACTCGGAAAAGCCTTTAGTCTATACTCTTCTTCCAGGCCTTTTTCCAGAAAGTGAAGCGTAAAAAAATTCTGCTTAAAATGTGTGGGCTCCATAATAATTAATCATCGATACTAAAGAGCTGATTGTAGTGGGTAGGCCTATTAGTAATATAATGAATCTAAGCTACATTTTGTATGTAACTAGCTTCTTTTAATCATCCTAACTTTTATGGGTTGATCAGGGCGTAGAGTAAGTAATGGGTTGAATCCTATTTTTTCTGGTGATAGTGGTTTGAGTTGGTAAAATTGAATGAATTGAACCAAAAGAATAGTCATTTCAAAAAGGGCAAAATTATTACCAATACAAAACCTCGGCCCACCTCCGAAAGGTAGGTATTGAAACTTATGTTTGAAGTTGTAATTTTCAAATCTATCTGGATTAAACTCATCTGGGCTTTCCCAATAGTCTGGGTGATGATGAAACTCGTAAATGCTGTTCATCAATTGGCAACCATCCTCGATTTCAAATCCTCCAACTTTATCTTTGCTCTTAGCTTTTCTTACAATGTTCCAAATGGGAGGGTAGAGCCTCATGGATTCTTTGATCACTTGGCCCGTATATTTTAGGTTAGAAAAGTTCATTAAATCCAAGCTGCCAAAACCCTCTAAATCTTTAACTTCTTCAAATAGTCGGTTTTGAATTTCCGGGTGATGAGCCAGCAAATGCAGCGTCCAGGTCATTCCCAATGAAGAGGTTTCATGGCCGGCCACTAAGAAGGTCAGAATCTCATCCCGTATTTGAAAAAAGTCCTTTTCTGCATCAAAATTTTGCAACAATACGTGCAATAGATCTTCAATGTCTTTGCCATGGATGGAGGAGCGTTCCTTGATGGTTTTTTCGATCAATTTATTGGAATCACGCATCATGGCATGATAACGTTGATGATTGGTGGTTGGAATCCATAGTGGCCATTTGAATGGGTTGCGGATTCGATTGACTATAAACTCCTGGCCGAAATTTACGTGATCAGACATTTTAGTGAGAATTTCCTCATCGGAGGAATGTATAAGTGAGTTCAATAAAATGGTAAGCGTCAAGCCATTCATTTCGGTGTCCAGCCTTAGGTCTTGCTGGTCGTCTAAACCAGATAAATACTGCATTCCTGTTTCCCAAACGGTAGGCAACAACTTTCGCAATTCATTTTTGTGGAATGACGGCTGCAGTATTTTCCTGTTTTTATGCCATTCTTCGCCCTCGGAAGTGAGCAATCCATTGCCAAGAACCAAGGCTACCTGTTTATAACCATTGCTTTTTGTATAGTTTTCATGATTAGTGGCTAGTACGTGTTGTGCTTGTTCGGGGTCCGAGATCAGAGCAAATTTTCCGATAGGTAAGTTTAGATCCACGGGAGAGCCATATTGGGCAGCTGCTTCCTTCATGTATTGAATGGGGGAAGCTTGAAATTTTTTGAGATTTTTGAATTTGCTGTTTTCCGGGAAGGCCTTTGGTGGTTTCAATGTTTGCTTTTTGGAAACTAAGATAGTCGATCCATACGGATGAGTAAGTTGTCATTATTTGACATCAGCCTACAATTTTCAATTTTGTTTCTGGATAAGGAAGATAAATGCCCTAGGTTTATGTTGAACCAATTTTTACGACCATGAAATGGATGGCTTCAATTCTATTGACTTCATTGTTTTTTTCCAGTTTTGCACAACAACAACTGAGTGGAGTTCAAGATGGAATAAATAGAGTGAACAATGATCTGCTTACCTCTTGGCTTAATGACATTCGTCCGGACGGTGAAGACCTGTCAAAAGTGGAAGGCTCGCCATACTTTCTGGATGAATGGGTATATGGAAAAGTAGTTTCTGTACGGGGAGAACGTTATGGAGATGTGAGATTGAAGTTGAATCTTTTTCAAAAAGAATTGATGGTCCAGCCTTTAAATTCAAAAGACTCATTTCTTATGGATGATACCAAACTACTTCAATTTGCTTTTGTTGGTCATGACTCTACTCATACCTTCGTCAGAGTACATAAACTTGAAGGTCAAAAACCTGAGCCGTATTTGGACTTTTATCAATTGTTGGTGTCGGGAAACATGAATTTATTGTATCAGCCGATTGTAGAAATTCGTGAACCTCCCAAAACTACCATGGCAACAGCGGGTGGTAGAGGAGCAGGGTTTTATAGCCGAGAAGATAATTTTTATTTATACAATGGAGTCAGCATAGAAGAAATAAAGGGAGCGAGAAAACCTTTGCTCAAAGCGCTAGGAAGGCATCAGAAAGAGGTTGATAGATACATCTCAGAAAACAAACTGAAACCCAGTAAGCCTGAAGACTTGATTAAGATAGTGAGTTTTTATAACCAATTGAATTAGAAATTTTTCCTTTCCAATTCTAAGAGTTTTTGCTTGCGCCAAACCCCTCCTCCGTAGCCAGTCATAGAACCATCAGAACCAATCACTCTATGGCAAGGTATGATAATGGCGATTCGATTGTCGCCATTTGCTGTGGCGACTGCTCGTATTGCTTTCAAATTGTTGATCGCAATGGCTTGTTCTTTGTAGCTCCGAGTTTTTCCGTATGGGATGTCTTGAAGCACTTTCCATACTTTTTGTTGAAATTCTGTTCCTGGGGTCTCCAGAGGAACGGAGAATTTTTTGAGTTTACCTTCAAAATAGAGACTGAGCTCGGAAGTTAGTGAGCCAAAAAATGGACTTTGTCCAGGAATCAATTCTGCTCTAAGATATTTTCTAAGCCTTTCTAACTGTGTTTCTATCATTCTTCGATCCGTAAACTCCAAAAGACAGATGCCTTTGTCTGTAGCTCCTGCGATCATAGGCCCAAGAGGTGTGGGAATGCGTGTGACTGATATTACATTTTTGTATTTGCTTTCTTTTGGTGTGAAACCCGTTGAATTTTTGAAACTATCCAGAAAGCCACTGAGGGACTCAAAGCCATTACTGAAAGCAGATTGAATCACCTGGTCCCCCTGTCTTATTTGCCCAAAAGCATTATTGATTCTCAGAGAGCGTAAATAGGACTGAAAGGTCATGCCATGATTTTTCTTGAACCACCTTCTCACTCTGGTAGGGTCAAGTCCTCGATCTCTTAAATTCTGGTCATTTATTTTGATGTTTGGTGTTTGCTCAATGTCATCAAGTAGTGGCTTTAGCCAAATGGGAACGACACCTTTCATTTCCATCGGATGACAAACTTTGCAAGGTCGGTAACCATGATCTAGTGCCTCTTTAGAATTGCCAAAGTACTCTACGTTTTCAGGCTTGGGCTTTCGTGCATGGCAGGTGGGTCTGCAAAATATCCCAGTGGTTTTGATGGCTGCGAAAAAGACGCCCTCGAAAGAACTATCTTTGTTTACCAATGCATGGTACATGGTATCGGTATCCGGCAAAAGTGATAACTGCATATTCATAAATTTAGCTATTTAGAAGCTAAAGTAGGCGGGTTTAGCAATTCGTTCAACCGAAAAATGGACAAGCATTTTTGAGCGCCCCATTGACGATTGCCCTTGGGGCGCCTTATACAGCTTTTGCTCAAAGCCTATTAGGCTTCTTTTGTTGATACTGCTCTTTTTTTGGAGAGTTTTGGGAACACACTTCCCGTACGGTTTTTGTAGTCCTGATATTTATCTCCCCATTCTTTGATTAGATCTCTTTCTTCTAGATTAATAGCGTAAAACACATATACTGTCCACAATACGGCTAAGAATAGATGTGAAACTGTCATATGTGGAGTACACCACAGCCCAAGCAAAAGACCGGAATAAATCGGATGTCTCACTGATTTATAAAACCCTTTTTCTTTGAAAACCAAAGGAGTATAGTCTTTGCCTATCAAATGGAGATAGACTTGTCTGAGCCCAAATAAATCAAAATGGTTGATTAAGAAAGTCGCCGAAAAAAGAATAGCCCAACCTGAGAAAAACAATCCATAAAGTACATTATAAAGCATTGACCCAGATGCAACATTCCATACTTCGCCACCCAGCGGCTGCCAGAAATAGAATAGAGTGATCAGTGCAAAAAATGTGAAAAGGACATAGGTGCTTCTCTCTACTACAGGAGAAACAAACTGCGTCCACCTTTTCTTGAAAGCGAGCCTAGCCATTACGCTATGCTGTACGCTAAAAAGGAGAATAAGCGATAGGTTGATTCCTATTGCTTTCCAGGTTGATGTCATCGAAGGACCATCGATAGTTTTTGGCACAACCATATCCCCTAAAAATGCAATGAGATAAAGAAGAGCAAACACACCTACCGCATAGCTTGCGACTCCATAGATAAAAAATAGTATACGTTTCATAAGTTTAGATTTTAAATAAATTGAATTAAACTGTTATTCCATTTTTCTCATTTGGCTTGATGCAAATGAACTTAGATGAATAGAAGAGAGCTAATTCTCGAGGTGTACAAGAGGTGTACAAAGGGCAGTTTGATAGGAATCCACACTTATAGTATGAATGCTAATAATGACGAGATTTAGATAAAAAACACAGGTTTCTTGTAAATGCACAAGAATAAAAACTAAATTCAATGATGTCTAATTTGCCTTGTGACATCACTGAACAAGTACTATTTGTATCCATATGTTAGAAAAACATACACATGATGGTCTTTTGAAATTGAAGAATCAAATCATTGAATCTACCTTGGTGGCTGGTGTTTTGGCAGGCATTGTAGCGTTTATTATTAGTTATTTTCCATACACCAGGGAACTCAGGTCAGCCGTTTTTTATAGTGACTTTGCAGTTTTAGCAGCATTAATTTTGATTGTGGCTTATCGCCGAAAGATAAGTCTGTCCTTGAAGGGAATAATTGTAATAATCTGTCTTTGGTTATTGGTGGTAAGTGATACTTTATTGTTTGGGCCCTATTCATTCAACAAAGTATTAATAGTCATTATTCCGTTCTATTCACTTTTTATTTTTGATATTTGGAAAGCAATAATTCTGTACGTGGTATTCCTTCTTTCGTATATTTCGATAGGGTTTTTTAACTGGCACGACACCACAAACCCGGATTTTCTTATTCAAAGAAATGAACAATTTGGGTATTGGTTGGAAAGTGCCATATTGTTAACAGTGTCCTCAGTAGCTATTGTAGTTTTTGCCCAAAAATACAATTCGGCATTGACCTCTTTGGTAGATCATTTGGCAAAAAGAAATCAGGATTTGGAAGAAAGTCAGGCCGAGTTGCAATTGAAGAATGAAAAGCTTCGGACCAATAACAAACAATTGAGGGAATATGCCCACCTAAATTCTCATGTGCTACGTGCTCCACTGGCTCGGTTGCTGGGGTTAGCTCAAATTGTGTCAAAAGATGTGAAGGCGGAAAAACACCAAAAGCTCGTACATGAATTGTTGTCCAGCGCAGAGGAGCTGGATGAAGTAGTTTCTAAAATTAATGAGTCGTTGGAAGATCAGAAGGAAAATTCATCCTCTGACAAATCTGAATAAAAAGGCACTAAAAGTTGATGCTAAAATTCTGTTCCGTGAGTTTGTCGGACGATCAAGCTTCCAAGCCATTTTTGTTTGACAAGATGAACGGCTGCATTGGATGACCACTCAGATCCGAAAAGCTTTTGAATCTGCCTTCCGGTCCAAAGCCTTGAAGCGAAATTTTGATCCCAAATGATTCTATAGGAATGCTCCAGATTTTTTCTATTGAAACGACCTTTATCCCATTTTTGAATGATCATTTCGGACAATAATTTTGCAGAGCGAATAGCCATGGCCATGCCATTTCCACAGAGAGGTGTGATCATGCCGGCGGTGTCTCCACACATCAGTATATGATCATAAATGAGCTCCTTTTTTTCAAATGAAATCTCATTGATTACTTCAGGTTTTTCGAACACAAAATCGGCATTATTCCAAATATTTTTAAGGAATTGATTTTTATGAAGAACTGTGGTTTCCATCTCATCGATGGATTTGTTTTTTAGGTTATTTCGGTGTGATAAATAGCAGAGATTGAATGTACTATTTTCTACCTGACTAATTCCGCAATAGCCGTCTTGAAAATTATGCAGTGCGATTTCTTCAGTCGGTAGGTCTATTTTAATGTGATACTTTACGCCTAGGTAAGGTGATTTTTTAGTCATGAATTTTCTTCTCTTGTCCAGCGCTGATCGCTTGCCGTAAGCACCAATGACTAATTTGCTCTGGTAGCTTTGCCTATTAGCTATGATTTGAAATCCGTCAGTTTCAAATTCAATGGCTGTGACTTTATGGTTTTGAAGAATGGTCACTCCAGCGGCTTGTGCTTGCTGAAAAAGAAAGTGATCAAAAGCAAAACGACTGATACCGAACCCGCCCATTTTCAATGACAAATTGGCCTGCTTGCCCTTGATCGACGTGAGTTTGAACTTGGTAATTTCTGTCGGGTTAATATCAGTTGGAAATAAGCCGTTTCTTACCAAAAATGGTTTGACTTCATTCGAAATATATTCACCACAGACACGGTGAAAGGGATAACTCTTCTTTTCAAACAGGGCAATTTGAAGACCTGCCCGACTTAGCAATATAGCATTTATAAGTCCAGCTAGTCCTCCCCCAACGATTATAACATCGTACATGGGTTAAATATCTTTAGAATTCACCAACAATTCGATGTACTCCTCGTAAAATTGCAATTCAAAACCCAATAGATATGTCAGAGAGTCTTTTCCTTCCAGATACCGATAGTCGTACAGAAAAATACGAAGCATTGATACCTCAAATCGAAGCACTTATTTCTGGTGAATCTGATTTGATTGCCAATTTGGCTAATGTAGCCGCGGCTTTGAAAGAAGGTTTGGGCTTTTTCTGGGTAGGGTTTTATTTGGTGAAGGAGGATGAGTTGGTTCTTGGGCCTTTTCAAGGCCCTATCGCGTGTACAAGAATCAAAAAAGGCAAAGGCGTATGTGGTACAGCTTGGGAAGAAAAACGACCTGTGCTTGTGGAAGATGTAGATCAATTCCCAGGTCACATTGCTTGTAGTAGTGCATCTAAATCCGAGATTGTTTTGCCGGCAATCAAGAACGATGAGGTACAGTTAATTTTGGATATCGACAGTGATCAGTTAGGTGATTTTGATCAAGTAGATCAAACTCATTTAGAGCGATTGATGAAAATCATTGAATCAAAGCTCTAGACTTAAACTTTTCCAAATTTTTCTGGCTAAACGCAGAGGAGGCATCGGCATTTCTTAAGTCCTTGTGCAAGCTTTGGAAAAGTTCAATCACTATATATACTAGTGAATTCCTTACTGGAGAAACGGGTTTCAGTTGTTTTGAATTAAATTCAAGACATGAACCTACAGAAAACCTTCTCGAAGTATTCCGACCTTTCCCTTCTTTTTCTTCGAATTGCCTTTGGCGTACGCTTGATCTGGGGCACGCAGGACAACATGCTTAGTTTCGAGCGCATGCAGGAGTTTGCAACTTTCCTGGAAGCCAATGGTTTTCCACTCCCCATGATGTCGGCCTTTGCGTCGGTTTATCTACAATTTGCAGCTGGCATTTGTTGGATACTAGGTCTGTGGGTACGAGAAGCTGCACTTGTCATGGTGGCCAACTTTGTCATTGCCATCCTCATGGTACACATCGGAGATGCCTATATCAACACAGCACCAGCCATACACTTGCTCACTTTTGCTTTCTTTCTTCTTTGTAGTGGAGGGGGGAAGTATGTGATCAGGAATTAAATTTTTCGCTGTTACATATCGCAAAATTTTATTTTGAAATTTTTCAGAAATTTTGAACTGGTTGATATATTATTGTGAGATTCAATCACAATGAAAACCTAACCTGATTGCTACTGGCTATGCTTGACCAGCTGCTAAAGAGATGCGATCGCTGGTTTTCGACATAAACCAGTTCAAAAAATGAGAATAATACTACTTAGTGCCAACCTGCTATTTGCATCCCTTCTATTTGCTCAAAATCCAAAAAACCCTCCAGCACCAGATACTGATGGAGACACTAGTTCAGCACTGTACGATCAATTTTCAATAGAGCATCTACCTGTTGGTCAGAGTGCTGATCAGCGAATTGCGGCCTTCAATCAGAGTGCCAACAATGAAAATGCTCGACTGATTTATGATAGTTTGATTTGGGAGATTTACAACGAGGAGCGAGATGTGTGGGAGTTGAACTCGGTATACAAGTATATGCGAGATGCAGATGGAAACGTTACATCTTGGCTTTATCAATTATATGATACTGAAACTCAGGCTTGGCTAAACAAAGGCAAATATGAAAAAACATATAATGACGACGGTTTGGAAACGTCTTACGTTCGGTCAACTTGGGACGAAGGCACTTCTGCATGGGCTTTTGAACGTAAAATACTTCAAGAGTATAATGACAGTCAGGTACGCACACTCCATGTGGCATATGATTGGAATGAGGAATATGAGGATTGGGAAGGTGACTTCAAGTTGACTAGGGAGTTCAATGATTCTGGTGATTTGACCGTTGAAGAAAACTATAATGATTGGGATTGGGATACGAAGCTTTGGATTGGGGATTACAGATTTTTAGCGGATTATGATGAAACTGGACTTAGACAGAGCGAAACGTCATCGAACTGGAATATTTTATCAAGTGATTGGGATAACACATTCAAAGTTGAGTTTGTGTATAACGAGAAACATCTGAAAATAGAACAGAACCATTTCTACTGGAATGTGGGAATTGATGATTGGGCTGATAACGGGAGTTATGAATATGAGTATGATGAAAGTAACAGAAATTCTTTGACAATTCAATATTTGGCAGGTGGTGACTATATAGAGAAAATAGAGACTTCATTTCCAAATGACAATGTAAGAAAAATCAACTTCTACGAATGGTCTGAGGGTTCTTGGATTAAAGTAAAGAGACAGGAAGTCCTTGATAGTGAAACAAGCTACGACGACAAAATATATCGTTATGACGAAAATTCTGATGAGTATATTTGGTCTTCAATTGAATACACATATAATGAGGATAAGAACATTCTTTTAGAACTAAATAAATATTGGGATCCTTCTACTGAAAAGTTGGTGAATAGTTCAAAATATGTTCTTGACTACACAGATGATGGACGATATACTAAATATGAAAGATTTGATTGGGATACTGAAAATGAGGCATGGGCTGGGATGATTTCATGGTACTATAATTATGACGAAAGAGGGAAGTGGGTGGAAGAGCAACATTTTTCTGGTTGGAATAGCAATACAAACTCCTGGATAGGAGAAGAGAGAAATACCTATGAGGTCAACGATCACGACAAAAGATTATCAAGAAACTACTATGATTGGGTAGATGGTGGATGGAAGCATACTTATCGGGCGACATATTATCATCATTTGGATTGCTCGAGTAGCAGCACACCTGTTCACAATTATTTGACCTTAGAGGACCAGACGGAGCTTTGTTCTGTGGAGAGTTTGGTAGCCCCAACAGCCATTGGTTGTGGAGGAGATCTGACAGCCACTACCGATGCAGAGTTTCCTATTGAGGCAGTTGGTACTACCGAAGTCACTTGGATATACGACGATGGAAATGGCAATACTTCTACGCAAACACAAAAAGTGATTATTGATCAGAGCTGTCAGCCCCTAAGCGTGGAATTGAATAAGTTGGTGGAAGTCTACCCGAACCCTTCATTAGGCCAAATCAATTTCAAGCAGAAAATTGATGAGGTGGAGGTATTTAATCAAACCGGGCAGCTTGAAATGAAGATTCATTCACCAGGTTCGTCCATTAATGTTTCAAAACTGAAAGCGGGCATTTATTACCTGACGCTAAAGTATCAGACAAATACGGCAAGAGTAAAAATTATAAAAAACTAATCAAACCACAAGCAACAAAAAAGCCCTCTCAACATCGAAAGAATTGAGAGGGCTTGTTTTTTTTAAGTCTTTTGAAAATCTTAGTAACTAAAACTATTCAAGAATTCGATCATCTCGGATTTGAAGTCGGGAAGATCTTTGCCATAGTCTACATATTGCATGAGTTTCTGATCCATATCCACCATTTGCTGCTGTAGTTCAGTGTTTTGATTGACGAATAGAAACTCCAATTCAGGTTTCAGTTCTTTCAAAACATCTACAATATCCAAAACCGATAGGTTCCTTTCAGCCACATTGTAGTCGCCTGCAGGCACGTCTTTTTTCACCACATCTTCAAGGATATTGGCGATTGAGTTGACATGAATGAAGGCTCTTTTCTGATTGCCATTGCCGTTGATTTGGAGTCTGCCATTGAAGTTACATTCAAACACAAACTTGTTGATCACCGCATCAAATCGCATGCTACGGCTGTAGCCATAGACATTCCCACATCGAAGGACAATCGGGTTTCTCTCTTTACTCAACCGCTGAATATGCTCCTCTCCTCTTTGTTTTGAAATGGCATAGTAGGATGAAGGATTCAGCGCATGATCATCTTTGATAGGCTCATCGTCAAAACCATAAACGCCCATGCTGCTGAGGTAAATCACTTTTTTGACATCACATTCTTCTATCGCATAGGTCAGCTCAGCGGTTCCCCAATTGTTGATTTGCTCATAGAAATGCAGGTTTACATTGGCGAATGGTGAAGTGACCTTGGCTGCCAAATGAATGACTACATCTATGCCTTTCATGGCTTTTTTCAGACTTCTGGAGTCCAACAAATCACCCTTTACAAATTCAATGGCAAATGGATTGATAAACTTGTCACCGAGAAACAAATTGTAGTTGCCTCGCATCAAATTGTCATAAACAACAATCTTCTCAATTTCTTTATTACTGCTCAGGTTCTTGATCAACCTTGTGCCAATATATCCGGCACCGCCGGTAATTAATACTTTCATTCTGATTAAACTAAATAGGTGGTTATTTACTTACTAATTCGGTGTGAAGCCCACATTCGGTCTTGTTCATACCATACCATCTGGCCTCCCGCTCCATCATTTCCAGACTTGGCTTTCGAGTACATGGCTCACATCCGATACTGCTGTAGCCTTGCGATTCTAACGGGTGCTTTGGCAGCTTGTACTCTCGGATATAATCAAAGATCATTTTGTTGGTCCACTCCAGCATCGGGTGAAAACGAACAGAGTCAAATTTAGACTTCTCCTCTACCTTCATTTTTGCACGGTTGGCATTCTGATCTCTACGAATACCATTGATCCAAATGTCGTAGTCAGAGAGGAGTCGATCCATGGGCTGCACTTTGTTGTAGTAGCAACATCTGTCTGGGTCCGAAGCAAAAAGCAATTTGCCTTCACTATCTTTTTGAAGACTCTTTGGAACATCCGGTTTGATTTCGATCATATTGAGTCCAAACTCTTCGGCCAACTGGTCCTTGTAGGCCATCGTCTCTGGGAATAAAAAGCCGGTATTCAAACAATACACAGGAATGGAATTATCAATGCGGCTCAACAAGTGCAGCAACACGATACTGTGTGTTTGAAAAGATGAGGTGGTAAATAATTTTTTACCTTCCTCCTGATACTTTATGATATGACTTTTTATTTCATCAAAATCCATCGAGACAGGTATTTAAATAAGTTGCGAAGATATATTAAATGCGCTAATTAGCACTTAAAAGGCTATACTAAACCACAGAGTCTGGAATAAGGTTACAGTCTTTTCATTTTTTGTGGGTGGAAGTTTCAATATTTACAAAAGAACCATTTAAATAGAATGGCGTAACATTGCAATATGAGAGCAGCCGTCTATAGAGTAGAGCATTTCAATGCGGCACATCGCCTGCACAACCCTGAATGGAGTGATGACAAGAACGAGGCAGTTTTTGGTAAGTGTAACAACCCCAACTATCATGGGCATAATTATAACCTTGAAGTTGGATTGTTTGGCGAAATCGATCCTGATACTGGCTATGTTTACGACTTGAAGGAGTTGAGTGATCTGATTGAAGAAAGGGTATTGAATCGTTTTGACCACAAAAATTTGAATTTGGATGTGGCGGAATTCAAAAACCTGAACCCAACAGCTGAAAATATAGTTGTAGTAATCTATAATCTGCTGCGCAGCGAAATTGACGAAAAATACGATTTGAAGATAAAGCTATATGAAACAGAAAGAAACTATGTCGAATACCCCATCGGATGATGTGATCGATGATTTGGATCATGTAGCGACTTCATTTGACACGCCGCTCAGAGCAGATGCCTTTGAGATGGATGATGAACTGAAGATTGAATTGATCGCCAAACATTTCAAAGAAATCATGCAAGTGCTAGGTCTGGATCTGTCAGATGACAGCCTCAACGGAACACCGAAGCGGGTGGCCAAAATGTATGTGCAAGAAGTATTTAGCGGGCTGAATCCGAAAAACAAACCGCATGCACGCCTGTTTGAAAATAAATTCGGATACGATCAGATGCTGGTAGAAAAGGACATTACTTTCTACTCCCATTGTGAGCATCACTTTGTGCCAATCTATGGGAAAGCTCATGTTGCTTACATTTCAAGTGGTAAAGTGATTGGTTTATCTAAGATCAACAGAATTGTACAATACTACGCCAAGCGTCCACAAGTGCAAGAGCGTATGACTGTACAAATCGCTAATGAGCTAAAGAAGGTTTTGAAAACAGAAGATGTGGGAGTAGTAATAGATGCCAACCACATGTGTGTTTCGTCTCGTGGGGTAGGAGATACCAATAGCAAAACAGGTACCGCTCATTTCAGTGGAAAATTTACCAATGAGGATACCAAAAAAGAATTTCTCAACTATATCAATACACCAGCCTAACCCAAATGAAAACCAATGTTGATTCCATCAAATCCATTTTAATTAGAGATCTGACTAGTCTTGAAAAGGAAATTCGTTCTTACCAAAATGAATCTGATTTATGGAAACTAGATGGTGACATTAAAAATACTCCAGGGAATCTAACCTTGCACATTTGTGGAAACCTTCAGCATTTCATTGGGGCTGTGATCGGGAAAGACGGCTATGTTCGACAACGTGAGCAGGAATTTGGGAAAAAGGATGTGCCGGCCGCTGATTTGCTAACCGAAATTGGACGTACCAAAAGCGCTGTAACGTCAGCGTTGAATCTGCTTTCAGATCAAGATTTGGAAAATACCTATCCAATAGAGGTATTTGGCAAACCCATGACTTTTTCTTATTTTCTAATGCATTTAACTGGTCACCTGATGTACCACCTGGGCCAGATCAATTACCATAGGCGTCTATTGGCGTCTTAACGCCAATAAGCTATGTACAGAGTCACCAAACCTACGTTACTTCTTGACAAAAAAAAGGCCATTAAAAACATCAAAACTATGGCTGAAAAAGCCAAGGCCTCAGGCGTCAATTTTCGGCCACATTTCAAAACCCATTTTTCCAAAGAGATAGGTGAGTGGTATCGTGAACAAGGTGTAAAAAGCATTACAGTATCGTCCATCGACATGGCAGTCTTTTTCGCTGGTCATGGATGGGATGACATCACCATAGCGTTCCCTGTGAATATTCTGCAGATGGATGTTCTCAAGCATCTGGCGAAGGCAGTAAAGTTAGGACTGGTAGTAGAATCACAAACTGCGATAGAAGCCATCAACACTGTGATTGAAAGCCCTGTTGATATTTACATCAAAATTGACACAGGTTATCACCGTGTTGGTATTTGGCATGAGAATGTAGATCATATCAAACAGCTTGGAGCCTCGATTGCAGATCATCATCAATTTAAAGGACTATTGGCGCATTTCGGTCACACTTATGCTGAGACCAAAAATGCTGAAATTCAATCTATCTATCACACTGGAGTAGCATCATTAAACGCCCTGAGAGAGCAATTAGACTCGAACCTGAAGATTTCCATTGGTGACACACCTTCTTGTAGTCTGATAGACAAATTTGAAAATATAGATGAGATTCGTCCAGGCAATTTTATTTTTTATGATGTGATGCAAGCGCACATCGGTGCTTGTCAATTCGAAGACATAGCCGTATGCCTGGGAGCCCCAGTGGTTGCCGTTTATCCTGAAAGATCAGAAGTGGTCGTACATGCAGGAGCCGTACACTTGAGTAAGGACAAGCTTGATGATGAACAAGGTATCTACTTTGGAAAAGTGGTCGCATTGGAGGAAAAAGGCTGGTCAGCTCCTATCAAAGGCTGTAGAGTAAAAAGTCTTTCACAAGAGCATGGAAAAATCTCTGTACCTAAAGACCAAATAGAAAAAATCAAAATAGGTGATGTACTTGGCATTCTACCTATACATTCTTGTTTGACTGCCAATCTCATGCAAGAGTATGTGACGCTTAGAGGAGAGAAGATTGGAACGATGCATTTATAGCATCAATCCAGCATATTATGATCTAACAAAAACTGAAGCGTCTCACAAGCAGCTTCGTCTACCGGCTTATAATAGACGCCGATTTCATGGCGGCTTTTTTTGTTGTCAAATTTGAGTTCTTTATCCACATTTTCAACTACAAACTTTCTAGAAAACCCTTTTGTAAAACCAAAGAAGTATAGCATTTTGGTAGGAAACAATTTCCGAGGAAAAGGAAATGTTTCACCAAACTTCGCATGCAATGTGTTGGCTATGTCGAGCATGGATTTGGTTTCGCTCACAAGCATAAATCTACCTTCTGCATATTGGTCTTGCGCTGCGAAAATGTGCGCTTGAGCCACATCTCGTACGTCCACGAACCCATACTGCACATTAGGGACACCTGTTTTGTAAGTGCCATTCGCAATTTTCTTTATAAAGTCGAAGCTACCAGACTTACTATTATTAGTTAGGGACGGGCCTAAAATGATGGCTGGATTGAGCGCAACCATTTTCCATCTACTTTGCTCGTCATGAATGCGCCAAGCCTCTCGCTCTGCTACCGTCTTGGAGAAAGCCAAGGGTTGGTGTTTGAGATTACTGGACTTGTTCCAATATTGTTCAGTAAAAGTTTTTTCTTTAGTCGTTTCTATATCAGAGACATCTCCATATATGGCAGATACAGCACTCGTAAATATGACTTTTCGAACAGAAGATGTCTTATTGACCATTTCCAGTACGTTTCTGGTGCCTTCAAAGGAAGGGTCAATCAATTGTTTTTGAGGGTTGTTGATCCCACTCAACAAATAAGGTGAAGCTGTATGAAAGACGATATTGCAACCATACATCGCTGCTTTGAAGCCATCTGGTTCGAGTAGATTTGCCTCTAAAATATCTAAAGATCCTTTTGAGTTTTCGGCTATTTTTTGGAGATGCTTGTAATTGTCTTCATTATCTAAGTCTCTAACTGTGATTCTAACTTTGTACCCGTCTTCCAAAAGGTATTTGACGAGCCAAGAAGCCATAAACCCAGCCCCCCCAGTTACCAATATGGGTAATTCTCGACAGAGAATATGGGGGTTAATTTCTTCTTCTTCGACCTGTTGTAACATGGAACTCAAAAATTAACGATAAGCTAAGAAAGTTCCTAATGTTAGAAGAGCATAAACAAAAAAAGACAACCAATTGGTTGTCTTTTTTTGTGATCACATTATTGCTTAACAATTATCTTCAATATCCTCAAGCTGATCTTCTAAGTAATCAATTTGATCATCAATGTCGTCTTCATCAAACCCTGTAACATCTTCATTCGAAGCAATACAACTCTTGTTGTCCTCCCAAAAATCAATATAGGCTTGGAGCGCGTCTTCACAATCACTACAATCTATATCTGAATCATAACACTCATCAAAATAGTCATCATATAAGTCTTCTGAGACGTCTTCTAAATCCGCTATGTTACAACTATCGTCATCGCTACAGCTGGTAGTAAATAATAAAAAGCCGAATAGGCTAAAGAGTAGTAATAAATATTTCATGGTTCGTATAATATTCGATTAAAAGATTTTATGTACAAAGGAAGATGAACTCCTTGAATATTGGAATACCAAGAAATAAGTATATTTTAGATAGGTTCAGGAACAGGGTCAAAAAAAAGGCAGCACAAAGGCTGCCCGGATTCAGTTGTCAAAAGCTTATTCACATTGATCTTGGACATCGTCCAATGTGTCTTCTAACTCATCAATAAAGTCTTCGATATCATCCTCATCAACATCTTCTATTTGAGAAGCACAATCTTTATTACTTTTTAGAAAGTCAATATAATCCTCTATAGCATCTTCACAATCATCACAATCACCTTCTATCCAACAGGCATCGTAATAGTCATCATAAAAATCTTCATCTTGGTCTTCAAGTGCATCGATGTCGCAATCATCATCGTCACCACAGGCAGTAGTGAATAATAAAAAGCCGAAAAGGCTAAAGAGTAGTAATAAATTTTTCATGGTTCATTTGTTTAGTTTAAGAATGGAGTTACTTAAAAATACCCATTTTATCCTAGAATTGGAAGATAGCATGATGAACTTGGATGTTATTCAGACTAGTTTCTCTAAAATTGTATGAAGAAAACCAGTTAGAAAACAGTAGTTCTAAACAATAGCTCAAAAGAATATGGTCAGTAGTTTAGTAAAAAGGATTGGGAATTGTGGCCTTTTAAGTTTGGCTTTATTATTTACCATGGCCTGCCATGAACAAAATAAAAACAAAGTGTCTACTGCTGAATTAATGAAGTCTCGAGAGATAAAGAAAATTTCTGAGGCTGAAATTCTGCAAAAAGGAGGTGAAATTGGAAATGAACTTTTAGAGCAGATACAAACTATCAGCGGTTCAAATTTGACCATTGGCTCAAAGTTGTGTGAAATAAGTAAATGGGAAGAGTTGGACTCTATTGCGACTAATTATCAGGCAGACATTCAAAAAATCAATGTAAACTCTCCTATTAGCTCCGAACTAGAGGTACAATTGTTGTCAGCCTATCAATACAATTTAGAAAACTACTTGAAACCAACACCTTCGGTTCAAAAGTTAGATGCCAAAACGGTCCTCTATGCCTATCCTATAGACACCTCCAGCAACATTTATAAATATTGTCTGGACAGCGCCGAACGCATTCGGGCAGAAATGTGGAGTATAAAAATACCTATCAAGGAAATTATCAAGCAGCTTTAGAGCCTTTTTTTGTCAACTAAAAATCCAACTCCTACGGCTATCAAAACTACAGGCCAATAATCTCTGAATCGAATATCGAAATACTCAGGAAGCCAAAAGATCATACCAAGAGCAATGAAAAAGAGCCCTCCTCTTGCATTTCCAGAGAGAAACTGATAAAGGCCAATAAGAACAAGTACCATCTGCCACGTAAAAAAGTAGTAAGGAATTTCCCAAGGCAATAATCTTAAATTGTCTAAAAGAAATAAGACGCCAATTAAGATAAAAATGGCACCTAGAGAAGATCGTTTGTCGCGAGGAGTCATGTTTTTTAGAGTTAAGATAAAAAAAATAGCGAAGACTGTTTGCCTTCGCTATCTCTGTTTAGCTTTTCCAAAGTTTTAAACCATAGTAAAGCAGAGCCTATAAATTGATATTATTTAGAAGCAACCACTATTACGTCTAAAGTGAACTCGTTTGAGATGGCCTTGTCACCCAAATCATCAAAGAAACTTGGCGATCCATATCTTACATCATATTTAGTTCTGTCTACTGCGATTTTGGCAGTAGCAGTTGCTTTTCCATCCTCTACATTTAGTTCAGCAGGAAATGTGACAGAAGAAGTTTTTCCTTTGATTGTTAAGTCAGCTGTTACATCATATTTTCCTTTTGCAGATTTTTTTACATCAGTAATTTCAAGCGTTGCAGTTTTGTAGGTTTCCACTGCAAAGAAATCGTCAGATTTCAAATGACCCTCGAGCTTAGCTCTCCACTCACCTTCTATATCTGTGTTGGCAATCGTGGTCATATCAATTTCAAAAGACCCACCTTTCAGCTCAGAGTTATCAATTTCCAATGAGCCTTTAGAGATATTCACTGTGCCTGTGTGACCACCGCTTACTACTTTAGTGGCAGTCCACACTACGCTACTTTCCGAAACGTTGGTTTCATAAGTGGCAGTTGTTTCAACAGGATTAATGTTCAATCCAATAGCTAATAATAGTACGTTTAACATGTTTGATAAATAGTTTGGTAAAATATATGTCTATACAATAGTTGTAATTACAAATATAACGGCCTTTGAATTATAAGGTTCCGATTTTATAATTTTTTTTCAAATTCTTAATAATTACAAATTAGATTTTGAAATATTCAATAAAGCTGCTTTGAGATAACTAATTAAATAGTACGATCGTATAGTTGATTCAATTTGGCTTATCTTTGCAAGCTTAAAACAATACACACTAGATCAAAACAAAAATGACGAATACAGTATTAGCATTTGGGATGCCTGGCGGATGGGAACTTGTAATTATAGTTTTGGTTATTATTCTTCTCTTTGGTGCGAAAAAAATTCCTGAATTGGCTAAAGGTTTAGGTAAAGGAATTAGAGAATTCAAGGATGCGTCTAAAGAAATTAAAGACGAAATCCAAGAAGGAATCAAAGACGACAAAGAATAGTTTGAACACATACGATTCATTGTCTCGAATTCAATCAGACATTGATTCGGGCAAAATAGACTGTGTAGGGTTAGTCAACCACTACCTTTCCAATATTAATAAAAATAAACACCTTAATGCGCTTACGGCAGTTTATGCAGATGACGCATTATCTACAGCAGCCACAGTTCAGCAAAAAATCAAAGACGGAACGGCCGGCCGATTGGCAGGTATGGTATTCACAATCAAAGATGTTTATTGTCATGAAGGGCATGAACTTCAATGTGGAAGCAAAATTCTAGAAGGATTCGAATCCCAGTTTACAGCTACATGCGTCCAGCGATTGTTGGATGAAGATGCCATTCTTATAGGAAGAAACAACTGTGACGAATTTGCCATGGGCTCTTCGAATGAAAATTCGGTTTTTGGACCGACAATCAATGGTTCAGGTGAAAATCGTGTGCCAGGTGGGTCATCTGGTGGTTCGGCAGTAGCAGTACAGGCGGATATGTGCTTGGTATCCATTGGATCCGATACTGGAGGATCTGTTCGCCAGCCGGCCGCCTATTGCGGCATTGTTGGTTTCAAACCAAATTATGGAAGAATTTCAAGGCATGGTTTGTCGGCTTATGCCAGCTCATTTGATTGTGTGGGTATCTTGGCCCATTCTATAGACGATACGGCCTTAACCTTAGAGATCATGGCAGGAGCGGACGAATATGACACCACGGTTTCTCATACAAATGTCCCTTCTTATTCAAAAAAAACAGAATGGAATGGAAATGCCAAAATAGCATGCTTTGACAATACCCTTTCTCATGAAGGTATAGATGAAGAAATAAAAGTAGCCACCAGTCATGCTTATGATAAACTTCAGGATTTGGGTCATAGCGTCGATCATCTAGGTTTCGACTATTTGGATCATGTATTGCCTACTTATTATATCCTAACCACAGCAGAGGCCAGCACCAACTTGTCCCGTTATGATGGTGTGCGCTACGGATATAGGACTGACAATGCTCATGATCTAGAGTCTATGTACAAAAAATCTCGCTCAGAAGGATTTGGTGATGAAGTAAAAAAGAGGATCCTTCTGGGAACCTATGTCTTGAGCGAAGGCTTCTACGATGCGTATTTCACCAAAGCTCAAAAAGTCCGTAGGTTGATCAGAGATGAAACGAAAAAGATTTTCGATAATCATGACTTTATCGTTTTGCCAACAGCACCTACAACAGCTTTTGAATTGAATAGCCATAACAGAGATCCTTTGGAAATGTACCTTGAGGATATATTTACCGTTCAGGCCTCATTGGCAGGACTTCCAGCCATCTCTTTGCCTAATGGAAAGGATAAAAATGGCATGCCTATTGGAATTCAGGTGATAGCTAATACTTTTGAAGAAGAAAAACTGTTATCTTTTTCAAAGTACTTGGTAGATCATGTACTGGCCAAATAAACAATGATCAAAAAAATACTTCTTATTCTTGGGCTTATTCCCTCATTTCATCTCTTAGCGCAAAAAGACGCTTCGCTAGATCAATTTCCTGAGGCTTCTTACGAGCTAATGGAAGATCGGTTGAAATGTGTGGAGGGAAGTATTCCGCTCGTTTTCAATGATCGCATCAAATCTTTTATCGATTACTTTACTATTCGCGACAGAGAATATACAAAATCAGTTTTGGCGAATCGAGACCTCTTCTTCCCCATTTTTGAAGAAGCCTTGGCCGAAAGGGGAATGCCGGATGAATTGAAGTATTTGTCAATTGTAGAATCTGGACTGCGGCCAAATGCCATGTCAAGAGTAGGTGCAGCTGGCTTATGGCAATTTATGCCAGCCACTGGCAAATCATATGGCCTTTCTCAATCCTGGTACATCGATGAGCGAATGGACCCTTATGAAGCTACACAAGCAGCATGTAGATATTTGAAAGCCTTATACAATATGTTTGGAGATTGGGAGTTAGCATTAGCTGCTTACAATACAGGCCCCGGTAATGTCAGAAAGGCCATAAGAAGGTCTGGCTATAAGAAAACATTTTGGGAAATATATCGATACCTGCCAAGGGAAACTCGTTCTTATGTACCGCAGTTTGTGGCCATGATATATACACTCAACTACCTGGATGAGCACAATTTCATCCTTGAAGACATTGATATGAATTATCAGGTTGCTCATGACACGATTCATGTGAATGGATACATGCACCTTGAAACATTTGCTAATTTGACCAATCTATGTGTGGATGACTTGATCTCACTAAACCCACATATCATTCGTGGAGCTACACCTGACGGGACGTTGAATTTTCCACTTCGGGTTCCTGTAGATTTAGCTAGTCATATTAGAACGAACCGACTTTCCATTTTGGACTCAGCAAATAAAGTAGGCAAGAAAGAATTGGCGTATTTGGCAAGAAACTCACCAGGCAGTACTTATGGTCGTACACGCCAAATCTATAGGGTAAGAAGTGGTGATGTGCTTGGCACCATTGCACAGCGATATCATGTTCGTATTTCAGACCTTAAAAGATGGAACAATTTGAGTAGTAATATGATTCGAGTTGGTCAGCGTTTGAATATATGGACCTTACCGCATTATTCCTCAAAAACCAGAGAGACTTATGTGGTAAAAAATGTCCCTAAACCTGTTCCTGTGGTTGTGGGTGGTACTTATCACTTAGTAAAATCAGGAGAATCACTCTGGAGTATATCCAAGCTTTATGAAGACTTGAGTATAGAAAAAATCAAGAAACTGAATAACCTCACTTCATCAAATATTAAGCCTGGTCAAAAATTATTAATTAATATGTGACTTTTGGCAAAAGCCGGATTAGTACTAAAAGCATTCAAATCTTATGACATTAAGAAATATACAATTTCTCTTCATTTTACTAATCTCAATATTAACCGTAGGCTGCAGTTCAGACAATAGCAAAAATGGAGGTAGTAAATCTCATTTGCCTATAGCACGTGGAGAAGCCAATGCCATTCTGTGTGTAATGGACACGTCTCAATGGAATGGCCCACTTGGAGAGGCTCTTAGAGAAATATTCTCAGTTTATGTTCCAGGCTATCCCCAAGACGAGCCCTATTTCAAATTGAGAAACATCAATCCGTTGAAGATGAATAACATTCTCAAAACTGGCAAGTCTATGATTTTCGTCAGTACCATGGATAATCAAGGTGCTCAAAGTAGAGCGATGCAAAACTATTTTACCTCTTCATCCTTGGAGAAAATCTTAAAGGATACGGCCTTGTATCGATTGCCTCAAAAGAATCAGTTTGCTCGAGGACAGGAAATTCTACATCTATTTGGTCAGACCGAAAAACAATTAATTGGGCATTTGAAAAGAGATAAAGAAATCTTGAGAAACTATTTGCTGAATATTGAAGATAAAAGGATTTCTAAATCCATTTTCAAAGTACGCGAAAAGCAGATTGAGAAAACTATTAGGGAAACTCATGGCTTTGATGTCCAAGTGCCTTACGGGTATGACTTGGCGAAAAATCAGAGGGATTTTATCTGGATTAGGCTATTAGATCCTGATTATGAAAAGAATATTTTTGTTCACTATAGACCCTTTAATTCCAAAGATCCTTTTGATGACGTACTGGCATTTCGCGAAGAAATAACATCTTCTTATATGCGTGATGTTCAAAAACCTGAAATCTTTATGACGCTGCAGAAGGAGAATATGAATATCCGAGAAGTGAACTTTAAAGGAAAATATGCCAAAGAAGTTCGTGGACTTTGGAAGCTCAGCGATATATCAGGTGGAGGGCCATTTGTAAGCTATGTGTTTGTAGACGAATCTCAAAAGAGAATGTACTATCTGGAGGGTTATGTCTATGCGCCATCCAAGGATAAACGCGAGTTTATGCAAGAAATAGAAGTGATCATAAACACTTTTCGTTCTGGAAAAGAATTGAAATAGTTGCCATAAATATGAAGCATTAGTTGCTCATAACTTAATGCCTGTTTTCTAGTCCATTTCTCGTAGAATTTCCGCAATTTTGAAGCTTGGTTTTTGCTCATTAGCATTCCCCCATTTGCTCAAAAACCAGCAACATTATTAATCCACGAATTCTACCATGAGTTTAAAAATAAGAAAGAAAGACGCACTAGATTTTCATTCAGACCCTATTCCAGGAAAAATTGAGGTTACGCCCACAAAACCTCTGGCCACACAACATGATCTGGCCTTAGCCTATTCGCCTGGTGTAGCAGAGCCATGTCTCGAAATTGCTGATGAAAAAGAAAAAGTATATAAGTATACAGCCAAAGGAAACCTTGTTGGTGTTATTTCCAATGGCACAGCAGTTTTGGGTTTAGGAAATATTGGTCCCGAAGCCTCTAAGCCTGTGATGGAAGGAAAAGGTGTGCTATTCAAAAAGTTTGCAGGAATTGATGTTTTCGATATTGAAATCGATGAAGAAGACCCAGATGAGTTTATCAAAATCGTCAAGTCTCTTGAACCTACATTTGGAGGGATAAACCTTGAAGATATTAAAGCTCCTGAGAGCTTTAAAATAGAAGGAGAACTTCGAGAGCAAATGAACATCCCTGTGATGCACGATGATCAGCACGGCACCGCCATTATTTCCAGTGCAGCATTATTAAATGCACTCGAGGTGGTAGATAAAAAAATAGCGGATATAAAGATCGTAGTGAATGGGGCCGGTGGAGCAGCTATTGCATGTACTGATTTGTATGTGAAAATGGGTGCTACCCGAGAGAACATCGTGATGCTGGATAGCAAAGGTGTGATCCGAAAAGACCGCGAAAATCTGGATGCGATGAAAGGCAAGTATGCCACGGACAGAGATATTTCAACGATTTCTGAAGCCGTGAAAAATGCGGATATGTTCTTGGGACTATCTATGGGCAACGTGCTCTCTCCTGAAGATTTGTTATCCATGGCCGATAAGCCTATAGTTTTTGCCTTGGCTAATCCAGATCCCGAGATAGCTTATGACCTGGCCATGTCTACACGTGATGACATTGTGATGGCCACAGGTCGTTCTGATCACCCTAATCAGGTAAACAATGTATTGGGCTTCCCATATATTTTTAGAGGAGCATTGGACGTAAGAGCTACTGCGATCAACGAAGAAATGAAACTGGCGGCCGTCCGAGCGCTGGCCGAAATGACCAAATTGCCGGTGCCTGAGATCGTATCAAAAGCCTATGGCGAGAAATCGATCAAGTTTGGCAAAGACTATTTGATCCCCAAACCGTTAGACCCAAGACTAATTGCTAATATCTCGTCTGCCGTGGCTAAAGCTGCGATGGATTCGGGAGTGGCCAAAACTACTATCGACGACTGGGATGAATACAAAATCGAGCTAGAAGAACGAGTAGGGGCGGAGAAGCGAATCATATCACGTATTATTTCTGCTGCTAAAAAGAATCCTAAGCGCATTGTTTTTTCAGAAGCGGATGAAGAAAAAATATTAAAGGCCGCTCAACTTGTAGCTGACGAAGGAGTGGGTGTTCCAATTTTACTAGGGAATGAAAGAAAAATCAAAGGCCTGATCAAAGAATTAAACCTTGATTTAGATTGTGAAATCATCGACCCATTTTATCAGACTGAAAAGTTAGAATCCTTTGCCAAAATTCATTTTGAGAAACGCAAGAGAAAGGGTGCTACGATTAATCAGGGAAGGCATGATATGCTAGATCGTAATTATTATGGATCAATGATGGTGGAGACTGGTGAGGCAGATGCTTTGATTTCTGGCTTGAACAGCGACTACCCGAATACCTTAAGACCAGCCCTCCAAATCATTGGAGTCGAGTCTGGTTTTAACAGAGTGGCAGGCATGTACATAATAAGAAACAAGAAAGGCACCTTCTTTTTGGCAGATACAACGGTGAATGTCAATCCTGATGTGGAAGCCTTGGTTAATATCATTGAGTTGACGCATAGGGCCGTAAAATTCTTTGGTTTTGAGCCAAAAATGGCGATGCTTTCATATTCTAACTTTGGTTCAGCAAAAGGAGATGTGCCAACTAAAACAGCAAAGGCAGTTCAAATAGCTAAGGAGAAATGGCCGGAAATGACTATCGATGGAGACATCCAGGCTAACCTGGCGATGAACAAAAAATTGCTGGCAAAAACATATCCGTTCAGTGATTTGGCTGGGCATCAGGTAAACACATTAATTTTCCCTAATTTGTCCTCTGGAAATATTGCGTATAAACTGCTCATGGAGATTGGAGCAAGTGAAGCGATAGGGCCTATTCTAATGGGCATGAAAAAACCTGTGCATGTATTGCAAACAGGCAGCTCAGTTAGGGAAATATACAACATGGCAGCTATTGCCGTGGTTGATGCACAGGCTACCGCCAATAAGAAGAAATAAATGATTGCATATCTGGAAGGAAAACTTGTAGAAAAAGATCCTACCTATATCATTGTGGATGTAGGAGGTATGGGCTATCAAGTCAAAATTACGCTCAACACTTTTAGTCAAGTCAAAGCGTTGGACGCTTGTAAGATTCACACTCATTTACACGTTAAAGAAGATAGTCATACTTTGTATGGCTTCTTTGAAGAATCTGAACGCAAGCGTTTTTTACAACTGATTTCTATATCCGGAGTGGGACCTTCCACCGGATTGATGATATTGTCATCTCTTTCACCTGAAGAAATTCATTCGGCGATTGTAAATAGTGATGTAAAAACTATTAGTGGGGTAAAAGGAATAGGTCAGAAAACGGCTCAGAGAATCATACTTGAGTTGAAGGACAAAATGAGTAAAGAAGAACTGGAAGGTCATGCACCAGTGATTTCACTTTCTTCGGGCAATACGCTCAAATCGGAGGCGTTATCGGCACTAACAACTTTGGGAATTAATAAAGCAGCAGCAGAAAAAACTATAGATAAAATTATGAGCGAAACCGCGGAGCAAGTGAGTCTAGAGGAATTAATCAAATTAGCTCTGAAAAGAGCCTAAAACAGCATAAAAAGAGTTTGAGTAGAATCAAATTCCAAATAACACCTACCTTTTTACTCGTTCTCCTTGTGGGAATGCTGGGATCATATTCGACATATGGTTTTCAACAGGTGCCAGCAGACTCCATCAGCGCCGATTCTGTTATCAATCAAAAATACGAACCGTCTTACCGTCCTACTTTTAGACAACAAGATCGATTCGGAGACCCTTTTTCAAATACACAAAGCCCATCTCCATTGCTACTAGAAGATCCGGCTTCCATGCAGCTAGATTTGGAAATTGATACGGGCATGAATTACACCATCTACGAGCGTGTAGGAGCACTAAATTATCGCCCTAGATCGACCATGACGTTTGAAGAATTCAACCGTTATCAAGATGCAGAAATGAAGAAGGAATATTGGCAAAACCGTTCTTCCGGTCTTGATGGAGAAAGTGCAGTGAGTGGAAGGAGGCTCATCCCCAAATTATATATAAGCCCAATTTTCGATAGAATATTTGGGGGCAGCTATGTGGATATTGAACCCAATGGATTCGTGAACCTGGATTTTGGAGGGCGCTGGCAACGCATAGAAAATCCCGCCATTCCTATCAACCAACAAAGAAATGGTGGGTTCAATTATAATCAGCAAATCTCGATGAACGTGGTGGGGAAAGTGGGCGAAAAACTAGCCATTACCGCAAACTTCGATAATAACAACTCTTTCGATTTTCAGAATAATTTGAAGGTAGAGTATACAGGGTATGAAGAAGATATAATTAAAAAAATAGAAATAGGTAATGTGAGCATGCCCGTTTCTAACTCCTTGATGACTGGCGGACAAAGTTTGTTTGGGATCAAGACACAGCTTCAATTTGGTAAGCTTTACGTTACTGCTTTGGCTTCTCGCCAACAAGGCAAATCTCAAAGCAAAACTTTTCAGTTTGGTGCTGAGGGTCAGCCCTTCAGTTTGAGAGCGGCAGATTATGATGAACGACGACACTTCTTCCTGTCCCATTTCTTTCGAGACAATTATCAAAACTGGCTGCAAGACATACCTCAGGTTACTTCTGGAGTCAATATCACCAGAGTAGAGGTGTATGTGGTGAATACCAATAATGAAACCGCGAATGTTCGAAATTTTATTGCATTTACAGATTTGGGAGAGGGTGAGGTTGAAAATATTCAAAATAGCATACAATGGGGCAATACTGCTCAGGGAGATCCAAGTGACAATGAGGCCAATGGCCTTTGGGATTATATCAATACCAATGAATCTCAAGTAAGAAACATTTCTACTGTTGAAACATTTTTAGGAAGTGCGGCTTCTGGAAATATGATGGTAGGTACAGATTTCGAAGTGCGGCCAACCGCGCGAAAACTTGACGATCGAGAATACAAGTGGCATTCAAAGTTGGGATATATCAGCTTGCAACGAAAGCTACAAAATGATGAGGTGCTGGCGGTAGCTTTCGAGTATACCTACAATGGACAAAGTTACAAAGTAGGTGAACTGTCTGAATCATATAATGGACGTCCGGATGACGATCTAATATTTCTGAAAATGCTACGCCCTGGTCGGATAAACACTGAGATTACTACTTGGGATCTCATGATGAAAAATATCTACTCTTTAAATTCTCCAAGAATTAATCAAGAAGGCTTTGAGTTAAGAATCAATTACCGAGATGACACGAAAAACTATGATGCACCAAATCTAAATGAAGGGGTGAACACCAATAATGTACCCTTGATTGAATTGCTTGCGCTAGATCAATTGAATGTAAATGGTGATAATCAAAAAGATGGAAAGTTTGACTTTATACCTGACGTCACATTCGACATTGATAATGGGTATGTGATTTTTCCTGTATTGGAACCTTTTGGTACTACACTTGAATCCAAATTTGAGTCTAGCGAGCAAAGGCTAAAAGATCAATATGTATTTCAGGATTTGTATGACAAATCCAAAATCGATGCTCAACAGAATATTGCAAAAAATAAATTCTTCCTAAATGGCACTTTTTCTTCCAGTGCAGCAGGCGTCTATCCGCTGAATGCTTTCAATATAGCCAAAGGATCAGTGAGAGTTACGGCTGGTAGCCAACTGCTCGCTGAAGGTGTCGATTATCAAGTCAATTATAATACAGGTGGTACAATAACAATACTAAATCAAGGGGTAATCGCATCGGGCAAACAAATCAATGTTTCTTATGAAGTGGACGATCTATTCAGTTTCAGATCGAGGTGGTTGACCGGGGCAAGATTGGATTATCGTTTTTCGGATAAAATCAATGTTGGGGCGACCGTTTTTCACTTAAGCGAAAGACCAGGAGGCGTGAGTCGATACACGGCCGGCAATGAACCTATCAAAAATACGAAATATGGTTTTGATGTGAATTATCAAGAAGAATCTCGGATGCTCACAAAAATGGTGGATGCGCTGCCACTCATAAGTACCAAAGAAAAATCGACGGTTACTTTCAATGGTGAATTTGCTCAACTGCTGCCAGGAACGTCTAATAAAGTAAATGGAGAAAGCTCCTCATATTTGGATGATTTTGAAAGTGCAGTAACTCCATACAACATAGCCGGTGGGCATTTGCCATGGAAACTTGGATCAACCCCTGCTCGTTTTCAAGACGATTCAAGCCCGCTTGCTGATAACTACCGAAGAGCGAAAATGGCCTGGTATATTATAGATCGGTCGGCATTCTATCTAAGCGGAGGGAACAAACCTGATAACATATCAGACGAAGACCTTCGAAACCACTATGTAAGGCCAGTACTCCCACAAGAGATTTATAAACAACAAGATCGCCAAGTAGTGAATACCAACTTGCCAGTGTTTGATATTGCCTATTACCCGCAAGAGAGAGGTCCATACAACTATAACCCCAATTTAACACCAGATGGCTTGTTATCAGATCCACAGAACAACTATGGTGCAATCACGCGAGCTATTACTGGCGAGGTGAATTTCCGTCAGAACAATATGGAATACATTGAATTCTGGATGATGGATCCATTTATCCAAGGTGAGCGAGGAGTGGTTCATGATGGAATTGTTAATACCAATAATCAAACAGGAGGAAAGCTAATATTCAATTTAGGAGATGTATCTGAGAATTTGCTGGAAGGAGGAAAACATGAATTTGAAAATGGTTTACCTCCAGATGGTAGCCTTGAGAATACTGAACCAACAGCCTATGGAAAAGCCACCACGCTGCAATACCTGACTGAATTTTTTGATAATTCAACATCTTCCAGGCCTAATCAGGACGTTGGATTGGATGGACTGAAGTCTGAAGAAGAAAGAGCACAATTTGGCTCTGTTATAGGTCTGGATGGAATGAATGCAGTTGGTCAGGCCAGAACGAGAGATGATGTGGCAGCTGATGATTTCGAGTACTTCCTCAGTGACAACTATGATCAGCGAAATGCAAAAATTTTGGAGAGGTATAAGAAATTTAATGGAATAGAAGGAAACTCCCCCATCGGTGCAGGAACAAATGGCTTTACGGCATCAGCCACAAATTTACCTGAAAATGAAGATTTGAATAAAGACAACTATATCAACACTTTAGAAGCTTATCGTGAATTTGAAATAGACCTTAGGGCTGACGACCTCCAAGTGGGTAAACACAATATTGTTGATAAGGCGGTGAGTGACGAGGCCACTTGGTACTTGTTCAGAATACCCATCAATCAACCCACAAGGACCGTAGGTGAATACACAGAAGAATCCAATAGATTCATAAGAATGTATATGACCGGTTGGCAACAGCCAGTCGTTTTGAGGATGGCAAAAATGCAACTGGTAGCCAGTCAGTGGAGAAAATCTGTAGAAAACCTGAAAGATCAAGGATTTGATGTGTTGCCTGAAACAGGCACTTCCGATTTTGAGGTATCTGTAGTAAACATTGAAGAAAACAGCTTACCGGCTGACGGTAAGCCACCCTATGTGTTGCCGCCTGGTATCACCAGAGATCAGGATAATACCACTACCATATCTCGACAAGTAAATGAGCAATCACTCAAAGTATGCGTGGAAGATTTAGAAGATGGAGATGCACGAGCAGTTTACAAAGAAGTATCACAGGACTTGGTCAATTATGGGAGAATCAAGATGTTCTTTCATGCGGAACAATACCTTAACAAGACGATAAATGATGACGATATGACTGGATTTCTTCGATTGGGTTTAGATCAAACGTCTAACTATTACGAAATTGAAGTGCCCCTCAAAATTACTCCAGACAATGCAGCCCCATATTTAGACACGGATGTGTGGCCCGAGGAAAATGAAATTAATATAGCACTCAATGAATTATATGGTGTAAAGGCTGCCAGAAATGGAAGTGATGTAAATGTGGAAGATGAGTTTAGCCGACAATCTACAGATGGGAAATATAGATTAACAATTGTTGGAAATCCTAAACTCAACAATGTCACAACTATGATGATTGGGGTGAGAAACCCTAAGACTGAAGATAATGCAGAGCCTCAATCGGTCTGTATATGGGCCAATGAAATGCGTTTGACGGACTATGATGATGAAAAGGGCTGGGCCGCCAATGCTCGAATGAGTGTGAAGCTGGCAGATTTTGCTACCATCAATGCGGCTACCAGATACACTAGTGTTGGTTTTGGAGGTATCCAGGACAATATATCTCAGCGAACCAGAGACGAATCCATAGATTATGATTTGTCCATGAATATGAATGTTGACAAACTAATACCATGGAATACTGGAATCAAAATTCCAATGTTTGTTAGTTATTCGAAGTCTAAACAGACACCTAAATATGACCCTTTGGATCCTGATATTCCGCTAGATGCGTCCGTACTAAAATTTGATGACCAACAACAAAGAAATGAATACAAGGAGAAAGTAATTTCTCAGACCGTGAATAAGAGTATCAATTTCATCGATGTGCATAAGGAAAAAGTAAAACCAGATGCGAAAAGCCATGTGTATGATATCGAAAATTTCTCTTTTAGTTATGCCTATTCAGAACAGAAATCTAAGGATGTAAACACAGAAAGTGATTTTAGAAAAGAATATGATGGCAATGCGTCGTACAATTATAGTCCTCAACCACCATCAATAGAACCATTCAAAAATTCAGAAGCGCTTTCCAGTCCATATTTGAAACTGATTAAGGATATCAACATTTCACCTCTACCAAATAATTTTTCAGTTAGGGCATCTATGAACAGGGTGTTTAGAAAAAGACAGCTAAGAAATGCAGACCTGACCACTACAGGAATTGACCCTAACTTTGAAAAATACTTTACTTTCAACCGGACCTACAATGTGAGATGGAGCATCTTCAAAAGCTTGAGCTTAAACTATAATGCTACAGCAAATGCGATAATAGATGAGCCAGAAGGAGATATCGATACGCAAGCCAAACGGGATTCTATTTGGAATAACATCAAAAAATTCGGTAGAATGAAAAATTATAACCAGAGTATCGGATTAAATTATCGTTTGCCATTGGATAAGCTACCACTGACTGACTGGATAAGTGCAGACTATCGCTACAATGTGGATTATCGCTGGACTGGCGGCAATATTGGACAAGTTGAAGAATTTGGAAATATTTTAGAAAACAGTCGTACAAGAGATTGGAATGGGAAGGTTGATATGATCAAACTTTACAACAAGTCTAAATATCTAAAATCTATTAATTCCCCTTCTCGTTCCAGAAGTAGCTCTACACGGTCACGAGCACCTGCTCGTGTAGACACTACCAAATCTTCTGGTGGTGCCGGTCTCAAAGGGTTCATGAGGCTGCTCATGTCTCTGCGCTCAATTAATTTGACTTATGGTCAAAGAGAGGCAACCAAATTACCAGGGTTTATTCCGGTGCCCTATTTATTCGGGATGGATCGAGATTTTAATGCTCCAGGTTCGGCTTTTATCTTTGGTAGCCAAGATCCGAATATCAGATTTAAAGCTGCAGAAAATGGCTGGTTGGTTGAAAATGGAAAGCTAACCACTCCATTTGTTCAGAGTCGTACGGTAGATCTAAATATTCGTGCGAACATTGAACCATTCAAAGATTTGAAAATTCAACTTGACGCGAAAAGATCTGAAACAAGTGCCTATCAGGAAATCTACCGCTATGATTCCGTTGCTCGAGAATATAGATCTCTGACTCCATCGAGGTCAGGTAGCTATACCATTACATTTCTTCCAATAAAAACCTCTTTTGTAAGAGACCATGGAGAGAATATTAATTCGACATTTGAAAAATTTGTGGAAAACAGAGATGTTATACGTCAGCGTCTAAACTTATTGAACTCCAACGGTGAGTACGATATCAACTCGCAAGACGTTCTGATTCCTGCATTTATAGCAGCCTACACAGGAAAAAGTGCAAGTAGCGTGAAATTGACACCTTTCCCAAAAACACCAGTTCCGAATTGGAGAATTGATTATGCCGGTCTGAGTAAAATACCAGCACTAAAAGAGGTGTTTGCATCAATAAACCTGACCCATGCATATGTGTCTACTTTCAGCATCACAAACTATACAAATTCGCTCCTATACGACAACCCAGAGGCTTTAGAACTAAAGAACAGCATACTGGACTATCCTATGGCCACTTTGCCTGGAGAAAATGGTGCACTTTCCCCTGTGTATGTAATTAATCAGGTAGACGTAATAGAAAGATTCTCTCCTTTGATAGGTATTAATATTAGAACCAAAAGTAAAATCACATCGAAAATTGAATACAAGAAAGAAAGAAGCCTTTCATTGAATCTTTCTAACTCACAAGTAACAGAAATGAGCAGTAATGACATTGCATTTGATTTTGGGATTACTAAAAGCAAAATGAAAATTCCATTTAAAATCAAAGGAAGGACATCTACATTAAACAATGATCTTCAATTCAGGTTCACTTTTACAGTCAGAGACACTAAGACCATTCAGAGAAAAATAGAGAATGTACAAACCATTACAAATGGTAATATCAACTATCAAATAAGGCCAACAGTAAGCTATGTTGCTAATCAAAAACTGAACATCACGATGTATTTTGAAAAAAACATCAACGAGCCCAAAGTTTCAAATACTTTTCCTAGGTCCTCATCAGCATTTGGTATCCAAATGCGTTTTAGTTTAGCGCAATAAATTTCGCATATTTCTGGATATAATAATCTTATAAGATTGCTAATTGAATTGCGAAAATCGACGTATTTTTGGAACCATAATTAAACAAAATCGATTCAAGATGAATATTCCTGAAAACTTACTTTATACAGAAGATCACGAGTGGGTAAAAATCGACGGCGATGTCGCTACTGTTGGTATTACGGATTTTGCTCAAGGTGAACTTGGAGATATCGTATATGTAGAAATCGAAACTGAAGGCGAAACGATTGCCAAAGGCGAATTATTCGGAACTATAGAGGCGGTGAAAACAGTTTCTGATTTGTTCATGCCCATGTCTGGTGAAGTGGCAGAATTCAATGAAGAGTTGGAGTCTGAACCTGAAATTGTAAACTCTGATGCTTATGGTGACGGTTGGATGATCAAAATCAAGCTTTCGGATATGAGCGAAAAAGACGGATTACTTTCGGCAGATGCGTATAAAGAATTGATTGGGAAATAATTCCATCAAAATCCATATTCAAGAAATTAGCCATAGGATGGACTGGTGCCATCCTATTTGCTACACTCTCTCCTTCGGACGGTGAGCCGCTGTTCGAAATTCCCATTCCACATTTTGATAAAATAGTCCATTTCGGACTATTCATGATTTATGCTGTTTTTGCCGGGTTATCGCAAGACCTAAAAAAGGGCCTCGTGATTGGACTATTGACCGGCATTTCCTTAGGAATATTTACTGAGTGGATGCAGTCCTATGTACCAGGTCGCCAAACAGACATATATGATGGTTTAGCAGATGTCAGCGGAACCTTTTTTGGACTCCTTTCGGTATATATAGTTAGTACCAGAGTATCAGATACTTAGGAGCGGTCTTGTCAATTGTTGATTTATTGTGGATTAATTCTGCTGAAAAAAAATGAATTCGCATAGATATAATCTGGACTTTAGTATATTTGAAGTTGCTATTAGAAAAGAAATTTTATTTAATTAAATAAGCATGGAGCACAAAAAAAATCCAGACATCTCTCTTGAGAGAAAAACAGGGATGTTTTTTAATATTGGACTTGCTGTCAGTTTATTGCTAGTCATCACTGCCTTTGAGTGGAGATTTTATGATGATGGAGGATTAGTTGATTTGGGTCAAGTGGATGATGATTTTGAGGATATCATGGAGATACCTCCAACCGAGCAACCACCACCACCGCCACCAAAGATTGAATTGCCTAAGATTATTGAAATTCCTGATGAGGAAGAAATCGAGGAAGAGATCGAAGTGGATTTGGATGTAGAAATTACAGAAGAAACAGTCATTGAAGATATTGTATTCGAAGAGGCTCCTGAAGAGGAAGTGGCAGATGAAATTTTTGATATCGTTGAAGACCAGCCAGGACCTCCGGGTGGAATGGCAGCTTTTTATAAGTACGTAGGTAAGGAGATGAAATACCCTAATCAGGCGCGTAGAATGGGTATCGAAGGAAGAGTGTTTGTTCAGTTTGTGGTTGATAAGTCTGGAAACCTTACTGAAGTAAGAGCGATTAAAGGAATCGGTGCTGGATGTGATGAGGAAGCAGTAAGAGTATTGAAAAATGCTCCGAAGTGGACTCCAGGTAAGCAGAGAGGTCGTCCAGTAAAAGTTAGAATGATTCTACCTATTACGTTCAAGTTGAGCTAATAGAAATTAATAAGAAATAAAAAACCCTGATGTCGAGATACTTATCGAGACATCAGGGTTTTTTTGTGTCCTCATTTTGGGTTAAACCTGAAATATGCAGCTCACTGGTTACTAGTTATTTGTGATTGAGTTAATTTTCAATGGGTTACGTTGATGTCTTTTGTTTACAGTAAAAACCAAAATCAATCTCCTATTAACTTAATAACTGATTAACCATTAACTCCGATTTTGCCAATGCACAAATCGGCTTAAACTACATTCAGCACTTGCTCTTTGATTTTTTCTAGTTCATCCTTCATATCTACCACCAACTTCTGTATGTCTGAATTGTTCGCCTTGGACCCTATCGTGTTGATCTCCCGGCCCATTTCCTGACTAATGAACCCGAGCTTTTTTCCCTGTGATTCTTTTACTGCCAATGTTTCGTGAAAGTAGGATATATGGTTTTGCAATCGAATAATCTCCTCAGCTATGTCAAGTTTCTCGATATAGTAGATCAATTCTTGTTCGAAACGATTGGGGTCCGACTTATCAGAAGCCGCTAATTCAGATAAGCTTTCATTGATACGATCTTTGATAGCCGTAATCCTTTCCGGATCTTTAGCTTTGATAAGTGTTAGTTTTTCGTCTATTTTCTTTGCAAATGTTCCTAACGCTGCTTCAGCGGCTTGGCCCTCCTGCAACCGAAATTTTTCACATTCTACAAGAGCCTGATGGATCAATGTGAAGAGTTGGTCTTTGTCTACAAGATCATTGGATGTGTCAGAATATTCGAATATGTCTGGCTGCCGAAGTACTTCTTTGATCAAATCTTTTTCCGACAATTCAGTAGCTGGTACTACCGAGCGCAATTGTTTTTTGTAATGCTCAAATAAAGATTGATTCAATATACCCGCACTCCCAATACCGTTTTTCAATGCTATGTCAATGTTGAAATTGACTTTTCCTCTAATGATTTTATCTGTGAGTATTTTTTTTATCTCATTTTCGAAAGCAGCTACTTCCTTGGGCAACTTGGTGGAGATGTCAAGAAATTTCGAATTCAACGATTTTATTTCTACATCAATGCTCATTTGATCATTTTCAAATTTCGCATGTCCGTACCCTGTCATAGATTTAAGCATCTGCAATATTCGTTAAATAAGGCCAGTATAAAAAATGGAATGGGCTATAGGAATTATTAGAAATCGTAGCCTAAACTGAGGTAAAATTGCATATCTCCTACTTCATAATCTGCAATAGGCTTAGCAAAATCGAAACGAGCATAATACCCTAATAGTACCGTCCGGATTCCAAATCCATAACTTGCCAGCCAAGGGTTGTCAGATGTTCTGATAACCGCTTCGAAGGGAGAGCCTTCTCTTCTTACCACTTTGCTATTTACTTCGTGATCATCACTGAATGGGGATTTTCCAGTCCAGGAAGAGCCAAGATCATAGAATCCAATGGCTTGGAAATTCCTTAAGAAATTTGATTTAATGGAGCCTCGAGAGAAATATTTAATGATCGGAAACCTTAATTCAGCATTCATGGCTAATACATTAGATCCACTAAAAGTGTTGTAGTTGAATCCACGAAGGTTGACAAACTCAGTAAATAGGATGTCAGTGTTGTCCTTTGCATTGCTAAAATAAAGCGGTGATTCTACTTGGTCTGTGTTTTCGCTTTTATTAGACACCCAATTATCAATACCGCCTAGCATGTAGGTTTTAGGATTATTTCCAAATGATCGACCGAAGTACACACGCCCCGCAATGATTAATTCTCTAGAAATTTTTTGATAGCGTCGAAGGTCAATGGAAAAATTACTAAAAGTCAAGTCATTGTTTGAGACCGCTTGATAGTGTTCAAAAGAAATTTTAGCTCGGCTTCCTTCATACAAATTGAGGCCATTGGCCAAGGTGTTATCATATACCCAATGAGCCTTGAACCCTGCAAATGTATTTTTAGACTCCAATGCATAAGGTTCCTGAGGTGGGAAATTTCTTTGAAGCGCATCTGGGCTTAAATTATTAAACCTTGTAAGTGTAACAAATGGCTGAATATCAAATCTAGTCGCCACAGAAAGCGGCAGAGAAGCACCTAAAGTGAATGTGTTTTTTTGATATTTTTGAATAATCTCGTCACCGGCACCAGAGAAGTCAAATTGTTCTTTTAAATATACGTTTCTGTCATATCGAAACATTAAGTCGATGGTATATTTAAGGAATCGATATTCAGCAAAAAAGTCACCACTTTTTAAGTCTGTGATGGCCAAAAACCCACCGTAAAATTTATGGTTCTCGAGTATGTCATTCATTTCGTATTCCATGAGTATTCCAAAGCCACGGATTGGATCGATTTTGAATGTGGTGATGACATTATTTGATGAGAAGGCTGTTTCATAAGGATGTGGACCTGTGATACTCGGCTCCTTTTGCATTTTTTGGTAGGTAGTAAGAAAGGAGAAAGCTTGTCCATCTTCTTCGTCCTCTTCAGGTTCATCTTCAAATTGATAATCATCAGTGTCGATAAAGACATCATCATCATCTTCCTCTACTTCTATAGACTCAACCCCTTCACTTTCAGTGGAAATGTTAAACAAACCTTCCCCCATTTCAAGATCTTCAGTCGGAAGATCGTCTTTGTCTTGCTCCTCTCTCCTCTTTTTAATGAACTCCACTTGTTCAATCTGATTTCTTAAAGTAGGAGGAGTAAATGTAGTCTGATTGAGGTCATAATTTTCATGGAGATATATTCGAGATTTACCTTTGTTGAGCATCAGAAAGACAAGATCATGATTTTGTCTGTTGATATCATATTCCTGCAAACTGGCTCTGAAGTTAGAGACTTGATTATAAATGCCATTCGAAAAATTGTATTTGTAAAGGTTATATATTCCTTTTTGATCGCTTAGATAAAAGATGTTTTCTCGATCCACTGGCACGGGATAGTAATCATTGCTTAAAGTATTGGTGAGTCTTTGAACCACATTGGTGGTAGTGTCTAAATCATAAGCGAACAAGTTTAAAGTACTTGGTGCATCATTGATATTATCAAGTTCGAGGTTGAGCGTATCGCTCGTTCGATTAGAGCTGAACACGATAGCGTCAGTTCCAGGAATGAATTTTGGGTTCAGGTCGTCATATTTATCCCTAGTCAAACGCTTTACGGCATTTCTTCTCATACTGATCAAATACAAATCATTCTGACCTTGAATATCAGCACTCAGCACAGCCAGCTTACCATTATCATTAAACCCTATACCTTGAATCTGATTAAACCTAAGGAGAGACTTTCGTTGTTTAGACCTGGTCGGCACGTCATATGATACCAGATAATTAGTGCCATACCAATTTTGAATGATACCTAGTTTAGACTCAGTGATCCATTCAATAATAGGTAATTCGAGTGTTACTTCTTGATTGATTACATGATATCCCCCTCGTAATGCTGTTTTTTCTCTTCCATTTTCTAGGTTTCTCACATTCACCGTATACTTGCCGCGATAGTTGTTTACATATGCCAGATACTTTCCGTCAGGGCTCACGCGGACTTTGGTAAGTTTGGCCACCTTTCCCGTATTGTTTATGAGTTTATTTTCTTTCTCTGGTGAATCATACGCAGCATCTAAAGTTGCATTGGCGTTTCTATAATACTCAGCCCATTCATATTTGAATTGCTTGAAGGATATACCCAAGGAACTAGCTATGCTGTGCTCGGGATTTCTGATTATTCGTGTGAGATTGAGAATGTTGGAGATATTGCTTGGGCCGTACTTTACAGCTATATAATTCCAGACAGATTGCCCTACCATTTGCGCCCTTACATTTTCGAGTCGATTTAGTTTTTTGGTTTTTCTTTTTGTCAAAAAATCTCTCATATAATCGTCCATCTCAACACTCCAACCGTAGGCTGCGTAGTTGGCAGCCCCTCCTATAAACCACTCGGGCAAGTGGAGTAGATACGAGCTTTGAAACATTTCGGCCAAACTGCCTCCAAACATCATGTCATCTAGAAGCATTTTAGTTAGCCGATATTTCAATTCTTTTTTGAATTCTACAATGCTGCCAGGGTATGCGATTTCTACTTGAAGTTTAACAAATTTGGTTTGTCCAGCTATTGTAAAAGTGGCTCCATCTACACCAATATTGCTTTGTTTAAGGTCTACCGGAGAGTTGTAGAGGAAAATTTTTGTTTTTGAGAACGGAGCATAACCCAACATGTCTGTGAGTTTTTCATATTCTTCATCAAGGAAGTCTAGCGTCAATTTGGCATATTCTTCCCCAAGAGCATAATAGTGTATGTCGTAATCATCAGTGCTATAATAGTACCAATCATAGCTTTTGTATTGCACTCTGTTTTGGCCAAATACTTTTCTATGCTCCTGACCTTGAACGGTCAGAGTAGAAAGTAAAAGAATACCAATAAGTAATGCTTTCAAATGCATGCAATCAATTTTTGGGTTTTGTTGGATAATGTGAATAGTAACGGCTTATATCCATTTCAGCATCCAACGCCTCGCCTTCCAACAAATGGGCTGTGAATAGTTTTGAACACTCAGGGATCAATGAAACACCCTTAGAACCAAAACCATTAAAGATATAAATATGTTCATTATCTGGATGTTTTCCAATGAATGGACGGCGATCTTTTGTGGCTGGTCTTATCCCTGCTCTTCTTCCTTTTATTTGATATGTTTCGTTTAGCAATCCGCTCAATTTCTCTTTCAATTCATTTTGTCCAGCTTCGGTTGGTTGCATGTTGTCGAATTGGTGTTTGTAGGTAGAACCAACTTTTATTCTTTGGTTTTCAAATGGCAAAATAAAAACCCCTCGATTATAAATTGTCGTTGGCCTTTGATCCATTTCTATGTCCATTATTTCCCCCTTTACTGGATGGAAAGGCAACCAATGAAACCATTCAGATTGATGAGCCAAAATGCCATTACAGAATATTATTTTCTTGAATTTTAAATCACCGAAAGAAAGGTGATCCGAATGGCTCTTCAAATCCTGTTCATAAAACATTGTTTCCTGATAACTACCCTTATCGATTAAATATTTTTTATTGGCATCAAGGAGTTTAACAATATTGACATAACCAGCCTGATTCAAAAACAGGCCTCCAAAGGGGTCGTGTAGTTGGTGGGTATCAATGTTTGAAGTAGAAGTTTTATCTATATACGCTTTAAACTTTTCATCTGATTTTTTTGCTTCCCAATCGTTTTGATCATCTATGGCGAAGTATGGTCTATAGACCCCAATGGCATGAAAAAAATTTGAACCTAGGTGCTCTTCTAATTTTGGATAAAAATTGACTAACTCAGGAAATAACTGATCAGCCTTCCATGTTTTAAACATTTTTCTACCTGTAATAGGATTGAAAATGCCCGCAGCTACTGCCGAAGAATGGTTTTGATCCGGTTGATCTAAAACCAAGATTTTTTGCCCTTTTTTGAGCAATCTTTGTGAAAGTATGGCGCCTGCCAGCCCATGGCCAATGATTAAGTAGTCGTACATGTTATATTTGCGATTGAGCAATAATCCGACAAAATTGCGGACTTACTACTATTAAATATGATTCAAATTCAGAATTTTGTTTTCAATCCTTTCATGGAGAACACTTACGTGTTGTATGACGAAACCAAAGAAGCGATAGTTATCGACCCAGGTTGCTATGAACAGGCCGAAAAAGAGGAGTTAGCTGATTTCATTTCGTCCAATGAATTGAAAGTGGTCAAACTCATCAATACGCACTGCCATATTGATCATGTTTTTGGTAATGCTTTTGTGAAAAAAAAGTACGGAGTTGCGTTGACTATTCACAAAGAAGATGAAGCAACGCTCAAGTCTGTAGAGGTATATGCACCCGCCTATGGCTTTCAGAATTTTGAGAATACTGAGGCAGAAGAATTTTTTGACGAAGGAGATCAAGTGAATTTTGGTAATTCTACTTTAGATGTTTTTTTCACTCCTGGTCATGCGCCCGGTCACGTTATACTGGTTAATCAGGAACAGAATATTTGTATTGGGGGCGATGTGCTTTTTGATGGAAGTATTGGACGAACAGATTTGCCAGGAGGGGATTTTGACACCTTGATTAAAAGCATACACGAAAAAGTTTTTGCACTTGATAATGATACGGTTGTTTATTCAGGTCATGGTAGCACTACTACAGTAGGAAAAGAAAAAGTGTCAAATCCATTTTGTGCCTTGTCTAAATGAGTATTCGAAACTTTACCCCTAATGCACTAACAAGCCTTAACTTAGCTTTCGGCTGTTTCGCTATTGTGGAGATTTTTGAAGGGCGTCTAGAATCTGTCATTTATTATACTTTATTATCTGGGGTAGTCGATTTTTTCGATGGGTTTTCTGCTCGTTTATTAAAGTCTACTTCTAACATCGGTAAAGATTTGGATTCTTTAGCTGATATGGTTTCGTTTGGCGTAGTACCGTCTTTAGTTATGTATCAATTATTGCAAATCAGTTCTCCCGATATGCCCTGGAAGTATGTTGCCATTCTAATTGCTGTGATGTCTGGACTTCGATTGGCAAAATTCAATAATGATCAACGTCAATCTGATCGGTTTTATGGGCTGCCTACGCCTGCCAATGCATTTTTGGTTATCTCACTGGCTCATTTAGCCACGGAGGGTATTTGGTATGACGTGGTAAATAACTGGATGATTTTATTGGGCATTTCTATCGCTACTTCAGCTTTATTAGTAGTTGACATCCCCATGCTGGCCTTCAAATTTGATAAGTATGGTTGGAAGGGTAATGAAGCAAAATATGTGTTTCTGTTCATAAGTTTAGTAATGGGTATTTTTTTCCAGTTAGTGGCTGTGCCATTAATTATTGTCATGTATATAGTTGGTTCAATATTTGCACATCTGATTGCGCCGAAAGCATAGATACCAAAGGACTGGCTGGTGACGTTGATAGTAACAGGTTGAAAAAAATATTACATATCATATGGGTTGTATTGTGCGGATTTACTCTCACAGTAGATGTGTTTGGGCAGAGCTCTTCTGTTTTAGCTAATGGTACTTGGTACAAATTGGCTGTTGTAGAAGACGGGCCCTATAAAATTGATCATTCCCTACTTATAGAAATGGGCTTAGAGCCTGGCAGTATAGACCCAAGAAAACTGGCTATTTATGGGAATTCTTATAACGGCATGTTGCCTCAGGCTAATGCTGAGAGCAGACCAAATGACCTTGCAGAAAATAGCATTCTAATAGTTGGAGAATCTGACGGCAGTTTTGATGTTGAGGACTACATTGTTTTTTATGGAAAGTCTTCTGACCATCTGAGCTATGATTTAACGACAGATTCTTTTCAGTTCGAAAGAAATGTCTACAGCGATACAGCCTATTATTTTTTGACTGTCCAAGATGCCAACGGTAAAAGAGTAACAGAAACCAGTCTTCCTTCAAATGGGTCTCCTGTTACCACCAACTATTCTTATTTACAAATACATGAATTAGAATCCAATACAATTATCAGTTCGGGCCGTCATTGGTTCGGCGAGCGATTTACAAGTGCAGACCGAATACAAGACATTTTGTACTCTGCAGATGGCATAGTGAGTGGATCTGAAATCACTGTTTTTGCAAACGTGATGTCTCGGTCGGCTGAGGCTTCTTCATTTGATTTGTCACTGAATGGACAAAATTTAGGTTCCATTACGATGGATCCGATTTCTACTGGCACATATGTCACACAAGCTGATGTAAAAACGGACACATTGAGAATCAACAGTGCATCACTAAGCCAATTGGATAATCTCACCTTACAATTGAAATTTAATGAACCTGGGGTAAGCGATGGCTTTGTAGATTATGCACATGTGCGCTTTGAGAAACAGTTGGATTTGTCTTCTGATGTATTGAACTGGTACAAATCCTCCAGTGATCAGGCTTTTAGAATTTCTGGAGCAACTACATCCAATCAAATATGGGATATCACTGATCCAACGGAGATTAAGAAAATAAATCCAGAATCACTTTCGAATGATTTGATTTTTGGAGTCACCGCCGAAACGAATCATTTCTTAGCATTCAATCCTGGTCAGGAAAAGGCCCCTTTCTTTATTGGTGAAGTGGAAAATCAAAACTTACATGGGTTGCCTGCTGCGGATGGAATCATCATCACCCATGACAACTTTTTGCCTTCAGCTCAACGGCTGGCTGATTTCAGATTAATGTATGATGGCTTATTGGTTGAAGTAGTTACTGTAGATCAAATATTTAATGAATTTTCAAGTGGCGCACAGGATGTAACAGCGATACGCGATTTTATCCGGTTTCAATATGAAAAGTATGGGCAACTCAAGTATGTATTGATGTTTGGAGACTGTTCCTTCGATTATAAAAACAGGAGCATCAACGCTACTAATTTTGTTCCCGTTTACGAGTCTAGAAACTCGTTGCACAAGCTGTGGAGTTATTCTTCTGATGATTATTTTGGATTTATGGAGGCTAACGAGGGAGAGTGGATCGAGACGTCTGTTGGTGATCATACTATGGAAATAGGGATAGGGCGTATTCCCATTCAAACCAATGCGGACGGCGAAAGTGTGGTTAATAAATTAATTCGATATCAGACTAATCGTTTGGGATATGGGAAGTGGAGAAACAAAATCACTTTTATTGCTGATGATGGAGACAACAACATTCACCAACAAGATGTAGAAAAGTTGGTTAAGTATGTTGATACAACTCGAAGGGAATTAAATGTGAATAAACTTTATCTAGATGCGTATAATCAAGAGCAGAACAAGTCACCAGAAGCATCAGAGGCATTTTTGAAAGCCATATCACAAGGCAATCTGATTGTTAATTTCACAGGACATGGAAACGAAGGCCAATTGACTCATGAGGATATTTTCAACGAATTCATGATCAATGATTTGAGTAATAATATCGTGATGTCATTATTTATTACAGCCACTTGTCAGTTTGGTAATTATGATGACCCCAATCGAGTATCAGGTGGAGAAAAAATGGTTTTACTTCCTTATGGGGGATCAGTGGCATTGATCACTGCTACACGGCCAGTGTTTTCTAATACTAATTATCAGATCAACGAAGCATTTTATTTTTCAGCCATGGAAAAGGAGAATGGTAATTTCAAAAGGCTAGGAGATATTATGCGAGAAACAAAAAACAATAGCCTTGTGGGTGCGGGGAATAGAAATTACGCCCTTCTCGGTGATCCGATGTTGCGTATTGTTTATCCGGAGCAAACGATAAGTTTAAAAACAATCAATGGGAAACCTCTAGATCAATTAGATTCTTTAAAGGCTTTCGGCAAATATCAAATTACAGGAGAAGTTCAGTCAAATGGCGTTGTGGATCCGAAGTTTAGCGGAGAGGTCACCATGACTGTGTTTGATAAACCAGCTAGCTTTCAAACTTTAGGAGATGAGTCTGTTAAAGAGATTTTTGAAATCAGAGATGTTTTACTTTTTCAAGGAAGAGCAACAGTAACAGACGGTCAGTTTGACATTGAATTCATTGTCCCCAAAAATATAAATTACTCGTTCGACAAAGGGAAAATCAGCTTTTATGCGCTCAATCATTTGTCTACGGTTGATGCCAGCGGGGCTTTTTCAGAAGTAATTGTAGGGGGGTCAGAAAAAACTAATCATACAGATCAATCTCCACCAGTGATTAGTTTATTTCTAAATGATAGTTCTTTTCAATCCGGTGATCAAGTTGGCCCTTCGCCATTGTTGCTTGCGAAACTGACGGACGAAAGTGGAATAAATATATCCAATGCCGGTTTTGGAAATGAACTTATACTCTACCTCGACGACTTAGAGCCAATGGTTATGAATGAATACTATGAAGCGTCACTGGACACCTATCAAGAGGGTTGGGTTACTTTCCCAATGGATAACCTTGAAACGGGCTTTCATGAATTAACTATCGAGGCCTCAGATATCTTTAACAATTCTACCAGACAAACCATCGAATTTTTTATCACAGAAGAAAATGGAATTCAGTTGTCGGACGTGTTGAGTTATCCAAACCCGGTAATGCCAACTGTTGATAAAACTACTATTCGATTTAGTCATGATAGATTGGGTGAAGATCTTCAGGTTTTTCTAACGATTACTGATATGCGAGGCCAAGAAATATATAATAGAAATTATCGTTTTGATAATGTCTCTGAAAATACACTTCAGCTAGACTGGAATTTGAATAGTTCAGGAGCAAATGGTGTGACAAAAGGGATTTATATTTATAAACTTAAAGTACGAAGCCAGATAGATAATTCTACTGGAGAAGTGTATAGGAGGATAGTAATCTTGAATTAGCTATCTTGCGCACGTTAATTTTTAATCTATGACAACGACAACAATAAATAGGATTCTAATAACCACCTTCCTTTCACTACCTAGCCTAGTTGTGTTTGGTCAAATAAATTTGGATAATTTGGCAGGACAAGAAGGATCTCGAGTAATTACAACTGCAGTTCCATTCGTGAGTTTTGCGCCAGATTCCAGAGCTTCTGGAATGGGGGATGCAGGAGTAGCGACATCCCCAGATGCCAACAGTGTTCATTGGAACAATGGAAAATTGGCTTTTATTGATAAAGACTATGGTGTATCCCTTTCCTACGCTCCCTGGTTAAAAAACATCGTGGGAGACATGTCTCTTTCGTACCTATCTGGTTATTATAAACTTGACAGAATTCAAACCATTGGGGTATCTATGAGATATTTCGATTTAGGTGAGATCCAATTGACTGATAACAATGGTAATGCATTAGGTGTAGAGAATCCAAGGGAAATGGCTTTTGATGCTACCTACTCAAGAAAACTAACAGAGAAAATCGGAATTGGAGTGTCCGCTAGATATATCTGGTCTAATCTGATTGGCAGTGTATCAGGAGCGGCAAAACCAGGTAAAAGTTTTGCTGTGGATTTAGGATTCTACTATACAAACCCAATCGTAATCAGTGGCAAGGATTCAGAGATTTCTTTTGGTGCAGCCATAACGAATATTGGACAAAAAGTGACCTATAGTAATGAAAGCCAAGCCGATTTTATCCCCATTAACCTTAGAGTTGGAACTGCATTGAAGGTGGGCTTGGATGCATATAATTCATTGACTTTTGCACTTGACTTGAACAAACTGATGGTTCCTACCCCTCCAATTTATGCGGTAGATCCAGATACTGGTGAGCCAATATTGGACAATAATGGTGACCAAGTCATATTCAAAGGAAAGGACCCCAATAGAAACCTATTAGCGGGAATGTTTGGTTCATTTAGCGATGCACCCAATGGTTTTTCTGAAGAAATGCAGGAAATCATGATAGCTACAGGCATGGAGTATTGGTATAAAGAATTATTTGCAGCACGCTTGGGATATTTTTATGAGCATAAGGACAAAGGAGGCAGGCAATATCTCACTTTAGGCCTTGGTTTCAGATATCAAAAATTTGGCATAGACTTCTCTTATTTGGTACCTGGAGATAATAATCATCCGTTGGCTGAGACAGTAAGGTTTTCTTTGCTATTCAACTTCGAAAAAGCAGAAGTTCAAGATTCTACTTTGAATTAATGCTAGATAGGAAAGTTGCACCTTCAGCAGGAGAAATAAGCTTTGGTGGATTACCTGATGTCAACCGACAAAAGCTGAAATCAGGAGCACCATTGATTTGGCTGAATGCTGGTGATCAACCAGTAGTTAAAATCGAGATAGTGTTCGAGTCGGGCATTTGGTTTGAAACCAAAAAAGCCACCTCCTGGCTGACAGCTAAAATGTTAGTAGAGGGAACTAATATAAAAACGGCTCGTCAGATTACAGAAGGGTTTGAAAAACTAGGTGCGTTTCTTGAAATCAACCCGGGATTTGACGATGTTTCTATTGCAGTTTATGGTTTGGAAAGAAACTTTGGTCAAGTCATCACATTGCTCAATGAGATCATTAATGAGTCCGTTTTCCCAGAACGCGAGTTTGAAATTCTGAAATCAAACCGGAAAGATCAGATTGCGCTGAATGATAACAAGAGCAATTTGTTTGCCTCCAAAAAATTGAGAGAAGCCATATACGGTTCAGAATTTAGTTATGGACAGGCGTTGAGCGTAGCCGATATTGATGCAGTTCAATTAAGTGATTTGAAAAAGTACTATTCAGATAGACTGTTTCATAATCCTAAAATTTATCTTTCAGGAAAAGTGAATGACCAGCTGGTAAGTGTGGTAGAAAAGAATATTTCATTTCCTAACTCATTGCCTCCGGCAAAAAAGGGAGTCGATTTTGAGTCTCCTTCTCGAGATATATATGTGGAAAAACCAGGCAGTATGCAATCTTCTGTTAGAATAGCTTGGTTGATTCCTAACCAGCAGGATGAGGGCTACTTCAATTACCAAATTGCAAATAGCTTATTGGGGGGTTATTTTGGGTCGAGATTGATGAAAAATATCAGAGAAGAGAAAGGCTATACTTATGGAATTCATGCATATCCGGTTCATCTCAAGCAGAGCTCATTTGGAATGATTGCTGGAGATGTTGTAGCCGCTCACACAAAAGATACTTTTATAGAAATTAAGGGCGAAATAGACAAACTTCTTCATGAGCCAATTCCTGAGGCCGAAATAGCCACACTAACTAACTATTTGGCAGGATCATTTTTAGCCTCTTTGGGAACACCATTCCAGCTTATGGGTAAATTTAAAAAAATAGAAGAGGCTAATTTGGATGCTACTTATTATGAACAGTATTTTGAAGCGTTGAGAAAAGCGAATCAAGACACAATACGGGAAGCTACGGAAAAATATTTCAATCCAAAAGATGCATTTACAGCCATTGTAGGCCTGAATCAGTAATTATTCCAATTCTTCATTTCCATTTTTCAAGCAGATATATCTTCCATTTGATATTTCAACAATGCTGTAGTATTTCAAAGGGATGCTGTACCTGCCAGAAGCATCTATGAGTCCATTCAACCCTCGTCGCTCGACAATGAAATGGTCATCCATCGTGGGTCGAATATCAGTATATGAGGGTTGAAGCAAAAGTTCACCGAATTGGTTGAATAGTCCTAGTTTTCCATTCTTACTGCAGAGGAGAAAATCATGAGTTGTTGTTTTGATGGAGTCAAATTCAATCTTGATTTTTTCTTTACCAGACTTATCGATGGCTCCAATTTTGCCTTCTTTATTCACTAAGGACATACCATTTTTGAATGGTGTCACTTTATCGTAATTGGGCTGAATGATCAACTGTTCTTTCTTATTGATAAATCCCCATTTGTTGTTGAGTGAGACAGCAGCCAAGCCAGAAGTGAATGGCTTGGTTTTTTCGTATCTATTGGCAATGAGTAGGCGCTGACCGAAATCAACAAAACCATATTGTCCATTTTTTTTAATACTTATGAATCCCTCCCCCTCATGACAAATTTCTTGAATCTCGTTAGAAAAAGGGATGATCCAAAACCCTTTAGAATTGATGAGTCCAACTTTGTTTCCTTGGTGAACTACAGCGTATCTCCCACTTTTCGGTTCAGAGATGCTGTCATACTCTGGGTAAAGTAGAACTTCCCCAAGAGGAGAGATTAGTCCAACCTGGCCCTCAGCTGTTGATTCTAAATATCCAAAATGATTAGGAACCAAATGATTATAAGTTTGAAAAAGTACTTTTCCTCGATAGTTTATCAGATCGGTTCGGCCATGTTTGGTGACTAAAGCAGTGTTTGAATCTTGAATGCTCACATGATCATATTCGTACTCACCAATAAACTCCCCAAATTGATTTATTATCCGCCTGGATCCCAAATAATTCACTGGCGCAATATTGCCTATAAACAAACCAGCCTGATCAAATTTTGGGGAAATGGCTATTTTGCCAGAGTGATCGATATACCCCCAGTAGTCACTTCTTTTTATTGGGATTAAATTATTACTACCGGCCAAAAGGCTATCGAGATGTAAAGTTGATAGGTTGGATCCAAACTTGTTGAATATGCTCCACCCGTCCCCATTAGCTGCATAAATGTAATTGGCGTCAAAAATTAATGTATCAAACCCACTTTCATTGACCGGCTCCCCATTGTACTTAATGATGCGATACGCACCATTTTTAACAATTACATTTTTACGAAATGCTGAGAGTTTTTTCAGCGATTGTCCACGGTAGACAGTTTCATAATTAGAATTTAAAATTTCAACAAAGCCATTGCGGCTTACAGCTATTAGATCGGAGGATATTTCAAATATAGAATCACAATAAAAGTCTTTGAGCAAATTGTGATTTGTATTAAAAATCTGATAGCGGTTGAATTGTTCTGTTGTACTGAGTGAGGATATACTTTTATATAATGGTTGGTGTAGCACTGCTCCTGTTGAGTCGAACGCTCCAATTTTCCCTCCCTTGATCATCAAGGAGAAGTTGCCAGTAGTAGGAGCTATACTATCCAATTGGGCTTCTATTTTGATCAAGCCAGATTTATGAATAATTCCTTTTTGTTTTTTCGTATTGGTGAATACAAAGAGGTCATCTTTAAAATAGGTAATATGTGCGAAGTCTGTGGAAAGTAATTTTTTGCCTTGTTGAGACAACAAACCATACTTGGATTGTCCTTTTATTCTTTCGGACACTATCAATAGGTCATGAAGAGGTTTAATCGAATGATATTTAAAATCTACAACGACTTCTCCCTTAGAATTTATGACACCATAGAATAGCTCATTCGAAAACTTACCTTTTAAAGAAGCAATAATTAGGTTTCGATGAAAAGCTTCTAAGGAGTAATATCTGGGGCTTGTGACCACTTTGTTCTTAATAGTGATAAGCCCCCAGTGCTCTTTCTGATAACCAATAACTTCATTCACCGGAACGTTTAACCCTTTGCTCCAACCAAGCTGTTTGTATTTGGCTGGAATTAGAATTTCGCCACTGAGATCTTTTAGACCGATGTTCTCTCCCTCTATATAAAAATCAATAGAAGACTGACAGCGTACAATCTCTGCTGAAAGTTGTAGGATTATCGAAAAAAGGAAGGTGAATAAATAGGGGGGATACTTTTTTACACTCACCCCTTGGATTTGATTTTCTCCGACTGCTCTTCAAGGTTGAATAGATCGTTGAGGACCTCAATAAGTGAATCTGCTTCCCCTCTCTTACAAGCTGCTTTTAATTGCAATACTGGCAATTTGATAATCTTCTGCATCATGTTTTTTGTAGCCTTATCCAGTAATTCAGCTTCTGCATCATTCGCCTTTTTGACGTATCGAGCTATTTCAGTCTGACGAATATCTTCAAGCGCATTCTTCAATTTATTGATCACAGGAGATACTTCCATTTCCTTCGACCAGTTGCCAAACTCATCAATCGCTTCTGCAATAATTGCTTGTACGTCAGGAATAGCTGCCAGCCTTCTTTCTAAGGCTTCGGTAGCTTTTGCCTGAATCCCATCTATGTTGTAGAGAAGTAGGCCATTTACCTCTTCGATATGCTGATCAATACTCCGAGGCATTGATAGATCAAAAAGATATTTATGACTTAAGATTTTGTGATCTCCAAAGGTTTCTTTTGTAATTAGAGGGGTTTCTACACGCACTGATGAGATGATTACATCCGCATCTAAAATAGCTTGTCTGTGATTTTCAAATGGTATCACAGTAAAGTCAAACTCCTCTGCCAAGGCATTGGCTTTTTCAATACTTCTATTGCAGATCACTACCTCTTTCTCCGTAATGTGCTCTAAATTTCGAACGACATCTTCACCGATTTCACCAAGTCCTAATACTAGAATATTTGGCTTTTCATGAGCAATAGTCAATTCATTAATCAACTCTACTGTAGCATAAGACAAAGATGCCGCGCCATCTCTGAAAGCAGTTTCTTGAACAACTCGTTTGTTCGTAAAAAATATGGTATGAAGCAGTCTGTGAAGGAACGGCCCAATGATATTTTGATCAGCCGCAATTTGATAAGCGGACTTGATTTGGTTGATGATTTGCAAGTCTCCCACTACCTGAGCTTCCAACCCTATGGAAACATTAAACAAATGTTGAACGGCTTGATTGTGTTCGTTAAGATTCGTGAAAGACTTTTTGAAATCAGAAATGTTCGACATTCCTTTCACCACACCAATTAATTTGATGATGGTTTCATAATGGTCTGATGGTGAGGAGTAATAAACTTCAGTTCTATTGCAAGTAGAAACAATCAAGGCTTCAGAAATCTCTGAATAATCCTCAATCAATTCGAGAAACTGCTTGCTTTGCGCTTCATCGAATGCCACCATTTCCCGTACGTCAACTGGCGTGTTTTTGTAAGATAAACTGACCGCCTTGAATTGATTATGCATACACTTACTATTCGAACAGGCAAAATTAACCCAAAAAGAAATAATTTATATGACAAGAATCATGTCGGCTGTTATTTAGAATCTGTATAAATAATCGCCACCATCTAAAAAATTATCTGAGGGTTCATGCGTATTCATAACATTTTTGACCCTAGTTTTGCACGGCAAATAAAAACACTTATTTGCACATGCATTTCGACAGTTCTAAATTGGTTTTTGAGGCGCTCACCTACGACGACGTCTTACTACTCCCAGGTTATTCAGAAGTTTTACCCAGAGATACAGATACGAGTACCTATCTCACTAAAAACATCAAATTAAATATTCCATTAGTGTCCGCAGCAATGGATACAGTGACAGAATATGACTTGGCTATTGCCATGGCATTGGAGGGAGGAATTGGGTTCATCCATAAAAATATGACCATCGAACAGCAAGCCGCTCAGGTTCGTAAGGTGAAAAGATCACAGAGTGGTATGATTCTCGATCCGGTGACTCTTCATGGCGACGCCACTGTTGGCGATGCATTAGCAGCAATGAAGGAGCATAAGATTGGTGGTATTCCTGTCATCGACAAGGACAAGACTTTGGTTGGTATCATTACAAACCGCGACCTAAGGTTCCAAAAGAACAAAAAGCAGTTGATCAAAGAGATCATGACCAAGGACAATCTTATTACCGCCAAAGATGGTATTGGGTTGGAAGGTGCTGAAGAAATCCTGCAAGAGTACAAAATTGAAAAACTGCCGATCGTAAATGATGCAGGCAAAATGACCGGACTCATCACATATAAGGATATCCTAAAGAATAAGGATAAACCGAATGCATGTAAGGACGAATTTGGAAGATTGAGAGTAGGTGCAGCAGTTGGTGTAACGCCAGATATCAAAGACAGAATTCAAAAACTGATCGAAGCGGGTGTAGATGTGGTGTCTATCGATACAGCACATGGTCATTCAAAAGGAGTAATTGATACTTGCAAAACGATAAAGGAGGCATATCCAGATTTGGATGTGATTGTAGGTAATATTGCCACAGCGGAGGCGGCTACGGCCTTGGCAGATGCAGGTGCCGATGCGATCAAAGTAGGCGTAGGACCTGGAAGTATTTGTACCACTAGAATTATTGCAGGTGTAGGTGTACCGCAGCTATCTGCTGTATACGAAGCAGCTAAGGCCGTAGAAGGTAGAAATATCCCAATTATTGCTGATGGGGGTATTCGTTTTTCTGGGGATTTTGTGAAAGCATTAGTCGCAGGAGCCAACTGTATCATGATTGGCTCACTACTTGGAGGAACGGAGGAAGCACCTGGCCAAGTAATAATTTATGAAGGACGAAAGTTCAAGACTTACCGAGGCATGGGTTCTGTTGAAGCCATGGAGGATGGTTCGAAAGACCGCTACTTCCAGGATGCTGAAGATGATGTGAAGAAATTAGTACCAGAAGGTATTGTAGGAAGAGTGCCATACAAAGGCAAGGTATCTGAAGTGCTGTACCAAATGACAGGAGGATTGAAAGCCGGCATGGGCTACTGTGGTGCAGGAACTGTAGAAGACTTGAAGAAAGCTAAGTTCGTTAAAGTAACAGGCGCAGGTATGGCAGAGTCCCACCCACACGATATTCAGATTACAAGAGAGGCGCCAAATTATAGTAGGTAAGGAATTGTAGTTTTAGATATTTTAAACCCCAGTTTCTGATAGAGGCTGGGGTTTTTTTATTGCGGAAAACAATCTATTCGTTAACTTTGATAAAAGCCGATAGGTATGAGTGGTGCAGAATTAAGAGATGAAATTCATAAGTATGTCGATCAGGCAGATGACCGTGTTTTGCAAATGATTTATGGTTTGTTTCAGGCGGATTTGACTGAGGATCATTTTGAATTTTCAGATGAACATAAAAGGATCCTTGATGAACGGTTGGAAAATCATGAATCAAATCCTGTGTCGGGGTCATCTTGGGAAGAAACAAAGTCTAGAATAGTTGATCAATTATGAAGTACAAGTTGGTGATCAAACCACTTGCGGAAGTGGATTTGAAAGAAATAGCCAATTGGTATGAATCTAAAAAGTCTGGATTGGGATTAGCTTTTTTGGAAGCTGTTGATACTAAAATTCAACTTCTGAACACAAATCCAAAGGCCTATCAAAAAAGGTATAAAGGATCTAGGTTAACGTTAGTGAAAAGATTTCCATATGCCATTCATTATACCCTAGAAAAGAATTTCATATATATTCATGCTGTATTGAGTACTTCTCGAAACCCTAAGATATGGAAGGGTCGCACCAAATAACTATGGTCTCCCATTCCCCAACTTTTACTAAATTGCCTCGGTTATCAACTCATTGAATGATTTCACAAAAAGGCATAATTAGATTAAGCGTAATCCTCGGGATTATATTCTGGTCGCTATTTACTATAGTGGACCTGATGGCGCTATTCAGTGAGCTCAACGGTATTGCTTTTGGATTCCCTCCTTTTGTGTCCAATGCGATGTTAACCATGTTTATCATCTCGTTGATCCTATTCTATAGATTCAACATTGGACAGGCCGAAAGTGTCAATTTTGTGGATTTGCTCTGGCGTGTATTTGTATCCGGCCTCATTGCCACGGTGGTTACGCTTTGTATAGAATTTTTCTTCACCATTTTCGCTTCAAGCAAGGTTGGGAGTAATACCCTAATTATCAATTTCCTCTACCATGTCAATATTGGGTTGGTGATTGCCTTTCTGGTTTCCACTTTTATCGTCTGGAAGAGATTGATTCTTTACCAAAAATCTAAAACATTGCTAGCTACCTGGCAGCTTTATGAATATGCCTTGTTGGGTACGTTGATATTCGATTTGTTTTCTCACGATTATCAAGATCCGGCTTTCCTTGCAGTTTATGGAATATTGGTACTGATTGGATTATACCTTTCTTTCAATCTAAAATGGATCGCCTATCTAAACTTCAAGCAGAAGTGGCGTAGCATTTTGTTCGTTTTGCTGGTGATTATTTACATCTGGTATTTCTTCAAGACCTTGATGTTCTTTTCAGAGAAAGTGCAGCTGGTTCGAGATCTCCTGGACAGCGTATTTATTTTGGCACTGATCACCTTTATTGTCGTTTATTGTGTGATCGCCTTATTGGTAATTCTATTTAACCTTCCTACTACTTCCGTATTCGAAAAGAAGCTGGAAGAGGCGGTCAATTTCCAAAGACTGAGTCAGTCAATCCCAGCTGGAGAGAGTGAAGAAAAGGTATATGAAATCCTATTGGATAGTTCCGTCAGTGCAGTATACTCTGAAGCGGCTTGGTTGCAAATTTCTGATCCGACAAAAAATGTAGAGGTCACGCTAACGCACAATCTGGACAAGGAATTAATTCCAGTAATTACCAAAGCAGTAAATAATAGTCGCTTCAAAAAAATATTGAATTCAGACTTTGACAGAAATCCAAAGTCATTGAAAATTTCTGCGAATCTTAAGAACGTTAATTTTCGATCTATTCTTCAATTTCCGGTTACAGTAAAAGGCGAAAAAATTGGTGTACTCGCTTTACTCAAGGAAGTAAACGATGGGTTCAATAGAGAGATGATTGATATCATCGACACTTTCGTGAATCAGGCGAGTATTTCTGTAGAAAACTTTCGTCTGCTCAATGATGCTATCGTCAATGAACGTTACAAGGAGGAGCTTAAGATCGCTAATCGTGTGCAAAACAAATTACTCCCTGAGCGACTCGAGCCTTGTCAGGCTTATGATATTCATGCCTATTCTCAGGCCGCGGATGAAGTCGGTGGTGATTACTACGATGTGTATCAGCTAGACGAAGAGCGTACCGCGCTGATTATTGGAGATGTTTCCGGAAAAGGAACCTCTGCTGCTTTTCATATGGCACAAATGAAAGGTGTCTTTCAGAGTTTGGTGCAGTTAGATCTTGATCCCAAGGAATTTTTAGTACACGCCAATAATGCGTTGAGTAGATGTCTGGAGAGCACGTCATTCATTACGGTTTCATTTTTCGTAATTGATAGCAAAAAGAAAAAGGTACATTTTGCTCGAGCAGGACATTGTCCATCGCTTTATTATAGCGCAGAAACTAGTAAAACAGAATATTTTAAAAATAGAGGATTGGGTTTAGGGATTTTGAGAAACTTCAATTTCCATAAATACGTACAGGTAAATGAGTTTGTATATCAGACCAAGGACGTTCTGGTATTGTATACCGACGGAATTACGGAGGCCTGCAACGAAAAAAAGGAGCAGTTTGGCTTCGATCGACTACAAAGTGCTTTGACCAAGCACGCCGACCAATCACCTAGTGCCATTCAGGAAGGCATAATCAACGATCTATATGAGTTTTGTGGTAAGGAATCATTGAATGATGACTATACCCTATTAATTGTGAAATTTAACTAGAATGATAAAAATAGATAATCACATCAATGACGATCCAGCTTACTACCAGCTTTCTATTGGAGGTGAGGTGGACGCTTCGTCTTCTATTCATTTAGAAGAAGGTTTGAAAAATGCTATGGCGTCCAGTAAGAAGATTATCGTGGACCTGGCAGACTTGGAATATATCTCGTCAGCCGGTTTGGGCGTATTCATGTCTATCATTCAGGACTTAGAGAATGAGGGTATTCAGTTTGTGATCTATGGTATGGATCCTAAAGTGAATGAAGTGTTTGAAATCTTGGGGCTTAACCAGTTAATTGATATCAAAAAAGATAAAGAAGAGGCTTTGAAGGCCATTAAATAAAATGCATCAATTTAAAACCAATTGTAAGAGAGAGCGACTCAAAGAAATCCGGCACTTTGTGGCGGAGGTGCTTACTGATATTGGTTTGTCAGAGATAGATGCGCATAAGGTAATCTTAGCGGTTGACGAAGTATGTGCCAACCTGATTATTCATTCAAATAAATGCAATCCTTCTGAATGTTTGGAGTTATTCATTGAGGATCATGGTAAAGACGGCGTCCTGTTTGAAATTATCGACTACGGTATCGGCTTCAATTACAATAATTACAAAGAACCAAACCTGGAAGAAATCATTCGCAAACGCAAAAAAGGTGGCTTGGGGATCATGCTCGTAAAAAATATTATGGATACCGTAGAGTTCAAAAATGAAGAAAATAAGAATATTTGCAGAATGATTAAAAAGTTTACCAAAGACAAATGATCCAACCCTCCCGATTTTTATTCCTTTTTATACTTACTTTTTTCACTGCTTTTTCTTTCGCTCAAACGAGCCCTGAGAGCAAAATACTTTTTCAGTTAGGAGATGAGACTTATGATTTAAAATCTTTCGACTATTACTTCCTAAAAAATTCTAATGAGCCCTCAGCTGATAGTGCTAAAATCAAGGTCAATGAGTATTTGGACTTGTATGTAAAATTCAGACTGAAAGTAAAAGAGGCAGTGACTCTTGGTCAGGATCAAACCCCAGAATTCGAGCAAGAATTCGAAACATACAAAAAGCAGCTGGCCGAACCCT
>NZ_CBDCVM010000006.1:0-433831 GCF_965223055.1 Reichenbachiella sp.
GCTTTTCATGCTGATCTCAAAACTCAAGCCCAACAATTGCTCGACTATTTTATCCTCCCCGTAGATGAGCTTTGTAGTACCTGTAGTTGCAATGGTTCGATCGCCAACCTCATCGTTGATCGTATGGATGAGCCCAGCCAGTCGGTTACCAAAGAGATCAACCAAAAATTGGGCAAACGCCTGCAAATCAAAGTTTGATAAATCTGTTGATGTAGTCACCAGGTTGAACAAAAGTTGGTCCGTATGAAAGGACTTTCGTACGACCAAATACCTAAAAAAGCCTTCCTTTTTTGGGCCATGCCATGGTGCCAAACCTGATTTTTCACAATAATTTTTGATCAACTTCAGCTGATCCTCTACTTGCTGATCAAACAAACCGGAATCGCCTTTTAGATCATCTCCACACCACCAGGTACCTCTCTTCTTAAAACCGAGGGTAAACTCATCAACGTCCGTTTTCAACTCATGGTCATAGCCAATCGCAGAAAAGGCATATTCCATTTTATTTCGATAATGAAAAGTATTAGGCGACACCACAAACTCATCAAACAGTGCTTCTACTTCTTGAACCTTACCGATGCGTCTAAAAAGCTCCAGGGTACTTTGCTTTTTGTAGGCGTGCTGTTGGTCAATGGGTAATTTGATGTACGGTGCACCAGGAATACTCTGGTAGGGCACCTCCACTTCACCTTCTGCAGGTTTCAACACCTCGAAAAGCTTGCATTCCGCATAGGTCTTGCTGACCTTTTTAACTTGACCTTTGACTAATTGCCCAGGCAAGGTATTAGGCACAAAAACAACAAATTCGCCATGCTCATTTCTTATTTTCCCTATACCCTTTCCACCGAAAGCGTAATCCTCAATTTGCAGTTCCAGAATCTCCCCGCGCTTGACAAATTTGTTTTGTTTTTTTCTTCCCATTCCTGCAAAACTAGATAAATGGATACTCAAAATTCAATGATTCAGATTCAACATTTAGGAATTAATTCGATTCTCAAATTGGACCAATAAAGACAGACCAAGTCAATTCAACGAAATATGTTCTCGTTTTATCAATCCTCTGTTTATCTTGTTCACGCATGAAAAAACTGATACTAGCTTTATTGGCAATTGTTTTTTTCCAACTCAAAGTGATGGCCTTTCATATTGTAGGTGGAGAGATGGAACTGGTTCATATTGAGGGCTATCAGTATTATCTAAATCTGATCCAATATTTCGACAAGGCACAAACAGATAATCCAGGTCCAGACTTATCAGTACAAGTATATATATATAGAAACAGCGATCATTCCTTGGTGAGAACTGAAACACTTAGTTTAAGTACTGAACAAGCAGTAGAATACTCAAATCCTGAATGTGCTATTGGTTCTTTACAGACATCAAGAGTTTTTTATTCAGCAGAGATTACTTTACAACCTGAAATTTTTAATGAGCCAGAAGGGTATTACGTTGTATGGGAAAGATGCTGTCGCAATACATCCATTTCAAATATTGTAAACCCTGGTGGGCAAGGCATGACGTATGCTTTAGACTTTCCTCCAGTTGTCAAAAATGGAGAGCAATTCATCAACTCCTCTCCACAATTGTTTCCACCACTTAGCGATTATGCCTGCGTCAACCAAACTTATTATACAGATTTTGCAGGAACTGATGCCGATGGAGATTCAATTGTTTACTCTTTGCAATTGCCATATAATAGCACTTCTCAAGTGGCTCTGCCCATTCCTCAGCCAAAGCCTTTCCTAGAGTTGATCTATGCGAATGGTTCTGATATCAACAATATTATCCCTGGCAATCCTTCATTGAATATCACTTCCTCTGGTTACTTAACAGTAAATCCAAGCTCTACAGGACTTTACATATTTTCTGTCCTTGTGGAAGAATTTAGGAATAAGGAAAAAATTGGAGAACTGAGGCGCGATTTTCAAATGCTGGTCATCGATGGATGTGAACCTCCTACTCCTCCTCAAGCCCAAGTCCGATTACCAGGTGATACAGAATTCTATAATGAAATAGATATCATTAACTATTCAGCCTCTGAAGAAAAGTGTTTTGAATATTTAGTTGTGGACAAAGCTGGAGAGAATGTCACCCTCAAAGCTGAAGGAGTCAATTTTGACGCAGACGTATCAGAGGTTTTTGAATTCACTTCGGGGCCGATCAATGCGTCTGGAGACACGCTTAGAGTTGAAGTTTGCATTTCTGACTGCCCATATGTCCAAAACGAACCCTATATTATTGATCTCATCGCTTCAGACAATGCCTGTCCCCTGCCTCAGCGTGACACCGTTCGTATGACCATCAACGTGGAACCACCACCCAACACTAGACCTTATTACTTAAGCCCTGATGCGAATAGTATTCAGATGAGGTCCCAGGCGGAAGGCCAAAGTGTAGCGCTGGATGAATTACTCATTGGAATTGACGATGATCCATTTGATTCGCTGCGATTCTTCTTTTATGCTGAAGATTACGATCCTATTGACTACGGTATGTCCTTGGACACGATAGTAGACATCTATGGACGAAAAGAAGTAAAATTCAATTGGAATACAGATTGTAAATCTTACCCTTTTGGAGATAAAAACACTTTTGATTTAGGTATTGTACTTGAGGATTATGATACCTGCGCCTTTGATAGTGGTGACACCCTCTTTTATGAATTGGAAGTGGTTCTTCCTCCAAATACTGCTCCGGAAGTAACCGGACTTGACCCAGCGTATTCCAAACCAATAAAATCAAGTTTTCCCTCTACTGATATAATTGCCACTGATACCGATGGAGACCCCATCGAACTCATTGGCGTAGGAAATATTTTTAATTTTAGCAGCGTGGGTATTTCCTTTGAGGATGCACAAGGTACCGGAAATGTCGAATCACCATTTGCTTGGGATCTATCCTGCGACAATTTGGGCATCAACAGCACCACAAATTATACGCTCTATTTTATAGCTGAAGATACGGACTACTGTGAAGAAACCAATGCGGACACCTTGGCTGTACAAGTGGAAGTAGTGGTGCCCGTAAATACGAAACCATTATTTGAAATAGAAGATTTCTATACACTGAGTGTTAATGAGGAATTTGAACTGGAAGTGATTGCGTCTGATGGAGATAACACAGATTTACTTACGCTGGATTTGTTATCAGAAAATTCTGCTCCCCCTTCTGAGGGTTTTGACTTTGAGAGAAACACTGGAGTAGGTACAGTCTCCTCTACACTTACTTGGACACCAGAATGTAGCTTACTAGGCGAAAACCGAACTCCCGAGACCTACCCTGTGGATTTTTTAGTGTTCGATGACAATTGTCCAAACACTGAATTAAGGACCTTAACTGTAAATTTTCAAATTGAAGAATTGTCGGTTGATTACGATGTATTTGCTCCACCCAATGCATTTTCCCCAAATGGAGATGGGCACAACGATACCTATACACTGAGTAATCTCTCTGAAGAGTTTTACAACCTCCCTCCCGATAATTGCGATGATCAATTTCAATCTATTGTCATTTTCGATAGAGCTGGGGGAAAGATTTTCCAATCCAGTGACCGGGAGTTTGTTTGGACAGGTGATGGTGCGGATACTGGTACTTATTATTTTCACATCGATTACCTCAATACGGATTACAAAGGTGTCATTACTTTGGTCAGGTAATTAAAACCCAAGTCCAACTCGAAATCCATACCCATAACTAGAACCATCTTGTGAAGCTCCATAAAAGTCAACTCTAAGTACTTTGAAAAGGTGTTCCAATCCAACACCATATTCGAAATAATGACTAGAGGCAGGTGTATGTAGGTATCTCGCTGTACCCACTACTTGAGCTTTGCTCTTTCCAATAAAAGGTAGCTTATTCAAAATGAAACCATTGAAATGATGATCTGCGTGCAAACCTATCCAAGATCCCGAAGTACTAAATTGATAGTAATCCAATAGCTGATTATGATCATTGCCAAAGTTGGCAAAAACAGATTGATTACCCATGTGATGTTTGTAGTCGATAAATGTCAACTCATCGTCGTTGAGAAAAGCACCAACCCAAGCGGTGTAGTTTCCACTTCCAAACAATCCATAGTTTACGTCCTTAAAAACTCGTAGAGCCACTTCGTCAAAATCAACGTCTGAACCCAGGACAGGAATACCCTTTCGATAATACACAAACAAAGTGGGATATGGAGTATCCAAATTAAACTTTTGGTCTGGTCGAGTAATATACTTTTGCCCAAACTTGATGTAAAAACTTGTTCCCAAAATAAGCGCATCCGAAGTACCGAAAGATGTACTCGACAACTCTGCATTCATCGGCGCATTCGGTTCGAAATTTCGATCCTCCTTGTAAAAGAAAGAATAGTCTGCTGTATTAAACAGTTCATTCCTTCGAGCGTATTCCAAAGTTGCCTTCCAGGTAATGCCATTCACTACTTCACTGGAATAGTAGAGCTTCGCAAATGTTTTTTCGTACAGCTTCATATAGCTCCTGCGATTGACTAATGTCTCGAATGAATTAATCAATGGTGAGATGGGGGCATCTTCATTAAATTGAGAAACAAATTTTCCTCCTTCTATAAAAGTCCTGGTTCTTTTGATTGGATCGAATTGATAAGCAAACTTGACTTTGTAGTAAAAATCATCACTAGAAAATCCATATCGAACGGTAGGTGTAATTTTATACTTCCATATGGCATCCTTTTCCTGGGTAAAGACTGTCTTAAAATTTACTACCGCTCCTTCCACCACATTGTATTGTAACAAATCGTGAATAGTCGGAAACCTAAAGTATTGCTCTTTGAATGATTGCTGTCTAAAGTAACCACCTATTAAGAGATTTTCTATATTGAACTTATTGGCATACTTATCAACTGAATCTTTGTAAGACTTAGATTCCATCAAAACCTGCAGGCTGTCCTTCCACAAATAGTCCACTTTCTCAATTTTAGTTAAAGGAATAGGTCTTACGTCTTCCCAATATTCTTTATCTCTTTGATTAGCTTCCTTTTCTATTTTCAGCACCTCATTATCAAAATAGCCATCTGCAAAAAGTTGAGAATTGGAAACTCCTTTTGAATTAGCAACTTCTTCATTCAATTGTATTTGATATTCGGAATGGATGCCAACAAAATTCCCATTGCCTCTAAAGCCTAGTACATTTAAATAATAAGTGAACCTTTGGGAAAGCAACATCCAGACTTCGTTCTGAACTGGAGCATATACCTGGTAGACATTGACTTGATCGATAAACTCGATCTGGTGTTCTTTGGTCAATTTCAAATCGACACTATGAATCCTCCAGGAGTCTTCCATGATATAGATAAAGCCTTGAAATGAGGGATCGTTTTTTCTTTTCGGAATGACCTTAATTTTGTTAACCAAATGCTCACTTTCCATGATCGTCCCTTCCAACTTGTAGTCATAAAACATCATGGCATTGTTAGCTATAGGTGAAACAAATCCTCTCTCCGATAACCCTGGGAATGTCAATAGGTTATCATAAAATGAGATCAACATCTGTGAACCTTGATTGTAACTAAAAGCCGAATGGCTACCACTGACCTTGGACGAGATCATAACTTCCTTGATTTTATCCGGTTGCGCCACACTCAATTCCGATACCGATTCGGATAGATATACAATACCAGTATCCAACGGAATATTTACTCCTAACACTTGATCTGGCTTTTCATCCAGTGTCTGCATGCCTTTGATATAAACTTTGCAATTATAGGCCTCCACTTCCTCCAAGTGATACTTTCTTTTGGATATGGCTTCTCTAATCACTGCGTATGCCGGATCTTCGCCCGTAGCTGTAACAACCACTTCCTGTAGTTCTAACACTTCAGGTTCCAGTACAACATTTAACAAAATCCTACGATGGTCAACCTTCAAGGGGATCTCTTGTTTTTTATACCCTACGTATTGATAAATCAATACATAATCCCCCGGCGCCAGTTCAATACTATATTTCCCTTCAATATTAGTTGTTGTTCCTATAGTGGTGTTTTGAAGATATAATGTGGCATATGGAAGAGGTTCTCCTTTTTGATCTGTGACAGTACCAAAAAGCTCAGCAGCCTCCCCATTAAAAAAGGAACCTATTAGCAGTAGACCAACTAAAAGTGATTTAAAAAATGAGTGCATGAAATAAGCGATCAAATCACGAATTCAAAACCAAATTAATAAAGAATCCAAAGCTGGAAACAATTTATCGCAAAAACGAGTATTACTTCAAGACTTATTAAATTCGAGCTGAATTAGAATTACCAATGCCCAAATCTCAAACAGTTGTCATCACAGGAGGAACTTCAGGAATAGGCAAAGCCTGTGCAGAGCTGTATGCTTCCAAAGGATATAACCTTGTATTAACTGGTCGAAATCAAGAAAGACTAGATAATGTTATTCAATCTTTTCAATCTTCTGGTCATCAGGCGTTAGGTGTTCAAGCCGATGCAGCCAGTGAAAAAGGCGCAAAGGATGTGGTAGAGCAGACTATTAAAACCTTCGGTTCTTTGGATGTATTGATTTGTAATGCGGGAATTTCTATGAGGGCTATGTTCGAAGACCTGGACCTGAAAGTGTTTAGGGAAGTGATGGACATCAATTTCATGGGAACAGTAAATTACGTCAAGTATGCCTTACCACATTTACTAGAATCGAAAGGAACGATCATTGGTATATCTTCAATAAACGGACATCGTGGTACCCCTGCACGCACTGCATATTCTTCTTCCAAGTTTGCCATGGAAGGGTTTTTCGAAGCACTAAGAACAGAATTGCTGTATCGTGGCGTACATGTTTTAGTAGCTAGTCCAGGATATACCGGTACAAACATCAGAAATGCTGCGCTTACTGCTGACGGTAAAATACAAGGTGAATCACCTAAGGATGAAAGCAAAATGATGACTGCGGAAGAAGTAGCACTTCGTATCTACAAAGGACAGCAAAAAAAGACGCGGAATTTCATACTCACCCCTCTCTGCTGGTGGCTTAATTTCCTCAACCATTTTGTACCGAGATTGATGGATAAAATTGTCTACAATGTATTGGCAAAAGAATCTGATTCACCACTAAAAGAAAAAGCTAACTAATTCTCTTGATCATTTTCGATCGGATGTAAGCCTCACGTCCATTCCAATCCACTTTCACCCAAACTCCTTCCTCATCAAGTATATTTAGGCGATGCCCCTTCTTTACGACTTCAATCAAGTCAGCACCTCCAGAAGGCCCAGTCATCAGATAAGCATGATCTTCTGTGATAATACCTCTCGGTTCGCTCAGTTCAAAATTGGTAAGCCAGAAAAAGAACAACAAAACAACAATTGCAGAAATGGCATAGGGTATTGCATTCGAACCCGACTTAAATTTTCTATATAAGACAATTCCTATTAAGAAAAGCGCTATGCTAAATATCAACAGGTTGAATTCTGTATAGTATTTATGAACAAGACCTTTGAAAAGCGTTGTGTCGGACAAGTCAAAGCCGGAAACTTCATGTTCCGTAGCCAATTCTTCCATCTTATTCTGAGCTCGTTTGTCCGACGTCTGTTGATAATACTTGTTTAGGTAATACAATGCCTGGCTATAATCCCCTAAACCCTCCTTAATATAAGCCATCTTCATAAGCATCTGTGGAGAAGCTACATTGTTACTATTCAGCAACTGCTCATATATATCAAAGGACTCCGTATATTTTTGAAGCTTAAATAACGAATCTGCTTGGATTAATTGTCCACCTTTTTCCCTCCCCAATGAAGAAAAAGAAGTGGTCATTAAACCGACTAAAAGTATTGTAATAAATTTGAAGATATTGTTTTGTTTTTTACTCATCTCGTGCCTACATTTGCAACCGCAAAATAAGGGAAGGGTCAAGAAAAATGAAACTTTCCGATGCGAAAAAGTTTGATTCGTTAGCTCAGCTGGTAGAGCAACGCCCTTTTAAGGCGTGGGTCCTGGGTTCGAGCCCCAGACGAATCACTACGAAAGTTGAATTGCTTTGTGGGCGAGATGTTTATCCCGAATTGACTCTGTCAAATGAGGGAAGCCCCAGACGAATCACTTTCAAATAAAGACCTCGGTATCAACCGAGTTTTTTATTGTCCATAGTCTAACTCGATTCGTTAGCTCAGCTGGTAGAGCAACGCCCTTTTAAGGCGTGGGTCCTGGGTTCGAGCCCCAGACGAATCACTTAAAACCTCAGCGAAAGTTGAGGTTTTTTTGTTTGCAGCATGTGGGTGAGAAATCTGTCTTGGTCATGCGACAGCTCAGTGTTCTGACGAGTGATTCTCCAAACCTAATTCAAAAGACTACTGAACAATAAACCATCTAGAAAAGATTGAGATCAGATTCGTCTGACTATTTTTTTAACCAAAATCCTATCTGAACCTAAATGATACTTAAAACCATATACAAAACTTACACTTCGGTATAGACAGTTTTCCTTGTATCAAATTGATAACTCTCAGGATTGCCAAAAAGAAGATTTCCAGGTTTTTTAGTGTCATCACTTGTGAAAAACTCAACCAGCGCTGAAGCCAATTCTTCCTTACTCAATTGCAAATCTCCATTGATGTCTAATTTTTTGAAACAGATATCAATAAACTTGATTTCTACTCGCAACGAAACAAAGAAGCACATATACTCCTGCTTAGAAAGGAAATTGTTATGGTCTTTATCATAGATGAAAAATATATCATCAGCCATTTGCTTAGCAACTTCTTCGAATGGCCCATAAAGCTGATTGACAGTTACAGCCTCCAGGTATTTTAACCAGTTGGTCAAATTACATCTGCTCGGTTCTTGATTGGCCAAAAATGATGTAAGCTGCTCCCAAAAGACCTGACCTCGTTTGGTTATAAAATCTTCGACTGCTGAAGGTGGCATCAAACATCTGAATATAGCTACATTATCACCTAGATTTTGAAAATCGCTCTGCATGAGCAACCCATCATGATCAAAATCTAATATCTTAAAAAGGTGGGTGAATTTTTGAGTAAGAGTTGAAGAAAGCATAGGGTAAATAACGGGAAAAATAAGCTTATTTCCTATTTCATAAATACTGTCCTTTATGAAAAATCTCCAAAATAGCCCTTATATATTTAGCACTGTATGAGCAAAGACGAGGGAGATCAAGACATTGATTACCAACTTTGGCTTTCGTTTTTCATATTTCTTTGAATCAAAACTCCGAGAATCACCTAAACAGAAACACTGAAAATCATTTTCATAGGAGCATTAGAAATCTTATTCGGGCCTGGCGTCATCGTAGCGACTAATATTGAAAGTAAAAATGGAATGGAGGCAATTCCTACTTGACCTAATGCCTGAGAAAGAAACTAAACAAAGTCACTTTTTCGTTGCCATTTGAGATTACAATAGAATACTTTAAATTCTAAACATGAATAATACAATTGATTCATTCTAATGGAATGAGTTAATGAAGCTGTTTATTAACCAATACCACTACCATGAAAAACACTTTTCTATATTTCATTGTTACCTTTTTACTATTTCGTTGCAGTTCTGACGACAATGAAGGAAGTGACACATTTCCTACCTTTAGTGAAACAACAATTCAAGAGATTCTGGAAGCACATAACGCCTACCGAAGTGATGTGAATATCTCAGATATCTCATGGTCTGAAGAATTGGCTACTTCAGCTCAGGCATGGGCTACAGAACTGGCTGTTGATTGTGAGTTCAAACATTCCAATAGTGATTTTGGTGAGAATATTTGGGCCGGAACAGAAGGTGCCTTCTCTCCTACAGATGTAGTCACAAGCTGGGGGTCTGAAATCGATGATTATGACTATGATTCCAATATTTGCGCAACCGACAAGGACTGTGGACACTACACACAAATAGTTTGGGAAAAAACGTCTAAAGTGGGTTGTGGCGTAGCTACCTGCGATGGTCTGGACATTTGGGTGTGTCAATACGATCCACCTGGAAATTTTATAGGAGAGAAGCCATACTGACCTCTGCCACAACATGAGGAAAATCAGATTTTCCAAAGACATAGCTCAATATAATTAATCAAGTCATAGGCTAAGTTTGGGTAAATCAAACTCTAAGAGCCATGCGTATTTCCAAAATATTAGTACCAACAGATTTTTCTAAGTGCGCGATCAACGCACTTAAAGTAGCCACTGAAATTGCCATCAAACAAGGGGCTAAATTAGAGATTGTCAATGCTTTTCATGTACCATCTTATGCTCCTATGGATGTGATGGCCGTAGACTTAGTAAATCAACCTTTACTGAAGGAGGAGGAACAAAAAGTCAAAGAAGAGTTCAAAACCTTACCAAACTCAATCCCGCAATTGAAAGATGTGAACTATTCCACCAAGGTATTTATGGCTCCTACAGCCGACGCTATTTATCAGTGCACCGAACAGGATGACATTGATCTCATCGTAATGGGCACCAAAGGAGAACATGATGTGGTAGAGAATCTTTTCGGAAGTATGAGTGCTCAGGTCATCAAATCTGCGGAAGTACCCGTACTCGTTATTCCTGAAAATGTAGACGGATTTGAATTAAAGCATATTGGGTTTGCAGCAGACCTCCATGAAATCGAAAACATGAACCGCTTAAGCATCTTGTCCTTACTAGCCAAGATGTATGGTGCTGAAATCAACATCTTCCATATCTCTCAAGAAAGTGACGAAGAGTCTATTAGTGAAGCTGCTCGGGAACGCATGTTTCTCGAAGGCTCACTAAAGGACATCAAACATACTTTTGCAACCATCTACCATGAAGAGCCGCTCGAAGGTATCATGGAGTTTGCCGAAGACAAAAAGCTAGATATGCTAGCCATGTATCCACGGCAACATGGTTTCTGGGACAAGCTGATCCATGGAAGCACTACAAAAAAAGTAGTGATGCAGATAAAAATTCCGCTATTGACAATTCATGAGTAAGGCACTTACCAAGCCTATAAGGTTTTGAAAATCGTATAGGTTTGATCACTAACCCCATCAGAGTCCCTTTCAGGTGACTCTGATGGGGTTATAGAATATTTCCAAATCATAATTCCAACCCCAACCAATCCAGTGTAGACTGATACATAATATTATCCTTATCGGATTGAGGCAAGTCACTCTCTTCAATAAACTTTCCTATATCCAAATCGCCCAATGGAAATGGATAATCTGTACCTAAGGTGATTTTTTCAGAGCCGATCATCTCAATGATATACTTGAGGTAAGGCAAATCATGCGTGATACAATCCACCCAGAATTTACCTAAATAATCTCTAGGGTTGATCGGGTTATCTATGGCCACCAAGTCTGGGCGACAATTGAATCCATGCTCTACCCTACCGATCGTCGCTAACAATGAACCGCCAGCATGTGAGAAGTTAAATCGGACCTTTGGAAATTTCTCCATCACTCCACCAAAAATCAGAGAACAAGCCGCCCGAGAAGTTTCTGCCGGCATACCTACCAACCATGGCAACCAGTATTTGGACATGTGCTCTCTTCCCATCATTTCCCAGGGGTGTATCATCACAGCTAAGTCGAGCTGCTCACAAGCTTCCCATATGGGGTAAAACTCTGGCTCATTCAAATTCTTGTTATTGATATTCGAACCGATCTGTATGCCTGGCATACCAAGTTCTTTGATCCTATGTAGTTCCTTTACCGCATGCTCTGCCGATTGCATCGGCACCGTTCCCAGCCCTATGTAATTCTTCGGATAGTCATTCACTACCTGGGCTATATGATCATTCAAAAACACCGACAATTCCAGACAATCATCTGCTTTCGCCCAATAACTGAACATCACAGGAATGGTGCAAACTACTTGATAGTTCGTGTTGAATTTCTCGTATTCCTCAATACGTACTTTAGGATCCCAGCAGTTTTCGTTGATTTCACGAAAAAACTCCCCCCCCTTCATCATATCGGCATAGTGAGGTCGTTTATGCACCAGATGAATAAAATCTCCATAACCAAACTTCTTAGCAAAGTCAGGCAATTTTTCGGGAAGGATATGGGTGTGCATATCAATTTTCAGGTTCTTACTCATGGGTCGTTGTTTAATGCTTTTTTGAATCTATCGGCTGATTCAATCAATTTCCGAAATTAAGCATTTAGATTTGCCTTTTTGAAATTAGAATAAAAAAATTATGACTGCAGAAATCCACACCTCAAAAGGTGTAATGAAGTTGGAGTTTTTCGAAAAAGACGCTCCTAATACAGTAAAAAATTTTACTGACTTAGCAAAGAAAGGTTTTTACGATGGTTTGACTTTCCATAGAGTGATTCCTGATTTCGTGATCCAAGGCGGTTGTCCTGATGGCACCGGTGCTGGAGGCCCTGGTTACCAAATCGACTGCGAGCTAGATGGTGACAATCAATTCCATGATCGTGGTGTATTGTCTATGGCGCATGCAGGAAGAAACACTGGCGGATCTCAGTTCTTCATTTGCCACAGTAGAACCAACACGGCTCACCTGGACAGAAACCATACTTGTTTTGGAAAAGTAGTAGATGGCTTGGACGTAATTGACCAAATCAATCAAGGAGATAAAATGGACAAAGTGGTAGTAAACGACTAATTCATTATTCTACTAAGAATGTAGAGCGGCCACTCGGCCGCTTTTTTTATGTCCTCATTTTATTAATTTAGAGCAATCATCTAAACTGAAAACTATGAGAACCAAGATACTTCTGGCTTGCCTTGTACTATTAGCAGCCGCCTGTCAACCAACCAAAAAGAAAGAAGAGAGTGTTTCTGCTCCTGAAAAACTCACCGTACCTACCCTAACCAAAACTTGGGAAACGGTAAGCACCTTGAAAACTCCCGAATCCGTTATATATGATGAATTTCGAGACGTTCTTTATGTCTCGAATATTAGTGCGGTACCTCCCACAGCAAAGGACAATGATGGATTTATTTCAATCCTTTCTACTGAAGGTGAGATTATCGAAAGAGAATGGGTGTCGGAAATCTCAGCCCCTAAAGGCATGGGTATTTTGGATAGCAGTTTGTTTGTGACCAACATAGACGAAATAGTTGAAATTGACATTCCAAGTGGGGTCATTATTGCCAGGTATCCCATAGAAGGTGGGGCATTTTTGAACGACATCAGCATAAGCAAAGGAGAAGAGGTCTTTATTTCCGACACTGGCACCAACACTATTCATGTATTGAACAATGACGAAGTAAAAACCTGGCTCAACGACACCACCTTAGTTGGACCGAACGGACTACTACACCAGGGAAGCCATCTTATGGTTGCTTCCTATTTCGGAGATGAGTTTTCCCGAATAGACATCAATACAAAAATGAAAGAAGTCATCTCTGATTCCATACCTGGAGGAGATGGCATTGTAGCTTATGAAGATCATTACTTTGTATCCAACTGGAATGGAGAGGTTCATTTTGTAGATAACTTTGGCAATAGAACCTTAGTCTTAGACACCAAAGCTGAAGAACTAAATGCCGCTGACATTTGTTACATACCAGAAAAGAGATTGTTACTCATCCCAACGTTTTTTGGCAATACGGTCGCTGCCTATGAGGTAAAGTAAGTTGGAAGTCCGAAGATAGAAGTCAAAATCACTTTAGACTTCTATCTTTTTAATAATTCAATTCCTTACTTTCTACATTTCTAAACATGCCTTCTGTCTTGTAGAATTTGCCTCTTTCTATCATTCCGAGATATTCCGTTTTTTCTTCTCTTCGTTCATAGACGTAATGTGTACCAAGGTAATCAAGAGAATACACATCGAACCCCATAGAAATATCTGTATCTCTCACCACCAAGGCATCGAATAGCATACCAGTATGCGTTTCGTAATTATGATCAAAATAGAAATAGAGAATATGACCTTTTTCGCTTACTGGATCTAAGATGTGCTCGGACTCGGTATTCATCACGGTGTTTTTCATTTTCATTTTTCGCCAAATGAAAAATGGAGATCCTTTACTTGTGAGTAATTTCCATTTATACCAATATGTAATTTCAATATCACCTACTTTAAAAAACACCTTGCGGTAATAAAATAGATTCAGTGAATCGATATAGGCAGCTGTTACTCCAAGGAGAAACACAATAAAGAACACAATTCCTCCCCACATGAGTTTCTCATCTAGATTTACTGTTTCATACAAAAGGAGAAATTGATTCAATTTGAATAGTATATTTAAGAGCTTAACGATTATTATTTGAAGAAATTGATCGCTTGAATCAAATATTTAAAATAATAACCAAAAATAGCAAATTTGGCAGGTTCCTCCTTTCAAATCGACTACCTTCTGAATAATTTTGTACAAGCAAAGAAATTATGGAAGCAGGCGTACACACCACAAAAGAGAAAGCACTCTCACTGAACCTTAATGAATCCATATACGGCACTCTGGCTGAAATTGGAGCAGGACAAGAGGTGGCATCGAATTTTTTCAAGGCTGGCGGAGCTTCCGGAACCATTGCTAAGACCATGTCTGCATATGACATGAAGTTTTCTGATGCTATCTATGGCGCAACCAAACGATATGTGTGTGAAGAAAAGTTACTCAAGATGCTCGATAAGGAGTATCACTTGCTTTCGAAACGACTCAATCACAGGGCCGATGAAACTCGTTTCTTTGCCTTCGCGAATACAGTAGAGACCATCAATTATCAAAAAACAAATCAAGGACATGGCTGGATTGGGGTACGCTTCCAGCTGACACCTTTTGCTGAACCTAATGACTGCATCATTCATGTAGTATTGAAGGATCCAGATATGCTCTGGCAGCAAGAGGTTCTGGGTAAAATTGGCGTTAACCTCATTTATGCGTGTTTCAACCATTATGCAGATCCAGAAAATTTGATGACATCCATTGTGGACAATTTCAGTAAAGACCGTATTGAAATTGATATGTTTAGATTAGAAGGTCCGGCATTTGATGGTATTGATAATCGCTTAATGAGTTTAAAATTGGTCAAGCACAAATTGACTCGAGCCGCCATATTCAATCAACACGGAGAAGTCAAGCAACCTACTTCCTTTTTATACAAGAAAAACATGTGTGTGCTAAGAGGCAGATTCAGACCAGTTACGCATGTGAATGTAGATATGATGCTGGCCGGTGTACGTCAATTCAAGAAGGAATTAGAAGAAAACAATGAGAAGTTTGATGTCATTGCCGAACTCACTCTTAAAGACCTTACTCATGACGGAGAAATAGACGAACAAGACTTTTTAGATAGAGTGGATCTATTGAACTCATTAGGACAAACAGTTCTTATTTCCAATTATCAGGAACATTACCGTTTGGCCGTATACCTCAGTAGAATTACAAGAAAAGGTAAGATTGCCTTTATTTTAGGTATTAACAACCTGGCGCGCTTATTTGAAGAAGAGTATTATGCAAACCTCCCTGGAGGTATCATGGAGGCGTTTGGAAAGTTATTTGCAGCTAATCAACAAGTGTTGGTCTATCCAAGTAAAACCGACCGTTCTGATGAGTTACAGACCAGTGATAATTTTCTACCATCTGAGAACCTCACTCACCTTTACGAACACCTGAGAACCAACCAATATATTCAGGATATAAAAAATGCCAAGGTGGAAAACCTACATATCATATCAGACAACGTTTTGGATATGATAAAAAATGGCAATCCAGGATGGGAAGCATTTGTTCCTTACAAAGTAGCTCATATGATTAAAGAGAAAAAAATGTTCAAGTATTCCGAACAAACTACCACTGTATAAGTCGCCAGTCATCATAATCTGCCTTTGTTAAAAAAAATGTGGGTTATTCCATTTCCTCTTTTATATTCGTGGTTTCATGTAACAGCATAACTTTTTAGACTGTCGCAAGAATCACGCATCAACCTGTGCGCCGCGACAATCTTACTAAACAACAGAAAATGGCAGGAAGAGGAAATTTTAGCAATCGATTAGGTTTTATTTTAGCAGCGGCCGGTTCGGCGGTTGGACTTGGTAATATTTGGAAATTTCCATTCGAGGTGGAAGCTGGTGGTGGAGCTGCATTTGTTCTCATTTATCTTGTCTTTTGTTTTCTACTTTGTTTTCCTGTCATGGTTACAGAGATTGCTATAGGTAGAAAAACCAACAAAAATGCGGTCGGTGCATTCAATGCATTGGGTTACAACAAATGGAATATTATTGGAAAAATGGGGATTCTGGCTGGAATTGTCATTTTATCATTTTACAATGTTGTCGCTGGATGGGCATTGGGTTATTTCTTTGAAATGGCACAAGGGAATTTTAGTGTAGGAAAAGAATTCGGCTCTTATGTAGCCAATATTAGCACAACAGGAATCTACGCAGTTATATTCATGGCATTCACCGCCTTTGTAGTATCAAGAGGTGTCTCCGCAGGAATTGAAAAAGGAGCTAAAATATTAATGCCTACTTTGATTATTATGATCCTGGGGTTATTAGCTTATTCACTCACGCTACCTAATGCGATGACCGGTGTAAAATACTACTTGATTCCAGAGTTTTCAGAATTGAATTTAAAAACTATTGGAGGAGCCTTAAGACAGTCCTTCTTTTCGCTATCCTTAGGAATGGGAACGATTATCACATATGGTAGTTACTTGTCTAAAAAGGAGAATATTATTAGCTCAACTGTATCTGTTACCTTTTTTGATGTGGGCATAGCCTTTTTAGCAGGATTGATGCTATTCCCTTTAGTAGCCTACAGCACAGGTGGAGATATGTCGAATGTACAAGGAGGAGCAGGCTTGATTTTCGCTGCATTACCAAGTGTATTCGAATCGCTGGGAGCTGGCCTGGGAAGCCTATTAGGAGCATTCTTTTTCCTTCTCTTGTCATTTGCAGCTCTAACTTCTACTGTGTCACTTTTGGAGGTACCTGTATCTTATGTAGTTGACGAGCATAAAATCAGCAGACCAAAGGCTACTGCAATTACAGCAGCAATTATTTTCATAGCAGGCCTACCTTCCCTGTTGGGAAATGGCTACAGCGAAATGTTTACTTCATTTGTGACCTATGTTGGAGCTGAAAAATCTGTAGGGTTTATGGACTTTCTTGGACACCTCGCTGATTGTATGTTATTATTAGGCGGATTCTTGATTGTGACCTTTGCAGGTTATGTATGGAAGAAAGAAAATCTTAATGAAGAAATAGCAATCGGCTATGAAGGATACGAAACCTCCAGAGTCAAAATATTCATTGGTTTCGCAGTGAGATATTTATGTCCTGTATTACTTGGCTTACTATTTATCATGGTTGTTTTAAGCAACTTCTTTGGGGTGGATATTATCAATTAAAATTCATCAACTCATAAAAAAACTCAAGGTTCAAAATTGAGCCTTGAGTTTTTTTATACCCAACAAAATGTTGTTGACACTATTCTATTTCTTCACGAACGTATCTTCTTGTCCTTCAATGATTATGGAATAGTCACCTGGCGCCAGACGTTTAAGTGGAATTTCTTTAGCCTTGCCTTGCAATATGATATCTCCATCCTTGAGAATCTCATACCTTGCCTCTCTGGAAAAAGTCATCTTATCCGTAACCAATCTTGGTGAAAAAGTGACGCTTTCCGGGTAATGATAATGTTCCATTTCTGTGGAATACAAATATCGACCTTCAGGCAATTCATATTTAATTCTATACTTGTTTCCTCCGTCTGTATGCTCTGGAAAAAACACATACTGCGCTCCCGCAAACCTGCCTTTCGACCGAAGTGTTTTGATTACATCCCAATAGCTGCCTTTTAGTTTTTCAATTTTGTATTTCCCGTCTCTCCGGTCTCCTTTGGTGTACCAGTGCATAATTGAGTCATTAAGCACGAGGCTATCAAACTTGAAATTACTATGATACAAAATCGCTTCAGGATTTACGATGCGAGGCTTGCAACTATCCCCATGAACCACTTTTACCGAAACAGGAGTGTATAAATCTACATCTCTAAAGGCCAATCGAACGGCAGTGAGTGATAAGTTGGTTCTTGTTTTCTTTCCATTTACAAAAATGGACTGGATACAAAACTCACCTGAATCAGCATCATATGGATTTTGAATATACAAGCCTTCACCCTTGTAGACACCTGTCAACAAAAGTTCCTGACCAAAAGAGGTCTGAGATATCAAGAATATCAGAAAAATTAAATTACGCTTCATTTTTCACTATGGGAATCAGGTAAATTTCGTAATATTTTTACTTCTAACGAAACTCCATCCCAAAATAATACAATTTCTATTCGAAACGTAACGAAACGATAGGATCTAGTTTGGATGCTTTGCGCGCTGGTAAGTAACCTGACAGTAAACCCACGATCACACCGACCACAAATCCAAAGAACATCCAAAGCCATGGAACAACAAATGTATCTGCCAAAAAATGTGAAATAACATTACCAACAATAAAACCCAAAACAACGCCTCCGAATCCTCCAATCTGGGTTATCACTATCGCTTCAATCAAAAACTGCTGTCGAATGCGTTTAGGAGTAGCGCCCATGGCTTTTCTAACACCGATTTCTCTAGTCCGTTCGGTAACAGAAACCAACATAATATTCATCAATCCGATTGAAGCTCCAAGCAAGGTGATAAAGCCAATGGTAAACCCTCCTATTTGGAGATAGCCGGTGATCTCCCCCAGCCTTTCCGCTAAGGATTTTTTTTCCTGAATAGCGAATGAATCGTCACTTCCTGGCGTGTCCCTTCTGATGGCCTTCATTAAGCCAGTGGCTTCACCCATCAAATGTTCCATTTTAGTTGGGTCTTTTACAGATACCCCTATATGATATTTCAACGATCTGTTTTTTGCCAGACGCCTGGCAACATTCAATGGGACTATAACCGTCCGATCTGCTCTCCCGCCTTCAGAACCTTGCTTTTCTAAAATACCGACTACTTTAAACTTAGACCCCAAAAATGACATTGACTTATTTAAGGCATTTTCATTTTCTTTGAAAAGAGTGGTTAAAACCTCATTTCCAATCAGCACGACGTTAGATCCATTCTGATGTTCAAACGCTGATATACTTCTACCACTTTCTAAATCATATCCTTCTACATATAGGTAATTCAAATCTCCTCCGATAATGGAAAAATTAGGATTAGTCACTTCAGACTGATACTTGATTTCTGCATTCCCTGTGACCCTGGTATATAACGAAGTCACCTCGCCTACTTTATAATTCCGTACAAACTGAGACACTGCATCAAATGTCAAAGACGGATAACTTTTTTGGGCTTTTCCTGCCTTTTTTCCTCTTTCCTGACGTATATCTTCTATAACAAAAGTATTTGATCCCAGATTGGAAAAACTATCGTTGATAGAGTTTTGAATACCATCAATAGCTGTGAGGATACCAACCAGAGATGTAATACCAATGGCGATAATGGCTGCTGTTAATACTGTTCTAAGTTTATTCGCCAGAATAGACTTAATAGCTTCTCGGATGTTTTCGATTAGGTTCATAGACAAACGCTTCTGAATTTAGACGTATGTCAAAGCAATTTATTACAACATGGCAACTATTAATTAAAAGTTCAGTTTAAAAAAACCAAGAGTTAGTAAATTCGTGATCTAATATCATGCACATGCGCAAAGGCTTAGTATTTATTCTTTTATTTTTTTCATTCGGACTCAAAGGATCCCATATTCTTCTCCCAATGGACAATACGCAAGCCAACCACCTTAAAGCTTACGGTATTGCTTATTGGGTTCTACAAAAAGAAATTGAAGTAGACTGGCTGCTGAATTATAAAGGCGGTGCTTTTATGTTCAAGTATTATCAAGATTTTGAAAATGAGTTGATTATCAGAGGAGTCAGCTATTTGGTAATCTCTGATGCCCAGGCCAATGGCATCCTCAGTGATATTGCCAGTCCTTCTTCCAATATGGATGCTATGAAATTAGAAAAGTATCCAAAAATTGCGGTCTACTCACCGAAAAGCAAGCAGCCTTGGGATGATGCAGTAACCTTGGTATTGACTTATGCTGAAATTCCTTATGATGTGGTTTTTGATGACGAACTCATGTACGACGAATTGCCTAAGTATGACTGGTTACACCTTCACCACGAAGATTTTACCGGGCAGTATGGTCGTTTCTATCGTGTGTACCAACATTACCCCTGGTACCAACAGCAACAACGAGAATATGAAGAGTCTGCCAGAAAACACGGTTTTTCAAAGGTTTCTCATTTGAAACTAGGCATTGTAAAAAAAATACAAACTTATGTAGCCAGCGGAGGCTTTCTATTTGCAATGTGCTCTGCCACAGACACATTTGATATCGCCTTGGCAGCTGAAGGAGTGGATATCTGTGAAAGCATGTTCGATGGAGATCCAGCAGATCCTCAAGCGCAAAACAAACTCAATTATGACAAAACTTTAGCGTTTAAATCTTTTATGCTTGAACGCGACCCATATGAGTACGAATTCTCTAATATCGACACTCAACCAAACAAACGAGGACTAACTGAAAACAATGATTACTTTTCCTTATTTCAATTTTCAGCAAAATGGGATCCAATCCCCACCATGCTAACACAGAATCATGAGCATATCATCAAAGGGTTTATGGGGCAGACGACAGCATTCAAGAAGCGTCTAGTCAAATCTGACGTTGTTTTACTCGGTGAAACCAAGTCGATCAATGAAGCAAAATATATTCATGGCGTATTTGGTAAAGGGTTCTGGACATTTTATGGTGGCCATGACCCAGAGGACTATCAGCATTTGGTCAATGAAGAACCCACAGACCTTAACCTACATCCTAATTCTCCAGGCTACCGATTGATATTGAACAACATTCTTTTTCCGGCAGCCAAAAAGAAGAAACAAAAGACCTGATATTATTAAAGAGGTTACTTCAAGTAACCGCTTTAATCCACCAACTTTATCGTACATTTGAAATTCAAATAACCAAAATTCCTTATCACAATGGATAACAGAAAATTCTTACCCTTATTAGTCGTTGCAGTCTTTACACTTTTTGTAGTAGTAGGTCTTTCATCGAGTCTTTTTTACACTTTAGGGCCAGCCGAAAGAGCCGTAGTATTTTACAAATTTGGAGCAGAAAAACTAGACAAAGACAATATCATTGGTCCTGGTTTTCATGTAAAAGCCCCATGGAATAAAATATATGTTTTTGATGTATCTGAAAACAAAGTGGAAGAAGGTATGGACGTATTGGATAAAAACGGATTATCACTAAGCGTAGATGTGTCTGTAAGATTCACTCCTATGCCTTCAAGAATTGGCTACATTCAGGAAACCTTTCAGCAAGACTACATCAGCAGGTTGGTAATTCCAGAAGTTCGTTCTTCAGTAAGACAAGTCATGGGACGATATACAGCAGAGGAAATTTACTCTACTAAAAGATCTGAGGTTGAAGACGCCATCAAAAGCGAGACTGCTGAAGTATTGAGTCATGAAGGAAACAATGTAATAATGAAAGCCCTATTGATACGAGCGATCAATCTTCCAGCGCAAATCAAGCAGGCCATCGAAAACAAATTGCAGCAGGAACAAGAAGCTCTAGCCTATCAATTCCGATTGGACAAAGAAAAAAGTGAGGCGGAAAGAAAAAGAATTGCTGCCGAAGGAGAAGCTGCAGCGAACAAAATTGTTAACTCAAGTTTAACACCACAATTACTGAAAATGAGAGGAATTGAGGCTACTATTGAACTATCAAAGTCACCAAATTCGAAAGTAGTGGTGATTGGGGGTGGAGACGAAGGCCTTCCTTTGATATTAAACAATAATTAGACTTTAAATTGAATCAATAATTCATTATTTTCGCGTAAAATATAATTAGTCCTTTTACATAATCATTAAAAATCAATGGCAGAAGAAACCGCAGAAATTAAAGTAGGAGATAAAAGCATTGAACTTCCATTAATAACGGGTACCGAGAATGAGACCGCCATAAACATTGGCGCACTCAGAGGACAAAGTGGATTAATTACACTTGATCCTGGATACAAAAACACTGGAGCGACCAAAAGTGCCATCACTTTTTTGGATGGCGAAAAAGGTATTCTTAGGCACCGTGGATATTCAATAGAGGATTTAGCTGAAAACTCTACTTTTTTAGAAGTGGCTTATTTGTTGATTTATGGTGAGTTGCCAACGGCAACGGAGTATGAAACATTTACTTCGGATATTACTCATCATACATTAGTTCATGAGGACTTTAAGAAAATTCTAGATGGATTTCCAGCTAGCTCGCATCCAATGGGCGTACTGTCATCATTGGTTACGGCATTGACTGCATTCTATCCTGAAAGTCTAGATCCAAACAGATCGAAAGAAGCTGTATATCTAAGCATTGTTAGGATCATAGCTAAGATGCCAACATTCGCAGCCTGGGCTTTCAAAAATGAAATGGGACACCCTGTAGAGTATCCTAACAACAAATTGGATTACTGCAGCAATTTCCTTCATATGATGTTCAACCTGCCATCTGAAAAGTATGAAATCGACCCTGTTGTTTCTGCTGCATTGAACAAATTATTGATTCTTCATGCTGATCATGAACAAAACTGTTCTACTTCAACTGTAAGAATTGTAGGTTCTTCTCAGGCCAGTATGTTTGCTTCATTATCTGCAGGAATTAACGCATTATGGGGACCGCTGCATGGAGGGGCTAACCAAGCGGTAATCGAAATGCTAGAGAATATCAAGGCAGACGGAGGAGACACTCAGAAGTGGATGAATAAAGCTAAGGACAAAAATGATCCTTTCAGATTGATGGGATTTGGTCACAGAGTATACAAAAACTTCGATCCTAGAGCCAGAATTATTAAAAAAGCAGCTGACGATGTATTGGCCAAGTTAGGCGTATCTGACCCTGTGCTCGATATAGCAAAAGGACTGGAAGAAGTAGCGCTTAGCGATCCTTATTTTGTTGAAAGAAAACTTTACCCTAATGTAGATTTCTATTCTGGAATTATTTACAGAGCATTGGGTATTCCAAGTGAAATGTTTACTGTAATGTTCGCATTAGGTAGACTACCAGGCTGGATTGCTCAGTGGAAAGAAATGAGAGAAAATAATGAGCCTATCGGTAGACCACGTCAAGTTTATGTGGGCGAAACCGAAAGACCATACACAAATATTAATAAGAGATAATTTATTTATCTCCTAAAGAAAGAAACCCTGTCAAAATCGTCAGGGTTTTTTTATGCCTGTATTACCTTAGCAACTTCACTAGAAAATCAACATTATGATGTACGACGTACTATTATTTACTCACTCCTGGTTGAGATGGGTAGTATTAATTCTGGCCCTGATCAACATCTACAAATCCTTTGTGGGAAACAAAGGGTCAATACCATATGGAAAAGGAGAAAAAGGGTTGGCTGGAGCCTTTGTAGGCTGTCTACACCTGACTTTCGTTTTAGGATTGATACTATATTTCATAAGCCCATTCGCATATCAAGCCTTTGGCGGGTCTGAATCTGTCATGAAAAATGCCACACTTAGATTTTGGGCTGTGGAACATGCTTTCGTAATGATCCTGGCCATCGCAGCAGCATCCATTGGAAAAGCTAAAGCAAAAAGAGCTGAATCAGATCCAGAAAAATTTAAAGCACAATTGATATTCTTCTCCATAGCACTTGTTCTTATGCTTTCTAGAATCCCTTGGGGAGAGACTGGCAGATTGTTTAGATTTTAATCAGGGCTTATTATTTACCTGGTAAGTGAGAAATCTAATCGCCATTTCGTATGATTTTACGATAAGATTCCTCCTACGTCGGAATGACAAGCTTTTCTGAATTGAGCAATATCCTTGATCACACTATCTACAAAGGTGAAATTCCAAATTCTGTCCTTAGTGTTTGATATACTCGATTGATAGGTAAACCCATGACATTATAAAAAGAGCCTTGGATAGATTGAATTCCAATCATTCCTATCCACTCTTGTATACCATAGCTACCAGCTTTATCAAAAGGCTGGTAGTTTTTTATATAGTGCTCTATTTCTGCCGGAGCAAGATCTTCGAATTGAACTTTGGTAACCTCACTAAAACTCACTTTATGTTCGGGGCTAGAAATACATACACCAGAAACCACTTCATGAGATTTTCCAGACATCGAAGCAATCATTCTGAAGGCGTCTTTTTCATCTAAAGGTTTGCCTAAAATTTCTCTATTCGAGATAACCACAGTATCAGAGGTAAGGATTACTTCATCCTTAAAAATAGCACGGTAGGCCTTATTCTTTTTTTCTGCTAAATATTCAGCAGCCATTTCATTTGAAACATCTTCGCCAAGCGTTTCATCTACATCCAATACATGTACCTCAAAATGAAACCCTGCGTCTTTCATCAACTGTTGTCGACGGGCAGAATTAGAAGCTACTATCAATTTTTGCATTATTGTCTTCTGGTTTTATAGAGCCAAATAGATAGCCACAAATGACTTTAGGATAAAAATACGTAGACTTTTGGGGCAAAGTATAACCAGAGAAGCAAACATCCTTTACAGTTTGCATTGGTATCTCTTGTGTAATGATCGCAGCCTGTACTTTTTCTGAAATCGCTTTTTTGATGCAGGTAGACATACTTCGCTCAAATCGAATTTTTTTTGAACTTGGTTGCTTTTCTTTTTTGATACCCAAAACCTTCCCCATAATAAAGTAATGAAGGATGGTAACATCTAATTGTTTCACCACATCTGGTATCTCCCATTCTATATCATAATACTTCTCCTGTCGCAAACGGATTTTATATACTTCCTCTCCCATCATCAATCCAAAAGCCCATTTTTTACCAGAAATAACTTCCGACACATCCTCTTCATTATCAAGTGACCGAATCAGAAAATACTCAGAGAGTTTTTCTAAAAAATCCTCAGGGTTAAACTTTTTGATTTTTCTAATCAAACGATGTGTTGGAAATATCCGAAGGTCATCTGACTCCATATTGGTCAGATACATGGTATGGAAATTATAAAGCTCTTCTCCGGTATGCGAAGGGTTGTTTTCCCTTTGTTCATGAAGATAGGCCAAGGCTCCTTGGTACCTATGGTGCCCATCTGCTAAGACCACTTGCTTGTCTTTGAGAAGAGCAATAATCTCCTGAATTACCTTATAATCATGAATTACACCCAATACGTCCCTCACACCCTGATAATCCTCACAATCATACACAGGTGAAGAAACTGCATCATCCATGTAGTTTTCTATGCTATGCTCTGGATCTGTATACAGTCCGTGTGTAGGACTCACATGAAGCTGGGTATGTTCTAGCAGCTTCTTACGATCATCCACAGAATGCGGCATGGTATCCTCATGTCTGAGTATCACTTTTTCTTCCCAGTCGTAAAGTCTGATATTGCAAATAAAGCCTTTTCGACAATGCTCTTTATCGTCTCCAGGTAGCTTGAAGTATTGATAGTAGACATATATAGCAGGTGTCTTATCTTGAACGATTACCCCTTTGGATTTCCAGTTTTCAATTCTTCGATCCAACAATTCACCATCGGGCCCTTCTTTCGGAACTGAGATATGAATACTATTCAATTCGTTTTGATATAGTTTTTCGCGATACTTTTCAGATACCACATCAAACAAAGGAGAGGTCAACTCGTCGATACCCTCTCCTAACTTCTCATTATAGCGCCAGGCGCGCAATGGTTTTATTTCCGCCATAGCGTACTAGACAATTTTTTAACGGTAGCTACTTCTAGCCTTCCATTGTTTTGAACTCTTATTGGTACTCTTTGTCGAAGGGTTTGTTTCAGCCAAAGCCATGACTGCCATTATCGCAGCAATTTTTTCCTCTTCCTCACTTTGACCATCTAGTACGTCTGGAGTAAAATGGTTATCCACAAACTTAGTATCGAAGTTGCCACTTACGAACGCCTCATGATTGATGGCATATTTACAAAATGACAAAGTAGTTTCAATGCCATTGATTTGAAACTCATCAATCGCACGGGTCATACGATCAATAGCCTCCTTTCTGGTGGCCCCTTTGGTGATGAGTTTTCCAATCATTGGATCATAGTGGATTGGAATATCCATTCCTTCTTCATAACCATCATCAACCCGTACACCCGGACCCTGAGGTCTTTTATAAGTAATCAGCTTACCAATATCTGGAAGGAAATTATTCTTTGGATTTTCCGCATATACACGAACCTCCAACGCATGACCATTAATACTCAAGTCTTCTTGAGTAAAACTGATTTGCTCACCTCTGGCTACTTTAATTTGCTCTTTTACCAAATCTATACCTGTGATTTCTTCGGTAACGCAGTGCTCTACTTGGAGCCTGGTATTCATTTCTAAAAAGAAGAAATCATGATTTTCATCCACGATAAATTCTACTGTTCCTGCTCCAACATAATTACAGGCACGAGCTACATTGATTGCTGTTTCACCTATTGCCTTTCTTTTATCCTCATTGAATATAGAAGAAGGAGCCTCTTCTATAACTTTTTGATGACGCCGCTGAATGCTACACTCTCTCTCGAAAAGGTGTAAGATATTTCCATGCTCATCTCCTAATACTTGCACTTCAATATGTCTGGGTGAGCCAATATATTTCTCAATAAATACAGAGCCATCGCCAAAAGCAGATTTAGCTTCACTTATCGCACGGGTCATTCCTTCTTCGAGACCGTTGGGTTCTTCTACGACTCGCATACCTTTACCACCTCCACCTGCACTTGCTTTAATAAGGACAGGATAACCAATTTCATTTGCTACTTTTTTAGCCAATTCTAAATCCTCAATAGCCTCGTTTATTCCTGGTACCATCGGGATATCATAAGTAGCAACAGCTTGTTTAGCAGCAAGCTTATCTCCCATCACCTCCATGGATTCGGCTGACGGGCCTATTAGAATAATGTCAGATTTTTTGAGTTGCCTGGCGAATTCTGCGTTTTCAGACAAGAATCCATATCCGGGATGAACAGCATCCACATTCAAATCTTTACATACTTTAATAATCTTGTCAATGACCAAATAGGACTGCGATGATGCAGCTGGGCCTATACAAACTGCTTCGTCAGCAAGTTTCACATGTGGGGCCAATCGATCAGCTTCACTAAAAACTGAAACTGTAGCGATACCCATTTCCTTGGCAGAACGAATTACTCTAATGGCTATCTCTCCTCTGTTGGCGATTAATATCTTCTTAATATTCTTCATTTGGGGTAAAGTATTGTTCGAATCAATTATCTGGTAGCGAATATAGATGAAATATTGGCAAAGAATTTGCTATCGGGAATATCAAATTTTATTGCATAAATGTTAGCAGAAATGTTAACTTTGCACTCGTTTTTAAAACAGCATTGTTGCATTAAATCAAAGCAAATTAATGGATTTATTTGAAAAATTTAATGAGGATAGAGGCCCTCTAGGTCAGCACTCCGACATGGATAACACAAACTTTTACATGTTTCCAAAGTTGGAAGGACCAATCGCTCCTCGCATGCAGTTCAGAGGTAAAGAGGTCTTAACCTGGAGTTTAAACAACTACCTTGGGTTAGGAAATATGCCGGAGGTAAGAGAAGCTGATACTAAAGCTACTGAAGATTGGGGATTAGCCTATCCTATGGGTGCCAGAATGATGACTGGTAACACAAAATTTCATGAGCAATTAGAAAAAGAACTTGGTGACTTTGTTATGAAGGAGTCTTGTCAATTGCTTAACTACGGTTACCAAGGCATCATGTCTATCATTGATGCTGTGGTAAACAGAAAAGACGTTGTTGTTTACGACGCTGAATGTCATGCATCAATCATTGATGGATTGAGACTTCACGTGGGTAAAAGATTTGTATATCTCCATAATGACATGGAGAGCTTAGAAAAGCAACTAGTAAGAGCTGAAAAATTAGCCAAAGAGAATGGCGGTGGTGTCTTAGTTATTACTGAAGGTGTATTCGGTATGTCTGGCAGCATGGGTAATCTTAAAGGCGTAATAGAGCTTAAGAAGAAATTTGAATTCAGACTTCTTGTAGATGATGCTCACGGATTCGGCACAATGGGTAAAACTGGAGCTGGAACTGGTGAAGAACAAAATTGCCAGGACGGCATTGATCTTTACTTCTCTACATTCGCAAAATCTATGGCGAGTATTGGTGCCTTTGTTGCGGGTGACAAGAATGTGATTGAATTCTTAAAGTATAATGTCAGATCTCAGATTTTTGCAAAATCTCTTCCAATGCCATTAGTTATCGGTGCATTAAAAAGATTGGAGCTTTTGAAAACAAGACCTGAGATGAAAGATAAACTCTGGACTATTGTTAACGCGGTTCAGCAAGGCCTAAGAGACAAAGGATTTAATTTGGGTAAAACTCAATCTCCAGTAACGCCAGTTCTATTGAATGGTGGTTGGAAAGAAGGTGCTAACATGATCACGGACCTCAGAAATAATTACAATATTTTCTGTTCTATGATTGTGTATCCAGTTGTACCTAAGGGTGTTATCATGCTCAGAATTATTCCTACAGCTGCTCATAGTTTGGAAGACGTGAAGGAAACAATTAGCGTATTCGAAGCGATCAAAGAAAAGCTCGATACTGGAGTTTATAGAGACGCAGAAATTACACAATTGGCATAACTTAAAAAATTATTAAAAAACATGGCCTACGCCATTGATTTATGGTTTTTTAGTATAAATTGCCAACTCTTGTTTAATATTCAATAACCTTAAATAGTAAAACAATATGAAAAGATTTAATGAAGTTAGAGACCTTATCGCTTCTTTAGAGGGAGATTTCGAAAAATTCTACGATAAAAAGAATCAAGCTGCTGGTACGAGAGTAAGAAAAGGAATGCAAGAACTTAAAAATCTTGCTCAAGAAATCAGAATCGAAGTTCAAGATATCAAGAACCAAGGTTAATCCACTGATTAATAAGAAACAAAAAGGGATGATTATATCATCCCTTTTTTTGTATCCAATATTTTATATTCATCAGCAATTTGCGCATCAAGCGTATCACTTGCTTCCACCAAAGGAAGCCTGAGTTTTGCATTGCCTATACCCATTTGCCGTAAAAGTGCTTTCACACCCGTGGGGTTACCTTCTGAGAATATCAATTTGAGCATATTCTCCATATCATTTGCCATTACTTTAGACTTGGAATAATCTCCAGCCAATGCCGCATTCACTAGATCTGAAGTATGTCCTGGTAATGCATTAGCAATAACTGATATCACACCGATTCCTCCACATTTAATGAATGGAGTAATTAAATCATCATCGCCAGAGGTCAAAATAAAATCATCGGGCATTTTTCTTGCGATTTCTTCCGCTTGAACAACAGTATCCCCTGAGGCCTCCTTTATTCCAATAATATTAGGATGTTGAGCCAATGCGATCACTGTTTTGGTAACCATATTCACAGAAGTCCTTTTAGGCACATTGTATAAAATGATAGGCTTTGGAGAGACATCTGCTATCGCTTCAAAGTGCAATTGCAATCCTCTTTGTGAAGGTTTGTTGTAAAAAGGGCAAACCACTAAAAAAGCATCCACTTCAATATCGAAATTCTTGAATTTAGTCACCAGGGCTTGCGTGTCATTACCACCCAAACCATAGACAATCGGCAATTTCTTAGCATTCTTAGAAATGACAAATTTTAGAACTTCTAATTTTTCCTTCCCAGTCAAAGTAGGAGACTCAGCTGTTGTACCCATCACTACCAGGTAGTCTACTCCTCCCTCACTCACATGATTAACCAACTTTTCGAGTGCAACGTAGTCTACACTCAAATCCTCATTAAAAGGCGTTACTAACGCCACTCCTGTCCCTCTAAATTTATCCATTTCTTACATTTGTTAAATAGTGATACACTTGCGTGAGATATGACGCATATTTATCATCTTCGGGAATTATCATCATTTCGAAATATTGATCTTTACCTTCCTCATACCTTCCTACCCTACATTTAGCTTTTGACCCAGCCAAAATATTCTGTGTGTATTTATTCTGATTCCAATCCAAACTAACCAAAAAATCAAACGGTTCATTCTTAAAATCAGAAACTGCGACTTTAGACCAATTTCCTTTTGCATTCAAATCCTTTTCATTGAAAAAAGCATAATCAGGATCCGGTCGCTTAGCAGCCTTTGGTACAAAAGTCATTGTACTTACTTCCTTTTGATCGGACTCAAATTTTGTAATAATTTCAGCTAAAGTTTCGTCAGAACGATTATCATCCAACGTGTACAACAACCCAATTTTTTTGGCTTCCTTATATGCATCTGACACACGAATGGCGTCATTCTTTTTCAATGCCAACGCAGTCTTTATTTTTAATAATAATTTTCTTATCATTTTCTGGATATCAATTGATCATTCCCTCAAAATCTAACTCTGATATGATGTTGATGTTGAGTTTTTGGGCTTTTTCCAATTTGGCGGGTCCCATCTTGTCACCAGCAAGCAAATAGTCCAATTTGCCAGAAATAGCACTCACCACTTTTCCACCGTGATCTTTGATGATGCCTTTGAGTTCATCTCGACCATATTTTTCAAATACTCCTGAAATAACGAATGTTTTCCCGCCTAGCACATCACTACTAGTTTCGAATTGACTTTCATCGACTTCGAAATTGAGCCCAGCTAATTTCAACTTTTGTATCAAAGCCTGATTTTCCTCTTTGGCAAAGTACTGAGTCAAACTTTCAGCAATACGATCACCAATTTCTGGCACAGCAATTAATGACTCAAAGTCGGCAGCCATCAAACCATCCATAGTTTTAAAATGAATAGCCAATTTTTCCGCCACGGTTTTGCCAACAAATCGAATACCCATACCAAACAATACTTGCTCGAAAGGTACCAGCTTAGACTCCTCAATTCCTTTCAACAGATTCTTAACACTCAAATCTTGAAAGCCTTCCAGATCGATCAGGTCTTCATACTTCAAGTCGTATAAATCTGAAATATTATTGAGCAACCCTTTTTCAAACAGCACTTTTATCGTCTGTTCTCCCATGGAATCTATATCCATAGCTTTTCGATGAATGAAATGTTCGATACGTCCTTTGATCTGTGGCGGACAGCCCGCTATGTTTGGGCAGTAATGATTTGCTTCTCCTTCATACCTGACTAATGGCGTCTCACACTCAGGACAGTTCTCAATGTATTGCAGCTCCTCTGAGTCTTTAGGGCGAAGTGTCAAATCAACACCAGTGATTTTAGGAATGATCTCGCCACCTTTTTCTACATGCACCTGATCACCTATTCTAACACCTAATCGTTCGATTTCATTGGCGTTGTGCAAGGAAGCCCTTTTTACTGTTGTTCCGGCTAAAAGTACTGGTTCTAATTCTGCCACTGGAGTAACTGATCCAGTACGACCGACCTGATAAGTCACTCCATTTAAGCGAGTAGTAGCACTCTCAGCCTTGTATTTATAGGCAATTGCCCATCTAGGATTTTTGGCAGTAAAGCCTAAATCACTCTGCTGCTTGAGACTATTGACTTTGATAACTATGCCATCAGTTTCGACAGGAAGCTCATGGCGTTTCTCTTCCCAATGTGCTATGTATTTCAGGACTTCATCAATACCCTTGCATTTCTTATAAGTTGGCGATACGTTAAACCCCCATTTGCTCAGTGATTCTATAGCATCAAAATGGGTAGGCACGGCGTTTCGATCGGTCATCAAACTATAGAGATAACAGTCTAGTTTTCTAGCAGCCACCACTGACGAATCCTGCATCTTCAGCGTACCAGAGGCTGTATTTCTTGGGTTGGCCAATAGCTCTTCGCCATCAGCTTCTTTTTGCTTGTTGATCTCGGCAAAAACTGCATTGGGCATAAAAACCTCTCCTCTTACTTCAAAGCTTTCTGGAAAACCAGATCCTGCAAGCTTCAATGGTATAGATCTAATGGTCTTGGCATTAGCGGTTACGTTATCCCCCTTAGCACCATCTCCTCTTGTCACTGCCCTCAGAAGTGCTCCATTTTCATAAGTCAAGCTCAAGGCTACTCCATCAAACTTCAATTCACAAACATATTCATAAGCCTCTCCTTCTAGGCCTTTGCTTACTCTGGCATCAAACTCTTTCAATTCTTCTGGTGAATAAGTGTTGGCCAAAGAAAGCATCGGGTACTTGTGAGCTACTGTTTTAAAGTTTTTTGTGATTGTACCTCCTACCCGTTGTGAAGGCGAGTCCGCTTTTTTTAGATGAGGATATTCAATTTCCAGTTGAATCAGCCGATTGAGCAATTGATCAAAGTCATAATCAGAAATCTCAGAAACACTCTCTTGATAGTATTTCTGGTTATGATAATTGATCTGTTCGCTAAGGGATTCTATTTCTTTTTTTGCCTCTTCTACCGACATGGATTTTCACTATTCTAATATGACAAATCTATAAAGACTTTGGCTTTTCAAATCGAGTTCTGTTGAATTATAAACATAGATTTTAAAATATTAACTCAATTGATAATAATTGTTAATGGATTGACGATTTCACGATTAACGAAATACGATTTAGAAATATTAAAAATGTTGACTTGTCCAAAACAATCGTAATCCGAAAATCTAGAATCATAATTTTAGCTACTCTGAGGCTTTAAATATTGCCATCGAATATCCCTGATACTTTGTCACTTATATCTTATTATGTCTAAATTTGCGACTTCAAAAAAATCACATCGCTTTGTCGAATATACTAGCAATAACAGGACGCCCCAACGTAGGAAAATCTACTCTTTTTAATAGACTCGTAGAGAGAAAAAAGGCCATCATGGATGACGAAAGTGGGGTCACACGCGATCGCCACTATGGTTTTGGTCAATGGAACGGCAAGTATTTCACTGTAATCGATACTGGCGGTTATGTGACTGGATCTGACGATATTTTCGAGGAGGCGATAAGAGACCAGGTCAAACTGGCGCTAGATGAAGCGAGTGTTATCTTGTTTATGGTAGATTGTCACGACGGCATGACCGATATGGACAAGGATTTTGCCAATATTCTAAGGGAATTGAAAAAGCCTGTTTTCGTAGTAGCGAACAAAGCTGACAACCCCGATTTGACCTTGATGTCAAATGAATTTTATGGCCTCGGCTTGGAAAGTGACATTCATGTCATTGCTTCCACCAGTGGTTCTGGTACAGGTGACTTGTTGGATGCAGTAGTTGAACATTTCGAAGATAGTGATGTAGAGAATCCTGAAGAAGGCGTACCTAGAATTTCTATTTTAGGGAGACCAAATGCAGGAAAGTCATCTTTTTTGAATGCACTTCTGGGTAAAGACCGATCGATTGTAACTGATGTGGCTGGCACCACGAGAGATGCCATCAATACAAGATACAAGTTGTTTGGCAAAGACTTTATCCTTACAGATACGGCAGGAATTCGAAAGAAATCCAAAGTCAAAGAAGACATTGAATTTTACTCTGTACTTCGGGCTATTCAATCGCTTCAAGATAGTGATGTTTGCATCGTCATGATCGATGCTGAGCGTGGTTTTGAGGCTCAGGATATGAATATCATTACGCTGGCCGACAAGTATAAAAAAGGTATCATGATCATGGTCAACAAGTGGGACTTGATCGAAGACAAAGACAGCAAGACGGCCGATAAGTTCAGAAAAGAAATTCAAGAAAAGCTAGGTAATCCGCTTTCCTATATTCCAATTATTTTCGCTTCTGTAATCGAAAAACAAAGAATCTTCCAGGCGATAGAATTGGCGATTGAAGTGAACACCAATAGAACCCGAAGAATCACGACATCAGAACTGAATGACGCGATGCTGACTGAAATCGAGCACTATCCACCACCAGCACTCAAAGGCAAGCATATCAAAATCAAGTATGTGACGCAGTTGCCTACTCGTACGCCGTCCTTTGCCTTTTTCTGTAATCTGCCGCAATACATCAAGGAGCCTTACGAAAGGTTCTTAACAAATAAGCTGCGTTCGCATTTTGATTTTAGAGGAGTCCCTATCAAAATCTACTTTAGACAGAAATAAGATTGTCAGAAGCCAAGCATCGTCGGTTTTTTGAAAACCACCTGCCAGAAAAAGCGGTGGACTATTGCTACTCACTATGGAGTGAATTGGGGTTTAATTTCCGAATCACAAAAAAAAGGCAATCCAAATATGGGGATTATCGCTATGATCCTGTGACCAACTCACACACAATCTCGGTCAATCATGACCTCAATCCGTATGCATTTCTGGTGACTTACATTCATGAGGTGGCTCACTTGTTTACCTTCGAAAAACACCAACGAAGTGTATCTCCTCACGGGCAAGAATGGAAATTGCAGTTTAAGAAACTTATGCTACCCATGCTACGAGAGGATATTTTTCCAATGGATGTGCTCGGTCCTCTCGCCAGACACATGAAAAACCCAAAAGCCACCAGCACTTCAGACAAGGCTTTGTTTCTGGCTTTGCGTAATTATGACGAAAACCAATCAGGTCTACTACTCAGGGAAGTAGAGACCGGAGCAAAGTTTCTATTCAACAAAAAAGTCTACAGAAAGCTAGAAGTAAGACGCACGCGAAGCCTGTGCGAGCTCACCACTAATCAAAAGAAATACTTGATTTCGGAAACGGCTCCAGTGCAGGTGTTTAAGAATTAAGGAAAGTACAACACACTCAGTGTCTCTTTTTGCTTTGTTTCGTGTCTTCACGAAACATCAGAGTCCCTTTCAGGTAACCCTTATGGATTTCGTGAATTTTTCCTACTTTTAACTTCCAACTAACTACTTAATCGTTTTGGCTAAAATCCACTTTGGTAAACACATTAGAGAAGGGGTTCTAATCATTTTCAGCGTTTTGTTCGCACTTTTTATCAATAAGACCGCAGAGAATTATAAAACCAATCAAAAGAAAGAGATTGCTATTGAAAGCATACACAAAGAGCTTTATCGAAATTATTGGACCATAAAACAATGGAACAAGGATCATCTAGCCGTTATTAATAGACTTGACAGCCTCAACTATGGGTTAAAACCTGAGTTAGAGCAAGAATTGAAACAAGCAGATTTTTTTGATTTAAGACCACTACTGGATAAAAGTGGATTAATCAATTCAATGCTCATTAGAAGTGCATGGGAAACAGCTAAGGAGACAGGTATATTTTCTGAATTTGATTATGAAATCCTTCAATCTATTACAAGAACTTATGATTTTCAGAAAGCACTTACTGACAATACTGTTCCTAAAATAATGGACACTTATTTTAGTAAGGACTCACACAGAATGGAAGAAATTGAATTAACCACAATGGTATTCCATCTTCAAATGTCACAGTTGTATGGCCATGAGTTGGTGCTCATTTCTTTGTATGAAGAATCAATAAATACGATAAAGGAAAAGACCCATTTGAGGAATAAGGTTTATGTGGATTCTTTGAAGACTTATTTAGATAAACCACTATAGATTTTATATGATTTCCATCATGGCCTATTTAACCTTATTTATAGTTACTATCTCATTCATTCTATTTTTCTTCAGTTCTTATCGAAGTGAACTCAAACGAATAAAACAAACAAATCAGAAAATCATTCATAGTGCATGGCAGAAGGGCCTAACTCCTATTAAATTAACAAACCCAACTTCCAGTGATTGGTCAAACTGTCCTTTTGAAATGAAAATACGAATTGGAAATTACGCCCATTTTGGCATACCATCTAGAAAAGAATATTATCGCATCGAGGAAGTCTCTAACAACAAGGATGAAATCGAAAAATGGTGGGTGAGAGCAACGAATAAACCTAAAAGTGAACTTAACTTGAAATGGATAAAAACAATGTAATGTTCAAACCACCCCACAAAGCGCATACAATACCCTCGCTCCCACATTTGCATTCCATTCTTTGTCTTTAGCTTGCGGAGCTATTTCGCAGAGATCAAAGCCAATGATTTCTCTGCCTGAAGACTTGACTTGATTGATCAAATAAACTGATTCTTCAAAACTTAAACCACCTGGCACAGGCGTACCAGTTCCTGGACAAAGCGAAGGCTGCAGTCCATCTATATCAAAACTGACATAGACCTTGTCTGGTAGTTGAGCAACTATTTCGTTGCACAAGAATTGCCATGTGGTGCCTTCAAACTGCTGCCACTTTAGTTCCTGATCGAAATACACAGCCACTCTTGAGTCGGACTTGGTCACAGACACTTCCTCCTCACAAAAATCACGAATACCTACTTGCACTAATTTAGAAATCGAAGATAATTTCAAAACATTGTACATAATCGAAGCATGCGAGTGCTCAAACCCTTCATACGCTCTACGCAAATCCATGTGCGCATCAATCTGAAGAATCCCAAAGTCTTCATGCTTTTCACTCAGTGCTTCCAGGTACCCTAGTGACGTACTGTGGTCTCCGCCTAATAGACCAACTACTTTACCTTTATTAAGGTAGCCCAGAATTTTTCTTTTCAGTTGGCTTTTGATTGCTGTTGTGCCTTCATCTATGGCACTAATTACTTCCTTGGCGTTTGGGTATTCTTCACCTGCCTCTAACGCCTCTATGTAAGGCTCAACTGAAAGTCTTAATTTTTGGCTCTTGGCTCTGGTATCTCTATCGATTGGCTCCATCCAAATGCCCTGTTTCCACGGTGCATCTTTTCCAACCACTTCCAAATCCAATTGCGTAGAAGCATCCAGAATTGCCTGAGGGCCATCGGCTGTACCTGCAGCATACGATACTGTAGCATCCCAAGGCACAGGCACAATTACAATTTTCGAGTCTTCCTCCCCAAAAGGCAACCCGAAGATCGAACCTTTCACGCCTACGGCACTCGGATCATAATTGTTTTGCTGAACTGACATGATTAGCTCTGTGTAGGACGGACAGGCTGATGATATTTTACCAAATCCATATTTTTTTCTGAGACTTCAGCCCACGACCCTTTGAATGTAAGGTGTACCAATCCTGCCGGAGATACATTTCCGATCACCGCACCACTCACATACTCTGCCAAATATGTTATAGCCGGATTGTGTGCAACAATAACCACTTTGCTATTTTTTTCATCTAGCTCATTAATGACTCTCAACAAAATTCGGGTAGATGACTCATAAAGATCTTCAAGAAAATCCACATTCACAGGATCATAACCTAATTGCTCCGCAAGCAAGGCGGTAGTTGTCCGTGTCCGGATGGCTGTGCTAGAAAGGATCAAATCCGGCGTTCCTAATAGCTCAGCCATGGTTTTACCCAGTTTCGATGCATCTATCTCACCGTCCGATGTCAACGGTCTTTCAATATCCTTGATATCGAAATTTGTGGAGTCCGCTTCTGCGTGTCTTACTAGAAAAAGTTCTTTGTTCATGTGATGTAATCCCTATTACAATTGAGCAATTTATTTAGAAATCTAAATTTCGTATTTGCTAAAATCAATTTTTTTTAGTCATCTTTGACGCTTTTAGGAATTAATTTCAAATTCTATGTCGAAGAATCTGGTAATAGTGGAGTCGCCCGCCAAGGCGAAAACGATTGAGGGGTATTTGGGTAAAGACTATAAAGTAGCATCGAGCTATGGACACGTCCGAGACCTGCAAAAAGGTAACAACGCCATAGACATAGAAAACGGATTCGAACCCACCTATGAAGTTTCGAAGGACAAAAAAGAAGTCATTCGAGACCTAAAAAAACTAGCCAAGGATGCAGAGACCATCTACCTCGCGAGTGATGATGACCGCGAAGGAGAGGCGATTTCATGGCACCTTCAGGAAGCCTTGAAACTGGATGAATCCAAAACCAAGAGAATTGTCTTCCACGAGATTACAAAAAATGCGATCAGCAATGCCATCAATAACCCGAGGATGCTCAATGTAGATTTGGTCAATGCCCAACAAGCACGAAGGGTTTTGGATCGCCTGGTAGGTTTTGAACTTTCTCCTATCCTATGGAAAAAAATTAAAACGGGTCTATCCGCTGGCAGGGTACAATCAGTAGCTGTAAGACTTGTAGTAGATAGAGAACGAGAAATCGCAGCGCACAAAGCAGTTTCTACCTTTAAGGTCACTGCCGAGTTTTCTCTTGAAAAAGGAAAAATACTGAATGCTGAATTGCCTTCTAAATTCAAAACAAAAGAGGAAGCAGAGGCCTTCGTAAGTGATTGTGTGAATGCCTCATACGACATTAAAAATCTGGAAAAAAAACCAGGTAAAAAATCTCCTGCACCTCCATTTACTACTTCTACCCTTCAGCAAGAAGCAAGTAGAAAAATTGGATTCTCAGTTTCGCGTACGATGAGTGTAGCGCAGAAGCTTTACGAAGCGGGTAAGATCTCATACATGAGAACAGATTCTTTGAATCTATCTGATGAAGCGATAGCTGGAGCAAAAAAGGAAATTTCATCTAGCTATGGTGACAATTTCGTTAAAACAAGAAAATTCAAAACCAAAAACGCTTCAGCCCAAGAAGCTCACGAAGCCATAAGACCAACTAATTTTTCTGAGAAACATGCGGGCAATGATGAAAGCGAAAGAAGACTCTATGAGTTGATCTGGAAAAGAGCCATAGCTTCTCAAATGGCGGAAGCTGAAATTGAAAAAACAGTGGCCACCATTGGCATCTCTACTCGTGACGAAAATCTTACAGCTTCTGGCGAAGTGGTGAAATTCGAGGGATTTCTGAAAGTATACACAGAGTCTACCGACGATGAGAACGGCGAAGAAGAAAGCAAAGGCATGCTACCTCCACTTTCTATCGGGCAAGCATTAGATCTAAAACAACTCAAAGCACGCGAAGGTTTTAGTCGACATGCTGCGAGGTATACAGAAGCAAGCTTGGTAAAAAAACTAGAGGAGATGGGCATCGGACGTCCGTCTACTTACGCACCTACCATCTCTACCATCCAGAAAAGAGAATATGTAGTGAAAGAAGGTCGTGATGGACACGAGAGAAAGTATACAGAGATCATTTTGGAAGATGGTGAAGTGGTAATCAGTGAAAAAACTGAAATCACTGGTGCGGAAAAGAATAAACTCTTCCCGACGAACATCGCCATGATTGTGAATGACTTCTTAGTGGACTATTTCCCAAATGTTATTGATTACTCTTTTACGGCCAATGTAGAAAAAGAATTTGACGAGATCGCACATGGTCAGAAAACGTGGAATGCGATGATCGAAGCTTTCTATGGAGGTTTTCACAAGACGGTAGAAGATACCGAGCAAGTAGAACGTTCAGAAATAGGCAAAGTAAGAGAACTGGGCAATGACCCAGAAACTGGCAAACCAATCATTGCCCGAATGGGACGATTTGGCGCGATGGTACAAATGGGTGAAACCAGTGAAGACGAAAATGCTGAAAAACCTAAATATGCAAGTCTAAAAAAAGGTCAATTTCTTGATAATATTACTTTAGAGGATGCCTTAGAGCTTTTTAAGTTACCACGTGATGTTGGTGAATATGAAGGTAAAGTGATCAGTATAGCGATTGGCAGATTTGGCCCTTACATCAAACATGACGAAAAATTCATCTCCATTGGAAAGGATGAAGACCCACTGACTCTAAGTTTGGATCGTGCAATAGAACTAATCATAGCCAAACAAAAAGCCGATGCTCCAATTGCACATTATGATGACCTTCCTGTTCAAAAAGGTGTCGGTCGATTTGGCCCGTTCATTAAATGGAACGGAATGTTTATCAACGTGAACAAAAGATATGATTTTGATAATCTTACCCAGGATGATATTGTTGCATTAATTAAGGAGAAAAAACAAAAGGAAATCGACAAAGTCATCCACAACTGGGAAGAAGAAGGAATTGTAGTAGAAAAAGCGCGCTGGGGACGATCTGTGATCAAAAAAGACAGAGTTAAGATCGAGCTTCCAAAAACAGTAGATGCAGCAGCATTGAGTTTGGATGAAGTGCAGGCGATCATTGAGAAGAATGCACCTGCTAAAAAGAAAAAAGCAACAACTAAAAAGAAGGCTACGAAAGCCAAAAAGAAGTAGGATTTGCTACACTAGTAAATCCACATCTCTAATCAATATCCTTCTTCTGTCGAAGTTGATTACATTTTTTTCTTTGAGTTGATTCAACGTGGTGGTTACAGTTTGTCTAGAGGTTCCGGTTAGGTTCGCAATATCTTTATGTGTAAAGTTATTTTGAATCAAAGTTTCAAAACCAACCTTCTGACCGCTTTCAACAGCCAATTCCTTGAGAAAATCAACAATTCTGGTTCTAGAATCTTTCGATGTTATCGATTCTATGCGCTTGTCCAATTTCTCAATCTTTCTTCCCATAAGACACAGTACTCTCGAGAACAAAGACTGATCTGTCTTTGCAGCATCCAAAAGCTCTCTTACCACTAGAACACGAACAGTGGTGTCATTGGAAAGGACGCGAGCATACTCCTCTCTCTTTTCCTGTTCTACCAATGCCATTTCTCCGAATATGCTTCCTTCGCTCAGGATAGATTTCACTACCTCATGACCAGACTCATCTTCTTTTGCCAATTTTACGCTTCCTTTTTCAATAAAATATATTAAATCTGAAGGCTCATTTATTTTAAAGATATAATCATCTTTTTGATAAACGATTTGACTTGAGGAAAGTACTTTCTCCCCGTATTCTAGAAGTATGTCTGATCCAATATTCTTCATATCCTTGAGGTGTTATTTTTTTGACCAACTAATTACATTAACACCCACCCGAACAATTACCACTACTTCATTAGCACGAAGAAATTTCTTTAATTTCTAGTAAGCATTGGGATTCTGCACATCGCATTTATATTTGCTCATATTATTACGATGACCTATTTATATCTAAAAGCCCTCCACATCATTTTTGTAGTTACCTGGTTTGCAGGACTATTCTATATGGTCAGGCTATTTATATATACAACCGAAGCATCCCAGAAAGGTGAACCAGAAAAGTCAATTCTCTTAAATCAGTTGCTACTGATGCAAAGTAGATTGTGGTACATTATTTCTTGGCCTTCAGCCATCATTACCTTAGTTATTGGCACATGGTTAGCTATTGAAAGTGGCTATTGGACTACACCTTGGTTTCACTTAAAACTGCTGTTCGTATTTGGACTTTTTCTCTATCATTTCATTTGTCAAAAATTACATAGTCAAATGAAAAGAGAAGTATTCAAATATTCTTCCACCCAATTACGAATCTGGAATGAAGTGGCCACTTTATTTCTATTTGCCATCGTTTTTATAGTGGTTTTAAAAAGCACATTAAGCTGGATCTGGGGAGTCGTTGGAATTATCCTTATCGGAATTTTACTGATGCTTGGCATTAAGATTTATAAAAAACTTAGAAATGATTAAAAACATATTACCCGCACTCATTTTTGTCATCACAACTATGCTTACTACCTACTGTAGCCAGCCATACGGTAAAAACGAGTTGCCAATCATGGGGCGAAAAAAAATTGTAGAAAAGGAAGTAGAAGGGAAAATAGTTATTGATACTCTTGATCATATGATTGCAGACTTTGCCTTCTACGATCAAGACAGTACTTTAATCACGAACGAGACTTTTAAAAATCAGATTTATGTATCGGACTTTTTCTTCACTTCTTGTCCAACGATCTGTCCTAAAATGAAAAAGCAGATGCTACGGATATATGAGAAGTATGAAGAAACTCCCGAGGTAGCCATACTTTCTCATTCTATAGATCCCACCCACGACAACGTAAAAGTACTAAATGAATACGCAGAGGCACTTGGTGTGAAAAGCTCTAAATGGCATTTTGTAACAGGAGATGAAGATGTGATCTATCATATAGGTGAGAAGAGCTATATGGTCACTGCTGGTGAAGACAATCAGGCGCCAGGGGGATATATTCATAGTGGTGCATTTTTGTTAGTGGATGATCAAAAACGCATCAGAGGAGTTTACGACGGAACCATGGAAGAGCAAGTTGATATTTTATTGTCAGATATTGACATTTTACTCAAAGAGTTAGAACGTAGAAAATAATGAGATTTGTCGTTTTAGGATTAGTACTTATTACACTAATCAACTGTAGACCCGAAAGTCGATACTCTGGCAGCGAGGCTATCAAATTTGATCAATACATGTTTCAGGGAGAGCAGCTATACATAGCTCACTGTATCAATTGTCATCAAAAAGATGGCTCAGGATTAGGCAAATTGATCCCGCCTCTTTCGACCGATTTTGTTTCTAAACAGAAAGAATTGTCTATCTGCGGAATCAAGCATGGATTAGAAGGCCCTATTACTATCAATGGTATTACTTATCAAGGAGTTATGCCAGGCAACGCTAGATTGACTCCACTTGAAATTGCAGAACTCATGACCTACATCAGCAACTCCTGGGGCAATGCATATGGAATAACTAAAACTACAGAAGTCAGTAAAATATTGAAGAATTGTGCGGACTAGTTGTTATCCAATAGATACTTTTCTGCTTCCTCTTTTGAGTTGATCATATCATCTCTGACTTTTTGGATTTGCTTGCGTTGCTCATTTAGATATTGAATTACTTCTCCATGAGGAGTTCCTTCCTCTACTTGATCAAACTGTCTCATCCATTCCATCATACCTTCATTGGCATCTTTTAGTTTTTTAGACAAATCTCTCATCTCATTAATCTTAGAGGAATGGTCAGTCAAAGAATCTAACATTAATGAATCAGCTTTTTGAGTAAGTTCTGAAGACAACGCTCTTAAGCTGCCCATTTTAGGCATCACTTCATCATGAACCAACATCACCTCTTCGAACAATGCCTGCTGTTCTTTTTTGTTAGAATTACAACCAAGCGCAATCGACATGAATGCGAATAGAATCAGAAGGTTTCTATATTGAAAATTCATAATATATTATTGATTTGTTGAGTCTATAAAAACACAAAAGTATCATTTTCGGTGAGCTTCAATATACAATACCCTAGAAGTATTCGAATTTTGATTCCTACGGATTAATCATTAAATTGATGGTAAATAAAAATTACTAGCTATGGTTTCTATTCTATTATTCTTCTCTATTGGGATATTGGGTGTTTGTTATTACCGATACAAAACAATTTTAAAAAAAGAGCACAATAACTAATGCAGTAAAAAAGCTCTTCATCCCCTATTCTCAACCGCCTTTATTATTCTATCAATTTGTTGGACGTGATGATTGTAATGATCTTCTAAAAAGCGAACGGTTTGATACAGAGAAAATCGTCCGGCAAATGGATGTCTAAAAATCAATTTCTCTAATGCCTCTTCAGGAAAAGATTCAATCAACTCTTTAAAAGCTATTCTGTTTTTTGCAAATTGTTTCTTCAGCTCTTCGTAGTCAATTTCTATGGAGGGTTCTGAAAGTAGCTGAGGCATTTTGAATCGGAATCCAGAATCAAGTAAGAGTTTCAGCAACTTTGACCTTAGTGTAGCTCCCAGTGCGGCCTTACTTGCTGAATCTATTCCAAGCATCTTTTTTCGAATATACTTCAGTGTACCATACTCAGAGTTTGATAAATGAGCCAATACCTGATTGATGGACCATTTACCCTCGCTTTCAGGAATAAATAATAAGTCATTTTCCATTTTATCCAACCGCGCTTCTAATTGCACCCTACGAAACTCAAGAGAATCGAAAGCCTCCAATATTCTACTTCTTTTATCCATGATCATTAATTAACTGGCAAAATTATAGTCGTAAAATCATTAAAATCTAAAAAATTCGAATACGTAATATTTGTATTTTTCAAATACCATGGGCAACTGAGTGCCCTATATTTCATAAGAAATATTGAATTTTTTATATATTTTTCATTAATATAGCGGTGAAATTACACTACGATTTGTATTAATATTGTAACGGAAAATTAAAGACCACCACTTTAAATCAGGACATTTTAATACAACAGCATGCACATTTTAGATATTTTAGCCCTATTTATATGCTTAGCGGGCATCTTTATCTACGTCAACACTTACTATTTGAAACTACCCTCATCTGTAGGCCTCATGATTTTGGCTTTGGGTCTTTCATTTGCATTGTTGGTCATCGAGCAGATAATCCCAGAATTCAAACTAGGAACAGAAAGAATCCTACAAGACTACGACTACCATGAGGTCCTTTATCAGCTCGTATTGAGTTTTATGCTCTTTGCTGGTGCGTTACAAATCGATTTTAAAAAATTAGCCGAAGAACGTACGCCTGTACTTATACTGGCACTTTTAGGCGTACTTATATCTACATTCATTATTGGTGGATTTGTTTACTATTTACTGATTTGGATAGGCATACCTCTTGACTTTATGTACTGTTTGGTTTTCGGTGCATTGATCTCACCGACGGACCCTATAGCCGTAACAGCTACAATTAAAAAATATAGCTTATCAAAAAACCTTGAAACCCGAATTGCTGGCGAATCATTATTCAATGACGGAATGGCCGTTGTAATTGCATTGACTTTACTGGATTTGGCGCACGCTGGCGAAGATCACTTTCTGGGCTTTGTAGATATTGTTTGGGTTTTTGGCACGGACATAACTGGCGGTATCGTGATTGGTCTTTTCTTAGGGTATCTAGGCTACCGTTTGTTAAAATACATCGACAATGACGAAGTTGAAGTAGAAGTACTGATGACTTTAGCATTGGTGATGGCAGGAACACAACTTGCTGAATTTGCTCATGTATCCGCAAAACAAGCGGTAGTGATCATGGGACTGGTCATTGGCAATGAAGGAAAAAGTGGACATGTGACCAGTGCGGCAGGTGACTATGTATTCAAATTTTGGCACCTGATCGAAGAAACGCTCAATGCCATGCTTTTTGTGTTGATAGGATTGGAAATGCTGATTATTCCTTGGCGTCTAGATTATTTTGCAGCAGGTCTGTTTGCTTTCAATATTGTACTATTCGCTCGGTATGTAAGTGTTAGTTTACCCATCGCTGCCATGAGTACCTATAGAAGTTTTGAGAAAAATACCATCCATGTTTTAGCATGGGGTGGATTGAGAGGAGGTATTCCTATTGCTCTTTCTTTATCCCTTCCAGAATTCGAAGGAAAGGAAGTGATCATCACCATGACTTATACGGTGGTCGTTTGCTCTGTGCTTTATCAAGGGCTAACAATTCCTAAGTTGATGAGGATCACATTCCCAAGAAAGTAACTTTACCTTATGGCCTTTGTCCATATAGGCAGTGGTGAATGATTCAACACATTTTTAGACACATGACTAGCGATAAGGTGTAATATGCCGTGTCGATCATGAGTACCTATCGCAATCATGCCTGCATCGATATCCTTAGCATAGTCTAAAATAGCTTCTGCAAAATCTTCTGAATTTTTGGCTACTGTAGAGCAGTTTTCGATTGCATACTCCGAAACAAAAGCTTTCAGACGTTGTTGCACATCCTCTGAGGTAGTCCATTCTGAATTATAAATCTTGATAATATGCAAGTTGGCATCATAAAAAGACTGTAGCTCCTTAAGGTCTCCTACGATTTGTGATTGATCATTCTGAAGATCTGTGGCAAAAACAATGTGCTTTATATCTGTCAGTGAGCATTCTCCTTTCACAACAATAACCGGGCATATGGCATGCCTGACTGTCTTATCAGCCACAGAGCCAACAAGAATCTCTTGTAAGCCGGAGGCTCCACTAGAGCCCATGACAATCAGGCTAGCATCATGGCTAGCAATATTTTCCGAAATAGATGAATATGGATTCCCTATTTCTATTTTATAGCTAATGTTGAGATCACTATTTTTTGGATCATTTACTATAGCTTCAAGTTTTTCCTTGGTTTTATCCAGCAACAACTTAACAAATAAATTATCCATTGGATCATAATGCGTCTCCCCTGAAATTTTCATGGTTTCAATATTGGGATCCTCCACTATATGCAACAATAAAACATTTGAATCAGTATTTACAGCTAGTGAATGTGCGGCATTGAGCGCATTCATGGACTCTTCAGAAAAATCAATAGGTACAAGTATTCGTTTCATGAAATTAGATTTATTAATATTTATTTTTTTAGGTTCTTCATAAATTTAATGAATCCGTGTCGGAAGAAAAGATATTTAGTTAGAATTCATTTTTGTAAGCAGTTCAATCGTAATAATATTGCCGTGCTTAGTCCGAATAAAAAAATGAATCAAATTAAATCACTCTTTTTCGTAGCAATACTCCTGGTATTAGTTTCATGTGACCCATCAAAGGAGAATAAAAAGAAAGCAAGCCCAAGGGTAAAAAGCTTGAGCAAAATTGCTGAACCAAGAAATGGCATTCGTAAAACTATTGGAGACTCCATAGCATTCGAGGTCACCTCGAACAATAATGATATAACCATAGACTCTGTTCAAATATTAAACAATGGACAATCGGTTACGAATCGTCAATTGATTTGGGATACTAATACAGAAACTCCAGGTAAAAAAGATTTAACCATATCGGTTTTTTTGAGTAATGGTACAGTTGAAAAGAAAAGACACTCAATCACACTCCTATCTGACATCGAACCCATTCGATATACCTATAGAGTAACTAACACTTTTGCCCATGACCCGGACGCCTTTACACAAGGCCTTTTGATGGACAATGGTCAATTATATGAGAGTACAGGAGAAAAAGGACAATCGACGCTAAGAAAAGTGGATTTAACATCAGGAAAAGTTCTTCAATCTGTAGACATCTCCTCTCAGTATTTTGGAGAAGGTATTGGGCTCGTGGGTGACGAAATCTTCATGTTGTCTTGGAAAGAACGAACAGGGTTCGTTTTTGATAAAAACAGTTTTGAACAGATCAGGCAATTTTCTTATCCTACTGAAGGCTGGGGTATGACAACCAAAGACGATACCTTGATCATGAGTGATGGCACTTACATTATCAGATTTATGGAACCTGAAAGTTTCTCAGAAGCCAAACAGATCAAAGTTTATGACCAAAATGGGCCAATTGATTATTTGAATGAATTAGAATACGTTGATGGAAACTTGTATGCGGTGCGTTGGCAAACTGAACTCATATATATCATAGATCCAGATACAGGAAAAGTAAGAGGCATTCTTGATCTGGAAGGGATTTTTGATTATTCATTGTATGGTAAACGAATAGATGTGCTCAATGGAATTGCTTACAACGAAAAAACAGACAGGTACTACATCACAGGTAAGTGGTGGCCTAAATTATTTGAAATCCAGCTTATAGCTGCAAACAACATATAATATGACTTTAGAAGAAACAACAGCCAAAGTGCAAGACTTGGCATCAAAAAAAGGAGGAGCAATCGGCTCCAAAATCAAATTTCAGTTTGACGAGGGTGTCATATTTCTGGATGATACTGCTTCTCCAACAGTGGTCTCCAATGATGACGAATATGCCGACTGTACCGTGCGTGTTAGTTTGTCAAATTTCAACAAATTAATGTCAGGAGATATGAATGCTATGGGTGCTTTTATGATGGGTAAAATCAAAGTTGATGGTGATATGTCTATTGCTATGAAACTATCAAACCTCTTTTAGCCGTTGCAATAAACTAATCTAACCTATTAGTTCTTCTCAACCTGTTATATAGTACATTTCATTGCTGTGAGCTTACTTTAAATAAAATTTAATCATGAGCACACAAGAACTAGAAGATCTAAAATATCCAATCGGCAAATTTCAGTTTCCGACATCTTTTTCTAAAACTGAAATTGAAAATAACATTCACATCATCTGTCATTTTCCACAAGTGCTGCGTGAGACAGTTCAATACTTATCTGATGAACAATTAAACACTCCATACCGGCCCGACGGCTGGACAGTCCGGCAAGTCGTTCATCACCTCGCAGACAGCCACATGAATAGCTATATACGATTCAAGTGGACGATAACTGAGCAAGAACCGACTATAAAAGCTTATAATGAAAAAGCTTGGGCAGAACTTAGTGACGCTAAATATGATGCCATTGAACCTTCTCTTCTTCTATTGACAGCTCTCCACCTGAAATGGAATAATTTACTTAACAACCTTTCAGAAGAAGAATTGAAAAAAGCTTTTGTGCATCCTCAAAATGGAAAAAAGATTAAGCTTCATGAAAACATTTCACTATACGCCTGGCATTGCAACCATCATTTAGCTCATATTTTGAATTTGACTGAAAGAATGAATTGGACATGACTTGGTACTGTCTGCCCTAGTCTTTTTCACTTAATGTTATCAAATTTCTTCTTGGATTAACTAACATTTGTTAGTTTTGAAAAAATGCCTAAAACTGACACAAAAAAGACCAAGAAGCAGATCATCTTAGAAGAAGCTGCTACACTCTTTAGAGAAAAAGGATATTCAGCTACGACTATGCGAGATATCGCAGGAAAAGTTGGCGTAGAAGCTGCTAGTCTATACAATCATATTAAATCAAAAGAACAGATTCTTTCCAAAATTTGTTTTTCTCTCGCAGACACCTACACAACCAAAATAAACCTGATCAAAGACGCCAAGGAGTCTCCTATCAATAAAATAAAGGAGCTTTTATTGCTCCATTTAGAAATAAATGCCATGAGTTCTCCACTCGCAAGTGTGATGAACGACGAATGGCGCCATCTGACCGAACCTGAGAAAAGTGAATTCCTGAATCAAAGACGCAATTATGAAAATCACTTCCTGACTATTATTGAAGAAGGAATGAAAGATGGTTCTGTAGTGGTCGAAGATTCAAAAATTGCACTATACACTATGCTCTCTTCTATTCGATGGTTGCAACATTGGTATCATGCCAATAGAGATATGGATGTTGAAGGTATAAAGGCAACAATTATCGGTTTGTTAATGAACGGAATAGAAAAGAAATGAGCAAACGCATCACAATTGTTGGCGCAGGATTAGTTGGCTCACTATTAGCGGCACTCCTTGGCAAGCGAGGTTATTCAGTAGAAGTTTTCGAAAGAAGACCAGATATTCGAAATGCCAATATTTCTGCTGGCAAGTCTATCAACATGGCTTGTTCTACTCGTGGCTGGAAGGCACTGGATCTCGTTGGCGCTGGAGACAAAGTTCGTGAAGCCGCCATTGCAATGAATGGTCGTATGATGCATGGTACTGACGAATCATTGACTTTTCAACCTTATGGTAAGGAAGGAGAAGCTATATATTCTATCTCAAGAGCAGGATTGAATCAAATTCTTATCAACCACGCTGACCAATATGATAACGTCAATTTCAACTTCGATCACAAATGTATAGAAGTGGATTTAGACACACCATTAGCTGCTTTCGAACTACCTGACGGAGACATAAAAACAAGCGATTCTGATCTGATTTTTGGCACAGATGGTGCCTTTTCAGCTGTCCGATCAGTGATGCAAAAATTGAAGCATTTCAATTTCTCTCAAGAGTACATTAGCCATGATTACAAAGAACTGAGTATTGAGGCTAAGGATGGGGATTTTCAAATGGATAAGCACTCCTTGCACATCTGGCCCCGAGGGAGTCATATGTTGATTGCCTTACCAAACCCTGATGGAAGTTTCACCTGCACTCTATTTCTTCCTTACGAAGGAAAAAATTCATTTGAAAAACTCAATACCGAATCAGAGATCCGGACCTTCTTCGAGAGCAAGTTTCCAGATGCTTTGAAATTAATTCCTAACCTTATTGAACTTTTCAATGAAAATCCAACCTCTCCGCTGGTTATCATCAAATGCTTTCCATGGACCTATGATGGTAAAGTCGCTTTGATTGGTGATGCTTCTCATGCCATTGTCCCATTTTATGGTCAAGGTATGAATGCGGGATTTGAAGATGTATCAATTCTTAGTGAATTGATGGATATACATGGAGAAAATTGGGAAGAGTTATTTAAGGAATTTGAAAATTCACGTAAACCTGACGGTGACGCTATAGCAGACTTGGCACTGAAGAATTTCATTGAGATGCGTGATCTTGTTGGTCAAGATTGGTTCTTGAAAAGAAAGAAAGTCGAACGAGCACTTTACGAGTCATTTCCAGATCAATTCATTCCGCAATATTCGATGGTTTCATTTACCAACACCCCATACAGTCAAGCTGTTAAAAAAGGAAATGAACAAGACCTGATACTAGACGAACTTATTAAACACGACGACATTACTGACATCATCGATCGAGGCGAATTCAAATCATTCGTTGAGTCGAAAAACATATTAACCCAATAAAATGCATCATTTTTATCCACTCAAAATATCGAAGCTGATCAAAGAAACCAACGACTGTGTTTCTTTGGAGTTTGATGTACCTAAAGAGCATAAACCCCTGTTCAGTTATAAGCAAGGTCAACATGTAACTCTTAAAAAAATTATCGACGGCGAGGATGTTCGACGATCCTATTCGATTTGTACCAGTCCGAAAGAAAATAGGCTGAAAGTTGCAATCAAGAAGGTAGACGGCGGTGCATTTTCCACTTATGCCAATGACAAACTAGAAGAAGGTGAAGAGTTGGAAGTCATGCCACCATCAGGCAGCTTCAATACAGAGCTAAAAGAAGAGCATGTCAAAAATTATGTTGGTTTTGCTGGAGGGAGTGGAATTACCCCAATTATCTCCATTCTAAAATCAGTCATGGATACCGAACCAAATAGTGAGTTCACTTTGATTTATGCCAATAGAGGTACGGACTCCATTGTGTTCAAAGAAGAAATTGAAGGCCTGAAAAACACCTACATGGAACGATTAAACATCTTTCATGTGTTTAGTGAAGAGCATACAGAATTTCCGCTATTTGAAGGGTTTGTGGATCAAGAGAAAGTGACTGCTTTTTCAAAAACCATTTTTGATCTGAAGTTGATAGACGAATTCTTTATCTGTGGACCTGAACCTATGATGCTTGGCATACAGGCAGCACTTGTTGAACTAGGTGTAGACAAATCAAAAGTTCACATCGAATTGTTCACCAGCCCAGTAGGAAAGTTAGGAACTAGCTCAGGCCAGAAAAAAGAATCATACGAAAAAGTGAAGTGTAAGGTCACTATTCAGATAGACGGCGTCAAGATGGATTTTGACTACAACAGCAACGATTCTATTTTGGACGCAGCCGCTAAAAAAGGAGCCGACCTCCCCTACGCTTGCAAAGGAGGCGTTTGCTGTACTTGCAAGGCCAAACTTCTCGAAGGAGAAGTCGACATGGCAGTAAACTATGCTTTGGAAGAAGACGAGATTGAGAGAGGATATATCCTGAGTTGTCAGGCGCATCCTAAGACAGACAAAGTGGTCTTAAGTTTCGACGAAAATTAGACGTTGAATTACGACAGGATATTGAGTAAATTTATAGAAAGCCCAAAAAGATGAGTACCATAGATTTAGAAAAAGAATTTCAGCGCAAGCTAGACGCCGAGGAGAAAATCGAGCCCAAAGATTGGATGCCCGATGACTATCGAAAAACATTGATCAGACAAATCTCTCAGCATGCCCATTCGGAGATCGTAGGCATGCTGCCGGAAGGCAACTGGCTCACCCGTGCTCCTTCCCTCAGAAGAAAAGTAGCAGCTTTGGCCAAAGTGCAGGACGAAGCGGGACATGGATTGTATCTCTACAGTGCCTGCGAAACTTTAGGCGTAGAAAGAGACGATCTATTGGACCAACTACATACTGGCAAAGCGAAGTATTCCTCCATTTTCAACTACCCTACCCTCACCTGGGCTGATATGGGAGCCATTGGCTGGCTAGTGGATGGTGCGGCTATTATGAATCAGGTGCCACTTTGCCGGTGTTCATACGGACCTTATGCCAGAGCGATGGTACGTGTATGTAAAGAAGAAAGCTTCCATCAGCGACAAGGTTATGAAATCATGCTGAAGCTGTGTAATGGAACACCGGAGCAAAAAGCCATGGCACAAGATGCCCTCAACAGATGGTGGTGGCCTTCGATCATGATGTTTGGCCCCAACGACGCCGACTCTCCGCATACGGCACAGTCCATGAACTGGAAGATTAAAAGGTTCACTAATGATGAATTGAGACAAAAATTCATAGACGCCACTGCGCCGCAAGCGGATATACTTGGCATCTCTATTCCAGATCCAGATTTGAAATGGAACGAAGAAAAAGGGCACTATGACTTCGGCCCTATAGACTGGGACGAATTCTGGTCAGTGGTAAAAGGCAATGGCCCTTGTAATAAAGAAAGGCTGGCTACTAGAAAAAAAGCCTATGAAGATGGCGATTGGGTGCGAGAAGCAGCACTAGCCTATTCAGAGAAAAGAAAGAAAAAATCAGCAGCATAACCCCAAAATCGAAAATCATGAGCAACAAGAATTGGCCCCTTTGGGAAATATTTATAAGAAGCAAGTCAGGTATCAATCATAAACATGTTGGCAGCCTTCACGCCGCTGATGCTGAAATGGCAGTAGAGAATGCCAGAGATGTTTATACACGTCGCAGTGAAGGTGTTAGCATTTGGGTAGTGCCTTCTAGTGAAATCACCGCTTCAGACCCTGAAGAAGGCGCAGAACTATTCGAGCCTGCACAAAGCAAGGTTTACCGCCACCCAACATTCTACAATTTGCCGGAAGAACTAAAAAACATGTAGGCAGATGAAAGATCAAAATACATATAACTACGTCCTACGATTAGCAGATAATTGCCTGATTCTTGGGCAGCGACTAGCCGAATGGTGCGGACATGGCCCTGTTTTAGAACAGGACATTGCGCTGACCAATATATCCCTTGACCTGATCGGTCAAGCCAGAAACTACTATCAATATGCTTCTGATTTGACTGAAGGGGAAAAGTCTGAAGACGATATCGCATTCCTAAGAAACGACAGGGAGTACAAAAACCTGCTATTGGTAGAACAACCGAACACCGATTTTGCATATACCATTATGCGACAATATCTGTTCGATGTTTTTCATTTTCATTTATTGAATGAGTTAGCATCTAGCAAGGATGAAGGCATTGCGTCTGTCGCTCAAAAAAGCATCAAAGAAGTCACATATCACAAAAGATGGAGTGGTCAGTGGGTGTTAAGACTGGGTGATGGCACAGACGTGAGTCATGAAAAAATACAGATGGCCCTGAATCATTTTTGGTCATATGCCTACGAAAGCATTACCATGGATGAATTAGATACACAAATGGCAGACGCAGGCATCGGGGCTGATTTAATAAAAATTTCGGAACCGGTTAAGAAAGAAATCGAATCCCATTTGCGTGAAGCTACTTTGACAATACCGGAAAGTACCTGGAATCAAACAGGAGGTAAAAATGGTATGCACTCCGAACATTTAGGTTATTTATTAGCAGAAATGCAGCACTTACAAAGAGCTTATCCAGGCGCTGAATGGTAAAAACCAAAACCATATCATCCGAGCAGGTTCTTGAAAGTCTGCGCCAGGTGATGGACCCTGAAATACCTGTATTGTCTGTAGTAGACATGGGAGTGATCAGAAAAATTGAAGTAACTGATCATTTGGTAGTTACGATCACCCCCACCTATTCCGGATGCCCGGCCATGAATACCATTGAGGCAGATATCAAAAAATGTCTGCTAAATGAAGGCTATCAGGATGTTGAGGTAAAAACCGTATTGCAGCCAGCATGGACTACGGATTGGCTAACAGAAAATGGCAGGGAGCAACTTAAAGCTTATGGCATTGCACCACCACAGGGAAGCACATCCAAACGAGCGCTGTTTTTGGAGGACGAAATCGTACCCTGTCCACAATGCAATTCCGAAAATACTGAGCTAATCAGCGAATTTGGCTCAACCGCTTGCAAGGCCCAGTACAAATGCAAAGATTGCCTGGAACCCTTCGATTACTTTAAATGTATTTAACCCAAAAAAGAAACAAACAATAATGACCCCAACACTTCAGCACGAAATCAAAGATGGCATCGCATTCATCCGATTCAACCGGCCAGATGTCTTCAACAGTTTCAATCGAGAGATGGCCCTTGGTTTTCAGGAGCTATTAGACCAATGCGGTCAAAATGATGCAGTCAGAGCCATTTACCTTACCGGAAATGGCAAAGCGTTTTGTGCAGGTCAGGATTTAGCTGAAGTCACTGCATCTGATGCTCCTTTCATCGAAAACATAGTAGCAGAGCACTACAACCCTATTGTTCGTCGTCTACGTGAAATCGAGAAACCGATTATCTGCGCGGTAAACGGTGTGGCAGCTGGAGCTGGTGCAAATTTGGCTTTGGCTTGCGATATAGTCGTTGCAGTAGAAACAGCCTCATTCATTCAGGCATTCAGTAAAATTGGATTAATACCAGATAGCGGTGGAACCTATTTTCTTCCCAAACTCATCGGATTCCAAAAAGCAAGCGCCCTGATGATGATGGGAGATAAAGTATCCGCTGCTGTTGCCGAACAATTAGGCATGCTCTATAAAGTATTCAATCCAGAAGAGTTTGAGGAAGAATCATTGAAGATCGCACAGACTATTGCCAAAATGCCAACGAAAGGATTGGTGTACACCAAAAAACTTTTAAATGCTGGATTTACCAACAACCTCAATGAGCAATTAGACCAGGAAGAAATATATCAATCCAAAGCAGGAAAAACAGAAGATTACAAAGAGGGCGTGAATGCCTTTTTAGAAAAACGAAAACCAGAGTTTGTGGGGAGGTAACTGGGAAAATCTCAAAAAACAAATTCCAAAAAACAAAAACCAACCATGACCGAAATTAAAAAATATGATCTGGAAGACAGAACCTATGAGTTTGCAAAAAAGGTCAGATTTGAAATGAGGAATATCAAAACAAGCATCTACAACATGGACGATATAAAGCAAGTTCTTCGTGCTTCTGGATCAGTAGGCGCCAATTACATTGAAGCCAATGAAGGGCTCAGTCCCAAAGACTTTAGGTTCAGAGCAAAAATTTGTAGGAAAGAAGCAAAGGAATCAGCCTATTGGCTAAAACTATTGTTTGAAACGGATGACCTCAAAAATCAAAATAAAGTTGAAAAACTTCATCAAGAAGCAATAGAACTTAAAAAAATTTTCTCAGCAATGATTAGAAACTCAAAAGACTAGAAGTAACCTTTGGAGCTTGTCTTTTGAATTTTGGAATTTAAAACATGAAAGTCTTGAATCTAACATCTAAAATCTTGACTCTATAAAATGAAAGTAATCGGAATCATCGGCGCCGGCTCTATGGGAAGCGGCATCGCACAAGTAGCAGCTACAGCTGGTCACGAAGTCATATTGCTGGATAGTAGCAAGCCCATGCTCGAAAAGGCACAAAAGAGTCTAAAGAAGATATTGGACCGTATGGCCGAAAAGGGCATATTAACGACATCTGAAGCCGGAGACATTCTCGATCGCATTCAGTTTACTGATCAATTAAAGGAGTTTAGTTCTTGTGAACTTATAATAGAGGCTATCATAGAGGATTTAAACATCAAAAAACAAATCTTCAGAGAGCTGGAAAGTATTGTTGGCACCAACTGCATAATTGCCACGAATACTTCTTCCCTATCTGTTTCAGCTATTGCAAGCGCTTGTGACAATCCAAAAAGAGTGTTAGGTATCCACTTTTTTAACCCGGCTCCATTGATGCCCTTAGTAGAAATCATACCCGCAGTTCAAACGGATGAAACTGTGTTAAAGGAAGCTAGATCGATCATTGATAGCTGGGGCAAAATCACCGTACTAGCCAAAGACACACCAGGCTTTATCGTCAATAGAGTGGCTAGACCTTTTTATGGTGAAGCCCTTAGGATATTAGAAGAAGGCATTGCCGATGTGGCTACGATCGACTGGGCAATGACCGAAATCGGTGGTTTCCGGATGGGGCCTTTTACTTTGATGGACTTCATTGGCAATGACATCAATTATACCGTCACAGAGACAGTGTTCAAATCTTTTTTCTATGACCCTAGATATAAACCCGCCTTTACGCAAAAACGACTAGCTGAAGCTGGATATTTAGGTAGAAAATCAGGTAAAGGTTATTATGATTATTCCGAAGGTGCCACCAAACCAGAACCTTACTTCGATAAAACGCTAGGTACTCAGATTTTCAATAGAATATTAGTCATGCTGATCAATGAAGCTGCTGATGCACTTTTCTGGAATATTGCTAGTAAAGAGGACATTGACTTGGCTATGACGAAAGGAGTAAATTATCCTGCTGGGTTGTTACGCTGGGGGGACGAATTTGGGATTGATGATTGCGTGAAGCTAATGGATCAACTGTACGACGAATATCTGGAAGACAGATACCGTTGCAGCCCATTACTCCGTAGAATGGTGAGAGATAAAAGGACTTTTTATTAATGATTACTCCAAAAGCCATAGTGGATGAAATGTATGCCCATGACACTTTTAGTCAATGGATGGGAATTACTGTGGAGAAAATTGAGCAAGGTTTTGCGCAAATCAGCATGACTGTAAAAAGTAATATGCTCAATGGATTTGGTATAGCACACGGTGGAATTACTTATTCTTTAGCCGATAGTGCCTTTGCTTTTGCATCCAATTCCCAGGGACGACATGCGGTTTCAATAGAGACTTCTATATCTCACACCAAAGCGGTGAATGAAGGAGATCAGTTGACTGCTATAGCAAAAGAGGACAATTTGTCCAATCGTCTGGGTATTTACAGCATCACAGTCACCAATCAAAACAATGAAGTGGTGGCCTTATTTAAAGGAACAGTATTTAGAAAAGATACCCCATGGGGTAATTAATATATGAAAGAAGCGTATATCATAGATGGCGTTAGAACGCCGATTGGAAAATTTGGAGGGGCGTTAAGCCCAGTAAGGACAGATGACTTGGCTGCTCATGTCATTCGTGAATTAATGGCTAGAAATGAATCACTTGAACCAGCACTTATTGATGATTGTATCCTAGGCTGTGCCAATCAAGCGGGAGAAGACAATAGAAATGTAGCACGGATGGCCGGACTGTTGGCCGGCCTACCTTACTCTGTCCCTGGCGAAACCGTAAATAGGCTATGCTCCTCGGGCTTATCATCCATCATTCAAGCGAATCGTGCCATCAAAACTGGTGATGGTGACCTATTCATTGCAGGCGGCGTGGAGCACATGACTCGCAGTCCATTGGTCATTGCCAAATCAGCTAAACCATTCGGTACCGATTCCAAGATGTATGATTCTAGTTTCGGCTGGCGATTCGTCAACCCAAAGATGCACGAACAGTATGGCACTGATGCCATGGGTATGACAGCAGAAAATCTTGTTGAGAAATATAACATCAGTCGAGAAGATCAAGATGCATTTGCTTTTTGGTCACAGCAGAAAGCTGCCACTGCACAGGCGTCCGGCCGACTGGCTAAAGAAATTGTTCCGGTCTCTATTCCACAAAGGAAGAAAGATCCCAGAATTTTCGCTGACGATGAATTCATCAAAGGCAACACAACACTTGAAGCCTTAGCAGGACTTCGCCCTGCGTTCAAAAAAGACGGCTCCGTTACAGCAGGTAATGCATCCGGTCTCAATGATGGTGCTGCAGCGGTTTTGGTGGCATCAGAATCAGCAGTAAGTAATCATGGATTAAAACCTATGACAAGAATTGTGTCTTCAGCAGTTGTTGGCGTGGAGCCGAGAATTATGGGAATTGGCCCAGTGAAAGCATCATTAAAGGCACTAGAAAAAGCTGGTCTAACCATGGACGACATGGATATAATTGAGCTAAATGAAGCCTTTGCCGCTCAAGTTTTAGCCTGTACGCGTGCTTGGGGATTAGAAGACAATGATCCAAGGCTAAACCCTAATGGTGGCGCTATTGCCATTGGTCATCCTTTAGGAATGACCGGTGCTCGTACTGCCTATTCTGCGTCTTTAGAATTGAATCTAACAAACAAAAAATTTGCACTTGTAACCATGTGTATCGGTGTAGGACAAGGCTACGCGGCAATATTAGAAAGGGTATAATGTATGGCAATATCTAAAGTAAATCCAGACGCTACTGAAAAAATTGATGCCTATCTGACCACGGTATCAGATGATCATCGTCCTATTTTGGACTTGATTCGAAAAACAGTCCATGCTGTTGATGATCGAATTCAAGAAGATTGGAAATGGAGAGCTCCTTGCTTCAGTCTGGACGGTCTGATTTGCTGGTTTGTGGCATTCAAACACCATGTAGGTCTCAATTTCTTCAAAGGTGCCTTAATCAAAGATACACACGGAGCTTTTGTTGAAAACAATGACGATGACAAGGGTAATCGCATGATTCATTACAAAACCCTGAACGAGGTGAATCCGGCTGTGATTGAGGAGTATATAAAACAAGCCGTCCTCCTCAACGAAAAGGATATCAAACTTGACTTTCCTAAAAAGAAAGTGATAGATGTGCCTGATTATTTTGATACGGCATTGAAGGAAAATACTGCCGCAAGGAAAGTATTCAATGGATTCACTGATGCCCAGCGACGAGACTATATCGAATGGCTGACGGAAGCAAAAAGAGAAACCACCAGAGATAAAAGAATGGCCCAGGCAATAGAATGGATTGCCGAAGGCAAGGTAAGAAATTGGAAATATATGAATTGTTAATAAGTATCAAGATGCAAGAACCAAGACAAAAGACTTCTTGGCTCTAAAATCTTGACTCTTGACACTGAAAAAATGATCTACGAATTCAAAGGACTAAAACCCGTGATCGACCCGAGTGCCTTCGTGCACCCACAGGCCACTGTGACCGGCAATGTATTCATCGGAAAGGATGTATATATAGGCCCGGCAGCCGCGATCCGTGGGGATTGGGGCAAAATCGTGATCGAAGATGGCTGTAATGTGCAGGAAAATTGCACGATCCATATGTTTCCTGGTACTACGGTCTATTTGAAGAAAGGTGCACACATTGGACACGGCGCTATTATTCATGGTGCTGAAGTGGGAGAAAACTCACTAGTAGGTATGAATGCAGTATTAATGGACAATGCCGTGATTGGCAAAGAATGCATCATAGGCGCTTTGACTTTTGTGAAAGGGGAAATGGAAATACCACCAAGGAGTCTGGTCGCCGGCAATCCAGCCAAAATCATCAAAGAAGTTTCTGATGAGATGATCGCCTGGAAAACCGAAGGCACCAGATTGTATCAGGAGTTACCAACGGATTGTATGGAATCACTGAAGCCTTGCGAACCACTAACCGAAGCAGAGCCCAACAGGCCTGAGCAGATTGTGAATTTTAAAACTTGGAAGAAGACTGAAAAAACTTAACCGTCATCGCGAGGAATGAAGCGATCTCGTCCTAGACAAAGATTGCTTCGCTCTGCTCGCAATGACGTAAATAATAAACGAATGAACCCACAAAAAATACAACACTACACCCAAGGACAATGGACCACCGGAGCTGGCGACGGCCAAGTGCTTCATCATGCCATCACGGGCGACCCCATATTCACACACTCTATCGAAGGACTCGACTTCAAAGACATTCTGGAATACGGACGCAACGTAGGCAATCCTGCTTTGCGCAAAATGACTTTTCAGGAAAGAGGCTTGATGCTCAAAGCCCTAGCCATGCACTTGCACGCCAAAAAGGAAATGTTCTATGAACTTAGCAAGGCTACAGGTGCCACTCGATTAGACTCCTGGATAGATATCGAAGGCGGTATAGGAAACCTATTCGCTTACGCCAGTCTCAGAAGGCAATTTCCCAACGAAGCGCACTATATTGACGGCGATACCGCTCCCCTATCCAAAGGCGGGAGCTTCATCGGTCAGCATATCATGGTGCCCAAGGAAGGTGTGGCCGTTCATATCAACGCGTTCAATTTCCCCGTATGGGGAATGCTCGAAAAGGTGGCTGTCAATTGGCTGGCTGGTATGCCCGCAGTGGTAAAACCAGCAGAACAAACTTGCTTCTTAACCGAACTGATGGTTAAAGAAATCATTGATTCTAAGATTTTGCCAGAAGGAGCATTGCAGTTGATAGCAGGATCAGGGAAAGGAATATTGGATCATGTGGGTATGCAGGATGTGGTGACATTCACAGGATCTGCCAAAACAGGCAAGATGCTCAAACAACATCCCAATCTGGTAGAACATTCGATTCCTTTCACCATGGAAGCTGATTCATTGAACTCATCGGTTTTAGGGGAAGACGCAGTACCCGGAACTGAAGAATTTGACCTATTCATCAAAGAGGTAAGAAAAGAAATTACGGTGAAGTGTGGACAGAAATGTACAGCGATCAGAAGGATCATCGTACCAGAAAAATTAGTTGAAGATGTACAAATCGCATTAGGCAAGGCACTGGCTAAGACCACCATCGGCGATCCCGATGTAGAAGGGGTGCGCATGGGAGCGCTCATCAATCAAACACAGGTGGACATTGTAAAACAGCAAATCGAGTTGCTCAAAAAATCTTCTGAAGTGGTGTATAGCAACGAGGACTTTGAAGTGATGGGTGCAGACAAATCTAAAGGCGCCTTCATCTCCCCTACTTTGTTGGTGAATAAGGATCCGATAAATAGCGAAGAAGTGCATACCGTTGAGGCATTCGGTCCGGTGAGTACGATCCTTCCTTACAAAGACTTGGATGAAGCCATAACCATTTCTAAAAAAGGGTTAGGATCATTATGTTCGTCTATTGTAACTGCTGATGACCAAATTGCTAAGCAATACGTATTGGGAGCAGCTTCACATCATGGTAGAATATTAGCACTCAACAAAAATTCAGCGAAGGAAAGTACAGGACATGGATCGCCGATGCCGCTATTGACACACGGTGGACCAGGACGTGCCGGAGGTGGTGAAGAAATGGGCGGCAAACGTGGGGTGATGCACTATATGCAAAGATGCGCTGTACAAGGTCATCCAACTACAGTAACAGAAATCGCCAATGTATATCAATATGGTGGCGCCTACAAAGAAGACGTCGCACACCCATTCAGCAAGCACTGGGAAGAGTTGGAAATAGGAGAAACTTACATTACTGCTAAACGGACAGTAACCACAGGTGATATTGTAAATTTCGCCAACGTGAGCTGGGATCATTTTTATGCACACACAGATGAAACTTCACTGGATGGTACCATTTTTGAACAGCGTGTGGCGCATGGATACTTTATCCTTTCAGCAGCAGCTGGACTATTTGTTCAAGCTAAGAAAGGGCCTGTGTTGCTAAACTACGGTTTGGAGGAATGTCGATTTACTAAACCTGTCTATGCTGGAACCACCATTGGCGTACGTCTAACTGTAAAAGAAAAAATAGATCAGGAAAAGAAAGACGATATAGCGAAAGGCATTGTCAAGTTCTTGGTTGATGTCTATGACGAAACAGGTGAGACGATTGCTATCGCAACAATTTTAACCATGATTAAGAAAAAAGATCAATCGTAAATCTAAATACCCAGTACTAATTACTCAATACTAGAATATGAACGGAAGCGTAAACATAGAAATCAACAAAGGCATAGGCACCATTACCTTTTTTCATCCCCAGAGCAATTCTCTACCGGGAGAAATTCTTAACCTATTAGCAAATACAATTACAGAAGCTGGAAAGAACGATGAGATTAAAGTTATTGTTCTGAAAAGTGAAGGCGATCGAGCATTTTGTGCAGGGGCTAGTTTTGATGAATTGATTTCTATTGAAGATTTTGAAACTGGGAAAGAATTTTTCTCTGGCTTTGCCAAAGTAATAAATGCTTCACGAAAATGTCCGAAGCTTATTATCGGCCGTGTGCAGGGCAAAGCAGTAGGCGGCGGCGTAGGACTGGCTAGTGCTGTTGACTATTGTATGGCCACAAAATATGCCTCCGTGAAGTTGAGCGAGCTGGCTATTGGTATCGGGCCATTTGTTGTCGGTCCTGCAGTAGAGCGAAAAATTGGCGTGTCAGCTATGTCTCAAATGGCTATTAACGCTACGGAATGGCAAACTGCTGATTGGGCCAAAACAAAAGGACTTTATACAGATGTCTATGATAACGTGGAGGAAATGGATGAAGCCATTAAGATTTTAGCCGATAAGTTAGCAGAATCAAACCCCGAAGCCATGCTTCTGCTCAAGCAGATATTTTGGGAAGGTACAGAGCACTGGGATGCCTTATTAGCTGAGAGAGCTGGAATGAGCGGGAAGCTTGTACTTTCCGACTTTACGCGAAACGCGATCAATAGATTTAAAAATAAATAAAGGAACAAACACGTTTTTTCTTTAAACAACGGGAAAGACGTTTGATATAAAAAATTAAATACCCGATAATGGCGACTACCAAAAAAGCGAACAATAAACTAACAAACATTAGTAAGCAAAACTTACTAAAAGCTTATAAGCTTATGGCCACAGCAAAAACGTTGGCCGACAAGTACGAAGAAACTTTCAAAGTAGTTTCCAAATATGTGCATGCTACTTCCCGTGGTCATGAAGCCATTCAAATTGCTACAGGAATGCAGCTTTTACCACAAGATTACTTGTCTGCTTATTATCGAGATGACGCCACGCTATTGTCTATTGGCTGTACTCCATATGATTTAATGCTTCAGTTGATGGCTAAGAAAGACGACCCCTTCTCAGGTGGCCGAACTTACTATTCACACCCCAGTTTAAAAGATGATGACAAACCAAAAATTCCCCATCAATCATCAGCTACTGGCATGCAAGCTATCCCGACCACAGGTATTGCCATGGGTATTCAATACAAAGAGTTAAGAAAAATTGGAGAAAAACATAAAGAAGCCCCAATAGTGGTATGCTCCTTAGGAGACGCCTGTATAACCGAAGGTGAGGTATCAGAGGCTTTTCAAATGGCTGCTTTGAAGCAATTGCCCATCATCTATTTGGTGCAGGATAATGAGTGGGACATTTCAGCGCATGCAAGTGAAATTCGCTCTGGTGACGCCTCAGAGTACATCAAAGGATTCCCTGGTATCAAAGCCATGAAAGTAAATGGCACCAATTTCTTAAAATGCTACGAAACGATGGAAGAAGCCATCAAGTACGTCCGCAAAGAAAGAAAACCAGTATTAGTGCACGCTAAAGTGCCATTGCTCAACCACCATACATCTGGAGTAAGAATGGAATGGTACCGTGATGACTTGGACGAACACATGCAATACGATCCCTATCCGTTCTTCAGAAAGCAACTGGAAGATATGGGTATTTCCAAAAAGGAACTTGACAATCGTGAAGAAGACGCCAGATTGCTGGTAGATGATCACTATGACAAAGCCTTAAAAGCGGAAGACCCAAGTCCTCAAGATTTGTTTACACACGACTATGCCCCTACTCCGATCACTGAAGAAAAAGGAGATCGACATTCAAAAGGAAAAGAAAAAGCGGTGATGGTTGATAGCGCCCTATTTGCGGTACAGGAATTAATGGAAAAGCACGATGAATGCTTATTATATGGCCAGGACGTTGGGCACCGTTTGGGTGGTGTTTTCCGTGAAGCAGCTACCCTGGCTCAAAAATTTGGCAAGGACCGAGTGTTTAATACCCCAATTCAAGAGGCCTTCATTGTTGGCAGTACCGTAGGAATGTCAGCGGTAGGCTTGAAGCCAATAGTAGAGGTTCAATTTGCTGATTACATCTGGCCAGGATTGAATCAGCTATTTACTGAAGTGAGTAGATCGTGTTATCTCACAAACGGAAAATACCCGGTTAGCATGATTCTGAGAGTACCTATTGGTGCTTATGGAAGTGGTGGCCCTTACCACTCTTCAAGTGTAGAATCCGTAGTGAGCAATATCCGAGGGATAAAGATTGCATACCCGAGTACTGGTGCCGATATGAAAGGCTTGATGAAATCAGCCTATTACGACCCTAACCCAGTAGTCATTTTCGAACACAAAGGGCTCTACTGGTCGAAGGTAAAAGGCACAGACGCCGCAAAAACTGTAGAACCAGATGCGGACTATGTCATTCCATTTGGCAAGGCAAGAATTGCACTCGAAGCCTCTGAGGAACCTGTAGAAAATGGGGAATCCATGACTATTATCACCTACGGTATGGGAGTTCACTGGTCTCTTAACGCCGCTAAAAACTTCAAAGGGAAGGTGGAAATAGTCGATTTGAGAACCTTGCACCCATTGGATACAGCATCTATCTATCAATCCGTGCGAACGCATGGTAAATGTTTGGTTGTGACCGAAGAGCCAGTGAACAACACTTTTGCGCAAAGTATAGCTGCTCGCATTCAGGAAAATTGTTTCGAATATCTTGATGGTCCTGTTCGAACGATCGGCTCTGAAAATATGCCAGCAATACCGCTGAATTCGACGCTCGAAGCTGCTATGATTCCATCTGCAGAAAAAGTTGAATCTGTAATTGCACAAATTCTTACTGATTAAATCGAAATAATCAATTCAAAAAAACAGAATGTAAAGAGTAGATTTTTGTAAATTGGTTTAAAATAGACCATAATGAAACAATCTACTCTTCTAGTAACCATAATGTTGTTTGCTCAATTGATAGCAGCACAAAAGGCTGATAAGAGCGAAATAGGAGTATTAATTGAAAGGCACAACTTTTGGCGTTCAGAGGTTGGTGTTAGTGATATAAGTTATTCCAATGAACTTGCTGAGGTTGCTTATAAATGGACTCTCGAACTAAAAAAACAAGGCTGTATTTTTGAGCAAAGTGAAAATGCATATGGTGAGAACATTTTTAAAGGGTCTGTGGGTTCAGTAAACGTAGGAGACGCTGTTGACTCCTGGGCCGCCGAAAAACAGAATTATAACTACAAAAAAAATACTTGTGAGCAGGATAAAATATGCGGCCATTATACACAGTTAGTTTGGAATAACAGTACTGAGGTGGGTTGTGCTAAAACTATCTGCGATGGCTCTGTCATTTGGGTTTGCAATTACAACCCTCCAGGTAATTTTGTCGGACAAAAACCTTACTAATGCTGAACAGCAGGAAACTCCACGCCAAAAGTGGAACCTATTCCCAATTCTCCTTCATACCAAACCCTACCATTCAACAACTCTGCATATCGTTTGGCCAAAGACAAACCTAGTCCGGAAGAACTTTCTCCATCCGTGGGACGAGCACTTAGCTTTGAAAATTTCTTAAACAACTGTTCCCGTTCCTCAACTTTAATCCCTGGCCCTTGGTCCGACACTTTAACCTGAACAAGACCTGCTTGGTTCTCTATATAAATCTTTACTTGTGTATTGTACTCTGAAAATTTTAAAGCATTCGATATAAAATTCTCAAATATCAATGGCATATACGTTCTATCCCCTTTAACCATAGCAGAACCAAGACTGTCTTCTAGAAGGAGTTTTATCTGTTTTTTATGAGCTGAAAGTTCCATTTGCTCTACCATTTCTTTCAACATTTCTTTCAAGTCGACATTCTCCCAATTGATCATCAAACTTTGCTGATCGGAAAAATCCATTTCCAAAACGCTATTGATCAAGTCTTGTGATTTTTCTGCAGACTGATTGATCATTTCAACAAATTTGTTTCTAGCTACTGGGTCTTCCTCTTCATTCACTAAATGGATCAAACTTGTAATATTTGACAAAGGATTTTTTAAATCATGCGCCAGGATTCTAATGATATATTCTTTTTCTTCTACATGCTTCTGTAGATGTGCTGATTGGGTACTTATTGTTTCTTTTTGTTGCTTGAGTAAATCATTCTTTTCTTCTAATTCTGTTAGTGCCTTCCTCTGTATCGATTCAAAAACATACGCGATAAATAATACGATAAGCAATAGTCCTGGTAAAACAGAAACAAACCATGCAGTCTTCATTTCTGGATTGTACTCCACTGGTAACTGCTCTCCTTCCAGAGCCAACAAACCAAACCACTGCATCACCAAATAAGAAATCCCTCCCCAAGCCAGGCCAGAAACCCTATTCACTACTAGAATAGCCAGCACTGGAATAGAGACTATCCAGGGATAAATGGCCGACCAAATGCCTCCAGAGTAATAAGTCAATACAAATACTGCCAAAGCACCAATCAACACATATAGATTGCCAATTACATTTAAAGGGATTCTAGTCTTGCATAAAAATGGAAGGAGCAAAAAACCAACCACATTAAAAATCATTAGTTGAACACCTAGTTGGTATTCAAAATATAGACTCAACCAAATATATGCATTGGAAAATAAGCAAGTGAGCAAACATGCTCTCACACATAAACGAGCTCTTCTCAGTTTGTCCGGAACCGAAAAATAGGCAGGGTGGATGAAGTAGTCAATTAGTGCAGAGACCTTCATACATAGCTTTTTATGAAAAATTCAACCTTCTCTACTAATATACTGCGAAATACCATTCTTCCTCTATTCAGTCCAACAAATTTACAATTACAAGAATAATCATCCGGCAATAGAAAATGCCACATATGCACTAATCAATATCCAAACACCTTCTATGATACCAATAGATAAGGTTCTTTTCAAAGTGTGTTCCTCCGCGTGTTGAATAAGAATAGGTAAAGAAAATGAAATTAAAGCTTCGCAAATAATCACGTAAACCGGTGCATTGAATACCATTTGCGTATTATTCTTATACCACCACCAGCCGGCATTATTTGCTAAATGCTCGTATAGTGGAATATACATTCCCCCTGCTAATCCCATCATAATGGAGGCTTTTGGAATGCCAAATTTCCGAGTTAACAAAACACCGATAAACCCAAGCTGAAGAATTACATTACTCCAAGCAAATGGCATATAAGCTGGCGAACTCCATATCATGAGTTCTTTTTTGGGATAAACCAAGCTGTTGATTGTGTCCACCAAATAATGATCTGTAGCCAATTCCAAAATACCTGCAATAGTTCCAATTATAACCAACCTCAGAACCAGCGGGTTTTTATAATAGATGGCATAAAACCAATAAAGGCCATATAAACTATAGGTAATGATACTAGCTGTAATTGGCCCTAGTGCTAATAATGAGCTAATCAAAGACCATCCGACTAAAACACCCGAGGAGATTAATATGGCATTGATTGTCCTTTTATCAAGACCAGCAATTAAACTTCTATTTGCTTCCATTTTTTGATGAGTTAGTGATCAGAAATACCCCAATTTTTTTTCAATGATGGGGGAATAAGAAAATGAGCGCGTTGTCCACTATTATAAAACTTAATTATTCCTTCCAATAGCACCTTATTGAATGGTTTGGATATTTCGTTGACAAAATTGTCTCTTTCTAAAAAACTAATGGTACCCACCAACAACTTAGTCATTTTCAGCACCAAGTGATCTACGGCACTTACTTCATGATCTACTCCAATACATTTTGCCAAATTGATTCCACATGCGTTCGAATAATCTTGTAAAAATGTGTGCATTAGAAAACCAGGCAACTCGTCAAAAGTATCACCTGGCACCATATGATTTATAAACTCAATACATGATGTTGTCAATTCATTTCCTGCCCTAGATGGTGCAGCTTGATGCTCAAGTATTTTAGTTGCAAGTGCAAAACCTTCTTCAAAAGTATCCGGCAAAAAGTGCTCATCAATACCCATCAAATAGCCAACCACTTTCCAGGAATGCATGTAAGCGTTTATCTGCTCTGAAGTCAACTCAACACCGAGTTGTTTCAAACCAGAAAGGATAACCGGAGCAAAAGACATCAGTGTTCCCGCTAGGTCTTCTTGATTAATTGGTTCTCCAAAATTTTGAACATCCCAAATTTCTCCATCTCTCCTATTTTTTAAATAGTATCGAATAGAAGCATGAATTAATCGCACTTTTTGAGTAGTAATTATACCCTGACCTCCAGCAGCCAATCCACCAGGGGACATGACATTGAGTATCATTTGTGCTGTTTCCATCAATCTACGAGCCAAGGGATCAATATCCCCTTTGTGAGACAAGAGCCGCCCTGTGTCATAAAGCACCTGGGCACCTTTGGCACATGTGTAGCACAGTGGCAGGGAACTAACATTAAGAAGCATAAACACTTCGGGACCATAAGCAGCAAACACCCCCTCACCTTTGAGTATTAACTTTTCATCCGCCCAATCTGGTAAATGGCTGGTTGATTCAAAATATTCTAACAAAATCGTACTCAATTCAGGCCCAAGCTCTGCGAAAGTTTCTTTATCAAATTTATGATTTTGAACGATCGTCATGAATATTTCATTGATTTGTCGTTCAAAGCCAGATTTGATCACTTGGGTGATGGTATCATCTGCGATTGGATCTGTCTCCAATCGACTTTGATCTAAAAAAGGAGTGGTAATCTTTGAGATATCAAAGCGCTCTTTCATACTTTAGACTGGTTACTTTTTCTCAATACAAAAGGTGAATATAACTAAACTAAGTCAAGTCACAATTAGCCTGAAGAGTAATAAGCAATTTGATTTAAGCTACCGCTGGAGCATTCAAATAGGAAGCCCATTCTTTTTTCATTGCGCCTAAATTATTACGCAAAAACATAATATAAGAAGGTTTATAAGGTGGTCTTTTGAGAACCAAACCGACCTCTTCGAGAGAATGATTTCCTTTTTTTGCATTGCAGGATTGGCAGGCCGTCACCAAGTTAGTCCATGTAGATCTACCTCCTTTAGATCTTGGAATCAAATGATCTAAAGTAAGATAACTATCTGTGCCACAATATTGGCATTGTCCATGATCCCGCTTAAAAATATTTTGTCTGGTTAGAACTACACCTCGATACGGCACGTGGATATAATTCTTGATTTTGATGACCGCAGGCATTGGGTATGTGTTCGAGACAGAATGTAATTTCTCATTTTGGTCGGCCTCTAGTAAATCTGCTTTTTCTAAAAACACTAGCAAGAACGCTCGCTGAACCGTACAGACCGTGAGCGGACTATAATCCTGATTCAATACAAGTACTTTTCCTGACATTGCCTCTGATTTAATATTACATCACTGTAATGGGCAATGAAAATAGCCAATTAAATCTTAAAATCGAAAATTAATCGATAGGATGAGCCTGTTCTGGAATTAATTTCTTGAGCAAAATTCGTCGGGCAGACCATGGTTGATCTCCTATTTCAATGGAACCTATTTTCTTTACTTCACCTCCATAAACTCCAGCATACTCATCCCCGCCTAAGAAGATGTATCCAGTTTTAAGATTGTTATTTGAGAACACTAAATCACCAGGAGTCATCTCATCCAAATTTTCAACTTCATGACCGCATTTCCTTTGCTCTTCAATAGTTCTTGGCAATTTGTATCCGCAGACTTTAAATACCTGTTGAATAAATCCTCCTGCATCAATACCAAAAGGCGTTTTACCTCCAGGTAAAAAGGGAGCATTTAAAAACTTTTTCATCACTTCCTTCAAATACTCAAATTCTCTCTTTTGAGCGATGCTCTTAGATTCACCATTAAAAGCTACTTGTTCTTCAAGCTTAAATAATTCATTGGTAGCTATTGGCAATACACTACCGAACAGAATGTGAACATGTTTTTTCTGAAAAAATATCGTGCCACTCAGGTCTATGCATAATTTATAGTCTGAAAGATTCACCTGATTATAGTACTCTTCACTGATGGGCGTATGCTGATTTTTATTGATCCAACCCACTGAATTATCGAAGTGCAACTGGATTTGGACCATTTCTTTTTTTTCATCCAATACTGAATAATGCTCCCCAAATAGTAGTTCCGAGACTAAATCAGAACTATTCTTAGGATTGGCCCTCATAGCTACAACGCTCAAGCGACAAATACCCTTAGGATTTTCATTCATGTTAATATTGATTTCGTTCTAGCTCTCTTTTCACATCTTTCTCTTTGATGCTATCTCTTTTGTCATGAATCTTCTTTCCCTTAGCTAGTGCCAATTCTAATTTGGCGTATCCTTTGTCGTTTACAAAAAGTCTAATTGGAATAATCGTAAGCCCTTTTTCCTGACTTTTTGAGTCTATTTTATCCAATTCAACTCTGTTCAACAACAGTTTCCTTTCTCTTAAAGGTTCATGATTATTAAAAGTCCCTTGTTCATATACAGCGATATGCATTCCCTTAATAAACATTTCTCCCTTCGAGATATAACAATAAGCTTCTTGCAAGCTTGCCTTCCCTTCTTTGATTGACTTTATTTCGGTGCCTTTAAGCACCAATCCAGCCACATATTTATCGATAAATTCAAACTCGTAATTTGCTTTCTTGTTTCGAATATTTACTTGATTTGAAAATCTCCCCTTACTCATCGTTACACAATCAAATTAAAGTTATAATTTTTATTATATCCGGTTAAAATCCAAAAATGAACTGGACAATTTTAGAATTTCATTCTTGGCATAGGTGAAGCGGTCAGAGGTGCCGTGTCACCAGCGAGCCATTGATAGTGCGCAGTCATACCTATCATACCGGCATTGTCCGTACAATATTCAAATCGAGGAATAAAAGTCTTCCAACCTTTATCACCCGCCATATCTTCAAATTTCTCCCTTAAACCACTGTTTGCTGAAACACCACCTGCAATAGCCACCTGATTCACGCCCTCCTGTTTTACAGCCAATTCCACCTTCTCCATCAACATATCAATCAAATGCCTTTGAATACTGGCACAAAGATCATTTTTGTTGTTTTCAATAAATTCTGAGTCTTTCATTTTCTCCTTATTTAGGAAATTCATAAAGCCGGTTTTTATACCGCTAAAAGAATAGTCCAAGCCGGGCATTGATGTTTCATTGAACGTGAATTTATCTTTATTTCCTTCTTTAGCCAGTTTATCAATCAACGGGCCTCCAGGATACGGCAATCCCATCAGTTTTGCACATTTGTCAAATGCTTCACCTACGGCATCGTCTGTGGTCTGACCTAGAACTGTCATCTCTAAATAATCATCCACTCTTACAATCTGGGTATGTCCACCACTAACCGTTAGGCACAAAAAAGGAAACTTTGGTTTCGGGTCTTCAATAAAATGTGCCAATATATGTGCTTTCATATGATGTACCCCGATCAATGGAATATCTAGAGCTAATGCCATCGATTTTGCAAATGCTCCACCTACCAACAAAGCACCAAGCAATCCCGGGCCCTGCGTAAAAGCTATCGCGCTCAAGTCTGACATACATACATTCGCATTACCCATCGCTTCCTTTACTACTGGCCCAATCGCTTGTTGATGCGCTCTAGAGGCTAGTTCAGGTACTACGCCTCCGTATTTACTATGAATTTCCTGTGTAGCAATCACATTATTCATCACCTTGCCATCTATGCAAATAGAAGCCGATGTTTCGTCACAAGAAGACTCGATAGCCAAAATAACATTTTTCACTTTTCCGACTTTTTTGATTGTATAAGGTTAAGCCCAAAAGTACAAATCTGGGCATATTTTTTGTACCATCAATCAAAGTTCCGTAATTACCGATGATTATGGTTTAAATAATCCAAATTACTTTTGCGGAGCAGTAGTTTTATGAAGGAAAATTCTCAAAAAAATTCAAAATTAAGACGTAGGCTATCCAGGCTATTTTTGTGGCTTCCTATTCTATTGGTAGCCTTGGGAATATTATCCTTCTCAGTATTTCAAATCCCTAAAATACAAACTCGCTTTCTAAATAAAGTATCATTTCTAATTGCCGAAAACACAGGATTTGATGTTAGCATTGGTCACGCCAATCTGACTTGGTTTGATCACATGATTCTAGAAAATGTGCGATTATACGATCATCAAAATGATAGTACACTCATTTCAGTCAATAATATAAAAGTAGATTTTAAGCTTTTTGATTTTATCATAAATAGAAAACTAAATGCAGATAAACTCGAATTAGAACGCCCTTATATTCATATAATTAAAGAAGATGATTCTACAGAAGTAAATATATCCCGATTCATTACCGACTTAAAAGATATATTCAAGAAGAATAGAAAGAACAAAGAGAAAAAAACAGCTCTCAGCTTAGATGAAATTCTAATTAAAGATGGACTCTTTACATATAATGATTTAAGATTTGACTCAGTGTCTCAAGGTAAAGATTACCGTCATTTTGCATTCGATTCTATTCAAGCTCATGTTTCCTATTTCGCATTTATAAATGACAGTTTGGGTATGAACATTAATCATTTCACTTCCCAAGACCCGAATGACCAACTCAACATAAAAGAATTTGTGAGTGACTTTTCTTTTACCAAAAAAGAAATGAGATTTTCAAGATTAAGCCTAAACACATCCAAAAGCCTAATCAAGGACTCAATAATATTCAACTTTAATCACCCATCTCAATTTAAATATTTTGTTGACAGTATTTCATTTTATGCTAATCTGAACAACTCAGTAATAAGTACTGAAGAAATTTCACTTTTCAGCCCTGCTCTCTCCAAGCTCAAACAGGATCTAAAATTCACTGGGCAGATAGCTGGGTCTGTAGGCAGATTAAAAGTGATGAATTTTGATATTCAGTCTGAAGGAAATACCAAATTCGAAGGTGATGCAGAATTTTTTGGCCTGCCAAAAATCAAAGAAACTTTTATTAACCTTGAAATCGCTGAATCGGTTCTAGACCCTCAAGACATTACGAGCCTATTACCTGCGAAAAATCATCAACAGGCACTAAATGTGGGCAAGGTGGATTTTAACGGCAGTTTTATGGGATTCCTGACAGATTTTGTAGCAAACGGAAATTTTACGTCCGCTGTCGGTAAAGTAAGTACAGATATAAACTTTAAAATCAAGGAGAATAATAAAGCGTGGTATTCTGGAGGGTTAGAACTGGAAAATTTTGACTTACGCACCATCTTCCATAATCAAGATAAGCTTAAACACATTACACTCAATGGCAAAATAGATGGCAGCGGATTACGAATTGATAACACAGATTTCACTCTAATTGCAAATGTGGATTCACTCCAAATCAAAGACTACAACTATCAAAATTTATCAACCAATGGCCAATTCAAATTAGGTTTTTTTGATGGGATATTATCCGCCCAAGACCCTAACCTTAAATTTAATGGCAATGTGAAAATCGATTTGAAAGATCAACGGAATAAGGTCAACATCAAAGCCAAATTGGATACAGCAAATCTTTTCGCATTGGGTTTAACCGATCAACCATTAAACTTATCCTCACTTGTTGACATAGACATGAAAGGGTTGAAAATAGATGACATGGTGGGGTATATTTCTTTGTATAACAATAGTATAGGATATGATGATAAAATGCTCCTCATTGATTCTGTGAAGTTTCTTTCGTCTTTGATTGAAAAACAGCGAATCATACATTTTGAAACTGATGGGCTCACTGGAGAAATGAAAGGAGAATTTAGAAACAGTGTTTTTTTAAAAACGATTGGAGAATTCTATAAAGAAATAAGACTTAACCTAAAAAATGACCATGAAGAAATAAAAAGTTATTATTCCCAAAAAGCCAACTCAGAACTAGAGAAATACGACGTGAATGTTGATCTCAATTTCTGGGATCTAAATAAGTTTGTCAAGCCCTTTTACCCAGGTTTCGACATTTCAAAAGAAGTAATACTTAAGGGATCATTTACTCAAGACAGTACCTCTAGACTTACGTTATATGGCGCTATAGATTCATTGACTATTGATCAAGTATCATTATCCAAGAATTACTTAGACTTAAATGTTTCTAAAGAATACTTTGGAAAAAACACACTCGCATCCGCTTTTGCCTCCTCCAACAATCAAAACTGGTCGAATAAATATCAAACTCAAAATGCATTTGCAGACATCTTATGGTATAAAGACAGCATGACAGTTGCCATGAACATAGACCAACCGGAGTTCTCTAATAGTTTAGCAATTGAAACATCAGTGAATTTTCTTGTGGATTCAACAATTCTGCATTTTCAAAAATCCAACATGGAAATACTTGGAAAAAAATGGAAATGGGATCCTTCGAACAAAGTAATAAATAAAGATGGTGAATGGGTTTTTAGAAATGTAAAAGCGTCCAACGGACCAGAAAAACTAGAAATCTCTGGACAATATTCATTCGAGACATCCGAAGCTATGTACATAGATCTCAAAGGATTCAATATTCAAAATATTCAATCTTTGATGGCGAATAAAGTAGAAGGTACAATTGATGGACGAATAAAAATAAAAAGACAAGAAATAAATGATCTCATAGAAGGAAACCTAATCGCACGTAACTTAAAAATTGAAAACTTTTTATTAGGTAATTTGTTTGGTATTTCAAAGTGGGATAGCGAATTCGAACGCTTGGTATTGACCATGGATTTAGTTCAAAATGGCAAGAAAAAAATAGACATCAATGGCGACTATTATCCCAATAAGGAATCTAATCAACTCAATCTGAATGCAAAATTCGATAGTGCGAATTTGAAAATTGCAGAGCCTTTTATAAAAAAGAGCTTTTCTGAAATAGGAGGAATGGCCTCTGGGCAATTTAGCATTTTAGGTTCACCATCGAACCCCATCCTCAAGGGACAAGGAAAAATAACCAATGGCGAGGTATTAGTGAATTATTTGAATACCCGTTATTTCTTTAACGGCAATCTAATTATTGACGAAAATGAGATTAGCACAAGCAATTTAGTATTAGCTGATAACGAGAAAAATAAAGCCTACCTATACGGCGGAATTTTCCACGATGGATTTAAAAATTTAGTATTGGACTTCGAAGGCTCTTTCGAAAATTTCAAACTGCTAAATACTACTTCAGCAGACAACGACGCATACTACGGAGTAGCTTATGGTACTGGAAATATCAGCTTTCTAGGTGCTATAGACAATATTCAAATTACTGCAGAAGCTCAAACCACTAAAGGAACCAGACTTTCCATTCCTCTTGGAGAATCATCCGATTCACAAATAGAGAAAAAAGAATACATTGAATTCGTTGATTTAAAAGACGAAAGCAATGTGCAAAAAGTGATAGAAGAGGTCCACACCCAAGAAAAACTCAAAATCAAAGGTGTCGAATTAGATTTTGATTTGGAATTCACTCCTGATGCTTATGTCGAGTTGATATTTGATGTACAAGCCGGAGATATCATCAGAGGACGCGGTAATGGTAACATCGAACTTCAAATTAATACTGATGGAGATTTCACCATGTTCGGAGATTACACGATTGAAAGTGGTGGATATAATTTCACTTTATACAACATCATAAACAAAGAATTTGACATTAAAAAAGAAAGCACCATATCATGGTATGGAGACCCTTATCGAGCGATATTAGATATTTCAGCTTCCTATCGTCAACTGGCCTCTCTTGCTCCTTTGATGGTTAGGTTTTTGGACCCTGATGATATCAATTCTCCAGAAACAAGAAAAAAGTACCCTTCTATTGTCGACCTCCAACTCAATGGAAATTTGCTCACCCCTACCATAAAATTTGATATAAATATAGAGGACTATCCTCCGAACAATCAGCTGCCGAATAGTTCCGTCACCTTGGACGAAGTCGTAACAGCATTCAAAGCCAATTTGAAAAACAATGAACAAGAAATGAATCGTCAGGTTTTCAGTTTGATCATTCTGAGGAAATTTTCAACAGAAAACAGTTTTCAAGTTAACAGCCAAACGCTTGGCAATAGTATAAGTGAATTTGTTTCAAATCAACTAAGCTACTGGGCTACGCAAGTTGATGAAAACCTGGAAGTAGATGTTGATTTAGCTGGATTATCCGATGATGCTTATAATACATTTCAATTAAGACTTTCTTATACTTTTCTCGATGGACGATTGCGAGTGACACGGGGAGGCAGTTTACCTAATCAGGAGACAAAAGGTGACGTCAGTACTATCATAGGAGATTGGACTGTAGAATATTTACTCACTGAAGATGGCAGATTCAGAGTCAAAATGTATAGCCGTTCTGATCTAAATGATACCAATTCTCAAATTCGAGAGAGTAGCTTCGAAACAGGTTTTAGTCTACAATACATCAAAAGTTTCGATCAACTTAATCAAATTCTTTCCGACAATAGAAAAAAGAACATTTCGAAAAGGGAAAGTGTAACAGAAGATTCAAAAGCTTCCAAAGAAATCTAAAATATTCCTTATCTAGACTTCTACTAACCCATTATTATGTTTACTTTTAGATAAGAAATCAAAACCACTTACTAATGGAATTGAATAATTTCATGAAGTCCTACGCCGAAGAAATCAAAGGCAATTTTTCAGAGTATGATGATCAGCGATCTGTCATTGTTGTACCTCTTGAAATGGATCGACAACAAGCTGTTGTAGGTGAGATTGATCAGGAAAATAATCTAATATCAATATCCTCTAAAGTCTGCGTGGCTGAAGACAAAATTCGTTTCAAAGATTTACTCGAAGAAAATCACCGATCTACTTATGGTAAGTTTACTATTGTAAATGGCTTCCTTAAAGTTGAATCCAGATCTCCCATGGATTCCATATCTGACAAGTATCTTAAATGTGCCATTCAAGAAGTAGCTCTATTAGCAGATAAATGGGAGCTAAGTATTACAGGTCAGGATATTTTTTAGTTTCACTAAGTCTCATTCACAATTATTTAATTTATTAGTTTTGTTTCATAGGCCGCCTTATCGTTCCGATGTTCCGATAGCAATCGGGGCCGGGAAGGAAAGTCCGGGCAACATAGAGCATCGTACTTCTTAACGGGAAGTCCCGATTTATCGGGGAGAAAGTGCAACAGAAAACAAACCGTCCTGACTTGTCGGGATAAGGGTGAAATGGTGAGGTAAGAGCTCACCGCTCCAACAGTGATGAAGGAGGCTAGGTAAACCTTACGAGTTGAAAGATCAAATAGGTTCTGCAAGGGGTGGCTCGCTCCGTTCTCGTTCCGATAGCTATCGGGATCAGAATGTAGAATGGGTAGATTGATAGATTCCGATAGCAATATTGGGACTAGATAAATGATAAGGGTTCCGACTAGTCGGAATACAGAACCCGGCTTATAGGCCTATTACTTACTTTAAACCAATATGACAAAGATTTTAATTATTGACGATGAAAAAAGCATTCGTCATACCCTTCGTGAAATTTTAGAATACGAAAAGTATAAAATAGATGAAGCAGAAAATGGCAAAGTCGGTTTAGAAAAGCTGAAGGAAGAAGATTTTGATGTTGTATTATGCGATGTCAAAATGCCTGAAATGGACGGAATTGAAGTTCTTGAAAATGCACGAGCGCTTGATCACACTCCTCAGTTCATCATGATTTCGGCGCACGGAAACATCGACACTGCCGTAGATGCAACAAAAAAAGGAGCTTATGACTTCATTCAAAAGCCACCAGACTTAAACAGACTTCTGCTTACTATAAAAAATGCTTTGGATAAGTCTAACTTGATTCAGGAAACTAAAGTATTAAAAAAGAAAGTAGCAAAGTCAAATGAAATTGTAGGTGAATCCGAACCTATTCAAGAAGTAAAAGAAACTATTGAAAAGGTGGCTGGAACAGAAGCACGAGTGCTAATAACTGGTGGAAATGGTACAGGAAAAGAACTTGTAGCACATGCTATTCACAAACTTAGCAATCGAAATAAAAAACCTCTTGTTGAAGTAAATTGTGCCGCTATTCCTTCTGAGTTGATTGAAAGCGAACTTTTCGGTCATGAAAAAGGCTCATTTACCTCAGCGGTGAAACAGCGCATAGGCAAATTCGAACAAGCTGATCAAGGAACTCTTTTTTTGGATGAAATTGGGGATATGAGTTTGTCAGCTCAAGCTAAAGTGCTTCGCGCCTTGCAAGAAAACAAAATCACTCGAGTCGGTGGAGAAAAAGAAATCAAAGTAAATGTTAGGGTTCTCGCCGCCACAAATAAAGACCTCAAAGAAGAAATTAATCAAAAAAGATTCAGAGAAGATCTTTACCATCGATTGAGTGTGATACTAATTAAAGTTCCTTCTTTAAAAGAAAGGTCAAATGACATTCCATTACTAGTAGATAAGTTCCTCGAAGATATAGCTGCAGAATATGGTACTAGTAAAAAAGAAATAGAGGCAAAAGCACTAGATCAGCTCAAAAAAGGAGATTGGACCGGAAATATCAGAGAATTGCGAAATGTGGTTGAAAGGCTCATTATCATGTCAGAGGACAAAATAACAGTAGAAGATGTAAAAAAATATGCGGACACCAACTAGTGATCCGCATAGTAAAATATTTTAAACGTCTTTATTTTCTACTTAGACAATTCTGTAGAGTTCACATCACCTTTTGCATAAGTAGGACATGTTCTCTGCGTACATGCGCTCATTGCAAAAACTACCAAGGCCACTATAAGTATCTTTACTTTCATCTTTTGTTATTATCAATTACCTGCTTCAATATTAGAACATAAATATATAAAAAATATTACACTTTCTGTGAAATATTGATTTTCCATAAAATAATAGCCGGGTTTTCTTTGAACGGTTAAACAACCATCAAATTGCATCCCCTAATATCAGAATTGTCCATTCTTCCCAAAATTTCAAATTCACCGTTTTCTAACACCCGACCAAGGTCTTTAGTCTCGATAAAAGCACAAGAATGCACATTGGCTAAATCAATAACGTTCATCCCTCCCATTCTTCCACATTCCAAATTTGAAAATGGATCTTCAGGATCACGAATCAATATCTTCATCTGAGATGGCAATTGGTATGTTCTGGCATTAAAAGAATACGCTTGAGAAAGCAATTCGGTCATCCCATATTCAGAATCTATTTGAACGTCTCCAAATCCTTTTTGAAGGATTTGATAAAACTCGCTTTTTACCATATCCTTTCTTCGCCCCTTCATACCTCCTGTCTCAATAATTCGGAGTCCATCTAATTTTATGTTATTTTTCATGGCTCTGTCTACCAAATCCAAAAGAGCATAACCCACACCAAACAAAACCACAGACTTATCATTGTTCTTCAACGACTCTTGCAAATCGCACAATAAATCATCCTTCCGATCTAGATAAAAGCCCCCTTCAAGGTTATTATTACTGTCTTCAATAAAATGATCCACCATTTTCACTAAAGAAGAATGACCTTGCTCCTGATAAGATGGCAATAGGGCAAAAAATGTATAGTTAGTCAATCGACCATACATCTGCTCAAAAATTAACTTTGCGTTGGATAGATAAAAAGTAGAATCTTGAATATGATGTTCACTCCTATTCGACCCAGTGGTTCCACTACTCAGATATATTTCTTCTTCAACCCATTCACCAGTCTTGACCTTATGTTCTTTAAAAAAGTCAATGGGCAGAAATGGAATTTCACGAATACTCTTAACCGAGGCCGGATCGAGATTAAGATGTTCTATGTAGTCCCTGTATACTACACATTCCTGCGCTTGAAAATGAAACAGCGCCATAGCTACCTTATCATAAGATTGAGAGTTAACTTTGCTACTCTTATTTTTGAAACTATTTATAAGTTTCATAAGTTAGAAATAGTAAGGGATTAGAAGAGATCAATTGTATTAATATCAGTATTTTTAGCAAATGTAATTTTAATTGGATGAAGGAAAAGTTTAATTTTTGGAATAATGTTTCGTCGGCTCCATTTTTTACTATTTGCGTAATTATGGCATTATATTCTTGCAAAGAGCCCGATCCATTCCCAATCATTCCTCAAATTCAATTCAACAACCTTCAGTATATTGAGTTGACCGAGAATGGCAATCCTGATTCTTTGATACTCTATTTCGATTTTCAGGATGGAGATGGGGATTTAGGAATAGAAGGGAATGAAAATTACCCTCCTTATCAAGACTACATTTTCTACTTTGATGCCAACAATCAATTGATTACTTACAATCAAAAAGAAGTGGCTCTTCCCATGACCATAGTGAACCCTGACGATGACAAAACAATTGAAATCAATGAAGACATTAGACCTTCTTATGATTGTATTAATTATGAAATTCTGTACATAAACTATGAAGACAGGACCTATCTTCTTCCAGGGACAGACCCAGATGAAGTTGATTTATCCTCATACGAACAGGATACTATATTTTTAGAAAAGAACCCTTTCAGGAACAATATTGAGGTTAAATACTATCGAAAAAGAGGAAGAGAAAATTACGAAGAAATAGACTGGAGGTATCTGACTAGCGAATACGGCTGTGGAATTTCTTTTGATGGAAGATTTCCAATACTAGATTATGAAAGCGCATCCGAGTCTGCTTCCTTAGAAGGTACCATTAAATATTCAATGGTATCCACAGGCTTTAGAACTGTACTCAGAAAAGATACTTTTAGTATTAAATTCAGAATAATGGATCGTAGTCGAAATCGCAGTGAGTATACAGAGACTGGTGACGTTACATTAGATCAATTGATCCGATAGTCTAGTAAATATCTGGATAAGTATTTGGATCTGTTTCTCCCATCATTTCATATACTTTATCGAAAATGGTTTCTACACTTGGTTTAGAATAGTAATCACCATCAGACCCGTAAGCTGGTCTATGTTCATTTGCAGCTATTGTCACTGGCTGACTATCCAAGTACCTAAAGCACTCCTGATCTACGACTAATTTATCTAGAATATAGGCTGAAGCACCTCCAGGCACATCTTCATCAGCAACAATTAATCGGTTTGTTTTCTTTATGGAAGATATGATGCTTTGATGTCTATCAAATGGCAATAAAGTTTGCACATCAATTACCTCAACTTCAATCCCATAACTGGCCAACTCTACCGCAGCGTCCATTACAATACGGCACATTGAGCCATACGTCACTACTGTCACATCCTCGCCCTCTCGTATGATTTCGGGTATTCCCAATGGCACTTTGAACTCGCCTACGTTATCAGGCATTCTTTCTTTTAGACGATAGCCGTTCAAACATTCTATAATCAAAGCTGTATCATCTGACTCAAGAAGCGTATTATACATCCCAGCTGCTTGTGTCATATTTCTAGGCACCAAAACATTTATACCCCTCAACGCATTGATAATCATCCCCATAGGAGAACCAGAATGCCATACACCTTCTAATCGGTGTCCTCTTGACCGAATGATCAACGGAGCTTTTTGACCTCCTTTGGTTCTATATTGTAAAGTTGCCAGGTCGTCGGATAAAGTTTGAACTGCGTAAAGTAAGTAATCCAAATACTGAATTTCGGCAATTGGTCGCAAACCTCGTAGAGCAGACCCGATACCTTGTCCAATAATTGTGGTTTCCCGAATACCTGTATCTGTGACTCTTAACTCTCCATATTTCTCCTGCAAACCAGCAAACCCTTGGTTCACATCTCCAATCTTTCCGACATCCTCTCCTAAGGCAAATACTAATGGATTTCTGTTCAAAGCTTCATCAAAACAGGCTTGAAGCACTTCGCGACCATCTACCATTTTTGAACCTTCTGAGTACTTGGGAGCTTCTTCACCAATATTTAATGAAGAGTATTTAGACTCACTATACAAATGAGAAGAATACTCGTCATATCTTTTTTCATCATTCTTTTTGAGCCAATGAACGAGCATATCTCTACTTCTGGAAGGCTCTTGTCTCGTCAACCTCAAAGCTTTCTTCGCTCCTTTGGTCAATTCAAGCTTGTTGATATTCAGGCCTTCCTTAAGATTCTTAGCGATAGAAAGTAATTTTGTTTTTTCTGCACTACGCTCAGCGACAGAATCAATCATCCCGATTAAAGAAGCCACATCGGAATCTATGGCCGTAGTATAAGCCTTCCACGCCTCAATTCGAGCTGTTTTCGCTACTTGTTTAGCTGCTTCCTCAATGGCATCCAATTCCTTTCCAGTAGCCAATTTTTCATCCAAAATCCACTCACGCATCTTCTTGAGACAATCAAATTTAGCTTCCCATTCTAAGCGCTCCTTAGATTTATATCTTTCGTGCGAACCTGAGGTAGAGTGTCCTTGAGGCTGGGTAACTTCTTCCACATGAACCAATACAGGCACATGCTCATTTCGTGCAATCTTCTCAGCTTTTTGAAAAGTCTTACACAGATCCACATAATCCCAACCTTTAGTAGTCAGAATTTCAAATCCTTTTTCTTTCGCCGTTCTTTGCATCCCTGCCAAGGCCTTTGAAATACTGCCTTTTGTTGTATGATACTCTTTAGGCACTGATATACCGTATTCATCATCCCAGACAGACATAACCATAGGCACCTGAAGTACTCCAGCTGCATTCATGGCCTCATAGAAATGACCTTCCGAAGTGGAAGCATTTCCTATAGTGCCAAAAGCTATTTCATTTCCATTGACAGAAAACTGCTTATACTTTTTTAGGGCAGGGTTATTTCTATATAGCTTAGAGGCATACGCTAATCCTAACAACCTTGGCATTTGACCACCGGTATTGGAAATGTCTGAACTGGAATTTTTCATTTTCGTCAAGTCCTTCCATTCACCCTTTTCATCTATCAGACGAGTACCAAAATGACCATTCATCATACGTCCCGCTGATGCAGGTTCATCCTCTACTGAAGTATGTGCGTATAGCTGAGCAAAAAATTGCTGTGATGTCAATTCCCCAATCGCCATCATAAAAGTTTGATCACGATAATAGCCAGATCGAAAGTCTCCATTCTTAAAAACCTTTGCCATGGCTATTTGAGGCAGCTCTTTTCCATCTCCGAAAATTCCAAATTTGGCTTTACCCATGAAAACTTCCTTTCGGCCGATATAGCTATCTTCCCTACTTTCTACGGCAAGTTTGTAATCATTCAAAATTTCCTTTTTTGAGGACATGATTTCGGTAGTTTTTTCTGAGACTTTCACCATTTGAAGATAAGATTTTTAGGACGATTATAAAAGAACCTAACCCTACAAATTTAACAAACACACCACATCATTCAAATATTTTTAGGAAGAATACAAAATAATATTATATTTGAGACAATAAAAAAAGACTAAACAGAATATAATTTGGTTAATGTGATTTTTTCAAGCATAATCATAAATGAAGTTAGTTTTTTGAAATTTATATTTTCACGACTGATTCAGAACGTCAAATTATCTTTCGAATCTGGATTAGGTTGTGTAAATTATAAGTAACAATTATTGTCGTATATTTTATTGTAGTTAAACAATTTATGCCATGATTATCGGGGTACCCAAAGAAATTAAAAACAACGAAAACCGTGTAGCTCTTACACCCTCAGGAGTAAAGGAACTGAAAAGACACGGACACCAAGTATTTGTGCAAAAAACTGCTGGAGAAGGTAGTGGGTTTGCGGATGAAGAATACACTAGCGTAGGCGCCGAGCTCTTACCTACTATTGAAGACGTTTATAGCAAGGCCGAAATGATCATCAAAGTAAAGGAACCTATTGAGCCAGAATACAAACTGATTAAGGAAGACCAGCTGGTATTTACTTATTTCCATTTTGCTTCACACGAACCTTTAACTAAGGCCATGATCGACAGTAAATCTGTGTGCTTGGCTTATGAAACAGTAGAAAAAGCTGATAGATCATTGCCACTATTGGTACCTATGTCTGAAGTAGCTGGTAGGATGTCGATCCAACAAGGGGCAAAGTACCTCGAGAAACCTTTGAAAGGAAGAGGTATTCTTCTTGGAGGTGTACCAGGAGTACGTCCTGCAAAAGTAATGATACTTGGTGGTGGTGTAGTAGGAACTGAAGCAGCTAAAATGGCTGCAGGGTTAGGGGCAGATGTGACCATCCTTGACCTAAGTTTGCCAAGATTGAGGTATTTGGATGATGTAATGCCTGCCAATGTGAAAACATTAATGTCAAGCGAATACAATATCAGAGAAATGATCCAGGATCACGACTTGATTATCGGTGCCGTGTTAATTCCAGGAGCAAAAGCTCCTAAGCTGATTACAAGGGACATGCTTAAAGACATGAGACCAGGAACAGTTTTGGTTGATGTAGCTGTAGATCAAGGAGGATGCTTTGAGACTACTAAACCTACAACTCATCAGGAACCTACGTACATTATTGACGATGTGGTTCATTATAGCGTAGCAAATATGCCTGGTGCTGTACCTTATACTTCAACTTTAGCATTAACAAATGCAACTCTACCTTATGCCATTCAATTGGCAAACAAAGGATGGGAAAAAGCATGTAAAGAGAATAATGAATTGAAATTAGGCTTGAATGTTATAAAAGGTGATGTAGTATACAAAGGTGTTTCTGAAGCATTTGATCTTCCATACACTCCTTTAGATAAATACATCTAAGATTGATAAACCGGGATCTTCTCTACAAAATCGAAGGTTCCGGTTTTTTCATTTTGTTCACAGCAGAAGTGATCCATTCCATTGGTAATCACCATATACTTCGCCTTTAAGGTCTGATTATAAATTGCTGCTTGTTGGAAAGTCGCTTCTGAAATATTCACCTCCGGCGCTTTACATTCAACAACCATCAACGGATTCCCCGTATTGTCATAAGCAACAATATCAGGCCTCTTCTTCAATTGGTTGTATCTGATTTCAAACTCTGTTTTGAGAAGAGATTTAGGGTATTTTAAGTAATCATTCAGGAATTTCAGGAAATGCTGCCTCACCCACTCTTCAGGAGTTAATACCACATATTTTTTCCTGAATTCATCCCATATTTTCCTCCCATTTTCTGTTTCCTTGACTTTAAATGGAAACCTGGGAAGATTTAACTCTTCCATGACTATTGATTATTTACTTTCAATATTAGCACAATTCATTTACTTTTATTCTCAATCCAGATGTTACTCACTAACATCTACTTAAATTCAAAAAGCAATTCCCATATGAAAACAAAAAAAGAGATAGTTGACAATTGGCTCCCGAGATACACAGGTGTAGAATTAGAGGACTTTGCCGAATATATTCTGCTCACAAATTTTGCAAACTACGTTGAAATTTTTGCAGAGAAATTTGACGTAAGCGTAGAAGGCAAAGACAAACCGATGCAGTCCGCTACAGCCAACAACATAACTATTATCAATTTTGGAATGGGTAGTGCTATGGCTGCAACTGTTATGGATTTACTTTCCGCTATTGAGCCAAAAGCAGTGCTATTTTTAGGGAAATGTGGCGGCCTCAAGAAAAAGACACAACTAGGCGACTTAATTCTTCCAATTGCAGCTATTCGGGGAGAAGGTACTTCCAATGACTATTTACCCATTGAAATTCCCGCCCTACCCTCTTTTAGACTGCAGCGAGCAGTTTCCTCGATGATAAAAAAACATGAAATGGATTATTGGACGGGAACGGTTTATACAACTAACCGAAGAGTTTGGGAACATGACAGGAAATTCAAGAAATATCTACGAAAAATCCGTGCCATGGGCATTGACATGGAAACGGCTACTCTATTCACTGTAGGCTTTATCAATGAAATTCCAAGAGGTGCTTTGTTACTGGTCTCAGACAATCCAATGACACCCGCAGGCGTTAAAACAGATGCCTCAGATAAAAAGGTAACTGGAAATTTCGTTGACAACCACATTCAGATAGGTATAGATGCTTTGCTTGAATTATTCAATTCAGGTGACTCTGTCAAGCATATGAGGTTTGACTAGTCTTATGGATTCTAGAATATAACAACAAACCAACTCCAACAACAAAGAACAGCATCAAAGCGATGGTGCTGTTTCTCATGGATCCTGTCCATTGCTCTATAAAACCAAACGAGAAAGTACCCACTACGATCGATAACTTCTCTACGACATCATAAAAGCTAAAGTAGGAAGTATTATCAATTGTATTATTAGGGATCAATTTTGAAAATGTAGACCGGGACATAGACTGAATTCCTCCCATCACAAGCCCTACAACCACAGCCAATCCATAAAACTGATATTCCGTTTGTAAAGCATAAGCGTAACCACAAACGCCTATCCATATAATTAACATCGAAAGAATAGAAATACCGTTATTGTACTTTTTAGAAATAGCAGCAAACAAATATGCCCCTGCTATAGCAACCAGCTGAATGATGGTAATTGTAACAATAAGTTTAGTTGCCTCCAGACGTAATTCTTTCTCTCCGAAAATTGCCGCTAAATGCATGACGGTTTGCACCCCTGCACTATAAAAGAAAAAGGCCAGCAAATAGACCTTCATCATTCTCAATTCTTTCAGAGAATGAAATACAATCTTTAGCTCCTTTACTCCTTTTGCCAACAAATTTTCTTTTTTCTTTAACCGGTCCTTGTTATCTGGTAAGTAATAAAAGCTGTATTGAGCAAATCCAAACCACCACAAACCAACCAATAAAAACGAAAGCCGAACCACTTGAGATTCTGCTTCAAACCCTAAAGTTTTGTGCATAATAATCATGGCAAAACTTATCAACAAAAGCAGTACACTTCCAATATACCCAAAAGCATAACCTTTAGCACTCAACTGATCATACTCCGACTCAGAGGTTATCTCTGGCAAATAGGAATTGTAAAACACTAAACTGCCGGAATATCCCACTCCGGCCAATATGGAACAAATAATACCATACTCTATATTCTCGCCTCTAAACCAGAATAACCCTGCGGTTGAAGCCGCTCCCAAATAAGTAAAAAGCTTTAAGAAGAATTTCTTTTTACCACCATAATCAGCTATTCCCGACAACCAAGGAGAAATCAATGCCACTATGAGAAAGGCAGTTGATACCGCATATGAATACAGGACAGTATTGGTTATTTCCCAACTAAAAAAAATAACAGTTTCTGAATCGAATGCACTCCGTGTAACTCCATTGAAATAGATGGGAAACAAGGTGGACGAAATCACTAATAAGTAGGCAGAATTCGCCCAATCATACATGCACCAGGCGTTCTTTATTTGCTTTTCAGACGGCATAGTCACAAAAAAAGGCCTCGATAAATCGAGACCTTTCTATATTATTAAAGATTAGTAATTAATCAACTCTTTTCGAAGAACTGTAAAGTACTTTCCTTGCATTCGCTTCTTTAAACTCCTGCTGAACATCAGTTACGATACCCATTTTGGCATCCACGTCCACTTTCATAGACATAGTAATCTGATCTCTTTCTACTTCACTCAATTTGTCCTTCTCTTGGTTTACAAACCTTACCACGTCTTTCACTTCAATGAACACATCATTGACCTGAATCTTTGGCTGAACACCATAAATCGCTGTTCTTTTAGGCTTACCAATATATACATAGCTCACCAACGATTTTCTTTCCAGCTTACTCAATTGAGTAGACTTTGGAAGCTTCTGCTCTACCATGATAGTAGTTTCTCTCAATACTGTTGTCACCATAAAGAAGAACAACAACATAAAGATAATATCTGGCAATGCAGCCGTTGGGATTTCCTGAGAGGTACCTGAACTTTTCTTAAACTTTGCCATATCAACCTCCTATTTTATTTGGTTCAGCAATGGATATCGCTCTTGGAATACCAGCTCTTGCTTTAGTATACATTTCTTTTTGCTCAGGATCTTTCTTATCCAGTTGCAAAAATTCTTCAGCAGTGATACCTACTCTTTCGCCATAAACTTCATTGTAGGCAGCATTGACTTCATCAAGCACTCTTACATAAAGTTCATAGCTCGTTCCTCTATCTGCCTTGAAAGACACAATTGCCTTTCCTGGTTCATCAGAAGAGTGAGCACTTCTACCTTTACTATTTACATGCCTTCTCAAAGTAGCAGGCAATTGATTGTACAACAATCTACCATCTGCTGAAGGCTTACCAAAGTTCAAAATAAAATCTTTGATCATTGGTCGCAACTTCGAAACATCTCTCATAGGCTCATCTTCAACCAATAGCTGGTCATTAGAGTTAGCCAATATTTTAAAGATATTTCTATCATTTGTTTTCACCTCTGGTGGCGGCTCGTTAGGATCCGGCTTCGGAGGCAAAAGCATCGCGATTCCTTTGTCGTTTGCAATCGTGGTAGTTACCAAGAAGAAAATCAACAAAAGAAAGGCAATATCCGCCATCGAACCCGAGTTTACCTCGGCCGCAGGTCTATTTTTACCTTTCGCCATAATCTTATTTTACTGCTTTTGAAACTTCTGTATAAACAATGCCGCCTAGTGCACCTATGATCAAAATGTACATCATAGTCAACAATCCACCTACAAACTTAGATAGACCTTCGTCAACACCTTGCTCAAGAGCAGAAGCAGTCACTTCAGACCCAGACAATGCGTAAGAGATAATAAATACTACAACCAAACCAGCTACACCTGCACCTGCTTTAGTCAATGACTTAGGATCACTTACTGAATTTATTATTGGAAAGACAATCGCAGCTAATCCTGCTAGGATCGTCAATGTGTAAGACACATATAATGCTATATCTATAGAATCCATTTCTAATTTCTTTTTAAGTGAAAAATCTTATTTAGCAGAATGCTTAACCAAGATATCTACTAAAGAAATAGAAGCATCCTCCATAGAGTTAACTAGTGAATCAATTTTAGAAACAAGGTAGTTGTAGAACAACTGTAGAATAACCGCAACGATCAAACCACCTACTGTAGTCAAAAGTGCTACTTTAATACCACCAGCAACCAAGGCAGGAGATACATCACCAGCTTCAGCAATCGCATCAAATGCGTCGATCATACCAATTACAGTACCCATGAAACCAAGCATCGGAGCCAAAGAGATGAAAAGTGAAATCCATACCATTCCTTTTTCCAATTTACCCATTTCAACAGAACCGTAAGCGATGATTGATTTTTCAACCATTTCAACACCTTCTGACATTCTCATCAATCCTTGAACGAAGATAGAAGCAACAGGTCCTTGTGTATTTCTACAAACATCCTTTGCAGCTTCAACACCACCTGAATTCAAAGCACCTTCCACTTGCTCCAACAACTTCTTCGTGTTAGTTGTAGCCAAGTTCAAAGTGATAATTCTTTCTATGGCAACAGCCAATCCTAAAATTAGACATAACAAAACGATGCCCATGAACTGCCATCCACCTTGGATGAACTGATCTTTTACGATTTGATGAAAACCAGGCTCTTCAACTGCTACTTCTTCGTAATCAGCTGCGGCAACCTCTTCTTCTACATACTCTTCTTCCGCATACTCCTCTTCAACAGCTGTGCTATCGCCTTCAGCCACCATCTCAGTAGAATCAGCTGCTACTTCTTCTGTAGCTACTTCATCCTGCGCCATTGTTTTTAGGGTGCTCATTGTAAACACACCAGTCAACATCAATAAAATTACTAATCTTTTCATAGTCTAATTTTTAGTAAATCTTTAATAAAGGTTTAAAAGTTATTCTTTTTAATACTAATTCAGTGCAGAGAGGAAGGGATTCGAACCCCCGGTGCCCTTGTGGGGCACACTCGCTTTCCAAGCGAGCACCTTAAGCCACTCGGCCACCTCTCTCTAACTTTTTTAGTTTTCTCCAAGCGACAAATAAATTATAAAAATACACTATTTGCAAATAGTTACATATTAATTTGGAGAACACTATTTAAATGGTCATTTCGCCTCTAATTGGAATGCTAAGTTTCTTTTTAACCTGCTCAATGGACTTTTCAGTACCTAGCAAATGCATCATTTTAGCTACAGCTGCTTCCGTAGTAATATCAAGTCCACTGATCACTCCGATTTCTGTCAGTTTTTTGCTCGTTTCATATCGTCCTTGAATCACACTTCCTCCGATACATTGTGAGACATTAAGAATAACTATCCCGCGATCAATTGCTTCTTCCAAAAGGTCGTTAAACCAATCGTAATTCATGGTGTTACCAGACCCATAGGATTCCAGAATCACCCCCTTCAGCCCTTCAATGCTCAAAATTCCTTTAACCACAGCTGGCGAAATATTTGGAAATATCTTCAATATTGCGACATCTGGATCCAGCTCAGATCGGTATTTCAACTCCTCCTCTTTATATTTTTTCAAAAAGGATTCATTGTAAACGATCTCCACACCAGATTCTGCTAAGTATGGATAGTTTTCTGATTCGAAAGCAGCAAAGTTACTACTACGGATTTTCTGCGCTCGGTTACCTTTAAGTAGATAATAATTAAAATAAAGACACACCTCTGTAACCATTGCATGGTCTCCATTCCTGGCTGAGGCAATTTCTAATGCTGTAATCAAATTTTCTCTTGCATCAGATCTGGTAGCTCCGATAGGAATTTGTGCTCCTGTGAAAATGATAGGCTTATTTACTCCTTTGAGCATAAAACTAATGGCAGAAGCCGAATAAGCCATGGTATCGGTACCGTGAAGAATCACAAAACCATCGTATTGATGATAGTTATCCTTCAATATAGAAGCCATGTCTTTCCATTGCTCTACATTAATATTTGAAGAATCTACTGGCTCTGGAAACGAAATTACCGTCAGCTTAAGGTCCAGCTTATGCAACTCTGGTATTTTTTCGAGTACCAAACTGAAATTGAATGGTGCTAGAGAACCTTCTTCATCATACACCATACCAAATGTTCCTCCTGTATATATAAGGAGTATGGAAGATTTGGGATCTTCCGAACTGGTCGCAATGTTGACTACTTTAAATTTACTTACTCGGGTCATTTTTGTTGTTTAATTGAAAATGCGATTGGCATTTTCAGTAGTAGCCTTAGCCACCTCATCTTTGGTAATATTCTTCACCGCAGCAATTTTATCTGCCACTAGGGCCAGATAGGCAGGCTCATTTCTTTTGCCTCGATGAGGAACGGGCGCAAGATAAGGACTATCCGTTTCCAATACCAAATGATCCAGAGGTATTGCCTTAAGCACAGGCTCAAGTCCCCCATTTTTGAAAGTAGCTACCCCTCCAATTCCTAATAGAAATCCTAATTCAATGATCCGATTGGCTTGCTCGACACTACCTGAGAAACAGTGAAATATACCTCGGAAATTTTCTGTTTTTAAATCGGCAACTAAAGCTATCGTTTCATCAATAGATTCACGGCAATGAATGACAATAGGCCTATCCTTTTCAATCGCCCATTTGGATTGAATATTAAATGCTTCTTTTTGCTGCTCGAAGTAGGTCTTGTCCCAATATAAGTCTGTCCCCATTTCTCCAACCGCTACAAAATCACGTTTATTCAACCAGTCTTCTACTACATATAACTCTTTCTCAAAATTCTTATCCACCGAACATGGATGTAATCCCATCATGGGTATGCAATATCCCGAATAACGGTTTTCTAACTCCAACATCGCATCTATTGATTCACTATCAATGTTTGGCATGTATATTTTTTCAATACCCTGCTCCCTGGATCTTTCGATCATTTCATCTACATCATCCTTGAATTTATCAGAATAAATATGTGCGTGAGTCTCTACTAGCTGCATTCCAATTTTCTATAACTTCTTCTAATATTTCCTACCCTTCCAAATCAACTTAATTGGCATCAGATAAAATGCAAATGTGAGAAAATAAAACACGAAATCATAGATTTCAAAGAGCAGAAGATGAGGTATGGAACTCTGAATATTAGCGACCCTTCTAATTCTCGATATTAATTGAGATTTCAAAAGAATAGCTATAGGCCCTAATAGAATCCAAAGTGTATTGCCTAAAGTCAAAAAAATCAGGGCGGGCCAAAAGAACATTTTAATCATGCCTCCTACCCAATACAGTGGATTAAGGCCAGTCAAGCCTTTCATCCAACGTTTGCGCTGATGAAGTAAATCAAAAAAAGAAGCAGGTTTTGTATTTGCTACCGCATATGAATCAAAATTCACTACTAGTTTACCTCCAAGCGACTGAACAGCCCTCAATAAAACAACATCCTCCACAATCGTCTGATCTAATCCCTCATAACCTCCAATGGCATCGTAGGTGGATTTTGACATCATGAGGTTGTTTCCCCAAGCAGTCAACCCAATGCCCATTCTTGAAAACCACCCAACGATACATTCATTGAACAACCAATCCGTATTTTGAAGGCGTGCCAACCAATCATTTCCTGAAACACTAGTTAGTCCAACAACAATTTCATATTCATTGGAGATTTTCCTCAACATTCCTTGTATCCAATCTGGGTGAAATTGCATGTCAGCATCGGTAAACATTAGATAACTTCCTTTTGCATTTTTTGCCAATTGAGAAAGGACTTTTTGCTTTCCGAATGCGTCTGCTTCGCCGTGAAAGCCAAAAATTGCAGCATTTAGAGGCTTGTATTTTTGTAGTATTTCCAGGGTTTTGTCTTCGGAATCATCATCTCCAAACAAGATTTCGAAATTGGAGGGTGGGTATGACAATTTGTTGAGACTTTCACAAAGGTCTTTCATATTCTTTTCTTCGTTCCTTATTGATATTAGAATAGATACGAAAGGATTTTTGGAATTTCTAGAGTTTCCTTTTTTATCAAATTTCAACACTTGAAGCATGGACAAAAAGAAAACCCAAATCAAAACCAATCCAATAGCAAAAGATTCTATCATAGTTCTTGGGGAATTAAATCGAATTGAAATCCTTGATCAACGCAGAATTGAAGATACCTGGGCAACACCCATTTCAATTTATCGAACGATTTTTCATTGTCATGAAAAACCACAATATCCCCAACTCGTGTCTTGGTTTTTAACATCGCAAGGCATTTTTCTTTATTCAAGTTACCATCAAAATCCCCGGCCATTAAAGACCAAACGACTGTCCTATCACTTCTTTTAAACCACCCATAGGGCGGCCTAAAGAGTGGGTTTTCATTGAACGTTTTGATCAAATCTTGTCCTTTGTTTTTGTTGGCAAAATATTCATTTGTAGTTAGTTCCTTTCCATCGAGATGTTTATATCCATGGTTGGCCAACTGATGTCCAAATGCCCTCATCCTTTTGGCAAGCTCAATATGATTTTCCAGCTGCTCACCTAATAAAAAGAAGGTAGCTTTAACAGAGTACTCTTGTAGAGTAGACAATACAAAGTCTGTTACTTCTGGTGTTGGACCATCATCAAATGTTAGGAATATTTTGTTTTCAAAGTTTGGTACATGCCACAGCTGCCTTGGGAATAGATATTGAAAGATTCGCGGTATTCTATGGAAATAGAAGCCCAAAGATTTATGCTTTGAATTTGGCAGACAATATGGTCACATCATCTCGGTAGTCCTGTCCTTGTCGGAAATCATTGACGAAATTCATGATCGCTGTATTGAGTTCGTGAGGTTTAGAATTTTCCACACTTTTGATTGCTTTCATGATACGCTCTTCGCCAAATTCCTCTTCTTTAGGATTTATCGCTTCGTTCAATCCATCGGTATAACAAAACAGATAAAACTGTTTCAAGTCATCTACGACTCCCATTTCTATGAATGGCAAAGGAGAAAACATACCTAACACAGTCGTGCCTTTAGTAAGTTCCACGTCTTTTTTCAGGTTCACTTGTAATAAGGGAGGATTATGACCACAATTCACATACCTCAATTGTTCACTTGATTTGCTATAAATAGCGGCAAAGAAAGTGATGAAAATTTCTCCATTTCCACTGAATTTAATCTGATGATTCAATTCAGCAACTATAGTTTTCAAATCATCAGTTTGTCGAACCAATGTATGCAGAGAAGCCTGAAAATTCGACATCATCAAAGCAGCTGGCACACCTTTCCCCGACACATCGGCAATGCATAACAAAAATTGATCTTCATCAATCGGAATATAATCATAGTAATCACCCCCTACATTGTGATGCGGTTGGTAGTAGGCAGCCACTTCGAACTGATCTGAAGTCGGTAAATTTTTCGGGAATAAATAATTTTGAACCTGCTTGGCAATTTCCAATTCCTTTTTAAAAGCCTCTTGCTCTAGCTGCTGGCGTGCAAGCTTCTTGTTCTCGATAGCCACCAAAATAATATTTGTCAATGCTTCCAAAAAGGTAGTTGCGGAATTACTTGTAAACCCAGCCTCTATCTCTGCGATATCTCCAACAAACACCAAAGCCAACAACTCCTTTTTATGCATCACAGGAATCACATGATCAAACTCTTGGCATTCCGTATTATCGAGTGTTTTTACTTTTTCTTCTCCTTCGAATTTATCAACAGGTATACTTTCGATAACCTGACCATCGACACCAAAAAAAACCTTACAATTCCACCCTTCATTCGCATGAACAAACAAAGCAAGTTTTTTTCACCTTCAAATTCGCCAACAAAGTGAAGTGGTATATTTTATATAAAGACTCTTCAGGCAAGTTGTTATTGATAGCCTCTGTTACCTCTAACAGTGCATTCAATTCCAGTTCCTTAAGATCTGATTCTATGGTTTTGGTTTGTCCCATTTAGCTCGTGTGTGCCTTCAAACCTTCTTTAGAGGCCAGGTAGTAATAATTCCTAAAGTTAATCTCTATATCAATGCCCTCAGCATCCAACTCGACGTCTGGTTCATCATAACACCGAAGCCAATTTTTTCTAACCATTTTAGCCAAAATTGGTTTCAGGTCTTCATCTGATAAACCTAATGATTCCTTTAAATCATTGTAATGAATTAAGAAATACAATTCGTCCAATATGTCAAATTCGAGATCACTCATGCTCGACAGGGTTTAGGATTAGATATTATGGGTTCGGTTTCGCCAGCTGTAAGTTCCAAAATTAGAAGCTAGCCCAAAGAATACAACATAAAATGGGTAAATTATTTGAAGTAAAACAAAACTCACGAATGCCAACCTATTCGTCTGCACCTTGATTACAGAATATATAAATACATAATCGACAATAAACTTTGTGCCGATGATGTAGAGTCCAAGAGGATTAGCAGTCAAAGTTGAATCTACTAACATCCAACTCCACACGCCATACATGCAAAAAATAACGAGGGGAACTAATAAAGAAAAAATGTCCTGATGTTGTTTCCACTTAGATGCCCATCTCCTTCGTTGATGATAGAAAGTCTTCCAACTTTCAGGTGGTTCGCTCTCTACTAAAGCTCCTTTGAGGAATTTGATCTTGTAAGGAAAAGCTTTATGTATTTTCCTCAATAAAAACTCATCATCACCTGATGCAATATGCTCATTTCCTTCAAACCCTCCTACTTCTAAAAATGCTTCTTTAGAGAATGAATAATTGCACCCATTGATCATAGTTGGTTTCCCCATTTTCATCGTAGAAGCACCAATGCCAACTAAAGCAGCTAGTTCAAGATTGAGCATATCAATCCATATATTCTTTTGAGCGTTGAATAGTTTTACTGGCCCAAAAGCCAATTTCACCCCGCTACTGAAAGCCCGTTTGTGTTCATCCAACCAGGTCTCAGACACTTCACTATCTCCATCTGTACAAATAATCAAATCCGCTTCTGCTAGTTTAGTTCCTAAAGTGATAGCCGCTTTTTTCCCAGTTTGCTCTTCAGGCAGCTTTGCGTATTTCAATTCTTCAAATTCGGCTTGCAGGGACTTTACTATTGATTTGGTTTCATCTTGAGAATGATCATCAATCACTATTACTTCAAATTCAGGATGCTTTGAAGCACTAATGAAAATGGATCTGATGAGTCTTTCAATATGCGCTGACTCATTCCTTACCGGAACGATAACCGAAGCATTTACATCTGTATGGCTTTCAAGAAAAGTAACAGGAAATTTTCTCGAATGCCATAGCAATAACAAAAACAGCAATATCGCACCATAGCAAAGGGTTATCACACTAGCTATCCAATATATCAAAACAATTTCTTGAGGTCAGACACAAATAATACACCGATCAGAGCTGGCAAAACTATGTTGATCATCCAGACTGCAAAAGCAGCAAAAATTACTACGCTCAAATCTGAAACTAAAAAACTAAAAAATAATGTGGCTGAAAGCTCTCTCTTAACCAAATCTCCGAGGACCGATAAGTTAGGAATCAACGTTTTGATTAGAAACACCCAGAATTATTCCATATAGAATCGTAGAAACAGGAAGCTGACTACCAAAAGCCCAGAAAATCAAATAAAACTGCAGAAACAAAAACAAAATATCGAATAAAAGACAAGCTCCCAATCGTGATCATGGATTTAATATCATGCGAAATTAATAGCGACAAAATATTTTCGAATATCACCATGCAAAAAATAAGTACCAGCAATAGCCGCAATTACCAATAAATAAGACGACTCCAAATACAACATTCAATTCACCCAAAGGAATTTCAAGACCTTGTTCAACTAAGAAGAATACCGATATCAAACCAAATATTAATGTAGGTAACAGTTGTGAAAAATCGATCAATGGCTAAGCTTGCGAATATTTGATTTCTATTCATTCTTGATAATCCCAAATAGCGAGAAAATCCATCTCCAATTCCAAATGGGCTGATCACATTCAAGCTTTTTACCAGCAAGGATTATTTTCATACAATTCGAGAAAGACTGATACTGTATTGGTTTCAAAACATGTTGCCATTTCCAAGTTTCAATCCCTATATTCAATGGTAGTAGTGCTATACAAAAAGCCATCCCAATTCCGTTGACCAAATCAACTGATTTTAGCATATTCAGCGCTTCTGTGTTATTGCTAAATTTCAAGCCAACGACAATGAATATAACACTCCGGCAACACCCAAGAGACCACAAGAACCATATTAAATTCTTTAAACCTCTCTCCTTTTGTTTTACTAATACCCTAATCATTTGTAATTATATGATGCCTTGTCACTTTTCATAAAAGGTAATATTTCTATCTTGCAATGCTATCCAACTCCATGAATAAAACTAAAGAAAAAATCATTTTAGGTCTAGATCCCGGTACCACCGTAATGGGATACGGAGTGATTCTCGTGAAAGGCAGTAAACTGACGACACTGCAACTCGGTGTCCATTCATTTGAGCAAATATAAATCTCATGAACTCAAACTCAAGAAGATTTTTGAACGAGTCTCCCATGTGATTGAGGAATTTGGACCGGATGAAGTAGCGCTGGAAGCGCCTTTTTTCGGAAAGAATGTACAATCTATGCTAAAGCTAGGCAGAGCACAAGGAGTTGCTATGGCTGCGGCACTTACCAAAGATGTGCCTATCACGGAGTATGCGCCTAAAAAAGTAAAACAGTCTGTAACAGGAAATGGCAATGCGTCCAAAGAACAAGTCGCTGCTATGCTCCAATCCATCTTGAAACTTAAAGAGATTCCCAAACTTCTGGATGCTACAGATGCGCTGGCTGTGGCGCTTTGCCACCATTATCAAGGAGGCAAGCCTCAGGCATCAGCCAAAAGCTGGAAAGCCTTTTTGTCTGATAATCCGGATCGGTTGAAATGATTGTAAGTCCTTTTTAAATCCCCCTAGCCCCCCTTTTTCTAAGGGGGAAGAACTCCCTCTTGGAGAAGAGGGTTGGGGAGATTGAATTATGTAGAAAAGAAAATTACCAAGTCGTAGACTTTATCTTCTGAGCAGCTCGCATAATATCTCTCCGGCTAATTTGCCCTTTGAGTATTCCATTTTCCGTCACCGGAAACCTTCTAAAGTAGGTATTCAAGAACTCATTGGCGCAAGCTACTACATCCATATCCATCTCCAGTGTTTTCACATTGCTGGACATAAAATCGGAAACCTTACCTTTTCCACTCGGAATATTGTGATAAGACGATTGCACTAGCACTTTCAAACAATCCTTTTCTGATAGCATACCTACTAATTCTCTTTTTTCGTTGAGCACAGGCCCACCAGAAATTTTCTTTTTGAGCATGATATCTATGGCCTCTGCTATTTCTTGATCTGGAGTAAAAGTGATTAGGTCTTTGGCCATGTAGTCGGCAATAGTCTCATATTTGATACCTTGATCTTGCTCTACACGAGCGCCTTTAAAGTTCATTACCATGGTTGATTTAGTTAGAAGTTGAAATTAGACGAACTCTTATATTACCATATTTCCAGTCCAATCACAAGCAAAATCCTCATAAAATACAATTTCAATAGGATATTTGCGATATGTTTATTAGTTTGATGCCAAGCCTAGGAATTTTGACCACCCATTAATGTTTGAACTTTATTTTTAAAAGAGTGTTAATTATGTCAGAATAGTTAATCTCTTATTAGAAATAAACCGTATAAAATATTAAATTTGCGGGCTCGTTTATACTAGTACTAGGCGAACAGAGCCCTAAAAAAGGAAAACAATATCATATGAGACAACTGAAGATCACACAATCGATTACTAACAGACGTGAAAGTCATACCTTAGAAAAGTATTTTACTGAAGTTAGTAGTGTGCCGATGATTACTCCTGACGAGGAGGTGGAGTTAGCACAAAGAATCAAACAAGGAGATGATCTTGCTCTTGAAAAATTAGTAAAAGCGAACTTGAGGTTCGTGGTATCTGTGGCCAAGCAATACCAAAATAGAAGCTTACCTTTGAATGACCTGATCAACGAAGGTAACCTTGGGCTGATCAAAGCCGCTAAGAAATTTGACGAAACCAAAGGATTTAAGTTTATCTCTTATGCCGTATGGTGGATTCGTCAGTCGATCATGCAAGCGCTTGCTGAGCAATCTAGAATCGTAAGATTGCCAATGAACAAGTCTGGTGCGATCAACCAAATCAGAAGAGCTTACGCTGAGCTAGAGCAGAAATATGAAAGAGAGCCTACCGAAGAGGAATTGGCTGATATCCTGGACATGAAGCCAAGCGAAGTAAGAAATACACTCGGTGCTGAAGTGAAGCAAATGTCTATGGACGCTCCTTTCGGCGAAGACGAGTCTGGTTCACTTTTGGACGTACTCGAAAACAAAACTACCGTTCCTACGGATGGACAGATGGTATTCAACGATTCGTTGAAAGTAGAAACCATCAGAGCATTGTCTACGCTTACCGCTAGAGAAAGAGAAGTAGTAAGAATGAGCTTCGGTATCGGGTCTGACAACCCATTCACTCTAGAGGAGATTGGTGACATCATGGGCTTAACACGTGAGCGTGTAAGACAGATCAGAGAGAAGGCCCTACAGAAGTTGAGAGAGCCGTCTAAGAATCAAAGACTAAAAGAATTCTGTGCTACTTGATAAGTAGTTTGGATTTATGATATTAAGAGCCTTGATCTCGATATTTATCGGGATCAAGGCTCTTTTTTGTGTTCAAAAAATTGAAACGTCATTACACGGTGATGTTGACCTGAGGGAAACAGCATCCGGGTAATCCCTTTATTCTGGCAGACTGTGCCCACGACATTAGCTCCCAACCCAACAGATCGCCTTGACAAGCAAAGGCGATGACGCTGTTCCTTACATTATAGAAGGCTTTTAGTCACACGACATAGCGAGGAGCATTCATTGTCTCTTGCAATCTTCCTCCTATTCTTTTATCCTTGTTATTCAGTCTGTTTAGCAGCTAGACCTAACCACAGCATATCAGAGAGAAATTAGTGTATTATTAAATGTATTAATTTAATGGGGATATCACACAGTGTGATATCATTACGTTAGGCCTAACACCAAACCTTAAAAATGAATAGAATAGCAATCTCAATAATTATCCTTTTTGCAGTTCAACATTCGTATTCTCAATCTTTAAATATTCAATGCGATTGTGGCAGTTATTCTGCAACGGCTGAACCTATCGATTATGACAGATTGGTTGCACTTATGAAAAAGGGAGAATATAAAGAAGCAGTTGATCTGTGTGAATCATTTTTAACTACAGATCCAACTGATAGATATTCCATGCAGTATATGTCTGAATTTCTATTCTATATGGCCGAAATTGAAAGTGGCAACCTTGACCCTCATAAAAGAAGAAATTTACTATACATGGATGATGCAGGTGCAAGTGATCCTGAAGCCCACGAACTTTATCTAATTAAATCTAAAACTGGTCCTAATGCTTGGTCTCAATTAGCAAAGGATAAATACCTAAACAGACAGCATTGCTTAAACACCTGTTTTCAAAATTCTGATCCCAAGGATGCTAATATCTTAACAAGAAGATTAGCTATATATATTGCAACAGGAGACTTTAAATGTCTGATTAGAACTATGAAAAACAATAATGATTCCTCAATCAATATGAATGGAAAGCCAGATGAATTTTATTCCAGATTTACAGAAAGATTTGTCGGAATTGGAGAATTTGAGCAAGGATTAAAATTTCTTCTCGAGGTTAAAAGTGCCTATGGACTCAACGCAAAGGACGCATCATATTGGAAAGGCATTAATTCTACGATAATCAGACAAGAAGACATTTCTCAATCGTTAAAACAAACTCTTGAGAAAAAAATGACCAAAATTTAAAACAATCATCTAACAAACTGAGCTAATTAAAAATGATGAAAATATTCACATTCATATTTCTTATTTTATCCTCCTTCGAATTATTATCACAGATACCCGATATATCGACACGTTGGGAAGCGGTGACTATTGATCGCAACTGGGATCAATATCGCATGGAAGAATTGGATAATGAAGAATATTTTCAATACGATTTTTCAAGCATCATCTCGAATCAAATTCGACTTAAAGGCGATCCTTGGTCGACTTATATTGGAGTTTTTGGTCCAAAGAACAGAAGGATTGATTTCCATTTGACAGCTTCAAAATCATCTAAAAAGACTTATAACGTAATTGGAAAAAGTCGATTAGGCAAGAACATTAGAGACCTTAAGGGAGAAATAACTCTTAAATATGCTGTGAAAACAGGTTGGGAAGCTAATGTAATGATATTTGAATATAAACTTCAAGAACCTGGTGACAAAGAAGGTGATGGGAAATTTGTAGGGCTCGGATCGCTTGCATTTCTAATAAGAGATGGAAAACCGAAAATGTTTTGGGCAGAATCTGGTGATTTTAGAGAGTTCAATAACATTTTCGTAGGCACATGGGACCGATTTAACTCTGACGTATCAAGGGAATGTATGTTTGCATTCAACCCTAGCGGAACTCACATGAAACTCCCTTTCAGGGACTATCTTTATAAAGAATTTGAAGAAGGTGACGAATGTAAATGCTACTTTGAATTTAAAGATGAACTCAAACAGTATGGTTGGGAAGAATATGATGATAGCGATAATTACAAAACGAATTGGTGGGAAAAATAGGCACCTACATGCTATAATCAATTCATGGTGATCCAGCTGTAAATAAGAGCTCTTTGCATTGTGGAAGCCTCGCCATATCTCATTTTTACACTATGGAATCAAAAAGGAGTAGCGCAATTCATTGATTTGGCTATCTTGTAGCCGAAACTTAAACTAAATTACATGCCACGATTGAAATAGAAGCATTACACCTCACCCTCTACCATACCCTTTCAACAACCCATTAATAATATTCCACTGGGCGAGGATGTAGGTACCCATGATCCAAATGGAAGCATTTTCCATAGGGGCGTAGAACTTGTTGATCGCGATGAGTGAATCGGATAAAATGAAGAGTATCGCACCGAAGACCACTTGATTGAAACTCTCCGTATTGGTTCGGCCATTTCTATAAACTGCACCAAGTGCCATCATGCAGATCAAAATCGCATAGATGGTTACTGGAAGCTTCAAACCATCTAACGAAGGCCAAAGTGTGTACAGCAAGCCAATAGCAAATACAACGAATGGTAAGACATTAAACACATGCTGGATTGGGGCAAAATTATCTCCACCACCTTGAGTTTTAGCATTTTTGAAAGAGAAAAAATAAAGCGTTTGTGCGACTGCGAAAGACCCAAGCCCTAGCAAAAAGAACCAATCGGCTTGAGCCACATACATCAAGGCAACATCTCCAAACCAAGAAAAGAGCAAGGCAAATACAGCTAGAATAAAGGATAGATTCACTGGGCCCTTCAAGCCCTTACGAAAATACACCAACAATACAGGCATCAACAGCGGTTTGGTAAACTGATTGAGCCAACTCCACTCCATGGCATGACTGAGTAGCTCAGCTACCGCAATAACAATAAATAAGTACTTGAGAATCTGGGCTGTTTTTTCGTCTTTCATTTATGTTGCTTTACCGGCCAATGCCAATTTCTTAACTGGATTCGAATATAAATAGATGAGCCCAATTAAAACGGTAGCCGAAGCAATATAAAAAACCAAGGAGATATTGGCTAGTTCATTATTATAAATCAAACCCGATAAGAAGGCACCCATTCCAATCCCAATCTCAAGTGCAATATACATGGTAGCAATTCCTCTACCCCGATGGGCTTCGTTGCTCAAATCGATCGTCCAGGCAAAAATGGTAGGAGAACAAATCCCTACCCCTAATCCAAAAGCAACCCCGCTGATTACAAACATGGTTTGGTTATCCGTATTAGCTAATAGCAACATGGCCACCAACAAAATCATACTACCCACTCTCAAAACAGGAATGCGTCCATACTTATCTGAAGCCTTACCCGCTACAATTCTCACTAACAGGGAAGCAATAGTGAAAAAGGTAAAAAACAGTCCTCTATTAGGGAAGCCAAGTTGATCACTCAAATCAGGTATTACGGTGAGAATCGCACCAAAGGAAAACACCGACAACATCATCATCAATGAAGGTGAAATTACATTCGGTTCAAAGACTTCATTGGGTTTGACATAAAAATGACTGACAGATAGTTTCTCGCGGTCTTTCAGTGACTCTTTCATCCCAATCAAAATCAAAACAGAAAGAATCGCAAAAGCTGAAGAGCTGTAAAACATCGCATTCAGGCCTGCGCTCGACGCGATGAATGATCCAATCGCCGGGCCGGCCGCCATACCTAAACTACTAAAGAACCCCACAATCCCCATAGCCTCTCCTCTTCTATCTGCGGGTACAATATCGGCCACATAAGCTGATGTGCCAGTCGGTTTGAATCCAGTAGAAAAACCATGGAAAAATCTCAAAGCAAAGAATCCTATTATACCAGTAACCAATGGATAGATCAAAGCGGCAATGCCACTCACCAATGCGCCGACCACCATCACTGGGATTCGTCCTACTTTATCAGCCAACTTACCACTGAAGGGTCTGGACAATCCTGCCGTCACTGTGAATAGGGCAATAATCAACCCTTTGTATTCTCCCCCTCCTAAACCATCCAGATATGACGGAAGCTCAGGAATAATCATATTGAAACTTCCGAAAAACAGAAATCCACTCAAACATAGCAGAGCGAATTGAAGCGTGAAAATTGAGTTATTGTAATTCATAGTAGGCAGGCAAAGCTAACCCGAATATCATATAATCCTCTAGAGGTTTATATCTCTTCTCTATTAGGAAATTATAAAAAGTGATGAAGTTGGGTAGACCTTAAAAACTGGTATACGTGGAACGGCTCTTTTTATCCAGTTTTAAATCTTTCAGCAACTGAGAGTTTACCCGTATCTCGACAAAATAAGATTGCCGCGGGCCAAATGGAACCCAGTTGAAATTAAGTGTCCAGCAATGCAAGTCTCTTCCAATATTCAACCGAGTTACGGTAAACTTCTTATTCTTAATATCATACCCAGAATTAAAACCAATTCGGGTTTTATCGGTAATACTCAGATTACCATTAAAATTCAATGTTTGTGTTATCACCGGATCGTTAAATCCATTCTTCGTGTAATTAAATGCATAGTTCACATTCAACGCCCATGGCACATCAAAAGGCACATACTGATTGGGGTCACGGGATATAAACTGATTGACATTTCCTGCAATTTGATTTTCCTCCATTCCCGGCAAAAATGGGTTGTCAGGATCCGAGTTATTGATATGGTCTGGATTCATTCCGGCACCAGATCCTTGTTGATCGTTTTTTGAATTACTTCCTTTAGGTTTGAGGTTTAGACCGATGGCCACATTTCCTCTTGTTAATCGCCCTAGTCCCTCTCCATTATCCCAAGCCAATCGATTAATCCGTCGCTGATAAACCTGGTCATTAGCGCCTATACTATCCAACACATATACATAGGGATCTATAGTTCCACTCATGTTGATACTGACTACACGGTTGAATAAACTGGTTCGAGCATTCCAATTGATATTGCTTAAGTTGAAAGAATCTGCTAGAAAATTATAGCCTGAAGACATGGACAAGTTGTCAAATATTTTCACTTTTTTGTATTCTTCAATAGAATCATTTTTGGCTTTCACTTTCATTTCTATGTTATGATTCATAGAAAAAGACAGACTGGCATTTTCACCTTGGGGAGGCCCTCCATAAGCAAAACCCTCATATTTTGACAACTTACGTGTATTGCCATTCTCATCAATTTGAACTTCACTATAATGACCTTTAGATGGGTCTCCAAAATCAGGGCTATAACTGAAGCCCATACTTGGTGTAATTACATGACGAATAGCTTTGACTTTACCACCCCCAAAATTATACATCCCATAAAATCGTGTGGAGACAGACGCCCCGGAGCTATACCATCCGGCTCTGGAAAATTGCCTCAAAGTATCCACACTAACTCCCTCTTCTACTGGATCGTACGTATACTGCAGTTCTTTAGGATACCACACTTCTGTATAGTTGAAACTTGGACTTACAGTCAAATACTTCATCACATTAAATGAAGTGGCAATTGGAATAGTATGTCTTGCTCCAAGTTTTGCCCTATCAAACAAAGTAGCTAGATTATCTGAGCTAAAACCAATGACACTATCATCCATTGGGTTCCTATTAATCACATTGAAACTAGGATTGGAAACAGGCCCATTGGACAATTCACTTTTAGCCACAAGGTTGTATGAGAAACCCAGTTTACTCAAAATCCCATTTTTTGAGCTTACCATATTCTTCAATGGATAGATCCTATTCATATTGAAACTCAATTCCGGCAAGGTCACATTGACAATTTCGGTACTTATATTCTGGCTATGTCTGGCATTCAAACTTAGATTGAATGGTGTGCCTTGGAAAGTTTTAGAATACGATATATTCGAGTTAAACTGCGCATTTACACTTTGTTGATATTCATAACCTACGTTATTAGCGTTTGCCGAGTATGTGGATGTACCTGCTGAAACAGAAGCTGAAAATCTAGACGTCCCCACTGATTGTGGACTATGGGACCAGTTTAACCAAAAATCTTTTGAAAACGAATCATCTTCAAACTGTGTGCTATTGGTTTTATTGTAACGCAAATTGAAGTTACCAGAAAATGCATATCTCTTTCTGTAAGTAGAGACACTCTGCAGGCCATAACTGCCATTAGTGAATATATCTCCTGTTAGTTTCAAATCCATGTAGTCGTTGATATCGAAATAATAGCCCCCATTTCTCAGAAAGAACCCTCTGTTTTGATCCTCTCCATATGACGGAAATATTATACCGGAAGCTTTCTCTTTCGGTTGAGGAAACATACCAAACGCAAAACCAATGGGTGTAGGAATTTCGCCAAAATACAAGTTGAATGGACCTGAGACCACTTTGTTATTGGGAATAACTTTCAGTTTAGTAGCTTTAATATAGTAATGAGGATAGGCATGATCACATGTGGTGTATTTGGCCCCTTTGATAAACATTTCATCTTTTTCATTTTTCTTCACCTTTTCACCATGCATGAAGGCACCATCCTGCTCGGTGATCACCCCGTTAATCAGCGCTCGCTTCGATTTAAAATTGTATTTGATATCATCAGTTTCATATACGTCCACCTTTTCAGTAAATATGGGCTTCCCCACTTTTCGGCCCGCCGTGTCTAAGACATAGTTGGCTTGAATAGAATTCGTCACCCAATCCAATGAAATACGTTCTGCAGATAATGATATATCTCCGTAGTCTATTTTGGATTCACCGTACAGATACATCATTTGATTTTGTAAATCAAAAAATATTGAGTCTCTGGCGTTATAGTTTATGGTTGTCTCAATATCTCCTTTAGGTTTGGGAGCTACCGCTTCAGGCACGGTTTCTGATAAACTATCTATCAGAGCAGGATCTATGCCTAGCGATTCAGCCAAACTATCTATAACGGAAGCATCGGCTCCTAATATCATTTGCGCTGAATCTGCTATCAATGGTAAATACTCCGGATGATTCACCAAAGAGTCACGAAGAGCCAAAGAATCAACCAATTGTGGCAATTGCTGCAGAATTTGTGCAGTATCTAGGGATGGAACCTGACTAAAAGCTGAAAACCTAGCGGAAATGAGAAAAAGAAATAGGACTACGTACTTGATAATGCGCACCAGGGGTTTTCAGTTACGAGTAAAAATTTACATTTTTACAAAAATATTGCCAATATCATTTATAACTAGCGTATCTGGATGAAAAATATTTTTGCAATAGCATTTTTTTCGATTCTGTTTATTTTAAGCTCTTTTAATTACACTGGAGTAAAGGATGTAACCATTAGAAAAATTGTAATTGATGCGGGTCATGGAGGTAAAGACCCTGGTACTTTCGGTTCCTATTCCAAAGAAAAAGACATTGCACTAAGTATCGCCATGGAGACTGGTAAAATCATCAATAAATACATGCCTGATGTTGAAGTGATTTACACCCGACAAGACGACAGTTTCCCAACTCTTTTTGAACGATCGGATTTAGCCAACAAAAATGACGCTGATCTTTTTATCTCCATTCATTGCAACAACGCACCTTGGAGCAATGAAGTGCATGGTACTGAAACCTATGTTATGGGACTTAAAAACTTTGACAGGAATTTTGAAGTAGCTAAAAGAGAAAATTCGGTCATCCTCTTGGAGGAAAACTATGAAGAAACTTATCAAGGCTTTGATCCTAACTCACCAGAGTCTTATATACTTTTTTCTCTCACCCAATCGGTCTACCAGGAACAAAGCATCCTCCTGGCCACAAACGTAGAAGATCAATTCAAAAACCGTGTTGGTAGGAAGAGTCGAGGTGTAAAACAGTCGAGTCTATATTTACTTTGGAGTTCGGCCATGCCAAGTATATTAGTGGAAACCGGATTTTTGAGCAATCCCAAGGAGGAGAAAGAATTAAATGATAAATTGCAACAAACCTATATCGCATCAGGCATTTACCGTGCATTTCGCGATTACAAAACCGAAATAGAATCTAAAAATTAAACCTAAACGTGAGCAAAGAAGTAAAAGTAGGCTTGTTCGCCATCATCTCAAGTGCCATTCTCTATCTCGGCTTCAATTATCTTAAAGGGAAAGATTTTTTCTCTCCTACCAACAAATATTATGTGCTTTACAAAAACATTGATGGATTGAATGTTTCTAATCCTGTCATTGTAAATGGCTATGCCGTAGGTCGGGTGAGTTCCATAGGAATATTGCAGGAGAGAGATAATAGGATCATAGTAGAACTGGATGTAGACGAGAATGTAGTCCTTGGAGACTCTACAATAGCCCAGTTGACAAATAGCGATTTCTTAGGTAGCAAAGCTATATTATTGCAAATTGGTGACTTAACTAAACCGCTGGAAAGTGGGGATACCCTAAGGTCCGATATAGACAAAGGTTTAGCAGCACTATTTGAAAGTGCCGAACCTATTACCGCTAACCTCGCAGTAACAATCAGGAGAATTAATGAAATACTTCTTGGCATGGAGGGAGCTGGTGAAGATATTAAGGCGGTGTTACAATCACTCAACACAACACTTAAGGGTGTTAACCTTTTTGTAAGACAAAACAATCAAAACCTCAAACAGACTTTGAATGGAGTAAATACATTGCTAGCTAATGTGAACACTAAGGTTGACATGTTAGAACCAATTCTACTCAATACAGATTCTACAATTAATATGGTCAAAGAATTGCCACTCGATAGCACGCTAAATTCATTGAACGGAACACTGTCAGAATTGACACTGCTGTTGGATGATATTAATGCAGGTAAAGGCACTGTAGGGAAAATTTTGAAAGAAGATTCATTGTACAACAACCTCAACAAGACCATCCAGGATTTGGACAAATTATTGATCCATTTCGAAGAGAATCCTAAACATTTCTTGGGCCCATTAGGGAAATCAAAAAAGAAAATCGAAAAAGACCGAGCAAAGGCGGCCAAAAAAGCTGCTAAAGACGCAGCGTCTCAATAAAACAAACAGGTATCGAAAAGTAATCGATACCTGTCTATCTTTATCTATAGTATAAATCCGAAGCTTATGGCGTTCAACTCAGGGCCTCTACCAGTTGCAAATACTTTATTAAGGTCATAGTTGAAGAAAATATCCATGCCCTTGTAACCTACTTGTGTTCGAATACCATATCTGAAATTGTTCAGAAAATAGTTACTCTTTTCCTTGTCGTCCTTTTCACTTCCATCGAATTTATATTTGGCTCGAGTCCAACTATCCAGTCGATAGCCCATATACATTCCAACTCCTGCTCTAAAACCTTTTCTTCGATATTTACTAAATCCATAACGACTACCAGACCTTCTATTTCTATTATGACTAAAATCAAACATAGGTACGACTGTAGTATTGATATAACAGGCCGATAATTTTGTCATTTTGCCGTCTATCAAAGGATCCTCTTCGAAAATGATTGAAGAATCTCCCTTATAAATCACCACATTATCATTTTCCATTTTCCAATGATTCCAGGTAATACTAGCGCCCCAGTCGAGATACATGGCTCCACCAAAGTGCGTATGATTCATTCCTCCTAGACCAAAATACCAAGACCATAACGGTCGTACGGAATGCAATTCGTTATTAGCGTCAGGAAATGAACCATTTTGAAGCCAATTGGACAAGCCAATTTCGGCTTGGAAGGAGCCATAAGTACTGCTCCTTTTTCTGCTACGGTCTCTATCAATTATCACATAATCATTGTCGTCATAATCCTCATGGCGACTACCATAATCTTGACGACTACCACGCTGCTCATATCTATCACTATCATCGTATCGATCATCACCATAATAACTAAGAGGCTTATTATCTACATCAGTATCCACATCTTTATTGATTCTATATTTATCAGAATCTTCCACTATACTCACTTCTTCCGAATCAGTAGCTGTCGAGTCTAGATTAGCATTAAGTTCACCTATCATCGTGTTGATATCATAATCACTCAAATCCTTGAGGTCCTCCTGAGTTTCAGCATAAATAATCATTTTACTACGTTCACCAAATTCAATTACTACTGTATCCTCTTTTACAGGATCTCCAGCCCTTGCTCCTAATGCAAGGACTAATGAGAGTATAATTAGTCCTATTTTTTTCATTGTATTATTTATTTAAGTTTTTGACGTTATTCTTTTTTGAGTTTCTTTTAAAGAGGTGGTCTTTGGCATCTCTGATATCTGCCCACAAGTCCCCAGGTTTTATTTCACGGGTTTGGTCCCATAGTTCTTTAATTTTTTTACCTCCGGTAGTATCAGCTTCTTGCTTAGCCAACATTTCCTCTGGTTTTGGTTGTGATCTACTGCCACGTTTATATGTGATTTTGATGGATTTAATTTTCTTCTTTTTGGGCTGATCTTCTATTTCCGTAGTTTCAATATGATTTTCTGCCAATTGAATTCCTTCAGGAACTGAGGTTTCAGTTATTTCAACACGCTTTACTTCCGGCTCATTTTCTACTTCAATTACAGTTTTTTCAGGTTCAACTGAGCTTACTTTCTCCTCTTTCTTTTGCTTGTTCACCACTGGCATAGGTTCTTCGTCAACAACTACTTCCTTTTTGACATCATTGACTTTTTCAGGAACTATTTGGTGGCTATCATTCAGAGATTCCGACGGAATTTCGATCTGTGCGACTTGATCCTCAGTCGGTGTTTCAGTGCCCCAAAAGAAAATTATCCATCCGGAGACAACCAATAATAACAAGGCTGCCGCGACATGCCACACAGAAAAAGCAGAGACTTTTTCCTGATCATCCAGCATGGACTCCAGCTTATCCCAATTGTCTGCTTTTGGCACAGATGGAGAATTTTTTAGTTTATCTCGAAATAACTTATCCGTCTCTTTAGCTTCCATTGTCTCTCTTTTTAAGTTCTTTTTCGTTCTCCGCTAATTTTTTCTGCAGCAAACTTCTCGCTCTGCTTAACTGTGACTTGGAAGTATTAACAGAAATCTCCAGTTGTTCTGCAATCTCTTTATGATTGTATCCTTCAATTGCATACAGATTAAAAATAGTTTGATACCCTTGTGGTAGTTCCTGAATCATCTGCATCAAATCTTCCGCTTCAAGGTTTTGATCTGCAGTTTCAAAATCCACAGCTGGATTAATTTCATCCAAATCTACTTCCATATACAACTGCCTATTGTTTCTAATCCATTCCAAACAAGTAGTTACCATGATTCTTCGGATCCAACCCTGAAAACTACCCTCATTCTTAAATTGATCAATCTTACCAAACACTTTTACAAATCCACTGAGCATCATCTCTTCAGCCATGTTTGCATCGCTGATATACCGTCTACACACTGTGAGCATCAAAGGTGCTTGCTGCTCATAAAGCAGCTTTTGCGCACGCCTATCTTGGTGCTTGCACTGACGTATCAGTTCTGATTCGGAGTTTATTTGACCTATTTTAAAACCCATTGGTTATGAATTCATGGACTAGATGCGGAATGATGGCCTGAGGTTGCATCGGTTGGTAAATTTATTCAATTAATACATGACTATACGCAACCAACATCCTTACTCTATAAGTATGATTACTTCAGCAATATTGAATACCTTACTTACCATAAACAGTCATTCATGAAAGTAATCGCATTTTTATTAAGTATTCTTTATACTGTAAACAGCTTTGCGCAAGAATCGGATGCTATTGGTTCGATTTTTCCAGATATGCTAACAGAGGACTTATCCGACAATAAGATAAACCTCCCGGAAGACATCAAAGGGAAATATTCAATCATAGGACTTTCGTACAACAAAAAGTCAGCAGATAAAATGCCTAATTGGATAGTGCCTATTTATCAAAAATTTATAGCAGAGCCTCCTGGCTTACAAATCAGCTATGATATAAACACCTATTTTGTTTACATGTTTAGTGGCATGACAGTGGCCTTAAAGGACGTCGTTAAAAACAAAATGCTCAATGAAATGGATGAGGTACTCAAACCACATACCCTTTTTGAGACTGGTGAATTGAAAAGTTATCAGAAAGTTCTGGATATGCTCGGAAGAAAAGATACTCCTTACTTTTTCATCCTAGATCCAGAAGGGAAAATTCTATGGGCCACCAGAGGAACTCCACGCGAATCCAAGATCAATAAATTGGCCTCCTTCATCGACGAAGGCAAGTAACAACGTTGTAGCGTTCGACCAAATGAATTAAATATTAGACGAATACTACTTAATACTCTATAAACCACTGGAGGGTTCAATTCTCTTTTCACGTTTTATATTAAACTAATAAACACGTGATATGAAGAGTACATTTTTTCAATTGTCTATACTAGCACTTTCACTTTATTTTACTTCTTGTGACTCAACAGAGTCTAATGAAATAGATGTATCTCCAGATCTCTCCTTCGAAATGGTGATGGCTACATTCGGAGACAACCTCGATCCAACAAACCTCCCGAATTACGCGAATCAGAGTATTCCAGATTATATCAATGAAGACAATACAGGCAACAACGTCATCACCGACGGTGGTGCACTTTTAGGTCGAGTATTGTTTTATGACAAAAAGCTCTCCTCAAATAATACCATTTCATGCGCCAGTTGTCATCAACAAGCCTTTGCCTTTGGGGATCAAGCCATCGCATCACCTGGCGTAAATGGCATCACCGGTCGTCATAGCATGCGCTTGGTCAATGCAAGGTTTGCAGAAGAGGAGAACTTTTTTTGGGACGAAAGGGCAAGCAGCCTGGAAGAGCAGACTACTATGCCCATTCAGGATCATGTGGAGATGGGGTTTAGTGGACAAAATGGAGACGCAGATTTTGATAGTCTCATTAATAAATTGAATGCTGAAGGTCACTATCAAGAACTATTTACACTGGCATATGGAGACAGTGAAGTCACAGAAGCGCGTATGCAAAACGCGCTTGCACAATTCATCAGAAGTATCGTTTCTTTTGATTCGAAATATGATATAGGCAGAGCATCTGCTAGCAACAACAATGACAACTTTACCAATTTCACTGATTTAGAAAATGAAGGCAAAAGACTATTCATGCAAAGAGCTGATCTGAATAACCAAGGCGTAAGAGTAGGCGGCGGTCTGGACTGCAACACCTGTCACCGTGCACCCGAATTTGATATAGATCCAGATTCCAGGAACAATGGCATGATTACCGCTCTAGATGGCAGTACGGATACTCAGGTGACCCGATCTCCATCCTTGAGGGATCTTTTCGGCATGGATGGCACAGCCAATGGGCCATTTATGCACAATGGTTTTTCTGCAGACTTTAACGCTGTACTTGATCATTATGAAAGCGTACCGATGGGCAACAATACGGATCGCAGACTTTCCGGCGGAGACGGCCGTCGTGGAGGCGGTGATGATATGGTTCGAAACTTAGCCATTACTGAACAAGAAAAAGAAGCCGTACTGGCCTTTATGAAAACATTGACAGGCGGTAACATCTACACCGATGAAAAGTGGTCTGATCCTTTTGACTAATCAATATATATTTGATTCGTTGAACTTAATCAAAATCAAAAACAGAAGGTTCATGAACTCATAGCAGTGCAAAAGGAGCGATTTGAAAAGCTGGAATCTCAGATTTTAGAATTAAATAATCAGGCGGATTACCTGAAAAACAATCTTGCTGAATTCACTAAAAAATTAGGCTGGAAAGAAAAACTGTTTGGTGGTAGCCTGGGTGGAAATAAAGAATTAGCTGAACTGGTGAAGAGTACTGAAAATGATATGCAAGAGGTTGAGTCTAACTTGAAAAAACTCAGCAAAGAGCTTAAGGAAAAGCCAGATATAATTAAAAAAGAATTCACAAATGTCCTGAAGGAAATAGATACAGATTTTAGAAAATTAATTTATGATAGAACTTTGCACTATGACTTATACAAGGCAAGCAATAAATATGAGGAACTTTTAAAAAAAGCCCATCAAGGAGTCATTGATGCATTATTATTTCTAAGTTGGGAAAAGTTAATCAATCACCCAGAAGCAAGCGAAAAGTTAAATGGATTCAAGAGTGAAACTTTACGTTATCAGAAGGTTGTAGATAAATTGAGAGATAATTCTTCTACTCAACCCAAACCTGCAGTTAACTTGGTTGATTTGATAAAATTTGATTCTCAAGAAATTGCAATATCTAATTTTAAAAAGTTGCTTAGTCAAACCTCGAAGTACAAAAAATACACTGACAGCTTCCTCACCCAATCTAAAAAAGACATTCAGGAGTACAGAAAAAAGGTATATAGAGAGATTACAGGTCAGAATTTAGATTGAAACAACCTTGTTAAAAAAATAACCCTGACTCCCGATTGATATCGAGACGTCAGGGTTAGACTATAAACTTGAAATGTGTTCTTGTTTAGCGACCTGATCTTTTCACCGTACTCAGCTCATCTTCATTGATGACATTCACATCAGCATCTCCTTTATATCTGACAGTACTCAAACCATTGGCATCTACCGAAAGTCGACGATTAGCATTCACTCGGACATTCGAGGCACCAGAGGCAGAGACCTCCGCAGTTTCAGATTCATGGTCGTAAGCCTTGAGTGTAGAAGCTCCAGATACATCTACTTCCAGATACTCAGATTCTCCGTCCAGATCCAAAGAACTGGCACCATTCAGATAAATTTTTAGCTCCCTGGCCTCCAAATTCATTTCACCTGAGGAAGCTCCTCCCAGGTCAATTTCCAAATCATCGACTTCAAAATCTTTAAGCTCAAAGTAGGATAATCCTTTGCTATTAATTTTTTCCAATCCAGGCATGGTAATAAATACATCCAGTCTGAATTCATCATCTAGATCCTTGATAATGTCCCATTTTCTTCCGGCCATATCGATCTCTAATATGTTTCCATATTTCTTAATCAATACATCCTGCTTGTACCGTTCTCTACCTTTTACTTCTATGGCATAATCTTCTCCCTGGGTGATATAAACGTTGTAAATGCCTCCTACCTCTAGTTCATCAAAATCTCTGATATCGAAATTCATAGGCTCACCATCGTAGGACTTCACCTTATACTTTTCTTTTCTTTTTGATTTAGACTTAGATTTTGATCTTGTATCCTTTCGGTCCCCACGATCTATCAGGCCTCGAGAATTGTATCTTTCACTACAAGTCAGGCAATTCAACCCATTCTCTGTGAAGATCCATTCGTTACTTGTTGTAATCTGCCAGCTTCTATAGCCATTCCGATTGAAAGTGTGTTCAATGATATCAACCATATCATCGTCCATCACAAATTTCTGATTGTATGGAATATATAGCGTCATATCCAATTCCTGAGCTCTAAACTTTGATCTGGTTTTGAAAGAATAATCCGAATCAAAAATGAGTTCATTTCCTTTTTGTCGTACTTGATACGTGATCATTTGAGCATTTTCCTCCGCTTCCTGACGAGATCTCCCATGTGCTTCATACCTCATATCCAATCGCAGAATTGAATCTTCTGTACCTCGCAACTTCAGACTGGTAGCATCTATCCCGCTAAAATCTACATAGTCCAAGGTCATCAGTATCGGTTCTGAGCGATTCAAATCAAAAGTTCTGGTTTCACTATAAGAGCCTTCGTTTTTAAACTCCCCGATCACACTAGGTACAGCTATGGACAAACTGATCAAACAGATGACCCAGACACCAAAAATGGACCAACCTAACGGAGCTCGAAGCACCATGTGCTTAGTTACAATAGAAATTCCCAACAAGCACAACACTAAAAACGGAATAAAGGCAGTCAGGAAAACAGCTAGAAAAGTAAACCCAGAAACGCTTTCAGCCAAGATGCCAGCTGGCAGAAAAGTAGCACTAATCCAATCACCAAAGCCTGTAAACAACCCTAGCAATACACCAGCGGCAACAAACAAACTAATCATGCCAGATACACCGATCATAGTCACCACAATACCAGCAAAGACTCTGACCACGTCCATCAACACCCTAGAGAAAGGTCCCAATAAACCTCCTAAGGCTGTAAACAAGGCAGCTATCAATCTAAATGGAAAAAGTAACACTTTCGCCACAGCACTTTCTTCACCTTCTTCTTGTTTTAAACTTTTCTTTACGTTGTGTTCAATATTTGAAAGTGTAACCGGCTCTCCTTGCATCTGCATTTTGTCGGTAAGAGACTTGGCTACAGGTGTAATCATCCATAATATGATGTAAATGATCAGACCAGTTCCACCAAGAAAAATCGACAGGACGAAAATTAATCGAATCAAAGTGACGTCCGCAGCGAAATAAGCCGCAATACCACTAGACACCCCTCCCAACACCTGATTGTCAGGGTCTCGAAACATCTTTTTCACTTCTTCATCATCACCCAGAGAAGTCGATCCAGGGATGACTATCCAAAGAATAATATAAGCCATAAGTACCGCTCCACTCATAAAGCTCACAAATATGTTGAGCAGAAGCAAAACAGCTATCAGTCTAATCCAAAGTGGGTCAATGCTGAAGTAATAAGCGATACCAGCAGCTACTCCACCAATGACTTTTCTCTTTTCATCACGGTGAAGCTTTTGCTTTCCTGGGTCCTCAGCGTCCTGCGCACGTTGCTCTTCTTTATGCTTTTCTTTTTCCTCTTGCTTTTCTTCCGCAGTAGGTTTTTCCTTTTCGGGCGCTGGCTCATCGTCCTCAAGCGCTTCGAAATCAGCAACAGTTCCCATTGTATCAATCAATGATTGAACATCATCCTGGTTAATGATTTGTTTACCATCATCGAGTTTGGATAAGAATATTTCTGCCACCCTACTTTCAATATCTGCAATGATCTCGGCGCTATCTTCATAGTTAGAAAAGTAGTCGTTAATGGTTTCTAAATACTCTTTCAATTGAGCATATCCATCTTCTTCAATATGAAAAATAATACCGCTTATATTGATACTAATATTTTTCTTCATTGTCTTTTATTTTTTGCTTGATCCAACAGAATGGCATCCATTGGGGAATTTCGGTTTATAGTTTCGTTGATGGTTTTCATGATTTAGCTGCTTTGGTTTTAGACATCTTTTTTGCACTGATTTTTTTAGTAGACGTCATCAATTCCTTCCAGGTATCATCTAATTTACCTAAAAACTCATTGCCCTCATCAGTGATGGTATAATACTTCCTAGGCGGCCCCGATTTGGACTCTACCCATTTGTAATCTACCAATCCAGCCTTTCTCAAGCGAGTAAGCAAAGGATATAATGTTCCTTCTACTACCATGATCTTGGCTGAGGTGAGTTCATCGAGCATATCTGAAGCATATACCTCTCCTCTCGAAATGATTTGCAAAATGCAAAATTCAAGAATGCCCTTTCTCATCTGTACTTGTGTGTTTTCTATCTTCATATCCAATTGTCTTGGGCTTTACTCAATTCATTAAGCTTCCAACAAACTGGAAGACTAGTGCGAGCAAGAGAAAAATTAAAATAATCATAGTCTTGAATTTTTGTGAGTTTAAAAAGAGTCGAACTTGAGTAAAGTCCGACTCATGTTTTGAAATTCTTTTTGACCTTGCTAACTCTATACGGAATAGTACCTTGCAAGGCCAAGTACTGGGTGAAAAAAATTACAATTCGTTAATATTCTTTACTATGTTCAATGTTTTATTAGAATAATTATAATTTATTACACTCATTTTGATGTTATACAGTAAAACATGCAGTGAATTGCTGACCATTTTCAACCCCTTTAATCCTAAATCAAACGAGAAATTAATTAGACTCATAGAATATAATTGAATAGCTAAGTGAGAGTATTTAGATTTGTTAATATAGTTTAATTGATGCACGTGAGAATAGTCATTGCCGCCATCCTGGGATGGCTATGTATATCCAACTCCTTTGCTCAATCCAACACACCAAAATACAGTAATGAATTTTTGGCTATTGGAGTGAATGCACGTGCATTGGGTATGGCTAGTGCTTTTACTTCTGTGTCCAGCGATGTAAGTGCCGGCTATTGGAACCCTTCCGGTCTTACTCGTCTCGAATACAAATACGATGTTTCACTTATGCATGCCCAGTATTTCGCTGGAATTGCGAATTATGACTATTTGGGCTTTGCAACTAAAATTGATTCTGTAAGCGCATTGGCCTTTTCTGTCATACGCTTTGGTATAGACGACATACCGGATACGAGATTTTTATACGATGCCAACGGTGCGCTCAACTATGATAATATCCAATTCTTTTCTGCCTCTGATTATGCGTTTTTGTTTTCGTATGCTCGGAAACTTGACATATTGGGGGGCATTGATGTAGGTGGTAATGCAAAAATCATTTATCGGCATGCCGGAAACTTCGCTTCTGCGTGGGGCTATGGCTTAGACCTAAGTGCAACAAAGTCATACAAGCTATTAAACCTTGCCCTGATGCTTCGTGATATCACCGGCACCTACAACTCCTGGTCGCACAATACTGATCTAGTCGCTGATATTTACACACAAACTGGCAACGTCATTCCCGAAAACTCAATAGAAATCACATTACCAAGAGCCATTTTCGGTGCCAGCTATCAGGTATATATCAAAAAGAAATTTGGACTCCTTATCGCTATGGATTTAGAAGCGACTTTCGATGGAAAAAGAAATACGGTGATTAAATCAAATACCGTCTCAATAGACCCCAAAATGGGAATAGAAGCCAGTTATATATCAAAATTCTTTCTTCGTTTTGGAGCTGGGCAATTTCAAGAGATTCAAAATTTTGACCGAACGACATCTACAGTATATCAACCAAACTTTGGCATAGGAGTCAAACTCAAAAACTTCAATATTGACTATGCCTTGACTGATATTGGCGATCAGGCCGAAACCCCATACTCTCATGTCATTTCACTTAAACTTGGATTTGATGATAAGAAATAGGAGTTATATCACATTAGCATTTGTATGCTTGATGACTGTAGCCATGGCACAGCCATATGGCAATGAATGGATAGGTGCCAATCAGCGTTATTTCAAAATTAAGATTGGTGAAGAGGGTATATACCGAATGACTCAACCTGAATTGGCAGCATCTGGTTTCCCTGTAACGATCGTTGACCCACGTAGAATTCAACTATTTCGCTTGGGACAAGAAGTAAATATTCATGTCGAAGGAGAAATTGATGGAAGTTTTGATGCATCAGATTACATCGAGTTTTATGCTGAAACCAATGATGGCACGCTCGACACGAAGCTCTACAACGATCCGGCCAATCAGCCACATACCTACTACAACATATTCTCAGATTCAGCTGCCTATTTTTTAACCTACAAGGTAAATCTTGAAACTGGTATTAGAATGAGTGAATTCTCAGAAAATAACGTCGGTGGATTACCTGCTGAAAACTATCAAATTGAAGAAAAATTACTTTTAAAGACAGAAACATATTACGAAGGACAAAGCTATGGTTCTGAAAACAAAATAATACTCCCTATCTATGACCGAGGTGAAGGCTGGACTGGAAATTTCGCAAGTTTAGGCCAGAGTTTAGACAATACCATAAGTGGTTTGAGTGATCAGGTACAAGATGACATAAACCCTACTATCGAAGTCATGCTAGTAGGCGGCAACAATAACAGTCATAACGTAACTATTTTCGTAGGACCCAACGCTGGCTCTTTAAGAGAAATAGCTACCGCTTCATTTAATGCGGATGAAAACTACTTGGTATCCGAACAGGTAAATTGGTCAGATATGGCAGGCGGAAATATGCTCGTTAGAGCCACCGTGAACGGAGTTGGTGGAGCAGCTGACCGTGTTTCCGTTTCTTACATAAAGGTCAACTATAGTAAGACCTATGACATGGGATCTGCCAACAGTAGTCGATTTACAATGAAGAACAATATTGGAGGAAAATCTTATATTGAAGTAACGAGTTCTCCATCTAACATCACGCTTTTTGATATTACTTCTCAAAGTAACCCTATTAGAATAGGCATCAACGAAAGTACTGGCACATTCAATGCAGTAGTCGATAATACCGATAGCGAAAGGGTGCTATATGCTCAGTCTGGAGTAAAGACTGTAGACTATTTCGAGGAAGTCATATTCAACAATTTCAATCCAGCTAATTACAATTATCTTTTGGTCAGTCACAATAGTTTGAGAGGTAATACTAGCAGTGGACAAGGCGATCAAGTCACTGCTTACAAAAACTACCGAGAATCTGTTGCAGGCGGTGCACATCAGGTACTAAACATGGATATAGAGACAATTTTTAACCAATTCAATTATGGTAACTCCTCACCTCTGGCAATAAGGAATTTTTGCGAATATCTATATAACAATGGAACACCAGAATTTTTGTTCCTCATCGGAAAGGCTTCAAATGTACAAGCAAATTACTACAGGCAAGATCCTTCTGTAACTACCATCAGACACATCATTCCTACCTATGGTCATCCAGGAGCTGATGTTCCATTTTCGACTGGCTTCGATGGTGGAACTGGTTACGGCGTACTGGCTACAGGAAGGATCAATGCAACCTCTCCCGATCATATAGAAGCTTATCTTAATAAAGTTATAGAAGAAGAAGCCCTACCTTTTAACACGCTTAGACAAAAGAATTTGGTCCATCTGAGTGGTGGAAATAATGAGTCTGAACTTAATGTATTCCGCTCATACATTGATGGATTCGCCAGTATTGCGGAAGGCGAATTGTTAGGAGGCGAGTCTGCTCAATTATCCAAAAACAACAATAGCGCAGTTGAATTTATTGACATTTCGGATGAAATCAATAATGGCGTAATGATGGTGACATTTTTTGGTCATTCTAGTGGCAGTATTACCGATATAGAAATAGGTAAAGTTTCTGATCCTGCGTTTGGATATTCGAACAAAGGCAAGTACCCTATTTTTATGGTTAACGGATGTCTAGCAGGTGATTTTTTTAGTGAAAATGAATCTTTCGGTGTGGACTGGATCATCACCCCTGATTTAGGGGCCCTAGGATTTATGGCCCACAGCCACGTTGCTTTTTCTAATAACCTAAGAAGGTATACCAATCTATATTATACGATCGGCTTTACAGACGAATCTTTTGTAAGCAAGTCGGTTGGCGAAATCAAAAAAGAAACGGCATTAAAATATATCAATACTTATGGTCCCTCAGAGTCATCCATTTCTCAGGTTCAACTTGTAAACCTTCAAGGAGACCCAGCAGTCAAAATATTTGGACCAGACAAACCAGATTATGATATCAATATGGCTTTTATCAATCCAAAGACATTTGATGACTCCCAACTTCTAGCAACGATTGACTCCTTTTATATAGAGATGAACATTCGCAATTTTGGTATATATGCAGCAGATACTTTTGATATTGCTGTAACCCGAACTTTTGCCGATGGAAGGACGCAAGTATACGGCCCCGTTCTTTTTGATCAAGTTTTAAGAGAAGACACTATTCAATTTGTAATTAATAACGAGGTAAGCAATCCGGAAGGATTAAACACTTTCACCATTCAATTAGACCCATTAAATAGAATAGATGAAATGGACAAAACAAATAACACAGCCTCAATTGATGTGTTTTTGTCCTCTGGAAGTACATTCAATTTATTCCCTTCGAATTTATCGGTGCAGACCGAACCAATTCAAGAGTTTTACTTTCAATCTTCTAACCTGTTAGCTGGCAATCGTTCTTTTGATGTTGAAATAGATACCTCAGCTACCTTTGATAGTCCGTATCTAATCAGTCAAACGCTAAGTACGAATGTGATAGGCAAACTCAATATTAACTTAGAAGAAAAAGGCAGTATTAACAATGGAAAAGTTTTCTATTGGCGCACAAGGTTTACAGATCCACAGCCATCTGAAGGAGATGAATGGGTGACCAGTTCATTTGTTTTAGACAAAAGCTTGGGAGAAGGATGGGCTCAGACAAATGCCGTACAATTCACTGAAGCTAAAACAGAAGGATTGACATTAGATCCTGCCACAGGTATTTGGAGTTTTCAATCACCCGTCTTACAATTAGAGGTTCAAAATTACGGGTCTAATCACCCAAGTTTTGATTATAAAGACACACAAGTTTTGCTGAATGATAGAAACTACAATATCACTAATTCACATATTGATCCTGGTTGTCGAAACAATACGATCAACTTTTTAGCCTTTAAAAGGCAATCTACAGTTCCTTTCAAGCCTGTATCACCTCCTGGTTTTGATGAACTTCAACCGCTTGTTTGTGGCGTCCTTCCTCAGGTTATTTTCAACTATACGGCTGGTGACATGAGTAATGTTTCCTACGGTCCAGAAGCATTTATAAACAACCTTGAAAATGATGACAAAATTCTTATTTATTCCCTGGGTTCCGTGGATTATTCAGCCTGGACCAATTCATTCAAAGATGCTCTTGAGACTTTAGGTTTTGACAGGACCAATCTTGATGCCCTGCAGGACGACGAGCCCGTTATCATGTATGGTGCAAAAAATATGGCCGCAGGAACTGCTCGTATCGACACATCGGGAATCCTACCAAAAAATGCACAGCAACTCCTATTAAAAGAAACCATCAATGGCAGTTTTGATACAGGAGAAATCTCTTCTGGCCTTATTGGGCCTGCGCTGTCCTGGTCACAATTGACAGCAGACATTCAAGATTCTGGCAACCCTGGAGATGATACGAAAAATCTATCCATATATGGTGTGAGGCAGGACCGCACCGAACAACTGCTTATTCAGAGTCCAAGTATGAATGATTTTGATTTGAGCACCGTAGATGCCAATCTATATCCATTTGCAAGAGTGCAGTTGGAAATAAGTGATCCAGTACTCCAGACCCCTCACCAATTAAAATCATGGCGCGTGGATTATGAAACCGCTCCAGAAGGTGTGCTACTAGTAAATCCGGATGACAATTCGAGTCCAATAGAACTTCAAGAAGGACAACCATTCAGTGGTACTTATACATTTTGGAACTTTTCCAAAAAAGATTTCACAGATTCCATCCAAGTCAATTCTGACCTTCTCAATGCCGGTGGAAGTATTTTGCACGCTGATTCCCTCAATTTAGCCCCGTTAAACGGTGGAGATTCTACCCAATTTGGATTTGATTTTGTAACCACGGGTAATTTGGGTCTGAATGATTTGATTTTAAATACAAATCAGAATTACCCCAATGAAGTGTATACGTTTAACAATTCAGCTCGTTTTTCTAATTATATAATGATCATTCCAGACCAAACCAACCCTTTGGTGGATGTGTCATTTGATGGTGTTCAAATCATGGATGGTGATATCGTATCTCCTACCCCATCTATAGAAATACATCTGAATGATGAAAACTCTTTTTTACTGAAAGAAGATACCACAGGCATTAACATTTATTTGAAAAAGCCATGTGAAACTTGTGATTTTGAACGTATCGCATTTAGTAGTACAAATATGGACTGGACACCAGCTACTGTTGAAGAGGACTTTAAGAGCACCTTTACTCCGGAACAGCTGGAAGATGGGATATATGGATTGCGTGTATTAGCCAATGATGCATCAGGCAATCCTTCAGGTTTAAAACCTTATGAAATAAATTTTGAAGTAATCAATGCATCAACAATCACAAATTTTTACCCCTATCCTAATCCATTTTCTTCAAGCACGAGATTTGTATTTACGCTCACTGGTTCCGTATTTCCTGAAGACATTAAAATTCAAATTCTGACTGTGTCTGGCAGAGTTGTCAAAGAAATATTTATGGATGAATTAGGCCCCATAAACATTGGAAACAATAAAACTGAATACGCATGGGACGGTCGCGATAATTATGGAGATCAACTAGCCAATGGGGTTTATTTATATAGGGTATTGATTAAAAACCCTGGGGAGAATTTTAAACATAGGAATACTTCAGCAGACCGAGGATTCAAAAATGGATTTGGGAAAATGTATTTGCTGCGTTAATTAATGCAAGATCATATTGATTTTCTGTACCACTTTATCCAAATCACTGGCTTTTTTACGGATATCCTTTAACTGACTTTTGCTCATACCGTTTTGATCTTCTTGATTCAAAATGTCTAAAAGACTCAATATATTTGACAAAGGTCTTCTAACTACATGTGCATTGTCATAAGCATAGGCTTCCAATTCCTTATTTCTATTTTCTAACTCCAATGTACGTTCATGCACTAGTGCCTCCAGGTTATTTTGAATGTCTCTAATCTGTTCTTGCTGATTACTCAACAATCGATTTTTCATTTGCAACTCAGTGTTCAGTTTATCTAGGTTTTGATTTTGCGCTTCAATATCCATTCTTTCTTGATCAAATCTGACTTTGATAAAAACAACAATTGCAGCTACAATTGCAGAATTGAATAAATAATTGAATGACAAAGGATTAATAAGATTTTCTGTCGATAAAACGCTAATAAGCACTTCTTGCTCAGCATCCAATGTCAAAACAATATTTATCAAACAAAGTGACACGGTCATAAACAATCGAGCCTTTCCCCTCAATACCCCCAGGTAAATCACACAAATTGAAAAGTAGATATAAGTGGCAGATCCTTGTACCCCACCTAAATACTTCCAATAGAAAACAAAAAGAGGAAGCCAAGTGAGACAGTACCAATTTGCCATCAAAGTAAAATCAGCACGTTTATATAAAGCGATCAGTGTGATGCACGCAATCAAACAAGCTGTTGTATCTAAAACAAGAATCCCTTGATCAGCATCAAACCAAAAATCTTTAACAATTCCCAAAAACCAAAAAAGAACAGATGATACCAAAACTATTCTAAATAGTTTCATCTCATTGTGTTCGATATCTGTGCTTTCAATAAACAATATTAATTTTTAGGGTTATAGTAATTTCCTTTTTTCAATTTGCTTGTTACCGATTGTATGGCTGATTGAAGGTGTTCGGTAGATTTCATCAGAAGCGTTCCCATTGGGGTTTGCTTTGTTCCATTATCCAAGTTGTCAATCGAATTTACAGTTGATTCCAGGTATGGACCAATTTCAAATAACGTAACAGACAGGTACTTCTCGATAGATTCTCGCTGAGTAATCAGCTTTTCACTTCGTTGCTGGATATTTTCTTCTAGCCAATTATTCGATTTCTGCAACATAGCTTTTTGCTCTTCCAACTGCATGTTTTGGTTTTCCAGTGTATCAATTTTAGACTCTAAACTTTTTTGATTACGCTTTAGATTTTCTCTTTTATTATCAAACTGCGATTTATGGTAAAGCAAGGCAACTGTAACCACAACAGTAATCCAGAGATAATGGTAGACATTCATATCATTCGAATTCAATGGTGATATGAGGTCTGAGTGGAATATAGCTACATATAGCAAAGCAACTTCAAGCATGACACAGCTTACTACCAAAATGACTAACCACTTTCCGTTGTTTATCAAAGCAATCAATATCATTCCTCCTATGAAGTAATACTCGCCCATGCCACGGATGCCTTTGAGTAGAATCCAATTCACACACAAAAAACCAACCATCAAGAAAGAAAATGGAACAGCGATGAATTCAAAGCGAATATTGAATCGAAGAAAAATGAGTGGTAGCAAAAAAATCAGGCAAAGTGAGCAATCAACTATAAAATCGAGATTGATCACTTCAATTGGAAGATCACGGTAGATAGCAACTACCATTCGCATGATACCCGCGATACAACCTACAGTCAGTATATCGGATTCAAATTGGCGATTTTGGTGTTTATAAAAATGCATTCATTAGGCCATATACTCTAAAATAACTGTTTTAATACTGGAATAAACCTGATATGAACAGATTTCGATGAATGCATGAAGGCTTTTCATCTAATTCATCTCCTGTCCTATCAGGGAAATAGTAATTTTCTAAACTAAATGGACACACCCTATCTTTGGTTTGTTCGTTCAATATGAAATCAAATACGAAACCTTATGTCTAAACTCATCTCATCGATCGACGAAAAAACAAGAAATTTCATAGAAGCCCAGCAAATGTTTTTTGTGGCCACAGCAGCCACAAACGGCAAAATCAACCTATCTCCTAAGGGTACTGATTCTTTTAGAATAATTAGCCCAACTCAAGTAGCCTGGCTAAATTTAACCGGGAGTGGAAACGAAACAGCCGCTCAAATTTTAGAAACCAATCGTATGACCATTATGATGTGTGCTTTTGAGGGCAAACCAAACATCATGCGGATTTATGGTTCGGCTAAAGCTATCTACGAACAGGATGAAGAATGGGAGACTTATGGGCCGCTATTCAAAGAGAATACAGGTGCACGACAAATTTTCGTCGTGGATGTAGAACATATCCAACACTCTTGTGGCATGGCTGTTCCTCTTTATGATTTTGTAGAACACCGAGATTTGTTAGATATTGCCCATGATAAAAAAGGCAGAGAAAAAGTAAAAGAATACTGGCAAGAGAAAAATATGGTTTCTTTAGACGGCTTGCCTACAGGACAAAAAGTATAAATGGCTCATCACCATCATCACGGAAATAATCATCACCATCACGATGTAGACAACATCAAGGTGGCCTTCTTTCTTAATCTTGGTTTTACCATTATAGAAATTGTCGGTGGACTATATGTCAATAGTGTGGCCATTATTTCCGATGCCATTCATGATCTGGGAGATAGTTTGAGTCTGGGAATCTCGTGGTACTTTCAAAAACTTTCTCACAAAGGGCGTACACCTACTTTTTCATACGGATACAAACGATTTTCAGTACTTAGTGCTATTCTGAATTCAGTGGTACTCTTAGTTGGTTCTGTTTTCATTTTGATGGAAACCATTCCACGTCTCATCGAGCCGGAGCAACCAGATGCCAAAGGAATGGTCGCCCTGGCAGTACTTGGCGTAATTGTAAACGGCGCTGCTGTCCTCAAAACCAGGAAAGGAAAAACTGCGAATGAAAGAGTGGTTTCTCTTCATTTGTTAGAAGATGTATTGGGCTGGGTGGCGGTGCTCATAGGAAGTATCGTCATGAGTTTGACAGATTTCCCAATTCTTGATCCTATTCTTTCTTTAATGATTGCTGGGTATATTTTGTTTAATGTATTTCGAAATTTAAAAAACAGCCTAAGAATCATTTTGCAGAGCATTCCACCAGATGTAAATACAAAAGACTTAGAAAACCAACTGCAAGCCATTGAGCATGTCACTAAAGTTCATGATATGCACACCTGGACCATGGATGGCGAGTATCATATTATGACTGTTCATTTGGTGCTAGATAAGGATGTCGATTTGGATACAGGAGCTGCAATCAAAGCAAAATCAAGGCAAATCTTAAAAGCAGGAGAAATCGATCATGTGACCATTGAGTTAGAGTCGCCCAATGAGCATTGTGATCTGGAAGAGTGCTAGTTTTTCATTAAATTCAAATCTTCATGGATTTTGAATTGATAACAACCATTTGGAAAAGAATTGTAGTAGTAGATTTTCTACGATACTTCATTTTTGCCTCAGGCAGTTACTTACTCATTTGGGTGATTTTAAAGAAACCTTTGGAGCATCTTATTATTCAAAAGAAACTACCCAACTTAAAAAGAAAACTTACTGAGTTTGCTTATTCAATGTCCACAGTTTTAGTCTTTTCCTTGATTGGAACATCCATTCATTATACTAAGACGCATGGAGGCACTCAAATATATCGGGATGTTGCTGATTATGGTTGGCCTTGGGTATTCATTAGTCTAGCCATTATGATTCTATTTCATGATGCCTACTTTTATTGGACGCACAAGTGGATGCATCATAAAAGCGTTTTCAAACATGTACATAAAGTCCATCATCAATCGACCAACCCGTCTCCTTGGGCAGCCTATGCTTTCCACCCCTTAGAAGCAGTAGTGCAAGCAGCAGTATTCCCGATATTAATATTCTCTTTACCATTACACTCCATCGCGATTTTCAGTTTTCTTATATATATGATCACTCGAAATGTCATGGGGCACCTGGGCTTTGAGTTATTCCCAAAAAACTTTGTAAACAGCAAATGGCTAAACTGGCACACAACTACGACGCATCACGACATGCATCATAAGCATTTCAATGCCAACTACGGGTTATACTTTAGCTGGTGGGATCGCTGGATGGGTACAGAGCACAGCGCTTATCAGCAAACCTATAACGAAGTGAAATCGCGTGAACCTCAGGACAAGCCTGTCAAAAAAGCCATGGTATCCACACCATCAGCATAGTCTGATACTGCTGGTTTTTGAGCCTGTCCAAAAGGAATATAATCAGCCCCTACCACACACTGAATTTTATCCGCATGTTCACTGAGAAGAGATTCCAATTCCTTCTCACTTTTATACTCTTGATAATACAAAACAGAAATTGGGGAAACCATTTCTTCACTTTCTCTTACGAGTACATATTCAGTATCCAAAAATGGTTCACGATTCACTAGATAGATAGACTTATTGTAGTCGTAGTTATTTCTGTATTTGTGGTGCTGAATAACGGATTCGTATGGTTTAAGCGCGTCTAAAAACGGACTAAAATCATAGCCCTTGGGTACAAAAAGTTTCGAAACATTGCGACAACCCAAACCATAATATTGAAATATATCTTTTCCTAGATTTTCAAAATTCCCAACTGTCTCCTTTCCCGTTAACACAGCTACTGAAGTACGGTTCTTTCTAATCACATGGGGTTTGTTTTTGAAATAGTACTCAAAATATCGAGCAGAATTATCGCTTCCTGTAGCAATAAAGGCATCGGCATCATTCAAACGCTCAACAAAAGTAACCTGCGACTTGAATTCAGATTCGATTGCAAAAAGCTCATCTAGAACAAAACGCATAAGCCTCCCATCCTTTGAACTCATCTTAATCATCAGGTGATGCCCGGAAAGCAGGACACACATCACATCATGAAATCCCACCAGAGGAATATTGCCTGCAGTAATTAATCCAATTTTTTTAGGTGCAAGCCTTTCAAGATTATAAGCTGATAGCCATTGATCCATGGCTGACTGGTTCAAGAACAGTGTAATTCCTTCAATAGCTAATTTGATGTTGCCTTCTACGAACCAAGCGTTTTCGTTCAAAGCACCTAAACAGAGCTCATTCAGCTCTTCTTCTGAAAGATTTTTCAAACGATTTCCGAGCGTTTCAAAGGATTTTATTCTATCAATCAACAACATAAATCAAATAAATCAGTATAGTTAAACTAACCTGCCAAACATTTTGGCGCGTAAAATTAATCAGTATTTTTGCACACTTATTTTAAGTATCAATAAATAAACGGAAATGGCAATAATTATTACCGACGAATGCATCAACTGCGGAGCTTGTGAGCCAGAATGCCCGAATACTGCGATCTACGAAGGTGGCATCGAGTGGGATTGGGCCGGTGGAACTAGCTTGACCGAAGTTGAACTGGAAGACGGTACTCAGGTGGATGCCAATGCACCACAAGAGCCCGTTGATGAGGATTTGTATTACATCGTTCCTGGAAAATGTACTGAGTGTAACGGCTTCCATGAAGAACCACAGTGTGCAGCTGTTTGTCCGGTGGATTGTTGTGTGGATGATCCAGATTACGTAGAAACAGAAGACGAGCTTTTGGCTAAAAAAGCTTGGTTGCACAACGAGTAAAAGACGATATACCCAAAGCCTGTCTTTGGCAATAATGATATATACCACGTTCGAAAGGACGTGGTTTTTTTGTATCCAATTTTTTTAATTAATCATTCTGACCGACCTTTCTAAAATGAAGAAACGATACAAGATCATCATTGCATTTATTTTGTTGATATTCTTAGCCTATTGGCAAGGCCCACGGCCAATCTTCGAACCGGTTTCAAGTGAAATACCAACATTGTCAGTATCAATAGATCAAATAGACAGCACCATTGCTGCATTTGAAAGTCAATTCCCAAACATCAAACCAGAAAACGAATCTCGTATCATCTGGGCAGATTCAGTAAGAAAAACTCCATACGCTATGGTCTACTTGCATGGATTTTCCGCTGGTGTGATGGAATCCAATCCTGTACACCAAATTCTCGCCAAAAAATATGGCTGCAATCTCTATCTGGCTAGACTATCTCATCATGGAATTAGTGGCGACGATGCCTTTGAAGGGCTGACGCCAGCAGCCCTTATGAATTCCGCCGCAGAGGCTATTGCCATTGGTCAAACTATAGGAGAGAAAGTCATTTTAGTAAGCTGCTCTACTGGCGGGACACTTTCTATATTTCTGACGGCACACAACCCAGAGGCCATTGCAGCTCAAATACTCTATTCCCCAAACACAGCGATAGATGATCCTACAGCTGTTCTCCTAAACAAGCCATGGGGCAAAGAGATAACTCAAGCTGTGATCGGGGATTATAGAATGGGGGATTCTACGAAAATGGGTACGCCCATAGAGAGATATTGGACACTCACTTACAGATCCGAAGCATTAATTGCCTTGCAAGAACTATTGGATCAAACAATGCATGACGAAGTGTTTGAAAAAATAATCTCCCCATACTTCATTGGATATTATTATAAAAGTGATGAAGAGTCTGATCATGTCATCTCTGTACCAGGCATTTTGGATTTTGATAGCAAAACAAATACACTGGATGAGCTAAAAAGAGTTATCGCCTTTCCCAATGTCGGCAATCACGTGATGGCTTCTGATTTACAGTCGAAGGATATCAATAGTGTAATTGAAGAATCCAGTCTTTTCATAGAAGAAGTTCTGAATATTAAACCTGTGCAATACGATACTCTCAATTTGACAGATAAGAATTTGTAAATCTTCTAATTCTACTTCTCCGCATCGGAAAACCGCTTGATTATGTCTAATTTGGCATTTTCTAATCCAATACCAAATCCATGCATAGAGCAGAAGCCAAATCCGTGAGCTATTCAAAAACAACAATTACTGAATTGATGATTCCGTCCTATGCCAATTTTGGAGGAAAAATTCATGGCGGCATTCTGCTCTCTTTGATTGATAAAGTGGCTTATGCTTGCGCCAGCAAACATGCTGCTAATTACTGTGTAACTGTGTCAGTCGATAACGTGGATTTCCTTGAGCCCGTTGAAGTTGGAGATTTGGTTCACCTCAAAGCTTCCGTGGTTTATGTAGGCAATTCTTCACTCGTAGTGGGCATCAACGTGATCGCAGAAAACGTGAAAGAAGGCACGTTGAAAAAAACCAACAATTCTTATGTGACTATGGTAGCCAAAGGCGAAGATGACAAACCGACCAAGGTGCCTGAATTAATTCTGGAATCTCAGGAAGAAGTACGGTTGTTTTTGGAAGCGATAAAGCGCAAGGAATTGAAAAAAGACTATCGTCAAAAGGTGAAAGAAGTCACCAATATGCTTGCAGACAATACACCAAAAGATTTGCTAGAAGGCGAAAGGTGTGCGTTGAATTTGAAGAAGTTTTCTCTTTAAGCAATTAGGCTAATTCTTTAAGTTCGTCTAAAGATTTAACAATTTTTGATTTTACACCAAACACCTCCATCATCACTCTGGCAGCACCACGGATGAGTATATTAGGTGATATTATAGCTACGTGACTAATTCTAGTTTTATGTTTTTTCATCGCCTCATACCATATGGTTCGTGCCGATGGTTCAAACCCAGACATTTGAGAACAATCCCAAATAAAACTATAAGAGGTATCAGGATTTGAATCGAATAGGCCTGACCAATTGCTAGTAGCTTGCTCAGAGGCATCTTGAGTAAACTTATCTTTAAAAACAAAATAGATACAATTCAACCCAAATTCAGGTGCGATTCTAATTTCAATTCTTGGATGGCTAAACGTCATTTGGCGTATAGGTTAGTATTAAATATTGATTCCGTATCTAATAAATTTAAGGAAATTCTCTCAATCACCAGTCATTCCATCATCTTTGGATATACAGTAGTCCGATTGCCGCCATTATTGGTGTTGTCCACCAATAAGCCTCCACCGTTTTTTTCTTGAAGGTATTACTCAGAGTTCTCTGCCGAGTAACTCTGAGGAGAGCAAATGATTGGATTTATTTGTCATTTCGAACAGAGGGAGAAATCTAATCTGACTTCGTGTGGTAAATCCAACTTCGGCTGGGCAGTACACTGTTGTTCCTAATTAATCCTCCGTCTCTGGAAATACAATCGTACGATTACCAGTTACAATGATACGATGGTCTAAGTGGTACTTCACTGCCTTACTCAATACCTTTCGCTCAATATCTGAACCAATTTGAGCCAGGCTAGCTGGTGTACTCGCATGTGAAACACGCTCTACGTCTTGCTCTATGATTGGGCCCTCGTCAAGATCATCCGTAGCATAGTGAGCAGTGGCTCCTATCATCTTCACTCCTCGCTCATAAGCTCTCCGATATGGGTTTGCGCCCTGGAAGGCAGGAAGAAAAGCATGATGAATATTGATTATTTTTTCTTGATAAGCACTAATGAATTCAGACGACAATATCCTCATAAATCTGGCCATCACGATTAGGTCGATCTGATACTCTGTCATCAGATTCAAAATCTTCTCTTGTTGCGCTATCCAATTCTCGCTGTCAATCGGTAAATAATGAAAAGGTATCCCGAATTGATCAGCCACATACTTTAAAGATTCATGATTCGAAATAATCAATGGAATATTACACTGTAGTTTACCTTCTCCATGCTTTTCCAAGATATCAAATAGGCAATGTGTAGTTTTGGAGGCAAGTACAGCTACATTTTCTTTGTCTGATGTAAAATGTACACGCCACTGTAGATTCAGCGCATCAGCCACTTCGGCAAATTTGAATATAAGCTCTTTCCTGCTGTATTTAAGATCTTGAGCATCCAGGCTAATACGCATAAAGTAAGACTCCTGGATATTATCCGTAAACTGCTGGCAACTCAAAATATTGAATCCTTCTTCGTAGAAAAAGGTAGTGACTTTCGAAATGATCCCCTTGCTGTCGTGGCATTGGATCAGGAATGTAATTTTATTCTCAGACATAATATTCCCTTAATTTCTAATTGGGAATGTTGTCGAGTCAAAGATAATAAGATTCAAGAGACAAGAACCAAGACAATGGCCTTATTGAGATAACTATTCTGCTTCTTCAGCTCGCTGCGGACGCAAGGCATCTCTTACCGTAATCATATCCTTTTCTTCTACTATCATGTAAGCAATGGAATGCATTTCAGTAAGGTCCTCGGTACCTACGCCCATGGTTTCTACATTTTCTCTTTCGGCAAATTCATTCAAGTGAATGGCATGATGTTCGGATGTACCCTTGGCGTGCTGGCCATGCATGTCCCAGATGAGTTTGATTTTTCTATCCATGAATCACAAAGGTAAAGAGCAAATTCATCTGAGATGGTTTATCACAGATAAATTTGCTCCTATTATAATCAACTCATTTAATAAAGCTTAAAGGTAATGGGCAATACCATTCTGACACTTACAGGCTTTCCTCTTTGCTTTCCTGGAATCCAATCAGGTGCACCACTCACGATTCGTACGGCTTCCTCATCACATCCGCCACCTATTCCTTTAACCGTAACTACTTCACTAATCTTACCCTTACTATTCACAACAAATTGGACAAAAACTCGTCCTTGAATTTGATCAGTTTTCGCTTGACGGGGATAAACAATATTGTCAGCAACATACTGATAAAAAGCTTTTACCCCTCCTTTAGGTTCTGGCTTGTCTTCGACAACCATAAAAATCTCTTCCGCTTTTTCTTCCTCTATAACCATCTCAAATTCCACTTCCTCAACGGCCATCTCCTCAGTAATTTCCACATCCATATTCACTTCTATCTCTTCGAGAATTTCTTCATCAGGGACTTCCACAATCACCGGCTGTTGAATAACCTGTTGTGGTGGTGGTGGCGGCGGTTGAGTAGTCTGAGGTATGTCTTGAATTTCCTCCCAATCGGTTGCATCCATGGTGAGTTCCGTAATTAATGCATCATCCACAAACTTCCATTCGAACGCTACGATAACCATTGTGAGTGCTAGTGCCAAACCAACAAAAAAGAACATGGTACTTCGATTATGTTGCAATTCACTTCTCTGCCTTTTCCAGGCAATTAGATCATCATAATCTTCAACTTTTAATTCAATAGTATTGTATACTGCTATTGGTTTTTCAACCGGAACAACCTTTTCTTTTTCAACTCGTTTTGGAAGAATTTTATTGAGATCTAGCAGTCTGTTTTTTTTAAGTGTTGCTTCCATGACATTGGTGTCTATCTGAATAAATAACTATAACAAGTAAGTCATTACATCGGGGTTTTAAAATGACAACCACCCTATGAAAAAGATGATATTAATCAGTCCACCGTTAGTTCAAAAGCGATCTAGAATTTGAATTGATATTGAATCACGTACATACTTTTCCTATCCACGACCTTGATTACTTCATTTCGTGAGTATATCGGTCTATTTTGGTAACCAAAAGTCAGCTTTGATTGGTGTTGATTGAAAAGCAAATTGATTCCTGACTCAAATAGTTGCATCGGTTCGTGAAGCGCTTCATAATTAGCGTATTGCATATTAAAATAGGGTTGGATGGCACCCAACATTTCGAGTTTACCTGAGAATGCCATACGATAGCCCAATTGCAAATAATAGACCTGTCCTGTTCCAATAGCTGGGTATTTGTTTCCTGATCCATTTATGGTACTATTATTCGTTTGAATCCCAGAATTATTCGTTCCTATCATTCTTATATAATTCGGGCCAAAGTCTGTATTGAAATAGGCTGCGTAAAGCGTAAAAGACTGTGAGTTTCGTTTGTTCAATGGTAAGTCTGCAAACAAGTCTATAGCCCATTGATTCATTCGAAAATATGATGTATCACTACCAATCATGCTCCAGGTGGCACGATCTTGCCTAAGAAACCCAATCCCAAAATTTACTATCTTTTTTGTTCCATGGTAGGTACCTGGCATGTAGGCACTGGTCATCTTTTCTTTATCCAAAAATTGATATTTGAAGTACCCAGAATATTGTAAACTAGGATCTCCATTCGCAAATTTTGTACTTTCACTCAGAGTAAACTGCACATGAGGACGATCAGGTTTGGCCAACACCACCCGGTAACCCAACTTTCCTATGTTCCCTTTTGCAAATACACTTAGTTTCCTCAAAAGATCGTCAGTAATATTGATCGTGCTCAGTGCAAAAATTGGGATGTCTACGCCCAGCATTGAACTTGATGCTACACTTGCGTATCGTGAAGGTCCTGTATATCCATTCTTACCACCTCCAATATAAAGTTGATCTGACAACTTATAAACTGCCAAAAGATCTAACAATTTGAGTTGAGAATTATTGGTGGCGAAATTCAGATTGTTAAGTCCAATTTGCGTTTTCACAAACAAGCGATCAGTCAGATTAACCTGAAATGCCATCCTAAATCGCCTGATACTTAAATCAGTGATACTATTTTCCATCACACCATCAATCTGAGACCCAGGATTCAGCTCAGTATGTCTCAACCAAATTTGAGCTGACATGGAAAATTTAAACTTATCAAACATCCCTCCTATATTCTTCAGCTCATTTTGGAGGGTATCTTTTGGGCTGGCCTCCACTTTCGGACCAGAAGAAATGACTATTAATACAGCCCATATGAGAACGAAATATTTCATCTTTCTTTCAATAGGTTAAATAGAGTTGGCTTATGCAAAACAGTAGCTAACGGCTCATAGGGCAAACCAGATTCTACTATGTATCTGGTAAGGAGTATACTAACCTTCTCGATGAGGGATTCAGATTTCCAAGGTTTTTCGATATAAAAATCAATCTGAGCATTATTTATGGCATCGATGGTGTCGGCATGTGTTGCTTGTCCGGTGAGCAACACTTTTTTGATTCTTTTAAACCTTTGATCTGACTTGAGGTTGATGAAAAAATCCACACCCGTCATACCAGGCATCACATGATCTGAAACCACCACAGCCGTAAGGTTTCCTTTCCGTTCAATATCAGAGAGCAATTCAATAGCCTCAACAGCAGTTTCACACTCTTCTACGGTTACGTATTCCTCAAAATATGATAGTTGTTCTGAGATCGTATTCAGTACTTCAACCTGATCTTCAACACATACAATAAATAGCTTTTCCATCATTCTATTGTTTAGGTAGTTCAACATTAAAAATTGTCCATTCACCTTGGCATGTCAACTGTATCTGGCCGTCATAGGAGGACAAGATTCTTTGTACGATTGACAATCCTAAGCCGAGCCCAAAAGACAACCCACTAACTTTGGTCGTATAACTGGGTTGAAAGATTTTGCCGCGTTCCGACTCTGAAATCCCTCCTCCATTGTCCTTGATGGCTATGCAAAGCACATCCCCGCTTTGATCAGCTACAATTTTTATTTTCGGGTTTTCAAGAGACTTTGTATTCAAGACTTCTGCTGCATTTTTTATAAGGTTTACCCATACCTGAATAAAGTCCCCCTCTTTCCCATCGATCTCAATAGATTCATTTACTTCAATTGAAGTGTCAATATTTCTTAGTTGATTGGTTAAGAGTGATAGCGCTTTTTTAATAGATGACTGTAAACTGAAATACTGGTGCTCTTTGCGATTAATAGCACCTAATTCTTTAATGGACTGTACCACATGCGTAGTATGACTAGCAGCTATATTTATATCATGTAAGGCTAAACCAGCTTCCCAATAATATCCTAGACGATCAATAAAACTTGAATCAGAATTTTTGTTGAGCATTGTGAGCTCATCATCAGTCAAATTCATCTTTGCTAATTTCTTGGCCGCACTTTCTTGTACGTTCATCAATTCTTTTATTTTTTCTTTTCTGCTGCGCACTTCAGCACTAGTCTGCGTCTGTCCATTTTCCAGAGACTTCAGAAAATAAGGGTACAATCCTCTAGAATCTTTCTCTTCCATATAGTCTTTCATATGGTCGGTGATCCATTTGGATTTGCTTTGAATCACGCTAGCGGCATTATTGAGTTCATGAGCTAACCCAGCAGCTAGTTGTCCTAGTGTAGCCATTTTTTCACTTTCCAGTAGCTTTTTCAGAACCCTTTCTTTTTCTGAAACACTATTAATCATTAGCATCTGACGTAGGTATATTTCATTGACAACTACGGGTAGAATGTGTTCTAAAAACTGCCCATATTCTGAGCTATTCTTAGCAGGTAGCTGATCTAAACTGACATAATGAATGACTGTATCTTCATCTGCTTTCACAGTAGTATAACTGCGATGATCATGCGAGAAAAAGCTATACAGCCCAACCATCATATTTGGTCCAGTAGTGAAGACTTTAAACTCTTTGCCTTCTTTGGGTTGGAAGTACCCTGAAGTACTGCCACTTTCCACAAAAAACATTTTTTCATTCCATTCCCCCTGACGAGTGATCACGTCACCTTTTTTTATTCTCATTCGCTGATCAGGGTAAATGAAGAAATGCTGCTTTAACCAATTCAAATCAGTCAAATCCGCTAGTATCAGTTTTTGTTTTTTGAGATCCATGATTAAAGAAAGTTTACTGTTTTCAATAGGTATAGAAGAACAAAAACCAATATCAACCCTACAATCCCAACCAAAAAACCAATTCTTAACATGTCTTTAGTTTCTATTACTCCAGTGGCGTGAGCTAATGCATTCGGGGGCGTACTGATAGGCAATGCCATGCCCAAAGAGGCTGCCAACGTCGTACCTAGAATCAACATCTTAGATCCTCCAAGTGACTCCAGACTTAATACTGTGGTTCCAATGGTGGCTATAATTGGCAGCAACAAATTCGCAGTCGCTGTATTAGACATGAAATTGGCCATCAGTGCAGCTAAAAAGGCGGTCAGGATAATGATTACAAATGGAGAAAATATATCAAAAGGTATGCTCGTAACTACATGCTCGGCCAATCCACTCTTCCCTAAGGCTAAACCCAATGCTATGCCTCCAGAAACAAGCCATAAAACATCCCAATTAATTTTCTTCAGGTCTTCTTTGGTGATGATGTTAAAGGACAGAAATACACCCACGGGTATCAATGCCACAGTATATGAGTTCATTCCATGAACAAAATCAAAAAGCCATAGTAGAATGGTTAGGCAAAAAGTGACATAGACCAGCATAGCTTTCGGAGTTTTAGAAAACTCACCTTGAATATCTAGCTTGATTTCCTCTGTTTGAGATGGAAATATTCTCAGCAACAGAAACCACGCTATAGAAAGTAATACAATGACGAAAGGAACTCCAAAACTCATCCATTGGCCAAACCCTATATAATCTACTCCTGTTAAATACTTAAGTGCCAAGGCGTTGGGCGGAGTACCAATAGGTGTTCCAAGTCCACCTATATTCGCGGCCAAAGGAATACATAACGCTAGTGCAATCTTGCCTGGATCATTCTTTTCAAAATAGAAGAGCACTGGAGCAATGATAGATAACATCATGGCTGTAGTCGCAGTATTACTCATAAACATTGAAAATAGAGCTGTAATTATCATGAGCCCCATGATGATAAAAGCCGGACGAGTACCAAATGGCTTAAGAAGCACTCGAGCCAGATTCTGATCCAAGCGATATTTAGTAGACGCCATGGCTAAAAAGAATCCACCTAAGAACAATAGAATAATTGGAGAAGAAAAAGTACCCATAATATCTTGATATGGAATAACCTCTCCAAACTCTGCTGTGCCTGACTGAGCAATTAAAATATTAATACCTGAACTAGAAATGGTGATCAACTCTAATACAATGATTAAAATCGATGTCGCATAAATAGGTATAGCCTCAGTTATCCAGAGTACCGCAGCTAAAAAAAACAAAGCAATTACTCTATGCTCAATAACAGTAAGATTGTCAATATGAAACCATTCTCGGGGTGTTGCAATTATCAAAGCTGGAACTGCCAGACAAGTGATAATTTTTAATTGGTAATTAGTCACTTTATTGGTGTTTGAGATTGAATTTCAAGAGTAAAACTAAACCTCAGGATAAGTGAATGTGGTGACTAAAAGCACATTAAATACTGATTCTCGTCAGCTATCAATTCAATAAAATATACTCCCTTTATTACAACGAAACAACGCCCAAAACTGAGAAGAGATCAATTATTAAAATTGAAATAATCTATTCAGTTAAATTCAAATTTCTTAAAAATGAAGACAACCAATTTAAAATCTCTAATGGAAGACATGGTAGGACTTGGGCTTGCCAATGTGAAGGGTGTACTCTGGAATCTCACCCCAGCCGAATTGATTACTGAAGCACTAAAAAACGGGGAAGGCGTACTATCAGATACTGGCGCTTTGATGGTCAATACTGGAAAGTTTACTGGCCGATCTCCCAAAGACAGATACATTGTGAAAGACAAAATCACAAAAGACACTGTTTGGTGGGGGGATATAAACATCTCTTTTGATGAAGATAAATTTGATGCGCTTTACAATAAAATGATCAAATCTCTGGGAGATAAAATCCTTTATGTAAGGGATGCCTATGCAGGAGCCGATGAAAAATACAGAATGAAATTGAGGGTAATTGATACTCAAGCTTCTCACAACCTATTTTGCTATAACATGTTTATCCAACCTCAGAATGAAGATCTATCAGATTTCCATCCAGAATTCACCGTATTGGCAGTTCCGGAATTTTATGCTGACCCTGAAGTAGATGGCACTCGTCAAAAAAACTTCGCCATTGTCAACTTCACAAAGAAAATCATCATCGTTGGTGGAACGGCATATACTGGCGAAACTAAAAAAGGAATTTTCTCTGTATTAAACTTTCTATTACCTGAAAAAGAGCATGTGCTCTCTATGCATTGTAGTGCCAACATAGGGAAGGAAGAAAAAGACAGCGCGGTATTCTTTGGATTGTCCGGTACAGGCAAAACCACTTTATCTGCAGATCCGAATAGACTACTCATCGGTGATGATGAACATGGCTGGACAGATGATGGTATTTTCAATTTTGAAGGTGGGTGTTATGCTAAAACCATAGACTTGACTCAGGAAAAAGAGCCAGAAATCTGGGATGCCATTAAATTTGGGGCCATACTAGAAAACACGAAGTTTTTCCCTGGTACAAATACAGTAGACTATAGCGATAGTAGTATTACTGAAAATACCCGTGTTTCTTATCCATTGAAAAATGTGAATAATGCAGTAATACCATCTGTAGGTGGTATTCCAAAAAACATCTTCTTTCTGACGTGTGATGCCAACGGGGTATTGCCTCCTATTTCTAAATTAACGGTAGGTCAGGCCATGTATCACTTCATCTCTGGCTATACAGCAAAAGTAGCTGGAACAGAAGCTGGAATTACAGAACCTGTAAGTGTATTTTCTGCGTGTTTCGGTGCACCATTCATGCCATTACACCCTACCAAATATGCTGAACTCCTCGGTGAGAAGATGGTGAAACATGGCGTCAACATTTGGTTGATCAATACCGGATGGTCTGGAGGTGCATATGGCACAGGTAGTAGAATCAAATTGAAATACACCAGAGCTATGATTACGGCAGCATTGACTGGAAAGCTTGAAGAAGTGGAATACTACAAACAACCGGTATTCGGATTGCAAATACCGCTTCAAGTTCCAAATGTCCCGGAAGACATCCTAGACCCTCGAAACACTTGGGAAAATAAAAATGCTTTTGATAATCAAACAGAAAAATTGGCAACACAATTCAATGAGAACTTCGAAAAATTTGAAGAGTACGCCAATGAGGAAATACTAGACGGTGCACCAAAAGTACAAGAGCTAGCATAGATAATCAGTAACCGATTTTGAAAGGAAGCCACCCATTTGGGAGCTTCCTTTTTTTATCACTCAATAGACAAACCGATGCCAATTGGGCATAAAAAAACCACTTTTGAAAGTGGTTTTTTCGAGTATTTTGATTTTCAGACCTAATCCAAGATCAACAATGGCACTTCTATATGTTTGGCCAACGCCTTAGTCAATCTACCTTCAGAAGGAATAGATTTTTGAGCATGTGTTTTAGGCATGATGGCAAGTGCATCAATGTTTTTCTCTTTTACATATTCTAATATTCCTTTTTCAAGATCATTATTTTTGGGAAAAGAATAATGGTACTCCAAACTTTCCAAATAATAGTCTAAAGTATCTTCAGTTTTCAACGCATGAGCTCCACCTTTGCCATCTCTATCCACTTTTATCAAATGGACCTTAGCATTGAACCATTTGGCGATGTCGTGAAATACCCTTAGATCATTAGAACTGTCAAACTCCTCCTCATCTAAAGTCAAAGCAATATCATTCAATTTGAACCCATCAACTTTGGCAGGAACTATCAGCAATGGGCAATCGGCTCCCTGAAGTAAATCGACAGTAAAAGACTGATTGCCATTTTTATTATCAGCCATGCCCATCACAACCAAATCGATTTTTAATCTAGCTTGATCTTCAATCAATTTCTCAACAAATTCTCCGACGGCAAGAACCACATCGCATTCAATATTCTCAGAATCAAACATTTTTGTTTTGATGTCTATAAGCTTTTGTTGAACGAGGTCAGAGTTTTGACTTTCCACGTGATACAAGAAAATTTTTATCTTTTCATCTCTGTCAGCCATTCCTAATACATAGTTGACAGCATTCATCGCACTTTCAGAAAAATCAATAGGAATGAGTACTCTATTTATAACATTCATGATATGATCAATTTAGTTAGAAGGGATGTTGTTTTGATCGTAATATCTTCAATCTGAAAATCGAATAACATGACGCTCATCATATTATGAACTGATAAATGGGGGATTACATAGTTATATCATTCAAATCAATCATAACCTCACCCAAATCAAGCATAGAATTAATCAAAGAAACTTTTTCATACTTGGCTAAATCACCAAGCCTGATGCTTCTTTTTTGCAACATGCCTTGATCTAATAAAGATTGGCGCCTAACGCCTTCTAGCAGGGGCTGATTTGACGTCCACCATTCTTCGCCATCAAAGAACGCCAGATTAGCAAAGTAACTATCTGTGATCATGTCATCTTTGACAATGATGATATCATCCGCTTCCTTGCGTTGAGCAAACAATTTTTCTAAGTCAATACGATTGGAATATTTAAATCTATAATCTATGGCACCACCTTCTACAACCTGTAAAGAGCTAATTTTTGGTGTTGTATAGGAATCAAATGTTACCACAAAGTTCTCCTTATCATAGACCACCCGACATTTGAATCTCCCCTGTCGAGGAATTTGGCGAATGACTCTAGATAGCTTGATCGGCCTGGCTAACAAACCATAATTGGTGAAAAAAGTGCGATTTACACGGGCTTGGTGCAACTCTAACAATTGCAGCTCGCCATTTATACAACTTATGCTTTCAATGAACTGGTACATACACTTTATCAATCATTTCTTGGTATTCTGCTTGCGCATCACTGAGGAAGTGAATACCTCCACCACTTTTATAAATCAATTGCTCTCCTTGTCTTTCGATGTATCTAATCATCACCCCACTATCAAAGTTTTGACCATCAAATAGACCAATAATACCGGTATAATATCCTCTATCATACGCCTCCACTGATTCTATAATATCCAAGGTCTTAGCTTTGGGAGCGCCACATATCGAGCCCGCCGGCAATAGTGAATAAATAATGTCGCCCAAACTATTCAGATAATCTCTCTCCAGTTCTCCAGTGATTTTAGAACTTACCTGCAACAAGTGCTTTTCGGAGGTTCTGATTTCATCTATGTACCTGAAATCTTCCACTTCTACTTTAGTAGCATATTGACTCATATCGTTTCGGATCAGGTCAACAATAGTCGCATGCTCAGCCATTTCTTTTTCACTCATCAGAATAGTTTCTGAAGCATTGGGTAAATCTGCATCAATTGTTCCTTTCATTGGAAAGGATGATATTCTATGGTCAAATATTTTAATGAATATTTCAGGAGAGAATACCACAAACTGATCTTCAAACCAAAGTTTAAACTTGGCTTTACTCCGATTGAATATGTCCTTTAGACTTGCGTCAGTTGATATAGATGTGGGTTGGGTTAGATTTAGAAGATAAGTATTTCCTTTGGCAATCTCTTCATGCACTTGATTGTACTTGAGTTGAAAATCAGTAAATGAAATGGGAGTGCTTTTGAGCTTAATAGGCGATCCATTTTCGTGTTGCAAATCAAAATTTCCAACTCCATTGATATTAAATAATATTCTATTCGAGTCTATTTGATCTATAGGGAGAACATGATTTTTTTGGCACTTATAGTCAGCTATCAGCAAAAAAGGAGTACCTGAAGTGGCTAATGAATTGATCTGCTGAATGGCTGCTGTTTTATTCACCTTTGAGTTTGTGCTTTTGGCGGGTCATCCTATACCACATCCTTTTTTCAAAGTCCCAAAAGAAAGCAAATTGTCCGAAAACAAAGCCAAAGATCAGAAGGATTATGTTGTATATAGGCAGGATAAATATGTAGTATAGAATAGTGTATAAAGTTTGATGATCCTCACTACCTCCTATCCATTCTACAATTGGTGATTTTAGAAACATTACAGTAAAACCTGTACAAGCGAACGCCAAGAGCACAAATATCACCTGAGTAATACTGTCTAACTTCCATCGGTTTTTTAAAGATTGTAAAAAACCCATGAATCAGTACAATTTATCCATATACTTGTTCTTTTTAGCCAACTCAGCACTTGATTTATCTAGTACAAGAAATTGTTCCCAAAAATCGTTCACTGGCACCCCTGCAATTATTTTCACAGGCTCTTTTTTTACTGGATGGATAAAATCCAAAGAACGAGCATGCAAGTTGATGCTGGCATCTGGATTGGGTTTAGGAAATCCATATTTCAAATCTCCACGAATAGGGCAACCCATAGAAGCCAGCTGCACTCTAATCTGATGAGGGCGTCCTGTTACTGGCCTTACTTCAAGCAAAAAGTGATCGTTTAGTTTTCCCAGCACTTTATAACTTAATTCAGCACGTTGCGCTCCGTCTATTGGTTTTTCATAAGCTGTCGTCTTATTTGTTTTCTCATCTTTTTTGAGATAATGTACGAGCTTATCTTCTTTTTTGGGCGGTCTACTTTTCACCACTGCCCAATAAGTTTTGTTGATCTTACGGTCTTTGAAAAGCTTATTCATACGCTCCAAAGCTTTGGAGGTACGAGCAAAGACAACCGCTCCACTCACCGGACGATCTAATCGATGTACCGTTCCTAGAAACACATCACCAGGTTTGTTATACTTTGTTTTGATGTAGTCCTTACAATAATCCAACAGTGGCTTATCTTTTGTTTTATCACCTTGAACCAGGATTCCAGCTGCCTTATCTACAATCAGCAAATGATTGTCTTCATATATCGATACAAATGGTTTCCCCATTACAAATTGATTTTCATGTTTAATTTAAAGAAAAGATTATCCATGGTTGCTTCATATGCGTATGCTCCATGTCTAAAGACCGCATCAAATCCCCAACCCATATAACCTACATCCACGAAGTTAATCCTAATCAATTTTTTGATACCTATTCCTGACTCAAAGTAACCATCTTCCATGGTATCATAATTCAAGTCATTTCCTTGATGACGATCAGGGTCGGATAACTGGCCGTATCCAAAATTGTGATATAGAACAAATTCAGGTTTCATGATTCTATTAGCAATCAAGAAATTTCCAAAATTATGATTAAAGAAAATGGCCACCTGTTTGTCTGATAAGAATTCATAAATATCCATTGTCTGAAAATATTCTGGCACACTCAATTTTGAAGTAGAGTTTCCTAATCCTGTAATCATGTGACCGTATGGTACATCTCCGTGCACATAAGCTGCTCGAACAAGCACACTTGATTTTCCTAAAAAATACTTCTTCTTGTATTGTACACTGGCATCAAAACGTTCATAGTCAAAATCTCCTCCAAGCCAGCCTGAATTCGCGTGACTATATTTAAAATTGATCACAGGAAAATCATAATCAAACAACACCTTTTTTCCATATAAATCTAAATACTGCTCATTTCTAACATATCGAAAGGCAAGAGAAAGTTGATTTATATCAAAGAAATTAGAAGAGTAATCCAGGTTGTCATAAGTGTAGTCATAGGTGGACTGCTGCTTAGATTTAGAGATTGTTGTTTGCGCATACAAAAAAGGTGCAATCCTTCGATTCAAGCTCACTTTATAAGTCTCTTGTCGGTCAAATAAATTCCCTTGAAAAGAACGAATCAAGTCTTCAATCGTAGAGATCTTACCTTCAAAAAAACGCTGTGTACCCACTTCTCTCAAATCTTTTTGATAAGTAAACAATACATAAGTATCTGTTCTTCGATCAAAAGTATATTTCAAATTAGTTCCGTATTTCCATTCTTGATCGCCAAATCCATAACCTCCATAACCACCCAAAACTAATTTCTCAGAAAAATTATTGTTGGTTTCTAACCCAGCACCCAATCGAAATTTTTCATAAGAATTGATTCCAAAAAAATCATCCACACGGATATCGACAATCCCCATGTTTAATCTCAAGGTCAACATAGATTCCGCCACTCCTTCTACAACCCGTAAATTCTTATATAAGGTGTCTGCTGCGATATAGGTATTGAGCTCCATAGAATCCAGGGGCACAGGTCTGTGCGCGTCTAAAATTTCCTTATGTTCTTTTGGATTGGCCCTATTGAGGGTAATACCGATGTCACTAAAATCTTTCTGGGAATAATTAGTATTGAGATCGATGTCTGACAGATATCGTCGATTTTCTAAGATTAGATTTCTTCCATAGAATTTTAGTTCCTTGAATATAATATCGGTATTCAATTGAACTGGAAACCAATTACCAGAAATTTTGTCATATCGTTGCTGAATACTAACATCTATTTTGGAATTTGCCACAAACGATTTAGCTGTCACATTTGTCAATGCATAGTCATTGGCATGAACCCAAAGTAATCCTTCCAGCCCATCAAATTTCTTTCCCTTTTTTGGCACGTAGCTTACCACAAAAACTGTGTCGGTTTGGTAGAATGTGGTATCCTCAATATAAAATTCATATTGAGACAACCCAGAAGGGTTTATAGGGTTGATGTAATCCTTATCAAATATATCTAGTATATCTGCATAGAAGCCGAAGGGCTGATACAACCCACTAAATGCTGCAAAAAGCCCTCCCCTCAAACCAGAAATCTGAGTCGCCAGAATCGTTTCGTTTTTAAGACCAGGCTCGATGAACTTTGTCTCAGAATAAGACTCCGCAACGTAGAGGTGACGTGTATTATATGAACTGTCTATTTTAAAAAATTTTGTATCCGCTTTTTTGACACTGGACGAATCTTGCTCTTCCATCTGACTTGCAGCCTTGATTAGTCGAGACAAAGAATCTGCAGTCTTTTCATCTGCATCCAGGTGATAGACATCTTTTGTATATGACTTATAACTATATTGAGGAAATCGTGCAGGGTCATGTTTCTTGCGGTTTTTAATCACTTTTTTCATCAGTATATTGGCCGGGTTTTCACCAGCCTCAAAAACCAATTCTTCTAATTCCGTTACCTCTTTATCAAGGTATACGATAGGCGATTTTTTGATTTGGTCGACGGTCAATTCTTTTCGAACAAAACCAACATGCTGAAAGGTGATTTTACCTTCATAGTCAGCTGGTACTTTCAAAGTAAACCTTCCATCAATATCAGATATTGTCCCTGAACTTGTGCCGCTAATGGCCACTGTCACAAATGTCAGCGCTTCTTGATCCTCCGAAGAATAAATTCGCCCGGACAAAGTTTGGGCAAACATACTTGTATTGACTATCAAGAATAGCAATAGGATTAGAGGAAATAAGAATAGGTTTTTGGTAAAATTGGTATTCATGAAAAGTTGCAAAGTTTGATAGACCTTGATTGAAATTTAAAATCATGAATGAGACTTTAGGGTCTCATTGTTCACGTACATTAAAGACAATCAATTCTCCAAAACGTAACTATTATAAAATCTTATAACCTTAACTCCGCTGCACAAATAAAAGATACACAATATTGAAATAAATATGTATCTAAATGTTCACGATGTGAAATTATCTAAAACTCACTAGTAAAATGAAATTCTATTTCAGGGAAATTGTCTTGGACCATTTGCAACCAAGCCTTGGATTCTGCCATGAATACCAATTTCCCATCTTTATCTTTTGCTATGTGTCGGTATTTAGATTCAACAAACTCATCGAGCTTCTTTTTATCTTCACTACTGAACCAACAAGCTTTAAACAGATTCATGGGCATAAACTTACAGGTAGCGCCATACTCATGAAGCAATCGGTGTTGGATCACTTCAAACTGCAGAGCTCCTACCGTACCTACCACTTTTCTGGCTCCCATTTCATAGGTAAACAACTGCGCTACTCCTTCATCCATCAGCTGGGTAAGTCCTTTTTCTAGCTGTTTAGTTTTCATGGCATCCATGTTTACCACCTCACGAAATATCTCAGGAGAGAAGCTAGGAATACCTTTGTACATCCCTTTTTCACCCTCACTCAATGTATCTCCGATTTTCAAGTTACCAGTATCATAAAGTCCTACAATGTCTCCAGGGTAAGCTTCATCAATTACTTCTTTGCTCTGCGCCATGAATGCCGTGGCATTGGAGTATCTAAATTTCTTATCCAGCCTAGTATGAAAATAATTATTCCCTCTTTTGAATTCACCAGCACAAACCCTCACAAACGCAATTCTGTTTCTATGCTTTGGATCCATGTTGGCATGAATCTTAAATACAAATCCAGAAAATTTAGACTCTTCTGGCATGATTTGTCTTTCTTCTGTAAATCTAGGTGCCGGACCAGGGGCAATATCAATAAAGCAATCCAACAACTCCTGTACACCAAAGTTATTCACCGCACTACCAAAAAATACCGGAGCCACTTCCCCACTTCTATAGGTCTCTATATCAAACTCTGGATATCCACCATCTACTAATTCTACATCCTCACGAAGGGTCTCCGCATAGCTCTCTCCAATCAATTCATCCAAAACCGGATCGTTGATGTCTTCGATGCTGATATCATTTTCCTTGTCCAGTTTTTGCTTACTTGCCGTAAAAAGTTTGAGTTTCTTTTCATAGAGACTATAAACTCCTTTGAATGTCTTTCCCATACTAATAGGCCAACTGAGTGGACGCACTTTAATATTGAGTTTGGCCTCAATTTCATCCAATAGATCGTATGGATCTTGTCCCTCGCGGTCTAGTTTATTGATAAAGACCATCACAGGAGTATTTCTCATTCTACAAACCTCCATCAATTTTTCAGTTTGTATCTCAACACCCTTCACACAATCCACAACGAGCACTACACTATCCACGGCTGTCAGTGTACGATAAGTATCTTCTGCAAAATCCTGGTGACCTGGCGTATCCAGCAAGTTGATCCTTCGGTTTTTGTAATCAAATCCCATAACAGACGTAGCCACTGAAATACCTCTCTGCTTCTCTATCTCCATAAAATCCGAGGTGGCATGGCGGTCGATTTTGTTCGACTTCACAGCTCCAGCAGTTTTGATCGCCCCACCAAAAAGCAGCAACTTTTCCGTCAAGGTCGTTTTACCTGCATCTGGGTGACTAATAATACCAAAGGTTTTTCGTTTTTCTATTTCTGCTGTTAGACTCATGGAATAGTGAATAATGATAAAATGATGAATGAATAATGAGAAATTCATCAATCAATTCGGGGCGCAAAGATAATAGTGAAAAGTGAATTAAAGCGCAGAAGAAAAATCTTCTTAAAAAATTTAGAATTAGGAAATAAACCTTATTATCCTCAAATTGCATTTTTCAAAATTCAAACAATCAAATAACATGAAAAAACTTTCTCTAATTCTAACCATTATTACTCTTTCCAATCTTTATGTCCTCGCACAGGAATCTGGTTTTGGCATAAAAGGTGGAATAAACCTATCTACCTATAAGTTTTCTGCTAGTGGTATTTCCGTAACCCCAGATCGAGCAGTTAAAGCCAGAATTGGCGTTTTTTACAATAACATGATAAACGACCAATGGGCAGTTCAATTTGAAGGTCTCTATAGTGGGACTGGATACAAACCCGAAAGCGGCAGTGGTATTGATAAAATCACACTTAATTATATTGCATTTCCAGTAATGTTCAAATATTACGCTTCAGAGAAATTTAATATTCATGCAGGTCCTGAACTTGGTTTTTTCTTAGGCGGAAAGGCCGATGACGAAGACATAGATGAAGGAGTAAAAACTATTGACCTTGGGCTTGGCATTGGCGCTGAAATTTCTTTAGCAGATAATGCCCGGCTTTCAGCTCGCTATACCTTCGGGCTTGTAAATACTGACGATTCTGATTTAGGTATTACTCAAAAAAGCAATAACATTGAACTTGCCATTTTAATTGGATTCTAATAATCATGGGGTGACTATGGTTAATTATCGAAAGGCCACCCCTACTTTCTATACAATTCCAGGATTGAGGAATAGAATTTATTTTTCAAATAATTCCGTTTATAGAATAGTATGGGATTGCTAAACTATAATAGTTAATTACTTTCAGTATATTTCGCCTAAAAGGACATTCTAAACTTTTATTTACATGTTAATTAGACTCATTCTTTCAGCTATTGCGGTTTTAATCTGCTCTTATGTACTGCCTGGCGCCCATGTCAATGGATTTATGACAGCCTTAGTAGTAGCAGGCGTATTAGCTATTGTAAATATTTTATTGAAACCCATTCTTGTCATTCTCACCATTCCTATCACGGTTGTTACTTTTGGCCTATTTCTTTTAGTGATCAATACACTAATGATCATGTTAGTGAGTGGACTTGTTCCTGGTTTTGATATCGACGGGTTCTGGTGGGCATTTGCTTTTAGCTTGGCTTTGTCATTGGTCAACTCAGTTTTTGAAGGAATGCAAGAAAACAATTCTAATAACTAAACTCGATAGACATGAGCAAGCATATTAAATCAGGCATCATTTATATTTTACTTGGCGGGTTCTTTATTTATTGGGCGGAGACTCATTCTCCAAAAAAAATTGGCCAGGCCATTGGCAATGCCTTTAGTGGGTCGTACACCATGGACGAAACCTCCTATTATATTTGTTTGGCTATCGGGGTTGTAATCGCACTGTTGGGAGTCAAGAAGATAATAGGTAAATAACCCTGCCTCCTCCAACTTCGAACTTCTGACAGGTTTAATGGTCTGCGCCCTCCCAATTCGTCAGTCTCCTATATCAAATCTTCTTTTCATTCTGCCAATCTGTCACCACGTCAGTAGCAAAACTGCTTTGGCATAGCTGTTGATACAGCGTTGTCAGATTAGTAAAAGATTTTAAAAAGATATAATTAACAAATAGATCATGGGAAAAATAATCGGAATCGATTTAGGTACTACCAACTCTTGTGTGGCTGTGATGGAGGGCAACGAGCCAGTCGTTATCCCAAATAGCGAAGGACATAGAACTACTCCTTCTATCGTAGCATTCTTGGACGGTGGTAAAGGAGAAAGAAAAGTTGGTGATCCTGCAAAAAGACAGGCGATTACCAACCCACAAAATACAATTAGCTCTGTGAAGCGTTTCATGGGTAAGAAATTTGCAGAAGTTTCTGACGAAATGAAGAGTGTTTCTTATGCGGTAGAAAGCGGAAACAACGACGTGGTAAGAGTGAAAATCGGAGACAGAAACTACACCCCTCAGGAATTGTCTGCAGTGATCCTTCAGAAAATGAAGTCAACTGCTGAAGATTACTTGGGTACTGAAGTAAAAGAATCGGTAATCACTGTTCCGGCTTACTTCAACGATGCAGAGCGTCAAGCGACCAAAGAAGCTGGTGCAATCGCTGGATTGGAAGTAAAAAGAATCATCAACGAGCCTACTGCTGCTGCATTGGCTTATGGACTAGATAAGAAAAACGCCGATATGAAAATCGCGGTGTATGACCTTGGTGGTGGTACATTCGATATATCTATCCTAGAGTTGGGTGACGGCGTATTCGAAGTAAAATCTACTAACGGTGACGTGCACCTCGGTGGAGATGACTTCGATACTGTGATCATCAACTGGTTGGCCGACGAGTTCAAAAACGACGAAGGCATCGACCTAAGAAAAGATCCAATGGCGCTTCAGCGTTTGAAGGAAGCTGCTGAGAAAGCGAAAATCGAATTGTCTAGTTCTACTAGCACTGAGATCAACTTGCCATACATCATGCCGGTAGACGGTGTGCCAAAACACTTGGTAAGAAGCTTGTCTAGATCTAAGTTCGAGCAATTGGCTGACGACCTGGTAAAAAGATCAATGAAGCCTGTAGAGCAAGCGTTGGCAGATTCAGGTCTTTCTAAGTCTGAAATCGACGAAGTCATCTTAGTAGGTGGTTCGACTCGTATCCCGGTGATTCAAGAAGAAGTAGAAAAATTCTTCGGCAAGAAGCCTTCTAAAGGAGTGAACCCTGACGAAGTAGTAGCTGTAGGAGCTGCGATCCAAGGTGGTGTATTGACTGGCGAAGTGAAAGACGTATTGCTTCTTGATGTGACGCCTCTTTCTCTAGGTATCGAAACTATGGGCGGAGTATTGACCAAGTTGATCGAAGCCAACACTACGATCCCAACGAAAAAATCTGAGACTTTCTCTACGGCCGCTGACAACCAGCCATCTGTGGAAATCCACGTGGTACAAGGCGAGCGACCAATGGCGAAGGACAACAGAAGCTTGGGTAGATTCCACTTGGACGGTATTCCACCAGCACCAAGAGGTATTCCTCAGATCGAAGTGACTTTCGACATCGATGCCAACGGTATCATGCACGTAACGTCTAAAGACAAAGGCACAAACAAAGAGCAAAGTATCAGAATCGAGGCTTCATCTGGATTGTCAGAAGAAGAAATCGAGAAAATGAGACAAGAAGCTGAAGCGAATGCCGAGTCTGACAAAGCGGAAAAAGAGAAGATAGAAAAACTAAATGGAGCGGATTCTATGATCTTCCAAACTGAGAAGCAGTTGAGCGAATTTGGCGATAAGCTGTCTGACGACAACAAAACCAAAATCAACGCTGCCCTTGAGAAGCTGAAAGAAGCACACAAGTCTGGCGACTTGACTGCGATCGATGCTGCGATGGAAGAAATGAACGCTGCATGGCAAGGCGCTTCTCAGGAAATGTACCAGGCGACACAAGGGGCTGAAGGTGGTGCCCCTGGAGCCGACGCCGGACAAGCTGGACCGGAAGCCGGTGCTGCTGACTCAGACGTGTCTGACGTAGAGTTCGAAGAAGTAGATGAGAAAAAGTAAGTTAGATGCTAGATATTAGTATCTAGATTCTAGACTTTAGATATATGAAGCCTTTCTGGGAAACCAGGGAGGCTTTTTTGTTGATTCAGGTTTTGGGTTATTTTTGAGAAAATCAATTCGCTCTCCATTGGAAATAGAAGAATCGTTTAGAATGAATTTTTGCCGATTTTGCCAAAACAGTAAAATCGACCTCCATCAAGGGGTAATCTGCATACTCCAAAAACTACCAGAGATATCAACCGAAGGGTGCCCAAAATTTCAGGTTAATAAAAAGAAATTAACAGACACCTATAACCTTCACAAGGCTGCAAAAAATCACGAAAGAAAGGAAATAAAAAAAGGAATCAAACACCTTCTTTTGTGGCTTATTCCTGCAGTTGTTGTGGGGATATATGGAATCTATAAATCATATACACTCTCTCATCATTTTCGTTACACTGTCGCTAAAGTGACACTTACAAAACAATCAGGTTGGACTCAGAATATTTTATGGTTTGGAGGAATCACAAAGGAGTTTGAATATAAATATCGACTTAATCATAAATACTATAGAGTTCAATCCAAATTCAGCAACGAAGCAGAACCTGGACTTCCATCCAAGTTTTTAATAAAATACGACCCAAATGACCCATCAATCTCAGAAGTTGTTCGCGAATTTAATGTAGAGAATTTTCCATTAAAGAAACATCCTGTAAATGGAATAGCTCCAGATTCAATTGACATTTTCCTTTCAAATTATGAGCCACATTGAGCTCCGCAATGACCCTCTCCCTAATACCATCATTCACACGCTCCATTACCCGATGACTTTGAGGCACGAAAAGGTGTTCGGGTAATCTGCATGATCTGGCAGAAGGCCTATCAAGTCCACCACATTCGCGCTCAGCGACACAGATCACCCGAACACATCGGGTGATGACGTGTAGAAAAACAGAAGTAAAACAATCACGACCATAAGTGTAACTATATTTTAGTTACATTTGCCACCTAATAAACCTAACCTATTGAGTAAAATCGCCAAGTTAATCCTGAAACTTCAACCCAAACCCATTGACTTTACTTGGGATGAATTGATTAAAGTTTTGGCACATTTTGAATTTGAAGTTTATTCGGGTGGAAAAACGGGAGGTTCACGAAGAAAATTCGTCCGCCAGAAGGACAAAGCGATTATAAGTCTTCACGAACCTCATCCGCAAAAGGTCTTGAAACCATATATGGTTAAGGAAGTATTAAAAATTTTAGAGAAACACAAATTGTTATGAAAACGCTGAGATACAAAGGATTTATTGGCACCATTGAAGCCGATCTCAATTCAGGGCTGCTTCATGGTAAATTGAGTGGCACTAGTGATCTGATCACATACGAGGCTGAAAATGTAAAGCAGCTCGTAGAGGAATTTCATTCTGCAGTAGACGACTATTTGGAAACCTGTGCGGAATTGGGGAAAGAGCCTGTCAAACCATATAGTGGAGTTTTACAAATACGTATAAAGCCCAAACTTCATCAAGAAGCAGCATTCATTGCGAAGTCAAAAGGCATTTCGCTCAATAACTTAATAGCGGAAACTTTAGAAAAACATGTAGACGGGTAAGTTAAAAAATCCCCTAGTCTTTGCATCTCGCTAAGACTACATACCACCTACCAACAAACCCCGTCATTACCCGACGACTTTGAGGCACGAAAAGGCGGTCGGGTAATCTGTATGGTCAGGCAGAAGGCCTATCAAGTCCATCATTTGCTATCACCTACAGATCACCCGGATACACCGGCTGATGACGGTTATATCCTTGGCTTTGCCATACCACTATAAACGTCACCCACTCAGAGTCACCTGAAAGGGACTCTGAACTAAATCACAGGCATTAGAGTTCTTCGGATCAAATGTCCTACCAAAAGTTCAATTTCTTTCTTGAAGTAACTCTGATGGATCCCCGACCTGGCGCAGGCTTGCAACTTGTGCCCACATCCACCACTTCACCAAAACACCACCGTCATCACCAGATGGCTTTGAGGAACGAAAAGACATTCGAGTAATCCTATTCGTCAAGCAGCAAAGCCAAGATTCCTGCTAAGCCAATCATCAGCTCTCAAACCAGCAGATTGCCTTGACAATCAAAGGCGATGACGACGTCTCCAAATTGCCAATAAAGATTTATTCCCCTAACTTTCAATACACTAAAAAAAAATCAACCATGAAAAATGCTGCACCAATTTTAGCCTTTGTGCTATTGATCACTTCCTGCACTCAATCTCCAAAGGGCAACACCACCCCATCTGCTACGCTTGGCGAGCTCCAACACGGATTTCCTATCTCAGAGAAAGCCCAAACAGATTTTGATCAGGGTCTACTCCTTCTTCACAGTTTTGAGTACGAAGATGCCAGAGTATCATTCAACAAGGCTGCTGACGCTGATCCGGGCGAAATGATGGCCTATTGGGGCATAGCCATGTCGCACTACAAAGCACTCTGGGGACTTCAGAATGTAGAAGCAGGTAGAGCTGTCTTAAATCAAGTAGGCCCAACCCAAGAAGAAAGAATTGCCAGAACCGAGGAAGGTGTGGAACGAGATTTTTGGATAGGGCTTGAACTTCTCTTTGGTGAAGGTGAATTAAAAGAACGCAATCTAGCTTTTGCAGACCACTTAGCAATATTGCATCAAGAGAATCCAAGTCATCAAGAAATAGCAGCCTTTTATGCGCTTTCACTTTTATGGTCCTCGCCACGAGACGGCTCGCAAGAACAGCACATCAATGCCGCGGCTGTCGCACAAGGTATCTTAACAGAAAACCCTAACCACCCAGGCGCTCTACACTATACCATCCACGCTTTCGATAGCCCCAATCTAGCGATTCAAGGAATTGAAGCTGCTAACAAATATGCGAGCACAGCACCTGACGCTGTGCATGCATTACACATGCCATCGCACATTTATCTCAATCGCGGTATGTGGAATGAAGTAGCCTCCTCTAATGAAAACTCCTATGGTGCCAGCGTTCGCAAAATGGAAAGACTAGGTTTGGGGGACTCAGCCAGGGGTTTTCATAGTTATCAGTGGTTACATTATGCTTACTTACAGCAAGGTAGATTCGACAAAGCCACCCAACTGATGAAAGATATGCTCACGTTTACAGTTAATGCTCAAACATCATCCGCAAGGGCTTACTTGGTTAACATGCAAAACTTTCAGGTAACAGAATTTGGGTCATGGAATTTGGATAAAGAACCATTAGTTGTGACCACTGATGACTTGAGTATTGAAACCATTGCTCAGCATCATTTCTTCATTAGTTTGATGGCATCCAAGGCTGGCGACAATGAGGTTATCAAGAAGCAAATCCAAGAATTGGAAAGTAAAATTGCTGCTGCGGAATTACTAGTGACTACAGAGGGTATATCTATGTGCAGTGCAGGATACACCAGATATGCGCCCAATAAAAACACCCTACTCAGAGCAGAAACAATGCTCAATCAAATGATGGTCATGTCTGATCTTCTACAAGGTGATCAAATAGCTGCTGAAATTCACCTCAAACAAGCGGTGGCACTAGAAAGCCAACTACCACTTCCTCAAGGTCCACCAGACATTCCGCTTCCATCATATGAACAATACGCTTATTGGCTGATTGATCAAGCAAGACATGAGGAGGCATTGACGATATTTGATCAAGGTCTGGAAAGGACACCATTGAGGTCAAGAGCTTTGCAAGGTAAAAAAATAGCCTTTGAAGCGTTGGGCCGATTGGACGAGGCTAACAAAATACAGGCGCAAATTGATGTGTTCTGGCAGCGTGAATTGATCGCGAGTAATTAATCAAAAAGGACTTGGTCAATGACCAAGTCCTTTTTGATATTTCATGACGCACATCTGAGGTGAGTCACTAAAAACCTATAAGGTTTAATTTAACGGGAATCACCCACCATAGACATAGCTCGCTTGAAGACCCAGTGGAATACCTAGTACCCAGAAAGTCACCAAAAAGATGGTCCATAATATCAAAAGTGCAATTGAATAAGGGATCATCACAGACACCAATGTCCCTATCCCTGTACCTTTCACATATTTCTGACAGAACACAACCACCAATGGAAAATATGGCATCAATGGCGTAATGATATTGGTAGACGAATCCCCTACTCTATACGCTGCTTGCGTCAAGTCAGGCGAATATCCTAATTGCATTAACATCGGTACAAAAATCGGTGCTAGCATCGCCCACTTAGCAGACGCAGATCCCACAAAGAGATTGACAAATGCAGCCAAAAAGATAATCCCAGCAATAGTAACTGGTCCGGAAAGATTAAGGGCTTTCAGGAAATTTGCGCCTTTGATCGCTAATAAAGCCCCTAGGTTTGAAGTACCAAAGGCATAAATAAATAGTGAACAGAAAAAGGCCATGACAACATAGTAAGCCATACCTCTCATCGATTCCGACATCACATCAATAATATCTTTACTGGATTTGAACTTGCCAGCCACTATACCATGGATAACACCAGGCAATAAGAAAAATAAAAAGATCAACGGAACAATAGATTGCATCACTGGCGCAGTGAAAGAGGTAAGAGATCCTGAAGCATCTCTAAATGGCGAACCCTCCGGCAACAAAGACAAAACGAAAAGAATAAATACAACGAAAGTGACAATTGTAGCTGTCCAAAACCCCTTCTTCTCTTGCGGAGTGAACCCACCCATATCTGGAGCTTTCTCCGCATCGTCGTCTACAGGATTTCCCTTGTTCAATCTAGGTTCGACAATTTTATCCGTGATGTACCAGCCAATCAAAGTAACCAGTATACTTGAGGCTGCAGTAAAATAATAGTTATTTAAAGGGTTGACTTGCATGGATTCATTGATAATCTGTGCGGCAGGTTGAGTAAAACCTTGCAACAACGGATCAATTGCAGATGGCATAGGGTTGGCACTAAATCCACCAGATACACCAGCAAAAGCAGCTGCTATTCCTGCCAAAGGATGTCTACCGGCGGCATAGAATATTATTCCGCCCAGTGGGATTACAAGTACATATCCTGCGTCAATTGCTGAGTGAGATACAATCCCCACAAATATCACCATGGGCGTCAATAAAAAGCCCGGTGTTTTCTTCAGCATCATTTTGATAGCTGTGTGGATATAGCCGGACCCATCTGCTACACCCACACCGAGCATAGCCACCAACACCACACCTAATGGAGCGAAGCTGGTGAATATTCCAACCATTTTTGATAAAAAAGTGGTCAGCGCCGTTCCAGTCAAAAGATTCTGTACCCTGATGGGTAATCCGTCTCTTGGGTTAATTTCTGTGAATTCTATCGATGCCATCAAGGCAGACAGAATCCAAACAATAAAAATTGAAATTAGGAATAGAATAGCAGGATCAGGCAATTTGTTGCCAATACGTTCCACTTGGCCAAGCAACCTACTTACCAGGCTATTTTCATTTGAGGATTCAGATGTCATTATTAATAATTGGTTATGTTTAATAGTTGTGGTTGGTTCAAATAATCTTTTCAAACCAGAATACCTAATGGTAAATCATCCGAAATTAATTCAATTCTATCAATTATCATAAAGCACTCGAACTATAAAAGCACTCCTCCTAAAAAGGAGAAAAAAATAAATGTCAAAAGGATATTAACACAGCCCAACAACAACACACAAAATTGCTATTCGCCACAAATCTCAACACCTTTATGGCCATGAAAGCAATTATGATCTGTTTACTGGTCCTTTCTCACTCTCTACCCGCACAAGTACCTAACCTCAGCGGTAGCTGGAGTGGCACTTCGGGAACACCCTTTGGTACATACCTGGTATTCGACGAAATCATACAAAATGGACTTACTCTTTCGGGTCATGGCAAAATCATCAACTTGCAACAAACGGATTCTAGCGCGTATACTTTTGAAGGGTATATTAAGAATGACGTAATTGTAATCGTTCATACGTCATTCATCTACAAGTCTTCACTGGCTTGCTTATCTAAAGTCAAGCTCAACTACACCAAAATTGATAACATGGAACATCTATCCGGTAAATGGGGTGGTCAAATGGTCAAAGGAGGATGCCTACCTGGCGTCAGTGGTAAAATTGAAATGCAAAAGGTAAAAAGTCAGCCAAATTTATCGACCGCAAATGTTGAACTCCAAGCGATGTCTAACAACGACCACATTGGACAAAGCCTTTCTAACCGATTAAAAAACACCAAATATTATGCCCTACTTATTGGTATAGAAGACTATGTAGCAGATGACATAGCATCACTCCATCAGCCTATAGATGACGCAAACACACTTTATCAAACCCTATCAAAACAATATGGTTTTAACGAGCAAAATACAATCTCACTGCAAAACCCATCACGTGCTGAGATTATTCAAGGATTTGAGGCATTGGCACGAACGGTCTCCAGTGAGGATCAATTGCTTATTTTTTATGCTGGCCACGGGGTGTGGGATGAAAAATTAACTCAAGGCTACTGGCTACCTTCGGATGCCACAATGAAAAGCAAGTCACAATGGTTATCCAATAGTACGATTAGGGATTATCTGCAAGCAATTGAAGCTAAACACACCCTCCTAATAACTGACGCCTGCTTCAGCGGAGGCCTGCTTAAAGAGCGAGCAGTATACTCAAACAGCAAAGCTATGCTAGAACTCTACAAACTACCTAGCCGCAAAGCGATTACAAGCGGCACTCTCACTACCGTACCTGACAATAGTGTATTTTTGAAATACTTAATAAAAAATTTAGAAAACAATCAAGCGCCTTTACTCTCAGCAAGTGAATTATTTGCCTCTTTCAAAATCGCAGTGATCAACAATAGTCCTAGTGGACAGATTCCCCAATTTGGCGTGATTAGCCAATCAGGAGATGAAGGTGGAGAGTTTATCTTTTTGAGAAGATAAAAAAAGCTGGATCAAAAGTCTTGCTTCCAAGAATTATCACATTGAGCTACATCAAAAAGTCAACCTGCTTCTCGCAGCAAGACTTCGACACGGTTCAGTCTGACAGTGTATTAGACTTTTAATCCAGTTTTTTATGTTTTCACTTAAGCTACCTCGATGAGCTCGATATCAAAAATCAAAGCTGCAAATGGAGGGATGTCAGCTCCGGCACCTCTATCGCCATAAGCCAAATTGAATGGGATGTATAGCTTCCACTTATCTCCCGGCACCATCAGCTGAAGAGCTTCGGTCCATCCAGCGATCACACCATTCACTGGGAATGTGGCTGGCTGTCCTCTTTGTACAGAACTGTCAAACACTTTTCCGTCGATCAATGTACCGGTGTAGTGTGTAGTCACTTGGCTCGAAGCAGTTGGTTTCGTTCCAGAAGCATCTCCTGATTCGATCACTTCATATTGCAATCCACTTGGCAAAACAGTTACTCCATCTTTCTCGGCATTAACTGCTAAGAAAGCTTCACCTTTTTCTTTGGCATCACCATGAGCAGCTGCTTTCAGCTCACCAATTTTCTTTTGGATTACTGCATTGATTTCTTCTACAGTCAATTCGCTGTGACCAGCAAATGAATCACCTAATCCACTCATGAAAGCATCAATTTCGAAGATCTCATTGAAGCCTTCGTTGGTGAAGTTGGTTCCTACACTCTGTCCTAGTCCGTAACTGAATTTTTGTTCTTCAGTGTTTAATTCTGTCATTATAAAGTCTTTAATTATAGGGCGCAAAGGTAGGCTTTAGAACCAGCAATCCAAACCTATAGAACATTCACTATTTCAAGAGATCATTGACCTGATAAACCAACTTATCCAAATCATTTGCTTTTTGATTTAACCTCTCTAGAGTTTTTAGAGAATTTTTATCTTCTTGTTCCTTCTTTATCAAGGCAGCAATCGCCAGAATGTTGCAAAGTGCCCCTCTCAAGATATGTGCATTATCATACGCGTATTGAGATAATTGTTCATTTTTCTCTTCCAGCTGTAGTGTTCGTTCATGAACCAGCTCCTCCAGGTTTGTCTTAAGCCTTTCTATTTTTTCTCTTTTGACCAACAATTCCTTCTTCTTAGCCTCTAATTCTTCAGTCAAATTTATTAACGTCTGATTCGACAGTTCATTTCTTTTTCTCTCCTTGTCAAAATTGCTTTTGAGAAAATACAAGGATATCATAATCATAAACAGGCTGATTAAATACTGTGTTGCTAGTACGTATGTAAGACCTTCATTTATACCTGAACTGTTTTCTATTCCGGTCGGGAAAAAACCAGTCAGTATCAGACATATTAGACTCAATGCGATTGTATAATAGTATCCATATGGTTTTGGCAAAACAATTAAAAAAACAATCACCAAAACAAAAAAGAAATAAGCCGGAGCAGAATATATTCCGCTAGCTCCGAGCCAGTAAAGGATGAATGCAATGGCCCAGACGGTAGCATTAACTAACACAATAAGATCATATCTGGAGGAGTCCTTCCATAGAATAATCGAAATGACAGAAATCGTCAGTAAAGTAGAAGATACAGTGACATGAAACACTCCAGGAAATTCAAGAATAGACACAATAAGCTGAAAAGCTGTAGCTGAGATAGCCACATACAGACATATTCTTAAGAAGATATATCTAAATCCCAATTCGCTAGGTTCAAATTCCTTTATCATTTGATCCATTTTCTATAAGACTCCTTTACTGAAACAAATGCATCTTTCAACTTTTCGCCGGAACGATGAAGCCAATCCGTGTAAGCCAAATCTCCTTCAAGTCGTTCCACCAACTCAATCTCTTTCAATAATTCCTCCACAGTTGGTGCAATTTGGTTTGAATTGACATCTAGAAAGGATGAGATTTGTTCGTTGGACGAAGTCAAATTGGCTTTACGCTCTTGTACCAGTTTTTCCAAATGTTCATTTGCTTGTTCCAACTCTCGCTGTTGTACCTCTAAGGCTCCATTTTCCGAAGCTAGTTCTTCAATTTTAGCCGATATGAGTTGGGTCTTCCGTTTGGCGGATTCACGATCTTCATGATATTGTTTTACCCAATAAATCATAAACACAGTAAAGAGTACTACTACAAATTGATATTTATAAATATCGAATACGGGTCGTTTTTCAAACATGTCCAGCAGGTCGTTGCCAAGAACCCATGCCAATACCATTGCAGCAATAAACACATAGGAAACTACCAGCATAATTTTTAAATCCTTCTTTTGATTGAAGGCTGCCACAGCAGACAAAAAGGCAATGAGATTGATATCCGAAGTACTCACCAAACCATCTCTTGACAACCAATAGAATCCAAAAATGAGCAGAAGAACCCCACTAAAAACCATATTAATCATGGAGGAGTGAATCCCTAACAAAGTAATAATTAATACAACCAAGCTAATTGTAGAAATAAGGATATTCATGAAGATGTATTCTGTCGGAAGACCATTCAAGACGTAATGAATCAATGGATCCATCATCCTAATAAGAACAAAGAGACAGGATACACAAAGCATTCTGGATTCGAATGACAAAGTCTTTAACATGAATTAATTACACTATTGATATTGTTCTAATATAATCAATAGCGTTGGCAAATCATGGAACTATTATAAGTTCATCACCAAATTCATCTGACAAATAATGAAGTTTCTTTCAAAGACAACTATGTTAACCGAACTACCAATCAATCGGAAAATAGTCCTTTAAGAACTTACCACACCAGTGCTCTCCTCTATTGATTCCGTCAAAGACTGGATCCATCACACGAGCTGCACCATCTACGATATCCAAGGGCGGTTGAAAATCATGCTTCTCTTCCTTGAATTTGGAAAGCTGTACGGGATCTTCATCTGTCACCCAGCCTGTATCGACCGCATTCATATAGATGCCATGCTTGGCCAATTCACCTGCAGAAGTATGTGTCAACATATTCAAGGCTGCTTTGGCCATGTTAGTATGTGGGTGTCGAGGTTCTTTTTTGAATCGGTAAAACTTACCTTCCATCGCAGTGACATTTACGATATGCTTCATACCTGTATTCTCTCTTTTCATCATAGACGAAAGTCGATTACAGAGCACAAACGGAGCAATAGAATTCACCAACTGCACTTCCAACAATTCTGGCGTAGGCACCTCACCAAGCTTGAGTCGCCAGGAATTGGTAGTTCTTAAATCTACTTGCTGCAAGTCTACATCCAGCTTACCTTCTGGGAAAACCTCTTCGTTTTGCAACGCACCGTCGTAACTGTAAGGTATTTGCGACAATTGGGCCGAAGCACGCAACCCAAGTCCAGGTGCTTTTTCGTTCCATGAAACTGCCAATGAAGAAGTATCCTTGCCAGATGGGCTTACTACACCAATTCGATTCAAACAGTTGTGATGGCTGGTTAGTAATTTTTGCACATCAGCCGTATGCTCTTCGAATGGCAACTGCTCCATATCCATCATATGCGAATAGAACCCAGGCGGACGACGCACCGTTTGTGCGGCATTGTTAATCAGGATATCCAATCGATCATACGTCTGCTCAATATAGGTACAGAATAACTCTACACTTGGGGTATGGCGCAAATCCAGTCCATGGATGTGTAATCGATCGTTCCACTTATAATAATCCTTTTCTTTGGCGAATCGAATCGCTGAATCGGCTGGAAAACGTGTGGTGGCTATCACTGTAGCTCCTGCCCTGAGCATCATCAGAGTCACATGATAGCCGATCTTTAAGCGCGATCCTGTCATTAAAGCCACTTGTCCGGTCAAGTCCGCGGTTTGGAATCTTTTGGCATAGTTCAAGTCTCCACAGGTCTCACACATGGTGTCGTAAAACGGATGCAGTTTGGTGTATTCAGCCTTACACACATAACAGTTTCTTGGAGAATTCAGCTCTTTACCCTCCATATCCAGCTTAGCCGCGGGCAGTAGGATTTGATCCGGGGCCTCGAACACTTTGGCAGTTCGAGCCGAACGAATACCTGTAGCCTCTCTAGCCGCTCGATCTTGTTGACGGACAACTGATTTTTCTTTGTTTTTAAGATCCTTTCTTCGCTTACGTAATTCAGTTCGGTCTGGACGAGACACCTCTCCTGCTGCTTTCATCAATGCCACACGCTGTTCCTCTGATAGGTCTACCAGTGGTTGACTGTTCTCCACCAAACCCTGAAGAGTTTTCAAACAAGCCTCCAGCTCTTCTTTGCTTATATTTTTCTTCTCCTTCGCCATTCGAGGCGCAAAGGTATGGAAAGACTTGATTAAAGTGATGGCAAGAAGTAACCTCTTTATGACTAGCTTTAGGTTCTACAATACTTTTTCAATGACTATTTTTTCAAAAATTGGATTAGGCATTCTACTCCTTTTAGTTACTACCATCTCTTTGATCTGTTTGCTGTTTGGTTATACGGATAAGTCTGTCGACGATCTCAAAACCAATTACGCCCCACCTCCTTCTGCCTTTGTTTCCATCATGGACATGGAAGTTCATTATAGAAATGAAGGCCATCCAAATGATAGTCTACCAATTGTTTTGATCCATGGCACAGGTGCTAGTCTGCACACCTTCAATGAATGGACAGTAGAACTAGCTAAAGATAGGAGAGTTATTCGTATGGATCTGCCCGGCTTTGGCCTCACCGGTCCCTTTCCTGATGGTGACTATTCCATGGCTCATTATATTGAGTTTATCAACCAGTTTCTTATTCAACAAAAGGTAAATAGATGTGTCTTGGGTGGCAATTCTCTGGGAGGTCAGATTGCATGGAATTTCACCTTGCATCATCCTGAAAAGGTCGACAAGCTCATTCTTATCGATGCCGCAGGATATCCGTTAGAATCCAAAGAAGTACCCATTGCATTTCGACTGGCAAGAATCCCAATTCTCAACAAGATTTTAACTTTTATCACGCCAAGATCTACCGTTCGGGCGAGTATAGAAAGTGTTTATGCAGACCATTCCAAAGTGACTGAAGAATTAGTGGACAGATATTTGGAATTGACACTCAGAGAAGGAAATAGACAAGGGTTGGTCGACCGAATGAATACTAAATTAATTGACAACAAAGTGGATCAAATCAAGCATATCAAAGCACCGACATTAATTTTATGGGGTGAAGAAGATCTCTTAATCCCTACTAAGAGTGCCTACAGATTTCAAACTGATTTAACCAATGATACATTGGTCATTATGCCAAATGTAGGGCATGTACCTATGGAAGAAAGTCCAATGGAGAGTTTAGCTATTGTTAAGGCATTTTTGGAATAAAATAAAGCCTTACGCGCAATAATTGACTGCCACAAAAGATATCCGTCATTGCGAACAGCGTGAAGCAATCTTGACACAAAATCAGTAAATCAACTTTAAGATCACTTCGCTGCACTCGTGATGACGTATATTACTTCTTTTGAGACAACATCAATACTAACTCTTCAACCTACCTTTGCCGGATGTCAGGAAAAATCAAAGACCAACAAGCGATTCTTCAGAAACTGGGTATCGCCGAACTCAACCCCATGCAGCTAGCTGCAAAAAAAGAGATTTCCGAAAACGAAGAAGTGGTGCTGCTCTCTCCTACGGGTACAGGAAAAACGCTGGCCTTTTTATTACCTATCATAGCCAACTTAGATCCAGATCTTAATGAGGCACAAGTCCTTATACTAGTTCCCTCACGCGAACTAGCGATCCAAATCGAACAAGTAGTTCGAGAAATGGGAAGTGGATTTAAGGCCAATGCAGCCTACGGCGGCAGAGCTGGGTCCAAAGACAAAATAGAATTGAAACATGCCCCTGCCATTCTCATTGGCACTCCGGGCAGAATAGCGGATCATTTTCGACGAGAAACAATTTCAACAGATTATATCCACACGATTGTGCTGGATGAGTTTGATAAATCTCTGGAAGTGGGTTTTGAAACAGAAATGATTGAGATCATCGATGAGCTCCGAACAGCCAAGCAGAAGATACTAACCTCAGCTACTCAAAAAGTAGAGATTCCTTCATTTGTGGGTTTGAAAAACCCTACACAACTCGACTTTCTAGACCAAGCTTCGAACAACCTAAGTTTGAAAATAGTGACTGCTGATACAAAAGATAAGTCTGCCGCGCTGGTTCAACTCTTGGGTCATATTCAAACGGGCAATGGCATCATCTTTTGCAATTTCAAAGACACGATTCAGGAAGTGAGCGATTATTTACATGATCACCAAATCGAACATAACTGTTTCTATGGTGGACTAGAGCAGCAAGACCGAGAGCGCGCTTTGATCAAATTTCGAAATGGAACTAGCCGCTTATTATTAGCCACCGATTTGGCGGCTCGGGGTATAGATGTTCCTGCATTGGATTTCATTATTCATTTTCAATTGCCACCAAAACAAGAAGAGTTTACCCATAGAAATGGACGTACTGCTCGCATGCAAAAAGACGGTACGGCCTATTTGTTGAAGGGACAAAAGGAGAAAACGCCTGAATATGTAAAAGATATAGAAGAAGTGATTTTGAATCCTCCGTCAGTATTTGAAAACAGTGATACTATCACATTGTTTATCTCCGGCGGACGTAAGGACAAAATTTCCAAAGGGGACATCGCAGGTTTATTTATGAAACAAGGGGATTTGAATAAAGAAGAATTGGGCATGATCGAATTGAAACAGGACTGTGCATTCGTGGCGGTACCCATTTCCAAATCAAAACAACTGATCCATCAACTCAACAACAGTAGATTGAAAAAGAAGAAGGTCAGAATCAGTCAATTGAACTGACGACGAATCTCATATATTTGCTCAAAGCAAAATCCAATCTTATGAAACAATTACTCATCATTACCTTATTTGCGCTTCCTTGTCTTGCTAAAGCTCAAACTCAACCAAGCAAAAAAGAACAAACTGCTGTACAGCAACTGGTTATTGATACCTTCCAAAGCCTACTATCTGATTACGATTCCACCAAAATGGATACCTATCTAACACCCGACTTTGTCCTGTTAGAACATGGCGAAGTGTGGAACAATGACACCATTCAATACTACATCACTAAAGCATTACAAAACTCAGACAGGGCTATCCGAACCAATCGTTTTGAATTCATCAAAATGGAAAAATCAGGAGATATGATATGGGCTGCCTATAAGAACTGGGCGATATGGACCAAGGATGAAGAAATAGTGCACCGAATGCACTGGCTCGAAAGCGTAGTTGCCGTGAGAGAAGATGAAAAATGGAAACTCAAAATGATGCACTCTACTCGAATAGAAAATGAGTGATCACGAACAAATAAACAATCCACTTCACGGTGTCAAACTTGCTGACATATTAGATTATCTGGTCGAAAATGTAGGGTGGGAATATCTGGGTGAAGAAGTAAATATTCGATGCTTCACTTATGATCCATCGATCAAATCCAGTTTGAAGTTTTTGCGTAAAACACCTTGGGCTCGAGAAAAAGTGGAGCGATTCTACCTGCATGTTTTAAAACGAGGTTATAGCCGGAGAGTAAAGCCCAAACGAGAGCCCGGAAAACCAAGATATTACAAGAAGAAACCAGAATGAAACTAGCCATAGTAACCGACCTGCATGCTGAGGAAAGTTGGGTCTCCGAACAAGGTGTCTCCTCCTGGAAAAATTGGAAAGTCATTCTTAAAGACATTCAGTCCAGAGGCATTGATCAAATGATATTCCTCGGCGATATTGGCGCTCCATCAGCCCATCAGCAATTCTTTGATTCTCTAGACCAAAGTGGTTTGGAGTACAAAGTGATATTGGGCACCACGAAAACTTCGATGAAGTAATTAAGGCGAAAAGACCAATCGCAATAGTTGACAAAAAGGAATGGTACTGGAGCGAAGAAAACAATGGATTCAAATCCATATATCTAGATACCTCCACCGATACTATCAGCCAAGTTCAACTCGATTGGTTAGAGGCCGAACTACAAACTGATCTGCCCACTCTCCTTTTTGCTCATCACCCCATTTTGCCGACCAACACTACCCCTCACCTAGCGTTTCCACTTGCCGGCGATAAACAAGTATTCAATTTGCTCAAATCTCGCACGCAACCCATCCATATTTTCTGCGGGCATTTGCATCTTGATGACGAACAAACTAGCGAACACATTCGCCAAACCGTTACGCCAGCAGCTAGCATTCAGATCAAGAGGCATTCGGAAAAAGCAGAAGTGGAAAATATTGGATTTGCCTACAGGATTTTAGAGTTTCAGGAAAACCAAATCAGGTCTCAAGTCGTATGGTTCTAGAAGCTCATAAACGTGAGTACCAATTATTAACCTAAACTGATGTTTTATGTCATTTGAAACCTGGCTAGCCTTTACTTTTACATCTGCTGTTCTTATTAGTATTCCTGGCCCCAACAACCTCATGGTGATGGCCTATGGCCTGCGTCATGGAACTAAACATTCTTTGTTTACTGTGTTCGGAGTAGTACCAGGAGCGATAGTTGCTATGATTCTTTCTTTTATTGGGCTTGGTAGCCTCCTAGCAGCCTCTTCTTTATTGTTTGACCTAACCAAATGGATAGGAGCTGTCTACTTGGTTTATCTCGGTATAATGCTTTGGAGAAACTCTCCAAAGCCATCTGAAGTTAAGATTGAAGGAAACAAAGTGAGTAAAACTAAAATACTTATTCAATCTTTCACAGTATCTCTACTCAATCCCAAGGGCATTATTTTCTATATGGCCTTTATGCCACAGTTCATCTCTCCACGTGAACACGTGATTCCTCAAATGTTTATTCTGGGAGGCACGTTTGCACTGCTGGTTTTGCCTATCAATTCCGTATATGCGTTATTGGCAGGAAAACTCCGCACCACCATACAAAACAGTCGTATCATTCAAATCATGAACCGAACTGGCGGCGTGTTATTGATTTTGGCTGGTATAGCTACTGCCTCTTTGAAAAGGAATAGCTAATAGTCGAAAAATTGTAGTTCTTCTTTGACTTTGAATATTTATCAAAAAGCAAAGAGAAAATCTCATTTAATATAATATGATTTATTACCTAGAACTATGTATCCATGATTGCATAGTTCACTCCAATCAACATTCATGAAACAACAATTAACAAATTACTTGAAACACCTGTTTTTTACAGCGCTAGGAGCGATCGCTCTATTTATACTTTTTGGGCTTCTATCCGGAAAATCGATCAAACATAGTCGAAACAACTTAGTCGACAAATGGAATAATGAAGGACCATATGTATTTTTCAAAAATGATAGCGTTCTAAGTGTTAACTACATAAAAGGTGACAGCGAGAAAGGGTTTGAAGGCATAAATAAGGAGTACAATACGGATTCTACCCCATCCTTAAACTGCTATTACCCGTTAGATTCGACCAGCTTTAACTTCGGTTTGAATCTGGACTTTAAAATTCCTGGATCCATTTATTCTGATTCTCAAAAAATTCTGGCTATCTCCGATATTGAAAGTAATTACAAGACGTTTCGAGATTTTCTTATCAATAGCCGTGTGGTAGATGAAAGACTCAATTGGACTTTTGGTAAAAACCACTTAGTGCTATTGGGTGACTTTATAGACAGAAGTTACTTCTCCACTCAAGTTTTGTGGTTCATCTATAAACTTGAACAAGATGCAAAATCAAAAGGGGGAAATGTGCACTACATTTTAGGAAATCACGAAATCATGAATATGCAAGGAGATCATAGATTCGCCAAACTAAAATATCATCACATAGCATCTATTTTAGGTAGAAAACAGTTCGAATTTTACGGTAAAAACTCATTCTTAGGCCGATGGCTAGAAAGCAAGAATACTATGGAACTAATCAATGGAAATTTGTTTGTTCATGCCGGCATTAGCCCTCAAATTAAGGATATGAATATAGAATTGGATGAAATGAATCAACTCATTAGGGCTAACTATTTCACACCTTATTATCGTAAACTCAATAGAGAAAAAAATGAAGACCTGTTGATTGATTCTCAAACTGCTCCATACTGGTACCGCGGATATTTTTATTCAGACTTATCTCATGAAAAAGTGAAACATGGGTTGGATCAATTTGGAGCCAAAACTGTTGTTGTAGGTCATACCATTCAATCAGAAGTCAATCGAAAGTATAATGGAAAAGTAATAGGGATAGATGTAAAACACCCAGCGGATCATTACGAATACTTTCCTAAGATCGAATCTGAAGGGCTATTAATTGAAAACGGAAACTATTACAGAATATTAGCAAACGGCAAGGCCATAGAACTGAAATAAGAAGAAGATTCAGATAACTATTAATCTCTTAGCTATAAATCAATTCTTTAAATACTGATCGATTGGTTGTCCCATTGTCTACCTTTGCATCACAAAGAAATGCCAAAAGTGCATTTCAGCACTTTATAGCATATAATGAAATTCGAAGAATTGCCACTCATAGCGCCGATTTTAAAGGCGCTTAAAGATAAAAATTACACAGAACCTACAGCCATCCAAGAAAAAGCCATTCCGTTGGTTTTGGATCGAAATGATGTCTTAGGCTCCGCTCAGACGGGAACTGGAAAGACCGCAGCTTTTGCCATCCCTATCATCCAGCGTATCCACGAAATAGAAGGTGGAAAAGGAGGCAAACCACAATTACTTTCGCTCATCGTGACACCTACGCGCGAACTAGCTATACAGATTGAAGACAACATCAGACTTTACAGCAAATACACAAACCTCAAACACGCGGTAATTTTTGGAGGTGTAAAACAAGGTCAACAGGTCGATCAACTCAAAAAGGGTGTTCATCTTTTGGTAGCCACACCTGGTCGACTACTAGACCTGATCAGTCAGGGTTATATTTCCTTAGAGCAAATTAAAATATTTGTATTGGATGAAGCGGATCGTATGCTCGATATGGGTTTTGTGAATGACGTGAAGAAGCTCCTCACCTACTTACCCAAGAAAAGACAATCTCTTTTCTTCTCAGCTACTATGCCGAAGAGCATCTTGAAGTTGGCCAATGAAATTCTGACCAACCCTAAGAAAATAGAAGTAAATCCTGTGTCCTCCACTGCGGAGACCATCCAGCAGTTTGTATTTTACACCAATAGGACAGACAAGAAAAAGCTCCTACTGCATATTCTTACAGATCAGAAAATTGATCAGGTATTGGTCTTTAGCCGAACCAAGCACGGAGCAGACCGGATAGCTCGTGATCTGCATAAGAAGAAAATTAAGTCAGCGGCCATACATGGCGACAAAGCTCAAAATCAGAGACAACGAGCGCTTAAAGATTTCAAAGCAGGAAAAATCAGAGTTCTAGTGGCAACCGACATCGCAGCCCGTGGTATTGACATAGATAAACTTAAGTATGTTATTAATTTCGACATTCCAGAAGAGGCTGAAACCTATGTACATAGAATAGGCCGATCCGGACGTGCTGGAGAAGCTGGCCATGCCTTATCACTATGTGAGCCAGAAGAAAATAGCCGAATCAAGGCTATTGAAAAGTTGACCAAGACTACACTCCAGGTCATCAAAAACAATCCATTTCCCCAAACGGACAAGCCCATGACCGAAGATGAGAAAAAGGAATGGAACAAAGAAAAGCAGCGCCGTAAACAGGAGTTTTTTGCCAATCGGAATAAGAAGAAAACCGGTGGAGGAAGGAGGAGGTAATCTTTAAATGTTCTATTTTTAATCTGTAAATCGGTTACTAATAATAATCATGAATTTTACAGATTTTTTCCAATCAGTAATAAAAGTACCTGCTGATTTCACTAAACTACCTTTTCCTGTCAGCACTTTGCACATACAAAAAGGAGCTGTAGTAACCGACTATGGACAAGTAGAGGAAAATGTCTATTTTATCCAATCAGGCATCTTAGAGATGAACATCAAAAGTTATATGACTGAAAAGATCATAGACTTCTTTTTTGAAAACGAAATGGTTTGTGGGTTCACCTCTTTTCTTACTCAGCAGCCCACTGATGTTCAGATCAAAGCACTGACAGAAGTACATATGGAGTTCATCAGAAGAGCAGATCTTATCGAAGCATACAAGGATTCGCTTGAAGCCAATCAATTTGGCAGGGTACTTACTGAACAAGGCTACATCAGAAAATCGAATAGAGAAAAAGACCTACTCACCAAAACAGCTGAAGAAAAATACGCCGAAATGTTTGCTACTCATTCGAAGTACATCTCACAAATACCCGTTAATAAAATTGCTAAATACCTCGGCATACACCCGGAAAGCCTCAGTAGAATCCGGAAAAAGCTAAATTCCTAACATAGGTCAAGTCCTTTTTTTCGCTTGAAAATCATATCCCACGTTCCTTTGTGATATCAAAATAAACAAAAGGATCATGGAAAATATTATTTCACAATTACCGAGTCCAATCGATATTTTATTGGACCCACTTTCTTTATATGTCTTAGCTGCCTATGCATTTCTTGTCGCATGGGAAGAAATATTTCCTGCTAGGAAATTACCCAAAGTCAAGTACTGGCGAATCAAGGGTCTAACATTCTTCTTCGCATTCTTCTTTGTTGCCTCCTATTTACCATTTTTTACCGATTCATATCTAGCTCAATACCAACTATTAGATTTGAGTCAGTGGGGTGTAATACCTAGTGCTATCCTTGGCTTTCTCATCTTAGAAACAGTGCAATACGGTTACCACAGGTTGATGCATAAGTACAATTTCTTTTGGCGAAACTTTCATCAGGTTCACCACAGTGCCGAACGATTAGATTGCTATGGCGCCTTATTTCATAGCCCAATGGATATGATTGGGTTTACACTTGTGGGTAGTGTCAGTTTTGCTTTGATTGTCGGACTACCACCATATGCGGTGACCGCCAATATTTTCGTTATCAATTTTCTTGCTTTCTTTCAGCATGCCAACATTAAAACCCCTCAATGGTTGGGTTATATTGTTCAGCGTCCTGAAAGTCACTCCTTGCATCATGGTAGAAATATCCATCGATACAACTATGCAGACCTGCCATTGATTGATATGGTCTTTGGAACTTTCCAAAACCCGAAAAGCTATGCCAAGTCAACCGGTTTTTACGATGGCGCTTCTAATAGAATATGGGAGATGTTTAGAGGAAAAGATGTATCTAAATCTTCTCATTCATGAGTTCCAAGTTTGAACTCAATTCTTTCAGAGGACCGCTTAACGCTTGGATATTCAAAGCGTTAAGTGGTTATATGGACCGGATTTTTGGCAAAACGAAAAGTAAGCTTTTTAAAGACCACCCTTCAACCATAGTCGAAATTGGTGCAGGCACTGGCTCTAACATGCGATACTATAGAAAAGGAACTCATCTCATCGCTATTGAACCTAATGTGCATATGCATGAAAATTTGAGGGAGTCTGCGAAAAAATTCGATATCAATTTGAAAATCAAATCGTTGATTGGTGAGGCCATAGACTTGCCTGATAATTCTTGTGAGTTTGTGGTCTCTACCTTGGTACTTTGCACTGTAGGCGACCCTGAAATGTGTATAACACAAGTCAAACGTATTCTTAAACCTTCTGGACGGTTTGTATTTATCGAACATGTAAAAGCGAAAGAACACACTTTGTTCTCTTTGATTCAAAACATATTGCACAAGCCATGGCATTGGTTCTTTGAAGGATGTCACACGAATAGAGACACCACTTCTCTAATAAAAAGAAGCGGGTTCAGAAGCGTCAGCATTGAAAACTACAATCAATATTCTCCGTTTTTACCTATCGTTCCACAAATACGCGGGTATGCAATCAAGTAGTAGTAAATAAATTCAATGAAATAATTACCGTGTTCGATAACGAAACCATAGTAATGACTTATTTTTGTTTTGTACTACACAAAAAAATAAGTCATGACCATTATTGGAATAGGAAAAAACTACGTAAACACAGCAGAAGATATGCCTTCACCGAAGTGGGCACCTATCATCTTCACCAAACCTGAAACGACACTCTTGAAGGACAATGCGCCTTTCGAAATACCTGCCGTATCGAACGAAGTTGCCTATGAAGTGGAATTGGCCTTTCGAATTTCGAAAACAGGGAAAAATATCAGCGAAGCAGATGGACTGGAGTATGTAGATGCCGTTGCGGTTTGTATAGACTTTACTGCCAAAGATGTTTTGAAGGCGAGCAGAGAAAACAAAGGCCCTTGGGCGTTGGCTAAAGGGTTTGATGGTGCTACACCTATCTCAGAATTTTTACCCATTTCTCAATTTGGAAGTGAAATCAACTTTGCTCTAGATCTAAATGGTGAGCGTGTTCAAACTGGCAACTCTTCTTTGATGGTGTACAACCTTCCACAAATCATCGCACACGTTTCGCAGTTTATGACTCTGAATCCCGGTGACATTATACTTTCCGGTACGCCTGCACACGGTGTAGGTCTAGTGAAAGCTGGAGATAAGCTTGCGGCTAAGTTGGAAGATGAAAATATTTTGGAATTTGAAGTGAAATAAATACGGAGAGCATATCATTTTATGTAGAAAGCAGTAAAATTCCAATGCTTAATTTCTGCTAGCGCTCCCATGATTTCTCCCATCCCCTATTATCTTTGCGGCCGGAGAAAATAGCACCTTATGATATTACAAAACGACCTTATACTTAGAGCAGCCAGAGGAGAAGAAACTGAACGTGTTCCTGTGTGGCTGATGCGCCAGGCAGGAAGAATTCTCCCTGAATATCGTAAAGTTCGTGAAAGCGTCAGTGGATTCATTGAATTGGCTACTACACCAGAATTGGCTGCTGAGGTAACCATTCAGCCCGTAGACCTCCTTGGCGTGGATGCAGCTATTATTTTCTCAGATATTTTGGTGATTCCTGAAGCTATGGGTTTGCCCTATCAGATGATAGAGAAAAAAGGCCCTTGGTTTGAAAATACAGTACAATCAGAAGCTGACCTTAAGAAAATTAGAATTGCCGAGCCTGAAGCTGACTTAGATTATGTAGCTGAAGCCATCAAAATCACCAAAAAGGAATTGAATGGACGAGTGCCATTGATTGGTTTTGCAGGTGCGCCTTGGACGATTTTTTCCTATATGGTAGAGGGTGCAGGAAGTAAAACATTTTCGAAAGCCAAGAAGATGCTCTATACCGAACCTGAGCTTTCGCATAAGCTGCTTGACATGATCACGGAGAGTACTATCAAGTACTTGCAAATGCAGATCAAGTGTGGCGCTGATTTGGTACAGATTTTCGATTCATGGGCAGGCATCTTATCTCCAGCGCAATACCAAGAGTTTGGATTGAAATACATATCTAAAATCTGCGATGCCATCGACATGGTACCAGTTACTGTATTCGCCAAGGGTGCTTATTTCGCTCGCAAGCAAATGGGACAGTTGAATTGCGAAACGATTGGATTGGACTGGAATATGGCCGTGGCACCTACCAGAAGATTGATAGGCTCTGAAAAAACGCTTCAAGGAAATCTAGACCCTTGTGTGCTGTACAGTACTGATAAGGAAATAGAATTGCATACGATAGAAATGCTTGAATCTTTTGGCGGTCAGCGCCACATTGCTAACTTAGGGCATGGCGTCTATCCTGACATTGACCCCGAAAAAGTGAAAGTATTCATTGAAACTGTAAAAAACTGGAGGCCTAGTTAATTAGCTTCTTTTTCTTCCGACTCTTTTCTTTCTATATGTAATTTGATTTTGTTGAATAGATCATCCGGGTCGAATGGTTTGGTGATAAAGTCATTCATACCAGACTTGAATACTCTATCGCCAACATCCAGCATCACAGAAGCAGTCAATGCCAGAATAGGTACAGTGTATCCACGTTTTCTTAACTCCTCAGAAGCTGTATAACCATCCATTTCGGGCATTTGCAAATCCATCAGAACTAAATCATAGGATTCAATTGCTGTCTTTTCCAACGCTTCTCGGCCATTTTCAGCCACATCCACTCTGATATCCCATCTCGATAAGAATTTCTTAGCAACCATCACATTAACTGGGTTATCTTCAACAAGCAGTATATTCTTTCCTTCTAGCTGATTATGTACTTCTGAAATCTTTTCTGTCACTTTTTCTTGATTGTCGCTGATTGTAAATGTTTGAGTAAAATAGAATCTGGATCCTTGACCTTCTACACTAAACACATTGATTTTCGTGTTTTGCATATCGAGAATTCGTTTAGTGATAGACAAGCCTAATCCAGTACCTCCATACTCACGAGTGGTAGAAGTAGACGCTTGTGAGAAACTATCAAAAATGGTCTTGATTTTATCTTTGGGTATGCCAATTCCAGAATCTTCTACAGAAAACTTAATGGACACTCTATCTTTGGTAAGCATAATGATTGTCATGCTGAGTGTCACACCACCCTCATCCGTAAATTTGATCGCATTGCTTACCAGATTGGTCAAAATCTGACTTAGACGTAGTCCATCGCATACAATAAAATTCGGAATTTCTTCATCATGCAGAAAGTTCAAATAGATGTCTTTTTCTTTGGCTCGGTTGTCAAATCCTTTAGTAATGTTTCTGGCCATTTCGACCACATTTACATCCACCTCCTCAAACTCAATTTTACCCGCATCGAGCTTACTATAATCGAGCACATCATTGATTAGCACATGCAAATGTTCTGCTGAAAATTTCAGCGTTTTGAGATCATCTTGATGTTGTTTTTTTGGTTTGTCCCCAATTAGATAATTAGTCAATCCTATCACTGCATTCAATGGTGTCCTGATTTCATGTGATATCATAGATAAGAAATCGGACTGCGATCGAGCAGCTGACTCCGCTTTCTCTTTGGCCATTTCTATTTTTCGATTGTACCTATAGAAAAGTATGATGGATTGGAAAAAGAAAAATTGTTGATACCCTATAAAATAGAACAGCATCGAATTTTTCATGAAACCAAAATGCTCCAAGATAACCGCCCCCATAACCAAAAAAAGCAAAAAAGAACTGATCAGTGACATTAAAGACCCTTCTCTTTTGTTGATTACTGCCAATACGTACGTGTACATCATATAGGCAAAGCCTATCAATATCATGACAGAATAAGGCCCAACCAGTTTGGTGAAAAACTTGACTGGAGCAAAGAGCGCAATCAAGACAAAAGTGCCACTTATGATGGTGACAAATAACAAGAACAGTCGTGAAGTCTCTCTTTTGTACAAATAGTAAGAATAGAAAGAGAAAAATAGCCCCGCCATAAACATGGTTATGTATTCAGCTTTCAGTGTAAGCAACCAAGGCAACTCCGGATATAATGAATGAAGTGTATAACTCCCTGAACCTATTGAACGATAGCTATAAAAAAGACAAAACAGTGAAAAATATAAGATTTGCTTTTCATGTCTTCCAAACCAGAATAGGACCATAAAAAAGAGTCCAATGAAAAACAAACTAGAAGACATTATGAGGTCGAATGCTTTTTGACGACCTTCAATCGTTTGCATTTTGACTTTTTCGCCCAGCTTTATGTCGTAGGAACTTCCCCCTCTAGAGTGTTTGTAATTTGATATTTGCAATACAATCTCGAGCGTATCCGATGTAACCTTGAATTCTCTGGTCATGTACTGCCAATGTGGTTTGGAAGTCACCTCATGCATACCAACCTGCCCATTGGAACCTAGATATTCACCATTCAAAAAGAGTAAGTAAGAAGAGTAAAAATGAGGAATGCTAATCGCCAATTCTGGCGTCACAGAGTTGACTATGACTTGCAAGCGTTGTGTGGCAAAACCTACCGGAGTAATAGTATCCTGATCAATAATGTCTCCCTCCCATAACAATGGAAATTCTCTGTAGGTATCTGGAAGTTCCAGATAATCAAAATCGGCTGGATATAAGATTCTTTCCCAATAAAACTCCCACTCGCCAGCTAAAGAAACAGGTTCGTTTTTTTGGAATTCCCATTCCCTCAAATCAAGAATTCCTTTTTGAGCTTTGGGCAATTCTTGAGCATTTGAGCCCAAAAAGCAGAGCATCAACAGACCAAGTGTAAGGTGTTTAAGGTGGCTTGGCGTATTTAATAGAGATGTAAAATTCCCGACTGAATTCATCAAGGGATAAAGCTAAGTAAATCAGTCGAAATATGGGAAAAAAAAGGCGGATTGCTCTTTACAACTATCCGCCTTCTGTAGTTTTTTAGCTCAATTTAGCTAGCGTCTCTTTCACTCTTTTGAGTGCTTCTATAAGATTCTTCTCAGATGCTGCATACGATAATCTGATACAATCCGGATCCCCAAAAGCCTCGCCTGTCACTAAGGACACATGCGCATATTCCAAAAGATACAAGCAAAGATCACTTGCATTATTGATCGTCTTTGTTCCATCAGACTTTCCAAAGTAACTGCTTACATCTGGAAAGAAATAGAATGCACCTTGAGGCATATTTGTTTTCACTCCTGGGATATCGTTGAGCAAACCATATACCAATTCTCTTCTTTTGCCGTATTGCTCAGTCATAGCCTTAGTTGGACCTAAGTCTGAAGTCAATGCTGTAACCGTAGCACGTTGTGCAATGCTACAGTTAGCAGAAGTCACCTGACCCTGTATTTTAGCACATGCTTTTGCAATCCAAGTAGGTGCACCAATGTACCCTACTCTCCAACCAGTCATAGCAAATCCTTTAGCCATTCCGTTGATAGTTACAGTTTGATTCTGCATACCTGGCAAAGCACCAATACTAGCATGTGCTCCAGAGAAATTGATATGCTCATAAATCTCATCTGAGATCACAGTCACATCCGTGCCTCTCAACACATCGGCAATGGCGCTCAATTCTTCTTTTGTAAATACCGATCCAGTTGGATTACATGGCGAAGAAAATATGATGGCTTTAGTTTTATCAGTCAAAGCCGCTTTTACCTGATCGGCAGTCGCTTTAAAATCATTTTCAATGCCCCCTTTTACTAATACCGGAGTTCCTTCAGCCAATTCGATAGCCGCTGTATAACTCACCCAATAAGGAGAAAGTACAATTACTTCATCTCCTGGATTTACCAACGCCATCATCACGTTAACTATTGATTGTTTGGCTCCATTGGATACCACAATCTGGTCAGCTGTATAGTTCAGCCCGTTTTCGTTCTTGAATTTTTCGACAATGGCTTTTCTCAAATCAGCGTAGCCATTTACTGGTGGGTAAGCAAAGTATTTTTCAGAATCAATAGCTTCTTTGGCGCCTTCTTGAATGTGCTTTGGCGTTTTAAAATCTGGTTCTCCCAGACTTAAACTAATCACATCTATTCCATTTTCTTTGAATTCTCTAGCTTTGGCAGCCATCGCCAGCGTGGCAGACTCTGCCATGTTTTTGATTCTATCCGATAAGTGTTCCATTGAATGATTTTCTTGAAATTATAAGCACAAAAGTAGAAAAGCTCTAAGCCAATCGCATAGCATTCATCTTAAAAATTTTAACAGGTACGTTAAAATATGTTCAAAAATCTACTGAATTACTGAATGCAATTCCAAAAATCTGTTGATTATGTCACCAAATTCGAAATTCTATAGAGATAAAATTGGATCAATTTTCTCCTGAAGAGTAATTGGTTCGGGTAACGATGCTTCTTCCCAAAGTGACCTCATCGGCATATTCCAGTTCTCCTCCTACAGGTATGCCTCGTGCGATGGTCGTAATCTTCACCCCGGTCTCTTCCAGTTTTCTGGAAAGGTAGAAGCAAGTGGTATCTCCTTCCATAGTAGCACTAAGTGCGAGTATCACCTCTTTCACTTCTCCTTCAGACAATTTGATTCGTTCTATCAAAGAATCAATATGCAGATCGTCAGGACCCACTCCTTCAATCGGTGAGATCACTCCTCCCAGAACATGAAACATCCCTTGATACTGACCGGTACTTTGAATAGCTAACAAGTCTGGTGTATCTACCACCACACAAATAACAGATAAGTCTCGATTGATGGTTTTGCAGGTGCAATCTGTGGTGTGTGAGATAACATGACAGGTCCCACAATATTTGGTCTCTTTTCTCAACCTGATCAATGAAGCAGCCAAGCCTTCTGTGGTTGCTTCATTTTCTTTGAGCAGATGAAGTGCCAGCCTTAGTGCTGTCTTTTTACCAATCCCCGGTAGTTTGGATATTTCCTTTACCGCCTCCTCAATTAACTCGCTTGGAAATTCCATTCAATTATTTAATTAATCACCGCATTGATGCCTGCATCCAATATACCTTCTTTCATAGGTTTCAGTTTTTCATAGGTTCCTTTCTTCACCTGACATTTACCATTGAAATGAATAATATAGGTACATTGCTCTGCTTGAACACGCTCGTGCTTACAAACCTTGATCAACGTATTGATCACATGATCGAATGAATTCACTTCATCATTGAAAACGACAAGCGTGCGTCCTTCATCATCCTGCTCTTCTTCTAATACATCTACTAGCTCTTCTTCCTCAAGTTGCCAAGACATCCTATTCACTTTTTTGTGATTTGCAATAATAACTTTCATCAAAATTTCAACAAAGATAATTATTGTAAAATTCCCGAATAGAAATAGTCGTTAAAAACACTACTTGGTAAATTTGGCATCATTACTGATCATCAGTACAAAATTTTCAATATGTATAGAATAGGATTATTAATTCTTGCTTTTATAGTTCTTACAACTGCACCCTCTTCGGCTCAAAAAAAGAAAAGAAAAAGAGCGCAGTCCATTCAAAATGTAGTTGACGCTGCATATACCTATACTGGCACGCCTTACAAATATGGTGGGACATCAAAAACCGGCATTGATTGCTCTGCCTTAATGCAAAACTCTTATGCCCAGGCTGGATACAAAATACCCAGAACCGCCAAAGAACAATCCAAGTACGGGAAAAAAGTAAGTTGGAATGGAATCCGCCAAGGAGATATTGTGTTTTTTAAATTCAAGAACAAAAGAGAAAAATGGTATCACAGTGGGATGATCACATCAGTAACTCCTGATGGAACCTATTTCATTCACACCTCTTCCTCTCGCGGTGTGGTAATCTCTGATCTGAATGCAGATTACTATAAGAAAAATATTAAATCTATTAGAAGGGTAATAAAATAAGTCCGCAGGTTATGGTCAACAGTTATTATCTTGTTATTTCCTAAACACTGTTGATATGTACAAGAATATTTTCCTCCTTATTTTTTCATTTGTTGTAATATTTTCTGCTCAGGCACAATTGTCTTTTCGCCACCATTACTATCAAACTGATGTTTCTGGATACAAAACTTACCGTTTGGCGGCGTTCACAATAAATAAAAAAGAAGCTGATCCAGGAAAAAGCACTCAAGTATCTTCTGTTCAGTCCAAACTTCACGAGTCGTTGTCCAAAAATGGATTTGAACAAGCCGAAAATCCCGATCTGCTTATTTTTTTAAAACTCAAAGTAGATACCCTTGGTGCTCAACTACCGCAAAATGAAAGAAAAGAACTGATGACCAATTTCACTATTGACATTCGGCAGAATCCAAAATACGAAAAAGTATTTATGGGTACCGTGAATGGATTAATAGTAACTAATGACAAAAGCGAGAATCGATTGCAGAAGATTTATAAAAAGTTTTTTAAGGACTTTAAATAGTCAAGTTTATTACACAATCTGAGAATTGATTAATTGGATCATTTCATCTATCTGATCAGAATCAAACCATTGTACTTCAGTGTCTTTTCTAAACCAAGTCAACTGCCTTTTGGCATACCTTCGGGAGTTTCTTTTGAGTAATCGAATCGCTTCTTCTTTGTCATATTTACCATCTAGGTAGTCGAAGATTTCTTTGTATCCCACCGTTTGAAGTGCATTATTCCTTCGGAAAGGGTACAATTTCTTAGCCTCCTCAAACAAGCCTTGTTCAATCATCAAATCCATTCTCTGATCGATACGTTCGTAGAGTTTTTCACGATCCATATTCAACCCAATTTTCAAAATATGGAATGGATGTTTTTTCGTTTTTACTCCTTGTCGGAAAGAAGAAAAAGGTAAGCCTGTCGAACGATATACTTCTAAACCTCGCACTACCCGTTGCGGATTCTTCTTATCTACCTGATCGAAATACACAGGGTCTACGCTCTTTAATTCTCTCAATAAATTCTCCAGCCCCTCCGCTTTCAATTCCTGATTGAGTTGACCTCTCAATTCCGGGTCGGTCTCAGGCATTTCATCTAATCCTTCACAAAAAGCTCGGACATAAAGACCCGATCCACCCACCATAAATTGTATATCATTTTGATCAAAAAGATGCTTAAGTAAGTCTTCAGCATCAGAAGCAAAAGCACCCGCATCATAATCTTCTTCTATAGAATGTGAATCTACCATATGATGTGTGACCATCGCTCTTTCAGCGGCATCTGGCTTAGCCGTACCAATCTCCATATCTCTATAAAACTGCCTAGAATCAGAAGATATAATTTCACCTCCGAAATGTTGCGCCAAAGAAATCGTAACAGCTGTTTTACCTATGGCCGTGGGTCCTACTACAACTACCAAAAGCTTTTTATCACTCATGCATCAAAGATAAGCCAAGCTCCAAATGGAAAAATGAAAAGTGCATTTATTCTCGCACTCATCAAAAGCAAAGAAACATTTTGATAATTAAATTCATATTCTAAGTCGAAAAGAATATATTAGCCGGAAGGTAAAAGGTATGCCTTGTACAATAAATTTTAAAACTGTTCAGCAGACGGAGAAAAATTTGTACTATGCGAAAAGGTTGATTTTCTGACAAATTCGTCAGTCTCCTTTTCTATACCCGAACCTCAAAAGATAATAAGCAACTTAATCGAAACTTTACGGCATTAACCAGCTAAGCCGATTGTGAGAAAAGAAGATGGAGGATTTATGGAAAAATTGATTGTTAGGCCCACTAGAATAACCCCCCTAATATATTTTGACCCAAATCGCGGGTTGCTTGAATTAAGAGGAAAATCAAGTCCTGAAAATTCAATTCAGTTTTACAGCAATCTAATAAGTGACCTGGAGGAGTTTGGACGAAATGGTAAAAGAAACCTTATTGCAAACTTCAAATTTGAATATTTCAATACAAGCTCTTCAAAGTGTTTATTTGACATATTTAGAAAACTAAATATTGTAAAGGAAAGCGGATTTGATCTGTCAATTAACTGGTACTACGAAGAAGACGATGAGGATATGCTAGAAGCTGGCGAAGATTATGCAGATCTTTTAGGCATCGAGTTCAACTACGTGGAAACACAATTCGACTAATTCCAATTAAACCTTTTCTGAGTTTCCCTATCTAAGGACTGAATTACGATAAATTAAACCATTCAGTCATGAGAATTATTATTGCCATTTTTGGACTATTATTAGCTAGCAGCACTTTGAATGCACATACGCCACGTGCAATAGAAAAGCCCAATTCCACACGCATCATTGTAGTAAAGAAATCTAAACCATACAAAAGGAAGGTTTGGATTCGTGGACATTATGTAAAGACCAGAAGAGGAAAAATCTGGATTAAAGGACATTGGAAGTGGGTATAAAAAAAGAGGCTGCCAAAATTGGCAGCCTCTTTTCAAAATTTTGTATGTTCTAGATTGTCCTTTCAGGATCGAATTTTTCTAAATAATCAGCTACCCGACGAACAAACATCCCTCCCAAAGCACCATCCACAACTCTATGGTCGTATGAATGAGACAAGAACATTTTATGTCTAATACCAATTAAATCGCCTTGAGGTGTTTCAATGACACTAGGCTTTTTCACAATAGCACCTAAAGCCAATATCCCAACTTGTGGCTGCATGATAATTGGTGTTCCCATCACATTGCCAAATGATCCTACATTAGACACTGTATAGGTCCCGCCACTCAGATCATCTGGAGTCAGCTTATTATCCCTACCTCTACGAGCTAGATCGTTTACTTTCAGCGCAATGCCTTTCAAGCTTAATTGATCCGTATTCTTGATTACAGGAACAATCAAATTTCCTGAAGGAAGAGCCACTGCCATTCCCACATTGATTGATCCTTTCTTTACAATCTTATTGCCATCCACCTGAACATTAATCATTGGATAGTCCCTGATCGCATTTACTACAGCCTCAATAAATATAGGGGTGAAAGTCAATGCCTGACCTTCTCTTTCCATAAAGGCTTTTTTATGCTTCCCTCTCCACTTTACTACAGTGGTGACATCGGCCTCAACGAATGAAGTCACGTGAGGCGAAGTCTGCTTAGAAGCCACCATACGCTCGGCTATCATCTTACGCATGCGATCCATCTCGATAATTTCATCTTCTCCTGAAAATGAAATGGCTACTGGCTGCGAGGCTGGCTTGCTAGGTGCTGCGCCATTTGCTGTCGCCGGAGCTGCTACAGGTGCAGGTGCTCCATTAGATTTTCTCGTTTTAACGAACGCCAATATATCTTTTTTGGTCACTCTACCTTCTTTGCCAGTACCAGGCAAAGCCTCCAATTCGGCCATTGGAACACCTTCTTCTCTAGCGATATTCAATACTAGTGGTGAATAGAACCTTCCAGAGGTTGGTTTTTCTAAGACTGGAGTTGGAGTAGGTGCGCTTGCAGAATGAGCTTCTACCGCTTCCGCTACCAAAGCCTCAGCTTTCTCAACTACTTCTGCCTCTGGTTTGGCAGGCGCTGGTACATCAGCACCATCGGTGGCAATGACTGCGATAGGCTTACCTACTTCGACAACATCACCTTCATTGGCGAGTATTTCTTTCAAAACACCTGCATGAGTAGAAGGCACTTCCGTATCCACTTTGTCAGTAGCAACTTCCAAAACAGACTCGTCTTGCTCGATCGTATCTCCTACTTTTTTAAGCCATGAAAGGATGGTTCCTTCCATGATACTTTCGCCCATCTTGGGCATTACCATTTCTACTAAGGCCATAATTTTTTATTACAATTTCGGGTCTAATCAGCTGCTAAGTTACTTGATTTAGCGCTAAATATCACTGTTTATCAAGGGTTTGACGCAGGAAATTGAGGGCGTGTATGGCCGTGTATTCTATATTGAGAATTCGGGTTCCGGGTAACTTAATTTTTCGTGTGACTACATTTTTCCCAAAGGATATTGCCATCCAAACTGTGCCTACAGGTTTTTCTTCTGTGCCTCCATCAGGTCCGGCAATACCTGTAGTAGAAATTCCTATGTCTGTTTTGAACTTTTTCCTCACTCCAACTGCCATTTCTGTAGCAGTTTCTTCACTCACTGCTCCATGCGTGTCCAGGGTCTTATTACTCACTTCTAAAGCCCCTTTTTTGATGTCATTATGGTATGAAACTACGGACCCCCAATAATACTCCGAACTACCAGGGACTGATGTTAAACGATGAGCCAAAAAACCACCAGTACAACTCTCTGCAGTTGCAATTTTAAGTTCTCGTGTCTTCAGCACCTCTCCAACTGCGTCTTCTATTTGAATATCCCCAAAACCGAAAACATATGGTTTGATTTTGGGTAATACAGCCTCAATCTGCTGATCCATTTCAGTTTCTAACTCTTCACGATCGTCACCTACACCTGTGAGTCTCAAGCGAACTTGACCTTTACCTGGAAGGTAGGCTAAAGCCAAATGCTCTGGAAGCTGATCTTCCCATACACTTATCTCCTCTGCCAACCATGATTCTCCTATGCCAATTGTTTTGATGACTTTATGAACAATCACTGGCAACGTAAAATGCTTTTTTAGTTTGGGCAATATTGTTTTCGCCATCATAGCTTCCATTTCAAATGGTACGCCTGGCATCGAAACGACTACTTTTTTACCTTTCTCAAACCACATCCCCGGTGCGGTGCCCCTTTCGTTCTTTATTTTTTTACAACCTTCTGGTAAGAACGCCTGCTGCCTGTTTATTTCAGTCACCTCTTTCCCAAATCGACTAAATATATCTTCAACATCCTCCAATGCACTAGGATTGAGGGCTAGCTCCATCTCAAAATATTCCGCTAAAGTCTTTTTAGTGATATCATCCTTTGTAGGCCCTAGTCCACCGGTGATCAAAACAATGTCTGATCTATTCAATGATTCATCTAACGCATCAAGTATCTCTTGTTTTTTATCACCAATAGCTGTTTTGCGTCTTACTTTTATTCCAATATCATCTAATTCTCGACTTATCCATTTGGTGTTGGTATCTAATATTTGGCCATACAATATTTCATCCCCAATGGTCAGAACTTCAGCAAAAATCTCTCTCATAAAACTATGTCACTTTAGTTGTCCGAAGTTATACGTAATCAAGTTAAAAGGTTAATATTTTTTCATTCAATACAACAAGGCATCTTTAACTTTCATCTATCAAGGACATTTTCTCTAATTAAATATTAGGTATGGATGGCATTGACTAATATTGTGACTTATTTGAAAAATCATGATGAACGTTACTAAACATACCTTTCTTGTCCTTTTGACAATTGTTTTCTCTTATCATTCAACCCAGGCGTCAGTCTTCTCACCTGAATTAGTGAAAAAAGAGCCTCAAACTAACGTTACGATTAATAAGCTCTTAGTCATCGTTTTAGTACGTACCAAGGAAAATAGAATCACATTAGAGGATGAATTAGGATATGACCTAGGAGACTATGGTATTTCTACAATAAGCAGTCACTCCACTCGATTAGTGGGATCTGAACGCTTAACCAAAAAAGGTGTTCTTGCGGTTTGTGAAAAAGAAGGTGCAGATGGCGTTCTAGTTGTACGATTAGTCGATATAGAAGAAGAAAATAGCTACTCGTACAACCAACGATCACAATACACAGGTGCTGGCTTCACTTCTGTCAACAGTAGTGGTGTTGTGATTGCTGGAGGTCAAAGCTATTCATGGGGAGACTATACGTATGGCAATTATTTTGATGCTGTTTCTTCTAGCAAAATTGAAATCCAATCTGACATTTACCACATTAGTAGTGACAAGCAGTTGATGACAGATGATACCAGAATGAGAATCGACCCTAGAGAAGTTGAAAAGTCAATTGCCAAGTTCGCTAAGAAACTCAGCAAGAAGGTATCAAAACAGAAGTATATCGTAAAAGGAGAATAATACTATAAAGATGCTGCGAGTCTGGTAGCTTGATCTATGGCTCGTTTGGCATCGAGTTCTGCAGCTACATCAGCACCACCCACTTTTGTGACACTTACACCCTCTTTTTCCAGATCGTTGACCAGAGCATTTTCTGGCAACTGCCCTGCGCAAAGAATTACATGGTCTACAGGTAAAATTTGAGATTCTTTCCCTTTGATTGTTATGTGCAATCCATCATCATCTATTTTATCATAAGTCACATGAGTCAACATTTTTACTCGCTTGTGCTTGAGCGTCGTTCTATGTATCCAACCGGTTGTTTTTCCTAACCTTGCCCCCATTTTACCTTCTGATCGTTGAAGCATGATTATTTCTCTTTTGGCTGTTGGCATTTTGGCAGTCACAAGCCCACCTCTAGTTTCATTTTTGATATCTACACCCCATTCATGCATAAAATCCTCAATGTTCAAACTAGGACTTTCCCCTTCTTGGCTTAGATATTCAGCCACATCGAAACCTATACCACCAGCACCAATAATCGCTACTTTGTTACCCACAGGTTTGTCATGTTTGAGCACATCAATATATGAAAGTACTCTTGGGTGATTCTGCCCTTTGATACCTGGATCCCTCGGATTCACACCTGTAGCCACAATCACCTCATCATATCCTCCTGCAGTGATTTTTTTGACATCTACTTTGGTATTCAATTGTAAATCAACACCGGTAAGCATAATACGCCTGCTGAAATACCTCAATGTTTCATAAAATTCTTCCTTTCCAGGAATCTTCTTAGCCATATTGAATTGTCCACCAATTTCACTTGATGCTTCGAATAGTGTCACCTCATGACCTCGCTCCGCAGCGATTGTAGCATACGCCAGACCAGCAGGCCCTGCTCCTACTACAGCTACCTTCTTTTTGGAAATCGCAGGCAAATAATTTAACTCTGTTTCTTTACAAGCTCTTGGATTTACTAAACAAGTAGATAACTTATTCTTAAACACATGATCCAGACATGCCTGGTTACACCCTATACATGTATTTATTTCGTCTTCCCTTCCTTGTTCTGATTTGATCATCAAATCAGCATCCGCTAAAAACGGACGCGCCATCGATACCATATCCGCATCGCCATTAGCTAGAATTTTTTCCGCAACATCAGGTTTGTTAATTCTATTTGTGGTGATCAAAGGAATATTGACCTCACCCTTCATTTTCTTAGTTACCCATGTAAATGCACCTCTCGGCACCATTGTAGCAATGGTAGGAATTCTTGCCTCATGCCATCCTATTCCAGTATTAATGATAGTAGCTCCTGCATTTTCTATTTCTTTAGCTAACTGAACCACTTCTGACCATTCGCTCCCTTGCGGAATTAAATCTAACATGGACAAACGATAGATGATAATAAAATCTTCTCCTACGGCCTGACGAACCGCCTTCACTATTTCAATCGGAAAACGCATTCGGTTTTCATAACTTCCACCCCAATGGTCAGTTCTTTTGTTGGTATGCTGGGCAATAAATTGATTGATCAAATAGCCTTCTGATCCCATGACTTCCACGCCATCATAGCCTGCTTCTTTAGCTAAAGAAGCACATCGTGCAAAGTCGCTAATTGTATTTCGTATACCTCTTTCAGATAACGCAAATGGCTTGAAAGGTGTGATTGGAGATTTGATAGCAGAAGGTGCCACATTTAATGGATGATAACCATAGCGACCAGCATGCAGAATTTGCATACAAATTTTTCCATCGAATTCATGCACTCTTTCTGTGACTATCCGATGCTTCTTTGCGTGAATCGTTTTTGTCATCCGAGCAGAAAAAGGAGACACCCAACCTTGTCGGTTTGGAGATACACCGCCTGTCACAATTAGCCCTACACCTCCTTTTGCCCTTTCTCCAAAGTAAGCAGCCATGCGTTCATAGCCATTTTTCGTTTCCTCCAAACCAGTATGCATAGACCCCATCAGAGATCTGTTTTTCAGTGTGGTAAATCCTAAGTCTAGTGGTGCAAAAAGATGTGGGTACTTATCGTGAGCCATAATCAATCAAATGGGTTAATTGCCTAACCTTAATTTTAATGGATTAAGTTGACTTGAGGAAAGAATTCCATTAATTTATTATGCATGCATAATAAATTAATGGATTATGATTCTATATAAAATTTGAATGTATTCAATAATTCTGGCCATGCATGCTTCACAGCCTCATAGTACCAATCCCAATCCTTTCCTGTTTGATAACCATCCTGACAGAGATACAGTACACTTCCCCTATCAACTGGAGTAGCACGCACTGTCAAATTCATAGGGCCAAATGGTGGCTTTTCTGGATTGAGGTAAACAAAATTTTCAATCTTCAACTCTTCCCTAGGATTGTAAACACTAATTTGACCTGTCGATACATATCCGAATCCTTGAGAAGAAACTTGCCATACTAAAGTATATACTCCTCCTTCTTTTGGCTCAATCAATGTTTGCTCTACTTGCCACCAATCCTTGAGTCGATCTGGATTAATAAAAGCATCTATAATCTGTTCAGTAGTGGCATTAATCTCCAAAGTAACTTCTACCTTCCTCATAGATATTCAAATGAAATATTTAATACTTATTCTGTTTGCGTACTTTCTTCACTTGCTTCATCATTTTTCCAAACCCCTTGTCTTTTCTCTTTTTGTCCTCGGCACTGGTTTCAAAATGCAATCTTTCTTTGTACATCTTGAGGTAATTTTCATACGATGCCTGATCCAACTCGCCCTCTTCCAGGGCTTCCAGAATCGCACACCCCGCTTCATGCACATGCGTGCAATCTTTGTATTTACAATCTTGAGACAACTCCTGAATTTCATCAAATGTCATTTCCAGCCCCCCTGCTGCATCGCCAACACCAACTTCGCGCATCCCTGGATTATCAATTAATATCCCACCATTTGCTAGCACTACTAGTTCACGATGAGTAGTAACATGTTTGCCGCGATCAATACTTTCACTAATCTCACCAGTTTGCATCTGTTCCTGTCCGGAAACATGATTGAGTAAAGTAGATTTACCTACTCCCGAGGACCCCAACAAACAGTACGTTTTTCCTTGCTCTATGATCTCAACTACTTTCTGATAACCAGCTTCTATTTGATTACTGACTGGAATAATTTCCACTTCCTTTATACGACTTTTGATATCATCCAACACCTGCTGCAAGTCCTCCTCTTCGAGTAAATCTGTTTTACTCAAGATTACAACAGGTTGGATTTCCGCAGCATAGCAAATGGTTAAATACCGCTCGAGACGGTTGATATTAAAATCTCGATTGACAGACTGTACAATAAGTCCTACATCAATATTGGTGGCAATGATCTGCTTCTCACCCTTCTTTCCTACCGCTTGTCTGGACAGTACAACATGCCTTGGGTAAATCCCATGGATCAAGGCTTTGTCTTCGTCATACGGAGATAGGGCCACCCAATCGCCTACTGCAGGAAAGTCTTCTCTGCTTTCGGCTGTAAATCGCAAATTGCCTAACAACTCCGCATCAAACAACCCTTTACTTGTAAGTACTGCATATCGCTCACGATGTTCAGAGACTACACGTCCTGTTTCAAAGGAGTTCAGGCCATGATCAATACCAAAACCCTTCATTTCCTCCGTAAAACCTAAATCTTTTATATCCATTCCTATAACTATTTCACCATCCTAATAATAAGCCCGGTAGAATCGAAAATTAGATGTAATTTTCTTAATCTAAACTCAAAAATGTAATGTTCAAAAAAATAACTGCCTTCGCCTTATTCTTATTCTTTATTTCTTGTAAGACAGATGTAAACGAAACAAACCCTACGCTTGACGTAAATTATGAAAAATTCGTACTAGACAATGGGTTAAATGTGATATTTCATATTGACAAGTCTGATCCTGTTGTCGCCGTGTCATTAACAGCTCATGTAGGATCTGCAAGAGAAAAAACCGGTAGAACTGGATTCGCACACTTGTTTGAGCACTTGCTTTTCTTAGAATCTGAAAACCTCGGCAAAGGAGGACTGGATCAAATGAGCGCCAGAATTGGCGGCTCCGGAGCCAATGGTAGCACCAATCGTGATCGTACCAACTATTACCAAACAGTACCAAAAAACGCTTTGGAAAAAATGATATGGGCAGAGGCTGACAAACTGGGTTGGTTTATCAATACAGTAACAGAACCCGTATTGGCCAAAGAAAAACAAGTGGTAAAAAATGAAAAACGTCAGCGAGTGGACAACCAGCCTTATGGCCACACTTATTTTGTTGCTAACAAAAACTTGTACCCTGAAAATCACCCTTACAACTGGCAAGTCATCGGTTCTTTGGAAGATCTTCAAAATGCCACTTTAGCCGATGTCAAGGAGTTTTATGCCAAATGGTATACCCCCGACAATGTGACATTGGTCATCGCCGGCGATTTTGATACTTCGCAGGCCAAAAACTGGGTAAAAAAGTATTTCGATGAAATCCCATCTGGTGATCCCATAGCTCCATTATCGCCCCAGCCTGCCAAATTGAACAGCTCCATCAAGGTGTATCATGAAGACAACTTTGCCAACCTTCCGGAGCTAACGCTCATTTGGCCAGGGGTGGAAATCTATCACCCTGATAGTTATGCCTTGGAAGTTTTGTGCAATTATTTATCTCAAGGAAAAAGTGCTCCTCTGTATCAGGTACTGGTTGAAGAGCAAAGTTTAACATCTAATACCTCTATGGATACTTATAGTGCAGAAATTGCAGGTGAAGTATATCTAAGCATAACAGGATTTGATCAAGTAGACCTAGATGAGGTCCTCGCTGGCATTGAGCAAGGTTTAGAGAAATTTGAAAAGGAGGGCATTTCAGACGAAGACCTCACAAGAATCAAGGCGCAACAAGAAGCTGACTTTTATAAAAGTATTTCGAGCGTTGTAGCAAAAAGCTTCTATCTCGCTCAGTACAACATCTTCGCTAATGACCCGGGATTCATATCCAAAGATCTGGAGCAAACCTTACTAGTAACTAAAGCAGATGTAAAAAGGGTATATAAAAAATACATAAAAGATAAACCCTATGTAGCCACCAGTTTTGTTCCTAAAGGACAATTGAGTCTGGCTTTGGAAAACTCCGCACAAGCCCAGGTTGTAGAGGAAACTATAACCCAAGGTTCCGAAGAGACTTTTGATTCTTCTATTGAAGCTTCCTATGAAAAGACACCTTCTTCCTTCGATAGAAGTAAAGAGCCACCTTATGGCGAGGACCCAAAGATCACCCCTCCTAAGGTTTGGTCGGCAGAACTGAGCAATGGCTTGAAGCTATTAGGCATTGAAAACAACGAAGTACCAGTAATAGATTTCAACTTCGTGATCAAAGGAGGCCAGGTGCTGGAAACGCCTCAAAATTTAGGAGCAGCCAATTTAGTCGCTGGTTTACTTACCAAAGGCACGGCCAACAAAACTCCTCAAGAACTGGAACATCAAATAGAACTGCTCGGTGCTACCCTGAATATTTCTGCACAAAAAGAGAGTATCCGAATCACAGGTTCTGCACTTGCCAAGAATTTCAAAGAGACGATAGCCTTAGTGGAGGAAATATTAGTTTCCCCAAGGTGGGACAATAAAGAACTAGCCTTGTATAAACAGGAAGTGATTAGCTGGATCCAACAAGATGCCGCCTCTCCAGGCCGCCTTGCGGACAATCAGTTTGACTCCCTTTTTTATGGCCGTGAGCATATTCTATCTAACAATCTATTTGGCCAGGCTGCTTCGATCGAAAACATGAGCATGGAGCAGTTAAAAGCCTATTACGAGCTACTTTCACCGTCCAACACTGTAATGCACGTAGTAGGTGATGTAAGTGAATCATCCGCTCAGGAGGCCGTACGGTCTCTTGCCAAAAATTGGCCAGCTAAAGCTGTAGCTATTCCAGAAACGCCTGAATTAAATATTCCGAATAATAGTACGGTTTTCTTTTATGATGTCCCTAATGCCAAACAGTCCCACCTTCGTCTGGGGTATCCCTCTCTTTCTTCAAAAGACGAGGATTATTTTCCAGCCCAGGTAATGAATTACCTCTTAGGAGCCAGTGGGTTTGCCTCAAGGCTGACCCAAGAACTCAGAGAGGCAAAGGGCTATACCTATCATGCCGATTCGGAATTTCAAGGGGGACTTGATAAAGGACCTTTTCTCATTTACTGTAGCGTCCGGAGCAATGTAACGCTTGAGTCTTTGGAGGTGGTTAAACAAATCTTAGAAACTTATGGAGAGTCATTTTCTACCGAAGACCTGGCTACTACCAAAAGCGCTATGGTGAAAGGCAATGCCAGGGCCTTTGAAACTGCCAGAGCAAAACTCAGAATGCTCGAAAATATAAGTACCTACAACTGGTCTACGGACTATGTGCTTCAACAAGGTAAAGTAGTAGAAAACATGACTCTTGAGGAAATCAAATCCTTAGCCAACGATTATCTTAAATCAGATCAAATGATTTGGTTGGTGGTGGGAGATGCCAAAACACAGATGGATAGACTTGAAGCCTTAGGTTTTGGAACACCGGTTCTGCTGAATGATGATCGTGAGTCGCTCATCACTAATAAATAACTGCCTGAGAATGCTTTATATCCCATTTGTGCAAAACCTGTGCATATCGCGTGGGAAAGTTGAGGATAAGAGAAAGCCCAATTTATTGTACAAAGATGTTTTAGTTTCTACCTTAGAATTACCAAATAAGGGAAAAAAGTCAGTCGAAAGACAATCTCAAAGAAGGGAAGATTTCAGGAGGCACGCCAAATGAAGTCGAATTTCGGAGAGGTATTAAGCGGACAGGTTGACCTCGGTTGATCTGCAACATTAAAGGGCTTTGGACAGTAGTTTGGCAGTGTAGGTGAGCTTCGGTTCAGTTGCATTGAAGAGGGTGCTGAAGTCTTCGTGATTTCAGCACCCTTTTTGGTTTTATTAGAGTTGCATCAAACTACTGCTGTGATTTTTTCCACTCTTTCAAAAAATCCCTGGTTGCATTTGACAAAGTAGATTTGCGATTCATATATGGAGCCAGATACTTTTCCAACAATGGAAAATATTCTTCATACACTCCTCTTTCCATATATGTTTCGGGGTAATCTATATCTTGCTTTTTAAGCAAGTCTTTCGTGATCTGGCCAGTAAAATAAAACAAGTATACGTGCTCTAGACTTCTTGGGCTTCTCAAATTCTCCGCTTCCACCAGGTCTTTGATCGTTCCTGCCACAAAGAATGAATTTCCCAGAATTAGACCGTGAGCAGATTCGTGGTAGAGTAATTCAAGCCAATTGCCTTTTATGTCGTTCTCTCCTACTACGTTCATCACCACGTGGGTCGGAAATATGGTGGTGTACGGACGTGTATCAAAACTCCGGGTTGTAGACTTAGCAAAATAGCTAAGATCCACTCTCACTTGTGGAGGGTCAAACTGCCAAAAATGACGTGTCAACTTGGTGATTCGATCTACAAATTCATTTTCTGTTTTCCGGATCAAATCAATATTCTCTGAAAATGTTTTTAAGACTTCTTTGCGCTGATTGGGCCAAAAATACCTTTGATAGTATGAATCAAACCTTATCAATACATCCATATGTGTCGCAAACTTCTTGGGTATACGGTCCAGACTTGTGTTGGGGTTTGTAATCCATTGTTTGAAATCAGACATGTATTCATTGTACCTCAGATCCTTTCCTACTAGTTCCTTTCTATAGTAATCTATAGCACCATCTACTTTGGTCTGATCAGATAAAGGAAATTCGAAATTTATGACAGAGCTATCTGCTTTGACATTCAAAAAGGCCTCTGTCCATAGAAAATGGTGCAAATTGAGCCAATAGTTGATATGAAAGCTGTAGTAGTTGGTAGTATCTATCCGATCAGTTTTTGATTGAGCCGAAACCTTAAAGGAAAAAATAATTAGACTCAGGAAAATCAATAATGGTTTCTTCATGATCAAAATGACTAGCCCTAAAGATATAATTCTGATTTGCAGTAAGAATTGCTAGTAGTAGTAATCTAGTGAAATATAGCCATACTCGCAATGACATTTCGTTCATATCGCTTGCTTACTCGATGTAAACTTATTAAAGTACGACTTAATAAATATTCCAGTCAAATCTGCTGACATTCCAAACTTCAGGCTTTGCATATAATTGAAAGTAATCTAGTACTTTAGCAGACAAGCCAAATGCTGTATAATCATGACATCTAAACGCACCAAACTACGCGAATACTTTGTGAAATTTCTGGGCTTCTCTACGTTGATATCCGTACTACTCGGGTTCGTAGTAGCGTATATTGTGTTTGTAAAGCTCAACGTACTGAGCGGCGATATGCTTTCAGATTTGGAATCACTAAGTAAAATGGGTGAATTCTTCGGCGGTATCGTAGGACCTATTTGGGCACTGGCGGGCGTTATACTTTTCTATCTGGCTCTGATCTACCAGCGCAAGGAATTAGAATTGCAGCGCGAAGAGCTTTTCGAAACCAGAAAGATCATGGACAGCCAGTCCAGAACCATAGAAATTCAACAATTCGAAAACACTTTCTTTCAACTGCTAGAATTCCACCTTTCGGCCTCTTCTCGAATAGAGTCTCAAGAAACGGGCAATGGCTTTGACGTCATGTACAAGGCATTTACCAAAGCAGTAAATGACACCAAAAAAAGACGAAAGAAAGATGGCAGCTCCGAAATTTTGGATGAAGAAGCTTTCGAGACTTGCTTTAGACAGGTATATGACAGTTATAGAAATACCATCTCTCACTATATGGAAAGCTACAAATCGCTGATCTATCTGGTGGCTGAGAAAAGTAAAGACCCTAACTTCTACATCAACATCATCAAGCCACATCTGACCGAACAGGAAGTGCTCCTCCAGTTCTACTACCTCATCACTTACAACAAGGATGAAAAGTTCAAGGAGATTGTGGAGAACTACGGACTATTCGAGCGACTCAACTTCCGATCTGTACAAGCCATAGACCGCTTGCATTTAGATGAATTGAAGAAAAGTGCGTATCAGCCTACCAAATTGGCGACTACTGACAAGAAGGATAGCGAGGACTAAGTATCATGTGTCTGTGATTGGCTTGAGCGCGTTGCAAATGCTTTGCTCTTGCACCCTAGTTGGAAACGAGGATGAATGAAAATCAAATTGAGTTTAAAATATCTGAGCAATCCAAATTTGTCTTCTGTTCTATTATTTTAATGGTATCCCTCAAATATGTAACTGTTAGTGACATTACTAATTCTAATTGGCGAAACTCTTCTCGAACCTTATGCTTAAGAACTACGGTATTTGTTTTTAATTTTTCAATGTGTTTTTGCTCAATTATGGTAATTCTATTGTGAGCAAAAGCGCACAATTCATTATAGGTGGTTCTGTGAAGCCAAAGAAGTTCAAGCTTTTTGAATTTCTCCTTTATACTATCTACTCTAAATTCAGATTCCTCAAAATCTATTCTTTCATTTATACATTCCGTCAATGTATTTAATTGTTGAATTAGTTTTACCCTATCCTTTTCATCGACTCGATTCCAATCAAGAATCGAATTAATGACATTTTTATGTTCTTTATATGCTTTTAATATTAGAGAATTAGCAAACCTAACATCCAACGACAAGAGTCTGAAGTCAACATATGTTTCCAAGAAACTTCTTGCCAGAACAGGGAGGCCATTATAGCGTTTATTCTTGAATAAAAAGTTTATATCATCAGCTAAATCGTGTAATGATATAAAGTATGCATATAATAAAATTTCATGCTCAGAACTGTTTTTCGGAATTTTGTCAACTAGCGAATCAGTAAGTTTCAGTAATTTGTTTAACGATATTTGCGAATCGGAAAGACTCATAACCATCTAAACTTTCTGGTACCTCCTCTTAGCAAAATAAGCCCAAAGACAAATCCCTAGAATTATGGCTACGGTGTAGTAGACAAAAGTGGGAATGGGAAGTGGATCGCCTTTTGCGTAGGAGTGCAGACCTGACAGGTAGTAGTTCACACCGAAAGAAGTCATGATGATCGAGAAAAACGCAATGACACTGGCCGTGTTGAAGACATAAGTATCATTCAATTTTGGAATCAGACGTAAGTGAAGCACTGTCGCATAGACGATAACAGAAATCAGCGCCCAGGTTTCTTTTGGATCCCAACCCCAATAACGGCCCCAGGATTCGTTGGCCCAAACACCCCCTAAGAAGGTACCGATGGCCAGCAAGAACAAACCAATAGTCATCGACATCTCATTGATGTAAGTCATCTCTTTGATGCTAATATCAATTTTTACGTTTTGCTTCTTGTCCACGATCATGAAGATCAAAGTCATCAGTCCAAGTAAGGCAGAAAGTCCAAGTGGTGCATAACTGCTCACGATGATAGCCACATGAATTTTGAGCCAGTATGATTTCAGTACGGGTACCAGATTAGTAATCTCAGGATTCAACCAATCAAGGAAGGCTACAAATAACAGCGTACCAGAAAACAGTGCACCGAGCGGCACCACGAAATTTGATTTCTTGTAAAAGATAAAGGCGAAGAACAACAAGCCCCATCCTACCAGGATGATCATTTCGTAACCATTACTCCAAGGTGCATGTCCTGAAGCATACCAACGAAGTCCCAAGTTGAAAGTCAAAGCCAGAAACTGAATAAACACCAATCCAGCCAGCACTTTGCTGGCGATGTTGATGGATTTTGATTCTGATTTGAAAATTTTCAATATAGCCGCAGCAAGCAATGCTATTCCAGATAACCATAAGTAGCCAAACAAATGATTGAATAGCTTCAGTTTGTTGTATAGCAACTCGGCTTTGATGATGCTCTCTTCAGGCATCACATCCGCTCCTTTGATATCCTGATACTTTTTGATGTACCCCAACACTTCATCCGCTTTGGACCAGTCCTTTTCTCGAACTGACTCCATGATGCTCTGATAGTACATAGGCAAGATTCGTCTAACGAAGGTAGAATCTTCCCCAGAGAAGGTTTGACCTTCGAAGTTGCCCGTGTACCAGGTATTGGCTGGGTCTCCTTCTTTTGGAAATAGTTTGAGGTAATTACCAGTCAATCCCTGAAAATATACATTAAACCTTTCGTCTACTTTGATCAGCTCTTTGTCAAAAGCATTTTGCACGGCTGGTTTTTTTCGACTAGCCACGTCCACCATATCCGTCAAGAGATAGTTGCCTTCTTTATCCAAGAAGTCGATAAATGAGTAGTACTTATCTTCACGCTCCCCTATCACTTCTCTGATTTCCTTACCTCCGTCAGGGTCTACTTTGATGATCGGCACTTGCTGCCATACCAATGGGTTGACATGCATCATTAAGAATACCTGATCACTATTGAGTTTGGACGTGTAGTCTCCATCACTCACCGTGAAAGTAGATTTTCCATGCACCTTTCTCAAAAATTCAGAACCCAAGGTATTGATCGGCTTGATACGACCGTCCATGTCCTGCACCATCAATTCACCATAGTTGGAAGCGTGGTCCTTGTTGACTTCATTGGTCAATAGGGATTGAGCATAGTTGAATTTGCTATGGCCTTCTTGCGCTTGAGTCGTAAAACCGCAAAGCACAAGCACAACACCCACCACTGCCTTTTTTGCTTTCAAAGCATTAAGTTTCTTGTTGATCGTCTGGAAACGAGAATACTTTCCAAACAAAGTAAGTAGCATACCTAAACTCATCAAAGTATAACCTAAGTAAGTAATCATCGTTCCCCAATAATCTTGATTCACGGAAAGGACTGTTCCTAATGCATCTGTATCATAGGATGCCTGAAAGAAACGGTAACCTTTATGATCTAATACATTATTCATGTAAATGCGATAAGGAAATGAGGTTTCTTCATCGATAACAGTCACCTCACTGGCAAAAGACGACGGGCTTGTCGACCCTGGATATCTATCGAGTTGAAAATCTCTCAACTCAATAGAAAATGGAATTTCTATTGGCTTAGGACCATAGCTGATGTCCACATGATATTCTCCTACTTCCAAATGCTGTTTCTCACTAAAATTACCATCAAAGGAACTTAATAAAATTTCCTGAGACCGATCATCTGATTTGATTTTTACAAAAAGCAAATCATCCAGCATCTTGCCTTTCTCCTGATCTTTGGCCGGCAAATAAACAATAGAGCTTTTTTCATACACCTCAGGGATCACGAATTGGGTATTCTCCCCTCTATACAGTGCTCTGGTTTGCAATGGCATCAACGAATCAGCCGGTAAGGTACCGGCACTTTGAGTGGCCATCACCATAAAGTTCATTTCGAAAGGTGACTGGATATAAAGCTCCTCTCCTTTGCTGAAAATATTGATGGCACCATCTACTGGTCGGTCGAAAGTAACAGGGTAGTTATTGATTAACAAGGCCCCTCCGGAAGCCAAAAACAGATTTTCTCTACCTTCTCCTGAAGTGGTCACTAGCTTCAAAACCGTTGTCCCATTCTCTGCTTCAATTACCTGCTGCTCTGCCTGAGGCACGAAGGCTTTGGGTTCGATTTCTATCTCATTGTTGGCACCCATATTCACCACTAAATTTGGCTGCTTGAACACAGAAAGGTTCAGTTTCTTTTCAAAACTTTCGACATCATCGCCCTTTTTCACATCAATCATCAGATACCGATCCTGTGAAACAATCTTATTGGTAGAGTCTCCTTCACGGATATGCATCAGCCCTTCGAAGCTGGCGTATCGAGTAACGAACGCACCAATCAAAATCACTATGAAAGCAACATGAAAAGTGAAGATGGCCAATTTCTCTTTGCGATACAGTTTGTATCGCCAGATATTGCCCAGAAAGTTTACGGCCAATAATACCATGATGGCTTCAAACCACCAGGCTTTGTAGATGATAGACAAAACGGCCTGAGTGCCGAAGTCATTCTCTAAGAAAGTGGCGTATGCCATTGTAAATGCATAAGCAACAAGTAGCACTGTTGTCAACTTATTTGAAAACAGTGGTTTCAAAAATTTCAATACCATTATATCAGATTCCTCTCCTCAACTCAATCGTTTAGTGAAACTGTCTCAACACCCATATTGTCTTCTCGCTGCTTGGCTTCTTCAAGCCACTGAGGAATGATGGTTTCTTTGAAATTTTCTTTCTCCTTTTCCAATGCTTCCATATCCAACCCTATGTACTCCTGTGCTTTCGCTTTAGTAGAAATGTCTGGCATATCTACTATTTCATTGTAGCCCATAGAAGAGAGCAGTCGAGCCAACTTCAATCGCCCATTTTGAGCAATGTGTATGGCGGAAGCTACGATACGGCTGACCTCTACTGGTGCATGAAATGATCCACCATGAGAAGCAATCGCATAATCCCAACGCCACTGCGCATGACGAATATCCATTAGGATTTCCTCCATGTTTTCTTGTGTAGCGCCAAGCTCCCAAGCCTTGCCAGCTTCTACGTGCAAAAGTACTAACTGTTGTTCTAGCACCTCCACATTGGATTTTATTTTTTTCTGTCTTTCATATACATCACCTATCAAATCAGATTTATCTTGTCTGTGACATACTTGACATGAATTCGTTACATTGTCCAAAGGAGAACGTATGTGATGATCGGTAAACTTCTGTCCGCCTTCTGTTTTGTAAGGCATGTGGCAGTCTGCACAAGAAACTCCTCGCTTCGCATGCACGCCTGTTTTGTACAACTCATACCCAGGGTGCTGAGCTTTGAGCATCGGTGCCTTACTAATGGTATGTGTCCAATCCGCAAAATCCATGTCGTCATAATATTGCTCTGCAGCTTCTACTGTCATGCCATTTTTCCAAGGAAACACTAAATAGGGCACTCCCTCTTTTCCAGGTTTTTTCTTATCAAAATAATATTCCACATGACACTGTGCACAAACCAAAGAGCGCATCTCCTGATAGGAAGCCTTATTAATATCTTTTCCTTGTGCTTCGAAGGCTTCTATCAAAGCTGGGCGTGTAATCCTCAAACTCATAGTTTTTGGATTGTGACAATCTGCGCAGCCTATGGCATTGTTAACTTCAGCTCCTTTATCATACCACTTGCCTTTATAAAACTCATCTATCCCCATTTCATTCATCAATCTTGGGATATCCGGGCTTTTACATGTCCAGCAGGTCGCCGGCATCGGCCCCATACCTGGTTCGGTTGGGCCTCCAGTCCGAAGCGTATTCTGAATATCCTCCACCGCATAATAATGTCCGCGAGGCGCGTTATAATCTTTAGAAAAACCATACCCTGCCCAGAGCACCACAAGGTTTGGATCCTTCTCCAACATATCTGTCATGTTATTTCCATTTTGATAACTAACAAACGAAGTGTCAGCTGTTTGCAGGAAGGATTGATACTGGCGAGGAAAATTCTCTCCCCACACGGCATTACGTGGTTCATTATCACCTATAGCCACTTGCGGAGCATAGGCAAATTTTGATTCTGCCTTTCTGTTCATGATGCTGTTTGCCAACATACTTAACAAGAAAGCAACTACAGCTGTAGCTGCAAATAATAACCAGAGACGTTTTTTCGGTTTAGACATAGTCGATTATTTTTTCAATTGATCTTTGATCCAAGATGGTATAAATTCTTTTTGCTGTTGTTTGATGGACAATGGTTCTACATTCAACTCCACAGAGGACAGGCTTTTCACTCTTCCATGCGGCGTATCTCGATGACATTCCCAGCACTTTCTTCCAAATCTACTCTCCTCATGACTAGCTACCCAATCCGTCATTTTAGCATCAGTCACTTGGTTTGCATGACACCTAATACAATTGTTCTGTACCACATGTTCACTCGGCTTTCTCATAGTGATAGCCTGAGGTTCAGCTCTAAGTGTATAAACCGAAGCATGATAAAGTCCATCCTTGGCTTTAAAATAATATTTATTCAAAATATTATCATGAGGTACATGACAATCATTGCAGGTAGCTACATTTCTATGCGCACTATGATTCCAGGTCACATACTCTGTGGTCATAACATGACAGTTGATACAAGTAGCCGGATCGTCAGACAAATACGAAACCGCTTTTGACAAGTGAAGTACATAAAATCCCAGACCGACAATCATTCCGACTAAAACCGTTACTGGTAATAGCCATTCGTCTGGTGGCAATAGTTTTCGGAGCATTTAGGCTTTGTGGTAATTTAGAACACCTAAATATACAACCAAATTTCAAAAAGTACAGAACTCTTTTGATGACAAAATCACTTTTAATTATTTAATCTTTTTTGGTGACGAAAAATACACCGACAAGCACCAAAACTGTTCCCATCCATTGTGCCCAGTGCATCGTTTCACCTAAAAAATATCCGGCTAAAAGAATGGTCGAAATAGGCCCAAAACTTGCTACAATTGCAAAACTTGGGGCTCCGATCATTTTGATAGAATAAGAGACCAAATAAGATGGGATAACTGTAGAAAGCACGGCCATGGCAAATCCCAATCCATACACTTCTTTTGGATAGTGCAACAAATCAAAATCCCCCACTATCCCATAGTGTATCAAAACACAGAGACACGAAATAATCATGGCGTAAGAAGTGAAAACGGTTGCTCCGATTTTTGGAATTAGCCATCCACTTCCTGCAATATAAGAGGCGTAAGTAATTGCACTTAATAGAACTAACCCTCCTCCAACGAACAAACTTTTTCCTTCCAATGAAAACTCAAGTGAGAAAGCCATTACTACACCAACATAGGTTAAAACAATCGCGAGCACTTGACGGCTTGTGATAGCTTTTTTGAAAAACAATTTAGAAATAAGCAAAACAATCGTCGGGTAGACAAAGAGTATAATCCTCTCTAAGCTGGCCTTGATATATTGTAACCCTAAAAAATCAAAAAGACTCGCGAGATAATACCCTACAACACCAAGTCCAATTATCCATAAGTAAATCCTGACTTCCATCACTTGAGGATTTTTAGGCCGCCTAATAAAAGCTATCACTAAGTATAAAGGAAGTGCAAATAGCATTCGAAAAAGCAAAAGAGTCACAGCATCAATATCGTACTGATAGGCCAGTTTTACCATCACTGCTTTGGCTGAAAAAAGCACGACGCCTAGCAAAGCGAGTACGACTCCAAAAAATCTTGATTTATGCATTTTGAAAAGGTTGGACATAGATCAGCGAATCTATCATTTTTGCGCATTTTCAGTAAGGTTTAAGAAATAAAAAAATAAAATACTTTTTTCTTTCTGATAGTCAGAGAGTTATAGCAAATTCATTCAAGCACAGTTTAAAGTTTTTTTTGATTTTTTGGCTGGTATATTCTTTTGATATACATTAGGCTTGAGAAAGAAAGGTTTGAATTAATAAATGCGAAATGTACATCCACCTGTACCAGTTTCGCAGAGTAGCATTTATGGAAATACAAAGTACTGTGAGTGCTCTGCTCGGTATGTTAATACTAGGGAGCGGGGTATACTCAATTTATCAAGGCACATGGAGCCGAAGATTTAAGCAGCGCATACCACCTAACAAAAAATTACTTCAGGAAAATAAAAACCTGAGGTTTATGCTTAGGCAAGCACAGCAAGAAGTAAAAATCGGCAGTTGGGAATGGAATACCCGAACCAATGAAGTTTATTGGTCAGATGAGATGTATACCATTTTTGATCTTCCTAAAGATCAAGGTCCTGACATAGATCTTCTTCGAAAGCAGATATTCGAAGATGACCGATCGATGTTTGATCAGTCTATGAGAGATCACTTAGACGGTCGAGTATCGAGAAGGATGGAATATCGTATTCGAACACAATCTGGCGATATCAAATACATAGCTGCTACCGGCAGAGCCATCTTCGACAAGGACAAAAAACCAAATAGTCTTTTCGGTACCGCGCAAGATATAACTACCCAAAAAGAAATATCAAAATCGCTATTTCAAGAGAAGAAAAAGTATCACCTGCTGGCAGACAGTTTGCCGGTTGCCATTTTTAGGTCTAACGTCAAAGGTGAACTTCTTTTTGTAAATCAAGCCATGGTTGATATGTTCGGTTTTGAGTCCGAAGAAGAACTCCTCAGACAAAATTGCTTCGCACTTTATGCCAACCCAGTCGATAGGGAGGAACTCTTGGATGAGCTTAATGAAAGCGGAAAGCTCACGGATTATCAAATGACTTTCCAGCGCAATGATGGCACGACATTCATTGGAGAACAAAATTCACTTATTGAAGGGAACGAATTACATGGGATTGTTCAAGACATTACGGAACGTGTAGAAAGTGAAAAAGAAAAATCAAACTTGATTGAAACTCTCAAAGGTCAAAACAAAGATTTGGAAGAGTTTGCCTTCATAATCTCTCACAATCTAAGAAGCCCGTTGTCCAATATGATGGGACTCACTAAAATTTTTGACAAGTCTTCAGTAACATCTGACAACCTCGAGATTCTAAATCTTATCGAACAGAGTACCGTGAATTTAGATCAAATTATAAAAGATCTGAATCAGACGCTAACTGTAAGAGAAGGGCAGAAAAAACTGAGAGAAGTCATCGACCTCTACCCTGTTGCCCATGACATATTGGTAAATTTCAAAGGGGTAATAGAAGACAATGATGTTCAAATCGAATTTGATATCATGCCAGACGCTCAACTCAAATCTGTTCATGATTTCATCAAAAACATCTTGTCTTATTTAGTTGACAATGCCATTAAATTTAGGAGATCTGGGGTTCAACCTAAAGTAAAAATTAGTTTTAAAGAAACTTCGGACAGCTATATACTCTCTGTCTGTGACAATGGCATAGGCATAGACCTCGAAGCTGATGAAAACAGACTGTTCCTGATCTATGAAAAACTAGATGGAAAAATGGATGGTAGAGGCTTAGGTTTGTACTTGGTTAAGAATCATGTCAATGCACTTAACGGTAAAATTGAAGTAGAAAGCACACCTAACCAAGGCTCTAAGTTTATCGTTGAGCTTCCTAAAGAATAAATACATTGCTCAAAACAACAAACTCATGAAGTTTACACTCAAGAAATTCAATTCATTTTTTTTATTAGCATGGCTACTTACTACTGCTTGTGAGTCAACTCAAGACAAAGATTACGTCCTTATTTCAGGTTCCATCACCAATACTGAAAGCTCCTACATCACAGTAAAAAATGACAATTATTCCTACGATATTGACCTTAATGAAGATGGGAGCTTTTCCGATACACTCCGATTAGGGCGAGGGTTTTACCTTTTCTATTCCGGCAGAGAAAGAACTAACATCTACTTAGACCAGGGGTTTGATATAGACCTCTCCGTAGACCAACCTATGTTTGATGAAACATTATCATTTAATGGAGAAGGAAAAGGAACCAATATCAATAATTACCTGGCAAGTAAAGCTCGTTTAGATGAAGAGCTGACGGTTGATTTTCAAACACTCTTTTCCAAAGACGAATCAGATTTTATCACAACCTTAGAAGCTTGGGATTCAAAAATGAAAGAGCAACTTGAATCTTCTAAAATCCAAGACCAAGGTTTCATTGAATTAGAAAAGAGAAACCTTTCTTATGAGTATCAGACACAATTCATCAATTATGAATATTATCACCAATTCGCTACCAAAGACTTTGACTTCAAGGCATCAGCAGATTTTAAAAAGTACTTAACAGAAATTGACACAAATAATGAAAGTGATTTCAATAGCTTAAGAAGTTACAAGAGCTTATTGAAGAATTATTTCGGTTCGATGATTAGACAGGGTCAAATCAGTGAGGCATTTGGAGCCATAAAAAACATCAACTCCTCAACAATTCAGCAAGGCTTATTGCCGGGTTTTGTTTATGATGTAGAAGCGGGCAATGAGAATGCAGAAGCTATATACAACGGTATTGTTTCGATAAGCACTGACAGTGCAACCATTGCTAAACTGACCGAAAAAATTGAAAAAATAAGAAATTTAGAAGTAGGCATGCCTTCTCCTTCATTTACTTATCAGAGCGTTGAAGGAGAAACCGTTAGTCTGAAAGATTTGAGAGGAAAATACTTGTATATTGATGTATGGGCCACTTGGTGCGGACCTTGTCTTAGAGAAATACCTGCTTTGAAACAATTGGAGAATGATTATCACAACGAAGCCATTGAATTCGTAAGCATTTCCATTGATGAGAAAAAAGATTTCGAAAAATGGCAAAACATGGTAGCTGACAAAGAACTGAAAGGCATACAATTGTTTGCAGATAGTGATTGGAAATCTGAATTTGTTAAAGCATATGCTATAGATGGAATTCCAAGATTTATCATCATCGATCCAGAGGGTAATATTATTGACCCAAATGCGCCAAGACCTTCAGATCCGCAGACACGAACGATCTTTAATAATCTCACCGTAAAATCCTAAATATTTCACTATTTGATGATTTTATGGAATTATAATCACATGATATAAGTACAATTTCGACGAATGCCAGCTTTACTCCTGACCAACATTTACTAGAAATAATATTATTTTAACTAAATTGCATAATCCATTTACCAGCTAACGGATTGGTATTATTCTAATAATCAGCTACGAGAGAATATAAACTATTAGACACTAAAGAATACTATAACCATGAAGCGATTGGTATTAATATCCGTAATGCTACTGATAGCATTCGGGTCTCAAGCCAACCTTCCTAACCTCGAAGATGGGACTTCCTTGAAAGTTTCAGGAATTGTGATTGATCAATCGACTAATCAACCGTTGGCTTTCGCGAATATCATATATAACCACACTGGAACAACTACTAATCTCCAGGGAGAATTCGTGTTCCAAATCAATTACCATAGAGCGGAGAATATGCTCTTCATCAAGTTTATTGGCTATGAGACAGCAGCTATTCCATTGGATGTAGACAATACCAATTTATCTATAGTGCTAACACCGAAGACTGAGATGCTTGAAGAAGTGGTAGTAGTAACGGCAGATCAGGTATTGAAAGACGTAAACAACTATCATCAAATTAACTACGAATATTCAGATCAACTACTCTCTTCCTATTACAAGGAAACACTAAGTACTAACAAGGATTGCATCTATTTGGCAGAAGGTATTTTTGACATCTACTACCCTACCATTTATAGCAAAGAAAAGCCAACGATACATGCAAGGAAAACCAGAAAGAAAACGTTTGCTCTCCTTGATACTTTAGAAATGCCCTTAATCAATGGACATGCCACGGATATGATTGATGGCATCACTAGAAGGACTGACAGTTTTATAAAAAAAGAAAAACTAGATCATTACAACTTCACTAAAAAAGGATTGACATGGTATGATGGCAAAGAAGTGTTCCAAATCAATTTTGAACCAAAATCTAAAAAAGCCGATTGTAGAGGAATTATATATGTAGACTCTGAATCGAAAGCAGTTATTCGAACAGAATACCAACCACTTTTAGAAGGACAAAATTTTTGGAAAAAAGTAAAATGGACAGAGGAATACAAAGAAGTAAATGGAAGCTGGTATATCCATCGAGTGTCTTATCTCGGGCAATGGGATCAGCACGGAGAAGCTGTAACATTCGAAGCCTTGCTGGTAGTAACAGATTTTGAAACCATTACTGTGAAACCAGAACTATCAAAAGCATTAACGGAAAATGACATCTTTTTCCATCAGGCTTCGTCTTTTACAGAAAACTTCTGGGAAGACTTTAATTACATCAAGTTAAACGAAAAAGAAAAATTAGCATTAGGCAATTAACTTGCCTTATTTTCGGATTATAAAAAAAGTCCCGCTCCCGATAGCTATCGAGACGGGACTTTTTAGTTTCTTATGTCTCGTCCTGAAATAGCGTTACACAAAAAACGACGTCATGAACGAACTCACAGAGAACAAGTATGTTAAAAGAACACAGAAGGACTACAGCTACGCTTTTAAATTGTCAGTTGTGTCAGAAGTTGAAAGCGGAGAGTTAGGTATAAAAGCCGCCGCTCGCAAGTATGGTATTCAGTCACACTCTACAGTTACCAATTGGCTTCGGAAATACGGTAACTTTGATTGGGTCAATAAATCAACACTTCGGATGCCAAAATCTAAAGACCAAAAACTATACGAACTCGAACAGAAAGTACGGCTGTTGGAAAAACAGAAAAAAGAGCTTGAACAGCAGGTTGAAAACGCAGATAAGAAAGCTATTTTCTTTGATATGATGATCGACATAGCCGAAGAAGAATTCAAACTCCCTATCAGAAAAAAGTCTTTACCCCAACAGTTGATCGATTCAAGGTTGAACAAAAAGAAGGGGTAACCCAGATCTGTAGACTGTTGGGGATGAATAGGCAAATCTATTACCGCTCTATCAGAAGGAGTAAACAAAAGCAAGAAATAGCCACCAAGGTAGTAATCATGGTTGAAAAGGTGCGTATGAAAATGCCTCGTATCGGTACCAGAAAGTTGTATCATTTACTTTATGACCAACTTCAGCCGCTGGGAGTTGGAAGAGACAGGCTATTTGCTATTATGAAAGCAAATCACCTCCAAATAGCACCTAAGAGACAATATCATATTACTACTGACTCACATCATCGATTTAGAAAACATAAAAACCTTATTGATGGGCTTTCCATACAAAGGCCTGAGCAAGTATGGGTATCGGATATCACCTACATTGGAACACGGAAAAACCCGATGTATTTATCGCTGGTCACGGATGCTTATTCAAAGCGGATCATGGGCTATGATGTATCGAAAAGCCTAGATGCTTCAGGTGCAATATCAGCCCTTAATATGGCTATTGCCAATCGTATATATCCTGAGCGAATGTTGATCCATCACTCAGACAGAGGGTTGCAGTATTGTTGCGATGCTTATCAGCAGTTGCTTGATGAGGCAGCAATTACTTGTAGTATGACAGAAACCTATGATCCGTATCAAAATGCTATAGCCGAAAGGGTGAATGGGATATTGAAACATGAATTTATCTTAGGGATCACCACATCAGATGTAACACTAATGGACAAACTCATTGAGCAGAGTATTTATATTTACAATCATGATCGGCCTCATTGGAGCTGTTGGATGAATACACCAGCCCTTATGCACCAGCAAGATAAGGTCAAGATCAGAAACTATAGAAACAAAAATAGCATCGAGTTGAAACCCGATGCTATCTAATATTTTATCCTAAAATCTGTAACGCTTATTTAGGACTAGTCATTATTTGCCTAAAATCTACGCTGAGTAATTACTCAACATTACTGGCATTACCAGCATCAACAGATCTTCATTATCATCTTTATCTACTGGGAATAACAAACCAGCTTTGTTAGGCTCTGAAAATTTCATCGAAACTTGAGTAGACTCTATGTTCGCCAGCATTTCAATTAAGAACTTACCGTTGAATCCGATTTCGATATCTGCTCCATTGTGATCACATGACAATCTTTCGTTTGCCTCATTGGAGAAATCTAGATCTTCCGAAGAAATCACCAATTCACTTCCAGTAATTTTCAACCTAACTTGATGTGTGGTTTTGTTGGCATAGATCGCAATACGTTTCAATGACCCCAATAGCTCAGTTCTGTCGATGATCATTTCGTTGTCATTGTTCGCGGGAATTACATTTTCGTAATCAGGGAAACGCTCATCAATCAATCGACATACCATATGAATGCCATCAAACTTAAAGAAGGCATTGGCTACATTGTATTGCACATTGACGTTGGTATTGCTACTAGGCAGAGTAGACTTCAATAAAGTCAAAGCTTTTCTAGGGATAATCATGCTGGCTCCATTATCTGCAGCTATATCCACTCTTCTGTATCTAATCAAACGGTGACCGTCAGTAGCCACGAATGTTGTATTCGTATCAGACAAGTTTAAATAAACACCTGTCATAGCTGGTCTCAATTCATCACTACTAGTTGCCAGAATAGTGTTGTTAATGGCATTACCCAAAACATCTGAAGAGATGTTTACATCATTGCCATCAGATACGTTCGGTACTTTAGGGAAGTCCGTAGCATTCTCACCGGCCAACTTGTACCGACCGTTGTCAGAATTGATTTCGATGCTATAAGTTTCTTCGTCGATACTAAAAGTCACAGGCTGCTCTGGTAGATTTCTAAGCGTCTCCAATAATATTTTCGAAGGAACTGCAATACTACCGTTTTCCTTAGCTTCAACTTCTAATTCAGTGATCATTGAAGTTTGCAAATCAGAAGCAGTAATGGTCAGTTTACCATCATTAATTTCAAACAGGAAGTTTTCCAAAATTGGAACTACCGGATTAGTAGTAATTACGCCATTGATGGCAGATAACTGTTTGAGTAGGTATGAGGAAGAAACTATAAATTTCATTCGCTAGTCTATATTTAAAGTTTGTAGATTCAGATAATTGAATGAGGCAAAGCCACCCCAAGTTTGAGCCAAAGTTAATGATAAAATGCTAATAAAAAACTACCGGCTTTTGTTAGCATTTAAAGCAAACAAAATTTGGTCTCAACCCACTTTCAAAGCCTTCAATCGAAGGGCATTGGTGATCACTGAAAAAGAACTAAAACTCATGGCTAGTGCTGCAATCATTGGTGATAACAACAAACCAAAAAATGGATACAAAACACCTGCTGCCAAAGGCACGCCGATACCATTATAAGCCAAGGCGAAAAACAGATTTTCCTTGATGTTTCGCATCACAGATTCACTCAGCATGCTGGCTTTTACTATTCCGCGTAAATCCCCTTTCACTAAAGTGATCGCCGCACTTTCTATCGCTACATCGGTGCCAGTGCCCATAGCTATACCCACATCTGCTTTGGCCAGCGCAGGAGCATCGTTGATGCCATCACCGGCCATAGCGACCACCTTGCCTTCTTCTTGGAGTGCTGACACACGTTTCATTTTATCTTCGGGAAGACATTCTGCTATGACCTCATCTAAAGCCAATTCATCGGCCACAGCTTTGGCAGTTAAATCATTATCTCCTGTCATCATTATGACATCGATTCCCTTGTCTTTTAATGCGCAAATGGCTTCTCTACTGGTCTTTTTTATTTGATCTGCAATCACAATGGCTCCCACTACTTGGTTATCATACGACATGTATGAAACTGTCTTTCCCATCTTTTGCTGTCTGGCAACCGTTTCTTTTACTTCTCGGGTACGATTCACTTGATGATCAGTCATCAGTTTGTCATTCCCGATCAATACCTCCACGCCATCCACTTTGGCCTTAACTCCTTTGCCAGTTATAGATTCGAATTCGTCAATCGATAGTAAATCAACCTTATTCTTGCGAGCATAACGCACCATAGCTTCTGCCAAAGGATGTTCACTTTGTTGATTGACAGAAGCAACGAGACTTATCAATTTCTTTCTATCAAACTCAAAATCAATTACCTCCTCCACTGATGGCTTTCCTTCTGTGACTGTACCTGTTTTATCAATAATCAATGTATCTACCTGATTCATTTTCTCCAGAGAAGCTGCTTCTTTGATCAGTATACCCCATTCGGCTCCCTTTCCTACACCTACCATCACTGACATGGGCGTAGCCAATCCAAGGGCACATGGACAGGCTATGATCAACACAGCAATGGCATTTACTAACGCATATATCATGGATGGCTCTGGTCCTAATACCAACCAAACAATACATGTGACCACTGAAACTCCCACCACAGCTGGTACAAAATAACTCGAAATCTTATCTGCCAGTTTTTGGATTGGGGCACGACTCCTACTGGCTTGTTTTACCATATCTATGATTTGAGCAAGCAAGGTGTCTTCACCTACTTTTTCAGCCACCATAACGAAGGATTGATTTCCGTTGACAGTACCAGCACTGACTTGGTCGTTCATCATTTTGCGGACTGGCGTAGGTTCACCTGTAATCATTGACTCATCTATCACACTCTCCCCTTTGGTAATTTCTCCATCCACCGGAATTTTATCTCCGGGTTTTACTCTGAGAAGATCTCCTACTCTAATCTGATCCATTGGTATCTCTACTTCCAAACCATTTTCAATTCTAATCGCTTTATTGGGAGCTAACTCAAGTAGCTCCTTCACTGCGCTATTTGTTTTCCTATGTGCACGAGCTTCCAATAATTGTCCCAAGAGCACAAGGGTTAATATAACGGTAGCAGACTCAAAGTACATATGAATGCTCCTTGATGCTGTCCGAAATTCATCTGGAAAAACCTGCGGAAATAGTAATCCGAAGAAACTGAATAACCAAGCCACCCCGGCACCAATACCAATCAAGGTGAACATATTGTACATGCCTGAAATAATGGACGCGTAGGCTCTCTGAAAGAACATCCAAGTCGCATAAAAAACTACTGGGCCTGACAATATCATTTGAACCCAGTTCCAATACTGCACGGGCATCCAATCGAATAAAGGATTGTAAGGCAGCATTTCTGACATGGCAATCGCAAAAATAGGTAGCGTGAAAACCGTAGCCACCTTAAATTTTCTCAATAGATCCAGATACGATTTATCTTCCTGAGCTCCGTCTTCATTCTCTTTTGAAACCTCTGGAACCAAATCCATCCCACACACTGGGCAGTGACCCGATTTTGAGTAAGTCTTATCTCCCTCACAGTGCATGGGACAATAGTAAACCCTAACTTTGCCAATAATGGGCATGGGCGATAATTTCTTTTCCTCTACCTGATGACCCTCGGGATATATTTTGTACGGAGAATCAGCTAAGGTCGCTCCCAAAACCGAAAGAGGTACATGTTCTGACATTTCCAACACTACTAGGCCTTCTTTGAGCCTGACCTCAGCTTTTTTTACTTCTGGGATTTTGATCAAAGTATCTTCAACGTGGGTTTTGCACCCATTACAAGACATGCCGATTACCTGATATGTATGTTTCATGATCAACTTAAATATATGTAAAGGTCGATCATTGCACATAAAGACCTGTTACACAATTACTAGTAAGAATTATATAATTATTAGAGGCTATCTAAAAAATTTCTATGATTCAACTCACGAGATTGCTTGAATACTGAGGGAGTCATACCAGTTACTTTTTTGAATTGAGCGGATAGGTGAGCCACACTACTGTACCCCAACTTAAAGGCGATTTCTTTGGCTGAAAGCTGGTCGTACCTAAGAAGCTCCTTTACCTTCTCTATCTTCTGTTTGATGATATATTGCTCTAGAGTAATACCCGTAACAGAAGAAAAAAGTGCACTTAAATATTGATAATCCTGATCTAATTGCTCAGCTAAAAAATCAGACCATTTCACATTCAGATTAAAATGATCCTGGTGATGTATCTGATCAATAACAGTTGTTTTAACTCGTTCAAGCAATTGTGATTTCTCACTTCCTATGCGTTCAAATCCATTTTGCTCTAAGAGTAAGTCTAATTCAGCCTGTTGCTTCTTTGATAAATTCTTTGAAAGAGTGGCACCTCCCAAAAAGACCGTATCAGGCTCTGCCTTGATTTGTTCAAAAACCTGTAGCACCGCTGAAATACAGCGTGGACAAACCATGTTCTTGATATTGATTGTGATGCTCACAGACGACCGAATAGATTACTCCTTCTTAAATTGATTGGGCTGAGACAACAGTCGCAGCATACGGCCTTCATCTACTACCATCATTTCTTTAGATTGGTTCGTTAGCAAATAGAACCGCTCTCCATCTATTTTGGGGTAGACCTTCAATTGCCGATTGTTTTCCTGATTGATATCTTTCAAAATGATTTGTGCAATCGGGTTTACAAGCATCAAACTATCATAGCGCGGGAAGGCGCCTGCATTTAGATAATCATTTAATTGAAAAAACTCCAATGGCTGCAAATAATTCATCAATGCAGCCGTATCCAGTGAGCTTACTCCTTTCACAGCTAAAAACTTATCTTCAAAAGATATAGTCAAATCGTTGAGTTCTGAAGCGGCATAATCAATAGTCAATTCCTGAATCGTTCGCCAACTGGATGCAAAGAGCACACGATCTCTCCACTGATTGAGGGACAGTTCGAATATTCCCGACAGGTAACTTTTGTATCCTGGAATAGCCACAGTATAGATTTTCGATAAATCTTCGTTACCAAAATAAGCTGTTGTTTTGGCTGCATTTCCTCCTGCGTAAAATTTCTTTTCCGCGCCAGATGAAAATTCGACTGTCACCACTTTACCGTCCTTTTTAAGTTCGTTTTTGAGGGATTCAAAATTTGACTTACTCACTGGGCGTTGAGTCTGAACCGCATTAAGGATACGTTGCGACAAGTAGATCAGCTGAGGATCAACCTTATATTTATTGTTGATAAGCCAATCTTCATTTTTTCGTTGGATCGCAATTTCCTGGCCATCTGATTGGATAACAATACCACTCATCGACGCAGTGTCTGCAACGGTGAAAAGGTTTTTATCTACCGACACAATTCGCTCCTTGTTTCCAGTCCACTTCAGCAGCAAAGAGATCACCAACAATCCTACAAAAACAAAACTAAGTTTCTTGATTTTTGTCATTTCCTTATCACTTAAAGCTGGCGTATTTTTTCTTTCTCCAATATGCTCTTAGCACACCATATGCAATCAACAAAACAATGGGTAGCACCAAATTGATCAGCTGCCATTTCAATTTTTCGTTAGCCACTTTGACTTTATCCAATGGCCGAATGGCAAACGACTTATTCTTAGACACCATCAACCCCTGATCATTAAGCATATAATCCACAGCATTCATCACGAATTCTTTATTGGCGAATTTCATTTGACTATAAGGGCTTAAACCCAATTCCATCGGTGTTCCATCTTTCAAGCTAAATTCGTTGCGTATCATATCTCCGTCTGAACAGATCAAAATGGATGTTTCCTCTCCAGATTCTCTGAATCCACTTTTATTAATTCCTGTCGGTAAAATTCTGTTTTTGTAAATAGAAGTGAATTTTCCCTTGAGTAAATAGGCTACATTCTTAGACCCGTGATTGAATCTTTCTGGGTCAAGATTCTTTCTAAGTTCATTGAAAGCCACTTTTACTGGTGCCTGATTGACCATCGAATACTGGGAAGTTTTCAGCAAGGGAATTTTCTCGATTCCATCGGCCTTTACTGTATCAATAGTAGAAACGAACTTCATAGATACAGCATCCAAATTCTTCACAATCGGATGGTTTCCAAAATTGTTGACCATGGGAAAAAATGGCCACGGCAGCATCCGAATTTGAGCCTGATCACCCATATTGCCAGCGACGATTGGATATTCTCCACAGATTATGTCCTGCACATAATCTCTATTGATTCGAACGCCATATTTAAAGAACATATCATCCAACCCAATTTCATAAGGAAAAGCAAAAGTTCCTTCTCCACTCGCACTATCCATATTCACACGAAGTGCATCCACGAAGAAGAGTGTTTTGCCCCCTTTCATGATATATTGATCAATTTGATACTTTTCGGTTTGAGAAAAAGCAGTAGTTGGCTTTGGAAAAATCAATGCATCATATCGATTCAAATCTTTATCTCCAGTGCTCATATCTACATTAAATACGTCGTACTTTTCCAACAGTGCATTAGTGAGTCCAGCCAAATTCAGACTGTCAGGTTCGCCATGTCCTTGAATTAGTGCTACCGTTTTACGCCGATCATTTGATAGAATACGAATGGCATTGGCCAATTCATATTCCAGCCCTTCAATCGACTGATTCAATCTTTCCTCTGCTGTGGCTGACTGACTGCCCTTCAGTAAAGTAATAGGTACTTCCTGACCATAGTAACTCACAATAGCTCCAGGAAAAATTAGTTTTTCTGTTTTGTTACCGTCTCGTTTATAGGACAGATTAGTCGGTTGAAGCCCACGTTGAATGAGCGAACGAAAATATTCATTACGTGCCTTTTCGTTAAGCGCTGATGATGGGTCTATAAAATCCACTTTCACCAATCCATCCGCATAATAATCGAACTGGCTCAGCGTTTCTTCAATGGCCTTACGTAACCGCTTAAAACCAGCAGGCATTTCACCTTCGAGAAATACTTCGACATAGACTACTTCTTGCAGATCATTTAATAATGCCCTGGTAGCTGGTGTCACAGAATACCTTTTTTCCTCAGTGAGATCCAATCGAGCAGGAAACAATCCAGCCAATTGATTCAATATCACAACGAGCAAGATGCCAATGCCCAATCTCAGTAGACTCTCTATTCGCTTATGGTTTACCATTTTTTAGCGTCCAATTTGAGTTGAGTAAAAAATACCATTAATGCAATTACGCTTATAAAGTAGACTATATCAGCTATATCGATCAGTCCACGGCTCAACGATTCATAGTGAAAAACAAGACTTATTTCTTGTAACAAAAGTGAGGCATCACCCCACACATCAATGGTTGCCAACGAAGACAAGCCAGAATACATTACAAAGCACAAGAAAACCGCCAGAACAAAAGCTACGACCTGATTGTCAGTAAGAGCCGAAGAAAAAATACCGATCGCCACAAAAACTCCACCAAGTAAAACCAAGCCTACATAAGATCCCACCGTACCAGATATATCAAGATTTCCTACAGGATTCCCTAAAGTATAAACTGAATAAAAATAGATCAGTGTAGGAATGACCGAAAGTACAACCAAGGCAAATCCTGCAAAATACTTTCCTAGAATAATTTGCAATGTAGTTAGTGGCTTGGTCATGAGCAGTTCCTCAGTGCCTGTTCTTTTTTCCTCAGAAAAAAATCTCATCGTAATCGCCGGAATCAAAAACATAAACACAAAAGGCCCCAGATTGAACAACGTGCTCATATCCGCATAGCCATATTCCAGAATACTACTCTCCGGAAATACCCACATCAGCAAACCTATGGATGTCAGAAAAACCCCAATCACGATATAAGCAATCAGACTATTCAAAAAACTATTGATCTCTTTAACAAATACCGCCAGCATTTATTTCTCTTTAGTCAGTAAATGAAAAATTTCGTCGAAAGAGCTCTCCTCCTCCTGCAGCCCTACCAGAGGTAGATTTTGCTCTCCAGCCAACCTAAAGACTGCACTTCTAGCCTCTTCACTGCTGGTGACTTGAAGTTGATAGACACCTGGATTCAAACTCTCAACGGCTTTGATTTCTTCAATAGACTCCAACAAGGCGGTGTCTATTTCAGATTTGAACTCTACCCGTAAGTAGGTCTCATCCGTCAATCCTTTTGAAAACTCTTCTATAGGTTTATCTGCTACTAGATGTCCTTTATTAATAACGACTACTCTATCGCAAAGTGCCTCCACTTCCTGCATGATATGAGAAGAAAAAACCACCGTTTTGTCTTTACTCACTTCTTTGATGAGTTTTCGAATTTCTAAGATTTGATTTGGGTCTAAACCCGTAGTAGGCTCATCCAAGATCAATACCTCAGGGTCATGAAGCAGGGCTTGAGCCAATCCAACTCTTTGGCGATAGCCTTTCGAGAGTTGACCTATTTTCTTGTTTTGTTCAAGCGTCAACCCGCACATTTCCACTACGCGTTTAACAGCAGGCTTAATCTCTCCAGATTTCATTTTGTTCACCTTTGCAGAAAAGGCTAAAAACTCATGAATGTACATATCCAAATACAATGGATTGTGCTCTGGCAGGTAACCTGTAATCTGTTTTGCTTTTAGCGGATCTGCACTTACATCAATTCCTCCTATCAAGACTTGGCCATCACTTGCACCTAAATAACCAGTTGCTATTTTCATGGTGGTAGATTTTCCCGCTCCGTTGGGGCCTAAAAAGCCTAGAATTTCTCCCTTCCGAGCTTCAAAAGATATTCCATTCACAGCCTTTTGCTGGCCATAGATTTTAGTAAGATTTTGTACTTCTATCGACAAAGGAAATGCAGTTTTGAATTCAACTTATTTCGATGGTTTCGGACGCAAGGGTCTGACTTCGAAATCAACAGGCAGAAAGTTTGGATGAGTTTCCAAACAATGCACTACGCTACTGGCCACATCTTCTGGCCGCATCATATTGTCATTCGCCGTTACGGCATCAATATCATCAAAGAAATTGGTATTGACACTGCCAGGATAGATGCACGTTACTTTGATACCAAAGTCTCTCAATTCCATAAACATAGAATGAGAGATACCAGTTACGGCATGTTTTGTCCCTGCATACCCTACCATACCTTTTACAGGATTTTTGCCGGCTATAGATCCAATATTAATAATATGTCCCCGATCCAATTCTTTCATTTTTGGAATAACTGCATTGGAGGCAAAAAAGATTCCATGGACATTGATGTCAAACATTTGTTTCCATTGCTCAAATGGCATTTCGTCCATATTGCCATAATGTCCAATACCAGCATTATTGACTAAAATATCAATATCCTCACCCAACATCTCTGTGGTTTGATTATAAGCATGAGCCACGCTTTCCGGATCACTCACGTCTACCGAAATGAATAGATAATTTGGATCGGTGAAATCATTGTCCGTTCTACTCCATCCAGCCACTTTCACTCCTTTGCTCAATAGCAGTTTTACAATCTCGAGCCCGATACCTTTACTCGCACCGGTCACAATAGCCACTCTTCCTTCCAAACTCAAATTATTATGTATTACTTTCAATTTTTTTTTAAATTTTATCTTCAGCTATTACTTTCTCTATCAGCAGAGTCAAATAGGGCTCAGCTTTCATAGCAGCAGCGATTACCTCTTCTACGGATATTTTCTGTATATGGCCGGGATAACACAAATCTGTTAACACTGAAACAGCAAAAACAGGAATATCCATTTGTCTGGCCACTATATTCTCAGGAACAGTAGACATACCTACCGCATCTGCACCAATGACTCTAAGCATATGATATTCAGCCCTGGTTTCTAAATTTGGTCCATTTACTCCTACATAAACGCCTTGATGCAACTTTATATTCTCTTGATCACCAATTCTCATGGCAGTATCAATCATTTCCTGATCGTAAGGCTCGCTCATATCAGGAAACCGAACACCCATTTCGTCCAAGTTTTTTCCAGTCAGTGGATTTTCAGTTTGCAAGTTAATATGGTCATTGATCACCATCAAGTCGCTCTTTTTGTAATCAGGGTTCAAAGCTCCAGAAGCATTAGAAATTACGAGTTTTTTAATTCCTAGTAATTTCATCACTCGGACAGGAAAAGTCACCTCCTTCATGGTATAGCCTTCATAAAAATGAAATCTACCTTTCATGACGACGACTTTTTTATCACCTAGTCGGCCAAATATCAGTTTACCTGAATGTGACTCAACCGTTGATAATGGAAAATGAGGAATGTCCTCATAATTAATTTCCGCTTCTATCTTGACATCATTAACCAAGGCTCCTAATCCGGTACCTAATATAATTCCATAATCTGGCTCGAAACTCGTAAAGTTCTTAATGAACCCAGTGGCCTCTTTTATATATTCAAAATAACTCATGTAGATATTTGTAAGCGACCGCTAAGATAGCGTGGTACATTGAAAAAATGGTCGAAAAATTTAGATTGTCCGAATGTGATATTTCTGGATTTTACTGATAATACATATTACGATCCTAAGAAATTATTTTCATCAACTACGATTGCAATTTAAGTTCGTCGAATAGCTCCTCTTTCTTTGGTTGATTTCTAAATTAATTCATGTATTTTTAAACGCAGCAATCATCAAAATTTACTTATGATTAATCTGAGTCTTAACAAAGATCAGGGCTATGTAATTATATCAGTTACAGGTCCCATCTCGGTTTTTGATATGGAAAATCTGACCGAAGAAGTAGATCATTATATTGAAGAGTTTGGAAAACTATCTGGCTTGATTATTAAGGCCAATAAATTCCCTGGCTGGGACAATTTAGATAGTTTTTTTCATCACATCAAATTCATCAAAGATCATCACAAGGTAATCGACAAAGTAGGTTTTATGACAGAGGATAATTTAATTTCTTCTTTTCCCGGATTAGCCAATCATTTTGTAAAAGCAGAATTGAAACAGTTTGATTTTGGGCATATGGATGAAGCTGTAGAATGGATTTGCAGTAAATAAATACTTAATATTGAAATCAACAAAATTACGATTAGTTCTATCAGCACTAGGACTTTTTCTTTTTGCAGAATCTGGTTATGGACAAGCAAAAAAGCATCCAACAGCTAGTTCTCCGGGTCCCGTATCTTCTATCACCGATCGAGAAATCTATACATACAATAGAGTGTATGAAATAGATCATTTGTTTCTAGATGAAGCCAATGATTTTTCTGAACAATCGATTTTTTACAATGGATTTTACGATCCCTGGAAGGCTAAAGAAAATAAAAGCAATATCCTATATTACCAAGATTACATTGTACCTCCACATACGATTCCACTATTTAAAAAAACGTATATCGACGCCTCTGAAGTAGCCAACATTCATTATCAAGAATTTCTTCATTTTGTGGAACGAGATTCTGGCCAAGCGATACATGATGCCTACTTACCTGTGTTGGATGAAAAGTACATGGAGGATTATTATAACAACCCTGAATTTTACTTTTTCCCAGTTATAGGAATTAACCCCGAGAGCGCTAAAACTTTTTGTGATTGGCGTGCTCAGAATCTCAACGAAGGGCTGCAGATTTTCTTAGAACAAGAAAGTAAATACAAGAGATATAAATATGTGGGTCGCTTACCTTCCGAACACGAATGGAAACGGGCTGCCGGTCATAGTTCAAAGGAGATTGAAGATCGCACCTATGAAATCAACAAAAAAGGTATGGAATTCCTCCAAAACGATGTCGTTGCCATGGGATTTGCCGATGAAAAAATTTTGAATGCGACAACGGTTTATGGATATAATGTAAATCTGGATCACGGTACCGAATTTGCATTAAGGAAAGAGATTCCTTTTTATATATATGGATTTGAACCAAAAGGAACTGGGGCTTATAACCTCTATGGAAATGTCAAAGAAATCGTCCGTGAAGGATACGCCATTGGTGGCAGTTATAAAACTGGGGATTCCCATTCTGAATTATTTGAGCACACCAAAGAGTTCGATTACCAAACGGATATTGGGTTTAGATGCGTAACCAAGATCATTCGCTGATTGAGAGAAATACACCTATGAAAAAAATATTATTGTTTTTACTAGCTCCTGCAATAACCTTAGCACAAGACTTGCACCCAGTAAGTTTCGATCCTGGCTGTTGTAGTGAACGAACTGGTATTCCGATCTACAATTATAGACCTGATGACTCTGGGGAAACGATGCAGGTGTATGTGGCTAACAAATACTCTGAAAAGTCTATTTTCTACAACGGAAAATACGACCCTTGGAAAGATTCTGAGTATAAAGACTCTGAACTATATAATCAAAGATATATTGTCCCTCCGGGCACTTTACCTATTGCGAAAGGCAAGTTCTTAGATCAAACTGAAGTAGCCAATATCCATTTCGAAGAATTTTTATTTTTTATGGTTAAAGACTCAGGTAGGTATAAAGACAAAGCCTATATTCCAAAGCAGGATAACAAATATGTTTTGAATTATTTCAAAAACTCTGAATTCTACTTCTTCCCTGTTTTGGCCATATCACATGAGACTGCAGAGACTTATTGCAAATGGCGGGCAGACCAACTAAATGTTGGGCTTAAAGAAATGCTCATTGATGAACCAAGAAAATATAAATTTAGTGGAAGACTACCAACAAAGGAAGAGTGGCTATACGCTGCTGGTTCATACATAGATGAAATAAGGATAACTCCACATGAGGTTACTAAGAAAGGAAGTCAGTTCCTGGAGGCAGATATCCTTAGCAAGCGATTTGCCTCCGAATCGATGCTATTAAAAGCTTCCTTTATTAGCTATAATGTAAACCTAAAATATGAAAATGGAGGCATACCCATCGAAATCCCACAATACATTTACAGCTTTGAACCCAACAAAAGAGGATTCTACAATTTGTATGGCAATGTAAAGGAATTAATATCTGAAGGCTATGCTATAGGTGGCAGTTATCTAACACCTAATACAGAAGAGGCTCTTTTCGAAGAAGACTATACTCAATCTTACAGAACTGATGTTGGATTCAGATGCTTGGTTGAAGTGAAAAGAAGATAAAGTCTTCTTAATAGATCATAGCACCTATTTCAATCCTTTGTAATTTCGATTTATGAATTTTATTCCACGACTTGTTATTATTTGTCTGTTTCTAACCAAAATCAGCTCGTTTAGTCTCGCACAACAAAAGGAAATTCTCTATGAGAACAAAAGCTATGAGCCATTTGTAGGCACAGTCCAGCTGTACCCAGTCACTCGACATCCAGATCAAGAAATGATGGCGCCCATAGTGCCACGAACTCAAGTAGAATCCCTATTGCTACAATTCGATCTCTTGTTGGAAGAATACATCGATGTTCAAGCGAAAATCATCCATTGCAATGCAGATTGGACTAAGTCCTTGCTCAACGATATTGAATTTCTGTATGACTACAACATATTCGATTTAAGAGATTTTGAATACTCCATCAATGCAAATACTCTCTATGTCAATTATTGGTTTAACCTACCCAGAGTAAAGGTCACTGGAAACTATATCATACAGGTTTATCAAAATGGAGATGAAAATGATGTACTATTCACACGCAGGTTTGTAGCATTCGATAACAATGTCAACATACAACCGAACACCAGAATTTCAACTGGGGTCATGGAGCGTGACTTCAATCAGCAGATAGACTTTGATATTATTCATAGTCGAATCAAGGTGACCAATCCCAGAACCGAATTCAAAATTGTTATTCGACAAAATCAACGATGGGACAACGTTCTTGAAGGACTTCAACCTACTGCTATTCGAAGAGAAAGATCACTTCTTGAATATAGACACTTCAATATGGAGAACAACTTCAAGGGTGGTAATGAATTTAGACAAGCAGACTTGAGAAGTTATAGTTTCAGAGGGGCTTATGTATCTCATGTTGACCCAAATTCAAATCCTAGAAAAGCTGCAGTAAATCCAGGAAAGAACAGAAAACATGAAGCTTATTCCATGTTAAATGATCGAAATGGCGGCTTTGTAATTGCTACTACTGAGACCATGGGAGATTACTTAGCTTGTGATTATTTACTTACCAAGTTTCAAATAAAATCCGCTAGGTTGTCTTCCCCAGTGTACGTGCTCGGGGCGTTTAATGACTTTAGAATGAATAAAAAAAGTTTACTCAAGTATGATGAAATCAGTCAATCGTATACAGGAGAGGTTTTACTCAAACAAGGATGGTATGATTACATCTATTGGGTAGATGGACCGGATCCCTATTACTTCGAAGGGTCATTTTACCAAACCGAAAACAACTACGATATTATCGTTTACCACAAATCATTTAGTGACCTGACTGATAAGGTAGTCGGTTATTATTCATTCCGAACCAAATTTTGATTCAGGAGGTACCCGATATTTTTGAAAAGGTATAGCAAGCAAATTGCCCAGCTCGGCATTTTCTTCTGGCTTCATGTGTGTATCAATGCCAAACTTCACTTCTTGCATATTTTCCACATACTGAAAAGTGCCGAACAGCCTATCCCATATAGAAAATATATTACCATAGTTGGTGTCTGTCCATGGTTGAGTATAATGATGATGCACCTTATGCATGTTTGGTGTAACTAGCACGTAGGAAACGACTTTATCAAATTTTCCGAAAAGTGAGCTATTGGCATGTGTCAAATGGGCAAATAGGACAGACAAACTTTGATAAAGCATGATAATTCCCATCGGTGCTCCTATAAGAATAACTGCCAGAATGGTAAAGAAAATTCGAAACACTGTTTCTCCCGGATGATGTCTCAGCCCGGAAGTAACATCTACTGTAGTATCTGTGTGATGAACTAAATGAAATTTCCACATCCATTTTACTTTGTGCTCTACAAAATGAATAAAATAAGCACCAATCATATCTAATAACAACACACCTAAAATCACTTGTAACCAAAAAGGCATATCCACTAGATACAAAAGGCCAAATTCATTTTGCGTGACAGTGTCTGATGCCAACAAAAGCAAGCCTGCCATTCCAAATCCTATAAGCATTGTTGTCGCCGTTAAAAACAGATTGATTCCGGCATGTTTGATTTTATCATATTGAAAACGATATAAAGGTATCATACCCTCTAAAACCCAAAAAAACACCAAACCTCCAACGAGAATGCTAGCTCGAAACCAAAGAGGTACTTCAGTAAAAAAGTCAATTAATTCTTCCATATGCTTATATCCAAAGGTAAAAATTAAGCAAAAATGAACTTAATCTCACTACAACTCCTTTAAATTGAAACCCAGATTTGTCTTGTCAGGGTTAATGTTTAAATTCAATATAAAATTCTAGCCCATGACTAAAGCCTCTGATTTATTTATCCAAGCACTTGAGAATGAAGGTGTAGAATATATTTTCGGTATTCCCGGAGAGGAAAACCTCGACCTACTCAATTCTCTAAAAGACTCTAACATACGACTGATACTGACTAGACATGAACAAGGCGCTGGTTTTATGGCGGCTACCTATGGACGTTTAACAGGCAAGCCTGGCGTTTGTCTATCTACACTAGGCCCAGGAGCAACAAATCTTGTTACTCCTGCCGCATATGCTCAATTGGGCGCCATGCCTATGCTCATGATTACTGGTCAGAAACCCATAAAGAAAAGTAAACAAGGCAGATTTCAAATTCTGGATGTAGTGGACATGATGCGTCCCCTCACAAAATACACCAGGCAAGTAGTTAGCGCAAACAATATTCCCTCAATCATAAGAGAAGCTTTTCGTTTGGCATCCGAGGAGCGTCCAGGAGCCGCACACATAGAATTACCTGAAGATGTCGCTGCCGAATCTGGTGATGAGCCGTTGTTCAATGTACCCTCCGTCCGAAGACCTGGGCCAGATCCAAAAGCCATCAAAGAAGCAATTAGTATGATTGAGGCCTCTAAAATGCCTCTCATTCTGATTGGAGCAGGTGCCAATAGAAAAAGAACAGGAAATGCGCTACTCAAATTAATTGAAAAAACTGGCATCTATTTCTTTGATACGCAAATGGGAAAGGGAGTTGTGGACAATCGCCATGATCAACACTTAGGCACAGCTGCACTTTCATCTAATGACTATTTGCATTATGCTATCGACAAAGCTGATCTAATTATCAACGTAGGACATGATGTGATTGAAAAGCCACCATTTTTCATGGAGCACGGAGGCAAAAAAGTAATGCACATCAATTTTTTCTCGGCTGAAGTGGATCAAGTCTACTTCCCTGATTTGGACGTATTAGGTGATATAGCAGCATCTGTTTGGGGAATAATGGAAGGAATTACAAAGCAGAAACACTGGGATTTTAGTTTTTTCAAAAAAGTAGACGAAGAAGTTGAGTCTCATATTTCAAAGTATTTCGAAGACGACAGATATCCAATGCTACCTCAGCGCATTGTTAATGAAATTAGAAAAATCATGCCATCGGATGGTATTGTGACACTAGACAATGGTGTTTATAAAATTTGGTTCGCCCGAAATTACAAGTGCTATGAACCAAACACATTATTACTAGACAACGCATTGGCAACCATGGGTGCCGGATTGCCTTCAGCTTTAGCCGCCAAGCTTATACATCCTGACAAAAAAGTGATCGCTGTATGTGGTGATGGAGGTTTTATGATGAATTCTCAGGAGTTAGAAACAGCTGTAAGAGAAAAACTACATGTAGTGGTGATCATCCTCAATGACAATGCCTACGGTATGATCAAATGGAAACAAGAAGGTATGGGATTTGACAACTTTGGGTTAGATTATAACAATCCTGATTTTGTGAAGTATGCAGAAAGTTATGGTGCATTTGGTCATAGAATAAAAAGTGACAAAGATTTTAGTGAAACACTAAACCATTGCCTGAATTCGGAGGGCGTACATGTGATCGATTGCCCGGTGGATTATTCTCTTAATCATGCCATCCTAAATGTGAAAATTAAAGAAAAAGCAAAAGCACTCTAATTATAAACAACCATGTCAAAACTATCCGTATACGCACCTTTCGATCAGTCATTAATCAAAGAAATACCTCTTGCCTCCAGCAGCGAAATGAGTGAAGTTATAGAGCGAGCACATGGGCTTTTCTTAGATCATTCTAAATGGCTTCCTAAACACAAGCGTGTTGAAATTCTAGAGAATATCGCTTTTCTAATGGAAGAACGATCCGAGGAAATCATTCAACTATCTGCCATGGAAGGTGGCAAACCTTGGATGGATACAGAAGTAGAAATGAAGCGAGCCATCAATGGCGTCAAGCTTGCGATAGAAAACATGGGACATATTAAAGGTGAAGAAGTGGCTATGGGACACACAGCTTCATCTGCCAATCGCTTGGCTTACACCATGCGCGAACCTATTGGCGTGGTAGCTTCAGTTAGTGCTTTCAATCACCCCATCAATTTGATCATTCACCAAACGATCCCTGCCATAGCAGTTGGTAGCCCAGTGATCATCAAACCTGCACCAACTACTCCCCTCACTTGTCTGCTTTTGGTGGAAATTTTTGAATCGGCGGGTTTACCGAAAGGTTGGTGTACCGCTATGCCATGCGAAAATGATGTAGCTGAGCAGTTAGTCACTAGCACCAAAGTCAATTTCTTTTCTTTTATAGGTTCTGCAAAAGTTGGATGGTATCTAAGGTCAAAACTAGCACCGGGCACTAGATGTGCGCTGGAGCATGGTGGCGCAGCTCCCGTTATAATAGAACCAGATGCAGACATCAAATCTATGATTCCAGCTCTAGTCAAAGGGGGCTTTTATCATGCTGGTCAAGTTTGTGTATCAGTGCAGCGTATCTATGCTCATGAATCCATTGTAGATGAAGTGATAGAAGAAATGGACGCCCAAGTGAGAACACTAATATTGGGCAATCCGTTAGAAAAGGAAACGGAAGTGGGTCCTCTCATTTTACCAAAAGAAGTAGACCGTGTGCATGAATGGGTGACTGAAGCTAAAGACAAAGGGGCTAAAATAATCTGCGGTGGTCAGAAAAAACATGACACGTTTTACGAACCTACGATAATATTAAACCCTACCGAAGATTGCAGAGTTTCTTCTCAAGAAATATTTGGTCCAGTGGTGTGTATCTATGCTTACACCGACCGTCAGGAAGCCATCAATAGAGCCAATTCCCTTGAATTTGCTTTTCAATCTTCTGTATTCACAAAAGACATCGATGTAGCCTTAGACACTGTGAAAAAGCTGAATTCTACTGCTGTCATGGTCAATGACCATACTGCCTTCAGAGTAGACTGGATGCCTTTTGGAGGAAGAGATTCTTCCGGACTCGGTCTTGGAAGTATTCCTCACTCCATGCATGACATGACACGAGAAAAATTGATGGTGATAAAAAGTGGAGTTTTGTAGCATACTGAATATCCACATAATTCTACCACTCATCAATCCATTTGTACCACTCAGGTATATATATGTAAATCAACCTATGTGTACCAACATCTAACTATACGTATATCTCCTATTCGAAAATTGAGTAGTTCCGCTTATTGCTTTAAACAAGTTTCCCACTGTACTTTTGTGAAAAGTTAATTCTGACAATATTTAAAAACCAATAGAATTAACATTTATAAACTCAGTTTGCCCCGATTTTAGTAACTTAAACTCAGGACATAACAGAATCAACATAATGATGGAGCTTAGGCATCTGATAAAATTTAATTTCACTATCGGAAGAAAAATCCGACTTAGTTTTTACATACTCATTGGAGTAATAGTACTGAATGGGCTTTACACCTACAGTACGTTAAACAATAGCATCGACTTACTTAATAAAGTATTCAAAGATGTCTATCCTACCCTTGATACATATGGCGACTTTCGAAATCTCATTAAGGATAGTAAAGCCTACTCAACCAATTGGGTTTATGTTAGTCGCTACGAAAAAGATAAGGAGAAGCTAAGAATCATACACCAAGAGACTTATCCAGCACTAAAAGAAAAACTGCAGACCATTATAACCACCACTCACCCAGAAGAAGCGGAAGTAATGGGCTCTATTCTGGAAACTTATGAATCTATATTAAGTGACCAGCAAACCATCATGGAGAGCTTGAATAATGCGCTAGCTTATGAAGATGCCATGACACTTTTCGTCTGTGAAGATTTAGTTGAAGGAAATATAATTCCTATTTGTGATGAATTGATTGAAAGGCTAGATGCAACGATGGCAGCTAAGTCTGCTGAGACCAATAGTATCAGCCTTGAGATGGAAAACTCATTTTCTGATTTAAGTTTAGCTATTTTCATCCTTGGGTTAGTAGGCGCAGTGTTTGGACTTGTCATCTCAGGATGGTTATCAAGAAATATCACTAGACCAGTTAAAGCACTCCAAGAAAAAATTGCTCAAATCCGTCTTGGTGTTATACCGGAGTCGATTAATGTCATGAACAATGACGAAATAGGTGAAATGAGCCATGGGATTAATTCCTTAATTCAAGGTTTTAGATCTTCTTCTGAATTTGCAAGCGAAGTTGGAAAAGGAAATTTGGAAGCAGACTTCGAGGCATTGAGTAGTAATGACGTACTAGGTCATGCTTTACTTTCGATGAGATCTAATCTCAAAGAAGTAATAAATGAAACGAATGAAGTCGTCAAAGCAGCGGGAGAAGAAGGTCGACTAGATACTCGTATATCTACGGATGCAAAAGCTGGCGCATGGCTCGAATTGAGTGACGCCATAAATCATTTGCTTCATTCAATTGCTACACCTATTCTCGAAGTAAATAAAATTGTAACTGCCCTTGCTGATGGAGATCTGACGCACAAATACCAGTTAGATTCAAAAGGCGACATATACACATTGGTTAGTAATTTGAATAAGGCAACTTCTAACTTAAACAATCTATTAGTTCAAATTACCGATAGTGCAATTGTAGTAGAAGAAGCCTCTACAGAAATGCTCAATGCGAGTGAAGAAATGTCATCCAATACAGGAGAAATTGCTTCAGCCATTGGACAAATGAGTACAGGTGCTCAAAATCAGGTGGTAAAAGTGGATGAAGCATCCAATTTGGTAGAAGGCATAAGAAACTCATCCAATGAAATGGGTAGCAAAGCGGCCAATATCAACGAAGCGGCAAAATCTGGTGTAGATAGCAGTGAAAAAGGTAGAGAAATGGTGGACAATGTTGCCACCAGCATGGAAGAAATTGCAGTATACTCAGTAAAAACTAACGACTCCATAAAGGTATTGACTCAAAGATCCGAAGAGATCACAAGAGTCTTGGGAGTCATTACTGAAATCGCTTCTCAAACTAATCTATTAGCACTGAATGCCGCCATCGAAGCAGCACAAGCTGGTGACGCTGGAAGAGGGTTTGCCGTAGTAGCAGAAGAAATTAGAAAACTAGCTGAAGACTCTAGAAGTTCAGCCAGAGAAATTGAAACACTTGTAGCTGATGTGCAGAAAGATACTGAACAAGCAGCACAAGTCATGGAAACAATGAATCAGAGTGTGAAGGTTGGAGGTCAAGCCTCTACCCAGGCTTCTGAAGTATTTAAGGAGATTGCGGATTCAACCACTCGCACGCTCTCGTATTCAGAAGAAATTGTGAATGCAACTCAGACTCAACAGACAGATATTGGTAAGGTAGTTTCCATTACCGAATCTGTGGTTGTTATTGCTGAGCAGACAGCTGCTGGTACTGAAGAAGTGGCCAGTTCCGCCACTGAATTGTCTTCTGGAATGGAAAATTACAGCCAAAAATCTGAACAACTGACTCATGTAGCCACTGGTTTGAAGGACAGCATGAGCAAATTCAAACTGGCTAAAAATGAAAACCAATAATTAAAAAAAACTGACACAAATCAAAACTCATGAAGCAAAGTAAAATCATATTTGGATTAGTACTTTTCTTGGCCATAGCTCTCTCAAATAAAAGCTACGCCCAGGAAAGCAAATTCAAAGCTCTTTTCATATACAAATTTGCAGAGTACATAGAGTGGCCATCGGGTAAAAGAAATGTAACTGTAGGCATAGCGGGCAAATCGGGAGTTTCAAAAGAGCTTTCAAATTTTGCAGCATCAAAAGGCAATATGACTGTCTTGGACATCTCAGGACCAAGTGTTGCGGGAAAATGTGACATCATATTTTTAGCAAACTCTGAGGATTCTAAAGTTGATGCTTATAATTCAGCAATAGGTAGCAGGAGCGTATTAGTCGTCTCCGAAAATAGTAGTCTCACCGGTAAAGGATCTGATATAGGCTTCTTTTTAGAAAGTGGAAAACTCAGATTTCTAATCGATGAAAAAAGTATCAGAAATAAACAGATGACACCTAGTTCTAAATTATTGGCACTAGGCAAACCAATCTAAAAAAAGAAAAACCAGTAATTCAGGCAAATTTCAGGCATTCGAAAGATTGCATGGGAAAATACGCCCTAAACAAAAACAATATGAAGCATAATAAAATAACTTTATTCTATTGCACGCTGTTGATGTGTGTGATGATGAGCCCGAGCCTTATCGCTCAGGACATTGACGAGAACATGTTTGACATGTCGTTGGAAGATTTGATGAATCTTGAAATTACTTCAGTGTCTAAAAAATCTGAAAGACTTCAAGATGTTTCTTCTTCTATTTACGTGGTGACTTCTAAGGATATTGAGCATTCAGGTGCTACTACCCTACATGAAGTATTAAGATTAGTTCCAGGGTATTGGGGCGTACAAGACGAGTACTCAAGTGCAGAATCTAACGTACGTTACTCTCAGGTAACTAATGGGTTGACAGGAACTGTATTGTACCTATTAGATGGTACGCCAATTCAGGATCTCATGTCTTCTTCATTTTCATTCAGAAATTTCGATATTCCGCTTGATGAAATTGATCGAATAGAGGTCATCAGAGGATCAGGGGGAACAATCTATGGGGCTAATTCTGCAACGGGCGTAGTAAATATATTTACCAAAAACCCTGACAACTATGATGGCATAAATGCAAGAGCAGAAGCTGGATCTGCCGGTTATGTTGCTACTAGCTTGAGAGCTGGAGGAGTCGTAAGTGACAAATTTTCTATTTCTGGCTATGGAAAAATGAGACTATTCAAAGGTTGGGAGTCTCTAGCAGGTAAAGACGAAAATGGAGATCCGGTAGTATCGAATAGTAGGTTTACTAAAGACTTCGATCAGATTGATATGTTTAGTCTGGGATTGAAATCCAAATACAAAGTCAATGAAAAAGGTGCTTTGTCATTGAACACACACTACAATACTTTAAAAACTACAGATTATAGTAGTTATTTCGGGGATGACTTTGCTTTCACAGCCAACGATGTGCTCATCGAAAATGATGTAAAAGCTAATCGCTTTGTAGGTAATCTCAGATATGATCACAGCTTCAATGAAAATCATAGTTTGTTTATTCGTGCATCTACCAATATGGAAAATGACTTCAATCGCTTAGCTGGTGGATTTGAAATATCTAATGCTACCTACGATTTTGAAATTCAAGACAATATTTCGCTCGGAGACAAAAATGACTTGAGTGCTGGTTTTAACTATCGAATCAATAAAATTGACGTACATGATATCAATTCAACAAGCGCCGTCAATTACGTAGATCCGCAAAGTACTGAATCTCTAAAAGGAGCATTCATTCAAGATAAAATCAAATTAGCTGATGGTAAGCTGAATTTTCTTTTAGGAATTAAAGCAGAAAACTATTCTTTAGTAAATAGTGATTTCTATTTGTCTCCAATGGCTAAAGTAAGTTACATTCCTACTGAAAACCTTACGTTTTGGGGTGGTTTTACCCAGTCCTTCAGTACACCTGGTTTCAACAATACAAACATAGATTTGTATTTGTTTCAGACACCATCAGAAGCTGCCTGGACACAAGCAGCTACGCAAGGAGTCTACCAAGTGGCTTATGATGCAGCAATTGCAGGCGGCGCAGATGATGCCACAGCTCAAGCTTTAGCCCAAGCATATGTTGCTTCTCCAGCAGGCATGGCGGACATTGATGCTACGGCACAAGGTCTGATTGCAAGCAATCCAAGTGTGGCTGTCAAAAATGGCTCTCATACTGTTCCTACCAGATTCAGAACGTGGGAAGCAGGCTTCAGAGCAAATATTGACAATCAATTGACATTTGAGTCTAATTTCTACTACACTAATATTAAAGACGGCATAGGTATTTCACCAGACGAAGCGACTGAACAAAATGCAGAATCAGCCACTCAACCAGGAAGATTTGCCACCTACTATTTATATGGAAACTATGTACAAGGCACTACTTTAGGCACTGAAAGTACCGTGAGAATCATCCCTGTGCATGGTGTAACTTTTGAACTTACACACTCTTATCTGAAGTCTACATGGGAGCTGCAGGAAAATCCTGATTTTGACATAAACGACCCGAACATTGTGACCGATAAAGATCGAACACCAGAGGTTGCAAAGGTTCCTTCGCATGTGTTTAGGTTTAAAGGAGATTTTGATCTTCCAAGGCAAATCAACTTGAGTATGAGCATGATTTATGGTACAAAGTTCAACACACAAGGAAACTATTTAACTGGACAAGAGCGATTTGAGAACATTGCTCTTCCTGAGGCCAATACAGTAGTCGTTGCACCAGACGGTGACCGTACGATCATCAATATAAGAGTGGAGAAAAAATGGTTAGATGGAGACCTCACTGGTTACGTATTTGGTAATGATATTTTCAATGAAGGCACAGAAGCCAATGCCAAACCAGTTTTTAATGTAACCAGATCGCAGATTGGTGCCATGTTCGGACTTGGTATGAACTATAAATTTTAATCGCCCACTGGATTTAAAACTTTGTGAGGAGAATTGAGGGGATAAAGCCATTCCGATTATCGGAATGGCTTTTTGTTTTACATAATCCGATTCTTGCTACTATTTTAGCGCCCTGATTAAAGTAAATATGTACAAAGCCTCCAAAGCCGACGAAAAACTCGTCATTGATATCATAGCACAATCCTTCCCTTCCAACCCTAGTGTGCTATCTGTAATCAAAAATGACAAGAAGGAACCTCAACGGATGCAGTGGTTGGCTCGCTATGTTTTTCGAACAGCCCTAAGAAGAAATGCCATTTTCATATCTTCTGATCGATGTGGAGTGGCCATTTGTTACAGATTCAATAGTCATAAGGAAAACTTAATGGATTATTGGAACCAGTTGGTCTTAGCCTTTACAGCCATAGGCATCGAACGCATCTTCAAAGTATTGAAAAGAGACAATTATGTAAAAAATCAACGCCCGAAATCAGGTGATTTTATGTATTTCTGGTTTTTTGGTGTGAGTGATGCAGGCAAGGGTAAAGGAGCAGCATACGAATTACAAAGAGCAGTTTTTAAAGATGCTGAAGAACAAGGCCTTCCAATATACCTGGAAACGTCTATTGCCAAGAACAAAAGAGTCTATGAAAGATTCGGATTTGAAGTGTATCATACCTGGAATTACATAAGTGAGGGTATTACCCTCTGGTTTATGCGTAGAAAGTAAATTACGCATATACCCTACAAAATTCAGAGAATACTCTATTGATAGGTGTTCTCCTTATTCTCATCTTTGCATGGTAGGAATTAGTGAAAAAACCAATTCTTTACATCCACTAAACAAAAAATTTAAAAATGAGATCATTTGTAGTAGCAGCACTTTGCATGACTTTGAGCTTCTCCGCATTTTCGGGTGATTCGGACAAATTCAAGGCATTGCTTGTTTACAAATTCACGGAATACATTGTTTGGCCAAACAGTCCTTCTGTGATTAAGGTAGGTGTTATGGGAAACTCTCCCATTTACGCAGAATTGGTTCGATTTGCTTCGCGCAAAGACAACTTAGAGGTAGTCAAATTAAATAATACCAGTGATGCTGAAAAATGTCATTTGGTCTATTTATCCGAAGCGCAAGGAGGTTTAATTAAGCCACTATATGCTAGTTTGTATGAAAAAAGCGTCCTTCTTGTAAGTGAAGACAAAGATCATATCCAAAAAGGAGCCAATGCTGTGATCTACATTTCGGAAGGAAAATTAAGGTATATCATGAATGAAGAATCTATCTCTATCAAAGGGATGATTCCTAGTAAGAGACTAGCTTCATTAGGAGAGTCTTTGTAAGCCAAACAGGCGCTATTTGAGAAAGGTATAAGTGAAGTGGTTTCGACTACTTCACTTTTTTTGCGTCAAAACTTGAGAAATTCAACAGCCAGGTCTCCCCTCCATCGTATGAGCGATCCATTTTGAATGAATAGCTATCAGGCTTGATATCATAGTATTCAAAACGCTCTAGAAATTCTCCATTACTATCATAACCTTTACCGGTAGTGACAAGCCTGTCATTCGACATTACGCCAGATATATCAGTAATACCACTTATACCTGGCATGACCCATACGATTTGGTACTTACCCGTTTGCTGGTTAAAACTTCTTATGCTTGTTCCTCTAAATACCACATTGTCATTGGCGTCTAACGCATAAAAATCGTCTTGAATAGCTGCTTTTTCTAGTATATAATAAGCTTTTGTTCTTGCTTTCCCCATCATTACTGATCCATCTGGTCGACTTGCTTTTGTTGTCAGTTCCCACTCCCCTATGAAGAAATCTAATCTTTTCAATCCTTCATGCTGTGCTTGAAGGTGAGTAATTGCCAGGCTTATAACCAAAGCTGAAAGGTAAATGCGTTTCATGCTATGTGTGTTATTAGTTTAGATCAAAACATTCCATGAAACCTTTTCCCCTAAAGCCCATGCTTTCGTGATGTTCGATCTTAGGGTTACACTTCCACTTAAATCAGTTCCGGTTCTACCGATATTTTAGCAGGGTTGGCCGATTTACGCTATACCAGACTCAAACGAACCCGTATCATTGTATCATAATTAATAACTCATAATACCATGTCACAACGAACATCACATAAAACACCGTCGTCCAATTCCAGATCAGGAGCTATTGGACTTATACTCATTGGATTGGGCACACTCTTTTTACTCGACAATTTAGATTTGATCCCATACGAAATATCATATTATCTATTCAACTGGAAAGGAATTATGATCATGATTGGTGCATTGTTTCTTTCTACCAAAGACAACAAAAGCCCTGGAATCATCCTAATGGCTGTTGGTGGTTTCTTCATCATGTCTGATGTCTTGTCTTACGAATTCGACTGGCACTGGTATGATACTCGTAAACTCTTCTGGCCTATCCTGCTGATAGTGATAGGATTGGTTATACTGAGCAGAAAAAGCAAAAGTCCGCTAGTGTCAGCCCATGTTTTTACTGCTGGCGAAGATGTATTCAATGAAGAAACAGGTGAAAAATCTGTACCAAATGATTCAGATCACATCAACGTTACTGCCGTTTTAGGCGGTGGTGATATGTCCATCACATCTGAAAATTTTCAGGGAGGAAAAGTAACGACAGTGATGGGCGGAGGCACTTATGACCTAAGTAAAAGTAATCTTGCTGAAGGCACTCAAGAGATCGATCTATTGATTCTTATGGGTGGTGCTAATTTCATCGTACCTTCCGATTGGAATGTACGCCTGGAAGTCACTTCTATTTTCGGTGGATATAGCGACTGCAGAAAACTTTCAACTGAATCTAAAACAGACGCTACCAAAGAACTACTAATCAAAGGCACCGTGTTGTTCGGTGGTGGAGAAATAAAAAACTACGTCTAAGATATAAACTCAGAATAACCAAACACTCAGTCACTCAGTTGGTCATTGGACCACTGGGTGATTTTTAAAAATAGAACAACTCGCCGTATCTTGTAGATCTGAATCAAAACATTCATGAGACATTACAAAGCAGAAGATAAATCAAATACCATAGGCATCATTTTAGTGGGTCTGGGTGGTGCTTTCTTACTCGTCAATTTCAACCTTATTCCTGTAATTGTTGAAAACTTAGTATTCAATTGGAAAGGAATCATATTGCTCATCGGCTTGATTTCTATGGCCACGAATAAGAACAAACTTCCAGGTCTGTTAATGGTGGGAGTTGCGAGTTATTTCATCATGGCGACCTACGTATGGCAAGAGTATCATATAAATATTGGTATGAGTAGAGTTTTTTGGCCGGGGCTGATGATCGCTGCCGGTTTCCTCCTATTGAATAAGCGAAAAGTTGATTCCAAACGAAAAGCTTCGGGACAATCATTTGATTACCTCAATGACTCCAACATTATGGGAGGCGGCGAAGTCAAAGTGAGATCAGAGCAATTTAAGGGAGGGCAAACCAGCGCTGTTTTTGGAGGAGCAAGCTATGATATGACTGGATCTAAACTAGCGGAGGGAAATCATACCTTAGAAGTACTGGCTGTATTCGGAGGATTTACCTTCATCGTTCCTTCAGACTGGGAAATCCAAATGGAAGTAACTGCTATATTTGGTGCATTGGCTGATAAACGAAAATTTGTAAAAACACCTGAGTCTGACACCAAAAAAGTCCTTCACATCAAAGGTTTCGTATTGTTCGGTGGAGGAGAGATCAAAAACTACTAACCAAACCAATGATCAACCCTATTCTAAAAAACCGAGAGCACCTGCTCGTTTATGGGCTTTTTTGGCTCCTACTGATCATCTTACATACGATGCTCCTACACTGGGGACAGCAAGTTGCGTGGTCTTTGGCTTTAATCGAAGCAGCAGTGTACGGTATAGGGTTTGCCTTTGTTGGACTAAGCATCTGGTTTATTGTCCGATTTTCCGGATTGATCGAAGGCAGCTTATGGAATGCCCTTATGAATCATTTGGCTGCAGGAGCGCTGCTCATTTTCATATGGCTGGCTTCCAGTTATTTCATTACAGGGTATCTTCTGGGTTATGACACCTCTATACGCCAAGCATCCATATCAGATTTATGGTGGCGTATGGCCTTAGGTACGGTCTACTATCTTCTGGTGGCTTTGGTTTATTATTTATTGATCTTCTATGAAAACAATAAGGAAAAACAAATCAGAGAGATCGAAATGCAATCGGCTCTAAAAGAAACAGAGCTTAGCATGCTCAAGGCACAGATTAATCCTCACTTTATTTTTAATAGCCTGAATTCCATCAGTTCTTTAACATTGACAAGACCCGAAGATGCCCACGAGATGATCGTAAAGCTTTCTTCTTTTTTGCGGTATACAATTGGCCAATCTGAAACTGAACTCGTTGCCTTAAGCCAGGAAATTGAAACGATTCAATTGTATCTGGAAATTGAAAAATTGAGATTCGGAAAGAAACTTGAAGTGAGTTTCGAAGGAGCAGATTCCATTCCTGATTCAGCCAAATTACCTAACCTGATCCTTCAACCATTGATTGAAAATGCTATCAAGTACGGCGTATATGAAAGCACGGAAGCCAGCACCATTTCAGTAAAAATTTCCTATAGTGATCAACATCTGCAAATTGAAATTACGAACAGTACGGAAGATGACTCAGTAGCTCACAAAGGAAAAGGCATAGGCCTTAAAAATGTAAGGGGCCGATTACAACTGATATATGAAAGTGCTGATTTGTTGCAAACGCATAAAGAAGAAAATGAATATAAAGTACAACTGACCATCCCTCAACTAGACCAATAACAAACTATGAGTGCTTATAAAGTAATCATCATCGACGACGAACCACCGGCCAGAGAAGTGATCAAACATTTCCTCAAAGAGCATGACGACCTGGAACTCGTGGGTGAAGCGGAAAATGGATTTGATGGACTCAAATTAATTCAAACTCAAAATCCTGATTTAATTTTTCTGGATATTCAAATGCCTAAATTGACTGGTTTTGAGTTGCTAGAGTTGATCGACCATCCTCCTACCATCATTTTTTCGACGGCCTACGATCAGTATGCACTCCAGGCCTTCGAACAACATGCCGCCGACTATCTACTTAAACCATACAACCGTGAACGGTTCGAAGATGGGCTGACCAAAGCACGTACACTGATGAACAAATCTGCGACTCCCGTAGCTACTGAGGCTCTGGTCCAGGGTTATTTACAAGAACCCACCCACAGACTAGTAGTAAAAGACGGCACTAAAATAGACATCATTCCTACAGATGAAGTGATTCGAATCGCAGCACAAGATGATTATTCCGAAATTATTACTGCCAAAGGAAAACATCTGAAAAAGCAAACCATGAAGCATTTAGAACAAGTGCTCGATTCTAAGAAATTTGTACGCGTTCATCGCTCATCGATTGTTCAAGTTTCTCAAATTGCCAAGATTGATAAATACGGCAAGGAAACCCACCTTGCTCAGCTTAAAAATGGAGATGAAGTAATGGTGAGCGCCACGGGTTATACCAAGCTTAAGGAATTGTTGGGTTGGTAAATTTTCCAACCTATGCTTTGAGGTTATAGCTATCGACTGAGTATCGCTATTCTTAAATCATACTCGTACTTGAGTGAAGGTGAAAAAAACCAACCAAGTAAACATTGGGTTAACAAAGTTGATTTTCAAACAACATTTAATGGATTCGAGGATATTTTTTTAACATTAGGCACTTAACTTTGATTAGTATTGATGACCATCCATTTAAAAAAAATAAAATATGAAAAATCTATTGACATTACTTTTCACTATTGCAATATCCGTTTCGGTTCAGGCTCAAACTGGCAATGACTACCTTGAATTGGCTCGAGAAGTACTCAAAGCAGAAAAGAAAGCTGCTATTGCCGAGGGTATGAACTTAACAGAAGAAGAGAGCAAAGTTTTTTGGCCTTTGTACAACGAGTACCAAGCTGAGCTGTATATTATTCAAAATAAGCGAATTGATATAGTTACTGACTTTGCGGAGAATTATGAAAATTTGACCGACGAAAAAGCGGATGAATTATACAGTGCCTCTATTAAGTACCAAAAAGGGGTACTAAAAACTGAAACTAAATATTACAAAAAATTCAAAAAAAACATTCCTAAAGGAAAAGCGGCTAGATTTTTTCAGTTAGAAAATAAAATTGAAACACTAATCGATGCGCAAATGGCAATGGAAATCCCGCTAATAGAAGTGAGTAACTAAGTTATTTCGTCCCTCTAGATAATATTGGATAACCCAATCTATTATGAGAATAGATTGGGTTATTTTTTTCAAGGTGCTATGTTTCTCTAGAGTTCATCACTATCACCTCGGGTTTTAGATTTTTGCTTACGATTTCCTATTTGTAAGTAATATTGAATACGGTACCACTCCAAAACAACATTCATCCGGCCACAATAGCACTTGTATTATTGAATAGTTAGAGGGTCAATACATTTTTGGAAAAAGAAATCAGTAGCCGGTGACGCATATCTATACACTGTTTGGCCTATCTATTGATTTCTATAATTTCTCTATTAAATTTAAACCACTATGAAAATATTTGATGAAAAAAAACTAACGGAAGCAGAGGAAGAGAGATGCATACGCCAACTCGATAGAGTCTCCACCATCGTTGACGTTCTTTTTGCCTTAATGATATTTAGGCTCTTTACTTTGATGCCGAACCCGACTTTAGATGGCTTTGACAGTTCAAACGTAACGGAGATCCTTTTAACGAGTTATCTCAATTATGCGGCGATCATAATAGGTCTGACATTAACTCTTCTCTATTGGGGACAGAATAACACGATATTCAACAATCTCAAACGGACAAGCTCTTTCCATTCTGTATTAACCATTGTTCAGGTTTTTACCATGATGCTTTATATATACTTTGTCAAATTAGACCTTGAGATGGACTCTCCCCTGATCATAATGCTTGCACAAAGTATCACACTAGCTTTGGCAGGTTTTGTAGGCATTTCGGCCTGGTACTATGCCAATAGAAACAATCTCATTTCTGACAAACTAACTACCAAGGAATTAGATAAAATCTATTTAAAAATAATGCCTGAACCTATTGTCTCTGTTTTGACCATTCCATTTGCATGGTTTGGGCCTGATATATGGTCGGCTTCGTGGTTACTTTTAGTCCCGGTTGGCATGCTATCTAAATATTGGCGTAGCAAAATAGTTAGTAGAACTATTTAAAAGCTGTACATTAAAGGTTCAAGATATGAAAATGAGCAAATCTTTTTGGGGACAACTCCTTTTTGCGGAAGTTTTTACCATGATTTTTGTACTGGTGTTTTTACCTGCAGACCAACAACCCTATGCTTATTCAACCTTGTATACCTTGTTGTTTTTTACTTCAGCATTGAATCTTGATAAGCATCGGAAAAAAATGCTATGGGTTGCTGGTAGTGCATTTTTATTAGAGTGGGTTTCCCAAATCTTTAATTTGCATTACATCCATGCTATATCCAATGTATTTAACGTATTGTTTTTCATTTTCATGGTTGGAATGCTTATCACGCAAATTTCAAAAGCAGAAAAAGTAACGCGGCGGGTAATCTTTGAAGCGATAAATGGCTACTTGTTTTTGGGAGTTGTATTTTCTCTCCTTATTATTTTAGTAGTTGAAATTCAACCCTCTGCGTATAATTTTTCTCTAGGCAAAAATGTAATAATGAGCGATATCATTTATTATGGATTTGTCACACTATCCACCCTCGGATATGGGGATCTATTACCACTTACACCGCTGTCCAAATCCCTCTCTCTTCTTACCACACTCGGAGGTCAGCTCTATTTAGCCATAATAATTGCCCTATTAGTTGGTAAGTATTCTAACAAAGAGTCCGAATAAAATTGAGGGCAATACACTAAATCAAACTTCTCCTACATAGATAGAATCAATTATTATTCAGAGAATTGACGCTCAAAACGAGCGTGTTTAGTATGAATAGGTATTGAGACATCCAGCAAATTGATCATAAATGATACAAACAAAATTTGCGTAACCAAATAGTTACCCATATATTTGTAACCAAATGGTTACTTTAATATGAGAAGAGACATATTTCAAGCTATAGCTGATCCTGTTCGTAGAGAAATTATTGAATTGCTCGCAGAAGATCCACTGACTATTAATGCAGTAGCTGAAAAATTTGATGTGAGCAGGCCAGCAATTTCTAAGCATTTGAAAATTTTAAAAGAATGTGAGGTCATAGAATTCCACCGGAAAGGACGAGAGCGATTTTGTATTATTAAGCCAAAAACCTTAATCCCAGCCTTTGTATGGATAGAGCAATATGAAGGACTATGGAAAACCAAATTAGACTCATTTGAAAAATATTTAAATAAACTTCAATCTGAAATATCTAAACCATGAGTGAAACAAACGATGCGGCCAACCGCACACTGACCCTGAAGAGAACTTTTAATGCGCCCATAGCCCTGGTCTGGGAAGCCTGGACCAACCCTGAACATATTGCGCAGTGGTGGGGCCCAGAAGGTATGGAAACCAAAGTTAATAAGCATGACTTCCGAGTAGGTGGAGCATGGGAATACGCCATGACCATGCCAGATGGCAAGGTTTTTATTGCAGAAGGAGTCTATAAAGAAATTGTTGAAATGAAAAGGATTTGTTCAACCGCGGATTTCAAGCCTATGACGGAAGGCGTAGAAATACAAGCCCATTTTGAAGCAGACGGCGAGCATACCATATTCATCTTCAAATGCATACACGCAAGCGAAGCCTACTGTAAGCAACAAGAAGAAATGGGATTCTATAATGGCTGGGGGTCTGTGTTCAAAAGATTAGGAGCGTTTGTAGGAGCTATATAAAACAAGAAAGCTTCAGTCAAACATCCTAACTACTTAACCTCCTCTACTGAAGCTACCTTTCTGATCTCTTGATTCATTTCATCACTTTCTATCAGCCCATCCCTAAGACGAATGATGCGGTGGGCATATTGAGCAATATCCTCTTCGTGTGTCACCATAATGATCGTGTTGCCTTGTGAATGCAACTGCTCAAACAGCTCCATGATGTCATAAGAGGTTTTGGTATCCAGATTACCAGTAGGCTCATCTGCCAGGATGATACTTGGATTATTTACCAGGGCTCTGGCAATGGCCACCCTTTGCCTCTGTCCTCCTGATAGCTCATTGGGTTTGTGAAGCGCTCTTTCTTCCAACCCCACTCCTTTTAGTACATCGTGAGCGCGTTCTTCACGGTCCGATTTGCCCATCCCGGCATACACTAGTGGCAGCGCCACATTTTCTAGCGCAGTGGATCGAGGCAACAGATTAAATGTTTGAAACACAAAACCAATTTCTTTGTTTCTTATTTCTGCCAATTCGTTTTCGTCCAGATCAGAAACGTCGTGATTATTGAGTATATAGGTGCCAGCACTGGGAGTATCCAAACAACCGATGATATTCATCAAGGTAGATTTCCCAGATCCCGAAGGACCCATAAAAGCTACGTATTCCCCCTTGTTGATTGAAATGCTAATCGTTTTTAACGCATGAATGGTCTCAGCACCCATGACATACTTTCTGGCAATCTCTTCGGTCTTTATTATTTCGGACATATATTTTATTTCTGTTAGGACGATTTACTTGTCATTCCGTTACGGCTGGTCTTCCATATCTTCTCCAGGATCCGTAAATCCCGAAATCATACTTCCTAATAAATCATCTATTCTCATTCCATTTTCTAATGGATGCTTGCTCAAATAACTATATTCCACTAAGCCAAACAAGACAAACTCCATCAAGAAAAATTTGAAATCCTCATCCTTATTATCCTTGATTTGATCCCTTACCAAATCAGCCAAACCAGGCACCTTATTCAATTCCTTTCTATACTCCTTTTGAGAATAGTCATGTAGCAAATCAATCATATTACTATTCCCAAACCAATCTGCAATCGACTTGAAAGGATCCTGCATCTCACGATTCTTCCTCACCTGATCCGGATCAGTGAAATAATCTACGAACAAGGTTCTGATGGCCTTTCCGATCAGGTTCTGGGCTACTATTCCAGCTCCTTCCTGCTCTCCTTCATACACCAGTTCTATTTTTCCAGTAATAGATGGAACTATTCCGATGAAGTCAGCTATTCGAACATGGCCTGCTGCCTCCTTATTCTTCAGGAGGCGTCGCTCTACTGCACTTACCAAATTCTCATAACTAGAAATAGTCAGACGAGCTGATACACCACTCTTCACATCTACATATTCACTGCTCCTCGCCTCTATGGCAATTTGCTCTATGAGTAGCTTGGCCAATTCATTTATTACAATATGATTAGAAGTATTTTTAGCAATGGCAGCTTCTTGTTGGGTGATTTTCAAACCTGTTTCGACAGCCTTTGGATAATGCGTAATAATCTGGCTGCCTAATCGATCCTTCAGTGGTGTAACAATACTACCTCTATTGGTGTAGTCCTCAGGGTTAGCAGTAAACACGAACTGAATAACCAGAGGTAATCTCAGCTTGAATCCTCTAATTTGAATGTCGCCTTCCTGCAAAATATTAAATAATGCCACCTGAATTCTTGGCTGTAAGTCAGGCAATTCATTGATAACAAAAATACCACGATGCGACCGTGGAACCAATCCATAGTGAATTACACGTTCGTCAGAATAAGGCAATTTCAAAGTAGCCGCCTTGATGGGGTCCACATCACCAATCAAATCAGCTATTGATACATCTGGCGTAGCGAGTTTTTCGGTAAATCGATCATCGCGGTGCAGCCAATTGACGGGCGTATCATCACCCTTTTCTGCGATCAAATCAATGGCATATCTAGTCAAAGGCTGCAACGGGTCATCATTCAGATCACTTCCATGCACAAAGGGCACCCATTCATCCAATAGTCCAACCATCATTCTGGCGATGCGTGTTTTCGCCTGACCACGCAAGCCTAGCAAATTAATATTGTGCTTAGACAGGATTGCTCGTTCGATATCTGGAATGACAGTATCCTCATACCCCCATATCCCTTCGAATACATTTTCTTCAGATTGTATAGCAGCAATCAAATTAGCTCTCAATTCGTCTTTGATCGACTGAGGTTGATATCCTGCTGCTTTAAGTTGACCCAACGTGGTTATAGCCAGTTTTTGATCTGCGCTAAGGTCTAAGTATCCTTTTGTCATTTATAAATTCTTTCTTCTATTCTTTTTAAAATCTTCAAAAACCAGATGTCCCAAACCCTGCAAGTCACTATAGTAAGCGTTACCGTTATTTACAGCGGTAAATTCTTTCACAAACTGTTTTAAATAGGGGTCAGAGGCAATCATAAAAGTGGTGATTGGAATATTCAATCGTCTACAGGCCGCTCCCAAATTCATTGTTTTCTTTAATATTTTAGGATCGAGGCCAAAACTATTTTTATAATATTTGATGCCCACTTTCATACAAGTGGGCTTTCCATCAGTGATCATAAAAATCTGCTTGTTTTGATTTTTTCGCTTCCGCAAAATATCCATAGCTAATTCCAGCCCTGCCACGGTATTTGTATGATAAGGCCCGACACTCAAATAAGGCAAATCCTTGATACTTATTTGCCAGGCGTCGTTTCCAAAAACAATAACATCCAAGGTATCCTTTTTGTACTTACTCAGAATCAATTCGGAGAGTGCCATCGCTACTTTCTTAGCCGGAGTAATACGATCCTCACCGTACAAAATCATAGAATGACTGATGTCAATCATTAAAACCGTAGAAGTCTGCGTTTTGTATTCATTCTCTACCACTTCCAAATCATCTTCGGTCAACATAAATTCACCAAAACCATGGTTGATTTGTGCATTGCGTAGACTATCTGTTACAGATATATTATCTGGAGAATCTCCAAACTGAAAGTCTCGAATATCTACTCCTTTCTCTTCTCCTCGTCCTGAACTAAAAGTGTTGTGATCTCCTTTACCGGACTTTCTGAGCTTACCAAAAATCTCTTCCAATGCATTCTTTCTGAAGTCATTCTCGGTTTTGGCCGTGATTTTGAGTTTCCCGGTTTTATGTTCCTCGTCGAGGTAACCCTTCTCCTTCAGCTCTTCGATAAAATCACCGATTCCGTAATTTTCACTGGTAATGTTATACTGCTTATCAAGATTGGTCAGCCAGCTCAATGCCTCATTCGGATCTCCCGAAGTAATTAAAAGAAGCTCTCTGAAAATATTCCATAAGCTATCGAAGGTGTCACTGGACTCCTTTTTTTCTGGGATATATTCAGTAAATCTGTAACCTATCATCTGCCTCTTTTCTTATTAAAACTCGTAACATTAAACTGGATTAACCACTTAATGTTGGTATAATTTTAATAAATTTAATGAGGCTCGCTACTAAGTAAAAATTAGCAAATACAAATGGCTGGACGTAGACCCATATTTGCCACATTAGTACAGGATATGATTCTCTTCATCAGAGATACTACGTTCAAAATGATTCTGGAGCCAAAACCCAAGAAGCCTAAGAAAGAAAAGAAATACTAAATCAAACTATTTGGATGGCATCGTACGGAATACCAAATCCCAAATAGGTGTGGTTACACCAAAAGCGCGCTCTGGTTGCTTGTAGTGGTGAATCCCATGATGTACCCAGAAAAACTTAAAGAAGTTCTTTGGCGGCTGAAAGGCATGAATCATGAAGTGAATCCAAAGGTAACCAGCGTAGCCCATTAAGAAACCAGGTAAAAATCCCCAAACCAATTCTCCCATCAATAGTCTGAAGAACCAAAAGAATAGAAATGAAATAGTTAAACTTAACGGCACAGGCATAGCCAACCTGTCCTTGTCTTTTGGGTGATCGTGGTGAACACCGTGCATGGTATAAACTACTTTCTTTCTTGCCGGTGTAGTTTCAGGCATATGAAACAAAAACCGGTGCATCAAATACTCGACAAAAGTAAAAGCAAATGTGCCTGCCAAAAATAGCACTACTAAGGTGATTGCATTCAAATTATATTGAGTAGCCCCTGTATAAATCAAATAGGAAGAGACAACTGAAAATGCAATCAGAGGTAATGAAATATGAGTTCTAGTTAGTTTTTCTAAGATGGGATTCTTAAAAACTTGCCCAGACCCAGAGTTTTTGGCTTTGTTTTCCATAAAACAAGTAAAATTTTAAATCAAGTTTTGAACTGCAAACATATCTATAAACCTAAAATAAATGCAAAATCAAGCCATGCAATTTTGTTATGATAATTATCATTTAACTATTTCACCGATATTTTTCCTTTGAATTCTTTAACCACTTGGTTGTAATACCCCTCATACATAGGAAGTATATTTGAAAGTTCAAATTCTTTGGCTCTTTTTAAGGCGGCAGCCTTAAACTTTGGCAAGTTGTCCTTATCAAGAATTTGTAGCGCCTTTGTAGACATAGCGTCGATATCTCCTACATCACATAGGAACCCGGTGACACCATCAATGTTTAACTCAGGCAACCCACCTGCATTTGTAGAAATCAGCGGCACCTCGCAAGCCATCGCCTCTAGTGCTGCCAAACCAAAACTCTCTTTTTCAGAAGTCATTAAAAACAGGTCTGAAACGCTCAACACCTCTTCCACAGCCTCCAACTTACCTAAAAACCTTACATCATCAATACTGCAAGACTGCTCTGCCAATTTTTCAATCGAAGATCGCTCTGGTCCATCTCCAACCAACAAAAGCTTGGCAGGCACCGTTTTTCTCACCTCATTAAATACTTTGACTACATCTTGCACACGTTTGACTTTTCTAAAGTTAGAGGTGTGTACAATCAGCATTTCCCCATTTGGGCAAATGGCTTTTTTGAAGTGATCCTTTTTCTGCTTTTTGAATCTATCGAGATCAATAAAATTTGGGATGACCTTGATGTCTTTGGTAACTTTAAAATGATCGTAGGTGTCCTTACTCAGATCACTTGATACTGCAGTGATGCCGTCGGATTGATTGATGGAGAAAGTAACCACGGGTTCAAGTGAAGCGTCTTTTCCTACAATTGTAATATCTGTACCATGAAGTGTTGTGATAAATGGAACATGTACATCTTCCATTTTCAGTATTTCCCTCGCCATATAAGCCGCAGATGCATGTGGTACTGCATAATGTACATGAAACAGATCTAGCTTTTCTTTTTTAGCTACATCTACCATTTTACTGGACAATGCAATTTCATACGGTGGATATTGAAAGAGAGGATAGGGTTTGATATCTACCTCGTGATAAAAAAGATTCTCATTAAAAAAATCTAATCGAGTCGGTTGAGAATACGTGATAAAATGAACTTTATGCCCTTCTGCAGCCATGGCCTTTCCTAGCTCAGTGGCCACTACTCCCGAACCTCCATAGGTTGGATAACAAACAACTCCTATATTCATGTATGTTCTATCTATTATTTATGTTAGGCTCGGCTGATGCGAAATTAGGTTTCTAATGATTACCAACCCAAATTCAGCAACATTATATCAACTCCCGGTATCCGTTTCCTTTTTAACATTTAAAAACGATTCATACATCAGGTCGTGGATTTTAGTACGAGTATTACTTTCTATTAGTTTATAATTCTGAGGATCGGGATATATTCGGTTTGAAAGGAAAATGTAAACCAGATTATACTTAGGATCTGCCCAGACTAGTGTTCCGGTAAATCCTGAATGCCCGAAAGATTCGTCAGAGGCATACTTAGATGCATTCCCCACGGAGGCATAAGGTTTGTCCCATCCCATAGCCCTTCGATCATTCTCGCGTTTTTTTGAGGTAAACTCTTTTACTACTGTTTCAGAAAAGTATCGAACGCCTCCATAATATCCACTTTGCACTAGCATTTGCATGTATTTGGCCAAATCATTGGCATTAGAAAACAAACCAGCATGACCACTTACTCCACCAAGTAAGGCAGCATTTTTATCATGTACCACACCTCTCAGTAATTCAGACCGGAAAAATTTATCTTGTTCTGTTGGTGCAATTTGTTCTTTTGGTATTTTCTCTAAAGGATTGAAAGTGGTAAAACTCATACCCAAGGGTTGATAAACCTGTTCATCCAGACTTCTGTCAAATGTGCAGGAGCAATTCTCCTCCACCATATCCTTCATCAACATAAACCCCAAATCACTATATAAATAACGATAGGTTCCGTCACCATTCGACAAACTATTGTATGATGAATGACCTATCCATGACTGAATAGAATCTCCCCAGTTAATGGAGTGATAAGTGTACCTTCTCCTCCTTTTCCTCTTCTTATAAAGAAAGCTAGCACTGTCGGAAAAGTATTTGGCATTACGCCAAAACGGCAAATACGACTTTAGACCGGACTGATGAGTCAATATGTCGTCCAATAACAGTTCTGCCTTACTCGTATCAATTTCGGTAAGATAGTCCCCTAAAAAACCATCCAACTTCACCTCGCCTTGATCCATGCTAAGCATCAAAGCTGGCACTGTCGCCACTGTTTTTGTGACCGAAGCAATATCATACACATGATCCCATCTTACAGCAGTTAGGCTGTCGTAAGTCAGGTACCCGAAGGATTTATCATAAACTACCTGCCCATCTCTAATCATCATGATTTGACACCCTGGCATCATCTCTTCTTGAATGGCGTGAGCAACCAAGGTGTCGATTTGGTTTAAAGTCTTATGATTGACTACATCTGAAACTTGATTTGAGTAAATCAATCTTTCATTACTCTTTGTAGCTATTCCTTTCCGAGAATGACCTCCTTGAAAATAACCCGGCAATGCCCCGAAAATGGCTCTTGCACCAAATGCCATTTCTACCATCTTATCCAACTTTGAATTAGAATCATTAGGATTCCAGATCATGGGTACATTCCCAATAGCGTTTTCAACCATATCATAGTTTCCCTCTAAAAAAGTAAGTATTGGGATAGTTTCACCCAACGAATCACACAAACTCAATATTTTTGATTGTTCATCTTTCTCCCATGAGTTCAAATCCACCAAAAGAACTGATCGATTCGAAACCAATTCTTCTAAAGAGTCTAGAGGACTGCTAAAAACATCCACAGAATAAGGAGTGGCCAATTTGTACCTATCTACAATATCTTTGAAAACAGTATTACTTGAAACCGTCACAAAATCAGTCTCACTAAGATCACTAAAGGGCAAAAGTCCATTCAGATCACCGGTAAAAACAATATCTTTCAATTGAAACCTCTGCTTGAGCCTAACCCAATCTATGGGAGAACCATGGGATTGTATTAATCGTTTTTCTATATCGTGATATAATTTAAAATAGGCTTTGACATGCTGCTTGTAATACCCTTTTGTGGGAACTCCTTCAGAAAGCAAATGACTAATTAGACGCTGAGGTTTGTTTTGTTTTGAAATAAGCGTTATCCCCACCCCTCTTTCCATTTGACTGAGACTCAAATCCAAACTGGTTGAAGGATCGAAAACTATACGTGAGTCTTTGTACTGTTTTTTATATTTTTTCAATGACTTCTTGTCCAACACTCCTTTCGGCTCAATTTCATAAACACTCAACAGCTTACTCTTCCATTCATGATTCGATGCATAGGTCGAATTGATCCATTTAGGTTGAGCTTTGAAGTAAAACGAGATTTTCCCATCATTCAAGCCTTGTAAATACACCTGGACTTTACGCCATTCATGCACTGAAAATTTGACGGGTAATTCTTCCATTTGAACCATTCCAATTTCCATGGACCTCAACAACTGGGCATGAGCAAGTCCTAGCGCATATAACAAACTATCGTCGGTAAAGCAGGTAACAGAAAGTTGATTTGGAAATTCAGATACACCCTGGAAGGGTAATTCGAAAATTTGATCCATGGATGCCACATGAAGTATAGGTTCCTTTCTCCACGATTTATTTCCTTCAATCCATTTTTTGACCTCTTCAATCTCACCATTTGGAACTACGACACCACCAATTCCATACATACGAATCAAGCTCTCAGCTTCAACCCGATCAGAAAAGTCATTGAAATCTGACAATTCATAAAAAAGCGTAGGTAATGTGTTTTTTGTCTTTGCCCATTGGACATACAAAGTATCTTTTTCTATTGGGTCGGGCGCATTCGCTAACAGTGTAGGGACCGAAGCACCAATACTCATCAGGCAAAAAAGAAGGCCAACTCTACCTGTATTTGTCCGTAATAAAATAGAAACTAAGTAAGTTTGCATACAGAATAATCAAAGTATTACTACAGGTGGATGGAAGTAGTTAGACTGAAAATTATTCATATAATATCTAATCAACGTATACCTTGCACAAAGAGTGCCATTTTTTTTCATCAATGGTAATTTATGATTTGATTTGTTGAGAATAAAGAAGATTACTTTATGAAATTTCCTTCATTGATCCGTACGAATAAATTTAGTCAGTTTCACTACGAACCGCGCTACTACGACCCTATCAAAGAGGAAATCGAAGGCAAGCTGAAAGCAGCCCAAGCCAACAAAGAAAAAGGAAACCACGCCTCGGCTCATACATCAAATATTAGTGCTGCCTTTCGTAAGAGAGAAAGAAAATCAAGCCAGACTTCTGTGATTCAAATGCTTATCGCAGCCGCCATGCTGGGCAATTTTGTGGGTTGGATATTCTATGGCAACGATGTCTTTTATATCTATTTATTACTATCCCCGCTTTACTTCTACTTCAGATTAAAGGGAAGAAATAAATCCAAAAGTTAATGCCAGACATCATTAATCTACTACCAGATGCTATCGCCAACCAAATAGCAGCAGGCGAAGTAGTACAAAGACCCGCCTCAGTCGTCAAAGAATTGCTTGAAAATAGTGTAGATGCTGGAGCCACCAACATCCAATTGATCATCAATGATTCTGGGAAGGTACTGATTCAGGTCATCGACAATGGCTTGGGTATGTCTGAAACAGATGCACGCATGTGCTTTGAAAGGCATGCCACTTCAAAAATCTCCACCTCTGATGATCTTTTCAAAATAAAAACCATGGGGTTTCGCGGAGAGGCGTTAGCATCTATAGCGGCCGTAGCCAGAGTGGAACTAAAGTCAAAGACGGCTCAAACAGAACTTGCTACCTTCATCCATATCGAGGCCTCAGAGATCAAAAAGCAGGAACCCGTTTCAGCCAATCAAGGCACTTCAATTGCTGTCAAAAATCTATTTTACAATGTACCTGCACGACGAAACTTCCTTAAAAGCAATCCGGTAGAAATGCGTCATATTCTTGATGAGTTTCATAGAGTAGCATTGTCTAACCCGACCATCAGTTTTTCACTGACACAAAATGAAAAAGAAATTTATCAGCTGCCAGCAGGTAAGCTAAGCCAGCGGATTGTTTCTCTTTTTGGAAAGAATTATCAGAAACAATTGATCACTTGTCAGGAAGAAACCCATTGGCTGAAAGTAGAAGGATATATCGGCACACCTGAGTTCTGTAAAAAGACACGTGGAGAACAGTTCTTCTTCATCAACAACCGTTTTATCAAAAGTAGTTATCTAAATCATGCCGTTCAAGGTGCATATGAAGGGATGATACAGGAAGGTCAGTTTCCATTTTATGCCTTATTCATAGAAATGGATCCAGTGCACATCGACATCAATGTACATCCAACCAAAACGGAAGTGAAATTTGATGATGAGCGAAGTGTGTATGGCATTATTAAAGCTGCTGTAAAACAGGCTCTAGGGACCCACAACGTAACACCAAGTTTGGACTTCGGGTCTGATGTCAATTTCAAGAATCTGGCCATTGACAATTCACATTTCAACGCACCCACCAAATCGGAAGGAAATTACAGTAGCTTCAAATCTCTGGACAAACAAGGCAAAAGTACCCGCTGGGATGAGATGTACGAACAAGCCATAGATGAGTCTAGACCCTCTCCTGCTGAAATCAGGCAGGAAGAATTGGCCGGCTTGGAATCTCCTCAAATGATTTTTCAGAGTGAGGCCAATATCCAGCAGTCTGTGGAATTGGAAGTAGAAGAATCAAGCGCCAAACCACTCTTGATGCACGAAAAATATGTACTGAAGCAGGTGAAGACTGGCGTAATGGTGGTAGATGTGATTCTGGCGCATGAGCGAATTTTGTACGAGAAGTACCTGGAGACCTTACATAAGAAATCTGGAAGTTCTCAGCGAAGCCTTTTCCCTGTTACGTTCGAATTGAATCCAGCAGACTTCGCTTTGGTCATGGAGCTTAAAGAAGAAATTAGTGCACTGGGTTTTGAATTTGAAGAGTTTGGAAAAAATACGGTAGCCATCAATGGCGTACCTGCAGACATCAAAAACATCAATGAGAAGGAATTATTTGAAGGCTTGCTCGAGCAGTTCAAATTCAATAAATCCGAACTTTCTCTGAGCACACAAGAAAATATGGCACGATCAATCGCAAAAAGATCTGCCAGCAAAACAAAAATCTCAAATGACAGTATAGAGTTAAGAACTTTAATAGACCGACTGTTTGCCTGTCATCAACCGAACTATACGCCAAACGGCACCCCAACTTTCATTATATTGGGGCTTGAAAAAATTGCAGAGTTTTTTAATCAATAACGCATGTTTCAACTGACACCTATCGTCAAGAATATACTTATCATCAATGGCATTATACTATTCTTAGAATACATTCTTAGAATCAGTTTAGCACCGATTTTTGGCGTTCATTATATATTTTCAGACAACTTTTACATCTTTCAGTATGTCACCTATATGTGGTTGCATGGGGGTATGTGGCATCTATTCAGCAACATGTTTGCCGTACTCGTCTTTGGACCCATGCTGGAGCGGGTTTGGGGTTCGAAAAGATTTCTAACATTTTATTTGATCACTGGTATTGGAGCTGGAGTCTTGTATGGCGTAGTAGATACTGTAGGAAAAGGAGATTTGAGTGGAGATACAGAAGCATTCATTGCTAACCCAAATCCCGATGACTTTTACATCTATACCCATACTCATAAGACTAGAAGATTTGATATGCTGAAAGTTGGCGAATTCGCTGATGAGTACTACGAGCGACCGGATAATATGAGCTACCAATCTCAAGCAGTCGAGATTGTAAACACCATATATAATGATCTAACCAACATTCCAATGATCGGAGCTTCGGGTGCTGTTTTTGGGATATTATTGGCCTTTGCTATGCTTTTCCCAAATACAGAATTGATGCTCTTGTTTCCGCCTATACCGATAAAGGCGAAATATTTGGTGTTTTTCTATGGAGCTTACGAACTTTATTCAGAGATTAATCGAACTGGAGCAGATAATGTCGCGCATTTCACCCATTTGAGTGGTATGCTAATTGCTTTTTTGATACTTAAATACTGGCAGCGACAACGGGGAAATTTTTATTAAATAGTAATCGGCCATAAAAATATGATGGACAATTTTTTACATGAGTTTAAAGATGCCTGGAGAAGGCCTAATAATGCTTTACCTCAGATCATTATCATCAATGTGATTGTGTTTCTTGTGTTGGCTGTTCTTAATGTCTTTGGTAAGATATTTGGGTTTTCTATGATCTCTGATTTTGTGTATGACCAATTTTCTATACCACCCCTTTTCGCGGATTTTATACTGAGACCCTGGACTCTGATCACCTATGCCTTTGCCCATAGTTTGCACAGCATCTTTCACATCCTGTTTAATATGCTAGTGCTATACTGGTTTGGTAAGCTCATCGTAGAATACATTGGCAACCAAAAGCTGATCAACCTCTATGTGCTGGGTGCATTAGCCGGCGGCCTACTATATTTGCTGGTTTACAACTTTGTTCCATTCTATGTAGAAAACTCGAATTTCCATGGCATGGTAGGTGCTTCTGCGGCAGTTTATGCTATCACTGTAGCAGCAGCTACGCTAGTACCAAACTACACTTTTTTCCTACTATTCTTTGGTCCAGTGAAAATCAAATACATTGCTGGTTTCTATATTGTCATATCCTTTCTTGGCACGGTTGGAGGCAATGCCGGAGGAAACATTGCCCACTTGGGTGGAGCGCTCATGGGATATGTCTACATAAAACAACTGCAAGCAGGAACGGATTGGGGCGCATGGGTAGGTGGTGTCATGCGATTCTTTAAAAGCTTTTTTGTTTCCCAACCTAAGATGAAAGTAAGTCAGAAGAAAACCAAAAGTTACTCTACGGCGAGCAAATCCTTCCAAGGATCCACAGCGAGCAATATCGCTGATCAGGCCGAAATCGATAAGATCTTGGATAAAATCTCACAATCAGGGTACGAGAGTCTTAGCAAAGAAGAGAAACAGAAACTCTTTAATGCGAGTAAAAAAGGATGATCGCTAAATCACAAATTACAAAAGTCAAATTCCAATGTTTGATGCTTGGAATTTGTTATTTGGCAATTGTAATTTCTTCCTGCAAATCTGATGGTGATATTATCTTTCACGAGAGTTTTGAACATTACGATGTAGGAGTAGCACCTCTAGGGCCTTGGAGTATAGCAGGTACAGGAGTCATAAAAGTAGATACTTCAAGAAGTCAAACTGGTAATCATTCTGTCTACTTCGAGTCCGGTGAAGGATTTGGCCTAAGAGCTTTTTTGGTATTAAAAGGAAACCCACTTTTCCCATTTATGTACAACCGGATTACCGGATCATTTTACATCTGGCTAGATGAAGCTTCCCCTGATGGTGTGCATTGGACCATGGTGCAAGCCGTTGGTCAGGTGAAGGATGAAGAGTACAGCAGTGAAATACGCTATGGTGGTCAGCACAGCAAACGATTTATGGCCAACTATGACACTCAGGGTAAACAATCGGACTGCTGGCATCACTCTGCCACCGCCATACCCGAAAAGCAATGGACTAAGATCGGTTGGCAATTCGATGGTCCAAACCAAACCATGAAGTTTTGGCTAAACGACCAACTCATAGAAGATTTAACGGTGATTGGTCAAGGGCAAGGCTGTGTTTCGAACGAGCTCGAAGGAAAGTGGGTATTTCCTGTTTTCGAAGAGCTAATGATCGGTTGGGTGGATTATCAAACTGGTGGCGGAACACGACGATTCTGGATCGACGATGTCAAACTCTACCAGTGAACTTTCGGTTTGATCCGTACGGTGAAGGTAAATTTGGTCCCATGACCAAGAGTTGAATCTACCCAAATGTTTCCACCAGCTTCGTTAATGATTTTCTTAACCGTAGCCAATCCCACGCCTGAGCTGTCTTTGGTCGTATCCTTATTCACCTTATTGAAAAGTTTGAACATATCCTCCTGATATTCTTTTGCTACGCCAGGTCCATTATCAGCTATGGAAATATGGTAATAGTGATCGTCCATCCTACTCGAAAACTCGATGATGCATTGATCTTTGTCGCTAAACTTAATGGCATTGCTCATCAAGTTTGAAATAACTTGTTTCAATACTGTTTCGTTGTAGCTAATTTCAGGTAAGGTATTCTTGAATATTAGTTTGGCTTTGCCTTTGGCAGTAAGGGTATTGGCCACCTCTTGTATAAAAGGCTCTAGGAGTATACGATCCAATTTAGCATCTCTACCACTCGCCTTAGAATACTGCAAAATACCATCAATCAATGAGCGCATTTTATCATTGGTTTCATTCAGCAAGGAGAGGTACTCTTTGACCTCAGCTGGCTGATCTTCACTCATTGAAGCTTCTATGATGGATACCAGGCCTTTGGCGTTGTTGAGAGGCGATTTCAAGTCGTGAGAAACCGTATGAGCAAAATCCTCCAGGTTTTTATTGATGCTTTCCAGTTGCAAATGATACTCTCTGGCCTCCTCTTCTTGCAACTTTCGTTTGGTAATATCATGTCCCATAGACAGATAGCTTACGATTTCGCCCTGACTATTGAAAAAAGGAACGATGGTCGTGTCCACCCAATAACCTATACCCTCCTTGTTGAGATTCATGATCTCGTTGTGCCATATATTGCCTTGGCTGATGATTTGCCACATGCCATCCCAAAATATACGCTTATGTTGATCTGATTTTAAAATACTGTGGTTTTTACCAATGAGCTCTTCTTTTTCATATCCTGAGATTTGGCAAAACATATCATTGACATAGGTGATGTTGCCGTTTTGATCCCCAATACTTACGATAGAGGAAATATCGAGTGCTGACTGATAACGACTTACTTCCTGAAGAGAAATGAGCAGTTCTTTGTTAGTCTCTTTCAGATTATCAATTTCGGATTGTCTGTCTTCAAGCGCGACAGTAACAATATTCAAGGCATCTACAATAGATGAGCTTGCATCTGACTCATCAAAATCTGGTTGCTCTTTTTGAGCCCTTACCACTTCCATGTTGACGATGATATCAAATACTTCTTTGATCGTCTCCTCACTCATTCGTTTGCATAGTTGATTGAAAATTCACTTCCATATTGGGACAGGCGGATAGTAAAATTTTACAACCACAAGTACTACAATTTTCAAATGCTTTCAAAAATTATCGAATAGAAGTTATCCCCCATTTTGATTTTCTGCCCAGTATGCCGGTGCATACTTTTTGATATTCAGACCCAGGGTAAACTGTATCCAAATCCAAGTGTCCTTCAAAAAGACCCTAAAAACATTGCCCTGCTCAAACCTACGCGCCGAAGTGAGAACAGGAGACTTGATCAGAGCTAATCTTCCAATACCTCTCAAAGCCTTGCAGAAATAAGCGGCTTCCATAATTGGCTCGTGTGGATAGCCTCGTACTCGTTCAAAATTTTCTCTTGAACAAAACAGCCCCTGATCCCCGAAATAGCGTTTATCTATGCGATAGCGAATTCTATTGATCCACTCAATAATTCGATAAACCACCCCTCTTCTATTGAAACCAAATTCAAAGGCTCCCCCTACAACACCTTTTTTGTGAAGTGCTTCTCGTATCTGCAAGTCAAAGTGATGTGGCAATAATGTATCAGCATCAAGAAATAACAGTACCTCTCCATTCGCCAGTTCTGCTCCTGTGTTCAATGATTTGTATTTGGCTCCTGCCAAGGTAGAATCCACCACTAGCTGATTTGTTCTTTCCTTGATCGTATTCACCGTTTCATCCTGACTCCCAGCATCCACTACAATCAGTTCTAATTCTAATTTACCAGATTGATTGGCTAGCAACCTATCGACAGTATGCCTGATATAATTCTCTTCATTCAGCGTAGGTATGATGATACTGATGTCCATAAGATAAAGATAACGCATGAGGCCGTTTGTTATTCATTATACTATGAGTTTCAGTTTCAACCACTTCTAAAAAAAGAAACGTAAAATCTTGCCTGTCCTCATTATTTTGAATTGACTATAAACTTTACGAAATTAACTATGTCGAAAATCAAAACTCAAAATCATGTTATCCCAATTTCTACTCATTAGCCTCAGAAGGTTTAAAAAAGACAAGTTCTTCACACTTCTGAATGTACTCGGCCTGTCCCTCGGCATCGCGACCACCATTATCATTTTATCATTTGTAGTTTTCGAATATAGCTTCGACCAATTTCATACCAAAAAGGACAACATATATCGCGTACTTACCCATTGGGCTTCCGGCAATAGAATAGAAAAATTATCCGTTACGGGAACCAAGATCTCAAATATTGCCGACAATGAAATTCCAGAAATAGTAACTACCGCAAAATTCTTTCCTATTGGTTCAAGAGTACCTTATTCGCTCAGGGTTGGAGACAAAGTCTTCCAAGAGTCTGACTTTGCCTATGCAGATCCAGCATTTCTTCAAATATTCGATTTCACTCTAAAATCGGGAGATCAAAGCACCGCTCTGAACGAACCCAATTCCATTATTCTAACAGAGGATATGGCTAAAAAGTATTTCGGATCAACTGAACCAATGGGAAAAATCATCACTGTAAACGGGGATGTAGATATGATTGTGACTGGGATTTTTTATAATCCTCCAAAAAATTCCTCCTTGCCCATCGGCGCTTTAGCTTCATTCAAAAGGTTAGAAGACAGATACGGCATCGGGTGGTTTCCAATGAATTTTATGACCTTCGTTCAAATACAGGATCAAGCCGACACCGACAAAATAGCAAACTTCTTTCTCTCGAAAGCTCAGCAAGACATGACTGGCGACATGGCAGCAGATGCAGCTGGAATCAATTTTAGTTTACAGCCATTATCAGATATTCACATGCAAAAGGGAATAGCTGCTGATATTGGAAAGAGAGGAAACGACAAAAATACATTGGCCTTTTTGCTTATAGGCGCATTTATCCTCGTCATAGCTTGTATCAATTATATCAATCTTACAACAGCTCAGAGTGAAAAGAAATCCAAGGAAGTTGGAATTCGAAAGGTGCTGGGAAGTAGCAGAAAAGCAATCATCAAGCGATATTTGGGAGAAACAGCCTTACTCACCTTAGTTTCCATCTTACTTGCACTCACCTTTGTTGAACTGGCTTTGCCATACATCAATCAGATCATCGGCACAGAGATACCTTTTAACCTAATGAATAGCTGGTATTGGTCTGCATTTCTATTTGGGCTTTTAGTCATCATTACAGCACTAGCCGGCAGTTACCCTGCATTATTTTTATCATCCTTCCAACCAGTATCGGTTCTCAAAGGCACATTTCTTTCAGCCAAATCTGGAGATAGATTCAGAAAAACATTGGTTGTCTTTCAGTTTTCTATTTCTATTTTTCTCATCATTGGAACCGTAGTCATCTACCAACAGGTGATGTATGGCAGCCAAAAGAAGCTAGGCTTTGATCAGGAACAAATCATCGTAGTCCCTCTGGCAGACCAGGCGTCATTCGACAAACTTGAGGCTATTGAAGGTAGTTTGAATAGCCATCCTGCGGTACAAAGTACAGCCAAGGTTTCCGAAGTACTTGGGAATATCAGAGCAGGATATGGTTTTGATGCAGAAGGTCTGATCAGCAAAGAAAATAACAACTGCACCGGCTTATCAGTAGACAGAAATGGCATACAAACTATGGGACTGGAGTTAATCGCAGGGTCTGATTTCACTAAAACATCAGAAAACGATTCGGTTTGGCACTACATAGTGAATCGTCAGTTGATTAACGATATAGGTTGGACCGTAGAAGAAGCGATTGGTAAAGATTTCAGAATGACGCCGATGCCGTTTGGCAAATTGATTGGTGTAGTCGAAGATTTTCACTTTGCCTCACTGCATGAAAAAATCGGACCCGTGGTCTTGACATACATTCACCATGAAATAAAGAATCTGTATGTACGGACCACCAAAAGCCAATCGCAAGCAGCCATGGATCACATTTTCATTACCTTCAAAGATATTGTACCTGATAGTCCCATCGAGCCAAGCTATTTGGTTAGTGAGTTAAATCAGCTTTACCAAAGTGAAAAAAGGACGGCTCATCTAATGATTCTGTTTACTGGTCTGAGCATCATAATAGGGTGCCTGGGACTGCTTGGTCTAACTGCTTTTCTTGTCGAGAAAAAGAATAAAGAAATTGGCATTCGAAAAATTATGGGTGCCAGCATTACACATATAATAAAAAATCTATCCTGGCGATTCATTAGTCTTATTCTAATTGCTAACATGATCGTAGCACCTATTGCCTATATCGCACTAAATGCATGGTTAAACAACTACGCTTATACCATCTCTATCGGCTGGGATATTTTCGCAATCACAGGTATTTGTGCCATGGCTATTGGTTTCTTTACGGTATTTTATCACAGTTACAAAGCCGCTTCTGCAAACCCGGCAGATGCGATAAGGAGTGAATGAGAATCTTTGGCTATTATTGTCGAATATTTGATAATCCTGATATTGTAGCTGTATGAAAATCTTTGGGGCTTTGACCCTAATCATTCTTGTCTGTTCAACAAAATTACTTGGCCAAGTAGATTTTAAAAGCTCATTAATCGGTAATTGGTGTTTAGATAATAATGCATTGGATAATAGTGAATTGAGTTATCATGGAATTATATCTGGTGCAAAAAGTACACCTGATAGACATGGAATTAATGATGCTGCCTTTGAATTTGATGGCATTGATGACGAAATCATAATAAATCACTCTTTTGAGGAATTGAGCCTGCCTTTTACAATTTCTGCCTGGGTGTATAAGCATAGTGCAACTAAAATCAATCATATATTCACTAGCTGTTCTCAGCCTTCTTCTTATACAGGAATATATTTTAGCATCTACTCAGATCAAGGACTAAGAATAAGTTATGGCGATGGAGGCCCAGCAGGATCGTTTTCAAGAAGAACCAAAATTAGCAGCGAAAAAGTGCCATTAGAAACTTGGGTCCATGTAATGGCTGTCGTTAAAGGACCATATGATATGAGCTTGTATATTAACTGTGAAGATGCTGGTGGTTATTACGATGGTTCTGGAGGCAATATAGAGCATTCTAGTGAACCGGCAAGAATAGGGAGGGCGACACATGAAACTTTCTATTATGGAAAAGTTGACGACCTAAGAATTTATAATCGCTCACTCAATGTAGATGAAATCAATCTGCTTTGTGAAATTGAATCCTGTGAAGCCGACGTTTGCTTTACTGCCCCTCCAGAAATTAATTCTCCAGTCAATATTTGCAGCACAGATTTGAATAATACTGAAATCATAATTGAAGGAGAAGACCTCACATGGTATGATGACCTTTCTTTGAGTAGAATTGCAAATACAGGTAATTCATTCTTTCCTACAACTGGGGCCACTTACTACATTACGCAAAATATTGATGAATGCGAAAGTCAACCCGCTACTTTAGAAATAATTGATGTAAATCCACCTTCACCACCTGTTCCAAATTTTTCAGTACTTTCAGTTTGTCCTGGTAGTTCCATTGATCTCAGCATAACAGGTTCTAATATTAAATGGTATGATAACAATCACCTTACCAGTATAATTCCTCCTGCAAATTATTTGGTCAATACAGAAAAAACTCTTTACGCTACCCAAACTGTTGATGGTTGTACCAGTTTGCCTTCAGAATTACAATTAAAACTTGAACGGCCAATCAAACCTGCTCCCCTCTTTGAGGGCGATATATTGTGTCTTGGAAGTGAAGTTTCGGTGTCAGGAGAAAAAATAATTTGGTATGATGAAGAATTTAATGTCATTTCTAAAGAATCAAATAAACTGATAACAAATCATATTGGATTGCAAAAGTATTTTGTAACCCAAACTTTGGATGAATGTGAAAGCGAGTTTCTTGAAATTGAAATTCAGGTTCAAGAATTAAATCATGAAGAAATTTTCATCCCAAATGCGATAAGCCCAAATAATGATAATATCAACGACTCTTTCTATTGGATTTCAATAAAAGGTGAAATATGCTTAGGTAACTTTAGACAAATAACGATCATTGACAGAAGAGGGCAAGAAATCTTCTCCGGAAAGAACATAGACTTTCAGTGGAAACCAATTGATGAATCACAAGGGATACATTATTATTTTATTGAATTTGATAGTGCAATTTTCAAAGGCAATATTCAAATTATTAAATAATTCAATAATGAAAGCTGTTCTAGTTCATAGGCCAAAAAACAACAACTATATCCTTATCAGATCGTCGATAAAGGGTTCAAGTAATAACATCAGTAACAGCTAATCCTTATTAGTTGTTTCATAGGCTATCAAGGTCAAGAGAGCCCTCTTACTCCCTCAACAGAAGCTGTACTTTCTTAAATAAAGGGTAAATACCTAACATCACTAGAATATTGATGACTTTGTACTTTTTACTCCCGTTGATTGGCTCTTGCAATGCCTCTGGACATAGTTTTTCAATTATTTTTTTATGGAATATCGAATTGTACCTTCCTCGGTATTTTTCATCTACAGCCAAAAAAGTGATCATCAAGTTTCTGCAGTTGAAAGGGGAAAAGTCTTCAATAACAGACCCCATAGAGGAACGTCCATTTGCTAACCAATTACCCATTTTTTCTTCCCAATAAAACATGTCTAAGGTATTATAGCCGTTGGACTGGAATGATGCTCTTCTTGTGGCCAGCCATTCTTCATAAACTTGACTTACAAATTCATTCCCCTTGTATTTATTGAGCAATGCAAGATCTTTTCCAGTTACTTTATTGGGGTTAGCTTCATAATGATAATAGTTTCTGGCAAACTCGCTTACAGAAGTGATGTTCATGTATCCCTTTTTCTTGTAAAAAACATTATACCAAAAATTAAAATGTCGATGAAGCATCAACTCCACATTTTTAAGCAAAGTTGTTTTGACTGTTTCGGAGACTTCCTCCCCTTGCTCTAGAATATGGAATGATAAGCCCATTTTATCGAGCAATTTTTGTGGAGTAATAATATCGAGGCTATCCTTTTTGAGCCTATCCGAATTTAAAATAAAATAAAAGATCTCTTGAGTCAATTGTCTACTTGCTGCCAGCATGACTCGACTATCCATTCCGGCTGTCACGGCAATCATCAACTGATACCGATTTGTCATAGATTCGAATATACCCTTTAGATATAGAACAGATTTGTCGACTGCCTCCTTCAATCCAATACGAGTCAAAGGTTCATTGGGAAAAAAACGATTGGCTATGCCAGTGCTTAAATCAAGGTAGTAATTTGGCTGCAGGTGGCATAACCCTTCATACTGAGTAGTATCCAAAATGCGTTCTTTTCTCTGATGAAAAGCAGGTGAAGAATAAAATACCGAGGCCAACGAATCTGCTGTAGGTTGGAGATTTTTGTATTCTGCGAACAAAGTAGGTTGAGATGCACAAGGTGTATTGGGTTGTCCTTTTAAGTAAAATACTTCTCTCAATCCCGCCGGGTCATGAAACAATGTGAATTCATTATTGTCATGATAGATCAGTATAAACTTTCCAGCTAAGTCAAAAGTAGCTGTTAGCACCTCATTAAATGATGGTTTATTGGCTAAGGTCTCAAGTATTTCCTTATTGGATTTCTTGGGGTGATGGGGATCAAACAGATCTCCTACCAAGGTTAACTGACGACCAGCTAATGAGGTTTGATGAAAATCAAGATTAGGATGAACATAAAGGGTTAGACTTTCTCCAACAGTCTTTTGATTTCAATCCTTTAATAAGTCAATTGGCTCATCGCATAATAAATATTGTCTATTGAAGTTAAGTTCATCCATAGTCCTATAAATTCAGTAAACTTTATGTATGAGAACTACCCTATTCTAAACTAGCTTTTTGTGGCTACTATCCTGATCACAGCTGGGTCTTCATCCTTGTATATGGCAAATCCTTTCGACTCCTCTGAATATTCAATATTAAATCCAAGTGTCTCCAGTTCTTTGGTAAGCTCTTCAATTCTAACAAACCTCCGGTAATGATCAGTAACAAAGGCATCTCTTTCTACCTCCTCCCCTTCACCATATAACTCATCATGAATACTACGAACTTCAATACAAAGCTTACCTCCTGTAGTGAGTGAATCAAATGCCCAAACCAAAGTTTGTGAAGCCTGTTTTTCAGATACAGAATGTAGGGTGAAACGAGAATAGATATTATCAAACTTTCCTAGTGCACCTAAATCGGTAAAATCCTTTACCTCAAACTTTCCTCCTTGCAGGTTTAAGTCACTCAATCTACCAATGGTAGTTTCGCACTGATCCGTTCCAAAAACCTCCAATTCATTCTTAATAAAATATATGCTATCACGGCCATTCCCACACCCTAGCTCAATCAATGAACCCTTTAACTGATGTTCTTTCAAAACATACTCTGCAAAAGGCGATGGCGTTAGCGTTCCTTTTTTATTAGAATAAAAGTCTTCCCAAAATTCTTTATCACTCATAGATTAATTCATTAAAGTGGCGAAGATAGTATTTTTTGTGATAGCCTCATGAAGCACTGAATTGTAAGCTTAATAATCCCTGTATTGTTAGGGCATTTAGATTAGATTTGGCGCAAAAAGTAAAACTCTCCTATGGGAAAACGACTGATTAAGGTTTATGGTCTTTTTTTAAGGATTCTTCAAATCATAATTTCAAAAGTCGACAAGCGTCGCAAGCCACAAATTATTCTTGGAAGTTCAGCCGGAACTAATATTAATGGCAATAGCAAAGCATTGTTTGTATACATGCTTCAATCCAATACAAAGCTGAAACCTTATTTCATCACCAGAAATTACGAGGAGTACAAAAAGCATAAAGTAGATTACCCTGACAATTTTTTCTATGCATATTCTTTTCGTGCCTTATTCAAAGTAATATATGCCAAGGCCTTTGTGCTCACTCATGGACCATACGATGTCACCCCATTCAAATGTACCAACACGGACAAAGCACTGGTAAATGTTTGGCACGGATTTCCGATAAAAAAACTTGGAATAGACAGTCATTTTTTAACTGAGAAGCAAAAAAGCAAGGTATTAGGAGACTTTGATGGATTGGTAGTCATGTCGGAGGAGGAGGCAGATATCATGAGTGCGTGTTATCGCACCAAACGTGAAAACATGTGGGTAACGGGTTATCCACGAAATGATTTCACTTTCATTACAAACCATAAAATCATCGATAGCATACCTTACATCAAAAACAAAAAAGTATTGATGTATGCTCCTACTTTCCGAGATAGTGGAAAAACCAAACTATTTCCCTTTGTAGATTTTGACCTAAAAAAAATGATAGAGTTTTTGAGGGATAACAACATTATTCTATTACTTAGAATTCACAAAAATGAATTGATCGAACATAACCTAGAAGAAAACGAATGGATCAGGGTATGCGACGGAGATGTGGTTCAGGAGATCAACGAATTAATGTCTGTGATTGATCTGTTGATCACAGATTATAGCAGTTCGTACATAGACCGACTCTTAATTGATACACCTACCCTTTTTATTCCATATGATTTGGATTGGTTTTCAGAATATCGCGGTTTGAACTTTAACTATGATGAAGTGACACCAGGAGCCAAAGTTTATGACTTTGAGAACTTTTTAATTGACATTAAAAAATATTTGGACAATCCTAAATTGGACACTGAAAAAAGAGAGAAAGTAAGAGCGAGATTTCATAAATACCCGGACGACAAGAGTTCTCAGAGAGTCTATGAAAAAATTGAAAAGTTAGTAACCTATGAATGAAACCAAGAATAGTGAGCTCGTAATTGGGATGGTATTCCATGGAGAATACCCCACTCATCCACGGATAGAAAATCAGGCCTTATTCCTAATTTCTGAAGGGATCGAAATACACCTTTTCTGTGTGACCTATCAAAAACAAAGGGCCGGTGTAGAGATTTACAAGGGTATACATGTGCACAGGTATTACTGCGAAAAGTGGATGTACAAATTATCAGCATTAGCCTATTCGATTCCACTTTATCACTTACTCATGAATAAAAAGCTTGCTGACTTCATTAGCAAGTCGAATCCAGACATTGTCCATTTACACAATATGTATCTGGCTGAACCGGTTTTTAAAATCACGGCAAAAAGGAACATACCAGTGGTACTAGACATTCATGAGAATGTACCTGAAATCATGAAGTTTTACCCTCACCTGCAAAAGGGCTTGGGCAAATTGTTAATCAAACCTTCCGTATGGAAACGAAAAGAGGAAGAATTTATCATAAAATCAGATGGTATCATTGTAGTGACTAGTGATGCAAAGGAGGAGCTGGAACAAAGAACAGGAGTTGGCTCTTCAAAGACACTAGTACTCCCCAATTTCACGGACCCATCATTTGTAAAAAAAGAATACAATGCAGCACTTCAAGATAGATTCAAAGGATATTTTAAGGCCATTTATATAGGAGACACTGGTAAGAGAAGAGGAATAGAATCTGTCATAAGAGCTATACCCGAAATACTAAAAGAAATTTCAAATTTTCATCTGATAGTGGTTGGAGCAAGCAACAACGATGAGTCACTTCACGCTTTGTCCGTTCAAATGAAAGTAGCATCTCACATCTCCTTTGAAGGATGGCAATCGGAGCAGATACTATCCGATTACATCCACCTTGCCGATATTGGTATCTGTCCACTGCTTAGGAATGTCCACCATGACACCACCTACGCCAACAAATTGTTTCAATATGCCATGCTCGGTAAGGCAATATTGGCTAGTGACTGTCCGGCACAAAAAAACCTTATTGAGAACGAAAAATGGGGCCTAATTCACAAATCTGACAACCCTACAGACTTTACCAAACAATGTATTGAGCTTTACAGTAATACACCATTGCGCAAAAAATTTGGTGAGAATGGCGCTCAAGCTATTGCCAACAAATACAATTACCCTTCGAGTAAATTTGGGAAAACATATTATCAAAAATTAATCCGCTAAGACTATTTTTTTTCTCATTGAGAAACCAATCGCACCTAGAAATAATAGCATCAATATGCCACTCGAAATACCCGAAATAACATTTCCGGTATAATAAGATTTGGGCTTAAACTCGAATACAATTTCATGCTTACCAGCTGGAATCTCCAATCCTCTGAGCACATAATTTACTCTTTTAATTGGCACTTCATTTCCATCAATACTCGCTATCCATCCTTTTTCATAATAAACCTCAGAAAACACTGCAAATCCGTCTGCTGAATTTTCAGAAACGTATGTCAATTGATTCGGCTTGTAGTCCTCCAAGCTTATGGATCCATTGGTGCTATATGATGCTTGAGTCAGTTCGAACTTGGACTCGTCCAGAACCGCCATTGTTTTAGTATCTATGACATTCACTTTTTCCATTTCTTCATCCGCCGAACTTACCTTCACCACTTTGGAAACAAACCAAGCATTTCCATTAGCATATGGGTTTGGAATTACTGCATTAGCCGTTGCACCTGCCAAAAAGTATTTTGTATTCAGCATATTCAAGACACCAATTTGATCGAAGGCAGGAACTCCCTTTTGCAATCCATCTATTAGCATTGAAGTCTCTGGTGATATGGCTTGCTCTATCAAGTCTTGATATCTTCTCATTTTAGCACCGTGGTATCCCCCAACAGACTGATGAAAATAAGACGTCTTGGCGTCATTAAATCCATTGATCAGATTGTATACCCTGTAACTTTTGTCGCTATCCCTTAATATTCGCTGGTCTGCCTCTGAAGCAACGAAGCCATGGTTTTTTGATTTGCGCTCGAAGGAGTCATTAGAAATGAATCGTTTACTTACGGTGAACATATCCAAGCCGACTAGGAAAGCAATGGCAACCACAGTCAACTGAGTTTTAAATTTACCTTTGAGACTCAGCCAGATTAGCACAACTACCGCTACAATGAAAAAGAAAGTTCGCCAAGCATCTGCTTGCAGCAGGCGCTGTCGATCTGCTTTCAACGCATTAAGAAACCATTCTGGGTAAGCTGCCAATTGCTGATCAACGGCACCAGAATATCCTCCAATACCAGCAAAAAGTGCGGACAGCAAAGCAAACCCACCAGTAACTGCAAAGGCAATTACCAGTTTCTTTTGTAACTGTTTTGACCAACTCATAGAAAACACTTTCTCTAACCCTAAGAAACCACCTGTAATCAAGCAACAAACAGTCATGATAATGGTGAAGGTTACTGAGCGAAATTTGTTGTATCCAGGTAAGTAATCAAAGAGCAAATAATTCAGGGAGGCAAAGTTACTTCCCCAGCTTAGTACGATGCCAACTAAAACTCCGGCTAGTAACCAGTACTTAATTCGACCTTCCAATACCAACATTCCTAAAACAAACAAAAACACCACAATAGCGCCAGCGTAATAAGGTGCTGTAAGCGGTTGATCTCCCCAGTATGCTGGAGCATTCTTTACCTGATTGGCAATTTGTCTATTGTCTAATCCATTCTTGCGTAATGCTTCTTCCAGATTGGAATTGTTTCCTAAATCCTGTCTGGATGATCCACCAAAAAAATTTGGGATGAATAACACAATCGGCTCCAAAATCCCATTGCTATATTGAAAAGCATAGCTTTTATCCAATCCAGATGTTCGGTCATTGGCATCAGCCGATAATTCAGTTTTTCCTCGAATTGAATAGGGACTATATTCAATGACAGACCATAATTTCCCGAAATTTGCCCCAACGGCCAACAAAGCCGCTATAACCAAAACGCCAATGGTTTTAAAAAACTCTTTTTGAGTATTCTCCTTAATTGCGGCAATCAATGCAAATATTCCATAGAGCACCGTTAGGATTAGCAAATAGTACGTGATTTGGAGGTGATTAAACTTGAGTTGCATAGCCAATCCCAACGCGGTGATTATCGTTCCCCAAATTCTGTTTCTATCTATTGCAAAATGAATGCCCCCAAGCACCAATGGCATAAATGCAACAGCAGCTACTTTCATGTTATGTCCGGCACCAACACTAATGATAATAAATCCCGTAAAACCGAAGGCCAACGCAGCAGCTATGGCCAGACCTGTTCTGACTTGAAAGCATCTCATCATGATGTAGAAAGAAAGCAAAGCTGTAAAAACTAAATACAGCGGGTTAGGCAATCCTAGTTTGTAAATCTCATACGGGTAGCTAAGCAACTCGCCAGAAAACTTAATACTGACTAAATAGGCCGGCATTCCTCCAAACATAGAATTTGTCCAAAGCCCTTCCTCTCCTGTTTTCTCTCGGTAATCAATCAGCTCCTGAGCTCCACCTCTCCATTGTGTAATGTCGTGTTGAGGGAGTTCCTTATCCTCGAAAATAACAGGAGCAAAGAAAATCAACGTGACTACCAAAAAAATAATTACCGCTACCACGTGCGGCAAAATGTCTTTCTTAAAATTGAGATTTAGCATAATTCTGATGAAGTGCTGGGTTCTTTGAATAAACTGAAGGTAATATTAGCTCAATTGAACTTAAATTCTATTTCAAGGCTTGAATTAATCGATCAACATCCTTCTCGTTATTGTAAAAGTAAAAACCCAAACGAATCAAGCCATGACGAAAGGTAAAGTCTATATTCGACTGCTTCAGCCTTTCCACTCTTGCAGGAGTGGCTTCTATCATTAAAATGTTACTACTCATTGGTGCCGGCGTAATTACTTCTACGTCAATCATTTTCAATGACTTGAGCAAATAATCTCTCAGCTGAACTGTTCGTTCTTGAATATTTTCAAAACCTAATTCCTTCAATTCTAACAAAGCATTTTCCAAGGCTAGCACTTGCTGAATCTTAAAATGCCCCAACTCCAAACGCTCAATTCCTTGCCTGTAATTATCCTCTTCATCTACACCCCGCTCATTGTCAATAATCGTATTCTGACCTGCGAAAGGAATATTGTGATTAGACACAAACTCATCTGAAGCTATAGCAATAGAAATCCCATAGCCACCTAGCATCCATTTAAATGCTGAAGCCAAAACTATGTCTACATGAGTTTCACTCAAATCCAATGGATTAGCCACCAAACCCTGCGTGGTATCGACAATAAATACCACACCATGTTTTTTACACATTTCACCTATTGCCTTCAAATCCAGGCAAGTGCCTGAATTGTACATCACCCAGCTCAACACCAAGATTTTTGAACCATTAGCGATAGCATCTTCAATGTCACACAACTCAAACCCAAAACCTTTCCTTTCAACCCATTCAATTTCAAATCCTCTGGCCAGCCAGGGCGCGCTAGTGGCCGGATAGTCTGATTTTAGCAAGGCGACTTTTCGCTTATCTTGAAGTACTTCCGCCAACTGATTCATGGCTGTACTTACATCCGGAATAATGGCCACACCATGATGCCGCGCATTCGTCATGTCAAGTATTTCATTCCGAATCTTTTTTACTGCTTCACTGGTTCTTTCATTCAAGCGGTTTCCCTCGTGCTGCCAAAGTCGCAAACAGTCCATTTGTACTTGAACCGTTTGATTAGACATGGCTCCGAATGAAGCCGAATTAAAATATGTTCGCTGTTTCGGTAGCTGGTAATTATTTCTGACCTGATTCCAATCTATGGACATAAGCTGTATTTTAATGGTGATTTATAACCGTTGATAAGGGCTTGATGGTTGTTCGTCACGAAGAAATAAATATACCTCCTCTTTTCCTTATATTTATACTGATAATTATTCATCATCAAGATCAAAAAATTGGATATCACATTTAGAAAGGCAGTGTTGAAACTTAGTTTCATCGCTTTTTCATTTTGCGTAATTGGTCACCATTCCCAAGGTCAAACTTTAGATGAAAGCATGTCAAGAGGGAAACAAATTTATCAAAATGAGTGCATGGTTTGCCACATGGAAAATGGAGAAGGTATCTCAGGTGCATTTCCGCCGTTGGCAAACTCAGACTACTTTAAAAATGATGTATCCAAAGCTGTTGACGCGATACTTAATGGACTGGAAGGAGAATTGGTAGTTAATGATGTAACTTATTTTGGTATAATGGATCCAGTGCCTTTGTCTGATCAAGAAATAGCTGATGTACTGAATTATATTCGCAATAGCTGGGGAGGAACAGCCGAGGAATTGAATGTGGCAGATATTCAAAAGATGAAATGAAAGAATTTAAAACCATATTAGAAGCCTACAATAAAGTTGATTTCAAAGAAAGGAAGGCTGCATTAGCCACTGTCGTTCAAGTCAAAGGCTCTTCGTACAGAAGTCCAGGCGCAAGGATGCTCATGCTGGACAATGGCAGATGGGTAGGCTCTATCAGTGGTGGGTGTCTAGAAGGAGACGCATTGCGGAAAGCACGTCAAGTCATTCTTAGCGGAGAATCACGAACTGTTACTTACGACACATCCAACGATGAGGACAATCAATTGGGCATAGGACTGGGATGCAATGGAATCATCGACATACTCATAGAACCTATTGATTCCGAAAGTGAATCGAACCCTATCACTCAACTGGAGGCCTTCTTGGAATATGAAAATGTGGGAGCACATGCTGTGGTATTCGAATCAGCTACCAATAAAATTTCCGTAGGGACAAAGGTTAGTTTCAATGACAAAAGAAAGCTAGAAGGTTCGAATATACTTTTGAAGGAGCAATTGATCTCTGACCTTGAACTGGTAGTAGAAAACCAAAAACCTATAATCAAGGAATACGCAATAGAAAACAAGTCAATAAAAGTCTTCCTCGAACTCATCCAACCGGGTATAGACCTCCTGATTTTTGGTGGTGGGTTTGATGCTAAACCAGTGACCGAACTGGCGCACGTGCTCGGTTGGAATGTAAGAGTGACCGACGAATGTGTGGCTCATCTAGTCCCAATAAACTTCCCATTAGCCAATGAGCTTCAATCATGCAAAAGAGAATTTGTAGACCAGGAAATAAAAATCACACCTTTCACAGCAGTGGTACTGATGTCACATAATCTGAAATACGATGAAGAAGTAATGCGACAAATCATTGGCAGTGATGCACCGTACATTGGCATTCTTGGCCCCAAGAAAAGAGCAGACAAAATATTCAAAACACTCAAGGATAAGTTTCAGATTGAAATTACCACAGACCAAATGGATCGCATCCACGCACCTATTGGCCTGGACATTGGCGCTGAAACGCCTGATGAGATAGCTGTATCGATCATTAGTGAAATTCAAGCCAAATTCTCCAACAGATCTGGCGGATTCATCAAGTACAGAACTGGCCCTATCCACCATAGAGATGGTAAAGAGGATCAAGTATTTCGTCAAGTGTATCTCAAAAACTTCTTCCCCAAAAGAAAAGCCGATTAGCCATTCACCTACCATATTGATTCTAGCAGCAGGCAGCTCTAGTCGGTTAGGGCAACCTAAGCAACTGCTACATTTCAAAGGAAAGACCCTGCTCGAAAATGTAATTGAGACCTCCGCCACCATCTCTGATGAAATCGTTGTTATTCTTGGTAGCAGCCATGAACAAATTATGCCTGTTATTTCCCACACCAGTGCGACGATTGCCTATTTCGACCATTGGCAACAAGGCATGGGCAGCACCGTTTCTTTCGGCATACAGCAAATATTGAATAAGGATCGCTATACTAAAGACGTCCTCGTTCTACTATGCGATCAGTTGCATGTGACTAAGCAAATGCTTAGCGAATTGGTCTTTTTCCATCAAGAATCTGATCATTTGATTACCGCCTGCGGATATGATAAGTCCTACGGTGCACCAGCCATTTTCAATAGAAAAACATTTCTTGATTTACTGAATCTAAAAGGTGACCAGGGTGCGAAAAAAGTTATTCAAAAACACTTCAAAAACGCACAAATCATTTCTTACCCAGAAGCTCAGGTAGACATCGATACCCCTAAGGACTTAGCATTACTCAAATAGCATAGTAGGTTTTTGGAGAATTTCTTATTTTCACCAAAACTTAAAAGCATTCAATATGTCTAAATGGGATAGCGATAAGATTTTCAGTGTTTCGGCCTTTATTATTAGTGTAGCCACATTAGCTACGCTTGTGTATCAATCACAGATCATGCGTGAGCATCAGGAAAAAACTTCGTTTCCAAAACTAGAACTGTGGAACAACAATTCTGATTCCAGATATCAACTAGAATTAAAAAACACAGGTTTGGGACCCGCCATTCTTGAAGACATTCAAGTGATTTTCAAAGACTCAGTTTACCAACTGGATCCTGCAAGTTTTGCTCATTACTACAAAGACACGTTGAAAATCCGTTACCCGCTTGGCACCTCATCGTTGCGCAAAGGTAGAGTAATAGAACCCGGAGTGAAAGTTTGGCCAATTAATATTTCATACGATTCAATCAGGTCTCATCCAATCGCTAACCTTTTCAGATCACAAGATGCCCAAGTTGTTATTCGTTATTCTTCGGTATATCAGCAATATTGGGAAATAGTAGGTACAGGCACAGCCCCTAGCTTATTAGATGAAGATCCTTTGGTAATAGACCAGCTTTTAGGCGACTAAAAGAACCACAACTTCACCGCCATGATGGATACGGTCACAATCAAGAAATAACGAATCCATTGGTCACCCTTGTCTACAGACCATCTACTGGCAAACCAACCCCCAATGGAGGTTCCAGCAGCTAAAGTCAATCCGAGCACCCAGTCGACCTGCCCCTCCCAGGTGAAGACAATCAATGCAAACAGAGTGTAAATCAGTGCTACAAACACCTTGATACTATTGGTTTTTACCAGAGACAAGTGATTGATTCCAGTGAGCGCGGCAATGATGATAAATCCTACGCCTGCCTGTATAAACCCACCATAGATACCTACAAAGAAAAATGCGATGATGCTAGCGGTTTGGCGTCCTTTGCTCATCAGTTCCACGCCTTCCTCACTCTTTTTCTTCCTTTTGAATACCGTGAGTGCGATCACCATCATCATTACGATGGCCAATATTCTATTGAACAATTCGCCACTGATATCCACTGCTATTTTAGCTCCGATAATAGCTCCAATCAAAGCAGATATAGACAGCCAAATAGAAAAACGAAAAGAAGAAACCCCTTTGCTCCTAAAACCACTCACCGCAAATATGTTTTGAAGAAAGATACCGACTCGATTGGTGCCATTGGCCATGGCAGGTGGCAGACCAAGGAAAATTAATATTGGCAAAGTCAACAATGACCCGCCTCCAGCTACTACATTGATAAAACCGGCGATCAACCCAGAACCAAAGATCAATAAGTATTCATAATACTCCATAATTAATCAATTTTCACCACCTCTAGTGGGTCAGTACAAATCCGCAACAAGTCTTTGTTGCTTTGGTTCATTTTTGGGTGTTTTTGATCTGGTGCTATCTCAACCAAAGGCACTAAGGTAAATCTTCTATGCTGAATTTCAGGGTGTGGCACGGTCAATCGTTGACTAGTGATCACTTGATCTTCATAATACAAAATATCAATATCAATCAGCCGCTCCCCCCAGTGTTCAAAACGCACTCGTCCTAAATCTTTTTCTATTTCCAGACAGGTCCCTAACAAACGCTCTGGATTCAAGCTAGTCTCTACTGCCAGCACTTGATTAAGAAAGTCATCCTGATCCTCTTTTCCCCAAGCCGAGGTTTGATATATACCCGATGGTTTGGCGATTACACCAATGCGTTCGGTAATAGATTCTCTTGCTTGTAATAAATTCTGCTTTTTGTCACCTATGTTGGTACCCAATAGCAAGTAGCATCGGCTCATATATTATCTTTGAAACTGAATCAGCCTACAGCTGAAATTAATAGTTTTGCAATAATAGAAAATAAAAGAAATCTAATTTTATGTCCTTCTTTAAATCTGTCCTTTCGACAATCACCGCATTATTCATTTTTTGCATCCTCTTTTTTATCGTGTTTATACCAGCCATGATTGGGGTAATCGCAGCCCTAGGCTCAGAAGAAATGCCTGTAGTGGAAGAAAACTCCGTATTATATATCAATCTGAGCGGCATGATCTCAGAGCGTGTTGCGGAAGATCCCTTTGCAGAAATATTTCCGGACGAAGGAGATGCCCAGCTCCCACTTTTGAAGACCTTGGCTTCCATTGAAGCAGCAAAGCATGACAGCAACATTGAAGGTATTTATTTAGAACACGGATATATCAGTGGTGGCTATGCCGCCTTGGACGAAATCAGACTCGCACTGGAGGACTTCAAGTCATCTGGAAAATTCATTTATAGTTATGGTGAGTTTATATCAGAAGGCAACTATTATGTAGCTTCTGTGGCTGATGAAATTGTTTTAAACCCTATTGGTTCTTTAGAATTCAACGGATTAAATGCGAGCATAACCTTCTTCAAAGGACTGTTTGACAAACTGGACATAGAGGCCCAAATTTTCAGAGTAGGCACTTACAAAAGTGCCGTAGAGCCTTTCTTCAGAAAAGACATGAGCGAGGCCAACAAAGAACAGATGACCTCATTCGTCAATGATATTTATGATAACATCCTGAAAAATGTAAACATATCAAGAAATATAGAACTGAACCGCTTGCGCGAAATTTCTGATCAGATGCTCATACGAAAAGCTGAGGACGCAGCAGAGTTTGGATTGATCACCAAGGTAGCCTATGAAAATCAGGTGAAAGATATGATCAAAACAAGAATGGACTTGACTCAAGATGATAAAATCAAATTCATCAACCTAAGTAGCTATATGAAGACGGTTGACTATGACTACTCTTCAAACAAAGTAGCTGTGATCGTAGCAGATGGCGAAATCGTGTCTGGAAACGGCGATTTAGAGTCGGTTGGTTCTGAAAAATTCGTAAAAGCTATCAAAGCAGCCAGAGAGAGTAAAAGAGTGAAAGCGGTTGTCATCCGTATCAACTCCCCTGGTGGATCTATGGTAGCCTCTGATGTGATGTGGAATGAAATCATGTTGACCAAGAAAGAAAAACCAGTCATCGCCTCTATGTCAAACATGGCTGCATCAGGTGGCTACTATATGGCTATGCCATGCGATACGATCATCGCACAACCTATGACCATCACTGGCTCGATCGGCATCTTCGGTATGATTCCAAATTTGGGTGGTTTCTTAGAAAACAAGTTAGGCATCACCAACGATGGCGTGAGCACCGGACAGTTCTCAGACTTGTATCGAGTATCCAGTGCTTTGAACCCTCAGGAAAAAGCCATCATCCAAACCTCCGTAGAACGTGGCTATGAGACCTTTACTGGCAAAGCAGCTGAAGGCCGTGGCATGACTCAAGACGATATCAAAGCCGTGGCTTCTGGTAGAGTGTGGACAGGAAGCCAAGCCAAGGAAAGAGGGCTGGTGGATATTCTGGGTACTTACAATGATGCGGTAACCCTAGCCGCTGAGAAAGCGGGTATCTCAGATGATTATGCCATCAAATATTACCCTACTTTGAAATCCAAATGGGAGGAAATCTTCAGCTCTGTGCTAGAAGAAACCGAAACCAGAATCTTCCATGCCAACTATGGCGAAATGGCCAAATACATAGACGCCATCAAGGAACTAGAAAAATATCAAGGTGTGCAGGCGAGAATGCCTTTTGAGGTGGAGATTAAATAGTACAAAAGGTTAAAAAGAGGTTACTCTGGGTAACCTCTTTAATTCCCTCAGAGTCACCTGACAAGGGACTCTAAGGTTGCTCGGTCGTATCTCTGTACATCAGAGTTCTCTACCGAGTAACTCTGATGGATATTGAAACTTTGAAATACATTGAAAAATCTCAATGAATTCCCATCCTTTTACCTCCTCCTCCGTATGCCATATTTCAAAGATTCAAAAACTTATTTCAATTACTCAATGACCAAAGTATTTATTCCCCTCAGAGTCACCTGCAAGGGACTCTGAGGGAATTGAGTACATCAGAGTTCTCTATCGAGTAACTCTGATGGGGATTTGTAAAGGGTAACTCTGATGGATATAGAACCACTAAAATAATTTCACGCTACCCCCATCCTTTTACCCTCCCTCCCGTATGCCATAAGTCAAAGATTCAAAAACTCATTACAATTACTCAATGACCAAAGTATTTTACTCAAGCATCGCTTATTTGGGATTAGCGATGTGGTTGCTGGCTTGCGACCAAGATGACCACTCAAACACCGATTTATACATTCAAATTCCTGACGAAAGTTTTGAAGCCCAACTCATCAATCAAGGTATAGATTCAGACACTACCATCAATCAGCAAATTTTAAAATCGGATGCGGAGTCCATATCGAGGTTGGTACTTAAAGGAAGGCAAGACACAGTGATTATTGATCTGACCGGAATCGAAGGTTTCACTAATCTAACCTTCTTATCGGCTTCGTATAATGATTTCACAACGGTTGATTTGTCGAACAATCTGAAACTCGATTCGGTATCTTTGATCGCCAATCTCTTGACTGAAATTGATTTTTCAAAAAATGAGAACTTGGTCTACGTTCAATTGGAATCAAATGAACTTAGAGCTGTAAACGGATTATCCAATAAACAAAAGCTCAATAACGTGCAGCTTTCGTTTAATTATTTGAAAGAATTGGATGTAAGTAACTCTGCGGTCGAGAAAGTATTTGCTGGTGACAACGACATTGAAACCATCGACCTCAGCGGAACCGGTGATCTGAAAAACCTTTTCCTGAAAACCAATGATCTGGTAAGTATTGACCTTAGTGAGAATCCCCTTTTAGAAACAGTCGTTTTATCCGACAATAAAATTCAAAACTTAGATGTACAAGTAAACCACCTTATAGAATACCTGTGGATATCCAGCAATTCTCTCACCAAATTAGACGTAAGCAGTCTTTCATCTTTGGTTCATCTGACGATACACAACAATCCTGATCTGAGTTGCGTCAACATTGGCTCGGATCAGGATATCCCTACGGTTACTAAAACTGAGAATCAGCAGCTTAGTGAGGGTTGTGAATAATGAATCTTTGACTTAAATGAAGAGGAAACTAAAAGTCATATTAACTGGGGCAACTGGTATGGTCGGAGAAGGTGTTTTACATGAATGTCTGCTTCATCCTGATGTGGAAAAAGTACTAGTCATTAATCGAAGGCCAGGAGGCATTTTACATGAGAAATTGACCGAAGTGATCCATGAAGATTTTACGAACTTGACTCCTATAGAGAATTCACTGATTGAGTACAACACCTGTTTCTACTGCCTGGGGGTATCTGCCATTAATATGAAAGAAGATCTGTATCGATCATTGACTTATGACCTGACACTAGACTTCGCTCAAAAGATACTTTCCTTAAACTCATATTTTTCATTCTGTTATGTATCTGGAGCAGGCACAGATAGTTCGGAGAATGGAAAACAAATGTGGGCAAGGATAAAAGGCAAGACTGAAAATGAGCTTCTGAATCTACCTTTCAAACAAGCCTACATGTTTCGCCCAGGGTATCTACAGCCAACTAAAGGTCTCAAAAACCACCAAACGTTCTATTCTTTATTTGGTTTTCTTTTCCCAATATTAAGAATCTTTTTTCCGAGATATGTTTCAACTTTGAAAGAATTAGGCCTTGCCATGATTAACATCACTACAAGTCTACCCGAAAAACAAATTCTCGAGGTACCGGACATTGTGGAATGGGCAAAGCCTTAATTTGGATAATTCCTCTAGTAAAAATTTACCGGCTAATATTCCCTGCACCACCTCGCTTCAGAAGATCATTAATATCATCAACAGACACTAAATTGAAATCACCAGAAATGGTGTGCTTGATACCTGAGGCTGCCGTAGCAAAATTGATCGTTTGTTGTGGGTCGTTGTATTTGGCTCGACCATATATGAGACCAGCCATGAATGCATCTCCTCCTCCTACTCGATCCACCAAAGGGTACAAATCATATTCGACAGACTGATGAAGTGTAGAACCATCGTATATCACACCCATCCACCTGTGATGTGTGTCATTCACGATGGTACGCAGCGAAGTAGCTATCCACTTGAGGTTTGGGAATTTTGTAAATACTGTATCATAATAAGCAGGCAGCTGATCTAGTTGCTTCTTGATGTCACCTTCGAATGGATTCTTGATGCCCGTCATGATTTCCATTGATCTAGGGTCACCTAGCATCAGAGTGGTGTGCTGTAGCAATTCGGGCATGACTTCATCTGCGCTTTTTCCATAACCCCAGAGCGAAGATCTGAAATTAAGGTCAGTAGAGATTTCAATCCCCATACTCGCAGCTTGCCTCACAGCTTCCAAGGTCACTGTTGCACAATTTTGAGACACAGCCGGTGCTATGCCCGACCAGTGAAATCTATCTACTCCTTCAAAAACTCTATTCCAATCCAAATCTGATGGTTGCAACTCGGCAAAAGAAGAATGTTCACGATCATAAATCACCTTACTACCGCGGATAGAAGAACCTTTTTCTACAAAGTACAGGCCCATTTTTTTACCTTGAATTCGCACGAACTCAGTATCTACTTTGTATTTAGATAATTCAAAAATAGCTGCTTTGCCCAATTCGTTATCCGGAAGTGCCGAAACAAATTTGGTAGGCATATTGTAATTAGCTAAGGAAATGGAAACATTGGCTTCAGAGCCACCAAAGTTTGCATCATACGAACCCATTTGCTGAATCATGCCATTGTCAGGTGGTGTCAGTCTCAAAAGTATCTCTCCAAAAGTTGCTATCATGATCGTAATTTATGGATTTTGATAGAATTAGATCAACATACTAACGAAACAAATCTTATAAATGAAACCTTCTAAATTAAGACTTGAAATAATCAAAATATTCTAATTTAGCGATTCATTATATTAACTACCTAATAAAGATTTTTGAGCATGATCATTCGAAACGACTGGACCAGAGAAGAGATTACAGAAATATACAATACACCCGTTATGGACTTGGTGTATCGCGCGGCTACCGTGCATCGTGCGTACCATGATCCCAATGAAGTGCAGGTTTGTACCTTGCTTTCTGTAAAAACTGGTGGCTGTCCGGAAGACTGTGCCTACTGTCCACAAGCAGCTCGATACCATACAGATGTGAAGGTTGAAAAATTAATGGAGGTGGATACAGTTCTAGATTCTGCTCGAGAAGCAAAGGAAAATGGTAGCACCAGATTTTGCATGGGTGCTGCCTGGAGAGAGGTGCGTGACAACCGCGATTTCGACAAGGTACTAGAAATGGTAAAAGGGGTGAATGGCATGGGCATGGAAGTATGCTGTACTCTAGGTATGCTTTCAGAGGAACAAGCTGAAAAACTGAAAGACGCTGGTCTCTATGCCTACAACCACAACCTGGACACTAGCGAAGAGCATTACGATGAAATCATCTCTACCAGAACTTACGACGATAGACTGGATACACTAGACAACGTGAGAAAAGCCAAAATATCGGTATGTTCAGGAGGTATTATTGGTATGGGAGAAAGTCATGATGACCGTGTGGGTATGCTACACACGTTGGCAACACTTGAAGAACACCCCGAGTCAGTGCCTGTAAATGCCTTGGTACCTGTAGACGGTACACCCCTAGAAGATCAGCCTAGAGTGTCAATCTGGGAAATGATAAGAATGATAGCAACCGCTAGAATCATCATGCCAAACGCTATGGTACGACTATCTGCAGGTCGAGTAAGAATGAATATAGAGGAGCAGGCATTATGCTTCTTGGCAGGAGCCAATTCTATTTTCGCTGGCGACAAACTATTGACCACACCAAATCCGGAAGAAGACATGGACAAACAAATGTTCCAAACCTTAAACTTGAAACCTAGAGCTTCATTCAAAGACAAAGAAGCTCCTGTAGAATTTCAAACTATCCCACAATAGTGAATAAGATATTTGCTTCTTGGCTTCTTTTGATCTGTGTTTCATGCACAGTGAATGTAGAGACTGAAAATTCTGTTGATCGATATAAAAATATTAAAGAGGGCCGCTATAATGTGGCCTTCTTAATTATAGATGGCACTTTCAATACTGAACTGACTGCTCCATACGACATATTTAATCATACGATATTCAGAGACAGTATCAAACCGATGAATGTCTTTATGGTAGCCAATACATTAGCGCCTATTGTCACCTTTGAAGGTATTAGGATTTTACCTGACTTTGATTACACCTCGGACAGTTTGCCTCCCATTGATATCCTTGTAGTTCCAAGTGCAGAAGGCCATTTAAACAAGGATTTAAAAGATTCCCTGATGCTGGATTTTGTAAAAACAGTGGCTGCTTCGGCACAATTCGTTACATCTCATTGTGATGGGGCTTTTGTGCTAGCAGAAGCAGGATTATTGACTGATGTAGCATCTACCACCTTCCCTGGTGATATCAATGCCTACCGTGAAAGGTATCCTAATCAAGTCATTCACGATTCCGTTTTATTTGTACATGATGGCAAATTCATCACTTCTGCTGGAGGCGCCAAGTCTTTCGAAGCAGCCTTGTACCTAAGTGAGGTTCTCTATGGAAAAAATGTAGCAAATCAACTGGCCGAAGGACTGGTTATTGATTGGGATCTCAATGCTGTTCCGCATATTGTAGTGCAAACACCTGATAATATCAATCAGGATGGAAGATAATTCCACCACCAATTAACATTTGAGGGGAATGACTGAAAAACACATCATCATTTCCACCCGCAGGTTGCGCATTGAACCCCAAATTGATGGCTGGCGAAATCGTATTGTCTTTATTAAAAATGAAAGTGGCTAAAAGATTGGTGCCAAGTGCAGACATATTGTCTAGGTCACTAGAAAACCACTGTCTAAATCCAATTTCAGCAGTCACACGCAATTCGTGATCGTCAGCAATTTCAAAATTTGGTCCTAAAAAAAAGCCCAGTTCAATAAAGCTGGCATCAAATCCACCGATATCCATACCTGGTGCTGCATGAAAATAGCCTCCGCCCAGTAGCCAGTCTCCCCATGGAAACCCTACGTTGCCATTGAGCATCACAGCCGACCCCATATCTGCGTACCCATCAGGAGGGTCAGCATATGCAGCTTCTTTTGCGCCTAACAAAAAATTAAGAGAAGCGCCCCATTGAGGTTGAGCATAACTAGTAAAACAAAAAAATAGAAGGGAAAAAAGAAGTAAAATTTTCATAGGAGGTGGTTGTAAATAATATACGATACAATATTTTAAACCAATTCCAAAAATCAATACCCTTTTTAAAGTTATATAAAAACGTCGTAAAATCACAAATTCAATTGATCCCCCCGCTTAAATTAGTGTTGTTCGTCTGCTCGATCTGAGGGCAATTTCATTTCTTTTTCCAACAGCTCATTCATTTCTTTGATAATCTCATCCAGCTGTACAGCCGATTGATCTAGGTTATCAATCAGCTGCAAACGTTCTTCCTCTTCCTTATCTTTCTTCAACAGTCCAACCAATCCAAGTATATTGGACAGTGGAGCACGCAATTGATGTGAATTCATTAGAGCGTATGTGTTAATCGTGTTAAGTTGTTCTTTAATTCGCTCAGACCGCTGAATAGCCAATTCATCCAAATTCAAATTCATTTTGTGCAGTTTGTCATTCGCTAATGCCAATTTCTGCGTTCGATCTTTCACTTGCTCTTCAAGACTTAATTCATGCGCTATGAGCTTGCGTCTAATATCCAACTGCACCAAATACATAGTGGTTACAAGTGCTGTTACTATATATTCATATTTGATCAGATGAAGCATATTGAAATAATACGCAACAAAATCCAACCCCTCTTTCGGAGATAACCAATGACTGAAAGTGATCAATAGAGGAATAATAAAAAAGAAATAGTAAAACGTAGATACTACAAACCAACCGATGGCTCTTTTCCAATCCGTTTTTATGTGGTCGATGAGCTTATGATACGTCACCCAGACGAATGCAAGTGCAATAAAATGCATACCATAAACAGTCACCCAATTCACAGAAGAAGGTGTTAGAATAGTGATTCCGCAAATAAGAAACACTGGCCACAGTGATCTAAAATAGAAAATGGCTATCAGCAAAGGAATCTCTCTAAAATCCGCACTGACACCATCAAAATCAGGCATTTTAATTTTTACATACCCGAATAAAATAGAAAGTATTCCAAAAAATATCGCATTTACTAGATCGGCAAGTATTGGAGAAGCAGCCACTCGCTGTCTGATATCAGAAATCATAAAATGTAGGTTCAAGTCTACGAAATTGTATCAAGGATTGGGTAATTAAAATTAAACAATAAAGGTCATATTTCTGTTTTCTTCTCCACCTCAATGCGGTTATAACTAACACTAATTGATTTTCCTTCACAAAGGAAAAGCCTACGTTTAGAAAGAATTTGATACCATCCATGAATTGCAATGACAATCATTGAATCATTTCGTTTTACTTCACTGTAGCAGCCGAGACTCAACATATTCTTAATAACAGAATCAGTGTTTTGAGAAATCATCTAAACTTTTAAAATCATGAAGCGATTATTTTACACTCTACTCATTGTTACGTTCATATCATCGTGCGATGAAAGTGATGACGGCGGCAGTAAAGGTTCAAATGTAGGCATCAACCTTTCTATAGATTATCCACAATCAATTAACCCTGGACAACTAATTACCATAGAGATGGTGGACCCTAATCTGGAAAGTTTCTCATTCAACATCACTCCAAACAGCATTCCCTCAAATGCTAAAATTCTTGATAGTGATGGAAATGATATAACTGCAGGTATTACAGGGTCTTATCCAGAAATGAAAGAAATCACATTCTCAGTCACAGAAGAAGGAAGTTATAACTTCAATATGAGTATAGATAACGAAAGTTGGACTTCCACTATCTCATTCAGTGCCAATGGTTGTTATTATATATCCTCGGACGAATTTCTTGCTCTTGGCAACATTGAAAAAAGAGTTCTTAATGGTGTTGACTATTGCATCATTGAGGAAATTACCATTCCCACAGACCAAAGTGTTTCTATTAATTCTGAAGTGATTATTCAACTTGGCAAGGGGGCTGGATTTATTATCAACGGTACACTTAATATTAGTCAGGCCAATTTAAATTCAATGGAAGAAGAAGGCTGGAAAGGCATTCTCATTAATGATGGAGGAACATTAAACACATATGGAAGCACGATATCAGAAGCAGGATTTAGCGCATTTTCAGACAATCAAAAAGCGGTCATTATCAATGATGGTACATTGTCTATGAGTGGGGATTATATTTCCACAACAGCCGAAGGTGCGTACGGCGTTTACTTTCTGGACAATGAATTCTCTTCAAATACCGGTTCTACAACAACAACAATTAGTGCAGAACATGCTGTTTATGGAGGTCTCGATGACTTTTTAAGCTTGAATGCACATTTGTCGGGCTCAGGATATTCCACCATTATTGGAGACGGTGAGCTCACATCAATTGCCGGCACTGGAAGCAATATCTTTTTTGGAAATGGAGCCAAAATTAATTTCTCAGGAAGTGTCCAATTTGGCCAATCCGTAAATCTTCAATCCAACGAAATAACCATGGAAGCCGATCAGTCACTAATATTTAGTAGTGGCATACAATCCAGCAATAGCACAATAAGCGGAAAAGACGGTGCCAAATGGAAAGGCGTATACTTGAATGGAACAAACAACAACTTTAATAGTATGACTATCGAAGATGCAGGTAGTGATTTTATAAATATCTCAGGAAATCCCCTTCCAGAAAAAACTGCCGTTTATGTAGCAGGTCATCTCACCTCTTTTACAGGGTGCACGATTTCTGGTTCAGGAGGGTATGGATTGTACCTCTCTAGCTTTGTTACTGCTTACTCCTCGATTTCGGGTGACAACAATACATTCGACAACAATAGCGATGCAGCTATAGCCGGTCCACTAGATTTGGTATATAAACTATTGCACAATGGTAGTTCGGCAAAAACAACTACATTCACCAATAGCACGGCAGAATCAGTTAAATTGTTTGCTCAAACTTCTGCAACTCCTTCTTCTACCGGTTATTTCCTGCCAGGTCTTGGAAGTGGCAATTATTATTTGTTGGATGAAAACTTGATATTCAATGAGAACTATGATAAGCTGACACTTCTCGAAGGAGTCCATATCAAAGTGTCAAGTGGAAAAGGTATTCAATTCTCAAACACTAACCATAGTGGTTGGGTTTCTTCAGGCACTTCGTCGAATCCAGTAATCATAGAGGCTGCTGATGCTACTGCTGGATGGAATGGCATCCATTTGCAAGGCACTCGATCAACAGAAATATTCACACTTAGTCATACTACAGTTTCTGGTGCTGGACTATTGTCTTATGTGGGTGTTCAAGCAGGAAATATAGCTTTCAACTCATCTACTGCACTATTCAATTTCACTGATTGCACTATCAAGGACAGTAAATCTTATGGTGTAATCATTGGTCTGAGCAGCAACTCTGTTGATTTTGGAGACAGCAGTAAGAATAACTCATTTTCTGGAAATGCCTCAGGGGATATATATAATGAGAATATTTAAAAAGGAATCCACCTCATGCCTAATAGACTTTCTTCCTGTTGGAAGGAAGTCTTTTTTTGACCCTGGCATTCTTATAGATAGTCAGATTTTTAGGTCATTCTTTTAAATCTTCGCAGCAGCTCCTCCTTATTGTTTTTGCTATAGGGTATGTACTGATCATCAAAATAGACAAAATCCACATCAAAACCCGTTACGTTATTCGTGTTCACCACATAAGATCTATGCACTCGCAAAAAACTAGGCAATGTAAGATTTTTACAAACTGAATTCAGATTATTAGATGAAGCATATTTACCATTTTTAGTATAAACGTGTGAATAACTACCATCCGCTTGAATATAGAGTATATCTTCTAGCATCACCTTTTCGAATATATCTCCACGTTTTAAGAAAATGGATTCTTGAGCTTTAAACGTCTGTTGCTCAGATTCAAAAATCTCCTTCAAATGGTTACTAAAAGCCAGCTCAATAGCATAAACGACATGAGATTCATCGAATGGCTTAGTTATGAACGCACTTGGGTGAGTATTAATCGCTCGCAATGCCGTTACTTTGTCCGAATTTGCAGTTAAATAAATGAGTGGAATACTATCGGTTTCATTGAGCATAGAAGCGGTAACTACTCCATCCAATTCTCCTTCCAGGTTCACATCCATCAGGATTACATCAGGTTTTTTACTTCTGACTACTTCTAAAGCCATCTCCCCAGAAGAAACACGATCCACCACATGCATCCCACATTCTTGCAGTACCTCAGAAATATCTTCGGCAGTAATCGGGTCATCTTCCACGACTAACACATTGATTCGCATGTTATTCTGTTTTGAGATTTTAGAGTAATTTAATCAATTGGATATATTGGAGAGCAATTGTCGCCACCAAATGACAGAAACTTACATTTTTATTTAGCCCTGATATATTTAGAATCAAGATGAATCTCAACAACTAACCCATTATCTTGTTTTAATTCAATTCTTGCTTTTAGTCTATTTACAAGTGCCTTAATAATTTTCCATCCAAAAGAATCAGATGAGCTTACACTATCCTCATTCCCATTCCCATTGTCCCAAACTTTTAGCACAGTATCAGTACCATTCTGACTAAAAGTAATGCTCAACCTTGGGTGTTGAATTTTTAAAAATGCATGTTTAATACAATTATTCACTAATTCATTTACTATCAACCCGAGTAATATTGCATTTTCAACATCCATTTGTAAAGGCGGAATATCCAGTTTCAATTCGATGTGCTGATCAAGGGAAGAACCAATATTTACTAAATTTTGAACCAATTCTTTTAAGTAAGAAGCGAAATCAATTTCAGCATAAGTTGCATTTTTATAGAGATGCTCATGAATTAAACCCATGGCTATTACTCTATTTTTGCTATCAATGATCGCTTGTTTACTCGAATGATCTTTGAGTTTGCGTTGTTGGATACTGAGGAAGCTACTTATCGTTTGTAGATTGTTTTTAACACGATGATGAATTTCAGCCAGAAGCATTTCGTTTTGCTTGTTCTTTTCAGCGAGCTCCTCTGTTCGCTCTGTGACCGCAACTTCCAATTTGTCTTTTTGATCTTTTTGAATTTGTTCTGTCACCTTCATCTGATCTATCAATAAGCTTTGTGCTTTTTCCCTCGCTTTATTCGTTAAAGCCATTCTAATGCCTATGCCTACGTTGAAAATAAATATCTCCATGGCCAATGCGGCCATGACAAAATAATTGGTTTGATCAACCAACTTAAGCGTAGATGCCAATTGCCCAAATAATGTAGTTGACACCAAAATACCTGCGCCAAATAATGCAATTTTGCTAAGTACAGACTTAAGCATAAATATTCTGTAGAGGCAAAAAGACATCGCGCTCAACTGAATGACTAATGAAAAAGTAGTGAAGTAAATGGAGTGTTGTATATCATAATAAAACAAGAAAGAAACGCTTTCGGCCAACACAATAAATACCACGAACCCAATACCATAATTCAACACTTTTTGGAGAACAGGATCCGTTGACTTCAACTGTAAAAACGATTGAATAAAGATCACGTAGGTAACTGTTATGGACGCAGATGTGATCCAAACCAGGGAAGGATGTATATGGTTGACCCAATCGAAGTAATATCCGAAAAAGCCGTATTGATAAGCAAAGAAGTAAAACACCGAAAATAGATACAAGGCATACTCCAAATAGATCACTTCCTTTCTTTTTACAACAACATAAAAGGCAAGACTCAAGACAAATAAAAAAAACACAATAACCAGAAACCCAGTTTTAACCATTTGACTTGCTGTTTCCTTTTCAAAGAATATCGCCGACGGAACCAATGAAATAGCCACTCCATGATCTTCTTTAGGGTCGAAAAAAGGATAAAAGATGTAGATCGTTTGAGAACCAGTGTTTAATCCAATTTTTACATGATTACCTGAAGTCAGCTTCATACCTGACTCATCATAAAATGTCATGGCGCGTAAATATTTTTTACCTCCAGACAAAACATATTCACCATTTTGATTGACCTGAATATTCACTTTTACCCAATAGCTCTGTCGAAACTTGAATGTAGTTTCTACCTCAGCAAAAGAAGGAATTGACTCCTCCTGACCCTCCACCAATAGAATAGATTCTATAGAAGCAGGAGTTCCTACTAACATCCCCAATGAAAAAATGAGCGTGTAAATCATGAAATGCTTTTAGGAAGGTGGGTATACAATATCAAAAGAATCCAAAATGAGTGTGACTTAAATATAGAATTATCATATTTTTAGTCTAATAAAGATATCAATTACGTGCCAATAATAAGTAACAGCTCATATACATCAAGACCTTTTTACTTTCCTAGCCGACATTTAGAAACAATTATTCCTTCAGTTTTTTACAAGGCTGACAAGGTTGAGTTTACGGATGAAAGACTAGCTCTTGCAGATGGGGATTTTTTAGATTTAGGGTGGCTCAAGAACAACAACCGAAAATTGCTCATTGCTTGCCATGGGCTAGAAGGTAGCCATGAAAGGCACTACATCAAACGTTCGGCGAAATATTTCAGCCAGAAAAATTGGGATTATCTAGGATGGAGTTATCGAGGATGTGGTTCGGAACTCAATCGTTTACCCAAACAATATTATTACGGCGGTATTGAAGATTTTTCGGATGTCATCGACCATGCTTTACATACGGATGCTTATGATCAAATCGTACTCCTCGGCTTTTCCATGGGTGGTTGTTTGGTGAATAAATACTTAGGTTCTCAAGACAAACTTGACGACCGAATCAAAGGTGGCATTTCATTTTCTGTATCCTGTGATTTAAAAGATAGCACTGAAGCTATACGAAAAAATGCGCTTGGTTTCTATGAAAAAGTTTTCTTAAAAAAGCTAAAAGAAAAACTACGCCTAAAGGCCCATTTTTTCGAAGAGATCAAAAGTATACCCATCGATGATATTCAATCCTTCGACGACTATTTTGAACATTACACACTTAGGTTCCATGGTCTCAAGTCAGAAGAAGAATTTTACAATAAATCATCTTGCATCAACTATTTCTATAATATTTCAAGACCCAATTTGATTGTCAACGCCCTTAACGATCCTATCCTGGGCGGAAACTGTTTTCCTTATGATAAGGTGAAGGATAATAAATACGTTTATCTAGAGACTCCAAGCTACGGCTCACACCTTGGCTTTTCATTAATTGGGAAAGAATATAGTTGGATGGAACTCCGCACTGATGAATTTCTTGAAAGTCACATTCTCCCAATTACCGATTGATAAATTCAGCCAATAATCGATGAAAATGATGCACCCCTTTTTCCATCTTTGGCGAGTAGCGACCCGCCTGATAGAAATTGGATCTTATGCCATTGTGTACGCCTTCTACTACAAACTCATCTTCTCTTTCCACCTTGTCTAATAAGGCTCCGGCACTGCTGTCAATTTTGGATTCATCATACACATAAGAGATAAATGACACTTTAGTTTTACCTGAATTGATCGGTTTCACCACATTGACAGATAATCCCCAGGGATAAAAATTAAACATCATGTTGGGGAACACCCAGTAGTAATAGGCCCCTACCTTTTTTCCAAAATCCGGATGGTCTTCTGGCAAATCGAACAACTCCGTATCATCATCCGCATAGCCAATTTGAAGGTTGAGAAGGTCATAAATCTCAGTGGTATAACTACCGTAGTCCAGTGCACTATTCAAGTCTTTATGAACAAATGGAATATGAAAACCCTCCAGGTAATTGTCACAATATAAGGCCCAATGTGCATTGATCAAATAATCCTTGGATCTGGCAGTGTCTAATCTAAAATCGGCCATTGGGAGGAATCCCACCCGCTCATTCATTTTATCAATGATAGACTGAAATGGAAATTTTTCATCTAGTCCAGCAAACAACAATGGTCCCCACTGCACCACTGGAAACTGATGCAAGTGATCGCAAGGCCTGGGAAAAGCTTTGGCATCTTGGAATTCAGGCATATGCTCGAATTCACCTTTCAAACTAAACCGACGTCCATGATACATACAGCGTAGATTTTTTTGACTCCCCGGATGATGCGCGATGATATTGCCTCTATGCGTGCAAACATTCGTCATGCAATGAATTTTATCATCGGCATCTCTCGACAAAAGCATGGGTTCGGTCAAGTAGTTTTCAAGTAAAACGAAAGGATGGACATGCTCTGGCAATTTCACCAATTGCTCATCCCCAACAAACTGCCAGGTTTTTAAAAATACCTTCTCCTTCAAAAGATCAAATACCCTTTCGTCCTTATAAAATGAAGCTGGGAGGGTTTCTGCTTTGGTAATATCTGGATCTATGATATAATTATGATTCATGCTGTCTATAGTGTACATTACTTATTGCCAGCTGAAGATAATTATTAAATTCTGAATGAGTAACGATAAAAGCAAGATTGGCTTAAGGACGGCCACTGCACTAGTGGTAGGAAACACCATCGGTTCAGGAATATTTCTACTCCCCTCTAGTTTGGCAAGTTTTGGTTCCATCAGCATAATTGGTTGGTTGGTCACCACTACCGGATCAATAACCATCGCACTCACCTTCGGGTATTTATCAAAGCATATTCCTAAAACTGGAGGACCTTATGCTTATACTAAAGCAAGTTTCGGCGACTTCGCGGCATTCTGGGTGGCATGGGGTTATTGGATTTCTATTTGGGTGGGCTCAGCAGCTATTGTAACTGCATTTATCGCTTACCTCGGTGTCTTTTTTCCTATCCTTGTTTTGGAACCGTTAGCAGGTCTGGCAGTAGCATTGTCCACCTTATGGTTCTTGGTATGGGTAAATAGTAAAGGAATAAAAACAGCTGGAAACCTTGCAGTAGTCACTACCATCATCAAAGTACTTCCCATTATTCTAATCGGCTGCATGGGCATTTTTTACATGAAATGGGAATATTTCGAGTCTTTTAATATTAGTGGAAAGTCTGACCTAAGTGCCATAGTTGCTAGTGCATCTATTACTCTTTGGGCTTTTCTTGGAATAGAAAGTGCGTCAGTGGCAGGAGAAAATGTACGCGATCCTGAAAAAAACATTGCAAAAGCGACCATCATAGGGACATTAACACTGGCCATTCTATACATAATTAGTTCAGTAGCTATTATTGGTCTCATAGCTCCCTTGGATTTGCAACAATCCACAGCTCCATTTGCAGATGCAGCAGCAACGATGTGGGGTGAAAGCGGTCGATACATCATTGCTGCTGGAGCAACTATTTCTTGCTTTGGCGCACTTAATGGATGGACATTACTCGTCGGTCAAATGCCGCTGGCTGCTGCGCAAGACAAATTATTTCCAAGAGAATTCAAAAAACTGAATAAAAATCAGGTGCCTTTATTTGGTATCCTTTTTTCAACCGTCCTTGTTTCCATTATGGTGATCATGGGAAATGCCGATGGATTGGTGGAGCAATTTCAATTTATGATTTTATTAGCCACTATGGCGTGTGTTGTACCCTATGTATTTTCCACAGCTGGATATTTAATTATAGCGGCAGAAAAAGGTCTCTTTGGGAAAGAAGGTTATCTTTCCAAAGTTATCATCGCCGCAATTGGATTCATTTTTTCTGTATGGGCCATTGCCGGCTCTGGTACGGATACTGTTTTCTGGGGCTTCATTTTGTTGCTTGTAGGTATCCCATTTTATGTTATCATTCAAATTAGAAAAAAAACAAACCCATGAAAACCAGTCATTCCGAATTTGGAGCTATTGAATCTATTGTCATCAAAAGAGTGAAAGATGCTTTCATCAATCAAAACCATATCGTTGAGCAATGGAAGTATCTCAATTATTTGGGTGAGCCAAACTTAAATAAAGCATTAAATGAATATGAAACTTTTCAAGGTCATATAAAAAACAACTGCACTCAGCTATTCACGCTACCTCAAAACGATTCGGTAGGCATGGACTCCATGTACTGCAGAGATGCGTCCATCGCCACTGATTTTGGTATGATCATTTGCAACATGGGCAAAGAAGCTCGTAGCAATGAACCCAAAGCAGAGAAAGATTTTTTTCTTGCTAATGACATTCCAATTTTAGGTGAAATTACTGCTCCCGGCACCTTGGAAGGTGGAGACGTGGCTTGGGTTGATCAAAAAACATTGGCTGTTGGTCATACCTATAGAACGAATGAAGAAGGCATTCGTCAGCTCAAAGCACTTCTAGAACCTAAAGGCATTGAAATCATTGTTGCTCAGCTTCCGCATTACAAAGGCCAATCCGATGTCTTTCATTTGATGTCTATTTTGAGTCCCGTGGATAAAGAACTGGCAGTGATTTACTCCCCCTTAATGCCTATCGACTTTCGAAACTTTTTATTAGACCGAGGTTACAGATTCGTTGAAGTTCCTGATGAAGAATTTGATTCCATGGGCTGTAATGTACTGGCGCTGGCTCCTTCCAATTGTTTGATGGTAGAAGGCAACCCAATCACACAACAAAGGCTGATTGATGCTGGCTGCGAAGTGATCACCTATAAAGGTGAAGAAATCAGTGTAAAAGGTGGTGGAGGTCCCACTTGTTTAACCAGACCCATATGGCGTAACCTATAAAATTATGAAGAAGATTATGACCCTCCTATGGCTGAGCATACTGTCAATATCAATAGCTGCTCAAGATAATGATTGGAGTCTGATGGTGCTTGGAATGGCACAAGATGCCGGGTACCCTCAAGCGGGCTGCAAAAAATCTTGCTGCGAAGCCTATTGGAAAGGAGAAAATCCAAGACAACACGCCACTTGTCTGGCGCTGTTGAACAAACAATCCAAAGAAGCCTGGTTATTCGAAGCCACACCCGATATCAAAGATCAGATTCATGCTTTGGACACCTTGGGGTATCAGCTGTCAGGGATATTCCTTACCCATGCGCACATTGGGCACTATGCAGGGTTGATTCATCTGGGGCGTGAAGTGATGGGAACAAAAAATATCCCCGTATACGCCATGCCTAAAATGAAGTCTTTTTTGGAAAACAACGGTCCGTGGAGTCAATTAGTCTCACTCAACAATATCGAGCTAAAGGAATTGAAAAACGAAGAAGCTCTTACGCTGAAGGGGATGGCTAAGGTCGCCCCATTTCTAGTACCTCATCGGGATGAATACTCGGAAACCGTGGGGTATCATATAGCTGGGCCCAATCGAACAGTCCTTTTCATTCCAGACATCAACAAATGGGAAACATGGGATTACAAATTAGCTAACATAGTCAGTCAGGTAGATTATGCTTTATTAGATGCTTCTTTCTTTGCCGATGGTGAGTTGCCTGGGAGAGACATGAGCAAAATTCCTCATCCATTCACCACGGAAACGATGGAACTGCTCGAAAGCCTAAGAAAAAAAGAAAAATCCAAAGTGCATTTCATTCACTTCAATCATACCAATCCGGCACTTTTCGATTCACCAGAACGAAAACAGGTATTGAAAAAGGGATTTAATGTCGTAAAAGAAGGTATGATATTCGAATTATAAAAGGTCAAATCTCAATGATCATCCTTGATCAGTTCGGGAAACTTCTCCTTAAATCGATTAAGCCGAGGGATAGATACCGCCCGAATATAGCCCTGATTCGGATGAAGCCTTTCATAATTTTGGTGATAATCTTCACCTACCCAAAACTGCTCAAAGGCCATCACTTCAGCAGCTACTTTTTCAGGAGCGAGTTGTTTGTTGAGTGATTCGATTTTGGATTCAATGATTTGTTTTTCTTCCTCGTTTTGATAAAATATGATCGACCGGTATTGGGATCCTCGATCTGGTCCCTGCCCGTTCACTTGAGTCACATTTTGAGAGCCAAAGTAGACATCCACCAATGTAGCAAAGCTCACCTCACCAGGATTGTAAAATACCTCTACCGCTTCCGCATGTCCGGTTCTACCTGTATTAGAAGCTTCGTAAGTGGGGTTCTTACTATGTCCTCCAGCATAACCCGAAATAGACTCTTCTACTCCTTTGACAGATTCATAGATAGCCTCCACACACCAAAAACAGCCTGACGCAAAGTAAGCGCGATTAAGACTCTTATCCTTCGATAATTTTTTTGAAGTCAAACTGGCCGCCTGATTACTTGTTTGATTTTGAGACTGACCACAGCTTATCGTAAATGCCAAAATCAGAAACAGTACGATTCCTCTATTTTTCATGAATACAATTTATATGAACTATTATTAAAACTTCCAACAAACCATTCTCGCAAATAATTCCTAGGCTAGTATGCTTTCTACTGTTGACTGCATTTTATCATAATCCGAATAGCCCATACTCACTGCAAAGTACTCCTCTCCTTTTTTGAGTATCACAGCAGGAAAACCTCGAACTCCCATTTGCTGTGCTTTGGCAAAGTCCTGATAAACCAACTGCTTGTAGCCTGGCGAAAGAAATAGCGACTCGAAAGTCGTATAGTTTAAACCCAACTCTTCACAAATCTTTTGGTAAGTAGATAAATCATGCACATCGCCATTTTCAGCATAAAATGCTTGTTGCAATCTTTTGTAAAAAGGCCACTCCTTAGAAGCATCTATATCACGAACCACTCTTACGGCTCTGGCAGAAGGTTCAGTATCGTAGTTGAACTGTTCTCGATCGAAAAAGCTAAAATCAAAGGGCTGAACAGAAGCCTCTTGCACATGTTCCCAGTTCGACCGAATCATGACACGAAAATCTTCCGTCCACTCTTCTCCTCCGCCGGGACGAAGTCCACCTAAAATCAATTCAAAATCAAATTGATCTTTGTACTTTTCTTTCAGTTTTTCTAAATGATTGGTAATCCCCCAGCACCAGGAACACATGGGATCTCCGACATAGATCAGTCGATCGCCGTTCACATTGATGTCAATAGCTTTTTCTTTACTTTCTACTTCCGGCACTTTGCAGGTACCATCTTCACAGTTCATAGACTCCTCTATCATTTACTCTTCAGTTTACTTTCCCGATACAACGCCAAAAGTGCCCAATTGATTCCATAATTTCAATCTATTGATACATTGACGATGGTATAACATATCAATAGAAGCTATATTCGGACAGCTATTGGCATCATCACCTAATAGTCCTGTCAGCATTATTGATCAATAAAATGTCTTATTGCTATATAAGAAATAAGTGTAATTAGTTACACTTACATAAATGTTGTATTGAATAACTTTCATTTCGTAGTATTGGCCTAAATATTTTTCAGCAGAATCGGAGATGGATTGAATTTAGAAACCAGGGGTAGCCTGGTTTTCAAGTCTTAGCGGTGAGACCGTGCAAGTAGGGACTACTTGTAGACGTGTCGAAACGTCTCAAAGACTTGATGAAGTTAGCCTATTCCAAGGACAATATCCGTTATTAAACGTTTGTAATCGGATAACTGGAAAAGAACTTCAATCCATCGTTTTATTATTTGCTCTGCTGCCTACCCTCAACAGATGATACCGTGCCGTAATCGATCCATTGAGTTTAGTAAAAATATTAGAGGCCTTGCTGGAAGGAGAAATGCAAGTCACTACGTTTTTTTCTGTCATTACTTATACTGCCGTAACGTAAATTTAAAGCGCTATAGAAACGCAGAAAAAATCTCAACACAACAATCGGTAAATTCAATGATCTTAAGAGGAATTTTCAAGCCAAGGCATATTATGAAAACCCTCTTCGTTTTTCAAAACACCAGATCATATATATTTACCTCAACATTATCGCGAACTACCTTAACGAAATTCCATCATGACTTTCGAACTTCAAGACTCAGGCAATTTTCTAAAGCTAACAGCTCTTGAACAGTTGTACCCGAACTCTTCGGATTGGGATCAGAAGTTTCTTTCATGCTCGGTCGAACTCAAGTCTGGAGCATTTTCAGGCAATTTCAACGGTGAGTTTATGGTGGATGATTTCAAGAGCTTCAGCCAACAACTTCAGAACCTATACAAAACTCTAAAAGGAACTGCGAATTTTAACTGCCTAGAAGACTATGTCAATATAGTCGTAACTGGAGACGGAATAGGACACCTATCTGCCAAATGCGTGGTAACAGACTCCCCATTCCCATTGAATTCACTACAATTCGAACTTGAATTTGACCAAACATATCTTCCTAATATTATCAACGACTTAGACCAAATCGTTAGCAAATTCTCGTAACGAAAAGATCGCGATAACAATGCATATAGCGAATGCCCATAGCTTTGTAACCGAATCAATGCCATAACATGCTCCGCCGATTCACTCGGGAAGCGATAGAATACCGAGGAATGGTCATTCGTATGCCGAAGCGAGCCTGATGAGACTGAGCGACTAGACTGGCTTTGGCGGTTTGGAGTGTATCGGCTACTTTAGTGCTTTTAGATACCGTATGGGCACATCGCCATATGCGGTCGTTAGACATAACCACTTCATAACTCATGGGATTATTTAACCTATTCAAAAAAACTCCAACTCTTGAACATCCAGTTTTCGGAACCTTAACTTTCATGGAAATAAAAAGGAACCCAGAAAACAACTACTTTGAAGGGGCTGGAACATTTGCTCCAACTAACAACGAAATTGAATACTTCATTCCTGCTGACATTAGCGGGCCAACTCAAGAACAGGTAGACTTCTACGAAAAACTTCAAACCAATTACCCTGCAATCTCATCTAAATGCTCAGAGCTAATTGAAGCGGAATTTAGAAACTGGAAGGAGGATTTCAAGATTAACGACTTCAACTCGGAGTTTAAACTAGTAGCCATCAACATTCCAGAACTCAAAAACGACCCAATTGAATGGGATATGGCGTTTGAAACCGAACATGATGAAAACCATCAATTCACAGTATACTTCGAAGGCGAAGAAGCAAATAGAGTTGGAGTGGACGGATAAAATATGTCTAACAAAAGATAAATAAACATAGGGCTGATCTGCAATCCGAAAGTTCATCGGATTCTGGTAAGTCCGCCAAGTAAAATATAAATTTAGAATTCGGTCTTGGCTCGTAGGTCAGGAAAGCAAGGTGCTATTCACTCCCTACGTTTTTTATCAAGGCGTTATGAGCAATTGGAGAGATTCGGGCCAAAAATTCAGGTGAAGAAAGATCTAAATTTCTCCCTTTCCGAATTGAATTCAGAAGCTAATGTCTTGACTGAGGCAGTTTGAAAAAGCAGCAAAATTGATTTAAAATTGTACTATACAAAGAAATAAATTGTACTTTAACTGACGTTAGTCTGTAGAATGCATATGATTAAATCAAAAAGAAAGTTTCGATCCTACATTCTAATAGCATTCTTATTACCTATTGCTAGTTCAATAACTTTATTAGGGCTTGTGCTGTTAATCGAATCTTTGACAAAGGGGCCAATTGGCTTAGCTACAATCTCTTTGGTTCTATTATTTATAGGAAGTATGTTCCTTTTCTTTGGAGTTTATGGTTGTAAAAGAATTGAAATCGACCCAATCAATCGACGAATTGCTATCATTTACCTCGGCCTATTCCGACAAACATATACCTCAACATCCGTTCTTAAGTTCAATAATGTACCATTTCAAAATTACTTTGGATCTTTCGACGGAATACTTATTGAAGATGAAAGAGACTTTCAACATCATTTCAGTAAGTTCGATACTAAAAATTTTGATGAGCTGAAGATTGCTGTGAAACAGACAGTAAATTTGAACAAAGAAATAAAGATCAATTTTTTTAAGCCAATCCTTAAGCCATTCTTCATTTGTTGCGCGATACTATTGATTATTATCGTCACAACATACGTAATAAAATAAAAGCTCATAACAATCGATTATGACTGCAGGGCGGTTCAGAAGTAGTGGAAGCGGCAGAGCTTTTAGAAACCCCGTCGATTCTGCGATGCGCCTCATTGTAAATCAAAAATGTATGAGTCGAATCACAGATTCGACTATATTCGTACAGAAACAAACTACATAACAAGCGCCCCACAGCATATCGGGTCGTAGGGCATGAACTTAACCTAATTAATGGAATTGAAAGAACTTGATATCAGAACTAACATTAAAGTGTTAGCCTGGATTTATGTAATTGCCTTTGGGATACTTGGTTTTTTTTCCTTGAGTAACATTGTTAAGATGTTAATCATCAAAAAGAATCCAATGCAAGAGGAATGGCTTGAGGCAGACCCAAATTCTTTTTTTGAAGCAAGTAGTATTGCATCGGATATATTTGCAATATCAGCTATTACTTTAGCAATAAGCATAATTCTCATATTGACTGCTTCAGAACTTATGAAATTCAGAAAATGGGTGGCTATAACAATTAACGTAGTCTCTGCAGTTTTTGTCATTTCGATTCTTTCTGCAATAATCTTTGCAGCTTACCAGTTTCAGACTTCCGATGTTAGTTATAATGTTGAGCATTTTGGGCCTGAACATGCAAAATATTGGGAGCTTGTTAAGAAGTATCAAATGATTTCATTCGGAACCATTGGACACCCCTCTACTCTTATGATTCAAACAAGTGAATGAGTATAATTTTTTTCATATTTTCTATTTTCAATTACTACTGCAAAAATTCGATGTATTAGTTTGGATCTAATGGCGTTAATTACTGACATTTTGTTTTTCCCTTCTTCAACTTTTCTTTCATAATATTCCCTGAGTTCACCACTTGTTCGAAGCGTTGAAAGTGCAGCCATATGATAGACTTTCTTTAAACTCTTATTGGCTTTTTGTGAGACTCGGTTTCTTGATGTTTTGCTAGTTCCCGATTCATATCTGAATGGAGCACAACCAATATGACATGCGAATTTCCTTGGGTTGTCAAATTTTTTAAAATTGTGTGTTGCCGCTATTGTAGCAATTGCGGTTTGCTTTCCGACTCCTTCTACTGATAAAATATTGTCGTAATTTTTCTTGATGTGAGGGTCGTCGGTAATTATGGTATCTATTCGGGCCTCTATTTGACTAATCATTTTCTGATATGTCGACATAACGTTGCGAAGGCGTCGTAGTTTCATTTTGAAGTATTCTTTATCTATAAAACCTTTTTCTTGCTCTATCTGCCCTTTGTATTTAGCCAGGTCTTGAACCATCAAACTCCGTTCTGTAATTAATAATTTAAGTTCTTTTACCGTCTCAGAACAGGGTTCCACTATTTGTGCTTTATCTTCAAACCGCTTCGCATATTCGGCAATCCTAATCGCATCTACCTTGTCATTTTTTCCTCTGACCATGCCTTGAGAATGGAGAATGGAATAGGGAGATTCCATCCATAAATTAAGCTCTAGCCCTAATGCTACTTCTACAAGTTTATTGCCATATTGACCTGTATGCTCAGCACAGAGTAAAGTATTTTCTTTATCCAGCTGATAATGTTTGAAGAACGATTTAAACTGTTTTAATAACTCTGAAACATTATTATTCCATTTATTATCTACAAGTTCCCCTTGTTCAGTAAGTAAGGCTAAATCAATAGTATCCTTACTAATATCAATTCCAATAAAATGCTTAAACTTCATGATTATTTATAACTTTAGATTGAACATTTAACTAGAAGGTTAAGAATCTGAACTGTAGCCTAACAACCTTAATGGTTACATACTCTTATACAGGTCTCGGTTCAGAGGGGAAACAAGCATTTAGGAGTGGGATGAATCTTATTCATGGTCATAGTTAAGTCGCTTGAATCCCTCTTAACCAATAGTTACTTCAATCAACATATTTTATTGGAATATTACAACACAGCAAAACTAAGGTGGTCGTAGCGTCCGCTAAGACCCAAAAATAAATAGAGCGTCCGCTCGGTCTGCAACAGTATTGGGAATTTTGGCTTAAATGACAATCGGGCAGATGCCCTTTCTCAAAATAGGTCTTAGGATCGCTATCGCTTAACCTACGACCAGAAGTTTACACAGGTGTTAAATACTCATCTCTGAAATATTACTTCATTCCCATTCTCAAAAACCACAGCCGTCCTTCATTTACCGTTTTTGTAATAATCCTGGGTCATTTCCTACTAATAAAAAAATATTTTAAAACTAATTGTAACCGAACGCAAGACCCCGCGTCTCCTAAGCAACATGACCACAGAACAATTTAAAACCGACGTCTTATCAGTCAAGAACAAACTCTTCCGATATGCCCTGAGTATCGTGTGTGAGGTGGAATTGGCCGAAGACATCGTGCAAGAAGTGTTCATGAAGCTTTGGAACCAGCGAGAAAAACTCAAAGAGGTAAAGAACATTGAAGCCTGGAGCATGACGATTACCAGAAACCAATGCCTGGACAAATTGAGGAAAAAGAAAATGCATGTGGTGGACTTATCTGAGGCCAAATATCAGATATCAGGGCATCAGGTATCAGACCACCTCAGCATCAACAATGATTTGATGGAAAAGATCGAATCTACGCTGGAGCTGCTACCCGACAAACAACGTGAGATTTTTCGGCTGCGGGAGTTACTGGGCTATTCCAATCAGGAGATTGAAGAAATCACAGGATTGGACGACACTCAGGTGAAAGTGTACTTGTTCAGGGCAAGACAAAAAGTAAGGACATCATTGAGTAAAATATTGAATTATGGAGTGGAAACGAATCAAGCAGCTGTCTGAAAAATATTGGCAAGCTGACACGACATCAGAAGAGGAAGCAGCACTCAGAAAAAACATCACATCCTCCAACGATCTGATAGATCCGCAGGAGGTCGAATACTTCAACACTTTGGAGCAATTCTCTTCGGTAAAACTCAATGACAACTTTGATGATCAGTTTTTTAAAAACATTGAATCGGAACGTAAAACGATTTCATTATTTCATCAAAAGTGGTTTCAGCTAGCGGCATCAGTGATCCTGATGATTGGTATTGCCGGAGGTTTTCATTCTTATAAAGCCAAACAGTTGGCGCGTCAACAAGAAGCTAGAGCCGCTTTCGAAATCGCAAAAAATGCCCTTTTTATGGTTTCCGATAATATGAACAAAGGCAATCAATACACGATTGATGGCTTGAAAAAATTTGATGAGACCCAACAAAAAATTAAAACTCAGAATTTCAACAATTAAGAATATGAAAAAGTTAATGATTATCATGATAGCTGTAATGGGAAGTTGGTCCACTATGGCACAAGACAATGCAATAAGCAAATATTTTAGCAACTATACGGCTGACACTGCATTCACCAAAGTGACTGTGACCAGTAAAATGTTCTCACTCTTCACTGAAATTGAGGGAGAAGACGAAGCAGAAAAAGAAGTTTTGGAAGCATTGAGCAAACTCAAAGGAATTAAAGCATTGATCAATGAAAACCCAACAGATTCCAAAGCACTTTATGCCAAAGCAATAAAGTCTATTGACAAGGACAAAAGCTATGAAGTGTTGATGTCGGTAGAAGGCAATGATGAAAACATCAAATTCATGATTCGAGATGAAGGCAGCATCATCAACGAACTACTTATGATCGTCTCTGGTGATGAGGAGTTTCTAATCATGAGCCTATTCGGAGAAATTGATTTGAAACAAATCGCCAAGCTCTCAAGAATTATGAAAATGAAAGGCATGAATCATCTCAAAGCATTAGATAACGATAATGATTGATATCAACAAAGGTCAAAAACTCACTCACTCTGCTCTTTTAACAAAGGGCAGAGTTTTACTACTTGCTATAAGCTTAATATTTATATCGTTCAATTCCATTGCGCAGAGCAGCACCATCACGGAATTGAAAAAAGAAAAGCTAACTAGCATGGATTTGCACTTTTACCCAAGTACGCTCCGTATGGTCAATCTTGACAATAATGAAGAATTCAATCGACTCATTCAAGATATCGAGAAGCTTGTTTTCTTCAAGATGAACGGCAAGTTTGAAACCATTGATATGTACAACTTGGTAAACCAACTTCAATCCAATGAAGCCTTTGAAGAATACGTAGTGGTAGACGGTCCTACTAAAAAGTTCTATTTGCTAGGTAGGGAAAAACCTGCTGAAACTATAGGCCTTGCACTAATGAATGAAGAGCACTTCGTATTTGACATTGCAGGAAGTCTCGAACTCAAAGAACTTCCCAAGTTGTATCAATACATCTCTGAAAATGATTCTACTTTTCAAAGTAAATTCTCACAAATTCTTGGACTGATGGAATTTGGCGAAGACGTTGCGGACTAAAAAACTCAAACATTGAAATATATACTCGAAACCAAAGGACTCACCAAAAAATACGGTAAGCTCACTGCGTTGGATCAACTCAATCTGACGATAGAGCCTGGACAAGTCTTCGGACTCCTGGGCCCAAACGGTAGCGGCAAAACCACTACCCTTGGCATGATCCTCGACGTAATCAAACCCAGTAGCGGTAGCTACTCTTGGTTTGACGAATCCCCCAGTGCTGATAGTCGCAAGAAAATAGGCGCCATATTGGAAACTCCTTGCTTCTACCCTTATCTATCGGCAGTTAGAAACCTCAGGATCATAGCCAAAATCAAAGAATGCCCAGCATCCAGAATAGATGAAGTACTGAAGCAAGTGGGATTGTATGAGCGCAAAGACGACCCCTTCAAAACGTATTCGCTTGGTATGAAGCAACGATTAGCCATAGCCTCAGCCCTATTGGCAGATCCACCGGTTTTGATTTTGGACGAACCTACCAATGGGCTAGATCCACAAGGCATTGTTGAAATCAGAGAGATTATTCAGCAAATTGCCTCTTCAGGCAAAACCATCATCTTGGCTAGTCATTTGCTCGATGAAGTGCAAAAAGTTTGTACCCATTTCTGTGTATTACGTAAAGGAGAAAAACTCTATCAAGGCAGCGTAGAGGAAGCACTATCAGATCAGAAAACAATCGAAGTAGCAGCGTCAAATATGTCTCAACTTGAGGAAGCACTCAAAGGCTTAGATGGTGTTTCTAAGATTGAAAAAACAATCGATGCTTTGTCATTGACCACTGTCAATGGACTTTCACCAGAATCCATTAATGCTTTCCTTTTTGAAAAAGGATTAACAATCACACACTTGGTTAAAAAAGGCGGTAGCCTTGAAAAACAATTCCTCAAAATACTCAACGAAAATGACTAGACTCTTACAAATAGAATGGCTCAAACTTCGGTACAATCGAGCCTTTTGGATACTCATCAGCATGTACTCAGCTGGAGTAATTATTGTTTGCTCTAGTGTCATGATCGTTTTGCAATACCTGAAAAGCAAAGGTGCAGATTTCAATGGCATTGATCCGACGATTATTCCGTACTATGACTTTCCAGATGTATGGCACAATACCGCATATATCGCTACTTTCTTTAAGGTGCTTCTCGGCTTTATCATAGTGATCTCTATCGCCAATGAAGCGTCTTACCGTACCATGCGGCAAAACATCATTGATGGATTGAGTAAAAAGGAGTTTCTCATGACCAAACTGCTGATCATTGGTATACTGTCATTTGGAGCCATGGTCTTACTTTTTCTTATCGGTCTATCTACGGGCAGCCTTTATTCTCATGTTTGGGGGTGGAAATATGTATTCTCAGACATGCAGTTCTTGTTCGCTTATGGGTTCGAAGTGTTTTGTTATCTCACTTTTGCATTGACCATTGCCTTACTGGTCAGAAAGGCCGGATTGGTCATAGTAGGACTATTGATGTACACTTTGATTTTTGACCCGGTAGCCTCTAAGCTATTGGAGCATTTTCCGCACATTTGGGATGAGATTAGATTCTTGAAAGACTATCTCCCGGTTACAGCTATGAATAACCTCATTCACATCCCCTATATGAAATACTTCTTTCAGGAGATTCAAGATTACATATCATTGAGAGAATTTACAATAGCCTTCGGCTGGCTGGTGGCCAATATTGGTTTTAGTTATTGGATATTGAAGAAAAGAGATTTGTAAAAGTTTTGATTAGATTTAATCGTTAAGAGATTTATTTACATTTAAACTATTTTTGTAAAACTTCTTCAGACTTAATTTATTAGTAGATCATGGGACTTAGAGCATCGGGTAAGTTAAAAACAAAAAAAGGCGTATATGAAGTATCAATGCCATTAGTCGAATTTAAAGAAGATGACCATTTTATCGTTTTCGCACCGAGCCTAGACTTAAGTGGTTATGGCAAATCTGCACAAGAAGCCAAGGAAAGCTATTTAGAAGCACTCGATGAATTCATGCGTTATACGGCAAACAAAGGCTCATTGGATAAAGCACTTACCGAATTAGGGTGGCAATTGAAAAGTAAGAAAAGCATTAAAACCTACATTCCTCCCAATCACTCAAAACTCATAGACCAAAACCCTACTTATCACGAAATTATAGACAATAAGGAATATAAAGTCTCAAGAGAAAATCTCGAATTAGCTTATTAATGGGAGGAAAAACTCTTAAAAATATCCCATTAAAACTCTACCGAGATTTCCTCAAAGATCAAGGCTGCAAAATCACAAGAACTAAAGGAGGACATGAGCATTGGACGAAAAAGGATTTATCCAGACCGATCACCGTTCAATCTCATATAGACCCAGTACCTGAATTCATCATCAAAAATGGTTTGAGAATATTGAAGCTAACTAAACAAGACTTTATTAACTGGATCTAAACTCGTTTCTATTTGAGGAACAAACTAAGCAGCCACTTTTTGTAACCTCCTGTACTCTCCAAATGTAATCATGCGTTGAGAATCTTCATCCCAAAGTCTATGATTCATGTACTTCAAGCTTTCCCAGAATGTAACTATAGTCGTGTACTTGCTAAACTCTGGATTTTCCTTGATGCACTTCACCAGATTGTAATTTGGAATGGCCGAATATAGATGATGAATATGGTGAACACCGATATTGCCTGTCAGCCAATTGACTAATGCAGGCAACTTGTAGTATGTACTTCCTTTTACAGCAGAAGTAAAATGATCCCAATCTTTCGCCCATCTCTTGTAGCCATCTTCATGCTGATGCTGAACATAAAAGAACCAAATCGCGATGATCGAAAACAGATACAATACAGTAAGGTATGTGGACAAAATCGCTTTCCAATCGAAGATCATACAAAGAGCCACTACCCCGCCGATCACTACTACATTGTTGATCATCACACTCCAAAAGGCTCGTGACTTTTTATTATCCAATACCACCAATGGCAATCTCATATTTCTAATAAAATAAATGATCGGCCCAATCATAAAAGTTACAAGAGGGAATCTAAAGATCTGATATTTGATTCTATCCCAAGTTCCCATTTCTTGATATTCTTTCACCGTCAGGGTATTGATATCACCAATATCTCGAGTTTCTAATTTGCCGTTATGATTGTGATGAAAGGCATGCGCATCTGCCCAATATTTGTAAGGCATCGCACTAAAAATACTACACACAAAACCGATCGCATCTCTCCACTTTCTTGACTTCACAAAAGAATGGTGACCACAGTCATGCTGAATTATAAATATTCTAACTAAGAAGAAGGCGTTGATCACCCCCAAGCCAAAAAATAAAAATAGGTTGTAAGAAAAGGCCCAATACATGGCAATCCATATCGCCACAAATGGGATCATCGAATTGCAAATTTGCCAAATTGCCTTCTTATAAGACGTCTGCTTATACTTTTGCAACGTCTTCATCATCTCCTTTGCAAACGCTTTAATTTCAATGTCACTCATAAAATAATACTACAATTGTTTGTTACTATAAGGACAAGATTGCCCAATATTTGTGACAAAGATCGGGAAAATTATTTAGGCGGTTAAAAGTCCTTCTGGAATAATTCTTATGATTTAAATCAACTTTGGGCTAATTTTTGCAAACGACAAGTCAAACAAATTGAATTACACATGAAAAAGTTAATCCTAGTCCCTATTTATTTCCTTGCCTTGCTTACCGCTTCAGCTCAATTGAATGTAACCGGGCAAGCCTCTATTTCCGTTCAGCCAGAGCGAACAATAGTTACCTATTCAATCAACGAAACCAGAGACAGCTATGATGAAGCGATTTCAATGATGACCAAAAGAATAGATGCATTGACCAATTCTCTAACAAAAATTGGATTCAAAAAAGAAGAAATTAAAACAGCGAATTTCAACATCCGACAAAATAGAAAATACCGTCAGGGTGAGCCCAAAGGAGAAGAATATGTTGCTTCCCAGACCCTCGAAATCCGATTTGATCATTCAACAAAGCGTCTCTTAGAGGTCCTAAACAAAACAGCCTCCGACGAATCAGCTCCTTCTGTTTCCATAGCCTTTGGCATGTCCGATAAGCAAGAGGAAAAAGTAAAAAAAGAACTCCTAAAAATGGCAGTAGCAGATGCAAAAGCTAAAGCTGAAATACTAGCAGAAACTACTGGATACAACATCAAGGGCATAAAAGAGATTAACTATGGAAATTCCTCGAATGTGCCTCGTCCATATGCAGCAAACATGGGTATGATGAAAAGTTTCGCAGAAAGCGACATGTCAAACTTCGAAGCCAAAGATTTAACCATAAGTGATCAGGTATTCATTTCTTTTGAAATTGAAAAATAGGACTTGGCCCATTCACGGAATTATTAATTACCTTAAGGGAATGAAAAAGCTACTCATTCCCTTACTTTTTGCCTTGAGCTTTCAGCTAAATGCTCAAGATTCAAAGCCTACCATGGATGATCTGAACTTTATACAAGGCTATTGGGTAGGCGATGGATTTGGTGGTATATCTGAAGAAGTATGGATACCAGCCTCATTAGGTCGTATGAATGGAATCTACAAACATAAGAAGGATGACAAAACCACCTTCATGGAATTTATGGATATTTCGACTGTAGAAGACACCATTCGCTTACGGCTCAAACATTTCAATCCTGACATGACAGGATGGGAAGAAAAAGACAAATACGTCACCTTCACGCTAGAATCCATTGAACCTAATAAAGCCATTTTCAAAGGTCTCACTTACGAATTAGTAGACCCCAATTATCTAAAAGTCTCGCTAAAGTTGAAACAAAAAGATGGAAGCGTAAATACCGAAGTATTCAACTTTAGAAGGAAAACCCTTTAATCCACCCGTGCCGTACCTGTTGCGGCACCTATATCCCCACCAGCAGAGCTTTATTCAAACAGATCTCGGAATAAATCCGTGAACACATTTCAAAACTCACAACAAATCAAGCCTTTTGATAAGAATCATCTAATTATACCTTGATTTCTTGTTCTGACTTCAAATTCAGCTATCTTTGCTTTACTTATCAAGAAAGACCGAGGGACTGGGCCCGAAGACGTCTTGGCAACATATCCATAGCCGCAATATTGGATGTTGTGCCAACTCCCATTTAGAATGAATCATCATTCTGAAGAAGATAGGTTATCTATAAGATTTCTTTTTTGGTAAGTGATGTATCGGATGAATCCAATACACATAAAATTTATGCGCTACACTTGGTGTTTCGCTGTACATTTAAATTAAGATTAAATGAATATTCTGGATATTCTAAAAGAGAGAATATTAGTTCTGGATGGAGCTATGGGCACCATGATCCAACGTTACAAGTTGGAGGAGAAGGACTTTCGCAATGAAGAACTCCAAGATCATGACGTCCCTTTGAAAGGTAATAATGACCTTCTCTCTGTGACCAGACCTGACGTGATCAAAGAGATACATGCGGCATATTTCTCAGCGGGTGCTGACATAATAGAAACCAATACTTTTGGCAGTACTTGGGTAGCACAGGCAGATTACAAACTCGAAGATTGGGTCTATAAAATCAACTACGAGTCAGCCAAAATTGCCAAGGAAGTAGCTACCGAATTCACCAAAAACGAACCAAACAAGCCTAGGTTTGTAGCGGGCTCTATGGGACCTACTAACCGTTTGACATCGATGTCTCCAGATGTAAACGACCCAGGCTATCGAGCCATCACATTCGACCAGTTACTAGAGGCATTTGGAGAGCAGGCCAAAGCGTTGTTAGATGGAGGCGCTGATATTTTGTTGGTAGAAACCATTACGGACACTTTAAACTCAAAAGCTGCTTTGATGGCCATAGATCAAATTGCTGAAGAAAGAGGCATCCGAGTACCTATCATGGTATCTGGTACCATTACTGATGCCAGTGGTAGAATCTTGTCTGGACAAAACACAGAAGCTTTCCTGATATCGGTATCTCATTTGGACCTGATGAGTATTGGACTCAACTGTGCGCTGGGTGCAAGAGAGCTCAAACCTTATTTGAATACACTATCCAATAAGTCTGAGTTTAACATCAGCGCGCATCCTAATGCAGGATTGCCGAACGAGTTTGGAGAATACGATGAAACGCCAGAAGATATGGTCGCGCAAATCAAAGAGTTCTTGGATGATGGCTTAATCAATATTATTGGTGGATGTTGTGGTACCACACCTGATCACATCAAGGCGATTGCTGAGCTGGCCTCCAATTACAAACCGAGGGTTTCAGAAGCAAGAGCCGTATACGCATAGTACATTTCGCAACAAAACAGACAATCATGAGTGCCAAACTTTATAAAGAAATAGACAAGGAAATCCTAGTTGCTATTCCCAACCCTTCGAAAGAGGCGTATGAAATTAAAATCAAAATCCCTGAATTCACTTTTTTGGGAGTAAAACAACAACCAGATTTCGCACAGGTGTACCTTACCTTCTACCCTAAAAAAAGCATCATTGAACTCAAATCACTCAAGCAGTACGTCTACCACCTGCGAGACATCACTGTATCCTACGAAAGATTGATCAATATCTTCTATGATCACTTGATGGCAGTCTATGAGCCAGAAAGATTGAGAATTGTCATGATTTGCAACCCAAGAGGTGGAATCAGCTCAAAATGCACCATCGATTCCGATTGGAAAATCAGAGGTGGCGAAGAAAAATTCAAAGACTGGATGCATTCATCTAGCGAAGACAATTGGAATGTGGTAATGTAATTTTCACCTAAGTGGTAATTAATAAAGAAGGCAAAGGCAATATGAACATTCATCCAGACTATCCAGGCAAATACGAGTACAAGTGGCACGATCATGCGTCAATGAAATTGAGTGGACTAGAACCTCTCGTGGTTACGCCTGATATGAACTTCATCAATGTAGGCGAAAGAACCAATGTAACAGGCTCTCGGAAATTCCTCAGACTGATCAAAGAAGAAAAGTATGAAGAGGCCCTAGAGGTAGCTCGTAACCAAGTTGAAGGCGGTGCACAGATCATCGATGTCAATATGGATGAAGGCATGTTGGATGGTGCTGACACCATGACCAAATTCTTAAACTTGATGGCTGCCGAACCTGACATTGCCAGGATTCCCGTAATGATCGATTCCTCAAAGTGGGAAATTATTGAAGCTGGGTTGAAATGCACACAAGGTAAATCGGTAGTCAACTCCATCAGTTTGAAAGTGGGTGAAGAGGAATTTATCCGCCAGGCCAAATTAATCAAACAATATGGGGCTGCCGTCATCGTCATGGCCTTTGATGAAGATGGACAAGCAGACAATTACGATCGAAGAATAGAGATCGTGAAGCGATCCTACGAATTGTTGGTTGGCCCAAAAATCAACTTCAAACCAGAAGATATCATCTTCGATTTGAACATTTTCCCGGTGGCTACAGGAATGGAAGAGCATAGAAAAAATGCACTGGATTTCTTTCAAGCTACTCGGTGGGTAAGAGAGAACCTTCCTGCCGCTCATGTGAGTGGTGGCGTGAGTAATGTTTCTTTCTCTTTCAGAGGAAACAATACAGTTCGAGAGGCCATGCATTCGGCATTTCTCTATCACGCCATTGGTCAGGGCATGGATATGGGTATCGTAAATCCAGCCATGTTGGAAGTATATGACGACATCCCGAAAGACTTGTTAGAACATGTAGAAGACGTACTCCTCGACCGACGAGATGACGCCACTGAGCGACTACTAGACTTTGCTGAAACCGTTAAAGGCAGTGGTAAAGTAGAAAAGAAAAATGATGAATGGAGAGCGCTTCCTGTAGAAAAGAGAATTGAACATGCACTAGTAAAAGGAATTGTAGAGTTCATCGATGAGGACACGGAAGAAGCAAGACAATCTCTGGACAGACCCCTTCATGTAATAGAAGGACCTTTGATGGATGGTATGAATGTGGTTGGAGATTTGTTCGGCGCCGGTAAAATGTTTTTGCCACAGGTAGTGAAGAGTGCCAGAGTGATGAAAAAGGCAGTGGCCTACCTCACCCCATACCTGGAGGCCGAAAAATCAGAAGGTGACGCCCAAAATGCAGGAACTGTATTGCTGGCCACAGTAAAAGGTGATGTACATGATATAGGAAAAAACATCGTCGGTGTTGTTATGGCTTGCAACAACTACGAAATCGTAGATATGGGCGTGATGGTACCCAACGATAAGATTTTGGAGAAAGCCAAGGAAGTCAAAGCAGACATTATCGGCCTTAGCGGCTTGATCACACCATCTTTAGACGAAATGGTAGATTTCGCCAAACTACTCGAAAAAGAGAAGGTAAACTATCCACTATTGATAGGTGGAGCCACTACATCAAGAATTCACACGGCCGTAAAAGTAGATCCCTGCTATAGTGGTCCGGTGGTACATGTGCTGGATGCTTCTCGAAGTGTACCCGTGGCTGGCGAATTGCTAAGCGACAAGAAAGTTGCGTTCGTAGAAAAAACCAAAAAGGAATATCAAGAGGCCAGAGAAGGTCATGCTGGCCGAACCAAGGCAAAAAACTACATCTCTTTTGCAGATGCCCAAGCCAACTCCTTCAAAATCGATTGGGAATCCAGCACGATCAAAAAGCCAAACTTCATTGGCAACAAAACCTTCAATAACTTCCCTCTAGAGGAAATCAGAAAGTATATCGACTGGACACCTTTCTTCTCTACCTGGATGCTGAAAGGCAAATTCCCTAAGATCTTACAAGATGAAGTGATTGGCCAGCAAGCCACTGACCTGTACAATGATGCCAACAAAATGTTGGACGAGGTGATTGCTAAAAGGAGTCTTCAAGCCAATGGCGTGATAGGCATCTACCCTGCCAATAACACCAATGGTGACGATATCAAAATTTCAGACCGCTCTGGTATGGAATTGACCGAATTCCATTTCTTGCGACAGCAAGGTAAGAAGGGCTCAAACATTGCTAACCTGTCTCTTGCAGACTTTGTAGCTCCCGAGTCTTCAGGAAAGCTAGATTACATGGGTGGGTTTGCCGTTACGGCCGGAATCGGAATCGAAAAATTGATTGAAAAGTACGATAAGGAGCATGATGACTATCATTCGATCATGATCAAAGCCATTGCTGACCGATTGGCTGAAGCCTTTGCAGAATTGATGCATGAAAAAGTCAGAAAAGAGCTTTGGGGCTACGCACCAGATGAGACGCTTGACAATGACAGCTTGATCAGTGAGAAATACCATGGCATTCGACCAGCTCCAGGCTACCCGGCTTGTCCAGATCACACAGAGAAACCGATCCTATTCGACCTGCTCGATGCCGAAAAAGAGACGGGCATCAAACTCACTGAATCCAATGCCATGTATCCGGCAGCATCAGTCAGTGGATTTTATTTCGCAAATGCGGAATCTAAATACTTTGGCTTAGGAAAAATAGAAAAGGATCAAGTAGAAAATTATGCTCAAAGAAAAGGAATGACATTAGAAGAGGCTGAAAAATGGTTGTCTCCGAACTTGAATTATGATTAATAGGTGTTAAAGTGTTAGTGTGCTACGTGTATTAGTTCACAAAAAATATGGCCAAGATTGAAAAATTTGAAGACTTAGAATGTTGGAAAGAAGCTCGAATTCTAGTTAAACAAGTATTCCTAGAAGTACAAGACAACAACAAAGTTGATTGGGACACCAAAAGCCAAGTAAGGCGAGCAACATTATCCATCATGAACAACATAGCAGAAGGATTTGGAAGGTACAGTGATAAGGAATTTATACGGTTTTTAGAATACTCTAGTAGTTCTGCCGCAGAGGTCAGAAGCATGCTTTATGTATTTGAAGATCTCAACTTTACTGACTTAGAAAAATTAAAAACAATACAAGTGCAACTGAACAAAACAAGAAAACTAACTCTAGGACTAATTAGGTATCTAAAAAACAAAAAACCATAACACTCAAACACAAAGAACTATAGCACTGCATATAAAATGAAAGTAACCGAACATATCGCTAACGCCAAGGGCAATACCCTATTCTCATTGGAAATTATCCCACCGAGAAAAGGTGAGAACATTCAAAACATCTTCGATCACTTGGACCCTTTGATGGAATTCAAGCCGCCATTTATAGATGTGACCTATCACCGCGAAGAATACGTATATAAAAAGCACCCTAGTGGCCTTTTGGAAAAGAAAACAACACGTAAGCGACCTGGGACGGTTGGGATTTGTGCTGCGCTTAAACATAGGTATAATGTAGACCCAGTCCCTCATATCATCTGCGGTGGCTTCAACAAAGAAGAAACAGAAAATGCGCTGATCGATCTAAACTTCCTTGGTATTGACAATGTGCTGGTACTACGTGGAGATGCCATCAAATCCGAGCCACAATTCAAGCCCGAACCAGAAGGAAACAACTACGCCATAGACCTACTTCATCAGGTAAAGGGCATGAATGAGGGCAACTACCTCGATGATGAGATGGAAAACGCCAATCCAACTGATTTTTGTATTGGAGTGGCAGGTTATCCTGAAAAGCATTTTGAAGCGCCGAGTTTGAATTCAGATTTGAAATATCTTAAGCAAAAAGTAGATGCCGGTGCCGAATATATCGTAACACAAATGTTTTTCGACAATCAAAAGTTTTTTGAGTTTGAAAAAAAATGTAGAGATATTGGTATCAATGTACCTATCATACCAGGGCTAAAACCATTCAAAACCAAAAGCCAGCTGAGCGTACTGCCTAGCTTCTTCAAAATCGACTTGCCAGATCCCTTGATTGAAGCAGTAGAAAAATGTAAAGACAACAAAGAGGTAAAGCAGGTAGGAATCGAATGGGGCATTCAGCAATCAAAAGAACTGAAAGAACAGGGTGTCCCTGTTTTGCACTATTACTCCATGGGCAAATCTTCGAGCGTTCAAAAAATTGCGGAAGCGGTTTTCTAATAATTACCGAATTAAGATCATGAGTATAAAATCCTTTATAGTAGATTCATTCACCGATCAACCCTTCGCCGGTAATCCGGCTGGGGTCTGCCTCTTGAACGAGTCTATTGACGAAAGCCTCATGCAATCGATTGCCGCAGAATTCAACTTATCCGAAACTGCATTCCTCCTCAAAACCAATGACCAGAAGAATCACTATTCGATCAGGTATTTTACACCTACCGTAGAAATTGATTTTTGTGGGCATGCCACACTAGCCGCTTCCAAAGTGCTGATGTCCGAAGAAAAACATGAGCACGTTGATTTCACAACTTACAAAGGATTGGACCTGAGTGCTTCACAAGATGGAGCATTCGTTTTGATGAATTTTCCTCTATTCGATTCGGAGGTAAATGAACCCAATCAAAAGCTTCTGGATGCTTTTGGAATAGTAAATCCAATAGCCATTCAATTTGCCAAAGCTCTTGATATGTTGGTCATTGAAGTTAAAAATAAAGAAGCGTTATTAGCCATTAAACCAGACTTTCAAGAAGCTCTAAAAAGTTCTGATGAGGTAAAGGAGCTAGTGGTAACTACTAAATCTGAAGACAAAGAATATGATTTTTATTCGAGATGTTTTTGTCCATGGATTGGTATCAATGAAGATCCTGTGACAGGGGCGTCTCACTCCGTTTTAGCCAAATATTGGGCAGAAAAACTCAACAAGCAGGAACTATCAGCCTATCAACTATCATCACGCGGTGGTTATCTACATTTAAAAGTCATCAATCCGTCTACTCTGGAAGTAAGAAGTAATGCTTCCATAGTTTTCAAAGGAACTCTAGAGATTTAAAAAATATTCTACTCGGATTAAACCTTTTGATACTTCCAAAGTCTAACTGACTTTAAATCAAAAATTCAATAAAATGAAAGTATCAATTGTAAAGATGAGTGCTTTGGCACTTGGCGTTTTATTCTATACTCAGAGCCAAGCCCAACCGACACAAAGGCCGGACAAAGAAGAGGTTTTTGCCAAGTTAGACACTAGTAAAGATGGTCAATTGGACAAAGCTGAATTCAAGGCTGGGGCCAAATTGAGAAAGGAAAAAATCGCTGAGAAAAAAGATGCTCGAAAAGCCTTCGATCGAATGGATTCCAATGACAATGGAACCATCGAATTTGATGAATTCGAAAAAGCTGGTGAAGCACGTGAAAAAAGAAGAGAAGAACGCATGAATCCTGATGAACTATTCGAGAAAATCGACAGCAACAATGATGGGTTTGTCAGTTTAGAAGAATTCAAGGCTCACAAGAGGCCAAAGAAAAATTAGAATCAACTAAATAAGCGTATTAAATCCCCCTAGTCTCCTTTTTCTAAGGGGGAATTAAACTCCCGCTTAGGGAAGAGGGCTGGAGAGATTGAAATCTATAAACTTGGTTTTTCTCGGAGGTACTCCATAGAGAACTCTGAGTTTACTCACCAATCTCCTTCACCATTTTAAAAGAAATATAAGTAAGTCCGAATCCAACTATCGCTATCACAAACCAAACAAGATATTTGTTACTCCAAAAGCCCGACGCTTCTGAATCTTCTTTTTTTGGTCTAAGGTCAACGATTTCACCATGGGAAGTTGTCGGGATATCAGCCGGAATTTGATCCGCAAACGCCTTAAGATCATAGTCGGGTTTGCTAATTGATTCATTTCCAAATTTCAAAGTAAATGACGATCCTGGCTGCAATTCGCTGACGGTATATTTGTTCAAATAGGACGCTTTTATTGACTCAACTTTCAGAGGATGATTGTCTCGATTATCTATTTCAATAAGTAGCTCCTGAACTATAGCACCACCAAAAGAAATTGAGTTCTCACTATTGGAATTGAGTTCAAAGGAGCCCAATGATTCAAAATATTCATACTCGTTTTTCTTACGGTCGATTCCTTCTTTCTTCACTTTTACTATAGTCGGTCTTAAGTAATAGTCTTCACCACTCACTGAAAACTGCAATTGCTCCATATACACTGGCTCAGGAAAAATAACCTTAATACTGGACGTCTTCAGCGTATCCTCTTGTGAGACAATAGGACAGTCATAGACGGTCCTTACTCCTTTTTCGAGCTGTCTGTCATAATATCCAACTTTTAAGATATTGATAGGCAATCGCCAGTTGTCGTCAATCTCTAATTTGAAAAAGGCATAATCACTCAACGGGAAGTTCAGTATTTTCATTTCTGAAGTCTCCTCTTGACTTTGCATAGCATGCAATAGATAATTCTCTTTTATCACATACCAATTCTCCTGATCATCGCTTCCACTTAGCCTTGCTCTTTTCTTTACATCTGTATTCTTCACCAAAAAACTCACGTTATTGATCGGTTGCTTATCAGGGTTGTTAAAGATCAAATGAGAAATCGCATCCTCCTTATATGCTTTTTCCAGGATTTCATATTCATTGAATAGCGACTGAGTAGACATGGCATTCTCATGACGAATCAGATAAGCTTGTTCCTCTCCTTTTTCGTCATAAATTCTAATATCTGACAAGTCCAACTGAGCTCTACCTAGTAGCTCAGGCGAAAGGGGGATTTTGTGATACCCCGAATCCGAAACAGTAGATATCGGAGCTTCAAACCCAAACTCCTGAGCAAATACCTGCACACTCACTAATATGCCTAAAAGACAGCTTATCCTACTTTTCATCATCTTGGATTATAAACTTTAGTTTCTGATACAAAAACGAAATCAATAACAAAAATCACACCTAATAAGATAAAAGAAATGATTTTTCCTGTAGAATTTCCTGCAAGATCATAGAAGAACAATTTAATAATAGTGACTGAAAACACTACCAGCGAAGCCAATCGCAAAGGCTTCATTCTGAGTTTCATCCCCACTACCATCAACACTAAGGCAGATAATGCCCATACTACAGGATACACGGATCGGACAGCTGAATCTAAGGCCTCATACTCTTCTTTGCCTGATCCATATTGAAACAACATCGATAAATGCCCCACTTCAACTGTGCTCACAAACACCCCAATAAATGCCAACACCCAAAGGGAGATAGTTCCAATTTTGGATTGGAAAGAATATGTTTTCTGTATAAACTGATAACAATGAATCAAAATCAAAACAAACAAACTCAGCAGAATATAATGCCAATAGAACCCAGTGGATAGTCCATCATCAAGAATGTAATAACTCCTGGAATAATTGACTGCACTCAAATAATAGGTCATGTATGAGCCTACAGCCAGGATACTTAGAATAAAACTTGCCTTGTTCAACTGATCATTGCGTTTCTTTCTTGCAGCCAGTGCAACCAACAACACGTACAAATAATTGTAAATACCTAAAAAGATTATTCTTTTGGAAAGCACCCATTCTGCCCTTAAAAATTGATAGTTCAATTCCATCAAAAATCCCAAATAGAAAACAATCGCGAATAAAACACTGACATACGATGGCTTCCAGGTGAGTTGTATGCCTTTGATTTCAATAGTCTCGTCTTTCCTCATCAAAAGCATGGAACCAATCAATGACACCATAGCAACGAACGAAGCAACGAATGCCTTGTTGAGAAAAATATTCAATACCACGTAATCATAGCGTGGAAAGTAATTTTGCTGCCAATCTATGGAGAGGCTAATCAACATCAGAACTGTAACCAGAGCAGATGCACCTGTCAACAGTTTGATGCCTGACTTCTGAGAGAGCCATAGGAGTAGCACGGCTTCAATAGCCCAGAAGAGCGTGATGTAATTACCATCTAACTGGATCGGAGCAATCAAACTCACAAATGTCAGCACGAGCCCTATCAATAAAAACAACAAGTTCTTATCAATATCCTTCCTCTTATAGAGACCAAACGCAAATCCAAAATTGAATAATGCAACAAGTCCGGTAAACAAGCCACTCAACAATCCTGCTCTATATCCCTGGACTAATCCAAGCCCTAACCCGAAGTACAAACTGGAGTTGGTCAATAGCATCATGATCTCAGGATATTTGAACTTTTTAGAATTCTTGACATTATAGATGATCGTCATCAAAAAGAAGATTAAATAGAAAGCCGTAAGAAATATGAATAGCGGCAATCTGGTCTCGTCTTGATTATCAATAAACTTGGTAAAGTATACCCCAAGAAAGAGGAAATAAGTAAACCCATAGACCAGGTAATTGATGATATTCCATTTCTTGTAGTAGACCAGAGCCAGCATGCCAATATCCAAAATCAGAATATAGGTAAGTAATGCACTGTAGTCACCCGAACCTGTACTAACAAAAAATGGAGTTCCAAAGCCACCGATGATAGCCAATACAGCCAATTCTTTACGGTCATACGCAATGGAGAGCAATACACCAAAAGCAGTAATCACCACCATGATAATGAACGCGGCCATTTGCGGAATCAACTCATACTCATGAAAGGCCAGAGCAATCGTGAAATACAAAACAGCCAAGGCTCCACCGATCAATATGGAACTAAATTTAGCAAAGGAGCTCCGCATGTAGTGCGCCAATCCGATCATACCCCCTCCGATCAATACGCCGATCGCCACTCTCATACTTTCTGTAATCACTTCATTGTCGATCCCCAACTTCACCAGAAAGCCCATCCCAATAACGAAAATCACAATCCCAATTTTACTCAATAGGTTTTCTCCAATAAACTTCTCTAAATCTGGGTTTCTTTCCCAGAATGATGGTTTAGGAGGCTTACTCACCACCTTTTTTTTAGGTGGAACAGGCGTCGCCTTCGGTTTTTGTGATTGTGCAATCAGCTCTTTCACCGGATCTGGCTGCTTTTCTTGCACCACTTCCTTTGGCGGAATTGGTTTGGGTTTTTCAACCACAGTAGGTTTAGCAAGTTTTGCCTTTTTGGAAGCTTCTTCACCCAAAATTTCATCATGGATGTGTTTAACTCTGGTATCAATCTTATCGACTCGATCCATGAGTCGAACAATCATAATGAGCAGAATAATTAATAAGAGAATGATAAATCCTTCCATTTAGCTAAGGTTACTGTTTGTGGGTTATCCCAATTCTTAAAGCGAGACAAGATAACTTTTTCTTTGATATTGCAATAAAAAATTAGCTACCAAGTCCCTATCGCTTGTCAGCCACGCTACCATTTATATCGCTAGCTTTGCGTCCACATTCATTCATATCACTATGGAAAAATTTTCATCAAGCAACCTAAATATTAATATCAAAAAAGCCCTCGCAGAAAAAGGCATTGACATCCCTAGTGAGATTCAGGCGAAGACCATTCCTGTCTTGATGAAGCACGAAGGTGATTTTATCGGACGATCCGCCACAGGCACTGGCAAAACATATGCATACGGCACCCCCCTTCTTTCTAAAATTGATGTTGAGGTTGGAAAAGTACAAGCGGTAGTGCTTGTACCAACACGCGAACTTTGCGAGCAAGTAGGTAATGAACTAGCCTTTTTGTCCAAATATATCCCGAACCTAAAAACAGAATCCATATATGGCGGGATTTCTCTCAAAACTCAAATCCATGATCTGAGTAATGGAACCCACATTGTAGTGGCCACTCCAGGTAGATTGATGGATTTAGTCAATAGAAATGTGGTCCAACTTGAGACACTGCAATATGTGGTTTTCGATGAAGCAGATGAGATGCTTTTCAAAGGGTTTAAAACCGATATCGACAAGATTCTGGCTACAGCCAATCGAAACTACTCGACCTGGTTATTCTCGGCTACTATGCCGGATGAAGTAAATCATCTGATTAAAAAATATCTTAAAAAGGACTTGATCAAAGTATTAGTTGGCAAGGCCGAAACCCCCAATGTAGGCATCCAGCATCAACTGATCGAACTGGCTGCCGAGCAAAAATTGGACGCACTACTTCAGTTTCTTCGTCAACATGCCAACGAAAAAAGCATCATTTTTTGCCGAACCAAATCAGGTGTTCAAAAACTATATAAGCAGCTCTCGGCCAATAAATTTAGCTGTGGGGCCATCCATGGCGACTTGCCCCAAGGTCTTCGCAACAAGGTAATGGATCAATTTAAGGCTGGCAGCATCAGTACATTGATTGCTACAGATGTGGCTTCCAGGGGTGTAGATATAGATAGCGTAGGCATGATCTTCCAGTACCATATTCCAGACACCAAAGAATCTTACACCCATCGAAGTGGCCGCTCGTCTCGCGCAGGTAAATCTGGGATAAGTCTGACATTCATCTTTCCGGAAGAACGAGAAAAGTGGAATGAAATTCAGAAAGGACTGGATTTGAAATTTAAAACAATCCCGGTACCCACTCACAAGGATCAACTGGTCGGCAAAGCCATGATATGGGCACAAAAAATTGCCAAATCAAAACCTGTGGGTAATAAGCTAGACGAATCAACCAGAAACGAATTCAAAGATCAATTGAAGCATTTATCAAAAGATGAATTGCTGGAAAAGCTCTTGGCTACTTATTTGAGAGAGCAGCAGGGATAAAGAAATACCTCGTCATTGCGAGAAGAAGAATTTGCGACAAGCAAATATTCGACGTGGCAATCCACTCTAGCCTTCTTCTGCATCTCATGATACGCAGACTGAAAAGTATGAGATTGCCGCGTTGCGCTTGCGACCATAGTCGAATTGCTCGTCTCGCAATGACGGAAAATAAGTTGATTAGCTTTGTTTTTGGTTAAAAGCGACCAAACTGCAGAAATATTTGAAAACACGATGCCAAACAAAAAGAAACAATCCAAATCCTCCTCAAAAATCCACCCCCGCAACAAACACACAGGCCGCTACGATTTCAAGGCACTGATCGAGGCATTACCGGCACTGGCAGATCATGTCCGCCCCAACCTCCACGGCGACGACTCCATCGACTTTGCGAATCCGGAAAGCGTGAAGGCACTAAATAAAGCACTACTCAAACTGCAATACGACATCCAAGACTGGGATGTACCCGAAGGCTACCTCTGCCCGCCGATCCCCGGTCGAGCCGACTACATCCACCACATGGCCGATTGGCTGTGCAGCCACAATTATGGCAAAATCCCTACAGGAGAAAAGATCACCTGTCTGGATATCGGTGTCGGAGCCAGCTGTATATATCCCATCATCGGACAGAAAGAGTATGGTTGGCAATTTATTGCCTCGGATATCGACGGAAAATCCATAGCTTCATCGCAGCGGATCGTTGATCAAAACCCTTCTTTGAAAGGAAAAGTAACCTTTCAGCACCAACCCGAACCCAAAGACATCATTTATGGAATATTGACCAAGGAAGAACGCATTGATTTAGCCGTTTGCAATCCGCCTTTTCATGCCTCTGCCAAAGACGCTCAAAAAGGTTCATTGCGAAAAGTAAATAACCTCAATAAAGAAAAAGTAAAAGAAGCCACACTCAACTTCGGCGGCCAAAGCAACGAACTTTGGTGCGAAGGTGGAGAAAGAAAATTTGTACGTGAACTGGTTCGACAAAGCAGCAAGTTTCCAAAATCTTGCTTTTGGTATTCATCGCTAGTTTCCAAGCAGTCCAACCTCAAAAGTATCTACGAAGCCCTGAACAAAGCCAAAGCCACTATCGTGCACACTATCCCTATGGGTCAAGGCAACAAATCCAGCCGCATCGTCACCTGGACTTTCCTATCCAAAGAACAACAAAAAAAGTGGAAGGATATGAGGTGGAATGGAAGGAAGAAGTAACTTTAAACAACCCAATAATGATATAAAGATAGCCAACACACTCAATGTGCAGTCTATCCAAAAAACTCATTCAGCAAAATATTACATCAACCAAAACCAACATGACCAAATTTAAATATTCTATTGCCATTGGTGCCTCTATCCTAATTCTTGGTCACTTGTATGTTATGAATTACAATGATTTGAGCTGGTCCAACAATGTAGGAGCCTATCTTGGAATTATATCGATGATTTTCTTGCTAATTGCTACGATATTCAACATTCGAGATGCAAAAAGAAAGTCCCAGTAACAATAAGTTCAATCCTAATCAGTGCCTTACTAAATTCAATCATTCCAGACCTTGAAATCTGTAATACTCAAACAGGCTTATTAACTTGTAGCCTATGAGCGAAAAAGAAAGCAAGAAACAAACCGTATCCTTAGTATTAGGAAGTGGAGGCGCCAGAGGCCTCGCTCACATCGGAGTGATCAAATGGCTTGAGGAAAACGACTACGAAGTCAAGTCCATTGCTGGTTGTTCGATTGACGCTATGATCGGAGGGGTTTATGCCGCTGGCAAATTAGATGAATTGGAAGAATGGATGTGCTCCATTACTAAAATGGATATGGCCAATCTCCTCGACATCTCTTGGGGCAATGGTGGTATTTTTAAAGGAGACAAAGTAATAGACACCTTGAAAGATCTGATTGGAGATAAACAAATTAAAAACCTTCCCATCCCATTTACTGCTGTTGCAGCGGACATGATTACACAAAAAGAAGTCTGGATTAATAAAGGTTCACTTTTTGATGCCATCCGAGCTTCAATTTCTCTACCTCTCTTTTTTACACCAGTGAAACACAAAGACAAGTTACTCATTGACGGTGGTGTCTTAAATCCTGTACCAATAGCTCCTACATTCGATGACCATACAGACCTGACCATTGCTGTAAATCTGGGTGACCCTCTCCTAAAGAAGAATGAAAAAGAGGCCAATTCAAAAGAGAAAAAAGAAGGCTGGGGTAAATTTCAAGAAAGCATCAAGAAATTTATCGACAAATACAGTGACTCCGATAATTCCGAAGAAAAAGACTGGGGTATGTATAAGGTAGCCGACCGGGCATTTGACACTATGCAAAGTTCTATTGCTCGAATGAAAATCGCTACCTATCCCCCTGATGTTGAAATTAAAATAGCTCGAAATGCGTGTGGCACGTTAGACTTTGATCGAGCTTCGCATATGATTGAGCTGGGTTATAATAGGACAAAAGAAGCCTTTGAAGCGAATAACAAAGTAGTATAGCAATTTTGCAGCCTAAAAAGCACATTCAAAATTCATATACTACCGTTAAATTCTAATGATCTGCCTGGATTGAAAATGCTCGTTATTATTAATAATAAACTGCAATCTCGTCCAACGACTTCCTCGTCAGCTTAGGGACATAAACCTCATCCTCTGCATATCCGATGGGCAGTAACAAAAAGGCCCTTTCATTTTCTGGTCGCTCCAATATTTCCTGAAGAAAATTCATAGGGCTCGGGGTATGAGTAAGTGTGACCAAACCAGCATTGTGAATCGCTGAGATTAAAAAACCACAAGCAATACCCACTGATTCGTTTACATAATAATTATTATGCTTTTTGCCCTCCTCATCTCTTTCGAAAACACGTTTAAAAACAATAATCAAATATGGAGCCTTCTCTAAAAACGGTTTCACATCATCTGTTCCTATCGGCTTCAAATCATCCAACCAACGGTCGCTCATTCTGTTGGCATAACTCTCTCTCTCTTCCTCTTCTGCTGCGGCTCGTATTTTGCTTTTAATTTCTGGATTAGAAACCACACAAAATGTCCATGGCTGCTTGTGGGCACCAGAAGGCGCTGTAGATGCCGCCTTTATAAGGTTGTCAATGATCTCTTGAGGCACAGGTTTATCCGAAATTTCACGCACTGTTCTTCTGCGATCGATCCATTCAAAGTGCTCTTCACTTCGCTGAATCATTTCTGCTTCGGGATAACTATCAGGCGTATATGCTTCGTGGATATGTCCTTTTATTTCTTTGGTTTTCATTAGGAATCTAGTTTATAGGCAGTGGTAAATTTATCTCTGGAAAGCACGAATTGGCTCTTCACATGGGCAATATTTGAATTGACAGACAGGTTAGCCAAAATAAATTTCTGAAAGGTTTCTATATCTCGAGTCACGATTTTGAGCATGTAATCGAAATCGCCCGCAATGTGATAGACTTCATGCACTTCTTTGAATTGATTCATCTCATCGATGAATTTTTCCAGATAAGAACGAGTATGGTTTTTTAGAGAAATGGATACAAAGACTGTCAACTTACGGTCGATTTTCTTATGATTGAGTAATGCCACATACTTGGCTATAACTCCATCTTTTTCCAATCTTTTCATTCGTTCAAAAATCGGAGTAGTAGAAAGTCCAAGCTTCTCTGAAAGTGCCTTATTTGTGATTCTTCCTTCCTCCTGCAAGACATTTAAAATCTTAATGTCGGTAGCGTCTAACTGTGTCATTTTAGAATTTAATTATTTTGTTTAGTCATATTGAACATTCAAAAGTATATTATCCTTTATATCAATATTCAATTGTTGTATTATTCTAAATAATTAGAAATATTAAGAATAATCAAACATTCAAGATAAGTAAAATCTAACTTCGCACAAGATATTTTTGAAATAAATTGTTCTTACTAACCATAGCACAAGCTAATTTTTATTAGTCTCAATTATGCTTGAGTAGAATTTTATTCTATCTGATATCTAATTAACAGAACAAATCAACATCAACATTTAATGAAGGAATTACTAAACAAATTTGAAGCGAAGCGACCAGAGGTAGTATTCGAGTGGAAAGATGCAGAAACAGATGCAGAAGGCTGGGTGGTGATCAACTCTCTACGTGGTGGTGCAGCAGGCGGCGGCACACGAATGAGAAAAGGATTGAACAAAAGAGAAGTAGAGTCTCTAGCCAAAACCATGGAAATTAAGTTTAGTATTTCGGGTCCTCCTATTGGCGGGGCTAAATCGGGGATTAACTTCGACCCCTCAGATCCGCGTAAGGAAGGCGTATTACAAAGATGGTACGCAGCTGTGATGCCACTTTTAAAGTATTACTACGGGACAGGGGGTGATTTGAACGTAGATGAGATCCACGAAGTAATTCCAATCACGGAAGACCACGGCATATGGCATCCACAAGAGGGTGTGTTTACCGGACACTTCCACCCTACCGAGGCGCAGAAGGTGAATCGAATTGGCCAGTTGCGTCAAGGTGTGATTAAAATCATTGAAGACGAAAAATACACTCCAGACTTATTCAAAAAATATACTGTGGCCGACATGATCACTGGATACGGTGTATCTGAAGCAGTAAGGCACTACTACAATCTTTGGAGCGGAGACATTTCCAGCAAGAAAGCTATCATTCAAGGATGGGGCAATGTAGGTGCAGCTGCAGCCTTCTACCTAGCCCAAATGGGCGTTAAAGTAGTAGGAATTATAGACAGAGCTGGTGGATTAATCAAAGAAGAAGGATTTTCATTTGAAGAAATTGCAGCTTTATTTGTCAACAGAAACGGCAACCAACTCAACAGCCCTGACGTCATTCCATTCGAAGAGATCAATGCCAAAATTTGGGATCTGAATGCAGAAATTTTTATCCCGGCTGCTGCGTCAAGGTTGATCACACAAGATCAATTGGACCGAATGGTAAAATCAGGACTTGAAGTCATCTCTTGTGGAGCTAATGTTCCTTTTGCTGATGAAGCTATTTTCTATGGGCCAATCAGTGAATATGCCGATAAAAATGTTTCTGTCATCCCTGATTTTATTGCCAATTGTGGAATGGCCAGAGTGTTCGCTTATCTAATGTCTGGTGAAGTGGATATGACGGACGATGGTATTTTTAGCGATACATCCAACATCATTGGTAAAGCTTTGGAAGCCATTCACAAGCAGAATAAAGAGAAAACTCTTCTCACCAATACAGCTTTTGAGAATTCATTAGGCCAATTGGTGAACTAGTGTTAGAGTTCGTAAATTTATACAACGACTCGATTAATAAACTTACTCCGTCAATGCGAGCGGAGCGACGCAATCTCATCAGAGTTATCTTAATGGCATAAGATCGCTTCGTATCCTCGTGATGACGTTATTTATTTCGAAATTAAACATTAAACCACTATGCCTCAATATCATCAATTAGGTAAGATTCCGCACAAGCGACATACCACTTTCAAAAAAGAAGATGGAAGTATTCACTACGAACAGCTATTTGGTACGATAGGTTTCGATGGCATGTCATCATTGATGTATCATTTGCATCGACCGACCATGGTGAAAGATGTCACCAAATCGTACAGCGTAGCTCCAAAGATTGCTGAAGAAAAAAATATGCTCTCTTTGGCGATGGAAGGCTTTAAGGTGCCCTCAGAAAATGACTACTTGGATAGCAGAAAAACGGTACTCGTTAATTCAGATTGTCACATCGTTCTTGCTTCCCCTAAACAAAGTCAAACAGAATATTTCTATAAAAATGCTGATTGTGATGAATTAATTTTCATCCACAAAGGCACTGGTACACTTAAAACTCAATTGGGAAATATCACCTTTGGGTATGGCGACTATCTTTTGGTACCTCGAGGAATGATCTATCAGATGCATTTTGACTCGGAAGACAATCGATTATTTATAGTAGAATCGAAACGACCAATCTATACCCCCAAACGCTATAGAAATTGGTTTGGTCAGCTATTGGAGCACTCTCCATTTTGTGAGCGTGACTTTAGAAGACCTTCAGAATTAGAGACATTTGATGAGTTAGGGGATTTTACCATAAAGGTAAAAAAGGAGGACATGATGCATGAATACGTTTATGCCAATCATCCATTCGACATTGTTGGCTGGGATGGGTACAATTACCCCTATGCATTTTCTATCCACGATTTCGAGCCTATTACAGGACGTGTACACTTACCGCCTCCCATTCATCAGACATTTGAAACTGACGCATTTGTGATCTGCTCATTTGTACCAAGGCTGTATGATTATCATCCAGAAGCGATACCAGCACCATACAATCACAGTAACATTGATTCAGACGAGGTATTGTATTATGTAGATGGGGATTTTATGAGCAGAAACAATATTGAAAAAGGCAACATTACTTTGCACCCAGCAGGCATTCCGCATGGCCCTCATCCAGGAGCTACGGAAAGAAGTATAGGTGAAAAAGTTACGGAAGAGTTAGCAGTCATGGTAGATACCTTTAAACCATTGCAAGTGACTGAAGAAGCGATGAAAATATTAATTAAAGACTACCACAAAAGCTGGTTGGAAAAATAGGAATTTTTCGTTGGTGACAACACCAACGAAGGCGAAAAGTTGGTTGAAAAAATAGAATATTAAATAAATGGCTGTCTCAAAAGCCCGATAAATTGTCATACTGAGTGGTTCGCCGTTGTACGGCTTACCATCGGGTACTCGAAGCCTTTCTGCGTAACGCAGGCAGACATTTCGAGAGCCTCAATGTGACAAATCTTTTAGATTTTAGGCTTTTGAGACAGCCACATCCAAAAAAATAAAATTATGGCAAAACAAGTAGAAAGTGTAAACTACGGTTTAGAGAAAATATTTGAAGGAGCACAAGACTTCCTTCCATTGTTAGGAACAGATTACATCGAGTTGTATGTGGGAAATGCCAAACAAGCCGCTCATTTTTATAAAACGGCATTTGGCTTTCAGTCCTTTGCATATAAAGGGCTAGAAACCGGAAGCAAGGACATTGTTTCTTATGTATTAAAGCAAGATAAGATCAGGTTGGTACTCACCACCCCGCTCAACTCCAAACACCCAATCAACGAGCATATCGTGAAACATGGTGACGGTGTAAAAGTAGTAGCCCTTTGGGTGGAAGATGCTAAAAAAGCATGGGAAGAGACCACATCAAGAGGCGCAAAATCTTATATGGAGCCTGTAGTAGAAAAAGACGAGCATGGTGAAGTTGTTCGATCTGGAATTTATACTTATGGCGAGACTGTTCACCTTTTTGTTGAGCGTAAAAACTACAACGGTGTATTTATGCCTGGCTTCGAAAAATGGGAGTCTGATTATAACCCAGAATCATTGGGTTTGAAATATGTTGACCACATGGTAGGCAACGTAGGCTGGGGAGAAATGAACACCTGGGTAAAATGGTATGAGGATGTGATGGGGTTTGAGAATTTTCTTTCATTCGATGACAAACAAATCCACACCGAGTACTCCGCTTTAATGAGTAAAGTGATGAGCAACGGAAATGGAAGAATCAAATTCCCGATTAACGAGCCTGCTGAAGGAAAGAAAAAATCTCAAATAGAAGAGTACCTTGACTTCTATGAAGGAGCCGGTGTTCAGCACATTGCAGTTGCCACTGACGACATATTGAAAACTGTAGCAGGCATGCGAGCTAGAGGTGTTGAATTTTTAACGACCCCGCCAGAAGCCTATTATGAAGAAGTGCCTGAAAGATTGGCTGCTCATGACCACAAGCTCAAAGAGGATATTGAAAAGTTGAAAAAACTGGGCATTATGATAGATGCTGATGAAGAAGGCTATTTATTGCAGATCTTCACACGTCCAGTAGAAGACAGACCTACACTTTTCTTCGAGATTATCCAAAGAATGGGCGCTAAAGGTTTTGGAGCAGGTAATTTCAAAGCACTTTTTGAATCCATTGAAAGAGAACAAGAACGTAGGGGAACGCTCTAGTTGAAAGTCGAAAGTTTAAAGTCATAGGTTGAAAAATGTAGAAAAATTTGACCTATACACTTTCGCATATAATTTTGAGCGTTAAACATTGAATTTTCAATTAACCCAAAACACTAAAAAATAAAATAATGACAAAATCCTGGATATCAGTAGCCGCTGAATCTGACTTTCCAGTTCAGAACATTCCTTTCGGAATAGTAAAAAATGGTAAAAGCTGGTATGGCGCCTCTCGAATTGGAGAATATGCGATCAACCTGGCCATTCTTCAAGAAAAAGGTTACTTAAAAGGCCTTTCGCTACCAGAGGGTATATTCGAAAAACAATATTTGAATGACTTCATTGCTTTAGGTAAACCAGTTACCAATAAGGTAAGGGAAAGGATTCAGAGTATTTTCGAAGAGCACTCCAAAAACGGACTTAGAGAAAATACAGTACATAGAAATGAAATATTGAAGGATGTAAAAAACCTTACAATGAGTCTACCAGTGCAGATTGGAGATTACACGGATTTCTATTCTAGTGAACAGCATGCTTTTAATGTAGGTTGTATGTTCAGAGACCCAGAGAATGCGTTGATGCCCAACTGGAAACATTTACCAGTAGGATACCATGGTCGTTCTTCGTCGGTCGTCATTTCAGGCACAGATTTTCATAGACCAAAAGGTCAGCAAAAGCCTAGCCAGGATCAGCCTCCTGTATTTGGCCCTTGTAAACTGCTAGACTTTGAGTTGGAAATGGGTTTTATCGTCGGGAAAGGTACTGAGCTAGGAGATACCATTACTACAGCCAATGCCGCTGATCACATCTTTGGTCTTTGCGTGTTCAATGACTGGTCAGCCAGAGATCTACAGAAATGGGAATATGTCCCTTTAGGCCCGTTCCTGGCAAAGAATTTTGCATCGCATCTCTCTCCTTGGATAGTGACCTTAGAGGCACTGGAACCTTTCAGAATCGAAGGTCCAAATCAAGACCCAAATGTTTTGCCATACCTGGAGTATGAAGGCAATCACCACTATGACATCGAACTTGAGGTGGCTATTGAAACAGAAAAAGGCGAAAGTAAAACCGTGAGTCAATCGAATTTCAAATATATGTATTGGAATATGATTCAGCAGTTGGCACACCATACGGTGAATGGCTGTAATGTTCAACCTGGCGATATGATGGCGTCTGGCACGATCAGTGGCCCAGAAGCGCACCAATACGGATCTATGCTAGAAATCGCCTGGCAGGGAACTAAACCAGTGCAAATGCCGGACGGCTCTGAAAGGAAATTCATCCAGGATGGCGACACGGTTGTGATGAAAGGATTTGGAAAAAAAGACGGTGTACGCGTAGGATTTGGTGAGGTTAGGGCAAAAGTGCTGCCAACGAAATAAACTTAGCACCCTCTAAGGTGACTCTGAGTGACAAAAGCAACATTACCCAAAAATGATCTTTGATCATTCATTTTTAAGTGTTGTTAATCCCGACCTAACCGTCGGGATTTTTCTTTTCCCTACCAATTTGTCCTATCGACTGAAGGGAGATATCCCATTGTTATCATGTGAGTACAACAAGATTTCTCCCGATGGTCATAATGACAAGGGAGAATGTATTACTTTTAATTATTAACAAAAAACATTGAACTTACGATGACTTCTATTGACCCAAAGTCGGTATCTACCGCACATTTTCATTCTGTACTTCTTTCGGCAGTTGCACCACGTCCAATTGCCTTTGCCAGCACCATCGACAAGGAAGGAAATGTAAATTTGAGTCCGTTTAGTTTTTTCAATGCTTTTAGTGCCAACCCACCCATTTTGGTCTTCTCCCCTGCTCGACGAGTACGGGACAATACGACCAAACACACGCTAGAAAATGTTCTAAAAGTACCTGAGGTAGTGATCAATATTGTTGATTACCCCATAGTGGAGCAGATGTCGTTGGCCAGTACAGAATACGGAGATGGTGTCAATGAATTTGTAAAAGCTGGATTTACTGAAATTCCTTCAGAAAAAATCAAACCACCCAGGGTCAAGGAATCACCAGTTTCTTTTGAGTGCAAAGTTTTGGAAGTGAAAGCGATGGGCGATCATGGAGGAGCCGGCAACCTGATTATTTGCGAGGTAGTAATGGCTCATGTACAAGACCACCTTTTGACAGATGATAAAAAAATAGATCCCACTCGACTGGAACTTGTGGCCCGCATGGGAGGTAATTGGTACACCAAGACCAATTCAGATTCCATGTTTGAAATACCCAAGCCATTAACCACCATGGGTATTGGTTTTGATCAGTTGCCTGAAAATGTAAAAAACAGTGCTGTACTCACCGGAAACAATTTAGGGAGACTGGCCAATGTAGAATACATTCCCACCAAAAATGAAATATTGAATATGGCCAGAGAACCTGAAGTAAGTGCCATCTTAGAAAGCTTTGCTGATGATGAGGAAAACCTGGAAAATGAATTACATATTCTAGCTCAGAAATACCTCGATTCTGGTGAAACTGCTCTGGCTTGGCAGGTAATTTTACAAGGTGAGTATTTATAAGAAACGGCCGACCCATATCAAACTTTGATGAGGCCAGCCGTCAGTAGGAGGTCTTAAATATCTTTCAAGTCAGTTATTCATGACTGACTTCCAATTCATAATATTTCACTTTAGCGAAAGCGTCTTCATCCAATGTAGTCAGGTAGTTTCCAGCTTTGAAATAGTTTTCGAAGATGCCCCATCTTTCCATATGGACATCATCATACACCATGGTCTGATCATCATTTAATGTAATTTCCATTTTGCCATCCGATACTTCCACCTCCAAGGTAAACTTGTCAAAATCTACTTTTTCGTCGAAGTTCACACCTGTCAGATCGCCCCAAGCATCTGTATGCAAAGCTTCGGTATCAGTGGCATCCAAATCTTTTAAATATTTCGTATGCACTCGCACGTAGCCATCGTTCCAGTAAATTTTGAGTACTGGAGGTGCGTTATTATCATCTTCTCCAATCAAATCTCTCTGCGCATTGGTCAGTCGTCCATGGATTTGCATAATAATCGTTCGATGATAATCTCCGTCACTTTCTTTTGTGATCGTATCCATGGCTAGCGTGCCTTTCATGTAGGCACCATCAGCAAAAGTCCAGTTGGTGCTATTGCTTCCTGCTACCATTTGCTCTCGAAGCTCAGTCCTGGAATATTTGGTATTATTCGTAGTGGCGCCGGGATAAGTATAAAACACCAAACTTCCATCAGTAGAGTCATTGTACATGAATGGTAGCAACGTTTCATTGGTTGCATAGTCCAATATTTCCGGAGGCTCCACCTCTGTTGGATTTCCAATAGGTAAAGTGACTTTCCAGTTGTTCAAATCAATATTGGGGAGAAAATAGTCTACACCCTCTACCAAATCACTTTCAGTTTCATTCTTCTCTTCCTCTTCCTGATTTTCTTCCGGATCAGATGTCTCCTCTTCGGTTTTTATAATTTCATCAGCATCGTCCTCTCCACAACCGTTGCCCATCACCACGAACATTAGCAGCATCACACAGATCAAATATCTCATCCCCTCAACTCTTTTCATCTTTGTATTATTTATAATAATTTTTCTCTCTTTCTACTGGCTCAATACCTGCAATTATCAATTCCAGCCGCTAAACTTTTCAACACCTCAACAATTGATGGATACAATCAAAATCTGTGCTAAAAAAACAGCAGATTCGGAATAGTTAAAATTCCGAATCTGCATAATTCTGGTTTCGTTAGATTCCTAATGCTTGTCCACCACCAATTTGGATGGTTTCAGCAGTTATGAATGAAGCATCATTACTTCCCAAGAAAGAAACCACAGAAGCCACTTCTTCAGGCTCTCCAATTCTTCCCAACAAAATGTTGTTTTTCCATGAAGCGAATACTTCAGGTTTAGTTGCTTTAATCTGCGCATGGAATGGCGTATCAATTGTACCCGGAGATACAGCATTTACTCTAATTCCATATTCAGCTAAATCCTTCGCTAATGCTCTTGTAATAGCATGAACACCAGCTTTAGATGTTCCATAAATGCCAGCACCTGGTCCACCAGCATTCCAGCCTGCATTAGAAGTATAATTGATGATCGAAGCATTTTCACCTTTCTTCAAGAAAGGAATTGCCGCTCTTGAAGCAAAGAATACAGAATCAAGGTTCAAAGCCATGACGAATCTGTAAAACTCAGTTGTCATTTCTTCAAATCTGGATCTTCCACCCAATCCACCTGCGTTGTTTACCAACAGATCGATTTTACCGTATTTCTCTCCAATTTTGTTGATGTTTTCAGTTACTTCAGCTTCATTGGTCACATCAAAACCATAGTACTCTGCTGTGATTCCTTCTGCTTCAAGTTCTTTTACTCTTTCAGCTCCTTTATCGTCTTCGATACCGTTTAGCACAACAGTGTACCCATCTTTTCCTAACCTCTTTGCAACTGCAAATCCAATTCCACCTGTAGCTCCTGTTATGATCGCTACTTTATCTTTCGCCATGATATTTCTATTTAAAATTCAGTTTTCTAATTAATTGTGGGCTTATCCTTTTCCCAAAAGAAGGCAGAACCCATGCCCAGGGTACAAGTAGTTTGCCGTCAGTTGAATTGGCACAGCAGATGGAGCTGGCAACTGCCCTTACCTACTCTTGATTTGACCTAGTCAAATCAATAAACCGTTTCATTCGCTGATCTCTGATAACAGCGATCAGCTTAGAATGAATTCAATTACTTTCGGTCTCCTCAAAATTTGTTGGCCCAAATCCTTTGGAACCCGTCAATAATCAAATCATCTATATTTTTACAGTTTGCGTCTCAAACTGCCTTTATTTTTAATCTTCCTGATCTACAGGTTTAATTTCTTTCGCAAAGAAGTAAATCGACAAAATGCACAGCGGCACAAACAAAGCGATCATCACGAATATTGGTGTGTAAGAAAACTTCTCTGTGATCACTGGAACTAAGAAGTTCATAATAATCACTGAAAAAATTCCAACAGTCCCACCTAAACCAGCTAAAGAACCTACAGATTTACCACTAAATAAATCACTTGGTATGGTTTGGATATTGCTAATCACAAACTGGAAGCCATATAGTACAAAAGCTACAATGGCTACAAATTTGACCGCTGTATCACCAGCAAGTATGGTGGCAACAAGTCCCAAGAACATAATGACACAACCCACCATGATGGTTTTCTTTCTGGCTTGGTCTACACTAGCTCCATTGATAAGCAATCGGCCGGAATAATAGCCTCCAGATAAACTACCCAAAGCAGCGCCTACATAAGGCACCCATGCAAAGAATCCAATCTCTTTCACATTGAAGCCATAAACATCAGCCAAATAAATCGGCATCCAGCCTACAAACAACCACCAGATAGGCTCAACAAAAAACCTTGAAGCCAATACTGCCCATGATTCTCGTTTTGATAGAATCTGCATCATGCTCAACCCTGGCTTATCCTCCGCTTCTTTTGTTTCATTCAACCCCGAAAGGATATGTTCTTTTTCTTCTTCAGTGATCCATGGGTGTTTGCCTGGTACATTTTTGTTCATGATCCACCAAGGAATGATCCATACTAAACCTAAAAGACCCAACAGAACAAATGTCATTTTCCAACCAATCATCACCCAAACTATGGCGATTAATGGAGGTGCTACGATAGATCCTAAAGCTGCTCCTGAATTAAATATCCCTTGAGCAAATGCTCTTTCTTTTACCGGAAACCACTCGGCGTTACTTTTTACCGCGCCTGGCCAGTTACCGGCTTCACCTAATCCTAACAATACTCTGAAGAAGCTAAATGAACCCACTCCACGAGCAAATGCATGCACAGCAGTAGCTAGGCCCCAGACGGTTATAGATACCACGAACCCCAACCGAGTTCCAATCTTATCAAACATTTTCCCAGAAAGTGATTGTCCTACTGCATAGGCTATCAAAAACACATTGAGTATAATGGCATAATCTGCTTTCGTCATACCCAAATCCTTAGATATATCGGGCCACATAATAGCCAATGCGGATCGGTCAATATAATTGATTACTGTAGCCAGACATACAAGCCCAACAATCCACCATCTTAGTCCTTTTATCTTCATATTCGTTTAGTCTTTATCTCCAAAATAGGATACGCCCTCGCCAGATAGAAAATCTTCTCTAACTGGGCTAAATGTATCTATCAACATTCCTTCTTCTAAGCACACTGCTCCGTGAACAAGGTTTGGCTCTATGTACACACCATCTCCTCCACTCACTTCTTGTTTCACTCCGTCAATTTCAAACTCAAATTTGCCTGAAACACAGTAAGTAGCTTGTGTATGAAAATGACTGTGTGGCGTACCCAAAGCTCCTTTTTCGAACTTTACCAATACCATCATAATCTGATTATCATATCCAAGAAACTTTCTAGACACACCGCCTCCAAGCTCTTCCCATTCCATTTCCTTAGTCAGGATATATTTTTCGCTATTTCTTTCCATTTCCTACTTAATATTTTTTTAAATCGTAAATTCCATTCCATTCTAACTGACCGTTAGATGTTTCTACAGCATGTCTACCCCCTTCATCATCATCAGATAATGAAAAAGCAAAGTGATATCGCTCTCCAGTTTTGAGTTCAAAACCAACAATTGCATAAGCTTCTGATTGGTGTAGCACTTCCAAACTGGCAATAGAAGTAAATGAGTTTATTGGACGTTCTGATGCGTAATCATAATTTCCATGTATTTCATAAAGGCTCGCAAAGAGTGTATTGCCGCCTTTTCTTCGATGTATAAGTCCCGGGTCTCTTCGAAGATTAAAATTCGGATCGTTGGCTCCAATTCTCGTTAAGATCATTTCATCTCCAGACTCAACAACAGACGTAACTGTATAAAATCTCTTACTATTAAACCAGGTCATACTAAATATATCTTCTTCGAGCATAGTCTGGCCTTCAGCCCACAAGTGCTGATAACCATCATTAGTTCCCATTGGAGCAAGGTCATTATGCATTTGAAACTTTTGATTGGAAGACATAAACTCCCCCAAATAGTATAGAGGCAAATCATATCTGGTGCCTTCTGGAGCTTGTACCGAAAACAAATCAATGACAAGTGGTTTTTCTAACTCTCCAATATTGATCACCGACATGGTTCTTTGCATGCCCACTTTATCATAGGCATTCATTTCCTTAGCACTAACGATCTGAACTGAATCGCCTCCTGAAAAATAATAAGGTGTACCAGAAGTCTTATCTGCTGGTTTTACTTTTCCATCAAAATGTGAGTCTTTGTCAACAACCAGTGTATTATGAGCCACCGTCTCTTTGGCCCAACTGTGATTTTCTTTCAAATATCCACCACCATCTTTGTGCTCGATATTTACCCAACGAGCTGCGCCATAATCCTGAATAACTTCTCCTGTTTGATCATATAGCAAAAAACCTAAACGATCGAAATGTCCATGCCCCATGCCATGCTTAGCGTATTTCATTACTAAAGTCACATCTTGGGCTCGGATAATTCCTATCGCACCTTCATCTCCATTAGCGCCATCAGACAACTCGACACTTTTGTATTCAAACTTTTGAGCTTTGCCATCAGCCACTCCTTTAGCCGCCGCCATGCCTGCATTGTTCAATGGCACTCGTCCTTGGTGTTCAACGATCGATAGTAGTCCTGCATCTTTCCCCCCAAGAGCATAGGCCATGCTCACAGCATGCACGAGTTCTCTTGAAGCCAGGGACATCCCTTTTTGCGAATCGTTGATAGGGAAAAACTCCCCTGCTGCATTAGTCTGGTTGATCAACGCATAAATAGCTTTTATGAGCAGACCCTCTCGATAATCTAATATCCCTATTTCTGGTTTTTTATTGGCCAAAGCCTGCGCAAAAATCAAGAACGGATACATGGCGTATCGCTGATAGTAAGGCCCCTCAGTATAGTATCCATCAGGTGAAAAAGAGTGATCAATCTGAGCTAGAAACCCTGCTTCCTTTTGCCCTTCAAGTTGTATATCTCCCCCATCATTATCCTTGACAATATCTCCAGGCACTTTAATATCCAATCCATTGAGTGCCCAGTTGATCAGTTCCTCATCGTCCATGACCAACCCGATCATACCAACAGCGGCATTACCCCAAGTACTGTGATTGTGGATTCTATTAAAGAATTGTGGATTCTCAATTGAAATATATTCAGCATAAGGGCGAAAAAGTTCTTTGTTTAATTTTTCTCTAGTCGATTCATCCAACCAATCGTAGATACAATCATATCCTTGACTAGCATATACCAACCAATTCGCATCATTCAAACATTGCCAAAAGATCCTACCTCTTGCATAAGAGCGCTCTGCAGGATGCTTTCCTATGGTTGGCCACAATTTCGCATAAGCCAAAAACATATCTCTTACATATACTGCATACTTTTCATCTCCTGTAATCTGAAACAAGACACCTGCCTTTTGGATAATGAAGAAGTTTGACTTATGCCTTTCATGTGTATAGCCTCCTGCCAAATCTTTAGGAATAGGGACTTCTATTCCATTAGCAATTTCAGCATCTACTTCTTTGATGACCGCTTTAAGTGTTTGGTCAAAGAGTGGCACACGACCGAGATTAGATTTTATTTCAGCAACTCCTCCTGATGTAAGTACTAAGCTTGGATGCTCATCAGATAGGAACTGTTGTTCTGTAGACTCAACTCCTCCAACACATGAGAAAAGTGACAGAACAACAGCTACACTAAAACCTATACTGATATAACAAAACTTTATCTTCATAGCGATGATCCGAGTTTTACGCCATCGTTTCCATTGGCATTCTTCGCCAATTTGAGGTTAGACAATGTTGCCGTCTTATCGCTAATGATAAGCTTAGACTGGTCAATATTGCAATCAGATATTTTAGTAATAGGTTCTCCAACAGTATGGAAAATATCGAAAGTCTTGATGTCATCGAATACAGAATTCGAAATCATAGTCTTTTGTACCCCATGTAGAGTGAATGCCTTACCCTCCTTGTTCTTTGGTCCATAACCCACCTTTTCAAATGAACAGTGATCGATGTATAATAGTGGACCAAAGGTGCTTTCGTCACTTCCACCTCGGTGTAGATTCACGATTTCTTTTCCAATATTCTTAAATGAATTATTATTTAAGATGACGAACTCAGCGTTGTAAATACCGATATCATCAGACTCTTGATTAAGCTCCAGAATAGTTCCACTTACATCACTAAACTTAGAGTTTTCAATCATGATACTGTCTGCAAAAGTGTTCTTATAGACCTTCAAGATATTGAAGGAATGATTCACATCAAGATCTCTAAACTCACAATTGTTGATGAATAACTTGTAGTTTCTATTCATAGAATACCTACTGGTAGACACCACAGCATTGCCCGCATAATCAGGACATTCTGCACCATCAATCACGAGACCATCCATTTGAAGTGCTCCTCCATTTTCTATCACGAATAGGTTTGATTTTTCGAACCTAACTATAGCACCTTCTGTAGATTGAATAGTTACAGGTACACTCAATGGAACCTTCTTTTCTAACAAATACTCTCCGCCAGCCAATGTATATACATCACCTGCTTTCGCATTTTTCATTACATCAAATAGATCAGAGCCGGCTTCCACATTTATCGCTCTTCCATAACCAAAAGTTTTTCCAATTGAAGGTTTAGTATACCAGGTAGGTCCCGTACCTTCTTTAGAAACCACAGAAAAGTCATCCGTGATACCAGCTGTAATGGCATTATTCTTCAAGCCAAATATTCCATTTTCACTTTCTACAACTTCAGAATCAATCGCTTCAAATCCATTATTGCTAATAGGAACAATATTGGGGCTTAATACATTGCCATCGAAAGAAATACCTGAGATATCATCATATGCCGTAAAGACATCTGATTTTGATTCATTCCAAAATATATTATTAGATATTGAAGTGCCTTGAGGGATGGCGCTTCTTTCTTCATCGCTCCCTGCGCATAGCTGCACATAGTCACAATTGATAAAGGTATTGTTGTTAATCTTGGAATCGATCACCTGGTTGTACCTATTAATTGGAGAATTGGGCACGCCATTCATCACAACCATAGCACCTCGAAACCTATGACCTGTCAGGCCATAACCATAGTTATTTACTACAGTTTGTCTTTCATTGATCACCCGAATACCACCAGTATGTGGTTTGCCATTGCCAAAGAAGGCATTGCTTTCTGCAATATTGTCATTGCCATGTCTGAAGGTCAAGGTGCCAACACATTCGTCGAACACATTGCCTTTGAATAAATTTCCACATGATTTGTTTGAGATGATTTCATGCTCACCATCGCAGCGATCGAAGTAATTATTGATCACTTGTGTGTTTGAAAATGATAGAGAGTAATGGCTCGTACCAATCCTTAGGGTCTCTCCACCATTGGCACCTAAATTTTCCCTAGGGCCAAAGTAATTATGATCGATCAAATGTCCATTTTCCAAACTCTCTTTAGAGTTGAGCCTCACAGCCATGGTCACCCCTTTGTTGCCTTTGCCTACTAGGGCATTGTGATCGAATCGGTTGTTTTTTCCATACATTCCTACCCAGTAGTCGCTTTCATGTCGCTCTGGATTGGAATAATTATCCACTAATGTTTCAGTTATTCTACAGTTGTTAGCCAAATCATTCTTTTTGATTTTGAATGAAATCACTTCTGCGGTAGGAGTGTATCCATTAGTAAAGTGTAAACCACTTACAACTACATACTCGCCTGCCATTTTCAGATTTGAAGCTCCAGTCAATTGTACCCCTCCTAGTGTTTCGGCCATAACTACTATTGGTGCTTCGACAGTTCCTTGGGCTTTGATGACGAGTTCAGCATCTTTCCATTCACCATTGGCCAATCTTATCGTATCACCAGGGTTAGCCATAGTCAATTTGGTTTTCAACTCCTCTGCACTACTCACTGTACCAACAGTTTTCGTCTCATATCCGCACGATGTACCAAACATCCATAATGACATAAGCAGACTTAAGGTCACTGGGTTAATGAACTGTGTATTCTTCAATTCTTTCATTCTTTTGTTTAGTTAGGAGCCAGCTCACGCTGCCTATCCTTATGATTGTAAGTCTTTATGTTTTCAGACCTCATTAACTGAAAAAATATACACCCTGGTAAATCCAGGGTGTATATATATTGTTTATTTTAATTTGCCTCTACAATAGAAGCTGGTAGAATCTTGATATTATCATAAAAAGACTTACCACCGTGCGCCCACATCCAAATAGATACTTCTCCACTTCCAGGGGCAGTGAATTTGCCTCTAATAGTTCTCCACTGAGGGCTATCAGAACCACCACTTGTCTCACCATTGGATACTGTACCTTGGATTTCAACTAAACTAGAGCCATCTAAAGAAGCTGCGTAGGCATCGGATCCATCTGCAAAGTGGCCATCCAATATTTCACCTGCTACTACAGTACCATCGGCATTGTTGTAAGAAAACTCGAGGTAATACTCTACGCCAGGGCTAAGATCCATCTCCTGATAGGAATATCTGGTATCAGTATCCGGAGTTGACCCATCCGCATTAGCACACTTAGACCCATCGATTTTAGCACCTCTGGTTTTGGAATCCGTATCGGTTCCGTCGTAAGTTTCGAATGCTCCATCTGCACTATCGCTATATGGTGTAGTTCCTGAAATTTCGCCACCTCCATAAGAATTGACTCTCCAGTAATCTCTGTCGTCACCAGTGTCAGTGTTTTCAAAATCTCCACCCAATACTTTTGGCACACCAATTGCCAAAGTCTCTGTTTTTTCGCTCTCAAATCCTGTGCTACTAATAGCCGTAAGCTTAACCGTATAGAACCCAGGTCCTCCACTATATATATGAGTTACAGTAGCGTTTGCGTCAGTAGTAGAATATTGGAAACCATCTCCAAAATCCCAAACAACACTCGCTGCAGTAACGGATTCATCAGTAAAATCAATGGTGAAAATATCGGCACCTTCAGCATATGAAAATGCAGATGTGGTTGGTGCATGTAGGTCAAAAGTGATTGAAAAATCAGCAGAAAGACCTGCATCATTTTTACCAGTTAAACTCACTTCATAATTGCCAGCTTCAGCATATACATGCGTAGGAGACGCTTCCGTCGACATATTTCCATCACCAAAATCCCACTCATAAGAAGTGGCATCAACAGAAGTATTAGTAAAAGTATAAGACAAATAGTTGACATCGCTCTGTTCCATAGAGAATGACACTGACGGTGGAATAGCGCCGTCAGGTGCAATATCAATGGAGAATTCGTCTAATCTTGTCTCAACATTTCCATCGTTATAGAAGTAAATCGCCACAGTAGTATTATCACCTGAATTGAATGCTAACCTCTGCTGAACATAAGTTTCAGGATCAGAAGTATCATTGATCGTTACAGATGCAATAATTCCTGCTTTGGCTTCTACTGCACTGCTAATTGGACCATTTTCAGTAACACCAACAATAGCAACAATTGCCCATGGGTCGGAAGAATCGTCCTTCATCGTATACCAGAAGCTTAGATCATAGTTTTGATCTGCTTCTACGACGAACTCCTGGTATCCTTGACGAGGATTGTCTGGCTGAGATTCCAACTTAGCAGCCTGATTTCCAAAACTCACTGGACTACCTGATATTCCAAAAACAGAATTCTCATCTGGCCAGGAATTTCCTGACTCTGTCCAGGACTTAGATCTCCATGGATCTCTTCCATCTCCAGTTTCTCCGTCACCTTCAAAACCTGACTCTTTCAATACTGGTTGATAAGGCCCTTCTACAACTGAAATTGTAATAGTTGTATCTGACTCGACACCCAGTTTATCCATGGCGTATATGGTAACATCGTAATTACCAAAAGCTCCATATGTATTCGATGGATTTTCTTCATCAGAAGTATTACCGTCACCAAATTCCCAGCTAAAATCGGTAGCACTTTCGGACTGATTAGTGAATACAATTTTCTTTTGATCCTCTGGGTCTGAGCTATAACTAAAAGCTGCCTTCGGAGGTGTAGTATCCGCTATAGACCCTGCGGCAGGCAACGTATCCTTCTCACATGCTGTGAAAAATACAGTACTGACGATTAATGAAAATCCAGCTAGTAAGTTCATCACTTTGATGAACTTACTTGTTTTTATATTTTTTGTCATTGATTTCAATTTTAGTATCCAGGGTTTTGACTCAACAATCCTTTACTCAAGTTGATTTCTCTTTGAGGAAAAGGAAGCAATAGATCATTAGCTGAAAAATTGAATCCATTATCAGTAGCAAATGCTCCTAATGTACTTTCAGCTAACCCTAATCTGATTAAATCAAACAATCTATGATTTTCGAAAGCCAACTCAACTCTTCTTTCGTCAGCTAAATCCTGCTTGGTAATACTACTTACCAAAGTAGTAAGACCCGCTCGATCTCTTACTTCTTGGAAAGATGCTAAAGCTGCTGCGTTAGAAATAGGCCCGTCAGCTCCTGCAAGTAAAGACTCTACGTGCATCAACAATACGTCCGCATATCTTAAAACGATCCAATCATTTCCAGCTAAAGTAGGATCACTTGATACAGGATCAATTCCTAAATTTTCATCTCCATTTGGAAGATATTTAACTACTTGTGAATGAACGGGTTGCAATGCATCTATTCTCATTGAATAAGTGGCTCTCATGGTACCACCCAAAGCAGTAAGCGCTGCTTTGGCTTCATCAGTTACATAGTTAACTCCACTCGTTCTTCCCACTGCGTTTAGCCATTCTGCAGAGAAATTTTGACTGTCATTACCATTATCAGAATCGTATCCAATAGCAAAGATTACTTCATCATTGTTTTCTGAATAAAACAATTCATTAAAGTCTGATACTAAATCAAACGCTGCACTTGACATGATACTTTCACAAAGCGTCTGTGCTGTACTATAGTTGCCCAAGGTCAAATGAACCTTAGCTAATAGTGCCTGAGCGGCCGCTTGAGAAGCTCTGTTTTTATATGTATTGTCTAAATTTGCTGCAGCAGTTTCCAAGTCGCTCACGATTACTGCATAAACGTCTGCTGTTGGAACTTTAGTAAATGCAGTCTCTTGATCTGACGGCTGAATCACCTCAGTAGCCAAAGGAATATCTCCAAATAATCTTACAAGATTAAAATAAGCATAAGCTCTAACAAATTTAGCCTCACCTTCGAATTGTCCAGCTCTAGCTGCAGAAGCATTCCCAATATTAGCTAAAACAGTATTAGCTCTGAAAATCACATTATACATACTTGCATAGTAATCTGCTACTATACCATTGGTCGCTTCAACAGCGAAACTTTCGAATTGAGCCGTTTCACCTTCACTACTTTTAGTTTTGGTATTATCACTTCTCATTTCAGTCAGGTAAAACTCGACCTGAATACCGTGTAAATCGGTAGTAGTGGTAGAATTGATTCCCTGTATACCATCATACATGGCGATTACACCGGCTTCTATCTCGGTATCATTTTGATAGAAAGCATCAGCACTAATCGCTGAAGTAGGCGCTGGAGACAAAAAATTGTCTTCACAAGCGATAAGGTGTATCGCAAGTACAAACAGCGCTATGATTCTTAAATTTTTCATAGTATTATCTTTTATATTCATGATCACCCTGATTAAAATTCAATGATTACCCCTACCACAACAGATCTAGGAATCGGTGCACCAGCACGTTGATATCCATAAGTTGTAGGAGAAGTAGTGGTCAATGATTCAGGATTGAAACCTGTGTAATCACTAGCCTTGAGGTACATCAGATTAGACCCACTTACATAAAGCCTTGCATTGGTCATGCCTACTTTCGAAGCCCACGCCGCTGGCAAGTTGTAACCCAAGTTTACGTTTCTAAGTGCCACATATGAAGCATCTTGAACGATTGAATTGGTGAAAATCTTCTGCTGAATAAACTGTTGATCTGGAGTCAAAGCTGGATCAAAATCTTGCTGGCTGTTGAAGTGATTGTACAAATATTGGTCACCCATATTTCTCACCTCAGCTCCATGACTACCCTGGAACATGAAAGACAAATCAAAATTGCCAAAAGTAACTGTATTGGTAATACTCCAAATGAAATCAGGATATGGGTTTCCTAATATAGTTTTATCACTATCATCGATCACACCATCACCATTTAAATCTCTCACATAAACATCTTGGGCTTGTCCGCCAATTGGGTGATAAGCATCATTCAAATGTTCTTTATCAATTTGTCTATCGACAACATATCCATAAAAAGAAGAGATTGGATTTCCTACTGAGCTAATCCATTCAGCTGCCCTTTTTGAGTCCACACTTTGGATTAAGCCGTCAGAATCAGCAAAGTCCGTCAAAGTATTTTTGTTTTTAGAAGCCAAAACAGTGGTCGACCACTTGAATTTTTCAGTCCTAATGTTCGTAGTTCTTAATTCTACTTCAATACCTTCGTTCCTAACTTCTCCAATGTTTACCAAAGCATTGTTAAATCCGGTAACACCTGAGATATCAACATTCAAAAGCAAATCGTCACTAGTACGTCTATAAACATCTACGGAACCAGAAATTCTATTTTCCAAGAATCCGAAATCTATTCCAGGATTTATTTCAATTGACCTTTCCCATCCTAACTCAGGGTTAGCGATATTTTGTGGATTAAATCCTGTAGCAACGCCACCACCAACAACTGCAGTCCTTGAACTCAACAATGCAGTATGAGAATACCAATCATTTAATCTATTTCCTGTAGAAATCTGATCATTTCCTGTCACACCATAACTGGCTCTAATTTTCAAGTTACTAAGTACACTAGAACCTGCAAGAAATGCTTCTTCTGATATTCTCCATCCCACAGAAGCAGCAGGAAAGTTACCATACTTAGTTTCCGAACCAAATACTGAACTACCGTCTCTTCTCAAACTAACAGATGCCAAATATTTATCTGCAAAAGAGTAGTTCACACGTCCAATAAATGAAAGCAATCTTTTTTCTCTTTCTCTAGAACCCCAAGAAGAAGCAGTTGATGCTGCATCCAAAGTAGGTACATAATCAAATTCGTAACCTGTTCCAGCAACGTCTGTGTATCTTTCCTTAAATGTTTCTCCTACCACACCGGCAGTACCAGAAATATCATGAGAGCCGAAAGATTTTGAGTAGTTGACAAATGTTTGACCTACCACGTGAATTTTGTTCTCATTGTTGATAGTCAATGAAGCAGCAGATGCTCCATTTCTATTAGACAATACACCTTGGTATCTCTTTCTTTCTGTATTTTGATAATCTCCAGAAATAGCAGCTTGTATTGACAAGTCATCGGTGATCTTGTATTTGGTATAAAACTTACCAAACATCTTAAATTGGAGATCTGTTCTATTTCTCTCCAAAACCTTCGCAGCTGGATTGGTATTTGACGTGTTACTGATGTCAATCAAAGTACCGTCACCATCCAAATCATAGTTGTCAAAATGGCGTTGCACCGCATAATCACCGATTTGAACATCAGGGTACGTATTTCTATCTACATACTGAATCGTATTTTCATCATGATAAACAGGCAACCATGGCGTCTGTCTCAATATGTCATGAGTAGATCCGTCGAATCTTCTTCTTTCAGTATAAGACGGGTTCAAGCTTACACCAAAAGACAAATCATCATTCACTTTAGTGTCTACCTTAGCCTTGAAATTATACTTCTTAAAATTATCAGTCAACAAAACACCTTCATCATGAGCATATGTCATGGCTGTGCTGAAAGTAGTGGATTCATTTCCTCCACGTGCACTGATGGTGTGACTCTGTGTATTTCCTCCATCAAAGATGATATCTTGCCAGTTGTTATCTACACCAATCAACTCTTTATATCTAGAACGATCTGAAAGTTCCCCATTAGCCGCTCTTTCAGCAGCCATTCCGTCAGCTACAGAGGTATTGTAATCAGGGTTGTTCTGAACATCTTGCCATCCGTAGAATCCATTATAAGAAAATTTCGTCTTACCTGATTCTCCAGATTTAGTTGTGATCATTACCACACCATTTGCACCTCTTGAACCAAAAATCGCAGCAGAAGCTGCATCTTTCAATACTTCTATAGACTCCACATCGTTCATGTCAATGTTTGACCAGAATTCTGAATCTACAGCGACACCATCGATTACAAGCAAAGGACCAGATCCACCTGTAATAGACCCTACTCCTCTAATTTGAATGGTTGGTGCTCCACCTACTCCATCAGGGCTAGTAGCTTGAACATTCATACCAGCCACACGTCCGACCATGGCCTGATCTGCCCTTGATGTAGGTATCTGATCAATGTTAGTGTTTTCTACTTTTGCAATAGCCCCAGTCAAATGAGACTTCTTCTGAGTACCATAACCGATAACAACAACTTCTTCGAGTTGCTCTATATCCGGAGCCATTGAAACGTCTATTGTGGATCTGCCACCTACAGTTACACTTTGTTTCAAGTATCCTATAAAAGAAAAGTCCAATACAGCATCAGAAGCTACTTCCATTGCATATTTTCCGTCGATATCCGTAACTGTTCCGTTAGTAGTTCCTTGCACGAGGATCGTAACACCTGGTAATGGCTCATTTTCTTCAGAGTTAACTACCCCTGAAACTTTGATATTTTGAGCGAATACCGGAGTTATTATCATCACATTCAACACTAGCAACAAAAGCGTCAAATTCAGCTTTTGGTAGCGTTTAGATAATAGTAAAATGTTTTTCATTTTAAATGATTTTGTTCACACTTAGTAAATAGTATTTGCTGATGCGGGTAGGTAAAAAAGACGCACCTTTCCTGTAGAATTACAGTAATTGGTTATCTTTGGATCAGCAATTGATCTCTTCAATGAAATACCGATGGCCAAATTGATATTTCAACATTGATAGATCGATCCCGCTTGTGAATGGGTTGACCCTTGGTTAATCCATTCTTTTTTTAAGTTCCTGTCAGTCCTTCATTAAGTTCTTCGTTTTTAGTGTTATATAATTGTTCTACTTGTATCGTTTTAGAATAATCAAGAATATCCACCAAATGCCCTCGCATTTCCTTGGCTACAGTCTCTTTATCCTGATTTTTTATTGCTTCCAATATTCTTTCATGTTGTTCCACCGCCTTATTTGATCTTCCATCACCGCACACATCGTGTTGCTTGAAATAAGAAAGAATATCTGGGGTGATAATCAACATCAATGATTTAAGAACAGAATTTTTGCTAGCTTCAGCTATTTTGAGATGAAACATCAAATCTTCCTCTACTGCGTGATCTGCCTGTTCAATTTTAGCTCTGTGAGCAAAGAGTGCTTTTTCGATTTCTCTTATGTCATTGCCGGTTCTTCGCTCAGCTGCCAACACACCACTATTTACTTCTAGAATCACTCTGGTTTCTACCAGTGAATTAAAATCATCACCTTCCAGTTTCAAGACATCAGAAATCAAACCTTCCAAGGCCGTGATGCCCATTCCGGCTACAACTGTTCCACTCTGAGGAAGTGTTTTTAGAATCCCATAGAATTCAAGTTTTTTAATTGCATCTCTTAAATGTGTTCGCCCAACACCCAAAGCATCACACAGTTTTCTTTCTGAAGGGAGCTTGTCGCCTGGTTTCAATTGACCAGAAGTGATAAGTTGCTTGATTTGGTTAATGATCTTATCAACCGGCGTTTCAATTACTATCTGACTAAAATTCTTAAGTAATTCCATTTTATATATTCAAATCATTGATGATTGGTCGACCAATTTATAACAAATAATTTTAAATGCAAAACATTACATGAAAAAACCTGCTAAAACACAGGGAAAATATTTTCGAAAATCAATCATAAATCATCGAATAAGTTCATTCAATAGGCTTTTTTGTTTTATTGCACCCACAATATCTCATTTTTTACCACTGGTACAATAGCCGAATTCATGCACTGGTCAACCAGTACATATTTCAAGTCTGAGTTGGTTTACCTCATTTAAATAGCCTTATTCGTAATTGGTTCACCAATTATTAATCGACTAATGGTAACCAACCGAAACATTTATTCACTAACTAAAACAAAATGAAAAACACGTTTAACAAGCTATGTATGAGAGGTTTAACTTCTTTTTTAGCACTATCAGTCGTTTGGATCAGTGGGTGTCAGGAGGAAGACCTGAAGACTAATCCAACTAACATTGAAAATGTAAAAATGGCAGCAGGCGATGAAGTCAGCTTAACCAACCCAGGATTTGAAAGCAGTTGGTCTGGATGGGTCGACACTGATCCTTCTGCTACTTCCAGTGATTCTAATTCTGGATCGAAATCTGCAAAAATTAGCGGATCGGGTGGAAAGGTAGAACAAACCGTTTCTGTTTCACCAAATACCAACTACATCCTAAGTGCCTATGTATTAGACAAAGGATCGATTGGAGTCATCGTCGGCAGCAATGACTTCAATGATGGAGGCGATTACGATGATTGGACTCAAGTATCTGTTTCATTTAACTCAGGTAGCCATTCGTCCATTACCATTTATGGAAAATATAATGGCGGAACAGGTAGATTCGATGACTTTACTATAATAGAAGGCAGCGGATCTGGTGGTTCTGGTGGTTCCGGAGGAGAAAATGAAGAAAACGGAAAATTAAGTATATCGTCTGTGTCGGCCAGCGCAAATGATGGCAACGTTCCTGCCAATACGTTGGACGGAGATTTAGGCACGAGATGGTCAGCCAAAGGATCAGGACAATACATCACTTATGACCTGGGTGCTATCAAAAGTGTAAGTAGCATGAAAATCGCATGGTTCAAAGGAAATCAGCGAAGTTCATATTTTAAGATTAGAGCTGGGAATAGTACTTCCTCACTTACGGACGTATACAATGCACAAAGTGCTGGAAGTAGTGGAAGCACAAACGACCTCGAAACATATAGTTTCGAAGCTGTAAATGCACGTTATGTGAGAATTACCGGATTTGGAAATTCCAGCAATACATGGAACAGTGTAACCGAAGCTGAAATCTGGGGATCCAGTGGTAGTGGAAGTGGAGATACTACACCACCAGGTCCTATTTCTGGTCTCAGTGCTACAGCAGGAGATGGCCAGGTGAGTCTATCCTGGACGAACCCTTCAGACAGTGATTTTGATCACGTGAGCATCTCTTATTCTGGAGGCAACACCACTAGTACAGGCAGCAGCACTACCATTAGAGGGTTAACCAATGGAACAAGTTACACCTTTACCGCCACTGCTTATGATCTTTCAGGCAACACATCTACTGCTACATCATTGAATGCGACTCCTCAAGAATCAGGGGGTGGAGGAACTGCCAATATTCCTTCTGACCTAATGGCCAATTGCAACCAATGGAAGATCACTTACCCTGATGGAAGCGAAGACAAGACTCTTTGTGGTGAGGACAATAATGAATACTACTTTGTGAGCAATGACAAAGATGCTATTGTCTTCAAAGTGCCTATCCGAAGCAACAATGGATCTACTCCGAACTCCAGTTATATTAGATCAGAACTGAGAGAGAGAAAAGAGGATGGCAGCTCTGATATCTATTGGACCACCACTGGGCAGCACGTGGTGTACTCAAAACAGGCCATTACGCATTTGCCGATCAATAAGAATCATTTGGTAGCCACACAAATCCATGGAAACAAATCTGATGGCATTGATGATGCCATGGTATTGAGATTAGAAGGTTCTCATTTATTCCTTAGTTTCAATGGAGGAAAGTTGAGAAGTGATCTGACAATCAAAAATGATTATGTGTTAGGTACTCAGCACGAAGTGATTTTTGAAATCATCAATGGTAAGCACTACTGCTACTATAGTGAAGATGGCAATCTAGCCAATGCTTATCAAAATGGTAATGCTTCCAGCTATCTGGTAAAAGATGGAAGTAACAATCACGTAATGGACATCAATTACGATCAAACCTATTTCAAAATAGGAAACTATACGCAGAGCAACCCTGAAAAAGAAGGTAGTGATACAGATGACCCTAGCAACTATGGTGAGGTCTATGTATATGACTTCTGGGTGCTACACAACTAAGAATTAAATTCAGTCGATTAATTGCAAAGAAAGCTGTCATCTGATGATGACAGCTTTTATTTTATCTTAGTTCCTACCACTAATTGTCAGCGAAAGCCACATTCTCCTTGGTCAAGATATCTAGCGGCATATACTGTTTAGCACTTACGGCAGTATTTAGGATGAGATGTTTGTATAATGTTTGGATACTCAAAGCGCCTTGTGTTTTTGGGTTTTGATGTATAATAAACTCTATTCGGCCATCATTCAACCCCTCCAGATTTTTAGACACCAAATCATAACCTATTAATCTATAAGACCTGGCTGACCAAACAGAAGCCGCTTGTTTCGCTACTTGATGAGACCTGGAGTTTGGAACAAAGATCAAGGCTTCTTTTTGCTTCCTAGCACTTAACCATTCCTTCAAGGCCTTCTCGTCTAACCCAATTTCAACTTCTTTGATTTGAGTGATGTCCAATCCCTTTTCTTGATAATATTTCCTAAACCCTTCAATTCGCTCGTCGATTGTCTTATTAATACTATCATAATCACGAAACTTAATAATTAAGGATTGACAGTTTTCTGGGTGACCTATATTAAGCAGCTTTGCTGCAAGATATCCACTTTGAATAGAGTCCTGCCCTATAAATGCCAATGGCATAGCACTCTCCAAGTTTGAATCTACAAACACATAAGGAGTCTTGGCTTCATCCATTTGTTTACAAATAACAGAGGCTTCTTTTTCCAGAAGCGGGGCCATCACCACAGCATCTGGCGCCGATTGAAGTGCCAACTCCGATTGTGTAACAAAAGAATCTTGATTTTGACGATCGAAAGTATAGAAATCCAATTGCACGCCTAGGGATGCATACTCAGCAGCTGCAGATTCTATTCCTACTCGCTGGGTCTTCCAATACTCATTGTCTTGAGGAAGTATAATGGCAAAACGATGTATTTTGTTTAATTTCAAATTTCTAGCAAATACATTGGTAGAATAGTTACCCTCCTTGGCGATTTGCTTGACCAATTTTTTGGTTTTTTCTGCTACTTCTCCTCGGTTATGTAAGACTCGGTCTACCGTCCCAACGGATACGCCTGCCTTTTTTGCTATTTCCTTAATCGTAATTCGTTTCATGCGAAGCCAATAATAAAAAAAATCATTGATTGATTTTGTAATTAGCAGCAATATACTACATTTGTAATCGTCGTTAACGAACACGGATAAAAAATCCTTCAATTGAGGGATTTATTTTTCTAAGATTCCGTTAACGAACACGGTAAAAGCTAAAAATATTATACGATTATGAAAAAGGTAGTAACATTCGGAGAAATCATGCTAAGATTGGCTCCACAGGGATTTTTAAGATTTTCTCAGGCCAACAACTTCGACGTAGTATACGGAGGAGGCGAGTCTAACGTAGCCGTTTCATTGGCTAACTATGGTGTGGACGTTGACTTCGTGACACGACTACCAAAGAATGACATCGGCGAGTGCGCCATGATGGAGATGAGAAAAAGAGGTGTCAATACCGACAACATCATCTATGGTGGCGATAGATTAGGTATTTACTTTTTGGAAACTGGTGCTGTGAGTAGAGGGTCTAAAGTAGTATATGACAGAGCACATTCTGCTATGTGCGAAATCGAGCCAGGCATGGTAGATTGGAAAGAAGTTTTCAAAGAAGCTGGTTTCTTTCACTGGACAGGTATCACGCCGGCCATCTCTCAAAGTGCAGCCGACGCTTGTCTGGAAGCTGTAAAAGTAGCTTCAGAAATGGGTGTAACTGTTTCTACCGATTTGAACTATAGAGCGAAGCTTTGGAAATACTGCGACGCCAAGAAAAGAGAAGAAATCATGACTGAGTTGACTTCGTACTGCGACATCGTGTTGGGCAACGAAGAAGATGCTGAAATGCACTTTGGCATCAAGCCAGAAGGCATCTCAGTACAGACTGAAGGTCATAATGTGAAAGGTGAAGCTTTCTTGTCTGTGTGTAAGCAGATGATGAAGAAATTCCCTAAAGCGAAGAAAGTAATTACAACCTTGAGAGGAAGTATATCTGCTTCGCACAACACGTGGGCTGGTGTATTGTACGATGGCAACAAGCTATTCGAAACTCGTCAGTACCAAATCACAGATATTGTAGACAGAGTGGGTGGTGGTGACTCATTCATGGGCGGATTGATCTACGGATTGTTGAAATTCCCAGAGGATGACCAAAACGCCTTGGATTTCGCAGTAGCGGCTTCTTGTCTAAAACATACTATTAAAGGGGATGCTAATCTGGTAACGGTAGCAGAAGTTGAAAAGCTGATGGGCGGAGACGCATCAGGTAGAGTAGCCAGATAGCAAGATTCAGAAGAACGGGCAGTCTATATTTTTTCCTAGAATATTTAAACCGGGACTGCCCTTCTTTTTCCCAATTACCAAAACTAATAAACTAATGTCCAAACCATCCATAGCAATCATTTGCGGAGGAGGCCCGGCACCGGGCATCAATACAGTAGTGAGCACTGTAGCCAAAACCTTTTTAAAGGACGGCTATCGCGTGATCGGCGTACATGGTGGATATCAAGGCATTTTATCAGACGACCCTCAGACTACTGACTTCGATTTTGCTTACGCAGACCGAATTTTCAGTCGAGGAGGCTCTTCTTTGGTGATGAGCAGATTCAAACCCAAAGATGCTGACTTCAATACCCAATTTTTCACCAAGTTCAATGTAAAGCTCTTGGTGACTATCGGTGGTGATGATACCGCCAGCACAGCCAACCGTTTAGCCAAATTTTTAAAGAAAAGTGATTTGGACGTGAAGAACATTCACGTACCAAAAACAATAGATAATGACTTGCCCCTACCCGATCGAAACCCGACTTTCGGTTTTCATTCGGCAAAGGACGAAGGTGTGAAGATCGGTAATACGATCTACGAGGATGCCATCACAAGTCAAAACTGGTTTATCATGTCAGCCATGGGAAGGTCGGCAGGACATCTGGCTTTCGGGATCGCCTCGGCCTGTCACTTTCCCATGTTGATTATCCCTGAGATGTTCAACAAGACCAAAGTCACACTCGACAAGGTAGTGGACCTGATTATCTCCTCGATGATCAAGAGAAAACTCGAAGGCATCAACTACGGTGTAGCCCTCGTGAGTGAGGGTGTATTTCATGATATAGACGAACAAGAACTTAGAGATTCCGGCATTCTATTTACTTACGACGCGCACGGCCATCCAGAACTAGGCAATGTGAGTAAGTCCAATATTTTCAATGTATTGGTACAAGAGAAACTAAAGAAACTAGACATTCAAATCAAGAGTCGACCGGTCGAGTTGGGTTATGAACTGAGGTGTTGCAGACCGATTGGTTATGATTTGACACTTTGTACGCTTCTAGGCACGGGCGTGAAAAAACTATTTGATGAAGGAACTAGTGGATGCATAGTGACCACCAATTCTCGAGGTGATATCAAACCCATGTTTTTATCTGAATTTGAAAACAGTGACGGTGTGATTCCTCCACGTCTGGTAGACACAGAAGCTGAAATTTACAAATTGAGTTTGCACAACTTGCATTTCATTGAAAAAAATGATTACTCTAAAGCAAAACAATTAGTAGCCAACCCTGAACCGTATAATTTTAATACAATATTAAACTGGACATAAGAATATGGCACGATTTACAAGAATAGAAGTAGCGCAGCAGATGGGGGCCACCGGTATGGTGCCTGTGTTTTATCACAAAGACATTGAGGTCTGCAAAAAGATATTAAAAGCCTGTTATGAAGGCGGAGTACGAGTTTTTGAATTTGTAAACAGAGGCGACTTTGCTCATGAGGTTTTTACTGAATTGAACAAATGGGCGGCCAAAGAAACCCCAGAATTGATCTTGGGGATTGGTTCTGTAGTAGACGCGGGAACAACTTCGCTCTACATTCAAAACGGTGCCAACTTTGTGGTATCTCCTATCTTGAATGCAGACATGGCTAAGGTTTGTAACCGAAGAAAAATCGCCTGGTCACCAGGGTGTGGGTCATTGACCGAAATTTCATACGCAGAAGAGCTAGGTGCTGAAGTAGTGAAAATCTTCCCTGGTTCGCAAGTAGGTGGTCCATCATTTGTAGCAGCTGTAAAAGGTCCATTCCCATGGAGTAGTATCATGCCAACTGGTGGTGTAGAGCCAACCGAAGACAATTTGAAAGGTTGGATCAATGCTGGTGTACACTGTGTAGGTATGGGATCGAAATTGTTCGTGAAAAACTCTGAAGGAGAATACGACTACGCAGGCTTGACAGCTAAGGTGAAAGCTACATTGGCTTTGATCCAGAAGCTGAGAGGAAATTAAGAATGCTTGCTGGTGACAACACCAGCAAGGGCAAGTAAAGCAAATGGTTCGTGAGGACACGAACCATGGCTAAGGCACGAAACATGGCCAAAAGCCTCAGTTGGTGTTGTCACCATCTGATTGCACAAAGAAAAACGATTAGTGTGTTTATTACGATATAGTCCATTGCCCGATGGATTATGCATCAATGAAAAGACCCTTCAAGGAGGGTCTTTTTTCGTATAGATTCAATGAGTTCCTGAGGACACGAACTAAAGCGTTAATTTTTTGAAACCTATGAGGTTTAGTAATTAGAATATCCTTTTCATAATTCCCCCGTTATTAGCATTTTTGAGCTTGCATTTGAAACAAGCATTAGAGTGATTAAAATAGAAAAGGGAGAACGTTATTGGAACATAGGTTTTGCACTATTTTCTATCCTGTTTATCGGTTATCTGTTCGACTTCAATTATCTATCCCGATTTGATCCACCGTTGGAATTTTTCACCATCATCACCAATCCTCTAACAGCTATTTTTTATCTCGGTGGTTCGCTGATTGCTTTTCGTCACAGCTATATGCTTATGCGATTTGTAGCTCAAAAAACTCCTCAACTCTCATTTGTTTTTACCATCATCTTTGTGTTGGTAACGCTAGGGTCTGCTGTTCTGATCTATTTAAGTTTCGGCTTTGATACGCGAGCACTCACCTATCCCTTCGAGTGGTACGTGATGGTAGGGTTAGAATTCGCTGTACTTTTTTGGCTATTGATGATAGATATCCATTTGATAAAAAGCCTATCTCGGCTATTGAAATAGACATATTTACAAATGTCGGGTAAATGACGGGCTAGATTCAATTCCAAAATTTGAACTATTATTGGGCGTCGGTTAAGCTTGCAAAAAACGACAAGAAAAATGGCAACTCTAAAACAACCACAGCTCGGTCAAACCATCCTCGCACTAAGACAAGAAAAGAACATCACGCAAGAAGAATTGGTGGATCGATGTAATGTAAGTGTACGCACAATCCAAAGAATAGAGGCTGGTGAAGTAACGCCAAGAGATTCGACACTAAGGATCATCTTAGCATCGCTCGATTATGATTTTGATAAGGCCTTCCACAAGGTGCAATTCAAGCAGCGTATCGAAATCCTCAACATGGCTTGGATTCTTGGCTCCATATATTTTCTGGCAGGTATAGCCGAAACCTTACTGGATTATTATCGGTTCGAACCTAATTTGCCGGTTTACTTTAGCTGGGTCTACACGTGTTCCAAAATGATCATATTGACCACCTACATCGTTTTCATGTATGGCTTTGTGGAAGTAGGCACACACTTCAAAAGTTCATTATTGAAAATCAGTGCCTTTCTAATGATTGGCTCCATGTCTATCATGGAAATCTACGACATCATCACTCTCTTCTCGAATTTCACCGATGAAGAATTCTTGTTTGTCAAAGGTCTAGAAGGCGTAGCGTTCGCCGGTATTGATATTGCGTTTGGTATTGCGCTATTCAAACTATCTAAAGACTTGGGAGATGTAGGCAAAATCACTGGTTTGCTACAAATAGGCGCTGGACTTTGCTTCTTGACATTCATCCTGGGCTTCATTGGATTGTTCATTCTATTGCCTGCGACTATTCTAGAAATAATCATTCTATATAAAATGTATGACCGCTTGAAAACGGAATGAAATCATCCAAAATTCCGACGAGGTGAGCTTTGTAATCAAACCTCACCTCGTCGGCTTAGATCAAAAATTATTCGTATTTCAATGTCTTCACAGGATTGATCGTGGCCGCTTTAAGTGAATGCGCACCTACCGTAATCATGGCCACTAAAAATGTAGCCAAACCTGCTACAGCAAATGGCCATAGCAAAAGATCAATGCGGTAAGCGAAACTTGCCAACCACCAATCGATCATCAAATAAGCAATCGGAGCAGCGATCACAAATGATACACCTACCAATAGCATAAAATCTTTAGAAAGTAAAAGAACTATCTCTTTGGTCTGAATACCGAGTACTTTTCTGATTCCAATTTCTTTGGTTCGTTGCTCCATAGTGAATGTAGCCAGACCAAAGAGTCCCAAACAAGCCACCAAAATAGCCAAGCCGGAAAACACGGTAGTAATCATACTCAATTTACTTTCCGCTTTATAAGACTCATTCAATCGATCCTCTAAGAAGAAGAACTCAAATGGCCGGCTCGGAATAAATTTCTGCCAGTTGGATTCAACTATAGCTATGGATTCCTGCAAGTTGTTCGCATCCACTTTTACAGCCATGTATTTCATAAAAAGATTGAATGTGAAAGGCTGCGTCCATAGATCCAGCGCTATAGGTGACATGGGGTGGTGCTTGGAAGTAAAGTTAAAGTCCTCGACCACGCCTATGATTTTTCCTTTTCTTCTTCTCATCAACTCCACGCCCTTTCCGATGGCCGCTTCTGGAGAACCATATCCAAGTTGCTTGACCATGGTATGATTGATCACTAAAGCCAAACTATCATCCGTGACATGAGACTCATCGTAAGTACGCCCAGCGAGCAATGGAATGTCAAAGGTTTTCAGAAAATCATGTCTCATGAAGAGCCTTGGATAAGGTTTAGATTTTTCGACACCTTCAAAAGTATAGTTCATCACCTGATGCTTTGCGCCGAGTACTTCCTCCAGAGCAGTTACCGATTTGATGGATGAATTGGATAGCATCTCGCTTTTCATACTTTCGTAATGATTGGCAATGGGCGTACCTATCACTGGGACCATAATTACCGCCTCTTTGTTGAAGCCTAAATCGTCGTCTTGCAAAAATTGAAGTTGTTTGATGGCCATGATAGTACCTACAATGAGCACCATGGATATAGTAAACTGAAGAATGACCAACACCTTTCGGAAATTCATTCCATGATTATTTAGTTTACCTCCTTTGATCACTTCCGTAGTTTTGAAAGAGGACAATACAAATGCAGGGTAAAATCCAGCAATCAATCCAACAAACAAAGTCAGTCCTGCCACGGCGCTCAAGTATTCGACAGACCAAAAAGTCATGAGTGTTATTGACTTTTCTGTCAATGCATTGAAGCTCGGCAGGATAAATACTATTCCTATAATAGCGATAATCAAGGCCAAAATAGTCTGCAGAATCGATTCAAAAATGAACTGATAAATTAGCTGCTTTTTGAGGCTACCTAGTGCCTTTCTAATGCCTACTTCTTTGGCTCGCTTAGTTGCTCTTGCCGTAGATAGGTTGATAAAATTGATCACTGCGATCAATAGAACAAAGACGGCCACAGCTGAAAACACATAAATATTGCTTTCATTGCTATTGGCTTGAATCTCGTAGTCCAACTTCGACTTGAGATGAATATCCGTCAGAGGTTGCAACTCCATGGTAATATCATCCCTAATATTCTCCTGGAAATACTTCTGCACAAAATCAGGCAACATGTCAGACAAAATCTCAGGATTCGTATTTTCATTGAGTACCAGATAGGTCCAGCAAGGATTCCAGTACCATCCATTCATGGTCCGCTCTTGGTTGCGTTCTTTATAGTGCGCTCTCAAAGTAGAAAAAGAAACCAGAAAGTCGAATTGAAAGTGGGCATTGTGTGGAGCGTCCGCCAATATGCCCTTCACCACCAAATTTCTTTCGCCTTGAAATTCCAGGTTTTGACCTAAGGGATTTTCTTCACTAAAGTACTTTGTGGCCATGGTTTCGGTAATGAGAATCGAGTTTGGCTCATCTAGTGCAGTGCCTTTATCCCCCACAATCATTTCAAAGTCGAAGACATCGAAGAAAGTGGAATCCACAAAAAAGACATTTGGTTCGTTGAAACTCCTTTCCAGCTTTCTGTTGGCCAGACTAAGAAAGGGTGACTGAAAATCAAACAATCTGGTCATGTGATCGATCTGCCCGGGATAGTCATTGACCAGCGCAGGTCCAACAGGAAATGGCTGACTCGCTGAGTGCTCTCCTACACCATCACTTTCGAAGTGCTCCAAAATCCGATAGGTACGATCAGATTTAGAATGAAAAGCATCGTAGCTCAGTTCATCATGGATGTACAGAAAAATTAGTAGAAAGCAAGCCACGCCAATGGCCAGTCCCGCCGTATTGATCAAACTATACACACGCTGACGCATGAAATTTCGATAAGCTATTTTGAGAAAATTTTTAAACATGGCTATAGTGTTGTTATGTGTTATTGAGTTTTTTTTGAGTAAAAATGGCCTGAGCAAATCGAAAGCATCAATCCAAACGAAGAGCTTGGCATACATACTGCCCTTCTTTTGAAACCTATCCGCATAGAGTTCATACAAGTCTCCTTTGAGCATTTCCAGATGTTCTTCCTTACAAAAAACGTCTAGCAATCGTATGACCCATTTCGGAGGATTTAGCTCATCCATACCAGTGACAATCCTTTGAAGGAAAGACTCGGCATGGCCTGATACAGACCAGTTCGTAGATCATGTGCTTCTCTGGCCGCTGCTCTTCCGGCTGAAGTGATGGTATAAAACCGCTTTCTCCTTCCTCCTCTTGCTTTGGTAGCTCCTCCTTCCTGCGAACTAATAAACCCCTTTTCTGTCAATCGATTGAGCGCTGAGTGCAAGGCACCAATGCTAGGATTTCGACCTGTACGCTCCTTCAGTTCCTCCTTGATAGAAATGCTGTAGGCATTTTCATTTAATACACCTATGACCAAAAGCACGAGTTCTTCAAACTCTCCGAGATATGTTCCTTTCATAATTAGATATATTCTACATTTAGGATTCTAATACGCGAAGTATGAGGATTAGTTTCCTAATTGCAAATGAAATAATCACAGTTTAGACAAACGGTCAATTTCAATTGCCAAACGACTATTTATTAGGAAAAGTAAGTGTAAAAGTAGTGCCCTTGCCAGGTTCACTGGTTACATCAATGACACCATCGTTTAGGGCAACAAATTCGCTCACCAAGACCAGACCTAAGCCTGTACCCTTCTCATTGTTCGTCCCATAGGTAGAATGTGTCAATTCAAATATCTCATCCAATTTATCTTTAGGAATGCCCACGCCCTGATCAGAGATTAGAATGGTTGTTTTTTCATGATCGCAGGAATAATTGACGTCTATTTCAGAATTTTCATTGGAAAATTTGATCGCGTTATTGATCAGGTTTCTAATAACGGTGGACAAAGAATTCTTATCTGCATTAATCAAACATCCAGATGCCCCCGTCAATTTCAAATCTATATTCTTTGTCTTGGCAGACTCCTTAAGTATGGAAATAATCTCATTCAGGAAATAATCGACCTTGATTAGCTCTGGATTTACTTTGAAATTTCCGGACTGATTTAATGCCCAGGTCAGCAAATTATCGAGTAGGTGTCTCAATCTTTTTACAGATTCGGCCATATGTTCTACCATTTCATCCACCATTTGCGTTTCTTCCTCTTCCTGATAATGCTGGATGAGATCAGTTAGACCTTGAAGTGAATTTAACGGACTTCTCAAATCGTGCCCAATGATAGAAAACAGTTGATTCTTGGTATCGTTGGCATTTTGCAAGATGAGCCTCTGTGTCTCCAAATCTCTTTTTTGTTCTTCTACCTCAGCTGTTCTTTTTGAAACCAAATACTCTAGTTTTTGTTTAGCCTGCTCCAGGCTAGCTGTCCTAATTCTAAACAACACATAAATCAAAACCAGAATACCAGCAACGTAAGCAATAACTGCGAACTTGGACCGGTACCATGGCCGGTTGACATAAAAATGATAGGCGTCTGCTTCACTTATTTGATTGACGGCATTTTTAGATCGTACATGAAAAATGTATTCTCCTGCAGACAGTCCTGTATAGTCTTTTTTAGTTTCATGTGTCCATTCAGACCAACCGTCATCACGTCCTACAAGGTAATATTGAAAATTTCGTTCTTCGTTGGCATTTACTTCATCGGTAAAAAAAGAGAAACGAATATCAGTCTGATCATAGGGTAATTCGACTGGATCAACATTAAAACCATTTTCAAAAATCAAAGAATCTTTCCCCCAAATCATTTCTCCGATATGGCATTTGAATTGCCCTACTTCTCCTGTGACAGGTATTTTCTGATCGTATCGTACAACACCTTCATCTCCGACAAACCACAATACACTGTCTTTGTCAGCAAATGATGCATTGACATGAAAACTCGAGCCAAAGGCGATACCTGTAGTCTCCATAGTTCCATTGTTTATTTCCACCAATTCGTTGTAGTTGATTCTTTGATGGTTTTGATAGCTTATCCACATCTTCTCATCAGCAATCAATACAGCTTGAAGAATTTTCGAAGCCGGATTCGACAAAGCCAGTGGCTGGGGTTTGGAAAGCTCTCCGGAATTGTCCAAATAATACCACTTCTCGCGGCAGACAACTAATATTTTATCACCACAAGCAATAATTGAAGCATTGCCAACTTCGTACGATTCTTCGAGTTTCAAATAGTGCGTATTGGACGTTACTCGGTGCGACACTACTCCCAAAGTTCCATACTTTGATATGAACACAATTTTGTCTCCAATCTGCTCTATTTTTTTGATAGGCTCGGTAAACCCCTCCAAACGGGTGAGCTCGAATTGATCATTATCTTTGTAATAAACACCCATCCCCACTTCACCTAATCCAACGAAAATTTCAGATTCATCTTTGGATACCTCGGCATAATGCAATCTTTCTGTATCTAGAAATTCAAATATTTTGTTGTCATAAGTCACCAACCCTTTTTGCGTTCCAATTAGCATTTTATCATCTATCTCGCCTAACGAAAATACCTCGTTATAGTCTTCTGGATTGAACGGAACAAAATGCGCCCCAAACTCCATTAGTTCCATTTTATACAGCCCTCGGAGCGTAGTTGCATATACATTTCCCTTATATCGAATGACGTCAGTACCAACATCTTTTAACCCGCGACGTTCATCAAAATATGAAAGAGGCGATTGGATCTTAACCTTGCTTGTCCCTACCCCATTGGCTATCCACAAGTTGTTTGGGTCAAACATGCCTACGAACAGATACTGAAAATCTATCAAACCAGAATTTTCATCCAGCATGTCCACCAATTTTCCATTTTTGTCAATTATTGCGACTCCCTTGGTGTAGGCTGCCATGGCGTAATAACCATCATATGTAATACAGCCATGATAAATTTTATAGGTTTTTAAAAAGTCGTCGGCTTCTGTCTTGAAAACCTCAACACTTCCGTCTTGATCTAGAAGGAACAAACCATTGTACCGACTGGCTACAAGCAGCTTATCCTCATAGGGTAAAAACACGTTGACCTTCATGTTAGTAAAGTACTCTCCTCCTTTCTTCGGAATTAATTCATCACCTTTCAAATACATCAATCCCTCGCCAACCTGACGAGTATAAATAGTATCTCTAACCGTAAAGGCGACGTCGAACTCCTGATCTCCAGCATGAAAAACCTTGACCTGTTCATCTCTCAGCCTAAAAATGTATTTTTTTGATCTGAAAACTACCTCCTTGCTAGAACAGGCAACCTCCCAAACAGTGCCAAAATCATGATACTTTGAATCAATCTTATCCATAAGAGAGACGTAGTTGAGTTTCCCATTAGCGGAGGCAGTGAGATAACCAAACTCACCGTCCGAACCTACATAGATTACACCTTGAGTATCTTGCTGTAACCAAAAAACAGACTTTTCCTTGGTGATTTTTATAAGGTTCCAATCCACCCCATTATATACCAACACGCCATCATCATTTGAGAAATAATATATTCCTAATGAATCACGGATCACATTAAAATTGAAACTACCCGCTCGATAATCCGAAGGTGCATAGTAGTCTATAAATGGTAGCCCTTTTTCACTGGATTGCGCCAATGAAACATTGATAAGAAATGGTAGGAAGGTTAAACACAGTAAAGCTGACTTTATAAAACTCATCGAAGGTTTTAATTAAATTAAAGACAGGCGGATATGGGCTATAAATAAACGGAATCTAAAGAACTAAACCTAGCCAGACACCCAATAAAAAGAGAATATACTATAAAATGAGTATATAATTGAACAAACTTGATTACCCCCGACATTTAAAAAAAGAGACCAATCACTTGATTGGTCTCTTAATGTATTGTTGTGGTATCGAATTTATTCTTTAATGAATTTCAAGTTTAACTGTTGAGAATCAATCCGCAGATTCATAAAGTAGATTCCACTTTCGTAATCAGCAAGGTCAATTTTGATTTCAGAGCTATTCAATTGACTCCGAAAAAAGACTTCTTGCCCCTGCAAGTTCACTACAGTTAGCTGAGCGTTTTGCCAGATATTCGGTACTCGAAGAGTCAAAGACTCATGGGCCGGTACCGGAAAGAGTGCCACTTCTGCTTTAGAATTGCCTAAACCAAGCACTTCCTCTTGTTCTTCTGGTATTACTATGGTCACATCTAAGGCATTCGAAGTAGACGAACAACCCAAGTCTGAAACTACGACTACCTGGTATGACCCACTTTCAGTAGGTTCGTAAGTAGCACCTGTAGCTTCGCTTATATTAGACTCATCCAATGACCAGGTATAGGTATAACCTTCCACATCAGCCACCTTCAACAAATCTTCTTCTTGAGTAAGTGTAGCTTCTGGCAATGGGTTAAAGTCGATGCTTGTTTCAAACCTATCATTCGTTTCTGTGGACTGACCATCTACCCCAACAACAAATAACGTAGTTGCTGTTGTAGACTCAAAGGTGCTTCCTCCATCCTGAAGCAACTCATCGTTGTCATCATACCATTTATAGTCGAAAGCTCCACTCGCAGAAACGGATGAGGTTCCCCCTAAGCAACTTTTAGACTGAGTAAAAGACAACGTAACATCATAAGTCAATTCAGATATATTGAGTGTAAGTATATCCTCTGCATAAGCACCAGATCCATCAGTTGCTCTGTATACCACCTGACTCTGACCAACATCAGCTAAGGTGGGTGTACCAGAAACCGTTCCTCCGATGTTGGCCAGCCAATCAGGTTTACTTTCCACCGTAAAGGTTAGTGCATCACCTTCATCAATGTCCTTGAAATTTCCTTCTGGAAACTCAAAGCTGAAAGCTTCACCAGTAAACACAGACCTTATTCCTGCGGCTTGAATTGTCTCCGGTGCATCATTTATGTTTATAATCTCAAACTCAAAGGTGGCTCTAATAGACCCTCCGGCGTCGGAAGCGAGAATGGTAACCTGATCAATGCCTACATTTTCGTTAGTTGGAGAGCCACTTAGTATATCGCCAGTCAGTGACATCCATTCAGGCTTGCTTTCCACTTCATAGGTTAAAGTCTCACTATCTATGTCATCAAATAATGTAGTGATATCAGTATTGAAAGAACCTTCCTGATTCAAATCTGACAAAATGCCGTTGACATAGGGCAGGTCGTTTACGCCCGAAACATTCAATGCAAAGGTCTCCTCTGAAGTATCGCCATCATCAGCAGTTATTGTAATCGTAATAATTCCATTCTGGTCCGCCTCTGGAGTCATTTCTATAAAATAGAAATCCCCTAGACTATTAGTCTCTACAATGTTGGCATTCGCTAATACCGACTGATCTGAGGATTCAACGGTATAAGTAAATGGATCTCCTTCGGGGTCTACTATTTCTAGTATTAGCTCTAATACACCATCTTCCTTAACGGTTTGATTACTAACTCCCGAAATAACCGGAACATCATTCACATCACTGATTGTAATCGTAAGATTCTGAATGATTGACTCTCCACCAGTAGTTCCTACAAGTACTACGTCATTGGATCCATTAGCATTTTCCAAACTTGTCAAAATCAACTCACTCCCGCTAATGTTAGCATTGAGGAGGGTTTCTCCAAGCAGGTCATATGTAAATACTGCATCTGCATCATTAACATCCTCAAAGACATCAGAGAGGTCTACATTGTAGATTCCAAAATCCTCGTCTAATACAGGAATAGTAAGCGCATTAGCCACGATCAAATCTGCACCCAAAGCATTCACTTGAAATCTGACTTCCTGATTAATTTCTACTCCATCTGGATCTTCAACATAAAATCTAACATAACCTGTCCCTGTACTTGTAGGAGTAATTGTAGCTATACCATTACTGAAGGTTATAGTTTGATTACTCGAAATTCCCGTACTGTAAATTAAATTAGCATACGCTGTCTCAACATCACTCACATACAGACCCATGTCTAAATCATAAGGCACACCGTTATTGAGCATTGTCTGATTTGGAATGGTCTGCACAAAGACAGGAGCGTCATTCACGGCATCAAATGTCACTTCAAACGACACGGTATTCGACAAAGCATTACTAGCTCCTGATCCGTCATCAGCTACGACCGTTACTGTAACCGGGCCGCCATTTGAATTTTCCCTTGGAATGATATTCAAAGAGTTTCCTGAAAATTGAAGAGTAGCCAAAGATGGATCACTAATTGAACCATAAAAAGTAAACAAGATCACATCTCCATCATCGTCTGTGGGCTCCAAATCAACTGTAAGCGTCATATCCTCAGTACCAAACTGATCACTTATTGCTTCCAATATCGGTGCATCATTCACTGGTGTGACTTCCACATCCAATTGTTTCAAGACCAGGTATTCCTCGACAGTGCCTACTTCTTGTACCCATACATTGATAGTTGCCTGACCAAAGTACCCAGCTGTTGAGCTAAGTACTAGCACACCATCTACGACTTCAGCCATAATATCTGGGTTATCTGATTCTGTATCAAAAACCAACGCATTGTCGGAATCTGCATAAGTAAGTGTAACTGATTTTGAGTCATCCTCGGCCCATTGCTGATCTGGAATATCTGCCAACTGTGGTACATCATTTACTTCCTGAATGGCCATCGTCACCTCTCCAGATTCGTAGCTATTGCGTATGGGATTAAATACTCTAAAAGTAAAGTCATCATCTCCTCCGACCTCAGCGGTAGCGGTATAAGTCGTTTCCCAGATACGGATATTGTTAGACGATTCTACTAAGGTCAACGAGCCAAGTACACCTTGATCGGGATTTTTCGTCCATTCCACCGTGGGCTCCGCGTCAAACCCAGCAAAATCTACAGCTACCAATTTGACTGCTACAGATTTGTTTTCGGGTACTGACATATCACTTCCTACCACAAAATAGTCCCCATCTTCGCTAGCTAATATTCGACCTCCAGCAGCATTATCTACGATAAAGGAGTTGAAGGATGAATAACCATTGGGTGCAGTGACTAGAGCAGTAACCAGTACTTGATCTGTGGTAAACAAATAACTATGTGTACTTTCATCCACCTCAAATGAATAGGATGCCGACAAGGCACCGTAATCCAAATCCTCAGACGTCACTGTAGTATTTTCCACATTCACAAAAAATGCATTCAATGGATCAGACAGATTGTAATAATTGATGTCTATACCATATTCTGCATTGAATACAGTATCTGCAAACGACAGTGCAAAAGTGTTGGAAGTCTTGTCCAGCCCAGTCACCTCATGAGGTGTGTCTTGCAAGAAGAACTTAAACACCACTTGAGCCACATTAGATGACAAAGAGCTATTCACCTCATTCACCTGAAACTCAAGCGTATCCTCATAGATGACATCAGGAAGCAAGTTTGCATTTGGCGTCAGCAGCAGCTGATTTGTAGTCACTCCATCAGCCAGAGAAAGCGTGCCATACTGTGGCTCTCGCGTAATCTCAAACTCAACCTGCTGCCCTTCGGGATCATAACCATCGAGCTCAAGAATATCACCCAGTTCGTAATAGAATTGCACAGAGGTAGAAATGGCTACCGGTGGTTCATTTACCTCTGGCTCAGCAAGATCACCCAGCAAATAACCAATTTTTCCAGTGTAGTCTCCTCCAGCGATTTTCCCCTGCACATAATGTCCTGCCATTCCAAATGTGGTATAGCCACCGTTGCTTCCCCAGCCAGTGCCGAGATGACGGGTACTATTAACCAGTGAGGTGTCCGGCTGGCCTACCACAACGTACACTATCATCAGCAACAAGCTTGTCAGATAATATTTTATTGTTTTCATGTCTTTTGTGTTTTAGTTAAACAATCAAACAATCAATTATCGAGAGACAGTGGCTTGGCTAGCCTCCATAGTTTGCTTCGCTAATAATTTTTGTATTAAATCAATTTTGATTTCAAGCTCGTCTACTTTGGTGAGTTCTGCCTTCAATTCTGCATTTTCACCTTGTAGATTTGTCACTTGCTCGGATAGCTCCTTCACCGCTTCGATCAATACAGCTGTCAAGGCCGCGTAGTTCACAGACTTGTAGCCTTCGTCATCGGTTTTTACCAGTTGAGGGAATACCGCTTCCAGTTCTTGAGCCAGTACGCCTACTTGCTCTTCTTTATTGGTGATGCCTTTTTGCTTGGCGGCCAGCTTGTTCCAGTTGTACGTGTAGCCGTTCAGCTGCTGTGTTTTCGCTAAAGCTCCGTCGATAGATTTTACGTTTTTCTTGAAGCGAGCGTCGGAGGATGAATTAAAACCATTAGGCGACTCGAAAAAATTAGCCCAAGCAGTTCCCTGAAAAGAAGCATCGCCATTGTTTCCGTTGAGAAACACCTGCTGTGTATCTCCTGAATACATTTCGAAAACACCTCCTCCCATGTTGTCGTAATTCATCACAATTCCATTAGAATAGGCATTTTGTCCCATATTGATACCTCCAGCACCAATCCCCATTCTACTATCATTGTCACCGTTTGACTCAAAACTACCTGCATGCACGTTTCCATTGAACGAAGCATCGCCATTCTCACCATTCAAAAAGACGGTTGTCAGACCGTTTCCTTCACCGTCATCTGTAGAATTTTTAAGACCAAGGATACCAAAACTACCGCTGCCATAATCTTTTACTTCGAAATAGGCTCGTTGTTTATCTCCAGTCGACAATCCATCATCAGTGCCTGATAGATGAACAAATCCTCTTTGATCTCCGTTATTCCCTTCCCAAGTTTGGGCACCTATGTTAACATAATCGTGTCCATTGCTTCCAAAAACACCTTCGCTAAGGCCATGAATTCCATGTGAATCCATACTTAGTTCTGAACCATCTAATCCTCTCAGCCAGAAATATCCCTTCTCATCCTGAATTCCCAGGTCAACTAAATGCTCACCATTAGCCAATTCCATATAAAATTCAGGACGACCTGCCCAGAAACCAGCAAGAATAGCTCCTTCACCGTCAGCTCCAGTATCATCATAATCAACCAATTGCATGAAGCCATTATTTCCAGTATTACCAAACCATCCTGTATTTGCTCCTACATCATTATAGGCATACATCGACCCTCCACTGAAATCACCCATGCGGATTGATTGGTCTCCATTGGCATTATTTATACTAAATCTACCATTATTCACTACTAAATCTCCTTCGAAATAGCCAGCGTAGTTTTCTTCTCCACCATCGGCTAGACCATAAACACCATAATTAATACCTGAACCAAAAGCTTTTCCTGCTACACCAGTATTTTCAACTTCAGTTCCTGTACCAGCATTAGATATTCCGTGTACACCAAAATTCCACACGCCTTCTGTCCCATAGTTGGACCCTTCTACACCTGTGTTGTTCCAGGCATTTCCTGAAGAACTTCCTTCAACACCAAAGTTGATTGAACCTTCTCCATAACCTTGGCCTGTATCACCATTTCCTGCTCCGGTGGCATTACCAAAAATCCCATGATTGTATTTACCGCCTCCTTGGCTGACTCCTACAACACCTCTATGTTTTCCTTCACCTGTACCAGTTGCCACGCCGTAAACCCCTGTTTGATGCTCTCCGTTACCAGTTAGTGACTCTGCATAACCTTCGACTCCTGAGTTCCAGCCAGTAGTTTTAGAAATACCTTCAACAGCCGAGTGTCTTCCAGGTTCAGTACTTTCATTTACCGAATTTAGAGTGTCTGGCAGGGTCGTCAAAGAAGTCAGAGACTCACCATTAACCATCAACTCTCCATCAACATTCACATCACCATCAAAATAGCCTGCCCAATTTTCTACTCCTCCACTAGCTGAAGCACGAATACCATAGTTTGTTCCTGTAGTAGCATAGGCATTAAAAAATCCTCCATAGTTATTATTTCCTGCATCGCCATTCGCAATACCTTGTACGCCAATATTGTCCTGTTGATTTCCGTATCCCCAAAAATCACCTCCACGATTGGCCGAATAGCCCTCTCCTTCTGGTCTTCCAGGACCATGAGCGTCCGCTCTAATACCATTGTTTTGTCTACCTGCTGCAGAAGAGGCATCTATTATCATACCGTAATGTCTCCCAGAGCCATCGCCAGATACGACGGATGACATAGTCACCTGATCATCTGTTTGTCCAGACTCCGACGTACTCGATTGCTCTAAGCTGCCTTCTGCAGAAAATGTTCCTGTTACTTTAACATCACCATCAAAATAACCTGCCCAGTTTTCTTCACCCCCATCGGCAAGTCCATAAACACCATAATTAATTCCTGAACCAAACGCTTTTCCTGCCACACCAGTATTTTCAACTTCAGTTCCTGTACCAGCATTAGATATGCCGTGTACACCAAAATTCCAAACTCCCTCTGTGCCAAAGTTCGACCCTTCCACACCTGTGTTGTTCCAAGCATTTCCCGTGGCATTACCTTCTACACCAAAGTTGATGGAGCCTTCTCCATAGCCTTGACCTGTATCACCATTGCCAGCTCCCGCTGCATATCCTTTCAAACCGTGGTTGTATTTGCCTGCTCCGGCACCATAACCCATGACTCCGCGGTGATTACCAGTACCATCTCCGGCAGCTTGTCCATATAGACCATTTTGGGTATCCACATTACCTGCACCAGAAACAGCAAAACCTTCTACGCCCGTATTTTGGGTTAAAGACTGAGCTACTCCTTCAAAAGCAGCAGTTTGAGCATCTCCAGCACCATCAACCACTATAGTCAATCCATTGAACTCCGTGCCATCCTCATCAAATGTTCTTTCGATTTGTCCTGGGATGTTCTTACCTACGATGGCCTCACTAATGTAGGGAGCATGCAAATCCACGATAGCCACGTCGGTTCCGCCTATATTGACAACCACTTGAGGTGTCTCACCAGTGGTGAACATATCATCTGGAAATGGTGTTGTTTCCCCTAAAACTACTGCGTACACACCTTGCGTGACGCTTACGTTTTCATGAGTTTCTGTCCAAACGGGGTCAGCAATTGTAAAGGTGATATTCACAGTACCTTGGACTGCAGTACCACTTTGGTATAATGTTCCCTGGAAAGGAATCCTCTGATTTTGTGCTGACAAATTTGAAATTGATAACAATGTTAGACATAACATTGCTAAACCTATGTTGAAAAATTGCTTCATAATTCTGGTTTTAAGTGTTGCTAGACATTAATTCTTTGATCAACAAAAAAGCAGAATCAGTGAACAAATTGAAATACTCAGAAATGAGTATTTATAGTCATCAAAATTAGTATAGTACAACTTTTACTTCTAAAAACATAAATTATTCCACTGATGGATTAAAATAATTCAAGTTGCTCTGGCAATAGCCGAAAACTCATTCGATGATGAGGAGTCACACCAAAATCACGAATCGCTTGACGATGGGCCTTGGTTGGATAGCCGGCATTCGACCGCCACCCATATTGAGGAAATTGATTGTGCAGATCGATCATCAATTCATCCCGATACGTCTTCGCCAGCACAGAAGCAGCCGCAATCGAATAGTACTTCCCATCTCCTTTAATAATGGTTTCGTGTGGAATGTCGGTGTAAGTTTTAAACCGATTACCATCAATCAGAAGCAATTCAGGTCTGGTGTTTAACTGATCCACCGCACGATGCATCGCGAGAAAGGAAGCATTCAAAATATTGATTTCATCAATTTCAGTGTGAGACACTACACCAATCGCCCAGGCAATCGCATCAGATTTAATCTCTTCCTTAATGTCATTGCGCTGCTTTAGGCTAAGTTTTTTGGAATCGTTCAAGACTTTGTGCTTGTAATCAACTGGAAGAATCACTGCTGCTGCAACTACAGGCCCGGCCAGACAGCCACGTCCCGCCTCATCACATCCAGCTTCTATCGCGTTTTCTTTAAAGAAAGGAAATAATGGCATACTTCAAAAATAGGAATCTTGCCAATGACCACCCTACAACTTGTTACTTTTTTAATTCCAGCCAACCTTAAATCTCCTCCCTAGAGGAGACTTTCATAATAGACTTCACTACTAAGACAACCTCCATTCGTTCAAAAAATCAGAAGTATATCATTAGATAAAAACTCCTATTTTCAATGTATTCTGTACCTTCGCATTTCGTTTATTCAAAATGGCAAAAATAGGAACTGACATATCGCATGCCGCCGCATTGCTCAAGGCTGGAAAGCTAGTAGCCGTACCTACCGATACGGTCTATGGACTGGCTGGACACGCACAAAAAACGGAGACACTTCAGGAGATTTTTTTGGTCAAAAAACGCCCACAAGACAAACCCTTGATTGCACAAGTAGATCATTTAGAAAAGGCAGCGAGTTTTGTGAAAAACATACCGAATGATGCTCGCATATTAGCAGAAAAATATTGGCCTGGGGCACTTACATTAATATTTGAGGCAAACGAAAACGTATCGCCGATCATGGTGTCCGGAGGTACCACCATGGGGCTCAGGGTTCCTGATCACGCAATGACATTGGAGCTACTAGGGCAATTGGATTTTCCGCTTGCTGTCACAAGTGCTAACCTAAGTGGACATGAGAGTCCCACTACAGCCGAGGAGGTAGACGAACAAATTGGTGATAGCATCGAATATATTCTGGATGGTGGGCCTAGTGAGATTGGATTGGAATCTACGATTGTAGGGTTTGAAAATAAAATGCCTGTAATCTTCCGAAAAGGGGCAATTTCGAAAGAAGAGATTTTGGCAACGCTCAATTTAAATTTGAGTCAGAAAGAGAATTAAAATGAACATTAATAATAAATAACCGCATGACCCAAGAGACAGCTTCACTGTCATGATTGCTATAAAATTTATTAGATAATAAACACGAATTACAATGAACACACTTGATCAATTCAACTTTGAAGGCAAAAAAGCCTTGGTGCGTGTAGATTTCAACGTGCCTTTGAATGGCGAATTTGAAATCACTGATGACACCAGAATTAAGGCGGCCACACCTACCATCAAAAAAATATTGGCAGATGGCGGATCTGCCATTTTGATGAGTCACTTGGGGAGACCGAAAAGTGGACCGGAAGAAAAATTCTCTTTGAAGCACCTGGTAGCTACACTATCTGAAAGATTTGGTACTACCGTCAAATTCGCAGATGACTGTATAGGTCAGGAAGCTACAGATTTGGCAGCTGGCTTACAAGCAGGTGAAGTGCTTTTGCTCAACAACCTGAGGTTCTACAAAGAAGAAACTAAAGGCGATGAAGCTTTCGCTGAAAAGCTATCTAAGCTGGGAGATGTGTATGTCAATGATGCCTTTGGTACTGCCCACAGAGCACATGCCTCTACTACTATTGTGGCTAAATTTTTCACCGACAAAGTTTGTGGCTATGTGATGCAGGCAGAATTGGACAACGCTGAAAAAGTATTGAACAACCCGGACAGACCATTTACAGCCATTATGGGCGGAGCGAAAGTTTCTGATAAGATATTAATCATTGAAAAATTATTGGACAAAGTAGACAACTTGATCATCGGCGGAGGTATGTCCTATACTTTCACCAAAGCCAAAGGTGGCCAAATTGGGAATTCACTTTGTGAAGATGACAAGCTGGAGTTGACTAAAGAGCTGGAAGCTAAAGCCAAAGAGAAAGGTGTGAATTTGTATCTACCTGTAGACAACAAAATCGCTGACGATTTCAATAATGATGCAAAATCTGACATCGTAGATGCAGACAAAATTCCTGACGGATGGATGGGGCTTGACATCGGTCCTGAAACGGTTAAAATATTTAGCGAAGTTGTAGCCAATTCTAAAACGGTACTTTGGAATGGCCCAATGGGCGTTTTTGAATTTCCAAATTTTGCGAACGGCACAGAGTCTATTGCTGAGGCTGTGGTAGTAGCTACTGAAAACAATGGCTTCTCATTGATCGGAGGTGGAGACTCTGCCTCTGCGATCAACAATCTGGGCTACGGTGACAAGGTTTCTTATGTATCTACTGGTGGTGGAGCCCTCCTTGAATACATGGAAGGCAAAGTATTGCCTGGCGTGGCCGCGTTGGAAGATTAATTCCAAAATAAACGAATTAAGCAAAGCCTTTCTGATTGTTCAGGAAGGCTTTTTTTTGTATCAGAATGTGGAAATTAAAACTCCCGTTTTATTACAAAAAATATATAAACAATAACTCGATACTATATACAATATAAATATATAGATTGCGAGCATAATCGCAACTGATAAAGATTATCAGAATGCACAACAACAAATTATATTAATTATTAAAAATCAATCAAATGAAAAAAGGATTATTTCTTCTTTGTGCTATTTTAGCATTCAACTCTCACTCTTATTCTCAAGTTCATGATTCAGGAGATCTTGAGATTATTCCTAATATCGGTTATACTTCTTCCTATCTTAATGGTGAAAATGTATCAAGCTCAGACCGAAGAGGAACAGTACGAGGAGGTATTATTGGCGACTATTACTTTAATGACAGATGGAGTATTAGAACTGGCCTTTCTTACATGAGTCTTGGAGCTAAAGATAGTTTCGAAGAATTAAAAATAAACTACATTAACATTCCAATAAATGCAAATTGGCACTTTGGGAAAACAAGAAGGTGGAATTTGAACTTTGGCCTTACACCTGGGTTTCTTATTGGAGCAAACCTTGATAGTCAGGATGTTAAAGAGAGTTTTGAATCAATGCAACTTGGTATAACTTATGGCATTGGTTATAAAATTGGAGTTTCTGAAAATTTCAGCTTTCTAATTGATTGGCAAGGATTAGTCGGAATTACTAAAATTCTGAAAACTGATGACCCATCTTGGTACAATGCAGCGGGAAGCTTCAACTTAGGAGGAGTCATTTCATTCTAACTAATCAATACAGTAAAAAGCCTTTCTGATAATCTCAGAAAGGCTTTTTTGTTTACATCTCCTTGATAGCTCAACCCGATTCTTTATTTTACAACTCTTAATACCAAACGCCGAAACTATGAAGTGGATTTTAACCTTACTGTTTGTTCCTGCTTTTTTCACACTCCAGGAGGTTCAAGCTCAATCACCTACCCCAACCACTGATCTTGATGGTAAATATTTCTTGATGAATCCTGAGCGATCTCCAAAAGGTGGTACTACCCAAGAGATGCTAGTACAGTATGTAGAACGAAATGGGCAAAAAATGCTGGTAGCTGCTGCCTGTGAAGACGGATGTACACCCATGGTATTCTCCTATCAACCCGCGCCTAGCGAAACGCTTGGTGCCCCGGTTTTCTACAACAGTTTTGGCTACTACATGCTTTCGTACGAAGGGGACAGTTTTATTTCCGTTATTCCTGACACACAGCTGGGCAAAGACGTTTGGCGATCGATCAGATACAGTAATTTTTATAGCAAAAGTGCTGAAAAATCTAGTTCTATGACTGCCGATAAAATCAATGAAATAGCGATTGAACTTTCCAATAAAGCACTAGAAAACTAAGAAGTCTAAAATTCAGGATCTAGTCTGAAAGTCATTTCTTCTTTCGTGACTGGATGCACAAATGATAGCTCTGCCGCTTGCAAATGCAAACGACAATCTGGTTTACCATACAAATCATCTCCTACCATAGGAGTATTAAGACCATCTTGATGAGCCACATGAACGCGCAACTGATGTGTTCGTCCGGTTAAAGGCCAAAGGTGTACAAGTGTTCGGCCGTTTTCTCTTTTAATAACCTTCCATTTTGTTGTAGCTGGTTTGCCATGTTCAAAACACACCAGCTGTCTGGGGCGATCTTCTATGTCTGGCCGAAGCGGCAAGGATATGGAACCCGCTTCTTCTTTGATCTCTCCTTCAAGTAAGGCTACATATCGCTTTTTGATTGTCTTGGCCAAAAATTGAGCCTGCAAATTTTTGTGGGCTTCTTTGGTTTTTGCCACAAGCAAGAGACCAGATGTCGCTCTATCCAAGCGATGAACTAACAATGGACCAGTGGCCTCTGGGTATTGTTTTTCCATTCTTGCCAACACAGAATCAGCATTGGTCTTTCCCGGCACACTTAAAAATTCGTGGGGTTTATTGACTACTAAAATATAATCATCCTCAAAGACAGTTTCCAATTTTTTACCTTCAGTGGAAACACTTGTCATGGGACTTTCTTCTACATCCAAGCCCTCCAACATGTGCGCCAGGATCGGCTCACACTTGCCTTTGCAAGACGGGTAGAAATATCCATGTTTTCTTACTTCAGATTTTGGCGACTGCCCCCACCAAAACTCCGCCATTGCCAAGGGTTTTAGTTCGTTCAGAAAGGCATAATGAAGCAACTTAGGTAGCGCACATTCTCCTGCACCTGATGGTGGAATTTTAAAGTCCGTTTCCGCAAATATATCAGCCAAGCCTTTGGTCTTTCTATCGACGTTCAAGAACTGATATTGATCAAATATCCAATGCTGCAAATCATTGGACATCTGACGTCTTTTCTTTTTCAAAGTTCTTGCCTTCTCCTCCCAAACCAGAAACGCTGCTTCCTTTTCAGCCAGCTCTACCTTCCATTTCCTAATCAAATCCTTGCTTTGGTAGTGCATTTGCATGCTCTCAGCTTTCAACTCTTCATCCAGACTTTTGAACGCCTCATTAGTCAGCTTTTGCCTTCCTTCTTCTCGTTTATGGCCTCTTAGCTTCTTCGCTTCTTTCTGTCTTTTTTTTGATTCAGATAATTCAGCGGTTGATGCATTTTGAGCTGCCTCCCATTCGGCATTAACTAGCTGATACTCGGGCGACTCCAATAATCTAAACAGCTCTTGATTGACTGCTTCAATGGCTTTTTCACCTTTACGATAATGGCTATCCACAGCCAGATAGTCTACCACCGGTGGAACAAAGCCAGGCAGATGATGTGCATCGGCCAATTTACCTGAGAAGGCAGACAAAAAACCAATCTCGCTCGCCTCATTTTGCACCAATAACACACCGAACATCTTTCCTACGTTTACTCCATCGACCCAATGATCAATACCAAAATCATGTTGCCAATCGGTTTGCGTTTTCAAAGTTTCCTGAAGTTGTTCGGCTGCAAGCTTGCACAAAGGATGTGGCTCATAAAAGAAGGGATACGTGAACTGCTCAGGCAAAGGAATGCCTGCAATATTCTTGTTAAATCTCGTGAATTGTATGCCCTTCTTTGTCGCTGTTTGACTCATGGATGGCAAAGGTAGGCGGAATGGGTTAAAAATGTTCATTTTAAGAATGTCCTCCTTCGAGGACCTCTGGATGACAAAATCGAGGACCTGGGCGGTGAACCGCTCAGACTGACAATACTAAATGTATTCATAAACTTTGTCACCCTGAGCAGGGTCGAAGGGCGACAAGTGGCACACCCGAACTTTTGTCAGTCTGAGGCACTCGAAGACTTACAATTGGTACTATCGAAATTAATCATATTAAACAGCTAACCCTCATGGTTCTTCTTGATTATCTTAGCTACATGACTACCAACCAACCTTACACCGTCTACATCTTGAAATGTGCGAACAACAGCTACTACACGGGAGTAACTAGTGACATTGAGCGCAGAATTTGGGAACATGAAACCGGTTTTCATCCGACGAGTTATACCTATCACAAAAGACCTATTCAACTCGTATTTCAAGACATTTTGGAGATATCAATCAAGCCATCAGCTTTGAAAAGCAAGTCAAAGGCTGGCGCAGGGAGAAAAAGGAAGCACTAATCAATGGCCAGTGGGAAAGACTGCCTGAGCTTTCTAAGAGATACACTAAAGAAAAATAGGTGCGGAATGCCGTCTTCGAGGACCTCAGACTGACAGCTTCGAGAACCTCAGGATGACAAAACAGATGGTGCATTTTATTTTGTCACCCTGAGCAAGGTCGAAGGGCGACAAGAGGCACACCCGAACTTTTGTCAGTCTGAGGCACTCGAAGACTTACAGTTGGCACTCTCGAATTAATCATATTAAACAGCTAACCCTCATGGTTCTTCTTGAGTATATTAGCTACATGACTACCAACCAACCTTACACCGTCTACATCTTGAAATGTGCAAACAACAGCTACTACCCGGGAGTAACTAGCGACATTGAGCGCAGAATTTGGGAACATGAAACCGGTTTTCATCCAACGAGTTATACCTATCACAAAAGACCTATTCAACTCGTATTCCAAGAACATTTTGGAGATATCAATCAAGCCATCAGCATTGAAAAGCAAGTCAAAGGCTGGCGCAGGGAGAAAAAGGAAGCACTAATCAATGGCCAGTGGGAAAGATTGCCGGGGCTTTCAAAGAGATACTCTAAAGAAAAATAGGTGCGGAATGCCGTCTTCGAGGACCTCAGGATGACAAGTTTGAGAACCTCAACACGACAAGTTGATTATGTGATTTATATTTTGTCACCCTGAGCGGATCGCCGCCCGGGCCTCAAAGGGCGACAAGTGGCACCCTCAACCCTTGTCCGCTGAGATTGGTCGAAGGAAAAAAGGGGGCACTATTAAAATTCAATCCCATATCGGAAAATTGACTTTTTTGGATAACGAAACATCTTTTTCACCAAAAATGGACGTTTATACTTAACGTCACATCCCCAACCTTCGCATCACCAATTCATCTATTCTTTGGCATAGCGTAAGCGGTTTGAGTGTACGCCAATTGGTGATTTCTAGTGGGCCACCGAAGTTGATGTATCCGTCTACGTTGTAGTTGTTCATCTCTTCAATCACAAAGTCGCGGAAGCCCATACCTACGATCCAACCGTCTTCCACATCTTCGAGCCACTCTTCGTAATAGCTATCGTCTGAGCCATGGAAGTTGAGCACATTCTCTCCTATGAGGATGTATTTATTGATACCTTCGAGTTGAAATTCGTCTATGATATTTCTTTTGAGATGCATAATGTCGTTGTTTACTGCATCGTTCCATTCGCCAATAAACTCTAGCACGGCATAGCCTTGCTCGTAGTCGACAAATAACATCTTTACGTACAAGGTTTCAGAACCGAGATAATCCCACCCCGGATCTATATAGTAGCCATAGATTGTTTCCGAATACAAGTCATAATTATATTCTTTGCCATGAAAGGGAGACAACGTATCATTGGCCGATTCATAATACTTTAACCAACCGCTATAGGGCTCGATGTTATGCATCCAGATGGTTGTGATGATCAATAGCCTTTCGAACAGAGCCTTGTGAATTAACGAGTTCCTCCGACCTTGTTCGGTTCAGACCTGTTTCTTCCATTACCATGCGAATGGCACGATCCACTAACTTATCATTACTCAGTTGCATGTCCACCATTTTGTTTCCTTGTACATGCCCCAACCGAATCATTACTGCAGTAGAGACCATATTGAGAACTAACTTCTGTGCTGTTCCGGCTTTCATTCGTGTACTTCCTGTCACAAACTCTGGTCCTACAATTACTTCTATGGGAAACTGAGCAGTTTCGGCTAGCTTACTGCCTTGGTTACAGGTGATGCACCCCGTCACAAGACCCTCCTCATTGGCTTTCTTCAATCCTCCGATCACATAAGGAGTTCGTCCAGACGCTGCAATACCAATAAGTACATCCCTATCAGAGATTTCAAATTCCAGAAGATCATTCCAAGCCTGATCAGGATCATCTTCGGCATTCTCTACAGACTTTCGTATGGCTCCATCCCCTCCTGCAATCACGCCTACCACATGGCCATGAGGCAACCCATACGTGGGAGGAATCTCTGATGCGTCTACTACACCTAGTCGACCGCTGGTTCCAGCCCCGATGTAAAACAAACGACCACCTTCCGACATTTTCTTCACAATCTGAGCTACAAGTGCTTCAATGGCTGGAATGACTTTTTCAACAGCTAGAGGCACTGTTTGATCTTCCTTGTTGATATTGGTCAACAATTCTGAGACCGACATGTGCTGCAGGTTATTGTAATTAGATGGAGATTCCGTGGTACTGCTCATTCTTCAAAATTGAGGCAATCGATTGGGAAAGAGAAGAGATTCTCATTTTTATTGTTTGATAGAAACAATAACTGCACCGTCAAATCCCCCTAGCCCCCTTTTTCTAAGGGGATATTACTTGCCGCACCAGTTGCGGCATCTGCTTCTTGAACAGCTGTTGCTGAATCAGATAGATCGCGCAACAAGTGCGCGAAATCTCCCTCTTGGTGAAGAGGGTTGGGGAGAATGAAGATTCTTACTTCTTTGGCTGATGGTACTGCGTCAGACCGTCAATTGGACCTACCACAATATCTTTGATATTGATACCTAAATCAGTCCCAACCTTTCTTAAAACGTCTTCATAATAGAAAGCCACAGAACCAGTAAAATGAACTGGTGTATTCTTGAAATTAGTGTATTTCATCACATTCAATTCCAAGAATCTTTTGAATGCATCGTACACCATCTGATAAATCATTGAATCTTGCAGATGCTTGTGAATGAACTTAGAAAAGCTAGATAAGTATAAAATGGGCATGTGATGATGATAGATATTATTCAAAATATCCGGGGCTTCTAGTCCAAATTCTTCATCGAACTGGTTACACACCTCTTTGGGTAATTCTTTTTTAAAGTAATGCTTCAGAAACTGTTTACCCAAATAATTCCCACTACCCTCATCGCCTAGAATATAGCCAAGAGACCTAACGTTTTCTACAATACCAATTCCATCGTATAAGCAAGAGTTTGAACCTGTGCCTAAAATACAGGCTATCCCCTCTTCTATACCACAAAGTGATCTAGCTGCAGCTAGCATATCATGGTTGATTTCAATTTTAGCATTAGGAAACAACTGCATAAAACAATCCCTGATCGTCTGCTTATTCCTAGCTGACGAACATCCTGCACCATAAAAGTAGACTTCGCTAAATGGGGCATCGATATACTCGATCAGCCCCATACGCATAACTTCTAAGATACCTGCAGCATCCAAGTAATATGGATTGATCCCGCCCGAGCGAGCGTGAAATACGTTTTGTTTGGAATCAATGATCCTCCATTCCGTTTTGGTGGAGCCACTTTCTGCTATTAGAATCATACCGTTCTTAAGGATCGATGCACCGTTAGTTGAACATCAGATTCGAAAATAACAAATTCTAGAAGATTCATTGAGCTTGTCGACAATAATTGAATATTTTTTGAAACCTCTGTCTTATCCCTTTCATTTCGGTTAACGCTATAGAATGGCACTTTTCGAATGATAGCAAAATGGTTGTTTGTCGTCTTAGAGTAGTTATTGGTTCACAATACTGGGGTTCCATTTGCAAACAGGTAACCAATCGTCGTCATTTGAGTATTACTATCCTAATTGCAGAACAAATAAAGCTATGAAATTCAAACTCAATAAAACTCTAGTCCTACTACTATTCACTTTTAGTTCAGTGCATGGACAACAATCGATTGATTCATTCGATCCTTTGCCTATTCTACATACTTTCATCGGAGAATGGACGGGTAATGCTACCGCTTATTTTCCTCGAGATAGCTCCCGAGCAACCAGATTCGAAACCATCCAAGCTGTTGGAAAAAAAATACTCAAGGGCACTTATGTCGAAATAAGTTCTACCTGGAAGCAAAAAAATGGAAGCACTAGAGAGCTATTGGAGTTACTTAACTATCACGTGCGCAAAGACAGCTTTCAAGTATTGTATTTGTATGACAATTGGCCGGGAAGAGTGGACTATCCACTGTCATTCGACAAAGAAACACGAACTTTTAAGGGCTATGATACATTTATCGCGCGTGGTGGGGTTCCGGCAGAAGAAAAAGTAGAATGGGTGATCTCAGAAGACGGGAATGAAATTCGGGGCACAGAGTATAATCATCTATCTACAGATCCAGAAGGGTATTGGCCGAAGACTTTTGAATATGTACTTCGTCGAATAGAGTGACTAACCCAATTTTCCAATTACATCAAACTTATCAAACACTTTTTCTGTATGTGGAGCATCAACCAGCTCTGGAGTCAAATCTTGCCCGGCCCAATGTTCATAATGTTTTCCATCTCTCCACATTCTTGAAGCAGTGACATCATAGATTTTTCCTTTGTACGCTACCCAGATTTCGTCACGATCCTGACCGTTTCGGAGTGCAAGTTGTTGGCGAGAGTATGTGGGTATGCTCATTAGTTATCAAGTGTAACAACAGTGATGCCAGCCCCACCATGCTCCACATGTTCGTCTTTAGCACTAATGACTTTATGATTCTCTTTCAGCACATTTCTTACTAACTCGCGAAGTATGCCATGTCCTTTACCATGCAATATTTTCACTTCTGCATGACCAAGGAGCAGTGCTTCATCCACATAATACTCCACCTTGCCGATAGCCTCTTCGGCTCTGACACCGCGAATATCCAAGGTAGCACTGAAGCTCGCCATTTTATCATTTAGATTGATGCCCGTCATTTGCTGCACACGCTTTTCGGCCGATTTCTTGAATTCCTTTGACGATATTTTCACAAGGTCAGCCAGCTTCACTCTTGATTTTAATCCTCCCAACAATAGTTCGACCTGCTTGCCTTTAATACTTTCAACCTCACCCACAGCACCAGATTTCAATTGTACCTTATCACCTACCGCGATCGGACTAGTGTCGATCACTTTTTGAGGTTCAACTTTTTCCTTGCCCCTTACTACTTTGTTTGCATGATCCTTGAGCGCTTCACGAGCTTGTGCAGTCCGCTTTTTATCCGCTTTGGATTCTTTAATCGCCTTGATTGTGGCCTCTACTTTTTTGTTTGAAGACTCAATGACCCTGGCTGCCTCAGCTTTGGCATCTTTCAGTACTTTAGCCTTTTCCTTCTCCAGATACTTCTTTAGATCATCATAATCCTTGATGGCCTCTGTCAATCTTTTATTTTTGCTGTCTAATGCCTTTTTGTCTTTTGCAATTTGATTTTTCTCAGATTCTAATTCGCTCAGCAATCGATCAAATTGTACATGGGATACACCTGCCTTTTTCTTTGCCCTATTGAGCATTTCGTGGTTTAATCCAATTTTTCCAGCGATCTCCAAAGCAAATGAGCTACCGGGCTTGCCGATTTCCAATTCATACATCGGCTCTAGCCTCTTGACATCAAATTTCATAGCGGCATTCACTATTCCCTTTTCTTTATCTGCCACTTTCTTCAAATTGCCATAATGCGTGGTAATAGCACCAAAAGCCTGGGATTTGTTTAATTCCAATAGTACTACTTCGGCAATTGCTCCTCCAAATTGTGGTTCCGTACCGGTACCAAATTCATCAATAAGAAAAAGAGTATTTCTAGTAGACTGCTCCAGAAAATGCTTCATGTTAGTCAAATGCGAACTATATGTACTCAAGTCATTTTCAATAGACTGTTCGTCGCCTATATCTATAAAAACGGATGAAAATGTCCCGAACTCCGAACTTTCTGAAACCGAAACTGGCATTCCGCACTGCGCCATATATTGCAAAAGGCCAATCGTTTTTATGCAGACAGATTTACCTCCGGCATTTGGGCCTGAAATCAGCATGATCCTTTTCTCCCTAGACAAGGCCAAGTTTAACGGCACAATCTGCTTTTTTTGCTCATTTAGCGCGGCTTCCAAGATGGGGTGGCGGGCCAACTGCCAATTGATTTTTTGCTGTTTTGACAACTCGGGGCAAGTACAATCAAAGTCAATCCCAAACTTTGCTTTGGCTCGGATGAAATCCATTACACCGATCACTTTTATCCCTTTGCGTACTTCTGGTAAATTCTCACGCAATTCATCAGTTAGCACCGTCAGTATACGTACGATTTCTCGTCTTTCAGCATATCTGAGTTCTCTGATTTCATTATTGATTTCCAGCGCTTCAGCTGGTTCCAAATACACCGTTTGACCAGTGGCCGATTCATCATGTACGAATCCCTTGATGTGTCGCTTATGTTCGGCTAAAACAGGGATCACCATTCTACCCTCTCGGATGGTCAAAGCCGGTGACTCCGGACAATAGCCGTGCTTATTAGCTTCCTTCAATATCTTATTGACGGCCGTTCGTGCTCGTACCTGACTTTTTGATATTGCACTTCGAATCGACATCAGCTCGTGACTGGCGTCGTCCTTCAGTTGTCCTTTTTCGTCAATTTTCTTGTCCAATGCTAAATACAAAGCATCGTCCAATTCTATGTGTTCCACCCTGGAAGCCAAAACAGGATAGTCCTCTTGATGCTCCTTGAAAAATTTCAACATTTTGAGCAGCGTTTCCAGTACCAATTTAACTTCAAAGAAATCCTCTTCATCGAGAAAACTACCAGGCACTTCAGATCGTTTCAGTGCTGGAGATATGTCCGTATAGTTGGCTTGTGGAAATGAAGATCCGCTAGTGAGTATTTGAATAAACTCTCGCGTCTGATCCATCCATTCATTTATCTTGGGTGTATTCGTAGACAGGGTTAAACGATCTACAAAGTCCTCCCCAAGCGTGCTTAAACAGCGGTCTTTGACCAATTGCCTCACTTTGTCAAAACCTAATTTGACCTCAATATCTTTAGGGTAATAGTTCAATTTCTATTTTTTAAATAGCGAATCTTTGGATATGGAAGGAGAATTCATCATTCTATTGTTGACTGCCAAAGAGTCTAAACTGGGTTTGAAATCAGCCACCTGAGCCAATTCGCTTTCTTTTTGATACCCTCTTTTTTGGATCAAATTCAAACTATCAACAACTACAGAATAAATCTGGTCTAATTCTCTCGGTCTGGCTAAATAGTGTTGAAAACTTCTTTCATATTCTTCTTTTGTGATATCATTCAAATCAAATATTTCTTTCTCCAATGTATTGAAAACGGCAAAGGATGAATCATTAGTGATCCGAAGCTTATCCACTCGAGCCTCCAGAATATGAATATCAATAAGCAACTCAATCATCTTCGAAGGTGGTATTACCTCTACATCATTAACCGTCTGATTACATCCGAATCCCACGATAACATTTATTAACAAAAAATATTTTTTCACAAACCCAAAGTATTAAGTAATGGCTTAATTTTAGCGCCTCAAAAGTACAATGAATGAAGGACATCCTCAAGAAGCTTAGAAAATACGAAATTAGGATCCGGAAGGCTATCAACTCCCAGATGCAAGGAGACTTTCATTCTATTTTCAAAGGGTCTGGGCTAGAATTTGATGATGTTCGTTCCTATCAATATGGAGATGATGTACGGTCGATTGACTGGAATGTTTCCGCCAAAGGTCATGGAACTTTTGTAAAGACATTTAAAGAGGAGAAAGAGCAAAACGTATTCTTCATCCTGGATGTTAGTGCTTCCCAGAATATTGGAAAAGAAGGACAGCAAAAACTAGACATTGGTAAAGAGATTTGCGCTTTGCTTTCTATTTCGGCCATAAAAGAAAATAGTCAAGTTGGTCTTATTTGTTTTTCTGATCAAAAAGAAAAATACGTTAAGCCTGGCAAAGGATTGAAGCACTCATTTAATATTGTATCCAACGTGTTTAATCTGAAACCAAAGTCTAAACAAACAGATTTAGCCAAGGGAATTCATTTCACCCTAAATTTACTCAAGCGCAAAAGCGTCGTTATTCTCATATCAGATTTCGTAGACGAGAACTATGAGCATGACCTTAAGGCCTTAGCCAGAAGACATGATCTGGTGGTCATCCAAATATCTGACAAAAGGGAAACTACATTTCCAAACCTAGGAATTGTACCATTGCACGACCAGGAAAGTGGTAAAACGGTCTGGAAAAACACCTCGTCAGGTGCTTTCAGAAAACTACTAGACAAGACTTATGGAGATAGGCAACAGGATTTAGAGAAATTTTGCTTAAGAAATCAAGCCAACTACACCAATATCCGCACTGATGAGGACTATGTACCAAAGCTCATCCGATTGTTCAAAGTCAGAAATAAAATGAGGAAAAGTGGGTAAAAAAATTGCTGCAGGCATATTATTCAGCTTAGTATTTTCATTCAATTACGCTCAGGAAATTTCTCCCTTTGGAAAATTCCTACAAGACAGTGTAATGGTGGGTGAAGAAGTACAGTATTCTCTTTCTGTGAAATATCCACTGGATTGGCAAGTAGTGTTTCCTGATTCAACACACGATTTCGAACCTTTTGAATATTATGCCAAAAGCTACTTCCCTACCCGTACAGATAGTACGCATGCTTTTGATAGTGCTGTTTATACATTGGCCTCTTTTGAAGTTGATTTAGTTCAAAAACTTCAACTACCCGTTTATTTATTAAACAGTAATGACAGTACCATCATTTTATCCAACACGGACTCTCTCTTTTTGAAAGAGCTCGTGACAATGATGCCAGATTCGTTGAAATTCAAAGAAAACGTATCTTATCAAACCGTTGAATACGCTTTCAACTATCCCTACTTGATGATTGGACTTGGGGTTTTGTTGATTCTGCTAATAGGAACCTACTTCTTATTTGGTCATAGCATCCGTAAAAAGGTGAAACTTTACCGAATGAGAAAAGCCTATGAAAAATTCTCCATGGAGTTTGAACGCGGTATTATTAGAATTAAACAAAGCGAGACGAATGCAGATTTGATCGAGCAAATTCTAGTTTCTTGGAAAAAGTATATGGAAAAAATCGAAGACCGACCTTTCACCAAATACACATCTAAAGAGATATTGAAAGTTGGATTTGAAAAAGAGTTGAAAGTTGTCCTCCAAACCATTGATCGAGCTATTTATGGGGCCATCGACGACGACGAAATGCACAAAAATTTTGAGGCTTTAGAGGATTTTACTTTGGAAAGATATCAGCATAAAATCAAGGAGGTGAAGCATGGGTGAACAACAGGGCAACACTGCGAATTGGTTTTCTATAGAATGGTTCAAACCAGTCACTTTTTCTAATTTTCAATGGGAAAACCCAATCCTGTTTTATGCATTTCTATTGATTCCCATTTTCGTGCTGGTCTGGTGGGTCTGGAGCTTGAGCAAAAAAAAGAATCTGGCCATAGCACTGATCAGAAAAGATATAAAATGGAGCGCCTCCTCATTACTTAGACATATACCTAGTGTTGTTTTTTTAATCTTCGTTTCTCTAATTATAGTTTCATTGGCTAGACCACAAAAAACAAACGAGAAGGTGGAGCAGTGGACAGAAGGTATAGACATTATGCTTGTCATTGACATATCGGAATCTATGCAAATAGAAGACTTCAAGCCCAATCGGCTAGAAGCAGCGAAAGATGTGGCCCGAAAGTTTATCGCCGGCAGATTCCAGGACAGAATTGGGTTGGTTGTATTTTCTGGGGAGGCATATTCTAGATCTCCACTCACATCAGACTATGATTTATTAGGAGAGTATATCGATGGCATTTCTTTTGATCTGATTGAAAAAGGTGGGACTGCCATTGGCAGTTCTCTGGCTGTGGCGACCAACAGAATGAGAGAATCTGATTCCAAGTCTAAGGTGATGATATTACTCAGTGACGGTGACAATACAGCTGGAAACATCGACCCTATTACTGCAGCAGAACTCGCCAGTGCTTATGACATTAAAATTTACACTATTGCGATAGGAAAAGAAGGAAAGGTACCTTTTGGCAAGGACTTTTTTGGCCGCACCCGATATGTGGAAAACACGCTCGACGAAACTACCCTGAGGAAAATCGCTGAAATTGGTAGTGGCCAGTTTTATAGAGTATCGGACAACAAAGCACTGGAAAGTGTATTTGCACTTATTGACAAATACGAAAAAGCCGAAATTAAAGAAAATCGATTCCGGGACACTACTGATTTCTACCCCATTTACCTCAAATGGGCCATTCTTTTCTTTTTGTTATGGATGATGCTGAAATCTACTTTCGTCAGCAACATATTGCAGGACTAAAAAGCTCATAATTCACTCGGCGGTAGCAGGCAGAAAAACAGAAAATTTCGTTCCTATATTTTCTTTACTCTTTATCTTAATGTAACCATTAGATTTTTGAACGAATTCTTTTATCAAATTCAGCCCCAATCCAGTTCCTTTTTCATTCGCCGTGCCACGAGTGGTTTGAATTTGGTTTGTCTTTACTAACAACTCGGCCCTTTCTTTTGACATTCCAACGCCTTCATCTTTACATCTCAACTCAATCATGGCTCGTCCAGTTTTTTTACTTATTATTTCTTTGGCGCTCAGCTCTATAGCTCCTCCTGTTTCAGAGAATTTAATCGCATTAGAAATCACATTTCTTAATATCGACAAAAAAGCTTTTTGATCAATGTACACTTGCAAATAGGGTTGAATGTTGTTTTCAATTATGACGTTTTTGAATTCGATTTGAGGCATGAATAATTCCAGAGTATCCTTGACCATTTCTCCTAACACTACATTTTTAGGATGAAAATCCAAACCATCTTGCTGAGCAACTGACCAAGAAATGAGGTCATCCGTTAACTGAACTACTGAATAAGTACAATTATTCAATTCTGAAAGCACTTTGTCTTGCTCCTTTTGGTTTTGTGCGAACCCATCTTCCAACATGTGTACAAGCATTTGCAAATTACCCAACGGTGCTTTGATGTCATGTGCAATAAAACCAAACAGCTTGTTTTTTGTTTGATTGGCTTCATCCAATAGCTTTTTGTTTTTATAAAGTTTTACGAATAGTAAAACAACAATCATTAGAAAAATCAATAAGCTTATCACTATGGCATATTGCAATCTGATTTGAGCTTGTTTGGAATCAATTTCTTTAGCTTTCAATGCATTTTCTTGTTGCAAGTATAAATTTTCTTGCTCTTTCTTTTCGAATTCAAATTGCCCCATAATTTGCATGAGTTGCTTGTTTTGATTCGAAGTATTTAAAGAATCCTTTGCAATGGCATATTCTTTATGAACCTTGTATGCCTGGCTAAATTTACCTTCCAATTCAAAACACTTTGCTTTTAAGCCCAGTACAGTTGATTGCTCTCGCATTTCTCCTGTGAGTTGTATCAATTCCAAACTTTTGTCAAATCGCTTGTGCGCTCTTGAGAATTGCCCCAATTTCATGTGACATTCTCCTGCGCAATAATTCACAAAAATCAACCCCGAGTTAAAATTATGCCTAGTCAATATCTCCTCGGCAACTGATAAATATTCAAGCGCAATTTTGTAGTCAGACAAGTTGAGATACGCCTCTCCTATATTTGCGTTGGTGATTCCTGCATCCAATTCATTACCTATTTTTTGATTGATGGATAAGGATTTTAGATAATATTTAATGGCTTCTGAGAACTCTTTGTTGAATGATCGAATCACACCTTTGTATTCATAAGAGCTTGCCATTCCCACGGAATCTTTTCCATTGATAGCTATTTCAAGAGTTTCTCCGTAGATCTCACTTGCTTTGCTTAATTCGCCTGTACTCACATAAATTCCACCTAATATATTTGACGCACTCACCAAATTTGCAGTATCCCTAGCTGATCGAAAAAATTCAATGCTTCTTAATATATTTTGAATAGAATTGACGTTATCCCCGTACCGCCAAAGGACATGTGATTGTCCCATTAAAGCTTTGGCTGTTTCTTCAACTATATGGTGATCTTCAGCATATCTTAGCACAAGCTGGTAACTTCGATTAGCTTTTGTGAAATAACCTTGTTTGTAATAAATATCACCAATCTGATTATGGATTTTTAGAAATGCTGTTAGACTACTATCTCCATGCTTGAATAATAATGCCTCCTGATAATAGTCAATTGCACAATCAAAATTCAACACTTGGGCACAGGAATCTGCTTTTGCTATGATAGCATCTGATGGGGTACTTGCATATATACGAAGAGGATATATGTTAAAAACCAATAATACACTCAAACACAGAATGCTCCTCTTCATAGCTAATTTTAAAATTCAATTGATAAGAATTTACTCAAAAAATAGTAAAACCTAAACAATCCTTAATTGAACATTTGCTTCTTCAAAGCTAATGACCACTCCACTCACAAAAGACTAGTTGTATTTATCCCACCAATTTTGGGGGCTAGTTTCCGATGGGATCATCATCACAGCTCCAATTAGCGGTGTATGTGTTTGTAAATTGTTCGATCTGGCCTCATGATTGAATCTTTGGATGGGATCTTTCCATGGATGCAATGCCAAATTAAATTTACCCCAGTGAATAGGCATCCCAATCTTCGCATTAACATCAATGACTGCTTGCACTGATTGCTCAGGGAGCATGTGTATATCTGGCCAGCTCTCTTTGTTGTATGCGCCACATTCAATTAATGCTAGGTCAAATTCTCCAAACTTTTCACCAATTTCCTTAAACCCTGGGAAATAACCTGAATCCCCACTAAAAAACATTCTTTGGCTACTGCCTTCAATGACCCACGAACCCCACAATGTTTTGAAGTTATCCGTCAACCCTCTTCCGGAAAAATGTCTTGTCGGTGTGAATGTCAATTTTACATTTTCGTCAAGCTTTTGCTCGTCCCACCAATCAAAGGTTCTAATGTTTTCAGTTGGCACTCCCCAACTCTCTAAATGAGAGGCCACTCCAAGAGGTACATAAAACAACTTCACCTTGTCCTTTAGCTGTATGATCGTAGGATAATCTAAATGATCATAATGGTCATGCGAAATAATCACTAGGTCTATTTCGGGCAATAGACTAACATCCATATGATGACTGTAATCAAACTTTTTTGGTCCCATAAATGAAAACATAGAAGCTCTGTCACCAAAAACAGGATCAGCCAGTATAGTCCTTCCATCGATCTTGATTAAAACTGAAGAATGGCCGAACCAGCTCAACATAATTTCATCTTCATTTCTAATCGTCCATTTTTCAGGGTCAAAAGCTTGAGTCTTGATTTTTCCTTTCGGTTCTCTACCTTGGGTATTGGTAACCATTTGATACATTATCTTGATGGTCTTTGCAAATGAAAAATCTGTTTTTGTAAGTACAGAATTGTGAAACTTCCCTTCTTTGTATTGTGGAGAACTCTCAACTTCTTCGAGTCTTTTTCCAGTTGCAACATCCCCTATTTGAGGAGCTGTATTAAAAAAAATTACAACAAAAATTACGACAGCGACTAGCGCGGCAAGAATTGTCAGTAGAGTCATTTTCAATACTTTAAACATGGTGTCAGTTCTACAATAGCTATCAAATGATATTCACTTCTGGCGTGATATCAATATCAAATTTCTCTTTTACAGAATCTTTGATTCTAAAAGCTAGATCTTTTATTTCAGCCCCAGTACCATTTCCGTAGTTTACTAAAACCAGAGCCTGGTTCTTGTGCACACCAATGTTGCCCTCTCGCATCCCTTTCCATCCACAATTTTCTATCAACCAACCGGCGGGAACCTTCACCTTGCTATTAGGTTGATCATAACTAGGCACAGTGGAATAATTGCTTTTCAATACATCAAATTGATCACAACTAATTACTGGATTCTTAAAGAAACTACCAGCGTTGCCAATTTCTGCTGGGTTAGGCAATTTTGATTCTCTGATCTGGATCACCGCATCACTCACCTGTTTTATGGTGGGATTCTTTATCGCTTGAGCTGCCAAGACTTCGCTTATCGCCCCATAACTCACATTGACTTTATGCTTTTTGGTCAGTTTTAAAGTAACAGATGTAATAAAATACTCCCCTTTGAGCTCCTTTTTAAAGACACTTTCTCGGTAGCCAAATTGACATTCTTGGTAGCTAAACTCCTTTTCTTGCAAAGTGTTCTTATTAATTGCATCTAATGTCTCAAATACTTCTTTTATTTCTACCCCATAAGCGCCTATATTCTGCATAGGTGCGGCTCCCACAGTGCCGGGAATTAAAGACAAGTTTTCAACTCCACCCCAGCCATGTTCAATACAATGTAAAACCAATTCATGCCAAACAACACCTGCGCCAGATCTAACCCAAACAAACTGATCATCTTCTTTTATTTTTTCTATCCCTTCGAGCTTATTGACAATAACTAGCGGGTAATTTTCATTAGTAAACAATACATTAGATCCTCCTCCTAAAATCAAAGGCGAAACACCTAGTGATCCAGATAGACTTATGGCATCTTTAACCTCTTGATTATTAGAAACTTCAACGATTTGATCTGCTATTGCTTCTATTCCAAAAGTGTTGTATTTCTTAAGTGAAGCTTGCTGTAAAATATGGGGCATAAATAGAATTAATTTCGCCGAAATCAGTTTATATATCGCAATTTACCTAACCAAAAAAATTATCTCTGCCATTATCTTAAAAATGTTAAAAAAACGACCATTTGGGCAGCTAGATTTTCGTATTTTTGGCAGATTTTATTCGGGTAAATCAAGTCTCGTTTTGGGATGATGTATAGGTTACGGATAAGTAGCCAAATAAAAGAAATTATGTACCCGAACGAAGATTAATAAATACGTGAAATGAGCGAAGAAAAGAAGCAAGCGAGCGGAGCACAAAAAGGAGACTACTCGGCTAGTAATATTACGGTTCTAGAAGGGTTAGAAGCAGTTAGAAAACGACCTGCCATGTATATTGGTGATGTTGGGTTCAAAGGACTTCACCATATGGTATGGGAAGTAGTAGACAACTCCATTGATGAGGCTCTTGCTGGACACTGTGATACCATTACGGTTTCAATAAATGAAGATAATTCCATTTCTGTTTCGGATAACGGACGAGGTATTCCTACCGACATGCACGAAAAGGAAAAACGCTCGGCACTAGAAGTAGTAATGACTGTTCTTCATGCCGGTGGCAAGTTCGACAAAGACACTTATAAAGTTTCTGGCGGACTCCATGGTGTGGGTGTTTCTTGTGTAAATGCGCTTTCTTCAATGCTTGAGGTGACCGTACATAGAGGTGGTAAAATATTCAAGCAAGAATATTCTCAAGGTATCCCTAAATACTCAGTAAAAGAAACGGGAAAAACTGATATCACTGGTACATTTGTTCATTTCCTGCCTGATACCGAAATTTTCACCGTAAGCGAGTATAAGTATGAAACCGTAGCTTCCAGATTAAGAGAACTCTCATACTTAAATGCTGGAATTAGAATCCAACTCACAGACAAAAGAGAAAAGGACGAAGAGGGTAACTTCATTGGTGAAGAATTTTATTCAGAAGGTGGATTGGTAGAATTTGTCAACTACCTGGATGGCTCAAGAGAAAAACTTATTCCTTCGCCAGTATATATGGAAGGCGAAAAAGGCGATATTCCGGTACAGGTGGCATTGACCTACAATACATCTTACACTGAAAATGTTGTTTCATACGTGAACAACATTAATACTATAGAGGGTGGTACTCACGTGGCTGGATTTAGAAGAGCTTTGACTCGGACGTTAAAGTCATACGCGGATAAATCAGGCTTGCTGGAAAAGGCAAAAGTAGAAATTGTTGGCGATGACTTCAGAGAAGGTTTGACTGCTATTATATCGGTTAAAGTTCAAGAGCCACAGTTTGAAGGTCAGACTAAAACCAAGCTGGGTAATTCAGAAGCCATGGGCGCTGTGGACACTAGTGTGAGCGAAATTCTGAACAACTACTTAGAAGAAAATCCTAAAGAAGCTCGAGCCATTGTTCAAAAGGTAATATTAGCCGCGCAGGCTCGACAAGCGGCCAGAAAGGCACGTGAGATGGTGCAGCGTAAGAACGTCATGTCAGGATCAGGCTTGCCTGGTAAACTGGCGGATTGTTCTTCAAGGGATGCCGCTGAATGTGAACTTTACCTGGTAGAGGGAGATTCTGCAGGAGGATCGGCCAAACAAGGCCGTGACAGGAAATTTCAAGCCATCCTTCCACTTAGAGGTAAAATTCTAAACGTAGAAAAAGCGCAAGAGCATAGAATCTACGAAAACGAAGAAATTAAAAACATGATCACCGCCTTGGGTGTGAAATTCGGAACTGAAGAAGACCCTAAGGCTTTGAATATGGAGAAATTGAGATATCACAAAATCATCATCATGACGGATGCTGATATCGATGGTAGTCACATTAGAACCCTGATATTGACTTTCTTCTTTAGATACATGAGAGATTTAATAGACAATGGTTACTTGTACATAGCGCTCCCTCCGCTTTACCTGTTAAAAAAAGGAAAACAAGAGCGATATGCTTGGTCTGAGGACGACAGAGAAAGAGTAACTAAAGAAATGGCCGGAGAAGGCAAAGAAGAGTCTGTAGGACTACAACGTTACAAGGGTCTTGGAGAGATGAACCCGGAACAACTATGGACAACCACAATGAATCCTGATGGTAGAAGCTTGAAACAAGTGACCATTGAATCTGCCGCTGAGGCAGATCACTTATTCTCTGTACTTATGGGAGATGAAGTAGCACCACGTAGAGAGTTTATTGAGAAGAATGCAAAATATGCGAAGGTGGATGTTTAATGCATTCTAATTAGCAAAGGAATCAATAGCTCAGGATTGTCATCTTGAGCTATTTTTTTGTCTCATTCCGCTTTATAAATCCCAGTTATCATAAAAATCCAACCCAGAATCAGCAACACTCCACCAATCGGAGTAATAGCACCAAATATTCCTATATTGGTCAAACTCAATATATATAAAGAGCCACTAAAAATTATTACGCCAATCACAAAGCAATAAAACACTTTTACTACCCAGTTTCCTTTCAACTTATCAGAAAGCAAGCCTACAATTAATAATGCTAGCGCATGATAAAATTGATATTTTACACCTGTTTCAAAAACATCTAACCAATCATTCGCTTCCAACAAATCTTTCAATCCATGAGCTCCAAAGGCTCCAATAGCCACTGATGTCAACCCAAAAATTGCACCTATCAATAATGATTTTTTATGCATTTTCTAAAGTTTTATCCAAGTCCAATAAAAAGTGATCTAATACACCTTCGTTAACATGATCCATCACTACTATTTTCCACCAAGAAGGTGAGTCATGATCATCTGGAACTAAAAAGTATTTTTCTGCCAAGGATCGATCAATAAGATCAGGCTTCATGGTTATTATGTTCATTTTTGGGTGTCTAAAATAGGATATCCCTCGTTTATTCAACTGTTCACAAAGCCAATCCGAACGATCCAAAAGCTCTGCAATTTTGGCCTTCCACCCATCTGATCCATAAGCTCTCAAAATCATCCAAATAGCCACTGCATTAGCTCCGGAGCGACTTCCTATTAATGTATAGTCTTTACCTTTCACGTAATTCGCCTCTTTCGTCATCGCATGTTCTATATATCCCTTTCGTATTAGCACAATACCTGTTCCATACGGAGACATCAACATCTTATGCGCATCTAAGGAAAATGAAAACACATGCTTGTTTTGAAAGGAATACAATTCATTTTTTGCAGAAAACGGATATATAAATCCTCCATAGGCTCCATCCACATGAATCTTAAAATTTAAATTTAAAGATTCAAATAATTCGATAGCCGCATGCATATCATCTACCGATCCAAACATGGTCGTAGACATATTCATTACAAGAATAAAATATTTGATTCCTGATTTTGTAGCATCGTTTAAAGAGTTTTCCAGTTTATCCAAGTCAATCAAACGGGATTCTTCATCTACTGGAGCACAAATGGATTTGATGTTAAGCAAATTCACACCTTTAGGCATAGAATAGTGAGCATCAGAAGAATAAACCATTCCTATCTCTTCATGGCTCGCTCCCAATTCTTGAATGAAATAATTCCTAAGTACCCAAAATGACTGAATATTCGCTTCTGTACCTCCAGAAGCAACATAACCATCTACAGTTTCTGGTTCAGCGCCGAAAATTTGTGTTGCACAAATCTCAATAAGCTCTTTTTCGATAGCCTGCGTACCACTGAAAACTGGCTCAGAATCACCCATCGTATGACATCCTATATGATTAGGGTTGGCCACCATAGTACTCATAAAAGGAGCTTCACTTAGAAAAGGTGCATCCGAATAGAACACTTTTGGATCTAAATAAGAAGCAGGCAAACCTATGGGTGGTGAATCTCGGTAATTAAGATTCTTTCCAATACCCTCAAAAACCAAATCCCTTATTTTTTGTCTACTATACTTTTCCCAGTACATAAGCTTCTTTTTTTATTCTCAACAAAGCTAAACATCCCGATGATCATCAAAATATCCATTGGAATTAATACACTCAAATTAGAAAAATACATTGATTATCTAGCAAATCGAAGAATTATATTCTACCCTCCAATGATATGACGAAAATTCCACTATTAAAACAAATCAAAAAGTTGCCATCTTATATATTCACAAAATAATATTTTGTTTGAAAAATTAACTTGAATTTGTCGCTATAAAGACACTTATTTTTCTCGGTATTTAATGCCGAAATGAATGGCAATCTACTTCAATTCAATAATAAAATTTTGCCTTTTATGGAAGTCATAATATTTAATGGGGGAAAATTCAAATATCATCAAAAAGGCATGTTTATGATAAAATAAGGGTCAATAAAAAGCATAGGGGGTTCCGAATCAAAGGCTGTTTTGGGTGTGTTAAAGGTTAAATTCTCAATTTGTTGATACATAAATAATGTATCCGACTTGATATCAAGCAAGCTTTTGAGCGTTGCAGTCTTACAGATTAAGAAGTCCAACATTTAACATCCAATTTGCTGATTTTTCTTTTGCTAACATTTGAGATCAATCAGCAGCCATTGCTTGATTGGATTAAACGAAATTCAATCAGTAATTTTTCTCATAATAAAAAAAACGAGGTTTTGGTTTTCCTCGTTTTTTTTTACCCTTTTTATGCCTGTCAATTTTTGTATTCCAAAACCCTTCGTTGACATTAAAGTAAAAAAACATGTTCCACCGCCACTCACTTAAAACACAATAAATCGACTGAATTTCATCATTAATTCTAAGAATAGTACAATTAATATATCACTCATCGAAAATTTAAAGGTATTCATAGGAAATACACCTAAGGTCTTAAGAGAATACTTGTTTTTTGTAAATAGAGATCATTACTGATGTACTCCGTCAAAACATGAACTTGTTTTGCAAATAACATTATTCGAAAAGGAAAAAGGGATATGAACAGGAATAAGGTAGTTGCAGCAATAATTCTTTTAATTTGTTATGCATGCAGCGTATATGGGCAGACCGGTCCCGGTGGAGTCAATTCGCCAGCAAGCAATATTGTTTTCTGGCTTCGTTCTGATAAAGGCCTAACCTATGATGGTACCAATAACGTGACCACTTGGGCTGATCAAGCGAATAATAATGATGCGACCAATAACAGTACAGCATCCAATCCAATCTTTGATGCCACAGCCAATATCGGCACAAATGCTGAACCAGGAGTGCTATTTACTGCAGCCAGTAACGAGTTTCTTGACCTCTCTGATCCTTCCAATAACATCAGTCCAGCTTCTACTATCAATGCAAGAACTATGACGATGGTCATCAAACCTTCTACAGTTGGAAGTTTGCAATATGTCTATCAGCAGGGTGATGCTGCCAATGGCCTATTTGTCTATGTAGCAGCAAATGGAAGCATGACTTTCGGGATTAATAACGGGTCTTCAACCTATACGGTGTCAAGTCCAGCATCCTCAATTATCGCTGGTCAAAGCCATATTGTAAACTGTATTTATAACGGAGCTGCCGGACCCGCGGAAATTTCACTTACGTTAGATGGTGTAGTTTATACCAACAATACTTCTATCCCTACAACCATAGGCGATCACAATGCAGTTCAGATAAAAATTGGCAGTGACGCTTCCAGTTCGAATTACTTTAATGGATATCTTGGAGAGTTTATTTATTACGATATCGTTTTAAATAATGGTAAAAATCGAGTAGTAGAAAACTACTATTCAGAAAAGTTTGGAATTACGATTGGAGCCAATGATCATTATAGTGGAGCATCGCCAAATTACAGGTACAATCTTGTTGGTATTGGTCAACTCAGCACGGAAGCTCATGATGCCACCACCGGAGAAGGTGGCTCCGTATACCTTTCAGAAAATGGAGCTGCCCCATTAGCTGATGATGATCATATCTATGTTGGACACAACAACAGCAACCTAAGCACAACTTCCGCTGACTTAACGGGCATTTCTGACACTGAACGATACAATCGTATTTGGTATTTAGAAAAAACGGGTACATCCGGAGCTATTATTGAATTTGATGTTGTGGAATCAGGATTATTTACAGATGTCAGTGGACTCACAGCTACTGACTTTAGCATTTTGGCTCGATTTGGTACTACTGGAGACTTTTTTCAGGCTGGAATGGCCACTTCACCCGTCTTTAATGGCAACAGAATTCGATTTACCCTTACTAATTCAGAAATGGCAAGTGCCTATTTTACGCTAGGAATACCTTCAACATCAAAAAAATGGTATGTCATCAATTCGGGCGACTGGTCAGATGCTAATACCTGGACTCTAGACCCTGCAGGTGCCATCTACAACAATCCTGATGGGCTTACACCAGATACCTCACCTACTGCTGACACGGACATTGTAACCATCCTATCTGGCAAAACGGTAACTGTTGGAAACGGAGATATGTCTGGTACATTGACCAGACTTGTAGTGAATGGAACTTTAGATTTTGGAAGTAGTACAGGCCATGGCACGGTTACAACGCTTGAGGGCTCAGGAACTATTCGTTTGAGTGACGACATTCTTCCTACCTTCACTGATGCCAGTGTATTCACAAGTGCTGGCGCTGGCGCCGGAACTATTGAGTACTATGGAGCCGGTGATGTTAACTTAACTTCAGCATCAGGCCTTACATCCTTTTATAATTTGGTATTAAATTTCAATTCTAATACGCAACACCTCATTGTTACCAGTGATATTGCTATTAATAACAACTTGACCATCACTCAAGGTGATTTTCAAATAAATGACGCCAGCACAACTAGATTGGTCATTGATGTATATGGAAATTTGGCGGTAGCAGCAACTGGCGAAATATCGGTTGGAACTGGAAATATTGGTGTGCCGACGAGTTCGATTAATTACCACGACACATTCCACAGGTTGAATTTATATGGAAACTTTACAAACAATGGCATCGTCAATTTTTCAAACTTGACTGGTTACGCGTTTGATAGTTTTCCCACAAATGGAGATGCTGTGACCGTTCGATTTACTGGCCAAACTGACAATACTTTAACCTGTAATAATACTACCAACTTCTATGACTTCATTCTAGACAAGGGGAGTGATCAGACCTATGCACTCACAGTAAACCCGACTGCAGTTGGTCATTTTAGAGTATTTGGTAGAAATGAGACAGGCTCTGCCCCAGCCCAGGCTAGCAATTATATTGGGAAGCCTATTTACATTAAGAATGGAACCCTTGAATTAACAGGAGAAACTTTCATCCCTTCAATGTCTGAAGGTAATACGAATATAGGTGGCGGCGGAAACGGCTCTTGGTTCATCCCTGCCGGAGGAGCATTATGGATAAATGGACCTAACGTGCTCGTATGGGGAACATGCGACGATGAACTCGATATCATTGCCATTGACACAGATTTGACTGCTGGAGATATATCAGGGGTTCAAGGCCCAACCGGTCAACAGCAATCGCTCAACATTATTGGAAAATTCAGATTGACTGAAGGAACCTATGAAACCAGAAATGGCCCGGGTACTTTCTATTCTCAATACGGATCCCCGGAAATGATCATAGAAGGAGGCACCATGGATGTCCCTCAGCTAAGAAACCTGGGGGGCGCAAATGCAAACATTGTTTACAAACAGACAGGGGGCGTGCTAACTTTTACTGGTACTACTCAAGGGGGTAACACTTGGGAAACGGATTTGGGCATTTTTGATTATGAGTCTAACAATGCTGTCTTCGTAATGTCCGGTGGAAGTATGGTTTTTAAAGATATAAATGAAAGAACCACCGCCGGATTCATCAATGGTATAAATATCAACGTGCCCGAAGGAAACTACAGCGTTACCGGAGGGACTATCGAAATTGATGTTGATACCAATCAGCTCCTTGGAGAAGGTTTTGAAATATCATTTACTCCTAATTTTTATAACCTAACAATTACTGAAGATTTTGATGAATACGTAGATTTTGAATCAGACATTGTAGTAAGCAATGACTTTATCTTATCGAGTGGTACCGAAGTGAGAATGAACGGCAACGATTTGACAGTAGGACGAAATTTTAATATATCTGCTGGTTCGACCTATACTCAAGGAGGAAATAATACAACGACTTTCTCAGGAGATGCTAGCCAAACTATTTCCCTGGCAGGAACATATGGTGATTTTTACGATTTGGTAGCTTCCGGGACCGGACTTAAAACTATCAATAGCGGAGACCTTACAGCAAGCAACTCTCTTACTATTCAATCTGGTGCATCATTTGACAATGGTAATCAGGACATTATTATTCAAAATACCATAACCAACTCAGGAATTCACCAAAGCACAGGTACAGGAGCGTTAGAATTTAGCGGAGGTTCAGCCAACTACAGTCTGGATGGAGATGGCAATGGCGTACTCGGCAATGTCAATTTGAATGATGCCTCCAATGATGTAGATATGACAGCAGATCAGGCTATTACTGGTACGTTAACATTTAGTCAAGATCAATTACTCGATATTCACAGCAGCAAACTTCGTATGCAAGAATCCGCTGCAACCATCAGTGGATATGGCACTAACAGGTTCGTTCAAACAGACGGAAATGCTTCCGATGGAGGGATTGAGATGTATGTAGATGCGACTGGAATAGTGGTCTTTCCTATAGGAACGGATGCTAATAATCAAGATGCAACCGACGGTTCCAGGTACACACCAGCTAGAATAAATGTGTCTACTCTAACTGATGACGGTTATATTCAGGTAAGTGTAGCTGATGATGAAATTCCATCTAACGACCCGGGAGCTGGTGGTATATTGAGTTTTTACTGGCGGGTCAACCATTCAGACTTTACAGTTTTACCGCAAGTAAGTTCTCAAGTCTTCATTCATGATGAAGTCGATTTGGATGGCTCTGGCACAGGAAGCTGGAGGTGCGGAAAAGGATTAGCAGTGCTGCCATTCACCCGCTCTACAGAAAACGACTACAACGCCAGCACCAATGAAATCACTTTTGATGACGCCACCGCTGCGCTAGACCAAGCATTTTATAGTGCAGGCCATAATAATCGATTCAATAGCAACCCAACAATTTATTATTCCAGACAAGATGGGAACTTCAACACGGCGTCTACTTGGTCAAGAAACGAACAAGATGGAACTGGGACACAAGAAGTGCCTACTGAAGGTAGCGTTGTAATTATTCAATCTGATGGTGCAGGAGACTCTCATAGAGTAAACGTTCAGGCAGCAATCAACGACTTGGGCGCCGTGATTTTCGATCATGATTATACTACCTACCCCGATGCCGCCTCAGAGGATCTACCAAGATTGCAATTTTTAGTTGCTGGTACCTTTAATGTAGGATTGGTTTCAGGAACAGGTATGGTTTCTTTTGATGCAGCTGATAACCCAACAGTGAATGGAGACTTTGGAGATTTTGGGACCAATCTAGATTCCTACTATCTCTATTTTGGTGCCACTACTACACTAAATAGTATCCCCACCCCAATACCCAACCTCATGGTGGAGTCTTTTACTTATACCATCGATCAAAACATTACTACCAATGCCAATGTAGTAGTACAAGGAAACGGAACAATTATTCCTGCTCAGGATATGACCATCGGCGAAGATTTAAGAATTGGCACTTGGGTAGGTGGAACATTCCAATTTCCAAATAGTGGATCTGCTGTAACTGTAACTGTAAATGGAGATATCGATTTCACCGAAGATCCATTTACAAATCCACAGGATCGAGATTTGATTGTCGCGGATGCGGCAGTAGATCTAGAACATACTTTGATTCTTAAAGGGGACATTATTCATGGCGCTGAAAATGGTCACAGTTTTGATCTTTATAATGCAGACAATGCCAGACCTAGAGCTATTCTAGAGCTTCAAGGAGAAAGCAATAATAACTACTCAAGAACCTCAACCTCCAACCCTGACCTATACAGAATTGTTCAGAATAAGGGAACTGATCAAACCTATTCCTTTACATTCAATGACGATTTTACACTTAGCACTCCTACAGCTACCATTCAACCTATTGAGCTGCAAAACGGGACATTGGTCATAAATGACACTAACATCGGAGATGCGAATGACATCATATTGACAAACGAAACTAATGATGCGGATTTCAACATTCCATCTTCGGCAGCCTTGCAAATAAGCGCAGGAACGATCACACTTTTGGGTGATGATTTGGGTATAACCTTGGATGGGGCAATAATTTTAGATGGTACAGGAATACTGGATATGGATGGAGGCAACAATAACTATATTCAATACTCAAGTTCAGGCTCTGCCAGCATAGACCTGAGTGGTACTGCTCAGCTTTTGGTAGGTTCACAAATCAGAGAGTCCATCTATACTTCTGGTGGAATACTAGACTATACTCAATCCGGAGGAACTGCCCTCATTGGAACTAACACCGGCGGATCACCTAGCACAGGGAAGCCGATGTTTGCCGTCTACGGCTCTGGTAGTTCATTTGGCTTTACAGGCGGAACGATTACAATTTCAAATCATCTTTCAACTGCGTCAATTGCTTCTGTATACCTGGATCCAGACTCCTTTACAGTAGGCACAGGAACTTCACTTCAATTCGGTGATGTTTCAACCGCTTCCGGCACTGAGTCACTATCTATAAAAAGTCTTATTGCCTTGAATGACATCATCGTTGACAATTCTTCAGGAACATCTGATTATCCTACATTGAGTTTATTAAACACTCCATTGACAATAACCAATGATCTAACCATTGAAGCTAACACTACGATGGATGCCTCAGGCTTAGAACTGACAATTGCTGGAGATTTTACCAATAATGGCACGTTCACTCCGAGTTCCAACACTACAACTTTCAATGGATCTGGTACCCAAGTCATTACTGGAACTACAACATTTTACAATTTGGACAAAACAAGTAGTAATACGGTTCAGCTAGCAGGATCAAGTGACCTTACCATCCAAAACAATCTTAATATTGCTACAGGAACACTAGACGACAACAACAACGATATTACTGTTTCTGGCACTGTTACAAATACAGCCATACACACAAATACCAACGGCACAAAAAGCAATAGTGGAATTGTGTTGGCTGGATCTTCTCCGCAGGATATAGTAGGTGCAGGCACGTTCAGTAGGATCCAAGTTCAAAATTCATCAGATGTAACACTCAATAATGATGTAATCATAACCGAACAAGTAAGATTACACACAGGATCATTAGATATTCAAGGATTTCAATTGACGATGAACGAAGATGCGATTTTCTTCGATGCCAGCGGCGGAGGTTTTTCTTCCTCGAAAATGGTACAAACCAGAAGAAGTTTTACTGATGCAGGGGTAATCAAAGTCTACAACGGGACAGCCGCTAGTGCCTTCACTTACCCCATAGGTTCTGGAAACAAGTATACGCCAGTTGTTGTTTCTCTAACACAAAACAGTGAAACCAACGCTACCATAGCCATTAGAGCAGCAGATGAGCCTCATCCAAACGTACAAGAAGATGTTGACTCACCCGAGTTTGTGGATCAGGACAATGTACTTCAATACTATTGGGAGGTAACTTCATCCGGCATGACCGATTTTATTGGAAATTTGACTTTCACCTACTTCGGTTCGGATGCCTATGTCACTTCTCCCTTTACCCTGAATGACTACAATACCGCTCGACTCCTTCCAGATGCTTCAGATACTTGGAATAAATTGGAGACAGGTTTCAATTACCAATCTCGAGATTTGAGCAACACACTTTCTTTTGACGTAATCAGCGCTACCGGAGATTCAGGAATCGGTGGTGATTATACAGCAGGTGTAGATGGAGCTATACCTAATCAGGTGCAGACTGTAACTTCCAATGTAGCCGGTGGTTCAGGAAACTGGACTACGGATGGTTCATGGGACACTAATTCTGCCCCGAGAGGTGCCATTGTAGATATTCTGGCCGGTGATGAAATCATCATGGATGGTCCAGACTTATTGGCTTACAAAACGGTAATCGATGGGACTTTGACTGTTTCGGCTTCAGCTACTAACGCAAGGCTTGGACGAGTATCCGGGTCCGGCACATTAGTGATTTCTGGAGGTGGCAACTTGCCCGCCGGAATATATGATGACTTCTTCAACTGTTCAACTGGTGGTACATTGGCCTTCAATGACAACGATGATTACACACTGCCGGATCAAATTGCAAACCTTCGAAACCTATTGATAGACGGCACTGGAACAAAATCATTTCCTAATACAGATATTACCATTTGTAATGATCTGGAACTTCGAGGTGGCACAACGCTCAACAATGATTTTAATGTAAATGTAGATGTCCTTGGAAATTTGACACTTACTAATGGTACATTGAATTTAGGAACAAATACCACATTTACAGTAAATGGTAATGTTACACTCACAGCCGGCACATTGGATTTAGGCAACAATAATCTCATTATTCTCGGTGATTTGATCCTCAACGGAGGCACGTTAGCTTTGGGCACGAATGGAAGCATTGACCTTGAAGGTGATTTGACCATCGGTGGAACTAGCACAGTATCCGGAGCCAATTCCAGCAACGTGAATTTTGCACAGGACATCACAAAAACTTCAGGCACTTTTAGTGTAGACGCAACTACCACAACGTTCACCGCAGATGGAACAGGCAATCAAACCATTTCGGGTGACTTTACCGGAGCAGAAGCATTCAATAGACTTGCAGTAAACAAACCTTCGGGTAACCTCAGTATTATCGATGGAGGTAATGCTGTAGAAGTGGATGGTGTGTTGACACTTACTTCACAAAATATCCAAACAGATGTAAGTAATACATTGACATTGACATCTGCCGCATCAATTTCGGGAGGAAGTTCAGCGAGCTATGTTGATGGTCCTTTAACCAAAAACGCAGTGGCTGCTAGTAGTAATTTCACATTCCCAATAGGAAACAGCTCAACATTCGGATACACAAGAATTGAAAACGTCACCAATGGCGGAGACAACTGGACGGCAGAATATTCTGGGAGTAATGGCAACAGCGGTCAGACAATTGATATCACAACCAATGCCGGATATGGCGCAATGGTTGAAATTAGCCCAATTAGCCTTTGGACCATTACGTCCAGCGGAGTGAACGATGCTAATATCGAACTGGGTGTCATTGACGGAATGGGCGTTCAAGTAATAGAAGACGTCAGAGTGGCCATTTATGATGGACCTACTGCTAGTGAATGGGTAAACTTAGGTGGTTCTCCTGCAGGTGATGAATCCAATGGTTCTATCACTTCTCAAACTTCATCAAACTTCTCAGCTGCTATTTCTAACACCTACTCATTCGGAGGAATAACTACTGTTGCCCTCCCTGTAGAACTCGTAAGATTCACTGCAGATTTAGTAGAAAATCAAGTCAAACTGAAATGGACCACTTCTTCAGAATTAAACAATGAATACTTTGAAATCCAAAGATCGACAGATGGAGAAAATTACTCATCTATTGGTGAAATAGATGGGAACGGAACGACCAACGAGTTTACCAACTATGCATTCACAGACCACAGCCCATATTACGGATTGTCATATTACAGATTAATTCAAGTAGACTATGATGGAACTAGAAATATTCATTCGCCTATAACTGTTTTAAATGAAGGATTTAAATCTAGCATCGAAGTGTCTGTATTTCCTAATCCAACTCACTCTAACAATGTAAATATCAGATTTGTAAGTGCAGAAGAAAATGCACTGGTTCAAGTATCCATGTTTGATCTATCTGGTAATCTGATCCACATGGAGGAAATCACTCCTGATCTGGGTATTTCGGACATTCATTTAAATATCCGAGAAGAACTTCAAGCTGGCATCTACATTGTAGCTGTTCAACAAGGGAACAACAAGCAGATCAAAAGATTGAGTATTAGATAGCTGCAGTTTTATTATAATTTCAAGAAATTAAAATATAATCATTTGGTACAATTGAATGACTATATAAAATAGTCCTACTCAAATGATGTTTACAGCTAATTACTCTTTTTATAATACAATTTCCAATGAGTTGACCCGAAGTCACGTCCATTATTAGGAAATCCCCCTATATGACTAGGGGATTCCATGTTTTTTACAATTCATTCAAATTACGGATGCAAACGAACTAATTGTAGTATCTCTTTGTACCTAAGTTTACTTGATAAAATTATTTTGATGAAGAATTTGAAAATTATTCCCTTTTTGTGGGCAATAATTTGTTATGCATGCAGCGTAAGTGCACAAAATGGACCTGCAGGTATTGGCTCAACAGACGGCAGCTCTACTCTCGAGTTATGGCTCCGAGCTGATCAGGGAATTTCCACTATTGATGGTAAAGTACAAACTTGGTCCGACCTTAGTGGAAATGGCCGAGATATGTCTCAATCCAATTCTAACTATAGACCATCGTTTAATACTGCACAGACTGAATTAAACGAACAGCCAACCGTTGATTTTGTTTCAGCATCTAGTACTTTCTTAGAAGGAGCAACTACACAAAACTTATTCGGAAACTCCTCAAATGCTCCAACTAACATTGGAGATATATTCGTCGTCTTCAAACAGCCACTGACAAATTCAGGATATGTAGTCCAGTTCCCTCGAACAACTGGCGGAGGTTCTTTCCTAACTATAGTATCTAATGCAGGTGCTGATACGCCTGCTGACAACAACAAATTAGATGATGTGCAATTTTTTGTGAGACAGGATGCTCCTGGCTGGTCAGTATTGTCTTCAGAAATAGCTAATCCTAATGTTTTCACAGTCAACAATTTTCATTTAGCACGTTTTGGATTCAACCCTACGACCGAACACATTTGGCTATTTAATAATAATGAAGAAATTGAATCAGCTACACTAGTAAATCAAATCTCCTATCAAGGTAATACTGGTAATGAAGTATCAAGACTTGGAAGTAATGGCTCTAGTCAATTCTACGATGGAGAAATTGCTGAGATGTTTGTGTTTAGTGAAGAAATTGATAGTGCACAATACATAATTATTCAAAATTATTTCAATGCCAGATATGGCTTGAGTACACCAAATGATCATTATGCTGGCGACCTGGATGCCAACCAAAATCATGTGGAAGGAGTATTCGGAATTGGCAGGCACTCCGCTTCCGAACTTGTGACTACAGCTAACAACCAAGGACTGCAACTAGAAGCAAACACAGGATTAGATGATGGAGACTATCTATTCGCTGGTCATAGAATTAATAACAACGCATTGATTGACAATGACATCAATGGGATCACTGGCACCGCCCCTGCCAGAATGAAACGCATGTGGTATCTTGATCAAACAGATGCAGCCACTTCCCTTACGACTAATATCACATTTGATCTGGACGAGGCCGGTTTTCAAGAAGTGATTTTATCCACAGCTTCCAATTACAAATTAATCAGAAGGTCGTCTTCCAGTAATGGAACCTGGACAGTTGAAGCCATAGTCCCTACCATTAACGATACCGAAAACACCATTTCATTTTCTAATATTTCTATTGCTGATGGAGAATTTTATACGCTAGCGACTACGGATAATACTGTAAGTCCTCTTGGCGATATTCAACAAACCTGGTATTCCTTTCAATCTGGATCGTGGGGTAACCCAACTACATGGACGCTTGATGGAGCCACCACTCCAATCTTGGACAATGATGACAACGAAATTCCGGGATCTGGCGATCTAGTAGTAATAACTTCAGGAAGAACCTTGAATATGTACCAATCAGATGGTTCTACCATTTTAGACAACGTAACAGTTCAAGATTTAACGATTCGTTCATCAGGTAGACTCAATATATTAACTTCCACTGGTCATGACATGGGATTTATTTCTGGTTCGGGAGTCATGGCTATTCAAGGATACTCCAATACAGGAAGTACGGCCTATATCGAGAATCTCCCCGACGGAGATTATTCAGAATTTGCGGACCAATTGTTGGGTGGTACCATTACATTGAATACGGCTACAAACGACATACCTCTAGTTTTGAATCAAGATTTAAGCAGTGGAGTCACTACTGATCCAAATGGCGCTGTTTCTAGAAATCTGACGATCAACATGGGAGATTCAGATGACCTAGTGATTCTCCAAAGAGACTTGTATCTCACCAGGAACCTGAATATTACACAAGGTCAAATGCAAGTTCATAGAAATTCCGGCGAGACCTATAATGACATCACCTTTTCAGATACTGATTTAACCTTGGAAGTAGTCAATAATGTAACTGTTTCGGCCATTGCCAGTCTAACAACTGGCACCGCCAACCAAAGACACCAATTCAATAGCTATGGTGATTTTACCATCAATGGTACAGCTAGTTTCACACAACGTTCAAGTGCAAACCTAACTACCGATGCCACTGATGGTGTCATTGATCTCAACTTTTTAAATACAGCAGCAGACCAAGTGCTGAACTGTAATGCGCAAGGCAATTTTTATAGAATTAAAATTGACAAACAATCCTCAGCTTATACTCTATCTATCATAGCCAATGCTGACGGTAATTTCAACCTTTATGGGCGAGCAGATTATAGTATTGATTCAGATTTATCCTATGGTGGTACCAATCAAAATGCATTTGCATTGGTAACTGGAACGGCTCAATTAGGAAACAACGTGAATTTTACGCTAAATCAAGGTGGAAATTACTCTATTTCATCCAATGCGCAATTATGGGTTGATGGAGGAGAAATCATTAAATCCAATGGCTCAGCATTAGTACCTTATGGAACCTTCAAAATATCTTCAGGTACCGCTGAGTTTTTGGTACCAAGTGGAATCACCATCCGTGATGCTGGTGTAATAGAAGTAAGCGGAGGCAGTCTCTATGCCAATCAAATCCGGACATCAATCCAAGCCACGGACGATATAGGAAGTTACATCCAGACTGGAGGACATGTATATGTGAATGGTGGTAGTGGTACAGGCCCGAGCGGTACCTTTTCTACTGGTACACAACAAGATTATTTTGTATTCTGTTTACCAGAAGAAGAAAACGTATTCCGAATGTCAGGTGGAACATTGGAGATTCAACGCTCCAACTACAACACCACTAGCTCATCCGGTACACCCAACGATAATGATGCAACCGACGATTTAGGTGGTGGAATTTTCATTAATTCCGACCCACAAAACATTGAAGTTACAGGAGGAACAGTAATTATGAATATGGACAACACTGTCCCATTCAAAATCACATCTAAGGCGCCATTCTTCGATGTGATCATGACCAATTCTGGTGGTGCTGCAATTAGCGATGGCGATGGACAAACTACCGTCAATATTCAAACAACGGATGACAACATTATCTTTTTGGCAGGCGGCCAGTCAGGAGATGGCTCAGGAGCCGACAAAGTGATGACAGCTCAGCCACTGGTTGTTCTAAATGACCTTACTATCGGTGATGGCATGAATCCGGTCCGGTTTGATCACTTAGGACAAGACGTGACTATTGGTAGACATTTTACTATTGAACCCAATGGACAGTATTATTTTGGAGATGAAGATTTGTTGCCGTCAAATGCAGCAGGAACAGTGGGTCTTAGCAATTCAAATAGCACTCCAATTCCATCGTCGCATGAAAACACTACGATATTCAATGGGTCAATTAATAGTATCATAGCTCTCGACAACTTAGATGTATTGACTGCAGACCGACCAACTGGTCATAATGAAACAGAAAACAATGAGCAAGTTTTCTTCAATATCACCATCAGCAAAACGAATGATGCGACTTTAACATTGGTAGCAAATAACAAACCAGTTGGCGGGGGTGCTTCAAATGTCCACAATGCCCTAAGGACTGGCGACAATAGTGCCTTCCGTCTCGAATCCGGAACTTTCGATCAAGGAGATAGAAGTGTAAGGTTTTACGGAGGTGTTTATAATGCAAGCCAATTAGGAGTTTATGAAGAAGGGGTTACTGATCTCGGAGCATTATTAAAATTCCGACCAGTCACTTTCACAATTGAAACTGAGCCTGGTGCTGTCTTTGGTAATTTCAGACTCAATTGCCAGAATCAAATCGTCTCTTTAGATAATGAAGTCACCATCGAACGTCTCGAGTATTTTCATGGTAGATTATATATTGGTTCAAACAACCTAATTATTGAAGAATTAGACATACATCTATCTGCTTCTCAAGCTGACTACAGTAATTGTGATGGGTGTTTTTCAGTCGAAGATATGATTGTTACTGATGGCAATGCATCAGATGGAGGATTAACACTTCGCATCACGACTGCAAGCAACCCTTCTGCAAATGGCGACACCAACTTCAACGGAAATACCACCATCAACAATATCAATGAAGCAGATTTCCTCTTTCCTATTGGAGTCGGTACTTCAGGTCTACATAATGGAACTTCAAAATATACACCTGCTATATTAAGCATCTCCAATGTAGGTGATGTAGGGAGCGATGGAGAGGCCTTTATTACAGTAAATCCAGTAAACAGTGAATTGCAAACAACAGACCTATCAAGCGGAGAAGCATTGACCTATTACTGGCGTGTAAGAACTGAAGGATTTGACACTCAACCTACCTTAGACTTATTGAAATTCTTTGGTAATGACGTAGATGTACCCACGCCTGCTAATTTGACTTCCTACGTATCTGGTAAAGTGGAAGATAGTGGGGCTTACACGCGGAGTTCGGAATCTCCTACAGTTTCAGACCCCGCCAACCCTAGTTTTGAAGTCACAGACTATTCGATATTGTTTGATGGAGATGGTGGCGGACTTACCCTGGAAGATCACAATTTCACCGCAGGGGATGCTTCTCGATTTTCTGGTTCTCCCAGAAGAATTTATGCCAGAAAAAACGGACAATGGCACGACCCTAGCACTTGGTCTGAGAATGCGAATGGTTCACCCGCCCTTACCTTAGTCTCTGAACTACCTCAACCGGGAGATATCGTTATTTTAGGGTCCAACGCCGGAGGTGCCAACCGACTAGTAGCAGTAGATCCCGGCAACGCTAATTTTGCTACCATCGATATTGCTCAGCTAGTTTTACTAAGATATCACACAGGAGAAAGTTCTTTGGTCACCTTTGGGGACAGTGAAGCACAAAGAGCGCTTCACAATTTCGGAATCGTAACCAATCACGATCCTGATCTAGCAGACCCCACAAGCACAAGTACGCATTCGTCAAAACTAAAATTCGCAGGCCCAGGATTGCCGCTAGGCGATTTTGGTGAATTCACCAGTGCTCCAAATACCATTTGGACGTATGCAAGACAATTCCCGGGCACTACTGTAAACATCAGCGATATGGCTGGAGGAAATGTAGCCAACACCACATTTGATGGGTTCACCATAGACAACGCTGTCACTGAATATCCAAACCTTCAATTTGATGCCAGTGGTAGCACCATAGGCGGAAGCAACAGATATATCATACTTCCTGATGTTGATATCGTGGTAAATGGAGATATCAGAAATTTTATCGGATCAAACAGTGTGAAATTAAATACTTCCGCTACTGGAGGAGACGTATATGTCAATGGAAATGTAGCATTTAATGGCGGCACCAACGTAATCGAATTTCAGGCTACCGGATCTCCCAGAACATTAACAGTAGAAGGAGATATCGACTTTAGGAACAATGCTTCATCAAATGAGCTAAGAGTTGAAAACGCAGCTAGTTCGCTTGAGCACAACATTCTGCTACATGGAAATGTTATAAACAATAGCAACAACTCAGTCATTAATCTATTTAATTCAGATGCAAATACTAAGGGCTCAATAACTTTTATCGGTAACGAGGACTCGTCTATACCAGACTTTAACACGGACATCACCTTAAACAAGTTGATCATTAACAAGGAAGATGATCAAACTTATTCGGTTACCGTTCAGGATGATATTACTTTCCCAGACATCACCATATCTAATGATCACCCTATCGATTTGGTCAATGGTGTCTTAATTTTAGATAATTCAGGTATAGATCTAACACTTGCGAATGCATCGACTGATGACTTCAGTATCCCCGATTTTGGATACAGCGATGCAAGCTCTGGCTCGGCAGGACTGGAAATTCAACAGGGCACAATAAGAATAGAAGGCGACGACACAGGACTTATTCTAGACGGATCACTGATTTTGAGCGGTGGTAATCTGGATATGTCTTCAGGTGCTGGCAATGGCAACAATTTTATTGAATACTCAGCGACAGGATATGCTAGCATCGAAGTAAACAATGCAACTTCAACACTTTCTGTTGGATCCCAAATCAGAAGAAGTTTCTTTTCAGAATCTGGCATCTTAGACTACACTCAAACAGACGGAACTGTTGAAATCGGAGCCTCTGCCAATGGAGACTACAGACGCGGAATGCTTGAAATTGTAAACACCGGAAGCAACTTCATACACACAGGAGGCACACTAAGGTTCTTAAATCAAAATGGTGCAACAGCGACTGATGCACTCAAAGCTTCTTTACTACTCGAACCTGAAACATACGATTTGACTGGGTCCACCATAGAAATAGACCTCAATGAAACGGATGACGATAATTTCAGTATCAACTCAGCAATTGCCATTAATAATTTGAGCCTTGCTAGTACTACAGGAATTGAAAGTGAAGTTGTGAGCCTTAAAACTCGCGATTTGACCATTACTGGTGACCTCACCATAACCGATGATATAGAATTCAGATCCAACAATCTAAATCTGACCTTGAATGGAAACATGACCATTGATAACAATGCAACTTACAGTCCAGGAATCAATACGACCACCTTCACTATAGCAAATGGAGTAACGGCATTTTTGAATGGCTCTAACTCAGATATAGTTGAATTTTACAATTTCGAAAAATCTGATGAGGGTACTTTAAGTCTTAGCAAAGACATTGAAATTACAGGTGCTACTTTCGAATTGCTCGAAGGCACTTTAGCCGACAACGACAATTTGATCGACTTTGTAGGTCAGAGTATGACCAATAACGGAACTCACACTTCCGGAAGTAACCTCGAAAAAGCGGGAATCAGATTCAAAAGAACAAGTGGAGAACAGATCCTTTCAACAGCTGCTGAAGGGATTTTCGGAAATCTAACAATCAACAACTCAGATGGTGTTTCCCTTCCTGATGCAAATCAAGAATTTCAAATCAATAATAACTTGACACTTGAACAAGGAATATTGGATATCGGTCCGGCTTTATTGTTATTTACTTCTACTGGCTCCATTACCAATGCTGATGGTCTAGGATCTGAGTTGACACATTTCGGTGAAGAGAACCAAATTCAAACCAATAGTTCCATTATTGATTTTGGAATGGAAAAAGAGTTTGCAGCGAATGAAAATACTGACTTTGTTTTTCCTGTAGGAGAAGGAAATAGGTATACTCCAGTTAAAGTAGATTTTACTTCTGGCAACTCAGGTTCAACAGTTGGACGATTAAGAATACGCCCTAGAAATGCTGTTGCACCGATTATGTTGAGTGAGGATCAATCCACTCAAGATGCCATCCTTCAATATCACTGGTTGATCAATGGCACAGGATTTACAGCTTTCGGTGCTGATCTTATAGCTAGCTACGATGATGATGTGATTGGTACGGATGCCGAAAGCACATACAGAGGTGCTCGCGCCATATTCTCTGATCCTAATTTGGCTGTAGAAAACCCTTTTCCAAGCGCAGGAGACTTTGTAGATGATGCCAACAACACCATCACCTACCCTATAGCTTTAGAAAGTGATTTTTCAGGTGAGTACTTTGCAGGTGATCCATTGAGTATACCCGACTCTTTTACAACACTTGTCTTTGATGCTTTTGATAATAACAATTATGATCATCCAAATAATTATTTCTATGATGCTGATGATAGTGGTGATTTGAATGGTGGAGAATCTCGGGAGACTAATCTCAATTCAGTCACCGGTGGTGCCATAGAAATAGCCTCTGCAGTCACCATGTCATTAAACATCAATAACGTTAGCTTTAGTAGGTTGATCATCCCTTCGGATGGCACTCTGGAAATAGATGGCACCAACGGCCATATTTTGGGGCAGGTAAGTGGTACCGGAACAATAAGAATTAATAGTGATAATAACAGTGCAGCATTGCCTGCAGGAGATTATCTGAATTTCTTCGACTGTTCTGGTGGAGCACTCGAATATGGTGGGGATGGTGACTACACCATAATGGTAGAATCTAATGAGGTGAGACAACTTACGCTAAACGGGTCAGGAAATAAATCTTTCGTGTCTAATAGTGACATTGATGTTTGTGAAAACCTGATCATCAATGCCGGTACACTCAATTTAGCTGATGAGCGCCAACTCACTGTAGGTAATGATTTGACCCTCAATGACGGTGCTTTCAATATGGCTACGGATGGGGTTATTAGAATAGAGGGAAATACTAGTCTTTTGGGAGGTACCTATACTGCTGCAGACAATAGCGATGTAGAAATGTTAGGTGATTTGACTAAGACTGGTACTACTATTGTGTCATCAGCAGGAAGTCCTGGCCAAATAAGCTTTATTGGTAGTTCTACTCAAAATATAACTGGTGATATGACATTCGAAAATGTAGTGATAAACAACACTGCGGCTAGTCCTGCAATAAACCTAACAGGTGGTACGGAATTAGAAATCAGCAATAATATTCAATTATTGGATGGAGTGATAGCTACTGACAATACCTTATTCAAAAGTGGGTTATTCACTATTTCCAACATTCTTGTATTTGGAAATTCAGCCACTTTTTCAGGAGGAAGTAGTGAAAGTTTTGTTGATGGAGTAGTTAGAAAAGATAATCTACCTGCAAACTCCATCTTCACCCTACCTATTGGTAACGGTACTACTTATGCTCCAATTACGATTGAAGAAGATGGAACTGGAGGTATAAACTGGACGGCTAGGTATAGAAGAACAAATCCTAGTTCCTACTTGAGTAACAACTATGACAATATTGGAACTACTACTGTCTCTAATCATGAATTCTGGGTGGTATACCCTTCTTCACCAAACCAAACGGCCAATATTGGCTTGACTTATGGACCTCAATCGAACGTACTTACTCCAAACGAAACTACAGTGGTGCAAATTGAAGACACTATTGGCGGTGGTGATGGAGTTGATAATTCAGACCCATGGGCTGATGCAGGGAGAAAAGGACTTTCATCAGGTGCATCTACTACTGCCGGTACCATTACCACTAATCCTACTACTATCAGCCTTGGGTTTTTCTCCTTGGGCGGACAATCTGACACTGCATTGCCAGTTGAATTATTGGACTTTAAAGCCAAATTAGAAAATGATGTGGTAGAAGTAAATTGGATCACATCTTCTGAATTGAACAATGACTACTTCGAGATTGAAAGGTCTCAAGACGGTGTAAACTATGAAGTCATTGGTAAAATAGCAGGAAATGGAACCATCAACGAAACTTCCTACTACAACTTCACAGATTATCGTCCAGCAACAGGTGTTTCTTATTATCGCCTGACACAGTTTGATTATGATGGCACAAAGGCAGTATTTGAGGCTATTTCTATCGAAAATAATCCAATCGAGCAAGGACTCGAAGTTCATATTTTCCCTAATCCCACAATGTCTGATAATATCAACCTCAGAATCACAAATGACAGCGAAAGGGAATCCATTAAAGTCTTGTTACATGATGTTTCAGGAAATTTGCTTTATCAGGACGTCATCTCAATTGATACTGGTTTTTTCGATTACGAATTTTCACTTCCTACGGAGTTAGAGAAAGGCATTTATCTAATTACCATTCTAGGGCAACAAAATCAGCAAACCCAAAGATTAATTATCAAGTAAATTGAAAGCATGTACATACAGCCGGTATGTGCAGCTTTCTTTACAGCAATTGCTTAACTACTTGTTTTAATTTGGGAAGTACAGATTTATCAAACCAAGGATTTTTGGCTCGCCAAATGTTGTTGCGAGGTGAAGGATGAGGCAGTACAAAGTAATCTGGGAGATATTCTTCGAATTGCTTCACAGTCTCTGTTAAGTTATTCTTCTGTTTTTGACCTAAATAATATTTTTGAGCATACTGTCCAATAAGAAGAGTCAGTCGGACATTCTTGAGCTCGTTCAACAAAACACCATGCCACTGAGGGGCACATTCCGGTCTGGGCGGCAAATCTCCAGACTTGCCTTTACCAGGATAGCAGAATCCCATAGGCACTATGGCTATCTTTTTAGGGTCATAAAAAGTATCTTGCTCAATTCCCATCCATTCCCTTAAATTCTGTCCACTTTTATCATCCCATGGAATTCCGCTAGCATGAACTTTGGCACCAGGTGCCTGTCCGATGACTACGATTTTGCTGGAAGGATGTGCAGCTAGAATTGGTCTAGGTCCTTGAGATAAATGCGAAGTGCAAGTATCACATTTTCTAATTTCGATTAAAAGATCTTCCATACCGTAAATATTCCTGAATGTAGCAATCAAATCAAAAGTTCCCTTCTAGAATCAACAAGAAAGTCTCAATTCAATTGTGACCAAGCTAGTAGGGAATTCATCTCACTTGTGGACAAAAATCTGAATCTTTAAAATGTAAAACCTTTTCTCTTAACATCAATTTATCATCAAAATGTCGTGCAATATTCTTCACCACCTCTATGTAATTATCCATATTCTTATGATGGAGAATTTTTATGAGCTTACATTTATCAGACTCAAAAATATGCTTCAATAAAGTTCGGTCACTATTCCCACAATTATGTCCGACTACATATACTTCAAAATTTTTCTTTAAAAAATTTAGCAAATTCCTGTAATTGGGTGTTTTAAAATATTTAATTGATTTAAAATGACTCATTACCTCATTTTCATTTAACTCCTCCAATTCTAAAAAGTATTTATCCTTTTCATCTCCATAACCAAAAATTACTGGATTCATTGAATCTTTCAACCTGCCATGAATTTGATTGATTTCATATCGATCAGGTAAGTTTGGCAGGTATTGATCTAAAGTTGATGTATAATTGAAATTCAAGAAAGTAACCCGCACAGGATCCCCGTCAACAATTTCCTCATCATCTATAGCTTCATGTGCACGAAAATCGTGATAGCCGAAAAATATTTCTTCAAAGTCCCTTCTTAAATCCTGATCTATCTCTACTGTTAGAGTATCTAAATATTCCTCTAATAAAGATTGTATTTTATTTAACTCGTTATTTAGTGTCACTACCTCTTGCTTAAATTTTTCTCGTTCTTTACCAGCGTCGGCCTCGTCAAACTTTTGCAAGAGCATTGTATAGTACAAATTTTCAACATTAACCCAATTACCTTTGTTTTCGAGGTCTATCATAGCTTTAAGGAGGTCATTCGTATAATTAATTGTGTTTTTAACTCTACCTGGATCCAATCCTGACTGAAAACGCTTAATAAGTTTGAGAAAATCATCAATTGATGTCGCCTCTTTAATCAGATCAATTATTTGATAAATTGAATTCCTAACCAGATAATTCATGTTTGAATCTTTAGATTCGACAATCTGACCATTGACTTTGGTTAATTTTTCAACACTTTTTTTAAAGTACCATAGTAAAAAATCGCTATACCTAGTCGGTAAGCCATGAGCAAGGTCAAAACCATTACCGATAATTATTAGTCTGTTCATATTCTAAAATTTCCGACCAACAACAATATAATAGAATATGCCTTAATCAATGTTATTCAGCCATAATTAGATAACTCTTAGCCTAAAAAACCAGGTCGGAATGAATTTGGTGCTTGGTCGGAAATAGGTCGGAAATATTATGTCAAATTTCTTGAATACGGCCTGCATTGGCCAGAAACCAGGTCGAAGAAAATCCGACTTATTTTCCTGATATCGTTGATTTGATACAGCTTGACTAGTCCTAAATAAGCGTTACAGATTTTAGGATAAAATATTAGATAGCATCGGGTTTCAACTCGATGCTATTTTTGTTTCTATAGTTTCTGATCTTGACCTTATCTTGCTGGTGCATAAGGGCTGGTGTATTCATCCAACAGCTCCAATGAGGCCGATCATGATTGTAAATATAAATACTCTGCTCAATGAGTTTGTCCATTAGTGTTACATCTGATGTGGTGATCCCTAAGATAAATTCATGTTTCAATATCCCATTCACCCTTTCGGCTATAGCATTTTGATACGGATCATAGGTTTCTGTCATACTACAAGTAATTGCTGCCTCATCAAGCAACTGCTGATAAGCATCGCAACAATACTGCAACCCTCTGTCTGAGTGATGGATCAACATTCGCTCAGGATATATACGATTGGCAATAGCCATATTAAGGGCTGATATTGCACCTGAAGCATCTAGGCTTTTCGATACATCATAGCCCATGATCCGCTTTGAATAAGCATCCGTGACCAGCGATAAATACATCGGGTTTTTCCGTGTTCCAATGTAGGTGATATCCGATACCCATACTTGCTCAGGCCTTTGTATGGAAAGCCCATCAATAAGGTTTTTATGTTTTCTAAATCGATGATGTGAGTCAGTAGTAATATGATATTGTCTCTTAGGTGCTATTTGGAGGTGATTTGCTTTCATAATAGCAAATAGCCTGTCTCTTCCAACTCCCAGCGGCTGAAGTTGGTCATAAAGTAAATGATACAACTTTCTGGTACCGATACGAGGCATTTTCATACGCACCTTTTCAACCATGATTACTACCTTGGTGGCTATTTCTTGCTTTTGTTTACTCCTTCTGATAGAGCGGTAATAGATTTGCCTATTCATCCCCAACAGTCTACAGATCTGGGTTACCCCTTCTTTTTGTTCAACCTTGAATCGATCAACTGTTGGGGTAAAGACTTTTTTCTGATAGGGAGTTTGAATTCTTCTTCGGCTATGTCGATCATCATATCAAAGAAAATAGCTTTCTTATCTGCGTTTTCAACCTGCTGTTCAAGCTCTTTTTTCTGTTTTTCCAACAGCCGTACTTTCTGTTCGAGTTCGTATAGTTTTTGGTCTTTAGATTTTGGCATCCGAAGTGTTGATTTATTGACCCAATCAAAGTTACCGTATTTCCGAAGCCAATTGGTAACTGTAGAGTGTGACTGAATACCATACTTGCGAGCGGCGGCTTTTATACCTAACTCTCCGCTTTCAACTTCTGACACAACTGACAATTTAAAAGCGTAGCTGTAGTCCTTCTGTGTTCTTTTAACATACTTGTTCTCTGTGAGTTCGTTCATGACGTCGTTTTTTGTGTAACGCTATTTCAGGACGAGACAGCTCCTAAAATAAAAAACCTCCAACACTTTCGTATTGGAGGTTTAGTTTGTGGGCCCACCTGGGCTCGAACCAGGGACTTTCTGATTATGAGTCAGATACTCTAACCAACTGAGTTATAGGCCCAATATCTTATGTATTCAAGGACTTTCTGATGATGACAAAACGTTTGCCGGTCAGATACTATAACCAACTGAGTTATAGGTCCATTTGTTTTGCAATTTTTGGATCATTGAAAAAACTACTGATTACAAGTCAGTTGCTCGCTAAATGAACGCTCCATTTGCCATGGATTTTCAACCCTTCAAAATAGTCTAGAAGACTGCCTTGAATTTGGAGGTGCAATGTTACATATTTGCCCAAAATTACACAAACAAACAGGTGAATATCAAAACAATAATTTTTGATCTGGGGGGAGTAATCATCGATCTGGATTTTAAACGTACTCCAGGGGCGTTTAGCCAGCTGACTAGCTGGGATGCTGAAGACATATACCAGATGTATTTCAAACCAGGATTGCTTCAGGATTATGAAAAAGGACTCATCTCTGATCAAGAGCTTAGAACAGGAATCAATAACTTGTTTGGTACTGAGCTCTCCAATGAGCAAATAGATAAAGCCTGGTGCGCTATGCTAGGACCAATTCCTAAAAAACGATTGGAGTTCATGAATGACCTTCGGAAAGACTTTCAGGTATTGGTACTTAGCAACACAAATGCCATACATGTGAAAGCCTTTAATCAGACAGTTAAAAATGCTTCAGGGGAAGATTCTTTAAGTGCCTTTGCTGATGAAGTTTATTTCTCTCATGAGTTAAAAATGAGAAAACCTGATCAGGAAATTTATGAAGAGGTTTTAAAACGATCCAACAACAAAGCCGAAGAGTGCCTCTTTTTGGACGACACCAAACACAACCTTGATACTGCAGCTCTGTTAGGCATTCGAACCATGCATATCACCCACCCAGATCAAATATTTAACTTAACAGCACATGTTTAAGGACAAGGAAGAAAAAACCAAACTCATTCAAATTGGGTTGTTTATCGTTACGCTCATTGTTACCACCTTTGCCGGAGCAGAGTGGATGACAGGCAAGTCTTTGTTTTATGGGGAGCAGACAATCACTCAGACTGAACTATTGAACGGACTAAAATTTTCCATTCCATTCTTGTTCATATTGACGGTGCATGAATTTGGACATTACTTCATGGCACAATACCATAAAGTAAAAGTAACATTACCATTCTACATTCCGCTTTGGTTAGGTTTCCTTCCTGGATTCCCTTCTCTGGGTTCAATGGGTGCTTTTATCAAGATCCAAGATATCATTGACAGCCGTAAAAAATATTTTGATATCGGCATTGCAGGCCCACTAGCTGGCTTTGTTGTGGCCTTATTGGTTTTAGTCTTTGCGTTCACCAATCTGCCGGAACGAGAATCTATCTATAAAATTCATCCAGACTACGAAACCTATGGTATTGATTATGCTGATCATGTGTACTCCTATGAACACTATCTAAACCAGCATCGAGGGTTTTATCTTGAAGATCGCCAAGAGGATTCTCTTTCTCATGTGAGTGAATATGGGAATATCGAAAACTGGGGTTATCCCGATTTCGAGCCATGGCCTGCTTACACATCAACTTCTCTTGGTGGCAATCTTTTGTTTAATTTCTTTGAATTTTTATTTGCCTCAGACTCTGAGCCATTGCCTAACAAGTATGAATTAGCTCATTACCCTTGGCTTTTTGCAGGATTCTTAGCGCTGTTTTTTACTTCACTGAACTTGCTGCCTATTGGACAATTAGATGGCGGACATATTCTCTATGGATTGATTGGATACAAACGACATCGACAAGTGTCTCAAATATTGTATGTTGGGTTTCTATTTTATGCCGGACTAGGAATGGCCAACCCTCACAAGTTTTCTGATGGCATGCTTAATGAACTGATTTACCTGGGTTTTCTCTTCTTATGCTTTACCAAATTCACTTCTCAGAATAGAGATAAGTTGATGTATGCCTTAGGCATTTTCTCTGCTCAAATGACACTCAACTTCTTTTATCCAACGTTAGAAGGTTATGCTGGCTGGTTGTTGTTTGCATTTATATTGGGGAGAGTATTAGGTATTTACCATCCTCCTGTAATGATCAATCAGCCATTGGATATGAAAAGGAAAATATTGGGATGGATCTCACTTGGTGTATTTATTATCTCATTCAGTCCACGTCCCTTCAATGTGGAAGAGATCAAACCTCAGAGTAAGGAGGTCAAATCTGAGACTCCCAGCATTCTATCTGATATAAACCCTTCGCCATATTTCACTCGAATGGACATACCAAACTCTCTACCTCTGGCTTCGATGAGCTCCATGAATTCAGGAGTAGAAATCAAAGTATTGGACGATGCTCCCGAAGGATCGAAAAACTGAGATTTGTAAGCTCTAACGGCTTCCATTCTGGTTTCCCAAAAATCTGATACATCCACTACAAAGTCCGGCTGATGAAAATCAGTCTGGATATAGTGATATAAGTTTTTGATATACCAATTATTCTGAACCTTCCCCTCTAATTCAGTTTTCACATTCTTCAATCCGGCAAGAAAAGTTGCCCGTTTGACGACCTGTGCTCCCTTGCCATGATCTGGATGTCTATCCGCAATGGCATTAGCAAGAATAATATCCGGTTGGTATTGTCTGATTTTTTTTACGATTTCGAGTACGTGCTCATCATCATTTTTGAAAAACACATCCTTAAACCTGAGATTCTCTCGAATAGTCAAACCTAGTATTTTACTTGCTTCAACCGCCTCAGCATCACGTATCTCGGGAGTACCCCTAGTACCCATCTCACCTCGAGTAAAGTCCACAATACCGACTTTCTTTCCGCTAGCAATTAAAGAAAGCACGGTGCCCCCACAAGACAATTCTGCGTCGTCCGGGTGAGCAGCAAAAACAAGAACATCTAGTTTCATAATTTTAATTATTTGTCAACAAAATAGTGACAGTCTTTAATCTCAACCGTCATTGCGAACGGAGCGGGACGCGTAGTCTGAAGCAATCTCGCTCCGTTTACCTGAATCAAGAATAAGATCGCTTCGTGATACTCGCGATGACGAATTATTTATCGTTTCTCGCTGTCGCTCGAAATGACAAAGAAAAATCAAGTAATCCTCAAGCGTTGTCCAACTCTCAAGATAGTACTTCTTCTGATCCCATTCAAACGGCAAATCTTGTTAATAGATACACCATAGCGGTAACTTATATGACTCAGTGTATCTCCACTCCTTACTCTGTGATATCTAATCTTACGGGCTTCTTTAAGGTACGAGAAGGTATCAGGTGTAACAATCACGGTGGTTGTTCGAATAGTGTCTCTATCGAAATCAAATATCTCTTTGGGGTCGATGGCATTGCCTTGATATCTGGTTTCGAAATGCAAATGAGGCCCACTACTTCTACCTGTACTTCCTCCCAGTCCAAGTACATCTCCAGCCTTCACCACATCACCAGGCTTGAGCAATCGTTTGCTTAAGTGACCATAGAGTGTTTCCAATCCATTGTAATGCCTAACTAAAATATAATGACCATATCCATACCGGTCATATCGTGCCAACCTTACAATGCCATCAAAAGCCACGCGCACGGAGTCTCCAGTTTTCAATCTTAAATCATCACCATAGTGCCAACGCCATCTTCGCAAACCGAATGGAGAAGTCACCTCCGTATTTGGAATTGGCAGACTCCAGTCTAAGGATGGGTTATCAAACGTCAAAGACAGCGCCAACGTATCGGCAAACTTCTCTCCGTCAATCTCATAGGGATTCACCTTCGTGGTACTCCAGGTACTATAGTACTCTCTAAGCGTTACCCATACTGAATCTATCATCAATTGCTCAGTAACCTGAATAGGCACGTCATAGGCCAATATGACCTCAGCTGTATCTTCATGCAACATACTTAGCTCGCGCTGAAGAGAAACCTCTTCTTCCATCGCCAAGCTATCCCAGTAAGCATCCTCAATCACAAAAATATCTTCATCTATGTCGATGATGGTATCTTCAGGAGTAGCAGCTATTATCTCCTTATTTTTAAACTTAAAAAAATCCTTCAGCTTTTTTTGGCTGAAGGATTTTGTTGCGGTGCACAATGACACCGCACATATTATTAGTGTTACTCTAAGTATCAAATCAATCTTACTGTTCTACACTTTCAAATTCTTTGGCCGCCAGGAATCTTTCGGCATCCAAGGCACCCATACAGCCAGTACCGGCCGCAGTCACTGCCTGACGATATACTCTGTCAGCTGCGTCTCCTGTCACGAATACACCCTCTACTTTTGTTTTAGAGGTTCCTGGCTCCACAATAAGATATCCCGCCTCATCCATTTCCAGATAGTCTTTAAATATTGCGGTATTAGGCTGATGGCCAATGGCCACGAAGAATCCACTGATTGGAATCTCTCTCTTCTCTCCAGTCACCGTATCCACCACTCTCATGCCTTCTACTTCATCCTTACCCAATACTTCATCAGTAGAAGTATTCCAGAGCACTTCAATATTTGGTGTATTCAATACACGCTGCTGCATGATTTTAGAAGCACGCATCTCATCTCTTCTTACCAAAAGGTAAACTTTAGGGCAAATGTTAGCCAAATAAGTAGCTTCTTCAGCAGCAGTATCACCACCTCCTACAACAGCCACTTCTTTACCTCTATAGAAAAAGCCATCACATACCGCACACGCTGATACACCTACATTCAATAGTCTCTTCTCAGACTCAAGTCCCAAATATTTCGCACTGGCACCAGTAGAAATGATTACAGCCTCAGCTGTGATCTCATGTTTCTCGTCTACAATTACTTTGTGTGGGTATCCAGAGAAATCTACTGAAGTCACCAAGCCAAAACGAACATCAGTTTCAAATCTTTCTGCTTGTTTTTGTAAGTCAGTCATCATTTGAGGACCATTTACACCTTCAGGATATCCTGGAAAATTCTCCACATCGTTGGTAGTAGTCAACTGTCCTCCAGGCTCTCCGCCTGTATACAATACTGGATTCAATCCAGCTCTTGAGGCATATATAGCGGCTGTATAACCTGCAGGTCCGGAGCCGATGATCAATACTTTTACGTTCTCTTGAGTCATTATTTCAATAAGTCTTCTTAAAAATGATTTTGCAATTTAGCATGAAGCTAATCGACTATAAAACATTTAATATCAAAAAAAGTTTATTGCAGCAGATAATCTTTATCTATGAGCAAATAGCTTTTGACTAAACAAAAAACCACGCGCTAAGGCGTGGTTTTTATCTATTATTTAAGAGGATCAATTATCCTTCTTTTTTCTCAGGTTTTGGCAATAGCGCTTTTCTAGACAATCTGAACTTTCCAGTTTTCTTGTCGATTTCGATCAATTTTACTTTGATCTCCTCGCCTACTTCCAGTACACCATCCATTTTCTCTACTCTCTCCCACTTGATCTCGGAGATGTGGAGCAAACCATCTTTGCCAGGCATGAATTCGATAAATGCGCCAAATGGCATGATCGATTTCACCTTACCTTCGTAAGTCTCCCCAACATCAGGCGTAGCCACGATATTGTTGATTCTTCTTAAGGCTTCTTTCATGGCGTCGCCGTCAGCAGTAAAGACATTCACAATACCATTGTGATCATCTTCTGTTACTGTAACTGTAGCGCCAGACTCCTTCTGAATCTCCTGGATGATTTTACCACCTGGTCCAATTAATGGCCCGATCATTTCTTTCTCAATTTTGAGCATAGTAGATCTTGGTGCGTGAGATTTCATATCATCTCTAGACTCCGTCATGGTTTTTCTCATTTCGCCAAGGATATGAGCTCTACCAGCTTTCGCCTGCATCAATGCTTCAGTCAATACTTCGTAAGACAAACCATCTACTTTGATGTCCATCTGACAAGCCGTGATTCCATTGTCATTACCAGTTACTTTGAAGTCCATGTCTCCCAAGTGATCTTCATCACCCAAGATATCAGACAAGATCGCATATTTTCCGGTCTCTGCATCAGAGATCATACCATTGCGATACCAGATACTGGCGATTTCAAAGGAATACCTGCATCCATCAAGGCTAGCGAACCAGCACATACGGTAGCCATAGAAGACGAACCGTTTGATTCTAAAATATCAGATACTACTCTGATCGTATATGGGTTTTCATCGTCAGCCGGAAGCATCGGTTTGATTGCTCTCCACGCCAGGTTACCATGTCCTACCTCTCTACGTCCCGGACCTCTGTTTGGTCTGGCTTCTCCAGTAGAGAATGCAGGGAAATTGTAGTGCAAGAAGAACTTGTTGTAGCCTGAGTGCACTGCACCGTCCACCATTTGTTCGTCTAGCTTAGTACCCAAGGTCACAGAAGTCAAAGACTGTGTTTCGCCTCTGGTGAAAATAGCTGAACCGTGAGCAGATGGTAAATAATCTACCTCAGACCAAATAGGTCTGATTTCGTCCAGATCACGTCCATCCAATCTCTTTCGAGTCTCCAATACACACTGTCTGATCGCTTCTTTTTCTACATCGTGATAGTATTTTCCGATCAAACCTTCGTTGTACTCTTCGCCTTCTGGCAATTCAGGCAACGCGGCCTTATATTCTTCAATAATCTCAGCAAATTTCTCCTTTCGGATACTTTTGTTTGGATTTCCTTCTTTCGCTACGGCGTAAACTTTATCAAAAGTCTTCGCTTTGATGTCAGCTCTTAGCTCCTCATCTGGCTCTTCTTCGTGAGAATATTCTCTTTTCTCAGTTTTGCCTACAGCTTCTGTCAATTCCAACTGAAGATTGCACTGATCAATGATTGCTTCGTGACCTGCTTTGATGGCACCGATCATCGTTTCTTCAGAAACCTCAAGCAATTCACCTTCCACCATCATGATATCGTCTTTAGTACCAGCGATAATCATGTCTAGGTCTGAACCTTCCAATTGAGTCTTGGTAGGATTGATGATGAATTCACCATCTTTCTGAGCTACTCTTACTTCAGAGATAGGTCCTCCAAATGGAATGTCCGATACTGCCAACGCAGCTGAAGCAGCAAATGCCGCCAATGCATCAGGAAGATCGTTTTCATCCAATGAAATCAACGAAATCATTACTTGAGTTTCAGCGTGATAGTCGCTTGGAAACAATGGTCTCAAGGCTCTATCTACCAAACGACAAACCAATACTTCATTGTCAGACAATCTGCCTTCTCTTTTCAAAAATCCACCAGGGATTTTTCCAGCTGCAGCAAATTTCTCTTGATAATCAACAGACATAGGAAGGAAATCTACACCTTCTCTTGCGTCCTTGTTAGACACTACTGTGGCCAACAACATGGTTTTACCCATTTTAACTACTACCGAACCGTCAGCCTGTTTGGCCAATTTTCCAGTCTCGACAGTAATCTCTCTGCCGTCTTTCAATTTGACGGACTTAGTTACTACGTTTAATGACATAAGTAAAATGTTAAATTTTGACTAAAAAATTGAGTGTGAGTGAATGTCAAAATTTGTTATTAACGAGTGAGAAAGAACAAAAAAGGAAGCCTGTGAGAGGCTTCCTTTTGCGCATATTTTTATTTTCTTAATTTCAATTCAGCGATAATCGCTCTATATCTTTCGATATCCTTTTTGTAAAGGTAATCCAAAAGGCTTCTTCTTTTACCTACCAATTTCAAAAGACCTAATCTAGTAGAGTGATCTTTTTTGTGTGACTTCAAGTGATCTGTCAAATGATTGATTCGGTAAGTAAAGAGAGCGATTTGAGATTCCGCAGAACCCGTATCCTTCTTAGACTTCAACCGACCATGATTTTCAAACACTTCTGTTTTCTTATCTGATGCTAAATACATGCTTAGTAAAAAGTTTAATTAATTATTTTTTTCGAACGGCAAAATTAGGTATTCAATTCATTAAAACAAAACCTTATGCAGTTTGCTTTTTCTTCATTCTAGCCTCCCACCAGTTTTTAGCATTATCAATCCAAACACTGTAGAAGTCCGCATCAAATATTTTCGCATCCTTTCTTGCCTGTTTAAGAAAGAAGACACCAATTGGAAACAACACAACATTGGCCATCCATGCTGCATAAAGTCCATCTACCACGCCGCTCTTTGCCCATTTATCTCCTACACTTGTAAGCACATAGAAAATGATAAAAAAGAAAATGGAGATGATCACAGGAAACCCTAATCCTCCACGTTTTATAATTGCTCCTAGAGGAGCTCCTATTAGGAACATTACAATACATGAAAAAGCCTGCGCATATTTTTTATATTTCTCTACCACATGCGAATCCATAGAGGTTTTCAATCCTCGCATCTTAAGCACGTTACTATTCAAAGTAGATTTTATATTCCTCGCATTGCCTACTGCTCTAGATAAGACTTGATCTCTAACCCCTTGTTTGTCATAAACACTATCCATTTTATGTTTGACCAAAGTGACCAATGAATCACTATTAATAAACAGACTATCTAAACGTACCTTCTTCTCTAATTTCTTTTTGGCTTGATAATTCTTAGATTTTGATTTAACTACACCTCTAGTCGTTTTATTTCTAACTCTTGTAAAAGGTTTCGTTGCCAACTTCTTTTTAGGAATAGAATCAACGGGATTCCTCAGTGAGTCACTCTTACCTTTGTCCGCTATCAATCGTAGTGAATCTCTCAAAGCAACCCTGAGTTTTTTTAGTGAATCAAGCGTCTCTTTTTCTCTTATCAAATCCTGAGGTGGAGGTATATAACCACCCATATGTAGTTTATAGGAACTAGCTACACTGCCGTACACTTTAAATTTGGATATCAGCATATGATGATGCATTGAATCAATACTTGCAGTCAATTCTTTGATGCCTTTCATGTATCGATTATCTGCAAACAGGTTTTCGTCTGTATCATTCAAATCAAAAGAAGCCAAACTAAATACCAGATCCATATTAGCAAATCTGGTTCTAACAAACTGCGTAATCTGATCCTTACCTTTTCGGCCAGAGGCCTTTTCTTCTTCTACATAATAATTCCCATTGAATAAATCCATCCTTAGGTATCTATCCCCCATAAATGAATACATTCTACAGGAGTCTGCAAGAATTACAGTTTTATTACCTGAGCCAGCGGTGTGATCATAGATGACTATTCCCTTGATTGAGATTCCATCTGGATATTTTTTTTCAATTTTGATGCTGTATTTAGGAATACCATTATAAAACTGGCCTTCTCGGAGATCTAGGGCTGGCTTGGTTTGTTTAATATCATACAACAAACTAAAGGCTCGTAAATTGGCTGTTGGCACGACCCGATCACTCAACAAAAACGCCCCCAATGCCAAAGTCAAGCAAAAAACAAATGCGGGTAATATTATTCTGAGAAGAGAAATTCCCGAACCTTTGATAGCTGTGAGTTACTTTTGAGAGGGGTACGCGCCGATACCCAGGTAACGGTTGAACAATTTGCCGGCCTCTTTTTGCGGGGTAATCCCTTTCTGGCCATTACCTCGCTCGTAGGATATCACCTGGCCAAAGATGAGCGTGATGTGATCCAGATAACCGAGCGGCTCGGCGGGACCAAGAGCCCGCTGACGGTGGAGGAGTTGCTCGAGGTCTTAGAGGATCCTCGTTTCAACGTTCGCTTTGAGGCCATTATTTCAATAGCCCGCATGCGGCCTGATCCACGTCTAACCGAGGCCGTGATTCAGACGCTCAACGGAACGGAGTTGGCCTTGAGTACCGTCTCCGCCTGGGCCCTGGGTCGCATTGGCGATGAGAGAGCCGCTCAAGCGTTACGCCAGGGCTTGAGTTCGCCATATAACTCGATTCAGGCTCACTGCGCCCGGGCTCTGGGGGCTTTGGGCGACAGAGAAATCACGCCTGCCCTCCGGGAGCGGTTACAACAGGAAAGAGACAAGGGTTTACAGATGGCCTACGCTTCGGCCCTGGGCAACTTAAGGGCCAAAGAGTCTGATAAGCTGCTGCTAGACCTGCTCTACACCTTTGAAAACGAAGGGGCGCGCATGGAATTGGCCCTATCCTTAGCTCGTTTGGCCGGCGACGAGGGCCACTTTATCCAGCTTCTACGCCAGGCTCGCCAGGATACGGGTACGGCTACGGCCCAGGCGCTAACGACGATAAAGCGTAAAATAAGCAAGGAACGCGCAGGAAATGAGCTGCTGAATACCTTAGATGGCTGTATCGATGCCTTAGCCAGGAACGATTTGGAGCAGGGCGCGACGCTTTTGAGCCGTTTGATATGCCTGCTGCCGCCCGAAAATTTCGAGGCTTGCGCGGCAACGATCCTACAGGCTTGCGCTGAACGATTGGGGGAAACAGAGGCAACCCGGCTCGAGTATCTCTTGCTGGCGCTTCATGCCCTGGAGGTTGGCTGGCAGATGTAATGGCTCGTATGAAACGCTTTATCAAGGCACAGTCATTTCGTGCCAAATAGGCCAACATTGCTCTTAGTTTCTTCGGTTTCGGTATAGCCGTCGCGGGGACAGGCCCAGGTAATGAGCATGACAAAGGCATCGTCTTTTTTGTTTTCAGCGCCGGTTTCTTTGAGGAGGCCATCACATTTGGGGCAGCGCCGGCCGATCAGAACCCGGCCTACAATGGTTCCTGCAAAGAGCAGGATGAGTAAATAGAGAAATTGAAAACTGATATACAAGACCAGGAAGAGACCAATGACGCCCAGGCCCAGCAGAAACATTGGGCTGCCCAGGGCTTCGCGGAGATCGTGGAAAAATGGCCAGGACGGATCAAATGCCGCATAATTACTCCTTTTTTTGATGAATTGGATTTTTAGTATAACATGCTATCAAAGAATAGTTCAATAACTTAAAACTTAACAAGAGACTCAGAAGGCCGGAAGATTGGAAGGCTGGTCGTTGGCCATCCAGCTTTCCAATCTTCCCGTCTTCCAACCTTCCAATATCAAAATGTGCTGGCCAATAAATTTCAACACTTCGAGAGGTCAAGATTTTGTTAGCAGACGAGATTGCCCAATTAATCAAAGCAGCGATTAAAAAAGCCCAGAAAAAGGGGGATCTACCCAAATTCGATATCCCTGAGATTGTCGTCGAGCGGCCCAAGGATCCATCACACGGGGATTACGCTACGCCTGTCGCCCTGGGTTTGGCCCGCTATGCCCGCATGGCGCCCACCCAAATTGCCGGCCAGATTATCAAGCGAGCGGGGCGGGTTGATTACATTGCCGAATTTAGCGTGGCCCATCCCGGCTTATCAACGTTCGCCTGTCTGACGCCTGGCTGGCCCGGCAGGTAGAGCATATTTTAACGGAGGGCGACCAGTTTGGCCGGGTCGAGCTGGGCCAGGGCAAAAAAGTTCAGGTGGAGTATATTAGCGCCAACCCGACCGGCCCGCTGGTGGTTGGCTCCGGGCGGAACGCGGTTTTGGGCGATACGCTGGCCAATGTTTTGGCAATGGCGGGCTATGAGGTTCAGCGAGAATATTACATCAATGATGTGGGCACCCAGGTCGATAACATGGGTAAGGCAATGTATGCCCGCTACGCCCAGGCTTTGGGCCAGGCTGCGCCCGAGCCGGAGGAGTACCAGGGAGAGTATCTGGTCGAGATGGGGCGAGCTGCGGCCCAGGCGTTTGGCAATAAATACCTCCATAGCGATCAGGCCGAAGTTCTGCCATTTATGCGACGGTATGCCCTGGATAATATTATCGCCGGGGTGAAAGAAGATGCGGCCCTGATCGGCGTCCGGTTCGACCGCTGGTTCTCGGAGCAAAGTTTATATGATGAGGGAACCTATGGCCTGGCCTTCAACAAACTCAGCGGGCGTAATATGACCGTCGAGCGAGATGGGGCGGTCTGGCTAAAGAGCGAGGATGAAAACGATAAGGAAAATGTGATTATTCGCTCCGATGCCGGCCGACTTATTTTGCTTCGGATATCGCCTATGTCTGGGATAAGCTGGCTGGCCGCGGCTTTGACCGGGCTATCTACGTTTGGGGCGCCGACCATCATGGCCATGTCAACCGGCTCAAAAATGCGGCCCGGTCCTGGGCTTAGACCCGCAAAAAGTCACCATTATCCTCTACCAGTTGGTAACCATCACCCGAGATGGTGTGCCGGTTCGGCAGAGCAAGCGCGCCGGGGATTTTATCACCGTGCGTGAGGTCGTCGAGGAGATTGGCGCGGACGCCTTCCGCTTCATGCTGTTGACCCGCTCGGCCGATAGCCAGATGGAGCTCGACCTGGCCCTGGCTACTAAACAGAGCAACGAGAACCCCGTCTACTATGTCCAGTATGGCCACGCCCGGATTGCCAGCATCTTCCGCAAGGCCGAAGAGGAGGGGGCGACAATGGCGGGCGGTGACGTGGGCCTATTGACCCATCCGTCGGAGTTGGAGTTGATCCGGCAAATGCTGCGCTTGCGGGAGGTGGTAGCCCACATTGCCCAAACGCTGGCGCCTCACCATTTGACCTATTACGCCCAGGATTTGGCCTCGGCCTTCCACGCCTTCTACCGGGATTGCCGGGTGGTCATGCCCGACGAGCCTCACTTGAGCGCGGCCCGGCTCAAGCTGGTCAAAGCGGCCATGATTACACTGGCCAATACGCTGCGGTTGATGGGAATGAGCGCGCCGGAACAGATGTAAAAGGAGGCATTACCCGGCTAAAGCCTCGACTCCATCATCCGGCTTTTATGAGTTATGAATGAGATAAGTTTGGGTTACGTCCGCCCCGCAAACTCTCCGATACCCCGTTAACTCAACATATCCATACCCATTCTGTGTTCCCTCTACCTTCACCGCGCCTTCCCAATAGGTAAATGAAACCTGTAACTCCTGATCGTTTAGTAACGGCGTGATATGTAAATCGATGCCCTCGCCGGGAACGGCAAAATTCCATTCGGCGGGGTACGTTGCGCCCGTATGGGGGCTGGTCCAGTCAGACAGGTTGGTAATCTGGACGTCGTCCAGGCCAAGAGAGCGGACGCTGCCGTCGGGATAGATGACCGTCCCGGCTGAGACCGGCTCGGCGCTGCCATCTTCACGGCGGATATAGTAAAACATGACCTCTCGCTGGTCATCCAACTGAAGCGAGAACCAATCCCAACCGACGGCGCTCTCGCCCAGGTCAGAGGTACTCCATTCCCGATCCTTCCAGGAGTTGCCGCTGACCTGGAAAACGCCGCGTGGGGTCGTAATCGTACCGTGAGTTGGATTGTTGGTCAAGGAGTAGTAGTAGCTGGCGTTGCCCGGCTCGTCGCTCTTGGCGCTCAGGCCGCGCTCTCCCTGCAAAGCCGCCGGCTTGGCCTGCTCCAAGATCAGGTCGATGCCGATATCGCCATCTTGAGCTTTGAGCCGAACCTGGCCCGGCTCGATCTCCTGAGCGGACCAGTCATCGATCCAGACATGATAATAGGGCTGGCCTTGCGCTCCGGCCAGGTCGGGGCTACTGCGGCTATATCGCTCATGATACTCAAACGTTTCGCCTGATACGTCTGTTACGGTAAAATGAGCGAAGTAGATCTGGCGGGTGGCCCATTCTGACTCCCGTTCCGGCTGGCCGGGTACGATGCCGCGCCGAAAGATGGTAAATTGATATCCGTAACGATTGCCCTCGGCGTCGGCCAGGTTGCCGGTGTAGTACCACCATTCCGCCCGAAAGTTGGGATGAGGCCCGTGATCCTTGGGAAACTCAAAGGGGATGATCTCGTAAGCCTTGCGAAAGCCCTCTGCGGTATATTCTTCGGCGACCAGGTTCCCAACATCGGCCGTGATTTCAGCAGAGGTAGGGTTGATTTGATCGTATTGCACCACAATGAAGCCTGAAATGATGAGCAGGGCAATAATTATGAACGTTATTTTCATATTTATCCTTTATTCATCTCTAATAGCAATCGCGATTTTCATTCTATTCAAGCGCAGCACCGGATAGACGCTGGCCAACAGGGGCGGCTACCAGGGCGACTAACAAGGCCATGATGAAAATGGTTGGATCGAGACGCATCTGCAAAGACCAGCCGAACGAGCGTAGATTGATAAAGTAAATGAGGATGTAGGCCAGCAGCCAACCCAGCGGCAAGGCCAGCAGGCCGGCCGTTAGCCCAATCAAGCCCGATTCCAGCATGGTTTTACCCCAAAGCTGGGCAGACTCATGCCGTTTGCCCGCAACGTGCCCAGCTCTCGGGTCCGCTCCAGTTGCAGCGACATCAAGGTACTCAGGACGCCAATAAACGCGACCACCGTTGCCAACAGCCGGAGCGCGGCGGTGATCGTAAAGGTTCTGTCGAAAACCACCAGGGCGTTCTCTTTAATGGCTCGATTTGAGGAGAGTGAAAGTCGATATCGCGCGGCAAATTCATCCGTCAATTCCTGGGTGATGAGGTCTGCCCTGGGAATGGCCTCCGGTTCCAGGAAGAGGGAGACATTCGTAATCTCGTCATCGTCAGGCCAGTAGGTCCGATAAGTCTGCATCCGCATCAAAACGTAGCCCAATTCGGGCAGGGCATAATCGTAAAAAATAGCGACGACGTTGAAAGATTTAGCTCCATTTTCAGCCATCAGGGTGATCTCCGAAGGAGCGTCCAGGGGCAGATCAAATCTTCGGGCAAACACTTCGGAGATCATGACCGCTCCCTGATCGAGCGCGGCGAAAACATCATCGGGGCTGCCGGCGGCCCATAACCAGGTGTTCTGGCGGCGCGTTTCGTCTGGCTGGGGCGTCACGGCTCGAATCTCTATGGGTTGGTAATTCTCTCCAAAAACGGTGGTTGCCTGCAATAAGTTGACCTGTTTGACTCCTTCCTTTTGTTGGATATCGGCGATGAAGGTCGGATCGATTTGGCCGTCGATGCGCAAATTCTGGCCGGCCGGACTGATGTAGATGTCGGCGGCCAGAATATTGTCGAGCCAGGTCCCTTCATTAAGTTGCTCTATTTTATTGATATCTACATCGAAGCCGCGTACATAAAACCCGGCTTTAGAAAATTCGATGAGTAAGGGCAATCCAACGTAGCCAAGCCCCACAACGCCAACGCGTGTCTCTTTCGTCTCTAGCCTATTTATAAAATCTTGAACCATAGTGACGTGTTATCTTTCTTAAAAAACTTTGGTTGATAGTTTGTACACTCAGTTAACAATTGTGGTACTCACGGTACCATCGGACGAATTTAGGAATTCCTTCGGAGATCGACGTCGTCGGCTTAAAGCCTAATTTTGAGTGGGCGTGTTCAATGTCGGCCCATGTCGCCTCCACATCTCCTGGCTGCATTGGCAGGAGGTCTTTCTTCATTTCAGTTCCCGCCTCTTTCGCCAACATTTCTATCATCTCGAGTAAGTTCTCCGATTTATGATTGCCCAAATTGAAAATCTCGAATTTATCAAGACCTTCATTGAAAAGACTGGCCTTTACTCCCTGAATTATGTCATCAATGTACGTAAAGTCTCTCTGCATCTTTCCACGATTAAATACTTTAATGGGCTCCCCCTTTAACATGGCTTCGATAAATAGCCACATCGCCATATCGGGCCGTCCCCACGGACCGTAGACGGTAAAAAAACGTAATCCAATGGTTTGCAACCCATACAAATGGCTATAGGCATGTGCCATTAACTCGTTTGCCTTTTTTGACGCTGCATAGAGATTAAGCGGATTGTCAACGCGATCGATTCACTGAAGGGTAGCTTCGTATTGCCTCCATAGACACTAGAACTCGATGCATATACAAGTCTCGAAATCTCTGCGTTACGGCATATTTCAAGGATGTTTAAGAATCCCTCGACATTCGATTTCTGGTACGCTTCCGGATTTGTTAACGAGTATCGTACTCCGGCTTGGGCGGCGAGATTGCATACGTGGTCAAATTTATGTTTGCTGAAAATAGTTTTGAGGTTACTATTATCGCAAAGATCGCATTCAATTCCTGAAAAACCATCACGTTTTTCGAGGATGGCGTGCCGGTCCCGCTTTAATTGAACAGAATAATACGAATTAAAGTTATCGAGTCCTACTATTTCGTGGCCATCGTCCAAAAGAGCATTTGCTAAATGAAATCCAATGAATCCCGCTGTACCTGTGACAAGTATTTTCATATGTGGTCTGTGTATCCGAATTTTTAATAGCTTGAATTAGTACGAATTTGAAATCCGGTATAAGTACTTCAAGGTCACGTTATTTCAAATTTTTTTTTATAAAAGAGCCAATCGCAAAACCATGTTCGAACCGAATTTCGAGGGCAAAATTCATTGATGTGTCGATCATGCGTAACATGCATAGCGTTGACACTATACATGTTACGCATGATCGACAGAGATGTGTGTGTTGAGACGCAATTCAGCTGAAACGAGATTTGCAATTCGCTCAAAAAATCTAATCTACTATTGCGGGTATTTTTCCTACACTGTAGTGATGACAGTTCAAAATTTATGTCTAGACAACTTGCGTAGTGCCCTGATTCGGCAAGAGGAAACGATTATTTTCGCCCTTATTGAGCGTGCTCAATTCAAGTTGAATCCAATTATTTACAGGCGTCATGGAATACCCATCCACGGTTTTAATGGTAGCTTTTCCGACTATCTACTATGGGAAACGGAGAAAATTCATGCGAAAGTGCGCCGTTACACAAGTCCGGATGAACATCCATTTTTCGACGCACTACCGGAGCCTATACTGCCGCCTCTAGATTACCAAAACACGATCAATGTGTCCTTTCTTAATATCAACGACAAAATCCATGAAATGTATCAAAAACATATCGTCCCGGAGATATGCGAAGAGGGCGACGACGAGAATTATGGATCAAGTGCCACCTGCGACGTCGTCTGTTTGCAGGCGCTTTCAAAGCGAATTCACTACGGAAAATTTGTGGCTGAGGTCAAATTCCAAAAAAATCCTAAGATGTTTAGTGCCCTCATCAGCTCAGCCAATCGCCCTGGACTTTTGGACAAGATCACAAATAAAGAGGTCGAGAAAAAATTACTACGCCGTGTGGAACAAAAGGCAGCGGCCTATGGTCGAGATATTGATGTGGACACGGATGAATTCGGTTATAAAATCGCGCCTCAAACCGTTCGAAATCTTTACGAAAAATGGGTAATACCGCTTACTAAAGAGGTGGAAATTGAGTATTTATTGATGCGTCTAACCTGATAGTGCCTGACCGAAAACCCATGAAACGATGAAAACGGTAATCGAGGACGATAACCCTCCAGCTTCAAAATTGAAGGTTGTCTAGGATATTTGGAGGGCGAGAGTCCTCGCTCGCCGAGGTTTTCGGTCAGGGACTAGATAAATCATGGTAGACAATGAATCCTTATTAAGGAGAAATCTTTCAATCATGAGTAGAGACAACAAGCTAGCCAAGTATTCAAGCCAGCTTCTTACCCTCTTGGGAATCACTATGATCGGATGCCTTTTTTGCGGATGTGGAAAAGACACCGATAGTGGGCCAACATCAGCAAATGCAAAACCAGTCCGACAAAGTCAGTCCGCGGGACATGTGCTCAAACTATCCTCGTCGGATGAATTTAACCAATTGCTAGATGAAAACCGCATTGTGCTTGTGGATTTTTATGCAGATTGGTGTGGGCCGTGCCATATGCTGAAGCCAACGATCAACGAAATTGCCGTAGAATACAGCGAAAGCATAAAAGTCGTTGCGGTGGATATCGATAAATTTAGCTCACTCGCCAGTCGCTTTAAGATTAATTCGATTCCTGATATTAGAATCTTCGAGAATGCCCAACTCGAAAATTCGTTTATCGGCGTACAACCCAAGGAAAATTACACGCGCGTACTGAATCGGTTAATAGATAATTAGAGTTCACCGTAAAGATTTTAAATTGGGAAAAACTTAGCCTAGATATTTATGCGATTTCTACGAGAACTTATCTCGTTCATTTTCAAAGACTTGAGAAAATTTCTAGACTTCATCCCGCCTCTAGCCCGACTTTCCCCACTAGGCATGCGACAATCACGAAATTGTTGCGACATATCGGTGCGTTAGAGTCATAAGCTATTGTCACTACAATAAAATTATTTTTTGGTTCCCAAAGTAGTTACTAAAACTTTTAAAAATTTTTTTTGTCGCATGGTTTCTATGCTATGGTAGCTCATGGTGTCAAATCGAAGAAAATCCGAGCTCGGAAGCACTCACAGCTACTCTAATCCAAAAAATTGGGCCGAAATCACAAAAATCATCGACTTTGTAGTTACTCAAAATTGAGTCGTTGATTTCCAATGGGTTACAGCACAAAGCGGGAAACTTGGGCTAGGCGGGATTAATATTTTTTGCCCTTAAAATTTCGTAACTTCCTGAAAATAAACGGCTTAATAACTCTTTCTGCAAAATCGAATGAATAGTCCAGGCTAGAATGGGAGCCCCTTATTTCACGACGACGACCCATTGGTTGTGTTCCGTCCACTTCATTGACTCGATATGGTTATCTCCCATGAGCACATTGAAGCCGGAGGGGTGGTGAAATCCTACGCGGCGAAATCCGGCTGTCGGGGGAATTTTTATGATGCCGTGATCTGTTTCTGAGAATTTGCCAATACCACTGTGATTGTAGTGGATACCCCCCTCGGCAACGTCCATGATATGGATTTTCGTCGATGGATCTCGAACTTCTTGAATGCGAATATACTCGGTGGTAGTGCCCCAACCCCGTGATTTATCGGGATCACTCCCAATGTCTGCGCCGCCCAATTTCCGGGACGGATCAGATTCATAATATAGCTCGCCTCAAAAATTGTGTTATCCCCTCCGGCCGGGTTAAAGTTGTCCTCGTCATTTAAGGTTGGACAAACAAAAACGGAAGCGTCATCGATCAACTCTGCAAACATATAGTTAATCCAATGATTGTAGTTGTTAACCGTAGTGGTCTCAAATTTTCCTGGCATAACATACTGATCATAGTCCTCGCTATATGAGAAGGCGGCGATACCGATCTGCCGGAGATTGTTCATACAAAAACTTTGCTCAGCCTTGGATTTGACCTCAACGGTTGCTGGCAAAAGAATCGCAATTAGTACAAATACGATGGAAACAACCACAAGTAACTCTATGAGCGTGAAACGTGCGAATTTCGGTACATAAGGGGCCAATTTGGGCGCTTCTTTACGTTTACTTGTCGGAGTTGACTCCACCATGTTGACCTGACCATCAATCTTTTTGTGCGCAAACCGATCCTGATTATTTCATTCAATGCCTGCTGCCCGTATACATTTCACATCATCTAAAGTTTGAATTCACTCAGCGTTAGGAACATATTATCAGTTTATGTCATTATGTAGTGCTTGACCGAAAACCTCGGCGAGCGAGGATTCTCGCCCTCCAAATACTCCAGACAACCTTCCATTTTGAGGCTGGAGGGTAATCGTCCTCGATTACCGTTTTCATCGTTTCATGGGTTTTCGTTCAGACACTACATAAAACAAATTGATTGACTAAACTTATATCAGCAATGCGTAATTTCATGCGCTAGTATGAATAATTCATAAAATTATGTGTTCAGTTAAATATGCCAAGATGCCAAAAGTACCGAACGCCAATCGGCAGTGGCCTTCGGCTTCAATAACGAAGTCACCGCTTTGGTGTGCCGTTGATCTACGGGACGGGAATCAAGCACTACCAGATCCGATGACACCAGAACAAAAGCAACAATACTTTCAGTTACTGCTTGATATTGGTTTTAAGGAGATCGAGGTCGGGTTCCCTTCCGCATCTGCTGATGATTTTCAATTTTGTCGGAAATTGATTGAAAATCGTTTGATCCCGGATGATGTAACCATTTCGGTTTTAACTCAGGCTCGGGAACATCTTGTGAGAAAACCCTAGAGGCTGTTCAAGGAGCAAAAAAAGCCGTTGTCCATTTTTATATCGCCACGAGCGAGCTTCATACCAAGTTTGTCTTCGGTCTTTCGCAGAGAAAATTGTTAGAAACGGCGGTAAAAGTTACACGTCAAATTAAAGAAGGGGTTAGCTCTATGGCCGGGAGTGAGATCGGTTTGGAATTCTCCCGGAAGAGTTTACGGACTCAGACTTGGATTTCGTCGTTCGTTTGTGTGACGGCGTTGTGGAGGCATGGAATCCGGTTGAAGGCCTACCGGTGATCTTAAACCTACCACAGACGGTGGAACGCCGCCTTCCGAACGAATACGCGGATTTAATAGAAGAATTTATCCGAAAACAGAAATATTCTGGCAAAACAATTATCTCTGTACACAACCATAATGATATGGGCTGTGCGGTTGCAGCAACGATGCAATGTTTGTTGGCCGGCGCACAACGAGTAGAGGGTACACTTTTTGGGCATGGTGAACGGACAGGTAATGTCGACTTGACCACCGTCGCACTCAATTTGGAGTACTTGGGGATCAACACGGGGTTAAACTTTAGTAATCTACCCCAGATCTCAAAAGCAGTAGAAGACATTACGTCTATCGCCGTTCAGCCTCGTCATCCTTATGCTGGTGAGCTTGTATTTACCGCTTTTTCGGGATCACACCAAGACGCGATTCACAAAGGACTCGCGAGAAAAGATGAGGTAACTAAGCACTACCATGGCTGGAAGGTTCCTTATTTGCATATCGACCCGAGTACGATTGGTAGGGTTTACGAGCGGTTTATTCGTATAAACAGTCAATCCGGCAAGGGAGGTGTTGCCCATGTCATGCAAACGGATTATCATATTAAGTTGCCTCGCTGGATCCAGGTGGATCTTGCTCAACATGTTCAGGCACATGCCGACAAAGCAGCAAAGGAGATTTCGAGTCAAGAGGTTTGGGATATCTTTCTAAAGACGTATGTCACCCACGATCACCCCATTAAGTTAATTAATTACTGGCCACGGCCTTCGGAAGCGGATCCTGTTATCATTGAAGGCGAGCTCCATGTGCTCTACAACGACGAGAAATTAATTCTTCGCAGTAAAGGTAATGGGCCTATATCAGCCGTTGTCCGGGCTCTTCGTTCAATCGACTCTTTACCGAAGTTCATTCTTCGAGACTATGCGGAAGAAACGATGGGGATGTCAGCGGACGCAGAAGCAATTTGTTTTATTAAAATAGGACTTCGAGATACAAAACAATCTCGTATCGGGGTTGGTATTAACAATAACATCGACCAGGCTGCTGTTCGTGCGGTTTTATCTGGCCTGAATGCACTTCTTGGTGCAAATAGTTAATATTCAATTATGATAAGTATGACCGGTTTCGGGAATGCCGAAGTTTGTACTAAAGGAACAACGATTTCTGTTCAAATCAGTTCCATTAATCGGAAACAAACTGAGATAAGAGTGCTGCAGCCAAGAGAGCTCCTCCATCTTGAAAAGGG
>NZ_CBDCVM010000007.1:0-167744 GCF_965223055.1 Reichenbachiella sp.
AAATGTGTTTCTAGCTGCTGTGGAACCTCTCCAATGTCCGTCAGCTTGTTGTATTCATAATCAACTGTCAATGCAGCATGAGGAATTGGCGCAATTCTTATTCCTCCTTCGATGGTCGTTCTACTGCCATTGTAAAAGCCACCCCAATTGATGCTTCCCGTTAAAGAAATTTTCGCCGATTGATTGGTCCTAAAATCGACCTGTTGCCGGGTGTAAAAGTAATCTCCTTCAGGTATGGAAATACCCAGAGGGGCAAAATTAAAATTGATGTTTTGCCAGGTCGGGAAAATGGCATATTGCAAGAAACTATTGTCTATGAAGTAGATGTAAACAGGGAATAGGTAGATGTTAGCCTGTTGAAAGTTGTCAGGATTGCTAAAATCATGGTAATAATTGACAAAGGCACCAGGATCCCATCGTCTGATCCAAGGGATGTTTTTGGGTCGCCAGATGAAATACCCTCCTGGGTCGTGCTTGATTACATTCTTTTGGAAAACAAATCCCATGTCCGGATTGTAATCTTTTGACACAAAATTACTACGCCACGCGAGATAGTACTTATTGCTGCTGGCACCCGCGAAAAAGGTACCTACTAGGCCCAAAGTGTCATTAGAATTGTCTCTTGAACCTGAAACCAAGTAGGAAATTTCCCATTCGTCTGTGGGTCGAATAAAACCGTCTATTGAGAGGGTAGTATTGTTACTTTGCTGAACCCCTAATTCAGAAGATTGTTCATCCAGTCGGTGGGTGACCATTACACCTACGTTGTTTTCATTTCCATAATTCTGTAGATATCGACCAGTCATAAAGCTGGCGGCAGGTGATTTATCTGTTTCCGCCTGGTGGATGTAAAGTCCCGCAATCGAACGATTTTCATTTCGCATAGTATACCGTGTACCTGCATTAATTCTTGCAGGTTCAGCATTGAAATTGCCATTGAGACCAATCGTTCGACTAAAGAAAGGAACTACAGCACTACTATTGGAACCCGCCCAGATACCTGAATTTTCAAGGAAGAACTGACGGCGTTCGGGAAAGAATATATTAAATCGTTCGAGGTTGTTGACGGCTCGGTCTACATCAGCTTGAGCAAAATCTGTATTGAAAGTGAGATCTAATACTGAATGTGGGTTGATGGCCCATTTCACATCACCTCCAAGTTTCAACTCGCCATTCGAATTCCGTTGATCTCCGTCTGCGATTTGATCATATTGATAAAGGGCGTAGGGTTCAATTCTGACATTGGCACTTGGTTCTGGCAGCTCCAATCCTTCCAATCGAGCGGCATAAGTCATTCGATAAGGGGAGAAGGACTGTGGTATGGCAGGAAAAACCGTTTGCTCATAATCCCTCCGAGCCAAGCGGCTAAAGGTGATTCCCCAGGTTGGGGACTGTCCATCTGGCACTTCGTCGTAGCGAATGGACTTGAATGGAATGGCAAACTCTGCAAAGTAGCCAGAGTCGGTGCGATGGGTTCGTACGGACCAAAGTGCATTCCAATCATTGTCTGTATTGCTGTCGTTGAAGTTTTGAAGATCTCTTTGATTTCCATAGGGAGTAGTTTGAAATGAGACGCAGTACTGCTTCAGGTTCTGTGGATCCAATTGAACGAAAAAGATATCATTCTCTCCCCATTTGAAATCTCGTCTTAAATCCTGCACTCTGATTCCCTTGCGTCCTAAGGAGTCTTTGCAGAAAGCTCCTACATAAAGGTTCTTGTCGTCATACAATATATTTACCTTAGTGTCGTACAAATAGTCACCTCCTTGTCTGGGCTCCATTTTAAAAAAACGAAGTGATTACCTCTGCTTTTTGCCAGTCTGATTCATTGAGTTTGCCATCTATTTTGATAGGACCAGTAGATTTGGAGCCTACTACGAGTGGTGGCTCTTTCGGAGGAGGAAAATTTTGATCATCCTGCGCACAGACTGAATTGACTGTTAGCCAAACAGTAAGGATAAGTAAAATGTGTTTTTTTTTCATATAGGCCATTGGTCTTGAAATTTTCCACCAGACTCCATGCCTTTTATTTCATCTTCCAGTAGCAGACAATTTTCCAGATCAGTCCGTATTTGATGCTCATCCATATCTTGTCCAATAATCACCAGTTCATTCAGACGGTCACCCCATTGCTTATCCCATTTTTTCATAATCAATTTCTGGTGTTCCATGTACCCCAGGTTGTTCACTCGTTCTTTATAAGGAACTGCCGCCCACCAGCGTCCATAAGGTTCTGCCTTGAGCGAACCCCCGGCTTGACTCCACATCAAGGCGCTATCAGGTCTGGAAGCCATCCAAAATAATCCTTTACTTCGAATGACACTGCTAGGCCAGGTGTGATTTACATAATTCCAGAAGCGCTCGGGATGAAAGGGTCTTCGCTGTCTGAAAACAAAAGAGGAGATGCCATATTCTTCAGTTTCGGGGGTGTGTTCGTTGTTTAGTTCTTTGATCCACCCTGCTGCTTGTTCAGCTTTGTCATAGTCGAATAGACCGGTTTTAAGAATGGATTTAGGATCAACCGCTCCATAAGTAGTACTGACAATTTGAGCTTCAGGGTTAAGTTTATTAAGCATACCTTTCAGTAATTGCAATTGCTTTACAGAAACCAGATCAGCCTTGTTGAGAACAATGACATTGGCAAACTCTACCTGATCTGTGAGTAGATTGACAATGGATCGTTCGTCTTCCTGATCGTCGGTCATATTTCGATCCAATATGGTGTCTGCACTGCCAAAGTCTTCGAAAAAATTGAAGGCATCCACTACGGTCACCATAGTATCTAATTGACTGATTTTGGTTAAATCATACAACTCATCTCCAGAGGCAAATGAAAAAGTTTGCGCTACAGGTATGGGTTCAGAGATACCTGTGCTTTCAATGAGTAAATAGTCGAACTTGTTCATCTTGGCTAGCTTTTCAACTTCGATCATTAAGTCCTCCCTTAGGGTACAGCAGATGCAGCCATTACTCATTTCCACCAGCTTTTCGTCTGTTCGAGAAAGCTTTGATCCATTTTCTATTAGCTTCTCGTCTATGTTTACTTCGCTCATGTCGTTGACAATGACAGCTACTTTGAGCCCATCTCGATTATTTAAGACATGATTGAGCAAGGTGGTTTTGCCTGCACCAAGAAATCCGCTAAGCACGGTTACTGGTAGTTTCTTTTTTGAGAATAGTTTCATGCTATATATTTAAGTGCAATAATGTTGCAATTATAAAATTTACGACTCTAAAATGCAATAATGTTGCATGTAATAGTAGGTGAGTTTGTATTGCCCCTTGGACAGGGATAGGAATGCGTTCAAAATATTTTTAAATTTATATTTCGAAATCAAAGCACTTCCACCATGCATGCAGTTAAATCATTAGTCCCTTTAGTCATAGTTGTTTTTTTCGCCATTCCCACTTTAGCACAAGATGCTATTTCAGCTAAGGTGTCTACACTTCATCACTCTGAAAAGAGTAAAATCAGGAAACCACTTTATGAATTTCTTAGCACTTGGAATACCACGGCTCCTCAATTAAGGCCAGCGGAGAAGGCTATTGCAGCAAAGAAGAAGGAGAATCGACAGAAAGGTAAAGACCCATTGTCGGGTACTAAAAAGCTACAAGAGAATTATGAAGAGTTGGTTTTTATGGATGGAACGGAACGTTCTTTTATAGCCGAAAGCTTTGCCCTGCCCATGCAAAGGGAACTAGAAGTCAAAGGAGCTTCTTTGGAGGCCGAAGATATTTATGCCGTTCATTATATCACTAAGTTTGTTTTGGGTGTACCCAGGTTTAACCATGGTGAGTTGGATATCAATGATTTGGACCAAATCGACTCAGAATTGGCTAAACTCATAGAAACTTACCCCGACAATGATGCACATAATCAAGAAGTTGATGGACATGTGATAGATGTATTCAGGGAAGAAGCTCAAGCCTTTTATGAGTCTTATGTGGCCAAAAATAGAGCCCAATACAAAAAAGGTAAAGGAGCCAAAGGATCTGAACTCACTAGTATGAATTGTGGTGAAAAGTACAAGCTCCTGAAAGATCAGGGGATTATGCATTAATCACTCACTCCTAAGTGCATTGACTAGATTGGACTTGGTAGCTTGGAAAGCATAAAAAGCAATTGTTACCCAGGAAACAACGGTGACAACAAATCCGCCGAGCAGGAAGATGAGCAATGAGTTTTCAACTCGAAAAGCAAAGCCATCCAACCACTGACTAACACCCCACCAGGAGATAGGAATAGCAATAAGAGAAGAAATCAATACCAGTTTAAGGTAATCCCTGGATAAGAGCATAATGATATTACGGATGCGAGCGCCTAGAACTTTGCGAATACCTACTTCTTTGGATCTCTGCTCTACGACGTAACTCATCAAACCAAAAAGCCCTAAACAGCAGATGAAAATGCCCAAACCAGAAAATAGAACAAAAAGTTTTCCTGTCAGTTTTTCCGCTTCATAATATTGTGCCATCGACTCATCCATGTAATCAAACTCAAAAACCTTGTCCGGTGCCAATTGGTGACTTAGAGAGGCCAGTGCTGTAGTAGCTTCTTTCATGTGTCGAGGGTCTATTTTGATAGTAGCTGATCGAAAAGATGGTGGAAAATAGGCGCCAGATAATTGTAGTGGTTCTACAGAATTGTGAAGGGATTCATAGATGAAATTTTCAAATACTCCAACAACTGTGCATTTAACTCCTGTGGTTTCATATAATACTTTATCGATGGCATCTGATGGAGTGAGACCCAAGGCTTGAATGGCAGCCATATTCAATAGAATTTTTTCGGTTTCTTCGCTGCTGTTTCCTACTTCATGAGGAAGTAAATTTCTTCCTGCAACCAGTTGAATCCCCATGGTAGGTATGAACTGCTCATCTACTATCAGCCAAGTCGTATTTACCTGGCTTTCGTTGCCTGGAGTTAATCCGAGAGTCGAGCCAGATCTGATATCGTCCAAAGGAAAGCTGGTGGTGGATATACTTTTCACTCCAGGTAAACGTTTAGCTTCTTGCTTAAATACTTCAATCTTCTCACCAGAGAAAGGCAGTTTATCTATTTTGATCAACTGATCCTTATCAAAGCCTAGTGGTTTGTTGGTGATAAAATGCATCTGTCTATATACTGTGATCGTCCCGGTAATCAATATTACAGCTATAATAAATTGACCTATGACCAAAAGGTGACGCAATTTTTCTCTACCTCTTTTGCTATTGAATTTTTGAAATACAGTAGAAGGACCAAAATTTGATAAGTACAAAGCAGGGTAGAAGCCCGCAAAGATTCCCAGTAATATTGGAGAGACTAAAAGTATGGCCAAACCTGTAGGTGAAAATAGTGATTGCAATGAAATGGATTTCCCAACCACTTCGTTAAACTCCGGAATTAAGAGCTGTGTGATTCCTAAAGCGAAGATCATAGATACAATACTCATCAAGGTAGATTCTATCAAGAACTGAATCATTAAATCTCCTCGACTAGCTCCTACGACTTTTCTAATACCCACTTCAAGCGTTCTATAGGAGGCTTTGGCGGTAGACAAGTTTACAAAATTGACAACAGCCATAAGCAGGATGAAGACGCCTACAATGGCAAAAAAGTAGACAAAAGTTTCACTGGAATTAGCCTCAAATTCTGTTGAAAGGTTAGAGTTTAAATGAATGCTTGTGATGGGCTGAAGGAAATAATTGTAGGAGTTACCGGCGCTTTGCCAGGCATCAAAATCATCGTTTCCGGCAGCCTGATGTTTTTCTGCAATGGCATTGATCTTCTTAATTAGTGACTCTGGATCTGTTCCGGGATGTACGGATATATAAGAATACACACTCCATGTGCCCCACGTGGTATACATCCAATCAGGAAAAGGAATCAAGGTTATTACTGTAAGAATATCGTAGTCAAGATGAGAGTTAGGTGAAGGATTGGAAATAACAGCTTCTACTGAGAGCAATCGAGATTTGGTTTCTGTTGCGAGTTGGATTTCGAATAGCTTGCCAATGGGATCTTCTTGTCCAAAATATTTATCAGCAGCTCTTTGAGTCAGAATGACTCCATCTTGTCGCTTGAAAAAGTTGTTGTCCACATGACCTTTGATGATTTCGGCTTTGAATACTTTGAAAAACCCAGAGTCCACGCCAGTAATTCGTTGACTTTCCAATGGCTCGCCAGATTTGGCAAACAAGGAGTTGTCCCACTGCAATCTGGTGTAGTTTATTATTTCTGGTAGCTCTTGGGTGATCGTAGGTGAAAGAATTGGAGCGGTAATGGCCCATTTCTTTTCATACCCTGGATAGATTCGATTTAAGGCGATTCGATATGAATCTTTAGCATTAGGGTGGTGCTTGTCATAAGACCACTCGTATTGCACATATGCGGCGATGATTAAACAGGCAGAGAGTCCAATGGCCAGTCCAAGGATATTGAGTGCAGTATGCAATTTGTTTTTTCGCAGGGTTCTTAGTGAGGAGCGTATCATGGTTCTGTTCATTTTGAGATTAAACACATGATTCAAACTAAATCCAGACTGATTGATTATTGGTACTTCCCGTTGGGTGAGGTGTGCCTCCCCATAAGTTCGTACATTTTTGGATTTCCGGTATGCTGTAGGAGTCAGCCCGGTTCGTTTCTTAAAAGCAGCATTAAATGAGGATTTGGAATTGTATCCTACCATAGCCGCAATACTTTCTACTTTGTCTTGATTGTGCGCTGTATCCTTCAGAATTTGACAAGCTCTTCTGATTCTATATCTGGCAATTAAATCTTGAAAGCTGATTTTTAATGTTTCATTGAGTATCTGGGATAGATGGTGAGCGGTTACTCCTAACTCATCGGCTAAATTGGATAAGGAGGCATCATCACGCAAATAAAACTCAGCTTCCATCACTGTCTCAATTTTATCTAAAACTGCTGCTTTGATTTGTGGAGGAAGGGTAGACTTTTGGTATTTGTTTCCTAAAGGTAATTCCGTGAAAAAATTCGACTCACTCCAGGATTGATAAATCACATACACCATATTGAAGCAAACGAGTGCCGTCATGATATAAGCCTCAGTATTCCATAGTAATATGACCAAACCAATAATGTTCACAGTTATGAAATTCCGAAACCAAACTAACCTAGCGCCGGGATTTGCAAACCATTGTATCCCTCTATGGTTTGATTCTTGTCTGACAAAGACAATCAATCGGTACACATACAGCAACATAGTGAAACCGGCTAATACTTTTCCAGCATGAAGAGGAACGTAATACAATCCAATACATAATAGAACTGGAATTAAATCAAAGTAATGAATTCTAGATTTTGGTGTGAAAAATGCCTTACTATAAATAAAAAGTAGGGTGGGTAGTATGGTTATGATTTGCCAATGATTGATCGGTAAGTTGGTCAGACTTATTGGGGCAATCGCAATCGAATAGGCTAATATGAGCAGTCCTAAATACCTGCCAGTCTGAAAATGGGTAAGAATTAAGATACAACCAAAAAAGACCCCTACTAGGGTCGTGGTCATCGGAATGACTATCTCCCAAGGTATTTCATTTAATTGTTCCACCTAATAAAATTAGTAAAATTCTTAGAACAGGGTTCTGATGCAATAGGTATTAGGCTAAATCACCTTCCTTACAAAGAAATGAGCTTTGTCAACATTTCATACAATCTAAAGAGGCTTCCATAATCTTTCAGGATAGTATGGGTTACAGCATGAACTGCACAATCTACAGCAAGATCAGGGGATTATGCATTAATTATTTCCCCTTTTAATCGGGCCTCACCATATGTCTTTTGAACATCTTTTCGAAGGTTTGTTTTTGTAGACCTCGACCGATAAATACCAGTTTGCCTACCCGGTCCTTAGGAGTTTCCCAGGGACTGCCGTCAGTGGCGATGAAGCTGCTACGCACCGATTGTAAGATGACCCGATTAGGATAATTGGGAATGGCGATGAATCCTTTGACTCGATATACTTGTTCTCGATACAAATGCACTATTCTATTCAAATCCAATTGAAGCTCATTGAGATCTAGCGGATGAGCGAAAGTGAGTGTAAATGTGGTGATTTTATGACTGTTGGAATCCGTGGTCGAATGCTCGTGCTGATGCTCATGTACCTGAGCCAAGGATTCTACAGATTCGGGTTTGGTGGTGCCTACGGACAGGATGGTTTTGAGGTCAAATTTGCCTTGACTGCCAGCTAGCGTCTTGGCTTGCACATTGATGCCTTTGAGCAGTTCGGTCACTTCTTTCACTTGCTCTTGGGAAACCGTGTCCGCTTTGTTGACCAAAAGCACGTCGGCAACTGATATTTGGCGGAGCGCTTCTTCGGCTTCATTGAGCCAATCTTTTACCTGTCCGGCATCCACCAGACAAATGACCTGCTGCAGGTCGAAGGCCTTTTCTACTGCCGGGTTTTCTAAAAACACCTGAACGATTGAGGATGGATCTGCTATCCCTGTAGTTTCGATGACCAATCGGTCATATTCCTCTCGCCGTTTGTAGGCATCTTCCAATATATCCAGGAGTCCATCGGCTAATGAGCAACACAGACACCCAGCAGTCAATTCTACCAAATCCTCAACGCCATCCATGACTAAGCCACCGTCTATGTTGGTAGCACCGCACTCATTTTCGATCACAAAAATGCGTTCAGGCAGCTGTTCTTTGATCAAGTGATTGAGAAAAGTGGTTTTGCCTGCACCTAAAAAACCGGTGATGATGTGGACTGGTTTTCGATTCATGTGATTGGATTGTCTTGATTGCTCATACTTTGATTAGAGCCAAAGTTGAACTAAAAAATTGATTTGATCTGTTAAAACTTATCGAATCATAGAAAGCTGTACATGCTTCCAATTGATGAAATGAGCGCCGGCAATTGTCAATGCACCTAAGGTGGTAAAAAGTATTTCATAGACATGGATAGAATAAGTGTGACCGATAGCTATAGAAAGGAAACCAATACAAACAATAATCAAGGCGAGGGGGTTCCTATGGTGCCTGAGGTAGCATTTGATCAGTGCATAGTTGGCTATACAAAAGCTGAATAGGATGATGGCATATTCTATCCATTCGTTTTCAAGAAACCCTAGCCAGGGTATGGGTAAGAGACTGAGTAAGAAAGGTAGCCCCGCGCAGTGAATGGCACATAAGACTGATATCAAAAATCCTAAAAAGTCCGTGTGTAGGCTAAAAAATCTCTCTTTCATTTCAAACTAGATAAATGCAATTAAGTTGCAATAATATCAATCAATTTTATTTCTTGCAATATTGTTGCGTTTAAATCAATACCCTTTTACATTTCTATTCAGACTAACACCAGGAAATACATAATACTTGAAAAATTTTATCGAGATTTGAACTTCATAAGGAATGATTTTGAAAACAGCCTGAAACGAATGAATAACGATCCAGAATTAAGCGGTAAATACCTGGGAACGATTACCCAGGATTTCATTAAAGTATCAGACAATTTGAAGGAAGCTTCGTACCAAATCAGAAGTAGAGGTTTTTCTGATTATCCCATTTTTCCGATAGCGAAAACTGATGTAGGCGTGGGTCAAATTCTGATTAAGCAAAAAGAATTGGATGCAGAATGGAATTATTCAGCGTCCTATCTGGATGAATTTGTTCAACGCGATCTCGTGAAAGAAAAGAATGTAGATATCTTCAAAGAGGCATACAAAAACCCCGATGAGTTTTGTTGCTTGTTTGTTGTAGATGAAAAGTTCACCAATTTCATTTTCATTCCTTATCCAGAGGATTGATGCCCAAACCTCAGATCGTAGATGTAATCATCCCCGTGCTCAATGAGCAGAATGCAGTGGGTATGGTGATTGACGAAATCCCTAAGGAACGTGTTAGAAATATCATCGTGGTGGACAATGGATCTACGGACGATACGATGGAAGTGGCTAAGGCACGGGGAGCCGTAGTACTGGAAGAAGTAGTTCGTGGCTACGGAAATGCCTGTTTGAGAGGGATGTCCTACATCGCACATCATACTAATCCCAAACCTGACGCGGTAGTTTTTTTAGATGGCGATTATTCGGACTATCCGGAGTTTATTCATGCTTTGCTAGAACCGATCCGAGTGGGCAATGCCGAACTTGTGATTGGCTCTAGAGCCTTGGGTAGAAAAGAAAAGGGCTCCATGACCCCACAACAGGTTTTTGGCAATTGGCTGGCTACCTATCTCTTAAAGGTTTTGTATAAAGTGCAATACACTGACTTAGGTCCATTTAGGGCGGTGAAGTATGAAAGTTTGTTGGCCATGGATATGCAAGATAAAACTTATGGCTGGACGGTAGAGATGCAACTAAAAGCAGCGAAGATGAAAATGAAAATAGCCGAAGTGCCAGTGAACTATCGCAATAGAATTGGTGTATCAAAGATATCCGGAACTATTAAAGGAACCATTTTGGCTGGATACAAAATCATTCAAACGATATTTAGATATTTGTAGATGGAGTGGATCGTAGTGGTCGTTTATTGTACGGCTTTGTTAGCCATATTTTTGTTCAGTCTAGGGCAGCTGCACCTGACCTGGGTATATACGCGTCCAAAGCCTGAAATATCTCGTGAATTCAACCAATCATTTGAGCCTGTGGTCACCGTCCAACTTCCCATCTTTAATGAAAAGTACGTTGCCGAAAGATTGATTGATTGTGTGGTAAAGCTCGATTACCCAAAGGAAAAACTTGAGATTCAGGTGTTGGATGATTCTACAGATGAAACGGTCGAACTTATTAATGCAAAGGTTGAATACTATCAATTATTAGGTTTTGATATTCAGCATGTTATTAGGGATGATCGCAAGGGATTTAAAGCAGGTGCTCTAGCTTATGGGACCTCAATTTGCAAAGGAGAATTTACGGCGATTTTTGATTCAGATTTTTTACCCAATCCCGATTTCATCAAACGAACGATTGGCTATTTTGTGAACGACAACATAGGGATGGTACAAACCCGCTGGGGTCATGTAAACAAGAATTATTCTATGCTCACCGAAATGCAGGCTTTTGGTTTGGATGCACACTTTACCGTGGAGCAGGGTGGGCGTAATCGCTCGGGGAGCTTTATGAACTTCAATGGTACGGCTGGAATTTGGCGCATAGCCTGCGTGTTCGATGCTGGTGGCTGGTCTGCGGATACGCTGACAGAAGATTTGGATCTCAGCTATAGAGCACAACTCAAGGGGTGGCAATTTCAGTTTGATGAATCTGTGGAGTCTCCAGCAGAGCTGCCAGTGATTATGTCGGCCATCAAATCGCAGCAATATCGGTGGAACAAGGGAGCTGCCGAAACAGCTAAAAAGAACTTATTTAAGGTATTCAAGTCTGATCAATCTTTTAAAACTAAGGCGCATGCTGCTATGCATTTGTTGAATAGTAGTGTATTCGTATTGCTACTAACAGCTTCTGTTTTGAGTATCCCTATGCTTTATATTAAAAGTTCAAACCCAAGCCTGGAATGGCTTTTTAACCTGGGCAGTTTGTTCTTGATTGGTTTCTTTTCGATTGCAGCCTTCTATTATGTTGGATTAAAGCAAATAGAAAAGGTCAAAACCAAAACAGCTTTCCTAAAGAAATTCCCGTTGTTCCTTTCTTTTTCTATGGGGTTGGCCCTGCACAATGCAATTGCTGTGATGGAGGGGTATTTGGGTTTCAAAACACCTTTCATTCGAACACCAAAATTCAATATTACAAAAAAGACGGAAAGCTGGACCAGCAATCAATATATCAAGCCTAAACTGACTTGGGGGACATTGGTAGAGGGGGTGTTGTGTGTCTATTTTGTTTGGGGGATTGTATCAGCCTGGATGTTGCAAGATTTTGGGTTAATCATTTTTCACCTGATGCTCGCCATAGGTTTTGGTATCGTATTTTTTCATTCATTGAAACACATCAAGCATGCCTAAAAAGCCATTAGGGTTAAAAACCGCTTGGCTTATTTTGGGATTACTCATTCCCATGCTTTGTATTCAGTATGGCATGATTAGAAGTAGTGTTTGGCTAGTTCCAGTTTATGGCATTGCTTTTTTGTCTTACTTGTTTATAGTTTTCAAAGTTGAATTTAGCTTTAAGCAACTGATGGTTATTGCTGTGCTGTTGAGGTTAACACTGTTCTTTGGATCACCCTCTTTGTCAGATGACTGTTTCCGTTTCATTTGGGATGGACGGATTTGGACGGATAACATGAGTCCATACCAGGCTACGCCTGAAGCTTTAATAGATGGCCTGCCGGGTCAGTACCAATCTCTTTACGAAAAACTAAATTCACAAGCCTATCATTCCACCTATCCGCCGTTTAGTCAGTACGTTTTTTCTATCCCGGCCCTTTTCGGTGTAAAGGATATTTTCTGGTCTATGACAATGATTAGGTTGATACTTCTGTTATTTGAAATAGGAGCAATCTATCTGCTGTTTCATTTGACGAAGCATGTGGCAAGGGTTCTCGTTTACGCACTGAACCCATTGGTTATACTAGAACTTACAGCTAATCTGCATTTTGAAGGAGTTGTAATTTTTTTTATGCTGCTGGCCTGGTGGTTTTATGAACAAAAGAAATGGATTGGTGGATCCATAGCTTTATCCTTGGGTGTGCTAACCAAACTTACTCCGTTGATGTTTTTGCCCGTTTTATTTAAGAAACTAGGGTGGAGGAAGTCCCTTTTGAGTTACTTTCTGTTGGGGTTTGTGTTGCTGTTCTTTTCCATGCCTTTTCTGAGTTTGGAAATAGTCGATGGTTTGGGCAATGGGTTGGATTTATTTTTTAGAAAGTTTGAATTCAATGCGGGTTTCTTTTTTCTCGTACGTGAGATTGGTTTTTGGATGAAAGGGTATGATGTAGTACAGACTGCCGGACCCTGGCTTTCTGTTATTGCCCTTGTTTTAATTGTTGGCTATTCTGTTTTTACAGTTAACAAACGAACCGATTGGGCGATGGCCTTTACCATTGTATTGTTTATTCAGTTGCTCTTTGCAACTACAGTTCACCCCTGGTATATTATACCACTATTGGCATTTAGTTGCTTTACAAAACTTGCTTTTCCTTTGGTTTGGTCAGGATTGATATTTTTGTCTTATCTAGGCTATTCGGATCATGGCTATCAGCATCCAATGGGTTGGATAACTTTTGAATATGTTGTGGTGATTGGGTTGGCTGCCTTTGAATTGTTAAAAAATAAACCTTTGCTCAAAAATGTCGAATGAAGCACTGATTGTTTTTACCAAAAATCCAGAGTTGGGTAAGGTAAAGACTCGATTGGCTCAATCTGTTGGAAATGAGATGGCACTCGATATCTACCGAAAACTCTTGGCTTATACACAAGAACAAACGACCAATATTGAGGCTGACCTGATTGTCTATTATACACAGCAAGTCGATCAGAATGATCATTGGAAAAAGGCTACAAGAAAAATGCAAGCAGGAGGAGACTTAGGTCATAGAATGGCTGCTGCTTTTCGTGAGGAATTTAAAGAATATGATAGAATATGTATTGTAGGCACTGATTGTGCTGAACTCACAGCGACACATATCCTGCAAGCTTTCAAGGAACTGAAGAACAACGATTTCGTGCTTGGCCCTGCGAATGATGGGGGCTACTATTTGCTGGGTATGAAAGCATTTGAATCTGGCTTGTTTGAAGGAATAGATTGGAGCACGGACCAAGTAATCAATCAAACAATTCAAGCCATTTCAGCGCTTAATAAAAACTACGCTTTGCTACCCGAATTGATAGATGTAGATACCATTGAGGACTGGGAGCGAGTGAGTTCAAATTTCATGTAAAAAAAATTACTTTTGAACTCTTGAATCTAAATCGTTTGAAATGAAGAATACTATTTACTTGCTTGTCGGATTTCTAATTATACTAGATGCCTGCGATTCTGATGTAGCCTCTTCTGGCGGCGCTGAGAGTTTAGATAATTTACCAGATTATGCGGAAAGAATAGAGTTTCAGCATATGCCTGGTTTAGTCAAGGCAACTATAAAGTTCGGAGAAAAAATAGAGCAACAAGGAGAATACTACAAGGGATATAGAAATGGAAGTTGGATCACTTATCATCCCAATGAATTGGTAAAATCTATTTCTACCTATGTGAAAGGAACCATGCATGGGACTCATTTAGAAATGGATGATAAAGGCAATCTTACCTTGAAGGCCTATTACGTAAATGGGATAGAGGAAGGTGAGTTTATTTATTACAACAGTGGTGTGATTGCGGAGAAAAGAAACTATGTAGCCGGAGAATTTCAAGGGAAACGCTCTCAATACTATGATAACGGAAAAATCATGGAAGAAAGCAATTGGTATGAGGGTAAAATGCATGGCACCGCCAAATGGTACGATCAAAACGGCAACATGACATTGGAGTATGAATATAGCAATGGCGTATTGCTTAAAGACTAGCTTGCAATAGTCTTTAGAAAGATAGACTTTCTTTATCTGATCATCATTAAAATCAATCTTTTGGCATCAACTATTTGAACTATATTTGCGTTTTTCGATGCATAACAATATTTAAATAAAAATAGACATGAACAAAGCAGTAGAAATTACAGATAGCAACTTCAATGACGTATTATCAACAGATCAGCCTGTATTGGTGGATTTTTGGGCAGAATGGTGCGGACCTTGTAAGATGATTGGACCTGTAGTGGAAGAGCTTGCTGGGGATTATGAAGGTAAGGCAGTTGTAGGGAAAGTAGACGTAGATTCTAACCCAGAAATGTCTGCTAAATATGGAGTAAGAAGCATCCCGACTTTGTTGGTTTTCAAAAACGGTGAAGTTGTAGATAAGCAAGTAGGAGCAGTTCCAAAAAATGTTTTGGCCGGAAAAATTGATGCTCAATTAGCATAATATGGCCGCTTTGAGGCATAAAAAAAACCATTGTGATATATCACAATGGTTTTTTTTATGCCTTTTCTTTTACTGTTTGGTGATTGGGATTCTGATCATAGTGGCATCCCAGCCCATGTTTAAAAACAGACTTGTAGAATCACTATCAAAAGTCATGGTAAACTGCTCTATAATATTTGGATTTATTCGTGTTGGGATTTTAACCTTGAGCACGTCAAGCGTATAATCAGGCTCAAAGTAGCCAAACTCACCAAGCTGACTATTGAGAGAAATCTCCCAGTTGCTGGCGTTCGGAACAGCGTACATACGATATCGGCCTGCATCAACTGGTTTTCCAGCAAAATTTACATTTTGACTAAAAGTGATTTCAGTAGCGTCATTTGCACCTAATCTCCAGTATTTTCCATAAGGAACAAGGGCATTATCATTTTCATTACCAAAAATCAGTCGGCCTTTTTTATAAGGTTGACAATAATCAACAGAAACTGTTAACTCTCCTGAATTCCCTTCAACTGTCGTAAGTGGACTGTGTGATCGGGTAGTGAGTACACCATATGCGAAGTACACAATAATTGCGATGACCAGTCCAATGATTACTTTTTTAAGCATAGTATTAGATGTTTTGATTGTGGATACTAGTGATAAACAATTTTGACAAAAATCTGTAAGTCTATCCTTTATTGCAAATCTGTTTATAGGTGCAATATTGACATTTTTGCTCATCTTCTGTTTGAGAAAAAGGGATGTTAGGATTGAACAATTCTGTTAGAAGATAGAGTAGCACTTCTTTGAAATCTTCCTCAAAATCAGCATAATTAAGTACTATTCTGTTTTTGCGATCTATGGTTTGAGTGATTAAAGCATCAAATTTATCGTCAAACAAATCTTTGCTATTGAATAGACCGGGCTGAATGGGACGTTTTATGTCAGGATGGTTTTCTTTGTAAAGTAGGCAGTAATAGAATAACTGAAAAACTGCTTTATTCCTCTTAGAGGATTTTCCGTCGATCAAGTCGAACATCAATCCAAATTTACGATCATCTCGACCAGACTTATAATCTAATACCCTGATCACTTCTTCATATTCGTCGATTCTATCTATCACACCTTTGAGCCCAACTTTCACACTTCCATCCATCGTTTCTATAGGAAAGTCTACATGATAATCTGTAGCCTCAAGCCCTAAAATAGTAAATGGTGCATGTTGTTTATCAAAGTTTAAGATGCGATCCATATAGGATTTGATCACCTCATAAGCTATTAATTGTCGACCCGTTTGACCTTGACTTTCTGAAAGTTTCTGTTCAGTGAATGACTGCTGAATCGCTTGATCTAATTGAGACTTGGCATTGTTTACTTCTTCAGATGTCCAGTGCTTTTTTTGCTCATATAGGTGCTCCATCGCTCCGTGCAGCAGATTGCCAAATAGCGAAGGATCCATGTCTTCCAGTAATTCATCTGGCTCTTTGATTTTTTCGATATACTGAAAGTAAAATTTAAGTTTGCAGTCAATATAAGTGTTGAGTGCAGAGGGGGAAAGTCTTTTGTATGTGTTCGTGTCAGAAGTTAGAAAATTGTTCAACCTGACCAGGACATCGCCCTTTTTTTGAATGGTAATTTGCTGGGGAGTCTCTGCAGTTATAGGATTTACAAGCGATGAAGTGTCAATTTTGAGATTGGATTCATACTGCAATTGTCGAACATACCGACTCAATTCACCATTGTGATTAAACTCTGAAATATTATTGTAGGAGATCCAAAGATTCTCAGCACTGTGCAGCAAGCGATAAAACAGATAGGACTGCATAGCGTCTTGATGTTCCACTGTAGGCAAGTCAAATGCTTTTCGGATATTGTACGGAATGAAAGAGGTGTTTGAGCTGTCTTTAGGCCATTTTCCTTCATTCATTCCAATGACCAATACATGTTTAAAAGAGAGATTCCTTGTTTCTAAAATCCCCATCACCTGAATGCCATGCTGGTGATCTCCAGATAGCGGAAGCTTAATAGAATTGCCCAACTTCAGAAAGAGCTTGTTGAATGAAGTAAAGCTAAGTTGTACACTGTGTTGTTTTAAAGCTGAGTCAATCCTTTTCAAAGTGCCATGAATTAATACCGCAACAGATCGATCAATGTCAGTGAGCGAATTGAGATCAAGTTCATTGAAAAAAGTGATGAATTGTGCAATGAGCTTCGGTGTGGTTGACGCAGACTTTAGAATAGTTTCTAGTTCTGGAAACTCTTCAATCACGTGTTCAACTTCTTGATAAACATGGTTGTTTTTTATGCCTTCAGAATTGAATTTCCCAACTCTATCTTGACCAATACTGAATAGGTCATTGTATTCCAGGAGGTTAATGACTTCTTTGTGCTGAACCTTTTTAAATTCATTGGATTGATATTTGTCATAGAGAGCAATCACTTTGGAGACAAAGAGATAGATCCTGGACTGAGCTATTGGCCACCCCATAGTCACATTCACTAGTTCGATATGCTCTGGCAAAGCATGTAAGGTGCTTTGGAGTAGTGATTCGTCTGTTAGAATTACTAATAATTCTGATTGCTCGGCGCTTGAGAGATTCAATTTCTCAATTCTCTGAGCTGCTGCTTTAATCTGCCCCATACTGAATGGAGCCGCAAGCACATTCAAATTGAGATTGGCCTCATTGATTTTTCGTTTGAGATCACGCTGGATACTAGACTTAAAGTGTTTGTCAAATGCATACTGCCTAAAGAAAGTTCCGGACTCTTGCTTGTCATCGTTGAAATAGTATTCATCAACGTCCCAGAAAATGTCAGCCTTGCCATATTCCAAATAAGACTTGATGATCTTTTCTTCTGCTTTAGTGAGTGCATTAAATCCAGCAAACCATATATTGATCTCTTCTTCTTTAATATTTTCCGAGAATTCTCGAAACATTCTTCCTTTGTAAATCAACCCATGACCCTCCAAAAGTGCATTAAACCGATGATAGAGCTCCGCTAGAATAGACCAGGTCGATATGAACTCATTTTGTTTTTTGTTTGGAGTAGGGAGGAAGCCCTTCCAGAACCCCTGGATAACTTGTTGATCTTTTTCTGTTAAATATTGGAATGCTTCGTCCAGTTCTTTCTGGGATTTAATCACCTTAAAGATATGCTCTGCGTCCACCAAATAATTATCAATGTCATTATAGTCTTTTAGGATCATTTCCCCCCAAGGGAAGAAAGCATCAAAATCTTCTGGCTGTTTGACTATCTCTTTGTAGGCCTTGTAAAGCAGAAAGATCATCTGTAAGTCATCAGCAAAATTTTTATTTTGCTTCTGCTCGACAAATTCTTCGAAACTTAAAATAACCGGAGACCATATCGGACGATCGTACAATTGAGCTAAGTAGTCAGCAAAGTACACTCCGGCTCTCTTGTTTGGGAAAATTATGGTCAATTTATCACATTGATCCCCATATTGGGATTGGCACTTTTTGGCTAGAGAATTTAGAAAGTTATTATGATCAGTCAATGGTTTTCAAGAGATTCGTAGAGTTGTAAATTAATAGGAAATAATGAACGAAATGAATTTCGTTTTTAAGGAATTTTGAAATTCATAAAATAAACCTGGACCTGTCATCAACCATTTCTTGTTTTTTTTTGTTTAATTAGTAATTGATCGAATACCAGCGTAAAGACTGTTCTAATAGATCATTTGTTATTCGGGTGTGGAATAGTGCTCCTGCGTAATTTTCCCTTGCGAAAAATTATTACTCAAAATTTAATTTTTAAAACAAGGGTCTTTGCCTTTTAAGTTGATATATTTAAAAGGTTCAAAATTTCAACCAAATGGGAATTCAAAAAGACGAGAGATTCCCTTAAATCGTACCATATGAAAAATTTTTTACAATCCGTATTGCTTGCTTTCTCCCTTGTTTTTATTGCTTCTTGTAGTAGCGAAGATCCAGAACCTGTAGATATGTTGCTCGACACTAATGAAGTCGGCACATGGTATTTAAATGGATTTATCTTTTCGGGTGTAGAGGAAGCTTATGATAGTTATAATAATACGCAATATGACATCAGTTTATTGAGCTTGAATGATGGATCACCTTTGGTGTATTATGAGTTGACTATGGAAGGAGATTCTGTTTTTGAGAGAAAGCAAAAATACTATGGCTATCAAGTGTTGCGTGATACTGGTGTATGGGTGTTGGATTCCTTGACGCAGGTATTGACTTTAGAAAGTGATCTATTGGATGAAGAAGATTTTGAAGTTCTATTGAATGAAAATGATGATCTTTATATGAGTCAAAAGACTACCTTTCCAATGATTAGAGATGATTCCATCGATGCCTTAGAAGCAAGGTATCCTGTGGATTCTGTAAGAATAGCATATTTCAACGATTCGCTTTCAGACGACGAGCGAGCGGCCTATTATAAGAATGTCCCTTTAGATTTGGTTTTTGCCTTTTCACGAGAGGAGTAATTTTAGATTACCTTATTAATTCTTATTAAATATTCTTTTTGATGGCTAGAAGGGGCTTAGGTTTTTTGTTGTTTTTTATTTTATCCTTTTGTTCAAATATTTCATTATTTGCTCAAACAACAAGGGTTTCTGGAAAAGTCAGTGACCCAAGTGGTGAACCGATGGTTGGTGTTTCAGTAATTGTTGAAAATACAACCAATGGATCAATTACTGATTTAGAGGGTAATTTTTCTCTAGAGGCTTCAAAAGGCGATGTGCTCATCGTAAGAATGCTTGGGATGAAGGAGCAGAAAATCACTGTTTCAAATACCAATCAAAGGTTTCAGATAAAACTTGAAGAAGAATCTGTTGCGCTACAGGAAGTTGTAGTTAATGGGTTTCAAGAAGTAGATCGGAAGTTGTTTACGGGAGCCTCTGAGAACTTGAAAATGGATGACATCAAAGTGGATGGGATCGTTGATGTCAGTCGAGTGCTGGAAGGACGTGTGGCTGGAGTGAATGTAGATAACGTTTCTGGTACCTTTGGTTCTTCGCCTAAAATTAGAATTAGAGGAAACGCATCCATCAATGGAAATAATCAGCCCCTTTTTGTAGTCGACGGAGTGATTTTGGAAGATTTATCCAATGTCAATACGGATGACTTTATTTCAGGAAATGCCAATACACTAATCAGTTCATCCATAGCTAATATCAATCCAGATGATATCGAATCATTCCAAATATTGAAAGATGCTTCTGCAACAGCAATATATGGAGCTAGAGCAGCCAATGGGGTGATAGTCATCACGACTAAACGAGGGAAAAGTGGTGCGCTTAGGGTTAATTATTCAGGAAATTATTCAGTTAAACTAAGACCAACTTACAATCAGTTTAGTTTATTGAATTCTACAGAAGAAATGTCTGTGTATCGTGAGATGGCAAGCAAAGGACTCATAGATATCACTACCGCCGTTCGAGCTCAAAACTACGGGGCCATGGGCAAAATGTATGCTAAAATCGCTCGGCATGAAATTCCTTGGGGTTCTGGAGGTGGATTGAATGAACAGTACCTTAATCAGTATGAAAATGCCAATACAGATTGGTTTGATGTATTGTTTAGGGATTATGGATTACAACAACAGCATTCATTAAGCTTTACATCTGGAACTGACAAATCGAATAGTTACTATTCATTAAGTTATTTGCACGATGCCGGTCAAACTATTGCCGACAAAGTTCAAAGACTTACAGCGAGCGCACGGAACACCTATTTCTTGTCGGAAAAATTCACATTTGGATTAAAGCTATCAGCGAGCTACCGTGATCAAACGGTGCCAGGAACAAGAAATAGAGAGTTTGATCCAATAACAGGTAGATATAGTAGAAGTTTTGATATTAATCCGTTGAGTTATGCTTTGAATACCAGTCGATCAATTCGTCCGTATGATGAGAATGGTGAATTAGAATACTTCAGAAGAAATTATGCGAATTTCAACATTTTGGAAGAGCTTAAATATAATTTTATTGATATCAATGTGACTGATGTTTCTACTCAGACGGATTTTGAACTTAATCCCACGAAAAGCATTTCTTTGAAAGGTGTCATGCAATTGAGATATGCAACTACACAACGAGATCATACGGTTCATGAAAAGTCTAACCAGTCTGAGGCTTATAGAGCGAACGAAACACAGTTTATTCAAGATGCTAACAATTTACTTTATAGAGATCCAGACAATCCTGGATTAAACCCTGTGGTTGTATTGCCAATTGGTGGGTTTAATTACTTAGACAAAAGTGACATGTTTAACTTCTTTAGCCGTATTAGTGCGGAGTGGTCTAAAACCTATAATGAAATACACCAAATTAATGTTTTGGGCGGCCAAGAAATTCGATTTACTAACAGAAGTGAAAAGAGTACAACAGGGTTAGGCGTAGTATACGAAAGTGGAGGAATAGCAGTAACTGATCCAAATATTGTCGAATTTTTCAATTCTCAGAATATTGACATTTACTCTCAGAATCAGCTAAGAGACCGATTTATAGGTTTGTTTTTAAATGGAGGTTATGCGTACAAAGGGAAATACATAGCAAATTTTACCGTGAGGTATGATGGATCCAATCAATTGGGAGAAAGCAAAAGTGCCAGATACCTGCCTACTTGGAATGTAAGTGGTGCTTGGAACATCCATAGTGAAAATTTCATGTCAAATCTTAGCACAATTAATCAATTGAAATTAAGAGCAACTTATGGTATATCCGGAAACCTTCCACCCAATGCTAGCGCATTGCTCAATCTACAAGCTGATGTTACGGTGAGACCCACAGATCAGGAGCCCTATCTGTATATTCAAGACTTAACCAATTCGGAGTTGACATGGGAAAAACTTAAAGAATTGAATGTAGGAGTTGATATGGGCATATTGAATAGTAGGGTGAACGCTTCTATCGATTGGTATAGTAGGCAGTCATTTGATTTGATCGGACAGGTACTTACTAGTGGAGTCGGTGGCCAAAGTATAAAAACAGGAAATTTTGCAGATATGGAATCTCAAGGTTTTGAATTCACATTGAATACTGTGAACATGACCAGAGGTGATTTTTCATGGACGACCAATTTTAACATTGGTTATACTTTTGATAAAATTACCAGATTGGATTTCGGTCCAAGATTAGTAGATGCTTTGAGTCAGAATGGTGCGGCAGTGTTAGGCGGACCAAGAAGGGGGCTGTATTCGTCAAGATTCGCTGGATTGAATAGTTCAGGATACCCTACTTTTTATGATGAAAATGGGGAAGTGGTATTGCAGTATGATTTGCAGAGTCGTGATAACTTAACTACTACACTGAAGTATGAAGGTTCAACAGAACCAAGAGGAGGCGCAGGATTGACCAATACATTTACTTGGAAAGGATTATCTTTTAGCTTTTTGCTTTCATCCAAGTTTGATTACAAGATTCGTTTGAACGATGTTGTGCAATCTAACTATACTGATTTTGATGCATTACCAGCAGAATTGGCTAATCGTTGGGTAGTACCAGGCGATGAGAATATTACAAATGTACCAGCCATTTTGCCGATTAGAACAGTTGCAGCTGGTGGTTCTGATTTGAATAGTTACTCATTATATAATCAAAGCAATATAAGAGTTGCTGATGGAGATTATATCCGATTAAAAACGATAAGGTTGTCTTATCAGCTACCAACAACGTGGGTCGGTAAAATAGGATTGAACTCAGTAAACCTGAGTGTCGAAGGTCAAAACCTGTGGTTAATTTATTCTGATGATGCATTGAATGGACAAGATCCAGAATTTTTCAGTTCAGGTGGTGTTTCATTGCCACAACCGAGATTGGTAACATTTTCTTTAAATATTGGAATCTAAGGATATGAAGAAATTGGTACAAAGAATAACCGTATTCATAGTGAATCAAATAGAAATTTTAATTGAAAAATTTAAACAGGGGGCGATTCTAGTTTTAGTATTATTGGCTTCTTGTGATTCGTTTTTGGAGGAGGTTCCAGATAACAGAGTTTCACTCGATGATTTGGATAAGGCAGCACAATTAATGACCAACGCATATTCTGATGCCAGTTATGCTTTTACGGATTGGATGTCTGATGATTTTACATTTACAATTGGTACAACTCTCAGACCCTCACATCAGCAAATGTACGTTTGGGATGATCCATTTTCAGATCCAAATGAACAGGATACTCCCGCTTTCTTTTGGTATCAGACCTATACAGCGATTGCACATGCCAACGAAGTACTTAATATTATAGACGAATTGGAAATTGATGAAGAGGATAGAGCATATAGAGATGCCATTAAAGGTGAAGCTCTTTTAGCGCGAGCGTATGGTCATTTTATGTTAGTCAATTTATTTAGTGAGGACAACTGGATATTTAAAAATGGAAATGGTTTGGGAGTACCTTATATAAAAACGCCCGAAACAAAATTTTTGGTTGAGTATACCAGACCAACTGTTTCAGAAACATATAGTGATATAGAGCAGGATTTAAAGCAAGGTTTGGCACTAGTTGATGATAGTTTCTATTCTAATAGTGGAAAGTACCATTTCACTAGAAATGCGGCTTTGGCTTTTGCATCTAGATTCTATTTGTTTACTGGAAATTTCATTGAATGTCTAGAATATTCCAACGAATTATTAGGAAGCAATCCAGCTGCCTTTGTTAGGGACATGACATCAGAAGAGTTTAGGGCAGCCAAGTCATCTACTACTGGATATCCACAATTATATTCATCGCCTGACTTGCCAAGTAACTTGATGTTGATGAGGAAGATTAGTCTGGTTCAGCGAACAGATTTTGCTTATGGAATTGATCGAAATGATTACGGAAGTTTATTCGCTACAAATGTGTTTGACGAAGCCACAGATGAAAGAGAAAACCCTGCATGGGTAAAAGGACAGAATGCACTCTATCCTGTCCGATATGAAAGTTTGTTTGAAAGAAGTAGTATCAATTCAAATGTGGGAACTCCATATCATATCGCGCTTGCATTTAGAGGGGAGGAAGTATTATTGAATCGCATTGAATGTAATATTCAATTGGGAAATAACGCAGATGCACTTTCAGATTTGCAAATATTGTCGAACAATAGATATTCAGGTGGTGATGTGACTTTAACTATGGAGTTGTTGAGAGATTTTTACCCAGCTACATGGACAGATTTTACCATTCTATATGAGTATTTAATCTTGGAAAGACAGAAAGAATTCATCGCGCAGGGGATGCGCTGGTTCGATCTGAAGCGTTTTCAAGTACCAGTACAACATTTGGGGCCTGATGGGTCAGTAATAGCGACATTGGAAGCAGATGATGCAAGAAAGGTGTTACAAATCCCGACATCTGCACAAGAAGTTGGAGGGTTAGAACCTAATATAAGATAGTATGAAAGGAGTTTTGAAATATATAACGAAGGCAGGAGTTGGGTTTCAACATAGCTTATTATTTGGCTTCGTCGCAATATTGCTCATTTCTTGTTATGAAGATGAGAAGTTAAATACGCCTGTTACAGATATTGAGCAACCTACTACTGATTTAGATATTTATATAGACAATAATTTCGTTAAAGAATATGGTATTGCTGTTCGCTACCGGTACGATGAAAAATTCGTAGATCCAGGTCAGCAGGTAGCACCTCCAAAATTAGAAGTGGTGCGCCCCATGTTAGATCTGATCGATGAATATTGGATAAATGTATATAAAGATGTGAATGGTGGCGAAGCTTATTTTAGGAGATACGTACCAGGAGAAATAGTTTTCTTAGGCGGATTGATTTATAATGGAGATGGAACAGTCACATTAGGTACTGCGGATGCGGGCGCTCGAATTACATTTACAGATGTCAACTCTATAGATGTTAATGATGAAGAATGGTTGCTAAGACAACTACATACTGTTTACCATGAATTTGCTCATATCGTACACCAGAATAACAAACTGCCTTCAGCGTTTGAAGAAATTTCAGCTGAGGGATATACTAGCGCAGGTTCATGGTTTAACCTTTCTGATGATGATGCGCTGAAAAGAGGTTTTGTGTCGCCATATGGCACAAGTAGTCCAAATGAAGATTTTGCTGAGATCATTGCGTTTTACATGGCGGAAAAAGATTTTTTTGATGATTATATCAACTTGGAAGAGAATTGTATAACAGCGGCATGCTCAGACAGAAATGCTGGTAGAATATTGATATTGCAAAAGCTTAATTCTATTAAGGAACATTACTTAAAATCAACTGGTATTGACTTGGATGATTTGAGAGTATCAGCTTTATCAAGGTTATAATCATTATGAATAGAGTGAAAGGACTATATATTGTTATTCTATTTCTTATTGCTTCCTGTAGTAATGAGATTGATAAAATTACTCCTCCCGCGGAAAGAAGCATGGCTGCTATTTCAGAATTGCAAAGTGAGCTCATTGCACCAGCCAATGGTTGGGTGCTGAACTATCAACCAACAGCTGAATCAGGGTTGTTCTATATTCTTTTGAATTTTAACGAGGATGGTTCGGTTCATATCGAATCGGATGTTCCTGGAGATGAAGACTACTTCTTTGATCAAACTATTAATTATCGAATAGATACAAAATTGAGTTTGGAAATGATCTTTGAAACCTATGGTGTATTTCATTTTTTATTCGAGCAGAATGCCTCCACTTTTGGAGCAGAATTTGAATTCATATATCTAGGCAAAGAAGGTGAAAACTTGCTCTTTGCTAGTAAATCTGATAACTCTGGAGATCAAACCGTAATTACTCTCATCCCTGCCTCAGCCAATGCAGGAGATGTTTTTTCTAGAGAGCTGTCAAAAAATATGCTGGCGTATGATACGATCAGTTCATTATTTGTTGGAACCACTCAACAAATTGCATTGGCTGATCAGAATATTTCCCTTTTCTGGAGTATCGGTTTGGACCAAAGAAGTATCAATTTACGCAGTGCCGCCGTAGGACTAACGAATGCTGATATTGTGTCAAATAACAATTCGGTTCTTTTAGACCAAACTTCAGGTTATGGTTTTTTTGATGGCAAATTAGTGCTGACGGATCCGTTCAGTTTCAGTTTGGCGGGAAAAAGTTACTCGTTTTCTGAAATTAGTTTGACTAATTTTTCTGAAACTGGAAGCCCGATGTGTACTGGTGGCTCTACGATGTCTCCAGTTTATACAGGATCGGCCACAGGGTTAGGGGCTGCCACGATGTACAAAACATTGTTTGATACCAAAGGACTTGATTTTAAGCCAATGGAGGACAGCCCATATAGTGTAAATGTGTTTTTTGTAGCCGATGCGAATGGATTTTCACTTTCAGAAAACGGATCTATCAACGATTATTTCCCTACAGCTACCGGTTTTGCTTTCAATTATGGTTTTTTGGATAGTGATAGTGCATATTTCTCTTGTAGTGTAGATTCATTAGTGCAACCGGAATATGCCACTGGGCTTTATTACGAAGACGACAACGGAAACCCTAAAATTGCACTTAGAAAATTTGATGTAGTGAGTGCATCTGAGAATAAGGTGAATATACAGTTTACATCAAGTGTAGACCCCGCTGACGATTATTACCCTTGCGATCTAACTACTGAAGAAAGGGATAATTTAGGGTCCATCACCGATGAAATTTTCGGAGTTGGTGGAGGTGAGGTTCATGCACTTTACTTTCCAGTGGCGACACAACCTGATCTCACGGTTTTTGCCTTGTACAACGCATGCAATAATTACGAGTTTTTGCTGGTTCAATGAACTGATTATACTAGATCAAATTGAATGGTGAATTTGGTGCCTTCTCCCAATTCACTCTCATACCAGATTTTTCCGTCCATTTCTTCTACATATTTTTTAACAATAGATAGCCCTAGTCCTGTTGATACTTCATTTGCTGTAGGCTTAGCACTTAATGTCTGGAATTTTTTAAAGATCTTATTTTTATCATCCTTTGTTAAGCCGGGCCCTTGATCCTGAATACTCAATTGGACAGAATGTCCAATGATTTTTATGTCCAAGGTAATGGTCGTATCAGAATTTGAAAATTTCACTGCATTAGAAACCAGGTTTTCTAAGACTTGATGCAGATGTATACTATCTCCAAGGATATTGCATTCCTTTTCGTTGAAATCACCCTTGATAGCTATGTTTTTTGCTTTGGCTGTTGAATTGAAGCTCGCGATTGTGTCGTTGGCAACTTTTACCAAATTGACTTTTTCTTTATTTTCTGTTTGAGGGGTGGGGCTAAGTGCTTCTACATTTAATATTTTACTAATCATTGAAAGTATCCGATCAGATTCGCTTTTGATCAGGTTCAAAGTATGATTTTCTGATTCACCAAATTCTTGATGCTCTGATTGATGAATCTCTGTTAGACCTTTGATATTGTTGATAGGAGCTCTGAGGTCATGGGAAAGAATTCTAATTAAATTATTCTTTTCATTGTTAATGTCGATCAGGTCATTATTGTGTCTAAACGCTCTTTCTTTCTGATCTTCAATTTGAGCATTCAATTTTTTGCGTTCATTGCTAGACCAAAAAGCTACCATTGCGACTGTGAGAAAGAGAAGACAGGCTACAACAGCTAGTGTAATAATGGCGCGTTGACGTTCAATGATTACTTCATTCAGTCTGGATTGCTCTCTCAGGTATTTAGTTTCTACTTCAGCTTTTTCGGTTTGATATTGTGAGTGCAGAGACTCGATTTTTCTTGTGTTTTCTTCATTGAAGATAGAATCTTTAGTTGCTACATAACGCTTATAATAATTCAAGGCTAGGTTGTAATTATTAGTCTTTTCGGAAATTTCAGAGAGTAATTGTAATGCCTGCGACATATTACTTTTCAATCCATGTGCCTCATTGAGCAACATGCTTTTCTGGACATATTCTCGAGCTTTTTTAGGATTATTTTTCATTAGATAACAACGGGCGATATTGATGTAACTGAGGCTTAGAGTACTCGTGTGGTCTAGTCTTTTGACATTGATCAAGTTTTCCTTCAACAACGTCAACGCTTTGTCTGGAAGATTTGTCCTTATATATAATTCTGCCAGATCGACATTTGAAATTACAATTCCTTCTAAGTCGTTCATAGATTTACGAAGGTCTTGGGCCTGTCGATAATATTCTTCTGCTTCACTAAATTGATCCAGACCAACAAGTGATCTGCCAATGTTTAAATAGCAGTAAGCCATGATGTTTTGATTGTTTATGATTTTGGCATTTTCCAATGCGCGCTGGAAATAATCAATAGCACCTTCGTAGTTGGTTTGGAAAATGTAGATGTTTCCAATGTTTATGAGGGTATAACTGATTTCTTGCAAATCTTTAGAATACTCTGAAGACTTTAAAGCTTCAAAAAAAAGTTCGAGCGCTTTGGAGTAATTACTTCGATTTCGATAAGCAATTCCAAGGTAATTTAGACTGTGGTTGATTCCATTTAGATAATTCAATTCACGAGAATGAGTGAGTGCTTTTTGTGCATAATGAATAGAAGAATCAATCGCTATATTTCTGTATTCCCAACTGATTTGATTGTAGAGGTCAATCAGTGTGCTGTCAGTAGATGCTTTGACCTGCGATTTTAAGCTATCTATTTTATTTAAGGGAAGAGATGATTGTGCTATATTTTTAGACGTTCCAATCCCAATAAAGATAGATAGCAAAAGTAAGAGCCTCATTTTGATTCTAATTAATGAATAACGCTATTTATGGAACGATAAGATGAAGTAAATTAATCAAAAAAAATCGACAAGTGAGCATCACATTTTAATCTAGACACTTAGTCGTTTAATTAATTTGTTCCTACAGGTAGATTTGTAAATTTGCAATCCAAACAACACTGATCCAATGAATTTCGACGAGATAAGACAAAATGTCGTTGGCTGTAGTCAATCATTCGATACACCTTACGGTAGCTTTGAAATGCTATATGCGGACTGGGTAGCGAGCGGTAGATTGTATGGTCCGATTGAAGAGGCTATTACGCTAAAATTTGGCCCATGGGTGGCCAATACACATTCCTATTCTAATAAAACAGGTAGCTTAATGACTACGGTTTATAATCAAGCCAAGCAGATTATTAGAGATCATGTTAATGCTTCTGAAAATGATATGCTTGTGCTTACAGGGTCTGGAATGACAGGAGGTGTTGTTCGACTTCAGCAGATCTTAGGGCTTTGTATGCAACAAAATTCACCAAAACTGGATGAAAAAGAGAGACCGATAGTTTTTATCACTCATATGGAGCATCATTCGCATCATGTGTCTTGGATGGAGACGGTTGCGGATGTGGTTATTGTTCCCCCTGGTAAAGATTTGAAAATAGATCTCAATTTATTGCAAGCCGAGATAGACAAATATGCCGATAGGAAACTGAAGATCGGGGCTTTTACTGCCGGATCCAATGTGACCGGCGTTATTACTCCTATTCATGAAATGGCTGAAGTGATGCACAAGAATGGAGGATACTGTTTTGTGGATTATGCTGCAACAGCTCCTTATGTGGCTATGGATATGCATCCTGAAAATGAACTACAGGCCCTTGATGCTATATATTTCTCTCCTCATAAATTTTTAGGTGGACCAGGTGCTTGCGGCGTTATGCTTTTTAATAAAGAGATTTATAATGGTAAATCATGTGTGCCAGGAGGAGGAAATGTAACCTGGACTACTCCATGGGGAGATTATGGTTTTACCTCCAATGACGAAGCCAAGGAAGATGGAGGTACTCCTGGGTTTCTTCAAGCGATCCGAGCAGCATTAGCTATTCAGTTGAAGGATAAGATGGGGATTAAGAATATAGAGCAACGAGAAGAAGAGTTGGTTGCTAAAGCTTTCGAACGAATGAATCAGATAGAAGGTGTTCGTATAGTGGGAGAACAAGAATCTAAACGTATCGGGGTAGTTTCTTTTAATATCGATGACATACATTATAATGCCGTTGTCAGAATTATGAATGATCGGTTTGGTATTCAGATTAGAGGTGGCTGGGCATGTGCTAGCACGTATTGTCACTATTTGTTCGAATTGGACCAGTCACAATCCAAAAGGCTCACCGATGGCATAGATGGTCAAAACCTAACAGGAAAGCCTGGATGGGCTAGAATGTCACTACACCCTACAATGACCAATCAACAATTGGATTATGCCCTGGACGCTATCGAGTACATTGCCAAAAACAAGCAGACCCTTAAAGAGGAGTATGTATATGATGTGAAGACAAATGATTTCACTCTTCAAAAAGAGGCGGTGGAGGATAATGAAAGACAGGCTGCAGCTATGTTTGTTTTGTAAAAAAAAAGGGGCGCTTGCTTAGGGCGCCCCAGACTATACTTGAAATTATTGTAAAGATTAACTAGCTGCTTTTATTTGAATCTGTTGGATCGCTTCGTTTTTATTGATACTTCCTCCGTCTAAATCCAGTAATGTTTGTTGCTTGACCAATACATTGATTTCACTAGGTATGTCACAACTGTTGCAATCTGTTATTCTTATTTGAAAGAGAATAGATTCATCGCCTTCCAGGCTTTTTATAGTCTTTCCATAGTCTAAGACATTCTTCTTAAACTCGTTGATGAATTGAGGATACAGGGCCATTACTTCCTCGTTTCTTTCTTTTCGACTGAGGTTGCTTTTTCGTTGAGTCGGCATTTTGTAGCTATCCCTTCCTGTTGTGATAGAAGCATACATTTTCATTCTATAGATCACTCCGAAATTTTTTAGTCTTTCATATGATATAGGGGAGGAGGTATAGTAGGTCGTTGCCAAATCCGTTTTGTATAACCTTTGGAAAATACTCGAAAACAATTCCAAATCTGCAGCTACTTTTTCATCACCCTTACTATCTACAAAATTGATCCTGTTTTCAAAAGTTGCTCTGGAAATATTGCCGGCCTTGAAGTCAGCTATATTTTTTCTAGTAGAAGAAGCGCTGAATTTCCCAACTTGAATAGAAGAATTATATAATGCAGTTCCAAATCCTTGAGGACCACCCTTTGTCACTAACATCACTTGTTCACTGTCGGCAAGTTGGCCAATGAGATCCGCATAATCCGTCAAAAAAGTAACCATGACTTGTCTGTATAAAGGCTTTAAGTCTTCAAAATCTTTTTGATAACCTCTGGTTTCATAATTATATCCTCTATCGTCTTCTTCGTCCTGATCTTCGGAATTACTATAAGAGTAGCGGTAAGTGTATTCATCATCGCTTTCGATTACAACTCTATCTACCTCTCTTCGCTCCATTCGGATTCTTTCTTCTTCTCTTTCTTCCTCTCTCTCTCGTCTCTTCTCCAGTTGCTCCATTTGTCTTTCCAGTGCCCTTTCCCTTTCTTCTAAGGCTCGTTGTTGTTCTCTAAGCATTCTTTCATTCTCTCTTTCTATTATTTCCGAATGACGCTCAATCTCTTCCGCTTGTCTGGCTAGCATTTCGGCCTGCATTTCTAGCTCTACCATTTCATCTATATCGATGTGAAAATCATCTTCGTCTAGTACAAATGTGAGGTTATATGAAGGATCGAAATTGTGAGAATAGAATTTACCTGAACTATTGAGGTCGATCATAACTCCAAAGCCTGGAATATAACTGGCCTTTGGGCTGGCAGAATAAAACCGACCATCATTGGATTCACCTTTCACTAGTGATGAGACCACATCTTCAGCAATATTAAGATCTCGATCCATTTTGGTTTGATCAATGTCCTGAGCCCAGATTGTTAGACTGTGGAACGAACATATCACTGCTATTAATTTATTTTTAATCTTCATGCGTGTTCTTATTTACTTTGAGTTTTGACCATATCATACAGGCTGGCTAACAACTGATCTTGTTCCAGTTGTTTCACATCCTGAGTGTTTTGTATTTTGCTCAAGCTAGTCTCAATCAATCGCATGTCGTAGTTTCTTTGATTCTGATAAAATTCATTGAAATCCGCCATGACAGTTTTAACATATTTCTTTTGTTTTTCATTTGACACAGTAAAGAAATTCTGAATAATCTCTTTATTTTCATCATTTAATTGTGCCACATATTGCTGCATCAACTGACCCGTACCGGCTGCGTGGCTCTTCATCATGCCAGTCATTAGTGCCATGTTTTTTTGATCTTGGGTTTGCATTTCAGCGGTCAATTGTGTTTGTATGGCGGCAATTTTCTGATCAGTCGAGGATTCGTAACCATCCATGACTTCAGTCATCCAGGTTTTTACATTTTCCTTATTCAATTCTTCATCTGGTAAAGGAGTGAGTTCACCAAATCCAATCTGCAAACCCTGAGCTGAATTGGATATATTGAAATTCAACAGTGCTGCTGAAATCAGTAATAAACTCAAACCCGCAGCAATAGAACCTACCCATCTAAAGGCTTCTGATTGAAAGAAAGAAATGGTATGCGGTCTTTCATTAAAAACAAAAGTAGGGGGGATAATCTCTTTGTCTTCAAGTGTGCTCAGTGCACTCCTTGTGGCTTGCATACTCTCCATCTCAGCTTTTAGTTCTGGATGTTCTTCCAATAATCCTTCGATTTCCTTGATCTCCTCATCTGGCAAGTCACCATACAAATAGCCGATGATCTTTGCCTCATCTATTTTATTTTCCATCATGGTATGATTCATTAAATGCTCTACTCTTTTCTAAAATCTTTTTTAAATGGCTCAACCCGTAATACAACCTTGATTTTACCGTATTTTCTGAAACGTTCAATATTTCGGCGATTTCTCTAAATTTCAACCCTTCGTATTCTTTCATGATCAAAACCGCCTTTTGCTCTTCCCCTAATTCATTGATTGCTTCTGTCACTATATCACTCATCTCTGATTTGACATAATCTGATTCTGGACTGCTGGTTTGTTCTTGTTTGTACTTTACCTCGCTTACCTCATCAGAAGAAACAAACATTTTAGACAATCGACCGAATTTACGATCTTCTTCGCGACACTGGTTTAGTGCAATTACATATATCCACGACTTGAATTTTTCAATTTCCTTTAATTGCCCTAAGTGGTCAAAAACTTTAATAAAAGTCTTTTGTGTTGCTTCAGTTGCCAGATCATGATCATTAAAATATTTGAGAGAAAAATTATAAATTCTCTTGTGCCAGAGACTCACCAGTTTATTAAATGCCCCCTTGTCACCAAGTTTGGCACGATCAATGATAGTCTCTGAATGATTCATCGCAATGTCAAGCAATGTCGCGGTACTCATAAATACTTAATCGGTTAATTGTGCGTTTCGGTATTATGATGAAGGTGACATCAGAAAAGTTTTAAATATTTGTAAAAAGATACCTATTAAAATTAATAATTATGAAAAATGTCAGTTTGCTTTTGATTTTGACTGCTTTTATGTGGTCTTGTATTGAGGACGGAGCTAAAGAAGAGTCGGTGGCTGAATTTCCAGAAACGTTTACAGTGGATATCCCAAGTACGCTGAGTAATTCAGCAGGATTAAGTGCTGGACGTGTAAAAAAGAATGCAGAGTCTGTTTCTGGCAATACCATTTATGGTGCGCTTCGTGAGTTTATCTATGTGGGTGAAGAAGCTGCTGCCGTATTGCAAGAAATCGTAACTGTAGTAGGCATTGCCCATGTAGCAAATGTCGAAACTTTTACCATAGAAAGTGACGAAGATGGTCGATCTAAGACTTTCACGTTTAGTAATGATGTGTCGTATGACGGAACGAATTACGAACACGAAATGATTGTAGAAGATGAAGATGGTAGTCTCGCACTTCAGGTAGTTTGGAATAGTAATCCGGTGAATGGTACAGCAATTTTAAATCCTTACTATATCAATAGATTAGAAGGAGAGGAGTTTGTAGAGACCTTTTATAGACTAGACTATAAAGAGTCTAGCGATAATTCACAACAAACAATGACTGTTACGATAGATGGTTTTCCAAATTATGAAGAGCTTAACAAGTTGAAAATGACTGTAGTGAAGGAAGGAGATATCTATGAGGTATTTGGAAATTCAAATCACCCTGATTTGGAACTGGTTAATGCGGATCTTGCTGTCGATAGAAACTATGCCTTTATTGCCAGAGCAGATGATGCCAATGATATAGCAATAGCTGAGGTAGCACTACCTCTATCCACTGTTGAAACGGCAGATGTGATGGATGACTATTCAATTTATACTGTTTTTGATGCAGAAATTAAAAGCGTAGGCATTACAGATCAGGATTTGATAGACGCACATTTGACCAATGCCTTGCCACCGGCGTACTTTGATAAATCAACTGGTTTTCTTGGGGCAGGAGATGATGTACCAACTAACGAAGGTTTTACATCGGAGTTTATAGATTTGTCTGATATGTCACCATATGTTCCAAAAGATGTGGCCAATTTATCAGTAACATTTTTAAAGTAAATAAATGAACAAAAAAAAGGGAGCTCAACGAGCTCCCTTTTTTTTGTTTATGTAAATATTTTATTCTTCGTATGGGTTGTTGAATTGTTCCCAGGTAATAGCTCCGCAATCTCCTTGACTCTGATCGCTTGCAATGATTAGTTCATCTGAATTTAATCCTCTTAATGTGAAGGCAACACTGCTAATAAGAATAGCCTCTTTGGTATCGTTATCTTCCCATTGCCAGCTTCCAGCTCTTACTGGAGTACTTTCTTTAGAGGCTTTTGCGTAGTATTCACCAGAAGGGTAAAATCCATAGTAGTATCCCTGCGTGACGTCCTCAGTAAGGTCTTCACATACGCCTGATCCTTCAATTTTACTTATTTTTTGTTTCCACCATTTTTGACCAACAGCAGCGCCTCGACCTGAAGAACTTCCTGATCCAGAAAGTGTAGCGTCTCTTAGCTCAACTTCTACTATATCACTACTTGGGACTCCAGCAAATGGATCGTTACTGTCGTCATCGCTTCCGCAACTGATAAGGAAAATTGAAAGGGTTAGGGTTGAAAATAGCGCTTTTAATTTCATAGCTAATTTTTAAAGTTTATAAGTAGGACTCACATGAGTCTAAACTCAAAGCTATAGAATTTTAAAGCGTATATACAATGAGAGAGGTTTTATCAGCCAAAAATACTTAAAACTACGTATGATCAAAGTGAGTTGTAAAAAGCCGTAATACGAACAATGTCCCTCATTTCATCAGTCTTAAGTTTGTTCACCTTTACGTATTCTCTAACCTGATCAGTGTTCTTATCTAATATTTCGAACAAATGGTTTTTCTTACCCTTATACATTTTCATATTTCCTTTTGTATCGACAAAGTAATATGTAAATGATAATTTTTCTGAAGAGCCAGCTGGGCCATTGAAATAGGCTTGACTATATGGATCGGTGGTCATTACAATTTTCTCTCGCACCAATAAAGAGGTTTGGCCTTCATATAATACTTCAAAAATGATGGGTATTTTATAATTTGATTCGACTTGATAAGGTATGGAATAGAATTGACGATATGTCTTTAAGACGTTGTCGTAAATTTCAAAGTAGAGTATTTTTTTGCTACTAAAAGTTTTAACTTTTTCGTTTTCAACCACTACTTGTACCGCATTGGTTTCCATGTCGTATTTCACGTCTCCCTTCACGGTATCCTGGTCTTCTGTAACCAACCAACCTTTATGGAACATTCGTGAGGAAAACTCTTGCGCTAAGCTGGGAAGCACAAGGGCTGTGAATATGAAAATTATAAAAACCTTTTTAATCATTCCTTAATATACTATGACCCATTTTATCTCGCTTAGTTTCCAAGTACTTTTTGTTGTGTACATTTGGATCTACTTCGATAGGAATGTTTTCCACAATTTCCAGGCCATAACCCATCAATCCTACTCTTTTTGTAGGATTATTAGTAATTAATTTTATTTTTTCAACACCAAGGTCATGTAAGATCTGTGCACCCACGCCGTAATCTCTATGATCTCCCTGGAAGCCTAATTTTTCGTTGGCCTCGACAGTATCCAATCCTTCTTCCTGCAGTTTATAAGCCTTCAGTTTATTCAAAAGCCCAATGCCGCGACCTTCTTGATTCATGTATACAATGACACCTTTGCCTTCCTTTTCTACCATGGTCATGGCATTGTGCAATTGCTCTCCACAATCACATCTACACGAACCAAATATATCTCCGGTTAAGCAAGAAGAATGGACTCTGACCATTACGGGTTCTTTCGGGTCCCAATCACCTTTTATAAGTGCAAGATGGTGTTCTCCTGTACTGATTTGTTTGTAGGCTGTCATTTTGAAATTGCCCCACTCAGTTGGCATATCTACTTTGATTTCTTTTTCAATCAAAGATTCCTTTTCCATCCGATAAGCGATCAAATCTTTGATTGAAATGAGTTTTAGGTTAAACTTATCAGCTACTTCTCTCAACTGAGGTAGACGAGCCATAGTCCCATCTTCATTCAAGATTTCTACCAAAACACCAGCCGGGAATTTACCTGCTAATCTAGCCAGGTCAATGGCTGCTTCTGTGTGTCCAGCTCTTCGTAATACACCGCCTTTTTTTGCCTTTAAAGGAAATATATGACCAGGCTTTCCTAGTTCTTCAGGCTTTGTATTAGGATCAACCAAAGCTTTGATTGTTTTAGAACGATCACTTGCTGAAATACCAGTGGTACAACCGTATCCGATCAAGTCTACTGAAACGGTAAAGGGAGTCTCGTGGAGGACTGTATTTTTACCTACCATGAGTTCAAGGCCCAATTCATCACATCTTTCTTCTACCAATGGGGCACAGATGAGCCCTCTACCATGTGTGGCCATAAAATTGACAATCTCAGGGGTGATGCTTTCTGCTGCACAAATAAAATCTCCTTCATTCTCTCTGTCTTCATCATCAACTACAATGATAACTTCTCCATTCTTTATTGCCTCAATCGCTTCTGATACAGGGTCTAGCATATTACTTTGGGTTTACTTCACAGTTACGTTTCCTAGGGTTTTTGCGATGGTCATTTCCATGCTTTTTAAATCTCCTTGGATGCTTAAAAATTTATTGATTTGCTCTTCTTCACTTGCTGATTTAATGTTTTCCATATTTTCAGCAATCATCTTTTGAATGATACGGAATTTGAGCCGCAAGATATTCGTATATGTTGAATTTTTTAATGTTTGAGATTCATGAGCCACATGAATTTGAAATTTTTCTGACCAGTTGGTACTGATCTCATAGCGTTCAGTCGATAAATCCACTGCTGCTTGTTTGACTGAAAGGTCGTCATGGTCAAGAAATTGTTGTATAGTACTGATTTGACCATTAGCTAAATTCTCTTTAAATATTTCTAGAATTTTATTGTAGATGGGTGTTTCAAACGAAATATCCTCAGATTCGGACATGAAGTAATCTGCCAGAGAAATTTCGCCTTCTTCCAATCCTTCAACCAGTTCAGAGCCGTAGTTGATGAGCATTCGAATACTCTCTCGTTCCTGGATCTTGATGATTTCATCTCGACTGATTTTGGTTTCAGTCTTTTCAGGCTCATAAGCTTCCTGCGGGATTTCAGGCGAGGGTGCTTCCCATTTTTCTTTGCTGTTTTTTAATAAAAGCTTATTGGTTTCACTTATCAACGTTTCTTCATCCACGTGCAGTAATCGACTACATTCCTGAATGTAAACGGTTCTTTGAATTGGGTCGGGAATCAAAGAAATGCTTTGTACTATTTCGCGGATACTCTCCGCTTTTTTTATAGGATCGTCTCCACCTTCTTTTAAGAAAATGCCTGTCTTAAAGGCGATGAAGTCTTGTGCGTTTTCATCGAGATATTCTTTGAAAGCTTCACCACCTAATTGCTTAGAGTAACTGTCCGGATCTTCACCCTCGGGGAAAGGAACTGCTTTCACATTTAAACCTCCAGTGAGCATCATATCTATGCCACGCATAGAGGCTTTGATTCCGGCTTTGTCACCATCGAATAATACAGTGACATTTTTGGTATAGCGTTGGATCAATTTGATTTGGTCGTCTGTCAATGAAGTACCCGAAGAGGCCACTACATTGGTGATGCCTGCTTGGCTCAATGAGACCACATCCGTATATCCTTCTACCAGATAGCAGTTCTCCTGGTTTCTAATTTCATTTTTAGCCTGAAAAATACCATAGAGAATTTTGCTTTTGGTATAAAGCTCAGTCTCAGGGCTGTTGATATACTTTGGCCCTTTTTCGTTTGATTTAAGTGTTCTGGCTCCAAATGCTATTACTTTTCCTGTAATGTTGTGAATGGGGAATACAACTCTACCTCGAAACCGGTCATAAGCTTTGTCTTCCTTGACTATTTTAAGCCCAGTTTGCTCGAGAAACTCATCTTTGTGCCCAGCTCCTTTAGCGGCATCTATAAGACCTTGCCATTGATCCAGCGAATATCCCAGGTCGAATCGTTTGATTGTCTCTTCGCTGAAGCCTCGTTCTTTAAAGTAAGAGAGTCCAATGCTTTTGCCTTCGTCTGTTTCCCAAAGATTTTCTATGAAATGATCTTTGGCGAAATTGAGTGTGATGAATAAACTCTCCCGCAAGCTTTGCTCTGCTTGATAGTTGGGGTCAACTTCATCTTCTTCAATGGTAATAGCATATTTCTGAGCCAGATACTTCAACGCTTCAATATAGCTCAGCCCATCTACTTCCATAAGGAATGAAATGGCGTCGCCTCCTTTCCCAGTACTAAAACACTTAAAAATGCCTTTGGCTGGGGAAACCATGAATGAAGGTGTCTTTTCATTCGTAAATGGGCTAAGGGCTTTGTAACTGGATCCGGATTTTTTGAGGGCGACAAAGTCACTTACTACCTCATAGATGTCCATCCTGCTTTTGATTTCTTCTATGGTTTGACTTTTGATCAACTAGATGTAAGGATTTTGATTCTGCCCGTATGGGACTGCAAATCTAAAACGAAATTGCCTGATTTTGTGATACAAAACCGGTATATCCTTTAACTTGCAAAAAAATTGTAGAACAAGCCATTTTTAATCTTGAAAATCACAGATAAGGAAGTATTGCAGGTGCTGAGTAAGGTTCAGGATCCTGATCTTAAAAAAGATTTGGTCACGCTAGGTATGATTCAAAAAATTGAAATTACGGAAGAAGCTTTGTCTTTCTCCGTTGTACTTACTACACCGGCCTGTCCGTTAAAAGAGGTGATTAAAAATGATTGTTTGAAAGCACTGGAGCCTATTCTGAATGGGTTGAAGGTAAATATAGATATGACTTCTGATGTGACTAGTGTGAGAAGTAAGTCTATGATTTTACCAAATGTAAAGAATATTATAGCAGTCGCTTCCGGTAAAGGAGGCGTTGGTAAGTCTACGGTAACAGCCAATTTAGCTGTCGCATTAGCCAAATCAGGTGCAAGTGTAGGGATCATTGATGCTGATATTTTTGGACCTTCGATGCCTACGATGTTTGACTGTGAGCACGAACAGCCAAGCATGGTCGAAGAGAATGGCAAAAATATGCTCATTCCAATTGAAAAGTATGGTGTGAAGGTGCTGTCTATTGGATTCTTAACTCCAAAGGACAATGCGATTATTTGGCGTGGGCCAATGGCCAGTTCTGCATTGAAGCAATTCATAAGCGATGTAAAGTGGGGCGAGCTGGATTATTTACTCATTGACCTCCCACCTGGAACAAGTGATATTCATTTGACTTTGGTTCAATCCGTACCAGTAACTGGTGCTGTGATCGTAACAACTCCACAAAAAGTAGCTATAGCAGATGCACAGAAAGGGCTTTCAATGTTCAAACAACCACAAATTAATGTGCCGTTGCTAGGCGTAGTGGAAAACATGGCCTATTTCACACCTGAAGAACTGCCTGACAATAAGTACTACTTATTTGGAAAAGAAGGAGGGAAAAAAATGGCAGAAAAGTATGAGATTCCGTTTTTGGGAGAAATCCCAATTGTTCAGTCCATTCGTGAAAGTGGAGATAGTGGGTACCCTGCAGTTATGAAAGAAGGAATCACAGAAGAAGCTTTCAATGAATTGGCACAAACTGTGGCGAGACAAGTAGCCATTAGAAATGCCTCGAAAGAAAAGACAAAGATTGTTCAAATGAACTAAATTTACAGTACGTAAGTCATTGACCCTATGGAAGCAGAAAAGAAACAAGAGCTTTTAGCAAGAATTGATCAGGCAATAAAAAATATCAGGCCCTATCTGGAAGCGGATGGCGGTGATGTAAAATTGCTTGATATTGATGATGACTATGTGGTACAGGTAGAATTGCTTGGTGCTTGTGAATCTTGTCCAATGTCTCCAATGACGATGAAAGCTGGAATTGAAGAAGCCGTAAAACGAGTCGCTCCAGAAGTAAAAGCTATTAATGCCGTTAATGTTGCTTCCATTAGCTAATTCTATTTCCTACCTAACTTCCCAATTTATTCAAGTTCTTTTCGTTCATTCAAAATGGTATTTGGGAATTAAAGAACATTTCAAATTGAAATTCATTTGCTTTTTTGTGCTGATTAGTTGTTGCCATTTGTCTTTAGCTCAAGACAGGTGTGGCACAATGCTCTTCAATAAGGCTACCTCTAGCATGGATGAAGAAGAGCAGAAAATTCAATTTGAAAATTGGCTAAAGCAAAAAATATTTCAAAAACAGATTGTCAAACAGCAGCGAGTTGCCGGCTTGCAAAGCGAAACAGTGTACGAAATTCCAGTGGTGGTGCACGTTGTACATCAATCTGATGAGACTGAAGGAGTAGCTGGAAATATCCCAGTAGGTCAAATCACTTCTCAAATCTTAACGCTGAATGAAGATTTTCGTCGAATGAATGCAGATAAGGATCAGACACCTGCCATGTTTCATCCGGATACAGCGGACGTTAAAGTCGAATTTGTATTGGCCAAGAGAGACCCGGAAGGCTTGCCAACCAATGGGATAGTGCGAGTAGTCGGAAATCAGAATTCATATACCATCAATGAAGCAGAAGCACTTGCAGCCAATAGCTATTGGCCTGCAGAAGAATATCTCAATATATGGGTAGCAAATTTGAGTGGTGGTTTGCTTGGATTTGCAAAATTTCCAGTTTTCAAATGAACCTGGTATGGATAAAGATCCTAACCTCAACCGATTGATAGACGGAGTTTATGTCGATTATGAATATTTCGGAAACAGGATTCAATGCAGATGATTTTTCTAAAGGTAGAACACTTGTACATGAAGTAGGCCATTGGCTGGGTCTGCGACAATATATGGGGTGATGGCGGTTGTGGAGTGGATGACTTCTGTGAGGATACACCATTACAAGGAAGTAGCAGTTCTGGTTGTCCGCCAGTCGATCAAGTCTCTTGCTCCACGATAGATATGTTTCAAAACTATATGGATTATACGGATGACGAGTGTATGAATCTATTTTCGAAATGCCAAAGGTAGCCGAATGAGAACTGTATTGGAGAACAGCCCAAGAAGGAAAGAATTGCTGATAAGTCCAGGAAAGGTTGATGCCGTCATGGTAGCTAATGATTTAGGGATACGCTCAGTGATTTCACCTACGTTCGGAAATTGTAATTTGGAGTTTGCCCCACAAGTTGAGGTGAAAAATTATGGCACAAATGATATTACGAGTTTTTGCCTTGCAGGTTTTGTTGGATGGAGAATTAGTGGTCACAGACTCATTCATTGAAACATTGAAATCCACTACAATCTGTTTTTTTAGATTTATCTGAGATTTCAATAACAACGGAAGTTGATGAAATTTCAATTAAAATAGAATCTGTAAACGACGGGGTAGATGGAAATGTGGATAATGATTGTGAGGCAGTAATTACTTTTTTTCCCTCTAAACAGACTGCACCACTCACGGAAGATTTTGAAAGGAACGGATGAATCAATAACTGATTTGTGGAAGACAAAAAATAACAATTTGAATACCTCTGCCTGGAGTATTGGGACGGCTCCGAATGTAATTACTGAAAATAAAGCAGCTACGCTCAGTTATTTTGGTTCTGCACCAGAGTCTTTTGGAGAATTGGATTATTTCTTAAGCCCTGTGTTCGATTTAACTGAATTGCCAACCGCAGATTTGAGATTCAAATATGCCTATGCTAATCATCCAACATTTTATAGTGATGCATTGACAGTTGTTGTTTCTACAGATTGTGGAGCTACTTTTCCAAGGGAGAATATATTATTTTGAGGAAATAGGGGCAAACTTGAGTACTTCGGCAGAGACTAGCACATTGTTTATTCCAAGTGGTCAATCCGATTGGAGGGAGATTGATATCAATTTTGGTGAGTTTGCAAGTCAAGAGGTTGTTGTTGCTTTTATTGGAAGTAACGGTGGGGGGAATAATCTATATCTGGACGATATTCAGATTTATTCTAGTACTGCGAATGACTATGATATCGGCATCGATAAAGTAGAGTCATTACCTATAGTGACTTGTGAATCAGATGTTTCTATGGAAGTTCATGTGAAGAACAGAGGATCTAAACCCATTGCAAGCTTTTCTTTGAGTTATGCATATGGAAATACAAGTAAGACTGAAGATATCATTTTGGAAAATTTACTTCTGCCAGGGAAAACAGAAGTGATAGAGATAAAAATTTCAAATCTCTCGGATAATGCTTATCAAATGATTGTTCAAATTCAGGAGCCCAATGGAGTTGAAGATGAAGACTTAAGCAATAACTTAAAAACGGTGAATTTTGAAATCGCTTCTGAAACGGAAGTTATCCCAATACGTCAGAAATTTTCAAAACGCTAGCGAATTCGGGTTGGTATTATGTGCGAACAGATGCACCTACCAATTGGACGATTTCGGAATTTAGAGAAGAAAATGTCACCAATTTTGCACTGACTTTTTTGGGATATGAAATTGACTCATTGAATATCGAGAATTGGTTTGTGAGCCCTGTTTTGGATTTCTCAAATACAGAAGAGGCTTCGATGACTTTCGATGTGTCTTATGCCAGCAAGATTGGAAGAAATGACCAGTTACGAATTCTGGCTTCTACGAATTGTGGAAAAGATTATTCCTTAGAAGTTTACAACAAAAAGGGTAGTGTGTTAGCCGTTACTCAAAGCGAGACAGCTTGGTCTCCTCAGACAGCAGACGATTGGCGAAATGATTTTGTTGACCTGAGTGACTTGGCGGGTCATGCAGATGTTAGAGTGGCTTTTTTGCTCACCAATCAAAATGGCAACAATTTATATCTAGACAACATTGAACTTTTTGTTTCAGCTGATGAGAACCAAATTGTCATTGAAGAATCTATGAGAGCATATCCGAATCCAGCGTCAGATTTCATAGAAGTAAAATTCAATTTCAATATCAAAGAAGAAATCCTTCTCAGGATTGTTAGTTTGGATGGGAATGTAATCGCCGAGGAGACTTTTCCAAATACCCTCAATCAAACCTACCGGATAGAAAATATAAAGAGTACAAATAATGGAATGTATGTGCTACAGGCCATTGGCGATTTTACCAACCTTTCTAATAAGATTCTTATTCAGCAGTAGCTTAAACCGAGCTCTTGATCTGCTTTTCTTTTTTATGCCTAGCTATGGGCCAGTTGTAATAATTCATCAATTAAATCGCTGTAGGCAATTCCTGAGGCTTCCCATAGTTTGGGGTACATACTAATTTGAGTAAACCCCGGAATAGTATTTATTTCATTTACGAGAAGTCTATCATCTTTTGTTAGAAATACATCTACTCTTGCAAAACCTTCACATTCTAGCGTTTGAAAAGTATCTATAGCTATTCTTTGAACAGCTTTTATATGTTCGTCACTAATATTGGCTGGAATATCAATTTTATAACCTTGATCATCCAGGTATTTTGCTTCGTATGAATAGAATTTGTGTGTAAAAGAAATTTCACCAGGAATTGAAGCTTTTGGATTTTCATTTCCCAGAACGGCGCATTCAATTTCGCGTCCTTCAACGAATTCTTCGATGATTACCTTGTGATCATAAGAAAAAGCTTCATCGAGTGCTTTGTTGTATTGCTCTTCGTTGTCAACCCTATTGATTCCCACAGAAGATCCGAGATTGGCAGGTTTTACGAAACAGGGAAGCCCCAATTGTTTAACAATGCTATCGAAAATGGGTCTTTCTTGATGTGAGCGGATAGTGACATATTTACCGATAGGCAACCCTGCATCTCGAAGAAGCCGCTTCATTATATCCTTGTCCATACCAACGGCAGAACCTAGCACACCTGCACCAACAAAGGGAATGTTGGCCAATTTAAGCAACCCTTGGATCGTTCCATCTTCGCCCATTGGACCATGCAGGATTGGAAAAACTACATCTATTTTTTGACTTGTACCGGATAGCTGCCCTTCACTTTGAGGGATTAGAGCTACATTTTCACTTTCCTTGTTCAGACTAATTTTTTCAATGTTGTCTGCATTTAGAATCAAAGAAGTTTGATCGTTATATAGCCAATGACCATTTTTATCAATACCAATCAACACGGGCTCATATTTGTTTTTATCCAAAGCCTCAATTACATTTTTTGCTGATCTCAATGAAATTTCATGTTCGGCAGATTTGCCACCAAACAAGATTCCTACTTTGATTTTCTTCTCCATATTGTTAGCAAATGTATATAAGAAGAGATTTAACTTAACATTCTTTTAATTGACTTTTTCTAGAGCTCTTTTATTTATTTTTTTCAATGATTCCATGTAATTTGCCGCGTAATTGACTGAAAGAAAGAAATGAGTAAAACCGGAGCTTCGAAAAGAGACTTATTGTTGCATATTGGGCTAGCGATAGCGGCTTCCATTGCCATTTTATTATTCGTATTTTATGTCTACTTGCCATTTACCACTAATCATGGAGAAAGCATGACTGTGCCAAATCTTGAAGGAATATTGCTTGAAGATTTAGGTGAATTTTTGGAGGAGAGAGATCTAAGGTATGAAATAGAGCCTGATTCTGGTTACTCACCGAAATTTCCACCACTTGCAGTATTGAAGCAATTCCCTTTGCCAAATGCAAAAGTGAAAGAAGGTCGAAAAATCTACATTACATTGAATTCTTCGAAGCCCCCAGTGGTTAAAATGCCTTCATTAATCCAGAGATCTTTGAAAAATGCGCAATTAGAACTGAGAAGTTTGGGTCTACTTTTGGGTGAGATTCGTTACAGACCAGATTTTGCATTGAATACAATTCTGGGTCAATACTACCAAGGAAAAAAATTGAAAGCAGGTGATGAAATTCCAAAAGGGACTAAGATAGATTTTGAAGTAGGAGATGGATTAGGAAATCAAACATTTCAAATGCTGAATTTAACTGATATGGTATTGGATGAGGCAGTGTTCGTAATGCGTGGGTATGGATTGAAATTGGGAGATGTTTTCTATGAAAAGGAAGGAAAGATCATCAAAAAAATAGAAAGCTCTAGTGGAGAAGTGGATGTACAGTCCATTGAGGCTAAACCAGGAAGAGTGTTTAAACATTCTCCGAATGCTTCAAAAATTGCAAGAATAGGACAGGAAATTGACCTGTGGATAGTAGAAGTTGATTCGACTGCTTCTGAGGATGTGCCAACCCTGGATTTACCAACAGAATAATAGAGAAGATAAAATATTGGAATAAATCTTCGTTAAAAGTAATATGATATTAAAAGTCTGGAGGGTCGTTTTTTTGATAGTATTCTGTATGAATACAATCAACTGCTTTGCTCAGCTCAAGGTCAAATCTATCGATAGGTCACAGAATTCAATATCAAATACTGCAAGAGTAAGCGTAAATAGAGATACTGTGAGTTTGCCATTCTGGGATGATTTTTCATTTTCCAATATGGCAGCAGACACAACTCTTTGGATCAGTAATACCGGTGCATTGATCAATGGAACTTTGGGAAATGTAGCACCCACTATCAATGTAGCTTCTTTCGATGGCCATGATTTATTTGGGAATCCTCATAATCCAGAAGGCGTAAATAGCCAAACAGTAGATGTGCTCACTTCTCAACCCATTGATTTAGAAGCAGTGAAGTTAGAGAAACGTGATTCTGTCTGGTTTTCATTCTATTGGCAAATGGGAGGACTGGGTGAAGTACCAGAGCAAAGGGATTCTTTGAAACTTGAATTTTTGGATAAAAATGGCTCTTGGATTGAAGAGTATGCGCTTATAGGCGTGGCAGACAGTTTGTTTGATTCCTTCAAAAAAGTATTTATCCAGATAGATCATGATGACTATTTTCATTCGGGATTCCAGTTTAGATTTCGGGCTTCAGGAAATAGTTTAGGGCCGTATGATGCTTGGCATATTGATTATGTCTATCTGAATCAGGATAGAACTTCGATAAACGAATCTTTGGTAGATAGGACCGTGACCGATCCTCCTACACCGATATTCAGTGAATATACTATGATTCCTTATGATGTGCTGTTTGATTTTCCAGACACTATTTTTCAAGTGATTTCATTTGATTTTGCCACTTTGGAGAATAAGGTGCACCCCGTGGAATTTGAATATTCTTTGACAAATTACGACTATCCAAACACGGATAGTTCAACGGTCAATGCCACCCTATATTATCTTTATGATAGTGATGATAACTTCTCATTGCCCGCTATGGACGAAATACGAATTATATTCCTGCTTTAAATAAATCTTATTTTGTTGGTTATGATTCTTTATTTATTCAAACAGAGTTAATATTTTCATCAACTACAGATGGTTATTTCATCAAGTCGATAGATGGACCAGAAGGAGCAGAGGTGATTTCTTATTTAACAGATGATTTGTATAATTATCGACTGAACGATACTGTGAGATCATATTTTGAAATACATCATACGCTTGCGTATGATGATGGAAGTGCTGAATATGCTGCTGGACTCAATAAGAATAAATCCCAACTCGCGGTATATTTTAACATTCCTTCAGCGGATACATTGACATCTATCGACATATTCTTCCCTCAATTGAATCCATCTTCTGATAGAGAGGAAATTGTTCTTTCAGTATTTAAAGACTTATCGGGTGAGCCAGCCAGCACCTTACGTGAACAAACTTTTATCATTCCTGGTGGTGCCCCATTAAATAAGTTCGATCGATTTGAATTTGATGTTCCGATTATCATTTCAGGGGATTTTTATATCGGCTTACAACAGTTTACTAATGACTACATTGGTATTGGATTGGATAACAACAATCTTCTGGGTACTCGAAAGGTATTTGTCAATACCGAAGAGGAATGGCAACCGAATAATAAAGTCGAAGGGATTATAATGATGCGACCTGTTTTTTCAGATTCTGATTATGTAGTCACTTCTGTAGATAATGTAAATTCCGCTGTAGTCATTTTTCCTAATCCAGCAAATGACAAATTGACTATTCAAGGTGATTTTGATTCTTATGAATTGATGGACTTGTCTGGAAAATCAATCAAAATTGGCCGATCTAATGAATTGCAAACATCCGGTTTTCAAGAGGGAATTTATTTTCTCAAAGTTTATCAAGGAGATAAAGCATTCACAAAGAAGATTATTGTTCAGCACTAATTAGGATAGTCTATTCCTATAGTCGGAATACCCAAATGTTTTAATGAGGTCGAAAGTTCCATTTTTTCTTTTGATGCCAATCGCAGGATGTTGAATGCCATTGAATGTACTTGTCTTTACCATTGTATAATGAATCATATCAAGAAACTCTATTTCGTCCCCGACGTGTAATGGACGATCAAAAGAATAGGCTTCTAAAAAATCTCCCGCCAAACAGCTTACTCCGCCCAGACGATACCGTTGATTGCCTTTTTGTACATCTGAATAACCATTGACTAAGTTGGGCCGGTAGGGCATTTCCAAACAATCCGGCATATGGCAGGTAAATGAGGCATCGATAATGGCCGTTTTCACACCTCCGTTTTCAACTATATCTAATATTGTTGTTTTTAATGATCCAGTCTCCCAGGCAAATGCACTTCCTGGTTCAAGGATCAAATGCAAGTTGTGCTTAGTTTTGAAATCTTTAAGTACTTGAATCAAATGACTCGTGTCATAGTCCTTTCGAGTCATTAAATGTCCTCCACCCATATTTATCCATTTGATTTGAGGGAATAAATGCCCAAATCTGTTTTCCACAGAATGGAGTGTTTTTTCCAGTGCCATAGAATCTGATTCGCACAAAACATGAAAATGTAAACCTTCTACATAATCTGGAATTTGAAGATTTTGAGGATCAGCTTTAACACCTAATCGTGAAGTAGGAGAGGAAGGATTGTATAGTTCTGTCTCAACATCAGAGTATTCTGGGTTTATTCTTAATCCTACGGACACTCCTTGTGCATGTGTTCTCGGACCAAATCGCTCCAATTGGTTGAGAGAATTGAATGTGATATGACTACTTCCAGCTAGAATCTGATCTATTTCACTGTCTTTATAGGCTACTGCATAGGTGTGAGATTTAGTTTTCATGTGTTCATTGCATAGCATCATTTCATGAACCGAACTGGCAGTTGCGCCTGAGATATATTTTCGAACAAGAGGAAATGCACTCCACATGGCAAAACCCTTGAAAGCTAGGATGATTTCTACCTCTGCTTGATCAGCAACAGTTCTTATCAAGCTAAGATTGTCTTCCAGCTTTTGTTCATCCAAAACAAAACACGGAGAAGGTATCGCGTTAGGCATTATTCTACTTCCAAATCAATGTTGTGCTCTTCATGCCAGGGCAATCCTTGGGTATTCAACTTTTCCATAAATGGATCTGGGTTGAATTCTTCTACATTGAAAACCCCAGCACCTTCCCATTCTCCAGTGAGCACCATCATAGCGCCAATCATGGCTGGCACTCCCGTAGTATAAGATACACCTTGAGCCCCCGTTTCATTAAACGCCTCCTGATGCTTACAATTGTTATAGACATAGTAGGTGATTTCTTTTCCATCCTTCAGGCCTCTGATTCTGCACCCTATAGAAGTTTCACCTTCATAATTGTCTCCAAGGCTACCAGGGTCAGGTAAAGTCTCTTTCAAAAATTGTAAAGGAACGATATCTACACCTTTATACTTGATGGGTTCAATGGACGCCATGCCGATATTTTGTATAACCCTTAGATGTGTCAAATATTCTTGTCCGAATGTCATCCAAAACCTAGCTCTTTTTAAGCTTGGGAAATTTTTTGTAAGCGATTCTAATTCCTCATGATAGAGGACATATGAATCTCTCGTTCCAATATTTGGATAGTTTAGTTCCTTCTTGATTTCGAAGGGTTTGGTTTCTACCCAGTCTCCATTTTCCCAATAGCGACCATTTTGAGTAATCTCCCTAATGTTTATCTCTGGGTTGAAATTAGTGGCGAATGCTTTGCCATGATCCCCGCCATTGCAGTCTACAATATCCAGATATTGAATTTCATCAAAATAGTGTTTGGCCGCATATGCTGTATAAATACTTGTCACCCCAGGGTCAAATCCACAACCTAAAACTGCTGTCAGACCAGCTTCTTTAAATCGATCTTGATAGGCCCATTGCCATTTGTATTCAAATTTGGCTTCATCTTTTGGTTCGTAATTGGCAGTGTCTAAATAATGAACTCCTGTTTCCAAACAAGCATCCATGATGGTCAGGTCTTGATAAGGTAGTGCCACATTAACTAGCAACTTAGGTTTCACTTTTTGGATCAAGGCAACTATTTCAGGAACATGGTCAGCATCTACTTGATCGGTCGAAATCTTAATGTTAAGATCAGACTTAACGTCTTTTGCTATTTGATCACATTTGGATTTGGTGCGACTAGCCATCCAAATATCAGTAAATACTTCTGAGTTTGAGCGCATTTGTATGCCACTACACGGCCCACACCACCAGCCCCAATAATTAAAATTCTTGACATCTTAATAAGGTTTTTAAAGTCACAAATTTATATAAGGTTGATATCTATTTGATCAGTAAGGAATTTATTAATTCTAATATGTGTTCCTATTCTGAATAGATAAATTTTACTTAAATTGTAGGGTTCAATCATTATTGTAATTGTAGTGATGCTTCAATTGTAAATCAAAAAAACCAATGATAAGAGCATATTCAACACAACTCAAGAATTATTTTTTATTTGGCACAATAATCTTTTTAGGAAGCTGTCTCTCACAAAAAGATTTTATCACGGATTCTGATTATAGTTATGGAGGGAAGTTCAAGAAATACAGAACTTATAACTTTATGACAAGTCCTGAGAATGACACGCTGTTTCACCGCGAAATTCTGGAAAAAACCATTGCATCCAGAATGGGGGCTCAAGGTTACTTCAAGCAAACCAAGAAGCCTGATTTGTTAGTGATGTACAAAATATTTTATGATGACTTCTCATTGCGTGGATATAATCAGCCTCATTTTGAAAGTTGGGTAAATAATGATCAAGCATTGGAAAGTGAAAGAAGTGACAATAAAGGTTCAGACGATTTCTTTGATGATGAAGAAGTAGAAGGTGAAGAATATAGAGTCAGCAATTACGAAATGAATGATGGTACATTACTGGTAGTATTCTTTGATCGTAAAAAGAAACAAACCGTATGGCAAGGATATGCTTCTGGAGTATTTTCAAGAGAGAATAAAGATTCCAGGAAGAATATTAAAGTGGCTACTTCCAAGATTTTTAATGAGTTTAGGTTAATTGCCGATGGCTATGTCATCAAGGGCGGTTGATTTTTTTAAGCTTTGAGAAATGTTAAGGACCCAATGAAAGTTGGGTCTTTTTTTTGCTTTATTTGCCAGACTAAACGAAAGAATTGAATCAATGTCTAAACCTCTTGTTTTAATATCCAATGACGATGGCGTCACATCCAAGGGAATCAGGAAACTAGTTGAATTAATGTCTCAACTTGGTGAAGTAGTGGTGGTAGCACCAGATGGACCGCAGTCAGGCATGGGGCATGCAATCACAGTAGGAGATACTTTACGCCTCACCAAGACAGATATATTTGGAGATATTCAGGCGTATAAGTGCTCGGGCACTCCCGCCGACTGTATCAAATTGGCTAAGCATGAAGTGTTGAAAGGAAGAAAAGTAGATTTAGTAGTTAGCGGAATAAATCATGGTTCTAATACGAGTATTAGTGTGCTTTATTCAGGCACGATGTCAGCCGCTATTGAAGGGGCCATAGAAGGTACACCGGCTATTGGATTTTCTCTTTGTGATTTTAGCTGGCATGCTGATTTTTCTCATGTGGATGAATATATTTTGAAAATCGCAGGTGAAGCACTCAAAAACGGACTGCCAGAGGGTATAGCTCTAAATGTGAATATCCCACCTAAACAGAATGAAAGAATAAAGGGAATTAAAGTAGCACGTCAGGCCAATGCGAGATGGGAAGAGGAATTTGACAAAAGAAGAGATCCACATGGTAGAGATTACTATTGGATGGTGGGTAACTTCGTAAATCATGACAAAGGAGAAGACAATGATGAGTGGGCTATTGCAAATAACTACATTTCTATTGTGCCCTGCCAGTTTGATCTTACCGGGCATCATGCATTTAGCCATTTAAATGAAAAGTGGGATATTTAATCCTTATTGTCGAAACCTAAAATATTTTTCAAATTTACTTCTTATTTCTTATGAAGAACCTAACCCTTGGCATACTAATATGGTTGTCATTTCCAGTTTACAGTCAATTGATTGATAATGAGGAGTTTAATGTAAGTTGGAAGCCGGAGCAGAAGGAAGAGAAATCATTTTATTTTGATAAGGTTGTGGCGATTGATACTAATCAATATATTGTTCTTCGTCGAGGAGCTGCAAATCTGAAATCTAGAGGCCTGGTCAATAAAATCAAATTAGAACGCTATGATACTGATTTAACAAAACAAGGCTCTTACCTCATTGATTTTGGAAAGTCTTGTAAGTCTTGTGATTTTCAAGATGCTATTGAAGTAAATGATAGGCTTTTTATTTTCACTGCCCAAATAAATATTAAGTCAAAGAAGTATGTCTTATTTAGGCAGGAAGTTGACAAAACGACATTGAGACCGCAAGTCAGAGTAAAAATTGCAGAGCTAGAAATGCGGAAAGGAATTTCGACTGCAAGGATGTCTGCCATACAAAAATACACGGGCCAATTTGTATTTAGGACTTCACAAGACAAATCAAGGCTCTTGATTCAGGGCATAAAGGCTGTAGATAAAAACGAAATTGGACAAATGACAGCTTACGTGTTCGATGAGGATTTGGAATTGAACTGGTCTAGAGAAATTCAGCTACCGTTTAATTCTGACTTGTTTGATTTGAAAGAGGTTAGAATTGACGAAAAGTCTAATGTCTATTTTCTTGGCAAGAAATACTTTGAAGTTAAAAAGAATTATAGAAAAGGTAAGCCTAACTTTAACTATCAGCTTTTCTCATATAGGAAAAATGGGCAAGAAGAATGTGTTTATCCAATTAAATTGGATGATAAGTTTATTGTAGATATGGATCTGCAAGTAAGTGCTTTAGGTGATGTGTTTGTTGCAGGATTTTATTCTGAAGAGGATGCAGCATTGGGCGTCGCTGGTACATATGTGCTGAAATTTGATGGAGAAAGTAATCAACTTGTTTCTTCGACCACTCAAGTATTTGATATAGGTTTTATCACAGCGCATATGTCAGCTGGAGATGAAAGGAGTGCTCGAAAAAAAAATGCAAAGGGTAAGTCAGTTGAATTGGAATGGTTGAGAACGACTGAAATTGTTTTGAAGGAAGATGGAGGCGTAGTATTGATAGGTGAGCAGCAGTATGTTGAGGTAAAAACAATGACTTCAGGAGGAATGAGCTCTAGTTATACTAAGTTCAACTTTAATGATATAATTCTAATTAATGTTTCCAAAAAGGGTGAACAAGTTTGGGCTAAGAGTATTCCCAAAAAACAACGGACAACTGATGATGGAGGTGATTTTTCTTCCTATGGACTGGTGGTGGCAGAAAATAAAATGTTTTTTATATATAATGATCACCCGCTTAATAAAGTACCTGAAAAAAATACAAATATTTATACATTCGACAGATCTAAAGACAGTATGGTGAGGATGGTTGTTGTAGATACAGATGGAAACATGAAAAGGACCGAACTCTTTTCCTCCAGAGAAACTAATCTATTGACGAAACCTTCAGCTGCTGAGAAAATTTCAGATCGTAAGGTTTTATTACTTGGTCAGAGAAGAAAGCAGGGAGGTTTTGGTGTGCTTACTTTGAAGTAAACCTCTCATACTTACTAATTTTCAATAGATTATAATCAATTTTTTGAATCGTGACGTTGTTGTTTCTTAATAATTACTCTACTTTTGCACTTCAAAATTTTTAAACTAAATATTTCATAATGAAAAATTACGAGACGGTATTCATTTTAACTCCCGTTTTGTCTGATGATCAGATGAAGGATGCTGTCGGAAAGTTTAAGAAGGTACTAGTAGACAATGGTGCGAAAATCATCAATGAAGAAAACTGGGGCCTTAAGAAATTAGCTTATCCGATTCAGCACAAAAAAACAGGGTTTTATCAATTGTTCGAGTTTGAAGCAGAAGCGACTATCGTAGACGCGCTTGAGACTGAGTACAGAAGAGACGAGAAAATCTTGAGATTCTTAACTACTGCTTTGGACAAGCATGCATTGGCTTACAATGTGAAGAGAAAGAGCGGTGCATTTAACAAAAAGAAAGAGGAGGCAAAATCATGACACTAGTAAACGAGCCAATAAATAGAGCCGATCAGAAAAAGAAATACTGTAGGTTCAAGAAGAATGGTATCAAGTATATCGATTACAAAGACGCCAATTTCCTTTTGAAATTCGTAAACGAACAAGGTAAAATTTTACCAAGAAGATTGACTGGTACGAGTCAGAAATTCCAAGGTAAAGTTTCTCAAGCTGTAAAAAGAGCGAGACACCTTGCGTTGTTGCCTTATGTTACTGATTCACTTAAATAAGACAAGGACATGGAAATTATATTGAAAGAAGATATCAAAGGCCTTGGTTATAAAAACGATACAGTTGACGTAAAGCCTGGGTACGGTAGAAACTATTTGATCCCTCAAGGATTTGCTATCATCGCAAGCGTTTCTAACAAGAAAATGATTGCAGAAAACATCAGACAAGCAGCTCACAAAGCAGAGAAGCTTAGACAAGATGCTGAGGATTTGGCTAAGTCTATCGGAGATGTAGTATTGGAGATCAAAACTAAAGCTGGTGAAAGCGGTAAAATCTTTGGTGCAATTACTGCTCTTCAGATTTCTGATGCTTTGGCTGCCAAAGGTTTCGAAATTGATAGAAAGAAAATCACTTTTAATACACAAGTGAAAAACGTTGGAGAATACAAAGTGTCTTTGGACTTACACAAAGAAGTTCAGCATGATGTAAACATCAATGTAGTAGCTGAGTAATATTAAAAGCTTAGGATATATAAAGCGATGCTAGCAATAGTGTCGCTTTTTTTATTGCCTTATCTTTGACTTATGGTCATTCATAATGCAAATAATTTTAGAACCGAACTCCACGTTAGACCAGCCAAACAACCTCTTGGTTTTGATGACAACATCCTAACTATAGGTTCCTGTTTTTCAGATAACATTGGAGGGAAGCTCAAGGAAAATAAATTTTCCGTTCTTGCCAATCCACTAGGGACAGTTTACAACCCTATTTCTATTTTCAAGTTGTTGGGTAGTGAAGACCTGAATGCTACAAAATTTGTGGAAGTTGGTGGTCTGTGGTATCATTTAGACTTTCATTCCCAATTTAATGGTAGGGATCGAAAAACGCTCGAAACTTTATTGAGGCTCAAACTTCAAGAGGTTAGAGAGTTTGTAAGAACAGCAAAAGCTGTTATTATTACCCTGGGCACATCTTTTGTGTATGAGCGAAAAGATAGTAGAGATGTAGTAGCTAATTGTCATAAAATTCCTCAAAGTAAATTCGAAAAGCGTTTGTTGGGTTTGGATGAAATGAAAGCTGCATTTATTGAGCTCAGGTCAACTTTGTTGGCCATCAATCCATCTCTTCGATTCGTGTTTACTGTCAGTCCGGTGCGCCATATCAAAGATGGGATCGCAGAGAATCAGCTCAGTAAATCATTGTTACGAGTATTGTGTCATGAGTTGTCCCAGGATACTCAAGTGAGTTATTTTCCTGCATATGAGATGATGATGGATGATCTTAGAGACTATCGTTTTTATAAAACCGATATGATCCATCCTAGCGAAATGGCTGAAGATTATATCTGGGATAAATTTCAACTTACTTATATGTCCGAACAATCTCAAAGGATACTAATGGAATGGGGTAAAATTCAAGCTGCACTGTCTCACCGACCTTTTAATCCAAAGTCAGAAAATCACCAAAAGTTTTTAAAGGACCAGGTTAAGAAACTGGACGTATTCTCTGAATACTTTGACATCGAAGAGGAAAGGGCATTTCTGAAAAAGCAAATGATCTGATTTCAATCATTGCAAATCATTCAATAAATAATCAAAATATTGGATGATCTCTAAATATTGGAAGGATTATTAAAAATCAAAACAAAAGCTTGTGCTTTAATTAATACTTTTTCTTTCTTTGTGTCACAAGGATGAACAACACGCAAGTACATATCGCATTCATCGCTGCTACTCCTGCACCTAGGAGGAACAACAGGCCCGTAGGGGTCTGCTAATACCGGGTTGCCTATGCGGTAGCCCCAATTCCAACATTATTTCAAAATATTTTATTTAAACCATTAAAGTTCATTGGTTATGAACGTGGATGTGCAATACGCAACCATTGAGCATATCAAGTATGCTCAGGAAATATGTGATCTCATTGAGTCTGCTGCTAAGGCACGCGGAACAGGTATCGCCAAAAGAGAACCTGAATATGTTCAAGGCAAAATCGAATCTGAGCAGGCTGTTATCGCTACTTGTGCAGGCGAATTGGCAGGGTTCTGTTACATCGAAACCTGGCAAAACAAGCAGTATGTGGCCAATTCTGGCCTGGTGGTGAGTGAAAAATTCCGAAACATAGGGTTGGCCAAAAAGATCAAGAAGAAAATTCTTGAATTGTCTCAAGAGAAATTCCCAGATACCAAATTGTTTGGAATAACGACCAGTTTGGCCGTGCTCAAGATCAATTATGAATTAGGCTATCGTCCGGTTACCTTTTCAGAACTCACTACAGACGATGCTTTCTGGAATGGCTGTAAAAGCTGTCCTAACCACGATATTTTGGAGCGAAACAATCGCGCCAATTGCCTGTGTACTGGCATGCTGTTCGATGATAAGTCTCAAGTAAAAGAAACCGAAAAACCCAAAGGGGTAATCGCCAAGCGATTCCAGCGCCTGACCAATTTCAAAAACAAACGAAAATTGAATAAGAAGAAATGAGTGATAAGAAAGTAGTATTGGCATTTAGTGGAGGATTAGACACTACCTATTGTGCATTCTATCTCAAAGACCAAGGATATGATGTCCATACGGTTATAGTAAATACAGGTGGATTCTCTAAAGAGGAATTGGCTGAAACTGAAAAGAGAGCTTTTTCATATGGCGTAGACTCTCATAAATGCTTGGAGGAAACTTCTAATTTTTATGAACAATGCTTGAAGTATTTGATTTATGGTAATGTATTGAAAAACAATACATATCCACTTTCAGTGAGTGCAGAACGTGCTTTTCAAGCATTGGCTATTGCCAAATACGCTAAATCTATCGGAGCGAAAGCAATCGCTCATGGAAGTACAGGCGCTGGTAATGATCAAGTACGTTTTGATTTGATTTTCCAAATCATTTGTCCGGATATTGAAATCATAACGCCGATCCGTGATAATAAACTGTCTCGTCAGGAAGAAATAGATTACTTGGCCACCAAGGGGGTAAATATCTCTTGGGAGAAAGCAAAATATTCGATCAATAAAGGTCTTTGGGGAACTTCAGTTGGAGGAGATGAAACATTGACTTCAAACCTTGGTTTACCCGAAATTGCATTTCCTAGCCAGGTAGAAAAAGACGGTTCCGAAGTAGTAGAACTACAATTCAAAAAAGGAGAGTTCGTAGGACTAAATGGTGAGAAGCTAGATTCTGTCAATGCCATTTTCAAGTTGAACGATATGGCTTCCAAATACGGTATTGGTCGCGACGTGCATGTAGGCGATACGATTATTGGCATCAAAGGTCGTGTAGGTTTTGAAGCCGCAGCGCCAGTAATCATACTCAAATCGCACCATACCTTAGAAAAGCACGTGCTCACCAAATGGCAGCAGCACTGGAAAGAGCAACTGGCCAACTGGTATGGCATGCTACTTCACGAAGGGCAATTTCTGGATCCGGTGATGCGTGACATCGAAGTTTTCTTAGAAAACACACAACAGAACGTGACGGGTACAGTGACTGTGAACTTGGCTCCCTATCGGTTCGAAGTGGTAGGAATCACTTCCGACAAGGATTTGATGAGCTCAACATTCGGTCAATACGGCGAAATGAATAATGGTTGGTCAGGTGAAGATGTAAAGGGGTTCACTAAAATATTGGCTAATCAATCTAAAATTTATAATTCAATCAACTCATGATTAAGGTAGGCGTAGTAGGTGGTGCTGGATATACAGCAGGGGAGTTGCTTAGAATATTGACCAATCACTCGCAGGTAGAGGTCACTTGTGTGCAAAGTTCGAGTAATGCAGGTAAGCCAGTCCATACTGTACACAAGGATTTGATTGGAGATATTGATGGAAGTTTTTCTGTTGATTTTGATCTCAATGTAGATGTGATATTCATTTGTTCAGGACATGGCAAAACTCAAGAGTTTTTAGATGCACACGACGTGCCCGACCATGTCAAGATCATCGACTTGAGTAACGATTTCCGATTGGAAGCAGAAGGCAATGATTTTGTCTATGGACTGCCTGAATTGAACCTGGAACAAATCAAGTCAGCTAAACATTTGGCAAATCCAGGATGTTTCGCAACAGCCATTCAGTTGGGAATTTTGCCATTGGCTGCACAAGGTATTTTGACTGAAGACGTGCATGTTAATGCTGTGACAGGATCGACCGGTGCTGGGCAAAATCCAAGCCGTACCACGCACTTTAGCTGGAGAAATAATAATGTGTCCATTTATAAGGCATTTAGTCACCAGCACCTTGGCGAGATCAATCAATCAGTGAAGCAATTGCAGGGAGGCTTTACACACGATATCAAGTTTTTGCCTGTACGAGGCAATTTTCCGAAAGGCATTTTTGCTAGCCTTTATACGACTGTGAAAGCCAGTGAAGAAGACGTAGTGAATTGGTATAAAGACTTTTATAAGGAGGCTGTATTTGTTCATGTATTGGATGAGGCACCCGATATGAAGCAAGTGGTGAATACCAATAAATGTTTGATCCATGTAGAAAAACATGGCGACACGGTGTTGGTTACTTCAGTGATTGATAACCTGATCAAAGGAGCCTCCGGACAAGCAGTTCAAAATATGAACTTGATGTTTGGGTTGGATCAAAAAGAAGGTCTAAGGTTGAAAAGTAGCGGCTTCTAGCTAATTAAAGAGGTTACTTCAAGTAACCTCTTTAATAAAATGACTGCCCTTGTTGGTCTTGTCCCGAAGGGATGCCTTTGGCGTGACCAACAAGCCACCAAGGCCAGTGAAAAATGAAACAATCAAGTCTTGAATCTTGATTCTAGACTCTAAAATCTAAAAAAATGAAAATAGCACTTATAGGTGTAGGTAACTTAGGATATTCGATCGCTCAGGGAATCGCAGAGCAGACTGGCTTCCATGTAGACCAGCTCACGCTTACCAAGCGAAATGTGACAGGGCTAGCGGAGAAATTCGACAGTAACAAAGTAAAGGTCACTTCTAGCAATATTGAAGCTGTACAGCAGTCAGACATCATTATCCTGGCTATACAACCCGGCCAGATCAATAGTGTGCTCAACGAAATCAAAGGTGTACTGCTTGAAGGACGCCATGTATTGATTTCTACGGTAACTGGACGTGCCATTGCTGATATTGAAAATGTGATTAAAAAAGATATCGCAGTTATTCGAAGTATGCCCAATACGGCCATTTCTGTAGGTCAGTCTATGACCTGTCTGAGTGCAAATGAGCAGGGTAAGGATCAATTGAAAGTGGCGCAGCAAATCTTTGATGCCTTAGGCCAGTCTCTGATTATTGAAGAAAGCATGATGCAGGCGGCTACCGTGATTTGCGCCAGTGGTATCGCTTTTTGGATGCGATTGATCCGTGCAACCACACAAGGGGCCATTCAGTTAGGTTTTGATGCACCAGAGGCTAAAAACATGGCGACTCAAGCCTGTATGGGGGCAGCGAGCTTACTACTAAATTCCAACAGTCATCCAGAAGAGGAAATTGACAAAGTTACAACACCCCGGGGCTGTACGATTTCAGGCTTGAACGAAATGGAACATGAGGGTATGAGTTCCGCATTGATTAAGGGCTTGATGAAGTCTTACGACAAAATTTCAGACATTATCTCAGAAAAGTAATCATGGAAAATTTTAAAGTATATCCTGTTTTTGACATCCATGTGGTGAAAGCCGACGGCGCCTATGTGTGGGATGATCATGGTACAAAGTATCTGGATATGTATGGTGGCCATGCGGTGATTTCCATCGGACATTCGCATCCCAAATATGTCTCTAATATTACAAAGCAGGTGCAAGAGATTGGCTTTTATTCCAACTCTATTAAGATCCCAATCCAGGAAGAATTAGCACATGAGTTGGGAGAGCTTTCTGGCTTAACTGATTATAATTTATTTATGTGCAACTCTGGCGCTGAGGCCAACGAGAATGCTTTGAAGCTGGCTTCGTTCGAAACTGGAAGAAAGAAAGTATTAGGATTTAAAAAAGGCTTTCATGGGCGTACTTCTCTAGCTGTTGCTGTTACAGACAATCCTAAAATTCAGGCAGCAGTAAATTCAACAGAGAACATCGATCTCTTCGTACTAGAAGATTTGGATGGTGTGACAGAGGCGTTGAAGTCCAAAGAATATGCAGCAGTCATTATCGAAGGTATTCAGGGAATTGGTGGCATTTATAAGCCATCCAATGAGTTTTTAATCGCGCTAGAGCAAATCTGTAAGCAGACAGGTACCATGCTGATTCTAGACGAAATTCAGTCTGGTTACGGTCGGTCAGGTAAATTCTTTGCTTTTCAGTATGCCGGTATTCAGCCTGACTTGGTCACCGTGGCCAAAGGAATGGGGAATGGATTTCCTATTGGAGGTGTGTTGATTGCACCTAGGTTTGAAGCCTCATATGGTCAGCTTGGAACTACGTTTGGAGGCAATCACCTGGCATGTGCTGCAGGATTAGCTGTTTTAGATGTGATTCAAGAAGAAGGATTGATTCACAATGCCGCGGAAATGGGAGAGTATCTCGTCTCACAGTTAGAGGGCATTGAAGCTATTAAAGAAATCAGAGGCAAGGGGTTATTGTTAGGCTTTGAATTTGAAAAGCCGGTCAAAGAAATTCGAGGACGATTGCTCACCGAATACAAGATATTCACAGGAGCAGCCACCAGCCCCAATGTATTACGATTATTACCCCCTTTGGGAATTGGAAAAACAGAAGCGGACACTTTCGTGAAAGCTTTAAAAGAAATATTATCATGAATTTTTGCTCAATAAACGATGTGGACGACCCCCAAGGGTGGGTAGAAGAAGCATTAGCACTTAAAAAAGAAATAGAGACCTACGGTCCTAAAGTATATACTGGCAAGTCGATCTGCCTGCTGTTTTTCAATCCTAGTTTGAGGACACGCTTGAGTATGCAAAAGGCGGCTTTCAATTTGGGTATCCAGTCCTTTATATTCAACCTGAATCAGGAAGGTTGGCAGTTGGAGTTTGAAGATGGTACAGTGATGAATGGATACACCAGCGAGCATATCAAAGAAGCTGCTGGCGTATTGAGTAGTTATTTTGATGCGATAGGCGTTCGTTCTTTTGCGTCCTTGAGCAATCGGGAAGATGATTACAATGAAAAGGTATTTAATCAGTTTGTCAACCATTGTACGATTCCGGTAATCAACATGGAGTCAGCTACGCTGCATCCATTGCAGTCATTGGCAGATATGATCACAATTAAGGAGTTTTCCTCTGTTAAAAAACCGAAAGTGGTTCTTTCCTGGGCACCTCATCCTAAGGCTTTGCCTCAAGCGGTAGCCAATTCTTTTTCGCAATGGGCAGGCCAAATGGGTTTCGATTTTGTGGTTTCCCATCCGGAGGGTTATGAGTTGGCACCTGAATTTATGGAAGGTGCAACATTAGAGTACGATCAAAAAAAAGCATTTGAAGGTGCGGATTTCATCTACACCAAAAACTGGTCTTCATATGAAGAGTACGGTCAGATATTGTCGCAAGACAAAAAGTGGATGGTTGATAAAGTTAAAATGAATCTGACCAACAACGCAAAGTTCATGCACTGTCTGCCCGTGCGTAGAAATGTAATCGTATCTGATGAGGTGATTGATAGCGAGAATTCGATTGTAATGCAGCAAGCTGCACATCGGGTGACCTCAGCAAATTTGGTCTTAAGAAAATTAATTGGCTGATAAATCGGACAAACCAATATGCGGGTAGGTTGAAAAAATGGTGCGTGGATGCGGGGAGAGGCCTTGCGCGTTTAATTTTTTCCCGGCGGGGAACCGCTAGCCTTTTTGCTTACTTTTTTGGCATGAAAAAAGTAAGAGCCTGTCCGGCTAGAGGACAATGATAGAGATAGCGCTGAAGACTGAGGTTAAGATCTGAGGTGTTTTAAACTTTATGCAATGGACAAACTAACAGTAGTAAAAATAGGAGGAAAGGTCATTAATGACGATTCGGCTTTGGATGCATTTCTAAAGAAATTTGCCAAGATTGAGGGTAAGAAAATCCTGGTACACGGAGGTGGAAATATCGCTTCAGAGTGGCAACGAAAAATGGGTATCGAGCCTAAGATGATCGAAGGTCGTCGGATCACCGACAAAGACGCGATTGAGGTGGTGACTATGATCTTTTCTGGCTTGAATAAAAAAATAGTAGCCAAGTTGCAAGGGCTGGATACTCAGGCATTGGGAGTATCAGGAGCAGATCTAAATCTGATAAAATCGCATAAGCGAATGAATCTTGTAATTGATTATGGTTATGTAGGTGATATTGAAAGAGTTAACGATGATATATTGAATTCATTAATTAATCTAGAAATCACTCCTGTGGTGTGTGCATTGACGCATGACAACAAGGGCCAGTTGTTCAATACGAATGCTGATACTATTGCCTCAGCTTTGGCGACAGGTATGAGTGGCACTCATAAGGTTGACTTGGTTTATTGCTTCGAGCAGCTAGGTGTTTTGAGTGATTTTGAAAGCAAAACGGTCATTCCTCAGATTGTAAAAAAGGATTATGAAGGGCTAATGAAAAATGGGACAATCAGTGATGGTATGGTTCCCAAAATCGATAATGCCTTTGATGCTATTGCAGCAGGAGTAGAGCAAGTAAAAATCTGTCATTTTGATGCGATTGATTTAGTGCAAACCAAGGAGTACCCTGGAACCGTGATATGTCAGAAATAGACGAATCATACGACTCAAAGACAAAGGAAGCAGTTGCTTTACTTTCTGCCATGATTGAGACTCAATCGTTAAGCAGAGAAGAAGATGAGGTAGCTAAAGTAGTCGAATCCTTTTTTGTCAAAAAAGGTTTGACTCCATTTCGATCTGGCAATAACCTCTGGCTCAAATCCAAGCATTGGGATGATACTAAACCTACTATTCTTCTCAACTCCCATATAGATACAGTAAAACCGGCCTCTTCTTATACACTCGATCCTTTCAAAGCTCAGGTCATTGATAGTAAATTGTATGGTTTGGGTAGCAATGACGCGGGTGGGCCTTTGGTTTGTTTGATGCAGGCATTCTTGCATTATCAAGATCAAAAAGGGTTACCCTTCAATTTGATTCTTGCGGCAACTGCTGAAGAAGAAATTTCCGGTGCCAATGGTGTGGCGTCTATTTTAAAAGACCTAGGTAAAATTGATCTGGCCATTGTAGGTGAACCTACCTTGATGGATATGGCGGTTGCCGAAAAAGGATTGATAGTTTTGGACTGTGAGGCCAAAGGAGTAAGTGGACACGCAGCCAGAGATGAAGGAGAAAATGCGATTTATAAGGCGTTGGTTGAAATTGAAAAACTTAAGAATTTTAAGTTCAAGAAGGAATCAGATTATCTGGGTCCAATAAAGAAAACAGTTACGCTTATAGAATCAGGTACGCAGCACAATGTGGTACCTGACAGCTGTAAGTTTGTAGTGGACGTACGTACGACAGATGCCTATTCCAATGCTGAAACGGTCGCAATCATTGACGAGTTGATGGACGTGGAAGTAAAGCCACGGTCGATTCGATTGAACTCTTCCGGTTTGTCTAAAGAGCACCCCATCGTGAAGCGCGGAGAATCATTAGGAATGAAAAAATACGGGTCACCGACACTTTCAGATCAGGCACTGATGCCTTTCGATACGATCAAAATTGGCCCAGGTGATTCGGCTCGTTCGCATACAGCAGATGAGTATATTGGAATCGATGAGATAGAGAATGGCATTAAAGGATATATAGCATTGTTGGATGGCTTAGAATTATAACTGTCTCACATATTACGTCATTGCGAATCCCGTAAGAACGGGGTGGAGCAATCTTATGATTTCGATTCGGAATCAAACTTTAAGATCACTTCGCTTTGCTCGTGATGACGGTTATAAATAATGGAGAACTAGACTAAAAAGAACATGAAACTCTGGGATAAAGGAACAAACGAAGTATCTAAAGAAATAGAAACCTATACCGTGGGCCGAGATAGAGAATTGGACTTGCTACTCGCTCCGTTCGATGTGTACGGTTCTATGGCTCATGCTACTATGCTTGAGAGTATTGGACTCTTGACGAACCAAGAATTGGAACAATTACTGAGCGAACTCAAAAATATCCTTGGGGTCATTCAAGTTGGAGATTTTGTGATCGAAGATGGGATAGAAGATGTTCATTCGCAAGTGGAATTGCTTCTCACCCAAAAGCTAGGCGATGTAGGTAAAAAAATCCATAGCGGTCGCTCCCGCAATGATCAGGTTTTAGTAGATCTGCGTTTGTTTATTCGTGACGAAATTCGGAGTATTACCGAATTGGTAGAAGAGCTTTTTCAGACGCTCAATGGCTTGAGTAAAAAGCACAAAGACATTCTGATACCTGGCTACACCCATTTGCAAGTAGCTATGCCTTCATCCTTTGGATTGTGGTTTGGCGCTTATGCAGAAAGTTTGACTGATGATCTTCATTTGCTCTTAGCTGCCTATAAGATCGCCAATCAGAATCCGCTAGGTTCTGGTGCAGGCTATGGCTCTTCATTTCCGCTAGATCGCAAGATGACCACGGAGCTCTTGGGCTTTGAAGATCTGAGTTATAATGTGGTTTATGCCCAAATGAGTCGAGGCAAAGTAGAGAAGTCAGTGGCCTTTGCTATGAGTAGCATCGCAGCCACACTGTCACGAATGAGTATGGACATCTGTTTGTACAATTCCCAAAACTTCGGTTTTCTGAAACTACCAGTAGAAATGACTACAGGTTCGAGTATCATGCCGCACAAGAAGAATCCTGATGTGTTTGAGCTGATTCGCGCCAAGATGAATAAACTCCAATCGCTCTCTAATGAAGTGACGCTGATCACAACCAATTTGCCGTCAGGCTATCACCGTGACATGCAGACCATCAAAGAGACTTTCTTGCCGGCTTTCGCAGAATTAAAATCAACGCTTGAGGTCTGCACTTTTGCGATGAAAAACATCGAAGTGAAGTCAGACATTATTGACGATCCGAAATACAATGACCTATTCAGCGTAGAAGAAGTGAATCGCCTAGTCAATGAAGGCGTGCCTTTCCGTGATGCCTACATCCAGGTAGGTAAAGCCATCGAAGCAGGAGGGGGCAGCTTAAATAAATCAGTGAATCATACCCACCTTGGCAGTATTGGCAATCCAGCCAATGATGAGATCGAAGCAAAGCTAACCAGCGTTTTGAAGGGCTTTGAGTTTGAGAAGACTGAAGAGGCAATTGCGAGGCTGATAGATGTTATGTGATTGTCTCTCAGATTACTGGGACTCAATCCTTTTATACAATTTTGCAAGTGAATGGATCATCTCCAAGGGACTTGACAGGATATTGTAATGATTATTTCCAAACATTTGAGGTAGATAATATTTGGCTTGCTCTTCTATCGCTACTGCATAACTGTTGATCCCGTTGGCATTGAGCTCACGCAATGCTTGTTTGATGTCTTTGATGCCATATTTGCCTTCGTAGCGATCATAATCGTTGGGTTTGCCATCAGAGAGTAGTATTAACCACTTTTTTCGATTCTGTCTTTTGTTAAGTAGCTGATTGGCATGACGTATCGCAGGACCTATACGAGTATAGCCTTCTGGTTGCACTGCGCCTATATTGAGCTTGGCTTTGCTCCAGGGCTGATCGAAAGCCTTGAGCGTGATATAGGTGGTTTTGTTCCTGGTCTTAGAGTAGAATCCATCAATTTGAAAGTCAATTTCGTATTCATTTAGCACCTCACCAAAAAGGATCGATACTTGTTTTTCTATATCGATGATTCTGTTTCCCTTGGCGTATCCATCACTAGACAAACTAAGATCAAGTAGGAACAAAAGCGACAGTTCCTTCTTTTGTTTTCTGGTCGTGATGTAGACACGATCATCTGGAGTATGCTTGGCATGTAGATCGCATAGTCGATCCGTGGCGGTATCTATGTCGATGTGGTCACCAGCAAGTTGTTTTCTCACGTACTCCAGATCATTATTGAGCTTAGCAAAGATTTTTCTCAAACGAATAAATACGGATCGATTGAGCTCCATGGTCTTTTGATAGTATTCGACCTTACTTTGGCGCAAAGTTTCAGGAAACACCTTGCAAAAGTCTCTTTTGTAACTCTGTGAGTAATAATCCCACTCTGGATAAGTGAGATGAAAGGCGTTTGATTCTACTTCTGTGCTTTCGGAGACCGTGACTTGTCCAGCCATCTCTGCCTGATAGACCGAGTGTACTGGATCATCCACGCGAATTACGTGTTTCAAATTTTGGTCACTTAGTGCTTCGGCATCATCGCTCAACGTATCGTCGCCATCGAAATCACGCCAGACCCCGTCAAATTCATCTATGGTTTCTGCTTTTTCGAAATTGTGGGTAAGTACAAAATCTTCCTGTTGCTTTTTATCTACAGAAATCACTTCTATTTCATCGGCCTGTTTGGCTTTGATTTCTGTGTCAGCAGTCACTGAGTTGGCAGCAAAAGATTTGTCTGACACGTTTTTGAGTCTATTTTTGTGCTCAAAACCAGCACTGTTTTTCATCCAACGCCCATAGAGCCATGTCAAATCGGGGTTTGGTTGTTCTTCGCTGATTTTTTCATAGAGTTCAGCCAAAAGTTGATTGTGAATAGATTCTAGCAGAGGAAATTCTTTAAACAAAAGGACTAGCACATATCTGGATGTTTCTAGTGCCTTAGCTTGGGATTCTTCTATTGAGTGAATTTCATCCGACCGCCAGTTGTAGCCCATTTTTCGCTGGGCGGAAATGTAGAATATGCGAAATAGGTAGAGTTGTAGGTTTTTTTCAATTGAATTAAATAAATAACTATGCTCGGGCAAATAGAAACTATTGTCTTTCCAGCCACCTTCACGTTCTGAGCCAATCAAGTCAATCGGATCTCCTGTCATTGCTCTTATCAGAATGGTAAGACGCCCTCGGATATCATTTAGACATATGTTGAATGCACTTTCCTCATAGGCGTTTTTCTTTTTCTTGACAAGAAATTTATAAATACGTTGGAAAATAACCTGATCAAATTCCATGATTAGATCATCAAATTAACTAGGTCTTTCAATGCCAGCAGCGTGTCTTCATCATCAGTGAGCGGTTCTACTACAGCTACTTCTACGGAGAGGCGTTTGGCTAGTCCTGTATGTATCAACTTTCCGGCATCTACGAGCAATCGAGTAGAAACGGTTTCTGTCAAACCTAGTTCTGTTAGGTTTCGAATTTTTACTCCTATTTTAACCAGTTTTTTGGCTATGTCATGATCTACGCCAGATTCCGCTCTTACAATTTCTATCTCTGCGTCCGTATCCGGGTATTCGAATCCAACCGATACAAAGCGCTGGCGAGTAGATGGTTTTAATTCTTTGAACCCTCTCTGATAACCAGGGTTGAATGAGGCGATGAACATAAATTCGTCTGAAGCAGTGATTTCCTCCCCAAGCTTATCGAGATATAGGATTCTTCTGAAATCTGTAAGGGAGTGAATAGCAACGATAACATCAGGCCTTGCTTCAGCGATTTCATCCAGATAGAGGATGGCCCCGTTTCTTACCGCCTTGGTGAGCGGGCCATCTTGCCACACGGTCTCTGCTCCTTTAATGATATAGCGACCAATCAGGTCGGTAGCTGAAGTTTCCTCATGACAAGCAACAGTGAAGAGTTCTTTCTTTTTTTTGTGCGCCATATGCTCTACAAATCTCGATTTACCCGTTCCGGTTGGGCCTTTGAGAAGGAGCGGTAATCTGTTTTTAAAGGCGTGTTCGAATATTTCCAATTCTTGTCCTACAGGTTTGTAGAAGGGTTCTTTTTCTAATAGCATATTGTATTGTTAGAAATAATTCAGTCGAGAGGGAGACGACTATTGAAATAAAAATTAGCTGCCCCCGTGCAGGTTACAGGGGCAGCCTATTAGGCTAGCACTAAACCAATTCATGCAGATCCTAATGCCTCAAATTCTTCATCAGCCCTCAAAGCTTCATCCGAAGGACGACCGAATTTTATAAAGTTGACGATGTAGAAAACAATTCCAGCTGTAAACAGTGTGGCAGCTAATATTAATACAAAGAAGTGGGGTTGAATTTCTATGGCCGTTGTCATAAAATCATATCCAGCTATTCTTTCTAAATATACTTGAGCTACTCCAGCCGCTGCAAATGCACAGGTCATGCCTAGCATACCAATGTTGGAGCACCAGAAGGCCAAATGTCCTGTTCTGTTATCGAAAATATTTCGTCCTGTCATGAGTGGCATGGCATAGCTAATGATAGCTAAAACAAGTGACGCATAGGCTCCCCAAAAGGCTAAGTGGCCATGCATAGCTGTAACTAACGTTCCATGTGTATATAAATTGACGCTTGGTAGGGTATGAGCCAATCCCAGCAAACCTGCACCTATGAATGATACGATGGCCGTATTCAGGGTCCAATATAAGGCAAGCTTATTCGGATGCTTCTTATTGCCTTTCCTGTACATCTGTATGGCAAAAACAGTCATTCCTAAGAATGCTAGAGGTTCTAGTGCAGAGAAAATTCCACCAACCATCAACCAATATTTAGGGCCTCCAGTATAGTAATAGTGGTGACCCGTCCCTAAGATACCTGAGATGAAAGTGAGTCCTACGACGACGTAGAGCCATTTCTCTATTACTTCCCGATCCACACCAGTGATTTTGATCAGTAGGTAAGCAAGAATACCTCCCATGATCAATTCCCATACGCCTTCTACCCATAAGTGAACGACCCACCATCTGAAGAATGAATCAACAGCAATATTATCAAAGTAGATCATGCCTGGTAGATAAAGCAAAGCAGCAAATACCAATCCCATGATTAATACCCATGCTGTGGTTGATGATTTTCCACCTTTCCATTGTGTCATGATAATGATTACTAAAAATAGGATAACATTCCCAGCAACCAGATAATCAAGAGGTCTTGGAATTTCTAAGAATTTACGTCCTTCCCACCAACCTACGTGGAATCCAGCTACAGCTATTACCCCTACAATAGCAAAGCTCCAAAACTGTAATTTAGCAAGTGGTACTGACCATAATTCATTATCAGATTCATCTGGTATAATAAAATAAGCAGCACCCATAAATCCTGATAGGATCCAAACTACCAACAAGTTTTTGTGTGTGGTTACAGCAGTGTTGAAGGCGATCAGTTCGTGAAGTCCGTCATATCCCATATGGGCAAAACCCATGATAAAGCCGTATACAATTTGCAACACAAGCAATATAATACTCAAGGCAAAAAAGTGATAGGCTATTTTTTGTGATTTAAATTTCATAGCATTTTTGTTTAGTGAAACAGATTACTTTTCCAATGATGGTTCTGGAGGGAACCCATTGAGTTCTGCTCTGTTCATCCATTCAAAAAATCCGACAAGACCTTCTACTTCTTCATCGGTGAATTCATACTTAACCATACGTCTGCCTCTTGGGCCCCAGCCATTGGGTGCATTTAATACAGTTCTAATATATTCAGGTCCTTTTCTTGAATATACACGGGTAAGTTCTGGCGCATAGTATGCTCCTTCTCCCATAATGGTATGGCAGCCCATACAATTGTTGTCGTCCCAAAGCTTCTTTCCTAGTTTGACTTGTGGTGTTAAGTCATTGGCATTTGTATTCTGGGGTATGCCCACGATCAACGAATGGATCGACATGGCAACGAATATGGCCAGAAAAAAAAACGTACCTCCTAGAAAGAACACCTTAGCTTGTTGCTTAGATAACATAGTTCATTGTAGTTACGGTGAAAATTTAGTTTCAACATAATTAGAACTATTTGTCGTCTTGTGATATGATATTGTTGACAGAATAGAGTGATTTTGGTCAGGTTTTTTTGTGGTAAGCTGACCATTCACTTTAAAGAGAGACTATGCCTTTTTCTTAATCTGTAACTATGAGATTTGGTGATTGAGTGATGATCGAATAATGGAAACTTAGAATATATTCAAATAGAGCAATTGTAGAAATGGCTAATCAGGTTAGTCAAGTCGGTAAAGTAATTGTTAAGTATCTTATAGTTTGATTTTAAGAACTTTACTTGGTTGATACCCAATCCGATGCGCAATCACCTGAAGCTGTTGACTTATTGAAATAGAAAATGGTTCTGTATAAACTGACCAACTTATTGTTTCAGGGTCCTCATCTGAGTTAAATAGTTTATATCCGATCGAAGCCCCTTCAGTTTGGCATGTGATGGTTATCAAACTATCTATTTGCTGGATGACGGGAGGTGCCGTTTGCGGCTGAATGCCATTGGGCTTGAATCGAGCGATGAGCTCGGTTTCGGGGATTAGGCCAGTGTCATTGATGTCTTTTGTCCATTTTGTGCAAGCTTTGCGAAGTTCCTGGAGTTTATCTGCATACTTCGGGTCTTCTGCCAGATTGTTTAGCTCATGTGGATCGTTTACCAGATCAAACAGTTCTTCCGCTGGTTTGGTGGGCCTAAACCAAAGGGCTTGTGCTGGCGTGAGTTGATTAGTATCTCGAAGACGTTTTAGCTCCTGCATGATGGGCATCTGATTGCGATAGGTGATGTCTGCGTACATAGGCAACTCAGGCATTAGGTAATGGATGTATTTGTAGCGTTTGTTTCGAACAGATCTGACCCGATCTGTGTATTCGTCAAAACGATCGGAGGCTGCGAAAAGATAGTTGGGTTCTTTTTTTCGAATGTATTTCCCCAGAAACGCCTTACCCTGCATATGCTTGGGTGGTTCAATGCCAGCGAGGGAGAGCATTGTAGGTGCCAAATCCACGAAGCTAATCAAGCGATCATCTCGCTGACCGGCGAATTGTTTGCCGGGAAATCTAACAATAGCCGGTACTTCAAGGCCTGATTCATAAAGTAATCGCTTTTGTCTGGGAAGAGGCCCTCCATGGTCAGTATACCATACGACAATGGTTTTATCCATGAGCCCATCTGCTTCGAGTTCATCGAGTATCTCGCCGACCCGGTGATCCATTTCAATTATATTGGAATACATTCTTCGGAGATCTTTTTTTGCTATTTCCGTATCCGGGAGATAGGGAGGAATAGGCACGGCTAAACCGTTATCTACTCGCAGTGAATCATTCGACTTTGTCCAGATTTTTGACTCATGGGTCACCATGATGTTAAAAACAGAGAAGAAGGGCTGTCCTTCTGGGCTATTTCGCCAGTGAGCATCAGAACTACATTCGTCCCAGGCGGTTGGTGTTTTGATAAATTGATAATCCTCTTTACTGTTGTTGGTGCAGTAGTAGCCTGCAGCACGCAAGTATTCAGTAAACATTTTTACTTTGGCTGGCGGTACGGCTTCATAAGCTTCAAGTCCTTCAGGCTGTAACTCGTTGTATCTTTTTATGGTTATATCTCCTGTAGGGCCGGCATACCATGGTCCCGTTCGCATATGGCTGGCGCCTATACTATTAGCATACATGCCAGTAATGAGAGAAGACCTGGCTGGTGCACAAACTGGATGTGGTGAGTAGAAATTGTCATAACACACCCCAGATTTGGCTAGCCGATCTAAGTTGGGGGTGGAAACTGTGCTATCTCCAAAAGCGGGGAGATAAGGACTCATATCTTCTGCTACTATCCACAAGATGTTGGGGTGTGATTCTAGGTTAAGGTTGGGAGAAGGGTTTGTAGTAGTTGAATTATTTTCTTCTTGTTGGATGCAGGAATAAGAGTACGAGAAAACTATAGTGAATAGAAAGAGAGAGATGATGGAATGTTTGGACATGGGTTTCATTACTAGAAAACTAGGGTGTTTTCGATTTAAATTGGATAGACATTCTTCCCAAGTAAGGTAGGGTGATGTTCGTATGAGTTTTGTGCTTAGGCTTAGCCGACACCAACTATCACTTATTCAGTTGGATTGACTATACGCTGTATATAGTAATCTGTTGGTGCCCCTATAGGAGTCATTTTACAGAAGATATCAATTGAATAGATATTTCGATTTTGTGTTCATTTTTTGAAATAAAATTGTTGATAGATTTTGCTGTGAATTCTCTGAGCTTTATTTCATTGTCATTGGTTTTAATCTTTACAAACATGCCCTTTGCAAGAGTAGCTTTTGAAATGAAAGCAGAATAATTGTAGTTGAGGTTAAGTTATCTTTCAAACAATTGAATGCGATTACCATCTGGATCTAAAATGATAACCATTCGCTTATTTGTCAATTCATCATTTACCACACGTCCATGGATAGTGGCTTGAGTTGATTCTAAATAAGCTAACCATTGATCAAAATCTTCGACTTGAAACCCAAATTTGAAAAGGCCTATTGTTTTTGTTTTGCTATTATAATTTGGAATTGTCTCTTTTAGAGAAATAGCCGAATTGAGTTCTATTAATTCAAGACTGGAAGTTCCTTTTTTTAAATTGGCTTGTTTAAAGCCCATCTCTGGAAATTCTTTACTGTTCAGTACTTCAAATCCTAATACTTGTTGATACCAAACTAAGGACGAATCCAATTCGTTTACAATAATAGCATTGAAATAGGGTGATAGATTTTTTGGAGGAATAAACTGCGCTTGTATTGATAGTGGTAGAAGTAATAATATACAAAGGAGCGCCTTCATGTTACGCACCTAAAATCATGTTGGGGATGGTGACCGTAAACTTGGTGCCTTCACCATATGTGGATTCCACTTCAATGGTGCCTTGAAGTTTTTCTAGTGTCTCCTGTACTATGTATAATCCTAAGCCGGACCCCTTAGCTTCAGGTGAAGCACGATAAAACATATCAAATATTTGCCCTAGATATTTTTCTTCTATCCCTACTCCATTGTCTTCAATTTCTACTTTGAGTTCTGAAGGAGTAATCTCAGCTTCGATATTCACATAACTATCTTCAATATCAGGCTTTTGATATTTGATCGCATTGGATATCAGGTTATTAAATATAATCGAGAGCCTTCGGTCATCACTAAACAAATTGGCGTGATCATCAATGTTGATCAATTTGAGTAGGGTTGAACATCCTGGCATATAATTGAGGTGTTTGAAGCTTTCATCAATCACAGATGCAAAATCTACTTTGACACAATTGACTTCTAACCTGGTGTTTCTGGAGTAATCAATAATATCGCTGATGAATCGATCTAACTTCACTGTGCTATCTCTCAGGAGTTTTAGATATCCCTTGATGTCATACTGCGTGTTTTCACTTTCGATAATATTGAGTAATCCTAATATGGAAAGTAGAGGAGCTCTAAGGTCGTGCGATGTGCTATAGACAAAACGATCCATTTCCTCATTCAGCTTTTTAAGTTCAAGGTTTGAGTCCATCAACTCATCTGAACTCAGATCCATTACTCTTTCTACGAGCTTTTGATCTCTTTCAAAATTGTCATAAAACTCACTGATGCTATTGAAAAGAGGGGAGAGGTCTTCAGGGATTCCTTTTCCATTAGAATATTTTTTGATCTGTCGGTTCAATATTTTGTTATACTCCGACTTCATAATAATTCTTTAAAAGTGGTAATTGTCATGGTATGATTATGAAGCGCACTTTTTTATTCGGTCCTTGGGGTGAAATTTCACCGTAGGAATAGAATCCAGATGTTGGTATTTTTTCACCGAAAACGGATGTTACTCCTTCTACTTCTTCACCAATCCAATCTTGAAGAATAAATTGACGACCAACACAGCTAACGCAAATAGCCAGATCAGGGTCATCAATTTCAAATGCTTGAGTACTAGCAGTAGCTGCTTCTCCAGCTGCATCAATTAATGAATTCACGTTGGAACGCATCATTCTAACTTTGGCTCCTTCAGGCATATCACCCGCGAATAGTGCTCCGCCATTTTCTTTGTTATAGTCCAGAAATGCTCTAAGCAATCGTTCTTCTCCATTATCCGTCTTTATTCCTAGAGGATAAATTCGTATAGCTTCGACCATATCATCGAAAAGACCATCTAGATATTTTTTGTAAAAATCCAAAATGGGTTCTTCGTTCAATTCGAAGAGGATGTTGTTGGTAGATTTTGTAATAAACCTTTCCGGGCCGAATGGTGTCCATCCAGCCTTAGAAGCATGACCAATCTTGAGCTTGTCTCCATAAAAACCAATACCTATAACCTTTCCTTCTGTTCCAATGCTATTTAGTCCAGTATAGGTAGAAGAGAAGGGGTCATAAGCTCCAGCAAGCCCACCTGTGATTGGTACAGCTTCTGACAAGTTGAATTGTAGGCCAGTCAGCAAGTGTGAACCATTGATTTGATTGCCATTAGAAAATATCATGAGATTAGACAAGCCATCTTTTTCAATATGAGCTGAAATATGTGCACCTACATCAAAACTATCCTTTACATCATCGAGGTTTATCTCGAGAGTTTTGATGGTGGTATGATTAAATTCAATAGCGGTGACGTTCAGGGTATGTTGAGATACCTGGCCATTCATAATTTCTCCTGACCCAGAACTGACTACGATTTCAGCATTAGGGTAGGTTTTACGGACATCGTCAAATAGTGTTTGGTCTTGAACCAGTTCCGTAGATCCAAAGACAAAAACCAATTGAGATTTGGCTCCGATATTATGGTTGGACAATATTTCCCAACCATGATTTTTAATCCATTTTCTTTGCTCTACGCGCATTCAAAAACCTTTTCATCATAGAAAATCCATAGTTAGCTGATTAGAAAGGGCAGTTGCAATTCTAAATATATCACAAGATATTTAAACTATTAGTGTTTGATAAGAATAACCAAACAAATTATTTGAGTTCTGAAGTTTATTGGCTTAAAACAGCGTTGGCAGCCTTTATTAACAAATCTGTATTCGTTTCAATTTCCTTTAGATTCATGGATGCAAAACCAAATCTACAAGCCTTGTTTGTGTGTTCGTAAACATCAATTTTTAGTGTCAATTTGTGTATTTGTGCTGTTTCAACGAGATCCTGGATATTTATATTTTTAAAATTGACCCAAACAGCCATCCCTCCATTTGGTTTAGTAAATGTTATTTCCTCTTTTAATCCTTCCTCGAGTCTTTTGCAAAACAGATCGCGCCTCTCCTTGTAGGTGTTCACAGCCTTTTTTAAAAAACGATCTATGTCATTATTGGCAAGCATTTCTGCAAGAGCTCTCTCCATGATTGGATCTCCCAGTTTGTCAATGATCATTCTGAGTTCCCCACATTTTTTGATGATGGATTCACTGGCGAACATATAACCTATTCGAATAGAAGGGACTAGGATTTTACTAAATGAGCCGATATAGATTATTCTGCCATTTCTATCGATGCTGGCCAAAGGCAAAATTGGCGAACGATTGTAGTGGTAGTCATAATCGTAATCATCTTCTATGACGTAGAAGTCAAATTTTTCGGCTAGTTCCAGTAATCTCATTCTGTTTTCTACAGGCATTGTAACTGTCGTGGGATATTGATGATGAGGCGTAATATACATGGCCTTGATTTTTCCTGCTTTTGCTTTTTCTTCAACCACGTTTAAATCCAACCCTTCAGGAGTCACGGGTACTTTTACCAATGTCCCTCCCGTGGATTTAATGGCTTTATCTGCCGAATGATAATTTAGCTGGCCTACAATGACTTCGTCACCTTTAGATAATAAAATGGCGAATGCGAGATAAATGGCCATTTGACTACCTCGTGTAATGAGGATGTTACCCTTGGTGCCGTTGATGGCTCGGGTGGTTGATAGATAATCCGAGAGATTATTTCTAAGACTTGCCTCGCCAAAAAAGTGATTGCCTAAGAGGACTGATTTCCCCACTAGACCTTTGGATACAGATCGAGCAGTCTTGAGTAGATCATCAATTGGAGCAAGACGATAATCCGGAGTGCCATCGTCTATTACATGTTCTCCTCGTGGCATATCATACTTTGAAGAGTTTGTCTGTGCCTCAGACTTAATTTCTAATACATCTCCCAAAGACTGTTGTTTTACTTCGGGCAGTGATTGCTTGATGAATGTTCCTTTCATAGGAACAATCTCCATCCATCCTTGCGCCATCAATTCATCATAAGCCTGCAAGACGGTCTTGCGATTGAGGCAAAGTGTGCTAGCCATCGTTCTACTCCCTGGCATTTTCAAACCTTTCTGAATTCTTCCTTTCATGATTTCCGCGATTACGGCATCAGATATTTGTAAATAAACTGGACGGATTTCTTTACGATTGATTGTAATGATGGATTTCCATGGAAGCATAACTGGACCCTTAGGTTTATAAAAATTGGATTACAATGATAATCCACTTGATTTATAATTTTGAGTGAAATTAAAATTTATGGGGATGGAACAATTTGAAAAGACAGCAAAAAATAAAGTAGTCCGTGGAGCAAAAAGAGCAACCTACGACAAAGAGCAAGTTTTCAACATATTAGACGCAGGGTGTATTTGTCATGTCAGCTTCGTGATGAATGGTGAACCTTTCATTATTCCGACAGCCTATGGTAGGGATGGAGATACTATCTATGTACATGGGTCGGTGAAGAGCAGGACAATGAAAGCAGTGAAAGCTGGGATACCAGTTTGCATGGCAGTTACACATTTGGATGGTTTAGTGTTGGCTCGCTCAGCCTTTCATCATTCAGCGAATTACAGGTCTGTTGTCTTGTTCGGTACTGCAGAAGAAGTAGCATCGAATGAGGATAAAAACCATGGTCTTTTTATAATCACCGAAAACATATTAAAAGGCAGATGGGATGAATGTCGAGTTCCTAGCCAAAAAGAATTGGATATTACTTCAGTGCTGAAATTCAAAATCGATTCTGCTTCTGCTAAAATCAGAACAGGTGATCCAGTAGATGAAGCTGATGACTATAACCTGGATGTGTGGGCCGGGGTGCTACCCATCAGTAACAAATTTGAAGAGCCGATTTCTGATCAAAAATTAGCCGATGGAATTGTAGTGAGTGACTCTGCGATACTTGCATGGCAAAACTCAAACGGATAGATTTGTTATAAACAAAGCTATAAATGAGTTTGATCAGAAAACTAAAGGGAGTAGAGCCCAAATATGGGAGTGATTGCTGGTTTGCAGAGACTGCAGCTATTATTGGTGACGTGACCATGGGGCACCACTGTACAGTATGGTACAATGCGGTAGTAAGGGGGGATGTTAATTCGATCTCTATCGGTGATTATACCAATATTCAAGATGGTGCCATCATTCATTGCACCTATCAAAAAGCAGCGACGGTAATTGGAAATCGTGTTTCCATAGGCCACAATGCTATTGTACATGGCTGTACATTGGAAGATAATGTATTGATTGGCATGGGTGCCATCGTTATGGATCATGTGGTGGTGCAAAGTGGTTCTATCATAGGAGCTGGAGCTATTGTGCTCGAAAACACAATTATTGAACCCAACTCTATCTACGTGGGCAATCCAGCTAGAAAAGTGAAGGAGATTGGGGAGAAAGGATTAGGTATGATCGAACGCACTGCGGATAACTATGTGAAATATGCCGGTTGGTTTCAAGAATAAGTCATGATAAAGCGGTGGTCTATTTTCTTTTTGATGTTGCTAGGAGCAGAATTGCTGCAAGCACAAACCATGGAGGAGAAGGTGGTCGCCTATCTTGAAATTTTCTTAACAGAAAACAAATCTTTTATTTCAGAAGAAGAATTGCCTGGGACAATTTGGTCGACCTCGGACATTATGGGTAAGAGCCGGATTCTTTTTTTACAAAACTTTAAATTCAAAAGAGAGAATACGGGGTTTCAGGCTAACTCAAGTAAAGTCAGGGGTAACTGGTATATCAACAACGAGTTTGTTGTTCTTGAGAAGAAAAAAGAAAAAACGCCATTGTATGTTTTGAAAAATAATGAAGAGATTATTTTGGTAGATGATGACCAAATTGATGTGTTGAAGCAGTTGTTGACTGATGCCTCATATAAAGATGGAGCGTTGAAACCATATAGTTATTCTGAAATATTCACTTTCCTTAACGGATTTACATTACAAATTGAATGATACAAATATCAAAACCTGAATCTAACGAGTACCATGATTTTTTTGCTGGATATGTAAGTCAAGTAGGAAATGACAATGTACTTGAAAGGATCAAAAGCCAAAAAGACGAGTTTATTCAATTCATCAAGGCTATTCCAGATGATCGATACAATTATGCTTATGCGGAAGGCAAGTGGACAGTCAAACAATTACTGAGACACATCATAGATGCAGAACGTATGTTTGGCTATCGTGCGATGTCCATCGCCAGGGGAGAAAAAGCCAAACTTCCAGGGTTTGATGATCACTTATATGTTGAGATGGCGGATGATTCTAAGAATTCAATTGAGGAAATGCTGAAGGAGTTTGAAGTGCTCAGAGAAGGTCATATTCAAATGATATTAAACTTTACCAGTCAAGCGACCGAAAGAATCGGTAATGCCAATGGAACAGATGTTTCTGTTCGGGCAATAATTTATATTATTGTAGGGCACGTAGCCCATCATAAACAAATCATTACCGAAAGATATTTAGAGCATGTTTGAGTTTGACCCTTCAAAGAAGTATCAGAAAACTACGAAATCAAGATCCGTCATCCGTTTTCAAGATTGCGACCCATTGAAGCATTTGAACAATGCCAAGTATTTTGATTACTTCTTTAATGCAAGAGAAGATAAAGTACCGAAGCTCTACGGTATGCAAATGTCTGAGATTTATAAGGCATTTGATGCGATTTGGGTAGTGTATAACCATCAAATTGCCTATATCCGACCAGCGGGAATGGGAGAGTGGGTCAAAATATTCTCCAGAATCATCTGGCACAATCACAATACGATGGTGGTTGAGTATTTCATGACCAATGATGAAGAGACTGAGTTGAAGACCATGCTTTGGACCAAACTGCGATATGTCAATGAAAAGGGGCAGTCAGCTACACATCCGGCTAAACTGGTTGAGTTCTTGTCTTCAGTTTCTTATGATGATATAGATTATGAAGATATTGATTTTGACATGCGGGTTCGCCAGTTGAAAAATGAGGTAGCTAATGCCGCAATTAAGATTTTTTAAAGTCCCTGATTTACAAGATTCACAGTATGGACAGCAGCCAGACCTGCGGTTTCTGTGCGTAATACCTGATCCCCGAGCGACACCAATTCAAAGTTGGAAGATTTGAGTTGATTAATTTCTTCTAGTGAAAAATCACCCTCAGGCCCAATTAAAATCAATACGCTACTATTGGGGTTTATTTTCTTTTGTAATAGGTCCTCGTGGCCCGTTTCCACATAGGCGGCAAATTTGTGCTCAAAGTCCACTTGATCTGAAATGAAGGTGTCAATTTTTGTCAATTCATTGATTTTGCATTTCCAGAAATTTTTAGACTGCTTCATAGCGCTAATCGCCTTTTTTTCCAGTCTATCCAGTTTTACTTTCTTTCTTTCTGATCTTTGGGTTTGAATTAAGGATATTTCATCCACACCCATTTCGCAGGATTTTTCGACAAACCATTCCAGTCTATCCATATTTTTGGTAGGAGCAATGGCTATATGCGTCCGGTATTTTTTTGTTTTTGCAGACTTGATATCTATTATTTCGAAGCTGCATTTTCTAAGGTTAGGGTCTATGATTTTGACCAGGTAACTTTTTCCTAAACCATCCAGGATTGCTATTTCGTCGCCTGTCTTAGCTCTAAGTACTTTGACAAGATGAGCGGATTCCTCTTGGCTAAGTGTAGTGTTTTCTTCCGGATTGGGGTGATAATAGAAATTCAATGGATTGCTTTTCGGCTAAATTAATGAATTGTGAAATGTTAGTAAAAATCAATAATGTGCTCAAATTGATAATTACGTAATTATTAACCAAAAAACTGAAAATCACTACGATTTGGGTGTTAAAATACCCTGTTTAGATAAAAAAATACGAAAAATACACTTGCCTGGCCGAAAAAAGGAAGGGAATATATATTTTTGTTGAATCAATTTGAAATATAAACTATATACATAACATGGCACATTTAAGATTCAAAGCACTGGATTTGGTTCAATCCAGAGATAAAGTTGAATTCAAATTGCCAGAAGGAAAAATCTCTGATTTCTTTGGAGAACTTGCTTTTGGTACAGAACAGATGAAGTCTTCTCTTTCATCAGAGGTTTTCAAGAAAGTAGATAAGGCGATAAAGCGAGGTAAAAAAATTGATGCAGAGACTGCAGAGGCTGTTGCTGCTGCCGTGAAAACCTGGGCAATGAGCAAGGGTGTGACTCACTACACTCATTGGTTTCAACCACTAACAGGTGCAACTGCTGAAAAGCACGACTCATTCTTCGATCCATCCAAGGGAATGGAACAATTCAAAGGGAGTGCTTTAGTACAGCAAGAGCCAGATGCTTCTTCATTTCCTAATGGTGGAATTAGAAGTACATTCGAAGCCAGAGGATATACTGCTTGGGATCCAAGTTCACCGATCTTCATTATTGATACAACACTTTGTATACCAACGATTTTCGTAGCATACACTGGAGAAGCATTGGATTATAAAGCTCCTTTATTGAAGTCGATGGAAGCGGTTGATAAGGCTGCTACCAGAGTGTGTAAATTATTCGATCGAAACGTTACTCAAGTAACAGCTTCATTGGGTTGGGAACAAGAGTACTTTGTAGTAGACAAAGCACTTTTTGATGCTCGTCCTGATTTGGTAATGGCAGGTAGAACTGTTTTTGGGCACAACCCAGCAAGAGGCCAGCAATTGGATGATCACTATTTCGGAACGATTACACCAAGAGTATTTGAATTCATGAAAGAATTTGAATATGAGTGTCAGCGATTAGGTATCCCTGTTATGACACGTCACAATGAAGTGGCTCCTGCTCAGTTTGAGTGTGCTCCTATGTATGAGGAGGTAAACAAAGGAACGGATCACAATCAGTTGTTGAAAGATGTGATGGATAAAGTGGCCTTGAAGCACGATCTAAAAATACTTTTCCATGAAAAGCCATTTGCAGGATTGAATGGTAGTGGTAAGCACAACAACTGGTCTTTGATTACAGATACTGGAGTCAACTTATTCCAGCCAAGTAGTAGTGCCAGAGAAAATCTTCAATTCTTGGTGTACCTGGTTTGTACATTGAAAGCAGTGCATGAGCATGCAGATTTGTTGAGAGCAAGTATTGCTTCAGCAGGAAATGATCATAGATTGGGAGCTAATGAAGCGCCCCCTGCTATTGTATCAGCATTTATTGGAGAGCAATTGACCAGCGTGCTGAATGAGTTGGAGAACAACCGAGATGTGCAAGTAGACAAAGGAGATAACGTTTATATGAAATTGGGAATTGATAAAATTCCTGAAATCATCTTGGACAATACGGATAGAAACAGAACTTCTCCATTTGCATTTACAGGGAATAAATTTGAATTTAGGGCAGTTGGATCTGATGCCAACGTAGCTAATCCAATGACTGTATTGAATACGATCGTTGCTGAACGATTGAATCAGTTTTATGGTGAAGTATCCGCAAGAATCGATAAAGAAGGCGTTGATAAAAAATTGGCAATAATTGGAAAGCTTAGAGATTACGTACAAGAGTCTAAGGCTATTCGATTCGAAGGTGACGGCTATTCTGATGAATGGGTGGTTGAAGCAGAAAAAAGAGGGCTGTCTAATGTGAAGGATACAGCCAGAGCTCTTGATTTCTATGTTTCTGATGCAGCCAGAGAGGTGTTTAAGAAGAATAACATCATGACAGATATTGAGCTTGATGCTCGTCATGAAATTATGCTCGAGAACTACATTATGAAACTTCAAATTGAATCGCGTGTGATGGGCGATTTGGCACTGAACCATATTTTACCAACAGCGATAGCTTATCAAAATAAGTTGATCAATAATGCGCAAGGGTTGAAGGAACTTGGTATTGACAATTCAGAAGTGATTGCTACTATAGAGAAGATTTCTGAATACGCATCAAGTGTTAAGTCAAATACCTTAGCCATGATCGAGGCACGGAAGAAAGCAAACAACATTGAAGAAAGTAGAGAAAGAGCAATCGCTTACTGTGACGATGTTAAAGGTGCTTTCTTTGATAAAATCAGATACGCAGTGGACAAGCTGGAATTATTTGTAGATGATGAAGATTGGCCATTAGTGAAATACAGAGAGTTGTTATTTATTAGATAACAGCCACTAGATAGACATAAAAAAAGCTTCAATTATTGAAGCTTTTTTTATGTCCTTATTCTCTCAAAGTTTAGTTGCTAGGAGCATGGGGATTACCCACCATATATCGAGGGTCATTGGGGTTTTTTCTTTTGTCAGCATAATACTGTTCTCGTTTATCACCTCCATCAGAGAATGGATTGTAAACTCCATAGATAATCCTTCTGGTCTTATCAGAATGATTAGGTTTTGATCTATGAGGAAGTCTTTCGGTAAAAATTAATGCATCCCCAGGCTGTGTAGGTAGTTTCTTCCATGTCAGCGAATCCTCAATACTTTGTTTGATTTTCATGTATTCAGGTCTTTCTGGAAAAGGGGCTTCCATTGGAATAATCTCTAATGAATCCAATGGCCATTTTGGTACCACTTGCAAGCAGCCGTTTTCTTCAGTGGCTTCATCTACACTAACCAAAATGGATAGATAAGGTGCAATCTCAGGATCGAACGCTGCATTTTCACCCTGCTCATAGGCCACTCCATCTTGGTGAGCAGCATGGGGCCCGCCTCCAGGTGATTTAAAATTAATTCGTTCTTTATACAAAACAGCAGGCTCTTTCATCAACTCAGAAATGAGTTCAACAATAGTTTGCCCTGTGAATATTTCTTTCATTCCTTCATGATAAGAAATGAAGTTTTCCACCCGAGAAAGTTGATTAGGGTTGTCCATTTCGTAATAAGACATCCATTTGTCAAAATCGGATTCCCAATTGGATATTTCATCTATCCAGTTAGACAGCTCGGCGATTCGATTTTTAAAAAGGCCAGGGATATGGATATACGAATTTTCGTTCCAAAACTTGACTTGTTCTTCGGTTAGCAACTTGGTGTTGACTAGTGTCATTAGGTATAACAGTTGTACGCCACTGACTAAGTGGTGTGGTTTCAAAATGTAGCGCGATTGAATTTTATAGTCGTTTATATTACGCAATCAACAAAGAAGAGATGCGTAAAGTTCAATGTTTTATTGATTAAAGTATCCAGTCATTTCTTCCATGACTTTATGCATATCATCTGGATACAAGTCTCCAATAATGGCCACTCTGAAAGTGGCTTTCTCAGGCATCACTCCAGGGTATATAGTAATATCCCTCTCATAAAGATAGTCGTGAAAATGATCGAAGTCGAAACCTTCTTTTCCATCTAATTTCAATGCTAATAATATTTTGGACTCTTGATCCAAGGGAAGTAGTGGTTTGAATCCTAGATCTAATAAACCATCGTAGAGAATTTGCCAGTTGGCCTTGTATCTTTCCCATCTCTTTTCTACTCCTTCATCAAGGGTCTCTCTGGTCGCTGCCATAAAAGAATAGCATATCTGTACCGGAGGAGTAAACCGTAGTTGATTTTTCTTTTGAAGGTTATCCCATTGTTTGTACACATCGAAGTAGTAGCTTCTGCCATTGGCTTGTAAAGCTTCTTTCTGATTGTTGTGAAACAGAACAAAAGACAATCCTGCCATACCGTGTATGCACTTGTTGGATGAACTGAATATATAGTCAACACCTAATTCGGACAAGTTGTATGGATAAGCACCATAAGTACTCATGGCATCCACTATTGAAACTACTTTCAATTCCTTACAAATATCGACCAATTCCTCAACTGGATCCATCATGCCCGTAGAAGTTTCATGATGGATAAAGGCCAAATGAGAGTATTTTTTTGAACTTAGTGCTTCCCTAACTTTCGCTGGCTCTGTATAGTCTCCATATTCAAAAAGAGCATCATAGCTGATTCCATAGTTGTCACAAATTTGAGTCATACGAATTCCATAAGCGCCATTAGTGAGAATCAACACTTTATCTTCTTTGCCAATCGCAGAAGTAAGTGTGGCTTCCATAGCTCCCGTGCCACTCGCTCCAAATAGTGCTACATTGTAGTCTTTTTCGCCTTTCCCAATTTCTAGTAATCCATCACATATATCATGCATCAGGTTACCAAATTCAGTTTCTCGTGGACAAATATCATCTACTACTAACGCGTCTTTTACATTTTGTGTAGTAGTGGCAGGACCAGGGTTGAGGAGTATTTTTCTTGTCATGGTTATGGAATTATGAGGGCAAAAATAAAGTCATTCCGATTAGATCAGAACGACTTTATATATTTTCATTGAATTGGGTAAAAATTAGTTACCCAAATTTTTCATAAAATCTATCTTGTTATCAGCGGGCTTAATAGTAGGTCTGCCCAGATCCTTTCTAGAGCCTTTCTTTACATTGATTTCCAACATGGAAGGACCAGCACTAGCCAAGAAATTTGGCATAATCTCTTTCAGTTCTTCTTCAGAAGAAGCTGTAAAAGTCGATTTGTAGTTACAAGCTTCAGCAATCTTCTTGAAATCAGTTGTAAAGCCTACAGTAGGTTGACCACCAACCGATTCATGAGCACCATTGTTAACCAAAATGTATTTGAGGTTGTCAGGAGCTTGATCTCCTACAATAGCCGCAGAACCCATGTGCATGAGGAATGAACCATCTCCATCCAAACAAACCACTCGTCTATCAGGCTTGCCCAAAGCGATGCCTAAAGCGATTTGAGAGGTATGTCCCATATTGCCTACACAAAGGAAATCTCTGTAATGTGGCTCATTTCTAGCTTCTCGTACTTCAAATACTTCTCTCGAAGTTTTGCCAGTAGTAGAGACCATTACATCCTCATCATTAAGCTCTTCGAGCAATACCTCAATGGCTCTTTCTCTTGACATAGGAAAAGTATCAGCCTTAGCACTTTGCAACTTGTAAGGTTCGAATGTTTCCTTTTCAATCAATAAAATGTAAGGTGCCTTTTCCTTTTGCATGAATTCAAAAGCAGTATTGATTTGCTTTTGGGCTTCAGCCATGTCTTTCGACAAAATGCAATAAGGAATCTCCAAAGATTGGATCATGGCCTCATTGATTCTACCCATTTTCACATGTTGTGGCTCATCTTTCACTCCTGGACGACCTCTCCAACCGACCATCAAAAGCATAGGAATAGAATACACGTCTGGATCAGTCAAGGATGTTAACGGATTGATCGTATTTCCAAATCCTGAGTTTTGCATATACACCAATGGAATTTTGCCAGTAGCCAAATGATAACCAGCTGCAATTCCAATACACGCTCCTTCGTTTGCGGCAATAATATCATTACTGTTATCAGCAACGTAAGCACAAAAATCTTTCAATAATGAATCAGGAACTCCTGTTGAAAAATCTACACCTTTTGAGGTGACGAAATCAAAAAACTCTGCAGTGTTGAGCATGAATTAATTCGGTAAAATGGTTAAGATCTCTTTGATCGACATGCAGTATTCATCTGCCTCCTTAGATCGCTGGTGAGTCAAGATAGACTCGGCAGTTTTCTTCATGGCTGGGAAAGCACTTCTCAACAAGTGATTAGCATAGATCACAATATTGAAGCCAGCTGCTTTCAACTCTTCTTCAGTGAATTGATTGTATGAAGAAGGAACTGAAATTACAGGTACCTTCACTTCGAATTTTTGGTATTCTTTCATGAATTCCATGATTTCTTTTCCATCCTTATGACGAGAATGAATCATAATACCGTCGGTTCCCGCTTCTATATATGCCTTAGCTCTTGTCAAAGCATCCTCCATGCCTTTGTCAGCGATCAAACTTTCTAGTCTAGAAAAGATCATGAATTCGTCTGTAACCTGAGCTTTTTTACCCGCTTGAATCTTTTCGCAAAAACCTTCAATAGTATCTAAGGTTTGTTCCACCTCAGTTCCGAACAGTGAGTTTCTCTTAAGACCAACTTTATCTTCGATAACTACAGCCGAAAGACCTAATCTTTCGATGTTTCTTACCAACATAGCAAAGTGCTCTGCTACTCCTCCAGTATCACCGTCTAGGATCATTGGTTTGGTGGTTACATCAAGAATATCATTGATGGTAGAGAATCTTGAGGTTCTGTCTACATATTCTGTATCAGGCTTTCCTTTAGCCGTGGAGTCAGTCAAACTACTAACCCACATAGCATCAAATTCCCGTACTTCTCCGTCAAGTTCCACTTTGGTATCTTCTACGATCAATCCAGAAATACCATTGTGAGTCTCCATTACCTTCACCAGATGATTGTTGTCAAGCATTCTTCTCAGCATTCTTCTTCTGATGTCAGGCGTATTTCCAATTTCTTTCAAGGCTTGTCTCAAGCCTGTAGAAGAGATCCCTGAAGTGTATTCAGGTTCAACTAGTTCACCACCCCATTCAGCCAAAGTTTTAATTACTCTGTCTCTGATGTGTCTTTGAGGACCTGTTTTCCAGTCATCTCCATGAACAACGTAATCAGGCTTTAATGCTTTTAGGTTTTTTTCGTAATCAAGTTCTTCCTGAGGAATGACTTCGTGAACACCCTTTATGTTTTCCAAAATTTGTTTTCTTTCATCGAAAGAAAGAAAGGGTACTCGAGCGAACTTTGACACCGCTTCATCTGATAATAACCCGATAGTTACTTCCCCTAATTCACGTGCTTTTTCAATGATGTTGATGTGGCCGTGGTGTACCAAATCAGTACCCATACCGACATACACTTTTTTCATGCTAAACTTGATTTTAAAGTCTTAATTATTTTGAAACTCATTTTGGGTCGGGTTGCAAAACTAAAAGATATATTTCGCAATCATTTACTATGACTCATAAATTTGCATTTACCCCCAAAGCAATTTTTATCTATCTTCGCCACTTTAAAAATAGAGTATATAAAACTACACCATGAGTAATCAAAACATCAAAACAGCAGTCATTTTAGCGGCAGGTAGAGGGACCCGATTAGGTGACCGTACAAAGGAAATGCCTAAGGGATTTCTAGAAGTAGGAGGGGAGACCTTGATCGAACGTTCTATTCGATTGCTCAAAGAAAATGGAATAGAGAAAATCGTAGTGGGTGTGGGTCATAAAGGAACTGCTTATGAAGATATTGCAGAAAAATACGATCTAACTATATATTATAATGATGAATACTCTACTACTGAGAGTATGTACACATTAGTTTGTGCAGCACCTCATATAGATGGTGAATTTCTATTGTTAGAATCAGATTTGCTTTATGATATTTCTGCTCTGCAGACTTTGTTAGAGACAAATCAACCAAATGTGATATTAGGAAGTGGATTTACTGACTCTGGAGATGAGGTTTATTTACACGGATTCGAAAGTGGTGATTTTCGTTACTTGTCTCAAGATGGAAATGATAAAATTAATGCATATGCTGAGCTTGTTGGTATATGTAAATTGAGCCTTGATTTTTATAAAAAAATGATTGCTCTTCCTACCATCAAAAAAATGAAATACGAATACGCGTTTAATGTACTGTCTCCTAAAGAAGACATATTCATTGAAAAGCAGTCAGAATTGGTGTGGTGTGAAATCGACGATGAAGATCATTTGAACCGAGCACTGTCAAAAATTTTGCCACGACTGAGCAGTTAATTCTCCTTTTCGTACCAATATCCAGTGGTTCGATCTCTTCGGCCATTGCTTCCTAAATAGTTGTAAATGTGTTTCAAGTAAGCCACTGGTTCTGCTGGGACAAATGTTTCTTGACCTAAAAACTTAGCGGGTTTTACTGGAAGTGCTAATTCTTTGGCATATGGTGTTCTTTCAGCTACATAATGACTATCCTCATAGGAGGTGAGTGTACCCTCTTTGTCTTCATAAAAATAAATATCAGCGTCAAAACCTTTGTAATTGAAATAGAGTTTTGGTCCGCGGTGTCTAAACGAGGTGTCATATAGTTTGAATCCTTTAGGCAGGTTCTCCCTCTTGCTCCATATTTTTTCATACTCTTCTTCATGAGCACCAAAATCTACGTCAATATCATGAGGCAATATGGCCTCTTCTCTGTGATAGCCTAACAATGTGCCAAAGTCTATCCAGTATATTGCCCCAGTTTTTTGCATGTATTCGTTGGTGACTTTGAAAAGCTCTTCTAAGATCTCAAGTTTCCTGTTTGTATAGTTGCCTGGGAGTGTGGTGAAGAACACATTGATAAAGCGTTGAAGTTTTTGTATGATGGATGAAAGATTCATAGTTTTGCGCTCAATTTTAATCGTGCAAATCAAACAAAAATTGAGCAATTCGAATCAGACTATTGATATTGTTTACACTTGGGTGAACGGAGATGATCCCGTTTATATTAAAAAGTGTCAAAAATTTGCTGAAAATTTGGATGATGTAAACCCAGAAAGGTTTAGAGATGTGTACGACATGATCAAATATAGTCTGCGTTCGATCGAGCAATTTGTGCCTTGGGCGGGTAATATTTACATTCTTACTCAAAAACCTCAAATTCCAGAATGGCTGGATACGAGTCACCCACGTATTAAGGTGGTGCATCACGAGGATATTTTTGATGAAGCGTATTTGCCTACTTATAGTTCTAGTGTGATTGAAAGTTACCTGGATAAGATTCCAGGTTTGTCAGAGTATTTTCTTTACATGAATGATGATTTTCTATTTGGTAAGAAGACACCATTAGAGGCTTTTATGTCTAAAACAGGCAAAATCAATATTTTCGGTACTTTGTTTGGAGAAAACCCTAGCTGGAGAATTTATGAAGCTAAGAATGATATCATTGGCCTAGGTTTGGTTGAACATTGCCCATTGCTTGTAAAAAAAGAATACTGGGACGCTATGTACAAGTTGTGGCCTGAGAAAACGCATGAGAAACGTTTGCATCGATTTAGGCAAGACGATGATTTCATGGCGTATAAGCTATATAAGTATTATATGCTCAAATTCGAGCAACATACTTGTCGCGCAATGAATGTGTTTGAATTGAAGAAATGGCAAATTTTCCACAAAATCACAAATAATTTTTCTAGACAGAAAAAAGCTTTTGAACGCATCGTTAGGGTACAACCAAACTTTTATTGTCTAAACGATGATCAAAAAGACAAACCAAACCAGAAGGTTGTTGAATTGGTGCAAAGATTTTTAAGTAACTATTATCCTAACAAGTCTTCTTTTGAGAAGTAGGCTAAACGAATTATCTGAATATTCAATATGCGAATTTTAAGGTTATTACTTCAATCGTCAAAGATGCTGTTCGTTACAGCAGCAATTACAAGTGTCCTAACAGGTTTATGCTCCACAATGGTGATTCAGCAGATTCATCAAGCTATTCAAGCTAGTGAATTTGATCAGTCGAAGTTTATCACGGTTTTTTTGATATTTTGGGTGGGATATGGAGTATTAGCTGTAATATCTACTTATACTGTATCGCTGCTTACTCAGTCCATTATTCATAAATTGAGAATTGATCTTTCTGAGAAAATTTTAAGGGCTCAATTCAGTACAATAGAAAGGAATCAAAGCCGGCTTTTACCTATACTTACCGAAGACATTAAGACAATTGCTACTTCTATAGATCGAATGCCAAGCGTTACCACAGGGTTGGCTACCGTGATAGGTATTTTGGTATATATGGTTTGGTTTTCTCCTATTCTTTCGCTCAGTACAGTGGCTTTGTTTTTTATCGTTTGGGTAATCACTAAGCTGTCATTGCCATTTGTTCGCAAATACGCTGAGCATGCTCGTGAGCTGTGGAATGATGTCTTTGGACACTTTGAAGGATTAATTTTTGGAATTAAAGAGCTCACACTGAATAGTCAATTCAAAAAGATCTATGTGACTGATTTGATTGACCCCACAAGTAAAAAACAGAATTCATATAACGTAAAGGAGAATTTGGTCTCGTCGATGGCTTCAAAGTCCACTGATATGGTTTTGCTTTTTGGGATTGGCGCTTTGATTATAGTGATTTTTCAAACACAATTTGTCACGTTAGAGGTTTTTGGACAATACCTGATATTGGTTTTGATGACTATTGCTCCACTGTCTTCAGCTACAGGATTTATGGCCAATCTAAAAAGAATTGAAGTGGCATTAGATCAGATCAGTGAAGTAGGTCTGGTATTGGATAAAAAACTAACAAAAGGCACAAAAAAATTAACTGATCAAACGAAATCTGGAGATGTTTTGATTGAACTGAAGGAAGTAAAGCATGAGTATTACAATCCTGATGAAGATGAGCATTTTGAGTTAGGTCCGATTAATTTAGGAATAAAGAAAGGTGAATTGTTATTCCTCTTAGGAGGGAATGGTAGTGGCAAAACCACATTGGCTAAAATTATGTTGGGCTTGTATCCAGCCAAAGGTGGCCATATAGAATTTGCTGGTCAAAAAATTGATGATGCTTTTATTGATGATTATAGAGACCACTTCTCAGCTACTTTCGTGGACTCTTATCTATTTGATAAATTGATTCATATCGGAGATGATCATTTGGAAGAAAGGGGGCAGTCTCTAATTGATACACTTGAATTGACTAAAAAGGTTCAAATCAAAAACAAGAGATTTAGTACTAGTCGTTTGTCTGAAGGGCAGAAAAAACGTCTAGGCTTAATGGTGTCTATTTTGGAGGATAAAGATATCTACTTGTTTGACGAATGGGCCGCTAATCAAGATCCACATTTCAAGAAAATTTTCTATGAGATTATTCTTCAGGATTTAAGAAAAGAAGGAAAAACTGTAATCGTTATTACTCACGATGAGCAGTACTTTGATAAGTGTGATAGGGTGATCAAGTTAATGGAAGGAAAATTGGTGTAATGGGGTCAAGACCAAATGTTATTCTTACAGCTGCAGACGAATTTTACTTTCGTACATTTTGTCAGTTTGTTTATACTTTTCATTCGACCAAAGAGTATAAAAATAGCGAGCTCATATGTTATGATTTAGGGTTCAATGAGGATCAGAAACATCATTTGAAACAGCTGAGTAAAAAAGTACCAAACTTATCGGTCAGGTCATTTGATTTCTCTAAATATCCTGAATTCGTTCAGCTCAAATACAAAACTTATTCGTTCAAGCCTATCATGGTCAAAGAAGTATTTGAGGAAAAGCAAGGAAATTTACTCTGGTTAGATAGCGCTACAATTTTAATCAAACCATTGGATTATGTTTGGAACCAAATTAATGAACATGGTTTGTATGCGCCGATTGGAGGTTCAGGTACATTGAAAGAATGGACGGTACAGCAAACATTGGATTATATGAATGTTCCTGAGAGTTATCACAATCATCGCAATATTTGTGGATGTATGTGTGGTTTTGGATATCACAACCAGGCGATTAGAGAATTGGTGTCAGAATGGGAGAAGTATTCACTTATCCATGAATGTATCAAGCCGGAGGGAGCCAATCGAGCTAATCACAGAGATGATCAGTCTGTCTTAACAATTTTGTTGTATCAGTTTCAAGAAAGCAAAGGAATATATCTAACCAAGGATGAGGTGAATATTAGCTCTCAACATCCTGTGAATTATTTAAGTGTCAGAAATAAACTCAAACCTAATTTCCCATACAATCTAAGTTGGTTGTCTGTTTTTTATTTCAACTTGCATAGACGAATGGATATACTGGTCAATCGAATCAAATCATGACAACATTTCATTTTATACTTATTGGCTTTGCCATTTTTTTATTCCTACTTAACCAGACTTATAACTATTTGTCGGGGAAGAAATTTGTAAGGGATTATTTGCATTATTTTCTAACGACTAGAAAATCACTTGAATACTGGGATGAATATTGCGCCAGTAACCCTAATAAATCTGAAATCATAGTTTCTTTTTCAACTATCCCAAGTAGAATCAGTGAAATCATACCAACTGTTAAAAGTCTACTTTCACAGGGTTTAGCTCCTAAAAAAATTCATTTGAATGTGCCTGAAATATCAATGAGGGAGAAAGTTGGGTATGTTATTCCGAAGGAAATTCAGAACCTCAAATGTCTAGAAGTAAAAAGAGTGGATAAGGATTGGGGACCTAGTACTAAGTTTATTCCTGCTGTGTCAGCATTAGGGCCAGACCAAAAAATATTGGTAGTAGATGATGACAACATGTATCCTAATACTATGTTGGCTGCTTTTGATAAGGCATCCGATGAAAAACCGGATTGCATAGTAGCGGCTAGTGGTTGGAGGGTGCCAGATGATTTGGTGGACAGAAGTACTACCTTGTGGACCAATATCACCAAACAAGCGCCAGTACCAATTCCCACTACGAGAGTCAATGATTATTATCCAATTGATATTGTACAAGGGTATTCAGGTTTTTTGATTAGACCGAAATTTTTTGATTATGAGGAGTTGACAGATTATCCCGACGAGCCAAGAGCGGTGAGGTTTGTAGACGATGTATGGGTAAGCGCTCATGCTAAAGTGCCTAAATTTGTTTTTCCTTCCAATCGTTTTTGTTACATACCATTCTGGACAGAAGGATTCTTCAAATCTAATAGTTTAGCCTCTATCAACAATCATGGCAAAGAACGTGATGAGGATAGAAATAACTCAATTGCATTGCGGTATTTTAAAAATAAGTGGGTTAAATAATTTGAGTCATGTTGAAAGTATTGCAAAAGGTTAGTCTAGTACAATACTTCAAAGCACATTTCGGACTGTTTTTACTCGTAATTGTCTGTTTGACTATATTCAGAAAGTTTGATCACGATGAGTTTGAAGCAGTGCACTCTTCTTGGAAAATACTTAATGGGGAAAGAATTTACATTGATTTTTTTCAACATCACCACCCTTTTTTTTATTTCTTACTAGCACCAGTTATTTGGTTGTTTGGTGAAAGTGTAGAAACTGTCTTGGTCATCCGTTTTATGATGTTGACCATGTATTTTGTAATGTTTTGGTGCTTGTTTAAACTGTCGAAGCTCCTTTTTGAAGATGAGAGAATATCTTGGCTTAGTGTTTTGCTTTTGGCAAGTACAGCTATGTTTAGTAATAAAGCCATTGAAATACGACCGGATGTACCTCAGGTATTACTAGGTATGCTTAGTATACTTTTTTTATTTCAATCAGTTATAGAGCGTGGCAAGAAGAAGAGAGTATTTCTTAGTGCCATTTGTTTAGGGATTTCTTTTCTCTTTCTACAAAAGACAATTTTCACCGTTGCAGTCGTTGGGTTAGTTCAATTGTATTGGGTATTCAACAATGAATTCAGCTGGTCTAGATTAATTCAATATTGGCTTTTATTTGGATGTGTGATTAGCCCATATTTTATAAGTTTAATTGTATATGACCAGTTAGAGATTTATCTCTTTTTCAATTGGATTTTAAATATGCATTTTGAAGGCGGCTTTTCCCCATTCAACACAATTATTGACTCATTTTATTACAATCACCTTATATGGATATTTGGTATTCTGGGATTTGGCGTTTGCTTCAAAAAGAAAAGGCGAAGTATAGTGATATTTGGCGTGTTGCTTTTAGCTACAGTTTTCTTAGTTAAATTTCCTTACAGACAATATTTCATGCCATTCGTGCCGGTCCTTTGTATGATGGCGGCTATAGGAATGTTTGAGTTCCTTAAGCTAAAACAAATGAAATGGGTTGTGTTTCTTGCAACGGTAGTGCCTTTTGTCTATTTCAGTATGACCTTATTGGTTTACCCAAATAAACCTCAATTGGATAAAATAAATTGGGTGGTAGCTAATACTAATCCATCTGACTATGTGTATGATGGTGATATTTATTTTAACCTTTTCAGAAGGGATGTAGATTTTTTCTGGTACAGTACAGAACCTGGTAAAAGTGGTTTGAAGACTTACCAAAGTCTCAAACCATATTCATACGATGTATACAAGCGTATACAGGAATTCAAACCTAAAATCATTTCAGATACATTTATAGAGGATATGTCTCATGAAATCATTTCGAGGAATTATAGACAATCAACGGAGTACCCAGAATTATATATTCGAAGCGGCTATTGAATTACCGATTGAGAAAATAAGAAAGTGAAAGGTTCACAACAAAGTTATTTTGTTCATTGTCTACAAAAAGAAGGTTGTTTCTGTAAATCAATAAAAACTCTGGATTTATACTGAAGTGATCAAACATTCTGATGTAATCTACTCCAATGGTAATCTCATAGTCAGTAGGTTCATCTTCAACACCCGCATAAGCATTTACCAAATAATCATCGTTGAATCTAATTCTTTGAAATGTGAAACCCATTTTCCCTTTTGGATTATAGAAGTTTACCCAGAATATATCAGAGTTTGAACCTGGTCCAATTCCGGCTCCGATAATTTGCCCATTATGAGTGTATCCATTTTTAACCACACTATGGACATAGTAGGTAGCACTAATTGCTGGATAAATGATCTGAAGTTGATTGCTGCTCAAGGTTGTGTTTTCGTAGTTAATTTCGAGTAATTTGCCATTATCTAGATCAAATGTTTTAGTTAAACCTATTGTCCTTGCCCTCGTTCGGTCTGGATGTTCTGCTAAATCCAGGATACTCCCATAAAAGTCATTTCTTGCAAATTCAAGATACATATTCAATCCAACTTGAGGGAAAGCATATTCGAGAACAAATGAGTACATTTGATCGTACTCGTCGTTTTTTTGGAGTCCTTTATGTGTATTTCTTATAAAAGCAGCAAAAAAATCTTTGGCTGATAGATCACCACTAGCCCAACGAGTATACATGATTCTATTTAACCCCATAGTAAAACCCTTGATAAAACTAGGTTGATAACCTAACGTAAAACCAGTAATGTAATGTCTGTTGTTTTCAAGTACTTCATCAAAGTAATCGGATTTAGAAAGTGCTCCCCAATACCATTTGAATTCAATAGACCCAATCTTTGTTTGTGCAGGCCTTGCTGTACCTAGATCCAAATGAGGAAATCCTCCAGCATTTTTACTCATAATGATAGGGTTGTATCTAGATGGACCCCAAGAAAAATTGGCAGTGGATAAACCGAGTGTTGCATTCTTGTAAATAAGTCTTACTTCCGACTGACCCCAGTCAAATTCGTGGTGAGCCTCATTGCCATAGCGCATGACCCAATCGATATTGCCTTCAGCTGGATATGAATAGGGGTTCTTGTTCAGACCTAAATTGGGGATATGATATGCATTATTCTGTGCGTACCAAAAAACTGGAGCAAAGGTGTAGTGAACGATACCAAAATTTCCTCCAACACCGGCTGTTAAAGATGCATTTGAACCTCTTCCACTCCACACCGGGCCGTCGTTATATCCTCTTGGGTATTTTGAGTTATATACATATGAAAACCGAGGGTTTAGAACATAAAAATTATTCTTTTTCCCTTTGTTGAAACGAATATTAAAATGATCTTTCCACATATTCCATACGAGTGTACTGTCTGTACTGTATGGTTCCATAATCGAAGGTCTAATCATAATTGGCCTTGGATTGACTTCAGGATTCTTCAATAAAAGTGTTCGATAGTAATTCTCAGTGTAATCACCAGGATAAAATACTTGTGCCAAACTAATATTGGTCGAGCAAATCAATAATATAAAGATTAAAGAATATTTATTTTGAAAGGACATAATTGCTAAATGCACTTTAAGTTATTGATTGAGAATGTCTTTTATTTCTCCCTCTTCTTGATATTCTGAATCTGTATTTATTTCCCATAGGTTAGTATTTGAACCGCTAGAAATGTTTTCAGCCGCTAGGAGTCCCATCAATATGGAGTGATCTTGGTTATTATATTTAAATGAACCGTAACGACCGATTGGAACTAATTTGTCAATTCCGTCAATGTAATTCTCTAATGTTTTTAGAGGTTCTTGATATCCTGTTTCGTATACAGGGTAACACCTTGGGATCCTTATCACTTTAGAATTTAAAACCTCCATGGTATTTGGGATTAAATTCAGTGTTTTAATTTCCTCTTTTGCGATTTTCGTGAGCTTTTCATCGTCCATTTTCCAAATATCATCATTCTCAAAGGCCCAGAATTCCAGACATATTATTGACGTGTTTTTGTCTCCATATAGCGTAGGGCACCAATTTCTAAAATTAGTTATTCGACCATGCTTTACATCTGGTGAATGGACATAAATCCAATTGTCTTCAAAAAGGCCAATACCATCAATTTCTAGATATACCAAAATTGTATTTCTAAAATATAGCTGATTAGCAGCGTCTATCACGTTTTGAGGAACTGCATCTAGACCTTTTATCATTGACGTGAATGGCATAGTAGAGACTATGTGGTCTGCGGTAAATTCTTTTCCATCAATTAATTGAATACCATTGGCAACATTTGACTCATCTACGTTGACTTTTTTAACTGGTGCGTTTAGGTGTATAGTTCCCCCATTTTTCTCTATTAATTCGGCACATTTTTCGTAGAGCAAACCTGTACCATACTTTGGGTAAGAGAATTCATCAACTAATGTTTTATGCTTGTTACCTCTATTTCCTTTGATAGCGGATATTACCGCTCCGATTAGCGACAAAGATTTAATTCTTTGAGCTGCCCAGTCAGCATCAATTTTTGAACATGGAATTCCCCATAGTTTTTCTGAGTAACTTTTGAAGAATATCTCATAGAGTTTTTTTCCAAATCTGTTTGTAACCCAAGCCTCAAAAGTAGATGGATCCTTAATGGGGTTTATTCGTTGAAGAAGATAATCCCATAGAATACGAATTATTGTAAATGGGTTGAGGTTAAATAATACGTTTGTAAATTTTAGGGGATACTGAAAGAATCTATTCTTATAATATATTCGTGTCAGTCTATTTACATTGGTGAATTCTCCATCCAGTACTTCTGTAAAAAACTGGTTGATTTGTTTTTCTTTAGTAAAAAATCTATGTGGGCCTAAATCGACTCGTTGACCCCAGAGATCAAAACTCCTAGACATTCCCCCCACAAATTCACTTGCTTCGAATAATTCAACTTTTACGCCTTTTTTAGATAGTGCATAAGCACAGCTTAATCCGGCGGGGCCGGCACCAATGATGATTACTTTCACGCTGTAAGGGGATGTATCTCGAGAGATTTGTTCAATTTTAAAAATGCAAAGGTATGTTTAGTTATTCAAACTGACAAAGACATTACTTATTACTGTTTAATAGTTAATAAGTTGTTAGGAATCTGTTTTGGGAGTGCGAATACCTTGATTGCACGATTAGTAATTTGGATGTTAAATAGAATAATTATCGAATCCAAGATCCAATATATAATCCAACTGTTCTTTCTAATTGAAACCTGAAGATGTATTGAGAGAAAATCTTGATAGAGAGTATGTAAGTTATATAAAAAAAGCACTTACAAATTAATGTAAGTGCTTGATTTTCAGCGGAACGGACGGGATTCGAACCCGCGACCTCCTGCGTGACAGGCAGGCATTCTAACCAGCTGAACTACCGCTCCTGACCTCATTTTCGGTACTTATTTCCCTCAAATGCGATGCAAAAGTAGAGGCAATAAATCTATTATGCAACAACTATTTCAGAATATTTTAAAATATTTTCATTACGATTTATTTAGTCGTTTGCTATAATAAAATGAGTTCAGACTAACAGGTTCAATATCAGACATTTCTCTTTTTTCAGGACGAAGTTTGACTATTAATTTGAATATCAGCAACCATTCAATTATCTTCAATCTCAATTGTTTCATACACTAATACCTAATACATATCATGTCCGAATATTACTCTCGAAGAAACCTAGATTTTCTACTTAAAGAGGTGTTTGACTTAGAGTCTCTCCTTAAACTTGACTATTATAAAAAGCATGACTTGGATGGGGTGAAAATGATTTTGGATGCTGCTGGACAATTAGCAGATACTGAAATGCGCCCATTTAATGAAGAGATGGATAGGAAGGACCCTCAATTGGAAGGAGGAAAAGTGAAGGTGCATTCACAAATCAAAAAATTACTAAAGAAGTTTGGTGAGGGTGGATGGATATCGGCTAATGCTAATGAAGAGGTAGGAGGTCAGCAGTTACCAATACTTGTATCTTCTTGTGCTCAATTCATTTTCGGTGCTGCTAATTACTCGGCAAGTGTTTATCCCTTTTTGACTGCAGGTGCTGCCCGTTTAATTGAAGAACATGGTTCAGACCAACTTAAAGATACTTATGTTCCCAAGTTGTATAGCGGGGCATGGCAAGGTACTATGGCAATGACAGAGCCTGATGCAGGGAGTTCTCTTTCAGATGTAAGCACTTCTGCAGAGCCTTTGGATGACAATGGTACGGTGTTTAGTATTCAAGGACAAAAAATATTTATTTCAGCTGGGGATCATGATGCGGTAGACAATGTGGTTCATTTGATGCTGGCACGTGTAAAAGGTGCTCCAGAAGGCACCAAAGGTCTGTCTTTATTTGTTGTTCCTCAGAAGAGGTTTACAGAAGATAACCAAGAGGTGATGAATGATGTGACCACAACAGGTTTGTATCACAAAATGGGGTATAAAGCAGCACCCATTGTACACTTGAGCTTTGGTGAAAAGAAAAGATGTTTTGGTTATCTAATTGGTAAACAGAATGAAGGCCTTTCTTATATGTTTCAGATGATGAATGAGGCCAGAATAGGTGTTGGATTAAGTGCATCTTCTATTGGTTCTGCTGCGTATTATGCATCTCTCAATTATGCAAAAGAAAGACCACAAGGGCGTAAGCCAGATGAAAAAGACCCCAATTCTCCTCAAGTTAACATAATAGAGCATAGCGATGTTCGGCGAATGTTGTTTTTTCAGAAGGCAATTGTCGAAGGTTCACTATCTCTATTGTTACAATGTGCCCATTATGCTGATATGGCGAAGGCTGGAAAAGAGGAGATTAAAGAGATTTACAGACTGACACTGGATCTACTGACTCCTGTAGCTAAGAGCTACCCAAGTGAAATGGGTATACTTTCAACCTCTGCAGCAATTCAAATTTTAGGTGGAGCTGGGTATTGCAAGGATTTTCCATTAGAACAGTACTTTAGAGAAATGAGGATCCATACAATACATGAAGGAACTACTGGAATTCATGGTATAGACTTGTTAGGAAGAAAGATTATCATGGGTGGTGGTATTGCTTTTAGGGCGTTTACTGAAGAAGTATCAAAAACCATTAAAAAAGTAAAATTGGAGGTGATTGAGCTTTCAAAATATGGTGAAAAACTTAACGATGCTTTATTTAGACTTCAAAATATTACTATGAAGCTCTCGACCATTGCCATGAAAGAGAAAAAAGAAGTGTTTTTAATGGATGCTACACTCTATCTTGAATTATTTGGTGTAGTTGCTATTGGGTGGCAGTGGCTTTTACAAGCCATACCTTGTCAGATTGCTGTAAATGAAAATAGGGGAGACGAGTTTTATAATAGCAAGCTACACACTATGCGTTACTACTTTGAGTATGAGCTTCCTAAAACAGAAGCAATAATTGCAAAATTAAATAGCTCAGATCGTATGTTGATTGAAATTGATAGTAAGGATATCATCTAATCGAGTTAAACATAATCTGTAATTCTTTATGTACCGATTAGATTACAAGTTCTGAATTTTTCAATGTAGCTAGAAGTTCTTTTGATGCATCAGATTATTTTCTGATACAGACAAACATGTAAGAATGTTTTGTTTTTACTATATAGGATTGGTAAGACTTGCTCGGCATTATATTAGATACCATTTTCCATAATGGAATTGCACGCGGAGGTATGTCTTCTATTACAATTGCACCACCTTTATTGTCGTTCATTTTGCGCATAGCAAATATTAATGTGGCAAGATTCGCATTTGGTGAATGGAGCCCATCATCAATAATCAGATCAAGTTTGCCTTCAATTGATTTTTCTAATAATTCGAATGTTTCTAAGCGTGTTTGATCAACAAAAAATGTTTTGATGCGTTCCTCTTCAAACAAAATGCCTCTATCAAAATCAGCACCATATACAGTCGCATGAGGTAAAAAATCACGGAATGCTCTCAGCGAGGCTCCAGGCTTCCCATTAGCACCCATGTTAGAGGCAACATTGGTATTATTTGTTCCCATACCAACTTCTAATATTCCCTTGACTTTATCTTTATCCTTTAGAAGTGTGGCATATATCAAATGGTAATTGTGCTTAGTAGATTTATCACTTCCATATTCATTGAATTTGTCCTCGAGCTCCCTACATAACTCGTCATTCTGGTTGTTACCCACTTCTTCATAGAATTCATCAATAGAATAGATCTTGCTTTCTTTCGCACCAATTAATTCTTGAGAAAATAGCTCTAATAGAGGTATAGTTTGATTGACACCTTGAAGAGTTAATTTGGAAATCAATGGATGAGATCCCGCACTATTAGGTACATAAATTGGCATATCAGCAGGATTAATCAAAGAGTATTTTTCTCTGAGTCTATCATAAAGCACCGCATTGCGTATTCTTAGATACATTTTACTCATTGGTTGGCCTATGACTGGTATAGAACCAAAAATTCCTGTGATAGATTTACTCATTGCTTAATAAATTCTTAAGTGTCCAAACTGATGTGTGCGACTAAAAACACATGCTGACTAAGATACTGTTTCTAAAAGTATTTAACCAAATATCAAGCCTAGATGGGAAGGCAGGTGAGAGTCAAAAGAATTCAATTTGAAAGTTCCTGATAATAAAAGCAATTCAAAGAGATGTTAAAATACGTTTTGTGTCATGCTTTTTCAGGTTGGGAAGATTTAGAAACAAAAAAAGCTTCGTGTTATGAAGCTTAAAGTGTATTTTTTGAATAGAATCTTCTATTCTTATAGGTTATGAAATTTTCTCAAGTACTTCTTTTGGGAAAGTAATTTTATAAACAGTATCCAAAGAATTGCTGAATAGTTGAAACTCTTCTTCGCCAAAGGTAAGATCCGGAGTAGGATCTTCCAGAGCATTAAGTTCGAATCCTCTGTCTCTCATTTCTGGGAGAATTTTTATAATGATTCTTTGCCATGCTAAAGGCGTTATGCTCTTATTGCACCAATTCTTCAATGTCAAAACCTTAATCTTCATACCGAGCCGCTTTTATACTGCAAATATTGTTAAATTAAATCTTAATTCCCATAACCATAATGTCATCGGTTTGTTTTTCTTCACCTTTCCATTCGGTTAATACTTTATCTAGCAAATCTCTTTGCTTATCCATTGGTTTATCCAGTCCAGCTTCAATACTTTCAGTTAGTCTGGCTACTGTAAATTTCTTATTCCCAGGGCCACCAAATTGATCCTGGAATCCATCTGAGAACATGTAGAATGATGTTTCTCCTTTAGTATATGATAACTTATGTGTGGTGTAGTTTCTTTCCTGATCTAAATATCCACCTAAGGAAATTCTATCTCCTTTTACAGTTTTTATTTTTCCTTTTTCGGAATGCAGTAAGTTTTGTTGAGCACCAGCGAAATATACATCCGAATTGTCTTCGTCAATGATCATGATACTAGCATCCATACCATGATGATTGTTGTTCTCAGATTGATTAAGAATATCTTGTATACCAATATTTAAATTGTCTAAAATTTCACCAGCATCCGTAATTTCATGCTCATAAACAATCTGATTGAGAAGGGACTCGCCAATCATACTCATTAAGGCGCCCGCCACTCCATGTCCTGTACAATCCACAGAGGCGATAAATTTATAATTGGCCTCTTCAGATTCAAACTCGGCGAACCAGTAGAAGTCACCGCTAACTACATCAAGTGGCTTGAACAATATAAAGAAATCAGTAAATGCTTCTTTAATCGTTTCAGGAGACATTAACATAGCATTTTGAATAGTCATCGCATACTTGATACTATCCATCAACCGTTTGTTTACTTCGGCTAATTCTTTCGTCCGAAGCTCTACCTTTTCTTCTAGTCCACTATTTGCTTTTTCTAATTGTCGAATGAGCTTCATTTTATCACTCTTCAATTCATAAGCTTCCAGGGCTTTGTCAATTGTAAGCTTCATTTCACCTTTGTCCCAAGGCTTCGTGATGTATTTGTATATGCCGCACTTGTTTACAGCCTTTACAATAGCTTCGATATCTGCAAAACCTGTCAAGATCATTCTGATAACATCTGGAAATTCAGGAAGAACCTTTTCCAGCAATTCGGTACCAGTCATTTCTGGCATTTTTTGGTCAGTGATCAGACATTGGATGTCATGTTCACGTAACATCTCTATTGCTTCGTGCCCTCCAGGAGCAGTCAGTACATTGTACTCCCTTTTAAATGCCATTCTAAATATGCGCAGATTACTTTCTTCATCATCAACATAAAGAATGGTATACTTTTTTTTGCTTTTGGCAGCTGTATCTTCTACTGGAGTTTGAACTTCTTCCATTTGTTAGTTTACTTCTTAAATTATGCTTTTTGCGATTCGGAAACTTTTTCCTCTTCAGAGGATTTATCCATGTGTTTTGGAATAAGGATGGAGAACTCTGTTCCTTTTCCTTCTTCACTATTGCAGTAGATGTTTCCGCCGTGTTTTTCTACGATGCCAAATGTAATGGACATTCCAAGTCCAGTTCCAATACCAACTGGTTTAGTAGTAAAAAAGGGCTCGAAGATTCTTCTTTTTACTTGCTCTGACATTCCAGCCCCATTGTCCTTAATCTTAATCATGACATGTTGATCCTGGTTTTCAGTATATAACTGCACTTCACCATCTTTTCTGTCATCAGGAATTGCTTGGATACCGTTGTTTAGAATATTCATGAATACCTGATTCAGCTGACCTGGGAAACAATTGATATCCTCAATGGAGTCATCGTAGAATTTCTTAATGTTGATTTTATTTTTCGTCTTGTTACGAAGTAGTACTAGTGTAGCGTCTAATGCATCATTTACATTGGCTGGCTTCATCTCTTCTTCATCTAGTCTAGAGAAGACTCTCAATCCTTTTACAATCTCAATTGTTCGAACGGCACCTTTCTTAATATCCGATACCAATTCCTTCAAATCACTCAAGAGGTCGTCGTATGCATACTCATCTTTCATCTCCTGGATGTCAGCGAGTGTTGCTTTATAGTCATCACTCTTTTCAAGATCATCGTATTTTTCAACAATTGAAATCAAATCATCCAATGATACTTTCAGTGTGTCAATTCCATTGTATACAAAGTTGATCGGATTGTTGATCTCATGGGCAATACCTGCTGTAAGCTGACCCAGAGATGCCATCTTTTCTGATTGTACCAGTTGAGATTGTGTACTCTTCAGGTTTTCAAGAGTTTGTGTGAGTTCCGCCTTACTGTCTTGCTCAACGGTAAGCGCTGACTTCAGCTTGTTCTCAGCGATCATCAATCGTTCTGTTGCCTCGAGTTGCTCCTCAGCAATATTTCTCATTCGCTCCTCAGAGTACTTCACTCGGTCGTAAGCTTTTCTTAGTTCCTCTTGCACACGAATCAGTTTTTCGTTGACCTCAATTTGCTTTCTAGAACTTTTTAAGATTTCCTGCTCGGATAATTTTAATTTTTTGTTTCGTTGCTCCAAGGCACGCTGGGAGAGGATGAGCTTTTCATTCACTTCCAATTGTTTCTCTGCACTACTTCTCAATTCTTCCTCTGATCTCTGAAGCTTAACGAATGCCTCATTCGCAGTAAGGAAGTTCTTGTAGGCCAAGTTTACTGCCGGTCTGAAAATAAACGAAGCTTGAATTAGCAAGATGGCAATGATGGCAGCAGTTATTACGTACTCAAACTGAGAGAAACCACTTTTGTTGGTTTTTGCTTCCAACTGATATTGAGTAGCTAATTCTGATGCTTTTTCTGTATAGCTTTTTTGTGAAAGGATATTGGTTAGAGCTCTACTTAATATTAGGTTTTTGTCATCTTCAGGATCACTATAACTAACTCCTAGTATCTCATTTCCAGCATCTCTAATTTCTCTAAATGAAAGATCCATGTCGCTAAGCATGGTAGTAGTCGCTTCCGAATTCTCTGTTCCGTTTAGTCCATAATTTGCATCTCCTTTTGTCAATGCTCTTTGGATTTTTGCGAATTCCTCAACTGCTGGTTTTAACCTTCTTTTTACAAGATTAAAGTTTGTCTCATTCGTTTTAATCCGGTCCACATTGATCAATGCCGCACTCTTAGTGATTTCCTCGCTTAATGTCGCTTGTTTTTGTGCCAACTTTACCAGAATAGCATCATCCTGATTTACCCGAATGGCATTTTGTACAATAAATTGACCAATGAACAAGCCTAAAATGGCTAGGATCAAAGTCAATATATACGATCGTATCAGGTTATCCTTTTTCATAGCAGGTACGCTTTTGTTTAGTTAATTAAGCAGCTCCTTTACTCTTCAGAAAAGAGAACTGGTTTTTTCCTTCAGTGTTGTTTTGCAGCGATCCGCCCGAAGCCCCTGATCCCAGAATCTTTTTCTTACGCTGCTTAGTGAAGTAGTCTTCTAACTTGGATTCAAAAAATTTCAGAGAGAGTGCAATGATCAGCATTACACCAATCCCAACATAATTACTTCCGTTTGCCCAACTATCAATGACTGGCTCTAAAAACAATTGCTCAGATATGAACAAAACAATAAAAACAACAAAAAGTATTCTTGTTGCTTTTTTCCCCATAGTCATTTTATCTAGTTGGTCAATGGTGACCTCTAATTCTCCATTCTTTTTATGAATCTCTACGTTTTGACTCTTAATTTTTTGGTTAGCGTGGTCAAGTTTTTTCTGTAGTCGATCACTTATTCGAGTGATCACTTTACTTTGGTCGAGTAGGTCTTTATAATGCATAGCAATTCCTACCGCGTCTTCAAGGTTGACGTCCTTCTTTTTAACTTTTCCTACATACTCCGAAAGTATCTTTTGTTCTTCGTGATAAAGTTCTTTCATTTCAGTTTAAATATTTCTATCTGTCTCCCCACTTACTCCCAGTCTCATACCTGATGTATGTAATGAATGTTGTTTGTTACTTATTTTATTCATAATTAATTGAAGCTTAAGACGCTTCAGCTAATTTTTTCTCTATTTCTCTTGGTACTCTTATTTGAAAAGTAAAATAAGAATACTCATTGTTTACCTGATGAAATTCATAAGATAATTTTTGACCAGTTTTTCTGGCAATTTCCACAAACCCAAGGCCTGCAGTTCCTTTGTCCGAGAATTCTCCATTGTAGAGAATCTCTTTGTATAATTTTTTTAGTCCGTCTTTATCTAAAGCGTTGATACTATCAAGTTTAGACTGAATCACATTTATTTTATTGTTTGGAATGAAGTTTCCAGTCATGATATTGTAAAACTTCTTTCTGGCTGTCACTAATAATAAACCAGATTTAGAATCATAAGTATCTATTTGATTGGTTTCATCCGCAACTTCATCCATGTGATGATAGAGGTTCTGAATACACTCAGTAGCGGCACCATAAAACTTTTTCTTAACTAAACGGTCAGTTTCTAATTCCGTGATTCTCCCATCAAGAGTTTCTATAATGGAAGTGACCAAGTCAAAAGTAACTTCTCCCTTGTACATCAAAATGATGTTTGTATCGTAAATATTTTTATACCGCTTTAATAAATCCATTCTTTCAATTTGTCTTTCAGAAGGTCTGGTTGAAGTTCACTTGAACTCTAAATATTACCCTTCCAAAAGTAAAGATACCTGAACAATCAGTAAATCAATAATTTACAAACATAAATTGGATTATTCAAAGAAAATGATTGCTATTTACTTAGCGAAAATTAAAATGCTACTGCATTCTAATCTGAAGCCTATGTTGAAATGACTTTCAATTCCCTTCTCATAACTGACCAACCTGTGAATTGGTAAATAATTAATCTTGAATTTTACCAAGTTTTACCGAGATAACCAAATTTTGATTTTGAATTATCGTTTTTTTAAGCGTTTTGGTGATAACATGTAGGAGTATTACCTATGGGATTATTTTTAATTTTTTGAAATGCGGTTTATCAATTAAAAATGCATTTTTTTGTGTAGTATTTTAAATGTAAATCTTCACGCGAAGAGATCATGGTCGACAAACGGCCATTATTGAATCTTAACAAGATAGGATGAAACTGAGAATTACTCATGCAGGTTGCCTGGTTGCGATTTATGCCATAATGGCTTCAGCCTTGCTTGGAAGTTGTGATCAACGCATAGGAAAGAATGCAATACCTATTTCGTTAATTCAAAATAGCGTTTTGAATGAGTCCTTTTTGACCTTAGATCATGATTTAACTTCATTAGAGATTGATGAATTAATACAATACTTAAAACTTCATGAGGAAACTGGATGGCAAGGTATTGATGAGAATGAAATTGTATTGTGTCTAGAAACTTTTAAGGGTAATTCTGAATTGTATGAGTTAGTTTCTGATTTCTATCTCGCATATGGAAGTATTGAAAAAGCGCTGCTGTACACATCCGAAGCTGAAGCGAATGGAGCTAACAGTGCCGAATTTTTTAAGAAGAAGGCCAATGTCTATATGGCGATCAAGGAATATGGATTAGCTATAGATTATTTGAATAAAGCTGTTCAGATCAATAGTAATGATCCAGACATATATCTTTTAAAAGGAGATGTTTATTTGAAATTAAAGGATTCCATTTCTGCTTTAAAGTATAAAGAACAAGCTTTTTTTCATGATTCAAGTAGATTGGACATTGCTTTTGATATGGCATATATCTATGCTTCTGAAAATAGAAATGGAGAGGCTTATAGGCTGGTGAACTATTTAATAGATCAGTCATATAAAGTTGAAGCATTAGAATTTCTTACCGTGGATTTGTTGAGAAAGGAGGGGAAACAAGAAGAAGCCAATAAAAAACTTTCTTCTTTGTTGAATGAAGGTATAGTGAGTGCAGGGGAGCAATTGTTAGCATACTATATGCATCAAAAAATGTATGATTCTGCAATTCATTATTCCACAAAAATATTGAATAAAGATAGCCTGAATATAGGGGCGTTGGAAGCAAAGGCGGTGTCGTTTGACTCCAAAGGTTATTTTACCAGTGCATCAATGTATTACAATCAAATGTTGGCTATAGATTCTTTGAATAAAGAAGCGATAGAAGGAGTAAGGAAAGTCAACGGAAAAATCGCATATTTGCGCAAATTAAGAGAGCGAAGAGAAGCTATACCCACTTTTGACTTTGCGACTGAGAAAAAAGAAACGAATTAATTAATGAGTGACGCTAATATTAATATTACTCTTCCAGATGGTAGTGTAAAATCAATGAGCCGAGGAGCAACTGGTATGGATGTTGCCCTAAGCATCAGTGAGGGCTTGGCAAGAAATGTCCTAGCTGCTGAAGTAAATGGAGAGATTTGGGATGCTAATCGCCCAATAAATGAAGATGCTTCAGTGAGTTTGTTGACCTGGAAAGACGAAGGGGGAAAATCTACTTTTTGGCACTCATCTGCACATTTGATGGCGGAAGCTCTAGAAGCTTTATATCCTGGAATTAAGCTAGGAATAGGCCCCGCAATAGAAGGTGGATTCTATTATGATATTGATTTTGGTGAACAAACTTTCGATTCAGAAAATCTCAATGTTTTGGAAAACAAGATGTTGGAACTGGCTCGGGAGAAAAACGAATATGTTCGAAAAGACATTTCTAAAGCTGATGCAATCGCTTATTTCAAGGAAAAAGACGACGAATATAAGCTTGATTTACTAGAAGGCTTAGAGGATGGAAGTATTACCTTCTATGAGCAGGGCAATTTCACCGATTTGTGTAGAGGCCCACACATCCCAAACACGGGTTTTATCAAAGCAGTTAAAGTACTTAACGTAGCAGGAGCTTACTGGCGAGGAGATGAAAATAACAAGCAGTTGACTCGTTTGTATGCAGTCTCTTTTCCAAAACAAAAAGAATTAAAGGAGCATCTGGAATTGCTCGAAGAAGCTAAGAAGAGAGATCATAGAAAATTAGGGAAAGAATTAGAGTTATTCACATTCTCTGAAAAAGTAGGGCAAGGACTACCATTATGGTTGCCAAAAGGCACCATGCTTCGAGAGCGTTTAGAGCAGTTCATGCGTAAAGCACAAATTAAAGCAGGCTACAGCCCAGTGATTACTCCACATATTGGTAATAAAGAGTTGTATGTGACTTCAGGTCATTATGAAAAATATGGTGAGGATTCATTTCAGCCGATTGGTACTCCACATGAAGGGGAGGAGTTCTTTCTGAAGCCAATGAACTGTCCGCATCACTGCGAGATCTATAAATCAAAACCACACTCTTATAAGGATTTGCCTATACGTTATGCCGAATTTGGTACGGTGTACCGATACGAGCAGAGTGGAGAGCTACATGGTTTGACAAGGGTAAGAGGGTTTACGCAAGATGATGCGCACATTTTCTGTACACCTGATCAGGTGAAAGAAGAATTTACCAAAGTGATTGATTTGGTACTTTATACTTTTAAGGCGCTTGGTTTCGACGACTATACTGCGCAAATTTCTCTAAGAGATCCTGAAAACAAAGCCAAATATATCGGTAGCGATGAAAATTGGGAAAAAGCAGAGCGAGCGATTGTGGAAGCTGCTGAAGAGAAAGGACTTAATACAGTTACCGAATATGGTGAAGCCGCTTTTTATGGTCCGAAATTGGACTTCATGGTAAAGGATGCTTTGCGCAGAAGTTGGCAATTGGGTACTATTCAGGTGGATTATAATTTACCGGAAAGATTTGAATTGGAGTACATCGGAGCTGATAATGGACGCCATAGACCAGTGATGCTACATAGAGCGCCGTTTGGATCTTTGGAAAGATTCGTAGCCGTATTGACAGAGCATTGTGGTGGTAATTATCCATTGTGGTTGACTCCAGATCAAATAGCGGTACTTCCTATTTCAGAGAAGTATGCTGACTATGCGCAAGAGGTGTTCTCATTGATGGAAGAAAACGACATCCGTGGATTTATTGATCATAGAGATGAAAAAATAGGTAGAAAGATCAGAGATGCTGAGACTAAGAAGATACCATTCATGTTGATTGTAGGAGAGAAGGAACAGGAAGAGGGTAAAGTAAGTGCGCGTCGTCACGGAGAAGGAGACTTAGGTAGCTTCTCGAAAGATGAGTTTATTTCCTTGTTTAGGAAATCAGCAGACATAGGAGATTAATTAGGAATCAAATGATCATCTTTGAATAGCGAGTGAAGTAATTCTCTCGCTATTTGTTTTTATAATTGAATTATGAGGAATAGTCATTCAGACATAATAGTGGCTTTAGCGACCGCACCGGGTGTGGGGGCGATTGCTGTGATTAGGTTATCTGGCGAAAACTGTGTTGAAGTGGTCTCTGATGTATTTCAAGGCAAAGATCTGACCAAACAAAAATCTCACACGATTCATTTTGGCAATATCATGGATGAAGACCATATCGTAGATGAAGTATTGGTTTCACTTTTTGTAGCTCCTCATTCCTTTACAAAAGAAAACAGTGTAGAACTATCTTGTCATGGCTCTCCTTATATTGTTAACCGTATCATTCAGTTACTGGTAAAAAAAGGAGCTCGTCTGGCAGAGCCGGGTGAATTCACACAACGAGCCTATCTCAATGGTCGTTTTGATTTGGCACAAGCTGAAGCGGTAGCAGATTTAATCGCTTCAGAAAATGAAGCCGCTCATGCCACAGCCCTTAATCAAATGCGAGGGGGGATTTCGAATGAGATCAAAAACTTAAGAGAAAAGTTGGTGCATTTTGCTTCCATGATCGAATTGGAATTGGATTTCTCCGAGGAAGACGTAGAATTTGCTAGTAGAGGAGAGCTCAAAATACTTATTGAGAAAATTGATGTTGTATTGGTGCAACTGATAGATAGCTTCCAATTGGGTAACGTAATTAAAAATGGCGTGCCTGTGGTGATTGTAGGCAAACCCAATGCTGGAAAATCGACGTTGCTCAATGCCTTGTTGGAGGAAGAGAAAGCCATAGTTTCAGATATTGCAGGAACCACAAGGGATATTATCGAGGATGAATTGAATATCCGAGGAGTGAAATTCAGATTTATTGATACAGCTGGATTGCGAGAAACCAAAGATCAAATAGAAGCCATCGGTGTTGAGCGTGCCGAGCAGAAGATGCAAGAGGCTGCATTGATTATGTATTTGTTTGATTTGTCTACTGAGTCACTAGAGACCATTCAGTCGACTGAAGGGATGTTAACTGAAAAAGATAAATCCTATATTTTGGTAGGAAATAAACTAGATAAGGTAAATCAGGAAGAGGTCTCATTGAAAAGCAATGAGCATTATGTTTCCATTTCTGCTAAATCCAAGTCTGGTGTAGATCAGCTCAAGGAGTTAATTTGGACTAAAAGTCAAATGGACAACTTCCAGCCTGGCAATGTAGTAGTTACCAACGCCCGCCACTACCAGAGCTTAGTTAATACCCAAAACTCCCTACACGACGTACTCCGAGGCATCGACAATCAAATCACGAACGACTTCCTGGCGCAGGATATCCGTCACGCCTTACACTTTTTAGGAGAGATCACCGGTGAAATCACTACTGATGATTTGTTGGCGAACATCTTCTCTAAGTTTTGTATCGGCAAGTAATTACATGATTATTAGCAGGGTTGGAATATGTTCTGAAACCATTCTTGCAATAGGGGCATCATCTTAGTATTTTAGCACATAGACATTTTCTAGCATCAACCTGTTAGCCTAAACAATGTTGAACATTAAGAGAAAAGGTTGAGATTATTCCGTGTTGTTTTTAGTCTTGTGTTGCTTCAGCTATACCACTTCAGCTATGCAACGCAATTAGACACCCTTCAAATCAATTATCTTGGTCAAGAACAAGGCCTCAAGCAACTAAATGTTCAGAGGATAGTTCAGGATGAATTGGATTACCTATGGTTCTCTACTGAGGACGGTCTTCATCGATTCAACGGTTTACAGCTTAAGATTTTTACAAGCAATCCACTTGACAGTTTAAGCATTCCTGACGATCACAATAGAGGTCTTTTAATAGTTGATGATACGCTTTGGATCGCATCCAATTCAAAAGGAATTTTTGCTTTAGACCTGAGAACAGAACAGTTTTCAACCCCTTTTCAAGAGTTGTCAAATGCTATTTCTTACCAAGTGTTTTCTCTGGGAGACACACATCTACTATTTTCTTTATCCGATAGATTCTATGTGCTTAACAGAAAATCAAGAAGCCTAACTAAGGTTGAATTACCAAGAGATAAATCAGAAAATTATGTGAAGGATGTAGTGTCTATTGATGAGAATAATTTCCTGCTTGCTACTTTGAGTTCCGGTCTCTTGATATTTAATCTTCAGGATTTTGAACTTACAAAACAGTTCAAATTAGGTGATTTCTCTCACAATGCACTGGCAGTATATAACAAGAATCTGTTCGTTGGTACGGACAAAGGATTATATGCATTGGGCATTAAAGATTTAGACCAACTGGTTAAAATTAGTGATCAACTCATCAACTGTATATATATGCATCATGGCAATGAATTGCTATTGGGAACTAAGGAAGGCTTGAGTAACTATAATTTGGTCAATAGTACCTATGTACAACAAGTGTTTAAGGACCAAGCTGGTCATGTTTTTTATCCTGTAGAGATAGAATCGATCCATGGGGATGATAATGGAAATTTATGGTTTGGAACAGCAGGAGAGGGTCTTCATCATTACAACGAGTATCAAGAAAAATTCAAAACGATAAACCTTAGTATTCCTGAATATTCAAGAGATACTAAGCTTAGTACCTTTCAATTGTTGCCTGATAAAGATTCCATACTTTGGTTAGGAACATCTTTTAACGTACTGAAATACAATCAGATTAGCGGTGAGTTTAAGCACTACGCCGATTTCCCCGAATCTTTGATTTATACTTTGAAGAAAGATTTCAATGAAGATATCTGGTGTGGTGGTTTTGACGGAACAGGTTTGTTGAAATATAACAGAGGCACTGACCAATTTGAACGAGTAGCTTTCGATAAAGGGGAAAACAATAAGACTGTTATTGAAATTCAACCACTTTCAAATAGCCAACTATTATTTGCCACTTGGTCCAGTGGAATATTTGTTTATGATATAGGAAAACAAACGGTTGATGAATTTCTTGTGGATGGAGAACAATTAAATAGAGCAAGAATATCTTTTGTGGACAGCCGGGGAAATTTGTGGCTAGGCTCGGATCAAGGAGCGTTTAAGATTGAACAAATGGGGGAAGGCCTGGTTCACCATTTTGATGCTGAAAGCTCAGATTCTACTGTAATAACAAGCAATAGAGTGTTTGGAATAAATGAGGATTCGGAAGGTAATGTCTGGTTGGGTACCAGTACTGGACTTACTAAAATATCACCTGACTCACATCAAACAACAAGGTATTATGCACAGGAAGGTTTTCCTAATGATTTTGTCTATGGAGTACTAGTAGATAAAATGGATCATATTTGGTTGAGCACCAACCAAGGAATTTCAAAGTTGAATCCAGATTCAGAAGTTTTTCTATCGTATTCTCAAAAGGATGGTCTTCAAAATGATGAATTCAACGGGAAGGCAGCTAATCAGGACGCTTTTGGAAACTTGTATTTTGGAGGTGTAGGAGGAATCAATATTTTCAATCCGCAGCAGATCAATGCAAACCCATATCAACCTATGGTTCACTTGGAGTCTGTGGAAGTATTTAATCAACCTGTGGATCTTAACGGTCTCTATACGGATGCATATACCTTCAAGAGTGAGGAACAAGTGTTGAGCTTTCAATATGCCGCTACTAATTTTTTGAACCCAACAAAGGTTAGTTATAGCTTTTATATGGAAGGTTTCGATAAGGATTGGAGGCCTGCCACAAAGAGCCAGTCAACTACCTATACAAATCTATCGCCTGGGGAATACAATTTTCGAATCAAGGCGACCAATGATAATGGCACCTGGGGCAATAATGAACGAGTGGTAAACATTGTAATCGTTCCACCTTGGTATGACACTTGGTGGTTTAGGGTTGGAGCGACGTTGGTTGTAGTTCTTTTGATTACACTTTTTGCGTTGTATAAATTCTACAGTCTGAAAAAAAACAAAGCAATGCTTGAACAGTTGGTAACAGAAAGAACCAATGAACTGAGTGAAGCTTTAGATGTTTCGAATGCGCAAAAAGATAGTATCAAATTCTTGATGAAAGAATTGAAGCATCGGGTTAAAAATAATCTTCAAATCATATCGAGCCTGTTGAGTTTACAAGCTGTTCAGATGAAAGATAGTCAGGCGGTAGATAGTTTGAATTCGGCTAAGAACAGAATATCAAATATTTCATATCTGGAGAATATGATGGACTCTGAAAGTGAGCACATTCAAGTTGATGTGTTTACCAAAGGCATCTGCGAAAATATAATCCGTCTGATATCAGCGGATGAGACCCAAACTTTTTCAGTAAGCTATAATTTAAAGCCAGCCAAGGTAGCCAATTTTAATATCACGATTTATGGATTGATAATCAATGAATTACTAACAAATACGAGTAAGTATGCATTCACTGAATGGAATGAAAAGAATCTATTGAACATTAGCTGTGAGGTAAAAAGAGACTGGCTTGAATTGATTATTGCTGACAATGGGATTGGCTACGACCTCAAACAAGTCAAAAACACCTCTCTGGGTCTGGATTTGGTGAAAGATATGGTGAGCCAATTGAAAGGCAAAATAGAAATCGAGAGTAAAGAAGGAGTACGTAACATAATTAGAATACCAATTGAAAATGAGTAAACTAAGTATATTGTTGATAGAGGATGAGGCGATTATTGCAAAGGATATAAAAGTTACGCTGGAAGCAAAGGAATACGCCGAGGTAGATGTTGCATTAAGTGTAGATGCTGCCAGGGAAAGGTATGTTGAGAAGACATATGATTTGGTCATTTCTGATATAAATCTAAATGCATCGATAGATGGGATTGAATTGGTAAAGGAGCTTTGTCAGATTAGAAAAACTCCGGTGGTTTATTTGTCGGCCTATGCAGATGAAAGCACAATAAAAAAGGCAGAAACTTCGTCGCCATATGCTTATTTGTTGAAGCCATTCAATTCAAATCAATTGAAACTCACCATTAATCTGGCTATTCTAAATTCTAGCAAAGAACATGCTGAGGTAGAGCTTAACAAAAAAAATGTAGATCTCCTGAAATCTTTGACTAAAAGGGAACAAGAGATATTGTTTGTACTGGCTTCAGGCAAGCCCAGTAAGGAAGCCGGAGATATGTTGCATATAGCTACGTCTACTGTAGAGAAGCACAAGCAAAACATCAAAGAGAAACTAAACCTCAAAACAATAGGAGAGCTGGTGAACTTTGCCGTGTCTACAAAAACGGTGAGTTTAGATTAATCATTATTTCTTCGGAAATTGATGCCTTGAATAATGACAGCAATGGCATAGGCAAATAAGAGATAACCCAAATAGTTTTGAGAGATTTCAAAGAATTGACAGTCACATATTTTTGATACTGGGCTGGTCTTTCTGATGAAAGCAGAAAAGCTAAACTCTAAAGCCTTAGTAAAAGAAAGTTCGGTCACTTGATTGATCGAGCCGAAGTAGACTGCTCCAAATAGAAATATACTTGTCACCGGACTAGCCACTCCCCACAAAACTAAGCCTGGTAACCTGATGTACTTGCTACTGGAAGCTTTGGCCATATTTAGGAGCATCCAGATAATAACGAACACGGCTAAAACAAATGCGATCCAAATGACTGCATGGATATGGAAAAAGGCCGGATACACCTGGCTGATAAAAAGAATAGCCAATGGAACAAAAACACCTATTCCAAGATTTAAAATGGTGTATTTCTGAAGTAGATTTTTTTCGTTTGTGTTAGGCAAATTCTGATAGCAAATTGTGAGTATGTCATCTAAGATAAGAAATATTGATAATACCTAAATTGATCACCTTGTGTAGTGCTTGAAGTCGATCGGTTTGTCATAGCTTTGTGGCTCATTTATAGCATTATGGAATCATTCAATTTACGACCGGGCGAAGAATTTATAGAACTTAATAATCTCATTAAGGCCTTTGGTTGGGTAGCCACTGGTGGCGAGGCCAAGATTAGAATTGATAACGGAGAAGTAACAGTAAATGGTGAGATTGAAACCCGAAAAAGGAAGAAAATGAAAGTAGGGGATATCGTCGAATTTGAAGGACAAAAAGGAAAAGTAGCAACATGGAGTTAAATACACCTATTGGGAGATTGAGATTATTGGCTGTGCTAGAAGGTATCAGTTATTTACTTTTCGCTATTACCATGCCGCTGAAATATATGCTGGATATCCGAGAACCTAATTTTTATGTGGGTATGGCGCATGGCTGGCTTTTTATTCTATATGGAATCTTCTGCCTTCAGAATATCTATATCCACAAATGGGGGATGAAGACCTCTGCGATAGCATTGATTGCTTCTTTAGTACCTTTTGGGACGTTTTACGCGGATGTTAAAATTTTCAGTAGAGTAGAATAAAAAGGTAGACTAAACTATAAGTCTAATCCACTTCGCTTCACTATTCCGTAATTTTTACACTTTTCTAAGTGCAGCCCATGACCATGGCTTCATATACATTGGTTTGGTCTCGGATGTTACTTCCACACATCCAGTATATTTTCCTGGAATGGGCAGGAAATTGAAGTTGTTTTTAGCTACAATTTCTGATGATAAATAGGCCCAAATAGCTAATTGTTTGATCATCACATAACCTGGCCTACTTTCAAAAGACTCACCAGTTTCTTCATTCGAGTAGATATATACAGGATTTTCTTCCACATTTGATTCTTCCTTCAATAGGATGGCCTCTTTTTCATTTAGCTTGATCGAATCAAAATCCATCTCTTCATATTTTGCAAGTGATTCTAGAAAAACAAGCTGCTCTTGACTGGTATAGAGATCAGTCACGATTCTGTCGATAAATGGTCCCACTTTAGCATCTTTTGCTCCAGGAGATTTTTCGGTATGCGGTAAGATTACTTCTGCAATTTCTTCTAATAATTTTATCTGATTGATAGTCAGTAGTCCTTCCTGTTTCTCAGAAAAAGTACATCCATTCAATAAAAAGGCATCTGCGCCAATCACCGTTCCGCCTACGATCAGGCCAACTGATTTGAGTATCTCACGTCTGTTCATAGGTTTCCTTTTTTCAGTTCATCAATAGCATAATTAGCTGCCCTGGCTGTAATTGCCATGTAGGTCAGCGATGGATTCTGACAAGCTGAGGATGTCATGCAGGCTCCATCTGACACAAATACATTTTTAGCATTATGCACTTGATTGTATTTGTTGAGGATAGAATCCTTTGGACTGTGTCCCATACGTGCCGTGCCCATTTCGTGTATCCCAAGCCCTACATTCCATTTTGGGTCAATCCCTGTGCTTATGTCCTTGCAGCCAAAAGCTTCCATCATTTCGGCTGCCGTGTCGAGCGAGTCCTGAAGCATAGCATCCTCATTTTCTTTAAACTCTGCATCTACTTCAATCAGTGGCACACCCCATTCGTCTTTTTGTTTACCATTCAGTGTGATTCGGTTTTCTGCATAGGGTAGTTGCTCACCCATAGGTCCCATACTCATACCCCAAGAACCAAATTCAGTCAGTTTGTCTTTGAATCCGATACCAAATTTCGGATCATCTGGTTTGAAATTTCCAGCACCTCTTCCAGCTCTGAGTTGATAGGCATAACCTCTTAAGAAATCCTCTTGTCTGTCATCTTTATAATTTCTGAATCTAGGCATGTACAAGCCTGTAGGGCGATGGCCATTAAAATAACTGTCTTCGTAGCCTTCTATTCTCCCACGAGCATAGCCTCTAAAATCGTGATCCATCAGGTAGCGTCCAAGTACATCGTTTTCATTTCCTAATCCTTCCTGGAAAGTGTTGGACTTCGAATTGAGTAATATCGCAGTGGTATTCACTGTACCAGCGTTTAAGAAGATTATACGGCTGTAATATTCAGTTACTTCTTTTGTGTTGGCATCAATAACTCGTACACCGATGGCTTTTCCTTTGTCGTCATCATAGATGATGGAATGAACCACGGAGTGAGGACGTAAGGTCATGTAGCCCGTTTTTTTGGCCGCGGGAAGTGTAGAGCTATTGGAACTATAGTAGCCTCCATAAGGGCAGCCTCTAGCACAGCGATTACGAGACATACATGGTCCTCTTTCGTTGTGCCTTTGAGTGATGTTGGCTGATCGGCCACTGACCACATTTCGGCCAGGAAAGTCGCCCTCAATTGCTTTTTTGATGTCTTTCTCTACACAATTCATCTCAAAAGCAGGTAGAAATTCTCCATCTGGAATTTGATCTAGCCCGTCACGGTTGCCGCTTATGCCGATGAACTCCTCAACATAACTGTACCATGGTGCAAGGTCTGCATAGCGAATTGGCCAGTCGATGCCATTTCCATCTTTAGCATTCGCTTCAAAATCCAGGTCACTCCAGCGCTGAACCTGCCTGGCCCACATGAGCGATTTTCCGCCCACCTGATAACCCCTGATCCAGTCAAACGGTTTGATTTGGATGTAAGGATGCTCTTTGTCTTTCACGAAGTGGTGCTCGTGTTCTTTAGTAAAAGCGTAGCACTTGCCGACGACAGGATTGTCGGCTATCACTTGAGGATCCATGGCCATGCCATATGGGTCCGTCCATGGCTCCATCGTCGCGGTGGGATAGTCGCCATGCTCGATATTGCGACCGCGTTCCAAAACAAGCGTGTTAAATCCCTTTTCGGTTAATTCTTTTGCTGCCCAGCCACCACTCAAGCCTGAACCTACAACGATGGCGTCAAAGTGATTGGCTTTGTTCGAGTTGATGTTGAACGTACTGCTATCTTCTAGAATCTTGTTCATTTTCTATTGGGTTAATGGGTTTACAAGGAAGCGATGGTTTTTTCTAGCAGCGCTTTTGTGGCCTTGATGCCCTCATATTCACTCAGTTTTTTGCCTTCATATTCTACGCCAATGTATCCTTTGAATCCAGCGCTCTTCACAATCTTCAGCATTTTGGAAAAGTCAGAATGAATTTCATTGCCGTTTTCGTCAAAGTCATGCGACTTGGCACTAACTCCTTTGGCAAATGGCATGATTTCTTTCATGCCCTGGTAGCGATCGTAGTCTTCGAGACAATTCCAGTTTTCGTCTCTAGTGATGCAGAAGTTGCCGAAGTCGGGTAGGGTACCACAGTTGTTCATATCAACAGAAGAAATCACTTTGTTAAGCCATTGCCCATTAGAAGAGTGCCCACCGTGATTTTCGACGATCACATTGATGTCAAGACCCTTGGCGAAAGTGGACAGGCTTCTAAGTCCTTCGATGGCATTCTGCTGTACTTCCTCAGCTGAACCTTGGCCAGCAGCATTTACGCGTATGGAGTGACAGTCCAGCTGTTTGGCTGCTTCTATCCATTTGTAATGGTTTTCTACTGCCTGATTTCTTTTCGATTCATCATTATCACCTAGATCACCTTCACCATCTATCATAATCAGCAAGCTTTTCACGCCATTAATCAGCTGCTACTTGCTTCATTTGGTTGATATATGCTTTGTCCTTGGCCTTGTCTTTGAAAAACTGACTGACGTATTCCACAGCCGAGATACCGAATTCATTTTTGGTGACTTTGGCGAAATCCAGGTTGTCTATTTCTCCTGCGAACAAGGCTTTGTGTAATGACCATTGCGCCAGTGAGATTTTGAAGTCTGAAGTATTCATTGTGTTTGTACATGCATTTAGGAGGGGAGAGGAAGCAACGGCCAAACTGCCTGTGAGTAATCCTGATTGCTTGATGAAGTTTCTTCTGTTTGTTTTCATTTTTGATTTGTGTTAATTCAAGGAATTGATCCAGTTAGCAATATCCAATAATTCGTCTTTATCCAGGTGGGGTAATGCTATCATAGGTGCAGGGTAATCCGGCCAATTTTCAGGTTCTGGCTTGTAGATCAGTTCGACGATTCGTTCATTGCTATAATTTCGTTTGGCAATTTCCACATAAGGAGGCCCCATCAACTTCTCCTTTTCTTTATGACAAGCAAAGCAGGTGTTTTTCTCCAGCAGTTGCTTGATTTTGAATTTGTTTGCTATAGGCCGCTCTGCTGCGGATTGCTCGCTGCTCTTGCCAGAACCACAACTCAAGATGGCTAGACTCAAGTAGCAGAATAAGACGTGATTTAATGTTTTCATTTAATCGTTTTGATGTAGTGTCAGTAAGTGTATAAAATCTATCAGTTCATAATCCCTGTTTTATGAATTCACTTAAAACTTTATCTAAAGTATAGGATTAGAATAAATGGATTGTTTAAAATCATTCAATGAATGAAATTGTACATAGAAACACTTCCAAAGTTCCAAACTTTGGAAGTGTTGAATAGGAGAGTCCGGTTAACCTGTTTGACTCTTGCACTACAGTATTCAATTCGTATTCATCTCCTTCGCAGACCCGTTCTGCGATCTATCTGAAAGAACAGCAGCTCCGAAAGAGACAGATGCCGCAATGAATGCGGCAAGTAGGAAACTCAAGTCACTTCCACCTTATTTTTCACCCTAAACTCCTGCGGAGAACATTTTTCTTGCTTCTTAAATACAGTAGAAAAATACTGACTGGTCGCAAAACCACAGGTATATGCGATTTGCGTTGCGCTTTGTTCAGGGTGATCAAGTAGTAATCTTTTAGACCAATCAATACGTTTCTTGGTGAGTAGCTGCATGGGTGTGAGATTGGTTAACTGCTTGCAGTGATGGGTGAATCGTGTAGCACCCAGCCCGGAGGATGCAGCCATCTCTTCGATCGTCCAGGGGTGGGAAAGGTTGTTGGATAATTCGGAGATAAACTGCTTAGCCGAGCGCATACTGTCAGTTAGTGACTCATTTAGTACCATCTTGCCCTTGTCAAACATGTCCAAAAGATGGATCAATAGTTCGTTGATATGAATCCTAAGTTTGGAAGCTGAAGAGCCATTTACATCCTGATGGATTGTCTGATTGATTTGTTTGAAGCAGGCTTTGATTTCAGTTGTAGCTTTCCAGACAGGTTGTTCGTTTTGTCTGAGCAATAGATTAAGACGATTGAGGTCATGGTCTGATAGTACAATCCAATCCGGCCAAGTCCATGGTTGATGTGGACGACGAACGCCCACATCTATAATCACCCAGTAAAATTTGCCAATGCCGACGTATGGATTGCCCACTTTGTGCTGCTGCCAGGGGCGAGTGATGGTAAAGTCTCCTGGAAATAATTCTGTTTCAGTGTTTTCTACTGCATAGGGCATGTGGCCTGATTCCAGGAAGTGAAACTCCACACCTTCGTTGCGGTGCCAGTCCAGCCCCCAATCTTGAGATTCGTTGGCACTCCAGTAGCCGATGGTATTCAGGCCTCTGGTGTCATTGGTGAGTCGGTCACCAGGGTAGGTGTGCCTGGCTAATGCTTTAAACTCCACCTTTTCGCGTTTGACAGCGTCTACGAGTGGTAAGCAAGTGTCAGCATGATAGACCGATCCATTTTCTTCCCGAAAGGGTACGATGCTTTGTTTAATATTATTCATTGAAATATTTTAAACATGTTACAAATTGAAAAAAGCTATTTTGCTTTAGTTATCCAGTTTCGGGAAAGTGGGGCAATTGGATTGATCAAATTTATACAAAAATTTAATTAACGTTTTTAATGAAGAAATCAACACAAACCCAGTTGTCAGTGATGATGTTTCTGGAGTTTTTTATTTGGGGTGGGTGGTTTGTGACGCTAGGTACTTTTTTGGGAAATAACCTAAATGCCACAGGAGCAGAAACGGGCATGGCCTATTCCACGCAATCCTGGGGCGCCATTGTTGCTCCATTTATTATTGGGCTGATTGCTGACCGATATTTTAATGCAGAACGAATATTGGGAGTTCTCCATATTGCAGGCGCTCTTATGATGTTTTTACTTTCCCAAGCGTCTGATTTTGGTGCATTCTATCCCTACCTTTTAGGTTATATGATATTGTACATGCCTACCCTGGCTTTGGTTAATTCTGTATCATTCAATCAGATGACAGACCCCACTAAGGAGTTTTCTTATATTAGAGTATGGGGTACAATAGGGTGGATTATTGCAGGTCTGGCAATCAGTTATGTTTTTGGTTGGGATTCTCGTGAAGGGATTCAAAATGGACTTCTCAAAAATTCATTCCTCATGACTGCTTTTGCTTCTGGAGTTTTGGGTTTGTTTAGCTTTAGCCTGCCCAAGACACCACCTAGAGAAAACGGAGGTGATAAACTTTCTTTGTCTGATATACTTGGACTAGAAGCTCTAAAGTTATTAAAAGATCGAAATTTTCTCATATTTTTCCTTTCTTCAGTGATGATTTGTATTCCGTTGGCTTTTTACTATCAAAACGCCAACCCTTTTTTGGCGGAAATTGGTGTAGCCAACCCAACTGGAAAGATGACTATTGGACAAGCTTCCGAAGTATTGTTCATGTTATTACTTCCAGTGTTCTTTAAGAGATTTGGATTTAAGAAAACCATTTTGGTAGGTATGCTGGCCTGGGCTCTCCGATATGTATTGTTTGCCTTTGGCAATGCAGACGAATTGAGCTTCATGCTCCTATTGGGCATAGCACTCCATGGTATTTGCTACGATTTCTTTTTTGTCTCCGGACAGATTTATACAGATAGCAAGGCAGGAGAAAAACATAAAAGTGCAGCACAAGGATTGATCACTTTGGCCACTTATGGCGTAGGAATGTTGATTGGGTTTTGGATAGCCGGAAAGATATCGGATAGCTATGTAAATGCAGAAGGCCTACATGACTGGAATGAGATTTGGTTTTATCCAGCGGGATTTGCAGCCCTTATTCTTATTGTCTTTAGCCTGAGTTTCAAAAACGAGGAAGTCGAATATAAAGCCTAACAACAGATGAGTAAAGGAAGAATAAAATGGGGAATGCTTGGCGGTGGTCAAGGTGCTTTTATCGGAATAGCTCATCGCATTGCAGCTTATATGGGAGAGCGATATGAACTGGTAGGTGGTGCCTTTGATGTGGATTATGAACAGGGTAAGTCTTTTGCCAATGATCTTGAGTTAAACATTCAACGAGTATATCCTGACGTAGAGACGCTTATTTCAGAGGAGAGCAAATTACCCAATTCGGAGCGGATGGAAGTGGTGTCCATAGTGACGCCGAACTTCTTGCATTACCCTATGGCTAAAAGTCTTTTGGAAGGCGGTTTTCATGTGATTTGCGAAAAACCCATGACAATGACTGCTGCTGAAGCAGAAGACATACAAAGTCTTGTGAAACAATCAGGTAAGCATTTTTGTTTGACGCATACTTATACGGGATATCCGATGGTTCGGCAGATGAAAACCATGATCGCCAAGGGAGAAATTGGAGAAATTCAACGCGTGGATGTTCAATATTATCAGGGTTGGATCAATCCTTTCATTCACGAAAGTGAAAAAAGAAAAGAGGTGTGGAGATTGGATCCAGAAAAGTCTGGGATTTCCTGCTGTATCGGAGATATTGGTCTACATGCATTCAATCTAGCAGAATACACTACAGGCTTAAAGGTGGATCATTTGCTGTCTGATCTCAATCATTTGTATGAAGATAATAGTTTGGATGTGGATGGTACGATGCTGATCCGTATGGGGAAAGCCAAAGGAGTGATTAGAGCTAGTCAGATTGCTACTGGAGAAGAAAATAATCTAACCATTCAGGTATATGGAAAGGAAGGAGGTTTAAAGTGGTGCCAGGAAAATCCTACTGAGTTGGTACTATTGAAAGAAGGACAACCTATTCAAACACTGAAGCCCGGCAATCCTTACAACACGGCACTAACAATGGCGAGCACTAAGATGGCACCTGGGCATCCTGAAGGGATTTTTGATGCCATGGGCAATATTTACAAAGGCATGGCCAAAGCCATACGTGAAGAACAACTGATGGCAGGTGAATATCCTACGGTTATGGATGGTGTACGAGGCATGAAGTTTATAGAAAAAGTAGTAGAATCTAACCTTGACGGAAACGTCTGGAAAACACTCTAAGATGAAAACGATTAAAGGACCGGCCATATTTTTGGCTCAGTTTCTCGGCGATGTGGCCCCTTACAACAATCTGAAAAATATCTGTGAATGGGTAGCAGAATTGGGATATAAGGCTGTGCAGCTTCCGGCCTGGGACCAGCGTGTCATTGACATAGAAAAAGCCGCAGAGAGTAAAAGTTATTGTGATGATATCAAAGGTGTGGTGAACGAAGCTGGTTTGGAAATCTCTGAGCTATCGACCCATCTCCTGGGTCAATTGGTGGCTTCGCACCCAGCTTATGATGCCATGTTCGATGCTTTTGCACCAGAGGTATTGCACAACAATCCTAAAGCCAGGTCTGAATGGGCCGTAAATCAAATGAAAGCTTCGGCTCAAGCAAGTAATCATTTAGGTCTAAAGGTGATGGGTTCATTTTCGGGATCATTACTTTTTCATACTATGTATCCCTGGCCACAAAGGCCCACGGGTTTGGTAGAAGCTGGATTTAAGGAGCTGGCGAAGAGATGGTTGCCTATTTTGGATCATTGCAATGGTTTAGGGGTAGAGGTGTGCTATGAGTTACATCCTGGCGAAGACTTACACGATGGCGTGACTTTCGAGCGGTTTTTGGAAGTGACGAATAATCATTCGAATGTCAAGATCTTGTACGATCCAAGCCATTTTGTTTTGCAGCAGATAGACTATATTCAGTTTATCGATTTCTATCACGATTATATCCGGATGTTTCATGTGAAAGATGCCGAGTTTCATCCCAACGGAAAATCCGGGGTCTATGGAGGCTATCAAGACTGGGTAGATCGACCAGGTAGGTTTCGATCATTAGGTGATGGACAGGTGGACTTCAAACAAATATTTAGTAAGCTAAGTCAATATGGCTACGATGGCTGGGCAGTTCTGGAGTGGGAGTGTTGTATCAAATCGCCGGAACGAGGGGCGAGCGAAGGAGTACCATTTATAACAGATCATATCATAGAAGTGACACAAAAAGCGTTTGATGATTTTGCCGGAGGTGCAATTGATCAAAATCAACTCAATAAAATTTTAGGATTGAATAAGTAGAGATGTATCCGAACGGAGTACATTCTTACTAGTTTTGCGCCTTCCTATTGGTTCGCAATAAATTATGAAGGCAACTCATTTCTACTTAATAGAAGTTCAATACCTTGGTTTTCGATATCATGGATGGCAAAGACAGCCAGGCGTGAAGACCGTGCAGGAAATGATTGAACGTACGCTTAAGTATATTTTGTCTGACAAGCCTTTTAAGATATTAGGTGCAAGCCGTACAGATGCTATGGTATCTGCTACTCAGGCAGCATTTGAGTTGTTTTTAGAAGAGTCTGAGGATGAGCAGCAATTATTGGCCGATTTCAATGAAAACTTGCCTGCTGATATTCGAGCCATTAGCATCGAAGCCGTAGATCAAAAGTTTAACGTGATCCAACATGCCAAGGAAAAGGAGTACTTGTACTTGTTTTCATTTGGAGAGAAAAAACCATCCGTTTGCAGCGCCCTTTATTACCTACATTCGTGAAGACTTGGATATAGACTTGATGAAACAGGGAGCACAGCTATTTCAAGGTACGCACAACTTCCAGGAGTATTGCTACAAACCCAAAGAAGGCACACAGTTTGAGCGAGAGGGTTAGCTGTAGTGAGATTGTAGAAAATGACATTTGGACCGCTAATTTTTTTCCTGAACAGAGTTTTGTTTATCGGGTAAAAGGAATGGGTTTTATGCGCAATCAGATTCGACTTTTTTATGGGGCGATTGATTAGGTTGGGCAAGCACCAAATCTCTTTGGAAAGTATTCAGCAATCACTTGATCTACCTTCTGAATCTCCGGATTACTACATCGCTCCGGCATCCGGCCTGATGTTGCATCAAATGAAGTTCAAAAAATAGGATTTGATAACTAGCGAATATTTCGTATTATTGACTGCCCCACGTAAATAATTAAGGGAATTAATGAGTTTAGAACAACTGATAAACGAGCGAAACGAAGCCATTCTAAAAGTAGATGAGTATGGATTGTTATGTATGACTACCGCCTATATTCCTCCAGAGGGAGAAGTGGAACCAAGTTCAGAAGTGCTCTATACTTCAAAACAAGCTTATATGTGGGTGCCCATCCTGTCGTACATCGTCGAAAATGTAGAGATTTCCGAGGAGGACATGAAGATCTTTTTGGAGATGTCTTTGGACTCATTGACGACGCACCATCGTACCCGATGGAGTAACAGAGCTGAAGCACTAGAAGGTATGTTGGAGATGCTCAATTCTATGTTGTTTTATACCACTCGTAAAAAACTGGAAGATCCCATTTTTGAATATGCCTCTTTGTTTGGTGGGTCTATTGAAGATATTCTGGAAAGATTGGAAGGCTTAGGTCTAGTAGAAGAGCATTATGTAGAGCCTATGGGAGGTAAGCAAGTAGCAATGATGGGTTTCGTGCCCTTTGGATATACCAAAAGGACAAGACTAGGAGAGGAACTGTATGCCAAGTTGAATAGTCTAATGTTGTTTTACGCACAGAAGAATCTTGTAGAAGATTCTGATTTCAAAATCCATTATCGTTTTTATCGTGCTTGGGAGATATTCAAAGGCATAGTCATGAAAATGGATAAACCGCTGGAGAAGAAATAAAAATTTGAGTTCAATTAGAGAACTTCAATCACTCATCTTTCAGGCACTCAACAGGATTGATGTTGGCAGTTTTTAAAGTTTGAAGGCATAGTACGCTCCACGAGATTAAAACTACCAAGAGAAACGAGCCAGCAAACCACACCCAAGTAATCTCAATCTGATAAGCAAAACTTTGAAGCCAAATGGATATGAGGTAGTAGGAGGTAGGTGCCGCAATAAAGGAGCCTACAACTATAAGTATCATAAACCGACCAGAGAGTAACCAAATGATTGAAGCAATATTGGCTCCCAATACCTTTCTGATTCCTATTTCTTTGATCCTTCTGGCAGCATAGAACGAGGATAGTCCTAATATACCCATTGTGGCCAAAAGACTGGCTATACTTGAAAATGCTGTAAACAACTTCTTGAATTCAATATCTGCCTTGTATTGCTGATTGATATGATCATCTAAGAAGAAAAAATCAAATGGAGTATTTGCATAAGCCTCTTTCCATGCCAATTCTACTTGTTCAATTTGATTGTACAAGTCACCATCTCCTAGATTGACAAATATATAATCCAAGGGTCTGGACAGGTGGGCAAGCATCAAAGGTTCTACTTGGTCTCGAAGCGAGCTGTAATGAAAGTCTTCTACGACGCCAATTACTTTTTGTTTGCGATCCGTGCTGTTGATCAAATTAGCTAATACTGCATCTTCTGGCTTGTCAAAACCGAGCAATTTAGTGGCGGTTTCATTGAGAATTACGTGGCTGTGTTCTTCACAAGAAATATCCTCAAAACTCGATCCTGCTACTAATTTTAGTCCAAGTGTTCTAATATAATGATCACTCACTGCAGTGGCATAAAGATCCTGACCGAGTTCCTTAGGTTGCGTGGTTTGGCGGATTCCACCACTCCAACCCAATTCACTTCCGGGTATTTGAAAACTGCTGGTATATGATTTGACCCAGTGTAGATTCTCTAATTGAGTTTGAAATGCAGATGTCGGAGATAGTTGTCTTTCGTTTCTTGATAGTCTAGGCTTTTCAATGACGATGACTTTTTCTTTGTCCAGTCCTAGGTTATAGTTTTGGATGTAGGTGAGTTGAGCAGTGACTGCCCAAGTCATAATGATGAGTGCCAGAAGAATACCAAATTGAAATACTACAGCTAATTTTCTAAAAGAACCACTTGACTTTGCACTAAGAGCTTGTGATGTACGCTTTGTGCGAATTGAATTGAAGATTGTTCGGTAGTCAAATGAAACCAAGAGACTACCTAGAACAATATAAAGTATAAATAAACCCCAAAACTCAAATTGCAAGTGTGTATCTACATTTAGTGAAATATCCAACCAGGCTTCTATTAGGTCAGTTGAAGTGAAAATAACAGCGAAAGCAAGGACAACCGCTATGCCATGGGTTATTAATGATTCCATAAATAACTGCATGAATATTTGCGATTTTTGGGCCCCAAGTACTCTTCTGACAGACATTTCTTTTGACCTGGTTGCATTGTGTGCTGTGGTTAGGTTTACATTATTTAACCAGGAGAGAGTCAGAATTAACAAGGCAGCGATACCAAGGAAGTAAAGTGACAGCTCATTGCCATTGGGTTCCAATTCACCGTCTAGCTGACTGTTCAGATGAATTTCTTTAACTGGTCTTAGGGAAAATTGATAATCCATATCCCGCTCCTTCATTTTGTCACCTTTGAACTTGCGCACTAAATTTGGAAATGAAGACGCTACTTTGTTCGGAGACACATCAGTACTTAGTTTCAAATAGGTGGTCACACCTGACCAATCCCAGGAATGACTGATCCAATCGGTTTCTGGGAAAAAGGCATGATACGGTATTAAAGCTTCAAATTGGATGTGTGTATTGGGTTTGACATCTGGAATAATGGCCTTGACTTCCAGCGGCAATTCATACCTGCCATGTATGAAGGTGACAATTTGCCCTAATGGATTCTGATTGCCAAAATATTTACGACTGATTGTTTCCGTTAGGATGATGCTGTTAGGGTTTTCAAGCATAGATGGGTCTTTCAGTCCAAAATCAAACATGGATAAGAAAGAAGGGTCGACAAAAGCTGGTTTTTGAATGCTATAAGTCATGAGCGAAGAGTCTTTACCCACCACCACGCTAGAAGCTCGTATTCTGATTCTTGTAAATTCTTCTATGCCGACGATATCTTGTTGAGCATCAGGTCCAAAAGCTGAGTAGGAGGTGGCCTTTTGACTTTGTATGACACCGCTATGAATACGATCCACATCTACTCTGTACAATTGCTCTACATTGGAATGAAAGTTGTCAAAACTCCTTTCGAAAGTAATGTATTGATAGATAGCCATGGAAGTGGACAGTGCTATTGTGATTCCGACAATTTTAATAGCATTTTGAAATTTGTTTGCTTGCAGGTTTCTGCAGGCTACTTTTATATAGTTCTTTATTATTCCGTAGTTATTCAATCTATAAGTGCCTTCAAGACTTTTTAAAAGTAAAGGTCGGAGTAGTCTTATAACTTCTAGCGTATAAAGCCAATTGGCTTTGAGGGTAGCATGTTTTTCTAAGTTATTCTGATAGATTTCTTCCAGGTCACCTTCAATTTCTTCCAGGTAGTGCTGGTGAATTAGAAGTTTGAGGATTTGCAAAGGCCAAGTTGGAGGGGATTGCTGTCTATTTTTCATAGTTTATATGCTAGGAGATGGAAGGAATGACTTCGTATAATTTTGTACGTACTTCTTTCATTTCCTGTAGTACGTTTTGCCCTAGTGGAGTGGCATAATAAATGCGTTTGCGTTTGCCACCTCTTTTTTGAGTAGCCTCTCCAAATTCTGAAGTCAAATAACCCTTTTCCTCCATCCGTTTGAGAGAAGTTTGAATTGAGCCAACGCTAAGAGATTGATTTAAACGATTTTCCAACTCAGATTTGATTTGTACGCCATAAGCTGATTCATTCAAATACACTACGGTAAGGAGTACAAGCTCTTCTAATTCACCCAGTTTGGTCTTTTTCATTATTCTATATTAGTCGTAATTGTCGTAAATATAGAAAGAATTATTTAATTCGCAATTGTAGATTATATAAACTAACTATTAAACTCTTCTTGTAGGGGATGCTTAGCAAAGTGTGAATTTTAGGCTTCTTCTATTGCTATATTCAGTTCTCTGATTGTGTTTTTGATATGTTTGTGAATGAACTGATTGATTTCTATTAGTCTTCTGATTTTTAGTCTAGACCACTTGAGATGTGTGATGAAATCTTGATTGGATTTAATTTGCTGGATATTTTTATTAGCTCGTCCGGACCAACTATTCTCGAGAATTTCATATTCTTCTTTATCCTCGGCTATTAAGAAATTGGCAACTCCATACTTATTAGCTATAGGCCAAAGATGCGTGGATGAGTATTCACTAATGGCATTGGTGTAGCTTTCATGCTCTTCGAGCAAACCTTCTAAATAGCTTAAATATTGGCGTATTTTTTTATTTCTATTGAGAATATGAAGTTGGTCTGTGGATGAAAAGCCATGAATGAAGGAGGATATGCTTTTCAATCTGAATTTCGGAATTTCTTCCATGAGGAAAAAGGTGATTTCTGCAACTTCCTCTCTTTGGATGCTATCGCTGACCAACAAGCTATGAATAGCAGAGTCTAACTCCATATAACCGGTGTCAATGTCCAGCATATAGTTGTGGTTTCGCTCCAATTCGATAACCAAAGATTGCATAATTTCAATGGCTTTAGCTTCTTTTTCTAAGCTTTGCCTCCATTCTTCAAAAAGAAAAGAGGTCGTGATACCTATAAATATCACGACCACTTCAAAAGCATATTTTCCAATTACTTTTTTCATCCTTTTGGAGGTTGTTAGCTATTGGCTGGTGCTTTCATATCATTCCACTATCCATTGACGGATTCTTTTTATTTCAGAGTCGCTATCGATAAGCATATGTTTTTTGATAACAAAATTTGGGTCTGCCTTCATCTTTTCATCGATTTCCTGAAGTTCACCTTGAAATAGTACATCTAAAATCTGAAGTTCTGCAATAATTGTACTGATCGCATCATCAGAAGGTAAGTCTTTGAGCACTTTGATCACTTCTTTGAGTGCTGGTTCTTGGTCCAATACGACTTTTACTAGAGGTGCTAGAAGTTTGTCACTTTCTGCTGTTTCTGGTGAATTATCTATCGTTACTACCGCTTGATACAAACCTTCAATAAAACTTCCTGCCAATGCCAGACCGGCCATATTGAGATGATGCCCTTCTTCCATTTGGACACTTGTGGTAATAAATAGCTCACTAAGAATCTTTGAAATTTCTTCTTGGTTTTGGTCTTTAATGTGACCGAGGAAGTTGCGTAAATGCGCATCATCATAAATCGTTGAGTCTCCAAGCTCTTGGGCAATGGAGTGAGATGTTTTTAAATACTCCAGACACTCTTCTTCATATCCGTAGGCTGCCAAATAGCTTACATCAGAGGCAAATACACCCATGTTCATCGCCATCTTGTCAGCATTTCCTTTATACTTTTCTAGATTGCTCAATTCATTGATAAGACTTTTGTCAAATACAGCATTTACTGATTTAAGAGTAAATGGAACTAAAGATGGAGCAGGAAGGTCTTTGAGCAGTTGATCAATATCGTGAATGATATTTGATTCTTCTCGTTCAGCAACCATTTTTTCAATTTCCTTTTTTTTGTCCGAATTTGATCCTGTACTGCAGCTTGCTGCTATGATGGCTGCAAAGGCGATGGAAAGTAGTCTAGTCATTGGTTTCATAGTTTTAATATAAGTAAAGATAGTTACTCTTGAGATATCATGGATTTCTCATAACTTGGGCGATGAAATATAAAGCGTATTTAACTTTCTAATTCTTCAATTTGTTCTACCAGCTGTTCCCACGCCTGATCCTTGTCTTTTAGTGATTGACCATTCGATTCATAGGACAGATTTATAGCTGCCAGTTTTTCGGCATCGTTAAAATTAGCCGGATCAGCGAGATCAGCTTCTAGTTTGGTTTTCTCGTTTTCAAGCTTTTCAAGATCTTTTTCTACTTTACTGAGTTCTTTTTTCAAACGTGAAAGTTCCTTTTGATCTACATCAACTGGTTTTTGTTTCTTTTCTTTTTTTGGCTTTTCTTCTTTGATCACTGTTGGTTTGAAAGTATCCTTAGGCTTGTTGTTTTTGTCGCACCAGTAGGTGTATTCTTCGTAGGTGCCTAGATATTCTTTGATTTGATGATCCTCGATCCACCAAATTTTATTAGCCACTTGGGTGACAAAATATCTGTCGTGAGATACTAAAATGAATGAACCTTGATATTGTTGTAAAGCTTGAATCAAAATATTAACAGATTGAATATCTAAGTGGTTGGTAGGCTCATCTAGTAGAAGAAAATTTGCTTCTGAAATCAATGTTTTTGCCAAAGCTACTCTGGATTTTTCTCCACCGGAAAGTACTTTTATTTTCTTAAATACGTCTTCATCAGAGAAAAGGAAACAGCCTAATACGCCGCGCAACTCTTGCTCAGATTTACCGGAACCAAACTGCTTTAACTCTTCCAAAAGGTCATTCTCAACGTTCAGAGATTCAAGTTGATGCTGTGCGTAGAAAGAAGGATTTACATTAAAGCCCAACTTGGCTTTGCCTTCAATTTTTTCGTCTCCATCTATTATTCTGAGAACAGTAGATTTTCCTTTGCCATTGGCCCCAATCAGTGCAATTTTGTCTCCTCGTTCTATATTCGCACTGGCTTTCTTGAGTATGTCAATTTCAGGGTAGGATTTGGAAACCTCATCCAGGGTACACACATGTCTACCTGACTGCTTATTGAAATTAAATTTGAAGTTGACCGCAGCATTGTCGGCAATCACGTCTTCCACACGATCCATACGTTCCAAAGCTTTAACTCTAGACTGCACCTGTCTGGCTTTGGTGGCTTTGGCACGGAATCGCTCTACAAATCGCTCGGTTTGTCTGATTTTAGATTGCTGATTTTCAAAAGCATTTTTCTGAAGCTCGTTTCTCAATTCCTTTTCTTCTAGGTAATTCGAATAATTACCTGGATAGGAAATTAAATCTTGATTACTGACTTCCACTATTTTATTCACAGTATTGTTCAGGAATTGCCTGTCGTGAGATACAACGATTACTGCTCCTTCATAGGTCTTGAGATAGTTTTCAATCCATTGAATAGAGGGAAGATCCAAGTGGTTGGTAGGCTCATCCAGCATGAGTATAGATGGCTTTTCGAGTAGCATTTTAGCTAGTATCACTCTCATTCTCCATCCTCCGGAAAATTCTTTTAGTGGACGTTGAAGGTCAACGGTATTAAATCCGATTCCTTCCAGAACTTCTTCGGCTTTGCTTTGCAATACATAACCTTCATTGGCTTCAAATTCATCTTGCAATCGAGTCAGTTTGTCTACCAACTTATCTTCATAGTTGGTTTCCATTTTTTTGAGGACTTTGTCGATTTTATGTTGAATCTCGATGACGTCGGCAAACGCTTCCATCGCAACAGAAAGGATGGATTCATCAGACTGGAATGAAAGCAGGTCTTGATTCAAAAAACCAATAGAACATTCCTTGGCCATACTGATGTCTCCGCTGTCTTTTTGAAGTTGCCCGGTGATCAATTTCAATAAGGTAGATTTACCAGTACCGTTGAGTCCGATCAAACCAATTTTATCTTTGGGTTTGATGTGGAGAGACGCATTTTCAAAAAGGGCTCTACTGCCCAGGTAGTACGATAAATTGTTGATTGAAATCATGCCGCAAATATGCAAAGGATCATAAGCAATTAAAACTCTCAGAACATTTGATATTGGATATCATCCCTAGTAATTTTAGCTAAGATTTTCATTAGACAACCATGCACTACTTCCTTACTATTACCATACTGACTTTCAGTGCTTTTTCATTCTATCAGTGTGATTCTACACCACAGAATACTACATCTGTCCAAGAGACAACAGAGTCATCGGAAGAAGAAACTCTGAATGAATCATTAAAGAAAATTATACTGCCAGAGGGGTTTGTTATAAGTTTATATGCTGACAATGTACCAAATGCTCGCTCCATGACACTGAGTCCAGGAGGTATTTTGTATGTAGGAACCAGGCAAGATGATAAAGTGTATGCCCTGGAGGATACAGATGATGATAACGTAATTGATAAAAAATACATTGTTGCACAGGATATGAATACACCCAATGGGGTGGCATTCAAAGATGGTGATTTGTATGTCGCCGAGATTAATAAAATATGGAAGTTTGTGAATATTGAATCCAATTTGAACAAGGTAAAGAAACCCGTTTTGGTTTCAGATAACTTTCCTAGTGACAAGCATCACGGTTGGAAATACATTGCTTTCGGGCCAGATGATAAACTATATGTGCCTGTTGGCGCTCCATGCAATATTTGTGAAAGCAAGAAGGAGGTTTATGCTTCTATTACTCGAATGAATAAGGATGGTTCTGAATTTGAAATCTTTGCGGAAGGCGTAAGAAATACTGTTGGTTTTACCTGGCATCCAGAAACTAATGAAATGTGGTTTACGGATAATGGTCGAGACATGATGGGGGATAATATGCCCCCATGCGAGTTGAATCATGCCCCAAAAGAAGGTATGCATTTCGGTTATCCTTACTGTCATGGAGGAGATATTGCTGATCCTACCTATGGCGGAGAATACAGCTGTACAGAATTCACTCCTCCGGCACAAAAGCTAGGCCCTCATGTGGCGCCTTTAGGATTGAAATTTTATACGGGTGATATGTTTCCAGAAGAATATAAAAATGATATTTTCATCGCAGAGCATGGCTCATGGAATAGGAGTAGTAAAATTGGGTATCGCATCATGCGGATTAAGTTGAAAGATGGTATAGCTACTGACTATGAGCCCTTTGCATTTGGCTGGTTAGATGAAGAAGCGCAGGAAGCATTTGGCAGACCTGTAGATGTTTTAATCATGCCCGATGGAGCCATGCTAGTTTCAGATGATCGAGCTGGAGTCATTTACCGTATTACATATTCGGTGAACTGATGGAGCATCACATTAGGTTTAATTTTTCAGCTCCGTACTATACACTTAATGAGCTAAGTGATCAAACCACTGATATATGGATTGCTTGTCCTGGTTATGGTCAATTAGGGAAGTATTTCATCAGAAGATTCGATGTGTTTGATTCCAAAAAGTATTTTGTTGTTGTACTTCAAGGTTTATCAAAATTCTATCTTCCAGACCAAAAGAATGTAGGAGCCAGCTGGATGACTAAAGAAGATAGAGAGACCGATATGCGGAATCAAAAGTTCTATTTTGATGCAGTTATCAATGAGTTGTTCAAATCAAAGTCTTTAAGTGATTATAAGGTTCATTTGATGGGGTTCTCTCAAGGCGTGTCTATGATTAGTAGAATGGCGGCCTATTCAAAAGTAGATTTCAAAACATTAGTTCTGTGGGCTGGAGGCTTTCCTCCAGAGCTCCAGTCGGAAGATTTTGAACATATTAACGGGCGTGCCAGGCTCAAAGTAGTGCTTGGGGATCATGATGAGTTTTACACATTAGATAAAAACTATCAACCTGAAGTAGATAAAATGGAGACTGTCATTGGATTGAAACCGGAATTAATCACATTTGATGGTAAACACGAAATGCCAAGGGAAGTACTATTTACCTGTTTAGATTAGGAATAGAAATTCAAATTACCGCCAACCACATCATATTTCAATCCATCACAATTATCTACTGACCTCCAGAGATTGTATTTAAATTGCCGACTTAATTTAATGATGATAAAGTTATGATGGCAGGGAGAATACTTGTGTTGAGTTTAGTGATTATAGGGTACACGGCGTTGGCACAACCAGACAGGTGGCAACAAAGAGTGGAGTATCAAATGGAAATTGATATGGATGTAGAAACGAATCAATTCACCGGTGTTCAACAACTCAAATATTATAACAATTCACCTGACACTTTGGATAAGGTTTTTTACCACCTTTATTTCAATGCCTTCCAACCCGGGAGCATGATGGATGTGCGAAGCAGAACGCATGCGGATACTAGAAGGGGAATTCAGGATCGCATCTTCAATCTCAAGGATGATGAGATTGGCTATCATAAAATCAAAAGCTTCAAACGGGATGGAAAGAAAGTGAAAATTTCAGTTGATGGTACGATTATGACAGCTAGACTCTCGGCTCCAATCTTGCCTGGTCAAAGTGTGGTATTCGATATGGAGTTTGAAAGCCAGGTGCCCATTCAAATTAGAAGAAACGGAAGAGATAATAGAGAGGGAGTTAGATATTCCATGGGACAATGGTTTCCTAAGATCGCTGAATATGACTATTCAGGTTGGCATCCTCACGATTATATAGCTAGAGAATTTTATAGTCCATGGGGAGACTATGATGTGACTATAAATATTGATAGTGATTATGTGGTTGCTGCTTCCGGGGTTTTACAAAAAACAACGAAATCGAAAAAAGGAAATTTAACAGCTTATAGATACTTAGCAGAAAATGTTCATGATTTTGCATGGGGAGCGGATCCTGATTATCTGCATGATGTTGTGAATATTAGAGAAGGATTGGATTTTCACATATACTATCAAGGTGATACCTTGGTCGAACAATGGAAACAGTTGGGTGATTACATGAAAAAGGCTATTCCATTCATTGAATCTAAATGTGGTAAATATCCTTACCCAGTGTACAAAGTTGTTCAAGGTGGAGATGGAGGAATGGAATACCCTATGCTCACACTTATGTTGGGTCAAAAACCATTGAAGTCTGTGGTTGGTACAGCAGTTCATGAATTTTTACATAGCTATTACCAACTGGTATTAGGTACGAATGAGAGTTACCTGTATTGGATGGATGAGGGGTTTGATCAGTATTATGATGAGATGACCATGAATTATTTGTTTGATGAAAATTATGAATCACGCAAACCAATGGCAGGTTCATATAGATTTTATAAATCTATAGTTGAATCTGGAAAAGAAGAAGCTTTGACTACTCATGCGGACCACTTTGAGGATCACAGAGCCTATGGTATGGCTGCTTATGGCAAAGGAGCTTTGGCACTGCAGAGTCTTGAATACATTATGGGTAGAGAAGTTTTTGATCGAGCGATGTTGAGGTATTATAATACTTGGAAATTTAAGCACCCCAATGCAGTTGATTTTGAAGTAATTATGGAAAAAGAAAGTGGACTTGAGTTGAGTTGGTTTTTTGACTATTGGATAAAAACAACCAAAACTATTGATTATTCCATTTCAAATGTCAATACGGTCAAAGGTGGTATAGAAATTTCGATGGAAAAAATTGGCTTGATGCCCATGCCACTTGATGTAGTACTTACCATGAAAGACGGGAGTAAGCAAAGTTTCAATATTCCAATGGGAATGATGAGAGGGAATAGAGATTTGTCCGGACATGAAACCTTGATGACGCCTTGGAAATGGGTGAATCCTTATTATTCTTTCATTGTGGATGTGGACATTGATGAGGTAGAATCTGTCGAGATAGATCCATCTCGTAGAATGATTGATCTCAATTATGATAATAATAAGTATCCAAATCGTAATAGTGAAGTAGAAATCAAGGGGAAGCCTCAGAAAATGGAGAATAACTTGTAGATTTGGGTACGATCAATAAGAATATTTAATTTGAAATTTAAAGAAGTTGGTATTCATCCTCCAGTATTGGATGGGGTAGATGCCATGGGTTTTGAAAATACTACTCCGATTCAGGAGAAAGCCATTCCCATTATTTTAGAAAACAAAGACCTCATTGCCTGTGCCCAAACAGGTACAGGTAAAACCGCAGCTTTTTTGTTACCTACCATGCAGCAAATCCATGACCAATCTGATCATGGAAGTATAGATGCATTGGTGGTTGTGCCAACGAGGGAGCTAGCTATCCAAATAGATCAGCAGATTCAAGGCTTGGGCTACTTTGTAGAAACCAGTTCATTGGCAGTCTACGGAGGAGGAGATGGTATGAGTTGGGATGTGCAAAAAAAAGCACTCCTCAAAGGAGCTAATATTATCATAGCTACCCCAGGTAGAATGATTGCTCACTTGAATCAAGAGTATGTGGATCTATCGAAAGTGAAGCATTTCATCCTTGATGAAGCCGACCGAATGCTGGACATGGGCTTCTACGATGATCTGAAAAAAATCATGAAGTTCATTCCCAAAGATTGTCAGCGACTGATGTTTTCGGCTACTATGCCACCGAAAATCAGAAAGCTGGCCAAGGAAATATTGAATGAACCTGAGGAGGTAAATATTGCTATATCTAAGCCATCTGAAAACATTCTTCAAGGGGCATTTATGATCTACGATGGCCAGAAACCTGAATTGATCAAGCATATATTTTCCGCCAAAAAAATGGATAGTGTGATTGTGTTCCTATCCAGAAAAAGTGAAGTAGACAAAATTGCCAGGGAGATAAAAAGCCTCGGAATCAATGCAGCACCTATTCATTCCGGCCTAGAACAAAAGAAACGCGAAGATGTCCTACAAGATTTTATCAATAAGAAAATCAATGTACTTGTAGCCACGGATGTAATGAGTAGAGGTATTGATATCAAAGGTATTGATATGGTGATCAACTATAATGTGCCTGGAGATGCGGCTGATTATGTACATAGAATTGGACGAACAGGTAGGGCAGATGCGAATGGAGTCGCTTTTACATTTGTCAATGAAGAAGACATGTACAACTTTTCTAACATTGAAGAGTTGATAGGAAAGGAGATTCAGAAAGTAAAAATTCCCGAGCATATCGGAGAAGGCCCAGATTATAATCCGAAATTTCGAGCTTCCAAACCACGGAGAAGTGGTGGTGGCCAAGGCAAACGTCGATTTAGTAAGAAATAGAAGCTATCACTCTTGAAAAACTAAAATAATTAGCAATTAGTTTTGCTGATTAGTAATTTAATGCTAATTTTATTGTCATTAGCGCTAATTAATTGATTAATCAATAGGTTTAATTAATTTAATGATAAAAAAATTAGTAATGGAATCATATACTGTAGGAGGAGAATACAGACTGAAGCTCACGTCAAAAAAGTTGAAATCTGGAAAATGTCAAGTCAAATTTCATGCATCTATTCAAAAAACTAAGAAAATGTATGGCTATGTTTTGGCGGATTCTGGAGAGACTTTAAAACACGTCGTAGAAAAAATTATTCAACGTTTGGACAAGCTAAAGAATAGGGAAAATTTTCATCATATCAATCTGTATTCCATTGGAAAGCCAGCTGTCAGTGATACGGGTATGGTGTTATTTGATGCATAAGGATTGCAAAATTGTAGGGTTCTGTTAAGTTTGTTATCAATTCAAAATTGAACATGGAAAAAGCCAAGGTTAACGATAATATTAAGTTTTTAAGAAAGAAATTTGGATACACACAAGAGACTTTTGCCGAGGCCATTGGGATCAAACGATCACTGGTAGGAGCTTATGAAGAAGGTAGAGCGGACCCTCGTCTGAATAACTTGCTTAGGATGTCAGAGGTGTTCAATGTGAGTGTGGATACACTGATTAGTAAAGTAGTTAGTGAGTTGTCTGGTGATGAACTACATCAGCAGGAGGAGGGAAGTGCTAAAGTGCTGGCTATTACTGTGGATAAGGATGAAAATGAAAACATTGAACTGATTCCTCAGAAAGCATCTGCCGGTTATATGAATGGCTATGCAGACCCAACTTACATTGAAACTATGCCTAAGTTTCAGCTGCCCATGTTACCAAAGAATGCGACCTACAGGGCTTTTGAAATTTCAGGTGACTCCATGTTGCCCTTACTGCCAGGAACTGTGATCATAGGAGAGTATGTAGAGAACATATCTAACATAAAGAATGGTAAGACTTATGTTTTGCTGAGCAAAGAGGAGGGAGTAGTGTACAAAAGAGTATTTAACTATGTAGAGGAGAATGGAAAGCTATTTCTCGTTTCAGACAATAAATCTTATGCACCGTATCAAGTAGATGCTAAGGATATCATTGAGGTGTGGGAATCAAAGGCATTTATTAGTATTGATTTTCCTGATGCAGATGGTAAAGGCGACTTGTCTATGGAGGAACTTTCTGGCATCGTCAAAAATCTTCAGAACGAAATCATAAAACTCAAAGACTCTAAATAAAAACACCCCACAAAGAATTAATCTTTATGGGGTGTTTTTAGAAATATTGTTCCAAAGTTAGAATCCTATCTCTAGCTGGGCAGAATAGATCATGTTGTCATTTTTTGTCTCACGGTCTCTATAAGCTACGCTCGCTTGAAACTTCAACGTGTGACCAACAATGTATTTTCCGAATCCTAATTCATACCTTTGTTCCGCGTCGTCAATCTCCATTCTTTCAGGCTGAACATCAGTATACCTCACATCAATAGATAAATTATTTTTAAATAAATAGCCTCCTTGTATATTGAAAGCTTGCCCCGTATAAAAGTATATGGATTCACCACTTGTAGTAAATCCGCTAATAGGTCCATCAGCCACTCTTTTGTTCACGAATTCAGACATGACACTAAAGCCATTGTACTTAAACATCATATCTACGAAAATAGTGGACAAATCACTGTGCACTTTGTCACCGTCAACTGATTCTAAAATAAATAAACCCAATTGTCCGCGCTGTCTTGAAGTACCAAAATTATGATCATAAGTGGCGCCAATAGATAGTTTTGGTGATGGCTCTCTAGCCAAATCTTCACCAAAATAATCTCCTTTATCAATGAATTTACCAAATGGAAGAATCTCTCCCCGGAATGTGAAATCGTATCCTTCTTCAGCAGTAGCCGTGATGTTTCTTCCATCTCCACTCGTAGCTGCAACTATTTCTCTTAGGACTACTTGGCCAAGTTTGTGCTCATGATGAAGCCAAATACCTTTATCACGATCGATGTTAAACCTACTGTTTAGTCTACTTCGATCTACCAATTGTAACGCTCCTGAGGAAATGACTCGTTCTCTGTTGCCAGGAAGCTTAGTTTGTCCTACCCATAGTTGCCACCCTGGGTGAAACTTCCATTTCAATACTGCATCCAATACAATGCTGGCTGCTCCATTGTGTTCCGCAAAGAAGTCCCCTTGATCACGATTGGATAATGCCAACTCAATTTTGTAGTTGATATTAGGATGGTACAAGTGTCCTTTGAATTTCAAACGAAAACGTCTGATCGTGAATGCATCTGCGTACTCATTGGTTTCTAAGTCTTGAGCACCGATATACTGCGTTTGGAATCTGTTATTCCATTGCATACTGAAAGAGGAATCTTTCGCCATAAAGCGAATGCCTTTTCCCATCTTACTGCCGTCGAACGATTGAGCTTGGGCCATAACGGCGCATACGGCTAAAGCTAAAGTAATGTAAATGAATCTCATATTTTCTGAATATATGCCGCGAAGATATGGGGTTGCAATTCGCAAGTAGTTACTGTACAATTATTTTAATGTTATGTAATTGTTAACACAGAAAAAGCCTGAAATACGACTATCAGAGCTTGTTGAGAAAGATTAGGGCAAGGGGCAAGATGAAAAACACAAACAGAATATAGAAAAAGCCAATAACTCTGTACTGCATAGTCATCAATCCAAATTTTCGTGCGTATTGTATGGGCAGTTGTTTCAAATAGGGAATGAGCAAGAAAATGAGTGTGCCAATAAAATTGAATAAAAAATGCACTAAGGCAATACTCAACGCAGCTTCTGACTTGTTGAAAGCTGCAATTAAAGCCGTGATGGTAGTGCCGATATTGGCTCCCACTATATATGGAAATATTTTGTTGTGGTGAATTTTTCCTGTTGCTCCAAGAGGAACTATGATAGACGTGGTAATTGAGCTAGACTGAATTCCAGCAGTAAGCATGGTACCAAGCCCAAATGAGTTGAGCGTGTGTTTGAAGAATACTTCTTGAAATTTTTCATCAGAAGCACCTATCATTCTTTTTGATATGATTTTGGAAATTATTTTAATTGACGCGAATAGGGTAGCGCAAGCTATAAGTACAAGTATGATTTTGTAATTGATAGACTCTATAAGGAATCCATTAATTAAATCAAATAATCCAGAATTAAGATCTTGATCAATTTTTGTAGGTACAGCCGAAAGATTAAAAACAGACGCAACGGATGTCGAAAGTCTCGACAATAAGTGATAATAGTATTCCAATGGAAACAAGATCATCACAGTCATGATATTGAAAAAGTCATGCATCACCCCAGTAGCGATGGCGTTTTTGAATTCTTTATTGTCTGTGATATAACTCAGAGAAACAATGGTGCTGGTTAATGTGGTGCCAATGTTAGCTCCCATAATCATTGGTACTGCATTTTCTAAAGTCATTCCACCAGATGCCACTACGGCCACAATAAGAGAAGTACTTGTGCTGCTGCTTTGGATTACAGCAGTAATGAACAATCCAATAAATAAACTAATGAAAGGGTTTGAGGTGATAGATAGTATTTTAATTACTGTCTCATTCCCAATAACATGAAAGGTGCTGGTCATTAAGTCTAATGACCACAAAAACACAAAAAGAGCAATGGATATGCTCAAAATGAATTGGATTACACTAAGTTGTTTTTGATTTGTATTACCTTCCATGATTCTGGCTGCAAAAGTAGAGTAGATTGTCTAGCCATATATTACCAAATTGTTAACTTATAAAAGGAAGGCGGCTAAGAATTGGGTTTATCCTTAACATTTATTTAAAATTGGGCTTGCTATATATTTATAGCTTTGCAGCGTAAAAAATTATTATTCAGAAAATAAAATAACGATCTCGTGGAATACGGAATTTATGACATTTTAAAACTTATAGGCGCACTCGGTTTTTTTATCTATGGGATGAAAGTAATGAGTGAATCGATTCAGAAGGTAGCGGGGGATTCCTTGAGGTCAGTAATGAGCATAATTACTTCGAATAGAGTAAGTGGTGTTTTTACTGGATTTCTGACCACTGCAATTATTCAATCTTCATCTGCTACCACGGTTATGGTAGTTAGCTTTGTAAACGCAGGTTTACTTAAGCTTAGACAGGCAATTGGCGTAATTATGGGGGCCAATATTGGAACTACAATTACTGCAGTACTTATTTTGGTATTTGGTTTCTCGAAATTCAGTATTTCGCATTATACACTTCCAATTATTGCAGTAGGCTTTCCTTTACTATTTGCTAAAAAGGTGGAGTGGAAGTACTGGGGAGAATTTCTTATTGGGTTCGCACTTCTATTCATGGGATTGAGTGCATTGAAAGGTGCCGTTCCAGATTTGAAACATAATCCGGAAATTCTAGCTTGGATCACTGATATAAATAATCTTGGATTCTTATCAGTAGTTATTGCCGTACTAATCGGTACAGTTCTTACTGTTGTAGTCCAGTCATCAAGTGCTGCTATGGCCATTACTTTGATCATGTGTGATAATGGTTGGATTCCTTATGACATGGCTGCTGGAATTGTACTTGGAGAAAATATAGGCACAACTATTACTGCTAATTTGGCTGCGCTAGTAGGAAACGTGCATGCGAAAAGAGCAGCTCTTGCTCATTTCATGTTCAATGTTTTTGGAGTGGTCTGGATGCTTTTGATTTTCAATTTTTATATCAATGGTATTGATTCGATAATGGTAAGTTCGGGCAATGGATCTCCTTTAAATGAGACTGGTGCGATCAAGTGGGGACTTACATATTTTCATATTAGTTTCAATATATTGAACACTGCCATAATGATTTGGTTTGTTCCACAAATCGAAAACCTAGTAACAAAATTGATTTCATCTAAAGATGAAGAGGATGAAGAATTTCATTTGGAATTTATTGGTACTCAATTGATGCGAACTGCTGAATTGTCATTAATGGAAGCTAGAAAAGAAGTAGCTAAATTCAGTAAGCATGTAGTGAAGATGAGCAAGTTTGTTCAAGAGCTTGTAGAAGCTGATGATACTAAGCGCATAGATAGGTTGACGGAGAAAATATCTAAATATGAAGATAGAACTGATGAGTTAGAAATGGAAATTGATGATTACTTGGTCAAAGTATCTGAAGGTCGATTGAGTACAGCGGCTTCTGAAGAGATTAGAGCGATTATGAGTATTACAAGTGACTTGGAAAGAAAAGCAGATATTTTCATGAGAATGTCACGAGAGATCAATAGAAAAAATAAACACAACCTCACTTTTACTGAAGGACAGGTAGGAAATATCAAAAAGATTTTTGGTTTAGTGGATGAGGCATTGGCTGTAATGCATGAAAATCTTAAGTCTGACTATTCAGAAGTAGTGCTTGAGGATGCCATGTCGAAAGAAAATGCCATCAACAAACTTAAAAAGGAATTGAGTAAGCAACACTGGAAAAGTGTCGAAGAGAACCACTATGATGTGCAAACTGGCATTGTTTATAGAGATATCATTTTTGGTTGTGAGCGAATTGGTGATCATATTATCAATGTGACAGAAAGTATTGTGGGCATAGAAGAGCATGTTTCAGTTGCTTAAAAAATGCTAAGAAACAAAAGCCCGAATCTCTGACTAGTGATTCGGGCTTTTTTATTTTAGGGATTTAGTCTTTTCTAATTTTCCCACTGCTACTTGTGTCCACGTATACTTTGTCTGGATTGCCTCTATAATAGACTCTGCCACTGCTGCTTGCTCTTCCTTCTATAAGTGCATGCACAGTGACTTCCGCTTTTCCAGAACTACTAACGCTAACATCTACCTCTTCACTGTCCATATCATAGGCGGATAATTTCCCAGAACTGCTGATATCGATCTCCTGAAATTTGGCCTTACCAGATAGCATTACATCTGCACTACTGGAAATCCTAACATCTAGTTTTCTGACGTTTAGAACTAAGTCTGCTCTTCCTGAGCTACTAGCTCTTACATCGAAATTCTCAGTAGCTATTTCATCTTTACCAATAATTGAGGCTGAAGAACTTACCGAAACAGATTCTAATTCACCGGTATATGTAAGCTCAATTTCTACGTTTTTGGAGAAGTAATTGCCTCTTTTCATTCGTATGTATAGAGTCGATCCTTCTACCTCAGTTTCTACACGTTCCGTATCAACTCCACGAGTTTCGATTTTAGCTTCATTGATATTGCCTTTTTTCATTCTTACAGAAATGGATTCACTTACTTTTATTTCATCAAATGAATCAAGTTTTCTTGTTTCGCTAGACTGTGCCTGAGCGACAAGAATACTGGCCAAAATTATCCCCAAACAGGTTATTGCTTTTTTCATGAGTTTAAATATTTTTTGATTGTTCCTTATAAGGACTACAGGTTAACAAAAAGGTTGCAAGAAATTTTAATTGTACATACATATAGTCTGCTTTATTGTATGCGTGCATAACATTTATATCATATATTTGGTGCTTCACTCAAACTCTTAATTATGATAAAAACCAATACTCGAAAATCTCTGTATATAGGGATTGCTTTCTTGTTTTTTAGTATTGGTGCTGTAGCACAGACTACCACTTCGTGGATCACAGGTCGAGTGCAAGGTGCCGATGGTGCGGATCTGGTGGGATCCACGGTGATAGCTATACATGTGCCCACTGGGACAAAGTATGGTGTATCAACTAGATTGGATGGAGGATATGATATTCCGAATGCAAAAATTGGAGGTCCTTATTCAGTTGAAGTTTCTTTTGTTGGCTTTAAAAGCCAGAAAGCGGAAGGTGTTTTTCTAACGCTTGGACAAAAACAAAGACTTGATTTTGTTTTGCAGGAGGATGCTACAACTATTCAGGAAGTGGTCATTACTGCAAATCGTGATGATGTAATGAATAGTGAGCGTACAGGTGCTGAGACTACTATTAGCAATGATCAGTTGGTGTTATTGCCAACCATTTCAAGATCTACTCAGGATATCTACCGATTGACGCCTTCAAATGATGGCAATGGTTTCGCTGGTCGAAGTGATCATGACACTAATTTTTCTCTAGATGGTTCTATTTTTAATAACCCATTTGGACTTGATGCAGCTACCCCAGGTGGTCAAGCCGGAGCTCAGCCTATTTCTTTGGATGCTATTGATCAGATTCAAGTTTCAGTAGCACCTTTTGATGTGACGAAAGCGGGTTTTACTGGTGCTTCAGTTGATGCAGTGACCAAAAGTGGTACCAATGCATTTAAAGGTACCGTATTCGGTTTTTATCGTAACCAAGCCATGACTGGGAAGAAAGTCAATGGTACATCTATTGATGTGCCTGATTTAACTCAGTTTCAGGGTGGTTTTTCCGTAGGAGGTCCGATCATTAAAAACAAGCTTTTCTTCTTCGCCAATATGGAGATGGAGAAAAGAGAGGACTTGGGACAAAATGTAGTTGCTGACAATGGAAGTAATTCTGGAGAAAGCAATGTTGCCAGAGTGTCCGAAACGGATTTGATAGCGGTGCAAAGTGCCTTGAGAGGAATAGGATATGATCCAGGTGCCTATCAGGGATATACGCACAATACAGAGAACTTAAAAGCGATGTTGAAAATTGATTGGAATATCAATGATAAGCATAGTTTGACAGCAACATATAACATGCTGAATGCCAATAGAGACTTGCCTGCTCACCCGAATGCTATTATTAGAAGAGGGCCAGACAGAACAACCATGCAGTTTGAAAATTCAGGATACAATATTGAGAACAAAATTCAATCTGGTATGCTTGAATTAAATTCTATATTCAGTAATACCGTATCAAACAAATTGCAAGTCGGTATGACTCTGTTTAGAGATGCCAGAGATCCTAAAAGTGCTCCTTTTCCTGATCTGAACATTGCAAACAATACAATCAATTATATCGTGGCTGGTCATGAACCATTTTCTATTCATAATAAATTGAATCAAGATGTCATCCAGATTACAAATAATGTCAATATTTTCACAGGCGCTCATACGTTCACAGTTGGGGGGTCCTTTGAAAAATTCATGTTTGATAATTCATTCAACTTAGGTGCGTATGGTGGAACTTTTGGACCTCCATATGCTAATGTAGGTCAATTCCAAGACTCAATTGCAAGTGGGTACATAGCAGGTCAGATGGCTGCTGCAGAAGCCACATTTAATTCAAATAATGCAGCCACTCCTGATACAGGAGGGTGGGCGCTGGCAGAAACGAATGTGGGCCAGCTTTCATTTTATCTGCAGGATGAATGGCAAGCTACAGATAATCTAGCTTTAACCTTAGGTTTGAGAATGGATCTGCCTTTGTATTTTGATACAAAAGAAAAGATGCAAGAGAGTATAGATAGAAACTGTTGCTATGATCCTACGATCCAATATTATGATGAAAATGGGAATCCAATCATGTTCAATTCATTAGAATTCCCAGAGCAGAAACCTTTATTCTCGCCTAGGCTTGGATTTAATTGGGACGTGAATGGAGATAGAAGTGTTCAGGTAAGAGGGGGAACTGGATTGTTTACGGGTAGATTTCCATTTGTTTGGATAGGTAACCAGGTGGCGAATCCAAACTTCTTCTTTTATACGGTTTCAAGAACAGACTTTAAATTTCCTCAAGTTTGGAAAACCAATTTGGGTATAGATAAGAAATTAGGAGAAGGATTTACCATGTCAGCAGACTTGGTTTACTCAAAGGATATCAATGGCATCATGGTTAGAAATTATGGGTTGATTCAGCCTAATTCATCATTGCCAGGGCAGCCAGGGAGACAAGTATATGGTGCTGGTGATCGAGCTACTGTTTTTGGAGGAGCAACTAACGCCTATGTATTGTCTAACGCCGATGTAGGTCGTAGTGTGAATTTGTCTTTGGAACTGAAGAAAAGCTGGGTCAACGGATTATATACATCATTAGCTTATAATTTCTTGGATTCTAAGGATGCTTCCTCACTTGTTGGAGAAATTTCTAGTGATACTTATGATAGAAACCCTGCAATAAACAATGTGAATGCGGCTACAGCCACTCCTTCGCTTTATGGTAATAGACATAGAATTGTAGGATCTATCAATAAGAAATTCACTTACGGTGGTGATAAAACTGCAACTACGGTATCATTCTTTATTGAATATGCTAAAGGTGGAAGATTTTCCTATACCTATGCGGGAGATATCAATAATGACGGTTCTGGCTTGAATGATTTGATTTACGTACCAACTGATGGCGAAATTGATCAGATGCAATTCGATACATTTTTTGCTACTGAAGCAGCTCAACAGGCTGGCTTGAAAGCTTATATAGCTCAAGATGATTATTTAAGTAAAAGAAGAGGAAGGTATGCAGAAAAGTACAGTGCTATGAGTCCTTGGTTCTCTACTTGGGACATGAGAGTACTTCAAGATTTTTATATTGGCGAACAAACTTTGCAGTTAAGCTTAGATATTCTTAATATTGGAAACTTAATTTCAAATAAGTGGGGTGTGAGAAAAGTCCCTTTGAATACTTCACCTATTGGAGTGGCTGGTTTCGACGGTACCGGCGAGCCAGTATATTCGTTTGATACAAGTGCCACGGAAACTTTTGCAGATGATTTTGGACTTAGGTCTAGATGGCAATTGCAACTTGGCGTAAGATATATTTTTTAATAAAGACGCTTCATTGAGAAAAAGGTAAAGAGATTTACCTTGGAGAAAGCCCCCTAGTGGGGCTTTCTTTTTTTTAGTACTTTTGCGTTTTATTTCTTGAGCATGAAAAAAGTTGCATTTTATACGTTGGGCTGTAAGCTCAATTTTTCTGAGACCTCTACTATTTCAAGGCTATTTGAAGAAGAGGGGTATGAGAAAGTAGCATTCGAAAATGAACCTGATATTTTTGTGATTAATACGTGTTCGGTCACCGAGAATGCAGATAAAAAATGCAGACAAATAGTAAAGAATGCAAAGAAGGTATCTCCAGATTCATTTGTGGTTATCATTGGTTGTTTTGCGCAACTAAAGCCTCAAGAGATTTCTGAAATCCCAGGTGTAGACGCAGTGCTGGGAGCTGCTGAGAAGTTTAAATTACTCGAACATTTAAAGAGTTTTGAAAAGCAAAAGGAAGCGATCGTTTGTGCTTCAGAAATTTCAAATGCTACAGAATTCAACAATGCCTATTCAATAGCAGATCGCACGCGAACTTTTCTTAAAGTTCAGGATGGTTGTAACTACGGTTGTGCCTTCTGCACTATTCCATTGGCTAGGGGTAAAAGTCGTAGTGATAGTATCGAGAATATACTCAAGTCGGCGTATGAAATTGCCCAAACCGATGTGAAAGAAGTAGTGTTGACTGGCGTTAATATTGGCGATTTTGGAGTTCAAGGTGGTAGAAGAAAAGAACGTTTCCTTGAATTGGTTAAAGCTTTGGATGAGGTAGAGGGAATTGAACGGTTTAGAATTTCTTCTATAGAACCCAACTTGCTTAATAACCAAATCATAGAGTTTGTAGCGCAGAGTAAAAGCTTTGCTCCACATTTCCATATTCCACTACAGTCTGGAAGCAATAAGATTCTCAAATTGATGAACAGGAGATATTTGAGAGAACTCTATGTAGAGCGTGTAGCTAAGATCAAGGAAACCATGCCAAATGCATGTATAGGGGTAGATGTAATTACTGGATTTCCAGGAGAGACTCATGAGGACTTTCTGGATACTTACAATTTCATCAATGATTTGCCCGTGTCCTACTTACATGTTTTTACTTATTCTGAACGAGCAAATACAAATGCGGTAGAAATGGGTGGGGTGGTTCCTAAGAAGGAAAGAAATGAACGCTCAAATATGCTTCGTATTCTATCTGAAAAGAAAAAACGTGCCTTCTACGAATCTCAAATTGGAAATGAATTTTCTGTTTTGTTGGAAAATGATGTGAAGGATGGGTTTATGTTCGGTTTTACTGAGAACTATCTGAAAGTGAAATTGCCTTATCAAGAGCAATTAGTCAATGAGATCAGACAAGTGAATATGCAAATGGTAGATGAAGACGGTACCATGAAGGTGATGGCTGCACAAGTGGTCTGACTATAAGGGCATTACTAAAAAATCAAATCTTAATTTTTCCCAAGCAAATACTATTTCTCCAGCATCGTTTATGTTGAAGGTCATTCTTTCACTCAATTCGTTATTAAGTGTTGGTTCAACTTCAAACCGAAGCACATCTAATGATTGATCGTAATCATATGCTCCCCAGACTTCATATTTAGTGTTTAATACTACTGTCCATTTATCTTTTGATGGTATGGTATAGAGTGCATAATTGCCAGCTAGTAATGTATCTCCATTTACTAAAATATCGCCTGTAGCGGAAAGCACGGTAGCCTCATTGGCTCCAGTTCTCCATATGCGATCATACGGAACTAATTCCCCCCAAATAGTACGGCCTTTCACCGCTGGTTGGCTATATGTAATAAAAACATCTGTGTCTCCCAGACTTGTAATTGCTCTTGCTGGGGGAGATGGTCTGGAGGCGCATTTTTTTTGATAAGATTCAAATTCTTTCAAATCTGAAGAGATAAATTTTGATGGATATTCTGGACGGTAACATCCACTTAATGCAAGAGGAGTTAAGATCACGATTAGTTTCCACCAATTGCTCATATTCATATTTGATAACCTTTCTTTCAATTTGCCAAATTAATATTTTCTTGAGTCAAGTGTACGAGATACCCCTAATTATGTTCAAAGAATTAATCTAATTTCTTGAAACAATGAATCATTGCACAATTATCGCACAGCAGTTGTATCAATACCGATCAATGTGTCAAGTTTAAAAATAATGTAAGTACCAGTAAATCAGGTAGATAATTGGTTAGGTATATTTTTTGTTAACAAATTATTAACTATATCAATAAAAACTTTAAATTATGAGTATCATCGGAATCGAAATCCCACGACTAGAAGAAGATCAGGACATCAGCGTGGAAGTCAAGATCAATGGAATTAAAAAGCAATACAACTATCGTGTTGAAATATTCTACTGGGAGGAATGTCCATTTCCAACTGAAGACAGAGTAGAGTGTATCAAGAATTTGGTATCAAGCTATGATCAGGAGTGGGATTTGGCACATATTGGTATTCCTACGGACGAATATATTCCGATTACATTTAGAAAAAAGAGAGAATAGATTTTTGAAGCAAGTCTAGAATTCTTATTATTGTTAGGATTTCAACTGGTTGTGTCCTGGATTAGAGTACATAACCTCAACTATATAACCACGTGTAAGCGTGGTTTTTTTATATCCTTCTGTTTATCATTTTATTAATCCGCCTATCAGAATAAACACCTTCTTCGGGTTATTATGGTTATTTTAGTTTTACAATAAACTATTAATCCATGCGAAAAATATTAACAACCCTAAGTTTAGCTCTATTCTCATTTCTTATAAATGCTCAGGACATAGATATGTCACTAATGAAGGGCATCAAAATACGTAATATAGGACCAGCCGGTATGAGTGGTCGAGTGACGGCCATAGATGCTGTTCATGCTAATCCGGATATCATTTATATCGGAACAGCATCTGGAGGAGTATGGAAGTCTTTAGGTGGTGGAGTGACCTGGATTCCTGTTTTTGAAAAGGAGGCTGTAGCTTCAGTGGGAGCACTTGCTATTGATCAATCGAATCCTGATGTAATATGGATTGGAACTGGAGAAGGAAACCCTAGAAATAGTGCAACGAGCGGTGCTGGAGTATATAGAACACTAGATGGAGGCGTCACATGGCAATTAATGGGGCTAGAAGGAACCAGAAATATTCATCGGGTGATTGTAGATCCAAGAAATTCCAACATGGTCTATGTTGGAGCTCAAGGTTCTGCTTGGGGTGAAAGTGCGGATAGAGGAGTTTATAAAACTATCGATGGAGGCAAAACATGGAAAAAGATTCTTTATACCAATTCAAAAACAGGCATAGGTGAACTAATTATGGATCCTAATAACCCAAACAAACTATTCGCTGCGATGTGGGAGTTTAGAAGATGGCCTTGGTTCTTTAAATCTGGAGGAGAGGGGTCTGCGCTGCATGTGACTTATGATGGCGGAGAGACTTGGAAGAAATTATCGAGCGACGATGGATTGCCTGAAGGAGAATTAGGCAGAATGGGATTGGCTATATCTAAGAGTAATTCTAAAGTAGTATATGCCTTGATAGAATCGAAAAAGAATGCGCTCTACAAATCTGAAGATGGAGGAGTAAAATGGAAGAAGGTTCAGGACAAACAAATAGGTGGGAGACCGTTTTATTACGCTGAGATTGCCGCAGACCCATTGAATGAAAATAGATTATATAATATCTATTCTGAAGTAGGATTGAGTGAGGATGGAGGAAAGACATTTTCAACGTTGTTGGGTTGGAACCCAACACGTGTGCATGGTGACTACCATGCAATATGGATTCATCCTACAGACCCTTCTCTAGTGATTATAGGGAATGATGGTGGACTGGCCATTTCTAGAGATCGTGCAAAGACTTTTCGTTTTGTAGAAAATTTGCCTGTTGGTCAGTTTTATCACATATCAACAGATAATCAAGTACCCTACAATATCTATGGTGGAATGCAAGACAATGGTTCTTGGATAGGTCCATCCAATTCTCTTAGAAATGGGGGCTTGAGAAATAGTTATTGGGATGAGATCGCCTTTGGAGATGGATTTGATGTAGTGCCTGATCGATCCAATCCGAGGTATGCCTTCGGCATGTGGCAAGGGGGTAATGTGCTGTACATTGATTTGGAAACCGGAGAATCACAATACATAAAACCAGTACATCCGGAAGGAAAAAACTTGAGGTTTAACTGGAATGCAGCAATAGCTCAAGATCGCACGAATCCTGATGTGATATACTACGGAAGTCAATATGTCCATAAGAGTATAGATAAAGGACAGAATTGGACCATTATTTCTCCTGACCTGACTACCAATGATCCTGCTAAACAAAAAAGCAATGAAAGTGGAGGGTTAACTATGGATGCTTCAGGTGCTGAGAATTTCACAACCATATTGGCTATTTCACCATCACCAATGGATGATCAGGTGATATGGGTTTCTACCGATGACGGAAATATTCAATTGACCAAGGATGGAGGTAAGACTTGGACGAATCTCAATAGCAGAATTAAAGGCTTGAAATCAGGTGCTTGGATGCCACAAATAAAAGCTTCCAAATACAATGCTGGAGAAGCAGTCTTGGTAGTTAATGATTACAGAAGAGACGATTGGACACCTTGGTTATACAGAACAAAAGATTATGGGAAAAGTTGGGAAAGGTTGATCGATGAACAAGACGTATCCGGTTATGTGCTGAGTTTTGTACAGGATCCGGTAGAACCTAATCTGATGTTTGCAGGCACTGAGTTTGGTTTGTACGTATCATTCAATGCTGGACAATCATGGAATCAATGGAAAGAAGGTTATCCAACGGTTTCAACATACGATTTGGAAATCCAAGAAGAGTTTGGAGATTTGGTAATAGGTACGTTTGGGCGCTCCATTTGGGTGTTGGATGATATACGGCCATTGAGAGCTTTGGCCAAAGAAAGCACTTCACTGTTAGAGAAAAATATACATGTGTACGAAGTTGCAGATGCTTACCTATGGAGTCGGAAAGAGGCAGCTGGCACAAGATTTCAAGGTGATGCTATTTATAAGGGGGATGACAAAGCCAATGGCGCATTATTGACTTACTCCCTGAAGAAGACATCAAAACAAGATACAACGATCAAATCTGATACAGTTTGGGTCAAAGTGTTTGATGCTGAGAATAATGAAATTAGAAAAGCATATACAATAGGCAAGCAGGGAATGAACCGTTACAACTGGGATATGTGTCAAAAAGGATATCGCTCTACATCTACTGCAAAGCCGGATAAAGAAATTCAGGATGTTTCTGGTCGTTGGGTGCTTCCAGGTGAGTATAAAGTTCAGTTTAAATATGGGAACGATTCTATGGTGACCAATGTCTTAATTAAGAAAGACCCTCGAATTGAAATTACGAAAGAAACTATGGCGAAGAATGCTCAAACGCTGGATCAAATTAACAAGTACCGGATGTTGGCAACTACAGCAATAGATCAGCTCAATGGAGCAAAGAAAAGCATTGATTTAACTTTGGCTGCCATGAAAAGACAAGATGTGACGAATGATGAAGTTTCTAAGCAATCTAAAGTTCTGAAAGAGAAAATTAAATCTCTCAAAGAGTTGATAAATGAAAAAGAAGACTTGCAAGGATTTATCGATGGTGGTAAGCTTATTTCCGGGCAGCTCTGGACTGCCAGTTACTACTCTCAGCTATACAGTAGAAATAACACATCTCAGGAGATGGTAGCCAATCAACTAAAAACACAATTGAATGGAGTGCTGGCTCAAACCAATGAGTTTTTTGAAACTGAATGGGCAACATTTGAGAAGGATGTGAATGCGTTGAATTTGAGTTTATTCCAGTCTTATGAAAAACTAGAGATAGATTAATTCGTGTTTTCCATCCTAAGCGATGAATGTAAACTCTCTATAAGGCGTTAAATTTTGTTAGGATTGTTCAAATGAAATGTATTGGGTAAAGTCTATATTTAATGTTGAATTGAATTTTGCGTTGCTTTTGGCTCAGTATTAGCTAACATACAGATATGAAACTACTAACAGTACTTTTTATAGGTTTGATAATGATGGGGCCTAGTGATCCTACTTTTAAAGTAGGAGAGGTCGCACCTGATATTGCCTTGCCTAATATGAATGGTGAAATCGTTAAGTTATCTTCACTAAGGGGTCAAATGGTATTTATCGACTTTTGGGCGTCCTGGTGCAAGCCATGCCGAAAAGAGAATCCACAGATTGTAGCTGATTACATGAAGTACAAGGATGAAGAATTTGAAAACGGGACTGGATTTACAGTGTATAGTATTTCACTTGATAAAAAAAAGGAAGCCTGGCAAAAAGCGATATCGAAAGATAGTTTGATCTGGACTACTAATGTCAGCGACTTGATGGGCTGGAAAAACGAAGCTGCATTAAGATATAAGATTGGTAGCCTGCCTATGAGTTATCTCATAGATGGAGATGGGGTGATCGTAGCTGTCAACCCAAGAGGGGATAAGCTCGAAAAGGCACTTAAAAAGAATCGGAAATCCGAATCCTGGTTTAAGTCCCTTTTCGGTTACTGAACTTGGTAGCGCTTAAAGATTTGCTTTGGCGCGAGCAGTTAAATCTTTCAAACTTTGCATTGCTCTTGATTTGGCTTCGTCAGGAAATGCACTAGCAGTACATACAAAATTTTCTGAAGCATCTTCAAAATTGTCGTATTCTGTACCATCTACAACATAGGTGCAATCGTCATCAGATCCAGATGAACAGCAAACAGAAAATTCTACTTCACATACTTCATCTTTTTCGCATGACTCTTCATCATCATCGCTACATGCTCCAAGTGTAAAGACAGATGCAAGCAATGCATATAAAAATATTTTGTGTTTCATATTATTGATTTTTAATTTCTACTTGATCTTACTTTAAATGTAATGATCTATTCGTGATTATATTGTTTTAATAGTTAAAATTATATGCCTTCGGCACCTGTATCAAAATTAAATGCTTTTGGCTGGAATCGGAATTCCAATACTTTTTCCTGCGTTTTTATTTTGGTTTCCATGGTTGTTCTTTTCCCAGGACTACTATTTTCATTGGTAAAATCACCATCTTTTCCGATAATCATTCTTCTGATCATTTTCTTTTCTTTCACAGGTCCTTTGTCTTCCAGATTGAATTTTTTGTTTTTACCCAATACTTGAAAGATATTCACACCTGCATGATATTCAAACACTTCTCCAAAGCTCTGCATACCCATCACTTCCACATCAAAAACACTAGTGACTACATAGGTACTTGGTACATAGACTGCATCTTTAAATAAGAACATGTGGGTATCAATTGTTTTAAATCGCATCGTATCCAGGTTGCTTACTTTAGGCAAATACTGGGCCATATCCTGAACGTATGGATAGTGATATATCCCACCATCATGAAATTTAAGATCACAGGTCATTCTCAAATCGTCATAGACAATTGAATCACCGATCATCACCATTCTTAAGAATAAATTGTCTGAAGATACAAAACCATTCAATTGCTCATAAGTCATTTCTTTTTGATCGAAATTTTTCATTTCCTTCATCAATCTTCTGACATTCAATTCGGAAATGTTGCTTTTCATTTCAATTTCCATTTCATCCTCTGGTTTCATGTGAAATTGAAAAGATGATGTGGTCTTTCCGCCAAATCCGTTAAACTTAAATTGATCAATAGTATATACGGTGTCACTCACATTATACAACGCAGAAATGTCATCCAATATGGCATCTTCATATTTTATATCACTAATGGCTAGTTTACCTTTTACTTCCATGTTAGATAAATCTACTTCCAATTTGGTAGTGAGATTGTTTACCGCAGCTGTTTGACCATAGCGAGTTTTTTTCACCTCTATGGTGCTTTTTGCAAGATTATTGGCATCATTTGCGTTGAAACTGGCACTAATGCCTTCGACCCTTGAATCGTCGTAAGTGAAGCTTTTTATCGATGCCTCTCCTGTGATTTCATAATTCCAATGGATAGGCTCTGCTTTCTCAGGAGAGGGAGCTTGTTCAGCTTCCTGTGGTATGAAAGCAGCCAATGCACGGTAGTCTAAATCTCCCAGCTTAATATCGCTATTCACTTTGAGTGTGCCAGGTTGATTTCTGAGTGCCGTATTAATGGCATTTTCTACTGTGGTTTGTATATCAAATGAAATGCCTTGGTAGCCACCTTTCAAGCCGTTGATAGCAATATTGTGATGGTTTTTGGTGATTTTGCCTCGAAGGTTTTTCACATTCATTAGCGTATCTTTCATATCTAAATATACTTGGCTGAGTTTCAGCTCTATATTGGTATTGTCATACAAGATGGCTTCGATTTCGCTATCACTCATTTTCTCAATATTAAGCTTTCCTTTTGTCTGAATAGAAGCTTGTATTGATCCACTCATATCATTGACCAAAGTATCTGATGTGAATCTCTTGATTTTAGAAAGATCCAAGTCCAGACGATTGTTGGCGACAAATTCTAAGTGTTTGAGTTGATTTAGTTTAGCAGAACCATCTACAGTTCCTTCTGTAGTGGCCAGATGAAAGGATGGAATATTTATGTTCAATGTTTCAGGCTTCATCGGGTCGCCATCGAATCTCAGATCAAAGCTATTTTTTATTAATTCAACTTTATACTCGGGCAAATATGTACTCAGGTTTTTCAAACTTATGCTATTGTCAGAATAGCTTAGTTTACCATTCATTTTTTTCAAATGAATCGATTCATCCATTTTAAGTTTAAAATTTTCGAATGTTACATCTGCGATGGTATGAGCTAATGCAGATTTCACGAAGTCACTCGTTACAGAATCTGGAGCTGTACCTTTTGTAGCGAGCTGAAGATTTATTTTGCCACCAATATCTTGAGCGATCGAATCTGGAATGATTTCTTTTGATTCATCAAAATCTAGCTCCAAACTTGATTTTAGGTTATATTTTAATCTGTCCAGGTTGCTGAAATCACCACTGATTACCATTTTATTGCCACTTATGCTGGCGGCCAATTCAGATAGTTTGATGGCTGTGGTGGTATTGTTGTTTTGTGCGCCGTTCGTTACTTCAGTATCTACTGCGATATTGTAAATCAATGGATAGTTTTCATACTTTATACTACCTTTTTCATACTTGAGCGCAATTTCGTAATGAGGAAGCTCATCTTCTCCCAGCATTCCTTCGACTCTGGACGTCATATCTAAACTTCCGGAAAGCTGATTGATGCCGTTAGAGGCTAAGATTCCATCCGGAGCATACTTAGTGAGTTTAGCCAAACTTGGCGCTTTGATAGTGGTATTTAAGTTGGCGTAGATTTGATCTCCAAGGATTAATTTGCCTTGAGAGGATACATTAATTTCTGCTGTTTGAATTTTTAAAGATTCAAACTCCAATGTATCGGTTTTATAAGTCAAGTTGACGGATAGATTGGCTTTCTTCATACGGTCCAAATGGGTGTCTTCGATGTCAAGCGCTGTGATTTCTAGATCCCCTTTGAAGTGCGCAAAAGCCTTTGGATCTTTGAGTCTGACTGCCCCATTGATTTTAGGGATGTAGACTTTGCTTTTTATCTTTTGTTGATCGTCTTTATAAATCAAGGAGAAGTTACTTAGTTTGATTCCTTCTGCATTCAGATCCAAAGGTTCTGATTCGATATCTTCTTCTACTATCACAGTATCCGAACTCATAAGAAAATCAAAGTTAGTGCCTCCAAGTGTGTCGATTTCGTATCTTAAATAGCCATTTTGAATTTCAACATTTCGGATGTTGAATACACCGTTTAGCATCTCTTTTGTGTTGATAGCTATAGACAAGTTTTGCATTTTAGCTAACGTATCTATTCCTACGATTTCATGGTTTTGATCCCACACATAAGCGCCTAACCATAAATCTTCAAATTGAATACTTCCATAAGGAAAATCCTTGATCAAAGAGAAACTCACCTTTTTTTTGCCCAATGGTGCATCAAAAAAACTACCTATTTCTTCAATCGCATAGTTAGTAATTCGTTCTTGTAATATCCATCCGCTAAAAGCTAGTATACCGAATGTTATGAAAAAAATGAGAAGGCCAATCTTTAGGACTTTTAAAAATAGCTTCATGAAGTTCTTCGCGTTGGTGGTTAAATATTTACTTCAATTTAATTCGAATTCAATAAATGTGTAGAACATACCGATATATTCTTTGTTAATAAATTAATCGCAAACGGTAATGTCCGCAGTAGGATAAAGAAAAGATATCGCTGGACTCAAATAGGGAATGTTTAAATCAAGTCCTCGCACAATGAGAAGACAACCTAATGAAAAGATGAAAATGGTGGAGAGTTTGTTCAAATTAATAAAGGAAAGTTTTTGAAAAGCCCTTCCAGAAATAGCTACAAGTAACATGGCAGGAAATGTGCCTAGACCAAAAATCACCATGTATTTGGTGCCTTCGAGAAAACTAGCTGTTGCTAGTGCGCCTGCCACGGCGGCATATACTAATCCACAAGGAAGAAATCCATTCAGCATACCAAGTAGGAAGGTGCCGGATAGCTTGTTGGTATGAAGCCATTTTGCCAGTGTTTTTTTTAGGCCTTGGGCCAGCTTATACATGGGTTGGTATACTTTCCCTCTGATCGAACTGGATACAGCCAAGGCTACCATAATCATGAATAACCCCATGCCTATGGAAAAGGCTTGTTGATACCCTCCAAATGACACCAACTCGCCCAGAAGGCCAAATAACAAGCCAATAAATGCGTAAGTTAATACTCTTCCTATGTTGTAGAGTATGCGACTGGTGAGAAATCTTGATAAGGATGACTGACCAGAAAGAGCCAATGCAATGGGGCCACACATCACTACGCAATGTAGACTTCCTACAAAACCAAGAAATAGAGCCGTCCAGTGCATTAGAGGACTATTTTTTGTTCGGAAAAATACTCCTTGTTTTCAGTATTCCAATGGAGTTTGGTTTTCCACAAACCTGAGCCAAATGCTGAAACTGGAAATACCTGACTGTTTTGCTCGTCTAATTTGATTTTTATTTTTTTATCAAATTTGTGATCCGAAGGCCTGAAAAAATGAATTTCTCCATTTTTCATTTGGTCTGCAACTTCACTTGGAAAACTCAATACGATTTGACCGCCATCTCTTTTCACTATTGGTTTGTCAGGGAGACTTTCAAAATTCCTAATCCTGTTCATTTGATCCTCATAGGCCAATTCCTCTTCGTAGTAATTTACAGCCACGAGATTTACATCGTGCTGCATGGAAATGACCACCATGGTAATAATAACTCCTGCAAATAGCACAAAGGCTAACACTATACTCTTTCCCCAATTCATTATTTCATTTTTACTGGTCCTAAAAACTTGGTGTCGATTTCGTCTATCATGACACCATCTTTAAAAACACCAATGTCGATACTTGATTTAGTTTTGGTGATGTTTGATGTTGGCATTTTAATGAAAAAGACACCTTCATATTTGTCATTGGCTGGAATAACAATGTTTTGTGTACCCACTCGGTCGATATGGGCTTCTTTCAAATTCAATACCTTTAATTCTAATTCTAATTCCTCAAAGGTCTTGTTGACAAATTGAATATTGTAGAGGTTTGAAATTTGCCCATCATCTGTTTTTTGATAGAGTGTGCCAGGTACTTTCAATACTGTAATTTCTACATCAGACCTAGAGACAAGCATGAAAGACAAAAACACCATCATAGCCAATAGAACAATTGAATAGCCTGCCACTCGTGGCGTGAAAAGCTTTTTCTGACCAGTCTCTATAGCCGTATGTGAGGACAATCGGATCAACCCTTTAGGTTTTTTGATTTTGGTCATTACTTCATCGCACACATCCATACAGGCTGTACAATTCACACATTCCAGTTGAGTGCCATTACGAATATCTATTCCTGTAGGGCAGACATGTACACAAAGCTTGCAGTCTATACAATCCCCGGCATCTGATTTTTGTTCGCTCTTCTTGATCTTTGTTCGTGGCTCGCCTCTCAACCAATCATACATGACTGCCATCGTTTCCTTTACGATTAATACACTTTGCAATCTTCCATAAGGACAAACCGTGACACAAGCCTGTTCTCTGAAATAGGCAAAAACCCAGTAGAAAATACCGGTAAAAACAGCAAGTCCAATGAACCCACTCATATGAGCGGTTGGCGGTTGAGATATTATTTCTTTGACTTGTTCAATTCCAATTAAATAAGCCATTACCGTGTGAGAGATCAATATGGAAAAAGCCAAATAGATAAAATGCTTTAAAGATTTTTTCCAAACTTTGGATGCATTCCAAGGTGCGGCATTGAGTTTTCTTTGTTGATTAGCGTCTCCTTCTATCCAGTATTCAATCTTTCGAAATACCATTTCCATGAAGAGTGTTTGAGGGCAAGCCCAACCACACCAAACGCGACCAAAGGCTACGGTAAACAAAATGATGAACACAAAAAAGGTGACAGCCAATAAAGCCAACAAAAAGAAATCCTGGGGCCAGAATGCCTGCCCCAGGATTACAAATTTTCGTTCAAATATGTTTAGAAGAAGTAGGGGATGTCCTCCAATTTCTATGAATGGACCAGAGAACAATAGCCCTAAAAGTATGACCGTTACTACAATTCTGTAATTATGAAATTTGCCCTTTGGTTTTTTAGGGTAAATCCATACTCTTTTACCAGATTCGTCTACAGTAGATATCGTGTTTCGGTACTCTTCTTCAAACTCATAATGGTTTTCCATATAGTTATTCTGCAGGAATTTCTTCGGAAACTTCAGCTTTATATAGCTCTCCCTGCGGTGCTTTTGCATTGGCAGGGTTTGTTCCTTTCAAAGTTTCTATATACGAACTAACATCATTCATCTTGCTAGGAGAGAGGACATCGCCCCAAGCAATCATTCCTTTATCGGGAACTCCATCTTTGATAGTATTATAAATGTCCTGAATACTTCCTCCGTGCAACCAGTAATCATCTGTAAGATTGGGGCCAATTCCGCCCTCACCAGCTGCTTTGTGACAAGCTACACAATTACGTTCGTATACCGTCTTTCCGCTAGCTAGCACTGCAGGGTCATCAGAAAACACTATGTTTGATTCGTCTATAGAGCTACCTGCTTCTGCTTCGCTCATATTTGCTTGAGCTTCGGCCATAGCGATCTCATATTCTTGCGTTTGCAGAGGAAGTGAACCACTGATGTGGTACATGAACATATAAACCACTGCAAAAACGATCGACGCGTAGAACATATATTTCCACCAGGGTGGTAAATGATTGTCTAATTCTCGGATACCATCGTAATCATGGTCGAGTTCGATAGTCGCTTCTTTATCAATCGGAACAGCATCCGTCAGCCCTGCATAAAACTTAGACCAGGCACTTGGCTCTTCTATATATTCAATGCCCTTTTCTTTGGCTTTTCTTATGGCATCTTCTCTAACCATTACTCGAAGAATAACAAGTAAGTAAAAGGCCACGAGTAAAACCAAAAGCATAACCACCAAAACCAATACAATCATGATTTTGGAAGAGTCAATTGAGTTCATTGAAGTAGCGATGTCGCTTTGTGCGAATGAAGCTGGACCTGTAAGGAGCAACATCAAAAAAGCTCCCAGTCCCTTTATATATGTTTTAAATTGATTCATGTGATTAAGATTTAGGGGTTTTATTGATCGGAAGATTTTTCATTTCATCAATGTATGAATTATTAACTCCTTTGAAAACCCACCAAAGTAGCCCAACAAAAAAGATGAAAAAGATAGATAAGGAAATAATTGGCCAAATCGCCACACCATTTACCTGTTCGAAATAGTATTTAAACATAATGACCTCCTTTTATTCTTTAACAGTAATATCCTTTCCTAATCGCTGTAAGTAAGCGATCAGTGCAATAATTTCAGCATCACCCGAAATCTCTACATCTTCAGCAGCTAAATTATCAGTGATAGTTTTAGCCTGAGCTTCCAATTCACTATTGGCAGTCTCCTCATATCCATCAGGATAAGGTACGCCCACCGTTCTTAATGCACTGATTTTTCCAGCAGTCAGTTCCTTGTCAATCATTTGCTCAAACAACCAAGGGTAAGGCGGCATGATTGACCCTTCAGAAACCTGAGCCGGATCAAGCATGTGATAAAAATGCCATGAATCTGATTTCTTTAGTTTACCAACACCTTCACGAGCTAAATCTGGACCAGTTCGTTTGGATCCCCACAAGAATGGATGATCATATACGAATTCACCTGCTTTTGAATATTCGCCATATCGTTCCGTTTCAGATCTGAATGGTCTAATCATCTGCGAATGACAGTTGTTGCATCCTTCTCTGATGTATATGTCACGACCGTGTAATTCCAAAGGAGTATATGGTTTTACAGAGGCAATAGTTGGAACGTTAGATTTAATTAAGAATGTGGGTACCAATTCAATGATTCCACCGATTAGAATTGCTACTAAAGAAAGTGTCGTAAAAATGACTGGCTTTCTTTCAAGAACACTGTGCCAGTGTCCACCTGTGATTTCTTTCTTTTCTAATGCAGGAGCTTCAGCTTCTTCATCACTGACAAACGATCCCATGCCAGCAGTCTTGATGAGGTTGTAAATCATGATGAGGACACCAATTAAATACAAACTACCACCAACAGCACGAAGCATATACATCGGTAAGATTTGGACTACAGTTTCCAGGAAATTCTTATAAACTAAAAAGCCTTCTGCATCAAACTGCTTCCACATAGATGCTTGTGTAATACCTGCAACATAAAGCGGTAAAGCATAGAAAATGATTCCCAATGTACCTAACCAGAAATGTGTGTTTGCCAAATTTCTTGAGAACAATTCAGTCTTCCACATTTTAGGAACTAGCCAGTAGAACATACCGAAAATGATAAATCCATTCCAACCTAGTCCACCAACATGAACGTGAGCCACAATCCAATCCGTATAGTGGGCAATGGCGCTTACGTTCTTCAATGAAAGCATCGGACCTTCGAAGGTTGCCATACCATAGGCGGTTACAGCTACTACCATAAATTTAAGCACCGGATCTTCACGTACTCGATCCCATGCGCCTCTAAGTGTCAATAGACCATTCAACATACCACCCCAAGACGGTGCGATTAGCATGATGGAGAATACTACGCCTAAAGACTGTGCCCAATCTGGTAAAGAAGTGTATAATAAGTGGTGAGGACCTGCCCAGATATAAATAAAAATCAATGACCAAAAGTGAATAATCGAAAGTCGATAAGAATATACCGGTCTGTTAGCTGCCTTTGGGAGGTAGTAGTACATGATACCCAAGAATGGGGTGGTGAGGAAGAATGCTACCGCATTATGACCATACCACCATTGCACCAGTGCATCCTGAACACCGGCATACCAAGAGTAACTTTTGAATAAAGTCACCGGAATTTCCATAGAGTTCACAATATGTAAAACAGCTACGGTTACGAATGTGGCGATATAAAACCAAATAGCCACATACATGTGGCGCTCTCGTCTTTTGATGATTGTCCCGATCATATTGATGCCAAATACGACCCAAATCAAGGTGATGGCAATATCAATAGGCCATTCGAGTTCGGCATACTCTTTACTAGTTGTAAATCCCATCGGTAGAGTGATTGCAGCTGCCAGGATAATCAATTGCCAACCCCAGAAATGAATCCAGGAGAGCATATCATTAAACATTCGAGTCTTGAGCAATCGCTGCATCGAATAATAAACGCCCGCAAACATCGCATTTCCTACAAATGCAAAAATTACTGCGTTCGTATGCAACGGCCTGACTCTACCAAAAGTGGTGTATTGTAAGTCGAAATTGAAGGCTGGATAAAACAACTGAATAGCAGCAGTGAGTCCTGCAAGCATAGCCACCACTCCGAAAATAATGGAGGCAATAGTAAAGTACTTGACAATTTTATTGTCGTAACTGAATTTTTCTAGTTCCATATGAGGCAATTGATTTTATAATTTGAAGACTAAATTAGGTTACTATGTCAGGTCTGTGAAATTTTTTATATCATTCAAAAACATGATAAAAATCATGTGATAATATTTTTATCAATTTATTCATCAAAAAGTGAGTTTACAAGCCGTTTAAGACATTTCTTATTTACTTCTTATGCTTGAACCAATATACAATAGGGCCAAGAATAGGCAGTAGAATAACAACTGCGAACCAAATAACCTTTTGATCATTTTTGATATTGCTTTTTGCAACAGAAACAAGTGCCCAAATGGCGAATGCAGCAGCTACTACAGCGATTAATATTCCGTTCATACTTTTATTTTTTTTCGTGGATAGTCATCATCGGTTTGTCAGTTTTAGAAGCCATGGCTTTAGTGTGACTTTTATTAATCAGACGGTCAAGCACTGTGTGATTTTTTGGTAACATAAAAAGCATATCTAATTCCAAGTCGCTGATGGCTTCCATTAAAATGTCTTCAAGTTTTCTATTATCAGTAAAAGTGTGATAAGATTGTTTAAGACCATTAAAATAATTAGAAATACTCAATTTAATATCATCATATACAAAAAGCTTGTGCTGCTTAGAGGTTACGTTTAAGAAACAAAGCTGAGAGAAATTCACTGTTGCAAAATCTCGAAGTGGCGCCAGAATATTTGGGTCATCAAAATCAGAATAATCTATAGCTACTCCTAGTTTTTTGAAGGTAACAGATTCACAAGACTCAGGAATCACTAGCACAGGTATTTTGGCTCTTTCCACCATGTCCATACTGTTACTGCCTAGGAGATTGGTGAGCCAGCCATGTTGTGATTTTGTTCCAGTTATAATCAAATCGCATTCATTTTGAATGGTACAGCTGTATATGGCATTGTGAAGGGGAGCATTGTATTTTGTGTTACAAACTTCTATCTCTCCAACATCATTTGTGCTAATCAGTTTTTCAAATTGTTCATCAAGTTGCTCATGATACTCCTGAAGGAGCGGTTGGATAATGGAAGTAGCACCTACCGCTTCTGCGTGCAAATGAGGTACATGTGTTACAGATACAATATGGATGCTGGATCCTGTTTTTTTTGCTAACAAGAGCGCTGAGCGAAAAGCATTTTCAGCACATGGAGAGTAGTCCATAGGGACTAATATTCTATTAATTTTCATTGCCTTCTATTTTATACTGCAAGTCCACACTGGAATTTTAGCGTGATTCACTACGTCTTCTGCCACACTTCCGACAAATAAGTGGATCAATCCTTTATGACTATGGGTACTCATACCTATCATACCTGCTTTAATCTGCCAACTAAAAGAAAGAATCCCTTCTTCTGGCTTAAAGGCTTTAGCAATATGTACCTCGTAGTTTTCAATGTTGTTTTTACGTGCTATTTCTTTTAATCTTTCTTTACCCAGGTCTTCATTTACAGAATTGTGTGGAGTATCTACCCAAACCAAATGAAGCTTTGCATTGAATTGTTTTCGATACTCATCGAATGCTTTCAGGATATTTCCGTGAGTATCATCCAGATCCGTTGCAAAAACGACATCATTGATGGTGCTGGCATTGCACTTCTCAGGAATGGCCAAGACTGGGCAATGGGCGTTTCTAACTATTTTCTCAGTATTAGATCCAACAAGTAGTTCTTTGAGACCAGTAGCGCCTTTGGTACCCATTACGATCAAATCAGCGTCTAGTTCTTCTAATTGGTCAGTTATTCCATCGTAGGCATTACCCATCAGAATGACTTGATCTATCTCCGCTTTTCCATCATAAGAATGAAGGACATCTCTCATTTTTACATTAGCCTTATCAATTAATTGTAGAGTAAAAATTTTATCCATTGTTTCTTCTGGCTCTACTTCTCCTGTAACATTGAATGTAGTAGCCAGAGGGTACTCAATGACATGAATAAGTTTAATCTTAGCTTGTGTCTTTTGGCTAAGCTGAACAGCAAAATCCAAAGCAGCTGCTGCATATGGACTGAAATCGTATGGGACGGCAATAGTTTGCATGACATTAATGTTTGTTTAACACTATAAAGGTATCATACTGAGTTAGTGCTTCATCTGAGTAAAAGCAATTCAAAAAATGATTTAGATCATATTCAAACCGTCAGGCTAAATTTGTTAGACTTTTCTGATTCATTCCATAAGAAGATGTCTAAGGCCATACAAGCATTTCTGACGAATGGGCGTCCTTTTTTTGTTATGCTAATATGACCTGGTTCAAATGTTACTAAACCATCAGTAATCATTTCTTGAAGTCTCGGTTCCACTTTTTCGAAAAGTCCTGCCTGTGTGTCTGATAAATCCCACCTTGTCTCGAATTGACACATCAGGTTGGTGATATGTCTTCTTACGAATGCTTCTTGTTTGGTTAAAATGTGTGTTTTGATAATTGGAAAATCTCTGTTTTCAACCACTTTTTTATAGACCTCCACTTTTTTCTCGTTTTGACCATATCCAAGCCAGGAATCTCCAATGGCCGATACACCAAGACCAATGGAAAGCATACTATGGTTGGTGGTATAGCCCATAAAGTTTCTATGCATAGTTCCACTATTGGCTGCTTCATTCAATGAATCATCAGGTAGTGCGAAATGATCCATGCCTAATTCGTTATATCTAATATCAAGGAGTAATTGTTTGCCCAATTCGTACAGTCTCCTTTTTTCATCATTGTTTGGTAAGTCTTTTTCAGTGAACATACGTTGGCCTGGTTTGACCCATGGGACATGAGCATAACTATAAAATGCTATCCGATCGGGTCTTAACTTCTGAACTTTTTCAAAAGTGCCTTTAATGCTATTGTCCGTTTGCAAGGGGAGCCCATAAATCAAATCGAAGTTGATGGATTCGTACCCTATGCTTCTTGCTTGATCCACTACCTTTTTTACTTGTTCATAAGTCTGGACTCGGTTAATAATATGTTGAACTTTTGGATCGAAGTCCTGAATGCCAAAACTGACTCGACGAAACCCCTGATCGTAGAGTGTTTTTAAGTGTTCTTCTGTGGTATTGTTTGGGTGTGCTTCAAATCCAAATTCTGCATCATTACGGATGATTGAAGTTTGTCGAATTCCGTCAATTAATCGAGCTAAATTTTCAGGACTGAAGAACGTAGGGGTTCCTCCACCCAGGTGTATTTCAGTAATTTCTGGGACATCATCGAATAATTCCAGGTATAACTTCCATTCCTTTAATACAGTATCAATATATGGTTTTTCAACTGCATGATTGATGGTGATTCGAGTGGTGCAGCCACAATATGTACACAGACTTTCACAAAAGGGTAGGTGAATATAAAGACTGATACCCTTATCATTATTAGTCAGATTGAACGCATTTTTGATTTGCCCTTTCCAACCTTCCAGGTTTAGGTTTTCATTCCAAAAAGGTACAGTAGGGTAGCTTGTATATCTTGGCCCTGGAATATTGTATTTACTGATCAGTGAAGTTGCCATGTCTTTATTTTAATTATGGCAAATCAACCGGAGTCTGTGCGTACTTCTAAAGGAGTCGATCACATGAAAACATGATCTGTATCATTTATTTTTCGAAGCGGTCGACGTTTTAGGTTTATCGTCATACAGGATCCGCATAGCCGGAGAGTCTGTATCTTCATATTGATCTGATTTGACTGACCAGATGAAGAGTGCAAGAAATGCCAGGGCAATCACAAGGCTGACTACAATAAGTATTACTAGAATTTTCATGCCTTCAAATTTAATCTATGACTAATAAATTTCACACCAAGTGTGGATAAGGCCACTACTGTAATACTGCTGATAGGCATGAGTATCGCAGCAATTACGGGAGTGATGAATCCTGCCACCGCCAGTGCTAACCCAACAATATTGTATATGAATGATACGACAAATCCAGCTAAAACGATACGTTTGGATGATTGGACTAGCTGAAGAAATTTAGGCAATTCCGTGAGCTTATCTCCAAGCATAATGACATCACTTGCTGGAGTAAAGTTGGACATATTCTCTGCCACGGATAAACCTACAAAACTACGTTTCAAGGCTCCTGCATCATTGAGTCCATCACCTATCATCATTGTTTTTTGCTTCTTTTCGAAGTCTTCAATAGCATGAAGCTTATTCTCTGGTGTTTGATTGAAACTGATTTTTGTTCCTTGAGGAAATATTTTGTTTAGGTTCTCTTGTTCAGCTTCATTATCACCTGATAAAACGGCAAGGTCAAATAATTTACTGAGACGGTCTATCATTGAGTTTAATCCCGACCGATATTTAGTTCGAATTAGAAAACGCCCAATTATTTCCTGATTAATAGAGACAGCTATAATGGATGCATTTGATGAGTCAACTGATAAACCTATAAAAGCTGGAGACCCCAATCTTATTTCGAATCCATTTACAATTCCGGAGATGCCTTTTCCTTTTTCTTCCTGATAATCAGATACAATATTTTCCTTTTTGGATTTGTGGAAGGTGCTGAGCAAGTTGCAAGCTCAATGGATGCACAGATTGAGTAGCTAATGAGTGTAAGCTACTTTTCTCATGATTAGTCAATTCACGACCTATCCACTCTACTTTTTGTTTACTGCCTGTAGTGATGGTTCCAGTTTTGTCAAAAACTATTTTTTGGATTTGCCACAATTTTTCAATGACATGAGTGCCTTTCAAGTACATCTTATGAAAGCCCAAAGTATTCATAGTGGCATTCAATGTGAATGGAGTGGCCAATGCTAGTGCACAAGGACAGGCAACTATTAATACAGAAGAAATGACAAACAGTACTTTAGAACTATCTACCACTGACCAATAAACTCCTGAAATTAGCGCAATCAGCAGTACAATGGGAGTAAAGTATCTGCTCACTTGATCTATAAGAGAGGGGGTGCTCATATCACTATCCTCAAAGGAAGAATGATTCCATAGTTGAGTCAAATAGCTTTGCGAAACGGGTTTTATTACTGTCATTTGAACAGCTACCCCCTTGATTTTGCCACCAGCATATATTTTATCACCTTCGAAAATTGTATTGGGGATAGACTCTCCAGAAACAAAGCTGTAATCTACCAATGCTTCTTGGCTCATAAGGATAGCATCACAAGGTACAATTTCCTCGTTTCGTACTTCAATGAGGTCATTTACTTCCAAGTTAGA
>NZ_CBDCVM010000008.1:0-27581 GCF_965223055.1 Reichenbachiella sp.
AACTTAATTTCTTAAATCCTAACCTCTTTTAGAATTAATTTCAAAAACTTTTAAACCTTAAAATTTACTCTCCAAAAGACTGGAAATTCATTATCTCAACATGTCAATTATTCCATTTCCGGAATCCCTTTCTCTCAAACGGGACGCAAAGATAGATAACTATTGTTCTCAATTCCAAACAATAAAAACAAGTTTCTTAAAATAGTTTCAAAGAAAATCCTAAAACACTCTGCAAGGCCTTGAAAGACTGATTAGTCCAACAATATTTTATTAGAAGTTCTGGTTCCATTTTTACTTTCTAATAAGACCACAACCATTTGCTCGCCAGTACTACTCAATTCAATATCCACTCCTTCGGGGTGAATAGACTTATTGTAAGGAATCTGTTTTCCCGACATACTAAATACTTTGAGGACATCTATATTAGTAGCTGGAGAATTGATTGTAAAGCGTCCTGCATCAGCTGGATTTGGTGACATCAACAATTCACCCGTACCCAGCTTCTTATCCGTTTTACTAATAAGCTGGTAAACTCGTACATAATCAACTTTCATCTCCTGCGGAAAGACAGACACATCTACACCTTTCACTCCTCCCCAATTACCTCCGACAGCAATATTCAACAACAAATGAAAGCGTTGATCAAATGGCCATTTATCTGACCCCTCTTCTTTTGAAAAAGTGAAGTAATTAATATCATCCACAAAGAAATCAATCTTGCTATGTGACCACTCTACAGCCTAGACATGAAAATCTTCTTCACAATCTTCAATAATGATCTCACCTCCCTTCTGCGTACCAATAGAATGATGATAAGCCTTTGTATGTACAGTACCATAAATTTTATTCGATTCATACCCTACATGTTCCATAATATCGATTTCACCGCTCTCCGGCCAGCCACCGTAAGACCAATCAGTAGATAGCATCCAAATGGCCGGCCACGTCCCAACTCCTGAAGGCAGCATGGCCTTGACTTCAATCCTTCCATAAGTCCAATCGCCTTTCTCCCTGGTAACCAATCTGGCGGAACTGTATGCCTTGGACCCCATATTCTCTTTAATCGCAGTGATGATCAAATGTCCATCTTCTACTCGAGCATTCTCCAGTCTTTCTTCAGTATAATATTCTAACTCATTATTTCCCCATCCACAGACATTGGGGCAACCATCTCCTACGTCGTAACTCCATTTGCTTACGTCTGGCAAACCTGAATAATCAAATTCATCGAACCAAACGAGTTTGTATCCACTTTGAGCCAAACTAATCGTCGAAACAAAGAGAAGGACAGTTAGTTTAATGATGATGTTCATGGTTAGTTTTTGTTTTTAAATCCAGTGATTCAAAAGAAACGACCTCAGGTTTTTCCCCTTGCCTAATTTTGTAGAATTGATTCATGTTCACATCTTGTAACTCCTGAATAGTTCTCTGAAGATCGGGCCAGTAGATGATCACCTTATCAACTTCAGAAGCATCTCCTAGACCAACCTCTGCTCTTAATGTATTTGCTCCAAACGACCCTCCTGTTCCGATAAAGTTATACACCCGTTTTTGCTCTCCTGATTTAAGAGTAACCAATACTTCAATTTTCGCGCCGATAGCTGAATAATTGGAGCTAGTGCCTTCCAAATCCAAAGTCAACCAGTTGTTCTGAAAGCCAGGGTTTTGAAAAAGCATATTTTGAAAGACATCACTTTCTGCTGCTCCTCCCACTTGGTGATAAATATCTTGATCACCGTCATTATCTAAATCTCCAAAGGCTACGCCATGTCCTTTTTGAATTTGCCCAAATTGACCCGCGGTTGTGACATCTGCGAATAGTTTACCCTCCAAATTTAAAAATGCTCGATTCGGTACTGTAGCCCAAATATTGAACTCGCCCGTACCTAAATAGAAATCAGGATAGCCATCATTATTAAGATCACCAAAATTGCCACCCATCGCATATAGCAACTTATCCAATCCAACCTCATTGGTGACATCAGTAAATGTTTCATCTCCATTATTCCTGTATAGCCGAGGTGTTTCTCCTTTGAATGGCTTACCCAAATAATCTTTAGCCACTTCGCTAGCGATCAAATGAGACTCGCGGTTATCATAACCTATCACCATAATATCCTGCCACCCGTCCTGATCATAATCCCAAAACCATGATGGAAAGCTCATGACAGGTTCGCTTACTCCAGCCGAGCCAGCCAACTGTTCAAAGACCCAGTCCTCTGGACTGGTTCCTCCTCGATTAATATAGAGCAGATTGTTACGACCGTAGATAGACAGATACAAATCTGGTAAACCATCATTATTCACATCTCCCCAGGTGGCACCTTTTACAAACTGATTGATTTCTAAATCCAGCTTTTTTGCTACATCGGTAAATGTGCCATCTCCATTATTCATATATAATTGACAAGGAAAAATAGCTCTCCTACTAGAAGATTCATTTCCTACAAATAAATCAACATGCCCATCCAAATTGAAGTCAGCTGCAGCTACTGTACCAGTGGGCTGTTTTTGATACATCCCTGCTGCCTTAGTCTCATCCGAAAAATACCCCCCTTTATTTATCAAAAGTGAATTCGGTATCAAACCATTGGTAGACAACCATGCTCCGCGCATGATGTAGATATCCGTCAGTCCATCGTTATTAAAGTCTGCGTGAATATTATTGAGGCCTCCAACGATCCCGTCTAAACCATAATGATCTGTGCTATCAGTAAAACTTCCCAGCCCGTTGTTTATATATAAAGTGGACTGCTCGCCTAAGCTGTAAGAAGTAGTAAAGATATCCAGCAGCCCGTCATTATTGAAGTCTTCAATGCTAGCTCCTCCGCATGGTTATTTAGATCCACTCCCGTTTCCATACTTATGTTTGGAAATACTGGAAAACCTTGCGCTGATTCGAAAGCGCTTGGAGGAATTAGGAATTCGTTGCGTACATGATCTGGATATTTACCTACTGCCTGATAACATAAATTTAGAAACCATTTTGATTGCATATCTGTTGAATCGTAGGCCAACAGTTTTTCATATACCTCTATGGCGCTTTCTACAGGTGCTGTTTGTATATGAATACCGGACCCTTTGATCGGCATGATACAGGATTGTCCTGAGTGATTTTGAATACAATTTTCAATTTCACCTTTTCGTAAATAAGCCAATGCCTTTACTTTATAGAAGTCGACACTTTGCACATTCACGTCATTAAAGCTGTTGCCTTTCAAGTATTGGTCGATCACCTCAACACATTTGTCATTATCACCCTTTAATAGCAACACTAATACATAATCCAACCACTGCCCAGAGCGCATGCTATAGGGCAAACCTTTTACATTGATCTCTAACTTGCGGAGTAAGTTGTCTATGAAATAAGGATAGTTATTGTTTTGTCTGGCCTTTTGTGCCAAGGTATCCAGCTCCTTAGTCATTTCTATGGTTGAAGGTGTCCGTCGATCAACTTCTCTGTTACAAGAAACCAAAATCCATAGCACACAAACTAAGTATGGCAATATTCTCATTTCCCTTCTTGATAAACGACTATAGGCGCACTGTTAGAAATAAAAGCAGTTGTATAAGAATCCTTGCCAGTAAGCCTCACAACATGCCTGATATCATAGGGCACATATAGCCCTGATTGTTCATAACTTATATAATTGAAGCCTCCTTTTCCATTGCCTGCAAACAGCCATCCAAAACAAGCGTCGTTTCTTGGTGTTTCCACTTCTGAATTAAATTGATTTCCTCCGGCTAGAATATCTAAATATCCGTCTCCATTGAAGTCAGCTATCTCCATCGTATTGAATGATGATGTTTGAGCTTCAAATGGCAGCGGATTCATACCAAAGTCTCCGTTACCCAAATTCTCCATATATACACTTGAGAAATCCTGTACTTTATAATGTAGACTATTTTCCAAGTGTTGATCACCATATATATCGGATAAAGTTGCCTGAGCAAAAGCATTGTATTTGTTTTTATACTTTCTGCTGATATCAGGAATCTGCTGAGAACTGCACTGCATGCCTCTGACCGGAAACTGTCTTTCATCCTGATAGTAGCTCAGTACAATATCAATATTGCCATTGGCATCATAATCGTCCACGTATATATCGAAGGTTTCTTCTGGTGTGGCCTGATACTTATAATTCGTTCCTAAGTTACCTACAATCAGATCCTCATCTCCATCCTGGTCAAAGTCAGCTTTCTCAACGGTATTCCACCAACCTACTGTTTCACTTAAACCATATTCTTCTGTTTGGTTTACAAATGACTGACCATCGAATGAAAACATGGAAATTGGCATCCATTCCCCTACGACTACAAGTTGACCATCACTTAACCATGTGGCATCAGTGACCATACCTAATTCATTGAATGCGATTTGTTCATTTAGTTCAAACTTTACCTCACCTTCCTCAGAAGTATTTTCTAGCACATAGCTAGAAACAGGTAGTGGATATTTCCGTGGCAGCTGTCGACCACCAATAAACAAATCCATATCGCCATCCTTATCATAATCAAAGGGAAGCACCACACCTCCGCTGACCAGATAGTCAGGTAAAGCTTCGCTCCTAGTAAATATACCGGATTCATTAAGGTAGAGTCTATCGATATAAAGCTCTGATCCTTCTTCTGAATCATTTCCTCCACTTACTACAAACAGATCCATATCCTGATCATTGTCTGCATCGAAGAATACTGCCGACACATCTTCATATATACTATCTGCAGGGATAAATTCAGAAACGGTAAATGTTCCATTCGCTTGTTGAATGAATAATTGGCCAGGTATATTCATGGCACCACCAATATACAAGTCTTCCAATCCGTCTTGATTGATATCTGCTTTGGCTACTGCTGGCCCTAATCGTGACATTCTGTGTGGTAGTAGAATTTGATAATCGAAATCATCAAAGTCATTTTCTTTATTCAAATAGGCATCAAGACTTTCCATATTGGCTTTCACAAACATTTTTTGGGCTTCAATCTTGTCATTGTTGCTTTCGATGGCTTCAGTGGCCTCAACAGAAATCAGTTCTCCCATTTTTACATCGTTTAGAACCGTTACTTTCCCATTTGGCCAAATTACTTCCATTTTTTCAAGCTGTCCATTGACTCCAAAATGAATTATAGGCTCTACAGAAGACTGATAACCTCGAACCAAAGTGTGCTCTTTATATTGAACACCTTTATCAGTATACAGTTTCAACTTGGTCCCGAGGCCTAATGGATTTTTTTCAGTCCCTTTAAGTTTAACCTTGACGAAATTTTTATTTCCATTTTCTATGCTCAGGTTTTTATAAATAGCTGCAGCCGAATCAATGTTATTGATGACTAATTCAATATCCCCATCGTTATCTAAATCTGCATAGGCAGCACCATTTGAAAAACCTTCAAAATTAATTCCCCAATCTTCATTGCTTCGTTCAAACTGCTGACCGTCTAGGTTTTTGAATATATAATTATCAATTCTCTTAAATGGTAACTTTTCCGTTACATCTGCGAAAGTCAATTCTTTGTATTTAATCTTCATTTTGATGTCCAATCGATCCATCCATTTGAAGAAATCTTTGTTGTTGATATCACGGCGTGTACCGTTGGTCACATACAGATCATTCAATCCATCGTTGTCATAATCAGCAAAAAGACATGCCCAACTCCAATCTGTTTTGTCAATGCCGGACATTTTAGCCACATCAGCGAAGAACGGCCTTCCATTTGGCTTGATGCCTTGATTCAACTGAAGTGTATTGTACATATATTGGTAATGAAAACCGGCATTTACGTTTTGCCAAAATCCATCAATATCCATACTTGCCATGTTTGCCTTAGATCTGAAGTTGTCCGCGGGAGTCATGTCCATTTGTGTAAAGTCCATCAATCCGTCATTATTAACATCAGCAGCGTCTACACCCATTCCATAAAAGGATGTATGTTGCATAGTTTCTTTAGAAAGGTCAGTAAAAGTGCCGTCTCCATTATTGAAATAAAAATTGTCTGGCGTATTGAAATCATTAGACACATATAGGTCAGTCAGATTATCATTATTGAAATCAGAAGCCAAAACTCCCACAGCCAAACCAAAGTTCAACATGCCTGCCGCTTCCGTACCGTCAGTGTAATAACCCGAGCCGTCATTAATGTACAAGTGATCTGATGATTCCCATTGAGGGTTATCTACTTTCTCTTTGTACTCTGGGATTAATGTACCAAAAGAGGTCTGTTCATAGTTGGCTACATACATATCGATGTCTCCATCCTGATCTGCATCAAAAAATGCAGTCTGAATAGTTAGTCCTTCATCAGCCACGCCTCTCGCTTCTGCTTCATCTTTGAACGTTGGAATCCCTTGGTCATTGAGTCCTTGATTGATATAAAGAATGTTTTTAGTAGAAGTCCAAATACCAGCTACAGCTACAGATATATCCAAAAGACCATCTGCATTGACATCGTGCATGGCTACACCTGTAATCCACCGATCATCTGCGGCTACTCCAGCCACTTCGGTTATATCTTGAAACTGAAGATTGCCTTTATTTAAATAAAGCTTGTTTTTTACTCTGTTGCCAGTAAAGTACATATCTTGAAGACCATCTCCATTTAAATCACCGATAGACACTCCTCCACCCATATAGTAGTAGCCATACTTGAAAAAGTTTATAGAATCATTAACAATCAAGTCATTTGAAAAACTAACATTTGAATGTGAAGGTGAAATGGCCTCAAATATTTTTTGGTTTTGGGTTGTTGTCTTTTCCTCACAGGAGAGTAGGCAGACCATTCCTACTAGAAGTGCTATATATCTTTTCATACCGTTCAATTTACAAAAACAAAGGCCACCTTTTAAACTAAAGGCGGCCTTTGGATAAATAATTCAAGCTAAAAATCCGTTTTGATTAATATCCAGGATTTTGAGTCATATTAGTAGCCGCAGCTATATCCGAATTAGGAATTGGGAATAGCTGGTGCTTAGCATAATCAAAGTTGTCACCATAGTGTGCTGGGTCACCATCAGTAAATGTAGGAGGCACCTGTACGCCTAATTCTGCATTGGCAATAGCCTCACCCCATCTGATTAAATCAAAGTATCTGTGACCTTCGAAGGCTAGCTCAACAAATCTTTCTGCAATAATGTCTTGCAAAGTGACAGAACCAAGGCCAGCCAGACCTGCTCTAGCTCTTACCTGATTGATAGCAGCTAGTGCACCAGAATTGTCACCACTTTGAAGTTTCGCTTCTGCGCTTAACAATAGAACATCAGCATATCTGATCAATCTCCAGTTGGTACCATAGTTCAACTCTTTAGGAGCACCATCCTGGTTCGTTTCAGCATCGAAAGATCCATACTTCAACCTAAAAAATCTGTTGTAATCCCACCAAGTACTTCCATCGAAGTTAGGGTCAGTACTTTTGTAACTTAAGTACTGCTGCTCAGAGAACATCGTAGCGTCTCTTCTTTCCGTATCGCCCATGGCATTAAATGCATCCCATAATTTTTCTGAAGGATAGTTGAATCCCCAACCTGCTATCAGGCCAAGCTCAGGAGTAGATCCTGCTCTAGCACCCATCAGCTGTACGTGCAAGTTGTTTTCAAATCTTGTTCCCCAAGGATAATTCCAATCATAAGGTACTTGAGAAGAGAAAGAAGCCTCCAGGATAGATTCATCACCAAATTCTTGCGCTTCAGTAAATACATCAGCGTAATTGTCAACTAATGAATACCCAGTTACATTGTCAAAAGCAGTAGCTGATTCAGCATATCTAGCTTGATAAAGTAATACTTTACCTAACAATGCATAAGCAGTACCTTTCGACATTCTAAATTTATCAGCATCAGAATAATCGCTTTTGTTTGGCAGCACTGCAATTGCTTCATTCAAATCAGTTTCAATTTGAGCGTAAATATCTGCTTTAGGCACTCGCGACTGATTAAATTCAGTGGGTTCCAATCCTTTTAACACTAAAGGAATATCTCCAAATTGAGTAACTAGCTCAAGATAATAGTATGCTCTAAGCGCCTTAGCTTCACCGATGATCCTCTCTCTCAATGCATTTTCAGGTGCTAAGTTTTCAATAATCATATTAGCTCTAAATACACCGTAGTAGTTCACTTGCCAAGTCGCTTGAACCGCAGGGTTTGCGCTATCCCAGGTGAAGTTATCCAATTGTTGATAACGAGGCTGATCTGTACTACCACCCCCTCCAGCAGTACCTTCATCAGAAGGTAATGTTTTGATGAAGGTTGGGCTCGCCCAATCAAACAAGTTATCTGCAGTAAGCATATCATAAGTTGCTACGATGGCCAATTGCGCGTCATCATCTGTAGCGTAGAATGTCTCTATCGACGACACCCCATTCACATCTTGTTCCAATTGATCAGAACATGCGGCGAGTATTACTGCAACCAGTGCAGAAGCTACTCCCAATATTGCTATTTTATTTTTCATGTCTTAAATATTTTTATATTAAAACTGTAGCGTTAAACCAGTCACGAATGTCTTTGGCACAGGATAAGATCCTCTGTCGATACCTAAACTATTCGCATTGTTACTTCCTCCGATTTCAGGATCGAATCCTTTGTACTTTGTAAATGTGAAGAAGTTATCCAAAGAAACGTATAGTCTCAATTTGCTAATTCCTGCTTTATCCAATAATGAACTTGGCAAGTTATATCCTAACTGCACTTGTCTGATTTTGAAGAAAGAACCATTAAACACCATCATATCACTTGTATATGCTTGTCCGGCAGTACCTGCTCTAAACCAGCTGTTAGTAGAACCTTCACCTGTCCATCTGTCTTCATAGAAGAATACAGGCTTGTTATTTTGAGGTCTATCCGTTCTGTTGAATCCCATGATCACTTCATGTCCAAAAGATCCCTGAGCAAATACTTTAAAGTCAAATCCTTTGTAATCCAATTTGATAGTAGTACCTAACATGAAATCTGGATGAGGAGAACCTATCTGAACAAAATCACTAGGTGTGATACTTCCATCTCCGTCTGAATCTACAATAATCGGATCTCCGGGAGCTGGTGTGTAACCACTTGTAACATTTGCAGTATAAGCATCTACTTCAGCCTGGTTTTGGAAAATTCCTTCCGTTTTGTAACCTCTGAAGTACCAGATAGGAAATCCTTGTTTCATAGCAGTAGCAGAATTCCAATCGATACCTACGTCGGCTCCAGCTTCAAACTCTTTGTTAGGATCAACAAATGTTGCTTCGTTTTTGATCGAAGTGAAGTTCAAGGTAATGTCATATTTGAAATCGCCTTTTTGCTCTTGATAACCCATCTCGATTTCAAGTCCTTTGTTTGATACCTCACCAGAGTTTACAAATCCTGCTGGGTTTCCTACAAATGCAGGAGGGCTACCCACTGTTAATAGATCTTTTGTAGTCTTCCAGAAATAATCCGCTGACAAAGTCAATCTATCCTCGAAGAATCCAAGGTCTATTCCAATATCTGTTTGCTCTGAAGTTTCCCAAGTCAAGTTAGGGTTAGCTAACTGAGTAGGTTCAGCACCTGTTAGGAAATTTCCTGTAGCATCTGCATAGATAAATCCAGCACTCACAGTAGCCAGCGAGGCTCCTGCTCCTACATTGGTTACAGATGACAAACTACCATTTTGTCCCCAAGATGCTCTCAACTTCAAGAAGTTCATAGGCCCAGCAGAGAAGAAATCCTCACTAGACAATACCCAACCCGCAGAAATTGAAGGGAAGTAACCCCAACGGTTATCTTTAGACAATACTGAAGAACCATCCGCTCTCAAAGTTGCAGCTAGTAGGTACTTCTCTTTGTAGTTATACGTTACTCTACCGAAGTAAGAGCTCAAAGTATTTGTGTTTCTATTACCCTGAGCATTCGTATTTTGTATACGGTTTGGCACTGCATCTAAATATGCCAACTGAGGAATCGCATTCAATAATGTGGTTCCGTTGCCAGTCATATAACCATTTTCAGTAGAGAAGAATGATGTACCTGCCAATACATTCAAATTGTGCTCTCCAAATTTCTTAGTATACGAGGCGAAGTTTTCCCACTGATAGTTGAAATAATCACTATATGTATCAGAAACTCTTGCGCTTTCTGTATCTCTATCGTTAAAGAACCAAGATTCTTGCCAGTAGTGATTGTAGTAGTTACCTGAGATCAATCCTAATCTTGAAGTAAATTCAAATCCTTCAAATGGTGTAAGGGTCAGTTCCGTAGCACCTTGTAATACAGTGGCATTAAATGCACCATGGATCTGAGCCATTTTACCTATTGGGTTAGAGTTTTCTCCATCAACTAAAGTTGAGATACCCCAATAATTTCCATTCTCATCAGTTTTGTAATTCTGCTCACCGTATTGGTTAATTACCCATGGTGGAATACCATTAGCATAAGTCAATGGAGTAGCAGGATCCATTACGATACCACTTTGTACAATACCACCAAATTCTGTATTCTCTTGGATAGACTGTCTTTTGAATTGAGCAAAAGAGTAATTACTTGAGATTTTCGCCCAATCATTTACTTTATGACTGATATTGAATCTTAACCCATATCTTTTGATAGAAGCATTATCTCCTCCAACGATACCTTCTTGATCCAAGAAATAACCACCGATCAAATATTTAGTATCTTCTGTTCCTCCAGAGAATGTTAAAGCATGTCTTTGCTGAGGAGCTGATGAGAATATTTCATCTTTCCAATTAGTTCCTTTTGAAGGTAATTGTTCATCTGCTCTTCTAAAAATTCCAGCTTCTGCGTTGTATTCTTCGTACTGGTCTAAATTCATTACTTCTAATGGCGTATTTTGGTTTTGGATACCAAACTGAAAATCATAACTGATTTTTCCTGGGCCATTCTCACCTTTTTTGGTAGTTACATAAACTACACCATTAGCACCTTCCGCTCCATAAATAGCAGCAGAAGCAGCATCTTTCAATACTTCAATTCCATCTATTTCAAATGGATCCAACCAGTTGATATCTGGCACTCTCATACCATCAACAATATAAAGCGGTTGAGTAGAACCATTAGATCCTGCACCTCTAATCTTGATATTGTATCCAGCTCCTGGAGAACCTGATGTAGGAACCACTTCCACACCTGCCATTCTACCTTGCAAAGCCTGATCAACAGATCCTGCAGAGAAATTAGCCAAGTCTTCCGCCTTCACACTTGAAATCGCAGCAGTCAATACGCTCTTCTTTTGAGAACCATATCCTACAACCACTATTTCTTCCAATGAAGTGACATCATCTGCCATACCTACATCTATAGTAGATCGGCCACCAACGACTATCTCTTGTGCTTTCATTCCGATGAATGAGTACACTAGCGTGTTCTCATCAGAACTTACTGAGATCTTATACTCTCCATCTAAATTAGTTACTGTACCATTTGCAGTACCTTTTATAAGGACACTTACACCTGGTAAAGTTTCACCTGTTGTAGCCGAGGTGACTATTCCAGATACTGTTCTTTCCTGAGCTTGGACACTAAAAGAAGCAAGTGTCAGTAGCATCAGCAACATGGGTATCAGACCTCTTAGCCCAACACTATATATTTTTATTTTATGCATGTCTTTTAATTTTTTGATTTGAAATAGCTACCAATTACTTGATCTCAATTGAAGCATCCTTGTCGCCTTCTTCTTGATCTCCAGTCAATGCAGGGAATCGCTTCACTTTGGCTGTGCCATCCGTGTTTGTATCGTAATTTCCTGCAGCATCTACTTCTAAATAGAATAACTTGAAGTTACCTGCAGAAGCCACAAATTTTGCATTATCTGCTCCCTCACCTTCAAAATCGGCAGGACTCTCAGGTAAGAATTGAGAGTTGTATGGCAACCAAATCCAATGAACTGTAGAACCTCCTTCTTCAGGTCCAACCACAATATCAACTACTCTTGGCTCATCTACCGGATCAGTTTCAGTAGCGGTCAATGTAAATGCAGTTGGTGCAGTGTTATCCACTAAAACATTAAACATGCTTGTTGCCGGATCCCACAGTGCGTCATTGTTAGCAATATCTATAACTGTAGATTGATCCAATGTAGCTGTGAAGTTTCCATCACCGTCTGCAGTGTTAGTCCATGTAGTATACCAAACAGACGCATCATCTTCAGATTGAGTCAACAATAGCAGCGTATCCGTACCAGCAGAACCTGCATCATAGTCAAGAGCTAATTTCATAGAATCCTTTACTGCTCTGATTGCTTCACTCGCTGAAACCATAAATTTCACCGAGCCTCCTTTATTTACAACAGTTACTTCGTCAGGATTTTCGAATTTGGCCAATGGTTTAACATTGTCCACTGCGTGTAGATCAACTCTTATCGTATCAGCAACGCCTCCACCATAATCAGCCGCAGCTGTTACATTTAGCATACGTCCCATAAGCTGGCCATTTCCAGTGCCCCCAGTAATAGTAGCGATGAACTTAGTCATACCACTTCCTGCCACTTCTGCAAGATTTGATGAAATCGTACCATTTGTAAAGTCCCCTTCAAATGCCAAAGTAGGTGCAGAAGCTAAAGGCGAAGCAAACTCTAAAGTAATAGTCTCGCTTCCTCCGTTGTTTACGCTTGCATTACTAAAAGTAGATCCGCCTTCTTCTAGAAGAGCAGCATCTACACTGTTAATAGTAATAGCTCTGGCGCCTTCCAACCCATTTCCAGTTGCATTTACAGTTGCTGTACCTACAGCACCGAAAGTAACCTCAGCGGTTAAACCATCAGTTGTTCCTAAAGTAGCATTTCCGGTCACAGACCATGATATGCTTCCACCAGCTTCTGAAGCTGTAAAAGTTTGCGTGGACATTGGCGTCACACCCGAAGGTCCATCGATATAGAGCACATTGCCTATAGTGTTTTGTCCTGATTCATCATCCTCGCACGCTACTGTAATGAACAGTAGCAGCGCAGATGATAAAATCACTTTGGACAGACCGATTAGCCTGCCCCTCATTTGTCTAAGTTTTATCATGCCTTTCAATTTTTTGATTTTAGTGAATAGTTTTAATAAAAATTGAGTCTCAAACTTCTTTAATCTCTACCCTTCTTGCGTGGGGCATTTGTCACAAAGGCGGATGGTAATTGTTTCAAATAGCCTTTAAACACTCCAGAAGGCTATTTCAAGATGTTTTTTCTTCAGTATTACTTGCGTATTCAGAAGGATTAACTCCAAATTGTTTTTTGAAACAATCTCTAAAATATTGGAGATCATTAAACCCTACTTGATAAGTAATTTCAGAAATCGTCAGTTGATTCTGTCGAATGAGCTGCGCTGCTCTTTTCAATCTTATGGACCTTACAAACTCATTGGCAGACTGACCTATCAGGCCTTTCAGCTTTCTATATAACTGCATTCGACTGAGGCCTAGTTCCCGACCCAGGTCATCTACATAAAATTCTGAGTTGGACATATTGTCCTCTACGATCTTAACAGCCTTCTTAATGAAGTCTTCATCTCGTGATGCGATCTTGACATTGGTAGGTTCTATGTTAAGCGTTTTTCTGTTTATTATATTGTTTTTGATATGATCGTGGATGTTCAATACATTTCGAACTCTTAAAGCCAATAGTTTTGGATTGAATGGCTTAGTTATGTAATAATCCGCACCTTTTTCAAAACCCTCAAGCGCACTGTCGTTCGACGCTTTGGCTGTAAGCAATATCACAGGAATGTGACTGGTCTTTGTGTCGTTCTTTACTTTTTTACAAACCTCAAAGCCATCCATGCCAGGCATCATGATATCTGAAATAATCAAATCTGGAATTTGCTCAAGCGCCAATTCAGAGCCATCCACTCCATTCTCTGCTTCAATTACCCTGTAATCTGGCTCCAGAATCTGCTTGATATAACCTCGAATATCATTATTGTCTTCTATGACTAGTACCAAAGGCTGTTTTTCTTGATCCTCCAAACTCTCCAGACTCTCGGTCAGTGGCTGAGCATTGGCCTGCTGGTCGGATTTGAATAGCTCTTGATTTTCATATTTGAATTCGCTTTCCACGTTGGAAAAATCTTCTGGGTTCAAGTGGTCTGTTCCCTTATTGAGATGGACGGTGAATACCGAACCTTCGTTTTCCTTACTCTCAAGTTCAATTTCTCCTCGGTGTAATTCAACCAGTTCTTTGGTCAGAGAAAGGCCAATGCCAGTCCCTTTGCTCTTTTTGTTTTTCGCGTCTCTGACGCGATAGTATCTATTAAAGATATATTCCATCTCATCTTCAGGGATTCCAATTCCATCATCTTTGACGATGAGGGTCACTTTGTCTTTGGATTCTACCAATTCAAACTCTACATGACCAAACTCGGCAGTATATTTGAATGCGTTTGAAAGCAAATTCACGACAATTTTTTCTAGTTTCTCTCTATCGAAAAAAAGAGCAATTTCCTGCTTAGGTACAGTCACTTTATAGCTGATGTTTTTTCTTGCAGCAAATGATGAAAACGAATGAATCACCGGCTTTAGAAATTTAGTCACGTCCTGCTCCACTGCCTCTAGTCTCATTTTACCAGATTCTAGTTTTGACAATTCAAGTAATTGGTTAATCAGATTGAGCAAACTCTCCGCATTCCTAATCATCATACTCACTTGCTCTTTGATGCTGCTGAATTCCACATTTTCATACATCGCTTTGAGCGGACCTAATATCAAAGTAAGTGGTGAACGAAACTCATGAGATATATTAGCGAAGAAACTTGACTTCATTTCGTCTAGCTCTTGCATCTTGGAGAGCTCCATGTGTTCTACTTGCAATTGAGTCTGTAACCTTTCGCGATTCACAATGGTCTGAATCCCCCAAACGAGTAATGCAGTGATAATAACTATATATAAGGAGTAGGCCCAATAAGTATTGTACCAAGCTGGGGATATTATTATTTCAACAGCCGCTTCCCGGCTACTCCATATTCCATCATTATTAGTCCCTTTTACTTTAAATACATAATATCCAGGTGGTACATTAGTATAATATGCCTCTCTTCTATTCCCTACATTTTGCCAGCCTTCATCGTAGTTAACCAGTTGATAGGCATATTCGTTTTTAGAAGTTTGAGAAAAACTTAGAACGGCAAATTCAAAACTGAAATCATTTTGATCGTAGGTTAAATTGATCTTCTCCGTTTTCCGAATGTTTTTTTTCAGGGGAGACTCTTCACCCACTTTCACCGATTGATTGTAAAGTTTGAAATCACTAAAAAATACGGGTGGTTCATATGCATTTTTTTTGATCTGATCAGGTTTAAACCTGTTGAATCCATCAATTCCTCCGAACAACATTTCACCATTCCTAAGAGTGTAACTGGAATTCTTGAAAAACTCCATACCCTGCAAACCATCCGCTTTAGTGAAATTCTGAATCTCTTCAGTATCTTGATTATACTTTGACAATCCTCTATTTGAACTCACCCAAATATTCCTTTCTTCATCGATCTCAATTCCATATATCACTTCATTAGGCAGACCCTGCTTCTTTCCGATCTTAATGAATTCTTCAGTATTTGGAACTAGTTTGTCTAAGCCTGAAAATGTACCGACCCAAATAATACCCTCTTTGTCTTCCTTCAGGGAAATAACAGTATTACTTGAAATACTTGTGGGGTTGTTCTCATCCAACATATAACGTTTGAAACTATACTGACCATTCGTTTCAAACATCTGATTAAGGCCTCCCCCTTCTGTACCAATCCATAAATTGCCTTCTCGATCTTCTAAAATTGCCCGCACATAGTCAGAGCTGATACTGTGTGGGTTGTCTTTGTCATGACTGAATCCCATAAATGACTGATCCGATGGGTCATAGGCAAATAACCCATCTCTAAAAGCACTGAACCAAATTCTACCTTTTCGATCTTCATGAATGGCAAATACATTTTCATAGCCTTGATTGTTATTTAATGGATGGTTAATACTAAACGTTTCGAAGACATTTGACCCTTTTCTTTTCAAGTTGACACCCCCATCCCAGGTACCAACCCATAGATTTTCATTACTATCTAACAATAATGATAGAATAGCATCTTTTGAAATGGAGCCAACGCCTGACTGCGCAAAATATGAGGTGAAAGTGTTCTTCTTTATATCCCAGTAATTCAAACCTCCTCCATCTGTACCTACCCATACATTTTTATGCTTGTCTTCCGCAAAGCAACTCACTGCATTATTGCTCAATGAATTAGCGAAATATGGGTTATGCTGAATATGTTCAAATTTAGTGGCATTGGGATCGATTTTGAATATGCCTTTATTGAAGGTCCCAACCCAAATGATTCCTGTATTATCCTGATATAAACTCCATATAGAATTGTTCTGAAGCGTGTATTCCCTGCGCGGATCGAAAGTATACAATACTGACTGACCGGTGTTTAATCTAATAGCATTTAATCCACCATTTTCCGTGCCGATCCAGAGTTGATTATTGTCATCTTCGAGAATAGACAGAATGACTCTTGTCCCAGACTTTCCTAATTGAGTATCTAGTTTTTGGTGATGAAATATAAATCGACCACTTTCGTGATATTCCAATTTATCTAATCCAGCATGAGTACCCATCCAAATATCCCCATTCTTTGTCTTGTACAATTTTCGGATGACGTTGGACACGATAGATTCTGGCCTTTCTTCATCATGCATATAACGAATAAACCTCTGAGTATTAGGATCAAACAAGTTGATACCACCTCCCCAGGTAGCAATCCATAAATTCCCAAAATTGTCCTTTTCTATACCGGTAATGTGATTGGCTGAAATACTAAATGGGTCGTCCAAATTTTTTTGGTAGGATTTGATAGCACCGGTTACCCTATTATAATGATGTAATCCATATTTTTCTGTACCAAACCAAACATTCTTGTTTTCATCTTCGAGAAAGCCTTTCACACTGGCCTCTTTCAAATAATCTGGCATTCCCTTCGGTCTGAACCTTTCGAAACTGTCCAAATCCTCATTGTAAAGACAGATACCACCACCCATGGTTCCTATCCATAAACGGTTATTTGAATCTTCATAAACTGTCCTTATATAATCATTGCTCAGGCTGGTACTGTCAAATTCATCATACTCATAAGCAATCATATTGATTCCATCGAACCGATTCAACCCATTGCGAGTGCCGATCCATAGATAACCATTATGATCTTGAACAATAGAGGCCACAGTGTTTTGTGACAACTCTTGTTTTATTGAAATGAATTTACTTCCTCGATTTTGCCCCAGACAGGCAAAACTGTGCCAGACAAGCACCAATACCAGTAACTTATATTTTCTCATACCGCTCACATTAATAGATGTAAATATTTCAAAAAAATATTACACCAGCCTACCCTTGATACAATTACCCTTCCTCATTGAGAGATATGCCTAGCGATCTAGGCAATAAATAAATGAGTTTTGTAAAGTGACTCAATTCACCACTTTTAATCACATTTTGAATCAATGAAGTTATTTCAATATAAAAAATATATTGCTCCTATTCTAGCGCTCAGCTTTTTTTACTCCTGTGAGCAAAAACCACAATCTAACAGCAAGAAAGATCCGCAAGTACTCGAACTGATGAGTAAAATGTCTTTGGAACAGAAAGTGGGGCAAATGACACAAATCACATTAGGTAAATTCCATGAAGATGGACAACTGAATGTAGATCTTTTAAGAGAAGCCATCATTGACAAAAACGTTGGGTCTATACTCAATACAAATGGCAGTCCACTAACAGTTGATCAATGGCATAAGTTACTGATCGCTATCCAGAATATAGCAACTAAGGAAACTAAGCTAAAGATTCCAATCCTTTACGGCATTGATGCGATTCACGGCACCTCATATACTAAAGGATCTACGCTATTTCCTCATAATATCGGAATGGCGGCAGCCAGAAATGCTGATCTGGTAGCTCAGTCAGCTAAAATCACCGGAATGGAAGTACGTGCTTCGGGTATCCGCTGGAACTTCGATCCAACGTTGGGTATCGGCCGTCAGCCCTTATGGTCCAGATTTGAAGAAACGTTTGGTGAAGACGTCTACCTTACGTCTACGCTAGGTGGTACAGCCATTAACGCTTACGAAGAAGATGGCTTGAAGAATATTACAGCTGTAGCCAGCTGTATGAAGCACTTTATAGGTTATTCAACCCCACAAAGTGGCAAGGACAGAACACCAGCCTACATTCCAGATATTCAGCTAAGAGAATACTATTTACCACCATTCGAAGCAGCTGTGGCGAATGGTACCTCTACAGTAATGATCAACTCTGGCGAAGTAAACGGCGTGCCGGTACATGCTAGCAAATACTACCTACAAGACATTCTAAGAGATGAGCTAGGCTTTGAAGGATTAGCGGTTTCTGACTGGGAAGATATTATCAGACTACATATTCGTCATCAAGTAGCCGCCACACCAAAAGAAGCAGTAAAACTAGCCGTGAATGCTGGTATTGACATGAGTATGGTGCCTTTAGATTATTCATTCTACAATTACCTGATTGAGCTGGTGAATGAAGGACAAGTAAGCCTGACACGTATCGACGGGGCAGTTTACAGAATACTTAAACTAAAATTTGACTTAGGGCTTTTTGACAATGCTTATCCAGAAGAGGAAGCGAAAGCCAATTTTGGCAAAGCTGAGTATACAGATGTCGCCTTGAATGCTGCTTTAGAATCTATCACTTTATTGAAAAATGAAGGAGAAGTATTGCCACTCAGTAAGGACGCCAAAATATTACTTACTGGCCCAGGCGCCAACAACATTGGAGCACTTCACGGTTCTTGGTCGTACACGTGGCAAGGGGATGCAGAAGATGCGTACAATGAAGGTACGCTGACGCTTAAAGATGCCATGATAGAAAAAATTGGTGCAGGTAACGTGATCACAAACGCAGTAGCCAACTACAATGATGACACCAATACCAGCACAACTTTCGTGAAGCAGAATGCTTCAAAAGCTGATGCAATAGTATTAGCTATAGGTGAAAAATCTTACGCAGAATCTCCAGGAGGTATTGATGATCTGACATTAGACCAAAATCAATTACAATTGGTAGAGGCGGCAGTAGCTACTGGCAAGCCAGTAGTTTTACTTTTGGCACAAGGTCGACCAAGGGTCATCTCGTCTGTAGAACCAGGTGTGAAAGGAATATTGAATCTCTACCGTCCAGCCAGTCAAGGCGCGAAGGCTACTATGGAAATCTTGTTTGGAGACTACAATCCAAACGGCAGACTACCATTCACTTATCCTAAAAACACAGGCGACATCGTATTGTACGATCGAAAACATTCTGAAAACTATAAAGAATCTGAACCTGATACCTATGGCTTAGGCGGCTTCGCTCCTCAGTGGGCTTTTGGTCATGGTTTGAGTTACACTACATTTAGCTATAGTGATCTGAAACTTGATAAAACCACACTAGGCCCCAACGACCAGATCAATGTGACGGTAACTGTGAACAATACAGGTAATAGAGATGGGAAAGTTGCCGTAGAATTATATGTAACCGACCTATATGCTTCTGTGACTCCAGGAGAAAAACGATTAAAGAAATTTAAGAAGATAGAGATCAAATCAGGAAATTCTACACAAGTAGATTTTCAACTAGCTACAGCTGATCTATCGTTCATCAATCAGAATAGTGAGAGAGTGACTGAAGAAGGTGAATTCACCTTGATGATAGGAGATCAGCAGGAGAGTTTCTTTTATAAGAAATAAAGGTCTTTATACCGTTCACGGTGTCGCCTCGAGAGGGGCGGCATCTATTTTAAGCAACCCAAATGCTCGACTTAGAACTATTAGATATAGCAGTCATTGGTGTATACTTTGTATGCATCTTCTGGATCGCTATCAGAGTGGCCAAAAAAAGTAAAAATGGCAATGACTCCAAGGGATATTTCCTTGGCGGAAAAGACATGGGTTGGTTTGTAATTGGCGCATCACTTTTTGCTTCCAATATTGGTTCTGAGCATTTAATCGGTCTGGCCGGAACAGCTGCCAGTAGTGGCGTAGCGGTGGCTCAATTTGAATTGCTCGCTGGCGTAGTGCTTCTACTATTAGGTTGGGTATTTGTCCCTTTTTATATTCGAAGTGGAGTATTCACCATGCCAGAATTTCTGGAAAAACGTTATTCAAAAAATACAAGAGCATATCTTTCTGTTATTTCTATAATAGCCTATATCCTAACTAAAATATCTGTGACCATTGCCGCAGGCGGCATCATCTTCCAGGCCATGGGCATGGACTTTTGGACAGGGGCCGTGGTCATTGTTTTGATTACAGGTGTATACACGACCATTGGAGGTCTGAAAGCGGTGATTTATACGGATATGATTCAAATGTTTGTTTTGATCGCAGGCTCTTTGGTAGTGACTTTTGTTGGTTTGTATCATTTGGGAGGCTGGACGGCATTTACAGCAGGATTGGACACAAGTTATTTTAGCCTCTGGAAACCGATTACCAATCCGGACTTCCCGTGGACGGGTATCATATTCGGAGCACCAATTTTGGGCGTTTGGTACTGGTGTACGGATCAGTATATTGTGCAGCGCGTACTTGCGGCTAAAAACATAGAACAAGCCAGAAAAGGCAGTATATTCGGAGGATATCTAAAGATGTTACCTCTCCTTATTTTCGTAATCCCTGGTGTGATTGCATTGGCCTTGAGCCAAAAAGGCGAACTGCTACTAAACACGCCTGATGATGCCTTGCCTATGCTGATCAAAGTACTCATGCCGGCAGGGTTGAAAGGCCTAGTCTTGGCTGGATTATTGGCTGCATTGATGAGTTCTTTATCCTCAGTATTCAATTCTTGTTCTACAATATTCACGCTCGATATTTATAAGAAAATCAAACCCGAATCCACGGAAAAACATTTAGTTCTCGTAGGGCGAATAGCCACCGTTGGGCTGGTATTTTTTGGTTTAATATGGGTGCAATTTATAGACAATATTTCCGATCAGTTATTTAAGTATTTGCAGAGTGTACAGGCATACATATCACCGCCGATTGCTGCGGTATTCTTGTTAGGGATTTTCTTCAAACGCCTCAATTCCAAAGGTGCTATGGCCTCAATGATTACTGGATTTGTGCTAGGCATTGCCAGACTGGTGGGTGAAGTAAACAAAACGGATTTACAAGGAGCTTTTTTCTACTTCTGTGACATTAATTTTCTACATTTCGCCATTTTCTTGTTTGTGATTTGTGTGGCGGTACTGATACTGGTAAGCCTGCTAACTCAAAGCCCAGACTATGCACAAATCGAAGGCGTGACCTTCCATAAAATGTCCATGGTGGATACACGCCAGGATTTGATCCTGTCTGGTATTCTGGTTTGCATTCTGGCTTCTATTTGGATTTATTTTAGTTGATCAAAAATAGAGGCATCACCTAAAAAAATTACTTCATTTAACAAACCATGCTCTCATTCGCAATGAAATGGTCTTGGATAGGACAGCGCCAATTCTGAGTGGATTTACAAACAACAAAACCTTTATTGAGAGATGTGCCATCTGAAGGCAATCAAATGCACAGCATGACAATCTCGATAATTTCAAAACAAGCGAAATTTGCTACAAAAACTAGCGTGACTTTTCACTCTTCTTTCTTAATCATCAAAATCTGCCAGGAATTTTTGCTTTCATCTATTTTACCTATTTGATGTTAGTTCAAAGCACGATCGACAATCTTGGTACCTACTTCAGCCATATGTTCGAAAGTATTGATGCCATCATGAGGAAAACCTCCTCGTGTCCGGTGAATGTTGAACCGGTTAGAGAACTTTCTTCCGAAAGTTTCTTCCACACCTGATTTACCAAGCATAAATCCTAATAAACCGCCCCAAGTTGCTGTCGGATTGTCCGAATCCCACCCAGCCAATACGCCAATCTTGATAGTTTCTTTAAGGTCGCCTTCGCCGTAGAAGAGACTGATAAGACTCGCTCCAAAGTTGATACCTGCTGCAAAGCAGCCATTGCATGCCTCATCTCGAGTTGCCCAGGAATAACCGGCTGTTTGCTGCACCTGATATCTTTCGTGCAATGCATCTCTGGCTTCTTCCCAGCTAACACGAGCTAGATATTTCGCCTTTACAAACTCATACATATCCAAAGCATAAGATCCCTCGGGTAAGGTAAATTTCGATCGCTCGGCCATTTGTGTCAATCTTGCCTTCCTATCCATGCCTGGCATATCGACAGAGGCCAGAGCGTACATCGATACATAAAACTGAGCAATGCATTCAGCATTTCCTCGAGCGGTGGTTTGAATAGGTAATCTGGCTAACTGCAATGCAATGTCGCACCTTCCTGGTGCATACAATCCAAATATTTCAGTGGTCAATTGTGCATCGATCATTTCATAGTGGGGATTATTTACTGAATCGCCGGTGGCTGGAGGCAATAATCCGGCCTTCATCAAATCATGCGCCCGCTGATTGGATACCCACAAATAGTTTTCTGGTTCGCCATTTTCATTTCGAAAAGGCGTATTTTCATCGGAATAGATGTGCGTCAACCAACCTTCTCTGATCTCACTTGCTGTGAGTAGACTGGTGTTATGCTGATACAGTAGGTATTGATACATATATTCAATATCTGTATCGTCATCTGCTCCCCATATTCCATCTTGGTCTACGAAATAGAAATCGATGGTGTCCGACACCAGATTCGAATTCCATATGTTTGGCTGATCTGGTTGGCCCCAGTCGGCTCGTGTATAAAATCCAGCTCCTATACCGTCTATTCCTTCCCCTCCAATCTTATCCATCTCTGTGATTAGACCGGTCCAGTTGGCAATGCACTGTCCTAGCCAAAAACCCTGCAGTTGATCCTTGTATTTCTCACGGTTGATAGTGATCATGTCTTCGTTTTCAACATCGATAAAAGTTGTCTCCTGCTCCTGTTTTTGCTGTTGCATACACCCCGCCAAGAGCATGGACCACCCAATCCATGTAAAAACTCTTCTCATCTACTTAAAGCTTTCTTCATTCACCCCTATACCAGTTAGCTTCAAAGACTTCCAATTTTTAGGCAAGGTCACATTCGTTTGAATAACTCCTTTTGGAGAAATGTCTAACCCACCAAAACCAAATAATATGGATTGCAACATACCGCCAGCCCCAGTGGCGAAGTAAGGATTGGTTCCACCGACTGTTTCAGCTAATACTGCAAATGGGGGTACTTCATTGGGTTTATAGCTCTTTTGAAACAGGTTGTAGGCCTTTTCGGCATCTCCTAACCGAGCATATAACGTTGCACTAATAGCCACACCCATGGCTGGGCCGCTAGGAGCAAGCCTCGGATGATAGTATTCCAAATCTCTTTTAATCTCAGCTGGGTCGGTAATCACTTTTAGTGGATAGGATAACAAAGTAGCATCCACTTGCTTGATTTCCTGTCCTGCATAAGTTTCGTTTTCTTTGGTGGTACCATCGGGAAATTTTACAATCGGAATTCTAGCAGCTACCCTTCTCCAGTCAGGATCTGGCGATTTACCTAAAGCTTCAGCAGCCAAGGTAGCATATTCCAACACCGTCTTTACCATACCATTGGTAAAGGCATTGTTGTCTATGTTTTCCTCAAATTCATTGGCACCTATCACGTTTTTGATTTCGTATCTACCATTGCCTGTATCCTCCACCCTACTCTTCCAAAACCTGGCTACTTCCAGCAACACCGGATACCCTCTGGTCTCCAACCATTCCAGATCACCCGTCACTTCATAATATTTCCAAAACGCCCAGCCAATCGTAGCAGAAATATGCTGCTGAAATGGACCTGTCAATGCCCAAACTGGTGTTTCCTCAGACCCATCGTCAGCCGACTCCCAAGGAAACATGGCTCCATCAAACCCATGCGCGAACGCGTTTTCTTTAGCGGCAGCTAAACGTTCAAATCGATATTCTAACAAAGACTTGGCAATCTCTGGTTGCAGCACCAGGAGTGATGGATACATCCACAATTCCGTGTCCCAAAAGACATGACCATTGTATCCCAAACCGGACAAATCCATAGGAGACAAAGAAAGGTTGCTTCCCTTTCGAGCAAATGAATAAAGGTGATAAACGGCCGAACGAATGGCCCTTTGTGACCCCAAATCCCCTTCTACGATAATGTCGCTCTTCCAAAGTTCTGCCCAAGCTTTTTGGTGCGCAGCCATCATCCGATCTATGCCTTCTAACTTGGCATATATGGATAGTCGTTCGGCTTCATTCCTTGGGTCTTTGTTGTGCACTTCAGCCAAAGTAGATCCGACAACAGCAAATCGATAAGTTTGTCCTGCCTTGATTTTCTTCATGAATTTGGCCGTATGGCGGCTGTAATCCCACTCTTCGTGGATGACATTCGGCTCTTGTCCGTGTGCCTCAGGAAATACGAAAGCTGTAGAAGTAGCTACTTTGATACCACCTGGGCTGCTCGCCTCCGAACTGAGCAATGAAATCAGCACATGTGGTCGGTCTATTTGTGAATAATAGTTTCTAATGTCAGACAAATGATCCGGCGCTACAATCGCATTGGAAGCAATGATTTCAACATCTTTCTTCGCGGTGATTTCTACCACAGACATGGCGGTATAGGGAAGATTTCTCAGAGACATGAGCGATTGCTTCACCGTAGCATCCTTTCCTATATCAAAGGATGAAATTAATTGGGCTCGTTTCATATCGAGAACTTGCTTGTAGTTACTCGCACTTCCAATACTCACCCCTTGCCCATTGATGCTCATGCTCACATTCATGTGACTGAAGGTCTTCAGGATATTGCTTACTCGACCTCGCTGATAATTGTCATACACACCGTTGAGCACTACATCTTTGATCTGCATGGGATTGGGTGACGAAACTAATCCTACCATTCCGTTAGCCAAGGTAACTCCATAGTAGTTGTTTGGGTCAATCTCGCTAGCCGGGATGTACCAGCCTGATTTTTCCACGCTTTGGGCATGTAACAGTCCCCCGTACATGCCCATTAGTGTGAATAGTATATTTTTAGTTTTGTTAATCCAATTTGACATAAGTCTCTCTTATGATTCGATCCACACCCAAGTCTTCAATTCGCTCTCTTCCTTCCTGAATCAATGTATCTCCTTTGAGAATCAATTCAAACTCGAAAGTGTTGCCTTCCCATTGGCGGGCGGTACAATATTCAAGGTTTTCAATATAATGACCATCCTTATAGCTATATGACCCCGAACCAGAGCCATATTTACTATTCAGACTATCGCTGCCCTTATTTAAATCGTGCGAAAAGAAGGCAAAATAGTTTTGGTTGATCATTTTGATCCCTTTCATGTCAATTGTGTAATCCGTAAAAACCGTATCAGTTCCCGTGATATTCTGGGCCGACAACAATTGCCAGGTGCCTTCTATAGGACTTCTTTCATTATCATTATTTTTTTGCTCTGGCGTGCAAGCAGCCAGAGCTAAGAAAAGTACAAAAACAAAACATCTCATTTATTTCGTGATTAAAGTTTGCATAGCATGTGCCGGAATGGTTGTTTCCACGGCCTCCATACCAATATACATTTTATAAGTAATAGCTTCATCTTGTGGATTCATCACTACAGTTGCTAAAGTACCATTCTCATTCAAAAAAGAAGTACTCAGTAGTTGACTTCTGCTACTGGCCGTACTCACACGCGCAGCCTCTGGTTTGATGAACTTGGAGAAATGCCCAATGTAGTAGTAAGATGGCGTGTATATCAAATCTCCAGTTTTGGTATCGGCATGAATAGGTGCAAAACAAAAATTACCCACATGATTAGGCCCTCCAGTTTCATCTAACAGTATATTCCAATCCGTCCAACCTACAGTACCTTGATTAAAATCATTGATCATCGAACGGCCATATCGCTCCGCATTTGGCCAGTATTGGTACTTAGCAGGATCGAATCGTTCATTGCACCCTTCTGTAAAAAGCAGCTTCTTGTCAGGAAAGTTTTCATTAACCATTCTCAGGTTACCAAAATTCGGATCAGCACCTGTCCACGTTTCATACCAATGAAAACCTATGCCCCAAGCATATTTAGCCGCTTCCGGGTCTCCGAAAATTGTGTTGGCTCTATTGACAATCAAATCACGATTGTGATCCCAAACCACAATATTTTTGTCCCCCAAGCCTTCTTTTTCCATGATAGGACCTAAGTGATCTCTCAAGAAGTCTCTTTCGTCTTCAGCAGAGTAGATACAAGACTCCCAGGTCTGAGTTGCCATTGGTTCATTTTGAATGGATATACCCCAAACCGGCATACCTTCGGCTTCGTATGCTTTGATAAATTTCGTGTAGTAAGTCGCCCAGGCATCACGATATTCGGAAAGCAACTTCCCTCCTTGTAACATATGGTCTTTTCCTTTCATGAAAGCCGGAGGGCTCCATGGAGTAGCATACAGCATCAGCTCTCCACCCGCAGCCTGAATGGCTCTTTTAATCATTGGAATCTTAAATTCCCGATCATGAGCTATATCAAATGTTTTTAATTCCTTATCGCCTTCTTCGATATAGGTATAGCTTCCACTACTGAAGTCACAACTATGAATGTTGGTTCTGGAAAGCGAATAGCCAATGCCAATCTCTTCATTGTAGTAGGCCGCTAACAATTCTTCCTGCTTCTCCGGGGAGAGTTTAGCAAAAGTCTCGGCCGATGCATCTGTGATAGCTCCACCAATACCGAGCATTTTCTGAAAAGTCTTTTCCGGATTAACAAAGATGGACCATTCCGTTTCCTTCGGCTGATCTGCTTTAATGAATGAGACTTTAGCTGTCTCAGCAAGTCTCAAATCTGTTTTGCTGGCTGTGGTATAAATAGTTACTTCTTTGCCATTGGTTGAAAACAACGGCACTGCCTCAACTTCATCCACTGTCGCTTCTTTTTTTTGAGGCTGACAAGCAAACCCTGCCATTATCCCCATTAATGCAATCAATTTTCGATTCATGATTTTGACTGGTTACGGATTGATATTTTTATTTTTTTAGCCATGTTGTCAGAGGCATTGCCGATATGTAGGTAGTAATCGCCAGATTCTACTACCCATTCAGCAGTGGACTCATCATAGTAAGCTAAATCGGCCACATCTATAATCACCTGCCCAGACTTACTTGTGCCTGGTTCCAGTTTGAGCTTTTGGTATCCTTTGAGTTCTTTTAGTGCTCGAGGTACTTTGGATTTGATTTTCCCGACATAGACCTGAACCACTTCTGCTCCTTCGATCGCACCTGTATTCTTAATATCAAAAGAAACGATAATGGACTCGTTGGGAGCATAAACTGATTGATCAGATCTAACATTCGAAATAGAAAATTCTGAATAACTCAACCCATAACCAAAAGCGAACTGCGAAGCGATTCTTTTGGTATCGTGCCAACGATAGCCTACCAGAATGTCTTCTTTATACTCTTGCATGATGCTGTCTCCAGGATAAGATATCTCACCAAAGGAATGGGCACCATTGTCTTCCAGTTTTTTAGAAAAACTAAAAGGTAGTTTACCCGAAGGGTTCACGTCTCCGGAAACTACATCTGCCAAAGCATGCCCAGTCATAGAACCTAGGTACCAAGCTTGAATAAGCCCTTTGGCTTTGGGCAACCATGGCATGGCGACAGCATTACCA
>NZ_CBDCVM010000009.1:0-6558 GCF_965223055.1 Reichenbachiella sp.
TTGAACTTTCACATTTTTACCCAAAACAACTCCTGGTGATACAACTACATTTTGTCCAATGCTACAATTTTCTCCAAGTTTGGAGTTTTTCATAAGATGCGAAAAGTGCCAAATTTTTGACCCCTTCCCGATTTCGCAGGGTTGATCAACAACTGCCGTTTCATGTACAAAATATCCCTTTTCCATTATCCAAATTTTTTTATGGTTTTACAAATAAAGGACAGTTGTTCATCAGACAAATGTGTATGCATTGGCAAAGAAATTACCTCTTCACACAATTTTTTTGATGTTGAATATTTTCTCTTGTTGAAACGACTGTATGCACTTTGTTCTGGAACTGGCAACGGATAATAAATCATGTTTGGAATTCTATGGTTTTTCAAATGATCTGACAATGCATCTCTCCGCCCGTCTCTTACCTTTAATGTATATTGATGAAATACATGAGTAGAGTCTAACTCTCTGAAGGGGATATCGATAAAGCTGAGGTCCTTTAAATTTTGATCATAGTAGTCTGCGGCCTGTCTTCTCCGGTTTTCGAACTCATTCAACTTTTTCAATTTTTCAATTAATATAGCTGCTTGTAGGGAATCCAATCTCGAATTTACTCCAATGATTTCATGATAATATTTTTGTTTCTGCCCATGATTTCCTATCATTTTTATTCGATTGGCTAATTCCGGATTATTGGTTATAACCGCCCCTCCATCGCCAAAACACCCAAGATTTTTGGAAGGAAAGAAGGACGTCACTCCAATGTCTCCGATGTTACCACATTTGACCCCTTTGTATTGTGCTCCAAGAGATTGGGCTAGGTCTTCAATGACAAACAAGTCGTTGGCTTTAGCAATATTGTTAATTTCATCCATATTGGCACATTGACCATACAAATGAACTGGTACAATTAACTTAGTATTTTCAGTAATGACATCTTTAACCTTTTGTGGGTCAAGATTAAAGGATTGATAATCTACATCGACAAAAATAGGTGTCAAGCCAAGCAGTACTATCACTTCAACAGTGGCAATGTAGGTAAATGCCGGGACGATTACTTCATCTCCAGCTTTGAGTCCAAGTGCCATCATTGCTAGTTGTAGACCATCTGTTCCATTGGCGCATGGAATAACAAATTTACTTCTATTCCAGTCTTGCAAATCTGAGGCAAACCGTTGGACTGCTGGCCCATTTATGAATTTTCCCTCATCAATGACATTTTGTATGGCTTGATCAACATCAGATTTAAGGTCTTGGTATTGACTCCTTAGGTCAACCATTTGAATCTCGTTCATCATATTTCCTGTTTAAACCAATTGAAGGTTTTGGTCAGTCCTTCCTCAACACTAACACTTGGTTGATAGCCTAATAATTTTTTGGCTTTGGAAATGTCTGCCAAGCTATGCTGAACATCTCCCATTCGCTCTGACCCATACTGTGCTAGTAAATCCGACCCTGAGATCTTTTTTAGTAATTCATATAATTCGGACAATGTTGTACTACTGCCAAGAGCAATGTTGAATACTTCATTCTTAATTTCATTTCCTGATTCCATTGCTTTCAAATTAGCTTGAACTACGTTGTCAATATAAGTAAAGTCACGACTTATGGAGCCATCCCCATTAATAACGGGAGCTTCTTCTTTTAGTATGGCTTGGATAAAATTAGGTATAACAGCAGCATAGGCACCGGCAGCATTTTGCTTAGGCCCGAAAACATTAAAATATCGCAGGCCAACAAACTTAATGTCGTATATTTTCGAAAATACGTCAGCGTAAAGTTCATTGACATATTTAGTAATGGCATAAGGGGAAAGGGGGTTGCCAATTACTTGCTCTACCTTTGGTAAACTTTGACTATCCCCGTAGGTTGAAGAAGAAGCCGCATAAATCACACTTTTTACTTTTGCTTGAACCGATGCATAAAATACGTTCAGAGTTCCTGCAACATTCACCTCATTAGAGGTAAGTGGGTCTTTAATTGACCTAGGCACTGATCCCAAAGCTGCCTGATGAAAGACATAATCAACTCCGTTGCAAGCAGAGAGGCAAGTATCAAAATCTCGAATATCTCCTTCAATAAAGTGAAGCTTACTTTCTTTAAAACTTTCTTTTAAATTATCCTTTGAGCCGGTCATTAAGTTGTCCAATACTCTAACGCTATGGCCTAGTTTGAGTAATTCTCCAACTAGGTTTGATCCTATAAATCCAGCACCACCGGTAACTAATATTGTATATTGAGACATTGATCTAGAGTCTTTTATCAACTAAAGCGGGATTTAAAAACCCTTTTATATCGTAGACAACTGCATTGTTCATAATCATATTTTCAATATCCAAATCCAGAAACTCATTATGTGAAACAGTCAATACTATGGCACAATACTTTGTTTGTATTTCGCTTATCATCTTAATTCCATATTCTTGATGAACTTCCTCAAAATCAGCTTGGGGGTCATATACATCAACATTGGCCCCAAATGAGGACAATTCTTCAATCACGTCAATTACTTTTGAATTTCGAATATCTGGGCAATTTTCTTTGAATGTGACTCCTAAAACCAACACTGAAGCGCCTTTTATGGCCTGCCCTTTATCAATCATTAATTTTATGACCTCGCTTGCCACGTATGACCCTACACCATCATTTATTCTTCTGCCGGCTGTTATAACTTGAGGATGATAGCCCAGTGACTCAGCTTTTGAAGTCAAATAATAGGGGTCAACTCCTATGCAATGACCACCAACAAGCCCAGGCTTAAATTTTAAGAAATTCCATTTGGTGCCTGCTGCTTCAAGTACCTCCGTTGTATCAATTCCCATTTTATGGAAAATTATGGATAGTTCATTGACAAACGCAATGTTCAAGTCACGTTGCGAATTTTCTATGACCTTGGCTGCTTCTGCCACTTTTATCGAAGAGGCCCTGTGGGTTCCCGCAGTAATAATTTCCTTATATAAGTTATCAACTTCTGTTGCAACTTCTTCAGAGCTTCCTGAGGTGACTTTCATTATGGTAGATAGTCGATGTTCTTTATCTCCCGGGTTAATCCGTTCTGGTGAATAGCCACAATAAAAATCTGTATTAAATTTTAGCCCGCTTACTTTTTCCAGTACTGGGACACAATCCTCTTCTGTGCAACCTGGATATACTGTTGACTCATAAATTACTATGTCTCCCTTTTTCAAGACTTCGCCTACTGTTTCGGATGCCTTAACCAAAGGTTTTAATACAGGTTGCTTGTATTTATTGATAGGGGTCGGAACCGTGATTATAAAAATATTCACACTTTTCAAATCATTGATGTCTGAAGAAAATATCAGTTGATCAGCCTCTCTCAACTCAGAGGAACTCACTTCTAAAGTTCGATCTATTCCGGTTTTTAATTCTGAAATTCTTTCGACGTTGATATCAAATCCTATGGTCTGCCTTTTTTTTCCAAATTCTACGGCCAAGGGCAATCCTACATACCCAAGTCCTATTACACCAATTTTTTTCATATCTTTTTTTCTATTCGGATTTTTTCTTACTACACATTTGTTGATGCGACATTATAAATTCTAATATCTCTTATTGAATAATCAACTATACTAATTTCTTGCAATTTGACTAATGACTAATGCAATAGTAGCTAATCCCGAAGCTATACCAACCCAAGCTTGCGCGCTCATTTGTTGTCTGTCTGGCTTCTTAGGCACCACGATTTCCATTCCGGGTTCGACTTTTGGATAGTTCCTTATCCACAAAAAGCTTCTAGTTTGTGCCGCAGATCCATTGGCATAAATAGCGTACGATTTAGATTTTTTTGCTCTTTGGTCGAATCCACCTGCACTTGAAATATAGTGCTTGAATTTTGAGCCTTTGTTGTGCTGAATGTTACTGGGATAAAGCACCTCTCCACGAACGCGAACCGTTTGAAACTCTCTAGGAATACTCAAAATATCACCCTTTCTTAAAATCAGGTCATATTTCGATCCTGGCTGCTCAAGTATTTTCTCCAAGTTAATTCCAATAGATTCTTGTTGACGAAAAATTTCAATACTATCATTCAGAGAAAACCCCTCTTTTCTAAATCTATACGTAAGATCCTGTCTCCGGATTTCGGCTGCATCATCATCAATTTTAACATCTACAATTGGATTTCCGTTCGCATCTACAGCTCCAGTTTGACCCGGCGTTTTATAATATTCTGTTCTCCGAATCAGAGTAGCTCCCTTCGCATAAGCATATCGAGATATGCCACCTGCTCTTTTGAGTAAGGAAGAAATTCTTTCATCTTTAGTTTTGAGAGAATACTTTCCAGGAAATTTGGCTTCTCCTTCCACTTCTACAATCTCTTGGTCTTGGAAAAATGGACTTTTTCGAACAACCACTAAGTCGTAGGGTGCAAGCTTGAATCTTGAAGCCTCGCTTGAAAGACTTAAATTCTTACTGATCGGAAAATTGTAAATTTTAGCACTTTGATTGATGTCTTTGGTGCTATCTGGATGTACTCGTCTAGCTACTTCCACAAAGGACCTAGCTGCAGATTCTTTAAAACCACCAGACAAATAGATAAGGTCCTCTACTGTCATATCATCCACATAGTTAATTGTACCTGGCTTAAGCACTTCTCCTTCTATAGTCAATTGATAAGACTCTCTCAGGTCATAGATGGATTGGATGTTTACGATGTCATTGTTTTGTAATGGAATATCCGATTCGCCATTTAAAATTTTCTTTGGATCGAAAGACAAGTTGGAAAGTGAAAAATCTTTATTTCTTCTTATGATTATTCCTCGTTCCATAAAGGCATCACCTCGTAGTCCATCAGCTTTTCTAATCAATTGACTCAAAGTCAACCCTTCCGTCAATTCGTATTCTCCAGAGTTAAGCACAGGACCTTCTATTGAAACTCGACTTAAAAATTCCTCCGAAATGGCGGCGACATATATTTCATCTCCATTTTTCATTATGAAAGAATCTCTTTGTTCAGGTGAAATAGATTTGATCGTTCTAAAATTACCATCGATGCGAATCACATTGACCGTCCCATTGTAAGCATTTTTTGAAAAGCCCCCAGCAAAAAAGAGTAGATCTTCAAATGTTTCGTTTTCTGCCAGCTCGTAGGCCGCAGGTCTCTTTATTTCTCCTTGAAATCTAACCCTATTGATGTAAGGTTTAACGATAATTACATCTTGGTCTTTTAATGTAATGTTTTCCCCTTTTCCTTTGATGAAGAAGTTGTAGGCATCTAGTGTTGAAATGAGTTCGTTGTCTCTATAGATCTCTATTTGCCTTAACGAACCATTGATTGTGGGGCCACCTGCGTTGTATAATGCGTTAAACGCAGTTCCGAAGGAAGTTAACGTATAAGTCCCCGGCTTGTCGACTTGACCAATTACGTGTACTGCAATGGTTCTGATTTGGCCTAATGATACATCAGCATAAGAACTTCTTCCTATGGTGCTATAAATCTTTTTAAGTCTTGCGATTATTTTCTTTTTGGCCTCTTCCATTTTGAGCCCATTCACATATATGGGGCCTATGCTGGGGACTCTTATGGAACCCTCGGGAGAAACCGTAACCTGATAATTTTGTTCAGATGCACCCCAAATATCTATATAGAGTTCGTCTCCAGGAGCTAAAGTGTAATTAGCAGGAGTGGGAACATTGAGGTTGGGTTCAAAGGTCAATTCAGATTCTCGAAAAAATTTCAAGCCAAATACTTCAAGCCCATCGTCGAATATTTTTAACGAATCTTCCTTTTCTTTTTGTGCCATTTGCTCAAACGGAAGCATCAGCTCATCTACTACCGCTTGATCAATTGGATTTATTCTCATTCTTGACCCGGCCATGGCTGGATTAACCGTTTCGGTGGCCTGTGCTTCCAATATTTTTCCACGCAGTTTCGCAATGTCGGACTTTGACATGCCACGCATTTGTGCCATCTGAACGAGTTGTTCTTCGCTCATACCACTGGCCTCCAAGCGCTGCACTAAATGACCCATTTGTTCAGGGGTCAAATCATCAATATTTAAGTTTTGCAGGTTTTGCAAATCGGAAATATTTTGACCATGAAGGTTTGAGAATTGCCCTAGGCAAAGAGCTAAAAACAAGATACTTAAGAGTATTCGCCGCATGTTGTAATTTAATTTCGCCGCAAGTTAGGGAATATTAATCTTCTAAATTGCAAGTCACCAAAAAATGTGGGTTTAAGAGGTCTACTTTGTTGTATTGGACAGGTGTTTTGAGGTTTCTTATCAAGACTTGACCTCCTGCCTCGCGAACCACTGCATCGGCAGCCGCGGTATCCCATTCCATTGTAGGAGCGAATCTGGGGTACAGGTCTGCTTTGCCTTCGGCAATAGCTACCAACTTGAGAGAACTTCCCATACTTACAATTTCTGGCTGGTTCAGTTGATCAAGATAGGCCTGGGTTTCATCATTGAGGTGCGAGCGGGAGGCTACTACCCTGAGGCCTTTGGCCTTTAGCGATTGGCTATTAGCTTTTAGCTGTTGGCTTTGTCCGAGGTAATCCAAATAGGCACCATTATTTTGATAGGCATAGTACAATTTATGTTG
>NZ_CBDCVM010000010.1:0-743361 GCF_965223055.1 Reichenbachiella sp.
TTGCAAGTCGGTATCGATGTTCATTTTGATCGCACCGTAAGAAATAGCTTCTCTGATTTCTTCTCTAGTTGACCCTGATCCACCATGGAATACAAAGTTCACTGGGTTGTGACCAGTACCAAATTTCTCCTGGATGTAATCTTGAGAGTTTTTCAAAATTTTCGGAGTCAATTTTACATTACCTGGCTTGTATACACCGTGTACATTTCCAAATGCTGCAGCGATAGTGAACTTGTCACTAATCTTACCTAACTCTTCGTAAGCATAAGCTACTTCTTCAGGTTGAGTATATAGTCTTGACTCATCCACGTCTGAGTTGTCAACACCATCTTCTTCACCACCTGTGATACCTAATTCGATTTCAAGCGTCATTCCCCATTTTGGACATACGCTCTAAGTATTTTTTACAAATCTCGATGTTTTCCCTCGATTGGCTCTTCGGACAAATCGATCATGTGAGAAGAGAAAAGAGATTTTCCAGTTCTTGCGAAAAACTCCTCGCCAGCGTCCAACATACCGTCGATCCAAGGCAACAACTTCTTAGCACAGTGGTCTGTGTTCAATATTACTGGAACACCATAAGCTTCAGCCATCATGTGTACGTGATGCGCACCCGATACAGCACCAGCAATAGCAGCTTTTTGTCCATCGTTAGACAATCCTTTACCTGCGTTGAAGGCTGCACCTCCATTTGAGAACTGCACCATTACTGGAGAGTTCAATTCTTTTGCTGTCTCTAATACTGAATTGATAGAACTAGATCCAATAACGTTGGCAGCTGGTAGCGCGAACTGATTCTCATTCGCATAGTTCAACAATTCGGTTACTTCGTCTCCAGTGAGAACCCCTGATTTGAATTTCATTTCTTAGTGTGTTTTTAGTGATCTGAAGTCGTGGTAATTCGCGAAACTTCCGATTAAAATAAATGTGATTATTAAGGCTGGCAAAGATATGTATTTGTATGAAAATATCATTGAATTGACAAAAGACAATGCTTGATTACAATCAATGAGATGAATTATTAGTGTATTCTTAAATATTTGTCATTTTGTTGAAAATTATGCAATTTAATATGCTATCTATTGCTATCGAGCAGACCCAGCCTCTATAATCTCACCAAAGAATAGTGCATTCAAGAACAATCTATTTGTCCCGTACCAATAGGCTCTGAAGTTAGGATTGTCATTAAATGATATGATTAAACCCTTGCCAAACGCTGAAAGCCCAACAGCCGGACTATCTGGTATTTGATTGAGATTTTCTTTTGAGACGTATCCGGCTAATAATGGATTTGAAGTGTAATGAACTGGCTGAGCATAAGGGTTCTTTGATAGTTCCATGAATTGTACTCCCTTTTTAAAATATGGGTAGTTTGTCATCTGAGAAGCCAAAACCAAGCGGGTGTGTCAAGTCGATCTTAGTCTCAAATATTGCTCCTCCGATTCTCTGCGCACCTTGTGTTTTGGATCGAGTATTATAGGTTAGGTACTTTTGGGTGGAGTCCTTAGCATTTTTTTTGTACTTGATTTTGGATAGTCCAGCTTCGGATGCCCATTTGCCTGCCGATCTCGTGGTGATGATATTTCCTCCATTTTGCACCCAGGTTTTGAGCTTAGCTTGGGTTATACTGCCATAGTTACCATTTACCATAATAATCGTGTTGTACGAGCTCAGATCAATATTATTGAATTTATCAATTGTAATCATAGGTAGTGCCACTCCCATTCGTTGATCCAGCAGATGCCACACTTCACCTGCTTCGTAGGCATTTACACCATCGCCAATTAGCAAAAGTGGTTTGGGAGTAGTAAGTGGCTTGAATTTTGGGCTACCCAGTTGAAAACCACTTGTATTCCCTGAAGCCAAAGTTGTAACAGGTATTTGATGCTTTTGACTTAATACACTCAGGGTTTGATGGATTTTAGAAGCCCCCATGTTCTGGTTTTGTATAGGGACAACAATAGTGCCTCTTTCAAATAACTGACCATTACTACTCGTCCATGGCTCTGTTGAGACTTTTGCACGCAGTCCAGATTTTTGAATGTCATACAGTAAGGCGGGTGACTGACTGTCCTCCCAGTGCATAGCATAAGCATAGCTACTAGCTTCAAACAAATTGACTACTGTTAATTGTTGCTTTGCATTGAATTGTTCACCCAAGAGACTGTTTGAGTAGGCCTTTCCTTTGAGAGGTTGCCAATTGAGGTCAAAGGCCAACGGCAAGGTCCAAGCAGATACGTCGTAAAATAGGCTGTCTTGAAACTCAATACGTTGTTCAAACATTCCCTTTATCAATCGATATTGGTTTTGATCCATGGGAATGATGTAGGAGTTGTTCTTATTAAACGCTCCGTATTTTTTATTCAAATGATAAACTTCAATTTGGTGGGTGTCCAGGATGGAGAGAAACGCGCTTAATTTATTTTTGTCGTTACCTGTATTAAATAGGTAACCTTTGATATCATCCTGCGCCTTCAAGGAAGGAATATCAGCAAAGAATTTTCGCTGATGCTCGAGTATTTCTTCTTTTAGGTCATTAGAAGCCTTTAAGGAGGAGAGTGAAGTAGTCAAATGATTTCTAATTGCGAATGGAAAAGTTAATAGTCCGTTAACACTCTGCTGAGCATGTCCTCTGGCACTTGCTTGTTCGAAGAGAATGCCGACCGCACCATTCAAATCCGGATAACTGGAGCCTTTTTCCCATATAAAAATCATCGAATGATTCTTTGGAATAATATAAAGTGCCAATCTCATCCAGTGCATTGGCATGGTAGTCAGCAATTTTTTGAGTGAGCTCGTAAGTTTTGGAAGGAACCAAAGGATTGTTTCTACTGGGAATGCCTGGCTGAAAGAAGTAAGTACCATTAGTACCCATTTCATGATGATCGGTCAATACATTGGGTTTCCATTTATGATACTGTCGAATTCTTCCTTTAGACTCAGGATGTTGTATTGGCAGCCAGTCTCGGTTGAGGTCAAACCAATAATGATTGGTTCTCGAACCTGGCCATGGTTCGTTTTGCTCTATATTGTTTGGGTCAGATACGACGTTCATGCCTTTTTTGCTATTGACCCATGAGGCAAAGCGATTCAAACCATCCGGGTTATAGCTTGGGTCGAGTAAAATGACCATGTTTTCCAACCATTTTTCTATTTCATCGCCTTGCGCAGCAGCCAGATAATAGGCGACTAATAGTGCAGCATTACTTCCACTGGCTTCATTTCCATGAATACTATAGCCGAGATAAGCGACCAAAGGCATTTTGGAAAGATCAAGTGCTTTGGATTGATTGTAATCTGAAAGTTTCAAGTGTTCTGTTCGGATGTTTGCAAGATTCTGAATGTTCTCTGGAGAAGAAATTTTTAGTGTAAGCAATGGTCGATTTTCATGACTTCTGGCATACTCTTCAATTTCTACACGGTCAGAGGCATCTGCTAATGCATACAAGTATTGAACAAGCTTGTCATGACTTACGTGCCATTCTCCGACTTCATGGCCAATTACAGATTGAGGTGTAGGAATCGCTGGATTGTAGTTGATATTCTCAGGTAAATAATAGTCTAGGGAAATCTGCGCTTCACTGTTTGTGAGGATCAAGATGAATGAAAATAACGCTATTGTCCTTTTTGTCATATCTGCTTATTTGTATCAAACATAAGCTTTTTAGGTCTATCTGTCATTTTTTTTAAAAAAATCTAAGAGCTGATTAAACCTTAATGGCTATTAGTGGTCAAAGAGCCAAACAAATTGAAAAAGACAATTATTAAATATTTAAAACCATGAAAAGATTAATTGGAATTTTTATCTCGACCGCTGCTTTGACTTTTTATTCATGTTCTGATGACGTGGAAAATGTCAGTGATAGTGGGAATACAGACATCGCTATTGAAGATGCTAGTTTAGAAACCACTTCTAGTGAGTTGATGGAAGAAATTGATGAGGCTGCAGATTTTGCAACAAGCTCATTTGAATCTTCAGAAGGAAGATTACTTGGCGAACCAGGCTTTGGTGGCAAACGATTCGGGGGATTGTGTGACAGTCACAGAAGATGCAGCAACTAATACCAAAATTATTGACTTTGGTGAAGATGGATGTGTAGGGCGCGATGGTCGTGTGAGAACTGGGAAAATTATCATTACCCATGAGGGTGAAAGAGATGTGCCTGGATTCAAACGTACAATTACTCTAGAAAACTTTTCAGTAGACACTATAGGGGTAGAAGGAACTCGAGTGCTGACTTACGTTTCTGGTACTGACATTGAAAAAGAATACAATGTAAGTTTAACTGGAGGGAAACTCTCATTTCCTGATAATACGGAAGCCACCCGAGAGTCGACAAGAACAAGAATCGCCACCTTTGATGTGGATGGAGAGAAAGTTCAGGTAGAGCGTTTTTGGTTCAGCTGAAGGTATCAATCGAGAAGGCCTGACCTATTTAAATACAGTAGATGAGACTACTCCGATATTGACCTTGAGCGCCTGTAGAGAGGAGGGAACATATGCTCCGGTTTCTGGGTATATTGTCTATCAATATAGAGGGTGAAAGCGAAAAAATCATTGACTTTGGAGATGGTACATGTGACAATCTGGTGACTATCACACAAGACGGAGTTTCTACAGAAGTAGAAGTCGACCCAAAACAAAGACGAAAAAGAAGATTTAGAAGAAGAAACAGTTGAGGTAATAAGTTTAGGTTAAAGTAGGAAAGAGGTCTGCCCAAGGGTAGGCCTCTTGTGTTTTAAATGTGGCATAACTCAAAACTGAAATTACCGTTTAGCACTTATTGTTTTTTTATTAATAGCTGGCCAGCTATTATTGTTGGAAATTTTATAATTCTAATATGCGATCAATTCGACTATTCTTAATTTTATTATCACTTTCTATTTCTGTTACTATTCAGGCACAGCAGCCCAAAAAACCAAATGCTTCTGAAATTCAATTGATGCTGCAAAAGCTCAATGTATTGGGCTCTGTTTTATATGTGGCTGCACATCCAGACGATGAGAATACCAGGGTCATTGCTTACATGGCTAACGAAAAGAAGTTTAATACCGCTTATCTGTCTGCGACGAGAGGCGACGGAGGGCAAAATTTAATTGGGTCTGAGATTAGAGAATTGCTCGGATTGATAAGGACACAAGAGCTATTGGCAGCGAGAAGAACAGATGGAGGACATCAGTATTTCAGCAGAGCCAATGATTTTGGATATTCGAAAAATCCAGAGGAAACTTTTGAGATTTGGGATAAGGATCAGGTGCTTGCAGACTTTGTTCGGGTTTATAGGAAGCATCGTCCAGACATAATCATCACAAGATTTCCTGGAACTGGACTAGGCGGACATGGGCATCATACGGCCTCAGCTATTTTGGCGAAAGAAGCCTTCGAATTGGCTGCTGATAAAAAGAGCTACCCGGCATCCGCAGAGAAGTTTGGCGTGTGGCAGCCGAAAAGATTATTGTTTAATACTCATCCTTTTTTCTATAGAAGGGCAGGGATTGAAATGGACACGGCATCATTAATGACACTGGATCTTGGTGCCTATAATTCGTTACTTGGAAAATCTTATCCTGAGATCGCCTCATTGAGTAGGAGTATGCACAAAAAGTCAGGGCTTTGGCTCTACCGGTTCCAGAGGTACACAAATCGAATATTTTGATCATACAGCCGGTGATAAATCATCCGATATGTTTGATGGAATAGACACGAGCTGGAGAAGAGTAAAAGGGGGGGAGAAAGTTGGCTACCATGTGGACAATGCCATCATGAATTTTGATCCAACAAATCCAGCTATCATAGTTCCTGATTTGATTCAGGCATACAATGAATTGAAAAAAGTAAAAGATCCTTATTGGAAACGTGTCAAACAACAAGAGATTAAAGATTTGATCAAGGCTTGTACGGGACTATATATGGAAGTGAAAGCTGATCAATTTGCTTACACGCCTGGGGATTCTATGACGTTGAGCGTAGAGTCAATTAATAGATCAAATGTTGATATAAAATTGGCTTCCATCAAATTGGGCAATTTGCAAAGTTTCAATGTAAATCAGCAAATGTTTAATAACCGGCCATTCAATATGGATAGAAAGTATCTGTTGAATACCAATGCGGTTTACTCAGATCCTTATTGGTTGAGAGAAGAGGGTACTTTGGGAATGTACAAAGTGGCTGATCAAAACTTGATTAGCACACCTGAAAATGCTCCGGCGCTTTCCTGGATTGCTACGATTGAAATTGACGGTACTTTGCTAGATTACGAGTTGCCGGTGATTTACAAAGAAAATTCACCTGTGGATGGAGAGACTTATCGGCCATTAGAGGTAACGCCACCCGTATTTCTGAATATTTCAGAAAAGGTATATGTCTTTGGAAACGGAGCATCAAAGAAAGTCGATGTGCAAGTATTGGCTGGAAAGTCAGATTTACAAGGCGATGTTACGTTGGATATTCCTGAAGGTTGGAAGGTAGAGCCTGATAGTTATGCCTTCGAATTGAAGGATAAAGGTGCTGAAGCTACATTTACATTTGAGTTATTTCCGCCTTCCAATGCGAGTAGTGGTGAGATAAGTGCTATAGCCAAAGTTGGAAGTAAAGCCTATAATAAAAGTCTGGTGCGTATCGAATATGATCATATCCCAGTGCAAGCTCTATTTCCTAAATCCAAGGCGAAAGTAGTCAAGGTAGAATTAGAAAAGCGCGGAACGAACGTCGGTTATATTGTAGGTTCAGGTGATGAAATCCCTGCTAGTTTGGCTCAAGTGGGCTACCAGGTAACTGAGCTAAGCAATGGAGATATAACAGCAGAAAAAATGAAAAAATATGATGCTGTGATTCTTGGTATTCGAGCCTACAATACAAATGACCGACTGAAGTTTTATCAGAAAGAGCTTATGGAATATGTGAAGAATGGAGGTACCATGATTGTGCAGTATAACACAGCTCACGCTTTAGTCACGAAAGAATTAGGTCCATATCCATTGCAACTGTCACGAGATAGAGTGACTGTGGAGGGGGCAGAGGTAAGAATTTTGAAACCCGAACACCAAGTACTTAATTTTCCTAACAAGATTACAGATGCCGACTTTGAGGGATGGGTGCAGGAGAGAGGGCTTTATTTTCCCAATGAATGGGACGAGCAATACGAAGCGATTTTGTCATCCAATGACCCAGGTGAAGATCCTAGAGATGGTGGATTGCTGGTCACCAAATACGGCAAAGGCTATTACATATATTCAGGCTATTCCTGGTTTAGAGAACTGCCGGCAGGTGTTCCCGGAGCTTATCGAATATTCACCAACATGATCTCGATCGGAAAGAAATAATCATCTAAACATCACTCATTTGGATTCATCGGACAAACCTCCTTTTTTCAAAACCTGGAAAGCCATGTATTTATTTGTATTTGGTAATCTGGTAGTCGTTATTTTATTGTTGTACTGGTTTAGCATTTCTTTTCGATGAGCACTATAGACTTAATTGTACTTTTTGGCACTCTAGGTCTCATTGTAGGTTATGGTGTGTATAAAACGCTAGGAACCAAAGATATAGATGGTTACTTGCGTGGAGGCAGTAGTATGAAATGGGGCACTATAGGGTTGTCAGTGATGGCGACACAGGCTAGTGCGATTACCTTTATTTCTACACCTGGACAAGGTTATGAAAGTGGGATGGCTTTCGTACAAAACTACTTTGGCCTGCCCATAGCGCTTATCATCGTGGCTTTGGTGTTTATTCCAATCTATTACAAGCTCAAGGTTTATACGGCCTACGAATATCTGGAGAATCGATTTGATAAAAAGACACGTTTACTGGGAGCCTTTTTGTTTTTAGTGCAGCGTGGGTTGGCCGCAGGAATTACAATCTATGCCCCAGCTATAATTTTATCTACCATACTCGGTTGGAGTCTATCATGGACGATTCTACTGGTGGGGGTGTTGGTGATTATCTATACGGTAAGCGGAGGCACGAAGGCAGTGAGTCTCACTCAAAAACATCAAATGACTGTGATTTTGATTGGAATGGCGATTGCTTTTGGATATATCATACATTATTTGTCTGATTATGTGACGTTTCCAGAAGCCTTACACATTGCGGGGAGTCTGGATAAGCTGAATGTCGTTGATTTCTCTTTTGACTTTGAAAAACGATATACTGTTTGGTCAGGAATACTCGGAGGCTTGTTTTTGGCTTTGTCATACTTTGGCACTGATCAGTCTCAAGTTCAAAGATACCTAGGTGGTAAAAACACCGCCGAAAGTAGAATGGGCTTAATGTTCAATGCAGTGATGAAGGTTCCTATGCAATTTTTCATCTTGCTCACGGGCGCGCTTTTGTATGTGTTCTACATTTTCTATCAGCCGCCAGTTCATTTCAATCAGCAGAGTTTGACGATTATTGAGCAGCAAGTGGGTACAGAAAACATTGAACTGATTACAGAAGACCACGACTATTGGGTAAGCAAGAGAAAGGCTTCAGCAATGGTATATAAGGATGCCTTGAATTCTGGTTCAAAAGTAGACCAGGAGGAAGCCCAGCAACTTTTACAATTCACAGCAGAGCAAGTGAATAGTTCCAGAGCAGAAATGAAGAATCTGATCGCCTCGACAGATGATACGATCAAGCTGAAAGATTCGGATTATGTGTTTTTGACCTTCATCCTCAATTATTTACCACAAGGAATAATTGGGTTATTGATAGCAGTGATTTTTTCAGCGGCTATGTCATCCACCTCGGGTGAATTAAATGCCTTGGCATCCACGACAGTGATTGACTTTTATAAAAACTTGGTCAACCCGAATGGCACGGAAAAGCAATATATGCTTGTTTCTAAGCTACTAACTGCAGCTTGGGGTATTCTGGCTATTTGCTTTGCATTCATGGCACATCAATCCGAAAATTTGATCGAGATGGTGAATATTTTGGGGTCACTTTTCTATGGCAATATTCTAGGTATCTTCCTCGTGGCCTTTTTCTTTAAGTATGTGCGAGGCACTGCAGTGTTTTGGGGAGCCATTCTTTCACAGAGTTTGGTTATTGGTTTGTTTTCAACCACAGAGATTGGCTATCTATGGTTTAATGTAATAGGCTGTGTAGGAGTGATTTTGATTGGTCTGTTGATTCAAATAATAAAACCTAAAACATAAAAAAAGCCCCGAGAAGTCGGGGCTTGAAATTCTTGATTGAAATCAAATTAGTTTCCAAAGGTATAAACAAGACCAAGATAAGCTCCCATTCCTAGTGGATCGTTTGCACCACTAGGTTTACCTAAGTGGTATTTCAATTCTGCATTGATCCCAATAGCATCGGAAATGCCAAAAATGGCACCGGCACCGAGGGCAAATCCAGTATAAGAACTCACATCACCACCAACAAATGAAACACCAGCTACGCCATACACTTGAGTGGCGTCTGTCATGAAATAGTATCGACCATCAATGTTGAATAGGTTTACTTTAGCGTTGTCTTTGTTGGTTAACCAGTAAGAAGGAGCTACTGAAAAAGCATCGGCGATTAAATACTCAGCACCAAATCCAAACCCTACTCGGAAATCACTACCATAAGGTGAAAATATCATAGGCATTCCAGCATTCAACCTGAAATCACCTTGTTCCTGTGCGAATGCACCGTTAATTGTAAATAAGCCTACAAAGGCTAAAGCGAGTAATTTAGTTTTCATAATAGAAAATTTAGGTTTAATAATTATTATGTTTTGTTGTTATTGCATTGAATTTATAGAAAAAAACTGAACTATTTATTTGATGCAGAGTTTTTTTAAACCCAGAAAGGTTATGAGATAACGCAAAAAAAGACATAAAAAAAGCCCCAGGTGAGTGGGGCTTTAAAGTTTTTAAGAAACCTGATTAGTTTCCGAAAGTATAAAAAACTCCAGCTTTTATTGCTAATTGACCATCTCCTGCAGTTTGATACTTTAACTCGGTATTTAGTCCTAGTACATCGCTAAGTGGAAAATTTGCACCAGCGCCTATGTTTAATCCAGTTTCAGAGTCTGAAAAGCTACCTATTTTGGATCTTACTATGCCAGCACCAATAACTCCATATACTTGAGTGTCATCGGTCATAAAATAATATCTACCCTCAATGTTGAAAGAGCTAATAGAAACATCTGTTCCTCCAACGTCAGATTTGAAATACCAATCATAAGAGGCTGTTCCACTTATTACATCAGTAATTAAGTATTCAATAGAAGGAGATAGACCGAATCCCATTTTTGAAGACCCATTATTGTCGACGCCTGCTTTTGTACCTAATACTAGGCCAAGACCGGCTCTGAAATCTCCTTGCTCTTGTGCCATAGCACCATTAAAAGTGAATAAACCAATTAAGGCTAATGCGAGTAATTTAGTTTTCATAATTATAGTTTTTAGAATTAAAGTTTTACCAGAATCATTGAGATCAATTCCAGGTCAATTTATGACTATGCAATATTGCATTTTTTTTATAAAAATCAAGTGATGAGCGTGTATTTTTAAATTCGACAATCAACGATTTACATAGCGGAAATATACGTACTAGTTTTGATTTTTAGAATACTCGTTTTTAAGTATTTTTTCAGCTGATTTATTTTGAGGTGTAAAATCTCGGTTTGTATTTCCACCTGCTTCATTGTGTTTATAATGCCATTTCCATGCAAATCCTCCTGCCATCCAGTGTTCATTCCAATATAGTTTGAAGAGAGCTTTGTAAGCATTGGCTTGGCCAGTAATATTAATATTATGATTATTGTCATGAATTTTCCAATGTCCAGAAGTGCAATAGTCCTGACTTTTGAAACCATATTCTGTGAATAGCACTTTTTTAAGATGTAAGTCGGAGAATTTTTTTAAAATTTCCTTAGTTTTTGAACCCTTATCTAAGAGCTCATCTATGGTTGGAGTTTTTGATTCACTTATTGGAAAATAGGCATCAATACCAATGTAGTCCAGTTGATCCCAAAAAGGAATGTTTTGATAATTGTCCCAGTTAGCCGAGTAGGTCAGAGGTCCGGCATAAATTTCTCTCACCTGCGCTATGAGGTCTATCCAATAGGAATCATTTGTTTTTGCTAATTGTCGAATTTCCGTGCCGATGGAAATTAGTTCTACATTCAGATCATTTGCAATTTTTGCATAATTCAAAATATAGGTCTTATAACTTGACTTCCAATTTTCCAGTTGTTCGGGTGAATTGTAATTTAAATCTCCAGCCCAGCCTTGACCAATTACCCAGATATGTGGTTTGAGCATAACTTTTAGTCCCGCTTGATGAGCCATTCGTATGGCCTCTGTAATGCCAGACGAGGTTTCTCCAATCCATTGGTTGGGATGGTCAAAAGTGACATTTGGCTGAACAGGGCTGCAAAACGCATAGGGTATAATGGCTACCCAATTGGCTCCTGTATTTTGAATAGGTTGATAATATTCAAGTTTCAATTCGAAGGAAGGAGCAACCAGGCATAACCCGTTAATTTTATCTTTATCGCCCGGCTTGATAGCGCCACATGAAAGCATGCAAGTCAATAAGATTAGATAAGTTCTCATTTTTTGTGGTGAGGCAACCATTTAAGTATGAGTACTGGCAATAGATACAAATCTGCTAAAAGAGCTGTTAAAAAAGATATGCATACGAAAAGTCCCATATAGTAAACAGCACTAAAACTAGAAAAGCAAAAGACCAAAAATCCTGAACTTAAAATAATTGTTGTCATCAAAATAGGTCTGCCTGTTTTGAGTATGGCTGCTTTTGTAGCTGCTTCTTTGTTTTTGCCATTGCGATATTCATATTTAAACTGACTGAGAAAATGAATCGTATCATCAACCACTATCCCAAAGGAAATCGCAAAAATCACCGATGTGCTTAAATTGAGTGGAATAGAAAAATAACCCATAATTGCAGCCACGATAATTATTGGAAATAGATTAGGAATGAGCGTAATGACAACTATTCGCCACGACTTAAAAAGTAAGCCGGCAATGATTCCCACAATGCATATGGCAATACCGAGCCCTTTTATTAGGTTTTTAGAAAGCAATTCATGGCTTTTGTCAATTAATAGTGTGGTGCCTGTCAAGCGATATCCAATAATTTCATGGTTTATTTGATTATCTAAAGCTTTCATTAGTTCAGCATGTTTCAATGTGGCATCTTTTGAACCCAAGTCTTGAAAGTAGCCTGTGATTTGTGCCAGTGATTTTGTACTGACTTTGGTGGATCTTTCCTCCATATGCGTTTTTTGAATATGGTGAAATGCCTTTTGCCATTGCTTAGTTGTTTCTGGGAGTTTGTAGTAGGACGGAGATGCTCTGTGGAGATTTTGATTGGCAATTTTGACCATAGAAACTGGCGAGATCAAGTCACCAGCTTGTGTATGCTCTTTTACTACCTGCTCAATTTTATCCAATTCTTTGATTATTTTTTGGCTGTATATGGGGTGGTTTGCTGTTTTAGTCCATAGACTAAGTGTGAAAGGTTTGGACCCCGAATACTCCTTGTCGAAAAAGATGAAATCAGACTTTACGATATCATCTTCTGGTAAATCGTTGACTAAATAGGCATCAATTTCCAGTTTGCTTAAACCGTATAGACTCACTACAAATAATCCGGTAGATATAGTAAGAATGAGACTCGATTTCTTATTTACGGTATTGTAGAGTTTTTCTAAAGGTGAAAAAAACGTTTTACTCTTGCTAGTCTCTTTGATCTTTGGGTTAATTAATGCGACTATTGATGGATAAAGTAAATAAGTGATTATGAGAGCTAATATTATTCCTCCAGCAGCATACAACCCTAAGTCTATGATAGGCTCTACATTAATCGTAATAAGCGTAAGGAATCCTATGGCAGTTGTAAAAGAAGTCAGGCAAGTAGCAACACCCACTTGGCGAATGGCCAGATTTAGCGCAATGTCTAATTTATGTGTTTTGAGATATTCCTGACGAATATGTGAAAAAAGGTGCACGATGTTTGACATCGATACTACAAGTAGAATAGTCGGAATAAGAGAGGAAAGGACATCAATTTTTTTATCTGCCAATGCCATTAACCCAATAGTAGCAACTACAGATAGTCCGGATATGAAGAGTGAAGTGAGGATCAGTACAATCTGTCTCATAAAAACAATAAGCCATAGGAATATTAGAACAAGTGCTATCAGGATATATGTGGCAAAATCGTTTTTTACAGCATCCACAAAAGCAGTTTGAGCTACAGCTTTTCCTGCAATCCGAACCCTAGGTGCGTAGTATTTGAAGATTTCCTGAATTTGATGTACATATTCGTCTGCCTCCTCTTTAGTAGCAAATCTTTCATGAACAACAATTGCTTTCATGCTTTTTCCAGATTTGGAGACAAACATTTCTCTATACAATGGGTGAAAGTACAATTTGCTACTATCCCGACTGAGTTTGGAAGGAGAGGAAATATGCAATAATGGGATTGGGATGAAACCCATCGGTGTTTTTGCCAAATATTTTAAGGAAGTTGGTGAGTAAACCTGCATTGAAGAGGGTAGTTTTTCTGTTAAAGTCAAGCCACTATCAATTTGACTAAGAAAGGTTGAATCGAATATGCCATTTGTTGCTTCAAACCCTAAGAGTAGATAATCATTATCATAACTGAATGTTTCGGTAAACTTTTCATAATAAGTCAGATCTGGGTCGTCGGTTGGAAAGAAATTTTCCAGTTCATAATCGAATTGCAGATTTGGAATTTGAAATGCTAAAAATCCCAATAACAAAAGCGCTATTAGAATCGAGTAGATTGAGGTCTGTTTGTTGATCATAATTCGCTCTTTTTAAAGCTGTAAGGAATATAGCCAATTCCATTTGAAATTTCTACTAGGTACTAGTACCTAGTAGAAATTGTGGTATCAATACCTATTTTAAACCTACCCATGACCAGTTACTTTTGAACTATCAATAATTAGTAATATTGATGAAGGAGATAACCAGCCTAACCTTTTTTTGTGGTTAACCTAGCAAACAAATTTGCTTCATTATTCTTTGGCCAGTTCATAACGTTGATCTGGCTTTTTTTATGCCAACTTTTTCATGTTAGCCATTGTGTAGTGGCGGGAATAGACCCACAATGGAATTGCCACAATGGAATTGCCACAATGGAATTATCGAATCTTTGAACTTCGGAGACTACATTTCTGTATTTTACACATAAAAAAAGGCCAACATTTTCATGTTAGCCTTTGTGTAGTAGCGGGAGCAGGACTCGAACCTGCGACCTTCGGGTTATGAGCCCGACGAGCTACCAACTGCTCCATCCCGCGATATATTTTACTATGCTTTTTGAGACGAAAGGCTCATAAAATCCTTTGTTTTTCCCTCAATTGCGATGCAAAAGTAGAAGCCCGTTGTTTAAAAAACAAGTACCTTTGGACTTTATTTTTTTTATGAGCGAAACTAATTTCAAATCGGGCTTTGTGAGCATTGTAGGCAAGCCGAATGTCGGAAAATCTACATTGATGAATGCCCTTGTAGGAGACAATCTCTCAATAATCACATCCAAGGCGCAGACGACTCGTCATCGTATCATGGGAGTGTTGACTGGTGACAATTTTCAAATCGTATATTCTGATACACCGGGCTTACTGAAGCCTCAGTACACACTACAAGAATCAATGATGAAATTTGTCAGTGCCTCGCTAGAGGACGCTGACTTGGTGCTCTATGTCGTGGAACTCATGGAGAAACAAGAAGATGAGGAAACACTCGAAAGAATTATAGCTAGTGGCAGACCTGTGATTTTCGTGATTAACAAGACGGATCTAAACAAAGGATCGCGGTTGACAGATAAAATTGACTACTGGAGTTTATTATATCCAGAAGTTGAGATTATGACGGTGTCTGCACTTACTAAAGAAAATGTTGACGTGCTCTTTGCAAAGATCCTCGAACTCATGCCGGAGCATCCTGCTTATTTTCCAGGTGATACATTGACTGACAAACCAGAAAAGTTTTTTGCATCTGAGATTATTCGAGAGCAAATTTTTAAGAATTACAAGCAAGAAGTGCCTTACAGCACCGAAGTTGAGATAGAATCATTCAAAGAAGATGAAGAGATTATTCGGCTTCGTGCAGAAATTTTCGTGGAGAGAAAATCGCAAAAAGGGATAATTATTGGGAAAGGTGGTGAGGCGATCAAAAAGGTAGGAACTGAAGCTCGGTTGCAATTGGAAAAGTTCTTCGGAAAGAAGGTGTTCTTAGAGACCTTTGTGAAGGTGGCTAGTGACTGGAGAAAGAAAGATAGCTTGCTTAAAAAATTTGGATACAAAGGATAAATAATCCTTTAGTTCTCTTCAAAGATCAAATAGTTTTACCAGCTATTGAAAAACTCACAATGAATTCAAAAAACCTACCCACTAATCTGATTCAAATTATTGCGCTCAGGATTTATATGGTCTATGCAGCGCTTATGTTTACCATCACATTTATCCTGGGTACTCCGGCGGTTCTGTTGGCCTTGTTTTTCAAATATGATAGACTAGCCTTGATTGTTAATCATTATTGGGCTTACGTGTTTTTCTTTTTAGTTGGTGTGAGAGTTGAAGTGATTAAGCTAGGTGCATTGGACAAAAAAGCATCTTATATTTTCTGTCCTAATCATTTTTCATTCTTGGATATTGCTACCATGCCTTTTGTGCCTATTCCATTTAAATTTGTGGGAAAGGTGTCTATCGCTAAGGTCCCGCTGATGGGACAAATTTTCAGAAGATTTCATATTACGGTTGACCGTGCAAAACTAAGAGATCGTTATGCTACTTATAAAAAAAGCGTGGATGCTTTGAAGAATGGTTGCTCATTAACCATATTTCCTGAAGGGGGAATTAGAAGTAATCAGCCGCCGGCATTAGAATCATTTAAAGAAGGCCCTTTTAGAATGGCCCTTGAGACAGGTTCACCTTTGGTGCCTGTGACACTAGCCGACAACTGGCATATTTTCCCAGATGACAGTAAATTTTACTTTCGTAGAAGAAGGTGTAGAATAGTAATACATGAGCCGATAGACCCTAAAAAATACACAATGAATACAATCAGGAATTTTCAAGAGGATGTAAAGGAAATCATTCAACAAGAGTTGTATCGATTGAATGCTTGATTCTTTTAGGAAAGCAGATTTAGATTGTTAAATTTAATACCTTGTTGAAGCCTGTCTAATTTCATTACTGAAAATTTCATACCATGACAATTGATTTGAGAAGCGATACGATTACAAAACCGACTGATGAGATGCTGCAAGCCATGATGACCGCAGAAGTCGGAGATGACGTCTTTGGTGAGGATCCTTCTATTTTGATGCTAGAGAATAAGGTGGCCAAATATTTCGGGAAAGAGGCAGCACTTTTTTGTCCATCAGGAACTATGACCAATCAAATTGCGGTAAGAATTAATACTCAGCCCCAGGATGAGGTATTGTGCGACCGAACATCACATATCTATAATTATGAAGGAGGAGGTGCAGCTTATAACTCGATGGTTTCAATGAAGTTGTTGCATGGCGATTTGGGTCGTTTTACTGCGAATGATGTAAAAGAAAACATCAACCCGGATGATATCCATTATGCACGGACATCAATGGTCGCTTTAGAGAATACGGTAAACAAAGGAGGAGGGAGTGTTTTTCCACTGGATGTGATAAAGGATATTACCAAAGTGGCAGTGGAAAATAAGCTAAAAATGCACTTAGATGGTGCGCGGATTTTTAATGCACTTGTGAAAACTGGAGAAAATCCTGTCGACCATGGCAAATGTTTTCATACTCTCTCTGTTTGCTTTTCCAAAGGATTGGGAGCTCCTGTGGGATCAGCCTTGCTAGGATCAAAAGAAGCTATTGCCCGAGCCAGAAGAGTAAGGAAAGTATTTGGTGGTGGTATGCGACAGGCAGGATATCTGGCGGCCGCTTGTATCTATGCCTTGGAAAATAATGTTCAACGCCTAAAAGATGACCACAGAAGAGCCAATCAATTGGCTAATATGTTTGAGGATAAAATGTATGTGGAAAACATCATATCGGCAGGTACCAATATTGTCATTGTGTCTATAGCAAAAGACAAATCAGTGAGTGATTTACTAAACGACTGGAAGAAAAAAGGCTTGCTAGCCGTCCCTTTTGGTCCAAATGATATTAGACTGGTTACGCACCTCAATTTTACAGACGATATGCTTCAGAAAGTAACAGAAGTACTAGCTTAGCTAGTCTCGTTTTCCGCAAAAGTTTTAAACTGATTCATGAATTTGAGGGTTTGTTTAGGAAAGGCTCCTTTCATGAATATGCCCAAAAGTTTCATGTAGCCTGAAAATTGAAATTCATTTTCTGAAACCCATCGGGTTTGCTTTTCACTAACCTCTTCAAATCGATTTGAAATGATATTGAAAACGCCTTTTGTTTCGTATGTTCCACACATTTCATTCGGTAAGTCATTTTTGGTTACCGTTTCTATCATCTCCATTTCCCTTTTGCCCATTTTGTAATGCAATTTGGATTTTGCCCCAGGTTGGCCTGGATCACCGCTGAGGTGATCGAAGCTCACTAAGTCGGGTTGCCACTTGTGCATATTGTCGGGATTATCAAATAGCGAGATGACTTTCGGTCTGGGTAGGTCGATAATGATATCAACTGTGTACTTCATAATTAAGCGCGTTTATTCATTCAATATAATCATTCAAGAAGGCAAAAAAAAGGCTTCCAATTGGAATGAACCAACTGGAAGCCTTCTTCAAACAAATGCAGTTGGTAATTAAACTACCACATTGATAATTCGCTTAGGAACGATGATAACCTTTTTAGGTGGTTTGCCTTCTGTCCATTTCTGAACCGCTTCATGAGCCAATACTTCGGTTTCTATTTCGTCCTTAGGTTTGTCAATAGCAAAAGCGATTTTAGCTCTTACCTTACCGTTGATTGAAATAGGATATTCATGCGTGCTTTCTGTCAAGAAACTCTCATCGAAGGCAGGGAATTGAGCCAAGCTCACTCCACCCTCGTGTCCCAATTGCTCCCAAAGTTCTTCCGCCAAATGAGGGGCGAAAGGAGATAAAGCAATGGTTAGTTTCTCTAATACCTCACGTTTATTGCATTTCAGAGCCGTCAATTCATTCACAGCAATCATCAATGTACTGACCGAAGTATTCAAAGACAGGTTGTTGATGTCTTCTTCTACTTTTTTGATCGTACGATGAATGATTTTCTGTTCTTCGTTTGTTGGCTTTTCTTCAGAAACTTCAAAATTCTCTTCACCACTATGGAACAGTCGCCAGAACTTTCTCAAGAATTTGAATACTCCATCTATACCATGTGTATTCCAAGGTTTGAATTGTTCCAATGGCCCCAAGAACATCTCATACATTCGGAGTGTATCTGCGCCGTATTTTTCAATGATATCATCTGGATTGACCACGTTGTACTTCGACTTAGACATCTTTTCTACTTCGTAGCCACAGATGTATTTATCATCTTCGAGAACGAATTCGGCATCCTTCAAGTCTGGTCTCCAGGCTTTGAAAGCTTCTGTATCTAGCACATCATTGTTTACCAGACTTACATCTACGTGCATTGGTGTAGTTTCGTGTTGGTCTTTAAGATTCAATGAAACAAATTGATTTGTTCCTTTTACTCTATAAACAAAATTAGATCGTCCCTGAATCATTCCCTGATTTACCAATTTCTTGAATGGCTCTTCCTCCTTGGCAAACCCACGATCGCAAAGGAACTTATTCCAGAATCTGGAATAGAGAAGGTGACCAGTAGCATGCTCTGTACCTCCGATGTACAGATCCACATCTTTCCAGTAATTTTGCGCCTCAGTCGAAACAAAAGCTCCATCATTGCTGGCGTCCATGTATCGATACCAGTACCAGCTAGATCCGGCCCATCCAGGCATCGTACTTAGTTCTAGTGGGTAAGATTCATTAGAACCCTTAGGGGTGTAAGTAAACCCTTCTGCTCTGGCCAACGGCGGATCACCATCTGCGGTAGGTAGATATTTGTCTATCTCCGGTAGTACAATTGGCAAGTCCTCTTGCGCTACTGGATAAGGGATGCCATCCTTGAAGTAGATCGGCACAGGTTCGCCCCAGTATCTCTGACGAGCAAAAATAGCGTCTCTGATTCGGTAATTTATTTTACCACTTCCAATCCCATTTTCTTCCAGAAAGACAATGGCCTTGTCGGTAGCTTCCTGAAACGTCAAACCTTTTAATATGCCATCGTTGATGATCTTTCCTTCTTTGGTAGCATCTGCCTCTGTACTTATATCCATACCTTCATAGATGGGCAAAATGGGCAAGTCAAAGTGTTTGGCAAAATCAAAGTCCCTTTGATCACCACCTGGTACGGCCATCACAGCCCCCGTGCCATAGCCAGCCAGCACATAGTCAGCAATCCAGATTGGAATACGTTCTTGGTTGAATGGATTGATCGCGTAGGCACCAGTGAAAGCACCTGAAACCGTCTTCACGTTGGTCATTCGATCACGCTCCGATTTATTTTTGGCTACTTCTACGTAGGCTTCTACTTCTTTGCGCTGAGCTTCTGTTGTTATTTTATTGATCAGCTCTAGTTCTGGTGCAAGTACCAGGAAAGTAACACCACATACAGTGTCTATTCGTGTGGTGAATACGGTGATTTTATCATCGTGGCCTTCGATAGCATAATCCATCTCTGCGCCCTTGGATTTTCCGATCCAGTTACGCTGCATTTCTTTGAGTGGTTCCGGCCAGTTGATGGTATCCAGACCTTCCAATAGGCGCTCAGCATAAGCAGTGATTCTCATGCTCCATTGCTTCATGTTTTTTCTTACTACAGGAAAGCCACCTCTTTCGGAGAAACCATCTTTCACTTCGTCATTAGATAGTACAGTTCCCATTTCAGGGCACCAGTTTACTGTGGTCTCTGATAAATAAGTGAGTCTGTATTGTAGTAGAATTTCTTGTTGTTTGGCTTCGTTGAAAGCATTCCAATCCACTGCAGAAAATTCAGTGGCATCTTCATCACAAGCCGCATTAATTTTTGTGTTTCCTTCTTTTTCGAACTCAGCCACTAACTCCTTAATATCTCTAGCTTTGTTGGTGTCATGATCGTACCAGCTATTGAATAATTGGATAAAAATCCACTGTGTCCATTTGTAATAATTGGGATCGCAGGTTTGAACCTCTTTGCTCCAGTCGAATGAGAATCCAATATTTTTCAATTGTTCCTTATACCTGGCGATGTTTTGCTCTGTAGTGACAGCGGGATGTTGGCCAGTTTGGATGGCGTACTGCTCTGCAGGCAATCCAAAAGCATCAAAGCCCATAGGATGCAATACATTAAACCCTTTCGTTCTTTTGAACCTACATACAATATCCGATGCGATGTATCCTAGAGGGTGGCCTACATGCAATCCAGCACCCGATGGATAAGGAAACATATCTAAGGCATAAAATTTTGGTTTATTCTGATTCACATCAGCCTTAAAGGACTGCTGTTCTTGCCAGTATTGTTGCCATTTTTTTTCGATCGATTGGTAGTCGTATGATGCCATTTGTTCGTTGGTACTATTTGATATAAGTGCGCAAAATTAATAGTATTATTGAATTAATTGGTTAGATTAAAGGAGTTGTAAAATGGGCTAATGGTCAATGTTTGTACAGCTCCCCAAAATTCAATAAAAGAAAAAGGCAGTTGCCTAAAAAATAGGAACTGCCTTTTGAATCTAGTAGCGAAGACGGGAGTTGAACCCGTGACCTCAGGGTTATGAATCCTGCGCTCTAACCAACTGAGCTACCTCGCCGTGTGATTTTTCGAGGTGCAAATCTAGCCATTGTTTGTTTATTCACAAGTCTTTATAAAAACTTTTGATACATTCGTAGAAAATTCATACATTGAGTAAATAGCAAATCGATTTTAAAGGATATGAGCAAGTACAAATATGTAGGGGAATATGAGATCAGGGCATCAAAAAAAATGCTGTATCCTTACTTGTCTACGGCAAGTGGGCTAGCCCAATGGTTTGCCGATGATGTCAACATCAATGAAGATAAAATATTTACTGTTATTTGGGATGGAGAAGAAAGCCAAGCCAAGATGGTGTCTCATCGGACCAATTCACAAGTGAAGTTTGAATTTATCTCGGAGGATGAAGATCCCAACTATGTGGAGTTCAAAATTGACATGAATGAGATGACGCAGTCAGTTTTTATTAGAGTAACTGATTATTCTGAAATGGATGATGAACAAGAGTTGGAGGAGCTTTGGGAAAGCCTAATTCATGATCTTAAAGAAATAGTAGGAGGCTAATTGATTTGGTGTTCTAATCTAACCACAATTCCATCGCACACCGCACATTTACCAGCGAATAAACCTGGTTTTCCATGTTCTTCCTGGCATTTAACACACCAATACCTACCACATGACCTGCAGTGTAATGTGGCTCTTTTCTCGCATTTATTGCAATTGTGCATATTTCATCTTCTTTATCTAAATATAATAAATATTAGAAACTAGGCATTTATAGTTTGAAGAGAATATCACTCTTTACATAATATTAAGTAATAAAATAAACCTAAAGTGGTTATATGTAGTATTAGAGTATGAGTGCACTTCAAAAAAATGTACCTTTGAATTGTAATTTTTTAAATAAAGTCTAAGAATGATGAATAAGGCCTCTGTTTTAAGTACTTGTGTTTTGGTGGTGAGTTTGTTGATTGCGGATCAATCGATGGCTCAGGATGTGAAGAATGGGTTTCGTTCGTCGGAAAACGATGGATGGATAGTGAATGTCGAAGAGGCATATCAATTGTCAGAGAAAACAAACAAGCCAATTTTAGCCAATTTCACAGGTAGTGACTGGTGTGGTTGGTGTAAAAGGTTGAAGGCGGAAGTTTTCAATAAGCCAGAATTTAAAGAATGGGCTGCAGAAAACGTGGTTTTGTTGGAGTTGGACTACCCAAGAAGAACGAGTTTGCCAGAAGCGCAAAAAAAACAGAATGCAGAGTTGCAACAAGCTTTTAGAGTTACTGGGTTTCCTACTATCTGGATGTTTGATTTGGACAGACCTGATGGAAAAAGATTTCAGATTCAGGCTTACGGAAAAACGGGCTATGCAGCTGGAGGACCAAACAAGTATATTCAGAACCTGGATAAAATGTTAGAGCTTAAAGAAAAGAGCGTTAATTAATCTATCGCGCATTAAATCCTCTAAGCTTGATTTGAGTTAATTTTCTCTTCGTGTCCTGCGGAAAGTCTCCTTTCATCATCCAGTCGTAATAGCCTGGTTCAGCTTTCAGTACATCTTCTACAGGTTTGTGTCTGTGCTTGCCAAAGTTGAATACTTCCACGCCATCATCATTAGTTACAAACCTACCGGCTAGGTCCACCATATTTGCGGCCGAAACCTCATGCAGATTTTTCATATCGTTGGCCATAGTGCCAACAACTTTACCCATTGGGTTTACTACTTCTTGCCCATCGTATTTTTCAACCTGTGCTTTAATTACTTCGGCCGTAGCCAATGTATCGGCCTCTGCACTATGGGCGCCATCGAGAGATTTGTCACAGTAGAATTTATAGGCAGCCGTCAAGGTTCTTTTTTCCATCATGTGGAAAATTTTCTGCGCATCCACGAATTTCCTGTTGGAGATATCAAATTCCACATCTACTCTTGCAAATTCTTCAACCAATAAAGGAATATCAAACTTCAGACAGTTGAATCCACCCAAGTCACATCCATTTAGGAATTCTGCAAGACTTTTGGCAATAGACTTAAAAGTAGGGGCATCCTTGACGTCTTTGTCGTAGATGCCATGGATCATACTCGTTTCTATAGGAATAGGAATAGTAGGATTGATTTTCATCGTTTTTACTATTTCCTCTCCATCAGGCATGATTTTAACCACTGAGATCTCAACAATGCGATCAGTTGATATATTGGTCCCAGTAGTTTCCAGATCGAAAACTGCTAGCGGATTTTTTAAATTTAATTGCATTAATGTTGTTTCAAGTGATTAATCAGTTACTCGATTATTAAACAATTTTATTGGCGAAAGCAGCTAAATCCATCCCCCCAAATGTTCCAGAACTCATGAACAGCAAGTCTTGATCTTCCCAGGATTTGGTTTGAAGGTAGGACTGCAGTTTTTCAGTATCTGTAAATAATACGAGGTCCTTTCTGCCAAAGGCAGCTTTGATTTCGTCTTCTGCTATCGATTCATAATTTTTTTCCTGAACTACGTTTTTATCATAGAAGACGATGGCCTCATCTGGAGCCTTGTAGGTTCCCTTGTAGTTGGCTAAAAAATCTTTGTTTAAACTACTAAAGGTATGTAACTCATAACATGCCACTAATTTCCTTTTAGGATGTAATTCCTTAAGCGCTGCAGCAGTAGCTGCCAGCTTCGAAGGTGCATGAGCAAAATCGGTGTACACTGAGGTGTTATTATTCTCAGCTAGGAGATTATTCCTTTTGAATGCTCCTTCAAAAGATGCTACTGCTTCATAGAACTGCTCATCAGTAATTCCGATTCTCTTGAGAATTGTTTTAGCCCCTTCAATATTTTGCATATTGTGCTTGCCAAAGAGTTTGACTGACGTGTCTCCGTTGATTACAAAAGCACCATTCTTAACCTTGTATTTAGGCGTTTCATAGGGCTCTTTCCGTACATCATTTCGATCCTCATTTCCTATTTTTTTTGCTTGTTTGTCATCTGTGCAATAAACCAAGGTACCTGCCTTAGGAGTTCGATCAGCAAGCTTTTCGAATTGCTCCAAATAGCTTTTTTCAGTAGGGTAAACATTGATATGATCCCAAGCCGTTCCGCTGATAAGTGCAATGTGATGATCGTATTTTAGAAATTTGGGTTCAGGGTCTAGCGGTGAAGTGAAGTATTCGTCACCTTCTATAATGATTATAGGAGCGTCTGATAGTTTTATAGTCTCATCGATACCATTGATCTTAGCCCCGATCACATAATCGAAATTCCGATTCCAATAATTCAACACATGAATAATGGTTCCAGTGATGGTTGTTTTTCCATGACTGCCTGTGATTACGATTCTTTGTTTGTTGTCAGACTGGGCTCGGATAAATTCTGGATATGACCAGATTTTAATACCTAATTCTTGTGCTTTCAGCAATTCTGGATTGTCTGCTTTAGCATGCATCCCTACTATGACTGCGTCTATAGAATTGTCAATTCTATTCGCATCCCAACCCATTTCATCGGGTAGTAATCCATGAGATTTCAATAAACTCGCCGCAGGGTCATAAATCTTATCGTCAGAGCCAGATACAGTCATTCCTTTCTTCTTAAGGGCAATGGCTAAACTGCTCATTACAGCACCTCCAATGGCGATAATGTAGATTTTTTGATTTTCTTGACTCATGCGGGAATTGAATTTTTTCAAAAATAAGACAATTAGTAAGGTGTGCAAATTAAACCTACTCTTATAATTTGAACAACAATAATCTTATAAGTATACGTTTACATATATGAGCACTCTTAAGCCTTCATTTCAATGTGGAAATGTTGTCTATAAGCCAATCGAATTTTAGAAAGAATACACCGCCCATTTTTATATGTTTGTTTTCGAATTTGAAATAGATGTAATTCTAGGTTTTTCTTTATTAAAATTATGGCCAATATAGATTCTCCCGATCAAGGAAATGTCAAAAATAAAATAGGTGGTAGGAAGAGCCCATCCAAGACTGCTTTGGTGCCGCTGGGTAAAATGCAGCCGCAGGCCGTTGATATCGAAGAGACCGTACTGGGTGCATTAATGCTGGAAAAGGATGCATTGACTACGGTCATTGACATTCTAAAACCTCAAAGTTTTTATGATGACCGTCACGCCAAAATTTATGAGGCGATTGTTCAGCTATTTAATAAGTCAGAGCCAGTAGACATTATGACTGTCACTGCTCAATTACGGAAAAACGGAACATTAGAGATCGCAGGAGGGGCGTATCATATCGCTAACCTTACCACTAGGGTGAACTCTGCTGCCAATATTGAGTATCATGCTCGTATCATTACTGAGCAGGCGATAAAACGAGATTTAATCCGTATTTCAGCAAAAATTCAGGAGGATGCCTTCGAGGATACTGAAGATGTGTTTGAATTGCTTGACAGAACGGAGCAAGCACTATTTGAAATATCTGAATCCAACATTAAAAAGAACTATGCCGGCATGCAGCAATTGATGCATGAGGCTATTATGGAGATCGAAGCTCGAAAAGAGCATAAGGATGGACTGACTGGAGTTCCAAGTGGATTTACTGAACTTGATCGTGTGACTGCTGGATGGCAAGCATCCGATTTAGTAATTATCGCTGCTCGTCCCGCAATGGGAAAAACGGCATTTGTAGTGTCTGCCATGAGAAATGCTGCTGTAGAGTTTGGAGAAGCTGTGGCAATTTTCTCTCTAGAGATGTCGTCTATTCAGTTGGTCAATCGATTGATTTCAGCAGAAGCTGAACTAGAGAGTGACAAGATTAAAAAAGGAAACTTGGCTGATCATGAGTGGGAGCAATTGGTTCATAAGACAGCTAGATTGACTGAGGCGCCCATATTCATTGATGACACTCCAGGTTTGAGTATTCTCGAATTAAGAGCTAAATGTCGAAGATTGAAAGCTCAGCATGATATCAAAATGATTATCATTGATTACTTGCAGCTGATGTCTGGTGATTCGTCAAAGTCAGGTGGCGGCGCTGGAAATAGGGAACAAGAGATCGCTTCGATTTCAAGGGCCCTGAAAGGAATTGCTAAAGAGTTGAACGTTCCAGTGATTGCACTGTCTCAGTTGAGTAGAGCCGTGGAGACTAGGGGAGGAGACAAGCGACCTCAACTTTCGGATTTGAGGGAATCGGGGTCAATTGAGCAGGATGCCGATATGGTAATGTTCCTTTATCGTCCGGAGTACTATGATATTACTGAAGATGAAGATGGTTTGCCAACGGCAGGGACTGGTGAAGTGATCATTGCCAAGCACAGAAATGGCTCTTTGGAAAATGTTAAACTTAAGTTTATCGGACGGTTTACCAAGTTTGCCGATTTGGATGGGTCAATCATGGGAGGTGACTACAGCGGTGGAGGCTTCCCATCGGCTGGTATCCCAGCTGAATTTGATAGTTCACCCAATACAATGACATTCCCGTCAAAAGCCAATGAAGGAGAAGAATCTCCTTCTGGTGATGCACCATTTTAAACAACCCAAAACAACATGAAAGCCTTAATACTAGTTGACGAAAGTCAGGATAAAATTGCTATCCGTGAAATTGAAAAACCTTCACCAAAGAAAGGAGAGGTACTCATTCAAGTGAAAGCTGCAGCCTTAAATCATCGGGATCAATGGTGTAGGATTGGCATGTATCCAAACATTCAATACGACACAGTTTTGGGCTCTGATGGCGCTGGTGTTGTTGCGGAAATTGGAGAGGGTGTTGATAGTAGTTGGTTAAATAAAGGAGTAATTATCAATCCCAATATCAACTGGGGAAATAATGAAGCAGCACAGTCTGCTGACTATCACATACTTGGTATGCCAACAAACGGCACCTTTGCTGAATATGTGGTGGTTAGTACAGATCGCTTGAGTGAAAAACCTATGCATTTGAATTTCACTGAGGCTGCAGCCTTACCACTGGGAGGATTAACTGCTTTTCGGGCAACATTCACAAAAGGACAGGTAAGCGAGGGACAAAAAGTACTGATTTCAGGTATAGGAGGAGGAGTGGCACAGTTTGCTTTTCAATTTGCCCAGTCAGTTGGAGCAGAAGTGTATGTGACATCTGGAAGTAAAGACAAGCTAGCTCAAGTTGTTGAAAAAGGTGCAGTCGGCGGTTTCAATTATAAAGAAGACAGCTGGTCTAAATATGCATTAAAAACTACGGGAGGTTTTGATGTAATTATCGATAGTGCCGGAGGCAATAGCATGAATGATTACTTAAGGTTGATCAAACCTGGAGGTAGATTGGTACATTATGGTTCAACTACCGGAGCACCAAAAAATTTAGATATGTTTAGATTGTTTTGGAGTCAAGCTAGCATTCATGGCAGTACTATGGGGTCGGATAAAGAATTTAGAGAAATGGTGAAATTTGTTTCTGAGAACAACATCAAACCAATCATTTCCTCAGTGAGAGCCTTTGATCAAGTTATCTCAGCTTTTGACGAAATGCATGCTGGTGATCAGATGGGCAAACTGGTCGTTACTTTTTAGTTTTCTAGAATAACAAACTCGACCCTTCTATTTAGGGCTTGGTTTTGAGGGGTGTCATTGGGTACAATGGGCTGACTACTGCCGTAGCCTTTGTATTCCAATCTGAATTCGTTGAGCCCTTTGGCGACTAAATATTCTACTACGGCTTTGGCTCTGGCCTCTGATAGTTTTTGATTGTACTCTCTGGAACCAACATTGTCAGTGTGTCCTTCTATCTCAATTTTCACCCGTCTATGTTTTTCCAGGTAGGCCAGTAGTTTATTCAGTTCCAAATAGGAGGTCCTTAAAAGGGTGGCCTTGTCAAATTCAAAATAGATATTTTGTAAAGTAAATTTCTTGCCTATTTCAGCCGGACCAAAATATTCGTCTTCTGGTTCTACTTTTGTAATAGCTGGATCTGGGTAAATCGACTCATTGGGATCCACTGGCCTTACCAATACATCATCAATTAAATAGTAGGAGATTTGGGGCTGTAGGTGCTTAGGTGTTCTTTTATCTCGAATGTGAGAAAATTTACGTTTTGTCTTCTTTGTTTTCAAGGCGGAATCCGGTGCAAAAGTCCCGATAGATAAAGCCAACTCATCTCCTTTGGCAGTAAATGTTCCGGAGATTTTAGTCCAATTTTCATGGTCTTCTAATATTCGATCTTTTGGATTAGACACCTGAGGCTTATAGTGATTGAAATTCATAATCTGCCAGTCGAAATTAGGCATATCTCTGGTGAAATACATACCAAGACTGTTGATGGCGAATTCGCAATTGTCAGCCAGGTTAACCCACATTTCTGCATAATACTGATGGCCTGCAACAAGTGGTTTGGTCAGTTGGACCATAGCAAATTCACGATGATTTTCGGGTACGCGCCAGCCACGTCCGCTTTTGGATGTTAAGTAGGAAATAACCCCAATATAGGCTTCTCCGCTATGTGCTTCTTGCTCTCCAAAGACATTTGTGGGGACACCCATGATATTTTTTGTATTGCAACTATGAAAGAAGTCGGGAGATGGGTCTGCGGTTCCAAACGGAAACCATGATTTGGTGAATTTGAGTTGATTCATGGTGAATGGACAGTCCCAGTTTTCTTCAAAACCAGGATTGAGTACCATGTTTTGGGCTTGCCCAGAGAAATACATGGAGAGCCAACATATTCCTACCAAAAATCCATTTTTGACCATAATGCAATATACACGCTCAAAGCGATTTTCAATATTTGAGCATGTATATTTCAGAACATTTTATGACCTTGTCTTAGTTCCGCATACTGGTAGTTCCGGTACGTTGGTGAGTTGTTCGGTCAATGTTTTGATTTCCAACCCATCAAAAACAGGAATAGAGTGATGGAGAATTCTTGATGAAGGTAATTCGAAATCTGCATGCTTCCAGGCCTCTGTTAGTTTGTCAGAAGTTAAATCTGCATCCTCAGTTTTGCCTTGTGCCACTTGACTCAAAAGCAATCCTTTGAGCGCCCATCCATTCCTTGGGTAGATAGACAAATCTTCCAAATAGGTTTTTTCAGCCAATTCATGTGCACCATTCTCTAAATAAATGGCACCGAGGATATGTCTCACTGAAAAAAACCAATCTGGTGGCTCGTTATAGTTTAGCTGATCCTCAATGGCTACGGCTTGACTGAGCTTAGAAATCGCATCTTCGAAGTTGCCCTGCTTATTATTTAATTCGGCTTCCAGAATCAAGGCAGCAATTCGGACCAAATGATCTACCGTATTTAATTCCCATATAGAAATTTGCTGGAGTTCTTCTTTGCCATTAATTCTTTGGAGTGACTTCAATTCGTTTTGAGCTTGTTCAATTTGATTGGTTCCAAGGAAGGCCATCCCTCGCGCATAATGCCAAATGGCTTTTGGATATAATAAATCTGGTTTTGACAATTCCAGTATTTTATCCCATTGACCAAACTTGACCAATATGTAATAAGGAATGATGAAATAATGTTGGAGCGTAGCCCATTCTGGCTGATACATGAGTTGTGCATCCGCATTTTGTGCTACTTTAAAGGCGGATTCTATGGCGAGACGACCTCTGCCTTCTAGTGTAGCTGTAGCAGCTAAGAAATGATAGTTGTGAGGGTAGTATGCTAGAGGATATATGCCTTGAGCTTTGCAATTAGTGATATAAAGGCTGTCAGCGATCACTGATAATTCTCCAGCTACACTGCCTTCATGGTAGTTGCCTGTTCTGATGTAAATATGAGCTGGCATGTGGACCAGATGACCAGCAGCAGGAACCAAATCAGTTAAAGTATTAGCTGCTTCAATCGCTCGCCCTGGATTCCTGGAGGCTTCGGTGGCATGGATATAATAATGGTTGGCTCCTGGATGTTTTGGATTGGATGCTAGAGTTGCTTCCAGCATATCTAGTATTTCGCCAGTCCACGCCTGAGGTTCACCAGTCTCCGTATTCCAATAATCCCAGGGATGTAAGTCCATAAGTGCTTCTGCACATAAAGTGGCCACATCATCATTTTCTTTGAAATTGTTATAAGTAATTCTCATCGCATCGGCAAATGACTTATAACAAACTGCAAGTGTTTGTGTTTTGTCTTTAGGGTATCTGAGGTCTATCGATTCAATCAATTGTTTTTCAAGCGGGGTCAACTTGTCTAGATATTGTTTGGCCTGATCGATGTATCCATTGGCTTCTACTACCAAAGATGAATCCATGGCAGCGTTGATATTGGGGCCCAGAACGTAGGCCATTCCCCAATAACACATGGCGCATTCTTCATCCAGTCGAGCGGCTTCTTTAAAAGAACGCATGGCTTCGGCATGGTTGAGGCCATAGGTTAATGTCAATCCTTGGTCGAAAAATTTTTGACTCCATTCATTAGCTGTAGTAATCTTAAAGTGGTTGTTACCAAGCCGGTCAAACAGAGGAGCCTGAAAATCAGGTGCCTTTTTTGCTGGATTACAGGCAAAAAGAGCGAGGGTCAAGAAGATGGTAAGTTTAAGTGGTTTTAGAGGTGTCATAGATTTTTGAATTGTTTTTAGCAAATTTATGATTTGAGCTGGCTGGTTAGAAAAAAGTTAGGTGTACAAGAAGTGAACACGAGTTCATTTTTAAGTATAAGAAGTGAAATTTAATGCATTTAAAATATCTGTTATCGTTTAGATTTGCGTGATGGAGAGAAAGAGCTCGTTTGGAAATCCTAAGATCATGAGGTTGCTCATCCTTTATATTGGGGTATTTGCTGCGATTTGGGCATGTGAAGAAAAAGTGGATCCAACGGTAAGCGATCCAACGGTAGGTATATTCTTTCTCAATAAAGACAGTTTGGATGTTGTTAACTTCATCACCGATTCTTTAGATGAGGAATTAGGAATTTATGATTCTATCATTATGACGCTCGGAGATAGTGCGGATTTATTAGTGGATAGTCTGATTACATTAACAGATTCAATTGCCAATGGAGGTGATTTAAAGGAGGATAGTGCAACAGTTGCAGAGAATATAGTATTACTTAATCTGAACCTTTCTGTTATCGAAAAAGAAGATTCAGCAGTAAATGTTGCATACGCTAGCTGGCTGAGTACGGCATCAACTATTAATTCAGGTTCTGTAAAGGTGTCATCCATCACCAATAATAAAAATGGACAACGTATCGCTTATGAAGACAGCAGTACAGTATGGAAACTGCCATTGGATATGCAAGCTGATGACGTGGACTTAGATATTGCCATAGCGGATAGTGTTTATAATCTAATGATTAGATATAGCCGAGCTACGGCAGCTGATGAAAAAAATAAGGTAATCATTAGTGCCTCTGATATTGAAATATTAGGCACGGATTTCAATAACCCGTATTTGTCATGTAATGGCTGCGAAGCTTCACAAACAACTATTTATGTCGAATTTTAGATGTTTATTGTTCGTATTGGCAATTGTCTCATTTCAAAGTAAGGGACAAGACTCACTACAGGTGGTAGATGAAAAAGTCGACGAAGTTCTATCTAAACCTTTTCTCTCTTCTATAGCTGTTTCGGTGGATTATGGAAAATTGGCAGCTCAATTCTTAAAAACAGAATCAAAGTTTGAATTTGGAGGTCAATTGGAGTTCAAGGATCGAATTGTCGTGATAGGAGAGTATGGCTTTTCGACCTTAACGCCCCATGGTGCCTACCAAAATACAGAATACACGTCTGAAGGAAACTATTATAGAATCGGACTTGGGTATAAAATTGACTTTAAAGCTAAGAACAATTTATACTTTTCCGCTAGATATGCGAGAGCTGGCTTCAAGGATAAAGGCACACTGAATATTACGAGCGCCTCTGGTTTATATGATAATTTACTGCAGCCTTTCGTTCGGGACAACCTTTCCGCTCAGTGGTTTGAAGTAGTGATGAGTTCTGAGACAAAGCTCTGGAAGGGACTTTATGCTGGGTTTCATTTGCGATTGCGTATTATGGATAAGTATGATAAACAGGAGCCTTTAGATGTGTACACGATTCCTGGGTACGGTCGAACATTTGACAAAACCATACCTGCTGTAAATCTCTATCTTAAATACGCTCTACAGCGCTTTTAGAGGCTGTTTTGTTCGACTCTTCACAAAGTCTGAAATAAATCTAAACTTAATTCCTCAGACCACTTGCAGGTCAGAAAGGCTGTGTTAATTTTGCGCATGGCAGAAAAGATTATCATCCTCGATTTCGGTTCTCAATACACACAATTGATCGCACGTCGCGTCAGAGAGCTGAATGTTTATTGTGAAATTCACCCTTTTAGTAAGATACCAGAATTAGATGATTCAGTCAAAGGTTTGATCCTTTCTGGAAGTCCTTGTTCGGTAAGACAAGAAGATCATCCAGATCTCAATTTAGGTGCTCTAATTGGTGAAGTACCGATTTTAGGTGTTTGTTATGGTGCTCAATTGATTGCACATAAATCAGGGGGAGAAATCACTCCTTCTAAAATTCGCGAATATGGCAGAGCGAATCTATCCAAAGTAGATACCACTAACGAGCTGCTAAAAGAAGTGAACATTGATTCACAAGTATGGATGTCGCATAGTGATACCATCAAAAGTATTCCAGACCATTTTGAAATTATAGCAAGTACGCCTCAAGTGGAAGTGGCAGCTTTTCACAGTACTACCCATCCGGTTTGGTGTATTCAGTTTCATCCTGAAGTGACACACTCTACGCAAGGAAAAATTATACTTAGAAATTTTGTAGTACATATCTGTAAGTGTAGCCAGGATTGGACACCAGATATTTTTGTAGATGCTACGGTATCAGAGCTAAAAGATCAGCTAGGAGATGATCAGGTCGTACTTGGTTTATCCGGTGGGGTGGACTCGTCGGTAGCGGCGATGCTTATCCATCATGCGATTGGAAAAAACCTACATTGCATTTTTGTAGATAATGGACTTCTTCGAAAAAATGAGTTTAGCGATGTGCTAAAATCTTACGAAGGTATGGGGTTAAATGTAAAGGGAGTAAATGCTTCGAAAGAGTTCTATAAAGCACTAGAAGGTTTGACCGATCCAGAAGAAAAACGTAAGGCAATTGGCCGCGTGTTTATCGAAGTATTTGATGCCGAGGCCAAGAAAATAAAGAACGTAAAATGGTTGGGTCAAGGCACCATTTATCCGGATGTCATTGAATCAGTTTCCGTCAATGGACCGTCGGTCACTATCAAGTCTCACCACAATGTTGGAGGCCTTCCGGCCAAAATGAATTTGAAGGTGGTAGAGCCACTCAATACACTCTTCAAAGATGAAGTAAGAAGAGTAGGGAGATCGCTGGATATTGATGAAAAAATATTAGGTCGTCACCCATTTCCAGGACCTGGTTTAGGGATCAGAATACTTGGGGATATCACTGCGGAGAAGGTTCAAATCTTACAAGAAGTAGATCATATTTTCATCAATGGATTGAAGGACAAAGGTCACTATGATGATGTGTGGCAAGCGGGTGCGATGCTGCTTCCAATTCAGTCTGTAGGAGTGATGGGAGACGAGAGAACCTACGAGCGAGTGGTGGCGCTAAGAGCCGTCTCAAGTGTGGATGGCATGACGGCCGATTGGTGTCATTTGCCTTACGATTTTTTGGCAGATATTTCCAATCAAATAATCAATAAAGTAAAGGGTGTAAATCGAGTGGTTTATGACATCAGTTCGAAGCCACCTGCAACCATTGAATGGGAGTAAGATTCTAGAATTGATCTGACTTGATCAGGTCATTTAATTCTTTCAAAATGATATCGCAGAGTTCACGTAGCTCTGCGATTTGTTTTGGTATCAACTCCATATTTCTTGGTGCCTTCGCGTTGCCTTCAAGCTCTCTGATATGAGCAGATAGATTATCTATATTTAGTAGTAATAGGGAAGGTTTGAGTTTATGCATAAGTCGACCCACTTGCTCCCAATTTTCTGCTTTCCCTTCACGTTCTATATCACTTAACATTTCTGGTGTATTCTTTACAATTGTCATAATCATTTCATAAATGAATTCTCGGTCATGATCACTGATCTCATAAAGGTAGGAGAGATCTAAAGGGAGTTCGATTTTATCTGTGGCCATATTGTATTAAGCATAAATTCTAAGGGCCAAATTAAATATAATTCCCGATTTGTTCGCTAAAAATAGAATAAATGAAAGAGTAAAATGTGTACTTGAAAGCTAATAGACAAAATCTATGAATGATATTTAATATTTTATTAATCAGGTGTTTAAATGCTTTTATTTAAATGATAGGTTTCATTATAAAGTATTGATAGTTTTACTGAATGGGAATAGTTGGTTTATTACAGCTTGATCTAAATCATTGAATGAATTAGATCTTAATAGCCTGCTGCCGCACTTTCATTTCTGGTAATATCAGGTGCTCCTTCAATGGTGCCATCATCATAGATCAATATGCATTCGAGTTTGCCAAGTGCACGTCTGAATTCAATGTGATGTCCAAATTGTTTTAATGAATCCAGTACAAGTTGATTAAATTTTCCTTCTTCAAAATAGACTTTATCTGGTAACCACTGACTGTGAAATTTTGACGCATCTACCGCTTCCTGCATGGTCATATGGTGGTCAACAACATTGAGTATTGTTTGATATACTGAAGTGATAATTGTGGAGCCTCCAGGTGTGCCTAAAATCATTTCGGCTCTGCCATTTTTTTCGACAATGGTTGGTGTCATGGAACTCAACATTCTCTTCTCCGGTGCGATCGAATTTACTTCGGTACTGATCAATCCAAATTGATTGGGAACACCTGGTTTCATACTGAAATCATCCATCTCATTATTAAGAAAAAAACCTGCTCCCTCTACGAGCACTTTGGAGCCAAAATAACTGTTTAAAGTAGTAGTAATGGCCACCGCATTTCCTTCCTTGTCAAGGATAGAAAAATGCGTCGTTTCCATGCTTTCGATTACGTCCACCTGACCTTCCTTTATCAGATTGGATGGTGTGGCTTTGGATGGATTGATGTCTGAAAATTTTCGTTTGTTGTAAGACGAACTTAGCAATTTGGTCAATGGGATATCTACGAAATCTGGGTCGCCCAAATAGGTGGCACGATCGGCATATCCTCGTCTTTCAATCTCGATCATTTTGTGTATGGTTGATGCTGTATTGTGACCGGATTTTTCTAGGTCAAATTGCGCTGATCCTTGAAGCATTTGGAGGAGGGTTACGCCACCAGCTGAGGGCGGAGCCATGGTGATAATCTGTCTGTTTTTATAATTGCCGATGAGTGGTTTGCGCCACTTGGATTCGTAATTATTTAGATCATCTATCCCAATCAAGCCGTTGCCTTTTTTGCTTTCCTCAATAAGCTTTTCCGCTACCCATCCAGCGTAAAATCCATCCCTTCCTTTATCTTGAATTGCGGTGAGAGTTTTTGCCAAATCATTGATGGTTAGAGTATCTCCCTTTTTCCAAATTTCACTTTTAGTATACGGAATATTTCTTTGATTGATGTCAAGAAAAATTGTCTTAAAATGGTTGAGTTCTTCTGCCAATGTTTGATTAATAGCATGACCATTTTTTGCCAAATCAATAGCAGGCTGTATCAGAGTGGACCAAGAAAGTTTGCCGTATTTTTGATGTAATTTGTACAAGCCATCTACAGATCCAGGTACACCCACTGCAAGATGACCGACCAGGCTGCTATCCTTGATGACCTCGCCGTTTTCATCCAAGTACATGTTTTCACTGGAGGCCATAGGTGCTTTTTCTCTAAAATCAAGAGAGCCATTTTCCCCATTGCTTAGCCGAAAGACTGCAAAGCCACCACCGCCGATATTACCGGCCTGAGGATAAACTACTGCCAGTACGAAATGTGTCGCTACAGCTGCATCAAAAGCATTACCACCAGTTTTCATGACTTCCTTACCGGCCTCTGAAGCAAGGATGTGGGCGGAGACGACCATTGCATTTTTGCTCAACGTACCCTGATTTCTTTTTTCTGGTTGAGGGGAAGTGCAATAGCTGAGAAATAAGATAGGAGTTAAAATTAGAGCGCTAATTTTCATTTATTCTTGGGTTTAGTGTTATACAATTATAAGTAATTGAATGATGAACTTAATTATTGGAAAAACTGTGTAGGAGAATTAAGGTATTCGGTAAATTGCTTGCCTAAGATTTAGAACTATGAAGAGACCTGATTTTGATGATATCTACATGGAATTGGCTGTAAACCTGGCCAAACGTTCACATTGTATCAAAAGGCATGTAGGAGCTGTGCTGGTAAAAGAAACAAGGATTATATCCATAGGATACAATGGGCCTCCAGCTCATACGCACAACTGCGACGAAGAATTTCCTGAAACAGGTTGTGATAGAGATTCTAAAGGAAGTTGTACACTGGCTATTCATGCTGAGCAAAATGCTATTCTTTATGCTGTAAAGAATAATGCCTCAGTGGAAGGTTCTAAATTGTACGTAACACTCTCTCCTTGTCTTTCCTGTGCAAGAATTATTTTTTCTATGGGTATTTCAGAGGTGGTTTATCTAAAATCTTATGCGGAATACAAAGGATTGACCTCAGATGAGGGAATAGACTTTCTTGAGAAATTTGGAGTGAGTTGTAAAAAGTACGAAGGCGAGATTGCGGATTTGACCGCTCTGATTTAGAAAAGTAAAGGGTTATAAAAAAGGAAGGGGCTGCCTTTTGACGTGCAACCCCTAAACCAACCTAACCTAAACTTACCTCAACAACCTTAAATGTTGTAATTGAATGCTACCCTTAATATACGATAATCGTGCCAGAAAGATGTAGCAATTCGAAATATTTTTCTTTCTTTCGAAATTGTGATACAAAGATAATAAGCTGTACCAACACACAAAACTATTCTTAGAAAAAATATGAAAATTACGGGTATCTACTATCTCTTAGGGGAATTACCTATATGGAGGGAACTTTCTTTCTGATAGTTGTATTTTAGATGAGAATTAAGTAGTGCTGATCATTATCAAGGCTATATGCAAGAAAACACACACATTGTTATAATTGGGAATGGCGTCGCTGGTATAACCGCGGCGCGGCATATTAGAAAGCGTGCTGATTGCCGAATAACAGTGATTTCAGGGGAAACTGACTATTTCTATTCTAGAACTGCCCTCATGTATGTGTACATGGGTCATATGGAGTTTGAACATACACAGCCATATGAGAACTGGTTTTGGAAGAAAAATAAAATTGATCTTCTTAAAGCTTGGGTCACAGGTGTTGATTTTGATTCAAAATCTATAGAACTGGATAGTGGAGAACAACTGACATATGATCGGTTGATAATTGCGACCGGCTCAACATCCAATAAGTTTGGTTGGCCTGGTCAGGACGCAAATGGTGTGAGTGGATTGTATAGCAAACAAGATTTGGAGTATATAACGCAACGAACGAAATCTACCAAACATGCGATAATTGTGGGCGGAGGGCTAATTGGGATTGAATTAGCCGAAATGTTTCATTCCAAAGGAGTGGGAGTGACTTTTTTGGTCAGGGAGAAGAATTTCTGGGATATTGTATTGCCTGAAGAAGAGGCTGAAATGATCAATCAAGAAATTATTGAACATCATATTGATTTGCGACTGGCAACTGAGCTCGATCAGATTCAAACTGATGACAATAATAATGTTGTTTCTGTGATCACCAAAAATGGAGAAGAAATCGAATGTCAATTCGTGGGTCTCACGGTAGGAGTTTCTCCAAATGTTAGCTGGCTGAAAGATACCAAACTAGAAATAGGCCGGGGGATTGTCGTCAATGAATATCTGGAAACTAATATTCCTGAGGTGTACGCTATTGGCGATTGTGCTGAGCATCAAAATCCGCAAAAGGGACGTCGTCCGGTGGAGCAAGTTTGGTATACGGGTCGGATGATGGGAGAGACGGTGGCACGTACTATCACAGGAGTGAAGACGACCTACAAACCAGGAATATGGTTCAATTCTGCCAAGTTTTTCAATATTGAATATCAAACCTATGGTCAGGTAAAACCTGAATTGGAAGTCGGACAAGAACAGTTTGTTTGGCAGTCTGAAGACAAGAAGAAACTACTGAGAGTAGTTTTTGATGAAAAAACTATGGCGGTTTTAGGTGTTAATGTATTAGGAATAAGAATGCGGCATGAGGTCTGGGATGACTGGATTGGCCAAAAGCGAAAAATCAACTTTGTGATGGGACATCTGGAGCAAGCCAATTTTGACCCTGAGTTTTATAAAACTTATGAATACAGTATTCGAGAAAAGTTCAATCAAGAATTTGATTTTATGACCGTCCAAAATACCAAACTGTCTTTACTAAAAAGATTATTTACATGAATTATAAAATGATTCAAAATATTGGGCTCCTTGCCTTTTTGGTCGGTTTTGCCTTGTTTGTGGGCTCTTTTGTTAGTGAAAACTACAAGCTGACAGGAGAAATCATTGATGAGCAGATAAGCGATGATGCTAAATCTGAGTTGTTCAAGTCGTTTGCTAAAAATGAGTTGGGTCAGACGTTTAGCCAGTCGTTTAGCTTCAATTCAGCTTTAGATAAAGCGTTCAATAAAGCTAACTCTTTCCAGCTAGAGCGATTCGGTATCAGTGATCAGAGAATTGATGATATCGTTGATGCCAATTCCGATGGTGCTTTTACCATGGATAAGGCTCAGCAAGCTTTTAGAACAAAGGATGCCGTGACTGGCTATCAATGGGAGGCATTTCAGTCCAATGGTGGATGGCTAGATGGACGGAATTTTAGCAGCGAAGAGGAAATGCGCAATTCACTCAAGATAGTTCAGGACAACATTGCTAAGTATGGAGTTATCAATCAAAAAGGCTTTAATGAATATGAAATCAAAGATTTAAAATATGCTTTCACGAAAGCTTCATCTGAAGGGTGGGTATCGCAAAATAAGGAGTTCTCATTTGTGCTGATTTACTCATTGATGATTTTGGGTGCCTTACTTTACATTCTACCCAACAAGAAAATTCTTGGCCCTCCCGGTATCAAAAATGATGGCACATTTCATAGTAAGGCGAAAAACATTGGCTGGATTGGAATTCTAATTGGGACCTTTTTGATTCTTTTTTATATCGTGTTGTATTTCTATCCTGAATACATGACCTCTTGGATTCTGATGGTCGACCCGGTGAGTCAATGGCTCAAAGGATCGGATGCAGGACGGTTTTTTCTTTATGGCTTTATTTATACGCTGGCCATTATAGTAATGGGTGTACGTATGATGATCAAATACCGTCACAGCAAATACCAGCTTTGGCGGACCACTTCGGTGATGTTTTTTCAGTTGGCCTTTGCCTTCCTGATACCAGAAATATTGATTCGTTTGAATCAACCGTATTTCGATTTCAAAAACATCTGGCCATTAGATTATGACTTCTTCTTTGACAATGAGTTAAATACGCTCATTAATCATGGTGGTATTGGATTATTCATGCTAGGCTGGGGTATTGGCCTCACGCTGATTGGCGTACCTGTGATGGTGTATTTCTTCGGCAAGCGCTGGTATTGTTCCTGGGTTTGCGGTTGTGGAGGTCTTGCCGAAACCGCTGGGGACCCTTTTCGTCAGTTGTCTGACAAATCGCTAAAGGCTTGGAAGTTTGAACGTCTATCGATTCATGCGGTGCTGGTTTTCGCCATTGTAATGACTATCGGCGTGTTGTACACCTATTGGACCGGCGAGAGTGAATTGCTTGGAGTAAGTTCTTATCAATTACGATCAATTTATGGCGGATGGATTGGCGCCGGATTCGCAGGTGTGGTAGGTACAGGTTTTTACCCTTTGATGGGAAATAGGGTATGGTGTAGGTTTGGCTGTCCATTGGCGGCTTACCTCGGATTGGTGCAGCGGTTCAAGTCCCGTTTCAGAATCACCACCAATGGCGGCCAGTGCATTTCATGTGGCAATTGCTCTACTTATTGTGAAATGGGCATCGACGTACGCTGGTACGCGCAACGGGGAGAAAATATTGTCCGTTCTTCCTGTGTAGGCTGCGGGGTTTGCTCTGCGGTATGTCCTAGAGGCGTATTGAACTTAGAAAATCGCTCGGATGACAATCGTTTTGAATCTACAGGTTTGATTGGGAATGATAGTTTTCCTGAGATTAAGAAATGAAGGAGCTATAAAGTTATTTGTGTTTTAAACCACTCATGCATGAAAGGCTGACATTTTAAATTGATTGTTTTGATTTTTGTTTTCGAAAGTTGTGGCTTGAATTCGCACAGAGAGAAAAAGTGTGAATTTTCAGAAGAAATTATCGATAGAAAATTTGATGCTGTATTGTCAGATGTTTACGTTGATTCAAGTAGTCATTTGCATAGAATTGTTGAGTATAATGAAGGGGAGGGAATTGTTAGGAGTGATTTATTCTTAATAGAGCGTTCAGGCATATTTTTTGAATTGAATGTTGGAGATCGAATTGTGAAAAAACAAGGTACCTTAAATATGACGGTTGTGAGTAGTGGCGAACAAAAACAGTATAGATTAGATTATGGTTGCAACGATCTCGTGAAAACAGCAGAAATGAGGTGAGTTCGGTTCTACTCGATCGTATTTATTCACACCCAGCTCTTTTAAGTCTTAGCGAAGCGAGACTTGAAAGAGCAAATCAAGAATCAAGTCTGGAGACTTGATTTGATGAAATATTCTAAGTGACCCTTCGGAACACTTAGAACAGCAAATGAACTGAAACAAAGAAGCCGAGAATTAAACCCTCGGCTTTCAAATATTTTGGTTGAACTAAAGGCTAAACAGCGAAACTCTCGCCGCAGCCACAAGTTCTGGTGGCATTGGGATTTACGAATTGGAAACCTTTGCCATTCAGGCCATCGGAGAAGTCTAGCGTAGTGTCTAGCAGATAGAAAAGGCTTTTCTTGTCTACAATCACTTTCACGCCATTGGCGCCTTCAAATACATCGTCTTTGTCAGTGATCTGATCATCGAAGGACAGATCATACATCAATCCAGAGCAACCGCCACCTTTTACAGAAACCCTAAGGTTGTGCTGATCGGTGTGGCCTTCTGCCTTCTTTAATTCTATTATTCTGTTTTGCGCTTTTTCGGATACGGTCAACATATTTTCTTATATCTAAGGGTATTTTGAATACCTATTTGAATGTCTAACTTTTAAAAGTAGAAAACCCTTCGTTGTACAGAAAAGTTTCACTTTTTTTGCAAATCTAACGATTTATTTAGAATCGTTTTGAATAATTAATCTCCAAAAATGAAACTAGAACACATTGGTATCGCAGTGAAGAACCTGAAGGATTCGGATCAACTTTTCGAACAAATTTTTGGTCAGCCGAGCTATAAAGTAGAGACAGTAGATTCAGAAAATGTCTCCACATCATTTTTTCAGGTGGGTGAATCCAAAGTTGAATTGCTGGAAGCTACCGAAGAGGATAGTGCCATCGCTAAGTTTATTGAGAAGAAAGGTGAAGGCATCCATCATTTGGCTTTTGAAGTGGAGGATATTTATGCCGAGATGAAGCGATTGGAAGAAGAGGGTTTTCAATTGATAAATAAGGAACCTAAGAAGGGAGCTGATAATAAATTGGTTTGTTTCCTTCACCCCAAGTCGAGCAATGGTGTACTAGTTGAACTGTGTCAGGAAATAAAAGGATAATGTCGGAAAAAAGAACAGAAATAGGCGAAATAGGTGAGTTTGGATTGATTGATCAAATCAGTTCGAAGTTTAATAATAAAAACAGTTCTACCCTAAAAGGCATTGGAGATGATGCAGCTGTTTTTGGCTCAGGAGGCTTGTTGCAACTCATCTCTACGGATATGCTGCTGGAAGGGGTACATTTCGATTTGTCCTACATGCCCTTGCAGCATTTGGGATATAAAGCCGTGGCAGTGAATGTTTCTGACATTGCAGCTATGAATGGAATTCCAAAACAGATTACTGTGAGTTTGGGATTGAGCAATCGGTTCTCTGTAGAAGCAGTTGAGGAATTGTACAAGGGCATTCAATTTGCCTGTGAGGATTATAAGGTTGATTTAGTAGGCGGAGATACTACTTCGTCTCCCACAGGTTTGGTGATATCTGTTTCTGTGATAGGTGAGGTGTCGAAGGATAAGGTGGTGTACCGTAAAAACGCCGAAGAAAATGACATCATCTGTGTAACAGGTGATTTAGGGGGAGCATTCCTGGGTCTTCAAATATTAGAAAGAGAAAAGGCGGTATTCAAGGAAAACCCAGAGATGCAGCCAGATCTTGAAAAATACGATTATATCGTCAAGCGGCAGTTGAAACCTTCTGCTAGAATGGATGTGATTCATGAGTTAGGTGATCTAGGCTTGGTTCCCACCTCTATGATTGATATATCAGATGGACTGGCTTCTGAATTGTTTCACATTGCCAAGAACTCTGAAGTAGGGGTAACCATTTACGAAGACAAACTTCCAATTGCTAAGATGGCTTATGACACAGCCGTGGAATTCAACATGGATCCGATGACCTGTGCGTTGAATGGAGGGGAGGATTACGAATTGTTATTTACCATTGGACAAAATGATTTTGAAAAAATCAAGAACCATCCTGATATTGCTACTATAGGTTATGTAGACAAAAAAGCCAATGGCTTGAAAATGGTAACCAAGAACAACAACACGGTGTCGCTACAAGCGCAGGGTTGGAAGCATTTTTAGTTGGAAAAATGTCAATTGAATATGATATTTTTTTTTCAAAATGATTTTAACTTTGTTAGGAACTAGTAGTTGACCCCAAAAGAAAATGAACGCATCCATTGAAATACCTAAGGATTCTAAGGTTTATCTCAATAAACCTTACGTACAGGTGTTTTGGAGTCCAATCAATAAAATCCTAACGAGTCGTTGGATAGGGTTTTGTACGTTTGATGAAATTAAGGCGGTGGCACAACGCATCATTGATGCGGTCACATTTGAAGGCGCAAGAAAGGTGCTTTACGACGCACGTGAGATCGAGGTGCTCGACGAAGAATCACAGAAATACATAGCTGGAGATTTCACCAAAGAGATGATCAAAGTGGGTATTGAATATTCTGCAACTGTTTCACCATTGGATGTATTTGCTAAATTTTCAGTGGATGATATTCAAAACACTATCAAGATACCGGAGGCTTCACACAATAAGTTCTTTCAGGATGTTGAAGAAGCATTCGATTGGTTAAAGAGCAAATAGGCTTAACAATCTTTAACACACTCCTTTTCAACTTCTCACTCATTACTTCGTATTTTTCAATTGGAAAAACGTTTTAATGAACATGTCGAAATATTTCAAAACAGGTTTAGTGGCATTTTTGTCAGCAGGAATGGGTGTTTGGTTTACTCTGGAGTATTCAGAATTCTCTGGGTTGAGGCAGGAATCAAACAAAGTGCAAAGCTTATCAAGTTCGCAGGAAAGGTCCAATTTCATATCAAATAACTCTGCAGCTCATTCAAACCTGCTACCAGTTGAAGATTTTGTAGATGCATCGGAGCATTCAACAAACAGTGTAGTGTTTATTAAAAATTTGAGTGTAATCAATTACCGGACGGGCCACTGGATGGACTGGTTTTTTGAGCCCAGGACTTCACAACGAATCAGTACAGGTTCTGGAGTGATTTTTTCAGAAGATGGATATATCGTGACCAACAACCATGTGATCGAAGATGCAGATGAGATCGAAGTGGTTCATAAGAAAAGAAGTTACAAAGGTCATATTGTAGGTACAGATCCATCCACAGACCTGGCTGTAATTAAGATTGATGTAAAGGACTTTCCTGCCATAGCAGTAGGAAATTCTAGTGAGGTTAAGGTAGGGGAATGGGTATTGGCCGTAGGCAACCCCTTCAATTTGACCTCAACAGTGACGGCAGGCATTGTTTCTGCTAAGGGACGAAACATCCACATACTTAAGGACAAATTCCCTATAGAATCGTTTATTCAGACTGATGCCGCTATTAATCCCGGAAATAGCGGAGGAGCTTTGGTGAATAGAAATGGCGAGTTGATTGGAATCAATACAGCTATTTTATCCATGACTGGTTCTTATGCCGGTTATGGATTCGCAGTGCCTGTAGATATCGTGAAGAAAGTGTTTAATGATATTGTACAGTATGGCGAAGTACAGAAAGCATTTTTTGGTGCTGAATTCGCGGATATCGACAATGAACTGGCCGAGGAATTGAACATCAATACTATGAATGGTGTCATTATTACACATGTGCAAAAAGGATGGGCAGCAGATAAAGCGGATTTGGAAAAAGGAGATGTGATTGTGGCGGTCAACGGTGAGCCACTGTATGACAAAGCACAACTGGAAGAAATGATTGGTTACAAGTATCCGGGTGATTTGATTCAGCTGACATTAAAACGAGGAAATAGGAATATCGAGAAAACTTTAGAATTTACGAATCGTGAAGGAACGGCAGAAGTGCTCCAGAGAGACATTTATAAGTCTCAATCCATGCAGGCATCATTCGAAGCAATATCAAAAGCTGAAAGGGACTTGCTAGGAGTTAAGTCTGGAATTAGGGTGGTGGAAGTAGGTAATGGATTCTTTAGAAAGCTGGATATTCCAGAAGGGTTTATCATTACTGAGATCAATCACAGCAACATAGAATCTCCTCAGGAGTTAGAAAATATTTTGAACAAAATCAGGGGTAAGGTGATCGTTTCAGGAATTACCACTTCAGGTAGAAAAGTTTACTATCCGTTTCTATTCTAGAAAGTAGGAGTGAGGAGAATAAAAAAATGAAAGCCTATATGGCTTTCATTTTAAATTTCTTTTTCAACTCTGAGAACGATGACCTGAATCGTGCATCAGTGTCGAGCATATCGTTGACAGACTGTAGCGCGTGAATTACAGTACTATGATCTCGTCCTCCAAAGTGACTTCCAATACTCTTAAGTGAATGATTGGTGTAGTCCTTTGAGAAGTACATGGCCAATTGTCTGGCAATTACTATTTCCTTTTTTCGAGTCTTAGCTTTAAGGTCGTCAGACGATACGTTGAAGTATTCAGAAACTGTCTTCTGGATATAATCAATCCCAACTTCTGACTCAATATTTTTAACAATAGACTTGAGTGTCTGCTTGGCTAGCTCCAGATCAATATCAGTTTTGTTGAGCGAAGAGTGTGCTACTAATGAGATCAGTACACCTTCTAACTCTCTGATGTTTGTGTCTACACTATACGCCAAATATTCGAGTACTTTATCATCAATGATCAATCCATCATCTTGAAGTTTCTTCTGGATGATCGCTAGTCTCGTTTCAAAATCAGGATTTTGCAAGTCTGCAGTTAATCCCCATTTGAATCTTGAAACCAATCTTTCTTGTAAGCCTTGCAATTCGGTAGGAGGTCTGTCACTAGACATGACGATTTGCTTACCGTTTTGGTGCAAGTGGTTAAAGATATGGAAGAAGATTTCCTGTGTCTTTACTTTATCCTTGAAGAACTGCACATCATCAATAATCAACGTATCCACGTTAAGATAGTAATTAGTGAAATCCTGAAGGTTGTTGTTCTTTAAAGCCTCAATGAATTGATTGGCAAATTTTTCAGAAGCTACATACAGAACAAAGTTTTCTGGAGACTCCTCCTTAATTTTATTTCCGATGGCTTGAACCAAATGGGTTTTACCAAGTCCAACGCCGCCATAAATCATCAACGGATTAAATGAGGTGACACCAGGTTTCGTAGCTACAGCAAAACCAGCTGATCTTGCTAAGCGGTTACAATCGCCTTCAATATAGGTTTCGAATGTGTTTTCTGGATTTAGGTTGGATTTTTGGTAACAGCCATCTACTGCTTGAAGGGCAAAAGGACTCGCGAAACGCTGATTTTGGTCCCCCTTGATTTGTCCAAATTTAGAAATTCCGTTTTTTTGGGCCAAATTGACGGTGTACGGCTGATTTGACGAATTTCCCTTATCTACAATTACTGAATATTCTAATTTCCCTTCCTCGCCAATTTCTGCTTGAATTGCTGCTTTAAGTACTTGTACGTAATTGTCTTCAAGCCATTCGTAAAAGAATTGTGAAGGAACCTGAATAGTAAGTACAGGATGGGTGAATTTTATGGGAATAATGGGTTCAAACCAAGTTTTAAAGCTTTGTTCGGGTATTTTTGACCCAATGAACTCCAAGCACTTATCCCATATTTTTAGATGCATTCGTTTAAAATTGTTGGTGGTTAAAAACTGATTATTTTCAACATCTCTCTCTAAAGCGGACATCAAATTTGAAGAAAAAATAATTAACAAAAAAATCAATTGTGTATTGACTTTTTGGAAAATTGTTCTATTATCTATAGTCCCTTCTTTTTTTTGAATTTTCTTCGAAAAATGCAATTTTTTAAAAATGTGGTTTTATTGGCCTCAGGAGCTTGTTAGCAGGATTTTCAATAATTAATTCTCAAATTTTCCTTCTTCGTCCTTAACGCCTTAAATTGCGATTTCTACCCAAAAATTATGATAAAAGAATACAATTTTGACGAGTTTGATAAAGCTTCAAAAAAGGAGTGGACCGACAAACTCATTCAAGATCTTGGTGCTGATACTGCACAGCGTATTTCTAATTGGAAATGCGAAAGAGCATTGTCTCTTTCCGCTTACTACAACAAAGAAGACGCGGAGGACAAACTACACATTCCTTTAAAGAATAGCCTGGATTGGAAATACCTTCAACCGATCGGAATCGATGCAACGAATGACAAGGTACTGGATGCATTAATGAATGGCGCTGACGGGTTGACTTTTGAAAGTTCTCAAATTAATGATTTGGAGAAGCTGCTGAATAAAGTGTCTCCTGAGTATTGTACTCTCGCTTTACAGACTTCTAGTTTGGAAGATTATCGGAAGTTTATGGTTTGGTGGCAAGATCATCACCCTGCCGAAGGAGAGGGTGAAGTGCTGCTGTTTCAATCCTTGAAAGAGGTGGAAACGACAATAAGCCAAAAACATGTGGCACTAATTGAGGGTTTACTCACTGCAAGTACCCGTGGACATAGAGTCATCAATATTGACTGTGGTCTTATTCAAAGAAGTGGAGGAGGAGTTACTGCCGAGTTGTCTTTTATGCTTTCTCAGAGTGTATTCTACATCAATTATTTGATGGATCAAGGACATTCCCTGGATAAGATAGTGAGTAGGCTTTTTGTAAGTACAAACATTGGATCAAGTTACTTTTTAGAGCTCACCAAGGTGAGGGTAATGAAAATGTTGCTGGCGCAGATGCTAAAGCAATACGGTGAAGAGGATATAAATATTCCAATACATGCTTCTACGTCTCCATTTACAAAATCCGTTTTAGATTCTAATACGAACTTTTTGAGGTGTACATCTGAGGCGATGTCGGCAGTTTTGGGCGGGGTTGATTATTTAAGTATTGATCCTAGACACTCTTTGACATCATCTGATAGAATTGCCAGAAACATTTCCAATTTGCTGAAAGACGAATCTTATATGTCTAAGACCATGGACCCGGCAGCAGGATCTTATTACATGGAAGACCTATCAAAAAAAATAGCTAAAGAGTCATGGAGAAAATTTCAAAATATAGAATGTAAAGGCGGTTTTAGTTCTGCAATCAAAGAAGAGGTATTTCAATCTGAAATTGACAAAGATTTAGAATTTCAAAAAAACAGGATCGCTTCTGGAAGACGTAAAGTGGTAGGTGTAAATGATTTCGGTAATGCTGATGAGAAGGTCTTACGAGGTGAACAGTCAGTAGCATCAGTATCACTGGCTGCTGACTTTGAAACTGTGAGGAAAATAGTTGAAGACTTTGTGTCTGAAAGAGGAGAAGAGAACAGACCTACGGTTTGTTTAGTGGCAGCGGGTGTTAATGCCAGAATGATAAATGCTCGTTATACATTTGTGACCAATTTCTTTAATTGGGCAGGGTTTAGAGTAACCAAAATGGAAAATCTTGAGGACGTTAGCGACTACAGCATCGTCGTCTGTTGTGGAACGGATGAGGATTACAGACAGGATGAAATACAGAAATTAAATGGCATTGATAAGTTAAAACATGTATGGGCCGCAGGCAAAAGTATTGAGGCTACTTCATCAATAATTTCAAATTGGGTAAATGCTAAGTCCAATCGATTACAAACAGTACTAGACGTATTGAATCAAATGGGCATCACTAAAAACTTATCATCGTCATGATCAAACCAGATTTTTCAGCGCTTAGTTTTGACCAATTAGATTGGGATACAAAAACAAAATCAAAAAGTACTGAGCCGTTCATGACTCCTGAGGATATTTCTGTAAAGGAAATCTATACTCCCGATGACAATACAGAGGCCAAGCATTTAGGTTTTTCAGCCGGTTTACCACCGTTCTTAAGAGGGCCTTATTCGGCCATGTATGCTTCCAGACCATGGACAATTAGACAATATGCTGGTTTCTCTACCGCAGAAGAATCTAATGCCTTCTACAGGAGAAATTTAGCCTCAGGACAAAAAGGACTGTCCATAGCATTTGATTTGGCTACACATCGAGGATATGATTCTGATCACGAACGTGTGACTGGAGATGTGGGGAAGGCTGGTGTTGCAGTTGATTCCATTTTAGATATGGAAATTTTGTTTGATCAAATTCCTTTGGATCAAATGTCGGTATCTATGACCATGAATGGAGCTGTACTCCCTATTATGGCTTTTTACATTGTGGCAGCTGAGGAGCAAGGCGTAGACAAATCAAAATTGAGTGGGACCATTCAAAATGATATCCTAAAGGAGTTTATGGTGAGAAATACCTTTGTATATCCACCAAAACCCTCTATGCGAATCATCTCAGATATATTCAAATATACTTCTGAGTATATGCCTAAATTCAATTCTATCAGTATTAGTGGATACCATATGCAAGAGGCAGGGGCTACAGCTGATTTGGAGTTGGCTTTTACACTAGCGGATGGTTTGGAATACTTGAGGACTGGAGTGGAAGCTGGTATTGATGTAGACGTATTGGCACCAAGGTTATCCTTCTTTTGGGCTATAGGCATGAATCATTTCATGGAAATTGCTAAAATGCGTGCAGCTCGAATCTTATGGGCAAAAATGGTGAAGACCTTCAATCCTAAAAATCCAAAGTCGATGGCACTTCGGACGCATAGTCAGACCTCAGGGTGGAGTTTGACAGCCCAGGACCCATATAATAATATTGCAAGAACTTGTATTGAGGCGATGGCAGCAGCCTTTGGTCATACACAATCACTGCATACTAATGCCTTGGATGAGGCCATTGCGCTGCCCACAGACTTTTCAGCAAGAATTGCCCGTAACACTCAAATTTATCTTCAAGAAGAAACGGATATTACTAAGGTTGTAGATCCTTGGGCGGGTTCCTATTATGTGGAATATTTGACAGATCAACTGGCTAGAAAGGCTTGGGATACGATCAATGAAATTGAAGAGATGGGAGGGATGGCCAAAGCCATTGAGACCGGAATGCCTAAATTGAAGATAGAGGAGGCAGCTGCTAGAAAACAAGCAAGAATTGATACCAAGCAGGAAATCATTGTTGGCGTAAATAAATATCTTACTGAAGAAGAAACGGATATTGAGTTACTTGAGGTGGATAATGAAGCTGTAAGGAAGTCTCAGATCCAAAGATTAAATAAACTCAAGGCGGAAAGAGATCAATCTGCTGTAGATCGGGCATTGGAAGATCTTACCAAAAGCGCAGAAACTGGGGAAGGAAACTTGTTAGACTTGTCTGTGAAAGCGGCCAGGGCGCGAGCTACTTTAGGAGAAATTTCGTTCGCCATGGAAAAAGCATTCGGAAGGCATGTTCCGAAAACTTCTGCCGTTTCAGGTGTATTTGCAAAAGAAGTGAAAGACAATCAAGAAATAAAAAAGGTCTTAGACCTGGTGGGTCAATTTGAAGAACTGGACGGCCGAAGGCCAAGAATCATGGTAGCCAAAATGGGGCAAGATGGTCACGATCGCGGAGCTAAGGTGATAGCTACAAGTTTCGCGGATTTGGGATTTGACGTAGACATTGGACCACTGTTTCAAACACCGGAAGAGGTAGCCAAACAAGCCACTGAAAATGATGTACACATCATTGGAGCGTCGAGTTTAGCTGCTGGTCATAAAACACTTGTGCCAGCGTTGATAGCAGAATTAAAAAGACTTGAAAGAGAAGATATAATGGTAATCGCAGGAGGTGTAATACCTCCTAAAGATTACGATTTTTTATATGAAGCCGGAGTTTCAGGTGTTTTTGGTCCTGGTACCAAAATTTCTGACGCCGCTACAGACATACTAAAGAAGTTAATCAAAGAAGTGCAGCAATAGTTATTGCTGCACGTACATGATTTCTTTTACAGCCTTCACAGTTCTTTCTACATTAGGAAGGATTTCTTCAATTAATGTAGGTGCGTAAGGAAGCGGCACATCTCTATTGGTGATTCTGTGTACAGGAGCATCCAAGTGATCAAAAGCTCTTTTTTGTACAATGTGGCTAATCTCTGAAGACAATGAAGCTAGTGGCCACGCTTCTTCTACAATTACTAATCGATTAGTTTTCTTTACAGACTCAATGATCGTATCATAATCGATAGGTCTTACTGTTTTCAAGTCAATAACCTCAGCATTTATTCCTTCTTTGGCAAGTTCTTCAGCCGAAGCATGAGCCACTTTCATGAATTTACCAAATGATACAATGGTAACATCAGTACCTTGTTTAACCACTTCAGCTACGCCAATAGGAGTTAAGTATTCCCCTTCAGGAACTTGACCCTTGTCACCATACATTAATTCAGACTCCATGAATATGACTGGGTCGTTGTCTCTTATCGAAGATTTTAATAGTCCCTTAGCATCTGCGGGATTAGAAGGTATAACTACTTTCAAACCTGGGCAGTTTGCGTACCAGTTTTCGAAGTTTTGAGAATGCTGAGAGCTAAGCATACCAGCGTTTCCAGTTGGTCCTCTAAACACGATAGGGACATTGAATTGACCACCTGACATAGACATCATCTTGGCAGCACCATTGATAACCTGATCGATAGCCACCAAAGAGAAGTTGAAGGTCATAAACTCAACGATAGGGCGAAGTCCGTTCATTGCAGACCCAACACCAATGCCAGCAAAGCCGAGTTCAGCAATAGGAGTGTCAATTACTCTTTTAGCTCCAAACTCATCAAGCATGCCTTGACTTACTTTATACGCACCGTTATACTCTGCAACTTCTTCTCCCATGAGATATACGGATTCGTCTCTTCGCATTTCTTCACTCATGGCCTCTCTAAGGGCTTCTCTGAATTGTAATTCTTTCATCGGAAATTAAATTTAACGTTTTATAGCTTGGGTGCGTCGTTCTTGAACAAGTATAGAAAATCTATCTAAAGAATTTCAAGACCGCTAAATTATTACAACGGCCTCAATAACGCAATCAAACAGCGATAAATAGGGTAGGGATAAAACAAAAAAAAAGTCTCACTTCATTGAAGAAGTGAGACTTTCCATTCAAATGATTCTATTTTCTATTGCAATGCTTCAGCTACTTGAGAAGCATAGTTTGAAAATTCAAGGTCGTTCAATGCCTTTTCTTTCAATTCAGGATCTTTTTCGATAGCCATTTTCAAGCTAGCTAGCATGTCAGCATCGTTTCTAAGTCTTGCAGAAGCAATTGCAGATGCATAGTAAGCTTTAGCGAATTCAGCATCTTGCTCAGAAGCATTACCAAAACCTGTTACAGCATTTTCAAAATCTTTGTTTAGCAGTAGAGCTAAGCCTCTGTTGAAAGCTACTGTAGTAGATTCGTTAGCTGTTTTCAATGATTCGAAAGCAGCATCATACTCGCCTCTTTTGATTTCCAAAGAACCTTTAACTGCATTCATGCCGGCAGCATGATCAGCAGATGGACCTTTTTCTAATCCTGCCACTACAGCGTCGTAAGCTTGAGCTTTGTCTCCTTGTAGAGCATAAGCAGTAGCCATGTTTGCTAGTACTTCAGCAGCGTTATTTTTGTTAGCAGCAATTTCCAATTGAGTAATAGCCATTTCAACTTTAGAAGTTCTTTCGTCACCTTCAGCAGCAATTGCCATTTCTAGGTACACAGCTCCTAAGTTGTTGTGTGATTGCCAGCTACCATCTTTCTTAGTAGATGCTTTGAAAATCGCTTCTCTTTCAGTCAAAGAAGGAGTCAAAGTTGCCGCAAACATCAATTCTTCACTTGAAAGAGTATCTGCACTAGCAGTACCTTCAGCTACTTGCTTTGCCAATACAGCAATTTCAGCATTTGTTTTCTTTTCTTTTACAGTAAGAACTTCAGTCTTTGCAGCTCTCAATCCAGGATAGATATCTTTAAAGATTGCTTTATATGAATCTAACTTCTGTAAAGCTTTTTCTTTGTCTTCAAAAACTCCTGATCCATTTACAACTTTCAAGATTTCAGACTTCTGTGCATCTGAAACGCCTTCGTATGCGCTCAAAGCATCTTTGAATGCTGTCCAATCTTCAACTACAGGCTTAAGGATGAAGTTGATAGAATCAGCCATGTCCTTATAGTCGTATCTTCTCATTTGCTGTCTGTAGTATCTTTCGATAGACTTAGCTCTTGCTTCAGACAATCCAGAGTTGATAGTTTCAGTACCTTCAGGAGAGTGAGTACCAGTAATTGTAACTGTTTTAGTCACGTTTTTGTCTGCGATGAAGGCAGAAAATTCTTTGCCTTTTGCACTTCTAGTCTCAGAGCTTCTCAATACTGAGCTTCCTTGATCGAAGAATAGATCAACATTTGTTGGCTCTAGCTCTTCTTGGTCATTATAACCGTGGAAAGCATACGCGCTATAGAACTCATCCTCAACCAATTGAGAGGTAGTGATGATTCCTTTAGCTACTTCAATTCTTGCAGCTTCTTTTGTTTTTGCGTTTTTGTCTACAGCTACTCCTTGTACTTCTAAAGTTCCTTGGCTAGTCGCTGGGTCGTAAAGAAAACCATAAGAAGCACTTTGTCTTGAAGTAGTAGTCTTGCTGTCAGGGAAGTCCGCTGCATCAAATACCATTTTGCCTACTTCAACTTCGCTATCTCCAGACTTGTAGTAAGTAGTTAGATTGTATACATAATTTTGTGGGAGCATTTTTGCTGGTAATACCACAGACATCTCAAAATTCACAGAGTCGCCATGTAATTCAAGTGGACTAGGTACTACATCTACTTGCTGGGTGGCAGCAAGCTTTACCATGTTGTTCAGAGCACTACAGCCTGATAACATTGTTAAGCCTACGAAAAAGGCTATTACAATATTCGATTTTCTCATTTGAATAATTGTTTTATTAAAATTGATATAACTTTTTGTACTTATTTTCGGAATAATTGCAATAATACGGAAAAAATAAATATATCCTAAACTAATAGAAGACAAATAAATTCGACGTTTTACGTTAATTTTGCAGGGTTATGAAAGGAATACAGGATTTTTTTGAGAAATATGCTTTTGGGGTTTGTACAAGACTAGGAGAGAAGCTAAGAATTCCATCCTCTAGTATTAGGTTATTCTTTATATATACCTCTTTCCTCACCTTTGGGTCGCCAGTATTAGTATATCTGATGTTGGCTTTTGTTATGAATTTCAGAAAACACATAAGAAGAAGGCATTCGCTTTGGTATCATTGATGTGATTCTCACACATTTGTTTTAGAATCTGCAGATATAAAGTATTTTTTCCTGGCCTTCAATTAGGAATTTATTTTTAGGTTTGCGTCTCAAATTTCATCATTAATCTATGCTATTAGAATTTGAAAAGCCCATAGCTGAGCTTGAAGAAAAGTTGGCTGATATGAAGATGCTCGCATCAAATAACGATGTAGATGTAAATGAAGCAGTTAAAACTTTAGAAAAGAAAATTAAAAAACTGAAAAAAGACACCTTCGAGAATCTCACTCGTTGGCAGCGCGTTCAGTTGTCTCGTCATCCTGAAAGGCCATACACGCTTGATTACATTTATGAAATAACTGATGAGTTTATTGAAATTCATGGTGATAGAACTGTTAAAGATGATAAAGCCATGGTCGGTGGATTTGCTTCTTTGGATGGGCAGACCGTAATGATCATAGGTCAACAGAAAGGAAGAAATACCAAACAGCGTCAAATTAGAAACTTTGGTATGGCAAACCCTGAGGGCTATAGAAAGGCATTACGTCTGATGAAGATGGCTGAAAAATTCAACAAGCCGATTGTTTGCCTTATCGATACGCCTGGTGCGTTTCCTGGACTGGAAGCGGAAGAGAGAGGACAGGGAGAAGCCATCGCAAGAAATCTCAAAGAGATGTTTATGCTTAAAGTACCTGTTATCTGCGTGATTATTGGTGAAGGTGCTTCTGGTGGAGCACTTGGAATTGGCATTGGAGATAGGGTATTGATGATGGAAAATGCATGGTATTCAGTGATCTCACCTGAAAACTGTTCTACAATTCTTTGGAGAAGTTGGGATTATAAGGAACAAGCGGCTGAGGCTCTTAAGCCTACAGCTAAAGACATGCTTGCCAATGGCATGGTAGATGGAGTTATAAAAGAGCCAGTTGGAGGAGCACACATAGACACTACAACTGCTGCTAAAGAGCTTAAAAAAACGCTTATATCCAGCTTAAATGAATTAGAGAAAATATCTCCGGAAGATAGAATTAGTCAGCGAATTGACAAATTTGGTAAAATGGGAGTGGTAGCCTCATAATTCTCTTTGATGCTGAAACTATTATTTACACTCATTTTTATTAAGATCCTTGGTTGGAAAATCGTAGGTGATATTCCAACTAACATAAAAAAATGTGTGATCGCTATTGCACCACATACGAGCAATTGGGATTTCTTCATTGGTGTGGTGGTTCGTCCTATTAAAAATTTACGGTCTTCTTTTTTGGTCAAAAAGGAATTGTACAAATTTCCTCCCTTGGGCTGGTTGCTTACAAGCATGGGCGGGATACCAGTAGATAGAGGAAGAAGAGCGAATAGTTTAATCGATCAGGTAGTTAAGATTTTTAACGAGCGAGAAGTGATGAGATTGGCTATTACGCCTGAAGGCACACGATCCAAAGTGAAAGATTGGAAAACTGGATTTCACCGCATTGCTATGGCTGCCAACGTTCCGATAGTGCCTTGCAGTTTTAATTTCCAAAAAAGAGAGGTTGAGTTTATGGAGCCTTTTTATCCCACTAATAAAATGGAAGAAGAAGTGGAGATGATGAGAAGGAAGTTTGTTGGGATTCCAGGTAAGCACCCGGAACTCGGCGTGGACTAAATCAGTATAATACCAAAAGAAATTGGTATGACTTTAATTATTATTTTGTTGTTAGTAGCTGCGGCCTTGCAGGTTGGTATATTTCTTTATTCAAGAAATTTGAAAAAGAAATGGAAAAACGATGATGTACTTGCCAAATATGAAATTAACTCCCGGAGTGATTTATTTTCCGCATTAAATCGTCGAGATATACCGGAAGAAGATCTCATCAAACTCAACGATATATACAATCGTCAGGAAGGTTGATATGAAAACTATTTTTAAAAAGCTTTTTCTTTTCCCCATCTGGATCTACCAATATAGCATATCTCCGCTTTTCCCATCTTCTTGTAGATTTTCACCTACGTGTTCTCAGTATGCCAAAGAAGCTATAGAAAAACATGGAGTAGGAAAAGGATTAATTCTTGGAATAAAAAGAATAGCGAAGTGCCATCCTTGGGGGTCTAGTGGTTATGACCCCGTTCCATGACCATTATCATGAATATTAGAAGGTCTTTATTTTTAAGAAGTAAAAACAACCTTATCTTTGCAGTTCATTAAACCGTAGCACATTGGAAAAGAAAAAAGGATTTTACTGGTCGGACGAAAGAGAGCCACACTTCAAAAGAAGAAAGGAAATTCTTGCTCAGCATCCTGAGGTGAAAGAGCTCTATGGAATCGACAAAGGATTGAAGTTTAAAATTCTTGGATTGGTCATTTTTCAGTTGGTTTCTGCGCCATTTATTGCCGAACTCGCTTGGTACTGGTATCTACCTATCGCTTATGTATTTGGCGCTTCTGTGAGCCATACGATATTTTTAGCCATACATGAATTGAGTCATGATTTGGCATTCAAAAAGAAAGTGCTAAACAATTGGTTGGCATTAATTGCGAATATTCCGATTGTTGTTCCCTATGCTATTTCATTTAAAACTTATCACTTGAAGCATCATTGGGAACAGGGAGATGAACACAACGATACTGACTTACCTACACAGATAGAAGCCAAAGTGTTTAGAGGCTTCTTGGGTAAAATTCTTTGGGCTACCAATCAGATATTGTTTTATGCTTTTCGTCCAATGTTCGTTCACCCGATCAAATTGGAAAAGTGGCACATTTATAATATCATTTTTCAGCTGGGTGCTATAGGAATTTATGGTTATTTCGTTGGGACTGGAGCCATAGTGTACTTGTTGCTTTCTATTTTTCTTGCTGGAAGTTTACACCCTTTGGCGGCTCATTTTATTGCCGAGCATTATGTGTTTAAAGAAGGGCAGGAGACTTATAGCTATTATGGTTGGTTGAATGTGTTTGCGCTGAACGTAGGGTATCACAATGAGCACCATGATTTCCCCAATATTCCGGGTACACGCTTACCGAAACTAAAAGAAACAGCACCAAGCTTTTACGACAATCTTTTTGTTCACAAATCATGGGTCAATGTGATTGTTCAGTTCATCACCAATCCAAAAATTGGTCTAAGCAGTCGGATCAAAAGAAACAATAGTATTTAGTACAGCTGAAAATAGAATCTCTCCGCTAATCCACGTAATTTCGAACCAACAATTAAGCGAGAGTATATGCGTATAGTTTTTATGGGTACTCCTGAGTTTGCGGTGCCTAGTCTTCAGATTTTACATGAAAATGGCTGCGACATTGTCGGAGTAATTACCGCTCCAGATAAACCAAAAGGTCGAGGTAAAAAACTTCAAGGTACACCTGTCAAAGAGTATGCGGAAAATGTAGGACTGCAAGTGCTGCAGCCTACCAATCTTAAGTCTGAAGATTTTCTATCTGAATTGCGAGCATTGAAGGCTGACCTACAGGTAGTTGTAGCGTTCAGAATGCTTCCAGAGGTAGTTTGGAATATGCCAATAGGCGGAACTTTCAACTTGCATGGATCTCTTCTTCCACAGTACCGTGGTGCAGCACCAATCAACTGGGCCATCATGAATGGTGAAAAAGAGACAGGTGTTACCACCTTCTTCCTCAAGCACGAAATTGATACGGGTAGTATCATCCTTCAAGAAAAAGAAACCATTGGTTCGGAAGATACTGTTGGAGATGTTTACGATAGATTGATGCATAAAGGGGCTGATTTGGTGCTTAAAACAGTAAAGACAATAGAAGCAGGAGACGTTCAGTTGAAGCCGCAAATCGAGTCAGATGATTTGAAGTCAGCGCCAAAAATTCATAAAGAAACTTGTGAAATAAACTGGGCCAAAGAAAGTGAAAAGATCAGGAATTTTGTTCGAGGATTGTCTCCCTATCCAGCCGCATGGACTACACTAGGAGGGAAGAAATTCAAAGTGTATAAAGTACAGTCTTCTGATAGAGAGCGTAATAAAGCGGTGGGTGAGTTTGAAACGGATAATAAAACTTACGTGTCGGTGAAAACAAATGATGGATGGCTAGATTTGATTGATCTTCAAATGGAAGGAAAAAAACGCATGCCAGTGGATGATTTATTAAGAGGGTTTAAATTTGACTGAAATGAAGATATCATTGATAGCGGCTATGACTAAAAACCGGGTCATTGGAATTAATAATGATTTGCCATGGCATTTGCCAAACGACATGAAGTATTTTATGGAGACTACAAAGGGACATGTGGTAATCATGGGGCGCAAAAATTTTGATTCATTACCTCCTAAGTTTAAACCATTACCCCATCGAACAAATGTTATTCTTACCCGACAACAGGGGTTTGATGTGGCTGACTGTGAAGTGTATAATGAGATCAAGGATGCCTATGCTTTTGCTGAAGAGCAGGGAGAACAAGAGTTGTTTGTAATAGGAGGTGGGCAAATTTATCAAATGGCCATGGAGCAAGCGGATATGATTTACCTGACAGAAATAGATGCTCATATTGAAAATGGAGAAGTGTTTTTTCCGGAGATGAAAGGTAATTGGAAGGAAGTGTCTAGAATTCATCATCCAGCAGATGACCGTCATCAATATGCATTTGATTTTGTAAAATACGAAAAGATAAAAAATTGAAATACTTCGAAAATAGAAATATCTGGATCACAGGGGCCTCAAGTGGCATAGGTGAGGGGTTGGTACAGCACTTGAGCAAAGTGAAATGTAACATTGTGATTTCAGCTCGTCGAGTGGAAGAATTAGAACGTGTGAAATCAGAAAATCAGCAGGGAGCGACAATTGAAATACTAGCACTTGATTTGGCTGATGGACCATCTCTGGAACAAAAGGCGAAGGAGGCTGAGGCTTTCTTTGGTGGTGTTGATATGCTCTTCAATAATGGAGGTATCAGTCAACGTGACAAAGTGATTAATACTTCCATGGAGGTACAGCGCCAGATCATGGAGGTCAACTATTTTGGAACAATTGCTTTATCAAAATATGTTCTCCCGGGAATGGTTGAGAGGGGATTTGGCCACCATATAGCTGTGACAAGTGCTGTCGGAATTCTATATTCCCCATTGAGAGCTGGCTATTCAGCCTCTAAACATGCTGTTCATGGTTTTTTTGATTGCTTACGTGCAGAGCATTTTGAAGATGGGATAAGGGTAACATTGATATTGCCAGGGTATGTCAATACGAAAATATCTTACAATGCACTTATGGGTGATGGCTCAAAGCAAAATACGCTGGATAAAGCTCAAGCCAATGGATTAACTGTGGACCAGTTGGTAGTTAAGATGCTCAAAAGTATTGCCGCTCAAAAAGAAGAAAGCTATATAGGAGGATTGAAGGAGGTGTTTGGAATTTATGTAAAACGTTTTTTTCCTACACTGTTCTCCAGAATTGTAAGGAAAGTGGCAGTTACCTAAAGGTAACCAGCAACCTTGTAAGCTATAATTCCAATCCATTCTTTAAATAGAATAGTCCAGATCTTCAATCCATATATAGAGGGAATAAGCGTATCGTCTGGTGTGTAATATAGTTCACGACCATAATGGTCAGTAGGGAATGACATGACATCCATTCCTACTTTCTCAAAACACTTTTTTGCTCTATACATATGAAAGGCCGAAGTGATTAATACCACTTTACTTGATGGGTTGGTAAATAGTTCTTTAGTGAAAAGCGCATTTTCTCTAGTGTTTCTTGCTTTGTCCTCTATGAGAATGTCAGCTTGCGGAACGCCAAAATTTAAAAGAAAATCCCTCATAGCATGAGCTTCTTTGTTACCTTCAAAAGTCAGTGTCCCACTGCCTCCTGTGATCATAATCTTTTCAATTATTCCCTTCTTGTAAAGGTCAATGGCATGCACAATGCGATCAGCTCCTTTGTTGAACTGCACTCGATCAAAAGGAGGCCTATTTGGGTTAGTAATACCTGAAAGCACAATACCATATGAATAGGTGCGCTCTACTTGATCATACTGTATGGCATTTGGCTCCCATGAATTAATCACAACAGTGGCTATAAATGGATTGGTGAAGAATATAAAAAGTCCAAAAGCTAGTCCTCTCAGTATTTTTTTGTGTCTATCCCTTTTAATGAATATAGAGGCAATAATCAGCCAAGCAACAAGACTGGTAGGCATTACTAGCCAATAAGCAATCTTGGACAGAACAAAGAACATCAGTTACTCTTATTTACCGAAACTGTTAACGACTTTTCTAAACCAGTCAAAATAAAGTGACACTACAAGCAATACTGACATCAACCAAATGACTACAACATTAAAATACAACGTGTCATAATAGTTGCCCATGAAATGCTTCTGAGGAGCATAAAAATGAGACCTAATATCCAGTGCATGATGAGGAACTGGTACATTATAAATAGGGTAGATCTTCTGGATCAATTCCTTTTTGGTTTCTAATAACCGGTTTTCAGCGGTGCTATTTTTTAGAAAAAACACGATGGCCTCATTCTCATTGTCTTTTCTAAGCTGAGCAAAAGCTTCCAACTTCTCTTCAGAGTCTGTCATCGTCTTTGTAAGCTTATCACGCTCTTCTGTGGCCTTCTTTAGACGGTTGTTGTAAATCTTTCTCATGATTTTGATGAACTTTTCAGTTTCATCAAAAGTGGCCTTGTCAAACTTGCCGGGTGTAAGGTTTTCTAAGGCTTTGAACTTATCTCTTGGAATTCCTCCCAATTCCATTTCCTTCGAAAGCTCTTTTTGAATAAGCTTTAACTTCTCAGTTACTTTTTGCTTTTTTTCACTTTCCTCTGAACCGAAATTAGAATGAACATAGTCAAGATTAGCTTCTATGGCTGAATAATAGTAAACGCTTTTGAACTCAGAGTTGGCAATGGTCTGGTCATACTCAAAGAAATTCCTTTCAAACTCATTGTCTTTAAATTGAGTCACGGCAAGTGCTTCATAACCCCATTTTGAAGCCATGAGTTCTCCAATGATTGGCACTTTTTTAGAATTGCTCAACCAAGGGTGAAGCTTGTCGAAGTTGACTACAACTCCACTCAATATGAGCTGAGGAATAATGAGCAGTGGAATCAAAATATATATCGTGACAGCCGAGTTGAAGGCTGAAGATATATTGAGTCCCATAATATTGGCAAAACAGGATACACTGAACATCACCAACCAAAAGGAGAAGGTCATACCATTAATTCCCAAGACAAGATCGCCGATTAGCACGAACATCAAGGTCTGTAGTGCAGATAGACCAAATAGAATGGCCATCTTAGAAACGAGGTAACTGAATCTGCTAAGGTTTAGGAACGATTCTCGCTTAAGGATTTTCCTGTCTTTAAAAATCTCTTCTGCACTCACTGTTAGCCCCATAAATAGCGCTACGATGATCGCCATAAAGAAAAAGGCCGGAATATTAGGGTTCTCCCTAAAAATGTAATCGTTTGAGCCCTCAGGTGTATACCTGATTATGAATGCCAGAATAACAGCGAGTAGTGGAGCTTCAAGTAGGTTGATCGCTAAATACTGCTTATTGCTGATTTTAGAAGCTATGTCACGATTCGCAAAAATCATCAACTGCTTAATCCTGTTAGGGATTTTAAGCGTTTTTTCCGGTTGATCTTCGGACTCATCTGCCGGCTTTATTGTTACTCTTTCTGTGAAGTAATTATTCCAGTCCTGTGGGGATATTTTTCTTTGATCAGTGAGCTTGCCATATTCATCTACCACTTTGGTTTCGATGATATTGAATATTTGCTCAGAATTTACATTTCCACATTCAATACAGGACCCAGCGTCTTTATCTATCAGATCAACAATGTTCTTAAAGTATATGACAGCTTCTACTGGATTGCCATAATAAATTTGATACCCACCGACGTCAAGAATGACGAGCTTGTCAAACATTTTGAAAATCTCCGAGGATGGCTGATGGATAACCACGAAAACCATTTTCCCTTTCAGAGAAAGTTCTTTCAGAAGATCCATGATGTTTTCTGAATCTCTGGAAGATAGGCCTGAAGTTGGTTCATCAACGAAGAGTACGGATGGTTCTCGAAGCAATTCGAGTCCAATGTTTACTCTTTTTCTTTGACCTCCACTAATTGTTTTTTGAAGAGGCGATCCTACCTTGAGATGACGCGTCTCATTCAGTCCCAGTGCTGAAAGCGTTTTATCAACCAACTCATGCAATTCTTCATTGCTCATGTCAGCAAAGCAAAGCTTGGCTGCATAATAGAGGTTTTCAGAAACAGTAAGTTCTTCAATCAAAAGATCATCCTGAGGGACATAACCAATTACTCCTTCGACTTTGCTCTTTTCTTTATTGATATCAATGCCATTGATTCGGACAGTGCCTTGAGATGGTGTTTCATTCCCATTCAATACATTAAGTAATGTGGATTTTCCGGCACCACTACCTCCCATAAGGCCGACAAGTTTTCCAGAGCTTTCTGCTATGGTTATGTCTCGTAATCCTTCGTGACCATTGGGAAAGGTGAAGCCAATATTTTCAGCAACAAAGGAAATTTTGGAATCTGATCCTTCCTCTCTAAACTCAGATACAACATCACTATAGTATATGGGATCTATTTTTGAGCTTCGAATCGTACTCCCTGATGAGAATACAATGATCTTATTTTTTCTAACATGAACTCCATTTAATGTAAGCGCAGAGTCACCCATGTATTTCATGAAATACATCTCAAGAGCAGGAAGTCTGAAGAAGGCTATGTATCCAGAAAGGAACGCTCTTTTCAGGTGTTTGGCTGCCGTATTTGGTCCGGCACCCTGGCTGTCATCTACGATCAGAATATTATCCGCACTCAGCTGGGAACGTTCTTTTGTGATCACAAATGACTTGATATGATCTACGGCTTTAGTGGAGAAATTAAACGACTCACCGATCAAATGTAGTAGTTCCAATTCTCTGTCCGAAATCTCACCGTCAGCCATGATCACCTCTAGAACTTTGAGGATGACAACAATTTTTTGTTGCTGAGTGAGTTCCTGATTGACCTGCTTGGCGAGGATGGTAATCTCTTTCTGCTCGCCAAACGAAACCTCGCGATCACCAGACATATGGCTGGTTAATTGATCGAACAATTGCATGTATTTAAGACTTTCGTCTTTGCTCAAGTTCTCAAGTAGGAAGTCTTCAATGGCACTTCTTTCGTCCTCAGTTACATCATCTTCTTTGGCTACAATTGCAAGTAGATGGATGATGGCTTTTAACAGTTGCTCACTCATAGTTTAGATTGAGATTTACGGATGGAATTGATCTTTAAATATAGGTCAAATTGGGGCAGAAATAAAAAAAGCATTGAACAATACATTCAATGCTTTTTGGACCCAAAGTATGGTTTGTTATTTCACCATTTCGGATCTAATTCTCTTTACTTCTGAGATGATATCAACTAACATATCTTTATTCAACATAAAGTTAGGGTCACCTTCAGCGATTTTCTTATCTATCTCTGCAAGGTCTTCTTGATAAAGTACTCTAAGGATATCAAATTCAGCAACTACTTCTGCTATGGTGTCATCGCTTTTTAAGTCTTTCAATAGTCTCACCACATCATTTAGAGGTTCTTTTTGGTCAATAATGATTTTAACCAATGGCTCTAAGATCAAATTTCTACTTGCTTCAGGAAGTAAATCTTCTGGATAAGTGTCGATAACCATTACTGAAAGGTATAATCCTTCGATATAGCTACCTGAAAGTACCAAGGCGATAGTTTGCAGTCTATCCGTTGCTTCTAATTTTTCTTCAGCAACATCCATTGCATAGTTTATTAAATTAGCTAGGGAGTCTCTGTTGCCAAGATTTCTTTCAAATCTCTCCATCAACTCTAATTCGAAAGCAGATGCAATTCCAATTTGGTCGGCAAGCTTTTGGCAAGTCTCCATGTACTTCAAGGCATCTTGCACCTGATCATAAGCAGACAGATATCCAATGTCAGTCGCGTAAGCCCCAAGGTTCATGGCAGCTTTGTCAGTAGAATTTTCGTATTTAGTTACGTTGTTCAAGTCGTTGATCAAATCTGCATTGAAATCAGATCCGGTAGCTTGAAGCAAGTAAGGAACTTCTGATGGTGGTGGCATGTCATGTACCACTTTGTCAATTTCTTGGATAAGCTGGTTTTCGGCTTCTTCAAAAGCTTCAGCTTCAATTTCAGCGGTAACTTTTTTAGAATTTCCTCCGCAAGAACAAATGAAAACAGTCAACGCAATAGCAAAGCAAAGGTTGATGGTTTGTTTATAGTTGATCATAGTTTGTGTTTTATGAATTTCTCAACGCCAATTTTAATATATTTTTGAATGGATATAAAGCACTGTTTGAATTAATTTGAACCGTTGCGTCTGATTGGAGGTAAAATTGATTAATAATTGATATTATTCAGAAAACACCCGTATACATACTTATGGATTTTAAAAAATACCTTTTACTGCTTATCTGTTTTTGTTCAGTTAACACCAAGCAACTTTGGGCTCAAGATAAAACGCAGATATTTTACCCGAATGGCATCTTAAAATCGGAAGGCATTCTCAATGAAAACGAGAAATCTGGTCAATGGACTTATTATTACCCGTCAGGGGAAGTCAACGCTATAGAGAATTATTTAGAAGGAGAGCTAACTGGAATATCGACTACTTTTTATGAAAATGGTAATTTGAAGAGCAAAGAAAACTGGCGCGATGGTCTTCTTGAGGATAGTGCTTCTTATTACTACGAATCTGACCAACTCAAAAGAAAAGGGATTTACAAAATGGGATTGTATGCTGGAGAATGGATTTCCTTTCATGAAAATGGGAATTTGAAAAGCAAAGGGTCATATAATCTGGGAATGCCAGACGGTATGTGGCAGGTTTTTACTGAAGATGGAATTCTTTTTCAAAAAGGAAAATACAAAGACGGAAAGGAAGAAGGCTACTGGGAGTTTTTTGATGGAGATGGGCGAATCAATTTTTCGGGAAACTACAGGTTAGGTAAAGAAGTAGGAGAATGGTTTGAGTATTCTAAGAAGGGGAAGAAAAAGCTGTATTTTGACTATGGTAAATAACTAATATTTTTGGTGCCAGTCTTATGATTTATTGCGTTGCTTAGGGGGAGTTGTTTTTTTGGTTGACTTAGTAGTATTAAAACAAAACCATGCCTTAACTCATGCAACAACAAACCAAACTTATCCTCCTTTTCATGTTCCTTTGGTTGGTACAAAAAGCTCAGGCACAAAACGACAAGCGTGCAGAAAATACAATCCTTAGGCTCGAAAAAGAAAAAACCCCATACTCTAAATCTAAAAATAAATACCTTCTTAGTAATGGATTTGATGTCAATAGCTATGAATGGGATGATCCCGAGATTAACCTGTGTCTGAAAAAATCCTTGAAAAATCGAGCAGCATCCAACGTGACTTTAGGCTCAGGAGTGGGTTTGGTTATTCTAAATTTGGCTGTAAATGTCATGGGTCAACTTGCACATACTGCCAATAATAACTCAGAAGGGGAGTACAAGCCATATACTTCTCTGTACTGGATTGGTGGTGCAGCCATTTGTTCTTCGGTAGTATTTCGTCTTGTTTCTTCCAAGCAAATTAAAAAAGCAAATCGTCTTAATAAAAGCTGATTATAATAACCAAGCCATAAAATGGACATCTGTCAGGAGCGAACTAATTTGAGGCCATATCTCGTCAGTGTACATCTATTCTCGGATCGAACAACCCAATTCTTTGAGTGCTAAAAGCAAAGCAAAAAACTCTGTTCAATTGAGGGAATTTAGATAGTCTGAGTTAATCTATTTCTTAGCGTAGGATAATTGTCTGTTGGAAAAAGAGTATATTAAGAATCAATCATTCTCAACAAACCGTCAATTATTATGGATACAAATTCTATTCTTTACCTAGTAGCCTTGATTAGTGCTATTTGGGTGATCTTTGAAGTGCTGACTAAACAAAAAAGTATGAGTGGTGGAAGTAAAGCCTTGTGGATTATCTGTGCTTTGTTTTTCAGTATTATTACAGCAATCGTTTACTATTTCACTAAGAAAAAGTAAGTGACTTGCCTGGCCAATATGGTCAGGCAATCACCTTATACTGAATTTCATCCATCGCTTCCAACTTATCAAGCAATCCATTATCCGGTTCAATTTTCACTTTACGTGAAAGTAAATTGACTTGCATATTTTCTTCTTCGTCCACGATATCAAGTTTGAGTAAACTGCTGCCCGCGTATTCAGTTGTCAGTTTTTTAATCTCATGAATCAAACCATCATTCACGTCTTTTAGCTTAATTCTCAAGTTCAAGCCTTTGGTTTTTTCTCCTCTGATTTCGGTGAGCAAATCCATGGACTTTACTTTGAGTTCTAATTCTTCACCTTTCCAGCGGTTTTGTACTGCGCATTGGAAGTAAAGAAACCATCCAGTTTCAAAATATTCTTTGAATTTGATGTAGTCGTCCGAAAATAAAAAGAAAGTAAACGAGTCTGTGAAATCCTCTAAAGTGATGGTCCCAAAAGGCTTGCCGTTTTTAGTGACTCGGTGCCCCACAGCTGAGACCTGGCCAGCGATTTTTATGCTTCCTTTTTTCTGTAGCTCGGTCAGCTCGCCGTTGAGTTCTTTGATTGACGTATTGGTGAATTGGTCAATTTCAAACTTGAACTGATCCAGTGGATGTCCAGAGATATAGAGTCCAACCACTTCTTTCTCTATCCTTAACTTTTCTAACTCTGAAAAAGGCTCAACGTTAGAAACCGTAGGAGTAGGGATAGATACTCCAGAATCTCCTCCAAACAAAGAAGCTTGCGCACTGGCTTCTTCCTGCTCCATTTTGTTGGCGTACTTGATAGCCTTTTCGATCAAGCTAGGTTCTCCGTCATCCGTGATTAGGTATTGTCTTCTGTGATATACTTCAAAGCAGTCGAAGCCACCAGACTGAGCCAATGCCTCTAATGTCTTTTTATTAACAGATCTTAGGTTGATTCGAGTCACAAAGTCGAAGAAGTCTTTGAACTTGCCATTCTCTTCACGTTCTTCAATAATGGAAATGGCCGCTGCCTCACCCGCACCTTTGATGGCACCCATTCCGAATCTAATTTTCCCTTCGTCATTCACTTGAAAGAAAACCCCCGATTCATTGACATCTGGTCCTAAAACAGGAATCTTCCTCACCCGGCATTCTTCCATAAAGAAACTTACCTTTTCAATATTATTTTGGTTGTGCGTGAGCACGGCTGCCATATACTCGGCAGGGTAGTGGGCCTTGAGATACGCGGTATGATAGGCTACTACAGAGTAACACGTGGAATGAGACTTGTTGAACGCGTAGGCGGCGAAGGCTTCCCAGTCCTTCCATACTTTTTGGACTTTGGCTTCATCGTGGCCCCGTTCGAGGCAACCCTCTACAAACTTGGGTTTAAGTTGATCTAGAATGGCCTGGATCTTCTTACCCATGGCCTTTCGAAGCATGTCTGCCTCACCTTTGGTAAATCCAGCCAATTTCTGCGAAAGACGCATCACCTGCTCCTGATAGACTGTGATGCCATATGTTTCGGCTAGGTATTCTTCCATCCCGTCGAGATCATATTCGATCTCTTCGGTTCCCATCTTACGAGCAATAAAGTTGGGGATGTACTCCATCGGGCCTGGACGATACAAGGCATTCATAGCAATCAAATCTTCGAACCTATCTGGCTTGAGTGAGCGCAAGTGCTTCTGCATACCCGGCGACTCAAACTGGAAGGTACCGTTGGTCTCGCCACGTTGATAGAGCTCGTAGGTTTTTTTATCGTCAAGCGGAATGTCGTCTGGGATGATTTCTACATCATGTCGTTTTTTTACATTGGCGCAGGCAGTCTTGATAATGGAAAGGGTTTTTAGGCCCAAGAAGTCCATTTTCAACATCCCTGCACTTTCCACCACGCTGTTGTCGAACTGCGTCACCAAAAGATCCGAGTCTTTGGCTACCCCAACTGGTACATGTTGGGTGATGTCACTTGGCGTAATGATTACACCGCAAGCATGGATTCCTGTATTTCGAACTGACCCTTCCAGTACCCTTGCTTGTTGTATTACTTCAGATTTTAACCCATGCCCGCTTTCCATAGATTGGAGTTCTTTCACTTCTTTGAAAGCCTTTTCTAAACTGATGCCTGGTCTTTCAGGAATCAGTTTGGCGATTGAGTCTGTATCCGGTAGTGGTAGCTCCATCACTCGGCCAGAATCTCGGATGGATGACTTTGCTGCCATGGTACCGTAGGTAATAATCTGAGCTACCTGAGTTTGCCCGTATTTATCAATCACATATTGAATGACCTTATCACGCCCTTCGTCGTCAAAATCAATATCAATATCGGGAAGAGATACACGATCTGGGTTCAAGAAACGCTCAAAAAGTAGGTCGTAGGCGATGGGGTCTACATTCGTAATGCCAATGCAATAGGCCACGGCTGATCCTGCCGCCGAACCACGACCTGGTCCTACGGAGACACCCATTTCTCTCGACTTGGTGGTGAAGTCCTGGACAATAAGGAAATAACCTGGGTAACCAGAGTTTTCGATTGTTTTTAGCTCAAAGTCGAGACGTTCGGTGATTTCTTCAGTAATCTCACCATAGCGTCTTTTTGCACCTTCATATGTCAGGTGGCGGAGAAAATTGTTTTCACCGCGTTTGCCACCATCTTCGTCGTCTTTTGGGTCCTTGAATTCTTCTGGAATGTCGTATGCCGGCAAGAGTACGTCTCGAGACAGTCGATATTCCTCTACAGTATCAATAAGGAGTTTTATGTTTTCAACGGCTTCAGGTATGTCGGCAAACAATGCCTTCATTTCTTCTTGGCTTTTGAAATAATACTGATCATTCGGAAGGGCATCTCTGTATGCACGTCCTCTACCTACTTCGTCGTTGATGCTTTTACCATCTTTGATGCAGAGCAATACATCGTGTGCTTTTGATTCATCTTTGTCCAAATAATGAACGTGGTTAGAAGCGATCAATTTGATGTTGTGCTTTTTAGCAAATCCCTGAAGGATTTCGTTCAAGTGATTCTCTTCATCTAAACCGTGTCGGTTGAGTTCGATATACAAATCATCTCCAAATTGTTCCTTCCACCAGAGAAGTGCTTCTTCTGCTTTTTCTTCTCCTTGGTTTAGTGCCAATGAAGGCACCTCACACATCAAACCACCAGTCAGACAAATGATGTCTTCTTTGTACTGTTGGATGAGTTCTTTGTCGATTCTCGGGTAAAATCCATACAGGCCCTCCATATGTCCTAGAGAAGAAAGTTTGGCCAGGTTGTGATAGCCTTTCTTGTTTTTGGCAAGAAGTACAATCCTCGTCATACGATCTGGATTGTCTTTGGTGAATTTGAGTGTTTTTCTTTCTTCAGAAATGAAAAATTCCTGACCTAAAATAGGTTTGATTCCTTCTTTGATGGCACCTTCCACAAAGTGGTATCCTCCGTACATGTTTCCTAAATCCGTCAGACCCACAGCTGGCATTCCCATTTCCTTTGCTTTAGCAATCAAGGGCTTGATTTTAGGGGTGGCCTGAAGTACAGAGAACTGTGAATGCACATGCAAATGGCAGAATGGTGCATCGATAGCTTTGGCCGCTTCAGTATCAATGTCAATGCCTTTGTTATTGTCTTTGACAGCAAAATTGGCTGCTGCCAAATCTGGTGCTTCATACTTGATGTTTTCTTTCGATGTGTCATCCAGCGGAGCGATCACACCTTCGGTCAAAAGTCCAAAGAAACATTTGGCTGTGGCATCCACGTCATATGCTGCATCGTGCGCATCGTCGAACCCAACGCCGAAAAGCTTGGTATGGAGCTCGGTTAGGGTAGGCCATTTGAATTTGCCTCCTCGTCCGGGAATGGCTACAAATTCAGTCGATTCGTCTTTAGTGTCTATGGAATCAACTGATGCCAGGTCATTGTTTCTTTCTTTTCTTAAATATTCCGCGCCTACAATGTTAAGATCAAACTCTACATTGTGTCCGATTACTGCTTTGATCTGCGTAAGGTCTTCAGAAAAGATGCTGAGCACTTCATTCAGGTCATGACCTTCCTCTTCAGCTCTTTTGGTGGAGATGCCGTGAATCTTTTGGGCGTTGAAGGGTATGGTATAGCCTTCTGGTTTGATGATGTAGTTTTTGTCGCTGATCAGAGAACCATCATTCGCATGTACTTGCCAAGCCAGCTGCACCAGGCGTGGCCAGTTGTCAAGATCCTCCAGAGGAGCATTATAATTTTTCGGTAGTCCAGTGGTCTCGGTATCGAATATTAGGTACATGTGCGACTAATTTATTATGTCATCTCGACGCTAGGAGAGATCTTATTGTAGCTAACAACGATGCTAGAAATGATGAAGATTTCTCGTTTCACTCGAAATGACATGGTGGTTATTTCGTAAGTGCAAATAGGACTTTAAAGCTAGGAATTTCGTTTGGATAAACGGTACGTAAAGGAGGGAAGTTTTCCACATATTGCGGTGAAAACTCATCCAATGTTTCAAATTTTGGAAGAGTTCCAGTCGTCATCCCGCAATGATATAATTCTTTCCCTCTCGGTAGTCTTTAGAATCTAGAAATGATCTTACTTCATCACGTTTATTTCTATTCGTGATATAGCTAAGGATGAAGGGCTGAGTTTCAATTTGTATGTTTTTAAAGTGTACACACGAGAAGCCATTCAATTGTTTGCCTTTCTTGATATCAATGTACCCCACGATCTCAATGCCATGATTGAGCAATAGCTGACTTCGTTTTAATCCAAACTTACCTGCACCCCAAATCCACACTTTAGTTTGGTTGATGTTTTTTAAGTGTATTGTGAGGTATTTCGTTTTAATTCGAAAGAAAGCATCGCTTTGGTAGCGTGAATCTGTTCTGGTTAGTCTTTTCAAACTGTCGTGCCAGTCGAGCAAGGGTAGGGGGAGTTTTTCTATTTTGAACCCCTTGTTGATGGCACGTAAAAACCACTCGTAGTCCTCTGGAAAATCACCTTCTTTTAAATAGCCCACCTCTTCCAGCAGCGATCGCCGAAACATAAGGGTTGGGTTGACTACTGGAAATTCTACGAATCGGTTCTGATAGATGTCTTTCCAAGAGACTAATGCATTGCTCCATTCTACGAAATGTGAAAAATCGCTAAGTTCTTTGTTTTCGGTTTTGTAATTGGCTTGCGAGGCAGAAATGGAGATATCAGGATTGGATTCCAGGTGCCTTAATTGTCTTTCTAATCGTTCGGGTTGTGCAACATCATCAGCATCCATTCGAGCGATGAATTCACCTTTGGCTGCTCTCATGCCAGTGTTGGCAGCGAAGACTACGCCTTGTTGAGTTTCGCTGAGTAGTTGTATTCTTGAATCGGTTTGAGCCAATTGTTTGGCAATGGACTCACTGTTATCTGTTGAGTTGTTGTTGATAAGGAGGAGTTCGAAATCGGAATAGGTTTGGTTGAGGATGCTAGTAATTGCTTGTTTTAAGCAACTTTGAGCATTGTAGAATGGCAGAACTACGGAGATTAACATGGTATAAAAAAAGGTTCATCATGCGATAAACCTTTAATCTAATTCTCTTTGATTTTATCCAAATGAAAGTAAAATACCACAATCTGAAATTATTTCCAGAAGCTTAAATGCATCAGCATCGGAAAAATCTTCATTTTCAAATTGACTTTTACTGAATTCATTAGTCACTTGATCTGCGAAGCATTGGCATTGTTCTTCTGTACCTGATTCATCCGAAACGCATTCGGATACAAGTTGTTCTTTTTCTGCATCAGTCCAGCCGTTGTCATCCTCATCGTCATCACAAGAGGTGGCAACAAACAGCATAGGTAATACGAATACGATCGCCAAAAAGGCATTTTTTACTTTGTTCATAATATTAAGTTTAGTTCATTGATTGAGTAATATATAAAAAATGCCATTACTGCGCGATGCAATAATGGCATTGAATTCTTGTATATCGAAGGACTAGATGTTATCCGATGAAGCCTTAGCAGATAGGTATTCTCTGTTCAATCTAGCAATGTGTGTCACACTAATCTCCTTTGGACAAACCGCTTCGCAAGCCTGGGTATTGGTGCAGTTACCAAAACCTTCTTCTTCCATCTGCGCTACCATGTTTTCTACACGAGTATGACGCTCTACTTGTCCCTGAGGCAATAGCGCCAATTGAGAAACTTTAGCTGCAGTAAAAAGCATTGCAGAAGCGTTTTTACAAGCGGCCACGCAAGCGCCACATCCAATACACTGAGCGGCATCCATGGCCTCATCAGCGATAACTTTCGGAATAGGAATTTCATTAGCATCAGGTACACCTCCAGTGTTCACATTGACATAGCCGCCAGCCTGAATGATTCTGTCGAACGACCCTCTGTCTACTACCAAATCCTTTTGCACAGGGAAAGCGGCTGCTCTCCACGGTTCGATAACAATGATGTCACCGTCTTTGAAAGATCTCATGTGTAGCTGGCAAGTGGTCACGGCGTCTTTTGGGCCGTGAGGTTTACCATTGATATATAATGAACACATACCACAAATACCCTCCCTACAATCATGATCGAAGTGTACTGGGTCCTTACCTTCTCTGGAAAGGTCCTCGTTCAATACGTCCAGCATTTCAAGAAATGACATGTCTGGCGATACGTCCGAAACATCGTATGATTCGAAAGCACCCTTATCGTTTGCGTTTTTCTGTCTCCAGATTTTTAATTTCAGATTCATATCAATTCTTATTTATAGCTTCTTTGGGTCAATTTCACATTTTCGAATTCTAATGGCTCTTTGTTGAGTTTTTCCTCTTTTCCTTCGCCTTGGTATTCCCAAGCGGCTACATAAGAAAACTCGTCATCGATTCTTAAGGCTTCGCCTTCAGGTGTCTGTGATTCTTCACGGAAGTGGCCGCCACAAGACTCTTTTCTGTTTTGTGCATCGTCGATCATTAACTCTCCAAGTTCAATAAAGTCTGCTACCCTGTTGGCTTTTTCGAGAGACATATTCATCTCTTCATTGTCACCCAATACTTTTACATTCTTCCAGAATTCTTCTTTCAAAGCCTTGATTTTGCTCTTGGCAGTATTCAAGCCTTCTTCATTTCTGGCCATACCGCAGTATTCCCACATGATGTGGCCGAGCTCTTTGTGGAAGTCATCTACAGTCTTCTCACCATTGATACTCAATAGTTTTTGAATTCTGTCTTTTACTTCTTTTTCGGCTTTTTGGAATTCTTCGTGGTCTGTTGGGATCTTTTCATATGGCATGTCGGCCAAATAATCTCCAATCGTGTATGGTAAAACAAAGTACCCATCAGCTAGCCCTTGCATCAATGCAGACGCGCCAAGTCTATTGGCACCGTGATCAGAAAAATTGGCTTCACCAGCAGCATACAATCCAGGAACAGTAGTCATCAGGTTGTAATCCACCCAAAGACCACCCATGGTGTAGTGAACTGCCGGATAGATCATCATTGGCATTTCGTATGGGTCATCTCCTGTGATCTGCTTGTACATATCAAAGAGGTTACCATACTTGCCTTTTATAGTATCGTAGCCGTCTCGCTTGATAGCATCAGAAAAATCAAGGAAAACAGCCAATCCTGTATTGCCTACTCCACGACCTTCGTCGCACATTTGTTTGGCGTTTCGAGAAGCCACATCTCTTGGTACCAGGTTGCCAAATGCAGGATATTTTCTCTCCAAGTAGTAATCTCTATCTTCTTCAGCAATCTTAGCCGCATCAGCTGCTTTCAATCCTTTAACAGCTGTTTTTGGTACCCAAATTCTACCGTCGTTTCTGAGAGATTCAGACATCAAAGTCAATTTAGACTGGTGATCGCCTGATACTGGGATACAAGTCGGGTGTATTTGTGTGTAACAAGGGTTGCCAAAGAAAGCGCCTTTTTTGTGGGCTCTCCAAGCTGCAGTCACGTTTGATCCCATGGCATTGGTCGATAGGAAGAATACGTTGCCGTACCCTCCAGTAGCTAATACTACGGCATGAGCACTATGAGATTCGATCTCGCCAGTGATTAAGTTTCTTGTTACGATACCTCTTGCCTGACCGTTTACGATCACAACGTCTAGCATTTCAGTTCTGGCATGCAGCTGGACTTTTCCGGAAGCGACTTGTCTGCTTAATGCACTATATGCGCCTAGAAGCAACTGCTGTCCTGTTTGACCACGAGCGTAGAACGTACGTGAAACCTGCGCTCCACCAAATGAACGGTTGTCTAAAAGCCCGCCATAGTCACGTGCGAAAGGAACGCCTTGCGCTACGCACTGGTCAATGATATTAACCGACACTTCAGCTAATCGGTGAATGTTGGCTTCTCGACCTCTGTAGTCACCACCTTTAATTGTATCGTAAAACAATCTAAAGACTGAGTCTCCATCGTTTTGATAATTTTTTGCTGCATTGATACCGCCTTGTGCGGCAATACTGTGCGCCCGTCTAGGGCTATCTTGAAAGCAGAATGATTTTACATTGTAACCAAGTTCGCCAAAGGAAGCGGCGGCTGCAGCACCTGCGAGTCCGGTACCTACTACGATTACATCATATTTTCTTTTATTGGCTGGGTTGACCAGTTTGCTTTTGAATTTGTGATTCGTCCACTTTTCAGCTAACGGTCCTTCAGGTATTTTGGAATCTAAAGCCATTATAAATAGGTCTTAATTTTTTCTTAATTGATTTATCCTCTTAAAAACATAATGATTGGAATACTTGCAAATCCTAAAGGAATCAGGATTGAATATAGTGTCCCAAGTTTAGAAATGAAAGGCGTATATTTTTTATGATTAAGTCCCATGGACTGAAATGCACTTGAAAAACCATGTGACAAATGAAGCCCTAAGAAGATCATACATACCACATAGAAAGCAACGAATAAAGGTTGGGCATAGGTGGCCGCAACTATCTGATAAACATCTTTATATTCTACACCGTCATAGGTTGCAAAAGGTATGGCTCCAAATTTGAATTCGTACCAGAATCCCTTTAGGTGAGCAATAATAAATACCAATGTAATGATTCCAAGTAGGGCCATATTTTTAGAAGCCCAGCTACTTTTAGAATCTTTAGTAGCTACATGATACCTCACGTTTCTGGCTGCTTTGTTTTTCATTGTAAGGATGATGCCATCTACAATATGAAGCAAAATGAAAAAGAAATTGCCATAGGATACTACCTTAATTAAAGGATTGTTGGCCATGCCAGTTGCGTATATATTAAACGCCTTTCCTCCATCATTGAAAAGTAGCTGCAAATTTCCAGCTAAATGTATAACTAGAAACAAAATTAGAAATAGTCCAGTCAGAGCCATCAAGAGTTTTTTGCCGACGCTGCCTGAAAGTGTTTGTGTAAACCAACTCATACTACGATTGTTGAAAATTTAGATGCTAAATGATGCCCCAAATATATAGTTGGAGGGCGTAGCAACCAATGATATGCGAAATTCAGTTTTGGTATTTAGACTTATTATAAATTAGAGCAGAAAGAATTGTCAAAATGAAATTAGTACACATAAAAATTTTAGAGTTTGCCGCATGATTCATGTCAACAATGACGTTAATCTTATATATTTAATGCCAAAGAATATTTCGTTTCAATAATATCTGGAACAAAAAGCATAGGGAATGAGTTGAAAGAATTGTTTCAACTTTGAATATAAATATCAAACCTCATTTTAATGACATACCAAGCGGGACTTAGAATTATAGGCTTACTTTTTTTCTCATTGCTTTTTTGTTTTGAAGAAGCTATCGCTACCCATATCAGGGCGGGTGAGATTGTAGCAGTTAGAACCTCTAATTCCAGTCTTACTTACAGATTTACAGTGATTGGTTATACAGATACAGGATCTTCAGTGGTTTTTGGCGGTGGAGAAATTGACTTTGGAGATGGCACTGTTTTGAACCTGGCAGAATACGCGGAGGTTAGCGGATCTTCTCCCTTGGAGGATGAGGTAGCGTACAATTATTTTGAAATATCTCATACATTTTCTGCTCCCGGTAAATATACCGTACGATACAACGAACGAAACAGAAATGCAGGTATTCAAAATATGTCTAATTCTGTTGATACTCCATTCTATATAGAAACAACAATTTTGATTGATCCATTTGTTGGACTTAATAACACACCTGTATTCTTAGTGCCACCAATAGACAAAGGTGCTGTTGGAGCCGCTTTTCTTCATAATCCAGGTGCTTTTGATAGCGATGGAGATAGTCTTTCATATCGACTTACAGAACCTAAACAAGCCCTTGATAGAGTAGTAAACAATTATCTTTCTCCTGCTGATCCAGAGTTTTATGAAGACTATCTAAATGGAAATGAAGATCAAAATGATATTCCAGTTTTTGAGATAGATCCTATTTCAGGAAACGTTTTATGGGATGCTCCAGGAGCACCTGGTGAATATAATATTGCGTTCATTGTTGATGAATGGAGGAAAATAGAAGGAGAGTGGTTTTTATTGGGGTCATTGGTTCGGGATATGCAAGTAATTATTGAGGACACAGATAATGAAAGACCTGAGATTTTACCTCCCCCTGATGTATGTGTCGAAGCAGGTAATCCAGTAAATGAAACGATCACAGCCACAGACCCAGATGGACATCAGGTAAAAATTGAAGCGTTTGGTGGCCCTTTCGAATTTGCTGAAAATAGTGCTGTCCTTAATCCAGATGGGACGTATCAAAATTCTCCAGCTAGTGCTGCGTTTAGTTGGAATACTTCTTGTGAATTGGTTCGAAGAAGACCCTATGAAGTACAACTTAAGGCAACAGACAATCCGGAATTGGGTCCTAAACTGGTTGATTTTAAAACATGGAATATCACTGTGGTGGCACCCGCACCCACTGGGCTGACTGGTACAGCTCAACCAGTACGATCTGTGGAATTAAATTGGGATTCTTATGCAGGCTGCCAAGGGGCTAGTCGTATTCAAATATGGCGTAGAGTAGATTCCTATGAGTTTTTAGCAGAAGACTGTAATGTTGGACTTCCAGAATCTGCTGGTTATCAATTGATTGATACAGTAGGGGTTAATGCGACAACTTACCTTGATGATAATGACGGAGCGAAACTGGCCCCTGGTGCGAATTACTGTTACCGAATTGTAGCTGTTTTTCCTGAACCTACTGGAGGTGAGAGTTATGCGTCTACAGAAGTTTGTGTGGAGATGGGATTGACAGCACCTGTCATATTAGAAGTGGATGTAGAAAAAACTAATGAAACAACGGGACAGATTTTTTTAAGATGGCAGTTGCCTCTAGATCTTGATTTGAATGACTATGAATATGAGGTAGTTAGATTTACAGGACAAGGAGGATTGAATAATCCAGATACGGTTGCTTCTGACATCCAAAAAGAAGTAGGACTAAATACCTTGTCATATACTGACACTGGATTAAACACCAAATCAAATGCCTATCATTATGTTGTAAATATGATGCTCATCGGAAATGATGACCCTTTAGATGCTTCAGCACCAGCGTCATCGGTCTGGTTAGAAACGAGCTCCACGACTCAGGCAATAACCCTTAATTGGGAGTCCCTGACACCTTGGTCCAATATTGTACAGCCTGCGGCTGGTGATCCTGCAGAGAAATATTACCACACCATTTACAGATATGAGGGTGATGGGTTTGTGTCGGAGGAGGATTTGGTTTTGTCCGACTTCGATTCATTAACTAGTGTTGACGCATCAATTACTGGATTGTATTTTGAGGATGTCTATGATGAGAACTCAAATCCTCTGAATGCTGACTTGGTCTACTATTATTATGTAGAAACCAGAGGGAGCTATGGTAATGCCGTACTCGAAGATCCAATTGTGAACAAAGCACAAATTAACTCTGCTCAATTGGATGATGGAGTGCCTCCTAATTGCACGCCTGTATTAACTTTTGATGAGAGTTTTGATTGTACTACATTTTTGGCTGGTCAACCTTGTTCATTCTCCAATTTTACAAGAGACTTAAGTTGGACTTATGATTTTGGGGATTGTGATCCGGATGTTAAAGCCTATCGAATATATTTTTCTATTGATGGATCTGAGGAAGGTTTTGGGGAAAAAGGCGTAGACTTTTTAGCAGAAGTACAAGGAACGTTTTTCACTCATACGGGGTTAGGCTCGTTTAAAGGCTGCTATAGAATTACAGCAGTTGATAAAGCGGGAAATGAAGGAGAATGGGATGTAGAGCAGACGCTTTGTGCTGACAATTGTCCCAACTATGTGTTGCCAAATGCATTTTCACCAGACAAGGATGCACAATTAACTAATGAGACATTTACCCCATTCACAGATTTGAATAACAGTATTGAGAACTTTGACTATTCACTTTGTCCGAGGTTTGTTAGAAGAGTAGAGTTTAAAGTATTCGACCGCTCGGGGGGAATAATATTTGATTTTAATTCGGCTCGTTCAGGAGGTGAAGGCCAAAGTGTCAATAGTATTCTAATTAATTGGGATGGAACCACAGATAGTGGGAGAGAGTTACCCGCAGGCGTTTACTATTATGGTGCAGATGTAACTTTTGATGTGTTGAATGAAGATGAAAGCAAGCAAACTATCAAGGGATGGGTGCAGATCGTGAAATAGACCATCTGATTCTTTACGATGGTATATGTAAATTTTGTAATCGCTCGATTAATTTCATTTTGGAGCACGAAAGCCAAGCTGAGTTAACTTTTGCTCCTCTTCAGTCGCAATTGGGCCAATCTATTTTAAAAGATTTCAATCTACCGCTTGATTATACAGAAAGCCTTTTGTTTCTGTCTAAAGGTGAAATTAATTCTCACGCTCAAGCAGCATTTAAAATTGCAGGATTTTTGAGAGCTCCGTGGAGATGGATAAGAATTTTTAAATTGTTGCCCACGTTTATTTCCAATTTTTTTTACAGCATAATAGCTAAGCACAGATACAGACTCATGGGACAAGCCGATGCTTGCATGCTTCCTCCTCCTGAGGCTCGAGATCGGTTTTTAGAATGATTCCTTTTGGCTTAAGTTTGCGCAAATTTTATACTAAGACATTTTTTAACTAGCATTATGATTACATTCAGTGATCAGTTTGCGAGTTCTACTAACTACTAAATAAATACCTGATGAAAGCATATGTATTTCCCGGACAGGGCGCTCAGTTTACAGGCATGGGCAAAGATTTATATGAGAATTCAAGCAAAGCCAAGACGCTATTTGATAGTGCGAATCAAATTTTAGGGTTTGATATTACAAAAATCATGTTTGAAGGTACTGCTGATGAATTGAAAGAGACTAAGGTGACTCAGCCTGCAGTTTTTATTCACTCTGTAGTTTCAGCCCTAATTAGTGATGATTTTAAGCCTGATATGGTAGCTGGTCATTCATTGGGTGAATTTTCAGCTTTAGTGGCTAATGGGACATTGACATTCGAAGATGGATTGAAACTGGTATCGCAGCGAGCTCAGGCTATGCAAAAAGCTTGTGAATTGAACCCTTCTACTATGGCGGCTATTCTTGGCCTAGAAGATAATAAGGTTGAGGAGATTTGCGCTGAAATAGATGATGTAGTGGTAGCAGCAAATTACAATTGCCCCGGACAATTGGTTATCTCAGGGTCTAATGCCGGCATCGAATTGGCTTGCGAAAAAATGAAGGAAGCAGGAGCCAAAAGAGCTTTGCCGCTTCCAGTAGGAGGTGCCTTTCATTCGCCTTTGATGGAACCAGCAAGAGAACAATTGGCTGCAGCAATCGAGGCAACTACATTTTCGGAGCCCATTTGTCCTGTATATCAAAATGTAGATGCTAAAGCGCATAGTAATGTAGAAGAAATAAAAGCTAATCTTATTGCTCAACTAACGGCGCCAGTACGATGGACACAATCAGTACAGCAGATGGTTACCGACGGAGCAACTAACTTTATAGAGTGTGGTCCTGGGAAAGTACTTCAAGGATTAGTGAAAAAAATACATAGAGAAGCTGAGGTAAGCGGTATCTAATTCAGATAACTCTTTACTTCTTCCCAATCTAAGGGAATAGGCATCTCTTCAAAGTCATCGGGCAATTTGTAGTCCGATGACTTTTTTATTCTGTCATTGCTCATGGGATGGGTGCTGATGAATTCCAATTTTTCTTGAAGAGCAGATTGATCCTTGGCTTTCATTTTTAGGAAAAACTGAGCCAGCCTACGAGGATTTATTTGGCTGCTGTAGGCTAAGGATAGCGCAAAGTCATCAGCTTCCTCTTCGTTCATTCGGTCGAATGAAGTGGAAAGTGTCAATTTGCTGATTTCAGAAATGAGTACTGGATCTCCTCCAGTCAGGATGCTAAACAATGCCTCCATCCCTATGGTTTTTACAAGCTTCTCTACGACATGTTTGTTTTCTGCATGTCCAAATTCGTGGGCTAATATTAACGCCAGTTCTTCTGCAGATGACACTTCTCTAATGAGCCCACTAAAGATATAAATATTACCATTCAGCGTGGTGAATGCATTGGCTTCAGATTCGTCAACAATATGAAATTTGTATTCGTATTGCGACGAATCTAAGTTGGATAACAATCGGTCTGAAATGATTTGGATAGAGGAGTCCAATGATTGATTTTGAACAAACTCAAAATCAGTCATTAAATGTTTATTTATAAAATCAGACAACTCAGCTTCTTTCTCCAGAGAAATTGAGAATGGATTTTCAATTTTCTCATAATTGTAATAAGAAAAACCAGCCCATAAGGCAACAAAAATGGCTATGAGTATCGCCAACTCCTTGAGCGCACTCCATCTCATAGCTTAGGAGGAAGGTTTACATTGTTCGATTCACTATCTATATCATCTTTGATTTGATATACTTGATGGTAGCATATTTTACCAAAGAAAAGGAAGTAGTACATTTTTCCATTTCTTGCCTTTACAGCTCCCACTATACTAAAAGCAAAATAGGCCAGGTTCAATATCACCAGCATAACCAAATAGCCATAGTACATATCAGTCACTTCCAGGTTGTCGAAGAGGAAAATCTGTAAGGTCCAGTACATCGCACCTGCGTTGATCAATGTAGTAGGTATTTGACTCCAAAGAGATTGGAGACTGTGAAACCGAACAAATCTGGTGTTTCTTTTCTGAACAAAATAGTAAATCACTGAAGCAATTAAGTTGATGATTGGTAATGGCAAACCAGCACCAATGGCAGCGAACATCATAAGATAAGCACCCATGGCATCTTCCTTTTCTTTTTTGCTGAGCTCATCAGGTTGTTCGAGATCGTGGTATTCCATTGAGATTTAAAGGTCAGTTATAGCAAAGTCATTACAAGGAAGTAATGACTTTGCGAAAAATATTTTATTACTTTATTTTCCTGTGAATGGAGGGTAATCATCAGTCATGTACCCCATGTACAGTTGAACTCTCAGGCCCCATCGCATAGTTCCAACAATGAACTCGTGCCAAGATTCCGGGAATTTGCCAGTGAATAATACTACCCACCAACCCAAAATCCAAAGGAACATGGTGGCTATACCTCTGAATAGAAGTAAGAATCCATGAGGAATAATTACATAGATGGCGCCAAAAAATAATTTCAATAACTGAGTCGATCTACTCAGGTTTTCAGGGTAAGGAATGTCAAGTGAGAATGCGGGGTCTTCACTTTCTAATCCAAATGCAGGGTAGCCGTCCGCCAAATTGTAAATTCGGAGATTCACCCTGGTAGACCATTTCATTAGTTTTACTTGATATTCGAAAAAGCTCTCCGGATAGCTGCCTGTGAACATAATAATAAGCCAGGAGATAAAGGTAAGAATGGATCCCCAAAGACCTAGAAACATTAACAAGAATGCGTGAGGAAGAACAATGTAGAAATATCCAAAAAAGGATCTTAGAAGCAACTCTCCTCTGGAATAAGTCTCCTGATGTTTAACAGTAAATGTCATAATAGTTTAATTGTTTGGTTGAGTATAAAAGATCAATATACACTCATTATACTTTGAGAACAAATTCATGTGGTCACTTTTATGGTTTGATTTTTTTTTCAAATCTCAAAAAATAGAAATTGTTTATTTTGGTCGAAAAATTTGCAAACCGATTACATAACTAAACTTATGAATGCACCAATAAAGTCCATGATTCTAATTTGTAGTATCATTTCATCGTCATTTTGGGTCAATGCCCAAGAGTTGACTATTTCTGACAGTGAGATTACCAGATTCATAAATGCTGTTGGCCCTTACACGCAAGTATTAAAAGAACTACAAGTTGAAATGGCTAATGGCTCCCCAACGCCGGAAAAAATGAATGCAGGAAAACAAAAAATAAAAGATACACTCGCTGAATATGGCTGGGGTGATGAATATCAGGATAAATCTAATGCCATCTCGCAACTATATGGTATTGTAGGAGCAGAGAATGAAGCAAATAAGATGGAGGACGACTACCAGCAGTCCAGACTAGAAGCCATCCAGGTCGAAATTGATAAATATTCTGCTCGCTATGGTGAACAAAGCATCGAAAATATCAGAAACAGATACAATGATTTGGACGCCGCATTTAAGTCACTATCAATGGAGTAAGAAGCAGGATTATTCTATTGTTGCTACACACTTTAGTTCAATCGCAATAGGTGTAGGTAGACAATTGATTTCTACCGTAGTACGACAGGGTTGATTGTCTTTGAAATACTGTGCATAGATTTCATTGTACGTTTTGAAATCGTCTTTCATGTTGGTAAGAAAAACAGTCACATCGACCAATTGATCCCATGAGGAACCAGATGCTTCCAATATGAGTTTGATGTTTTTGAAAACTGAATGACACTGTGCTGCAATGTCGTATGATTTCACCTGACCATTGCTGTCTAAATCAACACCGGGTATTACTTTAGTTCCTTTTTCTCTAGGACCAACCCCTGAGAGAAAAAGAAGATTACCAACTTTTCTAGCATGAGGATAAAGGCCTACGGGCTCTGGTGCCTCGCTTGAATTTTTTATGGATTCGTTATTCATTTTTTTGGTCTATTACGCGTGCATTAAACTTTCTATTTCTTCGGCATGAATAGGAATGTTTTTCATCAAATTGTCGTGCCCATCTTTCGTGATCACAATATTGTCTTCTAATCTGATGCCGATATTCTCTTCAGGAATGTAAATACCTGGCTCAACAGTGAAAACCATTCCAGGTTCAAACTTCTTATAAATGCTTGCAACATCATGTACATTTAATCCTAAATGGTGAGAAGTACCATGCATGAAATATTTTTTGTAAGCCGGCCAATCTGGATCCTGTTTTTCAATATCAGATTTAGTGATCAGTCCTAATGTAAGAAGTTCTCTTTCCATGATTTCACCTACTGCATTATGGTATTCGGGAATTGCATTGCCTGGTTTCAGTAGTTCTGTAGCTTCATTTTTCACTCTGAGCACCGCATCGTATACCTGTCGCTGTCTCTTGCTGAATCTACCATTCACAGGAATTACTCGAGTCATATCCGCATTGTAGTTGGCATATTCGGCGCCTACATCAAATAAGATAATATCACCGTCTTTACATTGCTGATTGTTTTCAATGTAATGCAATACACATGAATTGCCTCCAGATGCTATGATAGGGTCATAAGCAAATCGACTGGCTCGATTACGTAAAAATTCATATGACAATTCTGCTTCCAACTCATATTCCCAAACACCAGGTTTTGTAAATTCTAATATTCGTCTAAATCCGATTTCTGTAATGTCACAGGCATGTTGAATCATTTCGATTTCTCTTTGTTCTTTCACACACCGAAGGTCATATATGATCGGTGCGATACGCTGATATTCATGCAGTGGATAATTTTTTTGACACCATTTCACAAATCGATCGGTCCTTGTTTCGACCTGTGTGCCATTACGGATGTGTTCGTTTGAATCTAAATAGATGTGATCAGTTTCTGCTAGAATCGTGTTGAGAATAGATTCAAATTCATTCAGCCATTTTACAGTATTAACACCAGAAGTAGCTGCAGCTTCTTCTTTTGTGTATTTATGTCCTTCCCAAACAGCGATCTCCTCATTAGTTTCTCTAAGAAATAACACTTCTCGAAATCTTTCATCTGGAAAATCAGGGGCTAATATGAGTATTGACTCTTCCTGATCTATCCCTGACAAATAAAACAAATTGGCGTCTTGTTTGAATGGCATGGTACCGTCTGCCGAAGTTGGCATTATATCACTCGAATTGAAGACAGCGATTGACTTGGACTTAAGTCGTGCGTTAAATTTTTTCCGATTAGAGATAAAAAGATCTTTCCCAATGGGTAAATACTTCATGGTAATGTTGTTTAATTAAAGAAATAGACGAAGCTATTTGGTACGGTAAATCTAGTGCTTCTTTCGATTGATTATTTATATGAAAAATAATTTTTCTGATTTCTGTCCGAATGCGTAATCTCTATTCGTCTTCTTATCAAAACAGTGAAGATATGAGGCGATTTGAAAAACAATATGAGGTCAAAGTAAGTGAACAATTGTTATATGAAGCACTAACTAACCAGTCCAAAGTAAGTCAATGGTCAGGCGCACCAGCTGTAATGAGTGAAGAGGAAGGGGCAAGATTTTCGTTATGGGGAGGTAGTATCGAAGGGGTGAATAAAATAGTGACTCGACATACTCTGATACAGCAATGGAAAGAAAAAAGTTGGGAGAATTACTCGAACGTATCTTTTGAATGGAAGCAAGGGCCAAGCAGTCTGGTCATATCATTAGTTCATACAGCTATACCAGATAACTCTTATGATAATATCAAACGAGGATGGGATGAACATTATATGAATCCCTTGATTACTTGGTTAGAATCTAATAATTTATAAACTAAAACATAAAACACATGAAAGATTATTTATTCATCTTTAGAAATGACGAGTCAGGTTCAGATCAAACACCAGAGGAAATGCAGGCGCATATGGCCAAATGGAGTGTTTGGATGCAAGGATTGGCTGAGGACAATAAACTAATAGCAGGAGAACCTCTTCAGAAAGAAGGTAAGGTAGTTCGTAATGCTGGAGCATTGATCACAGACGGAGCTTATGCAGAAGGCAAAGAAATGGTCGGAGGATATTTGATTGTCAAATCAGATACACTTGATGGCGCAGTCGAAATTTCTAAAGGATGTCCGATTTATGAAGATGGAGGATCTGTGGAGGTGAGAGAAATTATGAAAATGGAAATGTAACTCGGTTAGGAAGCTGCAATTAAGGGTTGAGAGTAATTGACCCTTTCTTGTTTCCCAGGTGTACTATTCCAAATTGAGATAAATATGGTTAACTTTAATAGTATCCTTTAAATGTATAATCCGTTATGAAGCAACTTTTGACTTGTCTGATTTTTACGTCAATGTTTCTCTTCATGGCTTGCCAGCAAGAGGAATTAAATTCTCCTGCTATAGATAAAAAGGAAAATACAGCTGATTTTTTGATAAATAATAATTCTACTCACGATATCAGCATTACATATGTCACTTCTTCCAAGTTAGGGTTCAAAGAGTCTGAAGGTTTTATAACTATTTCAAAGCAATCCTCGAAGAAGATATTTGATGTTTCTTTTGTTTCCGAATTCCCATATCCTTCAACTGCCTTATATTCTCTTAGTTTTTATCTTTCTTCGAGTGCAGGACATAGCATAATCACTCAAAACAAACCTGTTGTTGATGAGGCCTGGGTGGTGATAGATCAGGCTTTGGATAGTGAGGGATTTGGCCATACAAGCTACCAATTGTCTTATTCAGATGTTAAAGCTGATTAAGATTCCTATTCTGTTCGAATTTCGATTTTATACGACTAATCATACGCTTTGGAAAAATTCTCTACAGCACAAATTGTAGATCATCTTTTCCGAAATGAATACGGAAAAATTGTATCTCTCCTGGTCAGCAAATATGGGGCAAGTCATTTGACATTGGCTGAAGACGTAGTGCAAGAAGCCATGTACAAGGCGATGCAAACCTGGCCATACAGTGAAGTGCCCACTAACCCCGCAGGATGGATATATCGAGTGTCCAACAATCAGATGATTGACCAACTCAGGAGATTGTCAAAACAAGATTACACAGAAGATAGTCATCTGGACTTACAGGAAGCCTCTTTCGAATCTGACATCAACCCAGATGACGTGTTGAAAGATGAATTGCTCAAGATGCTTTTTGCATGTTGTCACCCAAAACTCAACATAGAGCATCAGATCATTTTGGCTTTAAAAGTGCTTTGCGGGTTGGGTGTGAAAGAAATTGCTGCTTGCCTATTAAAATCCGAAGCAGCTGTGGCAAAATCATATACTCGTTCCAGGCAAAAACTCATTGAAGAGCATGCTCAATTTGAATTACCCTCGCCCAATGAATTGAAGGATCGGCTTACCGTAGTATTAAAAGTGATATATCTATTGTTTAATGAAGGGTATAAGCCAAGTTCTGGGAAGAAAATATTGAATGTAGATTTATGTATTGAAGCACTTAGACTAAACAAATTGCTTCTAGACGCCGAAATCGGAAACTTACCTGAAACCAATGCGCTAGAGGCATTGATGTATTTTCATTTGGCAAGATCTGACTCGCGAATGTCAGAAGGTGGTTTTATTGTTTCGTTGGAAGACCAGGATCGTTCAACCTGGGATCAAGAAATGATTCAGACCGGTCACTATTTTTTGAATCGTGCTGTCCAAGAACCTGTATATTCAGAATACCATATTCAGGCTGTAATTTCATCTCTTCATTGCGCTGCGAAATCTTTCGAAGAAACAAATTGGAAAGAGATATTAGCATTGTATGACGCTATGATGCTTCGCTATCCATCTGCGGTAGCGCAACTCCATCGTTTGGTTCCGTTGGCGCAGGTAAGCGGTTGGCAAATAGCAATGGAGGAACTGCTACAAATTGAGCAGACAGGTTTTTTAAGTAACTATTATCTGCTGTTTCTAATAAAGGGTTACATATTTGAAATGGCTAAAAAGAAAGAAAAAGCGCTGGATGCTTATAAAGAAGGGTTGGGTCTCATTGAAAATGAAATGGAGAAAAATTACATTTCTCTGAAGATTCAAAGACTCTCTAGTGACTAATTTGACATTTCTAATTAACCGGTTTTTCTGGCCATCAAAATGTATAACTTTGTGAATTCGAATAGAGTTTTATGATGGATTATGAGTTGTGGGAATTGCCCAATGGAATTAGGGTAGTTCATAGACAAGTTTCAAATACAAAAATTGCCCACTGTGCGTTGATGCTAGATATTGGCAGTAGAGATGAAGGAGCACATCAGCAAGGAATTGCTCATTTCTGGGAGCATATGGCTTTCAAAGGTACGCAGCGTCGAAAAGCTTTTCATATCATCAATAGATTGGAGTCACTAGGCGGGGAACTGAATGCTTATACGACAAAAGAAAAGATCTGTTTTTATTCAGCCGTGTTAGACAATCATTTGGATAAGGCGGTAGAACTACTCACAGATATTACATTCAATTCTGTTTTTCCAGATGCACAGATTAATAAAGAACGTCAGGTTATACTGGAAGAGATGTCTATGTATGCTGATAGTCCTGAGGATGCAATACAGGATCAATTGGATACTTTAGTTTTTAATGGCCATCAACTCGGAAACAATATACTTGGGACTCAGGAGAGTGTAAAGTCGTTCCATCAAACGGATTTTTTAGATTTTGTAAGTGAAAATCTGGATACACAACGGATGGTATTTTCTTCTGTTGGAAATTACTCATTAAAGAAACTGAAAAAGATTGTTGAAAAAAATCTCCTGCAAATAGATCGTGTTTCTTGTCAAAGAGATCGGGTGCTTGTAAATGGCTATAAACCTCTGAATGCAAGTGAAAAAAGAGATATTTCCCAAGCTCATGTAGGAGTAGGGTGTAGGGCTTTCAATATTTATTCCGATCAAAAGGTGCCATTTTTTGTCTTAAACAATATTTTGGGAGGTCATGCGATGAATTCGAGATTGAACTTAAGTCTTCGAGAAAATCATGGTATGGTTTATAACATTGAGTCCAACTTTCAGGCTTTTACTGATACAGGTTTGTTTTCTATTTTTTACGCAACAGAACCTGCCAATTTGGATAGATCCTTAGTGCTCGTGCAGAAAGAATTAAAAAAACTCATGGAGAAAGAGTTGGGATCAAAACAACTTCAAACTGCCAAAAATCAAATCAAAGGACAGATGGCCATGTCTGAAGAAAACAATCAAAACTTTATGCTAATGATGGCTAAAAGCATCCTTGATCATGGGAAAATTGAAGGCTTGGATGTTGTATTCGATAAAGTGGATCGTGTAAGTAAATCACAGCTTCGAGAATTGGCCAATGAGTGTCTGGATTTTGATCAAATGAGTATTCTAAAGTATTTACCCGGCATACAAGACTAGACCGTTTGCATTGGTCTCATAAATATTTAAATTTCAATATATTATTGATCTAATATTTATGAATTACTGGTTAATCAAATCCGAACCCAATACTTATTCTTGGGACGATTTTGTGAAATTGGGAAAGGACCATTGGGATGGCGTGCGAAATTATGCAGCACGAATGCACATGAAGAATATGAAGGTTGATGACCTTGCCTTATTTTATCATAGCGTAAATGACAAGTGTGTCATCGGAGTAGCAAAAGTTGTCCATGAGCACTATCCAGATCCAACTACAGCAGATGATCGATGGGTGGTAGTGGATTTGGTGCCGGAATTTAAACTGGATCAGGAGGTGACTTTGGAACAAATCAAGAAGGAAAGCCGTCTAAAAGAAATGGTGCTGGTCAACAATACTAGACTTTCTGTTCAACCAGTAAAAAAGGAAGAATTTGAAATTGTTTTGTCTCTAGGACAGAAATGAATCTAGAATCAATAAGGGTATTGGCCTGTACAATCCTTACTTATATAAGAATTAAGAGATGAAAAAAAACACTTATATATTATTTCTTTTATTGCTGAGTATGCCATTTTCAGCCCTAGCACAGAAAAAGAAAAAGGACATAGAAATTGATACTACCGAACAAGAGTCATTCATAGTTCAGCCAAAAAGGATTGAATTTGAAGTAGGGACTAAAGATGAAGATTTTATCATTGTTTCAGCCAAAGAGAATGGCTTATTGGTGGTTAAGCAAACAAGAAATAGGACAGAATCAGGCTTTATCTGGGAGTTGTATGGAGTGGATAGTTCGCTCAATGTAGTATGGGAAAAAGCACTATCCATAGCTTATGGAGCTGTTTTTCTTGGGTATGATTACAGTGATGAGGGTTTTTTTCTTCTTTTTGGTAAAACGCAGTATAAGTTGGACGAACTGATTGTTTATCAAGCAGACCTGAAAGGAGATCAAATACTATCCTATGACCTTTCTCTTTCAATAGCCCTAGAATTAAGTCATTTCGAAGTAGTATCAAATACTCTGATTTTTGGTGGCTATTCAAATTTGAAACCAGTTGTTTCAGTCATAGATTTAGATGACCCTAGGCCTCAGGTGATGCCCGGAATTTACAATAACAACAGTTCGATTATTGATATAAGGACTGACAAAAAGACAAACAATTTCACTGTTGTAATGAGTGAAAGTGGTCAAAACAAGCAAGTGACAGTTTCGCTCAAAACTTTTACTGAAAAAGGCGAGATGGTTCACAAGGAGACCATTGAAACGGAGTATGAGAAAAGCTTATTAGATGGGGTGTCCACCAGTTTTGACAATGGCACGCAGTATGTTGCGGGTACATATTCAAAAAGGAAATCAGAATTTTCCAGGGGACTGTATGTAGCAAAATTGAATCTAGGTAAGCAAGAATTTATTAAATACCTCGATTATGCTGAATTGGAGAATTTCTTCTCGTACATGAGAGCAAAAAGAGAAGAGAGAGTCAAGGAAAAAATTGAAAGAAAGAAAATTAAGGGGCAAAAAGTCAAATTTAACTACAGATTATTAATCAACGACATAGTAGAAAGAGAGAACGAATATATTTTGATTGGTGAAGCATACTACCCGAAATACTCCAATTATGGCAGTAGCAATTTTTATGCATCCAATAGTTTTTCGAGCAATGACGGCTTTTCGAACCCAAGCTTTATAGGATATAAGTATACTCATGCTGTGGTGGTTGGTTTTAGTAAAAAGGGGGAGTTGTTGTGGGACAATAGCTTCGAAATCAATGATTTGCTAAGCTACTCTTTGAAACCCAATGTTCAAATCAGTGTAGAAGACGATCGGATTGTATTGTTATATGTTTATGAAAATGTAATCCGCTCAAAAATCATTCAAAATGATGAGATTCTCGAGGGTAAAAGTTTCGATCCGATTGAATTGCATTTCAAGTCAGATGAGATTAGAAACAACGACAAAGAAATGGAAGGGTTAGAAAAGTGGTTTGACGGAAATTTTTACACTTTTGGTATTCAGCATATCAAGAATTTAAAAGACAAAGATGTGAAGTTGAATCGTCGAGTATTTTATATCAATAAAGTTCAATATCAATAATCTGAAATCTTCTGCAACAAATACTTTTATATGTAATGGGCTAGTTTCTATATTTGCGTAATCAAAGACACATGCAAAAGAGACTTCTTCTTAATAGCCATCACCTGAGTATTACCATCTCCCGTCTTTGTTATCAATTAATTGAAAATCACAATAAGTTTGAAAACACAGTACTTCTAGGTTTACAACCTAAAGGTATTTATGTCGCAGAGCGAATTAAAGCCAAACTTGAAGAAGTCGTCAAAAAAACTATACCATTGGGTTATTTGGATATCACCTTTCATAGAGATGATTTTCGAAGGAGAGATGAGCTGTTAGCACCCAATGAAACGAAAGTTCCATTCATTATAGAAGATAAAAATGTAGTCTTAATAGATGATGTGCTGTATACCGGAAGGTCAGTTAAGTCTGCAATGGATGCTATGGGCGCTTTTGGGCGCCCTGCAAAAGTAGAATTTTTGACTCTAATCGATAGAGTGTACAGTCGAGACATACCGGTAGAGGCAAATTATATAGGCAAACAAGTGAATACTGTATTGTCACAAAAAGTCCTTGTTGAACTCACCGAACAAGGCAAAAAAGAAGATAAAATTTGGTTGATAGATAATTCAGAAAAATGAGTCAGTTGAGTAGCAAACATTTATTGGGTATCAAAGATTTAACATCTGATGATATTCAGTTGATTTTTGAGACTGCTGACAATTTCAAGGACGTTATTAACAGGCCAATCAAAAAAGTCCCTTCACTGAGGGATATCACCATAGCCAATGTTTTTTTCGAAAATTCTACGAGAACTAAATTGTCATTTGAATTGGCCGAGAAAAGGCTTTCTGCAGATGTGATTAACTTCTCCTCATCTGGAAGTTCGGTTAAAAAGGGAGAGACCTTGCTAGATACGGTTAACAATATTCTAGCCATGAAGGTGGATATGATTGTAATGAGGCATTCCTCTCCAGGAGCTCCGCACTTCCTTTCGAAGCACATTGATGCCAATATTGTGAATGCGGGTGATGGTACGCACGAGCACCCTACACAAGCCTTGCTGGATACATTTTCAATGAGGGAAAAACTTGGTGATCTGGCTGGAAAGAAAATTGCAATCATTGGAGACATTATTCATTCGCGAGTGGCATTGTCCAATGTGTTTGCTCTACAAAAACTAGGTGCAGAAGTAATGATTTGTGGACCAGCAACGTTAGTGCCTAAATACATTACTTCATTGGGTGTTAAGGTAGTTACAGATGTATTTGAAGCCTTACAGTGGTGTGATGTAGCTAATATTCTTAGAATACAACTGGAAAGGCAGCATATTAAATACTTCCCATCATTGAGGGAATATTCTCTTTACTTTGGAGTGAACAAGCAGTTGTTAGACCGATTAGATAAAGAAATTGTTATTATGCACCCAGGGCCTATCAACAGGGGAGTGGAGATTACCAGTGATGTGGCCGATTCACAACACTCTATTATTTTGAATCAGGTTGAAAATGGTGTGGCCGTTCGAATGGCAGTGATGTACTTGCTTGCCGGAGCAAATAGATAATCTAAGATTTTATGGGCATTAAAAAAGGTCATGCCTTTATGACATGACCTTCATTTTCTAGTAATCTATTTCTTACTTCAAGCCATTCTTTATTAAGAAATCGTCGTAAAGTACTTTGAAGTCTTCCACGTCAGGAGATGCGATCAGCGCTTTTTCGTATTGCGTCATTGCATCCAGGATTAAATTATTTTCCTCGTAGAATGATGCAAAAATCAAGTTGTTCAATGGACTGTCATCTGATAAGTCAGACTTCAAAGCCTCTAGATTTTCATTGATAGAAGCAGCATCATCTGAAGACATTCTTTTAATTCCATAATCGCCAGACTTAATCTCGTCATTGTCTTTCACTTTTACATTTAAGATAACAAGTCTTTCGTTCGCAAGATTTTCATCTTCAAAATTGATATTCATACTAGTGCCAGAAGTTTCCGCACTGTAGATTTCTTCATCGAAAATGTTTTTGATACTCACTACATAGTTCGCATTTTCAACTTCTTCCGCACCATCCCATCTAATGATAGCTTCTGGGTTGAGGATATCTACTGAGCTAGGCAGCATCACCTTTAGGGCAGCACTGCTAGTCGCACGCTCCACGGCTCCAGTAGCTTTCATATTGCGTCTGTAGTTTGAGCTAAGATCTCCGCTGCCTTCGTTCATCTTGTTCATTACGAACTGAGCGTATTTATTTGCAACTGATGATTGGTTCTTAGCCAATTTAGTTTCTAAGTCTGTAATTTTAGTTACACCTGGATTTCTTACTTCGATGGTTCTTCCCGACTTATGCATTAATCCAATGTAAGCGCCTGATGCAGCAATAAGCTCATCACCTGACATTAATGTTGCTCCAGTCTTCAGCGGAATAGTTTCGCCTGATTGAGCTTTTTTCACCTGATTGGCTCCTTTACTGGCCAATACTCTAAAAACAAAACTTTGTCCGTAGCTGGTATTGACTAGAAAGAATATCAGAAGAGTAGATGTTATGAATAATTTAGTTCTCATGATATTTATAGATTTATAGATTACAAATTTACAATTTCTTTATTTCTCGCAGTTCTTTTCTGCCTTCTTTTGTGAAAAGATTGACAAACACACCAAAGAAGACTTCCAGTGCATCTCCTACAATTAATACGGCAACGATAGATAACGTAACATCAATCTTATAATTGAAGTAGTTGAAAATCACAATATTCAATGTAAACAACGCCGCTGCTTCAATTAATTGAGTGAGTTTGGTTAGTCCGTCGTACCATCTGGGTACTACTTTATAGATGACAGAAAACACAACGATGTTCAAATAAAGCAATATTAATGCCATAAGGTATGAATACACTTCCCCCATTTTGTCAATGTAGTTTTCCGACATAATCATAGAGAAGGCGTTAGCATGGACTACTCCACCAAACATATCAGCGTGAGTTTTTCCTACATAGTTCTTGTTGAGTGGAGTGAAGTATTTATCATCCAAAGCTTTTCTATCTCCTAGTTCACTGCCTAAATAGCAAAATATGACGGCTTTGTCTTTGATCAGCTCAGGTGCGAACTCCATGTCCAAAACTTGATACCAATCTAGTGCAAAGTAACTGATAGGATAAGCGGTATCGCCATAGTCAAAAATATTGCCTCGATAGTTGATGTCTTCTACTTCATTGCCTCTGGCCAAGAACCTTTCTACTTTTTCAGGATCCATGTACTGTGCCATTTTTACCGAAAAAGCCAGTTCAGGCTCTCCATTTACATATTCTCTCACGGCAAAGTTTCTACACATTTTTAGGTCGTCTTGATCGGCAGCTCCTGTAACGAAATTTGTGAAAGCTGTTTCACCGTAGGCAAAATAGGGAGGGTAAGAGACTTCCAATGTATCAAACAAACCATCATCATCCATATCCAATAGTTTGCTATACATCACAAGATTTTCAACTCTGGAAAATGCATCGGAAAGTTTTAAATCTCCAAGAGTATCCTCTTTTGGATTTCTAAACAACATGTCCATTCCTATCACTCTTGGTTCTGCGGAATTGATGATGTTCACCATGTCTGCAATACCTGCTCGGGGCAAATTTCCAATATTTACAATCACTAGATTTTCTTCGGCTAATGGGTCTTCCCTCAATTGTGAAAACACGATGTCAGTACTTTCCATATCTTCGAATACTGCACCAATAGGGTCAAATACATCGAAAATATTGAAGGCTGTCACTCTCGTTACTACGAAAGCTAAGGCAAGGATGAAAAATAATCCGTAAATGGTCTCTAACCAGAATTTTTTAAACATGTCAGTTTATTAAGATTAGTAAATGTTCGAGTCATATATAAATCGGAACATTTGCCAGCCTTTTTCTCTTTTCAAAATTAAAGCTAACTCTATCTTTGATTAATTCAATTATTAATCGACCAAACGCTCCAAAATATCTATAAACATAGGAAATCCAGCCATAAGAAGTAATCCTAATCTTAATTATTTAAGAATTATGAAACTCAAGTTATTTCGTTACTATCTTTAATTTTTCACCTAATACGCTTTAATGAAAAGATTTGAACTTAATTATTATTTGGATGGCCTTAAAGCACAAAACAACGTGGCTCTGGCTAAAGCGATAACTTTAGTGGAGAGTAAAAGAAAGGAAGATCAAATAATAGCGAATGAATTATTAGACCGAATTGTTGAATCGAGGCTGAGTTCAGTGCGTATTGGAATTACTGGGACACCAGGCGTTGGGAAATCAAGTTTTATCGAAGGATTCGGTAATAATCTGATTGAGCAGGGCAAAAAGGTAGCTGTACTTGCCATTGATCCGAGTAGCCAAAAAACAGGCGGGAGTATTCTGGGTGACAAAACACGAATGGAGTATTTGAGCAGAAATCCGCATGCTTTTATACGTCCATCAGCTTCGGGTAATGCCCTAGGTGGTGTGAACAATAGAACCAGAGAAGCTGTGCTACTTTGTGAAGCAGCAGGTTATGATGTAATCATTGTTGAAACGGTAGGGGTAGGGCAATCGGAAACGCTAGTCAATAATATGGTTGATTTCTTTCTCCTTATGATTCAGCCGGGTTCAGGTGATGATTTGCAAGGGATCAAGAAGGGTATCATGGAAATGGCTCATGGTATTGTCATCAACAAGTCAGATGGAGATCAGGCTAAACTGGCCAAACAATCAAAAAAGGACCTACTAAGTGCTATGCATCTATTTGCAGCAAGCGATACGGGATGGTCCACGAAAGTGGAACTCTGTTCAGCACTAGAAAAGAGCGGTTTTGATTCTGTATGGCAAATGATTCAATCCTTTACGGAAGAAATGACATCTAATGGCCTTTTCGACCAAAACAGAACAAATCAGAATGTGTCCTGGTTTGAAGAAAGGGTGCAATTGGGCATTCTAATGGAGTTGACTGGTAAGTCCAAGCTCAATACTCTTCAAAGTGAATTGAAACTGAAAGTTCAGCAAAACAAGATGTCTGTAACCAAGGCCACGACTCAAATGCTCAAGGTAATTAAACAACAACTGGCTTAGCCAATGTCAAATCTGCAAACTCGAAAGAAGTTTTTATTTCTTCTCCTGACGCCAGTTTATGCTCGTAGGTATGTACTTTTATTTCATTCACATCTAGGGAAATGGGGTTTTTGAAGATGGGTCCATCAAAAGCGTAAGAGTGAAACTCTCCATTTTCTCCGCAAGGGTCTACTTTTGGATCAAATGACTGGAGCATTTCTTTCGAGTATTCTTTGCCACAGATACTTTCAGTAAATAGGGATTGTTTTGCAGCGCAAATGAGGGTTTTGAAATTTTTCATAAAGAAATATTGAGCAAGGTCAATAGTTTCCTTTTTCCATAATGGATAAATTCCTTTAAGACCATTATTACTAAGCATCTGATCTCTGTATGCCTTGAGGTCTTCCAGAAAAATATCACCAAATCCAATGTGATTGATGCCTAGTGATTTGAGGTTGGAATAATATACGTTTATAGCTTTTTCGTAATTGGCATTGGTCGAATCGGGGGCTATAGAAATGAAATGTATGGGGAGTCCAATGGATTCCGCTTGCGCCCGTATGAGATCCTGGCTTACACCATGCATGGAAACCCGCTCAGTTTCGCTGGAAATGGCCGTGTGGAGTTCCACGATTTCGTATTTATCATCATTCATCAAATGATGTAGCATCATGCTTGAATCTTTGCCACCACTCCAACTGATTGCTAACGGAATCTTATTCATTTTTTATTAATATAATCTACTGTGAATTGACCTTCAACCAAACTTATTTTAGTAACGCTTCCATAATCTATTTTTAGTGTAAAGGTGTCCTTAAGAGAAAGATTGAGAACATGAGATAAAATCGCTCGAATTGGACCGGCGTGAGTTATGATGCCAGTTGATGATCTATTCTGAGAAATGATTCCCTTGAATATTTCTACGATTCTGGCTTTTAGCTTTTTATAAGATTCACCCTTAGGTGGCGCTTGCGTGACGTAGTTTTCCATCCATTCATTGAGTGCTGCCTGCGGGATGTCTTTCCACTTTTTCATTTCCCAATCCCCAAAGCTCAGTTCCATTAACCTGGGTTCCCTTTGAACTGGAACATCGAATGAATCAGCCAGTTGAGCGCATCTTTTCAAAGGACTTGAAAAAATATAATCCAGGGGCTTTTCTATCAGCTGTTGTACCACCGCTGCTTCATTATCAAAGTCAGAAGAAAGCTCAAGGTCACTTTGGCCGTAACAAATGCCTTTGGCGATTTTTGGAGTGGTGTGCCTGATCAAGTAAATTTCCATAGTAGTAGAACCAATAGGTAAAAGGCGACTTCAGAAATTTGCTGAACAGCGCCTAAACAATCACCTGTGTATCCATCTATCCATTTATTGAAATAGCTGGAAAGATACAATTTAACCAAAATAAGAACAGGAATGGTTATAAGAAAATATAGATTTTGGAAATAGAATAATGGGAGTAATCCTATGATCATGGCAATTAGGAAAGTGTCTGATTTCATTTTTTTAGCTACAGGCTTAGCTTTGGAGTCTTCATTGTCACGGGCATATTCGTCCGTGAATATCATGAAAACGGAATTGGCTCTGCTTATGGCATGCGCAGCCAATATTACTATAGCGGCATTCAAACCACCTCTGGAGTTGCCAATTTCCCATAGAAGAGTAAACTTGAAAAGGAGCATCATGATCATTCCCAATGCACCATAAGCGCCAATGGCGGAATCTTTCATGATGGTCAGAATTTTCTCCTTAGTCCATCCACCACCAAATCCGTCACAAACATCTGCAAAACCATCTTCATGAAAGGCTCCTGTGAGCAATATGCTGCTGATCATGGACAGTATCACAGCTATACTCAATGGCAAGACCAAAACACTTCCCAAATAAATGAGCGCTGAAAAACCACCTACGATCCAACCAATCAAAGGAAAGTATCGAGTGGCCTTATTGAGCATATCAGCAGAATGATCCACCCATCGTGGACAGGGGATGCGAGTATAAAACATGACCGCAGTAAGGAAAATGGACCATTCTTTTTTCATGATTAATGTTTGTTTGAGACTCCAGCACTTTCAAAGCTGGCCATTTTATTCATAAATTCAACCGCCGATTGAATAAGGGGTAATGCCAGAGCACAGCCTGTACCTTCGCCTAATCGAAGGTTCAACCGTAGGATGGGTTCTGCACCTAAATACTCAAGCATTAGCTGATGTCCTGATTCATCAGATTGATGACAGAATATGCCGTAGTGTTGAATATTGGGATGAATGGATTGCGCGCAGAGATAGGCAGAAGTAGAAATAAATCCATCCACCAGTACGATCATTTGATTGGCTGCTGCTTGTAGCATGGCACCTGTCATCATAGCTATTTCAAAGCCACCGACTGCTTGAAGCAATTCCGCTGTGTTTGAAATAGAGGAGTGCTTTTCTTGTACTTGCCTCAGAATATCTATTTTCTTTTGATAGCCAGTGTCGTTTATGCCCGTTCCTCGTCCGACACATTCATCGATGGGCAGATTGCAAATGTGGCTCATAATCAAGCTAGCCGAGGAGGTGTTGCCGATTCCCATTTCACCAAATCCAATTATGTTTGAATCGCTAGCATGAATTTGATTCACAATTTCGGCTCCCTTTTGAATGGCTAAGTCGAGTTGGTCTTTTGTCATAGCGGCATTTTTCAATGCATTGGCAGTACCCATACCTATTTTAGCATTGATTAGATCGCTTTTGGTACCAAAATCAAAATTTACCCCGGCATCGACGATTTTCAAGTCTATACCATGCTGTTGACTGAATACATTGATGGCCGCACCACCGGATAGGAAGTTCAACACCATCTGATGTGTGACTTCTTGCGGGTAGGCACTCACACCTTCTTTAGCCAGACCATGGTCTCCTGCAAATACCACAAGACTTGGTTTTTTCAACTCGGGTGAAAGTGTTTCTTGAATCTGGCAAATTTGTTTGGCCAGGCTTTCTAATTGACCCAGTGCTCCGATGGGTTTGGTTTTGAAATCAATTTTATGATCGATTGCGGCGTCGAGATCTGAATTTGGTTGAGGGATATTGAAATCAATCATTATTTTAATTTTAGTGGTAAACCTGATACCATGAAATACGCTTCGTCGGCAGCCTTGGCAATATGCTGATTGATCCAGCCCTGTACTTCGACAAAGTCTCTTCCCACCTGCGTGTCGGCATGTGAGCCCATGCCTATCTCATTCGAGATAAATATCAAATGACCTTTGTAGTCCTTTAGTTTGTCGAATTCTGCCTTAACTAATTCCAGTGTTTCGTCTCGTTTGCCCTTGGTTTTGGAAAAGAAATTAGAAAGCCAGAGGGTGACGCAGTCTATTACAACAATTCGATCTGGTGGCAGGACAACGCTCAATTCAAATCGTTCTTCGATGTTAGTCCATCGTTCATCTCGTTCGGCTTGGTGTCTTTTGATTCGCTCCTCAAAGTTGCCGTCATAGGCTTTGGCTGTAGCCAAATAAATGGGATTGTCTGATAGCTCCAATGCCATCTTTTGAGCGTAAGAAGATTTACCAGATCGTTCGCCACCTGAGATATAAGTGATCATTGGGCTAATTTAGTTTCAATGAAACAATAATTGTCAGTTTTCACTCTTTCACCTTTTTCTATTTGAATGGGTTGATCAAAAAGCGGGCAATCCACGACTAAAGTATGAAACTCACCATTCTCACCACAAACATCTACGCCTTTGGCTTCTAGCTTTGGAATCAAATCATGGGTAATTTCTTGCCCTAAAAAATCCAATCCCAAAGTGTGATTGCAAGAAACAATGATCGCCCTGATCCCTGCGTCAATCATGGATTCTACTATCTCTTTGCGGTCACCCTGCCAAAGTGGGAGGTAGGCTTCTAACCCTGCTGTCGCAGAAACTTTCTCTTCCCAGTCTCTGTGCTTTTGGATGTCAATATCTCCGTAGACCATGCCTTCGATGTGATGATCCTTTTTGATTTGATGAAGATTGGAAATAAAGTTTTCTTCATACGTTGACCAGGAAGCTGCTGTCAATTGAATGGGAACAGACAATGCTTTGGCCTGAGCTCGAAGAATCTCCTGGGTCAATCCATGAGATTTGGAGTATTCTTGGTTTTCATCCATTACGTTCATGACTACTTTGAGTTGGTCGCCTTTATTCAGCTGTTTCATCAATGCAAAACAACTGTCTTTACCACCACTCCAGGAACATCCTATATTCATTTTATGGAGATTTATTGACTGGCTGTTGGGTTGCTAAAACAAAGTCCAACAGCCAGTTTATTTACTTAAAATGTATAATTCAAACCTATGGTCATGGTTCTGCCTCGTGTGGTATAGCCATAGATACCTACGAAATCAGTATCAAATACATTATTGATTCCACCATAGACTGATAGTTTTTTGTTAATCAGTTTGTAATTGGCAAAAAGGTCAACAAGTCCAAAAGATCCCAATTTGGTTTCTACTGAAGAGAACGTTGCCGAATCCCAATAGGCTACAGTTCTTTCTCCTGTTAAATTATATTTAACAGATATATCAACTGTTTCAATAGGAGAAACAATCAAGCCAATACCAAATTTGTATGCTGGTATTCTGTAGAAATTGGTTGGTTCGTCTGTTGTGACATAGCTGTAATTTGCGTTCAAACTAATAAGATTTGATATTGCCCAATTGGCATCAAGCTCAAGTCCTTTGACTACTTGTTCATCAGTTCCGTTATCGTAAAAACTCACCCAATTTCCACCAGCGTCAAGAGCACCGCTGAATATTATTGGATCCGTTTCGTCTCTTCTGAAGTATACAGTATTTAAAGTCAAGTTATCTCCTAAGTAAAAAGAAATACCTCCTTCATAATTGGTAGATCGCTCAGGAGACAAATTTTTATTTCCATAAAAAGAGTACAACTGATAAAGACTCGGGGTGACGTATGAAGTAGAAATAGAAGCTAGAAATTTAACTGAAAAACCTCCATTTATTGGTAGTAGAAATGAAGGATTTATGTTGTAGATAAATTCATTGTCATACGCACTATGTGTGTTCAGCCTTACACCAGCATGAACATTCAATCCAGAATTGTGATCAAAAAACACAGAGGCAAAAGGATCAACAATTGTAAAATCATCATATTCAGCATTTGGATCCGCAAGTACTTCTTTAGCCGAGAGCTTTTGTGCGTTTACACCTATTAAAGTCTTGAAATTGTCATTCCATTGGTGTTCGTGGGTCAGTTCCGTTTGGAGGTTTTTGGACTTGTATTTTGATGGATAAGTGCTCTTGAATTCTCTTGAACCTGAATTCAATAATACATTCAATTTAACTTGGCCTGCACCATATTTGTAGCTTGGAGTGAATCCAATTCTGAATTGCTCGCCATTGTTTTGATTATCTGCGTCCAAAAATGCACCACCGTCGTAATCTGCAGAAAACTCATCATACGCCGCATTTACTCCAATATTTAATTGTTCTGTGGCTTCTAAGCCTATCTTCACATTGACATTTTTTTGAGACATGCCGTCTTTGTTGAAAGTTGCCGATGCATTTTCATCCGAAGCCGCTGAAAAGCCTTCTGATTTCATCAAGCTACCACTTACCATGAAGCTCAATTTGTCTTGTTTGCCGTTTACATTAGCAGACGCCTGCTGCGTATCAAATGAACCGTAGCTATAGTCTACCTGACCGTGTACACCATCTTGATTCGCCTCTTTGAGCTTGATACTAATGACTGCTGCAGAAGCACCTGTTCCATAAAGTGTGCTCAACCCACCTTTGAGTACCTCAATAGATTCGATTTGGCTCACTGGAAGAAAACGTAAGTCGAACGAAGCATCGATACCAGAAGGGTCATTCAACGGCACACCGTCTATCAAAATCAGAGTATTTTTGTTTCTACCACCTCTTACATAGTAGCTGATATTGGTGCCAGGCGCACCAAAATTCCCATCCATTTGTATGCCGGGTACTTCATTGAGCAAATCCGAAACAGTCTTACCTGCATTTTGCTCAATGTCCTTGGCTGTCAGTTTGTAGATGGTTTTGCCTGATTTTTCTACAGGTAATTCGAATTTTGTTCCTGTTACCACAAATTCATCCATGGTATAGGTAGAAAGATCCTCTTGCTCTTGTGCAATAGACAATCCTGTCTTAATAAATAGCCCAATGGCTAGAAAGTGTTTGAGATTAATTTTTAAAATTCTCATAGTAATTTTTATAAGGTTAAAAAACTATGAGCCTTTGTTTGAAAAAAGGAATAGTGGCATGTTGCATGCCGCAGTTCACTTCACTTTTCTCCCGAAAGCTCAGATAAATAATTGAACTACTGGCAGGTCTCCTGGCTTTTCGAAACTTTCTGATCGGCCTTCCCATCCTCCTGATAGTTGTCAGGATCAGACAGTGGCTGTGGTAGATCAAAAATGATGTCACTAGGACATCTTCGAATTACAGTTGCGGGAACAGCTTCGGAGTTTGTGCATGGCACAGCACCGAATTCCCTTTTAATTTCTCAGGACTTTCCTTCGAAAACCAATATTTGCCGCAAAGCTAGAGAAATAATTGAGGATGAGAAACATTATTTAATAATTGGGATGGTATCCTTGATATTGGCTATTTGTTTAGAATAAGCGGTTGTTAGTGGGGAGTAGGGTGTGTAAAAGTGACTGTTGTCGTAATTTTATTAGGGCAATCAAGTAAGCCGAAAGAAACTATTTCGTAATATTTTTGTCTTTTGTGCAACTAAATGAACACAAGGATCATCTTATACATGTGAAACCGAATGGAATGTTTCACGTCTTAAGAAGAGATATAATCAAAAACCAAGGATCAAAACTCAACAATCATGGGACTATTAGGGCTGTTTAAAAAAGAAAAAAAAGGGAAGAAGGCTACGCAATGTAGCGTGTGTAAGTCGCACATGGAAAGAAATGAAGGATATGCATTAACTACCTCTCAGGTGGTTACAAGTAAAACTTATTGGGATCATAAGATGGTTGAGCCGGAGACCATGTCTTATACCACACAGCATTTTAAAGATAAAGATGAAAATGCCACAAAAATGAGAGGTATCATTTTTGAGAAAACTGCAGAAAAGGATCAGACTTGGATGACTTGTGATACGTGCATCAAACACTTTGATGTAAATCATGAAGAAACTAAATCACTTGCTGGAGAATGGTGGAACGCGGAGAATGGTCATAAAATTCCAAATACAGGAAAAGCCATAGACCACTTGCCAAACGAAGATTACGAATCAATAAGAAAATATGCAACCATGGAAGCTGGAGCTTCCTTGATCAGATTGTAAGCTTAGAATTTTATATTTCTGAAAGGATAGGTGTTTATTTGCGCGATGAATAAACACCTGTCCTTTTTTTTGTGCCTTGTTTTTGCGGTCTCTTGTTCTTCAGAGCAGAGCAAAAAGACTCAATCCGATAATCAGAGCATTTCGAATATTCAGTATGCCAAAAGATTTGATGTCCAATACCAGGACGGTATTCGGTTGATTACAATTGACAAACCTTGGCAGGGTAGTAAAGCACCCCTTCAGTATTTGTTGTACACCGACAGCGTTCCTGAAAAGTATCAGAATGATGCTTCCTTAGTTAAGATCAAGACTCCAGTACAAACTATTGTTTCTAACCTGACCACACAACTCGCGCTTATGGATGAGTTGGGTGTGACCGATAGACTTACTGGTTTTGCACAAACTCAGTTTATCTATTCACCAGAGATATTGAAAAGTGTTAAAAAAGGAATCATAAAAGAAGTTGGCCCTGATGGAAGCTTGGATATAGAAAGTATATTGAATTTGAACCCTGATATTGTTCTTGCTTTTAGTTCTGGGACTGAAAACCGCCAACTAGAGAAATTAAAGGAACTCGGTGTCAAGGTGGTGATGAATGCAGGCTATATGGAGACATCACTCTTAGGCCGATATGAATGGATCAAATTTTTGGGCCAACTGACAGGTACTGAGGAGAGAGCCAAAGAGGTTTTTGATCGGAAGGTCGCCATTTATGATTCATTGACACGGCTTGTTAAGGGCAAAGAGCGGCCATCGGTGATCACAGGTACGCTTTATGGCGGCACCTGGTTTATGCCTGCAGGCGAGAACTATGGAGCCAACATCATAGGAACAGCTGGCGGAGATTATTTGTGGAAGGAAGATCAAAGTGCTGGTTGGTTGAGTATGGATTTTGAATCTGTATTTGAGCGTGGTTACAATGCAGATTATTGGATTGGAGTAGCCAGTTACACTTCGTTGGATCAGTTGCGGCAAGCAGATGAACGCTATGCTGAATTTGAAGCATTTAAGAATGGAAACGTATACTCTTATATGGCCAGAGTGAATGTGGAGGGAGCCAATGACTATTTTGAATCGGGCAATGTGAATCCGGAGAAACTTCTGGCTGATCATATTAAAATCTTGCACCCAGAACTCCTGCCAGATTACGAACTCTATTACTATATGAAATTAGAATAGCCTTTACATTTCCATTAAATTCGTTCAAAACTCTTTCTAGTTCATTGAATAAACCATTAGCCATACTGATTCTTGTATTTATTGCAGCCTTTTTGTTGGATGTGATGTTCGGGTCTGTATTGATACCCTTTGAAGGTCTTTGGAATATTTTACTGGGCGAACCAGTAGATCATCCTGCTTGGGAACGGATCGTGGTCAACTATAGATTGCCCAGAGCAGTCACTGGAGTGTTGGCTGGTAGTGGATTAGGATTGAGTGGTTTGTATATGCAGACTTTTTTTAGAAATCCACTGGCAGGTCCTTATGTGCTGGGAATTAGTGCAGGAGCTAGCTTGGGAGTTGCATTGGTGGTGTTTGGGGAGTCTTTATGGTTGCTCTTTGGTATTCAATTTATGTCTGGATTTTCCATGGCTATTGGTGCAATCATTGGTTCATTCTTGGTATTCGCTGTGGTGCTCTTTTTCTCAACGAAAGTGAGAGACAATACCTCTTTGCTCATCATCGGTTTGATGTTTAGTAGTGCTACAAGTGCTATTGTGAGTATCCTTCAATTTTTCAGCAACCCTGAGGATGTACAATCTTATTTGATTTGGACGTTTGGTGATTTGGGTAGTGTGACTTTGAGTGAGTTGCAGGTGTTGTTTCCACTGATTGCTTTAGGGTGGGTAGGGTCTGTTTTTTTGATTAAGCCTCTAAATATTTTTCTGTTAGGAAATCAATATGCCAAAAATGCTGGTCTGAATATGACTTTGGCAAAATATGGTGTGATCAGCGTGACAGCCTTGTTGTCAGGTACGATTACCGCTTATTGTGGGCCTATTGCATTTATCGGCCTGGCCACTCCTCATATTGCACGTATGATCTTAGACACTTCTGATCATCGATTGTTGATCCCTTTTGTTGGCTTTCTTGGAGCCATCATATTGATGTTGTGTGATGTGATTTCGCGAATGCCTGGCTTGTCTCATTCACTTCCGCTAAATGCCATAACTTCCATACTTGGAGGTCCATTGGTGATTTGGTTGATTGTCAAACGAGGAAATATATCTAACAGCTTCTGATGACTGCTTTACGAATCAAAGGATTGAGCGTGGGGTACGCGACCAAAGAAATTGCCAGAGATATCAATTTAAATCTCGGTGGAGGTCAGTTGGTGTGTTTGCTTGGACAAAATGGAGTTGGGAAATCCACCTTATTACGTACGCTTTCCAATCTGCAGGATCCACTAACAGGAAATATTGAAATCGACGGTCAAAACATTGGAGAGTTGGAAAGGAGGATGCTCGCCACCAAATTAGGCATAATTACCACTGAGAAGATTGGTATGTCCAATATGACCGTACGAGAACTAGTGGCGCTAGGACGATACCCTTATACCAATTGGATTGGACAAGAATCCAACGAAGACAAAGAGAAAATTGAAGAATCTATTTCGAGATGTAGGATCAACTATATTGAAAAAGCCAAGCTATCTGCGATCAGTGATGGGCAGTTTCAAAAGGCTATGGTGGCTAGAGTGCTCGCCCAAGATACAGACATTATTCTGATGGACGAACCTACGGCGCATCTCGATGTGGTGAATCGAGTGGAAATGTTTCAATTACTTCAGTCCATTAAAAATGAAACAGGAAAGTCCATTCTGATTTCCACCCACGAATTAGATCTTTCTATGCAGTTTGCCGATGAATTGTGGTTGATGAATTTCAATGCTCCGATAGTAACTGGTACGCCTGAGGATCTTGGTTTATCGGGAGAAATAGAAAAAGTGTTTTTTCATGAAGAATTTCAGCTAGACAGTCGGACTGGGCAAGTGAAACTCAAGCAAGAAGTGAATAGGTTTTTTCAGATCACTGGAGAGGATAAACCGGCACATTGGGTTCAAAAGGCTTTGGAAAGAAAGGGCTATGGAGTAAGTGAAGGTGGTACATCTATAGATGTCGGCTTAAAAGAGAATGTGTTTACCTGGAATATTCAAGATAGATCAGGCAACAGTATTAGTGAACTTTTGGATTTTATTGAACAGAAATGAGCCAGATTAGAAAAATTAGAGAAGAAGAAATTGTGCTAGCCAGGCACCTTCTTGTATTAGCTGAAAAAGATCCAAGCGCTTATTCATTTCCAAGTGATGTGGATGAGTATGAAGGTGGAGTCATGGGTAGTATCAACTTTACGCTTGGAGACTCTTCGGATTACGCTGGTGACATCGTTCAGGTGGAATATACGGATGAAGATGGCATTAGAGTGGTGATTACTCTCACCCAAAATAGCAAAGGAGAGCTTTTGGATATGGATTTTTGGAAAGAGAATTTTTCCAAACTTTTGAAATATCCGACTCCCGATAAGGTGTCTATCAATACGCGTGGAATATAGTTTGTAAAACCGAAGTTGATCACTTCCGTTTGTGACATTAATTTCTATATTTGAGAAAGAGTCAAAAACAACTTCAAAATAAAATCAAATGATCAAACTAAAAGACATAGACAAGTTTGTCGATTCTAAGTTTCAGCGACTATTTATTCTGAAAGGAATAGATCTGGAAGTGAAACAAGGCGAATTTGTGAGTATCATGGGGCCTTCAGGTTCTGGTAAATCAACACTCCTCAATATCATTGGCATGTTAGATAAGCCTTCGGCTGGGGAATACTATTTTCTGGATGAACCGGTTCATAAGTTTAGCGAACGAAAAACTTCAAAACTTCATAAAGAATATATTGGTTTCGTGTTTCAGGCCTATCACCTGATTGACGAATTGAATGTTTATGAAAACATTGAAACGCCGTTGCTCTATAGAGGAGTAAAAGGCAAAGAAAGAGCCAGTATGGTAGCTGAAATGCTTGATAGATTTCAGATGGTAGCCAAACGAGACTTGTTTCCAGAGCAGTTGTCAGGAGGACAGCAGCAACTGGTAGGTGTGGCCCGGGCATTGATCGGTGGGCCTAAATTGCTACTGGCAGATGAGCCAACTGGCAATCTTCATTCCGAGCAAGGGGAAGAAATCATGAAACTTTTCAAAAAATTGAATGAAGAGGAGGGCATGACCATCATTCAAGTCACACACTCGGAGAAATGTGCGGAATATGGATCGAGAATTATTCGATTAGAAGATGGTGCTGTGGTCAGCGATGGTAAATAAACTTGAAGCACAAGGAATATTGCAAACCGAAGTTACTCGCTTCGGTTTTTTTGTGACCCATTGGTTCTGCTATTTAACCTTGCCTATATTTGAGCTTTTTATAAATTAGAAAAGTTATTTATAATCCTTGGCTATGGGTAAGCATTCGAGAACAAAATTTATTGGGCTAATCATTTTAATAATGATTGTACCTTCAGCAATGTTTGGACAATCAAAAGTGGAAGATCAGGAGGAATTCAACGAATCGATGAAGTGGTTGGTGTCCAACTTGGAGTATGTTTATCAAAATCCATCAACAGGTAAATGGTGGCATAATGACTTTTTGTACAATGCAGAAAAGCAGTCGATAAACGTAAAGAACTCTAGCTCAGATACACCAAACCGGGTAGACAAAGGTCTTTACTTCGATCGAATAGTTAATCTAAGAGATTTGGATATGGCTTCTGTCAAAATCGAAGAAGTCAAGTCCAATAAAGGCCGAGTGGTAAAAGGAAAAGTAGTACATATTGATGCCATCGGTAAAACTCAACGAATTCAAAAACTGTATAATGGGGCACCTTCTTTTAAAGAATTTTTCTTGCAGTTTCCATTTTCAAAATCTGATGTCGGCTACAGTGAAAAAGCAGAACAGTGCAAGAAGCACTTTGAAACTGTAATCCGTCTGGCATCTGAAGTATATCCTTCAGCGGATTCACTTATTAATACGAATTATATTTTTAATCTTATTCCTGGAACTTATAGAGGGTCTGATAATTCTTATTGTGAAATTATAGAGCTATTTCCTCATTCCATGGAGCTTAGGTTTTTGAGAGGGGGTAAATTGTACAAAAAAAGCGTAATCAGCTACGATGAACACAATCATCATTTTATATATTGGATGGTGAATGCTGCTGGAAGCAGTCATTTCGAATTGAATCTTCATTTTGAAAATGAAATATATTTGGAAGCAAACTCTCAGGACTATAAACTCAACTTTCCAAACAGCAATCATTTCTCTATACTCGATAGAGCCACTACCATCAAATATCAGCGAACTGGCTTTAATGAATAAGGTTTGAATAAGTCAGCGTTATTCATCGGGCTGAGTGTGGGTTTTTTGCTTACATTGTTGAATGCACTTGACTATTTTCATCTCATTAGAGTATTGTCTTTCGAATTTTACGCTGCTGGCGTGGGATTGCTCTTTATGGTCCTAGGAATATGGGCTGGAATTAAACTGAGTGAATCGAAAAAGAAACGAGGAGTTTCCAAGGTTTCCATTGAAAATGGAAAGAAAATCAATTTGAGCGACCGTGAACTTGATGTACTGGTCGAATTGAATAATGGTCTGTCCAATCAAGAAATCGCCGACAAACTTTTTGTTTCTCTCAATACGGTCAAAACACATATTAGTAATCTGTACTCAAAGCTTCATGCTAAGCGCAGAACCCAAGCATTGGCCAAAGCAAAAGAGTTAAGAATAGTCGAATAGCTCCGATTTCATACTTTCGGGTGAGCTATTTTCTCCTATCTTCCAATACATTTGGATCATTATCTATTTCTAAAAATATGAAAAACATAGCAATCAAATATGGTTTGATAGGAGCTGTAGTAATGATACTTGGCGTCATGCTTCCTTTTTGGATCTACGGAGAAAACATGGAATTAGGAGCAGGAGAGGTGTATGGCTATGCCTCTATGATTTTGTCTCTTACTGCCATTTACTTTGGTATCAAACAATATAAAACAGAGTTGGAGGGAGAGCTGTCATTCAAACAAGCTTTCATTTTTGGGACATTTGTGAATTTTGTTGCAGCATTAGTGTTTGGAATCTTTTCGTATCTTTTGTATGCTTGGTTAATGCCGGATTTTTTGCAAACCTATTTGGATCATTCCATTGCTATGGTCAAAACCAATGCGGATCTGACTCCTGAAGAGATGGAAGCTGAGCTAGCCTATATCAACGAAGGAAAAGATCTATGGCTCAGCTCTGCATTTGGAGGATTACTAATGTTTGGGACAGTGTTTCCTATAGGCTTAGTAATGACACTCATTTCATCTATTGCTTTAAAATCTAAATAGTTTAAAACTTAAAATTTGACACCAATGAAACTCGGAGCATTTTCAGTCAGCCTCAGTGTAAAGGATCTGACATTATCGAAAAAATTTTATGAGAAATTAGGATTTACTGTTTTTGCAGGAAGCCCTGAACAAAATTACCTTATCATGAAAAACGAAAAGACTTTGATAGGTTTATTTCAAGGCATGTTCGAAGGCAATTTGATGACCTTTAACCCTGGCTGGGATCAAGATGCCAATACTTTAGATACGTACGATGATGTGAGAGACATTCAAAAGAAGATGAAAGCTGAGCAACTTACCTTGATTCAAGAGGCAGATGAATCAAGCGAAGGGCCAGCCAGCATGATGGTTGCTGACCCTGATGGTAATATGATTTTAATAGACCAGCATGTATAAAAAAAATGGCTCAAGTTTTAATGCCTTGAGCCATTGTAATTGATTTTGTCATTAACTTTTTAGCTATCTGTTTTAGGTAAAATATTGGTGACAATCTTTATTCTCTCTGGATTGTTCGTGGCATTACTCATGATGGTAATGACTTTGTTTTGGTGGCCAATTTTTCCGGCACTATTAAAACTCACTTCAATTTTACTAGATGTACCAGGGAGAACTGGTTCTCTTGGCCAACTCGAAGCTGTACACCCACAAGTAGTCAATACATTTGAGATTACCACTGGTGCATCACCTGTATTAGTAAATTCAAAAGTGTATTCTACTTTTTCTCCTTGCTCAATATCCCCAAAGTCGTGAGACTCTTCAGAAAATTTTATAAACGGTCCCGGAGGGGTTGGTGCCAATAGTTCTGCATCCTGAGCATTAGCCGAAAAGCCAAGGCAAAAAATAACTGCTAAACTTAATATATATTTCATTGCTAGTTTTTTAGTTGTTTGATACTTAACGTAATTCTAGAAGAATTTGGTGTCAAAATTAACCAGAAAAAGTTCATTTTTTGCTCTGGTGATGGCTGTATACGTCCACCGGATAAAGTCATTGTCTATTTCTGCTTCCCCCAAATACCCTTGATCCACAAAAACGGCATCCCATTGACCGCCTTGACTTTTGTGGCATGTCAAAGCATACGCATATTTTACCTGAAGCGCATTGAGGTATTTGTCTTCCTTCATGGCTTCTTTTTGTTTCTTTCGAGGCAGGTCGGCGTAGTCGATCAAAACACTTTTGTAGAGTGCCTGATTTTGCTCTTGAGTCAGGGCAGGGGTGTAACTATGCAAGCCATCCAAAATGATTTTTGCTTCAAACGGTTCGGCATCGGGGTAGTCAGTGAGTCGAATTTCTACATCTGCGAATCTTAGGCCATGCAACTCTTCAAATTTTTTGATTTTCAGTATTTCCATGAAATCTCCATTGGCCAAAAAACCTGAAGGCACCTTATCTGTAGCAAAATTATAATTATTCCGAGAGATCATGAGTAGATCACCCGCATCCAGTTCATCTTCTTTGTAGAAGAGTGTATTTCTAATGTAATGATTGTACATCACTGCATTCTTGTTTGACCTACATATGATCAGCGTGTTTTCAAGCCCGTACTTGTCATGTGCATACCTCAAACCATCTTCCAACCTTTCGCCAGTCATTCGGTAGATGTCCTTGTGAGATTTAGTATTGAAATGAACCTGTTTCTCTTTTTCAAAGAGACTATTTCTCAAACTAGTGGCGTTGAGTAAAATTCCGCTGTTTTCGGCCTGTCGGGTGATTTCTGTGAGGATACTTTCTGTCGTATCCAATTGAAATACGTCAGATAAGTGTGCTCGATCCAAAGCCAGGCTTTTTTCTTGATGAACAGGTGGAAGCTGCGCCGTATCTCCTACAAGCAATAGCTTGTTGCCTTCCTTTTCGAATACATATTGGATCAAATCATTGAGGAGGCTTTTGTTTTTGTAGTCTGCTTCTGAGCTGATCATAGAGGCCTCGTCTACGATAAAAATGGTGTTAGACTGATAGTTTTTTGTTTGGCTAAAAACAGGGCCACTGTCTTCTTGGCTTGATTTCGCCTTGTATATTCTCTTGTGAATTGTGAAAGCCGTTCGTTTGGCATATTGGCTTATTACTTTGGCAGCTCTACCTGTGGGGGCGAGTAGGACAAACTTGTAGTTGAAAAGGGGTAATACCTTTACTAAGGTTGCTACGATCGAGGTTTTCCCGGTACCGGCGTAGCCTTTGAGGATCATAGTTGGCTTGGCAGTCTTAGACGCGACAAACTGATCTATTGCCATAAAGGCCTTGACTTGACTGGCCGTCGGCTCATGTTCAAATTTGTTTCTTAATATTTCGGAGGGTAGCGGCAAAGGATATTGATTATTTTAGCGCAAGTATAGCAACCCCAAAGAATGCGATCAGAAGAAATCAAAACTATTTTTGGAAATCAAGTTCGGGTCCGGGTGATGGGCCTATCGATTCAGGATGAAAAGATTTTACTGTTGAATCATTCTGGACTCAATGATGAAGGTGAATTGTGGTTGCCTCCAGGGGGAGGGGTAACCTTTGGAGAGTCTACGAAAGAGGCTCTGATTAGAGAATTTGAAGAGGAAGTGAATCTTTCTATAAAAGTTTGTGACTTTTTCGGTGCTAGTGAATTTATATCTAATGAACTGCATGCCATAGAGTTATTCTTTGTGGTGGAGCAAATCGGTGGTAAATTACAACTGGGTACCGATCCAGAGTTAGGTGATAAATCCATTTTAAAAGAAGCTCGGTGGATGGACTTTATTCAGATTGATAAATTGTCTAATAACTGCATTCATCGCTTGTTTTGGGACTTAAAATCATTAGATGATCTATTTGAGAAAAAGGGATTTTTTAATATTGGAAATAATCCTTAAAATAGCATTTGCTTAAAGCAGATTTACTCTAAAAAATATTTATACTTGCAAAAAATCGAAATTCAAGCATGGAGAAGACAAAGATAATATCAATAAGCTTTTTAGTCCTTTCGCTTTTGTTGGCGGGCTTTTTAGGAAACAGCATCTATACATCAATAGATAATGCAGATAGAATTGAAAGAATGGAAGGCCAAATCATTGATAAGTTAATCATGATTAGAGATGCGCAGATTGGATATCAGGCGGTCAATGGACAATATACAAGTGACTGGGGCAAATTGAAAAATTTTGTTGATTCTGGACAATTCTTTTTAACATCCAAAATTGAACATATTATCACACTAGACTATGGCGCGGATAGTGTTTACATTGAAATTGATACTTTAGGAACTGTAGCAGTTAGGGATTCATTATTTTCTGCGGCCAAATATCCAAGATTTGATTTGACTACATTCTCATTTGTCCCTGGCTATGAAGAAGAGCAGGTTGAATTTGAAATGTGGGCTGATAAAATCGAGAAAAGCAATGTGAAAGTGGATGTTGTAGAAGTTTGGAACCCTAGACCTGTTGATCCTAAAAGAAAAGAAGACAATGAAGCTAGAACCAAAAAGCCTTTGAGATTTGGATCTAGAACAAGTATCACTACAGCCGGAAACTGGGAATAACAAAAGATTTGGAAGCTATACATAGCGCAACATACAAGCTGGTAAAAAGAATCAAAGACAGTAATTTTGATGTAGATCAACTGCATCATTACTGTCTTTCGATGCAAATAGGGATTCGTGATTTTCAAATGAGTATCACTGATACTCGCACAGACACTTGTTTACTATTGGAGGATTATATCCTTCAGGATGTAAAGACGATCAATGCAAGATTGCAAGTACTGGCTAAACTATTTGAAAATCATCACCTGCTTATGGCAGGTTTTTGGAATTCTATTAAGCTATCTCTTAAAAGTCATAAGTTTTCATTGGTTCCTGCTACACATTTTGTGGAAGATTCGGTAAGGGATTATCTCATGCTCAATTGCACGATCAACGATTCTGTGGAAAGCGAGTATACTTATAAGCATACTTCTTCCAATGTTGTAAATGCCTTTGCCGCTGATAAGCGACTCGTGAGTTGGATAGATTCTTTGTATCCTAATAAGGATATTGATGTTACTCACCAAGGAAGTGCATTGATTGAGGGATTATTGAAGTACAATACAGAAGCGAATTCTAAAATTGTATACTGTATTTTGGATAGGGGGATAATGCACGTATTCGTTTCCGAAAACCACAAACTTCATTATTACAATCAATTCTCAATTAAAGAAGCCAAGGACTACGTGAAATACGTGATGTTGGTTTTTAAAGAGTTTAACCTGAATCAGCGTACTCAGAAAGTGATTTTGTGGGGGAATATCACAAAAAGCTCAGATCATTATAAATTGTTTTCAAAGTATATTGGAAACATAACTTTTGGTAAACGTCCTGCCAACCTTAAATTCAACTATCATTTTGACGAAATAGCCGATCATCAGTATTTTGACTTGCTAAGCGTCTATCTTTGCGACTAAATCTAAACCGATGTCGGATAAAAAAATTGCTCTATTCCCTGGGTCATTTGATCCATTCACCAAAGGGCATGAGGATATCGTACGTCGTGCTTTGAAGTTATTCGATGAAGTAATAATAGCTGTAGGCTATAACAGTGCCAAATCCAGATACTTTGAAGTAGAGTATATGATGGATCGAATAAAGTCAGCATTTTCCCCAGAAGACAATATTTCTGTCATGGTGTATAATGAACTCACTGCTGATTTGGCTAAGAAAACAAAGGCATCTATTTTGATTCGAGGTTTGAGAAACACGACAGATTTTGAATATGAAAATAGTATCTCACAGGTAAATAGGTACTTGAATAGCGAGTTGGAAACGGTATTCTTAATCACATCGCCAGAATATGCACATATCAGCTCTACGATTATCAGAGAGGTGCATAAATATGACGGTGACATTAGCCCGTTTATTCCTTACGAACTTTAGTCTGCCGTTTACTTTACTAGTTTTCGGTATTTTTGAACGACTCGTTCAATGGTCTTGAATGAGTGTAGCATCGCAACGTCCACTTCGGTTTCGGACATCCATACGGCCTTTTGAATGTTTTCTTCTTTTTGAGGTTTCAGCTGACTGTCGTCCAAACAGGTCATTCTGTACCACGTGGTCTTTTTTAGTACGTATTTCTTATTTCTGGTATATGTGTGCCAGGTCGAGCATATTTTCTCTTCCAATTGTACTTTGACACCTGTTTCTTCTTCTACTTCTCGCGCTGCTCCTTCTGACCTTTTCTCACCTTTTTCAAGTTTTCCCTTAGGAATATCCCAAAGGTCATTTCTTAGGATCATCAGCGTTTTACCCTCTTTTTCGACAACACCTCCTGCAGCTTCTACAATGTTGAATTTGGATTTGAGATACTGTTGTGCCTTAGCCTTATTTTTTACACGTATCTCGATTTGTTTGATTTTGCTGTACTTCTTATCTGTCATGATGTGGAGCAGACGATTGATCGCCTCGTGAGATTTTTCTTTAATCAGCACTTTACCCTTGAGCTTGATCGCTTGGATATCATCTACATCGCTATCTAATACTACATCAAACTTCTTATTAGATTCACGTTCGCGATCACGAATTCTGACTGGTATGTCGTTAATATATATTTTCATTCACATAGAAGTACTTGGCGAACATGGAGAAAAAATCCTGAGATTCACAATTTCGATGGTTAATTTTTCTTGAATCTTTAGAATTCATTCTTTCAACGAAATCTTGATTTAAAATATTACTAATTTCGCCACATGACGAACAATGAATCAAATCTTCCGCTTAGCGCTCAAATAGCAACAGAATTATTAGAAATCAAAGCGATCAAATTGCAGCCCAAAGACCCATTTACCTGGGCATCGGGATGGAAGTCGCCCATCTATTGTGACAATAGAATGACATTGTCATACCCTGCATTACGTACGGTCATTAAAAATGCATTCGTCAAAGAAATCAAGGCTAGATACCCAAAGACAGAAGTGATCGCTGGTGTAGCTACTGCCGGCATTCCTCAGGGTGCGTTGATTGCAGAAGAAATGGGTTTACCATTTATCTATGTAAGAGACAAAGCAAAATCTCATGGCCGGACTAATCGAATAGAAGGACAAGTGCAGGAAGGAAAAAATGTTTTTGTTGTAGAAGATTTAATTTCAACAGGTGGAAGTTCGATTAAGGCGATAGAAGCACTCAGAGAATCTGGTATGAACGTACTGGGGCTAGGAGCGATATTCACCTATGGATTCCCACATGCAGATAGAAATCTGATGCAGGCGAATGTCTCGCATTTCACTTTATCTGATTATCATTCTCTATTGGATATCGCTGTGTCTTCCCATTTAATCAATAGCGATGAGTTGGATTCACTTAATTCTTGGAGAATAGAACCGGAAAACTGGAGAGGGTGAATTTTGTTTGTAGTTGGAAAGTTTAAAGTAGAAAGCCACTTTGAACTTTAATCTTTTCACTTTCAACTCTTAATACTTTTCCATCACGCCTAGACCAAATAAAGCAAAATCATATTTCACAGGATCCCTAGGGTCTAGCAAACGGAGGTTCTCGCTAAGTTCAATTGCTGCACGCCAGTCTGTTTGTTTTCGTTTAAGTAGACCTAGACTCTTTGCTACTCGTTCCACATGCACATCCAGGGGACAAATCAACTGATCTGGTCTGATATTGTTCCAAATTCCAAAGTCAACACCCTTGTTGTCTATTCTAACCATCCATCTTAAGAACATATTCAATCGCTTGCAAGCAGACTTGCGTGCAGGGGTGGCTACATGTTTTTTTGTTCTATCCGGTGCATTTGGATGCTCGAATAGCGTATTGTGAAAATGGGATAGATAACACTCCATATCACTTTCATTTCCTCCAGTAAATGCAGATTCCAAAGAATCATGTTTTTGATAGTGAGATCGTAAGACATCAATGAAGAACAGCGTATCAGTGGGATTGAAAGTTCTGTGTTTGAAAGTCAAAAATCGCTTGAGGTCATTTTCTTCGTGATTGAGGATGAAATCATAAGGAGCAAGGTCCATCATTCTCATCAGTTCATTGCACTTATTGATGATGGTTTTGCGCTGTCCCCAGGCTAGCGTTGCCGCAAACAGACCTGCTATTTCTATGTCTTGCTTTTTGTTGAATTGGTGTGGGATTGAAATGGGGTCCTCGGGAATGAAGGAAGGTTGATTGTATAATTCTACCTTTTCATCCAGGAAATCTTTGAGATTACTCTGCATCCGACGAATAGCTCACTATGATGGGAGTTTTTAGATCTATTGCACCCATGGCCTTATAGGCTGCTGATGACAACCTGAGCAGAAGTTTGCGGTTCATGGCACTCTCTGGCAGCTTACCAACAACCCTGGCCTCAATGACCTTATCAGTCATTTGATTTTTTACTTGAATAGTAGAACCGAGAGGAGCAGACCGATGTAATGCCAGATATTTTTTTGTATAGTCAGTATCTTCGATTTTCATGGCAAACCCTTCTTCTACAGTCTGCTTCTTTCCTTCTACTTCTTTGGTTTTAGTTTTGAATTGACTGTTGTCAGTTTTCACAAAGAGCGTATCCAAAACAGGTTTTTTGGGTTTAATCAAAGTGGAGTCAAATCCTTTTTGAACAATTGGAGTAATTACAACTGTATCTTCTACTACTTCAGTTGCATTGGTCTCTCCAGACACAATCAGCCTCTGTCCAATAGATAAGGTGTAATCTGGAAGATTATTCCATTGCTGAAGATCTTCGATTTCCACCTGATACAATCGTGAAATCCCGAAAAGTGTTTCTGAAGGTTTGACAACATGATACTTGATGCCAGGGTCATATATTGGTTCCTTTTTTTGACGTTGCATGATAAAAAGTGTATCTCCAACATCCAAATGAGCATTTTTCAAATTGTTGATATTCACCAGAGAATCAATGGTTAGATTATATTGTTTCGATATTGCGAAGAGTGTTTCTCCAGCTTGTACAATATGAAAATTTGAGATGTTGTTAGGCTCAACGTTCGGCTTCTGTTTTTTTTTCTTTTTCGACAAGGGCACATAAATGGTATCATACATCTTAAGACCATGCTCCTTGAGTGAAGGATTGAATTCGTATAAATCTTCAAGAGTTACACTATATCTCCTTGTAATAGAATAAAGGGTTTCCTTGGGTTCAGCACGGTGAATGATATATTTTTTGCCTTTTACCTTTTCTACTCGAAGGCTGTCGATCGTGCTATTGGCAAAACTAGATAGCGACATAGTCATGATGAAAATGAAATAGAGCAGTCTATAAATCATAAATATTCAATGTGTTTTTGTCTGTAACAAATATGGCTTTATTTCGGTAGACGAAAAAAGTATCTTTACCAATGCCTTGGAGGTTTTCATCCAAAAGTACCTGCTCCAAAACCGAGCCTTCTTTATCTAAAAATGCCAGGCTGTTTATCATTCCTCCTTCTTTATTTTCATAATAGGAAATGAGGATGGAGTTTTTGAATTTTAAGTATTCAATTTGTCTACAAGGAGTAATGTTGTGTTTAGTAAAATATTGCACGAACCATTGAAAATACTCAGACTCTTCAGGGTAGGCAATGGCATAATAAATATCATCTAAAAAATCGCTTTCTATAGGAGGGGCTTCTTTAAGCTTTGAGCCCGATTTATGATCCACGTATATCTCCTTATTTGAAAAGTGTGGGTGAGGCACCTTGATCCAAGTTGTCCCAGATTGAATGATTCTGGTGTTTTGGAGGCTGAAGGAAGGTTCGCCTCCCTTCCAGTTGAATGTATGGATGTTGGTAAGGTCGGGATTGTTTTGATCGGAATACTGGATAAAAAGGAGGTGTTCCTCATCATAAGATTTGGAGACCAAGCCTGCATATTCCTCCCCAAAGGAAATAGCCCGAATGATAGCTAGTGGCTCGAAAGAAAGGAGGAGGAAAGTCTGAGATTTTAATTGATCATCATAGGTTTCAATCAAAAGCAGATTTTCATCTGACCCGGGTATGATCGATTTGATGGGGAAATCAAAAGAGACTTGGTGATGCGTGTTTTCGGCCTCCAAAATTCTGGATTCGTTTATAGGATATGGTAAATTATAAATATCTTTCGGGCAAATCTAAATGTAATCATTGATGAACAAACGCCTCCTTCTTTTATTGTTGATTTTTATGTGCTTTTCCGTGTTGCTCTTAGCTTCGGATAGTACTAAGGTTAGTCCTTTGGTCTTTGTGATGAAACTGGATGCTGACATTGATCCTCGTACCAATCGCTATACAGAACTGGCTTTGGAAGAGGCTGTCAATAGGAAAGCCGACTTTGTGATCATCGAAATGGATACCTACGGAGGAGCGCTCAACGATGCCGATGATATCCGAACGCGAGTCTTGGAATTCGAAAAACCCATCTATGTGTATATCAACAAGGATGCAGCTTCTGCCGGAGCATTGATCTCCATCGCCTGCGATAGCATCTACATGGCTAAAGGTGCGAGTATAGGTGCGGCTACCGTAGTGACTCAGGATGGAGCCGCTGCACCGGATAAATATCAATCCTATATGCGATCGATTATGCGTTCGACAGCTGAAGCCAATGGTCGTGACCCTAAAATAGCGGAAGCAATGGTAGATCAGGATGTGGAAGTGGATAGCATATCTACAGAAGGAAAAGTGATCACGTTCTCTACATCTGAAGCTATCAAACATGGATTTTGTGAAGCTCAGGTGTCTGGAATAGAGGAGATCATGAGCCGATCTGGTGTTGATGACTTTGTGACCTATGAGTTTGAGCTTTCAGGTGCAGAAAAAATCATAAACATTTTTATCAATCCATTTGTGAGTGGAATTTTGATCCTTGTCATATTAGGCGGTATCTATTTCGAACTACAAACACCGGGTGTAGGATTTCCTATATTGGCGTCATTGATTGCACTGATATTGTATTTTACTCCATACTATCTCAATGGACTGGCCGAAAACTGGGAGATCATTATTTTCTTTTTGGGAGTTGTTTTGTTGGTGCTAGAAATTTTCGTGATTCCTGGGTTTGGTGTGGCGGGAGTATCTGGGATTACCTTGATGGTCACTTCTTTGATTCTTGTGATGCTTAACAATGACTATTTCGATTTTTCTTTTGTGCCGTCAGGTCATTTGACTACCGCCGTATTAGTTACTTTCTTAGGGCTGATTGGGTCATTCATAGTAATGTTTATTGGAGGCGTTCGTTTGACAGAGTCTGGATTATTCAAAAGGATAGCCCTCGAAACTACATTAGATAAGTCCTCCGGATACACGTCCAATTTCAAGAAAGACTCCTTATTGGGAAAAACAGGAGTGGCATATACCATTTTGCGCCCAAGTGGAAAAGTGGAAATTGAAAATGAAATCTATGATGCTTATACCCGTGGGAGCTACATCGATAAGGGAGCAAAAATAGAAGTGATCGGTGAGGAGGGAACTTCTCTGAAAGTAAAAGAAGTCAGCTAAGCATGTCAAAAGAAAAATTATTTAAATCTGTTTATTGGATACTTTTTGTGGGGGCGGTCGTCTTCCTTTATTTCAGTTTGCGAACTCAATATTATCAATTGGAGTATTCACTTGTAGCGCTTGGACTGTGGGGTGGCGCGTTTTTGCTGAATCGTTTTGTAAAAAAAGAAGATACCCCAGAGTAAATGCGGGCACTGCGAAAGACTAAGAACTGTCTCAATTGCCATACGCCGCTTGATGAGGTGTACAACTACTGTCCACTATGTGGTCAGCAGAATGATGACAAGAATGTTTCTTTTAAGGAACTAAGTCGGGATCTATTTGAGAATTTTTTCTCATTCGATTCAAGGCTTGCGCATACCTTCTTTCCATTTTTCTTTAAACCAGGAGAGCTTACCAAGAAATACAATGAGGGGAAACGGTTTACTTACGCGAACCCCATTAGATTATACATCATTGTCAGTTTCTTTTACTTTTTTGTTCTCAATAGTATGATGGGTGATTTGACCCGTGAATTTAGTCAGGCATTTGATACACCGGAAGCGGATTCAGTAAAAACTGCCATTCAGAATGAGGTTGAATTCAATATGGACTCCATAAAGAATACTCCGCCAATCATGGTTAGCCTAGATGGTGATTCCCTGGCAGAAGGTGATGAAAACTCCTGGCCTTTGAAAAATTGGCAGTGGAAACTACTGTATGAGAAACTCAATGATAATAGCATAAGTGAACAGGCTCTTTATGATTCACTGAAAATTGAAGATAGGGGTGCGATTACCAGATTGACAATTAAACAGATTATTCGTATTTACAAACGAGATAAGGAGACACTAGTGTCGGAGATTGTTCAGAACCTATCTGTGATGATGTTTGTTCTTATTCCAGTCTTTGCACTCTTGCTCAAACTGATGTATGCTAGAAGAAAAACACTCTATGTCAACCACCTCATTCATACCATTCATTTACACACTTTTGCCTTCCTAGTCTATGGAGTAGCCATAGTATTCGTGCATTGGATTTTTGAGTCGGAGGAGGTACATGAATGGATTATGATGATAACCGTGTTTACTGTTTTTATCTATTCGTTCCTATCCTTCAAAAGAGTGTATAATCAGAGTTGGAAGAAAACGGTCCTCAAGTATTGGATTTCTTCTTGGTTCTATTTTTACATTCTTGTTTTTGCTATTGTTATTGAATTGCTAATCTCACTTTTAATTTTTTGATTTTTATACAAAATGAGAGGTTAGATATTTGATTGTGGGGTATTTTATTATCTGCTCTTTATAAACCTGAGTACTATGAATGACACTATTGCTGATATAAATCTAACTATGCTTACACTTATTCAATACAACAAAACAGCACATTATAAGGAAGAAGGAATTACGGCTAAGGATGCGTTTCAGCAAATAGAAAAAACAAAGAAGATCTCATGGCTAGACATTGAAAGTCACGATCGGCAAATATTGGAGGAAGTCATTCAACTTAATGAATTTCATCCACTTACACTGGAGGACATATTGGTCGTAGAATCGTTGCCAAAATTTGAAGTGTTTGATGATTATATTTTCTTTTCAGCCAATATGCTATCCATAGATGCAGAAAATGTGATCAGTCAAGAGAAGATTAGCATTGTATTAAAGAAGAATGTGTTGATCACTTTTCAGGAGGGTTTGCCAGGAGATGTCTTCGATGAACTTCGCAATAAAATCAAAAGTGCTCTGGGTGTTATTCGTGCCAATCCAGTGGATTATCTGTTTTATCAGGTGCTCAATGCGATCGTTAGTAGTTATGCGCAAATTGCTGAAAAACTAAGGTTTGAAATAGAAGAACTTGAGGATCAGATATTAACCAATGACAACTATGATGTCATGAAGGAAGTAATCAATATCAAGAGAAATGTAAACCTGATCAGACGTCACACGTTGCCCTTGCTCGATGCCGTTACCAATATGAAAACGGAAGGAGCACAATTTTTGAGGAAGGCCAATCAGGCCTACTTACATGACCTTCAAGATCAAGTTAAAAACATCTTGGCTTTTTGTGACACCTCGCGAGAAATGTTGAGAGACATTATGGACCTACACCATACCAATCAAAACAATGAAATGAACCGTGTGATGAAAACCCTCACCATTGTGTCAGCTATTTTTATCCCGATGACCTTCATCGCAGGAATCTATGGTATGAATTTTCATATCATGCCTGAATTGGATTGGGAGTATGGATATTTTGGGGTGTTGTCCAGTATGGGAATCATTGGTGTTACGATCTTTTATATCCTGAAAAGGAAGAAATGGCTTTAGTTATAACGGATTTTTATGGTTTAGAATTTCAAGTATGACTTATAGAGTCATCTCCTTTCATTTGTTCAAATCTTCTCTAGCTTTGCCGCCTAATCCATAAGCAATGCTAGAAGCCGTAATATTTGATATGGATGGAGTCATCATGGACAGTGAGCCCATCCACTATGAAACAGAATTCGAAATTTTGAAACGTTTTGGTGTGACTGACTACCCGCAGTCAGAGCATGCCAAATATGTGGGCATGCGAACCTGGGATCTCTGGACCGGGCATATTGCTAAATATGGTCTGGATGCTACCGCAGAGGATTTGACCATAGAAGGCGATGAAGCTTATATTCGTGCCCTAAGAGAAAATGATTTTGACCCGATCGATGGCCTTTTAACGTTGCTAGATCGTATCAAAGCTAATGGTACAAAAATGATTGTAGCTTCTTCTGCTTCAAGAGAGAATATTAAATTGGTTTTAGATAAATTTGCCATCACCCATTACTTCGAAGGCTATGTGAGTAGCCAGGATGTAAAAAAGACAAAACCCAATCCTGATATTTTTTTATTGGCTGCAAAAACTTTGGATGTAAATCCGGAAAATTGTGTGGTCATAGAAGATGCTAAACATGGCGTACAGGCAGCTATTTCTGCAGGTATGAAATGTATCGGTTATCGCAATTTGAATTCTGGAAATCAGGATTTAAGTAAAGCTCATTTGATCATAGAATCTCATCATGACATTGACCTGAAAATGCTTGATGAATTGATTATTGATGCACTAAAACACTAATTTACATGGAGTCCATGTGACCATTACACACAATCTGCTTTTTGCAGTCTTTGTGAAGACTGGTACATGATACTCCCAATAGACTTTAACTAATATGTTTCCAAAAGTAAATCCCGCCGAAACCAAAGCGTGGGAATCCCTAGAAAACCATTACGAGGACATTTCGAAAGACCCAATCATCGATATGTTCGAAAATGATCCTGAACGATTCAGTAAATTCTCCATTCAGTGGAAGGACTTTTTGCTAGACTATTCTAAAAACATTTACTCGGACAAGACGCAAGATTTGCTGATGCAGTTGGCCAAAGACTGTCAATTGAAGGATGCGATAGAAGCCATGTTCGCTGGCGAAAAAATCAATGAGACCGAAAATAGAGCGGTGCTGCACACTGCGCTAAGAAGTAATAGTCAAGAATCGCTCGAAGTAGATGGCGTGAATGTTCGTCCGTTGATCCAAAAGGAGTTGGACAAGATGAAGACTTTCACTGGTAAGTTACATGCCGGAGAATTGAAAGGATTTGATGGGAAAGTGATTAAGAACATTGTGAACATCGGCATTGGTGGGTCTGACTTGGGACCTTATATGGTCACAGAGGCGTTAAAGCCATACCAAAAAGAAAATATTAATTCCTACTTCGTGTCGAATGTAGATGGCTCCCACCTACATCAGGTATTACAAAAAGTGGATGCTGCTGAAACGTTGTTTATCATCGCTTCTAAAACATTTACTACCCAGGAAACAATGACGAATGCCAATTCCGCGAAAGATTGGTTCATGGAAATTGCTAAAGATGAAAGTGCCATCGCTAAACACTTTGTTGCACTTTCTACTAACAAAAAGGCGGTAGAGGCCTTCGGTATCGATTCTGCCAATATGTTTGAATTTTGGGACTGGGTAGGAGGAAGATATTCCCTTTGGTCGTCCATCGGTATGTCTATCGCTTGCGCGATCGGATATGACAAATTTAGAGAGTTGCTGGATGGGGCAGAAGCCATGGATATTCACTTTCGTGAAACAGAATTTGAAAACAACCTTCCGGTAGTATTGGCTATGATGGGTGTTTGGTACAACAATTTTTTTGGTGCGGAGTCGCATGCCATCTTACCTTACGATCAGTATTTGCATCGATTTGCCAGCTACTTGCAGCAGGGAGACATGGAGAGCAATGGTAAATTTATTGACAGAAATGGAGAGCCAATAGCCATCCAAACTGGACAGATCATCTGGGGAGAACCAGGTACCAATGGTCAGCATGCATTTTATCAGTTGATTCACCAGGGGACTAAACTAATCCCATCGGACTTTATTGCAGCGGCACAGAGTCAGAATCCAATGAGCGATCATCATGAGAAACTTTTGGCCAATTTCTTTGCGCAAACTGAAGCGCTAATGAAAGGTAAAATGGAAGATCAGGTCATTGATGAATTGTTAAAGACTGGTATGGAAGAGGAGGATATCGATGCTCTGTTGCCTTTCAAAATATTTGAAGGTAATCAGCCAACGAATTCAATCTTAATTAAAAAAATCACTCCTTTTAACCTCGGTGCCCTAATCGCCATGTATGAGCACAAAATATTTGTGCAAGGCGTCATTTGGAATGTATTCAGTTTTGATCAGTGGGGAGTGGAACTTGGCAAGCAGCTGGCAGGTCAAATATTGCCTGAACTTCAAAACGACGAAAAAGTGAATACTCATGATGGATCGACTAATAGTTTGATCAATCAGTGGAAGGAGTGGAGATAAGTAGGATATAAACTTTCCTAAAGTTTATAACTTTAGGAAAGTTGTAATATATAAAAACATGAGACTAGCAGTAATTGCCCATGATGGAAAAAAAGCCGAAATGGTTGGCTTCTTACTTCAGAATAAGGATCGAATGGCCAAAGCCGATATAGTGGCCACAGGCACTACAGGGTCGCATGCCGAGAAGGCCGGGTTGAAAGTGAGAAAACTACTTTCCGGCCCTATGGGTGGAGATGCGCAAATTGCTACTATGGTGGCTGAGGGCAACATGGATCTCATATTCTTCTTTCGTGATCCACAGGGCAAGCACCCACACGAGCCTGATATCCAGATGCTAATGAGACTGTGTGATGTGCACAATATTCCATTTGCCACTAATCCTGCAGGAGCACAACTTCTATTGGATGGATGGCAAGCCGAGTAATCTTATTATTCTATTGGATGTAGCAAATACATGAATTTTGGTATTGAAAATTCTATGTAATTGCTCTAAATTGGCCGTATAAACCAAAACTAACCTACGATGAGCAACTTCTTTAAGTGGCTTTCGGGAAATTGGGTCAAGCCGACATTCCTGAAAGTGAACACAATTCCCGAATCGTTAACTGCGCCGAACTACTCTGGTATTCCCAGGTGTATATCTGATTTATTTCTCCTAAACCTTTACTAATATGACTGGAAGCGTTGCTTTGGATGTGGCCATTGGACTGGTGTTCATTTATTTATTGTATAGCTTATTGGCATCTCTGGTTGCTGAAATTTTTGCCACCGCCATCACGCTGCGAGCTAGAAATCTGAAAGAAGCTATCAATCGAATGATTAATGACGAATCGTCGAGTGAATTGTCCAAATTCCCTCGTCTAATGGAATTGATTAATTTCTTTCCGAAAGATTTTAAGGGAAACCTGATCGAACGATTTTATAATCATCAGGAAATCAAATATTTGGGTAGAAAAAGTAACCTAGGCCCATCGGCCATTCAAGCTGCCAATTTTGCTAAGGTTATTATGGATAATGTGAAAGCTCAGGCCTCAGTTGAGGGTGCTGGAGTTTCAGAAGTGGATAAAATAAAGTCTGGATTGCAACGTCTGGCCTTACCAACCACAGACCCAAACCATGTACCAGATACCGAGCGGATATTGGGTGTGTCAACCTCCGCGTATATATTGAGTGTGTTGGAGGACTGTGAGGTGTCCGTAACCAATGCGGAAGAACAGTTGTTGGCATTTAAATCTTCACTTGAAAGTTGGTTTGATCGTACCATGGAGCAGACTACTGAATGGTATCGACAGAGAATGCAAAAAATTCTCTTTGTAATCGGCTTTTTTATTGCCTGGGGTTTTAATGTGGATACGTTTTCAATTGTAAAGAAACTTTCTGTTGATACTAATGCAAGGGCCGAAATAGTGGATCTGGCCAGTGCTTATTTGGAAAACAACAGTTATGATAAATATGCTATCCTGTTACCAGATACAGTGCGGGTCAACAAGGATTCCACTGCGCTTAAACTCAGTAACAATGATTCTGTGTTGGTAGCCCGGTACAATGAACGGCTAGATTCATTGATGAATTTAAAACGTGAATTGATGAATGACATGGAGTCTGCCAATTCGATCTTAGGAATGGGTGTTTTTCTTCCAGATTCGCTACCCTTAGATACACTAGGTAGAATACAATTCCCGGCTCATGTAGTGGTAGATGCGGCCAACTGGGCCATTGGCCATTATTGTTCAGATAGTAAATATGTCCAAATTGACACTACTACAGAGTGGAGATATATTTTTGGATTGCTATTCAACTGGTTTCGATTTTTCGGTCTTGTCGTCACTGCCTTGGCCTTATCCTTAGGTGCTCCTTTTTGGTTCAATTTGCTCCACCGGCTGATGAATCTAAGAAAAGGCGCCACCGATCCTTCAGCAAAATAAAATTTATCATCTAAACTTAATCATAATGGCCAAATCTATCTATGACTATTATCTGCTCGATAAGAATGAGAGCCCGGTAAAACTTACGGTGTTTATTGGGCAAAATCAACAATGCACATCCAGGGTGACTATTGACGATGTTGAGGTGAAAACCGTGCACGAATCTTTCCAGCTAGAGTTAGGATCAAATCAGGATCTCATTGGCAAGGAATTAAGAATAAGATCACTTCTGACAGATATTCAGACTGACTTTGACTTGGTGAGCCAACAAGTGGTTCTTCGAGGGGGAGAGGAAAAGAAATCATGGGCATTGGAACAGGACTCTGATGACGGAGAAACTTACGTTTTTACAACAGTAATTGGCTTTTATGATTAAGAATAGAACTATGAAATATTTTCTAAGCCTAATTGTTTTACTGTCTTCATTATCTACAATGGCGCAGAATGATGACCAAGAGAAAGAATCGCTAGATTTAGAAATGCTTCAAGCACCCTCTTCGCCCGCAGCCAACTTGCTTGGCATATCTGATTCAGACATTCAAAAACCTTCAGATAGGAACGAATTGGTTGGGTTGATTAGACAATCCTCTGACGATTTTTCCTCTCTGCCGACCAGCTTTGCTTTCGATTACTCCCCCTTTAGGAAGGAGTTGAACGATTTCATGAATTATAATTCGAAAACCAATGAACATTATAACAATGTCAACCTTAAGTCTAACCTCAAGCAAAGTTTAGTGTTTTCTGTGGCTACGCAGTCGCTGGACTCGGCCAAAAATGACGTGGCCGTTTCTTCACAGCAATTTGGTTTGGGAATTAAACTTTCTCTGGCACGGGGTGATTTAGATAAAGACTTTCGTTCAAAAATTCTAAACATAAGAAAACTGAAGGAGGAAAAAATTCCGGTGTTGGATTCTATTGCCGCTGCGAGGGTGGAATTCGATTCAGAGATTCAACGGCTCAAGAAAGAAATGAGCTTGGAAATTTCTGAGCGAAATTTCAAAAGTGCAGATAGTCTTAAAAAAAGAATCGCAGTGCTATCAAACGTGATTAATGAGGAGGTGGAAAAGGAGTTCAATTCAACTTTTGCTCAAATTAAATCACTGACAGAAGGCCTTTCTTACGATAGGTTTGGTTTCAAATGGGATATAGCTGCGGGTATGGTATTAGATTTTCCAAATAGTAGTTTCGATGATGGAACATTGACAAAAGCGGGCATATGGACAGTTTTTGGTCATGAAGGACAAATTTCCGGAGCTTCTGTGCTGGGATTGGTTAGATACATGTACAATCCAAATAAAATCTATGCTGATGAGAATAATGCGAATATCCTCGAATCTGATGTTTCCACCGTAGATGTAGGAGCAAGGTTTATTATCGGTAATAAAAACAAACTTTCAGGAAGTTTGGAAGCAATCTATAGAAGTGCTTCTGTATCAGAAATTGAAAACTCCTGGAGATTTACACTCAACACCTCATATGAAGTGAGCAAGAATCAAAAATTGACTTTCATTTTTGGACGAGACTTCGACGGGACCATAACCAAAAACGGAAATGTAATAGCAGCTCTATCTTATGTCAGAGGGTTTGGCTCGAAGGTTCAGCTTTAATGAGTTTATTCTTTATTAGCGTAATTTCTGGCTCCAAAAATGGTACTGCCAATTCTTACCATCGTACTGCCTTCCTCGACAGCCATTTGGTAGTCACCACTCATTCCCATAGAAATTTCTTTAAAATCTAATTGGGGATGATTGTATTCGGATTTAATCGTTTGAAAAAAGGATTTCAATCCTGCGAATTCCTTTCTTACCTGAATTTGGTCAGGAGTATTCGTCGCCATGCCCATCAAGCCTACGATTACCACATGTTTAAATTCATCTAACAGACCCGATTTTAGAAACTCTTCAATTTCACTTTCACTAAACCCGAATTTGGTGCTTTCTGCTGCAATATGCACTTGTAACAAGCATGGGATGACTCGATCATTTTTCCGGCCTTCTTTATTAATTTCTTTGAGTAGTTTGATAGTATCTACGCCATGAATGAGGTGTACAAATGGAGCAATGTACTTCACCTTATTTCGTTGCAGATGACCAATCATGTGCCATTCAATATCTTTAGGTAAGTCTGCGGCTTTATCTACCAGCTCCTGTACTTTGTTTTCACCAAAAGCCCTGTGCCCGTTCTCATAAGCTTCAATAATTAACTTATTGGGTTTGGTTTTACTCACAGCAATAAGTTTGGCTTGGGTGTTTTCTAATTCTTTATTTATGGATTGTATTTGATCTACGACCGACATAATGATTACTTGATTTCTTAATCGTGAATTAACAAAATAACAATTAACTTAGAATAGTTCAGTGGATTATTTCTGCTAATTTGATGAATCAATAATTTCAATCTGATGTTCAGCTCAAATGGCTATATTAGGGACATTGCTCAAACGTGGTATTAGGCTCAGAGAGAGTTTAGAACAAGATTATACCTCTCCCTTTGATCTTCAGAAGGCTGAACTGAGAAAACTATTAATCGCAGCAAAGGAGACTTACTTCGGCCGATATCATTATTTTAAAACCATATTGAACGGTTTTAAAGAACAGGATCAGAACCTCTTCTATAGTTATTTCAAGAGCAATGTACCGATACACGATTACAACAGCATCAGTGAAGAATGGTGGTCTAAGTCTAGAGAAGGGATAAAAGGAGTGTGTTGGCCAGGCAAAGTGAAATATTACGCCTTGAGCTCTGGTACTTCAGGCGCACCTTCTAAATACATTCCTGTGACTAAGGAGGCACTGAAATCTATGCAGAAAGCGGGTGTGCGCCAGTTGCTGGCCTTGTCCAAGTTAGAGATTGATTCTAAGTATTACGAAACTCACATTTTGATGGTAGGAGGAAGTACTGACTTGAAGTTCAATGGAACCTATTTCGAAGGCGACCTTAGTGGAATAACTACTGGACAGATTCCAATTTGGTTGCAAGGAATTGCCAAGCCTGGAAAGCGAATTGCTAAGGCTTCAGATTGGGATACCAAATTGGAAGAAATGGTGCATAAGGCCAAAGATTGGAATGTGGGTGTATTGGTTGGGGTGCCTTCATGGATACAATTGTTGTTAGAAAAGATAATTGCGCACTATAAGGTGCAGACCATACACGACATCTGGCCAAACTTGAAAATATTTGTTCATGGTGGTGTGTCATTTAAACCTTATAAAAGAGGTTTTGAGAAGCTTCTAGGAGAGTCCATCCATTATATGGAAACCTATTTGGCATCGGAAGGATTCATAGCCTTTCAGGATAAACCCAATCATTCTGCCATGAAATTGATTTTGAACAATGGGATTTTTTATGAATTCATTCCTTTTACTAATCGCAACTTTGATAGGAACGGTCAGTTAGAGAAAGACCCTGAAACCATCAACATAAAAGAAGTAAAAGAGAGACAGGAGTATGCCTTGTTGATCAGTACCAACGCAGGAGCCTGGCGGTATTTAGTTGGTGATGTGATTGAGTTTACAAATAAAAAAGAAGCAGAGATTATTATCAAAGGTAGAACCAAACACTTTTTGAGTCTTTGTGGGGAACACTTGTCATTGGACAATATGAATGAGGCACTAGAATTGACTGCTAGCCAGCTGGAAATAACCGTCAAAGAATTCACAGTTTGTGGAGAATCATTTGATTCACTCTTTGCTCATCGGTGGTATATTGGAACAGATGATCCTGTGAACAAAGGTAGGTTTAGAAAGCAGCTAGACAAGAACCTTAAACAACTAAATGACGATTATCGTGTAGAACGACATGCAGCGCTTAAGGAATTATTCGTTGAATTTCTTCCTTCATCCATATTTTATTCCTGGATGCGAAGTCAAGGTAAGGAAGGAGGGCAACATAAATTTCCCCGTGTATTAAATGCTGAGCGGCAAAAAAGCTGGAATCAGTTTATTGCAAGTAAGACTAGGGTGACGATCTCTAAGGTTAAATAAAAAATCTACAAATAGTTATATTATTTCTTAGCATAGTTCGTTTTGAATCATATTTAAGATAATATTGTATTAGGCATTTGGCCTACTTTGAAACTATAAATAACCCGCTATGCCACTAACCGCTTTGGCTGGAACGCTTGGAAGAAAGCGAGCCGCACATTTGCTCAGAAGAGCTACCTTCGGAGCGACTAAAGCACAAATTGATCAGGTGGCGGCTTTGACCGCCAGTGAAGCGATGGACTTGTTGTTCATCACGGATGGACTACCAGATCCTGAACTACCGATAGATCCTGCTACAGGCGAGGAGTGGATTACTACGCCAAGGACAGACGCCAACACAAGTGATAGAGGGTTGAATGGTTTTTTAAAATCATGGCACTTTGGACAGCTACTTGCCTTAGGAGTATCAGATGATCAGGCTTTGTCGTACGCTAATCGTGAAAAAATTACTTTTTTATTACATACCATTTTCACGACGATAGAATCTAAAGTAGCTAATAGTACGTCGATCTATTACCAAAATGCGTTGTTTAGAAAATTTAGTTTCGATGATAATGGTGATCCAGAATTCAATTTTAAGACTTTATCAAAAAAGGTTTGTGTAGAGAATGCCATGTTGCGTTTTCTAGATGGTGATACTAATGTATTAGGGAGCCCAAATGAAAATTTTGGACGTGAGTTTTTAGAGCTATTCTCAATTGGCAGAGGGTTAGAAGGGTCTCTGTCCGCTTTGCCTGCCCCAGGTGATTATTTTAATTATACCGAACAAGATGTACAAGCAGCGGCTCTGGTATTTTCCGGATTCAATATTGATGATACTTTCAGTAATATTGATGAAGATACGGAGTTGCCCCGTGGAGTGGTTCGTGGAGGAACCATCGCTTCTTCTCATGATAATTCTACCAAGCAATTCAGTTACCGATTCAATGATGCTACAGTTATTCCCAATCCAGATTTACTTCAAGGAGGCTCGCCTACAGAAGAAAGTGCATTAGATGAGATAGATCAACTGGTAGAAATGATCTACGGAGTATCTGAAGAAGCTGCACGAAATATTTGCAGAAAAATTTACCGATTCTATGTTTACTATGACATAGATCAAGCCTTGGATGATGATATCATCGACAACCTAACACAGACTTTTATTAATAGTGGTTATAAGTTACAACCAGTACTGATGGATTTGTTCCAGAGCGAGCATTTTTATGAGGATGGAGCAGGGACTGATAATGACCATTTTGGTTCTATCATTAAATCTCCTTTGGACCTTACATTAGGTGCACTGAAAATGCTGGAAGTCACTATTCCGGATTATACAACCGACTTGGAGAATTACTACATATTCATGGGTAATATCCAGCAGTCTATGAACAGTCATGGGATGGTGTATTATGAACCAGCTGAAGTAGCTGGCTATGCAGCCTATCATCAGTTTCCCATTTTTAATAGAAGCTGGATTTCTACTAATTACTTGGCAGAGCGTTATCAATTTGCTCAGCAATTAGTTGACAATATGAATGCAGACGATCCTGGCCATGTAGGTGTGGATGTGGTTCAGTTTGTAAAGGACAACTTTTCGGCAGTAGCCGCTGATGCGAATGACTTGATCATTGAATTGTGTAGATATTTCCTTCCAATGAATGATAATTTGACCTTTGATGCGGCTGGTGATGACTCATCTGAAATCACTGCTGAACGTTTGAACTATTTTTTAATGGCCTTTCTATACTCTCCGCAGATTGACTCCGATCCTGAAGGGTCTTGGAATTTTAGATGGACTAATTTAGAAGACGGAGAGGTGGTTGAAACACAATTGAAGAATCTTTTCAACGCCATCTTACAATCACCAGAATACCAACTCTCTTAACCCCAGCGTAATGAAAAGAAGAAAATTCCTAAAGAAAATCCCATTAGCTGCTGGAGTACCTTTTGCCATCAGTGGTGTACCCATTAACCTCATTGCCAAAAACAGTTATTTCCAGCAAATGGCGGCAAGTAGCACTAATGACAGAGTTATTGTCATTCTTCAACTTTCGGGAGGTAATGATGGAGTGAATACAATTATTCCAGTGGATCAATATGATCAATACTACAACCGCCGAGCTAACATAGCAATTCCTGCAAATAATGGTGCTCGAAGATACATTCCGCTGGATAGTACCCTAGCCTTAGAAGATCAAATCGGGTTGCATCCTGACATGCAAGGAGTGAAAGACCTGTATGATCGTGGCCGAATGGCCATTGTACAAGGCGTGTCCTATAAGAATAACAATGGGTCCCACTTCCGTGGAAGAGATATTTGGAACATGGGTGGTGGCGTAGACGACTTTTATTCTTCAGGCTGGGTGGGACGCTACCTACAGAGCCAATATGCTCCCCAAGTTTACCCTGATGATTTTCCGAATGAAAGCATGCCAGACCCATTGGCAATTGAACTGGGAAGTGATGTTTCTCTGGTTTTTCATCAGCAAGGAAATATTCCTTCTTCAATTTCACTAGGAGGTAATCCCCAAGGTTTTGCTAATTTGATAGAAAACCTGGACGGGTTTATTGATCAGGGGACTGACCCTAGAGGTCGTCCACCAGAATACTTGCTAGATTCTCCCTACTATAAAGAAATGAATTGGATACTGGGGTTAGAGGATAAGTCAGAAGACTATGCAGCCAGGCTATTAGAAATTTACAATAATGCGACAGCGACATCAGTCACTTATCCAGAAGTATATCCATACAATGCACCAGATGGTGCAAAAAGAAATAGACTCACACCACAGTTACAATTGGTAGCAAGATTGTTAGATGGAGGAGGGCCTGGGTTAGGTGCCAAAACCAAGGTGTTTCTCGTTAAAGTGGGAGGCTTCGATACACATGCCGATCAGGTAGAATCTTACGATCCCACCATGGGTAATCATGCGTCTCTGCTTTATCACATCTCGTCAGCTATGAAGTCTTTTCAGGATGATTTGAGAGCCAGAGGCATCGAAGATCGAGTGCTTACGGTAACTATGTCGGAATTTGGTAGAAGAATTGGGTCAAATGGAAGTTATGGAACCGATCATGGTACGGGTGGTCCGATGTTCATTTTTGGCAAAGGAGCTAATGCTGGGGTCTATGGAACAAACCCAGACATGACTGCAAACAATGTAGGCATGCAGTACGATTATCGTCAGATCTATGCCAGTATTTTAGAAGACTGGATGCAGGTAGATAAGAACGTGATAACCAATGATATCTTCTTCAATAACTACATAGATGGAACGAATGATGACGGTGAAGCTGTAGAAAAGGTAGAAGTATCTAAATCTGTGATTGATGGAGTAGAAGATTTCATTACGCATCGTTTCCATTTAAAAGAGTGCTACCCTAATCCAGCAATAAATGAAACAAAGATTGGATTTTACCTCAATAGCCCAGCTCAGGTCAGTCTTCGACTGTATGATAACAAAGGTAAACTCATAAAGCATATTTTACAGGAACAAAAGACCATCGGAGAGCATGAGGTAATGCTGGATGTTTCACAGCTCAAGCCGGGAACCTACATATATCGCATTGACGCCGGATTACTAAAAGACTCAAAAAAACTAATTGTTAAGAACTAAACTTATGAATCGCTTATTTCGATTGTTATTACTTTTTTGTTTGCTATTTGCCTTCGATGGCATGGCACAGCGAAAAGGACAACCTAAAAAACCACCCAATCCTCTCAAACAGTTTTTACAAACACAGTTTTGGATTGGATTGAAGGGAGGACCTAATTTGACAAAAGCAAATCCTTCACATCGCTATTCAACTTTTGAAGGTCTTGATTTTTTGGATGAAGAATTAGAGAAAGATTACGACAATTTTAAAACGCTAGGATCACAAGTCGGATTAGAGTTTGTGTTTTATCATCGTGGTTTTTCTGTGGCTTTCTTCCCGAATTATGCGACGTACAATTTTATTTACCGCAATTCTTATACTTATGAATCTGCGAGCCGTCCGGATGACATGGTGATACTCAATTACGAACAGAAAAATCATCTGAATTACATTGACTTACCCTTGATGTTCAAGTATGATATTCTCCAAGAAAAGGTAAGGCCATTTGTACAGATAGGTGCTTATTATAGCCGGTTACTTGATGCAAATAAGGAAGTAAAGATCGAAAATAATGACATGGCTGCAGGAGCCGTTCAACCCTATCGGCCACCAGCTATTATCGTTGGAGCCAAGGATGTTTTCATTGAATCGTCCTTTGGTATTATGGCTGGGGTCGGTGTTCACTATGACCCTGGTAATATTCGACTCTCTTTAGACATTAATTACCGATATGGGTTGAACAATATTGCAAGCGCATCAAATAGGTATTCTGAAAATCGACTGGCTGCATCTGGTGATGCGATGGATGATCTTACCATAGACAACATCACCATGAATGTTGGTGTTTTTTTTCCGATGCGTTTTATTAGTAAAAGTTTTAATTCTGATTTTTAATCTCTTATGAAAAGACAATTAATTAATCTGTTTTTGGGTGTGGCTGTCGTATGGGCAGTTTCATCCTGCGACATAAGAGATAATAAGGATGTAAATCCGGCCGACTCTTTTTTGAGAATATATGACAGTCATCAATTCGACCATGCTATTGGTCCAGTGGATGTTGCTCAGACCAGTGAAAACGGTTATTTGTTACTGGGTAATTATAGAAGAGATGATACTGATTTTTTGGGCACCTATATAGCAAGTACGGATGAAAATGGACACTTTATTAGAAATACATATATGCGTGACAATAATGTTCACCCAGTTGGAGAGTTTCTAATGCTTGGTGGTCAGCATTATTTCGTAAGTATGGATGCTGTTAGTCTTCAAGCTTACTTGAATCACGTAGATGATTCAGCTCGTGTAGTGAGCACCATCGGGATTGGTGTTACCTATCCTATGTTTGCGAAAAATGATGGAGATGACCAGTTCGTTCTGTTGAGTTACAATTCAGTGGACAGGACTACCGAAGTTTCTGTAGTGAATGTAGATGGTACTATCCTTCAACAAAGTGCTTTTGGTATTGGAGCCGGACAGGAAGTGGAAGAGCCAATCATTGACCATTTTACTCGGACAGGAAGAGAGCTACCATTTTTCGCTGGAAGAATGGAAAATGGTACGTATTATGCCAATGGATTTTACAATTATACGTTGTCCTTGCTTTTTACAGATCTTAGTGACAATTCACCACGAGGTGTCGTACAAGGACAACAGGATCAAGGGGGTATCAGTGCATTGCTTCCTTTGAACGGTGATAATTTCGCGTTGTCTAGGTTCAACTATGGAGATCAATTTGCTTCCAGTATGGCTACTTTGAATACTTCAGGAACCACTTCAGCTAACGATATAAACAGCCACCCAATGTTGGAGTGGGTAGTGGATGGAAAAGTGAAAATTACATCTTTAGAACTCAATAGTTCTGTTTACACATTGATTGCTACAACTGCCAAAAGTCAACAGATTGTGCTTCATTTTTATGACAACACTGGCGCCTATGTTGGAGTCGACTATTTGGGGTTTTCTAGTCCATATCAGCTAGGAGCCATACGAGTTACTGCTGACAATGGATTAGCTATATTGGGGTCAACACAAGTGGCTGGTAAATTTCAAAGGATGTGCCTATTCAAAAAATCTGAAGCCGAGTTGAGCGCTATAGTTCAATAGTTAGTGTTAAATTGGTCAATGATAAGCAAACGTTATAAACTTTGATTGCATACTTGATTGGCCTGTCGGCGGGTTTGGTGCCTGCGCTTTCTACTGGCCCTGTTTTTCTCACATTGGTTCAGAATGCCATTGATCATGGATTTAAAAAAGCCATCTATTTTATAGTCGGCGTAGCTCTGACTGATACTTCTATTATCTTATTGACCTGGCTGGGTTTGAGTCAGATTTCAGATGGGAGTGAACCGCCAGCAGAATTATCGATAGGTGGTGGGCTTTTGCTAATCCTGTTTGGGCTGGTCTTTATATTCAAAAAGGAAAAAGAACAAAAACCAACAGCACCATCATCCACTCATTTACAGAAGTTTGGTTTGTTTACACAGGCCATCATGCTCAATGCTATTAACCCTATCATTTGGGGTTTTTGGGCAGCAATATCCAATTACGCCATCACTGAATTTAATGACAATTCTAGTGAGCTATTGTTCTTTGCCGGAGTATTGAATATGGTATGGGTAACAGATGTGCTCAAGGCATATTATGCACAAAAGTTGAATAAATACTTGAATGAAAAGTTTAAAAGGTATTTACGAATAGGCATCGGATTGATCCTGACAATTCTTGGATTGAAGTTGATTGTGGAGTTTTTGATTTTGTAGTAGATTATTACTTTTCAGTCTTTAGTTTCTCAAGTGCGAGCATTTCATCTCGCAATCTGGCGGCTTCCATAAAGTCGAGATCCTTTGCTGCCTTCTCCATAGATTTTTTCGTCTTCTCTATCATCTTTTCTATGCCTTCTTTATCCATGTAAGCTACCACTGGGTCAGCTGCAATATCTGCCGTTTCAGATTCAATATAGGGTTTAGGTCGGGTCGCTTTCTTAGAGTCAGCCACAGAGGTTTGCTCCATGATAGCTTCTTTTGATTTTTTGACTGTGGTAGGTGTAATGCCATGCTTTTCATTGTAGGCGATCTGAATACCTCGCCTTCGATTGGTTTCGTCTATGGCTACCTGCATGGAACCTGTTATTTTGTCTGCATACATGATCACCATACCACGTTCGTTTCGCGCGGCTCTCCCTATAGTTTGAACTAAAGATCTTTCGTTTCTTAGGAATCCCTCTTTGTCCGCATCGATAATAGCCACCAATGATACTTCAGGTAAGTCCAGTCCCTCTCTCAATAAGTTTACTCCAACTAACACATCAAAGACACCTAACCTCAGTTCTCTAAGTATTTCTACCCGGTCCAATGTATCCACTTCAGAGTGAATGTATCTTGTCTTTACGCCAGCATTTATCAAGTATTTGGAGAGTTCTTCAGCCATTCGTTTGGTCAGTGTAGTGACCAGTACTCTTTCTTCTAGTCGGACCCGCTCATCTATTTCATCCATCAAATCATCAATCTGATTTAGACTTGGTCGTACTTCTATAATAGGATCCAGGAGACCGGTCGGTCGAATGACTTGTTCCACAACTACACCTTCGGATTTTCTGAGTTCATAATCTCCAGGAGTTGCACTTACATAAACACTTTGGCCGACCATGCCTTCAAACTCATCAAACGTCAATGGTCGGTTGTCCATGGCCGATGGTAGTCTAAAGCCATGATCTACCAGATTTACTTTCCTGGCGCGATCACCACCCCACATGGCTCTTACCTGAGGTAGAGTGACATGACTTTCGTCAATGATCATCAAGAAATCATCAGGGAAGTAGTCTAACAAACAGAAGGGACGTGCGCCTTGCTGACGTTGATCAAAATAGCGGGAGTAGTTTTCAACCCCGGAGCAGTATCCCAATTCACGCATCATTTCAATATCAAATTCGGTGCGTTCTTTTAGTCTCTTGGCCTCAAGAAACCTTCTTTCTTCTTCAAAATATTGTACCTGTTTCACCATGTCATCCTGAATCTGATTGATGGCTTGGTGGAGTAGATCTTTACCTGTCACAAATAGGTTGGCTGGGAAGATGGTGACAATTTTTTCATCTGACAATTTTTTTCCTGTTAGGGGTTCAATGCGCTGAATAGTTTCAATTTCATCTCCCCAGAAAATGATACGGTATGCAAAGTCACCATATGCAATGAAAATGTCAACGGTGTCTCCTTTCACTCTAAAGTTTCCACGTTTGAAATCGGCTTCAGTTCTACTGTATAAAATATCTACAAACTTGAAAAGTAATTGGTTTCTCGAAATCTGCTGCCCTACTTCCAAAGTCACAAGGTTTTTGCCAAACTCTTCTGGATTGCCTATACCATAAATGCAGGAAACGGAGGCTACAACGATTACATCTCGTCTGCCAGTTAAAAGGGAAGAAGTGGCGGCTAAACGAAGTTTTTCAATTTCCTCATTAATACTTAGATCTTTTTCAATGTACAAGCCTGTAGTGGGGAGAAAAGCTTCCGGTTGGTAATAGTCATAATAGCTGATGAAATATTCCACGGCATTTTCTGGAAAAAACTGTTTTAACTCACCATAGAGCTGTGCAGCCAATGTTTTGTTATGACAAAGAACAAGTGCCGGGCGATTGGTTTTAGCAATTACGTTCGCCATCGTAAAGGTTTTACCGGAACCGGTAACTCCTAAAAGCACTTGTGATGGTTCTCCGTTGTTAAGTCCTTCGGATAACTCGGCAATGGCTTGAGGTTGATCACCTGTTGGAACGTATTCTGAAGTGAGTTTGAAATCCATAAGCGTAAATATCGACTAGTCTATACGGATGAACAAATCAAAAGTGGCGCTGATCAGTAGTTCTTTCTGTATTTCTAATTATTTTGAGAATTGTTGTAGAACCATGAATATATGATTGAAAACTTACTGATCACTTTTGTGTCAATCGGTGTAATACTGCTTTTGTTTATTCCGGGCTGGACGAAATCAGATATTTGGTTGGCTACACTTACTCCTTTGGCTTCCATCATTGGTAGTGGTTTTTTGATTTTGGGACCATTGTTGCAAAATTCTCTTGGAACAAATGCGCTTTGGGGAATGTTTTTTTTATGTGTTGCAGCCTATCTCATAGGTTATGTTATTCGATTCAATATTCAGTATGTAGAAGACGAATTGCAATCCCCAAATACTGCAAGAGGTATTAAAGTCACAGAGAAATTGGGTGACATTTCATTGGTATTAGCTTACGTGGTATCCATTACTTATTACTTGAATTTTATTTGGTGCGTTTTTTATTAAAGCATTTGATCGTACGGATAATATTTGAGCAAAAGATTGTTTCAACGATTGTTATTGCTTTTATCGGGTTTTTTGGTTTGTCAAAGGGGTTAGACTTTTTGGAAAAACTAGAAAAAGTAAGTGTGAGAATAAAGCTGTCTATTATTGGAGGTTTACTCTTTGGCCTAATGATATATAATGGGGAATTAGCTGCAAGTGGTGAATGGGTATTGAAAGAGCCTCATTTAACGTTTACATGGAACAGCTTTGCTATTTTGGTTGGTTTGATTATTACAGTTCAAGGGTTCGAAACTTCTAGGTTTTTAGGAGAAAAGTATGATCAAAAAACTAGAATAAAATCTATGAAATGGGCCTCAGTGGATATCCCACAATGATTTATGTTCTATACATAGGCTTTTCGCTAGTCAACTATATAGGCCCTTCGTCTGGAGAAGCATCCGAAACAGCCATTATTGATCAAAGTAGAGTAATAGCCTCATGGCTTCCTATTCTGTTGATCATTGCGGCTCTAGCGGCTCAATTTAGCGCGGCTGTTGCGGATACAAATGGCGGTTCTGGACTAACAGTAGAAGTGACGAATGGTTTTGTGAAAAGTAAAATAGGAATTTTCTTAATTTGTCTTTTAGGGCTAGGGCTCACGTGGCTTTTTGATATATTTCAAATAATTGCATTGGCATCAAAAGCTTTTGCGATCTTCTATAGTATTCAGTGTTTGTCAGCCATTCAAATGGCTTTTAAAAACAAATATTGGTTAAAGCTCTTACTATTTTTTGTTGTTTTTGTGCTTTGCCTTTTAGTCATTTTTGTTGGAGTTCCAGCAGAGTAAAAAGATGTAAATATGATGAGTGGTATAAATTTATTAAAAGTTGGTATTGCGCAGATTGCACCAGTTTGGTTGGACAAAAAAGGAACATTGGATAAAATCTATGCGTCTGTTGAAGCCGCAGCAAAGGAGTCTTGCGAATTGGTGGTCTTTGGAGAAGCACTGTTACCTGGTTATCCGTTTTGGATTGAACTCACAGATGGAGCAAAGTTTAATTCTAAGGCGCAAAAAGAGCTACATGCCCATTACATTCGTCATGCTGTCGAAATAGAAAAAGGTGACTTGGAAGTACTTTGTGAAATGGCTAAGAGCAATGAGTTATCTATCTATTTAGGTACCATAGAAAGAGCAGCCAATAGAGGAGGGCACAGTTTATATTGCTCATTGGTATACATCAATCAGGAAGGAAGTATTCAGTCCGTCCACAGGAAACTACAGCCTACTTATGAAGAGCGACTTTCCTGGGCACCTGGTGATGGGCATGGATTGCAGGTTCATTCTTTAAAGGAGTTCACAGTTGGTGGATTGAACTGTTGGGAGAACTGGATGCCACTCTCAAGAACCGCATTGTATGGTCAAGGCGAAAATTTGCACGTTGCGGTTTGGCCAGGGAATGAAAAGAATACTTTTGATATTACTAAATTCATAGCTAAGGAAGGAAGGTCATTTGTGATTTCCGCTTCTGGTTTGATGAAAAAAAACTGATATTCATGAAGGTATTCCACATTATGAGGAGATCATAAAGAATGCGCCTGATGTCATGGCCAATGGAGCTTCTTGTATTGCGGGTCCTGATGGAGAATGGGTAGTTCCTCCTGTGTTGCATGAAGAAAAACTAATTACAGCTACCCTGGATTTTAACTGGGTATTAGAAGAACGACAGAATTTCGATGTAGCCGGTCACTACTCTCGGCCAGACATCACACAACTATCTGTAAACAGGGACAGACAGGGCATTTTAAAGCAGGATTAGCTATTTACTTCTTATAATGGCTAGTAGAGGAATGATAAGCAGTGGAATAGTAGTAAGAAGCATACTTTCCCAACCCAGGGCATGAACAACAAAACCGGCAGATAATGCTGCCGTAGCTTGCGTTCCAAAAATCATAAACTCATTCAATGCTTGAACTTTGAATCGTTCGTTGTTGGCATAGGCCTGTGGTAGGAGTGTTGTTCCTCCAATAAAGAGGAAGTTCCACCCAATGCCTAACAGCACTAAAGAACCCCAGTAATGACCCACATGATGCCCAGAGTAGGCTATGCCTATGCAAATTGCAAAGGCTGCAATACCAGTGAGCATCATAGTTTTGATTCCAATCTTTTTGATAATCCATGCAGTCACTAAGCTTGGTAAAAACATGGCGACGATATGACTTTGTATGACCCATTTAGTGTCTGCTAAGGAGTGACCATCCATGACGTGCATACTGACAGGTGTAGCTGTCATGATAAAACTCATCACTGCATAGCCCATCATGGCACAAAGTACAGCCGTCCAAAAAATAGGTTGTTTGATGATCTCACTTAACCGCCTTCCCGGTACTGTGTTTTCTTCTTTTGTAGGTTTTACATTTTCAAAAAAAGAAATAATGACAAACCCTAAAACAAATAAGACTGCTAAAAATAAAAATGAACCGGCGAACGGTTGCTCTAGAATGTCCTTTCCATTGACGGCAATTTCAGGCCCAATGAATGCAGCAGCAATACCTCCTAAAAGTACCGTGGAAGCGGCATCTGGAATCCTGTCAGGTTTTACACTTTCCATGGCCGCAAACCGAAATTGATTCAAGGAGGCAACAGAAATACCGATTAGGCCCAGGCTGAGACAGAATAAATAAAAGGATTGCACATGGATGCTATAGGCTGCTAATAAAGAAATGAATATCGAAAATGTAATGATAGTAAGGAACGTCTTTTTTCTACCCCACTTTCTCATCAACAGAGCCACTGGTACTGTAGCTAGAGCGGTACCGATGATAATAGCTGCAACTGGTAAGGTAGCCAGGTTGGGAGAGGGAGCCAGGGTAGTGCCAACCAGGCCACCAACAAATACTACCAATGAACTGGCAGACATCATGAGGGCCAATCCTAGGGTAAGTACCCAAACATTTTTAGGAAGTGATAGCATGATAGTGTTATGTAGAGATAGGAGATACGTGAACTGGCGAGGAAAGATGACTAATCATTCCAAATTTTCCAAGAAGCTTCGGCCTGACCGATCAACATTTGATGGCCATTTTTGATTTGTGCTCCTTTATTTAACCCTTCTTGCAAGAAAGCTGTGACCTCAGGGTTATAAACTAAATCAAACAGAAGATGTTGATCTGAAAGTTGGTTATAAGGTAGAGCAGGCTTTGTTGCTACTTCAGGGTAGGTGCCTAGCGGTGTGGTGTTAATTATCAACTGATGTGTCTCTACCCAATTCTTAGCATTTAGATCCTCATAACTAATTGATTGATCGGATTTTTTTCTCGAAACAGATTGAAAAGGAATCTTCAAATCTGTAAGTGCTTTTTTGATCGCTTCGGAAGCGCCTCCAGTTCCCAATACTAGTGCCTTCTTACCCTCAAGATTCCAGCCTTCTTGCAGAGAGTTAATGAAACCTAGATAATCTGTGTTATACCCCTTAAGTTTTCCTTCCGCTAGTACTTTGATCGTGTTGACAGCACCGATGGCTTCAGCCTTAGGATCCAATTCATCTAAAAAGGCCATGACCTCTTTTTTGTATGGAATAGTTACGTTCAGGCCAGCTAGTGAATCCGAAAAGTGATCGATAAGGTTTTGAATTTCCGAAATTTCAGCCAACTCGAATAGCTTATAGTTGCTGTCTTCTATTCCTTCATTATCAAATTTATCCGTAAAGTATTTTTTGGAAAATGAGTGTTTTAAGGTTTTTCCGATAAGTCCGAATTGCCTCATGATTGTTTTTTTTCATTTGCTTTTTTTATGGCAAAAGCAATTTTCTCCATAATCACAACCATCATAAAACCAAGTGCCATAAAGAGTATGGCTTGTATGATCAAAGGCGATTGACCTGTTTCGGCCATGTAGTCTGTAGGAAGTAGGTTTCTTTCAAAGATTGGTTCTTGCTCACCGTTCGAATTAAACCTGAAAAGTTCTGCTTTTTTCCAGGGCCAAATTTTATTCAACGAGCCAATCATAAAGCCAGCCAATAAAGCGATGGCGTAGTTGTGAAATTTTTTTAAAAACCAGGCAATCAATCTGGAAAAGGTAAATAGGCCAACAATACAACCACTCCCAAATACAGCAATTACAGCTGTGTCAAGGTTTTTGAGGGCAGACATGATGTAAGCATATTTCCCTAATATCAGTAAGATGAAACTTCCAGAAATTCCAGGTAGTATCATGGCACAAATAGCTACTGCGCCACTAATAAATACAAACCATAGTTCGTTCGGGGTAGTGGAAGGAGTAACTACCGTAATCACATAGGCGATGACTATGCCACTAATACATGAAAGGGCCGTGATGAAGTTCCATTTTGTAATCTCCTTGGCTACGGATATGGACGAGATAATAATTAACCCAAAGAAAAATGACCAAATTTGGATAGGATGCTTGTCCAGAAGGAAAGTGATGATTTTTGCGAGTGAAACGGCACTTAGTAATATGCCGGATACCAGTGGCAATAGAAAAGATCCATTGACTTTACTCCAAAATTCTTTGAGTTTGAATGAGAACAAAAGTTTAAACGCCTCTGGATCAAACGAATTGATAGAGTTGAGAAGTTCTTCGTAGATACCAGTAATAAAAGCAATAGTACCACCGGAAACTCCAGGAACTACATCAGCACTACCCATGCCAATTCCTTTAAGGAATAACAAGCAATAATCTTTAAACGAACGCATAAGGTGGTTTTGCTATATTAAAGCTTGGCGTCACCATTGAGGAAGTAATCGAAAGTATCTCCTCTAAGTCCCAGTCGAAGCGTTTCTAATGGAATTACTTCGTTCGGGGCGATATTGCCAAGGTTTACGTTTGATCCCAATAGTTTGATGAAGTAAACCTGTTGAGATTTTTGAGGCGCTTCCCAGATCACTTTTTCCATTGGAATTTTCGTTAGAATCTCCTGAACCAGTCCAGACCTTACTTCTCCGTCTGATCTGAAAAGGCCTACATTTCCGCCTTCACGAGCTTCTCCGATTACTTTCCATGCACCAGCATCTAATTCTTTTTGCATTAATTCAATCCATTGATATGGAGGAATTATTTCAGCAGCATCTTTTGAGCCTACTTCAGAAAGGACAGTAACTTCTTTGGCCAATGTACTGATGTATTCACATTTTTTGGTGTGATCCAAAGTGATAGAGCCATCGGAAACCTCAGCATGCTTGATGTCATACTTTTCAAGAACCCTTCGGTAATCGTCAAATTGGTCTCTTATGATGAATGCTTCGAACAGCGTTCCACCCAAATAGACTGGTATACCTTCAGACTTATAGAAGTCTAATTTTTTTTGTAGGTTGTTGGTGACGTACGAAGTAGCCCATCCTAGTTTTATTATATCGATAGAATCCCCACAGGTTTCTAACATGTCTTCTGCCTGACGGACGCTTAAACCTTTGTCCATGACCATGGTGAATCCTTTTTCACGTGGTTTGACCGTTCTTTCAGGTATATTATTAAGGGTGTAATTCATTCTAAGTATTCAAATCGGAAATATAGCTGGTCTTATTTTTCAACCTGCAAATAAATTGATTATAGCCTTATTTGCAAAGGCTTTTTACGAATGATTTGGGGTAAGTGACTAATGTCTTATTTGTACTGCTGGATGATTTTGTACAGTGCCTTTTGGGTTTCTAGTTTTGGGAAGTGGTCATACAGAACGGTATGACCATCATAGTCCAAAAACAGTCCTTTTTCCAAGTAAGTGAAAGCCAACTTATATTGACCTTTTTCAATCAAATAGATTACAGCTTGATAGAATAGAGAGGCTTCATCTGGAAGTTCTTCCAGTCCGTCATGAATGATATTCATGGCTTGTTCGTGGTCACCTTGTTCATGATAGATCATCGACCATTTTTTCCATACCTCTACATTACCAGGGTCTAACTGACTCACTTCGTCGTAGGCATCTATACTGGATACTACATTGCCTACTTTGTATTCAGCTTCGGCCAATGCCATCCAATAATCTGCATTTTCTACACTTAGTTTGAGCGCTTTATTGAAAAAGTGAACTGCCTCGTACCATTTGTTTTGTTGTCCTAAACATATGCCGGTACAATACCACGCCTCATCGTAAAATTGATCCAGTTTAGTTGATTTTCTATAGTATCGTATGGCCAGGTCAAATTGTTCCATTTGTTCATAAACCGAACCAATGCTGAAATATATTTCAGGAGTAGGACCTTCTAACTCTAATGTAGTCTTGAACGCATTTAGACCCTGTTCATATTTTTTCAACATCATGAGGGAATTACCCATGTTGAAATATGCAGAGCTGTATTTTTCATCTATCGCCAGACAATACTCATAAGCATTGATTGACTCTTCATATTTTTCTAGCTTATTGTAAACTATGCCCAAATTGAACCAAGCGTATTCTGAATACGGATCCTTGTCAATAAACTCTTTATAGTAGGAAATGCTAGTTTCTAACTCTCCGGTTACATCTAGACAATAGGCGAGTTCATATAATGCGTTTTCATTGTTCAAATTCTCCTCTAGAGATTGCTTGAAGTAGGTAATTGCTTCTTTGTAGTCTCCTCGGTTTTGATAGGCAAGCCCTATACTGTAGAATATCTCATCTTTGTCATCAGATTGCTCTAGTGCTCGATCGAAACTTGCCAATGCATCATTGATATCACCATTTAGGATTTGTATGTTCCCTTTAATTAGAAAAATATCAGAATCGCCAGGGTGGAGGTTTCCAGCTTTTTCTAGGATATCTATGGCTATACCGTATTCTTGGAGGTTTGAATAAACCTGAGCTTTCAATACCATAAACTCGATCGCATATGGATACTGTTCTATGGCAAGGTTTGTGGCTTTTAGTGCCTTTCGATACTTATTGTTGTCAAGGTAAGTTTGGATGATAGACTCGTATTCATCTGAAGTAAAATAAAAGGCCTCTTTATTCTCACGAAACGATTCATACTTTTTTATAAGTTCTTTCTCCTCGTTTCGTTTTTTAAAATTCTCCTCCATTATCCGATAGCATTTGGTTGCAAAGATACTGAATGCTCCATCTGTAGCATCATTATCATTTATGAAATATACTCATTATGAATTAACAAAACTGTGGTATAGGTTGATTTTTGTAATGTTTTTCAATGAGATGGATGGTGCTTTCAATTGACATATTGAATGTATTATTTTGATAATCAGATAGATAAATACATTTTTGTGAATTTTTAGTTAAAATGTGAGGTTCTCTATTGATGATATGGTTTTGAAGAATTCGAATAAACCATTCTACTTAGGATAATTATCATCTAGGTTTGAATAAACCAAAGACCTAAATCTCGGAGTAATCGATCAATAAATGAGCGCTATAAATTTCATTGGAATTGGACTGGCTTTGTTTCTTTCCTTTCTTTTAATTCAAAAGAAAAAGAAAGGAACTTTTGATTTCATTTTATTGACTTGGTTAGTGCTAAACGCCATTCTACTTTTTTTTTATCATTTAAACTTCGAAGGAAGGACTGATCAGTGGGTGCCGGTTTTAATCGCGATGAGCCTGATTCCTTTTTTGCTTTCTCCATTACTTTTTATCTATGTATCATCTTTGGTGCAAGGAGAAAGGTTTTCTTGGTTTAAGCAGCTCATTCATTTTGTTCCATTTATAATGATGGTACTTTCCATGTGGTGGTTTTATTGGTTGCCCAGCGATAATCATGTAATCAAGGTGTCTAATGGGTATATTAATGTGAAAGGTCAAATACCATTTCATGTGAAACACTGGTCTTTGATCATGGCGTTTTCGGCTTTTATTTACCCCATTTTGTGTTTGATAAAAATTCTCCTACATCAATCAATTATTGTGAATGAGTTTTCCAGTTTAAAGGAAAAGACACTCAACTGGATGAAGTACTGGATAGTCATTGAGTTTATTGGCTTTTGGATTTCCTTTTTGATCATTATTGCAGGAGACATGGATATAGTAGATATTATTACTTCATTCAAAATCATATCTACACTTATTATTACAAACGTTTTTGTGATTGGTTATTTTGGTGTCAAACAATCAAATATTTTCATAGGTACTCAAGATGGGAGTTTCAGTCGTCAAGAAAGCAAAGAGAAATATCGTCATTCAAACCTGAGTCATTTGGCATCGGATGAATTAGTTCATGAACTCAACAACAAAATGCGATCAGAAAAACTGTATAGAAATCCAACACTGAGTGCAAATCAGGTTTCGGAATTTTTGGGAATAACTAAGCATCAGTTGTCAGAGTTGATCAATAAAAATACTTCCGGTAATTTCTATGAATATGTAAATCAATTTAGAATTGAGGAATTTAAGGAAAGAGTGAAGGGTGGAGAAGCTGACAATCTTTCTTTACTTGGACTGGCCTTTGATTGTGGTTTCAACTCTAAATCCACTTTCAATCACCTGTTTAAAAAATCCGAAGGTATTACGCCCTCACAATTTCGTAAACAATGCTTTCAATAAGTCCGAATTTATCGAATCGGACGAATCCTTAGTCTTATGCTCACAATTTTGATGTAAAACTCAGAATTATGTGGAAGAATTATTTACTCACTTCTATTCGAACGCTGAAAAAGCAGAAGTTCTATGTGCTCATCAATTTGCTCAGTTTGGCTATGGCATTTGCTCTTTGCACGATTGCATTTTTCAACTATATGTACAATGAGACTTATAACCATAGTTTCTTATCGTATAATTCGATTTACAAGATAAATGCAGAACAACTATCGCCTTCCTCGTCTAAAGATGTAGGAATCAGTCCAGTTGCATTGAAGGAAAACCTTCAGATCCAATTTCCTGAATTGAATATTGCAAGATATCATAGTGCAAGTGTAAGTGTAAGATTGGATGATAGGTTGTTCAAAGAGTCCGTGGGTTTTATTGACCCTGTATTTTTGGAAATCTTCAGATTGGATAAAAAACCAATTCAATTAGGAAGAGATGAAGTGATACTTACTGATGAAGTTGCGTTGAGGTTGTATGGTGCCACTGATATTGAGAATGAAATATTGTCTGTGCTATTCGCCAATGGCATGGAGCGGACTTTTCAAGTCAAAGCCGTCATTCCAGTGCCTAATGAAAACACAAGCTTCAAGTTTGCCATACTGCTTCCTATATCCCATTATTTGGATGCTGAGCATATTGCTTCCAACGATTGGAATTCCTGGATTAGTGGAACCTTCGTGAAAACGGAAACTGAGAATTTGCAAACACTAAGAAAAGCTATGAATGAGTATCTATCTGCTCAGAATAAATCGAACCCAGGGTTGACACTTACGACCTATCGATTAGACCGCTTAGCTGATTGGGCTCATTTTGAAAAAGAATTAAAAGGTGGAGGGTTTGGTGGAGTGTTGCATCCGGCATCAGTCATAGGTACCATCAGTTCAGCACTTGCCATTCTGCTTTTGGCGTGTTTCAATTTTTTCAATACGTCGATTGCTAATTCGGGAAAAAGGCTGAAAGAAATAAGTATGCGAAAGGTCATTGGAGGTAGACGCAAGGATATCATTATTCAGTTTATGGCTGAAAGTGCGCTTCAAGTGATTGCTGCTTTTATAATCTCATTATTTATAAGTAAAGCACTTATTGATCCATATAATGCCATGTTTAGTTTTGAATTGGTAGAATTTCAACCGGCTTACCTTCAGCCATATATTGTGTTTTCAGTTGGGATATGTGTGTTAACCATTTTGATTTCTGGAGCGTATCCAGCCTTTTATATAAGTAAGTTTCGCTCATTAGATATCCTGAAAAATAAGGCCAAATTCAAAGGGAATAGCCTATTCACTAAAGCATTGCTGACTATTCAGTTTTCGATTTGTGTGTATAACCTTTTCGCTTTAGGAGTTTTTGTAGAAAATGCCTACTACCAAGAATCGTTGGACCGAGGATATGAAGTGAGAAAATTCATCAATGTTCCAGTTCTATCCAATCAATTTGTACAGCTGAAAAATGAAGTATCGCAAACAACAGGATTCGACGTTGTTGTTGGTACAGATCAGCTGGTTGGTTTTTCAAATCAAGAAGTAGCCTTTATGCATGAAGGTGTAGAACACAGGATTGGAGAACTCAGCGTTGGAGCCAAATATTTAAGCACTTTGGGAGTGGAGTTTGTTGAAGGGGATGATTTTCAAGATAATCGATCTTCTAATGAACATACAGTCATAGTGAATCAAATGTTTAACAAACAACTAGGCGAGGATATGATGGGTAGTTGGATAACAGTCCGCGATAAAAAATACAGAGTCCAGGGAGTAACTCAAGATTTTAATCTTCAAAATATCATGCTGACCAATAAGATAAAACCAACCATATTCTTTTTTGCACCTGATTCGCTCAGCCAGTATTTGGTAGTAAAATCCGAGAGAACTATCATAAGTGAAGATCAGGATCGACTGGAGGAAATTTGGTACAGTATCTTTCCAGATCAGCTATATGAAGGGTTTTATCAGGAGAAAGTTTTTGAAAGTGAAAACAAAACCAATTTGATCATGATAAGAATTAATGTCTTTATTGCGATAGTTTCTATTTTGATTTCTATACTAGGTCTGTATGCCTTGATTTCTCTCACTATCCAACGTAGAATAAAAGAAATAGGAATTAGAAAGACTTTAGGTGCATCGTTTGGTCATGTGATTAATCTGTTGCTCAAAGAGCTCGGGTGGATGATGATCGTATCGATTGTAACGGGGCTGATTATGGGTACTTATTTCATTAATATGCTATTGAATATTATCTATGCCTATCATATTGAAATTGATTTTATAAACTACGTTTTCTCAATTGTTACCATACTTTTATCAGCTGCTATATCAATTGGATATAAAGTAGTTACTACAGCTAGAATGAATCCTGTAAATCAAATTCGTGTAGAATAGAAACAAAAAAGGCTCTTTGATTTAAACCAAAGAGCCCTTTTTAGATTTTTTATTTTCAAAAAGGTAAATCATCAGCTTCTCCGCTGTTGTCTGAGTTTAGCCATTCTGGCTCCGTAAGGTTAGCACCTGCTTCGTCTGTTTGGCCTTGAGCCGGAGCAGCACTCACATCATTGGCAGCACTAATTCTCCATGCTTGCAAAGAATTAAAGTAAACAACTTCTCCTTTTGGATTAGTCCATTTTCGACCTTTAAGGTTAAAAGCTATATTCATTTCCTGCCCGATATTGAAAGCATCCAATTGTTCACATTTGTCTTGTATCAATTCGAATTTGATAAACTCCGGATACTGCGGATTTTCAGCAAATTCAACAACAAATTCTCTCTTCTTGAAGCCACTAGCTCCGAAGGTAGCGGTTTCGTATTTCTCTAGCAGTTTAGCTTTAATTTCCATGGTGTGTTTTTTCTAAATGAATGGGCACAAAGATGTAAATTCAATTGGTAAACTTCAATGAAGTCTTTGAAATTTTGAAGGCAAAAAAAACTAATCATTTGATGAATGACATCGTATGGGACTTTAATAGTTGAGAATTAAACTGTATAGGAGGAAGATAGGATATATTATGTATATAGATATAAAAATTATAACATGAAAAAGCCATCCCACCCAGATAGCTATCGGGGCCGAGATGGCTTATTTATGATAAAATAGTCTGTCGACTATGGCTTCATGATTACATCATGCCTGGCATTCCGCCGCCGCCCATAGGAGGCATAGCTGGAGTTGCACCTTCTGGCTCAGGCTGATCAGATACTGCCGCTTCAGTAGTTAATAGCAATGAAGCGATTGAAGCTGCATTTTCTAGTGCCAAACGAGTCACTTTAGTAGGATCGATGATACCAGCTTCAAACATTGACCCGTAGGTGTCATTTGCGGCGTTGTATCCGTAGTCTTTCTTACCATCTTTCACGTTGTTCACCACTACAGAACCTTCTCCACCAGCATTAGCTACGATAGTTCTGAGCGGAGCTTCGATCGCAGATTTCACGATAGCAACACCAGTGTTCTGATCGTCGTTGTCAAGCGTCAAACCTTCCAAAGATTGTACGGCTCTGATAAGGGCTACGCCACCACCAGCTACGATACCTTCTTGTACGGCAGCTCTAGTTGCGTGCAAAGCATCGTCAACCAAATCCTTCTTTTCTTTCATTTCTACCTCAGTAGCTGCTCCGATATATAGGATAGCTACTCCACCAGAAAGCTTGGCTAATCTTTCTTGCAACTTCTCTTTGTCATAGTCAGAAGTTGTATTGTCGATTTGCTGCTTGATGTTGTTTACTCTAGCATCGATATCTTCTTTCTTGCCAGCACCATTTACGATTACAGTGTTGTCTTTGTCAATGTTTACTTTGTCAGCTGTACCTAAGTACTCCAAAGTAGCATTTTCCAATTTGTAACCTCTTTCTTCAGAAATTACAGTTCCACCAGTCAAGATCGCGATGTCTTCCAACATAGCTTTTCTTCTGTCTCCGAAACCAGGAGCTTTCACCGCTGCGATTTTCAGAGAACCTCTGATTTTGTTTACTACCAAAGTAGCCAAAGCTTCACCATCTACATCTTCAGAGATGATTACCAAAGGTTTTCCGGTTTGAGCTGTAGCTTCCAATACAGGAAGTAATTCTTTCATCGTAGAGATCTTCTTGTCGTAGATCAAGATGTAAGGATTTTCCATTTCTGCTTCCATTTTCTCTGTGTTGGTCACAAAGTATGGAGAAAGGTAACCTCTGTCGAACTGCATTCCTTCTACAGTTTTCACTTCAGTCTCAGTACCTTTTGCTTCTTCTACAGTGATTACACCATCTTTGCCTACCTTATCCATCGCGTCAGCGATCATCTTTCCAACTTCAGCATTGTTGTTGGCAGATACGGTAGCTACCTGAGCTACTTCGCTAGAGTCTTTGATTTCTTTAGACTGCTTTTTCAAGTTTTCAACAACAGCTGATACTGCTTTGTCGATACCTCTTTTGATGTCCATTGGGTTGGCACCAGCAGCTACGTTTTTGATTCCGTTAGCGAAGATTGCCTGAGTTAGAACAGTAGCAGTTGTAGTTCCGTCACCGGCATCGTCTGCAGTCTTAGAAGCAACTTCTTTTACCAATTGAGCTCCCATATTTTCGATTGGCTCACTCAGTTCAATTTCTTTGGCTACAGAAACCCCATCTTTTGTAATAGAAGGTGCACCAAATTTCTTATCAAGGATTACGTTTCTTCCTTTTGGACCTAAAGTCACTTTTACTGCGTCCGCCAATTGATCAACGCCTTTTTTAAGGCCTTCTCTTGCGTCGGTATTAAATACTATGTCTTTTGCCATTTTAAATGATCTTTAATATTCTAATTGAAAATAGGTTAATTGAAATTATAGTGTTCCGAATACATCAGAATTGCGCATGATGAGGTACTCAGCACCATCCAATGACAACTCAGTGCCAGAATACTTGCCGTAAAGCACTTTGTCTCCAACTTTTACTGTTACAGGTTTATCAGAGGTACCTTCACCAACAGCAACAACTACACCTTCTTGTGGTTTTTCTTTGGCAGTATCAGGAATGATGATACCAGAAGCTGTCTTTTCTTCTGCAGCAGCAGGTTCAACCAAAATTCTATCTTCGTTTGGTTTAAAGCTTACTTTTGACATGTTCTTATAAATTTTATTTGATTCTATAAATAAAGAAATTTCTTTCTCCTTATTAGCATTTCTTATGCCAAATCATCGACCTGTCAAAAAGTCGGTCAAACTAGCAGGAAAAGTGACAAGAGTGGGGGAGTGGTGCATTTTCTCTGACAAGATTGCTTCAAAAATGAGCACAAAAAAAGTCCTGAACTTTAGGTTCAGGACTTCAACATTTTCATAATGTGCTGAAGACTACTCTTCGCTGTCAGTATCTTCTACTTCTAATACTTCGTCCAGACCTTCTGCATCACCTCCTTCAGCATCCAAATCTAAGTTAGGAGCGATTGTTTTTTCTTGTGCGCTTTCTATGTTTGGGCTTGCAAACTCTTCACCTGCTCTTGATTCAGTGATTAAGAATTTCGTAGAAAGGGTTAAGGAAATTAAAGCAATAGCCAATCCCCAAGTTAGTTTTTCTAACAAATCACCAGTTTTCTTTACTCCCATCAATTGAGAAGTACCTGATCCGCCAAACTGGCTAGTCAATCCACCACCCTTTGAGTTTTGGGCTAAAACAACTAATACTAGCACTACTGCCACAAAAACTATCAATACAACAATCGTAGTAAACATCTATTTCTTATTTAATTTTTCAATTTGAGACGCAAAGTAAGCCTTTTTTTGAGGATTTTTCAAAATTAATTTTTGATAGATGTCAATGGCCTTTTCGACCTTGCCTTGACTAACGAGAATAGTTGCTAAATTTTCTGTAATCAAGTGATCAGGAAAGGAGTCGTAGCGTGCTGCAAGATCCTCAACAGGGCCATCATCCTGTTTTTTATCCTTTGAAACTTGAATGGTGGGATTCAACTCTATGAATGAATCAATGATATTAGATTGGTCTTCAACGCTCTTTCTGGCTTTTTTACCAGACCCACCTACTTCTTTAGGTTTTTTTTTTTCTGACGAAGAATCGTCGTCTTTTTTTGTGGATTTTTTTGCAGTTGTTTTCTTCTTTGTTTTAGAACCTAACGTTGCAGACATCCTAAATTTTGGAGCAGTCTTTTTAGCGGGTACTTTCTTTGTTGGCTCCTTTTTAGTTTTAGACTCAGCTTTTGAGCTGGTGTCCTTTTTAGCGGCGGTAGTTTTTGCCGCTGTCTTTTTGGCTACTTGTTTCTTTTCGGCCTCTTTCTTTTTTGTCGCTGTCGTCTTTTTTACCGCAGAGGCTTTCTTAGTTGATGAAGCTTTCTTGCTTGTAGCAGTTGCTTTTACTTCTTTCTTTTCAGTCTTTGATGCACTGGTTTTCTTGGTGGTTTTAGAAGTCGTGCTTTTCGTGGTTTCTTTTTTCGCAGACTTTGATTTAGTCGTGCTTTTTACTGCGGTTTTTTTAGATGTGGGCTTGGTTTCTTTTACCTCCTCAGCAGCTTTCGATTTTGTCTCAGTTTTCTTTGTTGCTGTTTTGGTGCCTGTTTTTTTAACCTTATCTTTAGTGAATTTTGTTCCTCTCTTGAGAACACCCAATCTAAATTTCTTACCTGTCTTAGAACTTCCAGGTGTCAATTTGAGCTCCTGAATTTCCTTATCGATTTGGTCAAGCTCTTCCTCAGTTTCTTCGGTCGACTTATCAGAATCAGTATCAATGCTGATGGCTAATTCGATATCTTCTGCTGGTTCATTTTGCGTTTGATCAGCAACCTCGCTTATTTCTTCTTTAGTTTCGGAATCCTGAGGTTGTTCTTCTATTACAATAGGATCATCCTTTATTTCTGTTTCTTGAATTTCTTGAATTTCAGTTTCTGGGGTTTCTGGCTTTTGAACCTCAATAGACTGTTCTATTTCTTCAACAGATTCGTCTTTTTCTTCGGGAGAAGAACTTTCTTCCACTGAGGACTCTGCGTCTACAATAGCTGTGAGTTCATCAGAAGAAATGGTAGGAATGGATTCTTTTGGTTTTTCTGTGGTCTTAGGTTTTTCTTTTATGTCTTCAGCAACAGGCTCCTCTTTAACCTCTTCAATTTCAGATGTTGTGTCCTTTTTGTTTTTTCCCTTTCTCAGTAATCTCAGATAGTGCTTTCGAGATAGATTCTTCTTCAGCTTCTATTTCTTCAGCCACCTGATTTTTCAGCTTTTCAACTTCATCTACTTTTGTATTCTCTTCAGGAGTTACCTCTTTTGGTTCTTTTAATTCTTCTTTTTCTCGGTTAGCTCTGTCGATGTTTGGGCAATTGGTTCTTCTTCTGGAGTCGGGACTTTTTCCTGCAGGAACTTCAGGTTGAGAAGTTAAAGTCTGAGAAGCATGTGGATCTTCAATTACAATTTCCTCGGGGTGCTTTTTGTCATAATCAAGATAGTGTTCTCGGCTTGCCTTCCACTTTTCTAGATTTTCATAAATTTCTTTTACCAGCGCACTTTTGTTCTTCTTCTGTGTTGTGCGTAGGTGCTTTTCTTGGGGTTCCAACAGTAGGTGGTGTGGTTCTTTTTTCAGGTGAGGCAGGTTTAGCTGGGGTAGGAGCAGTTGTACTGGCTTGAGTAAACTTTATTTGCCCAAGAATATAATGCTTGAAGATATTCCTATTAGTCGCATAAATGGCTGCAGTGCTCATCTTTTTGGCTGCATTAGGCTTTTTAAGTCTTCTGCTTGCCCTTGCCACAATGCTGTGACCATTTTGGAAAAATGGATTTGCTTTAACCAGGGTCTCCAGTTCTACAAAATCTGCCTCTGATATCTTTTCAGGGGCTTTCATCAACTCTAGAAGTGTTAGCTTATTCAAGGATGGCTCTCAGTTATGCGTAAGCGATAAAGATAACAAAATTTACCAATTGGCAACAGAAGAGTTGAAAATATCAAGAATGATTTGGTCGAAGATTTCATTTACATATTCTTCTTCATTGGCAGACAAATCCTCTCTGTTTTGGTCAAAGTCTTTGAAGAACGAAAAAGTTTGATCGAAATCAAATTGATCATCTTCCAGGTTGGTGTAGGTAGCCGAGACATATATGGTAATTCGCGTCAGGCTTGTGAGGTCTACCTGACTGGGGTCTTCATTGGCAGAAACAGCTACTGGAGTCAAGGTATAGTTATCGATGCTTCCTTCGAGTTGTAAGTCTCCTTCTCCGTCAACCAGTGTAAGGCTTGTGTTTCTAAGGTAGTAGTCCTTTATTTTCTCTGTAAAGAGAGGGCTCATGTTAGAAGGCCCCAAAGGGGAGTTATTATAAAAAGTTTGAATGGAAATAGTTTCAACCGTTGGTGAAATGGATGCACCGGTGAATGAGTACACTCCGCAAGAAGTATTCATTAGGGCAAAAGACATGAAAATGAATATACTAGTCTTCCAATTCATAGTGTTTGATTTTTCTATACAATGTTCGTTCAGAAATACCTAAATCCTGAGCGGCATACTTTCTTTTATTTCTGTTTTTTCTTAATGCCCTAATAATCAATTCCTTTTCTTTTTTCTCAATAGAGAGTGAATCGTCTTGCTCTGTTTCATGAGCGATGTCTTCTACCTTATCCGTGTCAAAATCTTGGTAATCATCCTGACTAAGAATTACGGGTGAATTAATAGGGTCTTCACTGAAATCAGCAAATTGCTCATCTTTCAGTTCCATATTACTAAACAGTTTGCCGTGCTCCTTCATGATTTCAGCCTGGTCTGTACTGTCTCCGGCATTCTGAAGTACAAGTTTTTTGAGATCATTCATATCCTGTTTCATGTCAAACAGGATCTTGTATAGAATGTCACGTTCAGTAAATCCGTCGCTTGAACCTTCTCCCTGAGCTTTTTTATCTAGCAGCGCAGGAAGATTGCTTGTATTTTGTGGAAGGTATTTTTTTAAGGTTTCTTCATCAAGGGTTCTGTTCATTTCGAGTACCGATATCTGCTCGGCGAGATTTTTGAGTTGGCGAATATTTCCAGGAAATCGGAATCTCATCAGAGCTTCCTTGGCTCCTTCAGTTAGCTTGATAGGGTCTACATGGTACTGTTCACCAAAATCGTAAGCAAATTTTCTAAATAGCAATTCTATGTCTGCACCTCGTTCACGAAGTGCCGGAACGTAAATTGGAACTGTATTTAATCTATAATATAAGTCCTCTCTGAACTTGTTGTTTTCTACGGCAGAAATCAAGTTGACATTTGTCGCTGCTAATACGCGAACATTAGTCTTTTGAACCTTTGAGGATCCTACTTTGATGAATTCTCCATTTTCAAGAACACGAAGTAATCGAGCTTGCGTACTCATCGGCATTTCACCAATTTCATCCAGAAAGATGGTTCCGCCATCTGTTACCTCAAAGTAACCTTTTCTAGCTTCGTGCGCTCCGGTAAAGGACCCTTTTTCATGACCAAACAATTCAGAATCGATGGTTCCTTCAGGAATCGCACCACAGTTGACTGCGATGAATTGCCCGTGCTTTCTCTTGCTTAGTGAATGAATGATTTTTGAGAATGATTCTTTACCACTTCCACTTTCGCCTGTGATCAATACACTCATGTCCGTAGGCGCGACTTGCGCGGCTACATTGATGGCCTGATTGAGCAATTGCGAATTGCCAATGATACCAAAGCGCTGTTTGATGGATTGTATTTCCGATTCTTTCACTTGGGAGTAGGTTTAGTTTTCGACCACTGAGGCTAGTAGAGTACCTGTGGTTACTTCATTCACTCTGACGTTGACGTATTCACCTTTTTTGTGATTACCAGCATCGAATACAGCTACACGGTTACAGGTGGTTCTGCCTTGCAATTGTTTGTCTGATCTTTTAGAGAATCCTTCAATTAAGACTTTATAAGTATTGCCAATAGTTCTTTTGTTTCTTTCGATGGATAGTTCTCTTTGAAGGTTGATCACTTCAGTCAACCTTCGTTTTTTAATATCCATTGGGATATCATCTTCATATTTCTTTTCGGCCAGCGTACCAGGACGCTCAGAGTAGAAGAACATATAAGAGTAATCATACTTCACATACTCCATCAATGATAAGGTGTCCTTATGCTCTTCTTCAGTTTCTCCGCAAAAGCCAGAGATCATATCACTTGATATGGCGCAATCCTCACCCAAAATCTCTTTGATTCGATCAATTTTTCCAATGTACCAATCTCTATCATAAGTACGATTCATTCTCTCCAGGATTCTTGAGTTTCCACTTTGGGCTGGGAAGTGGATGTACTTGCACAGATTGTCGTATTTCTTCATCGTGTAGAGTACATCGTCTGTAATATCCTTTGGATGGGAAGTGGCAAATCGGACTCTCAACTCAGGACTTACTTTAGCCACCATTTCTAGCAAATTGGCAAAATTGACTATATCAGCACTGTCAATTTTTTCAAGTCGGGCTTTGTTATTTTGTTCAGCTGACCATTTATAAGAGTCCACATTTTGGCCCAACAACGTGACTTCTCTATAGCCTTTGTCGAATAAGTCCTGCGCTTCTTTCACCACGGAGAATGGATCTCTGCTTCTTTCACGTCCTCGAGTAAATGGAACTACACAGAAAGAGCACATATTATCGCAACCTCTCATAATTGAGATGAAGGCCGTCACACCATTAGAATTTAATCGAACTGGAGTAATGTCGTCGTAAGTTTCCTCTCTGGATAAGAAAGTATTGACCGCTTTTTGGCCTGTACTTACCTCATCGAGCATGTTAGGCAGTTCTCTGTAAGCATCCGGGCCTACTACCAAATCCACAATCTTTTCTTCTTCCAGTAGTTTGGACTTCAGTCTTTCGGCCATACAGCCCAATACACCAATCACTAATTCTGGATTTTTCTTTTTGTATTGGTTGATTTCACTCAGTCGATTTCTGACTGTTGTTTCTGCCTTTTCACGAATTGAACAAGTGTTGAGAAAAGTGACATCAGCTTCTTCAATGGAGGAAGTGGTAGTGTAACCTTCCTTCTTTAAGATGGAAGATACAATTTCACTATCTGAGAAGTTCATTTGACAGCCATAGCTTTCTATATAAAGCTTCTTTTGACCCACGTTATTCTCATCCTTTGTAATATTTACAACCTCACAACTTTCTTGTGTGTTGTCCAAAATATCAATGTCGCCAATAATCTCTTTCACTTGTAATAAATTTTTGAGAACGCAAAGATAGAATAAATGCGACAAAATGTCAGTCCTTCTTATAAGCATAATACAATTTATTCGAAGACATGGATTCTGGTCGAAGTCACTGATGTTTGAGTTTATTGCAAAACCTTTGAAAAGGACTGTGAATCTTATTGCCAAACTGAAACAATATTTTTTTTAGCGAATAAGTAACTGCTTGAGTATAAGTGTAGTCTAATGGGAAATAATAAACCCGATGCAACCCTTCTTTTAGGATATGCATCTTGGTTGTATTATGAACTCAAAACTCAAAGGTCATGCTCAAAAACTTTATCAACATTGCATTTAGAAACTTATTAAAACATAAGTTTTATTCCCTGCTCAATATTCTGGGTCTATCTATTGGCTTATCCTGCTTTATGGTCATTTCACTTTTTGTGATTGACGAATTTTCCTATGATAAGTTTCATGATGATTCGGATAATATCTATCGAATGGACTTTGCTGCTAAGCTCAATGGCTCAGATCATGTTTCTGCCAAGGTAGGCGCACCTGCTGCACAAGCTTTGCTGAATGATTATCCGATTGTAAAGGACGCCATCAGAATGTCTGCCACTGGAAATTGGTTTATCAAAGAAAAAGGCTTTGAAAAAACTTTTAAGGAAGAGCATGTGCTCATGGCAGATTCAAACTTCTTCTCATTCTTTACTGTACCGATGATTCATGGAAATCCTAAAACAGCTTTGGTAAGGCCTAATACTTTGGTGATGGATCAGACCACGGCCAAAAAAATGTTTGGAGATAACAATCCAGTAGGCAGAACGCTAGTTTTGGATAACACCACAGATTATGAAGTTACTGGTGTGTATGAGGACTTACCGAAAAACTCTCATTTTCGACAGAATATCATTCTTTCAGTTGCCAGTTTTCCAGGAAGGGCTAAAAGTACAAATTGGGTGAATACTGCTTTTAATACTTATATCAAATTCCAGGAGGGAATGGACTCGGAACAACTGGAGAAAAACTTCCCTGAGTTGATCGAGAAATATATAGGTCCATTAATTCAGAAATTTTTCGGTCAGTCTTTGACTGAATTTAAGGAAGCCGGCAATAATGTGGGTTTTTCACTTTTTCCTATGGAAATGATCCACCTTCATTCGGATAAGGATGGAGATCTGGCTCCAAATAGTGATATCAGTTACATTTATATTTTCTCGGCTGTCGCTATTTTCATCTTGCTTTTAGCCTGTATCAATTTTATGAATTTAGCCACGGCAAGGTCAGCGAGTAGGGCGAAGGAAGTAGGGGTGCGAAAGGTGATGGGTGCACTGAAAAATCAATTGGTTTCTCAATTTATTGCTGAGGCACTGGTCATAAGTTTTTTCTCTTTTTTGATAGCTTATCTATTGACTATGGTTTTCCTGCCATCGTTCAACGAACTCGCATCTAAAGAATTAGTCATCGCTCAGCTTTTTAACGGATCGTATGTCTTACTGATGATTGGTATCATGCTAGTTGTGGGATTATTCGCTGGAAGTTATCCCGCTTTCTATCTATCGAGATTTCAACCTGCTGAAGTGCTGAAAGGCAAAGTAAAACTCGGAATGAAGAGTGGTGCATTGCGAAGTCTGTTAGTAGTTTTTCAGTTTAGTATATCAATTGTTCTTATGATCGGCACGGCGGTGGTTTTCGATCAGCTTTCGTTTATCCAGAATAAAAAGTTAGGGTTTAATAAAGATCAAATTCTCATGGTCGAAGATGCGTGGATTTTGGATCAGAAAGTGGAAACTTTCAAAACAGAGGTCAAGAGAAATATTAATGTGGAAAATGCTACGGTAGCCAGCTTTACTCCGGTTGGAGGAAATGATAATAGTGACTTATTTTTCAAGAGCCCGTCAGCAGAAGCTGATCAAAGTTTGGTGACAAACAAAGCTAGAGTAGATCATGACTTTTTGGAGACCCTGGGTATTGAAATGGCAGAAGGAAGATTCTTCTCTCGGGAGTTTTTGTCCGATAGCAATGCTGTGGTGATCAATAAGGCGGCTGTTAAAATGTTTGGTTATAAAAACCCGATTGGAGATAAGATATATACGTATGGAGGCAGTCAGCAAGAGCCAGAAGTTATTGCACTAAAAATTATCGGCGTGATGGAGGATTTTCATTACAAATCACTACGAGATAATATAACCCCTTTAATTTTCTCTTTGGGTAGAAGTACAGGATTTGCCATATTCAAGGTCAATACTCAGAATATTCAACAGACCATCTCAGATATCGAGCGGACGTGGTCGGAAGTTGCTCCTGGTCAACCATTTACCTACAGCTTCATGGATCAGAAATTTGATAGCATGTATGAAGCCGAACAAAAAATAGGACAGATTTTTACTGTATTTGCCATATTAGGCATATTGATAGCTTGTTTGGGGTTGTTTGGTCTAGCATCCTTCACTGCCGAACAAAAAACCAAGGAGATAGGTATCAGAAAAGCATTGGGAGCATCCATTGCTGGAATCGTCTTTATGCTGTCCAAAAATTTCATCAAGCTGGTGGCTGTAGCTTTCGTACTAGCCATGCCTGCAGCTTATTTCGCGATGGGTTATTGGTTGGAGGATTTTGCCTATAGGACAGAAATTAAAGCAGTGACTTTTATTGGAATTGGAATTTTGGCCTTTGCTATCGCGTGGCTGACCATGGGATTCCAATCGTGGAAAGCAGCAAGACTTAATCCGGTAAAGTCCCTGAGAGAAGAATAAGCATTGATTTCAAGTTGAGTTTTAAGCCGTGCCGGAGGGCACGGCTTTCTTTTTGTTTTTTACTAAACCAATTGTACTATTTTGCATAAAAAAACAATACTTGGAAGTACGAAAAAAACAGAAGCTAGAGTCCGGAGACATCAACACTTCCAAGATGCTTTGGGAGTTGTTTCAAAAGTCCTACAAAGTGGAAGCAGAATTAGTGGCAGTAAAAGATTTTCCGCCACTACGCAGAACAGTTAAGGATTTTCAAAAAAGTAAGACAGAGTTTTTTGGTATTTTGGTCAATGGAAAATTGGCTGCCGCTATCGAAATAGTTTATCAAAAATTAGAGTTAGAGATTTGGAGTTTAGTGGTGGATCCAGCTTATTTTAGACAAGGCCTTGCGAAAGAATTGTTAATTTTTACTGAAGAGAAATTTAAACCTGAACGGAGTACAGTAGAGACTGCAGCCATTAATTACCCCGCCATAAAATTATATCAGCAGCATGGGTTTGTTTTAGTGGAGCAATGGATGACTTCATTTGATATTGAAAAAGTAAAATTGGTTAAGCGAAAAACCAACCTTATATGACTACAGCGATAATAATTACATTCTGCACCTTATTACTGGTGGCATACCTGTTCAACCTTTCATCAGCACGAACGAAAGTGCCCTCAGTGATTTTGTTGTTAATCTTAGGGTGGGCCCTCAAAAGAGGGGTGGAGTACTTTGAGATTAACGTGCCTGATTTAGCAGCTATACTGCCTGTTTTGGCTACGGCCGGGTTGATTTTAATCGTATTGGAAGGCTCGCTTGAGTTACGTTTGAATAAATCTAAAATTCCACTCATAAAGCAGTCTGTTCTTGGGGCGCTTGTGCCTATGCTAGGCCTTTCTTTGCTGCTAGCTTATGTGTTTTCCTTGATAGGAGAATACTCTTTATTGAGGTGTTTGACCAACACTGTACCCTTATGTATCATTAGTAGTGCCATTGCAGTTCCTAGCGTTTCAAACCTTTCAGAATTTGATCGAGAATTTGTGATATATGAAAGTAGTTTATCAGATATACTTGGTGTTTTATTTTTCAATTTTGTTGTGCTTTACGACAGTATTGGAGCGTCTTCATTCGGTCATTTCAGCATTCAATTGGTGGCGATCATTATTATTTCTTTTGTGGCTACTTTGGGATTGGCCTTGCTTATTCGAAGAATAGATCACCATGTTAAGTTTATTCCGATCATTTTGTTGGTGATATTGATTTACACAATCTTAAAAATATATCATCTGCCGGCATTGATTTTTATTTTGATTTTCGGGTTGTTCATTGGCAACGTGAACCAACTTCGCTGGTTTGCATGGATTGATAGACTGAAACTCGATGTTTTAGAGACTGAAAGTGTCAAATTTAAAGATTTGACCATTGAACTTGCGTTTTTGGTCAGAGCCTTATTCTTTATTCTTTTTGGCTTTTTGTTAGAGACATCCGAGATATTAAACCTTCAAACCTTGATATGGTCGGTTGGAATAGTAGCTTTGTTTTTTCTTGTAAGAAGTATTCAGTTGAAAATATCTAGACTTCCGTTTAAACCACTTTTGTTTGTGGCACCTCGTGGTTTGATCACCATCTTATTATTTTTGAATGTGCCACTTACTCAGCAAATACCATGGGTAAACAATTCTTTGATCATTCAGATTATTTTATTAACTGCTGTAGTGATGGCCGTCGGGATAATGACAACAGATACAGAAGAGGAGGAGGAATTTGAAACTGTAGATGAGTCCTCGATAGAACAAAAAAAATTATCAAATTCGTAAAATTACAAAGCATAGAATGAAGAGATTCACAGTAGCCTTACTTGCCATTGGAGTGATAGCATGTACCTCGAAAGATTCCAATCATAAGAATACTAACCTTCAAAAAGAGACGGATGCTGAAACCCCTGTAGGTATGGTGTTTATCCCTGGAGGGACATTTGTGATGGGAAATGAAGGTGAAGAAGCCACCGCCATAGAAGGGCCTGAATTTGCTGTGGAGCTCTCTGGATTTTATATGGATGAGACCGAAGTAACTAATACTCAATTTCAAAAATTTGTAGATGCTACTGGATATAAAACTGTAGCAGAAAGGCCAGTGGACTGGGAAGATCTCAAAAAGCAATTACCTGCAGGCGTTGAAAAACCTGCCGATTCTTTGTTGCAACCCGGGTCATTGATTTTTGCACCCATTCCAAATGTAACAAACCTCTACGACATCTCTCAATGGTGGGCTTGGCAGATAGGAACAGATTGGAAGCATCCTTATGGCCCAGGAAGCGACATAGTGGGCAAAGGAAATCACCCTGTAGTACATATGGCTCATGAGGATGCTGAAGCTTACGCAAAATGGGCGGGCAAAAGATTGCCTACTGAAGCGGAGTGGGAATATGCCAGTCGAGCTGGTTCGCAACTTCCTTTTGCCTGGGGCGAAGAACTCACTCCAGCTGGTCAGTTCTTAGCTAATTTTTTTCAAGGTACGTTTCCAGGTGGAAACTCCAAGCAGGATGGTTTCGAAAAATCTGCTCCAGTAAAAAGTTATCCTCCTAATGCCTACGGATTATATGACATGATAGGCAATGTTTGGGAATGGACCAGTGATTGGTATCGACCGGACAGTCATTTACAAAGTAAAAAAAAGGCAATTACTATATGTCGTAATCCAACGGGTCCGGAATCTAGTTATGACCCTAGAGAACCACAAGTGCCCAAGCGAGTAATCAAGGGTGGTTCTTTTTTGTGCAGTGATCAGTACTGTAGCAATTATCGTCCAAGCGCTAGAATGGCAACGGCTATTGATTCTGGGCAGGAACATTTAGGGTTTAGATGTGTGATTAGCGTGAAGGACTAGTTATGGCTACATGAACGTTACGGTAGTGTTATCTTTTTAACCTCTCTATAGATATTTGGATTCATGTTTTTTACTTATCAAACTATTTATTAATTTGTTTGATAAGTGAAATTGGTATTTGGCCAGTTCATAGTACAAACCTAAACGCTAAAATGACTTTTTGTTTGAGATTTATTTCTCTTGTATGGTTTTTGTCAATCTCTTCCTTAGGATTGGCTCAAGAGAAGGAGGAAGCAGGAGGGGCTGCCCAAGCGAATAACCCTCTGGCCAATATGACGGCCCTCAATTTTCATAATTATTATATGCCAAAGTTGAATGATGCACCTAATGATGCTTACCTCAATACTTCTTGGATTCGCTTTGCTAAACCGTTAAGTAAAGGAAAATTATTGCTCCGAGTTTCTGTGCCACTAAGCACGGTAGCCATTCCGGATGATACCAGAACAGTGAATGCTGAAAATGGTTTAGGAGATATCAATGCTTTTATGTCCTACAATTTTATTTCAAAACCAAATGCGACAGTAGGTATAGGTCCAATGATATCAGCTCCGACTGCTTCGGCGGATGCTTTGGGCACTGGCAAGTGGCAAGCGGGATTGGCATTCGTGGCCTTTGTGGTTAAATCTCCACAATTTCAATTAGGCGGATTGATTACATGGCAAACTTCTGTAGGTGGTGATGCGGATCGAGCTGATACCAATAATGCGGCAGTTCAGCCTTTCTATTTCTGGCAACTTGGTAAAGGAACCTATCTAAGAGGGGCTCCTATATGGTATTTTGATATAGAAAATGAATCCTATGCTGTGCCAATTGGCTTGGGAATCGGCAAAGTTATTAAAGTTGGAAACACCGTATTCAATTGCTTCATAGAACCACAGTACTCCATGCTTCACAAAGGAACGCAGCCACAGCTTCAACTTTTTACAGGTATCAATTTGCAATTTGTCAATCCTTAAGTAAGGAGTTGTATTCAAAACATTTAATCATAATCAACTAATAATTATCCTATGAAAAATAAATCAACACTACTTCTGATCGCCTTGTTCACGCTTTGCGTGCCATTGGCAAAAGGACAGAAAAATAAGAAACCCAATATATTGGTGATTTGGGGCGATGATATTGGATGGTTCAATGTCGGGTTTAATAATAATGGAATGATGGGATATAAAACACCCAATATTGATCGAATCGCAAAAGAAGGAGCGATTTTCACCGATTGGTATGCGCAGCAATCCTGTACTGCTGGCCGCGCAGCATTCATATTAGGACAACATCCATTTAGAACCGGACTATTGACTATTGGAATGCCTGGTGCTAAGCAAGGAATCAAAGACAATCAGCCTACCATAGCAGAATTACTGAAGCCACATGGATACGTTTCTGGTCAGTTTGGAAAAAATCACTTAGGTGATAGAGATGAACACCTTCCAACTAATCATGGGTTTGATGAATTCTATGGTAACCTTTATCACTTGAATGCTGAAGAAGAGCCCGAGGGATATTACTATCCAAAAGATCCTGAATTCAGAAAAAAATATGGTCCTCGAGGTGTGATCAAAAGCTCAGCTGATGGCAGAATTCAAGATACGGGACCATTGACAAAGAAACGCATGGAGACTGCCGATGAAGAATTTACCAATGCCGCAATTGCATTCATTGAAAAAGCCAATGCTGATGGAAAGCCATTCTTTGTTTGGTTGAGTGCAACTCGTATGCATGTCTGGACACATTTGAAAGAAGAGAGTGTTGGGGTGACGGGCATTGGTTTGTATGCAGATGGCATGGCGGAGCACGACAAGGCTGTTGGTAAAGTGCTAGACAAATTGGAAGAATTGGGTATTATTGATGATACCATAATTATGTATTCTACTGATAATGGTGCTGAGAAATTTACATGGCCTGACGGTGGAACGACTCCGTTTGCAGGAGAAAAGGGCACTACCTGGGAAGGCGGTTTTAGAGCGCCTTGTGCTATTCGTTGGCCTGGTGTTATCAAACCAGGATCAGTGTATAACGATATATTCTCACACGAAGACATGATGCCAACGTTGGTGGCAGCAGCAGGCGAACCTAAGGTGAAAGAAAAGTTATTGAAAGGTTATAAGGCCAATGGCAAGACATTCAATTGCCACTTGGATGGATATAACTTGATGCCTTATTTCAAGGGTGAAACAACTGAAGGACCAAGAAAGGAAATATTCTATTTCGATGCAGGTGGCAATTTGAATGCTATTCGATATAATAATTGGAAGCTCCATTTTACTTTTATGGAAGGCTCGATCAACGAAGCCTATCGCAAGAGCCCAAGCTGGCCTTTGGTCATCAATTTGAGAGCAGATCCATTTGAAGTGTCATGGAAGGCAGCCCTTTATACGAAGTGGTATGGCGAAAACATGTGGCTGTTTGTACCAGCCAAGAATATGCTGGAAAATTCTTGTCGACATTTAAGGATTATCCTCCAGTTCAAGGGTCGTCCTTGTCGATCGACAAAGTCGTGCAGAGTATGACTTCACATCCCAAGGGTCAGTAATAAATATAGTATTAGGGCATCCATTCGATGCCCTAATTTATTATCAAAAGAACCATGAAAATTCAACGACTTATTTACTACATGCTTCTCACTGTCCTAATAGCGAGTTGCCAAAAAACATCCAATGAAGTACAAATCAAAGATGTTGACCCATTGCCTTCTTGGAACGAAGGAGCAAGCAAATCTGCTATTTTGAACTTTGTACAAAGTGTGACGGATTCAACCAGTGCCTCTTTCGTTGACGTTGAAGATAGAATTGCAGTCTTTGACAATGATGGTACCCTATGGTCCGAGCAACCCATGTATTTTCAATTGGCTTTTGCTTTGGATCAAATAAAAAAAATGGCACCCAATAACCCAGAGTGGAAGGAAACTGAACCCTTCAAATCTGTGCTCAACAATGATATAGCTTCAGTCATGCAACAAGGTGAAGGGGCACTTATTCAAATCGTATTGGCTACTCATGGAGGAATGACTGCCGATGCTTTTGAAGCTAATGTGGTTGAATGGATGAAGGCAGCTAAACATCCAAGGTTTAATCGCCCTTATACTGATTTGATATACCAACCTATGTTAGAGGTATTAAAATATCTCAGAGCAAATGATTTCAAGACTTTCATTGTTTCTGGTGGAGGAATCGGTTTTATGAGACCTGTGACTAATCTATTGTACGGTATTCCTGCAGAGCAAGTGATGGGGAGCATGATGAAAGTGGAATACGACAAGGAGAACAAAGTGATTAATAGATATCCAGAATTAGCTTTTATTGATGATAAATCAGGAAAGCCTGTTGGCATTTATAATTTCATAGGAAAGAAACCCATCGCTGCATTTGGCAATTCAGATGGAGACCTTCAAATGTTGGAATGGACCTCGACTAATGAAAATTCTTTTATGATGTTCGTACATCATACTGATGCCGAGCGAGAATGGGCTTATGATAGTTTGTCTCATATTGGTAGATTGAAAGAAGGGTTTGGCGTTGCTACTACTTCTGGCTGGACCATAGCTGATATGAAAAAAGATTGGAAAGTGGTGTATCCATTCGAATTAGATAAATAGAAGAGAAATGAATGCATTAGAATCCATACAAGAATTAAAGTCTAGAATGTCTGCTTCTATCATAGGTCAGGATCAGCTAATAGACCGGATATTATTGGTATTGTTGGCTGATGGAAATATGCTTTTAGAGGGCTTGCCGGGATTGGCAAAAACACGAGCCATCAAAACCTTGTCTAAAGAATTGGATTGCGGGTTAAGTAGAATTCAGTTTACTCCAGATTTGTTGCCTTCAGACATTACCGGCACAGAAATTTATCAGCCCGAATTGAAAGAGAAATTTGTTTTTCAGCAAGGTCCGATCTTTAGCAATTTAATTTTAGCCGATGAAATAAATAGATCACCAGCAAAAGTGCAATCAGCCTTATTAGAGGCCATGGAAGAACGCCAAGTTTCAGTGGCAGGAAAGACTTATACCATGGATCCTTTATTTATGGTCATGGCAACTCAAAATCCTGTGGAACAAGAAGGAACTTACCCACTTCCTGAAGCTCAGATGGACAGGTTCCTTATGCACGTTATCATCAGTTATCCAGATGATGCTGCGGAATTAGAAATCCTTCGGCTGAATCGATCAGAACAATCAAAAGCCAAGGCAGAGAAAAAAGATAGAATTTCTCCTGAGGTGATTTTTTCTGCAAGAAATGAAATTTTGGGAGTAAATATTTCTGAAAATATGGAACGATACATAGTCGACCTGGTTTCAGCTACAAGGCATCCCTCCAAGTATTCAGAAGAATTAGCCCAATGGATCGATTTTGGTGCTAGCCCAAGGGGAACAATCGCATTAGATCGGGCCAGTAGAACACATGCATGGATGCATAGTCGTAAAACAGTGATGCCAGATGATGTCAGGGCAGTCATTCATGATTGCTTACGTCATAGATTGATATTGAGCTATGAAGCGAATGCGGATGGTATAGATGCGGATCAAGTCCTCAATGAAGTAGTAAAGCAAGTGGCTGTAGTTGGTTGAAAGGTTTAGTTCAAAATCCTTTTACTTAATTTCTCTAGTTCTAATTAATTATTGTTTGAATAGAATGCTAACTGATTAATGAAAGTCAAAGATTTGAATACTGAGTTTCCAAAAGATATTTTCACTACTCTAAAAGAATTGTTGGAGATGGAAAGATTTGCACGCAATTTCCTCTTTAAGAGTTCTAGGAAGAAAGTAAAAAGCGTTCTTGGCGGGAAACATGCTTCGAAGCTGAGGGGCAGAGGCTTGTACTTTGAAGAAGTTCGGAATTATGTACAGGGAGATGATATTAGAAATATAGATTGGAAAGTAACTGCCCGAACGAAGGTCACGCACACCAGAGTGTTCAGTGAAGAAAAGGAAAAACCAGCTTTGATCATTGTCGATCAGTCGAAGTCTATGTTTTTTGGATCAAAACAACGCACTAAATCTGTGGTCGCAGCAGAATTGGCGGCTATTGCTGCCTTCAAGGTATTGAAGCAAGGAGATCGCGTTGGAGGTATCGTGCTGGCAGATCAGGAAATTGATGTATTGAAACCCAAAAGAGATCGAAGAAACATCCTTAGATTTTTAGAAAAAGTGGTGTCAAGAAATCGAGAACTTATCGAAGGAAAATCTACCTTATTTGGTGACCTGTTGAAGGAAACCATGGCCAAAGTACAGAACCTTGTAACTCATGATTATTTAGTGGTTTTGATTAGTGATTTTCATAGATATTCACCAGAAGTAATTCAGTTTATAACGAGGATTAAACACCACAATGATGTCGTGTTGATTAAAGTTACAGACCCACTGGAGCAAGACTTGCCACCTGCAAAATTTGTTGCAGGTGACACTGAAACACAAATTACAATAGATGGCAAAAATAACAAACTGAGGAAGCAGTTTGCTGATGGATTTGACATGGATTTAAGTGACTTCAAAATTCAAATGAGAAAACACGGTATTCCGGTAATTCAAGTTAATACCGTTGACCCAGTAGATGAACAACTCAAAGAGGCATTCGGACAATCTAGAAAATGAAATCGATTAGGTTTAATATATCGGACTCCAATATTCAAAGTTTTAATTCTCTTGAATTGGATGGTCTATATGAACCACCACCTGTGGCATTTGCATTTGAAACTATCGGATGGGCAGTTTTATTAGGAGTGTCAATTGTTTTTGCGTTCATATGGATGATATATGCTCTTAGGATTTATATAAAAAATAAATACAGAAGAGATGCTATTGCACAGATTGAAAAACTGGAAAATGATCCCGTTAGCATTTTGGTTGTTCTAAAACGAGTGGCGATTCATCGATACGGAAGAAAGATAGTGGCTCCGTTGACGGGTGAAAAATGGCTGGAGTATTTAGATGAAACTGCCCATCAGGTCCAGTTTTTGAAAATGAATTCTAATATAGAAAAACTACTCTATGAACAAGTCGAACTCGATACTGCCACACGATATCAATTGAGTGTGAATGCTGTAAAATGGATAAAAACGCATGCCTAATAATTTTGAAATAGCATTTCCTTGGGCGTTGTTCCTTCTTCCATTACCAATTTTGGTCTATTGGATTTTTCCACCATTACGAATGCGAAGCGCATCACTCAATTTGCCAAACTATCAAAAGGCGATTACTTATACAGCTCTCAAAGCTAGAAAGGCTTCATTTGTAAAAAGAAGTGGGCTACTAAGAAAACTGTTTTTTGGAATAATATGGTTGTTAATGGTAGCTACTCTCACTAATCCAAGATTGGTAGGCAAGCCCGAAATGAAGGTAAAAGTATCACGCAATTTCCTAATTGTGGCCGATATATCATTTAGTATGGCTCAAAAAGATTGGGAAGTAAATGGTGAGAAAACCGAGCGTTGGCATGCGGTGAAATCTGTAATGCATGAATTCATCGAAAAAAGGAGGGGTGATCGTATGGGATTAATATTCTTCGGATCTAACGCCTATATTCAAGCCCCATTTACACCAGATTTGGAAACTGTCAATCAGATGCTAGAGGAAGCTGATGTAGGAATGGCAGGTCAAATCACACATATAGGGAAAGCCATAACGAAAGGTGTAGAATTATTTGAAAATGACACCATCAAAACTAGAGTAATGCTACTGCTTACAGATGGTATAGACGCAGGAACAGATATTTTGCCTTTAGATGCTGCAGCTTTAGCCAAGAAAGATTCAGTGATGATCTATACAATAGGAATTGGCACACCGGGCAACAAAGGTTCAGATTTGGATGAAAAGACATTGCAAGAGATCGCTGAACTGACAGGTGGGCAATACTTCTTGGCAAAGGACAATAAGCGGCTTCAAGAAATCTATGCTGAATTAGATAAAATGGAACCCATGGAGTTTGAGGAGGAGAAAAACAAACCAGTTACTCTGCTTTATATGTATCCTTTGTATGCAGCCTTGAGTCTCATGCTGCTACTAACTTTTGTTGTAATCGTCATGGATTTAATTAATGCGATCAGATCAAGAAAGGAGTCGTATGTTCAATGATTGGTTGCCAATAGATTGGGAGCAATTCCATTTTATTCGTCCATTAATTCTTTGGGCGCTCTTGCCTGTCTTATGCTTTTTTATCATAGGATTACTTAGTATTCGACAAGAAGTGAAATGGAAAAGTATTATTGCTCCCCATTTAAGGCCTTTCGTGATCCAAAAAGGAAATTTAACTGTAAAAGTATGGATGAATTTCATTCTGTTGTTGGTGTTTCTTTTCGGAATAATAAGTGCTGCTGGGCCCACTTGGAAACGCATGGAAGTGTCTGGACGAAATTTGGAGACACCAGTAGTCATTCTATTGGATTTGTCACAAAGTATGATGACTGAAGATCTGCAACCCAATCGATTAGAAAGGGCTAAGTTCAAAATCAAGGATTTACTGGATTTTAATCCACACGCGAGGGTCGCATTGGTGGGTTTTGCCGGTACGGCACATACTATTGTTCCATTGACAAAAGACTATAAAATTATCAGTAGTCATGTCGAAGGACTAAAACCGTCAGTCATGCCTTTTGCAGGTTCGGATTTGTCCTTGGGGTTGACTTTAGCTGATTCTGTGATGTCAATTACAGATGCGCCGGGCACAGTAGTCATTTTTGCTGATGATTTTGAATCGTCCAATACTGAACTTTTTGGTCAGTTTGTATCCCAGACGAATCATACCATTGAGATTGTACCTATGGGTACAATAACAGGAGGTGAAGTGCCAAGTAGAAGAGGGAAGAAAGTGATGAAAGATAAGAAAGGACAGCCAGTGTACTCTGCTTTGAATCAACAAAGCCTGAATCGATTAGGGGCATTAGAAGGTGTTACGCTTCATTCACTGACTTTAGACAAGAGCGACATGGAGGTCATTAGTAAGAAAATATCAGCCAACCTTACGTTCACTGAAGATCCCAAGGAAAAAAATGACGAGTGGAGAGATGCAGGGTTACTCTTTGTTTTTCCTATGGCATTGTTGATATTATTCTGGTTTCGCAAAGGGTGGGTCATTTATGTAACAATTATCTTGTTTTCATCCTCCTGCGAAAAAGTGAATAGTTTTCAAGACCTCTGGTATTCACAGGATTTCCAAGGGCAGAAATTGAGTAATCAAGGGGCTTATGACCAGGCTGCTGAAAAATATGAAAACCCCATGCGCAAAGGGGTGGCTTATTTTAAGTCGGGCGATTTTGAATCTGCTATAAAAGCATTTAATGAAGACACTACAGCTCAAGGTGTTTATAATCTTGGGCTGGCATACTTCAGCAATGGAGATACGCTGGCCGCTCAATTAGCGTTTGCCAAGGCTATTGAATTGGATCCAAGTAATTCTTCAGCCTTAAAGAATCAACAAAAAATTGAACAAATAGTAGGAGGGACTTCAAAAATTAATCCTTCCGAAGCACAGGAAGCCACAGAATCTGGTGTTGCAAAAAATGAACAGAATAAAGATATGGAAGACTTAAGTGGCGGTGGGCAAGAAGCAACGAAGGAAGATATGGAGAAAGAGCGCAAAGAAGAAACAGTGTCTACTGATGTCAGACTTGGGAAAGAACTAGATGAGGTGCCTGAAGATATAGAGAATGATGGGCCTAGAACTGATCAGAGTAAGGTGCTCATGAGAAAAGTGGATGATGATCCGATGCTTTTTTTAAAAAGAAAATTTGAATATCAAGTCAAACAGAAAAACCTAAAACCCAATCCAGATGCAGATAAGTGGTAAGGCAAAATATGGATTGATGCTTTTGTTCTGTTTTTCATTTGTAGCAAACAGAAGTCCGGCTCAAAAGCTATGGAGTCAAGTCAGACACAATCGAGCGACTACTTATGTCAATCAACCTGTAGAAGTTACGATTACCGTTTACACCTCCACTTGGTTTACCAGTGGACTCGACCCTGGGAATATCAAAGTAAATGGAGCGTTTACTACTTATTTTAGGCCCGTGAGTACATCGTATATGGATGGGAATCAAAACTATGCAGGTATCCAGCTCATTTATAATGTGTTTCCTTTTGATGAAAAGGATGTGGTTTTCCCCTCCTTAACACTGGAAGTTGAGTCACCTCCTGAAGGAGACTATAAGGGTGTAAAAAGGAAATTGAAAACCAAGGAAAGAATTATAAAAGTAAGCCCAATTCCTCCAGGCTTTAATAAATCAGATTGGTTGGTGGCGAATGGTCTAACCGTGCATGACCAATGGAACCAGTCTAAACTAGAAGTAAAAGTAGGAAGTGTACTGGAACGAAGTATAACTCGGAGAGCAGAAGGTACAGTGGCAGAATTAATTCCTCCTATAAATTGGGATAGCGTAACCCATGTCGGACTATACCCAACAAGAAGTGTGGTAGAGAACTATAAAGGTAAAACGTCTATCAGTTCTTCACGAACCGAGTCAATGAGGTATTTATTCGAAAAAGAAGGAAAAGTAACTTTTCCCGAAATGATCTTTACTTGGTACCATCCTACACGTAAGAAATTATATAAAAAGACACTAAAAGCCGTCACATATACGGTGATTCCAAATCCTGATCTGGAAATGCTAGCAAGTGTAAGAGATTCATTATTGGTTGAGAAGAAGTTAGAAGAAGGATTGGCTAATGATGAAGAGGTGTTTGCTTTTTTGGGAATGTCATGGAAGCAATTGGTGAAGATTGGAGTTTTTACAGTTTTTCTTTTCTCAATTCTGATCTTCTTAATAAAAAGAATAGTCCACTCATTGCAAGCAAGACGGAAGGCTTACATTCATTCAGAAGATTATTACTTCGACCAATTAAAAAATGCCTTGGAGCAAAAAGATCGGAGTCAAATAGTAAAGGCGGCCTATAGATGGTTCGATGAACTTGAATTTGAAAATGGTGGCTTTTTAGATTGGGCATCTATATTTGGATCAACAAGTTTCAAGAATCAAATACAAGATTTAGAAGAGGAAAAATTGGATATTGAATTCCATTTGAATGATTGGAAGTCAGCTAGAAAAAGGTATTTTGGTTCATTGAAAAATGTAGTTCACAGAGGTTCTTTAAACTGGATAAATCCGTAACGTGCGTTTAAATATATCAGAATTTTATAACCCATAGAATTATGAAAGTATTACAAGTTGTAGCAGTACTTTTAATTTTATTAACCTCTTCAATCAAGGTGGTAGCTCAAATTGAAGAAGTTCAAGAAAACGAATTTCGAAAGCACAAAGTGATGTTTGCTATTGGGCATGCAGCTATACCGGCCGGAATTAATAGACATGGTGATAAAGTATGGACAATATTACCAAGTTGGGCATTAGATTATGATTTTAGATTTAACGAAAAGTGGAGCGTTGGTGTACACACAGATCTTGTGGTTGAGAATTTTGAATATGAAAACAATGAAATCGTTTTTGAACGAACAAGACCGTTTTCGACAGTATTGGTTGGATCAAGAAAATTTGGAGAGCATTTGATATTATTAATCGGAGGAGGTATAGAATTAGCTAAAGAAAAAAATCTAAAACTCTTAAGAATAGGTTCTGATTATTCTTGGGAACTTCCAAAGCAATGGGAGATTGCAGTTTCTATGACGGTCGATTTTAAATTGGATGCATATACATCTTGCGGTTTGGGGTTAGGAATAGCAAAACTTTTTTAGAGTGTTTTTTTATGATGTGTTTAGTTTATGTTTTGCAATAAATTATCTTCACCATCGAATTAGTTATCAAATCTAGATAAAGCAACAAACACATGAAAATTCTGGCTATTGGAAGAAACTATGCCAAGCATATAGAAGAATTGAATAACGAACGGCCAGATGAACCAGTTGTTTTTGGTAAGCCGGAAACTGCTATTCTAAAGAAAAATGCCGCTTTCTATTACCCTGATTTCTCTAGTGATATTCATCACGAAGTAGAAATTTTGGTCAAGATCTGCAAAGTTGGAAAGAATATAGATCAGAAGTTTGCACACAAATATTACGATGAAATTGGCATTGGGGTGGACTTCACAGCCCGCGATTTGCAATCAAAAGCAAAAACCAAAGGATTGCCTTGGGATTTGGCTAAGGGCTTTAATGGGTCAGCACCAATTTCTGAATTTGTACCAAAATCCAATTATGACCTATCCAATTTAAATTTTAGTTTGAAAAAAGATGGTAAGGATGTGCAAGTCGGTAATACTTCTATGATGCTTTTTAGTATTGATTATATCATTGCTTATGTTTCAAAGTTTTTCATGTTGAAAAAAGGGGATATCATTTTTACTGGAACTCCAGCAGGCGTTGGTCCAGTAGAGATTGGGCAACGGTTGGAAGCATTTATTGAGGATAAAAAAATGATGGATTTTGAAATCAAGTAAAATCCAGGTAATACTCGTTTTTTTTAGCATTCAAGTGTTTGCTCAAGTCGGACCAAAGAAAGGAGATTTTATGTTTCCGGTTCGACCTAAACAAGAAAACTATTTGGCGGGTACCATGGCCGAACTCCGGTCTTCCCATTTTCATTCAGGACTAGATATTAAAACAAGTGGCATCACCGGTTTGCCTATTTATGCGGCAGCGGATGGGTATATTCAACGGATTAGAGTGGCTTTGGGTGGCTATGGAAATGCTTTGTATCTGGTTCATCCAGAGAATGAAACCGTGACTGTTTACGCGCACCTGAAATCCTTCAATGAAGATATTGCAGCTTATGTGAGGCAAGAGCAGTATGCTGACGAATCATTTTCTGTCGATCTCTATCCTGCTAAGAATCAATTTGCATTTAAGAAAGGAGATGTCATTGCCCTTTCAGGAAATTCCGGATCTTCCTCAGGGCCTCACCTTCATTTCGAAGTTCGAAATTTGAGACATCGTGCTTTGGACCCATTGGAATATGGGTTTGAAGAAATTGTAGATGAGACACCTCCCGTACTCTCCTCTGTAGCTTTTGTTACCATGGATGAACATGCCAGAGTAAATGGTATGTGGGGAAGGGTCGAATTTGATGTGATCACTGATGAAAATGGAAATGCCAGAATAGAAGAAGGTATTTCTTTATTCGGCAACATTGGAATAGAGATATATGCCTATGATAAATTTGATGGAGCCAGAAATCGAAATGGTATTCGTTATCAAACCATGCTTTTTGATGGAAAGCCTGCATTTACTCAGCGTATTGATCAACTTAGTTTCAGTACGCAAAGGAATATACTAGTACATACAAATTATAAACGTTCCAGGGAAGGGGGAAGAAGGTTTAATAAACTCTATAAGGATACAGGGAATAAACTGTCATTTTACGACACCAATGACCAATCAGGTCTATTGAGAATCTATGATCCAATGGAGCATCAGATAGATATTAGACTCGAAGATACGTACGGCAACATCAATCAAGTAAACATCAAGATCAATGACAATGGGTTTGAAAGGAGTCGTAAGCTAAAGCACACCTATGGGCTAGACCATGAGGGTTTTGATTTGTTCAAACATTGGATCGAAATTGAAAGTGAGGAAGGCTATTGTGATGCGAATTTTTACATCGATGGACAAAAGCGGACAATAGACATGGCATATTATACTAATACGAGCCATCATTTTTTATGGGACTTGAGAAATGGTCTTCCTGACTCAGCGCAATTGTGCAATAAAACGTATCAGTTTTCTTTAGTGGATTGTATCCCATCTGAGCAGAAAATTAAGTGGGAGAGTGAAGAGATTAGGTTGTCATTGCCGAAATATGCATTGTTTGATACTACTTATTTGCGCTACGAAAAATCAGAAAGAAATGGCTTTGAAATATTTGAGTTTAAAAACAGAACAACGCCTTTTAGACAGTTTGCTACAGTTTATTTGAAACCGAAAGGTGTGTATGATTTGATGAAGTCAGGGGTGTATTCTATCTCGAGTAAAAATAAATTAGGCTATGTCGGTGGAGAATGGGAAGGAGAGGAGCTTGTTTTTAAGACACGTGATTTGGTATCATTCACCATCGCAACGGATTCAGTTGCTCCAACTATAGTAAAAAAGCCTTCTCGTAAAGGTCGCGTAAAATTTAAAATTGAAGATAAAATGTCTGGTATTCAGTCCATACGTGCGACACTTAATGGAGCGTGGCTTCTTATGAATTTTGATGCCAAATCAGGCTATATCTGGTCGGATGAGGAAGTCGAAATTGCTGGGCAATTTTCTTTGGCTGTCAAAGACAATGCAACCAATATTACCCGCTTCGAAGCGACCTTTTGATTTTTTTGGCATAATCTCTGATTAGTAAGTTCAAATTGTGCTTAATAAAAAGGTGGCGTGTTTTGATATTCGGCTATTTGAGATTAATTTCATGCACTTATGACAAATCAGGGATTCAGTGCTGCATTTTTTATCATCAACCTGAATTAAGCACAAGCTAATTTTGATTTGATCACTTCTAAAAACTATTAAATAATGAAAAGAAAAATAGGAATAGCAATAGCAGCAGTATTCTATGCTGGTGTGGTATTGGCTCAAAAGCCAGTAGCAAGTTTCCCTTTTGAACAATATGGCTCGCATTCGTTCATTAAGGTTAAGGTCAATAATTCAGAAGAACTGGATTTCATTTTTGATACCGGTGATGGATTGACGGTCCTCAATATCGACAGGGCCATTGAGTTGGGAATGAAAGCTGGATCTAATGCCACAACTACAAGTGCCGAAGGTACGATAAGTGGGAAATTAGTTAAGCACAATGAACTAACTGTGGGTGGTGCTCCGGTGCACAATATCAAGGTGTATGAAACTTCACTCAACCATTTGGAAATCAGTATTGGTAGAAATATCGATGGAATTATCGGATATGATATATTGAATAATTATGTGGTGTCAATGAATTTCGACACTAAGATGATTGAATTGTATGATCCTTCGAGCTACAAGTATAAGGGCTCAGGTAAAATGATGAGTATCAATTTAACATCGTTCATTCCTCACATTGCAGGCCAAGTAACTCTTAGCAATGGGGAGAAAGTAAAAGGAGAATTTTTTGTAGATACAGGAGCAAAAGCTACAGTAGATTTTAATACTCCTTTTGTAGAGTCTAATGGAATGGCATCGAAGATAGGAGATAGCTATATCTATTTGGTAGCAGGTCTTGGAGATAAAGAGTACGAACATCATAGAGGGAGAGTGCAATCGTTTGACTTTGAAGGTTTCTCTTTTAAAGATATGCCTGTAGGATTGAGCCATGCAAAACATGGTATCCAAAACCACAAAAAAATATCAGGAATTATAGGAGGCACATTGTTGAGTAAGTTCAATATTGTTTACAACTATAAGGATAAAAAAATGTACTGGGAAAAAGCGAAATCATATGATGAAGCATTTCCAGTCAATGCTTCTGGGATGGAATTGCAATTGAGCAGAAACAAGTCGGAAGTACTGGTACATAAGGTATTTGAAAACAGTCCAGCCTCAGCTGCAGGAGTGGTTGTGGATTCTGCTATAGAATCAGTAAACGGGGAAAGTGCTACTGAATTAGGATTGGCCAAATTGAGGGATATATTCGCTCAGGATGGCCAAACAGTAACAGTGACTATTGATGGGAAAGATATTGAATTGGAGCTGAAGTCAATGCTTTAAGCAAGACATTAGCCCACTTTATCAATGGCTTGCAGTATTTTATTGCAAGCCATTTTTATTTCTTCTGAGGTAATGGTAAGAGGTGGAGCTATTCTCATAGAGTTGTCACAAAACAGGAACCAATCAGAAAGAATTCCATCGTCCAGCAATTGGTGAATAACTTGATCCAAATATTCAAAAGATTCAAATTCTACAGCCATCATCAATCCTACATTTCTCACTTCTTTGATTTTGTCATGCTTGAGAAGTGCTAAAAATTGTTTGGCCTTTTCAATTACAGAATCAATCAGACTTTCTTCTTGCAATACCTTTATTGTCGCCAATGCAGCTGCTGCACTCACTGGGTGACCGCCAAAAGTGGTGATATGCCCAAGAATAGGATCGTGCGTCAAGTCATGCATAATAGCTTTGGAAGATATAAATGCGCCTATAGGCATGCCGCCGCCCATACCTTTGGCACAAAGTAAAATATCAGGACTAACTCCATAATGCTCAAAAGCCCAGAACTTACCTGTTCGTCCAAATCCGCATTGAATTTCATCCATAATGAGTAATGCACCAGTCTCTGTGCACTTTGCTCTCAAGGCTTCAAAATAGCTATTGTTCGCATGTTTCACGCCAGCTTCTCCTTGTACAGTTTCTATGATAACGGCTGCAGTTTCTTCGTCAATTTGATTCAGATCTTGTACTTCACCAAATCGGATTTGATGTATATCTGGAAGCAAAGGTCTGAAGGGTGCCTTTAGTTTTTCGTCTCCAGCAATTGATAATGCACCCGAAGTGGAACCGTGGTAAGCGTTTTCGAATGATATGATCTTCTTTCTTCCTGAGTGTCTTTTAGCCAGCTTCAACGCACCTTCCGTAGCTTCACTACCCGAATTCACTAAAAAGACATTGTCCAGATGATCGGGTAGAGTTTGAGTAATCGCATGCGCCAATTGCACTTGGGGTGCCGTAACAAACTCTCCATAAACCATCACATGTAAATGCTTGTCTACTTGGGTTTTGATGGCTTCTATTACCTTCGGATGTCTATGGCCAACAGAGCTCACTCCAATGCCGGAAATGAGGTCCAAATAAGCTTTGTTGTCCTTGTCATACATGTATAGCCCTTCAGCTCTTTCGATTTCAAGAGCCAATGGAAATTCTGATGTCTGTCCGAGGTGTTTGAGGAAGAGTTGTCTGTTGTTCATAAATAAAAAAGAGACTGTATCACAAGCAAATTTACGTCATCACGAATAAAGCGAAGTGATCTTAAAGTTCGTGTGTAGAACTAGTGTCAAGATTGCTTCACTACGTTCGCAATGACGAGTGACTTGTGATACAGTCTCTGTGTATATTTTTTTATTAATCTTAAGCGTTCTTTCTTGCGATTGCTTTTTTAGCCGACTCTACAATACTTTCTACACTTAAACCATATTTAGCCAAAAGCTCAACAGGTTTACCACTTTCACCAAAAGAATCGTTAACGCCAACAATTTCTAAAGGCTTAGGTGTGTTTCTTGCGAGGAGTGAAGCAATGCTTTCTCCCAATCCACCTGCTATTTGATGTTCTTCTGCAGATACTGCACAACCAGTCTTTTCAACAGACTTCAAAACTGCCTCATCATCTAAAGGTTTGATGGTGTGGATATTGATGATTTCTGCAGAAATACCTTGCTCAGCTAATATAGCTTCAGCTTCAATCGCCAACCATAACATATGACCAGTAGCAAAAATCGATACATCAGAACCCTCAACAAAGTTGATCGCTTTGCCTATTTCAAATTTTTGATTTGGATCAGTGAAGATCGGCCAGGCAGGACGTCCGAATCTCAAATAAGCAGGTCCATGATGATCTACTAATGCAAGCGTAGCTGCTTTAGTTTGGTTGTAATCACATGGATTGATCACAGTCATGTTAGGTAACATTTTCATCATTCCTATGTCTTCGAGTACCTGGTGAGTAGCACCATCTTCTCCGAGAGTTAATCCTGCATGAGAAGCGCAGATTTTCACATTCTTTTCAGAATAGGCGACCGACTGCCTGATTTGATCATAAACTCTACTCGTAGAGAAATTGGCGAACGTGCCAGTGAATGGGATTTTTCCACCGATGGTCATACCTGCTGCAATACCAATCATGTTGGCTTCCGCAATTCCTACTTGTACAAATCGCTCTGGGAGTTCTTTTTTGAAGTCTCCCATTTTCAATGAGCCAATGAGGTCAGCACAAAGGGCAACTACATTAGGATTGTTTTTTCCAGCTTCCAATAAGCCAGCTCCAAATCCTGATCTTGTGTCTTTTTTTTCTGTGTATGTGTATTTAGTCATCGTCAGTCAAGATTTAGTAATCACCTAAAGTTTCTTCCAGTTGAGCCAAGGCATTTTGCAAGTCTTCATCATTTGGAGCTATACCGTGCCATTTGTGTGTGCCTTCCATAAAGTCAACACCTGCGCCCATTTCTGTTTTCATAAGAATTAGGATCGGCTTCTCTTTCTTAGATAGAGATTTAGCGAGCTTAAGATTAGAAACAATGTCTTCCATTTCGTTACCATCTGCTTCAATGACCGTCCAACCAAACGCTTCCCATTTGGCTTTCAAATCACCCATGTCATTGACTTCTGAAGTCGGGCCATCGATCTGTTGACCATTGAAATCTACTGCTGCTATGAGGTTGTCAACTTTGTTACTAGCTGCGAACATGGCCGCTTCCCAAATTTGACCTTCTTGCAATTCACCATCCCCCATCAAAGTGAAAACAGTTGAATCATCTTCATTAATTTTTTTAGTCAATGCTGCGCCTATTGAAACGGACAATCCTTGTCCTAGCGAGCCAGAGGCAATTCTAATACCTGGTAGTCCTTCTTCAGTGGCAGGGTGACCTTGCAGGCGTGTTTCTAGTTTTCTGAAAGTGGCTAGTTCTTTCACGTCAAAGTATCCGCTACGAGCCAGGACGCTGTAGAATACAGGTGAAATATGTCCATTCGACAAGAAGAAAAGATCTTCGTTATTGGCATCAGGATTGAAACCTTTGTCGTGACTCATGATGTGAAAATACAAGGCGACCAAATAATCAGTACATCCTAAAGAACCACCCGGATGACCGGACTGTGCGCCATGGACCATACGTACGATGTCACGTCGGACTTGGCTTGCGATTGATTTTAATTTTTCTATGTCTGGATACTTATCCATGGGAAAGAGATTTTTGACGCGAAGATATAATAGAAAGCAGTGACATACCAGATGAAATGAAAAGATATCCTAAGATTCTTGTCAACTTGTTTCACCACCCAAATAAAAAGAAGACAAAATACACCCCAATGCTCCAAATTATCGTTGATATAATCCATATTTACCAATTACAAAAGGTAAGAAAACTAAAATCTAATATGAATTTGAAGGAATTGAAGAAGTTATTTGTTGCAGGGTTGTTGGGATTGATTGCCTTTTCATCACAGGCATTTACACCAATAGATTCAGTTGCTGTTTTAGCACCCGCAGAAAAGCATGCCACTGAAATTGAGTTGACAATCGGCCTGTTGGCTACAAATCATTATTTGAAAATTGATTTGAATGACTCCATATCTGCAGTGGTATTTGACAATTTCTTGTCATCATTAGACGATAATAGAACTTACTTTTCTAAAGCAGATGTTGATTATTTCACCAAATACAAGTATCAGCTGGATGATGACTTAAAAGCGCGTAATGTAGATGTGGCCTTTCAGATTTTCAGGATTTTCAGAGAACGAGCTAATTCAAGAATTGATTATATCCAAGTTTTGATAGAAAACGGTTTTGACTTTACCAAAGAGGAATCTATTGAACTTTCGGATGAAGAATTACCATGGGCAAGCTCCGATGCTGAAATCAATGAAAGATGGAGGAAAATAATAAAAAGTCAGGCCTTAAGCTTGAAGCTTTCTGGAAAAGACGAGGCAGGAATTAAGGAAACGCTAACTAAAAGATATCAGCGTTACAGAAAAGGAATCAATCAATACAACTCTGATGATGTGTTTCAGTTTTTCATGAATGCTGTAGCTGAAACTTATGACCCACATACCAATTATTTCTCACCAATTTCATCTGAGAACTTTAATATTAATATGAATCTTTCTCTGGAAGGGATAGGCGCACGTCTAACTCAGAGCATGGATTATACAGTGATCAATGAAGTAATTGCTGGAGGACCTGCTTATAAAAGTAAACAATTGCACAAGGATGATAAGATCGTAGGTGTAGCGCAGGGAGATGAAGATTATGTGGATGTAATCGGATGGAGGTTGCAGGATGTGGTGCAGCTGATTAGAGGTCCAAAAGGAAGCAAAGTTAGACTTCAGTATTTGAAGCACGGGGAAGAGACTATAGTAAAGGAAGTGACCATCATTAGAGAAAAAATCAATCTGGAAGATGAATCAGCAAAAGCAGAGATGATTCCAATTTCAAAAGGAAATAAGGTGTTCAACTTAGGAGTAATTACTATTCCTAGCTTTTATATGAATTTTGAAGATGCAAGAAATGGGGTGCCTGATTACAGAAGCGTGTCTCGAGATGTTCAGCAACTGATTGAGGATTTGCAAAAGCAAAATGTGGATGGAATTATGATTGACTTAAGATATAATGGAGGTGGTGCTTTACCAGAAGCTATCAACCTTACAGGCTTATTTATTGATCAGGGGCCAGTGGTACAAGTGAAACATAGTAACGGCAAAATTGACGTTCAAAGAAACCGTAATACAGGTGTGTTTTATGATGGACCATTAGCGGTGCTGGTGAATCGATTTTCTGCCTCTGCCTCAGAAATTTTTAGCGCAGCAATTCAAGACTATAGTCGCGGAGTCATCATTGGAGAAACTACTTTTGGGAAGGGCACGGTTCAGCAAATGGCTAGTTATAATCGTATGATCCCAAGTTTTACTGAAAAAATGGGCAATCTAAAACTGACTCTATCCAAATACTACAGAGTATCTGGAAGTAGTACACAGAATATTGGCGTGACGCCTGATATAGAATTTCCATCTGCTTTTGATGCTGAAGAGTTTGGAGAAAGCGCCCGACCCAACTCTCTAAAATGGGATCAAATAGTTTCATCGTATTATCAGCCAACTAATACTATTACTGATGACATTATTGAAAATCTTAAAGCACTGTATAAGGAGGATTTAGAAGTAGATGTAGATCTTAAAAACCTTCAAAAAGACATTGCTAAAATGAAGGCCAGTCAGGAACGAAACGAGCTGTCATTGAACCTGGAAGAAAGAAAAGCTGAGCAGGATAAATTTGAAGAGGAAAGTGACATGCAGAAAAAGTTATCAGAGTCAGCAGGAAAAATCTATCAGGAGTATAGCACTTCAGAAGAGGATCAAAAGAAACTCAGAGAGGATCCTTACCTCAAGGAAGGACTGAGGCTTTTGGCTGAGTTGATCAAGTAGCGGAAAATTTATAAATGAGTTCCACCTCCATTGGAATTGGCTTGGCAGTTGTACTGGCTCTGTTGCTATTATACAACCTGTTTTTTGTGCTATTTTATGAAAATATACTTTTTCAAGGGGACCCATTAGAGGAGGACCATGAATTTGAATTCAATTTTTCATACGAAGAAATTGTAATAGAAGCAGATTCAAGTGCGCGATTGCATGGGCTGCTTCTGAGAAGTGACTCTGCCAAAGGGCTCGTGCTTTATTTTCATGGTAATCGAGGTAATTTGGATCGGTGGGGTAGAATTGTAAATGAGGTCCGAAATAGGCATGGCTATGATGTGCTACTTATGGATTACAGAGGTTATGGGAAAAGTACTGGAAACCGCAGTGAACAAAGTTTGTATCAGGATGCAACCGTTATATATGATTACGCAAGGCAAGAATTGAATTATAATCGGATTGTAATTCATGGCAGGTCATTAGGGACTGCAGTTGCGACATACTTAGCCTCTCAACGAGAATCAGCGCATTTGATTCTTGAAACTCCAATGACAAATATTCGGGCTGTAATTCCTATGTTGGACTTCCTTTTAATAAAGAAAAACTGGTTGCAATTTGAATTCAATTCAATATCACGAATTGACTCCATACATTGTCCAATCACCATTTTTCATGGCACTGACGACCGAATTGTTCCTTTTGAATTAGGATATCAGCTGTATTTGGAAATAGATCGACCAGATAAAAAATTTATTAGGATAAATCAGGGTAAACACAATAATTTGGATACTTTTGAGAAGTATCAGCATGCTATGGAACGAATTTTAAATTAACGCCAGAATATTTCTTGGGGTCTTTCTTAATATGAAAAAACGAATAGCTGCATTTCTATTTTTATTTACCATTGGCTTTGCGCTCCATGCGCAGCAAGTTACAGTTTACAACAGTCCACACGACTTGGACGAAACTATTTCAAAGCTATATTTCAGTATTGATAAGAATAGTTTTACTTATGTCAATACGGAGGAATACAAAGTGAGTCCCAAAGGCTCAAATGGACAGTTCAAAGGAAGAGTAAAGGTGATTAGTTTTGAAACAGATGACGTTACTCGATTGGGTTCATGTGAGCCTACCGCATTATTAGAAGTGCCATTCAAAATACTAGTCTGGCAGGAAGATGGAGATACTTTTATATCCTTTTCAAATGCCAGTAATTTGAAACACAGATATATGATTCGTGACTGCGACGATATAATCCAAGAAATAAACAAGTCACTCATTCGAATAGTGAATGATGCTATTCGTACTAATTAATTATTTTTAAAATTTCTGTCTCTTGATGTTTAAACAGAGTGTTTATTTTCTGCACTTTCTGTGATTAATTTCATTTATTTGCCTTGTCAGAACTTAATCAAAAAGAAGCGTGGCCGTTACCTATCAGGACATCCTAAATAATCTTAAGAATAATCAATATGCTCCTGTGTATTTCTTACAGGGAGAGGAGTCTTTTTTTATCGATGAGGTGATCAATCATATTGAGAAACATGCCATGGACGAAAGTTTGCGGAGTTTCAATCAAGTGGTGGTATATGGTAAAGATGCCAATATTCCAGATATATTGAATCATGCCAAAGGATTTCCAATGATGGCAGAGCGCAAGGTTGTTATTGTCAAAGAGGCGCAAGAAATAGCTGGATTTAATAAAGAAGAGAATGAAAAGATGCTTCTGAGCTACTTGGAAAATCCTCAGCCATCTACAGTTTTGGTCTTTGGCTATAAATACAAATCCCTTGATAAAAGAAAAAAGCTAGGAAAGGTCATAGATAAAAAAGCTGTGCTTATGACAGCGACAAAATTCTATGATAATCAAATTCCTGCTTGGGTTGAGTCATTTGTGAAATCAAGAAATCGTCAAATCGATCAAAAGGCTTTGCAACTGATTGTTGAGAACATTGGAAACAACCTGACCAGAATTGCCAATGAGGTAGATAAAATGCTGATCAATATAGGAGAGGAGCCTAAGATCACCGCTGATCACGTGTACAAGAACATTGGGATCAGTAAGGAGTATAATGTTTTCGAATTGCAGAAAGCCCTGTCCTTTAGAAATGTGATGAAAGCGAATGAGATTATTCATTACTTTAAATCCGACCCGAAATCAAACCCAATCATTCCAATAATTGCGAATTTGTTTTCCTTTTTCAATAAACTGTTGCTACTGCATCACTCAAAAGACAAGTCAGAAAAACATTTGGCATCTTTATTGGGTGTTCATCCATTTTTCGTAAAAGAATATATAATGGCAGCTAAGAATTATCCGTTGGCCAAAGTAATGGCCAATGTTAGACATTTGAAAATTGCGGATATGAAATCAAAGGGGATAGACTATCCAAGTCAGCCAGAAGGGGAAATTCTGAAGGAGTTGATTTTTAACCTGACTCATTAATTCATTGTGTTATTTTTAATAGTATCCGCAATTAAACGTTATAGACTTATCTGTCTGTTGAAAAAATTAAATTATTCTACTTTGAATATATCGAACCCCAAACGATTCTTGTTCGGCATACATTTCTTGTTTTTTGTTTTGTTTGGTACAATTGGAATAGCGCAACCTATTCTTGATTTGCAGCAACAATACAATCATGCTCAGGAATTGTATCAAAGAGGTGCTTACAAAGCGGCAAGAGTTGAGTTTAGCAAGATGCTTAAGGAGCCCTATCTGGCAGAATCAAGTTTTTACCTAGCGTCGAGTGCGATCAGAGCAGGTCATGATGATGGAGAGCAATTAATGAATGACTTCGTTACACGATTTCCATTTCATGTTTTTGCGCAAAGTGCTTTTCTGGACATAGCTGATTATTATTTTGATAAGGGCGAATTCAAGGATGCGCTTTCAAATTTCAAGAAATATGATGGGCACTTAACATCTGAAAATACATTCAACAAAGGATACTGTCAGTTTTACCTTAATGCGTATGATGAAGCATTAAAAACATTTGAAAAATTAGAAGGAAGTTATTCGCCTGCTCAAAGCGATGCGGCATATTTTCAAGGCTATATCTATCACAGTCGTGGGGAATTGGATGCTTGTTATAAGTTTCTCAAGGAGGCTTTTGATTCCAAAGAATACAGAAAACCAGCGATGGAGTTGTATGCTAGTACGCTTTATCAAAATGGCGAATATAAAGAATTGATTCAGTTGGTTGAAACAGAACTGTCACCCGTAGATAATGGGGTCGTATTGAATTTTTTAGCCGATTCTCAATATGCTTTGGAAAAATATAGATCTGCCTCAGGGAACTATAAAGAGTTGTTCAAGTCGCATGCTAAACATAGAAATGAGAGGAATTATTTCAGAGCAGGATACAGTAGTTTTAAAATTGAAAATAAAGATGACGCAATTCAATACCTGAAGCGTTCGGCAGTTGCGGATGACAGTGTAGGTGCGTATGCTTCATACTACCTTGGAGTCATTTATAGCGAACAGAAAAATTGGCATTTTGCTATCAGCTCGTTTGAAAATACAGCGAAGTATCCCACTGTGATTCGAGAGGATGCCTTATATCACCAAGCAAGAAGTCTCATGCAGTTGCCCAATTACCACGAGGCTATTGGCGTCATAGAATCGTATGAGTCTTCTTACGTTGCCGGTAGATTCAATGCTGAGATAAAAGAAATGTTAAGCATTTGTTATGCTCAGACCAATGATTATGATTTGGCCATTCAGCATATAGAAGAATTGGATCGACTCACTCCTGAATTAAAGCGAACGTATCAACGGGTGTCGTTTTTGAAGGGAGTAGCATTGTTTAATGACAAGAAATTTGATTTGGCTGCGGAGATTTTTCAAAAATCACTTATTTACGACGAAGATGTTGCTCTTACCCAACAGACCTATTATTGGATGGGAGAGTCTCTTTCCTTATTGGATCAGAATGATGAGGCATTGTTCTATTATAAATCAGTTAGCCCAGAACCAAATACCGAAGTCTACTTAAAGTCAATATATGGTGAATCTTACGCTCATTACAACTTAAAAAACTACAGCAACGCGGCCATCGCTTTCGGAAAATTTGAATCTCAATATACCGAAGCAGTTAATCGCAAATACTTGGCTGATGCACTATTTCGATTGGGAGATTGTTATTTCGCGTTGAAGGAATATCAAAGAGGAATCGAGTATTATACCAAAGCTGAAAAAGAAGGGAATAGAGATAAGGATCGTATCTATTTCCAGATTGGATTGTTAAATAGATACCTGGATAAAGAGGAGTTGGCCAAGCGTTATTTTAATAAGTTAATTAAAGATTTTCCGGAATCACCAAAAGCCGATCATGCTTATTATCAGATTGCTCAAATGGAGTTTGAATCGGGAAATAGCAAACAGGCGGTAGCCTCTTATCAGAGTTTTATGATGAAGTATCCGACCAGTGAGTTTATTCCATTTGCTCTCTTGAATCAAGCTGTTGCATTTGATAATGAAGGTCAGGCTGTGTCCAGTATTTCCAACTACAAGGAAATATTAAATAGGTTTCCTCGTCATCAAACAGCCAATAGTGCTTTGTTAGGATTGCAAGACAAGCATACTGCAGGGCAATTTGATGCATTCGACGAATACTTGAAAAAATACAAACAAGCCAATCCTAATAGCGAAGCCCTGGAGAATATTGAGTTTGAATCAGCCAGAGCTAAATATTATAGTCAGCAATACGAATTGGCAATACAGGGGTTAGAGAGTTTCGTTCAGGCTTATCCCAATAGTTCGTTAATCATCGAATCCCAATATTTAATAGGTGATGCATATTATAGACAAGAGCATTTCGATAAAGCGCTAGTGCATTTCAGGAAAATAGAAGAAATGACTGATTTTTCTAAACACGCACGCGTGTTGTACCGAATAGCAACAATAGAAAGCAGTCTAGGCAATATTGCATCGGGCAATGCTTATTTCTACCGTCTGGCCCAAGTGTCTCGTTCCTCACGAAACGTAATCAACGTCCATGCAGGCTTGATGGAAAATCATTTTATAGAGTCAAAATTTGATTCAGCCATATATTATGGAAATTCATTGTTGAATAATCCTCGAACAGGTGTTTTAGTTAGTGCTCAAGCCAATCTGATCATTGGGAAATCTCAGTATGAGAAAGGGGATATGGATGCTGCTCTTGAAAATTTGCTGCCATTAGTCAGTAATTCCCCAGATGAAAGAGGAGCGGAGGCTTATTATTATATCAGCAAGATTTATTACGATCAGGCCAAATATGAACGTGCTTTAGAAAGCCTTTTTGTGCTTGCCGATAATTTTCAAGCTTATGAAGTTTGGTTGGGCAAGGCTTATCTTTTGATGGCCGACATCTACATAGAGACTAACGAATTGTTTCAGGCTAAAGCGACATTGAACTCGTTGATTGAGCATTCGACGTTACAGGAGGTGACCGCATTAGCGGAAGCAAAACTAGAACAGATTGAAGAATCCATTGCCGCAAATGAATAAGATGAGTATGATGAAAAAGTTGTCCTTAGTTATTAGTGTTTGCTTGATGATTGTTTGTAGTCAATTGGCTCAGGCCCAGACTGATGATGGAATTGATGGGGAAGTTCAGGATGCAGAAATCTTAATTGAAAAAGAGAGAAAAATTGAACTGAATAAAGAACAGAAACTGTACGAATTCATTAAATGGAAGCCTGAAAGAACTGCGCCGGTTTCCAAGCCTAGTGAGTTCAAATGGTATGTTTATGATGTAGCCAATGAGCCCATGCAGTTTAAACCCGCAAAAGCCAGTGTCACGTCAAAAAGTAAAAGCTACGAACATTACGGAAAAATAGGGTTTGGCAATTATACCTCTCCACTTGTGGATGTAAGTCTTACTTCAATGGATGACCCCAATAAAATTTTGGGATTGAATGTCAAACATCTGTCTTTTGGCAAAGGAGCAGTGGATGATGAAAATAGTGCTTCTGCAGCATCTGGGGTCAACGTATATGGAGCGCTGATAGGCGAAAAGGTGAAATTAGAGTCTGTAATAAACTACCGTTTGGAAAACAACTATTATTATGGATATCCAACTGGAACAGTTGTAGATAAGAATGATATCAAGCATAATGGGAATTTCTTAAATATCGGTATTTCAGCTTTAGGCAGACAAAGTGAAGACTTGTTATCTTATGATGCTTCAATAAACTTCAAGCACTATTCAGACAACTTTGAAGCGAAAGAAAATACGCTCGCACTAGATTTTAATACGAGTTATGGTGAGAATATCCTATTGGATGGGGAGGTGCAACTATCCGGATATAAAGACACAGGGATAGATGAGTCGAGAACTTACTTGAGATTAAATCCCTACTATAGACTCTTGTTGGACGAGCTTACTCTGGATGTTGGTTTGTCCATTAGTTTGCAAAATGACGACTTGCCAGATTTGAGTACGAGCAAAATATTTCCTTATGCCAGAGCCAAGTATTCATTGAGTCCTGATTATAGCGTTTATGCCAAACTTGATGGAGGGTATACTTTCAATAGTTTGTACGCCTTCGCAACAGATGTCGCCATACTCAATCAGACGGTGGGCGTGACCAACTCGGAACGCTTGTTTGATTTGTCGGGAGGCATAGAAGGAAATCCAATAGGTCAACTCCGTGTAAAAGCAGAAGTAGGGTTTCAATCAATCAGGTATTTACCCATTTTGGTGAACAATGCGACGGATCAATCCAGAATGGACATCACCTATGATAGTGAAGAATCAAAGGTATTTACTTTCAAAGGAGAAGCTCAATATAAAATCAATGCTGTCCATCAATTATCCGCAGGTTTGAATGCGTATGCGTATTCGTCTGACGGGTATGATCAAATGTATCATAGACCTACTTTAGAAGTTTTTGTATCTGGTGATCATGAAGTCATCCCTAAATTGAACGCACAATGGGACTTTACTTTGGTCAATGGCCTGGTAGGACAGGACTTGTCCAGAACAGATTCCGATGTAGCATTGGATGCCATTCCTAAACTTGATCTTGGATTGCATTATCAACTCAAAGAACAGTGGGGTGTGTTTTTATCTGGCGAGAATCTGTTCAATAAAAATTATTCCAGATACTTACATTACCCACAAAGAGGAATTCAAATCAAAGTGGGCGCCACCTTTAGACTCTAATTTTTCTCAGCTTGTTAACTGATTTTACTTGACTTTTTCTCCTTTTTTTAATTAAATTGGCTAATCAGCATAAAGGGAAAGTTATGAAAAAAGGTCTATTCACACTAGTGAACTGTCTCATCGGTTTCACTATTTTTGCACAAGATATTTCTGACAATGGAAAAAACCTTCAGGCACTATGCCCGACGGAGAGTTGTATCTATATCACATTCACATCGACCATCTATTTTCCGCTAGAAGAGGACAAGCAATGGGAAATTAGAAACATGGAAATCGCCACCAAGAAGAATGGCAATTTTCTAGCCACCGGAGATTTGTATATTCATGGAGTCGATACTGCAGCTGCATTACAACTGGAATTGGTGTTTCTATCAGAAGACGACAAAGAAATATACAGACATCCCATTCCTGAATTCGAATTTTACAATGAACCCGCAGGGGCAGAGCCTTTCACAGTCTTAGGTAAGATGGATGAAGGCATAGCCGAACAGGTGAGTTACGTTGATGTGGACATCAACGGCAGCCGCTTGATGCCATACTATGAAGTAGACTCCGACTGCTATCACGCCTGCAAAGAACATCAGCTCAAAGAAGCCATGAAAGCCTTTAAAAAGGCAAAGAAATGAGTCGAAGGCGATGTTTATTTGGTATTGCTTTTCAAACTTCCTTGTAGGCGGAATGGCATCTATGATATTTCAATTTTGAAAGAATAAAATTTGTTTGTACACTTGCAATAGCATATGAGAAAAATTCAATTTCAAGAAGAATCAATTTGAAATGAATTTTAACACTATTTAAACCCGACCACTGACCTATGACAACTAACCTGTAACGACCGTGGCTTTTTGAATTCTCAAAAGGCTTTTTCAACTATTTTATTTAACGCCGACCAGCTGTGTTTCCTCGACTAGGTATGCCTTAGGCTGGTTCACACTCGAACTATGCTTAATCTACTGACCAGAATAATACCGTCCATACCGTTGTGTTTCATAATAGTTTTTAACATTCATTTCTTTAAAAAGCTATTGTCTGAAATTAGTTCAAAACATATGCTACAGAAACACCAACTGACATTCTATTAATAAAAAAACGGAAACATTTAAAATCGCATTATATGAATTATAAGTTTACCTCTGAAGATAAGAAAATTAGATGGTGCATTATTATAGTGATGATGGTCGTATTTCAGACCAAATTAATAGCACAATTTGATATGAGCGAAATTGAACGTTCTATCCTTCCTCCATCACCTACAGCAGGACAATTAGGAAGGTATGGAGAAATCCCTGTGAGTTTGTCTTCAGGATTGCCGAGTGTTTCGGTTCCTTTAACCGATTTCGAAGTAGGCGATATTAATGTCCCAATTACACTAAGTTACTATTCTGGAGGGTTAAAAGTTGATCAATCTCCTAGCTGGGTAGGTATGGGGTGGTCTTTGTTAGCAGGTGGTGTGATCACGAGAACTATTGTTGATCGACCAGATGAAATTGGTGCTTTACCATATCCCGAAAATATGGATACTGAAGATTTAGAGGCGATTAATTATATAGAAAACGCGATGGATGATGGGGATATACATTTCGATTCAGAGTTGGATATATATTCATATAATTTTCAAGGCAAAGCAGGAAAGTTTGTCATTGATAGAAATGGGAAGGCTGTTATTTATCCTAGACAAAATTTTGACTTGATAAGGAGAGTTGATCCTTCGGGTGCGGAGAAAATGCAGATTATTCTCATTGACAGTCGGGGTTTTAAATATTATTTTGGAGGTAACGAAGGAACTGAATTCTCAAAATCTCAATGGTCTGGTTTAAACTGTGGAAAAAACTTTGATACTTTCGCTGCCACGGCTTTTCACTTGATTAAGATTGAAAGCCCAAAAGGCAATGCAGTTCATTTTGAATATAATTTATATCATCATTCTTATCCTGCTGGAGTAAATGAGACAGCAAAGTACTTCATAAATAGAATTAATAGATGTGCAGCGGAACAACCAGTAGAAAGTTACCAGTCGACTGATTGCATCAATACTATTGAAGTCAAGGAGAAAAGGTTGGCAAGAATCTATGGAGTCGGGTTTGGTGAAATGACGTTCCACACAGATAATACTTACTTTTTAAAGGATATAACAGACAATTCTGGAGTTCAGGGCACACGAAGAAAATTTGATTTTGAATATGAAATAACTCAAAACCAAAGAACTTTTTTGAAATCAATAGTAGAAAGAGGAGCTACATTGAATCAGCAAAGGGATTATAAGTTTGACTATCATGATAAAGATGAATTTCCAGAAATTTTAAGTAAAAGCCGTGATCATTGGGGGTATTACAATGGTGTGAACAATTCGACTTTGCTGGATGGTAGTGGTCTTTCTAGTCAGTTTTCCTCTTATAATGCGGATCGGAAGCCTAATCTAGAAGCTACTAGAAAAGGAGTATTGAACCGGATCACTTACCCAACAGGGGGGAGTACTTTGTTTGATTATGAGCTTAATTTGATAAGAGAATCGGAACTAGAAAAACCTCCTGTTACTGAAATTAAAAAGTCGTTAGATGGAGGTGAAAATGCTAGTGACGTAACTAGAGAAGAATTTTATCAGCTGGGTACTTTTCAATACGATCAGAATATCAAGTATTATGCAAAATCTTCAATTTGGGAAGGTAAGTTGCCACAGCTTGCTAGTACTAAGTTTTCCATATCAGATAAGACGGATAATAAAATTGTTTTAAATAAAAATTTAAACAATGATGAATCAGATAATGCAAATAATACCTTTCCCGTAAAAGCTGGTCATCACTATGAATTAAAGTTGGAAGCAAATGGTCAAATGAGCATAGATTTTGGTTTTGAATATTATTCGATTGAACCTGAAATGAAACCTGTGACTAAAAAGCTGGGTGGGCTTCGTATTAAGAGACTTGTTAATAGTGATCTTACGGGTAAAAATAATATCAAAACTTATCATTATGGTCCTAAAACCAACCTCGATGTGACATCCGGAAAAAGTAGAAATCAACCGACATATTACAGAGAGGTCCTCCAGACCCAACAGTGTGAAGACGGTAGTAGCGGTTCTGGCATTAGTGGACTTTATGAAACATTGGTTTATGGTCAATTGCAATCAAGTAGTATACAAAATCTCTATTTAACGAATGGGAGCCATGTGACATATGAATATGTCAATGTTAGTTATGGCGAGAATTTTGAAGGAGGAGGAGAACAACATAAATTCAAAGTTAGTCAAGACTCTAATGGAAAATTAATATTTGGAGATAATGATCATCACAGGCAGAACCTGAATAATTCAGGATATGAGAATGGACAAGAATTAGAGGTAGAAACTTATCGGTTTGAGAATGGGTTCCCTAAGGTTGTAACCAGAACAATAAATGAATATACATTAGATCAAGGTAAACAATATACTGCCAACAGTATTGTAATTGATAAAAAGATGCAAAGTCTGTATAGTAATTCTGTTGAGGTTGTTTGTGATAGTGATACGGAAAATGACGTGGTGAGAATACACCACTGTGCAGCTACAGAAAGTCACATTCATGAATATCGATATGTTGAGGAAGAGAAGCGATTGAAATGTTTTGCGGAAGGCAATGATAATGTTAATACGGAAAGGCGTCTACTGTGCTACGGAATTACCCCCGGAGAAACGGTGTCTTTTACTTCTAATTTGCATCAAGGTGGTATAGATATTATGGAGTACTACTTTAAAAATTTCTGGAGTTATTTGTCTAAAAGCACACACTTCTTGTTTGATGAAACTGAACAAAATTGGATAAAAACAGTGACGGAGTATATATATGATAACCCTGATCATCTTCAATTGTCACAGACAGTTACAAAAAGAGAATTGGAAAAGGAGCTGATATCTAAGTTCAAATACGCTCAAGACTATTCATATGAAGTTCATTCTGTTTTGGATAAAATGATCGATCGTAATATGACAGGTGTACCAATAGAAAAGATTCAAAAAGTTGGAGAAGCTGTTGTTTCTGCACAAGCAGTTAAATATGAACACTTAATTAGTGAGGATATGATAGCACCAAAAACATATTATGTTTTTGATAGCAATTCTCCTTCAGTAATTTTTGCTGGTTCAGTGAATGGAGAATCTTTTCCTGAGTATCGCATTACAGGAAATGTTCTTGAAAGAGATGAACGCGGTAATATTTTGTCTCTCAAAAAGGAAAATGACCTAATAGTATCTTACATATGGGGCTATCAAAAATCCAAACTGGTGGCTAAAGTAATCAACGCTTCTTTTACAGAGGTTGCCGGATATGTTACTGCCATCCAATCTGCATCAAATGCTGATAACGACCACTGTTTGCTTGGAGAAAGTTGCAATGAGGCATTGCTATTGTCGGCACTGCAGTCTCTTAGAAATGCGCCTGAATTATCTAATGCATTAATTACTACATATACCCATGACCCTTCTATTGGATTGACATCGGAAACTGGACCAGATGGCAAGATTAGTTATTTTGAATATGACGATTTAGGAAGAGTAAACCTTATAAAGGATCAAGATGGACATGTTCTAAAAGCTTATAAATACCAGTATGCCGACCTTTCAACACAATAATAGACCTATGAATACAAAGTATATGAGTTTTATGAAATGTGCAGAAACTATGTTTAGTGGACGTTTTTACAATGGGCTAGCTAACGTATTGATGTTGTTTTTTATTTTAACAACTTTTAGTGTTAGTGCGCAGATTGCAGATACAGGAAAGCCAGCAAAGGCTTCTACGACTTTTACGATTACCAAAGATTGTGGTAAGGCCATATTGAAGGCCAACTCTAACCCTTCAATGCCTGGTGTGGAATGGTTCTGGCAAAATGCGAAAACTGATGAAAACAGAAGTTATTCGGCTAAAGATGGAAAAACGTTCAATGCTTATATTGCAAAAGCATATTACTTACGTGCCTATAATGGTGGTGCCGATGAAGGGGATAAATGGAGTGATGAATCACTTAAAGTAACAGTAGAATCTAGTAATATTACCCCAAAACCAACCATTCCATCAGTTCCAATTGTTTCGAATGATTGTCTAGCCGAAGTTACACTAACAAGGTCAACACCACCTGATGGTGTAATTTGGTATTGGCAGTCAGAGGAAGATGGAAAAAGCACGGGCGATGCTAGAGAATCAGTCAAAAGGTCTACTGGATTTAAGTACTATTTACGAGCCAAACATGAAACCGAAAATTGCTGGTCTGATCAAAGTACATTCGCAACTTACAATATAAATGGAAAGCCACCCACTCCATCCAGTAGTTTGATAAAAAAGGTAGAGAATCAAGCTGGAGCTACAAAATTCACCAGGCATTCAAATGAATTTACGGAGCAATATGAGGTTTACTGGCAAGAAACAGCAGATGGTGAAGAAACGGGAGGTGATCACAAAGCTGATAATTACACAGTTTCTTCAGGTAGTATTATTTATTTAAGAGCTAAGCAAAAGACTTCACAATGCTGGTCTGATGCCTATAGCAGAGGATTTGAAATCGTTTATCCACCTCAAACCCCAAAAATTAATAATGTTAAAATAACTGAACATTGTGGCGTTGTTCGAATTACTCAACTTGTTGATGCTCCAGATGGGGAAACATGGTATTGGCAAAATTCTCCAATAAGGGGAGAAGAAACTACTAATCATGATGAACCAATTCGTGAGTTGACAACAAAAGATGAGATATCAAGCGGGGGAGAAATCTATTTGAAAAGCCAAAATGATCAATTCAAATTTTGGTCGGGAGCGTTAACTATTCCTTATAAAATAGAAGATATCCCTGAGGCACCAGCTACGCAACCTGTTGCTATTTGTGCCAGTCAGTCTGCAGAAATTAATATCGCATCTGAGCAAAACCATGAGATACATTGGTACAGTAATGATAACGAATCAAGCGATTCCTTTCATTCCGGAAATGATTATCAAACACCTGAATTGTTAGTAGATAAGACTTATTACGTTTCCCAGTATAATACAGTCACGGAATGTGAGAGTTCGAGAAACCCTGTGCTTGTGCGAGTGGAAGATAAAAGTGAAGGTGGTACGATTACAGGTAATAGCAAAGGTTTTGGTTCTGTACACGGCACACTATTGTTGACTGGTGCTAACGGAGATTTATTATGGCAAAAACGCCAGGATACTGAATGGTTAGATATAGGAAACGATGATGTTACTCAAAGCTATTCTGAGTATGAAGACACAGACTGGAGAGTTCGGGCTATCTATAGATATTGCCCTACGGAGTATTCCAATATCGTTACTAACAAGGTGTATCCAGTACCCGAGATCATTAGCATTGGTGGTTCAGTGCCTGATTATAATGAAGATATACAACTTGAATCCCGACTAAAGGTCTATGATAGTTATCAATGGATGTTAGATGGGGAAGACCTAGTGGGTGAAACTCAGGCGGTATATTCGACCAGCGTTCCAGGTAGCTATCAGATTCGTGTAACGCTAGAAGGCAAGGAAGAAATATCTGATGCTCGGATAGTAAGCTCTGCGGTAGTTGCGGAAGATCAAAGTGAAGTAAGATCATATATGGTCACTTCAGAAGGAATATCTAACTGGGACGACTTAGAATTAGCTAGTTCTAACGAATATAGAGAGTCCATTCAGTATTTGGATGGGTTAGGAAGACCAATACAGGAAGTGATTAAAAAAGGATCTCCAGGGTCGTTTGATATAGTAAAGCCAATTGAATATAATAGTTTAGGGCAACAGAGAAAGGATCGTTTGACATATGTTGTAGAGCCGGAGTATGGATCTAGTGATGGTTCTTTCAAAACTGAAATGCTTGTCGATCATGATAGATATTACAATAGTCATTTCAATGATAATTCTGGGGATTTTGCCTATTCAGAAACTGAATTCGAACCGTCCCCACTGAACCGTCCGGTGAAAACTTATGCTCCAGGCCAGACCTGGTCTAAATCCTATGGGAATAAGCCTATGACTTATGACTATCAAGTGAATGCTGTGAACGAAGTTGTGCGCTGGGAACTGGAAGACAATGAATTGAAACAGCTTAGCTCGTATGCCCCAGGTACATTGAACAAAACAGTCACCACGGATGAAAATGGGAACCAATTACAGGAATTTAAAGATCTTCAGGGTCGAGTGGTTTTGAAAAAAGTTCAAGAATCCGCAGGAGAGCCGGTAGACGATAAGGACTGGCTTGAAACCTATTACATCTATGATGATTTTGGAAATTTACGATTTGTTCTTCCTCCTGAAGCCATTCGCCTATCCAAATAATTGAGCAACATGTATGGTAATAACGAAATGGGAATCCTGTTAAAGCAATATTTTATTTCAATAATCAATAGAAATAGCAATAAGATCATGAGATTACGACCTGATAACACAATTTTTTTCGGCCTTGTTTTTCTTTTTGCTATGGCCTGTCTCAGCAGTTTCGCTCAAGGCCCAGCCCCAGACCCAGACACTGGTGGAGGGGGTGGAAGCGGAGGAGGAGGTGGCACTAGTGGAACACCAGCTAGGCCATCCACATCATTTAGTACTTATTACCAATGTGGTACTACAAAAGTGAAAAGAAACTCGAACGCACCGGCAGGAACGGTGTGGTACTGGCAGACTTCTTCTGGTGGAACAAGTAAATCGTACCAGGGTACCTACTATTCATTTACCAGTTCTAGATCTGTATACCTTAGATCATACAATCCTTACAGTAGAAAATGGGGCAGTGCCCAGAGCGCTGGCTATAAAAGTGTAAATCCGAATACCTTAAACCCAGGCAATACAAGTGGAGCCAAAACCATATGCTATGGAGCCTCTGCTGGTACATTGGGTAATTCATCAAGTGCGAGCGGCGGACTATCATCTTACAGTTATCAGTGGCAAGTGTCTACCAATAATTCCAATTGGTCCAATATTTCTGGCGCCACGGGTACGTCGTATTCACCAGGAAATTTAACTGCTACCAGATATTACCGCCGTAGAGTAATCTCCTGCGGGAAAACCAAGTACGCCGCCAGTGAAAAAATCACGGTAAGAGCTAACTTGAACTCAGGAAGCATTGGGAATGCACAAACCGTTTGTTATAATGGAAATCCTAGTACATTGACCAATACGGCTTCAGCTTCAGGTGGTGCTACACGTACCTATCAATGGAGAAAGTCTACGACAAGCTCATCTAGTGGGTTTTCGAACATTAGTGGAGCTACAGGTAGTACTTATAACCCGCCCAGTATTACAAAAACTACATGGTATAGAAGAAGGGTTACTTCGAGTTCTAATTGTGGATACAAAGACTCCAATGCAATTAAGGTCACAGTGAGATCGAATTTGAATGCAGGAAGCATAGGAAATGCTCAGACGATTTGTTACAATGATGATGCAAGTACGTTAACTAATACAGCATCAGCTTCTGGTGGAGCTACTCGGAGTTATCAATGGCAACAATCAACTACCAACTCTTCGAGTGGATTTGCAAATATTAGTGGGGCTACCGGAAGTACCTATAACCCTCCAGCTTTGTCTCAAACTACTTGGTTTCGTAGAAGAGTTACCTCTAGTTCGGGGTGTGGAACCAAGTATACCAATGTCATTAAACTGACCGTGTACGGTAATTTAACAGCAGGAAGTATTAGTGAAGCTCAAACACTCTGTTACAATAGTGACGCAAATATTATAAATAGCGCGACTCCCGCCGGAGGAGGAACTGAACGCAGTTATCAATGGCAACAATCAACTACTGGTCCAGAGGCGGATTTTGTAGATATAAGTGGGGCTACTAATGAAAACTTTGATCCTTCCATACTGACAGAAACGACCTGGTTTCGTAGAGTGGTGAATTCTAGTTGCGGGACTAATCATACTTCTCCAGTTGAAATCTCAGTATATGACGAATTGCTTCCGGGTATAGTTGAAAATAGTCAGATTTTGTGTACAGGTGGCGATCCTGGTGAGTTTACAAGCTCAGCTTTGGCTTCCGGTGGAACTTCAATCACCTATCAATGGCAACAGTCCTTAGAAGGTGAAAGTAGCGGATTTGCAAATATTGAAGGTGCGGAAGGCGTTCTATATGATGCTCAACCTATTACAGAAAATACATGGTATAGACGAGCTGCGACCTCAGGACATTTTTGTGGAACAGTTTATACAGTACCTGTTTCGGTCATGATTTTTAACGATCTCGATGCTGGATCCATAGACTCTGGTGATCAAGAAGTTTGCTTTGGGGATTTACCCAATGATCTAATTCCTACCGCACCTATAGGTGGAGATGGTAATTATACCTATCAATGGGAATCTTCTACTGATGGACTTGTATGGAACCCGCAATTGGGAGCAACCGAAGCAAATTATTCTTTTGGTACAGTAAATCAAAGCACAAGTTACAGGAGGACAGTGACCAGTGCTTGCGGTAGTGCCGTATCGAACGTGGTAGACATCACTGTAAAGGAGTTACCCGAGGCTGGTACGATAGGAAGTGATATACAAATATGCGTAGAGGATTCACCAGAAACACTGACCGGAACGGTATTAGCCGATCCTGAATTGGCTTATCAATGGCAGTCTTCTGACGATGAGTCAGTTTGGATTGATATACCCGCAGCGACCCATCCGGCTTATACACCACCAGTTGAGACCAAGTATTACCGCCGTGGAGTTATTAAATATGGGTGTATCAATTTTTCGAATGCAAAATGGATGGAGGCAATTATCTGCTCACCAGATGCAGGTATCGATCAGATTACGCTCAATGATGATTCACCCATGGAATTAGTTGGATCTCCGTTAGGTGGAAATTGGGATGGAAGAGGAGTAGTTGACAATGTATTTCACCCTGAAGTCGCGGGTGTTGGAGAGCATGAATTGACTTACACCTATAGCAGTGCACCCGGTGGAGAAAGAAAAGACAAAATGATTGCCAAAGTGGAATTCAATAAAGTGACTTCTACCTTTTTGAGTAATTATGCTTTCGAATACCGCTACGACGAGCGCCAGCGCATGGTCATGAAGCAAGTGCCTAGTGCTGATTCAGTACTGATGGTCTATGACAATCGGGACCGTTTGGTAATGACCCAGGACGGTAAACAAAGAGAAGCTGGAGAATGGACTTTCACCAAGTATGATCAATTGAACCGACCAGTATTGACTGGAATAATAAATGACTCCAGATCAAGAACAGCTATCCAAACTGAGGTAAATGCGCTGGTAGATGGATCTCCGTATTACGAAGAATATACCGGCACAGGCACGTTACATGGGTACGACAACAGCGGTTATCCAACAGCAGCCACAGAAGCTGGTTTGCTTACCGTCACCTACTACGACAACTACGATTTCTCTACCGATGGCCACTGGGGCTTGGGTGACTTTACCAGTGAAAATCAAGCCAAAACCTATGTGACAGGAGCCAAGGTACGAGTAGACCTTCCGGATGGTAGCTATGACTGGAACGAATCTGTGACCCTCTATGACAGTAGGTATCGAGTAGCTAGTAGTGTTTCCAAGGACTATCAGGACAACTACGACTCCTTGGTCAATGAATATTATAGTTTGGTGCACCCACTGGTGGTCAAAACCACACACTATCACGAAAGTGCATTGACCAATGCTGCCGACACCATTACTAAGGTATTTGACTACGATCATGCCGATCGATTGATGAGCGTGAGCCATCAAATCAATAGCGACCCTGCAGTAGTGATATTAGCAAATGAATACAATGAACTAGGGGAGTTGATCAAAAAGAAACTCAACGATGAAGGCGGAGGAAACTTCAGTCAGGAAGTAGACTATCAGTACAACATCCGAGGCTGGCTCACTAAGATAAATGACCCAGTCACACCAGATCCTGAGGACTACTTTGCTATGCAGCTCAAGTATGATGAAGCCGGCCAGTACAACGGCAACATAGGTGCGATCGACTGGAAGAATCCATTTGAAACTACGGCAAACGAATATGACTACACCTACGATCCGGTGAATCGACTGAAGTCAGCTTCCTATAACAGTGGCGCTTTCTCAGTACCCAACATCGACTACGATGCGAATGGAAATATCTTGGCACTCGAAAGAAAAGGGCTCGATGATACTGGAAGCACCACAGATTGGGATAACCTTGACTACAAGTATGTAGGCAATCAATTGACCAAAGTGGATGATAGTGGATCAGCAGATTTAGGTTTCAAAGACGGCGCTAGTGCAAGTACAGAATATGAGTATGATGCCAACGGCAACATGATCAGCGATGCCAACAAAGGCATAGAAAAGATTGAGTACAACCACTTGAATTTGCCCATCCGAGTAGAAATGAATGGCGATGGCTCAGACCGTATCGAATACATCTACGATGCTGCAGGTATCAAACTAGCACAGATCGTCTATGAAGGTGGTACCCAAACTAAACGCACGGACTATCAAGGCGCATTTATTTATGAAACAAAAGATGCTGACCCAAGCCAATTGCAGTTCATACAGCATGAGGAAGGAAGGATCGTGTATGAAACAGATGTCGATGGTAATTTCGTCGAGTACGAATACCAATACCATCTCAAAGATCATTTGGGCAATGTGAGAGCAACATTCAAGGAAGAAGGAGATCAGGAGCAATCATTAGCCAGCTTTGAGCCAGCAGTACAAACCAATGAATCAAACTATTTCACAGGCTATGACGGCATGGTAAAGATCACAGCAGAATTGTTCAACCATACCGCTGGAGGCAATACCTCAATTCGCTTGAATGGTTCGACCAACGAAAGAGAAGGGCTGGGCAAGTCGCTGAAAGTAAAACCAGGAGATGTGATCGATATGGAAGTATATGCCAAGTACTTCCTACAGTCTGAGTCGGGAGGCTGGACAAATGCCATGAATACCATGGTATCCAACATCGCATCCAATGTAGGAGGTATAGTAGTTGACGGAGGCGGCATAGGAGCAGATGCCAACCCTTTTGTAGACTGGAGTGGTAAGACCAATCCTACCTCAGCACCCAAGGCTTATCTCAACTATATGGTTTTTGACGAGTACTACAATCCAATCAGTGAACTCACAGGTCATCAGCAAATCAGTGAACTTGCCAAGGAAACAGGAATAAATGTGACGGATGAAAACCCAACCGGAGAGGCTCACGAAAAACTGGAACATAGTATCACGATCTCTCATTCGGGATATGTATATATTTACCTATCGAATGAGGAAGATACTCCTATCGATGTGTTCTTTGACGATTTTACTGTGACGCAGCATCATACGCCGATTGTTAGCAAGGATGATTATTATCCTTTTGGGCTGACATTCGGTAGCTACTCAAGAGCGGCTAGTACGGTGCAGAATTGGAAATTTCAAGGGCAAGAACGTATAAGTGATTTAGGGCTGAACTGGGACTCCTTTAAATGGAGAAATAGTGATCCTGCATTGGGTAGATTCTTTTGTGTTGATCCACTGGCAGAAAGTTACGTACATAATTCACCATATGCTTTTAGTGAGAATAAAGTGGTTGCTCATATAGAATTAGAAGGGTTAGAAGCAGTACGAGCACCTAGGCCAAGTGGGAGACGATCAGGAGCAGGGGGGAATTCAGCAAACATAAGGCGAACTGTTTCTGAAGCAGCTACTATTTCTAGACGACCTTCAGGGTTTGCAACTCTAGGTAGAAGACAAGGAGCCATGTTTACCAAACGAACAACTTATTCTGCTAGTCGAGGAAATGGTTCAATATCCAATAATATTCCTTCAGGTGCAGAGAGAGGTGTTGGTGATAGAGAGCATGGGTTTGGAAACACAGCAGGTAATCTTGCCAAAACATTGGGGAGAGTACTTAAAGATGCTCAAACTATTTTAGATAAAGCTGAATCCATAACTGTTACAGAATCTTTTACCGAATCAGGGGCATTTGTTGAATCATTAGGTTCAGATATTGTCATCGACAACATGAGTACGACAATGGAGCTCCAAGGATTGCAAAATGAATGGACGACTGGCGTGATGGATGCGGCAAGAGGTGATTTGTCTACAGAAGAATTTAATAAATTAGATGCCTCAGAGCAAACTCAGAGAATTGCAGGTGCAAAATTAACAGCAGGTGCTTCCCCGTTTGATCTTGCGCAAGAAAAAATTGCACAATCAGAAAAGGGTGAGACGATTCGAAAAGACGAAACAATGATACGAGCAAATTAAAACTGTTTATGTGGTTTTTAAATAAAAGTCCAAAATGTCCGATTACTGAAGAAGATAAATTGTTCGTTGATCAATCGTTTTCATGGGTTCTATCAACCTTCGGAAATGATGTTTTAGAGAATGAAGTTATTTTGCCTAAAGGTGAGTCATTTTGTTTCAAAATAACTGGTACTGAAACTGACGTTGATCCAATATTTACTTCTCTTTGTAGCATTATGGGTGTTCCCAAAGAAAAAATTTGTATTAAATATTATAACGAAAGAAAACAAATAGATTTCGGAGGTGGCTTGTCTAGTCAATATAGCGAGAATGTGGAATTGACTGCGGGAAAGTATGTCCAGTTTGAATCTGGTGACGTAGAAATATTGTTAGAAGAAGAACAATATAAAAATCCAATTGCTCTCATTGCAACACTTGCTCATGAACTTGCCCATTATAAATTACTTTATGAACAGAGAATAGATGAGAATAATGAGTTTGTGACAGATTTGTTGACGATCGTTTATGGTTTAGGGGTTTTTGGAGCTAATACTTCAATCGTTGAAATGCAATCATGGAATGATGGGGGTTTTTCTGGCTGGCAAGTCAAAGGAGGAGCAGGTTATCTTCATTTTAAAGTTTGGGCATATGCGCTAGCATATTATGCATTATTGAAAGGCGATGATTATAGGCATTGGGCAGATTATTTGGAAAAAGATGTTCGCTCGATTTTTAATAAGTGTATAAAATATCTCGAATGCAATGAGTTCAAAAAAGAATAAGTATGGGGATTTGTTTTACCTAGTTTTAGGTTTGCTTTTATTGTTGCTTGGACTAGGGATGATTGTTTCTGGAAAGGTTGTCGTTGGGATCGATTATTTGACTCAGTTAGGATCAGGATACAGTGGATATTTTTTATTGCTAATTGGAGTCGTTGTGATTTTAGTCTACTATTACACCTTACCTCCTTTTGGGGCAATAAGAAAGTTTTTTGAGGGCAGACTTAAGTCAACATCAAAAAAGAAGAAAGAATGACTTAGACTTCTAATATGCAGATTACATGATTTGATTTATGACCTTGATTGGGTCAATTTGTTATAAGAGGATATTCCTCACCAGTAAAAGTCTGGTAGATGAATTTCAAAGTATTGGGATCTAAAGCCTTTTTTTTAATCAAATCAAATAATATTCCTTTGAAAATCTGATTGATTTTTTTGCGACCAATGGTAGGTACAAGTTCCTTAAGTTCTTCAAACTCCTCTATAGTACATTGTAAGTAAATTCTTGTGCAAGCTCGATTTTATGCAATCGCGTCAAAATCTCATCTAGCTTTTCTTTTATGGTTTCAGCCTCTGTGGTAACAATAGGGTCATCAGGATAGTAACCGTTGCTTCCTCTAGTGTCAAATGCTTCAATCATCTCTGAAATGATATATTGACAGTCTCCTACAAGGTCATATTGTTCTAACCTAGGGCTAGAGAACTGATCTTCATAATCCGTTAACATATCATTGAGTTCTTCCAGAAACGCTAACTTATCCTTTCTAAGCTCGGTTTGATGGCTAATGAAATTCTTTCTTTTTGATTTTCTTGTTTCAATTAGGAGGTCAAAAAAGTCATTGATCAAGCAGCCTGAGCAAATTGTTGTATTGGGTATTTTTGGAGAACCTTTGCACTTCTTATCTCTTGGGAATGTAACATCATAATCAGTTATACCTTCTTCATCCTTGTACTTAAATGGTGTTTCTGAAAAAGCTAGGTTGTGGTGGTTCATTATGCCCCACTGGCGCGCTTTTGTAAAGCGTGCTGATTTTGTCATGTATTTGTAATACAATGATACAGCTTCTATCTTGTATTCATGTCCGAAAAGTATAAAGCGAATCTCCTCGGAGAACTATATTTCATTACAATCACCGTAGTAGATTGGGTAGATGTATTGACCAGACCGGTGTATAAAGAGATTATCATAGAATCACTTAAATATTGCCAATCGAACAAAGGACTGAACGTACATGCCTATGTGATAATGAGTAATCACTGGCATGCTATTGTTAGTTCTAATGATACCAAGTTGGGAGAGATCATGAGAGATTTAAAGAAGTTCACCAGCAAACGACTCCTTGAAACGATCGGTCAGATCAATGAGAGTCGACGAGAGTGGATGTTGAAGAAATTTGAATATGCTGCCAAGCGCGTAAGAAAAGGAGTGAATTATAAAGTTTGGCAAGATGGCTACCATCCGGTTCACCTTTCAACAAATGAAATGATAGACCAGCGGCTGAATTACATTCACTTAAACCCGGTGGAAGAAGGATATGTTTATGAGCCAAAACACTATGTGTATAGTAGTGCCAAAGATTATGCAGGATTACCCGGGCTGTTCGTATTACAAATGCTGACGTAGATTTGTCACGCTTTACAAAAGCGCGCCAGAGAATTAGAAAGTAAGCATCAATGTCCAAAACAAATAAACCGTTAATATCTGTTTACCTTTTACTATTTAGTGGGTTATCTGAGGAGACTAGTATATTTTAGCAGCGTAATTCAATGCGAGTGAAAACCAAATCTTACCTACTATACTTTTTCCTATTGGGTTGTGTTTATTCAGCCAGCGCCCAGACCTTCGACATCAAACTCTTCGAAAATACCCGAAGCAATACCATTGGTGAGGTAGAAAAAAACAAGGCAGAATTAGATCAGATATCCAAAGACAACAAAGCATTCCTCAAAGCCCAGCGTAAAGCCTATAAGGCGAAAAGAGACAGTCTGGATGCCTTGCGAAATCAAGAATGGAAAGACAGCACCAATAGAGAAAGACGCCTGCAGAAGCAGCACTTCATCTTTACAAATGAATGGTATGAAGTAGAAGAAATTGCCGCCTGGGACTCTACGGAGATGAAATCTAAAGAAGATTTGCTCTTGTATTCCAAAGATCGACTGGAAGGAAACTATTACTACGACAAGTATAATGGTATGAACAATCAGATCATGGGCTATCATAGCGAACTGAAAGACTATCGAGATAGCTTAAAAGCACATGAAGATGATAAGGAAAAACGAGAGTATCTGATCATTCTCAAAAAACAAGAACTGTCAAAAAAATACGGCAATGACCTGGAAGAGCGAGCGGCCAAGGAGGCCATGGAGCAAGGTCAGATCAATTTCCCTTCTAACAATCCCGAGCTGCAAAAAATACTCGGGTACAAAGAAATGGCAGATGAACTATTGAATGTGAATCAATCCAAGGTAAAGGGGGTCAATTATTTCGAAGGAAAGGAGGAAGTGTTGGCGCAAGCCATGGCCCAGAGTGCTGAACTCAAGCAGAAGTATTCCAAGGTGGTCAATTCTAATGACCTGTCCACAGCTACCAAGAGAAGCTCGTTAGAAGGAGATACTTTTTGGGAGCGACTGGTGTTTGGCGGTACTTTTCAAATTCACATTGATCAGCAAACTTCAATAGATCTCAATCCTGAATTGGCTTATCGAATCAATAAGAAATGGGATGTAGGAATCGGAGGCAACTATCGACTCAATGGAGAGTTCGATGATTTACTGGGTCAGGCACAAGATAGGCAGATCTATGGTTATCGCGTGTTTACAGAGTATTTCTTACTTAAGAATTTTTACGCACATTTAGAATTCGAATCATTGGCCGCCAAGTCTACCGCACCTACCGATAGAAATACCGTAGAATGGAACAATAGCCTATTACTTGGAATAGAGCGAAGGTTTAATTTGGGCTCCAATACGCAGGCGCAAATTTCCTTACTCTACAACTTCATGCACAAAGACAACCCACTGTATAACAGCCCTTGGAATGTACGATTTGGTTTCAACTTCAAAAAAGGAAAGAATAAGGACTAATCCTATATCCTCGCCTGATAAGTATACAAATCAAAGTACCTTCCTTTTTGAGCGATTAGAGCGTCATGTGTGCCAGATTCCACAATTTGGCCTTGCTCTATGACCAGGATTTGATCTGCTTGTTTGATGGTGCTCAATCGGTGCGCAATCACGAAGGTCGTTCTGCCTTTCATCAGCGTTTTTAAACTTTCCTGAATAAAGGATTCACTCTCTGTGTCCAGATTGGAAGTCGCTTCGTCCAGAATAAGAATTCTTGGGTCGGCCAAAACTGCTCTGGCGATGGCAATGCGTTGTCTTTGTCCTCCGGATAGTTTTACCCCTCGCTCACCGATGACTGTATCTAGCCCATCCTCAAATCGATCGGTAAATTCCTGGACATGAGCGGCATGTACGGCTTGTTGTACCTGCTCCTCGGTAGCGTCTGGACGAGGAAATAAAATGTTTTCTCGAATCGTGCCTTCAAACAAAAAGTCATCTTGAAGTACTACGCCCAATTGATTTCGATAGCTGCTGAGTGTCATGGTAGAAAGGTCTACATCATCAACCAAAATCTTTCCCGACTGAGGGCTGATAAAGGAGGCTACCAATCCAGCGATCGTAGACTTGCCAGATCCTGAGGTGCCTACGAGTGCAGTAACCGAACCCGGTTTGGCTTCGAAAGAAATGTCTTTGATTACGTTTTTATCTTCTTCATAAGCAAAGCTGACCTGATCAAATTTGACCGAACCTTCGATGCGAGTCATGTCATGAACGCGTTCAGTATTTTCTTCCTCGGTCGGCATAGACATGATTTCTTCCGTTCTATCTAAGCCTGCAAATGCCTCTGTCATTTGGCTACCGATATTACTCATCTGTACTATAGGAGCAATCATAAAACCCAAATACAAAGTAAAGGATAGGAATTCCCCGAAGGTCAAATCATCATTGATGATCATATATCCACCAATACCCATGATGCCAGCTGTAGCAAGGCCCAAAAGAAAAGTAGCCGAACTGGTGACGAGTGCGGTAGAGGTGAGGCTCTTCTTTACATTTTCATACAAGCGCATAGCTCCGTACTCGAACGTCTTGATTTCTTGTTCCTCCGCATTGAATCCTTTGATCACGCGAATACCGTTTAAAGTTTCTGTCAAACGACCGGTGACTTCTGCATTGATCTTGCCCCTGGTCCGAAAGATGGGCCGAATGTAGCCAAAAGCTTTCAAGGAGATAACACCAAAAATAGCAACAGGTACAAGTACGTATAGTGTCATCATCGGACTGATTCTGATCAGAAGTACTAGCGAAAGGATAGCAGCAAGGGAGCCGCCAAACAGTTGAACCAGGCCAGTACCTACCAGGTTTCTTACTCCTTCTACATCGCTCATGATACGCGAAACTAGTGCGCCACTTTTGTTGTCGTCAAAAAAGTTAATAGGAAGCTGGATGATCTGTTTTTGAACTTTTACCCTCAGTTGAGCGATGAGATGTTGTGCTTCTACGCTCAGTAGGCGAGTGAGGGCAAAGCTGGTGGAGGCCTGAACGACAATGGCACCTACGACTACCGCAAGAAGTTTTTTGAGTAAATCAAAGTCACTGGATTTGATCACATCATCTATCAGTATTTGACTTGCCCATGGCAAGACTAGACTAGCTAGTCTACTAATAATGATCAATACCAAGCCAAGAAGTAATAAATTCTTGCGAGGTAAAACTATAGTTTTGAAGACGTGTCCAAAAGTGGCTTTTTGCTTACTCATACGATGGGGTCAAAAAAAATATTCTAATCTATTACGGCAATTTGCCAAAATAGATTAGAATATCTGAGTAAGTCTTTAAAAAGTATTAGTTCAGGAATATAAATCCTAAGAAAAAGGAGAATGACTGAACGTTCATGTCAAGCTTACTGGTTTTGAAAGCCACGTCATACCGCGCGCCAATATTTAGTCCTGCGCCAGCTACACCCACTGGAATGAAAGCACCAATTTCTGGAGCAACTGAAAAATGAGTGGATGTTTCAGATACTGCCCATAAACCAAATTCGGTCCTGGTATTGATAAAAGTAACACCAGCGTTAGTTCCCAGGTATGGGCGCATACCACCATCTTCACCTAAGTAGTAGTGGATGTTAGCCATCACTGGATAAATATTCATATATCTGAATTGAGTACCAGAGGCATCAATATTGCCATTTACATTTTGTGTTCCTCTCCATTTGCCGTTGAATACCTGCCAACCAGCTTCACCACCTACAGATAGTTCGTCATAGATCCATGCGCGACCGCCAATCCTTATGCCTCTATAACTTTCATTTTCGATGAAGTCCTTCATGTCTCCCATAGGAACACCAACATTCCAGTCTATTTTGAATACTGACATCTGCGCAGATGCAGTTGAATGAGCTAAGCCAATTACTAGGGCTATTAATATATATTTTTTCATCTGATCTACTATTTATTTTTTTAGGTAATAAGCTGACTGATCAAAGGCTTGATCTACATAGGTATTTAATTGAGCTTCGCTTAGGGATTTTCTGAGTAATCCATTGACTCCACCATTCCAGACAGTTAAGTAAGTGCCGCTTACTGCGCCTGGTTGAGCAGGGTCTAGCATATGCATTAAGATAGTTCCTGATGAATATGATACCACATAAGTAGGCGGGTAGTATGGAGGATATCCTCCCCACCAACATCCAGGGCATCCCCATCCCCAACATCCATAGTAGCAGCCGCCACCACCTACGACATAATTGTCGGTAAATATCAATTCTGGAGTGATGACTAAGTGAGGTGTATTGTTTTCTGGATCCGTTTCTTCCACATACCCCAGCGCGTTCATATTAGATTTAATCTGAGCAATAAGTGCAGCATCATATTCACCATCATAATCCGCAGTATTGTCAGGGTTCCAAAGCACCTCTTCTGCAACAGCATAGGTGGTATATCCAGAGAAGGCAGTATTCTCATTTCTGTAAGTGATGACAATATCTAAATCCGTCACCGGTATTTCTTCAGAGGGGTAACAGCTATTCAGTCCAAGGAGAGCTATTACTATTATTATGTAGTTCGATAATTTCATTTATTCAATTTTAAAAGGGAAATTATTTTAATTAAAGTGCGTATTTGCATGTAAATCTAGTGCTTATCTAAGATATAATAAACCTTAAAAAAGAATTTAAGGTTCATTCCATAAACGATTTTGCTTTTATTATTCTGCGATAACAACCGCCATCCATTTCAAGTCTGGGCTGATGGCAAGTCTTGACGCTTCTGATAGCTTGAATGTCTCCATGTCGGCTACAAGTTGCCAAGAATTATCTGATTCGGAGTTGAATTTGTAAATCTTCTTTTGATCACTTAGAAATGCGGTTCCATCAGATGCCCAAGCCATGTCTTCAGCTCCTTTGATGCATTCGGTGATATAGGTCACTTTATCTGTAAATGGGTCATAACTATTTACATACCAAATATCATCCGATTCTTTATGAATGAAACTGATGGATTTCTGACTTGGGATTTTACTTAACGACCTTCCAGGGTTCATCATGATAATTTTGAATTCCGAATTTTTGGTGTTCCATTCTTGTAATGAAGGCGGAGAACCTACGACGAAAGAGAAAACGGTTTTTTTATCGAACCAACAGTAGTATCCAATTTTCTGTTCAGAAGGAATGATTTTTGGGTCGCCTCCTTTCATAGGATACTTCACCAAGGTCTGACTCCCATTGCGATCCAGGATAATACTCGAAATGTATTTGCCATCAGGAGTGAGTTTAGGAGAAAATTCACTTCCCGGTGTCTCGGTCATTCTTGTTTTTTCATTTGACTCCAGATTGAGTCTTACAATGTCGGTTTGATTATCGAAATTCGCGGCATAAACCAATTCATTTTCGCTAATGAAGGAAGGTTGATTGTCGTACCCCGGGTTGTTCGAAATATTCTTAGGGTTCGCCAATTTATAAGTGCCATTTTCCTTGATTAATTCAAATAGAAAAATCTCGGTTGAGGATTGAGCATGTCCCACCGAAAATTTGGCCAAAAGCACTAATGTGGTTAGTATGGTCGTAATAATTCTACTCATAGATTAAAAGTACAAATATTATTTTGTTTTCAATTGTTATTTAGACTTAACTGCCAAAATTGCACCGGCAATTACAGCTAATGCACTAATGAATCCTTGTGGTGATAGCACATCGGGAGTGATCCAGCTGACTTCTATGTAGGCCAATACAGTCATTGCAAAAATTGTAATCAAAGGATTTAATGTAATGATGATGCCTACTTTGTTGGCGTCAGCATATTTAAAAGCCTCACCCAAAAAGCTATACGCCAAAAACGTATTCAGACCTAAAAACAACATCAGAGCCCACATCCCTATACTCATTTGAAAAATACTTTGGTAATCCACCATTGGCGCCAAAGCAAATGTGGAAAATACGAATAAAATGAAATTTATTGCTCTTACTGGATAAGTGCGTACGAGGACTTTTTGACATACTGCGTAAACTACCCAGCATATGGCAGCAAGTAGAACATAAAATGAGCCAATATTATAAACGGATTGTCCACTGACAGCTTGGCTATCTAGCTGATTGAGATAGAAAAAATAAAAGCCTACGGCAGCAATGGCTATGCCTACCAGTTGCCTTTTTGAAACTTTTTCTTTGAAGAAAAAAATTCCAATAATTCCAAGAGTAATTGGGGCAGATTGAATGATAATTTGAGCATTGCTAGGGCTGGTCATCTCAATACCCGCGATATAACCGATATAGTTTAATGAGAGCCCTGCAGCAGCAACTACCGCCAGCCAGGGAAATATTCTCAAAGAACCGAGCTCTCCTTTGCCTTTGGCTTGGATAAAGACTAATAGAAATATGGTGGCTATAGAAAATCTAAACCAGGAAACAGTGATAGGATCAATTTCTGTGACAGCTACCTTCAGAGCGATCGCTAAAAAGCCCCATAAAATTGCAGTGAGGCAAGCGAAAATGAGCCCTTTTTGCTGATTGTTGGTTGAGTTTGTCATGCGATTTATTTGGCCCGCAAGTTATATACTATATCATGATTTCCATTTCGATATCGCACCTTTCGTATACAGACTTTCCTCCAAAATGTTGACCAGATTTGAATCCCAGTGACTTATACAGATTAATGGCGGGAGTCAGTTTTTTATTGGATTCAAGAATTACCTTGGTTCCACCCAATTCCTTTGCTTTTTCTAATACGGACAATCCTAATTTTTTGCCAATTTGTAGACCCTGACATTTTTCAGTTACTGCCATTTTTGCCAATTCGTACACTTTTTCATTGACTTTGATCAAGGCGCAGGTTCCAACAATTTCATCTTTGTATTTAGCCAATTTGATCGCTCCTCCGGGTTTAATAATGAATTTGTCAGGGTTTTCTAGGGTCTTTCTGTCTTCTTCTTCCAATTTGAAGTATTTCTCAATCCATTCCGTATTTAGACGTAAAAAGTCGGGGGCATATTTGGGTTGATAGTCGACGATTTCTATTTGACTCATCAATCTTTGTTTACGGTGTTTTTGTACTCGATCATACATGGGTGTTTTTTCAAAATCATCTTCGCATTGTTCCATAGCACATAGAATGTTATGTGTGTGTTGGTCAATCATCTCATTCATCGCATTTGATATGTCAGACCAAATGGATTCAATACCCGGTAGCAATTCCAAGCCTTTTTTAGACAATTTCAGATTACGCTTTCTTGCATCTTTGGAATTGGCTTTAGTTTCTATGAGTCCTTCTTTTTCTAGTTCTTTGACTAGTTGGCTCACAGACGGGTGTTTGAATCCAATAGCTTCGGCTATATCTGTGACTGTCGTTTTTTCTTGTTGAGATATGGCGTAGTATACCGGAAACCATTTGGGCTCAAAGTCGATTTTGTTGGCGGCATATATTTTCTTGCCATCCTTCATTATTTCATCGCTCAGTCTTTTGAGTCTGCTCCCTAAGGCCAATTCACCAAGTTGTTTGATAGTATCCATTTCATAAAGTTATTAGAAACGTAGTTAACTACGTATATATTAAACATTATGTTTCAAGCAATGAACCGAACATCATTCACATATTGAGTTCAAAGTATAGGACGTCGTTGTTATAATAGTGCGCCTGTCCTAAGTTTTGGAAACCGCATTTGATTAACACCTTTTGAGAAGCGGTGTTATCCAGATCTGTAACAGCTACTAATTGTGTGATGCCTAGTTTTTCTTGGGCGTACTTCACCACAGCTTTAGTAATTTCAGTTGCAAAACCTTGTCCCCAATAGGGTTTATCGAATCTATAACCGACTTCAATTTTGTCCGTTTGGTCCAAACGTTTGAGGCCACCCCAGCCAATGAATGCGTCGTTTTCCTTTAGATAAGCTGGCATGAGGCCATAGCCATCGGTTTGATACTCTGAGAGTCTTTTTGATATCCAATCTTTTGATTCTGATTCAGATCTCGTCTTGCCACCGGTGATATATTTCAAAATTTCAGGGTCTGAGTCAAGTTTTCGAATTTGAGCAAACTCGAGTGTGTCTGGCGTGCAGAGGTATGTTCTTTCTGTTGTAATTAGCGGATGGATAGGCATGAATTGAAATGATTATATTAGCAAACAAACATAATAAGAGTGAAATGAGAAACGTAATTTGTTTGATACTGTTACTCGCTGTGGGTACTTCTTGTCAAGGACAAGTAGCTAATCAATTGTCGCCAAAATCTTTCCAGGCTCAAATCGATCAGGAGCAAGAGAATTTTGTGATTCTGGATTTGAGAACAGATGAAGAAGTAGCTGAGGGTAAAGTGCCTGGCGCAGAACAGTTAGATTTTTATGGTGATGATTTTGATGAAAAATTGAAGGCCCTAAATAAAGAGACCACCTACTATATCTATTGTAGATCAGGAGGTAGAAGTGGGAAGACCTTAAGTCAAATGAAGGATCTTGGATTTAAAAAAGTATATGAGATGCGAGGTGGGATGAATGCCTGGAAGGCTAAAGGGTTAGAAATAGAGTAAAATAGTTTATTTATAGATTAAATAAGACTTTCTTTTACTTTCGAATGCAACCAGATCTGATTCCCAGCTGGCTCGAATTTCTTCTTCTGTCCATCCATCTTCAATTTGTTCACGTAGCGTTTTGGTGCCTGCCAGATTGGTGAAAAACGCATTAAAAAAATCATCTTTCTGATTGGATTGATTATAGAATTGGATCAAATAGGAGAGGTCAATTCTATTGGGTTGAGGGACTGAACGCAAATCATAACCGTAACAAATTTTGTTTTTGTGTGGAGGGTATTTGGAAACGCCGGGGATGCTCCGAGGGGTGAATTCAAATGCGCCAAAGGCTGGGTCTGGATAACCGACTGCTTGAAAGGGAAAATCAGTACCTCTTCCCATGCTTACATGAGTGCCTTCGAAAAGACATAATGATGGGTACAATGAAATAGCCTGCGAATTTGGTAAATTGGGAGAGGGAGACACGGGTAGAATATAGCTGCTATCTCGTGTCCAATTTTTCAGATGAATGACTTGCAAGTCAAGGGTTTCTGATTGTTTGATCCAGCCTTCTCCTTTGATCATGAGTGCTAATTCACCAACGGTCATTCCATATACAATAGGTATAGGGTGAATGCCTACAAAGGAGGCCTTTTCGATTTCTAACACTGGGCCATCTACATAATGAGCATTCGGGTTGGGACGGTCGAAAATTAAAAAACTAATGCCATTTTCTCCACAGGCCTCCATCATATAGTGCATAGAACTTATATAGGTGTAAAATCGTGCACCTACATCCTGGATGTCATAGATCACCACATCTATTCCTTCCAATTGTTCCTTGGTTGGCTTTTTATTTTTACCATAAAGAGAAATAAGGGGTAATCCTGTTTTTTGGTCAAAGCCATCATCTACTTGTTCACCATTGGCGAGGTCACCGCGGAAACCATGTTCAGGTGCGAATATTTTGACTACTTCTACTCCGGATGAAAGCAAAGTATCAAGCAGGTGAGTGTCATTCACCAGCGAAGTGTGATTGATCAATAATGCCACGGATTTGCCTGCCAACTTTGGTAGGTACTGATCCATTTGCTCTGCACCAGTCATTATAAATGGCGGTTCGGTCACTTGTGCCTGACAGCTACAAAAGGCTAGACTTGCAGTGAAAACAAGGACGCGACTAAAGTATTTGATTAGGATCAACGGAATTGCTTTGATTTAATTATTTTACACCCTTTTTTAGAGTACTCAACGAAAGTAGTTGTAAAAATTGAATTTTCCTTATTTCATATCCAAACGCATTACCTCAGAGGCCAATTCGTCCTTTTCTTCCATCATATCTAAACTGGCCATCATTAGTATCAGTGTGGGGCTGGCTGCAATGATCTTAGCGTTTTTTATTCTGGGTGGTTTTCAACAAACGATCAAACAAAAAATCTACAATTTCAAAGGTCATTTGGAAATCACCAAATACAATATGGGGAATGCGTTGGATGAAAAATCCATCAGTTTTGGTTCTGATTTTTATACACAAAAGGATGAGTTTGATTTTATAGACCATGTACAGGCTTTTGCCTATAAGCCTGGATTGATTAAGACCAAAGAAGAAGTAGAAGGAGTCGTTTACAAAGGAGTAGATGCTCAATTTGATACGGCACGTTTCGCTATCAATATGCAGAATGGTAGGTTTATCAAGCATAAAGCGGATGGTTATTCCGACGAGGTGATATTGAGTAAGCACATTGCCAAAAAACTGAGCATGGAATTGGGTGATAAATTTATGATTCACTTTGTTCAAAATCCTCCAAGGTTTAGAAGATTGAAATTGGTGGGTATTTATGAAACGGGATTAGAAGAGTTTGATAAAAGTGTGATCATCGGTGACCTTGGAATGATTCAAAGATTGAATGAATGGAATAAGGATCAAGTGGGTGGGTTCGAAGTTTTTGTCAAAGACAAGTCCCAAATTGATGAAGCTGAAAATGTGCTTTTCAATGCAATAGACGCTGATTTGTATGTAGATAAGGTGAGTGATAAATACAATCAAATCTTTGATTGGCTCGGTTTACTCAATCAAAATGTATCTGTCTTTTTAGGGTTGATTCTAATTGTTGCTTGTTTTAACATGATTTCCATATTGCTGATACTCATTCTTGAGCGGACCTATATGATTGGCGTGCTTCAAGCGCTTGGAGCTAGTAAAAGACAAGTTAAACGCATCTTCTTGTTTAAAGGAATGTTGCTCGTAACTAAGGGACTCGTTTATGGCAATTTAATCGCTTTGATCATAGCCCTGGTACAGGATCAATTTCAATTGGTACCACTCGATGCAGCTAATTATTACATGTATTATGTGCCCATTTCTTGGGATTACGAGTCGCTCATTGGGCTCAATGTATTGACTTTTTTGGTGGTCTCCTTGGCCTTAGGTATTCCAATGACCGTAGTGTCCAGAATCAAGCCGATCGCAGCTATTCGGTTCAACTAGTTTTAATCAAGAGATTCAATTGATTCATCAATTCTTCTGATGGTTATTTTAATAACCACCTTCAAAATTCTCGTTTCTTGCGCAGAATAAAACTCAAATTAGATGGATACTAAAAATTCTCGAATACTCTCATTGATTGGTAGCTCTCATCAAAATGGAAATACTACTTTAGTCACCCATACATTCGCCGACATTTCTGGAAGTGAGGTCGTTGATCTAGGTAAAAAGGATATCTCATACTACGACTACGATCATAAAAATAGAGCAGACGACTTTTTGCCTTTGATCAAAGATTTTATTGATCATTATGATGTATTGGTGATTGTCACACCGATCTATTGGTATACCATGAGTGCTGAAGTGAAGACGTTCCTGGATCGAATTTCTGATTTGTTAACTATTGAGAAGGATCTTGGTCGTAAGTTGAGAGGCAAGTCAATGGCCTTGATCAGTCAAACCGAAGGCGATTTTTATTATGATTGGTTCGCGGAGCCAATTAGTCTGACGGCTAAATATCTGGGAATGGATTACAAAGGACATGTGCATGTCTCTATAGAGAATGGTAAGGTGGAAAGTGAATTTGCTCATAGACTTCGTGAATTGTCTGAGATATTGCAGGATTAGCTAGCAACACGTGTATATAGTATAGAAAGTTTAATAGATTGGTTATATTTCTAGATTAGAATCATCAAGCTAAACTTATAATGAATTACTTATCAAGAAGATTGGGCGCTATTGTTATGTGCTTGATCATCATTCTGCCTGTAGTTGGCCAGGTCAACACCAGTGACATTAGCAATTACAAAAACTCTAAAGGGGAATACGGTTTTAAGTCCTCCTATGCCAATGGATACGTTACGCTTAGAGACGGCACTCAGATTGACGGCAAGATTTCAATTTTCGGCAGTAGTTATGAAAATATCTACGGAGTAAAAATTAAGACTTACGCTGGTGAAAAGTACAATTTTCAGGCACGTAGTTTGAAAGAATATGGTTTATCCAATTCTAGCGTGAATGATACACCAGAGTTGTTTTCTTGGGGAGAAGCCGCAGTCAAATTGAAAGGATTGAAAGTGGGCTACACTGATTTTGGCTATGTGGTGCTCAAGGATGGAACGGTAAAAGAAGGAGAGCTGAGGCTTAAGGAGTATAAAGGTAGAGTGCAAAGTATGGAGGTGAAAGACGCCAATAAGGAGAAGTTTAAATATGAGGCGGCAGAAGTATCTAACTATGGCGTTCGCGTATATGAGGATGAGAAATTCAACAACTTGTGGTCATTGATTAGATGGAAGGTGGCCGCCTTTCAGAGTGATTTGGCCAGCACCAAATCTGAATTGCTACCTGGTTATGTGATATTAACTAATGGTCAAAAGCAGGAGGGGTATATCCAGTTGCTGAAAAAAGAGACCATGATTACTCAGGTCCATTTGAGAAGTTCGAAAGATGCCAAGCCCACCAAAATAAAGTCCGGTGAAATACAGGAATATGGTGTAAACTTGACACCAGACTCTTATTATGAGTTATTGTCAGAGCGGAATCTTATTGAAAGCTATCCGCCTTCGATGAAGTTTTACCCTGGTAAAATTGTATTGGTAGATGGTACTGCGATCGAAGCTGAATTGGCTTTTGCTACCAACAATGTTTATGGTGATCTTTTCTATGTAAATCCAGAGGATAGAAAGCTGGTAGGCGTTAAGTCAGTAGATATTGATGAAGCCACCCAGGATATTCCACAAGAGGATATAGATGCATATGAGCAATTTGTATATGATGCTACCCATGTCAAGGGTCTTTTGATTCAGAATCCACCTAAGTATGATTATAAAATGATCAATGGAGGTACTGCTGGGATATATGAGACCAGACCGCAATTTGGGTTTGTAAAACTGAAAACAGGTCAAGTAATGGTGGGAACGCTTTATCTTAAAAAGAATGGTTCTCCTATGAGTATGATTAGAGCATTTATTTCAGAGAATGGAGAGAAGCCAGTAAAGTATGCTTACAAAGACATGGAGAGTTATGGGCTTATAGCACATGAGGCTACTACAGCTTTTAATGAACGCCTTATTGATGGCAAGCGAAAAGGATTCGTAGTGCTGATGGATGGGCAGCAAAAAGTGGAAGGTCCGCTGTCCATCGAAATTGAAGAAAGTGATAAATCAGCGCCCATGAAGATTTTCAAGTTTCAGGATGGAAACAGCTATAAGGAGCCGGAAGTTGCGTACTATGGACTCGTTGATGTTCCTGTCAGTGATTTGACAAGTGATGGCACGGTGTATTATGAAGATGAAAAGAGAAACTTTCATCCAGGTTCGTTTACTATAGACGGATCTTCGAAGTCAGGATATATCGCTTGGGCCAAGCCGGCTAAGAAAGGCGCTTATGATGCATTTTATTACGCTGATTCTAAAGAAGGTGTAGCTAACATGTATTACGTGAGCAAAGGAGCCTCAGACGTTACCCAGACCGTCGAGGAGGAATTTGAAGCTTACGACCCTGCAGATGACAGTTTCTTGTTGTCGAAAACAATAGAAACAGACATTGAGAGCAACGGCTATGTGATTACCACTGATGGTGAGAGAATTGATGGGCAAATTGAAATGTCCTTTCCTCCGAAACTCTGGTTTGCTACGGATGTTTCTCTGACGCAAGAAGATGGTACAGTCACTGACTATTCAGCTGCTGGTGGCATCCAGAGATTAGTAACCTCGATTGATGGTCAGGAAAAGGAATTTGTGTTTTTGATGGCGCATACATAGAGGTGCTGGATCATGAGGGCGACTGGGTGCATTTTAGAAATCCACATCCCACTACACCTACAGGTTTGAGCAATTGGATGAATGCCTTTACTGGGGCTGCGATGAATGCCTCTCAGGAATATGTAGATCAGAAAGTAGCGGAGTATGCGGCTGTTCAGACGTTGAAAGGCAATGAAAATGCTGCGAAATCAGCTGCAGATTTTCTAGATAGAGAACGAACAGATTATACTTCGTACGACCAATTTGCCTTGTATGCCAAAGAACACATCATCATGGATTTGAAAAATAATCGATACGCTATGTATGTCCCTGGAAAGAATTATCAATTTATAGAAGGAGAACTTATGGGGTCCATTGATTATTTGACGATGGAGTCGGAAGCGCAAAAAGGGTTGCGCAAATTGAACAACCCAAGCGAAACATTAAAATATCTTGACACTACTTTCTAATTAAATAGAATGGTGAAAAAACTAACTCAGGGAGTAATTATATTTTGCTCCCTTTTTATTGTCTTTAATACATTGGCCCAGCAGCAGAGCGTTGCAGATATCAAGTTTGTCATTAGCGTTGGGGATCAAGTGCGTATGGCTTATGATAAAGTATCTAGGGCTACTCCTAGAGAAATATCACAGTCTCATGGAGAAGGTAGTTTGCGATATCAACTGGGTATGGGCGACTATTATATGTATAAAGGTAAATATGGTACGGCCATTAGCTACTACCATAAGGTATTGGAGCGATTAGCGCCCAAAGAAAAAAGTGATAAAGACCCCCGAACCATTGATGTGTTCACCATATCGAAAAGTCGTGATAATCGATTTACCCGAACCGAGCGGTTGCTAAAAAGGATTACCGCACAAACCCCCTTGAAGAAGGAGGAGTGGATTCTGTTTGGAAGGGCTGCCAATGCCCTGGCCATTTATTACCACGCCATTGGAAACTATAAAGTAGCTGAAAAATTATACGTAAGGGCATTAGAATCAAGAAAAAAATCTATCGGAAATACGAGTGAACACTATGTAAGCTGCTTGCATAATCTGGGCGTATTGAGAAAAGATCAGGGTCGCTACAATGCAGCTGAAGACATCCTGAAATATGTGGCTCGATACTACGGGCAGAAAAAATCTAAAACAAGTAGGGAATATGCCATCGTGGCAAATAATCAGGCACTGTTGCTCAATGAAATGGGGCGGAAGGAACAGGCAGTGAGCCTATTGAAACAACAGATGTCAGTGTTGGAGCAAACGAAATTTGCTAGTTGGTCATTTGATCCATCAAGGATACAAACCAACTATGCCTTGATGTTACTTGAGGAAGAGAAGCCCTCTCAGGCAGAAGAATTGTTGAAATCGGCTTTAGCAACTTATATCAACAGTGGAAATCAAAAAGACCCAGATTACCTTCAGCTATCGACTTATCTAGGAGAAGTTTATTTGAGTTTGAATAAGATTGATGCACTGGAACAGTTGATTGCTGAGGTGCAGAAAGGAATGGAAAAGACATATGGGGCTTCGTCCTTGCCTTACGCTAACGCCTTGGAGTTACAGGCAGATTACTTCAGAGTGTCATCCAACTTTACACAAGCTTATTCTACTTATCAGCAAGTGGCTGATATCAGAAAAGTAAAGTTAGGTATTCTGCACAAAGGCTATTTGTCCGTACTCAATAAACAGGCGACATGTGCTTGGAGATTAGAGCAGACTAGTGTAGCCTACAATAAATTCAAAGAGTCTTCTGACGGTTTCCTTCAAGTGATCGACAAATTTTTCTTTAATATGAGTGAGAAGGAAAAAACAAGGTTTTGGCATGCGACTAAACCTGCACTTGAAGAAATGTACTTTTTCGTAGCTCAGGAAGGAAGTCAAATTGATGGCGCACTGAAATATGCTTATGAGGTGCGTCTGAAAACAAAGGGGCTTTTACTACACAGCTCTAACCAAGTAGTGGCTGAGGTCAATAAAATGCAGGATCCAGCAGTCAAGAAAAAATATCAGGATTGGCTATTGCTCAGACAAGACTTGTCCAACTACTATAGCATGAGTCCAGCTACCATTGCTGAAATGCAGATAGACCTTTCGGTTTTAGAGCAAGAAGCTAATGAATTGGAGAAGGAAATCAACTTGGCTGTATCCGGGAGTATAGGCGGACAATCGGGGAAAGTCACCTTTGAAATGGTAGCCAAGAGTTTAGCTGAAGGCGAAGCGGCCATTGAAATCATACGATTAAGCAACAAAGGTGAAGATATAAAGGATCAATATGGTGCATGGGTCGTTCGCAATGGTAGTTTGCAATTTGAGATGATTGGTGAAGCAGACTTGTTAGAATCCAGAATGATTAAGTATTATAAAAATGCCGTTAGACTCAAATGGCAGGACAGCTTGTCGTACGATAAATTTTGGAAACCACTGGCTGCGGAAACTGCTGGCACATCTCGGGTATATGTTTCGCTCGATGGTGTTTATAATATGCTCAATCTCATCTCGCTGATGACCAATGGACAATATTTGATTGATCGGAGGCAAATCGAGATCATCCCCAATAGCGCCGTATTGGTGTCCAATAAAAAGAAAGAAGCAACTATCAGTCAGGGTGTGTTGATGGGGAATCCAATCTTTGGCTCCGGAAAAATAACACCGTTGCCAGGTACCGCAACAGAAATCAAAACCATCGATGGTCTGCTCAGCCAGAATAATGTAAGCACCCAGTTCTATGAACAAAATCAGGCTACCGAGGCGACTTTGAAGAAAGTATCCAATCCATCCATTCTTCATATTGCCACACATGGATTTTTCATGGGAGACAAAGTATCCAACGAAGGAAACATTGCTAGCCGGACACTTCGATCTTCCAATCCTTTGATGAGATCAGGTTTATTATTAGCAGGCGCGGGTCAGCAGGAAGAACCAAGTATAGAGAATCCTTCAGATGGTGTTTTCACTGCGTACGATGCCATGAATTTGACTTTGACCAATACTGAACTAGTCGTATTGAGCGCATGTGAAACAGGAACCGGAGAAGTTGTGAATGGTGAAGGCGTTTATGGATTGTCACGGGCATTTAGTGTGGCCGGAGCTAAACACTTGGTAATGAGTTTGTGGAAAGTGGATGATGAAGCTACTATGAAACTGATGAGCAGTTTTTATAAAAACTGGTTAGGTGGCCAAAATATAAAAATGGCTTTTAATGAAGCTCAAAAAGCGGTTAAAGAAGAATATGAAGATCCTTATTATTGGGCCGCATTTGTTATGGTCAATAATGAATAAATAATTTTCAATTTCCTATTCAAAAAAAGCGGATGGGAATTTCATGATATCAATTTATCCATTCAATTTTGAGTATGGATTATCAGCAAATACTTGATGAAATTGCCTTGGAGGTCAATGCAATAGAGAATGGTGGCGAAGTAGCCAACTACATTCCTGAATTGGCGAAAGTCAATCCGAATAAATTCGGCATGCACTTAACTACTATTCGCAATGAACACTATGCCATCGGTGATTCAGAGGAGAGTTTTTCTATCCAAAGTATTTCCAAAGTATTCAGTCTTGCCATGGCTTTTTCACTTTTAGGAGAAAAACTATGGAAGCGTGTAGGCGTAGAACCTTCAGGCAATCCATTTAACTCCATCGTTCAACTCGAATATGAAAATGGTATTCCTAGAAACCCATTTGTAAATGCTGGTGCCCTGGTGGTTGTGGACGTTTTGTTGTCTGAACTGAAAGACCCAGAAGCTGAACTGTTTGCTTTTGTACGATCGCTTGCTGGTTTGCATGACATCACATACAATGAAGTGGTAGCCAAATCTGAAAAAGAAACGGGCTATCTAAATGCCGCATTTGTTAATATGATGAAGGCGAAGGGCAATATTGTGAATGATACAGATGATATCTTAGATTTCTACTATAAGCAGTGCTCCATTGAGATGAATTGCAGGGCGCTTGCTGCATCATTTCTTCATTTTGGTGAAAATGGAATGTCATACGAGCATGCTGGATTCAGTTTGACGAAAAGTCAAGTGAAGCGCCTTAATGCTTTAATGCTCTCATGTGGTTTTTATGACGAATCTGGTCAGTTTGCTTTCAAGGTGGGGTTGGCAGGAAAGAGTGGAGTAGGGGGCGGGATAGCTGCAGTCTATCCAGAAGAATTTGCAGTGGCGGTTTGGAGCCCTAAGCTAAATAAGAAGGGTAATTCTGTTCGTGGTTTTCATAGCCTGGAATTATTGACGACAAAAACAGAGTCGTCAATATTCTGACTATCTTCCTCTATAGCTAATAAAAAAGACCCTGCGGTCTTCAATTTTCTTTTATCAAACGAATATCAAGTACAATGCTAATGGAATGACTTTCATTAAAAGTGTACCGATGATGATAGATTTTCTGACGAGATTCATAACAGTTTGTTTAAGTATCTATTACAAATATGTACTAATACTTGGACAATTGTAATTCGTAGAATTACCTATTTATTTTCTTAGGTAAAATTCCTAATTTGTGTATTTCAAAGAAAACATTGTGATAAGTCAATTATTATTGGACAATACTAATATTGGTTGGGTATAGGAAAGTGGAAAATGTTGTAGAATTTATAGACTTCAATTGTACTATTAGTTGATTTAGCATAATATCAATAAGAGATTATATTAATCCAAGAATAGGAGATTCTCTAATGATTAAACCTTGAAAAGATGCTTTGCAAAATCAATTTGGGTCTCATATTCTATCAGTTCGTTACTTAGAAATGGTTAATCGACGGTACTTCCCATAGTTGTGAATGTAGTGCTCGTATTTTAGAGAAAACTAAAATCGAGCTAATCATGAGAACCCTCATCTTTCTATGGACAATTTTAGGAAGCAACGCGTTGGCCCAAAGCATAACTCTAGATCATCCCAATACTATATATGACGTAGCAATTTCCAGAATGGGTGATCAGGTAGCTACTGCAGGGAAAGACTCAGTTGTAAACATTTACACTTTAAATGGAAATTTCGTGAGGAATTTTACTGGATTTAGTCACTCGCTTTCCAAGGTTATATTTACTGATGCTGATTCAAAAGTGGTTGCAGGGGATTATGCAGGGTTCATATATATGCTGGATTTAAAAACCGGGTCAATGGACGCTTTGAAAGTTCATAACCAAGCTATTCTAGATATCCATGAAATACTTTCAGCGAATAGATATGTGACCACGGGTAGAGATCAAGTGGCGAAAATTTGGACTTCAGAGTGGGAGTTGATAGCAAAGTTGGCCGGACATAAGGGGCAAGTGAGAAAAGTGACCTTTAATGGTGAACGAATTATAACTGCAGCAGATGATTCATATATGAAGGTTTGGAATCTATCCGGCCAACTGATCCGATCTGTGGAAACTCCTCATGAATCTGCTATTTGGGAATTGGCCGCTGGTAAGGATGGTTATATGGTAACTGGTGATCAGCAAGGTACTGTCGTAGTCTGGAATGATATTTTTGAAGTGATATCAAAGTGGAATGCACATGATGGTGCAATTTCCGGAATAGTGATGTTGAGAGAGTACATCATCACCTGTGCGGTAGATGGCCATATCAACATTTGGGAGTTAGGTGGTAAGCTGATCAAAAATATAGCTGCACATGAAAAGTATTGTACTGGTATTTCTCTATCTCCGAATCAATCTATGTTGGTAAGTGGAGGCGGTGATGGTAAGGTCAAAATTTGGTCGATGAATCAGTTATTGAATTAATTTATAAATATGAAAAAGTTACTTCTCCTAATATTGATGTCTACTCTGAATGGCTATTGTCAAGTAGGTAGTCTTCCTTGCCAGCATATAGGATATGAAAGGCTTTCCGAATTGGTTGGAACCTGGAAGGTAGAAGCTATGGATAGAACATCTCCTGGTAACTATGAGATGAATGCAGGTATTTAAGTCATATCTAATCGTCTGGAAGGATGTTCTATTCAAGAATCCTATAAAGGCATATTTAAGGAAAAGCACTTTGCAGTAGAAGCTTCTATGTACATGAAGGATTCGATGCAGGTACAAAGAGTGTATTATGATTCTGAACATTCGAATGTGATGGTTTTGAATGGAATTATAAATAATAATGGCTTTGAAGCGAACTGGTCGCGCAATCCAGCCAAAAATAAAATACAGGTAAAATTTCTGTGACTAGTCCTAAATAAGCGTTACAGATTTTAGGATAAAATATTAGATAGCATCGGGTTTCAACTCGATGCTATTTTTGTTTCTATAGTTTCTGATCTTGACCTTATCTTGCTGGTGCATAAGGGCTGGTGTATTCATCCAACAGCTCCAATGAGGCCGATCATGATTGTAAATATAAATACTCTGCTCAATGAGTTTGTCCATTAGTGTTACATCTGATGTGGTGATCCCTAAGATAAATTCATGTTTCAATATCCCATTCACCCTTTCGGCTATAGCATTTTGATACGGATCATAGGTTTCTGTCATACTACAAGTAATTGCTGCCTCATCAAGCAACTGCTGATAAGCATCGCAACAATACTGCAACCCTCTGTCTGAGTGATGGATCAACATTCGCTCAGGATATATACGATTGGCAATAGCCATATTAAGGGCTGATATTGCACCTGAAGCATCTAGGCTTTTCGATACATCATAGCCCATGATCCGCTTTGAATAAGCATCCGTGACCAGCGATAAATACATCGGGTTTTTCCGTGTTCCAATGTAGGTGATATCCGATACCCATACTTGCTCAGGCCTTTGTATGGAAAGCCCATCAATAAGGTTTTTATGTTTTCTAAATCGATGATGTGAGTCAGTAGTAATATGATATTGTCTCTTAGGTGCTATTTGGAGGTGATTTGCTTTCATAATAGCAAATAGCCTGTCTCTTCCAACTCCCAGCGGCTGAAGTTGGTCATAAAGTAAATGATACAACTTTCTGGTACCGATACGAGGCATTTTCATACGCACCTTTTCAACCATGATTACTACCTTGGTGGCTATTTCTTGCTTTTGTTTACTCCTTCTGATAGAGCGGTAATAGATTTGCCTATTCATCCCCAACAGTCTACAGATCTGGGTTACCCCTTCTTTTTGTTCAACCTTGAATCGATCAACTGTTGGGGTAAAGACTTTTTTCTGATAGGGAGTTTGAATTCTTCTTCGGCTATGTCGATCATCATATCAAAGAAAATAGCTTTCTTATCTGCGTTTTCAACCTGCTGTTCAAGCTCTTTTTTCTGTTTTTCCAACAGCCGTACTTTCTGTTCGAGTTCGTATAGTTTTTGGTCTTTAGATTTTGGCATCCGAAGTGTTGATTTATTGACCCAATCAAAGTTACCGTATTTCCGAAGCCAATTGGTAACTGTAGAGTGTGACTGAATACCATACTTGCGAGCGGCGGCTTTTATACCTAACTCTCCGCTTTCAACTTCTGACACAACTGACAATTTAAAAGCGTAGCTGTAGTCCTTCTGTGTTCTTTTAACATACTTGTTCTCTGTGAGTTCGTTCATGACGTCGTTTTTTGTGTAACGCTATTTCAGGACGAGACACTGCTTAATTTTAAAACAGCTGATACATTTGAATGGACCACACACCTCTCTACAGACTATGGAGAAACATGGCAATTGACTCATCACTGGAAGTATCACCGTGTGACTGCATTTGTTCCAGTTGACGAAGAACACGTCCATTTAAAAGAAACTATCAGTAACTATCATGAAGGGCTAAGTCTATGTATGCCCGACTTAGTTTTATCAGCATTAGGTGATCAATTTATTATGTGGAATGGCAATTATTCACCAGATCCAATCAACTGGCAGGCGCACATGTCTTTGTCAGGAGACGATTTAGATATATGGCCTTCATGGATGATAGAACAAGCCGGACCCTATACTAATTCCTTTGATGTGCTTTCAGTTAATGTGAGAGACAATTCCGCCGTTGTTGTGACCTTAGATACAGGGCGCAACAAGTTTAGAAGTTGGGAGCGTGAACAAACCACCTGGCTGTTAGGTAAGAAAGACGGTGATTGGAAAATACTTGGGTATTACCTTCAAGCTATCAGTAACCCCAAGTAATTGGAATTTCATTTTACTCCTAGTTTTTTAGCAATATCATTCGGGATAGCATCTTTGTGAACGGTGATGCTTATGGTTTTCAATCTCATGTAGGATTCACTCATATGGATGAAGCCATTGTTGCCGATTCTGTCTGAGTTGTTGCCCCAGCTGTTTTTCACTTTGTAATACTTGTTGCCTTTTTGGTCTTTTACCAGTCCCATGATGTGCATCAAATGATCGTCAGTGGTGGCGAAATTTTCAAACTCTTCCTGACGATACTGTTGTGTAACCTCCAGTTCGGGATAAAGTCCCTCCAGTGCAGCTTTATTGTTGCCGGCTACTTCAGGGATGATAGCCAGGCCATGTTTAGCTGAGAAGGTTGGTTCACTGATATCACAGTCGAATTCTACAGAGTAGCCATTCTCCAAGGAGTTGTCCAATGTTTTGATAAAGTCATCTAGTGGTAGGTTATAAAAACTGCCATTGCTAAAGTTGTCCGGGATATTCAAAATAAACGAAGAATAGAAATCCGCGTGACTAAATGAAGTAATGGATACATAATCATCAGGATTGATTTGTGTCATTTCAAAAAAGGACTGAGGGGTGTAAGTTTTCCCTTCATAGGTAAATGATTCTGGAGCTTCACCCAGATAGACATCCAGTACGGCCTCAACAGCCGGCTTCCATTTTTTGCTTAATTTTTTTCCAGGGTTACTTGCATAGGTTTTAACCATTGACTCCAAAACTGCGACCATTTCTGCATGGTTGTGGTAGTTGTTTCCTTTATCCAACCCACGATATGCTTCACTCGGCACCAGTCCATTTGCTTTGATAGAATTCAATACATCGTGAGCCAGGCCACCTTCACTGAAGTTGGCTTTTCCTTGCCTCATAACATAGTTTTCAGCTTTGTTCATGTATGTCTGGCGAACCGTATACATTTCCGATAGGTCTATGGTTTTTCCAGTCTTTCTGATGATTTCAGATTCGATAAAAGATGAGGCTGAAAAACTCCAACAGGTTCCCGTTCTCCCTTGACTGATAATCGGGGTAGCCTCCAAGTCTATCACAGATGTAAATTCGTAAGGGTCTTGTGCTTGTAAGGACATAGTTGCATATAGCGCAACCATTGTGGCTAACTTTCTCATAGTTGATTGAATTAATGGATTCTTGATGATTTCAAATCCTAAGATATAAAATCTAGAAATCATCGAAATCAAAATGAGAATGAGTTTGATGAACGGCAAAAATCAGCCTAGTTTTTGCAAATATTCGTCAATGAATTCCTGCTTTCTTTTGAGTCGGTATTGCATGACCCAGCGGGGGTGGGGTACTGGTACTATCTCATCGAAAAACAGGTACTTGTCATTGAGTTGTTTGAGAAATTTTAGATTCTGACCTTGTCCAATGCTATATGCCACTGAGGTGTCGATATTGAAAGTCAATTGATCTTTGATCCATTGAATCATGTCTTTTTCGAAAATCTTCTGCCAGTCCTTGAGGTCGTAATAATTCAAATTCTTGCCATCCATCACAAAACCTAACGGAGACATTCCAGTGATATAGAATTTGTCATAGAAGGCTTTTGGCCCGCCATAGTTATCAATCATCTCATAAATGAATCGGGAGCTCAATTCAGCTCTCTTATTGAATGGGTTAGGAATCTCGCAAACTTCTTCAAGAAGCAACGGATCGGTAAAAGGAACTCCAGTAATACCGCCACCAAACCGACCCGGATTGATGCCGAAAAGCATTCTCCGTGAATTGTTGTCGGAATAATATTTCTGGTAGAATTGAGTTGTTGCGTCCCATCCATCTTCAGACCGATAGGGATTCATCGTTTCTACTTTCTTGGGAAGTTTGGTTGGAGGTGCAAGGGACTGGTAAAACTCAAGAATGCGATCTGCTACGAGCATATATCCTATACTATTAATCTTGATTCTATTGTCTTGGATCCTAATTCCGACGATTCAACTCATCGCGAAGCTGAGCGGCCTTCTCGTAATCTTCCTCGGCCAGTGCTTTGTCCAAAAGTCGATTCAATTCTTCAACCGAATGCTTTTTAATGCCCTTTCCTTTTTTCTCTTCTTTCGGTTGGTCCTCTGGAGAGGAAAGGGTGTCTAGCTCTTCTTCAAATTCGTCTGTTACGACAATGCCGGCTTCTTCCATTACAGCTGCATTGGTGTAGATTTCAGCATCGAATCGAATGCCAATGGCGATGGCATCCGATGGTCTTGCGTCTATCTCTACTTTTTTTCCATTGTTGTTTACACAGACGATTTTGGCAAAGAAAACACCCTCTTTTAAATCAGAAATGATGATTTCCTTTACGTCAATTTCAAAATGACCGGCAAAGGACTTGAATAAATCATGGGTCATGGGCCGGTTAGGCGTAATCTTCTCAATTTCTATGGCAATAGCTTGAGCCTCAAACATGCCAATAATTATCGGTAGTCTCCGACCACCTTCCGATTCGCCTAACACCAGCGCAAATGAGCCCGATTGTGCATGGCTGGAGGATAATCCTATAATGTCTAGTTTTATTTTCTCCAACGTTCTTTTAATTGTTTATAGCCTTGATAGCTTCTGTTAATTTAGGAACCACATCAAAAGCATCTCCCACGATTCCATAATCAGCTGCTTTGAAGAATGGAGCCTCAGGATCTTTGTTGATCACTACGATAAACTTCGATGAATTGACACCAGCTAAATGCTGAATTGCTCCTGAGATACCAACTGCAATATAAAGGGTAGGAGCTACTTTAATTCCTGTTTGCCCTACGTGCTCGTGATGCGGTCTCCAATCCATGTCGGATACTGGTTTGCTGCATCCTGTAGCCGCTCCTAATGTCTTAGCCAAATCTTCGATCATTCCCCAGTTCTCTGGACCTTTCAAGCCTCTGCCACCTGATACTACCAGGTCAGCTTCAGGAAGTAGAATGTCTCCTGTTGCTTTTTCCTGTGAGGTTACAGTTACTTTAAAGTCAGCATCGTCAGCATTCACGCTAAATGCTTCTACAGCTGCCTCTGCACCATCTTCCTTGATAATGGCTGCATTCTTTTTGATCCCGATAATTCTCTTGCCTTCAGTCAAGTCAACGTTAGCGAAAGCTTTACCTGTGTAGATGCTTCTTTTTACAGTAAATCCATTTGAGGTGTCAGGCAATTCGGTTACGTTAGTCGCTAACGAAGCACCGATTTTAATCGCCAATCTTGCAGATACAGGATCACCTAGTGATGACTTGGCTAAAACCACAGTTTCAGCACCTGTGCTTTCAACAGCCGCAGCCAAAGCTGAAGCATAAGCTTGAATATTTCCTTGTTTGTATTTTTCGTCGGATACATGCAGTACTTTAGTTGCACCTGCTTTTCCGGCTGCAGCCAATGCATCATTGCTGGCCTCTCCAAATGCAATGGCAGACACATCACCACCGATACCTGCAGCATAACTTACTGCTTCCAATGACGATTTTTTGATTTCGCCTTCTGATATTTCTATGAATACTAATATGGACATTTCTTTAATTTTTTGGGCTTGATAATTAGAGTACTTTGGCTTCGTTTTTCAACAAATCAACCAATTCAGATACGTTGTCCGCATCGATCATTTTTACTGCTCCTTTGGCAGGAGGCATCTCGTATGTACTCAACTGAGTCCTAACTGAATCGTCAGCAGGTTCTACAACGTTCAAAGGTTTGGTTCTTGCCGTCATGATCCCTCTCATATTTGGAATCTTCCATTCTGCAATAGGTTCTTGACAACCTAATACTAATGGTAAATCTGCCTCTAAATATTCTTTTCCACCTTCGATCTCTCTGGTCATCTTGGCTGTATTGCCTTCGATATCTAAAGTCATTACAGGAGATAGAGAAGGCATGCCTAACAATTCTCCTACCATACTGTGAACAACGCCACTATTGAAATCGATAGATTCTCTACCCATCAGGATCAGATCGTATCCGCCTTCTTTAGCTGCATTCGCTATTTGATTAGCCACGAAAAATGAATCCTTAGGGAAAGCATTTACGCGAATGGCGTCGTCAGCCCCAATGGCCAATGCTTTTCTCAAGGTAGGTTCGGTTTCGGCTTCTCCTACGTTCAATACAGTGATACTTCCTCCAGATTGTTCCTTCAGTTCTACGGCTCTTGCCAAAGCATAATCGTCGTAAGGTCCAATGATATACTGAACACCTGTCTGATCAAACTTGGTATTGCCATCGGTAAAGGCAATTTTGGAAGTCGTGTCTGGAACATGCGTAATACAAACAAGAATCTTCATGTGCTTATTTATTAATTAATGTTGCTATTTAATCTATTAAATTTTGAACCCAATTGCGAATTATTAGCAGACTAAAATCCTAGGTTCAATGAGCCACGAATATAGCAAAAACAGGTTCAAGATCACGGTAGACCCTAAATATTAATTTTGGAATTGAAAAGGAGAGTAAAATTGCATGCAGAAAGAATGGATCTGCTAAGAGTAACTGTCTCAAATGTCATTAAATAACGTCATCGCGAGGAACGAAGCGATCTTAGATTTCGAAAATGAATCTTAGACCAAGATTGCTTCAAACTTCGCGTCCCGCGTTGTCTGCCATGACGGATGACATTTGCGAATATCTGCTGATTCCGAGTTTTACTTAATCGTCTTCTTTACCATTCCGCACTTCAGCATTTTGTCACCGAAATATGGATTCTTGATTTCCTTTGTTGTACTGAACCAGGATGCTCCTTCATTGTCTAGAGCCATAGGGCAGTAGCACTTATTAATCTCACCAGATTCTACGGCACCTTCGAATACACTTTCCATAGAGTTATTCAATTCTGAAAACACTTCTCTGGCTTTTTCGACGTCCCCAGCATTCATAATTCCATCTGCGATGCTCGCCTGTTGCCAGGTGCTCTCATCTGCTTTGAGTGCATCGCTCAAGTCTTTGGCGAACGTTTTGGCTGTTTCGTAGTCTGTCGCTACCAAAGCGTCTCTTAGTTTTTCATAAGCGCTGTATATCGTTTGGATGCCTTTGCTTTTAAACTTTACGCCATCGGTGGCCGTATCTTTTACCGATTCAGTAGTGGTTTCTGTAGGTTCAGAAGCAGTTTCTGATGAAGATTGTGGATTGTTGTTGCAAGCAGTGATGAAAATACTTGCTATAATTAGATGAGAATATTTCATTTTCTACTGATTTAGTTATGGTCTTAATTGAGAGGATAAAATTAGACCATTACCGCTCAATTTTATAATCAGAAATAAATAATTTGCGCCACACAAGAAACAGCGACATTTGATGTTTGGATTATTCAAGAAAAAGAAAAAAGAAAAGCAAGCCCCACAGTTATTGGATATCAATGGAGAACCCTTGTTAGAGGGAGATAAGGTAGAAGTGTTGAGGTATGAACTGGGCGAGTGTACACTTACGTTGGAGGGTTTGCATTACTACTACGAATCTGCTTCCGGCGAAAAAGTGAGTTATGCCAAAATGATCGATGCGAGTACCGAACAGCAGAAGGTGAGGAAGATTTAAATTAGGAAATTAACAAGGGGAGTAGAAAAAACTACACCCCTTGCACTTATTGTACTGTATAACCTTTGGCAGTCATACAAGCGGTAAATGCTTTTTTGAAATTATTCATCATTTCTTCTTCGGTAGCTTTAGCCGCTGCTTGATTTTGTTCAGCTTCTTTGTATTCACTGTATTTGCGAGCTCTTCGTCCTCGAAGTCCTCCTACTACAGCTCCTATGGCCGCACCTTTACCTGTATCGCCCGCGATAGCACCAATAGCAGCTCCAGCAGCAGCACCTCCCGCAGCGCCTACTACTGCAGATCCATCAGGTCCTGTTTCAACTTTTTCAGCTTCTACTTTTGGCGGATCTAATGGATTTACACCGGTTTCTTTCATTGCCCATTTGTAGCATTCGTATTCTTCGTTGCTTTGAGTGGTGGCGTCTTGATCTTTTGCAGGGAATACAAAAAGCCCTAGGCCTTTAGCTAGATTCATATCAGACTGAGCGTATGATGTAAATACACTCATTGTAAATAGGAGGCTTAAAAATATCTTCATGATCTTAATTGTTTAGGTCATTGAGGTCGATAAATACATAATCTAGTTGCTCAAGAGCGTCAGCTTCATTGTAAAAAGTAAAGCTGTTGGTGATCTTTCCATCTTTTATTTTATATGAAGTATTTGCCAACAATTGAACAGACTTCCCATTTTTATAATTCACGGTGAGCAAGGCGAAGTTGGATACCCATTCGCCTGGATAATCACCATCTTTGACAGTTATGGGAAACACCCTGGACTTTGAGTATTTAATAGATTCGTATAACTCAGCGCTATTTGATTTCCACGCAGCTAGTGCCAAATTTCTGGTGGTAGTATCAGAAACGGACGGACCGATTCCTACATAGCTATCTGCTAATAGTGATGCCATAGTATCATAATCCTTATTTTCCACGGCTGATATATAATTTTCAATGAGTTTGACATTGTTCTTTTGGGTCACCTCTGTCGAATCGCAGCTCGAAGCCACTAAGACCACTAGTGTCAGGTATAATACAAGTTTCATAAGATTAGTATTAATTGATTAGTTATTTTTTTAAATGTATAATTTGAATTTTATCTCTCCAAAATCACCTGATCTTCAAATAGGGCATTAACTACTACGTGTGCATAGTTGTCGATTTTTAGTGCGACATCAGATTTATTCTCCAGATCATATTTGAAGTGTGAAATCCAAACCAGACTGTTACCATCAAACTCATTGTAATCCATGAGGTAGTAGAAATTGGCCTCCAGGATAGAATACTTGTGATGGGAGTGATCTACATCTGATTGAAGATGGTCATATCTCGCTTCAAAGTATTGTCCAAATTTATACAGACCTTGTGCATGGCTGGCCAATTCTTCATCTGTAATGTCTTCATCATCTTTTGAAATGTTTTCAATGGAAGCGGCAGTCAGCACACCGTCAAATCCTTGAGCATAGAGTTCTTTTTTGATGGCGGAATTGTCGACATCGTCACCTTCCGGTCCAATGTCGATAATGGTATGGCCAGCGACAGCGGGTACTCCCTTGCTTTTGAAATACTTGACAGCATCTTTTTCGAAGTCTTTTTTGTTTTTCTCAACTTTAGACATGCCAAAAACAGCTACTTTTCGAAAATTTCTGGGTTCGTATACAGCGTTTTCCCACGCTGCATCTAAAACCAAAGGGTGTGTAGGAGCACATCCTGCAATAAAATAAACCAGTGTAAGCCAAAGGCTATTTATTAAAAGTAATTGTTTGAAATACATATTGATAGATTAAGGTTAACAAAGAATGCGAAAATTCTTTATTAAAAAGAATAATTAGCCATTAGTTTCTTAATTTCGAAATGTGATGGCAATCCATCAATAAAAGTCTGATTTGATACTTTCTAAACTCACCAAATGAAACTACGCCATACATTGATGGTCTTGATCCTATGTGTGATCATATTTAGCTGCAAAGAAAAACAAGCTGCCGTCATTCCACCTCAAAAGTTGCCAGTAGTCAAAGTCACCAAAAAAGATGTGCCTTTGTATCGGCAGTTTGTAGGTCAAGTTTTTGGATTGAAGGATATTCCAATTCGTGCCAGAGTAGAGGGTTTCTTGGAGGGAATCTACTTTACTGAAGGTGTGCGAGTAGAGAAAGGTAAACTGCTATACGCTATAGACCCCGAACCATTCAAAGCAGAAGTGTCTGCTATGCAAGCCAAACTGGCTGAAGCTCAAACCATGTTGGCCAATGCAGAAAACGAACTGGAACGCTATAAGCCATTGGCTGCAATCAATGCGGTAAGTCAAAGTGATTTGGATTACGCACAATCAAAAAGAGATGCTGCTATTGCTTCTGTAAATGCCGCCAAGGGCAATTTAAGAATGAGTCAGATAAATTTGGGATATTGTAAATTAACCTCTCCGATTACTGGATTTATTGGAAAGACCAATGCTCGGGTTGGAGAGTTTGTTGGAAGAGACCCTAATCCGGTAATACTAAATACGGTTTCAAGAATTGATACTATTAGAGTACAATTTTTCTTGACAGAAAGCGAGTATCTCACCATTGCGAGATATGTGAGTAAAAACCGAGAAGAATTAAATAAAAATGATGAAGAAGGGCGAAAAGAATCGCTTACCTTAATATTATCGGATGGTATAGAGCACCCTTTCAAAGGAAGTGTTGATTTTATCAATAGAGAAGTAGATGCTACTACAGGAGCAATTTTAGTTCAGGGTTCATTTCCAAACCCTAACCTTATTGTTCGTCCTGGACAATTTGGTAGAGTTAGAGTGAAAATGGATGATAAGAAAGGTGCTATTACCATTCCACAAAGATGTGTTATGGAATTGCAGGGGCAATATTCTGTTTTTGTGGTTGATCAAGAGGGAATTGTACAAGCACGACAAGTGAAAGTAGGTGAGCGAATGGACGATTTATGGATGATTCAGGAGGGCTTAAAGGAAGGTGAGCTTGTCATTTTGGAAGGAATTCAAAAGGTGAGAACTGGAGATAAAGTGGCTCCCGAAGTGACAGAATTCAAAAGCGTTAGTTTAAAATAATTGTCCGATATGTCAGATCAGAAAGGAAATTTCTTCGTTCATCGGCCAATTGTGGCTATGGTTATTGCCATCATTATCGTAATAGTTGGGGCGGTATCAGTAATAGATTTACCTATTGAACAATATCCAAACCTGACACCACCCATAGTTCAGGTAAGAGCCAACTACACCGGTGCCAATGCGATCAATGTAGAAGAGTCGGTGGCTACACCTCTGGAGCAGCAAATCAATGGAGTAGACAACATGATTTATATGAAGTCTACCAATGCCAACGATGGCTCTATGGTGATTGATATTTCATTTGATGTAGGTACCGATCCAGATATGAATACGGTCTTGGCTCAAAATCGTGTGTCGGCGGCTACAGCCAAACTACCTGAGGCAGTGAAGAAACTCGGTGTTACCACCGAGAAATCTTTGCCTAATATATTGATGCTAGTGGCATTGACTTCCGATGGAAGATACGATCAAGACTTTTTGGGAAATTATGCATTAATCAATATCAAGGATAGATTATCAAGGATCAAAGGGATTGGTCGGGTGAATGTCTTAGGTGCTTCTGACTACTCCATGAGGATTTGGATCAAACCTGACCGTCTGTCTCATTTGGGATTGACGGTACCTGAAATCTTGACAGCCATCAACGAGCAAAACATCATCGTGCCTGGAGGTAAATTTGGTGCTGAACCGGCACCTCCTGGCACTGAGTTTACCTATACTGTTCGATTGCCAGAACGATTCAATTCACCTAAGGAATTTGAAGAGATCGTGGTGAGAACTAAAGAAGACGGTTCTCAGGTCAAACTTGGAGATATTGCTTCAGTTAGCCTGGGCGTAGAGACCTATAATTCATTTACTCGATTGAATGGGGAAACTTGTTCAATAGTTGCCTTGTATCAGGCACCTGGATCTAATGCTGTGGAATTGGCAGAAAATGTAATCAAAGATATGGAAGACCTCAAGGCTGCATTCCCTGAGGGTATGCAATATGATGTGTCTTTGGATTCTACAGCACCTATTACTGCAGGTATACGAGACATCATTGTGACTTTGATTGTGGCTTTGATTTTAGTGGTTTTAGTGGTGTTCATATTCATTCAAGACTGGAGAGCAACATTGATTCCTACTTTAGCCATTCCTGTTTCATTGATCGGAGCATTCATGTTTTTCCCTGCGCTTGGTTTTACCATCAATGTTCTGTCACTACTGGGATTGGTGCTAGCCATTGGTATTGTAGTGGATGACGCCATTGTAGTGGTAGAAGCGGTTCAGGTAAATATTGAAAAAGGAATGAGTACCAAGGAAGCTACTTTGGATGCAATGAGTAAAGTGACTGCTCCAGTTATAGCCACGACCTTGGTGTTGATTGCAGTATTTATTCCAGTTGCTGGGATGGCAGGGATTACGGGATTGCTCTATCAACAGTTTGCTATAACCATTGTGGTATCTGTTATGGTTTCTTCTGTGAACGCTTTGACATTAAGTCCAGCGTTGTGTTCCATTCTACTCAAGAAGCCAGAGAAGTATGGTGGGGCGCTAGGTTGGTTTTTTGGGAAATTTAACCAAGGGATGGATAAAAGTACCGACGCCTATATGAGCTTCACCAATGTGGTTACGCGTAAAGTTAAAAGGGGAGTCATTTTCATTGTAATCATGACAATTGCCGCTGGTATTTTTGGTAAAATGGTTCCAGGTGGGTTTATTCCTGAAGAGGACATGGGATATTTCTTTGTGAATATGCAATTACCTAATGCCGCATCATTGCAGAGGTCAGATGTGGTCGCCAAAGAAATAGAAAAAATTATGGCCACAGTACCTGAAGTGAAGTATGTTACCACAGCTACGGGTTTCAGTTTACTGTCTGGTGCTATGTCGTCCAACAATGGCTTCATGTTTGTCACACTTACAGATTGGGCAGAGCGTGATCGAACAGCCAAGGAGATTGTGGATGAAGTGAATAAGAAGCTGTATTTCGCTATCAAAGGCGCCCAAGCTTTTGCCTTTGGGCCTCCTGCCATTCCTGGTCTTGGAAATGGATCAGGGTTTAGTATTATGATTCAAGATAGGTTAGGGAGCTCTCCAGCCTATTTATCCGAAAATACCATGAAATTTATACAAGCAGCTAATGCAGCTCCTGAGATAGGGCGAGCATTTACTACTTTTCAAGCCACAGTTCCACAGCGATATATGAATGTGGACAAAGAAAAGGCGCTGAAGATGGGCGTGAAGCTGAATGATTTATATACTACTGTTGGCGCATTTATGGGAGGAGCCTATGTCAATGATTTCACAAGATTTGGCCGTCTTTATAAAACCTATATTCAAGCCGAACCAGAATACAGAGTAGACGAATCTCAAATAAGTAATTTCTTTATCAAAAACGATAAGGGGAATATGGTGCCATTGGCAACATTAGTAGATATTGAGGAGATTTCAGGACCAGATTATACCAATAGGTTCAACCTTTTTAGATCTGTGGAGGTAACTGGTAGCCCTGCTGCTGGATTCACTTCTGCACAAGCAATGGAAGCACTAGAGAGAGTAGCAGGAGAGGTGTTGCCTTCTGACATGAGCTTTTCATGGAATGCCATGTCGTTTCAAGAAAAGAAAGCCTCAGGGTCCTTGGGTATAATCTTAACTTTTTCTCTTGTTTTTGTATTCCTGATATTATCTGCTCAGTATGAAAGTTGGTCTTTACCTCTGAGTATTCTGTTAGGAACACCATTTGCAATTTTCGGAGCTTTGTTCGCATTGTGGGCATCCCGACAGTTTAGTCCGACTTTTGAGAATAATATTTTTGCACAAGTGTCCTTTGTGATGTTGATCGGTATGGCTGCAAAAAATGCTATTTTGATAGTAGAGTTTGCTAATGAAGAGTTTCAAAAAGGCCTTTCTCTTTTGATTCAGCTATCGCGGCTGCCCGATCACGATTCAGGCCAATATTAATGACGGCTTTCTCATTCATATTGGGCGTATTTCCATTAGTGATAGCCAGTGGATCAGGCGCTGAAGCGAGAAAGGTTATGGGTATGGCGCTGCTTGGTGGTATGACTTTGGCAACGTTTCTCGGTGTGTTTTTATATCCTATGCTCTTTGTGTTGATAGGTAAACTATTTAATTACGAAAAAAATCGAAGCATCGAGCCTTCAACAGAGCAATAAGTATGAAGAAGATGATAAAGAGTATTGTATTTTGGTTAAGCATAGGATTGTTTGTGTATTCATGCAAAATGGGGCCTGCATTCAAAAGCCCAGAGATGGAAGCTCCCGAAGCTTATAGATATGCTGAAAACCAACCTGATTCGTTGGGTACAATCAAATGGTGGGAACTTTTCAACGATCCAGTTTTAGATTCTCTTATCCTTGTAGCTCTTGATAGCAATAGGAATGTCAGCATTGCGCCAATGATTTGAAACAAGCACAATTGCTATATAAGATTCAAAAAGTAGAGTTGCTACCACAATTAAATGCGCAGGGTAATATCGCTTATGGTACCTACGCGGGATTTCTTAATACGGAAGCTAATGGAAATTATGCCGGACTGGCGGCTGTAAGTTGGGAAATTGATTTTTGGGGGAAACTCAGAAGGTTGAATGAAGCTGCTCTTGCAGAGTATTTAGCTTCGGAAGCGGGTTTTCAAAACCTAAGATTGGCTATAGCCAGTGAAGTGGCTTTCTTATATTTTGAATTGAGAAGATATGAAGCAAGTATAGAAATTGCAGAAAGAACCGTTGCTTTGAGAGACAGCTCATTAAACCTGATTCAGGAGAGATATAATAAGGGGATTGTTGCTGAAATTGATCTTAACCAAGCACAGATCCAGCAAGCAATTGCTGCATATGCTGTACCGATTTATGTAAGGGCTGCGGGGCAAACAGAAAATGCGCTTAGTGTACTGCTGGGAGGATTTCCTACAGCTATTGAGAATAGCTTGCCTTTGGATAGCCTTACAGTCGCTGTTGATATTCCTGTTGGAGTTCCGTCAGAAGTACTATTGTCTAGGCCAGATGTGGCCTTAGCTACACAGCTTATTGTCGCTCAAAATGCGCGAATTGGAGTAGCTCAGGCAGCTCGTTTTCCATCTATTTCCTTGACAGGCGTATTAGGGGTTAGTAATGAACTGAATGATTTTAACTCAGGGGGTTTGGCATGGAATGCTGGAGCGAGTTTGGTTGGTCCAATTTTTAACTGGGGTAAGAACAAGAGGAAAGTAGAGATAGAAAAGGTTCGAACTGAATCAGCTTATCTCAACTATGAAGCCGTAGTGTTTAATGCTTTCCGAGAGGTAGAGGATGCATTGATTGCGGTTGAAACCTATGAGCAGGAAGTAGTGGCTAGACGAAACCATGTACGTGCAGCAACAAATGCGCAATACTTGAGCTCAGAACGTTATGATAAAGGGATTACGAGTTACCTTGAATATTTAGAGTCGCAGCGTCAGGCCTTTGATGCCGAACTAGGATTGGCTGCTGTTCAAAGTGATCTATTGACGTCGTATATTCAGCTTTATAAGGCCTTGGGTGGTGGTTGGCTTACTGAAGAAGAATTGGAAAATCAGCCAACAGAATAATGACCTTTTTCAAAGGAGAAAATAAGGAGTTCCTAATAGCTGAATTTAAGTATCAGATTCCATCTTATTTGGTAATTTCTTAAGAGCTCAAATTCAAACTAATATTTTACTTATATCGATATGAAGAGATTTTTATCATTGTGTATTTTTTCTGTGTTAATCATAGGTCGATCTGAAGCTCAGTCACTTAGTGATCTTTATGAAAAATTGTCGAAGTCTGTTGTAAAAATTCTTATTGAAGGAAAGGACTTCAGTGTTAGAGAAGGTCAGATGGTGACCAATCAAGGAATTGGTTCAGGTGTATTGATAGACGCAAATGGATTAGTTTTAACTGCTTCTCACGTAGTGCAAACTGCAGAGAATATCAAAGTGCAGTTTATCGATGGCGAGACAATACCCGCCAAAGTTGTGAGCTCAGCACCATTTGCCGATGTAGCTGCCATACAATTGTCTTGGGCACCAAAAAACAATACAGTTGCTCGGTTGGGTGATTCTGATCAAGTGAGAATAGGAGATGAAGTGTTTTTAATAGGTTCTCCTTATGGATTAGATTATAGCCTATCTGTCGGCTATATCAGTGGGCGACATAAAAAAAGTCGATTTGCTAATGGTTCCCATGTGATGGAATTCTTTCAAACGGATGCTTCGATCAATCAAGGCAATTCAGGTGGTCCTATGTTCAATATGAAAGGGGAAGTGGTAGGTTTAGCCAGTTATATTCTTTCAGAATCAGGAGGTTTTCAAGGTTTAGGCTTTGCTGCCACTTCTAATGTTTGCAAAGATTTATTGTTAGATGAAGTGACTCCATGGACTGGTATGGAAGCTGAATATGTTGGGGGAGAGTTAGGTCGTGCCTTAAATATTCCTCAAAATGTAGGGTTGCTTGTTCAAAAAGTTACCTTATTTTCACCTATAGGTGCGTTGGGGATTAGAGGAGGAACAATTCCAGTGGAATATAATGATGAAGTTATTTTAATAGGTGGAGATATAATTCTTGCTGTTAACGGAACCCCATTGACTACTGAAGCTGGTATCGAAAAGGTAGCTTTAGAGTTTGGGCAATTGAAGAAAGGGGAATCGTTTAATATCCTTGTATTACGTGAAGGCAAGAAACTTAAACTAAAAGGAACTGTAGGTGGGATTTAACCACCAATAGCTTTAGAAAAGTAATTGTATGCCAATCCACTAAGGATAGAAAGCCCGAAGCTCAAAAGTGTGCCTATGAGAATATATTCTGTTAGTTTTCTGTCCTTGGCTTTGGACAGGTCACCGAATCTAAACACTGATTTTGCAGCTAGTAAGAATCCAATGGCTTGCCATTGATTGAGTACAATAAAGCCAAAAACGAACAGGCGCTCAAGCATACCGATGTATTTACCGGCGTGTTCCAGAGACGCACTGTTGATGTCTTTCTCCAGTTCCCATTTGGTAATGATCACTTTCATGAAAATAGAAGATACCACCGTGGTAGTGAGTAGTGCTATCACGAATAGAATCATTTGATTTCCCATTAGAAAGGAGAGAGTAAGATTATACGGTTCGTATAGGTAAACGACCCATGCTACAATAAGGAGATGTGCCAACTGATCAATGAAAAATAACCATCGCTTGTTTGAAGTGTTTTGCCAGCTGATTTTGATCAGATCAATAGCAAAATGAGAGACTACGATAATCATCAGGCCTTTCCAGTATGAGAAATCAAATTCCAGTAATAGGAGAGTAGTTATTGCATGAATCAATAGATGTAGAAACAAGTACTTTGATTTGTGCTTCTTTTCTTCTTTGTCCTTTACCCATTGATCGGGTTGGATAAGAAAGTCTCCAATTAGGTGTGCGAGTAGGAGTTTTAGGGTTAGTGAAATCATAGGTTGGTTAATAGTTCACGGTATCTTTTTTCGAGTTTCATGATGTCGTCAAAACCCGCTCGATTGAGGCTCTGACTTATTGTACCCTGGCTCTTGCCCAGATGTTTGGCTAATTCATTCTGTTTCCAGTCTGGATGCTCTATGGAAGTTCGAATGTATTTGGCGGCGTTTGCCGGCCACGCATTCATGGTAAGCAGCGCAAGATCAAGTGCCAGCTCCATTTGTTGATTTAAGTTCGACGATGGGGTGACAAGTGCCATAGTTTTTTTGTTGTTGAGCTGGTCGAAGGCTTGGCCAGAGTTGATAAAAGCTTCACCATTGGCTTCGGTGATTTTGGACGTGGTATGATCTTTTTTTCCAATACCAATTCCTAATCTGATATCTAAAGTTGTCGTTTGTTTGATGCTGCTCTTGAGGTGGATGGCGGCTAGTAAGGCTTCTGTTGGCTCTACTTCCAGCTGAAAACTGTCTCCACGATAAATCTCCCATTTTTTAGGCGTTGTACCATATTTATTGAGGGCACTCTTGAGTATGGGCAACCATATTTGACTGTCTACATCTCTAGAATTGATAATATCGCCTGTAAGGATACTGGTCATAATTAAGTAAATATCGGCTTTTTAGCCAATAATTGCAAATATTGGCTTATATACCAATAATAATCGATATTGGCATATAAGCCAATGTAGGTATTACCTATTATTAATATTTGCTTGGCGTTTGTAAACCGCCATCGCCAATCTTAGTTGGTCGTAAGGAATTTTCTCATCAAAATACTCGAAAAGTGGCTTAAGTTGCTCTGTTTGTCCTGTTTTATCGATGCCAGTAGAAATTTTCTCAAGGCTCTCTTTGGTAATGAATTGGTGGATGTCAATCTCACGTCCGTGTTCGTAGAGTGTTGCAATATGTGAGATGATTGTTACCTTGTTGAGCTTTCGTTTGGTAGCAATCTCTTCTGGTGTCAGTCCTTCCTTTAGTAGCTCAAAAGTTACTAGATGAGAGGTGCCTTTTATTTTTTCCCCTTCGAGAGTTTTTTCTTTGATGAAACTCATGATCTCATGAATGAATTCACGACCATACTGATCAGCTTTGCGTTGACCGATTCCAGAGATATTGAGGAGTTCGTCGTCGGTGGTGGGGCGGTGAGTAGATAACTCTTGAAGCGTAGAATCACTAAAAACCACATAGGCAGGTACACCCTGAGATTCTGCAATTTGTTTCCTTAGAGCCCTGAGTCGTTCGAAAAGGATATTGGTTTGCTGTGTTTTTTTAGTGGGCTGAGCAGGAGTGAGCCGTTGTTTGCGCTGCTCTTGAGTTTCTGGTTTGCTGATTTTTACCTCTATCTCGCCATAGAGTGCTTTTTTACCTAAGTCAGTTATTCTCAAAATATTGTGTTGATCAAAGGCGATTTCCAGCAGTCCGAGATTGAGAAACTGTCCGATGTAGTGCTGCCAATCTACATAACTTTGGTATTTGCCTACACCATAGGTTTTGATGTTTTGATAGCCGAGCTGGAATAAGTCATTCCTTCCAGAACCGCGCAAGATATCGATGAGCATTCTAGTGCCTACTTTTTGTTGGGTGCGAGCAACGGCCGAAAGCGCCATTTGGGCTAGTTTGAGTCCATCCATAAACTCGGGTGGGTTTTTACAAATGTCGCAGTTGCCACAGTCCTTTTCCAGTTGCTCACCAAAGTAGCTCAGTAGGAGCTTTCTACGGCAGGAGGTAGCCTCTGCAAATTGCTGCATGCGCTGCAGTTTGGCTTCTAGTAGTTGCTTCTGTTCACCTTCTTCAATGAACTGCTTGAGTTGCATCACATCGCTGTAACTGTAGAATAACAAAGTTTTGGAATCTAACCCATCGCGACCTGCACGACCAATCTCCTGATAGTAGCTCTCCAGATTTTTGGGTAAGTTGTGATGGATGACCCACCGGACATTGGACTTGTCTATACCCATACCAAAAGCGATGGTTGCGCATACCACTTTCAAATCGTCTCGGATGAATCTCTCCTGTACTTTGTCCTTGACTTGTGAGTCCATTCCTGCATGATAGAAATCTGCATCTATTCCTTGCTTTTGCAATTTCAGAGCTAGTGATTCTGTGCTTTTTCTAGACAGACAGTAGATGATACCAGATTCCTCCGGTTGGCTTTTGATCCAATCGATAATCGCGTCAACTCTTTTTTGCGCAGGCCGTACTGCCAGACTTAGATTAGGACGATCAAAAGAGGAAAGGAAAGTCTGCGCATGCGGTATATTCAGTTGATTTAAAATATCACTTCTCGTGGCCTTATCTGCAGTAGCAGTCAAGGCCATTATCGGAACTTTTGGAAACTGCTCTTTTAGGAACTTGAGTTTGGTATACTCTGGCCTGAAGTCATGACCCCATTGTGAAATACAGTGAGCTTCATCTACAGCAATGAGATTGAGTGTGCTAGACTTTATGATATTAAAAAAGTCACGTGTCATGAGCTTCTCCGGTGATACATAAAGTAGTTTGACTTGACCAGCCATGAAGTCCTCTTCGACTTGTCGTTGTTGGGCAGCACTAATAGAACTATTCAGAAATGCGGCTGCCACTCCATTTTGCTTCAATGCCTCTACCTGATCTTTCATCAAAGAAATCAAAGGAGAAATAACCAGGCAAGCCCCTTCTTTAACCAAGGCTGGAATTTGATAACAAAGTGATTTTCCACCTCCTGTAGGCATGATGATTAAGGCATCTTCATCATTTAGTACGTGGGAAATGGCCTGCTCTTGTTTCAGCCTGAAATTGTCATAGCCAAAAGTATTTTTGAGAATTTCCTGTGCGTGTTTCAAAAGGCTTGTATCAGGGGAGGTGGTTTCCATTTTGGTAGTACGTCAATAAAAGTAAGCTCTCAGAAATGCGATTCAAATGTAATGAGAAAGTAATGATAAGGCATAAAAAAAAGCAGCTACTTTCTCAAGTGCTGCTTTCGAATGAGCCCCCAGTCGGATTCGAACCAACGACCTACTGATTACAAGTCAGTTGCTCTGGCCAACTGAGCTATGGAGGCAAAATATTTTGCGGCCTTCTCTTCTTTGGAAGAGATTCCAAGTTAGTTGCTCTGGTCCAATCGTCGAACCGCAACTAAGCGATGGAAGGCAATAAAATCTTAATTATTGTTAGCCCTTTTGGCTAATTGCGAGTGCAAAAGTAAAGCAGAATTTTTCTTCTGCAAGTTTCTCAATAATTTAATTTTAAAGTTTTTTTTAAGCCATTGATTATCAATGTTCCGCGTAGGTAATCAACTTTAATTCTTCTTTCAACTCTTCCAACTCTTCTTCCGCTTTTTTAATTTTTTCCTCAAAATCTTTGAGCATTTCATTAGCTGTTTTCGAAGAAGCAAAGAAGCTCAAATTGTTCTTCCAGGTAGAGACGTCTTTTTCTAGACTTTGAATCTTCCTTTTGATCGAATGCTCCTTACGTTGCAATTTATGATCTCCATGAGGGCCAGACTTAATCTTATTGATTCTAACCAATGATTTCAATTCTGCCAATTCTTCTTCATCAAAATCTTTAGCCTGGGCAATGACTTTGTTTAGCGCCTCTTGATATCTGTTTTGAATAGACTTAATAGCCTTTTTAGGGACAAAGCCGATAGCGTTAAATGCATCTTGTAATTCATATACTTGTTCAGGATGCAGATCGTCTGCACCGGCTAAGGCTTCCAGAGAATTACAGATGTCTTCTTTTTTCTTTAGGTTGTCATCATATGATGATTCCATCTCTTTGTTGTGGCCTCTTTTCTTGTTGAAAAATTCGTCACATGCCGCTTTGAATTTTTTGTAGATTTTCTCACGTTCTTTGCCAGGTACTGGACCAATTTCTTTCCACTCCCTTTGCAGTGCTTTGTAAGCATTGGCAGTCTCATTCCAGTCCTCACTGGACTGTAATTCAATGGCTTTGTCTACTAACTCTTGTTTCTTCTTCAAATTATCATCACGCTGAGAGTCGAGCGTTTTGAAGAAGGCTGATTTGTTATGAAAGAAAGACTTGAAGTCTCCCCAGAATTTTTTATTTACTGCTTTGGCCTGATCCTTTGGCATGGCGCCAACTGCTTCCCATTCTTTTTGAATCGCTAGTAACTCTTTAGTTTTTGAATTCCACTCACCGATGTTGTCAGAAGTGAAATTGGCGTATTCGGCAATCTTCTCAGCGATTTTTGTTTTCTTTTCAAAGTTTTCACTCAATTCTTCTTTGAGGTGAGAAACATAGTCTTTGCGTTTGGCATATACCAGATCTGAAGCCGCCTTGAAGCGTTGCCATGTTTCTTCTTGAACTTCCTTCGGGATAGGGCCAATATGCTTATATTCTTCGTGAAGCTCATTCAATCTTTTGATGGCTTCGTTTAGGTTTTCAAGTGCATCCAGAGATTCAGCTTGTTTGCAAAGCTCCAGTTTGGCTTCCAGATTTTTCTTTCTGTCTAATTCTTTGAGTTCGAAGTAAATGCTTCTGTGATCGTAGTAGCGATCCATTAGTGCATTGTAATTCGCCCAGAGCGTTCTGTTGTGCTGATGATGTACTGGGCCTATGGCCTTCCATTCCTCCTGCATTTTTTTCAACGCATTGATGCTAGAGGTATTTTCATCATCATCCACAAAGACCCTCAGTCTTTCAAGCAATGCATTTTTAAGCTCTAGATTTTTTTCTTTTTGCTTTTCTTGTTCTTTGGCGTTCTTAGATTTTTTCTCTCGGAGAATTTTGAAATAAGCTTCAAATTTAATCGAGAACTCATCAAGCTTGTATTGGAAGTCGTCTTTTGACCCACCTTCTGATTCGAATTTTTTTAGGGCCTCTGCTCTTTCCACTTGGAATATCTCATCATAAGCCTTCTTGATGTCGCTGATCTTTTTGCCTTTTTTGAATCCGTCATCCTGACTGGATAAATCGGCTAGGGCAGCTGTCAAATCTTCTTTGCTGAAAGTAGAGTAGTCTATCTCTTCTTCAACTTCTTCCTCTTCTTTTGCTTCTGAAGCAGAATTGTCTTGTGAAGCAGGTTCAGTTGGTGTATCAGCTGTCTTACCTTTATCAGTTGGAGAAATAGATTCTTCTTTAGATGCTGCTTGTGGAGATTCCGGTACAGCTGCCTTTTCTTCGGGTGCAGCTGAGGGTTCCTCATTTGCTTGCTCTAACACAGCAGATTCTTCTTGTGCGGAAGCTTCTGTTGTGCTTGGTGCTTCATCCGCTACTTCAACTTGTGGTACTTGGTTTTCAGTAGAATCGGAGGTGGAATCAATATTGTTTTCATTCTCATTTGTTAATTCAGGGTTTTCCTGAACAGCCCCCGGATTCGTCGATTTTTCATCTGTTGATCCAGTCATTTCATTCTCGTTAGTCATAATACTTTTTCTCTATACCAGCAATTTATGCATTTTTTGTGGCATTAGTTCATATTGGGATCTGCAGGATAGTTTGCAAACATTTTGAATTTACCGCCTAAACTTTCCAATACATCTTTCCATAATAGACTTTCGTCTATATCAAAAACACGTTGCGCGGAGATACCCTTACATACGATCCATGACTTTGCTTCTAATTCTTCTTCAAGCTGACCCACTGCCCAGCCTGAATAGCCTAGGAAGAAGCGAAAGTCGCGAGGATTAATTTGTTTAAGGTCTATCATGGAGAGCAGTTTGTCATAGTCACCACCCCAGAAAATGCCTCCACCGACATCTTTGCCTTCAGGCATTAGGTCTGGAGCTCGGTGGATAAAGTGTAAAGTGTCTTGCTGCACTGGTCCTCCTATAAATAGCTTTTCCTTAAAATCTGATACCTGGTCGATTACTTCTTCGAATGTGGCATCGGATGCTTTATTCAAAACGTATCCAAAGGTCCCATTCTCATCATGTTCGCAGATAAGTACCACAGTTCTTTCGAAATTGGGGTCGGGGAGATAAGGTTCGGAAATGAGTACGTCTCCTTTTTCGGGATTGAATTTTTGTTTGGAATGAAAGTAATCCATAAGCAATGCGTGTTATTAAATTTATGATGATTAAGTTATTACTCAAATAAACAGTTAAGAATGAATGACGCTTTGTCTATGATCGAGTCTAATGTGTTGTGACTTGATGTATATTCTTTTCAATCAAAACCAATTAACTTTTTCATAAATAACCTTTAACCATTTAATGCAATCTTGGAGATAAAGGCATGGCTTCCATGATTTTGCCTTCTATCTCATTCATTTCTTTTAGTCGTTTGTATACGTCGTCTTCATCAAAATAGATCAGGGCCATTTTTACGAATACTTCACCGTGCTTGGCTTCTGAAGCCCAAAGGTCTTGATAAAACTCCTTGAGTTTGCCTTGGGGTAAATTTGCATAAACCAATCTGAATCGCTCAGCTCCTCGGTTTTCTACGATAGAGGCCAATAAAAGTCGATCCATGAATCGTTCTTCTCTTCCGCTTCTACAGCTTTGGATAAGTTGCTTGACATATTTGTCTTCTTGGATTTCATGGTTGAGCCGTATGCCTCTTTCCTGCATGATTTCATACACGGAGCGGAAATGTTCTAATTCTTCCACGGCTGTATCAATGAGTTCAGGAAGGATTTCTAATCGATCTGGAAATTTGGCTACAAAACTCATGGCCATCGAAGAAGCCTTGCGTTCGCAGTCAGCATGATCTTGTAAAAAAGAATCAAAATCATTCATCACTGTTTCAACCCATTCGGGAGAACTGTCGTAGCATAATGGAACTCGTAACTGCATATTTTAATATAGTGAAATTAGTTTAAAGTCTAAAGTTTCAAGTTTAACATCTAAAGTCTAAAATCTATCATGTAAAGTCCAACATTTAGTGATATTTGTAGTGGACACTAGAATAAATAACAATTCGGATGGCGAAAGAATTTTTACCGGGAATGAGAAAGGACTATGGCAAAGACTCTCTGACTAAGCAGAGTGTACACCCTGATCCTATGATACAATTTGAAGAATGGTTTAAAGATGCCATGAAGTCGGATGGGGATGAGGCTAATGTATTGACACTTTCAACGCTTGGTGAAGATCAAATCCCAGAAGGTAGAATTGTATTATTAAAATTTTATGCTGAGGATGGATTTACTTTTTATACCAACTATACGAGCAATAAAGCAAAGCAATTAGAAAAACATCCTTATGCTTCTATGACCTTCCACTGGAAATCCCAAGAGAGACAGGTGAGAATAAAAGGTAATATTTCAAAGGTGCCTGGCGAAATATCCGATGCCTATTTCAGCGAACGACCATATGGTAGTAGGATAGGGGCTTGGGCCTCTCCGCAAAGTCAGGAAATCCCTAATCGAGATTTTTTAGAGGATCGTGTCGAAGAGATTCAAGACAAATTTGAAAATCAAAATGATATTCCCCGACCAGAGTTTTGGGGAGGTTATTTATTGACACCTGTCAAAATTGAATTTTGGCAAGGGCGACCGAGCCGCCTGCATGACCGGATTATTTACGATCTGGTGGATGGCGAGTGGGTAACCAAGCGATTGGCTCCATAAGGTTTGAAAAACATATACTTAGAACGCTATGCTTCTCCGCAAACCTACATTGCTGAGAATGACTACGGGCAACCTGATTTGATTGTGGTATTGCCTTGTCACAAAGAGCCGGAGCTGTTGGCTTCTTTGGATGCACTAGAGTCATGTGATTCTCCAATAGGAAAAGTCACCGTGATTGTTGTAATAAATGCTTCGGTAGTAAGCCCGCTTGAAACAAAGAAACATAATCAAGAGACCTTTGGAGCTTGCCAAAGTTGGTTGAGCCAATCTACTAAAAAATACAAGTACCATTTCGTATTAGAAAATGAACTACCCAAAAAACATGCAGGTGTTGGGTTGGCGAGAAAAATTGGTATGGACGAAGCTGTTCGCATGTTCGAAGAACAAGACAAAGATGGAATCATACTTTGCTTTGATGCCGACAGTACTTGTGATACTAACCTACTAGTGGAAGTAGAAAAGTTATTTGATCAAAACCCAAAGGCTCCCGGTTGTTCCATTCACTTTGAGCATCCGTTGGATGGAGATTTAGAGCCAGATGTATACGAAGGTATTCTCAATTACGAATTACACCTACGTTACTATGTAGATGGACTGAAGTTTGCTGGGTTTCCTTATGCCTTTCAGACCATTGGATCTAGCATGGCGGTTCGAACTTCGGCATATCAAAAGCAAGGCGGCATGAATCGGCGAAAAGCAGGAGAGGACTTCTACTTTCTTCACAAAATTATTCCACTAGGGAATTTCAAAGAATTGAATACTACCAAAATTATCCCGTCTCCCAGACGATCGGATAGGGTGCCCTTCGGAACAGGAAGGGCGATTGGCACTTGGCTGGATGAGGGCAAGTCTGAATTGTTGAGCTATGACCCTCAGGTTTTTGAAGAACTAAAAGTGTTCTTTTCTTCAGTTGATAACCTCTATCAGGTTGAAGATATGGAAAAAGTTTGGAATGGACTCCCAGCTTCCATTCGTAAGTTTATTCCTATTGAAGAATTCAAAACTCAAATACAAGAATTCAACAGCCAAGCCAATAGTTTGGCTGCATTTCAGCAACGTTTCTTTCGATGGTTTGATGGGTTCAAGGTCCTGAAGTTTGTGCACTTCGCTCGTGATGAGTTTTATACTAACATGCCTGTTGCTGAAGGCGTAAATTGGCTGTTTGGGACTTTGGGTAAAGACGCCACAGCATGGGATTTGAGGAGGAAGTTGGAGGAGTTGAGAACAGCTGACCTGCAATACATGCAAACTATAGGATAAATAGAAAGGTCTGTTAGTTTTGCCGGCTGATTAATCAATTTTCAATTTCTGCAAATGTTCAAACCACTCGCTGCTTTCTTTCTGTTGATGATTATTGTGTTTTCAACTCAAGCACAGACGAAGGAAGATCTCATTTCATTTTTGAAAGAGATGAAAAATACCTTGGCTGATTCCAAACAAATGGGATGGAAATCTGTGGATAGATCCAGTCTCCTGGATTCTGTATATTTCTCTGAAATGTCAGTCAAAGAAGCTCAACGAAGAGCGATTAACTTCTCCAATAGCCTCTACTTTGAACCAGGCAAGAATGAACTCTATACCTACAGTGACTATCCTTTCGGTAAATTCTACTACGACAGTTTGTTGGTAACATTAGTCGATGGTCAGCAGTTTTATACAAACATCAACGACGGCGGTCATTTCTCAGAAGGAAGATTTGACTTTGACCCCGATACACTCCATAGTCCTGTAAAGTCTATTGTAGGAAAGGTCAGATATTGGTACCCAGAGCGGATCAAAGTTTTCACTTTCGATGCCGATGAAATGAACCGGAAAAAATGGAAGGACGGCATCTATGCTCAACTGATAGAATTGGAAGATAATTATTTCAAAGTCAATATTGGTCCGGGGGACTCATTGAGCTATGATAAATACTATTCTACAGGTTATTTGGAATTGAGAGTCTATGCACTGAATGACGAACAGGAGGAATTGAGTACAGTATTTGGTACTTCTCTCCATAGCATGGAAGGCGCCTCGGAATTAATTGACTTGATAATAGAAAAAGGAAAAGACGAGGCGGTCGATGGAGAAAAATTGAGCGAGTACATGTCGACGATCACTCAAAATAAATTCGCGAACCTAGGAGTAAATTATGCTGAATCTGTTGAAGGAAAGATCGATCAAGTGATGGTTGTAGTACGATTAGAAAATGACTGGGACTATGTAGAGGACTCTGTATGGATTATGCCGAAAACAGTAGGTTCTGAAGGATGGCAACGCCAAGGTGATCTGAAACTAAATAGCAACCAGATTCATGTGGATTTTGGCAAGTTTACAGTGGAAGAACTTGTATCCCAGTCTGAAATTAAAGTGAGTAATTATTACAATTCGTATCTCGAAATTTACCAACCACAGATCGACTTGCGACTTCCCTGGAGCGACAATGAAATATCTAAAGGCTATGACGAATTGGATGTAGAATTGATAAATGTTGAGTTTTATAAAAGCAAAAAAATATTAGAAGGAAATACACGATTCTCGGGTGTTGATACCCAGGTTTATCATGGCTTTTTCGGTACTCTGGATAACAAGAAAGCTATAGCGAACCGGGTGAAAGGAGAGTTTGTCTTCGACTATGCTACTCATGTTGAATTCAATAAGCTGTCACCTAGTCAATATGCTGTAGATGAGAATTCTATAGTCAGTATTACATTGGATTCACTGGGATATGAGACACATAGAGATTTTAAAAATCATACTGCAGGTCAAAAAATTTGGGCAAAGAATAAATCTGGGGATTGGTTAGTAATGATTGACGATGATTTCTATTTCAGTAAAAAACCAAATAGTATCAATTACTGTTTTGCGGGACAGGTAACCGATGTATATATTGCAGAAATACCTCATGGGAAAGAGCAAATCCGAATATCGTTTGATTTGGAGATTGAGGATCCAGAATCGAATTAGCTCTAGTCTACAATTTCTATCAACGGATCTGGATCTACCAGCTCAGGAATATCATCAGGCATCGGAGCATAACTCCCTTCTATAGAGCCCATGCATTCCTCACCAGTTATTTTGTCCAGGAAGTAATGTCCAAAAGCTACTTCGTTGTCAATATGTATTTTATACATGGTTGAGTCTTCCACAATACTATTGTTGAAACCTAATCGTGGCATGCCAAATGCATCGACCACAAAGTCAATTTTTTCTTGTTCTATCTTGGTTGGCTTGTAAAACCGTTTCATTCCCCAAGTATCAAAAGGTGAAATGGTTTGATGGGTGAGGTTCACCTCAAAATCATAATCCAAATTCTCATCCTTTTTGTCCAAGGGAGTAAATCGGATGATCCGCCTGAACTTTACGATGGTCTTTTCGGTGTTGGTCCAGGCTGTGATTTCGTAATCCTCAGCATCGAATGAGTACTCTGAGTAGTTGGACTCTAATAACCGAAAAGCCTGCTCCACCAGAGCGTCTTTATTTGAGTTTTTATGATCTGGATTAATATCCTCCATATTTTGAGTCCATGCTATGGTGTAGAAGGTGAAAGTAATAAGGAATGGAATGATTTTTTTCAATTGATGAGGTGGGATTGATGTAAATGCAATTGAATTTTACCGCTTTCTTTTATTCTACCTGTCTTCCAAAAGGAGTTAATGCTAAAGAAGCTAGTTTGAAGTGTTGTCTTGCAAAAGGAATTCCAATTATTGTAATACCCAAAATTACCCCGAAAATCACATGCGTTAAACTAATCCATATACCACCAATAAAAATCCAAATTATATTCATTGGTGTAGTTAAGCAACCAGTTGATTTTTCTATAACTCGCGTTTCCTTTCCAAATGGCCAAAGTGCCAGTTCTGCTAGTTTTAAAGTTTGAATTCCAAATGGAATCCCAATAATAGTGATGAATAGTAAAATACTTGAGATGAAGTATTCGATTGCGACAATTATTCCTCCAAAAATTAGCCAAATAACATTTCCCAAATTGTTCATATTGTTGCTTGTTTGTCAGTATTAAATTAAAGTATCACTAGTGTTGCTAAAGAGCTTTAAGGTTTTATCCTAAACAGAGATTCTTCTTAAAATATATAGCTTTAATTATCTCAGAAGTGCTTCGATTAGTTTGGGTAACTAGACTAACCCAAAAAACAAGAATACCTAATTAATGGCAAGATCACAAAAGACGTAGCCCTGAGTCGTAAGAATAGCTGGTAGGGATAGCAAGTTTGACCATCACTTTTGTAACTTCGCGATCTGCTAAATTGAGCCTCCATGAATATATACGAACAGATTGTCGCCGAAATCCAGTCAGCCAAGCATATGGTCATTACCTCTCATAAGTCGCCGGACGGAGATTCGATTGGGAGTTCATTGGGCTTGCTAAGGTTTATCGAGAAGTTAGGGCAAACTGCTATCGTTTGTCATCCTGATAAAGCTCCTGATTCTTTGGAATGGGTGGGGCTTGAACCGATACTGCTTATGACCGATCAGTCAAACGAAGTGACAAAAGCCTTTGAAAAAGCGGATCTGATTTTCTGTTTGGACTACAATGGTACGGATCGTATCGGGCCGGATATGCAGGCATTGCTAGAAGCGGCTACTTGCAAGAAAGTGATGATCGATCATCATCTGAATCCACAAGATTTTGCCGCGCTGATGGTGTCTGAAACATCGTCTTCATCTACTGCACAGCTCATTGCAGAGTTGGTGGTGCAATCAGGTCACGAAGACTTGCTAGATGCACATATAGGCACGCCGTTGTACCTGGGTATCCTTACAGATACAGGTACTTTCCGATTTCCAGCTGTCGAGCCAAGAACTCATGAGTTGATTGCCAAACTATTAGCGGCAGGAGTGGAGCATCATCTCATTCACGAAGTGCTCAATGACAACAATACAGCCGATCGCTTGCGCTTACAGGGTTTCGCAATGGCAGAGAAGTTAGAGATACTAGAAGATTACCATGTGGCGATTATTCCCCTGACTAAGGAAGAATTAGCCAAATACAATTACAAAAAAGGAGATACGGATGCGCTGGCCAATTTGGCTTTGTCTATCAAAGGCATGAAGGCCGCAGTGATGATAGCCGAACGTGATGGAATTGTGAAAATGTCTTTCCGATCTAAAGGAGAGGAGAATCCAGTCAATACTTTAGCTGCAGATCATTTCGATGGTGGTGGTCATGCCAATGCTGCTGGGGGAATGTGCAAAGAATCTGTTGATGAAACGGTAAAGAAACTGAAGCAAATAATCCCAGATTATTTTTTAAATAGCTGACAGGCACTAATTACCAGCCTTCAAGTTTCGATCATACATTACTATGCTTCCAGCAACCGCTACATTGATACTGAGTGTAGTGTTGAACTTGACTAAGTGATGTGATTTTTCAAGGGCTTTTTTTGGTAGGCCATGATCTTCTGCGCCGAGCAGATAGACACAGTTTTTAGGATGTTCGAAAGTTTCAAGAGGAACGGCACGATCACCGAGTTCGATTCCCACTAGCATAGCACCTTTAGGTAGTTGATTATAAAACTCATCAAAGTCCTTGTAATGAAAGTAGGGCATTGCACCTGTGGCTTTGTGTGTGTCACTGGCTTGTTTGGCGTATCGCTTACCAATGGTGAAGATATAGCTGGCACCCATGTTTTGTGCCGATCGCCACAAAACACCGAGGTTCTCAGGTGTCTTGCCATTTTGTATACCTATTCCGAAATAGCCTTGTTTTAGATTGTCAACGATCATGATGCGTGCAAAAGTAATACGGATTTCAGATGAAAACAGGTCTTGAGTTAATCAAAAGTTTTCTCCATGATTACATAGTCGATACCTCCTTTTTTGAACGTGTTATCAGTTTCTTTCATGCCGAATTTGGTGTAGAATGAAGACTTATCCGTTCTAGCATTACACCAAATTCTTTTGAATTGTTGTTGCTCTGCGAGGAAAAATACATGCTGCAATAATTGTGAGCCAAATCCTTTGCCCTGATGTTCGTTGAGTGTAGCAAATTTTCGAAATTGGGCTTGTTGGTTTTCTATAAACAAAGAGATCACAGATATTAACTGGCCATTGATGAAAAGGCCATAGTGTTTGCCTTGATTATCGTTAGATAGCTTGATATAGTCAATAGGCCGATTTGGCCACATGACTTGATGGCGTATGTTAAAAGTTTCTTCGGGAGCTATTTCTGAGATTTTTGGTTGCATGATACCGAATGGAATTTGAAGTGTTTTTGAGTAGGTGGCAAGGATAATAAAATCGTCTGATGAAATAATAAAATATCAACTAGTCATAGTTGATAAAAAGGCAATTATGGTAGTTAAATGCATGATTGCTTTTTATTCTATCAAAATATTACCTTAATTACTTGAAATAATTCAACCGTCATTTCAATACTCTCAACTAGCTCATGGGTAATTTTCGTGTAATTATCTGGCTTGCACTGTTTTGTGTGAGCACTACTTCCCATATTTCGGCACAATCGCTGTCCTATCAACCACCTCCAGAAAAAGTAAAAATTAAAAGTACTGGGGTTTGGTTTGGGTTCTACACTAAATATCACTTCAATGATAAATGGGCATACTATGGTGAATACCATATCCGTCGTAGAAATGGTATTCAGGATATGGCGCAGCTCTATTTGAGATTTGGAGTTACTTATACCCTGGCCAAATATGCAGATTTGACTATCGGAATTGTTAACCCCTACTACTGGTCACCTGATCAGGGCAATCCAGAGCTGGATGATGTGGTACCGCAATTCCGAACCTGGGAACAGTTGGTTTTCGCTACGCCATTTGATCATATTAAATTATATCATCAGTTAAGATTTGAGCAGCGTTACAAACGAGGATATGAAAAAGGTTCCAGCTTTAAATTGACGCATCGATTCAGATATAAGATTACTTTGTATGTGCCACTGAACAAACCGGCTTTTGAAAATCACACCTTGTTCCTAAGTTTTTATGAAGAGATATTTATTCAGGCAGGTGAGAGCATCATCTACAATCATTTAGAGGATAATAGAACATACGTGGGATTAGGTTATAATCTTAGTGAGCAGCTACAAATACAAGGAGGCTATATGTTTTCTTTTAGACACTATGGCGCACCACACATCTATGAACAGCGAAGTATTTTTCGCTTGAGTTTATACCATCATTTGGACTTTCACCTCGATAAGCACCGTGAGAAACGGGATATACCGATCCATTAATTTGATCGATTTATTCCACTTTCTTCTCTAATTCACCTCTCAGGTATAGATTATATTCGTCACAGGTGAGTTTTCCTGACAGACCCGAGTAGGGGCATGTTTGATAGACTGCTCCAAATTTTCCTGGGGTGATCAATACGCCAGTACCGTTACATAGTGGGCAATGCATAAAATCAGAAGGGCAGTCGAAATATCCTTGTGTGGTCAACTGCTTTTCTGTCCGCCCTATTTCATCTTCTCGCTGCTTTTTAAATGCTTCATTGGCCAATTCTAAATACTCTCGAACTTCGTCATTGTACTGTCCGGTGGTTCCCTTCAATTCCACATATTTATTCAACCAGTTGATGGCTTGTTTGTATTTACCTAGATGGTAGGAGTTTCTGCCAAAGTAGTAAGCGAGATTACTTGGTAATCGAGTCATCTTACTCAGCGCATCTCTAAAAAACTGATCTGCTGCTTCGTAGTAGCCAGCTTCCATAGCCTCAACTCCACGATCCATACTGGTCAGGGCTTCGCGTTTGATAATACCTTGAGCAAATGTGACCTGACTTAAGCAAGAGAAAAGAATTATTACCAAGAGTGTCTTAATTAGGGACATATATTAATTGTAAATAGGGAAATTCATTCAGTGCCTTCCCTGTCTTTTGGACGCTAGGAGAAATCTTACTTTTTGTCCAGTAGTGCATTTGGATTTCTCCCGCTGGTCGAAATGACTACTGGTATTGTTATATTGATCCTTGTGATCAGGCTCCTTATCTTAATGCATTGACATTAATTAAAGTTGCAAATTAGAGCAACTAATCAGTATTTGATAGAATAATTACAAAATATGATAGTGTTTTCTTGAATAATTGAAAATGTGTCATTTTTTTCCTTGATAAGTTTTGATATTAAAAATTAGATGAGCACATTTGAATCGTTAAATAACAAGATGAACAACACAAGAACATTTTTCTGGAACTATTATTACTTTTATTTCTATGCGATAGCAAAGGGGTCGAAAGAATAGTTCTTTAATGTTTTTGAAGAAATATAGCAAAGCCCCGAAATTATTCGGGGCTTTTTTTTTACCAAAAATCTGAATTTTAAAATCTAATGGAAATAGGCATACAAGGTGTAGAAGGATCATTTCACAACGAAGCGGCAAGTTCGTATTTCGTAGACAAGGAGATTGCGATCCAGCCATTTCATGACTTTCGGTCTTTGGCTAAATCTATTCAGGCCAAAGAGGTGGACTATGGAGTAATGGCCATAGAAAATACCATCGCAGGCACTATTCTGCCCAACTATGCTTTGATCAACGAATATGATTTAAAGATCACTGGAGAGATCTATACCAGGATTGAGATGAATCTCATTGCTCACAAAGGCAAAAAAGCAACTGATCTGGATCAAGTGTTTTCACATCCGATGGCTTTGCTGCAATGTGCTGATTTTTTGGCAAACTACCCTCAGATCAAACTATCTGAGTACGATGATACCGCCGATAGTGTTCGCATGATAAGAGATAAAAAAATGGAGAATGCTGGTGCCATTGCAAGTAAGTCAGCAGCATCGATTTTTGATATGGATATACTGGATAGCAATATCGAAACGAACAAAAAAAATTATACGAGATTTCTCATCATGAAGAGTCGAATGAATGGACATAATCAGATTCCTCAGAAAGCTTCGCTTCGTGTGATTACGAAACATGATCCTGGGGCTTTGGCTGATGTGTTGTTGATTTTTAAACTCAATGGCATCAATATGACTAAAATTCAGTCAATGCCCATTTTGGGTAAGCCTTACCAATATGCATTTAACATAGATGTGGTTTGGGAAGACTATGATAACTACAAAGACGCATTGCACGCGTTGAACACCAAAGCTGAACTCGTAAAAGTGCATGGAGAATATAAAAAAGGAAATATACCAACGGTATGATAGAAGTAGCCAATAGGATAGCAGAAGTAAAAGAATATTACTTCTCTAAAAAACTCGACGAGATCAGGGAGATGAATAGTCGAGGATGTGATGTGCTTAACTTAGGTATTGGTAGTCCCGATTTACCTCCTGCTAAGCAGGTAACGGATAAATTGGTGCACAGTGCCAGTCAGGCGAATACGCATGCTTATCAGTCTTATCGATCTATCCCTGAGTTGAGAGATGCGATTGCGGCTTTCTACAGACGTCACTATAATGTGAATTTGAATAGCAATACCGAAATTTTACCGCTATTGGGGTCGAAGGAAGGGGTGATGTATATCTCGATGGCTTTTCTGAATCCAGGAGATACAGTATTGATTCCAAATCCTGGATACCCAGCCTATAAAACTGCAGCTGATATGATGGGAGCAAGGGCAGTGTCATTTGATCTTAAAGAAGAAAATCATTGGTTTCCTGATTTAGACCATATAGATGCTAAAGTTTTGGCTTCTGCCAAAATGATGTGGGTCAACTATCCAAACATGCCTACTGGTCAAAAAGCCACGGCAGCATTGTATGAGCGACTGGCCAAGTTTGCTCAGCAGCACAACATATTGGTAGTCAATGATAATCCCTACAGTTTTATTTTGAATGAAAGCCCTATGAGCTTGTTGTCTGCACCAGCCGCGAAAGAAAATTGCTTGGAACTCAACTCTATGAGCAAAGCATTCAATATGGCCGGCTGGAGAGTAGGAATGGTGAGTGGACGCGAAGAGTATGTGAATGCTATATTGAGAGTGAAATCGAATGTGGACTCTGGGATGTTCAAACCCGTACAAGAGGCATCTGTTGAAGCTCTGAATTTACCTGACTCCTGGTTCGAAGATGTAAACCTGGAATATTCTCAAAGAAGAAAGTTAGCTGAAAGGATTTTAGATATTATAGGGTGTACTTATGACAGCAAACAATCTGGAATGTTTATGTGGGCTAAGATTCCCGCGGGGAGAAAGAGCGAAGAGTTTATCGAAGAGATCTTGCAGGAGCGCTTTGTGTTTATTACTCCAGGAACTGTATTTGGTACTAATGGAGAGGGATATGTTCGAATCTCACTTTGTTCCAATAAAGAAATGTTCAACACAGCCATCGAAAGGCTGGAAATGGTGAAGGCATGATCGTATCAATTATTGGATTAGGATTGATAGGTGGTTCAGTAGCACTGAAACTAAAAAAGAGTGGATTCGCAAGTCAAGTTATCGGTGTGGATGTGAATGATGAACATGCCGAAAAAGCCATTCAATTAGGATTAGTTGATGATACATTGGTGTTGCCCAAAGCTTTGGCTATTTCGGATTTGGTCATCCTAGCAATTCCCGTGGATTCTATCAGAAAGCTATTACCCAGCGTGCTGGATAGAATCGAAGAGGGGACAACAGTGATAGACTTGGGCTCAACCAAAGCTGGAATTTGTGGTGCTGTGTTGGGGCACCCCAACAGAAAGAACTTTGTAGCAGCGCATCCGATTGCGGGTACTGAAAATTCAGGACCGGAGGCAGCTTTTGATTCTTTGTTTGACGGTAAAACCGGAATTCTTTGTGATAGGGAAGAAAGCCAGGAGGCTTCTTTCAACTTAGCGAAAGCATGTCTGGAATCCTTGGATATGCATGTAGTAGAAATGGATAGTAAGTCTCATGATTTACACATTGCCTATGTGTCTCATTTGTCACATATCAGTTCGTTTGTTTTAGGGCAAACCGTTTTGGAGATAGAAAAAGATGAGGCTACCATTTTCAACATGGCGGGTAGTGGATTTGAATCTACCGTGCGTTTGGCGAAGAGTTCGCCAAAGATGTGGGGACCAATATTTAAACAAAATCAAAAACACATTTCTGACTCCTTAGGAGCTTATATAGAAAATTTGCAGGCATTTAAAAATATGATCGACGATGGACAAGAAGATGCCATGATGGATTGTATGGAGAATGCGAATGAGATCCGTCGGGTTTTGGATGGTATCAATGATAAATCGAAAGAAAGAGAAAAACTGAATCAAATTATTTAGAGTATATAATAGACATGGACGTAAAATTAACTTTATCCCCGCTAGAAAATTGGATCGAAGGGCTCGATCAACCGCTAGTGATATCTGGACCTTGTAGTGCAGAGAGTGAAGAGCAAGTACTAGAGACTGCCAGACAATTGAAGGAGCATACTGACATTAAAGTGTTAAGAGCTGGGATTTGGAAACCTAGAACCAGACCAGGCGCTTTTGAGGGTATTGGAGTAGTTGGCTTGAAATGGTTGAAAAAAGCCAAAGAAGAAACTGGCTTATTAACAGCTGTTGAAGTGGCCACCGCAGAGCATGTGGAGCTGGCGTTGAAGTTTGGTGTAGATATCCTTTGGGTAGGTGCACGTACTACAGTTAATCCATTTGCAGTGCAGGAAGTAGCTGATGCATTGAGAGGTTATGATGTTCCTGTATTAGTGAAAAATCCAATCAATCCTGATCTTCAGTTGTGGATTGGTGCACTAGAAAGAATCAATCAAGCAGGCATCACCAAGTTAGGTGGTATCCATAGAGGTTTCTCACCAATGAGTGGTTCACAATATAGAAACGATCCTTCGTGGGAGATTCCTATCGAGTTGAAAAGAATTATTCCTGAGTTGCCAATTGTTTGTGATCCTAGTCACATTGCGGGTAACAGAACCTTGATCGAACCTATCTCTCAAAAGGCTTTTGATATGCAAATGAATGGCATCATGATTGAGTCACATATTGACCCTGATAATGCCTTGAGTGATGCTAAGCAGCAGATTACACCAAAAACTTTGGGCGGTATATTGGAGAGGTTAATCATCAGAGAACCAGAAACTCAAAATGTTGATTTCGAATTAAGATTGAAAGAATTGCGATCTAAAATTGATAAGATTGATAGCGAGTTACTGGAAGTAATGGGACAGAGAATGCAAGTGGCAGAAGAAATCGCGCTGCATAAAAAAGAGCATAACATTACTATCCTTCAAGTCAATAGATACGAAGAGATCATGAATGATCGTATTCAAAAAGGAAAAAGTGCATTATTGAAAGAAGAGTTTGTCAAGCATCTATATGAATTGATCCATGACAATTCGATCAAGCGTCAGACAGAAATAATGAACACAGAGAATAAGGCAGGAGAAACAGCCTAAGAATTTTCTAACTCAAATTGGAGCCGAATCGCCATTGTGTGATTCGGCTTTTTTATTAAAACTTGGTGAAAATATTTTAAGAAAATAATTGCTGATTTACAAAGCATTTTTATATTTGAAGCTTCTATCAACTCATATGAAACCAACTATGAACCTCTCAAAAGGATTCTTTCTTATTGCCCTTTCATGTCTTTCTTGTTTCTCTGCTTGGAGTCAAGATCGTTCAAAGTTTGGGAAAGTTACTCGTAATGAACTCGAAATGGAGTATTATGAGTTAGACTCAACCGCTAATGCAGTTATTCTATTTGACTATGGAAAATTTGATAATAGAAATTATCAATTCACCAGACATGTAAGACTTAAAATACTGAAAAAGGAAGGACTTAATCGTGCGAACTGGACATTGCATGTTCCGTCCAAAAGTAATTTTAAAGGGGTTACTTCTAATTTGAATGAAGCTGGAGAAATTGTTCAGGAGAAACTAGATAACAAGTCTGTTTACTCTGAAGAATACCTTAAAGGTAGGCTTAGATATAAAGTTTTGTTTACTGGAGTGAAGGAGGGAAGTGTTATAGACTTAAAATATAGCTTCATTGGCATGCCTTATCAATGGAGATTTCAAGATTTAATTCCAGTTAAATATTCAGAGTTAGAAATTACTCGATCTCCATATATAGAGTTTAATCAAAGATTTTATGGATTTATTCAAGTGCCTCAAGTTGAAACAGATCACTGGATAGTAAAAAATGTTCCTGCATTTGTATCCGAGCCTTTGTCACCACATTATTCCAATTACATTTCAAAATTTGAATTTGAGATTTCAAAAATAAGTTTCCCGAATTACTACGATGAACTAGCTACTACATGGGAAGCTGTTAGTAGTGAACTTTTGGAATACGATTATTTTGGAGGAGCCATTAGAGGAGCGAGCTTTTTAAGTGCGAAAGGAAAAGAGCTGAGGGACTCAGAAAAGAGTATTGAAGAAAAAATTTATGAGGCGTACTATTTTATAAAAGAGAACATTAAAGGTAATGGCAGAGAATCCATTACGGTAAGTAGTAGCTACGCATCAAATTTTAAAGACAAGCATCAGGGATCAACCGCAGAAGTAAATCTGGCACTATTGGCACTGCTGGATAAAGCGAAAATAAAAGCATGGCCTGTAGTGCTGAGTACACGGGATAATGGTTTACTAACACCATTCTACCCATCACTTAATAAACTAAATTATGTAGTCGCCTGTGTAAAATTAGGTGATAGAATGATATTATTAGACGCATCTATGGATGATTTGGCTCCAGGTATTTTACCGGAAAAATGCATGAATGGATCTGGTTGGCTTGTAGATCGAGACCACGGAGAATGGATTGATTTGGATGCTGGAAAATCTGCTAGTATGTCAGTGTTTGCCAATATTTCTAAAAATGAATCAGATGAATGGTCTGCCGGAATAGTTTGTACCAATAAAAATTATGATTACTTGTCCTGGAAAAAGAAAATCAGTTCGTATTCAAGTGTAGATGATTATGCTCGGACATTGGAAGAACAACATCCGACATGGTTTTTAGAAGATTATCAAGTAGTCAAAGATGACTCTGTGAAAAGTACAAGTAGAGAAAAAATAATTGTTGATATCACAGAAGACATATCTGATCATGGAGTTAAAAAAATCATATATCCTATTATTATCAATCCCTTCAAGAATAATCCTTTCAAGTCTAAAGAACGAAAATATCCTATCGATTTTTCAACACAAAAAGACATTAGTCTTATGATAACTCTAAAGGTGCCTGAGGGATACTCAGTAGAAAATTTACCTTCTCCTGAAAAAATATATCTTGGAGAAAAGTCTATTGAGTTTTCTTATTTGGTTAGTGAGCAATTTGGAAATGTACAATTAAGAGTAGACTATCATCTCAATCAAGTGATTTTTACTGAAATGGATTATGAAAACCTTCAGACATTTTACTCCAAAATTTTGCAGATTGTTGATCAACCTGTAGTACTTGTAAAAAACACTTAAATGAGAAGCCTTCTTATCCTTGCATTGCTATTGCCTTTTGCATTATTTGGTCAAAACGCAACGGTAAACTTTCACAACACTACTTATGATTTTGATTCAAAATCGAAGTATTCAATGATAGAGAGTTACAGTATAACCATTCATAATAAAAATGGTAACAAGTTTGCCGTATTCCATGATTATATGGATAAATTCAGGAAACTCTCTTCTTTCAAAATGAATCTGCTTGATGGCAATGGGAATAAAGTAAAAAAATATGGCCGGTATGATATAGTTGAATATTCTTTTGATGCGAGCTACGAAATAGATGATACAAAATCTTTGTATCTCAAACCTGAATATGCTTTGTACCCATATACCATTGAGGTGGAAGTAGAGTGGAATGTCAATGGAATTTTGGGATTAAGAACTTGGATGCCGCAAAGTAGTTTTGACCAAGCTGTGAGTGAAGCGAATTTAGAGATTAGGACACCAAGTTCAGTGCAATTAAAAACACTAGAACAGCAGATTTCAGGAGGAACTGTCGAGGTTGGGGAAACAGTAATTCATAAATGGGAAGTTTCTAATCTCATGGCTGTGAGTAGTAAGAATAACGATTATCAAAAATTTTATAAAAATCAACCAAAAATATATCTGGCCTTAAAAGATTTTCAAATCGATGGGAGTGAAGGAAGTACTGAATCCTGGCAGTCTTTTGGACAATGGATGTTTGATTTAAATCGAGGCACTAATGAACTTCTTCCAGAGACCATGGAATATTTAGCAGGAATTGACCGCTCAAATAGAAAAGAAGTCATACGTCAAGTATATCAATATATGCAAGACCGAACAAGGTATGTTTCAATTCAATTAGGAATAGGTGGTTGGAAAACTCTGCCGTCTGAAGAAGTAGATGAGAATGGATTTGGAGATTGTAAAGCACTAACTTATTATACCATGGCTATGCTTAATTATATGGGAATTCCCTCGAATGGTGTATTGGTACGTGCAGGAAGAGATGTGCCAGAGATTAATATAGATTTTCCATCAAATCAATTCAATCATATTTTTTTAGGGATACCAAATGAAAATGATACGATCTATTTGGAATGTACAAGCCAAACTCAGCCCTTTGATTATTTAGGGTCGTTTACAGATGATAGGTATGTGCTTTGGATTGAAGATCATAATAGTAAGATTATACGAAGTCCAGTTTATAATCAGAAGTTGAATTTCAAAGAATCTAAAGCCATACTCACTTTGGAAGATGATGGCAATGCAATTCTCAAGGTTAAATCTTTAAACAAAGGGTTGTTTTCAGATGAACATCGAATATTTGCAAATCTTGGTGAAAAAAAATATGAACAAGTAGCAACAAAAAACTTTGACTATTCCGACTTTGTAATTAGCAATTATGATATTGAACCATTGGATAGAAATAATCCGAAATACTATTCGAATTTTATTTTGAACATCAATGGATTTGCTAAGGAAATCGATGAAAATTTAATGGTTCCATCGAATGTGTTAAATTCGGTTGAGCATTATGTAAGCTACAGTCGGTATAATAAATATGCTGAAATTAAAAGAGCTTTTCGAATTAAAGATGATGTGGATATAATTCCTCCTAAGGGAACATTTATTGAAACATTGCCACCATCTCAAAAGTTAGACACTCAGTATGGAACTTATGAACTGATCATTGAAAGAATAGATGATAAAATTCATGTAGTACGTGAATTTGAGTTTTATAAAAGAGAATACTCTAACGAAGAATTTGATAAATTTTTCAAGTATCTAAGAAGGGTTTCGAGGATTGAAAAGAAGTATTTAGTGTTGAATAATAAGACTTGATTCAACTCTTTGTAATTATTACTGAAGAGTTTTCAAATATCCTATAACTCGGCTTTGAATTAAAAATCTATTATCATAGATTTGCACCTCGAAAATTAATAGCAGAACAATGGCTGTAACAAGATTAAAAAGAAAAGGAAGAAGAAATAAAGTGGTTGCGAAGACAAAAGTTGCTACAATCCAACGATTGAGCGCTAGTCCAGTAATCAAGCAAGTGGATGTTGAGCAGATGAAAGAAGAATTCAAAACTGCTGCTAAAGCACCTAAAAAAGCCGCTGCTAAAAAAGAGGAAGCACCTAAGGCTGCTGCTGTAGAAGCTCCAGTTGAAGAAAAAAAGGCTGCACCAAAGAAAAAAGCTGCTGCTCCTAAAAAGGATGCTGAAGCTAAAACAGAGAAAAAACCTGCAGCTAAGAAAACTGCTGCTAAGAAGCCAGCTGCGAAAAAAGCTGCTCCTAAGAAAAAAGAAAACAAAGAGGAAAAATAATAAGCATCAAGCTTACACTCAAGAAACCATTCTGGGCAACCGGGATGGTTTTTTTTATCCATTTTTTGGACAATCAAAATGAAGGAGCAATATTAGCCTTACCCAATGACTTATTACTCTTTAACCATTCTACTGATAACGTATTCCTAAAATGGATGACTCTATCTATTACCATCAGCTACAAGTCTCATCGAAAGACTGTACTAAACACAAAACCATTAAACTGCCCAACTTATTGGATCACATGCAGGAAGCTGCTTGGTTCAACGCTACGAAGTTAGGCTTTTCTACTATTGACCTGATGGAAAACAACATCACCTGGGTAATGAATAGAATGCGCCTGGAAATTATTCGACTACCTGAGCACAAAGAGGAAATCAAAGTGGAGACCTGGCCGGCGGCTATGGATAAGTATTTTACTAAACGTGACTTTAGGGTCTGGAGTCAAGAAGGAGAATTATTAGTAGAGGCGACTTCCAATTGGTTGGTCATGGACATCAATGAAAGAAAGTTAATTGCAGTACCAGAATACATAAAGGAAGCCAATTTTATTGTTGATAGGAATAATGTGCTCGCAATTACCGATAAGGTGAAATACAATGCTGAGAAAACCGAAAAGGAAAAGGGTATTCTAGTGTCATGGTTTGATATTGATATTAATGATCATGTCAACAATATCAAATACTATCAATGGGTTCTCGATAGTTTGGGCGGAGAGTATTTGGATAAACATCACCTAAAGAAGATAGACATTACTTTCAAACACGAAGGAAAGTATGGAGATGCCTTTATTTCTAAATCCTATTTTGATGATACCGAAAAAGCATGGTGTCATTCACTTGATCATCAGGAAACAGGTGTATCTCATATCGTAGCGAAGAGTTGGTTTACAGAATAGGGGAGCTAATACTCAATCTAAATCAGCTTTGGTTTAAGCACTAGATTACATTTGGATTGTATAAAGCCTTCTGACAACAAGTCGTACCTCCACTCTAGATCAAGCTTAACAAAATTTAACAGCTTAGGAATTCCTGAATCTTGAATATTTTCAATCCGATTTCTATACTTGCGGACGCAGTATAAAAATTATTGAACTCAATTTGTTTTAGTACATGTCGATAGTAATTGAAAATCTGACCAAGAAGTACGGAGAGCAAAAAGCAGTGAACAACATCTCGTTTGAAATTAAAACGGGTGAGGTGGTTGGTTTCCTAGGGCCCAATGGCGCTGGAAAAAGTACAACCATGAAAATGATCACTTGCTACATGTCTCCAAGTTCAGGTGATGTTAAGTTGGACAACATGTCCATCCTCGATCAACCAGAAGAGGTAAAGAAAAAAATAGGCTACTTACCTGAAAACAATCCACTTTATACGGATATGCCGATCGTAGAATATCTCCGGTTTGCTGCCGAAATTCAAGGAGTTGAAAAAGCTAAGATATCATCTCGCATTGCCGAAATGATTGAGATGTGTGGATTGGATCTAGAGAAGCATAAAAAAATAAATGAGCTATCTAAAGGATATAGACAAAGGGTAGGTCTGGCACAAGCCATGATCCATGACCCTGATGTATTGATTTTGGATGAGCCTACGACTGGACTTGATCCCAATCAGATTATCGAAATCAGAAAGCTGATAAAGAAACTAGGTAAAGAAAAAACTGTGATTCTTAGTTCGCATATCCTATCTGAAGTAGAAGCGACCTGTGATCGGATTTTGATCATCAATAGGGGAAGAATTGTAGCCGATGGTTCTTCGGAAACTTTGAGAAAACAATCTCAAGGCCAAGAGCTGCTCAATGTAAGTATTGAAGCTTCAGATATAGAAGTGAAGAAGGAACTGCTTGGACTGGCGACAGTAGAAACTGTAACTCCTGTAGACGGTAAGTCAGGGTTGTTTACCGTGCAAAGCAAGCCAGATCAAGAATCGAGAAAAGCCATTTTTGATATGTGCGTCAGCAAGAAGTGGTACCTCACAGAATTGAGGGGAATAGAAACCCAGCTGGAGGACGTATTTAGAGATTTAACGAACTAAAAACATAAGAAATGAACAAAATTTGGATTATCACCAGAAGAGAACTAGCCTCATTTTTTGATTCGTTGATTGCTTATGTAATCATTATCATGTTTTTGGGGTTCACCGGTTTTTTTACTTGGCTGTCGGGCAACAATGTCTTCCTTATGGGACAAGCCAATTTACAGGTCTTTTTTCAGATCGGATTTTGGACGTTGTTCTTTTTTATCCCGGCTTTAACCATGAAAATGCTGGCTGAAGAAACCAAGTCAGGAACAATTGAATTATTAAGTACCAAAGCGATTTCTGATTGGGAGATTGTAACTGGCAAATTCTTAGCTTGTTTACTCCTGGTGCTCATAGCGCTATCCTGTACCATACCTTATTATGCAACAGTCAGTCAATTGGGCTCAGTGGATCATGGGGCTGTTATCGGCGGATACATGGGACTTTTGTTATTGTCTGCGGGCTATATCAGCATTGGTCTGTTTGCTAGCTCCATTACCAACAACCAGATTGTGGCGTTTTTGATTGCCTTATTGATCGGCATCTTCTTTCAATTGCTGTTTGATATCTTGGGCTTCACTTTCAGGGGTGCCGTGGGTAATGTATTAAACTATTTAAGCATGAGAACGCATTTTGATTCCTTGTCCAGAGGAGTGATTGATAGCCGTGATTTGATTTATTTCTTCTCAGTAGTTGGTGTCGGGTTAACTTTTGCGCAGGCGATGTTGTCTCGAAGAAACTGGCAATCTTAAGGAGAGAAGAAAGGAATTACCAAAAAGAATAAAGAATTAGAAACATGAAGAAAAATACTGTAATAATCAGATTGATGGTGTTTGCACTCATTTTGGTAGTGTTAAACATGATTTCTTCGAAACTGTATTTCCGGTTGGATTTTACAGAAGATCAAAGATATACCTTGAGCAAAGCTACCGATGATATACTCACTAGCTTGGATGATGTCATTACCGTGAAGGCTTATTTCTCTGAGGACCTGCCCACACAGCTAATTAGCAATAAGCAAGATTTTGAAGACCTGCTTTTAGAATATGAAAACAGGAGTGGTGGCAATATTGTGTATGAGTTTATCAGTCCGAATGAGGATGAAGCGCTAGAAGCAGAAGCTCAGCAAAGCGGTATCCAGCCCATTATCATTAATGTATCTGAAAAGGATCAGGTGCAGCAGTTGAAGGCCTACATGGGTGCTGTGCTGATGATGGGAGATCAGAAAGAGATTATTCCTGTGGTTCAGCCAGGTGTGGATATGGAGTATGGTTTGACTACTTCTATCAAAAAATTGTCCGTGACAGATAAACCTAAAGTGGCGTTGCTGCAGGGGCATGGAGAGCCATCTTTGCAAGAAGTGGCTCAATTGGCGCAACAACTATCCGTATTATATGAAGTAGAGACTATCGATTTGTCCGATAAGACCGAAGTGCCTTCCTATGTAAGGACTTTAGCGATCATTAATCCTAGTGATACCATCTCAGCACTTGAATTCTCAAGAATCGATGATTTTATGAGCAAAGGTGGGGCTGTGTTTGTCGCTTATTCGAATATGAATGGAGACTTGCAGCAAGGTTATTTAAGCAAAGGCAACGAAATAGGAATCGAAGGTTGGTTAAGAGGTAAAAACGTTAGTTTGGGTAGCCAATTTGTGGTTGATGCACAGAGCGGCTCTGTAAGCGTTCAGCAGAATAATGGAGTGTTCACCTATCGCTCACAGCTAAAATTTCCGTATTTTCCTATGATCACAGATTTCCCTGAGCACCCAACAACCAATGGATTGGAAACTTTGATGTTGCCTTTCGTAAGTGCTATTAATTATACCGGAAATGACTCTACGGTCAATTATAACCCTTTGATGTTTACTTCTGAAATGTCTGGTTTGGCTCCAACACCATCAGGTTTGGATATTCAGAAGAGATGGGATGAAAATGATTTCCGAGAAGGCACTCAAACTCTGGCTGTGGCTCTTGACGGTGCACTAGTCGGCAACCAGCAATCTAAGTTGGTAGTGATAGCCAACGGACAATTCATCATCAATGGTAACCCTCCTCAGCAGATCAGTGAGGATAATGTTAACTTCGCGTCCAATGCCATTGACTGGTTGTCTGATGATACAGGTTTGATAGATTTGAGAACAAAAGGCATTACTAATAGACCATTGGAAGCAGTGGAGGATGGTGCTCGCGAAATGTTGAAATATGGAAACGTCATCGTACCGATTTTACTTGTGTTCATCTATGCATTCATCAGAAGACAGCAGTATATCAGCAAAAAACAACAATGGATGGAAGGCAACTTTTAATCAGCTAAAAAATGAAAAAACTATCTAACGGTAAATTAATAGGATTACTTCTGGCTTTGTGTTTGATCTACTTTGTGGTGGATTTTACAGGTAGCAAAAGTAAGAGCAAATCGCTGAGAACTGAGCTGGTAGAGATTGATACAGCCAAAGTGAGTCAGATCACGGTGGAAGCGCCAGGGAAGTCTAAAGTACAACTGGATAAGGTGCAAGGAGAGTGGGAGCTTACCTTAGACAATGGCAAAAATGTGGTGGCCAGTCCAAGTGCAGTGGATAATGCCCTTTATGCCTTACTTAGCATCAAACCTTCAAGAATGGCGACTAAGTCTGAAACCAAATGGAAAGACTATCAAGTAGACTCTGCAGGTACCAGAGTGAAAGTGTACGAAGGAAATAACAATTCTTTAGACTTGGTCATTGGTCGTTTCGGAATGGAAGGCCAAAAAGCTTACCATACTTTTGTACGTCTGTTCGAAGATAAGGAAGTATATGTGGCGAAAGATTTCATGGGCTTCTCTGTTTCAGCTGATGCTTCAGCCTATAGAGATCAGGTGTTGGCCAGAATTACGAAAGATTCCGTGTCAGCCATTACGTTCAACTATCCTGCAGATTCATCATTCAGACTAGAACGAATAGGAGATGCCTGGCAAGTCAATGGTAGTGCTGCTGACTCAGCAGCAGTAGCGAATTACCTGGGAGGCTTAGGTTACGTGAATGGCAAGGAATTTATGGATGAGGAGAAAGATCTAACCGTACCGGTGATGTCAGCGACAATAGATATGAACAACGGTCAAACCATATTGTTCGATGCCTATCAAAAGGAAGGAGATTGGGTGTTTCATTCGTCCGACAATGAATTAGGATACTTTAAAGATGAGACTATACTGGACAAAGTGTTTGTTGGGCTATCTGAATTGAGATAGTCTAAATCATGAACTAGTTTAAAGCGAGAGTTGGTTTAATGCCAGTTCTCGCTTTTTATGTTTTTAACGGCCCTCATGATATCCTTTTGACTAATCTGCCCAACTAACTTGCCCGTTTCATCTAATACAGGAAATCTTCTGATTTTCTTCTCTAGAAACATATTAGCCGCTTCAAAAATGTTGGTTCCAGGGCGAATGGTGATCACATTTTTAGCCATGTGCTCACTGACTTTTCCATCCATGATAGGATGATTGTGATATTTGCCCTTTACCACTTCTTTGAGGCAATCACCTTCGGAGATAACTCCACAAAGTTCTTTCTGGTCATTGACCACCGGAGCGCCGGAAATTCGGTGTTTGAGTAATTCATCTACCACTTCCATCATGCATTGATCTGGGTGAAATGTGATGAGTTTGGTAGACATGTAGTCACTTACCGATACCGGTTGTGATTCTACCGTAGTTTCCTTTTCTATTTGAGCGCCTTTATAACTTTTTACCATGCTAGTGAATTATTTGGTGGACTAATAAGTTACTCATTTTCAAATTCAATCGCAATTTAGGCGAATTGATGTAGCACAATAAAAAAGCGAAGCCACCTGATCATTAGGGAGATTTGTAAATGATCAAATGAACTTCGCCATCACCAAGATTTCAACTACCTATCCGTCTGATGGGTAGCATTTCATTTTTAACTAAATATTTTATTCATCTCTCAACACTTCAGAAGGGTTAGAAACAATTACTTTATAGAAATTACTCAGTACAGTGATCGAGGAGATCACTATCGCGAGGAAGCCAGCCAATATATAAGGAACTACCCCTATATTAATTCGATAAGCAAAATCATCTAGCCAGCCTTCCACAAAGTAATAGCTTAGCGGGATGGCTGAGGCAAAGGCGACTACGATAAGGATAAATTGTTCTTTGTATCCCACATAGAAAAGCTTCAAGAAGTTGGCGCCTAATACTTTTCTGATCCCTATTTCTTTCATTTTTTGTTGGGCGAGGAAGGAGGCCAGTGCAAACAGACCTAAGCATGCAATGATTACAGTCAGTACAGCAAACGTCCCCAAGATTGAACCCATATTGTTCTCTTCCTGATAGAGCTTTCTCAGCTCGTCATCAAGCATTTTGTAAGTGAATGGGACGTTGTTTACATTCTTTTTCCATACCTCTTCCAAGTGAGCTAAAGTGGCCTTGTCTGTATTATTCAATCGTATAGCGATGTGTCTGGTGAAGAAGTTGCCATTATTATTTTGTCTATTTCTTCGGACGTCCAAAGCAAAAGGCCCGATCGGAGAATGCAACGATTTATAATTAAAGTCTTCCACCACACCTACAATTTTCTCATTCCCATTTCTGGTGACCATACGCTTACCTATGGCATCTTGAGGGTTGGCATATCCGAGGGTTTTAACCATGGATTTGTTGACGATCATGGAAAGAGAGTCCTCCCTGGCATAACTCACCGAATAGTCCCTACCAGCTATGATCTCCATACCTAAAGAAGAAACAAATTCTTCATCTACAATTAGCGCAGGATAGTAGTTCCATTCACCGGCTGTCATGCCTTCATGGTTAAACTCATGGTTGTTGTTGTTCACAGCCAGGATATCACTCATCACCGTTACATTTTCCACAGCTACATTGCTCATAAGTTGCGTACGGAACGCATCATAGGTTTGTCCTATCCGGGTGTTCGCTACATCCAAAACCATAATTTTGTCCGCATCAAAACCATAATCTTTGTTGTTCATCATGGACAACTGATTATAGGTGACATAAGTGAATATGATGAGCACAATCGCGATGGTAAATTGGGCAATCACCAGTACTTTTCTCAATACTTTTCCACTGCCTTGAGAGATCATTTTCCCTTTGAATACGACTAATGGGTCGAAAGAAGAAATGAAGAAAGCAGGATAGACACCAGACAAAAATCCGATAAGGAATACAATGCCTGTCATGATTGACAGCATCTTTAAATTGAATAGTTCACCTACACCAATTTCTAAAGTAGGTTCTAAAAATGATATCGAAGCAAAAGAAATGACAAGTGCGAAAATATAGGCGATGAAGGCAATAAAGATAGACTCCGCTAAAAACTGAAGAATCAGCTGACTTTTAGTAGCCCCGGTCACTTTCCTCACCCCAATCTCTTTTCCTCTCAAAAGAGAATAGGAAGTGGATAAGTTTACAAAATTCACCATGGCGATGATCAACAAGAAGACTGCACATGAAGCGAATATGTAGATGTATTTGATGTCGCTATTAGGAGCCATTTCAAATTCCAAATGAGACTTGAGATGCACATCTTCGATGGGAATTAAATAATGGGAAGTCCCATCCTTTGCTCTTTCATCATAAAACTTATCGATAAATTCTGGTAGCTTGGCTTCAAAATTTTTAGGAGATACATTTTCTTTGAGAGTGATGTAGGTCCAGGCCGGATTCCAAACCCAGTTGCGTTGCAAAAACTGAAAGCCATCGACAGTAGCAAAGGAGTGGAGCATACTAGTCTTGATGTGAGAAACCGAGTTTTGTCTGTACACTCCAGTGATTTCAAATTGATTTTGAAAGCCCACACGAGTGATTTTTTTACCCATAGGGTCTTCATCTCCCCAGTATTTTTTTGCTAATGATTCGGAGATTACTGTTGTGTTAGGAGCGGTAAGTGCAGTTTCTTTGTTTCCCTGAATCAATTCAAAATCCATCATGTCAAAGACAGAGGAATCCGTGAAGTACACATATTTCTCATTATAGAGTCCTTGGTTTTCTAGCTGAATGGTGACGATCGGATTCTGAAAATCGAAGAATCGAACCATGTACTCGATGTCATCAGGAAATTCTTTGAGCATGTATTTCCCAGTATTGGGAGGGCAGCTCGACGAGTTTTCGGTGAAGTTGTCACTTTTGATGATTTCAGCGACGCGATACATCCGATCCGAGTTGGGGTGTCCTGTATCGTAGCTGAGCTCTTTTTTGATGTAGAGGGTGATAAAGATAAAGGCGGAAAGACTGATAGCTAATCCAAGGATATTGATCGATGAAATTAGCTTGTTTTTGGCTAGGCTTCTGAGAGTTACTTTTATGTAGTCCGTTAGCATATGAGTTGAGTTTTTGATTGTTAGCTATTACGTAGATGCAGTTGGCTCGTTATAAGTTTTACATGAATGGTGATTTTTGCATACCCAAAAACCATTTATCTTAGTCCAATGAACAATTCACCTTTAACCCAATGGCATGAGATGTTGGAATCCAAAGACATCAGTCAATTGGATCAGATCATAGATGCCAAATGTATTTTTCATTCCCCGATTGTTTTCAAACCACAAGAGGGCAAGCGATTGACTTTGATGTACTTGACTGCGGCATTTCAAATGTTTATGGAAGCTGATTATTTTAAGTATATCAAAGAAATTGTGGAGAATCAAAATGCGGCCTTAGAGTTTAACACTGAAATTGATGGAATCCTCATTGATGGTATTGATTTGATCTCTTGGAACGAAGCTGGTAAAATCACAGAATTTAAGGTGATGATACGCCCCCTAAAGGCTATAGATTTTGTCAAAGAGAGAATGCTATCTCAGCTAGGTAGGATGACTACCTTTGATAAACTCAAGCTTAAAGGAGGCGTGCTTTTCGATAAGTTGAAGTCTTAAGTGCTTCCTTCGCGGGCTTGTCCCGCGATCTGCTTGAATAACAGACGACGCACCCGAAACAGATGCCGCAACAGGTGCGGCAAGGTGTTAATGTTACAATCCATTTGTGCGATTTGGTTTTCCTTCGCGGATTTATTCCACGTTCTACCAGAAAAGAGAGCAGTACTTTCCGAAATGGATGCCGCAATAAATGCGGCAAGGTGATTGATTAGCTACCCATCACATTCAACACAGCTACATAGAAGTTACGATCCAACTTAATAGAGGTATCCTCATTAGCTTCAATAAACTGCCAGTTGGTTTTAGGCTCTAACCACGTTTCCTTTTCATTTAAATAAACCTTGAGTGGTAAATCAAATCCGCCTACCACACCAGACCAGCGATAGCCCATGCGTCCATCTCGAAATATATATTCAAATACAGGCAAACTGCTGTTTCTCAAATACTGATCAAACACAAACTGAAAATCACGCCCCGATTGCTCACTGATATACTCTTCAATTTGTTGTGTCGTTACCGTCTGATGGTAAAACTCCTCATTCAATCCTCTTAATATGTTTCGCCACTTTTCATCATCATTGATTGCTTGTCTTAGCGTATGCAAGAAATTGGCTCCTTTAGAGTAGACGTTGCCATGTTCTTCGGAATTGACGTCATAATCTCCGATCATAGGTTTGACATTATTTATGCCAGCTCTTTGTCCTCTGATGTATTCAGCCCCAGCTTCTTTGCCGAAAAAGTATTCTGTATATAATCCTTCTGAGTAGCAAGTGAAACCTTCATGAACCCACATATCAGCCATGTCCTTGTAGGTAATGTTGTTGGCAAACCACTCGTGTCCTGTCTCATGTGTAATAATGTAATCCCATTTTAATCCCCAGCCTGTACCTGAGAGATCATTGCCTTTATAACCGTACTGGTAGCCATTACCATAAGTAACGGAGCTTTGATGCTCCATACCCAGGTAAGGCGCTTCTACTAGTTTGTAACCATCTTCATAGAAGGGGTATGGCCCAAACCAATGTTCTAAAGCTTCCATGGTTTTAGGTGCTAGTTTGAAATGCTTCTTAGCTTTTTTAAGGTTCTCTCGAAGGACGTAGTAGTCCATGTCCAAAGGCCCATTTTCCCCCTGGTAGGTTTCATTGAAGTGAACATAGTCTCCGATATTAATATTGACGCCATAGTTATTGATCGGATTATTGACGAACCAATGGTAGGTTTTGGTGCCATCTTTATTGTCATCTACACCACGGGGTCTGCCGTTTGATACATTCATCAAGTGATCTGGAACTGTAACGCTCATCAGCATACTATCCACTTCGTCATACATATGATCCTTACACGGCCACCAGACACTGGCTCCCAATCCCTGACATGAAGAACCCACAAAGTCAATTCCATTAGAATCTTTATCCCAAGAAATACCACCATCCCAGGGTGCGCGGACGGCCTCTACGGGTTGTCCTCCATAAGTCAGTACCAGACTATTTACACTCCCAATTTCCTGTCTGTCCTTTAACGTAATGAAGTGAGCAGGACCTTCATTCGTAAAGTCAAGTGATTGACCGTTCTGAGTAGCGCCTTTGAGTGTTAAGGGTGCCTGCAAGTCAATTTGAATGATTTGATTTTCGGTCAGTACTTTATAGTTCACCCGATTGGTGCCTTCTATCGTTTTGGTAACCGGGTCAACGCTGATATCCAAATGATAATAAGTCAAATCCCACCAGGCGCGCTCTGGAGTAATAGAACCTCTGAGACTATCGAGTCTGGAATACTTGCTGTCTGATGGCAGGTCTACTTTCGATGACTGAAGAATAATAAAAGAAGATAAAGTGGTAAAAATGATGATGGCTACTCGTTTCATTTTGGGATTATTATTTGGAAGTCAAAAATAGAAAGAAATCAATAGCAGATGTTTTTCGGGTTGAGGAATGTTTTTATTGAACACTTTGTCGGTTTGGGTGGAACTATACTTGGATAGTTGGTATCCAATGAGATCGAATCTTTCATTCATAAATTTTGATAACTTTGGTTTGAATAAAATCAATCATAAACCTGACTTTAAGTCGAAAAAGCAAATAACACTTATGCCATCAGTAAATATCAACGGTGCCGAAATTTATTATGAAACTCACGGAATTGGCCCTGAGACTATAGTCTTCAGCCATGGACTTCTTATGAGTGGAAAAATGTTTAAAGCTCAGGTCGATTACTTCAAGGCGAGGTATAAGTGTGTGATATATGATCACAGAGGACAGGGCAGAAGTGAAGTCACTGAAGAAGGATATGATATGGAGAGTCTGACTTCAGATGCCATAGGTTTGATCAATGAATTGAAGTTAGGTCCTTGTCACATGGTAGGTCTATCCATGGGCGGATTCGTTACCATGCGCATGGCAGCTCGTCACAGAGAATTACTTAAGTCCATCATGCTGATTGAAACTTCGGCGGATCTCGAACCTAATAAATTCAAATACAATGTATTGAATACCATTGTTAAGCTATTTGGGGTGAAGGCCGTAATCAACAAAGTCATGCCAATCATGTTTGGTAAAACCTTTCTGAACGATCCGAACCGACAGGATGAAGTGGACTATTGGAGAGGAGAGATCCTAAACAACCAAAAAACCATTACGAAATCCGTCACTGGCGTTATTCAAAGAGACAGCGTGAGCAAAGAATTGGGGAAGGTCTCGGTCCCCACTTTAGTCATTGCTGGAGATGAGGACGTGGCCACCACTTTAGAAAAAGCCAGAAACATCAAACTGAAGATTCCTCAGGCCCACCTGGCAGTAATCAAACGAGCCGGCCATTCATCAACGATAGAAGAACCCCGACAAGTCATCGAGGCCATGGAAGTGTTTTTGAATGGAGTACATTAATGAAAAAAAGAAACGGTTGTCATTTCGAGAGTTACGAGAAATCTTATTGCGTTTAGATGGGCATTTAGATAAAAGGAGAACTCTCATCAAAGTTGATGGCCATTCAATCTCCCCAACCCTCTTCTCCAAGAGGGAGTTTCTCCCCCTTTTTGAAAAGGGGGCAGGGGGATTAGTTACTTTGATATACTCCCTCAGAGTTACTCAATAGAGAACTCTGAGAAAACAAGAATTCTATTTCCCTGGTGGCGTAATCATAATATGTGCCGCATGTGTACCTGGAAACATCAACCAAGGCCCGCCAGGAACCATAGGCTTCAAAGGCAGGCCACTAGTCTCTTGAGTGGCCCAAGGCATATAGACTACATATCTCAAGTTGGCATTTTCTACCATTTTAGTTTCTGGATTGTAAGAAGCTTCCTTGCCATAGAGCACATGAAGTGTAGCAGGCTCTTTTGGCATTTTTAGGGTGCCTGCCTTGGCTTCGGCTTCTCTGATGTCCGAAACTTCCTGCCTGGATTTTCCCTCAGCTTTTAAAGCACGGCCTCTGGCCATAAAGTCCGCCAGGCTAGCATGGTAACATGCGGCATTAAAACCATCTTTGCTTGGGTTGTCAGCTAAGCAAACCAGCTGATTACTGCCTTTTCTGAGTTCGATCAGCTCTCCTTTACCGTTGTAGCCAAGTACGGTGGCGTCGGCCCTTTGTTCTTCTGGTCCAGCCTGAATGGCGGCATTGATTTGATCCTCCGCAGAAGGTATTTGTGCGAGGATACTGGTTGAAACAAAAAGGCTAAGTGAGAGAATAGATAATGTTTTCATGATGGGAATTGCTGTTTAGTTAGTGGAAATGTAAAGTAAAAATAATTTATCATTCTTTTGTATTATCGTAGAACCTACATACTTTACACTATAATTTATTCTAATATAGTACAATGAAACAAGGTAAAGTAAAATTCTTCAACGAATCCAAAGGTTATGGGTTTATCGTTGATGATGAAGATTCAAAAGAGTATTTCGTTCACATTTCTGGTCTTGTTGACCAAGTGAAAGAAGGAGATGCGGTGACGTTTGATTTAAAAGAAGGTAAAAAAGGCTTGAATGCGGTAGACGTAAAACAAGCTTAAATTATACTCATTTTTATTAAAGGTATTGATCCCGTTCTGGTTGCAGAGCGGGATTTTTTTGTTTAACGACCAGTTATCCCCTGTGGTACTTGACGAGTATTTTGTTTCGGTTACAATGTAGGAAAACCTTCGATTTTGATCGTTAAAGTATTTATTAGTGATTATTGGCCTGTGTTATTTTTTTCTGCAATAATTCTTTGTACTTCTTGAAAAGTCATTTCCTCGATTTCTTGTTTTGACAGTTGAGTTTCTAAAATCTCATTTATGTTCTTTTTATCCAAAATTTTCCAAGCTGCATTGACATGCCCATCTAAATGTTTAAGCTCAAGTTTTTTCGTGTCCACTATATATATTCTATACTTATATTCTTGAGTTTCCCACTTTTCACCCCATTTTTCGGATTCCTTTAATAACGCTGGTGGTAATACTCCTCCATAATAAACCGTCATACTCAGATTGTGTATTTGATTTACTAGTTCTTTATTAGCATATATGACGCAATACCTTCCGATGTTATCAGGTATTGCATACAATTCTGGACCCAATAGTTCTTTTGAGTACCTTAAATTGTAATAGACAGTAGAATCAATAACTATAGCCCATGGGAATCCAGCCTCTCTGCTCTTTTTTCCTGTCTTCGAATTTACAAGCTTTGGAATCTTTAACAGACGGTCAGATTCAAAATCGACTTTCTTTGAGAGAACTGTGTCTGTAGAAATATTATTGCTTAAATAATCACCTGTTGACACAAAGTACCTAATAACTTTCGGTTGTTGGCTGAAACTAAGTTTTGTGGAAAAAAATAGCAATGACAGTATCAGAATAAACTTAACTTCCGTCCTGGAAGTATAAACGTTTGTATACATGTATTATTTGAATTTAACATTCTATTCCTTGATGCAGGCTAACATTTGTGTAAAGTGACCAGTGTACTATATCCGCACTGCATCAATACTTTAATAATTGATTCTCAGAAATGCCTCACAAACCAGCTGCTGACTGGCTTACTATACAAGGATATTAAAAGGAGAGGAGAATGGCAATAGAGGCTTTTGAATCCAAAGCATTTTAATTTACAGCCTTACCGCACCTGTTGCGGTATCAGTATCGCAGGTGCAGACACTAACAGACCCCAGAACAGGTCTGGGGATGCCTGCGCTAAATAAATGCTTTGTAAAACAGCGTCACTTCGAAGGAAGTATGACTGGGAATTATCCTTCGGACTTCACTATTATAAGAGATGTCTCACTCGTCACCCGTACGATATGGAGAATGAAAATATTTATCACTAGCTTAGCGATTCAAGAAAATGAGAATACACATCTCCATACCATCCTCTAATCAAATGCCCTGGGTGCTCATTCCGGGGTTGTAGCTTTTTTATTGTCATGAAGCTTACTCAAAAGTAAAAATGACACGTCATCACGAGTGAAGCGAAGTGATCTTAATGTTCGATCACGTATCATACTACAAGATTGCTTCACTACGTTCGCAATGACGGTTAACTTTTGAGTAGGGTGCAATTATTTGATTGTTACCCTCTGCAGCTATTCAAACAGATGCCCCGGATACCTGCCTGACGGCAGTCAGATACCGTGGCGTGACCAACATCTTTCTGCACTAAAACTTGTTGGTGACAACACCAACAAGGGCAATGTTTTATCATTCAATCACAAAATATCAAACATGAATAATATCATCGTATTAGGCGGTGGCATGGTCGGAAGCGCCATGGCTATCGACCTGGCAAAAAATCATAAAGTCACCGTTGCTGATTTCAACCAGGCAGCGCTAAACAAACTAAAAACCAAAGCCCCACAGATCGAAGTCACTCAGCTAGACGTCACCAAAGAAACAGAACTGAAGGATTTAATATCTACATTTGATTTGGTAGTCTGTGCGGTGCCGGGTTTTCTCGGTTATCAAACCCTCCAATGGATCATTGAAGCCAAAAAAGATGTGGTTGACATTTCCTTCTTTCCTGAAGATGCTTTACAGCTTAAGGAATTGGCAAAAGCCATGGAAGTGACTGCCATTGTGGATTGCGGTGTGGCTCCGGGTATGAGTAATCTGGTGCTTGGCTATCACAACGAATCTATGCAAATTGAAAATTTCGAATGTTTGGTCGGTGGCTTGCCCAAAGTGAAAAAATGGCCATTTGCCTACAAAGCACCATTTTCACCCATAGACGTGATCGAAGAATACACACGTCCAGCCAGATATGTCGAAAACAGCCATATTGTGACGAAGCCTGCTTTGTCAGATGTTGCACAGGAAGATTTTGAAGGCGTAGGCACGCTGGAATCTTTTAATTCTGATGGCCTGCGGTCCTTACTGTTTACTATGGGACACATTCCAAATATGATTGAGAAAACGTTGAGATATCCTGGGCATGTAGAATACATCCAAGTGTTGAAGTCCAGCGGATTTTTCAGTGAGCAACCTATTGATGTAAAAGGTACGACAGTTAGTCCTTTGGATTTCACTTGTAAGGTGTTGTTTGACGAGTGGAAACTAGGAGAAACCGAGGAGGAAATCACAGTGATGCGGATTTCTGTGTCGGGTAAGAATGAATCTGGAGATCAAGAAACCATCATTTACCATTTGCATGATGCCTATGATCCCGAGACACAAACTTCATCGATGGCGAGAACGACTGGATATACAGCTACTGCGGCTGTGAATTTGGTGCTAGAAAAACGATTCAATGAAAAAGGCGTGTTTCCACCTGAGTTGGTGAGCAATCATTCGGGCTGTTTTGACTTTATTCTTCAATACTTGAGTGAAAGAGGAGTGGTCTATCGCAAAGAGACCATTTTGGGGTAAACCTCATTAATCAGAGAATTTTAAGGTAATTGATTCAATTACTCCCTCAGAGTTACTCGTTAGAGAACTCTGAGAAATTCGTGTAAGTAGCTGGATGTGGAGGCTTGTTGGTGGACAACACCAACAAGAGCAATAATTCTGTGATAATTTTCCTCAAAGAGAGAATCTTATGGGCAATTGGTAGCGCAGGGCTATTAATTGCCTACCTTTGCAGCTTATCATAAGATTTTCAGATTGAATACTTTTTCAGAACTCGGGCTCGAACCACGTTTGGTTGATGCGCTCACCGATTTAGGCATTGTTAAACCCACACAGATTCAGCAAGAAGCCATTCCCATTTTACTTGACTCCATGCAGGATTTTATTGGTTTGGCACAAACCGGGACTGGAAAGACCGCTGCTTTTGGCTTACCGCTGATACAGACTGTAAATGAGGACTCAAATACCTGTCAGGCAGTAGTACTGGCACCTACGAGGGAATTGGCTCAACAAATAGCCGAGCAGCTAAAGAACTTTTCAAAGAAAAAGCCAAAGCTGAAGGTTGAAGTGGTTTTCGGCGGAGCTGCCATCACCAATCAAATCAAAGCGTTGAAAGCCAAGCCACAAATCGTGGTGGCCACACCCGGTAGATTGGTCGATTTGATCAATCGTAAAGTGATCAGCATGAAAGCACTCGACTATGTGGTATTGGATGAGGCTGATGAAATGCTTAATATGGGCTTCAAAGAAGAACTCAACAAGATCTTAGCTGATACTCCTGCAGAGAAGACTACCTGGCTGTTTTCGGCAACTATGCCGTCTGCCATCAAAAATATAGTGAACACCTACATGAATGACCCGAAGGAAGTTTCGGTGAAAAGTGGGGTGGAAGTGAATAAAAATATATCCCACCAATACCTGGTGGTGAAAGTAAGCGACAAGTTAGAGGCCATTAAAAGAGTGTTGGATGTGAATCCAAACTTCTATGGTGTAATGTTTTGTCGTACTAAGATTGATACGCAGAATCTGGCCGATGACATCAGTAGAGCGGGATATAGAGCTGAGGCACTTCATGGGGATCTTACTCAGAAACAGCGTGATTCTGTAATGAGAAAATTCAAAGACGGTACATTGTCTATGCTTGTAGCTACAGATGTAGCAGCTCGTGGTATTGATGTGAACGATGTCACGCACGTGATTCATCATAGATTGCCAGATGAGCTGGAGTTTTATACTCACAGAAGTGGGAGAACGGCCAGAGCTGGAAAAAAAGGAATTTCTATTGCCTTAGTAAGCAAAGGTGAAGTTAGGAGAATCGCTGAGATTGAACGTAGGCTGAAAATTAAATTCGAAAAAGAATTAATTCCTACTGCCGACGAAGTAATGTCGTCTCGAATGGACAATTCTTTGAAGTTGATCGCTGATTACGAAATCAAAAAGGAATTGCCTGATGACTTGAAGAAGCAAGCGCAGGAAATGTTTGCCTCTTTGTCTAAGGAAGAATTAGTGGACAAGTTGCTAGCATTGGAGTTGTCCAAGATTAGCATATCGAATAGTGGAGACCTCAATCAAACAGAAAATAGTAGATCAAAGGAAGGGCGCGACCGGGAGCGTTCAGGAGGTAAGCATTCTCGTTTGCTTATAAATCTTGGGAAGATCGATGATATCTCCAATGCAGAACTATTGCATATGATTTGTGATATATCTGGAGCTAAGAAAGGACAAATTGGTAAAATTGAACTTCAGCAAAAAAGAGCCTACTTTGAAGTAGAAAAAGACATTGCCAAAGATGTCATGGGAAAATTCAAGGGTTACGAGTTCGAAGGAAGGGAACTACGGGTAAACCTTGATGACGCTCCTCAAAAATCCGGACGTTCAAATCATAGAGGATATCAAGATAGAAAGCGTAGAAGCTCTCGAAAGCCTTCTGGTTCTGGTAGGTCCGGAGGTAGACAGGGACGCTCAGGAGGTGGAAGAAGACGGTAGTTTATTTATTTGGCTCAAAAAATAGTTATCTTGTTGCATACAACGGTTTAATTTATTCTTAATTGAATAATAAGGATATTGAATTGAAGTATTTTAACAAAAATTTCAATTTCCCTTTGATAGGATGGGGTTTAACTTGTATATTTAAAGTCCGCCTGTATTATTTTATTAGAACTTGTAGAAGACTGTCTTCCAAATTTTAAAATAATGCAACCCAAAATTCAAGACGAGCCATCCCTCAACCATGAGGCACAGGTAAAAAGTGTGGATTCCACACTAAAATACGCTATGGATTCGCGCGTGAGCAACGTGAAGAATGCTATAGATCTCACTATTCAAGCTCAAGTAAAAAGTGAGGCCATCAAGTATGAACTTGGTATGGCTAGATGTTCCTGTCAGTTGGGTTTGTTTTACATGATTATGGGAGACCATTTGTCAGGGTTAGAGCATTCAGAAGAGGCTTTGACAGCTTTCAGAAAACTGGATGATAAGCAAGGAATGGCAGATGCGCTGTATAATATCGGCAGCATCGAATATAAATCCACGCAGTACCATAAGGGATTAGAGCATTTGTACGAGTGCCTCCGTTTGCAGAAAGAAATAGAAGACTTTGTTGGGCAATCAAAATCGCTAAAAGCTATTGGTTTTATTTACGAAGCGTTTGGGGAACTGGACAAGGCTTTAGAAACGTATGTGAAATGCCGTGAGTTGAGTCATCTAAATAATGACAAAAACGGAGAATCAAATGCTTGCAATCCACTTTCTGGACTTTATCTCAAAAAAGGAGATTATAAGAATGCTTTGGAGTCCATCAACACAAGTATAAATTTAAAAAAGGAAACAGGAGATAAACGTGGGTTGGCATTTTCCTGGTATGGAAAAGGTAAAATTCACTTACACCTGAATGAATACAAAGAGGCAGAAGAGTATTTTCAAACAAGTTTGAAAGTGCATCACGAGGTTGGTGAAAAAATGGGTTGTGGAATGGCCCTCACTAAACTTGGGCAAGTGAGTCTGGCTTCCAACCATTTTGAAGATGCCAAAAAATATTTTCATGAAGCCATAAAGGTAGGAGAGCAAATTGATAATAAGCAAATCATGTATAAGGCTTATTATGAGCTTTTCAACATGGCAATGACCGCTAATGATCAAGCTGAAGCTTTGGCATATCATATCAAGTATCATGATTATAAAGAACAAGTAATCAACTCTGAAACCAAGAGTAAAATCAAAAGTTTGGAATCGATGTGGAAAATGGAATCACTTGAATCCGAAGCGAGAATACAGCGAGAGAATAATTTAATAGTAGAAAAGAAAAACGAAGAGCTAGATAAATTTTCGTCTAGAGTATCTCATGACCTTCGAGGGCCTATTTCTTCATTAATGGGCCTTTACGATGTAGTGAAATCTGAAATAGAAGACGAACAGGCTTTAAAATATTTTGATTTATATCACCATAGAATCACCCGAATCAATCAAACGATTATAGACCTTTTGGAGCTTTCTAAAGTAAGAGATTGGCAGCTTTCAAAGACGATTATTGATTTTGATGAAATGGTTTCGGATTGTATTGAGTCATTTAATTATTTGCCGGGATTTGAGAAAATCAAATTTTCAATAGATATCGAAAATGGGATGAAAATACAGTCAGATCGAAGTTTGATGAATACAATCATTCAAAATTTGATTGAAAATAGTATTAAATATTCAAGACAAGACATCAATGATCCTTATGTGAATGTTCAGATCAAGAAATCTGCAGAAGACTATATGTGTATCATCGTAGAAGACAATGGGATAGGAATTGACCCCAGATATCAGGAGAAAGTTTTTGATATGTTTTATAGAGCCAATGATGATGTGCAAGGATCTGGATTGGGTATGTTTATTTTAAAATCTGCTGTTGAGAAACTAGAAGGAGAAGTTACACTAGCCAGTGACTTAAATAAGGGAACGAAATTCGTTATATTACTACCTATCATAGAAAATATGAAAAAGGAGTACTTGGGTATTTAATATCCAATTAGAAGATTAAGCGTTTTGGGAATAAATTGATTGTCATGAGCAAAAAAGTAGAAAAAATAGAAAATCCGCTTGAAGATCTGGATGATAACGAAATCACCAACGTCGATCCTACCAAGATTGGAGGGTTAGATAAAAATGTGGCTGAAGAGTTTGATGAAAGTGCCTTAGAATGGACAAAAAGCAGAGGGAAAAAAAAGGAGAAGAACTAATTCTTTCATCCAATCTGTGAGTGGAATCAAATTGGGAGTTAATGACTAAAGCAAAAAGGTCAGTTTGCGTGGTTTTTGTATTTATGCTGTTGTCAAGGCTTATAGCCTTTGGGCAAGTATCAATAGATAGCTTGCTTAGCGAATTAAACAAAACTACCAATCGAGCAGATAAGATAGCTCTTTTTCTCAGCTTATCGACTGAATCAGAAAGTCCCGAAGAATCGCTTACCTATGCCAAGTCGGCACTAGAACTGCTTCAGCATACGGATGAAGAATTATTAAAAGGCAGAGTAGACCAAAGTATGGGGAGGAGCTATGCCAATCTTCAAATGCCAGATTCTGCTAGTTTCCATATTCTTCGATCAATTGATATTTTCGAGACAGTCGGAAATGCTAAGTTAAAAGCAAAGTCTCTTCATTATTTGGCTTTTTGCATGGAGCAAACCTATCAGTTGGATTCAGCTAAAGCTTGCTACCAACTAGCGATCGAATTGTCCGATTCAATCCATGACAAATCAAGTGCTGCCTTATATCATTTGTACATCGGTAATCTATTAAATATCAATGGTGATAATGTGTCAGCATTGAGGCATCTTCAATCTGCACATGCTTATTATAATCAACCAGAAAAGTTAGATAGTGCATGGGTTTCATTTAATAGTCTGGCTATTGTATATGATGAAATGGGATTGTATCCCGAAGCATTGGCCCATTATCTGAAAGCTTATGATATAATTGATAAAAAAGACGATAAAGGGGCTAAACTTATATTAGCTAACAATTTAGGTACGATTTATCATGAACTAAGCAAGACACAACAGTCCAAAGATTATTTTGCGAAAGGAATGGAAATGGCAAGAGCCGCCAATTTGAAACAAGATGAGGCCATGATCTTGAATAATCTTTCCATTGTGCTTATGGAAGAAGGAGACACCCTATCAGCAGCAAAGTTGGTAAGACAAGCACATGCTATTCATTTAGAAGAGGAGTCGAATTGTGATTTGGCCTATTCTTATGAAGGGCTAGGTGAAATCAAAGCATGGCAAAATGAATTTGACTCAGCTAAATACTACTATAATAAGGCATTGGAATGGGCAAACACTTGTGAAATGACAGGATGCCAGACCAGCATATATCGCAACATGGGTCGACTAGCCTTGAAGGAAAGAAAATACGACAAAGGAGTGACATTTCTTCAAAAATCATTGAGTCTTGGAAAGCAATCGAGTTACTTATCTGAGATGAAAGAAACTACAAAAGAACTCTACAATCATTACCGATCTGTGAACGATTATAAAAATGCTTTGAAATATCAGGAGCAATATAATGAGTTGAAGGACTCATTGTTCAATGCTCAGTCAACAGAGAAGATCGCAAGAATGACAGCGGAATATGATTTCCGCAGGGAAATGGAATCTTTAGAATACAAGAAAATGGCCGAGGAGATGAGATTGAATGAAGAATTACGAGAGGAACAATCTTTTCAAAATAGCATTTTGGTTGTATTGGTACTCACTACTTTATTGGCAGCGAGTTTAGGAAGGTCATATTATTTACTTCAAAATCACAACAAAAAATTGACAGCCCTTAATGAGGAAAAAAACACTTTGATGGGTGTAGTAGCTCATGACCTAAGGAGTCCATTGAATAATATTAAGGGATTAATCTCCCTGGTGAAAATGGAGAAAGCAAGTTTGACTCCTGAACAAAGTCATTACTTTCATCTAGTAGATGATACGATGGAACGTATGAGAGATATGATAGATCGTGTATTGGATGTAAGTGTTGTTGAAGATATGAAAGTCAATCTCAATCTGAAAAAAGTTGATCTTGGCCAGACTATGAATTTTGTGGCCAGTAATTTCGAGCTCTTAGCTAGTAAAAAAACTATTGTCATTCATAGTAACATAGATATAGAGAAGCATTTCATCTTTGCAGATTATAACTATCTATTGCAGGTTATTGAGAATCTGTTGTCAAATGCCTTGAAGTTTTCAGAATCTGGGAAGAACATATTTCTGAGTGTTGTTCAGGAAGAAGGAAACGAAACTATGATTGTTAGAGACGAAGGCCCCGGGATCAGTGAAGAGGATCAGCCTCGTTTATTTACTAAGTTTCAGAAGTTGAGTGCAAAACCTACAGACAACGAACAGTCAACTGGACTGGGTTTGTCTATTGTTAAAAAATTCGTAGATGCCATGGAGGCAGAAATAAGCTGTGAAAGTGAAGTCGGAGTAGGTACCAGCTTCATTGTAAGATTTAAATCTGCCGTAGAAGAGGAGATGGTTTAGACTATTCTTGAAGTAATTTTATTTGAAACTCTAAAGCTTCCATTTTTGCATCTAATGCATCTGCTTCTTCATTGCCATTAAAATTATCGTAGACAAATTTTCTCGCTTTTTTCACATCCGCCAATGCCTGATCAAAATCATGGAGCTTAGAGTAATTTATAAGCCCGCTGTAATAGTAATTGTAAACGTGATTGTAATCAGCAGACACTTGAGGATCCTGTTGATATAGTGTTTCTGATTGACTGAAATAGTTAATGGCCTCATCTATATTTCCTTGTTTGTATTGCAATAAGCCCAACAAGTCATTGATTTCATAAGAATCCCCAATGAGGTCCTTTAGAATAAGCAATTCGTCTATTACCAAAATAACCAGACTATCTGTTTTAGGGTCATTAGACCCTCGATCAATTCGCAATGAGTCGGCAATGGTTTTGCCAAATTGAAAAGTAACATTTAGTAAGTCTCCTTTAGTATCAGCGATTAACTCCGAACATTTGCCATCGTCGAATCGAATCGCTTGGTCCAAATCTTCAAATGCATTGACAAGAATATTTGGGTTGTCTGAGATGAATTGAGCATTGTTGTTACTGAGCATTACGCTAAAGTATTCAGCTACAGTTTTTGCTCTATAGTTATATGCTTTTGGTACATCTTTCCCTTTCATCAGGTACTTGTTGTCTAGAGCCTGAGTAAAGCTCAATAATGCAGTTTCATAATCTTTCTTCTCATATGCAGCCATACCATTTTCATAGAATTGATTTTGAGCTAGCAAGGGCTGGTTGAGTAATATTTCTATTATGAAAATAGAAAAACAGAGTTTTAGAAGAATTTTCATCCTTGAATGTACAGTTTGACTTGAGTAAATGTTGTTTATGGAATTGAATCTATCTTTAGTTGCTTGAATCTTCTATTCGTGTCATATATGATCGGAATCGATTCTCAATTTTATTAAGACGAAGAATCTCATTCATTTGACTATCGTCCAAATTATTGATTAGCACTGAAGTGTATGAACTGCCTTGTTTGCAGACGTTCTGTGTTTCTTTCTTATTGTTTTCAACTTTGAAATAGTAGTTAGCGCTTAGAACGAAGTTTTTAAGGTGCAATGGACTTAGAGGCTGTTCAGTTAATTTTGAAAACTGTTCTCTTCCTTTTTTGAACTCTGTCATAGCCTTGTCATTTTGACCAAGGTAGAAATGTGCCAATCCGAGAATGTCATGAAGCTCCCAGTCGTCTACACTAATCTCTTCCAAATCACCGAATTGTTGTATAGCGAAGTTGGCCAAGAATTCGGTGGTCTCATTGGGTTGACTTTCATCATATGTCATTAGTGAATCCCCAATGACTTTCAATGCCTTCGAAGACACTTCGATCAGCGTTTTTTTGGCATCATTCAGCATTGATTTGGTGTTGTTGTCCTGGTACTTTACTGCTCGCACCATTTCTTCAATGGTTTGTTGAATCTGACCTTGTTTGGCGATGATATTGCTAAACTTGAAAGTCTTCACGTCTTTTTCCAAGTAAGCTGTTCTTATCACAGCCAAATAAGCATAAGCTTGAGAAAGGTCTTTTCCTGAAATTTCGAATTTTTCATTCTCTACTACTTTGGTGAAACTCACCATCGCTTCATGATAGCGATTAGACTGCATAGCATCAAGACCTTTTTTGTAATTATCGGTTTGTGCATTTACAGAATAAGAGCGAAGAATAAGTAAACTTATAAGTAAAGCAAAGGAGGCTGTTTTCATAGCGGTTGTATTTTTCGTCAGTGGCAATATGTCACGTTCTAATCAATTACAGCTGCAAAGCTCCTGATTATATTGAGAGATAACAATGATTATATCGATAAAAGGCTGAAAATTAGGGATTAACACGTATTTGCTCTAAGAGAATTTCCTATGTTTTTGGATTTTTTCTTTCAAAAAAGAGTGGTACATTCTGATTCGTTCAATTTTAGTTTGTTCCTGAATTTACAATCAACCTATAAGAGAAAAGGTCCACTATGGAATGAGTAGGTTGTATAAAAATGAAGCAGAATTGAAGTTAAAACTTCCAACCTACACTGCTTTTGATTACATAGTCTGATCTCGAACCGGAAGTTTCTTTGTTGGAGTCAAAGTTGTAAGTGATATTACCTCCGATGTAAAAATCCAAAGGCAGGTCATATTTGGCATCAAAGGTGAAATTCATTCTGTGCCGGTCATTTTGAGCTATAATGGAGAAATACTGAAATTTTGTACTTAAAGTTAGGTCTTTTATCCCATATACTTTGAGTTCGGATTCAGCAAATGATTCTATACTTTCTCCTGATGCTTTTTCATCATTTGTATATTTTTCAGCATTTAGTGCCAGTCCTGCAGATATGACAAGATACAATTTATTGTTTCTTGTAATATCCCTACCTATACCAGTCTGAATAGTAGTTCTTAAGTCGAGGTTCTGCTCATCACTTTTTAAGAAATCAGCCGCACCTAAGACGTACCATTTCTTACCAAAGAATACTTTTAAACTTGTGCCGTAGTTATCTCGATTAGTTTCAATAGTATCTTGAACTACGTTATTTAACGTATTCACATATAGATCGGTTTGTAGCTTTGTTCCGAGATAGGAAATGCCTCCAGAAGCATTAAGCTGTTGAGTATTGCTGGCTTTTGTAATGGAAATTCCAACATCGATATTTGCCGATATCCGATCTGAAAATGCGTCTTCAAATGATTTTAAAAAAACGATTTCTTGTGACTTGGCAAACATCTTAGATCCCCCTTCAGGATATAATATTAAATAGTCACTATTGTTAGGATCCGCAGTAATAGTCCCGTTGAATCTGTAATTATGGGACAGCATGATAATGAATTGAGTATTCGTAGTAAGTGATTTGACTTCATCCCATTCTATCAGGAAATCGCTCTCACTGTACTCGGTTTTCATTTTAAGAATTCCATTCTCCATTACTTTTATCTCTCCGATCAACACATGATCGTTTTTCATGAAGACAGTGTCTTGAATCTGTCCAATAGATAAAAATGGCAATAGAAAAAAAAGACCAAAAAGAATACTTCTTGTCATAGAGATGCTCTGTAAGAAGCAAAGGTACAAACCAGTCCCTTTAGAACAAATGAATTGAACCTTATTCAATGTTGCCTGGTTGGTTAATGTAATACTCTCAGTTCAATTCGACGATTCAAGCTTCTTCCTTCTAGTTCATCATCATTAGAGGCAAGTGGTTGGGATTCTCCGTAACCCATTGTCACTAGTCTTTTTGAAGAGATGCCCTGGGAGGTTAAGTAGGCTTTTACACTTTCTGCTCTTGCTTTTGAAATTTCCAGATTGATTTCGTGTGAACCAATGTTACAGGTGTGACCGCCAATTTCTACCACTAAATCTGGGTTTTCTGTCAGGACATGTTGAATCTTTTTCAATGCAGGAAGAGACTCTTGTTGAAAGGACGTCGCATGTAAATCAAAATAAATATTGTTGAGAATGGCTTTTTCTCCAGATCGAAACTTATTCCCAATCATTTCTAATCTTTCGTATTGAGGTTCAGTACTGCTTTCTCCTTGATAAAGAGTAACAAAATTAGTTTCTTGGTCAAACTGGTCTGGAACTTCTATGTAAAAATTCTGTTCAAAAGATTTGTGGTGTTCGTCATGCGCAGTATATACTTCAGTAGAATGTAGTATTTGGTTTTTAAGATATACTTCTACACGAAATTTTTCTTTCTCAAAAACCTCTATTTCAAATTCGCCAAAGTTGTTGGTTGACGTTGTGAAAGATTCATCTTGATACTTGACAGGGTGGAAAACCACTTTTGCATTTGTGACTGGTCTCATGGTGAGTTGATCATAAACTACTCCTGAGGCAAGCACCTTTCCTTGTTTATGAAAGTAATATATGTCATAGTCACCTTGTCCATGAAGACGATTGGAGCTTAAGAAACCTGAAATATTATCTTCGTTTAATTGAAAATTGATTTCATCATCAATAGAATTCGTTGGGTAGCCAAGATTAATGGCTTCACTCCATAATCCGGTGACTGGATCTATTTCAGATTTGAAAATATCATAACCACCAATCGATTCAGGTCTGTCAGAGCTAAAGTAGAGTGATTTGCCATCATGTGATAAAAATGGATGGTCTTCATTGAAATCAGAATTGACAGCTCCTAATATTGGAAGAGGAGTAGACCAGGTATTAATAGTAGGATCAAGTGTGCTTTGGAAAATATCTAATTTACCATTGTCACTTTTAGAAGCAAAATAGATGACAGATTCATCATCATTGATGAAAAAATGAGACTCAACCAAATGTTCTCGAAGTTCTGAGTTGAATTCTTGCAGGTTGCTCCAACCAGAGGATAATGGTTCTGAAAAGTAGAGATCTCCGCCATTATCTTCTTTATATAGAAAGAGACGGCCATCATTATTTACAACTTCAATATTCGTATTGTTTTCGTTTAAAGTCCCAAGGTTTCTTAGCACTCGGGGAGGACTAAACTTGTCGTTTGATTTTAGACTGTAAAACACCTGAAATTGACCTACTTGCATGGCTGCTGGTCTGGATGAAACCAAAAGCAACTCGTCATGTCCTGAGTAAAATGCTGGCGAGACATCGGCATATTCGGAATTAAGTGGTGCAGCAAGAGATTCAATCTCATAATCATTCAGGTTGTTATAGAATGCTTTTGCTCTTTGTGCTTTTTTAAATAATTGTTCAGATTCTTTCTTTATTTCATTGGTTCTATAAATATCCATTGCTAGAAAGGCCTGAAAATGTTTTTCAGCCAGTTCAAATTCATATCTTTCATAATGTATTCTGCCTAACCAATAATTATAGAATTTATCTGTGATTCCTTCATTTTCCTCGTATTCCTTCAATGCAGTCATATCGCTACCTCGGCCAGTAGAAAGATGATAGGCAACAAAAGAGTGATATTGGATATAATGGTTCTTGGGGTAGTCCTCCATCAGCTGAGTATATAACTCTAATGCTTTTGTGAAATTCTCTTTGAAGAAATAGTAATCGGCTTGTTCGATTAATTGCTTTTTGCTCAATTTCTTCTCGATGTTTTGAGCTTGAGAAACTGTATGCAAACAAAGCACCAATACCAATACTAAATAACTTTTCATGCTGACTGACTCAATAATTAAGTAGACAAACCTAGAAATAAAATGGCTTAAATATGAAGCGAAACCTGTAAGAGGAGTAGATTTAGGTGGATGCTATATGCTATTTAAGAGATTTTCTTAAAGCATATATATGTGATTCTAGTATCCATTTAGGAAAAATAGAAATAAATCACTTTATGTACTTGATTTTTAATGGTTAAGATATGAGTACTTAAACAGGTTTCGATTACAAGTTTAGCCAGTAGGTCAGCTTTATAACCAGTGCTCGGTTCCTTTTCTGAAGACCAAAATCTTGGTTCATATCCATCGTAGCGTAGTTGTCGGTATACACAATAAAAAAATCTGACACAGGCTTGAATCTCCACTGTAATCTTGTGTTGATATTGAAATTCTCTGCTTGATTATTGTATTGTAGAAAAGACGTAAGAAATAGATTTCTGGTCATGGTCAGGTCTATTCTAGAACCAATCAATACAAGGTCAGCGCTGTTGTATGGAACAGGCATGGATAATCTATTGTAATTCAGATTTAAACTAAATGCTGCGAAAGGCTGGATTCTATAACTGATGTCTCCGCCTAGTCTAAATCGTTTTCCATTGAAATATTCACCGTATTGCCCGACGATGCTATAAGAAAATAGTTTGCGTTGATCTGATCCATATCTAGCCCAAAACCATCGGTAAGTATATTCAGTATCTGCGGGCAATTCTTGCCCATCAGTATTGGTTGGGTCGAAGGAGTTGAATAAATACGTAAATCTACTTCTCAATGAGAGGTCTAGTCTCGATGTGTTTTGAAATTGAATATTCTCCGTGATTGCAACTAGTTGATCAGATTTTACTTGTTCACCAGTGGTTTCCGTATCTCCCCAAAGCGTCTCTAAAGTTGCTTCTAATTGATGGAAATTAATTGGTCCTTTTTTAGGGTAAAAGTTCCGAGCTAAGGTATTTTCAATCCTGAAAAGTCCATTTCTTGGTACAAATCCCATTTCAGCATTGAAACCTTTACCGACCAATGTATGTGCCCATTCAACACGCCAATCTCGTCCACGGTAAGCCAACCAAAAGGAATGAGCATATTCTTCTACATCTATACTATCGCTATCCCAAGACCGTTGATAAGAAGCTTTTCCTATCCATTTGTTATTGGCTGATGCAAGGTTGTAGTCTAGCCCAAAAACGCGGTTATAGTGATCTGGGTCAAAATCCATGTTGTCATTTGGAGAGTCGAAACTTTGTTTGTTGACTACTACAGCCCCAATGTTGGATCTTGCAAATACTTTGCGTTGAAGAGCGGCGAATGAATAATTGAAAGAAGGTAAATTAATATCTTCAATTGATTCAGTTTGCATATTTAAAAGTCCAATTCGCCAATTATTATCTAGCTTACCACTCAAACGTGCACCGTAAAGTATTTTGTTTGGTCTGATTTCATCATTGATTGTGTCATTGACAATACCTATCCGTCTTGAGAAAAATGTTCTCGCATAGTAGGGATGCCCAAAATTGGAAAAGAGGTCCGCGTTTTCTAAAAAGAACTGTCTTTTTTCTGGAAAGAACAGCTCAAATCGATCCAGGTTAGTCACTTGCTGATCTACTTCCACTTGAGAAAAGTCGGGATTAACTGTGAGGTCTAAGTTGAGCCCAGATCCAATAGCGATCTTGGCATCTCCACCAAAGTTGACTTTTGAATCCGCGCTTGATTGATTTTCATCTTCAAAATCTCTGTTGATTTCTGTCGCAGCATACGGTATAATGGAAATGTTGGATCCTGGTTTTTGTAAGGGCTGGTCCCATTGCAATACGCCTGTAAATGCTAAGGATTTTATATCATAATTTCTTGGTATTTGATTCCAAGTAGACCTCTCACCATTTTCACTATCCAAACGATAGAAATTAATATTCCATTGGTCCATGCCCTCTTTAAATCGAATGGATTTAAAAGGAATAGCTCCTTCAGCTACCCAATAGCCGGGATACTTTTTGGCTTCCGCATACCACTTGTTATCCCAGGACCAGGAAGTTCCGCCAAATCCTCCAGCAATAAGACCTTCTCTCTGAACACCATATGAGTTTACTCCAAATTGAAACGCATTGGTTTTGTCTTGAAAAGTATCAAATAGTAGAGAGATGCCATCAATTTGATTTCCTCTGTAATCTCTTCTGAAAGAGGGCACTACATAATCTCTGTCTTCAGATTGATTATACATCTTAGCTGAGAAGTATAGAAAATGATCATCATAAGTGAGCCTTATCTCAGTCTGTGAATCTGCTTTAGAGCTGTCACTTGGAAAATACTGGAAGAAATTTTGAGCCACATCCAGTTGTTCCCAAACGGCCTCATCTAATACGCCATCAATTTTAATTGGAGAATCCGTCTTCCTAATATGATAAATCATATCCTGACCAAAGGATGGGAGGAAAAAGATAACTAGCAGTGCCGTGTATAGAATTTTTTTACTCAAGATTCTTTATTTACTCAATAAGTCGGCAAAGAAAACTCTTCTTCTTTGGTTCGACTAGTGACATTGTGCTAAACGGTTGATCTGAGTGTTGAGTCAACTAATTCAATGATAAATATTAATCAGTTGTCTGAATGCTACTCATGTATTCATCGAAAGTGCTTAGCTTATCTACATAGCCATCAGGCTTCAATTCTATAATTCTGTCTGCGACAGTTTGAACAAACTCATGGTCATGAGAAGTGAATAGTACAGTGCCAGGGAAATCTTTCAAAGCATTATTGAAGGCTTGGATAGATTCGAGATCCAAATGGTTCGTTGGCTCGTCAAGTATCAATACATTGCCACCAGCAAGCATCATTTTTGAAATCATACAACGTACTTTCTCTCCTCCAGATAATACATCACACATTTTAAATGTTTCTTCTCCAGAGAATAGCATTTTGCCAAGGAAGCCACGGATATAAACTTCGTCTTTTTCTCCATCAGAATATTGTCTCAACCAGTCGATCAGGTTAAGTTTCTCTTCGAAGTATTCGGCGTTTTCGTTGGGTAGAAAGGCTTTTGTGATCGTCTGACCAAATTTATATTGACCGCTGTCAGCCTCCATTTCTTCATTCAAAATCTTGAATAGGGCAGTTGTGGCTAAGCCATCTTTAGCTAGGAATGCAATTTTATCACCCTTGTTAACGAAGAAATCGAGATTACTGAAAAGTGGCTTGCCATCCAGTGATTTTGATAGTCCTTTGACTTCAAGGATTTGATCACCAGCTTCTCTGTTTTGATTGAAGATGATCGCAGGATATCTACGCGAAGAAGGTTTGATTTCTTCGATATTTATCTTGTCTAGTAATTTCTTTCTGGAAGTAGCTTGCTTGGATTTGGCTGCATTTGCACTGAATCGAGCTATAAAGTCCTGCAGTTCTTTTTTCTTTTCTTCTGCCTTTTTGTTGGCTGAAGTTCTTTGGTTTAGGGCCAACTGACTAGACTGATACCAGAAACTATAGTTTCCAGTAAATACATTGATAGCGCTAAAGTCAATATCTGCAGTATGAGTACACACCGTATCCAAGAAGTGTCTATCGTGAGACACTACAATCACAGTATTTTTAAATTCAAGTAAAAAGTCTTCTAACCAGGAAATAGTATTGATATCCAGGTCGTTGGTAGGCTCATCCAGAATCAAAACATCCGGATTTCCAAAAAGAGCTTGAGCCAAAAGCACTCTTACTTTTTGGTTACCATTTAGATCTTTCATCTGCCTGTAGTGATCGTCTTCTACAATTCCCAAGCCGCTCAATAAGGCCGCTGCATCTGGCTCAGCATTCCAACCATCCATTTCGGCAAATTTTTCCTCCAATTCCGACGTTCGAATTCCATCTTCTTCTGAAAAATCAGCTTTGGCATACAAAGCATCCTTTTCTTGCATGATTTCCCATAATGTACCATGACCTTGCATCACAGTATGGATGGCTGTTTCTTCATCAAATGCGTGGTGATTTTGAGAAAGTACGGCTAGTCTTTTTCCTGGGTCCAATACTACCTGACCAGAATTGGGTGATATTTCTCCTGAGAGTATTTTCAGAAACGTTGACTTACCGGCGCCATTGGCTCCAATCACTCCATAGCAGTTGCCTTGAGTGAATTTGATATTTACCTCGTCGAATAAAACTCGCTTACCGTATTGTAAAGAAACGTTATTTACTGAAATCATATCTACTGTAATTTTGAAGGCGCAAAGTTACTTCTTTTAATGGGCAAAAGAAAAATAAGTTCTAATATTGGCATAGCATCAAAATAGACACGCTCTAATATGAAAGTAGCGGTAATAGGAGGAGGTGCTGCAGGTTTTTTTGCAGCGATTTCATGTAAGGCACATCATCCGGGAGCCATCGTTTCGATTTTTGAAAAATCAGCCAAAACGTTGGCTAAAGTGAAGGTATCTGGTGGAGGAAGGTGTAACGTGACAAATGCTTGCGAGCAGCAAGCTGATTTTTTACGCTATTATCCCCGCGGACAAAAAAAATTGAAGAAGTCCTTCAATTACTTTAACCGAATGGACACCATACAATGGTTCGAGAGCAGAGGAGTGCAATTGAAGGCTGAATCCGATGGAAGGATGTTTCCAATCACTGATGACTCACAGACTATCATAGATTGTTTGCGAAATGAGGTGGAACGATTGGATGTCATGTTGTTTACCAAAAAGAGTATTTCAAAGTTAATACCTCATGCCCAGGGGGGATTTGAAGTAACTTTTGAATCTGCAGCTACTGATCTCTTCGATGCAGTCATTGTAGCTACAGGAGGCAGTCCCAAATCAAATGGTTATGACTGGTTGCGCCAATTGGGGCACAAAATAGTAGAACCCGTGCCTTCACTATTTACATTTAATATTCCTCAGGAAAAGAAACTCAAAGCATTGATGGGATTGGCCATTCCTAATGCAGTAGTTAAGATTCAGGGAACCAAGATGGTGCAAGATGGACCTATACTAGTTACGCATTGGGGATTGAGTGGACCAGCTGTTCTTAAATTATCTGCGTGGGGCGCAAGGCAATTGTTTGACATGAATTACAACTTTAAAGTTCAGGTGAATTGGGCAGGTGGCATGAACGAAGAGCAACTCAGAAAGCAGGTGGTAAGTGTGTCAGAGAAAGAGTCAAAAAAGAAGGTCTACAATGCAAAACCGATTGATGTTCCTAATCGTCTTTGGGACTATTTATTAGTGAGGATCGACCTTAATAAAAATACCATTTGGGCGGAAGTGAAAAAGAAGGACAAAAATCGTGTAATCAATGTGTTACTCAATGATGAATATGCTGTAGTGGGTAAGACAACGTTCAAAGAAGAATTTGTGACTTGTGGTGGTGTGGATCTATCGGAAGTTGATTTCAATACGATGCAAAGCAGAAAATTGCCGGGAATGTTCTTCGCTGGAGAAGTATTAGATGTAGATGGCATTACCGGTGGATTCAATTTTCAAGCGGCCTGGTCTACGGGTTTTGTGGCTGGCAAATTAGCTCAGTAGTTCATTATTAAACTTTAATACTTCAACCATCCTGACAAATTCAGATTGAGCAGGTGCCTGGATATCAATTGGCTTGCCTGTGATAGGGTGAATAAAATGCAGTGATTTGGCATGCAATAGCATGGTACCCATTTTCCATTTTTCTAAAAATAATTTGTTCTGTTTGTTGCATCCATGTGGTCTATCTCCTATGATAGGATGAAATATATGAGCAAAGTGTTTTCTCAGCTGATGCATACGGCCTGTACGGGGTCTGGCTTCTACCCATGAGTACCGGGAGGTAGTATGTTTCCCAAAGGGCACATCGATTTCAGTTTTGTCCAGAGTTATATAGGCTGTTTGCGCTTCTTGAGTTTTTCCTTTGTCATTGGTTAGCGCGTAATCAATCAACCCTTCAGGTGCTGCGAAACCCCTAAGAATGGCCCAATATTTCTTAGTCATCTCCTCATTTTCGAATACCTCCCTTATGGCTGATAATGCAGACTTGCTAAGAGCAAAGAGCAACACGCCGCTGGTTTTTCTGTCTAGTCTGTGAGCAGGATGTACGTGCTGGCCTAGCTGATCACGTAATTGCTGAACTGCATACTCATTGGTATTAGTAGCCATTTTAGAGCGATGGACAAGTAGTCCATGTGGTTTGTTGATCGCAACAAAATGTTCGTCTTGATATAGTATGTCCAGTGTATTTGTGGCGTTAGCTTTGGATGCCAGATCTTCCTGCATTTGCCAAAATTACAAGTTTGTCACCTCTTATTGTTAACTATAGTTGTGACTTGCCACAACAATTTCTAAATTCAATAATATGAAGATGGTCATTCAGAAAATTCTGAGGATTGTTTTTTTGGTTGTGCTTGTTTCTTTGACCTCGACCACAAAAGCTCAAATTCTAAATGTGAACAAACATGATGTGACTACAGATTCAGCTAATTATTGGATGGGTTGGTTGAATTTCTTTTTTCAAATAGACAACCGAAGCCCAACACCTAATGAGGAAGCTTCACTATTGGCTCTGGAATCAAGCTTAGATATAATTTATGTGTCTGAAAGAAATGCACATTTTTTGTCTGGTCAACTTAATCATTATCAGGCTACTGGAGATCCTGTAATTAGTACAGGGTTTGCTCACTATCGGATCAATTTTGATAGAAAAAAGGATCTGTCAATTGAATTATACGTACAATGTTCTTTTGATTATAGTAGATTTTTGGATTTAAGAGCATTAGGAGGAGGAGGTCTAAAATATCGATTGATCAATTCAGATGTTGTTGAGTTGGATATTGGGTCAGGTGTGCTTTATGAACATGAGAAATGGGGCAATTTGGCCGATGATGGGACATACACTGTCAATAAAATGACTAAGTCGTCTAACTATGTGAAAAGTAATATAGGACTCTCAGACCATGTGAATTTGGCATTTATTGCCTTTTATCAATTTGGTTATGATCGGGATATTAAACAAGTAAGGCAAAGAATAAGCAGCCAACTTCAATTGGCCTTTACCATTTCTAAACATTTTGGATTTATTGTTGAAGGCGCTATTTATTATGAAAATAAGCCAGTCATTCCTATTAACAAGACCATTTATTCATTTCAGAATGGATTGAGATATCAATTCTGACGATTGATGCAACCCTTTGACTTACATATTAGTCTTTGATGTAAATTTTAAAACTCAAAGTATATACAATTATGAAAAAGATACTGCTATTCATGATACTCCTTTCAATGACAATGGTCGGAGTAGCTCAAGAAAAAGAAACCAGAAGTTTCGATAGTTTTAGTTCAATTGAAGTAGGCGAAGCTATTGAGTTGATCATTACGCAAGGCAATAAGAATGAGGCTGTTGTAGAAGTGGATGATATTGAATTAGATGATGTGATTACAGAAATCAGAGGGTCTGAATTGAATATCGAACGGAAGAATTCGAATCGAAACAACTCCAATAATAGAGGAGAAGTTGTTGTTCGTTTGACTTATAAAAACATTGATGAAATATCAGTAAGCTCTGCAGCTTCTGTCTATTCAAAATCTAATATCAAGGCCAAGGGCTTCGAGGTAAACGCGAGTAGCGCAGGTCGTATAGAGCTGGAATTGGATGTTACTGACTTGGAAGTGAATGTAAGTAGTGCTGGTAGTGTTGAGCTTTCTGGTAGTTGTGCTTCTTTAGATTTGGATGCGAGCTCTGCTGGTAAATTCGAAGGGTATGATCTCATGTGCGGCGCCATTAAGGCAGATGTTAGCTCAGGAGGTTCTGGGGAAGTTTCAGTGAAAGATAGACTCGAAGTGGATGCTGGAACAGGTGGTTCTTTGTATTATAAAGGTGATCCTGATAAAGTGCTTGCCGACAGTAATCTGGGAGGCAGAATACAAAAAAGATAAGTGCCAAATTTTACTCTTAATAAAGGTAGGGGGTGATTCAATAGAATTACCCCCTTTTTATGTTATAAATCTCATGGTAGGTTAGCTGGTATTTTTTTGAATTTTGATGAAAATTTAAAATATGAGAATACTAATTCTACCTTTCGTTGTCCTCTTTTGTTCATTTGGCTGTGAGCCGAATCAACCAATTGCTCAAGATACTTTGGAGCAACAAATTGATTCGTTACTGTCAAAAATGACACTAACAGAGAAAATTGGGCAAACAGCGCAACGTGGCACGTCCAGTCGAGTCAAAGGTACTTTGTCAGAAGAACTCAAGACGGCCGTCAGAGAAGGTAGAGTGGGTTCACTGATCAATGTGATGAATAAAGAGTTTGTTGATGAGCTTCAGCGCATAGCAGTAGAAGAAAGTCCAAACGGTATCCCGCTTATTTTTGCCAGAGATGTTATTCATGGTTTTAAGACCATTTTTCCAATTCCATTAGGACAGGCAGCTACCTGGAATCCCGCATTGGTTGAAGATGGAGCAAGAGTTGCGGCTGTAGAAGCAAGCAGCTATGGTGTGCGCTGGACCTTTGCGCCTATGCTCGATATAGCCAGGGACCCTCGCTGGGGTAGAATTGCAGAGTCTCCAGGAGAGGATCCTTTTCTAGCTTCAGAATTATCGGCTGCCTATGTGAGAGGTTTTCAAGGCAAAGACTTGAAAGATCCAACGAGTATGGTGGCCTGTGCTAAGCACTTTGTGGGCTATGGAGCAGCCGAAGGAGGGCGTGATTACAACACGGCTATAATTCACGAAGCATTGCTAAGAAATGTATACCTACCACCATTCAAATCTGCGGTGGATGCTGGTGTCCAAACCTTCATGTCTGGATTCAATGAATTGAATGGCATTCCGGTTTCTGGAAATAAACTTTTATTGAATCAGGTGTTGAGACAGGAATGGACATTTGATGGTTTTGTGGTGAGTGACTGGAATTCTGTGACAGAAATGATAGCCCACGGCTATTGTGCGGACGAAAAGGATGCGGCGTTCAAAGCAGCAAGAGCTGGAGTTGATATGGAAATGACCAGTCAGGCGTATGACAATTTCCTTGAGGAACTAATAAATGAAGGAAAACTAGATGAAAAGGTACTCAATCGAATGGTACGTGCCATTTTACGAGTTAAATTCAGAATGGGATTATTTGACCAGCCTTATCGGAAAGAAAATGAAGAAGCTATTCTGTCAGATAGCCACTTAGAAAAAGCTCAGGAGTCAGCATTGCAGAGTATAGTGCTACTGAAAAACGAGGGCGATATATTGCCCTTGCGAACAACTCAAAAAGTAGCAGTCATTGGGCCATTGGCCCATGCACCGTTGGATCAATTGGGGACATGGATATTCGATGGAGATCAGAAAGATTCAGTGACGCCTTTGACTGCCCTGTTGGATAGAATTGGAGAGCAAAAGGTAAAAGTGGCTAAAGGACTGGAATATAGTAGGGATCGTTCGACTTCTCAATTTTCGGATGCCGTAAGCGCAGCAAAGCAAAGCGACGTCGTTTTATTCTTTGCAGGAGAAGAGGCTATTTTGTCTGGAGAGGCACACAGTAGGGCACATATCAATTTACCTGGAGCACAGGAAGAATTGATTCAAACCATCCGAGCAAAAACTAATAAACCAATTGTGCTGGTAATTCAGGCTGGCAGACCAATCGTACTTGAGAATATTATTCATGACGTAGATGCAGTTTTAATGGCTTGGCATCCAGGTACAATGGGCGGACCAGCAATTACTGATGTGTTGCTGGGAGAGTATAATCCTTCTGGTAGGTTGCCAGTGACTTGGCCTAAATCAGTGGGGCAAGTACCGATATATTACAACTATAAGAATACTGGACGACCTGCGAGTGAGGCTTCATTTGTCGGGATAGATGACATTCCTATTGGTGCATGGCAAAGTTCATTGGGTAATAACTCGCACTATCTAGACGATGGTTTTAGGCCTCAGTATCCATTCGGTTATGGATTGTCATATACTAGTTTTGAATATACCGACCTCAGTATATCGGAAGATACTTTAGCTTCAAATGACATGCTTAAAGTGAAATTCAAATTAACGAATACAGGAAAGTCCTTTGGTACAGAAACTGTACAATTGTATATCCAAGATCATGTTGGGTCACTTACCAGACCAGTCAAAGAGCTGAAGAAATTTCAGCGGGTGAAATTGAACCCGAATGAGTCAAAGACAATAGAACTGTCAATTGACGCTTCAGATTTGAAATTTTACAATGCAGAAAATAAACTGGTGCTTGAGTCAGGTCAGTTCTCTGTCTATGTAGGAAGTCATGCTGAGGCAAGTATGAAAAAGAATTTTTGGGTTAAGTGATGAAAAGGAGAGTGGTGGACTAAGCTTCCATCACCTCTTTTACAATTTCTTCTAATTGCTCAGGCCCTTCGAACGGCTTGCGAACGTATTTTTTTACGTCGATTTTAAGCTCATCAGTTTCGTATTCGAGGTGTGAAGACACGATAACGATTTTTGGTTTCTCTTCTAAAGTAGAAATCGTTTCATAACCGTCTAAATACGGCATCTCGATATCTAAGAATAGAACTTGGGGTTTCAACTTAGATACACCTACCGCTCCATCAATTGCACTACTAAAAGTACCAACCAAGTCTATACAGTCTACTTTTTCTGCTAATTTTTTGAAAATCTCGAGATAAACTAAGTCATCATCAATTGCAACGCATCTATATTTTTCCATGAATAATCGTGGTGGTGGTGTGTTAATTTAAAAGCACTTCAATCTTAACCAATTTATTTAAGTAATCGAAATTTACTTTCACAAATTAGTACTTCATCTTTAATATTTTCAATGTAATCTTGATATGTTTATTATTTAACAATTTTAATTTATTTTATGAGTCCTTGCAATATTTCTCTAAATTGCAGTAACATTTAACAACAATAAGCCCAATTTTATACAATATTCATAATTTAATTGGGAATGAATTCAATATTAGCAGAAGTAAAGGAGAGACTTGGAAAGCCATACGAGGATTTTGAGTTTTTACTAGAGTGTTTGAAAGAGGTATTAATTGATAATGGTGAAGAGACTATTGCTAATGAGATCCCTTTTATCAATGATTATCCTTTTGAAAATGGCACGCAGATGTCAGACAAGCATATACAATTGTATTCGCTTGTTTTTCAGTTGGTGAATATGGCTGAGGTCAATGGTGCGGTTCAACATCGACGTTCTGTAGAAAATGAAAAGGATTTCACCTCAGTAAGCGGATTGTTCGCCAATAATATTAAAAGTTTATTGGATGAGGGTGTAACTGAAGAGGCGATTTTGGATAAAATGCCTCAGATGCAAATCGAACCAGTCCTGACAGCTCACCCAACCGAAGCAAAACGTGCCACTGTTTTAGATCATCACAGAGATTTGTATTTGCTTCTCGTCAGTTTAGAAAACAAGATGTTTTCTAAAAAGGAACTGATGAACATAAGGCACAATATCAAATTGACACTTTATAGGTTGTGGAAGACTGGTGAAATCTACATGGAAAAACCAGATCTCAGTTCTGAACTTAGAAACATTATTCATTATTTGGTGAATGTGTTCCCGGAAGTAATTCCTGTTCTTGATAGACGATTGATACAGGCATGGAAAGCTTGTGGGTTGTCGAAGCAAAAATTGCTTGATCATCACAGTTTTCCTAAGATCAGTTTTGGTAACTGGGTAGGTGGTGATCGGGATGGCCATCCATTAGTAACAGACACGGTTACTGCTGAGACTTTGGAAGCGCTCCGGTTGAATGCATTTGTGGTTATTAGAAGAAAACTTATTGCACTGGTGAAACAATTGAGTTTTGCCTGTGAACTCAATGAATGCGATGCGCCGCTCAAATCGAGAATAGATGAGATGGTTGCTGAATTAGGTGAAATAGGAAATGAGGCGCTTGAAAGAAATAAAGGAGAAGCCTTCAGGCAGTTTTCAAATTTGATATTAGCAAAACTACCTGTAGATACACAGCGTGGTCATGCCACACAGTTATCTGAGCATCCTGGTAGCTATAGGTTTGCCTATCAAATGTTAGAGGATCTTGATCTGCTAAAAAGGAGTTTGTTGACTTATGGAGCAAAATCGATTGCCTTTGATGATGTGAACATTACTATCAGAAATGTGCAGACTTTTGGTTTTCACCTGGCTAAGTTAGATGTTCGTCAAAACAGTGCGTTCCATGATAAGGCTATTGAACAACTCTTGCAGGCAGCACAATTTGAAGAAACTAATTTCTCTGAATGGAGCGAAGAAAAGAGGCTTGAATTCTTAAATAAAGAATTGAAATCCAATAGACCCTTCACGCATCAAAGTGCTGAACTAGGAGAAAATGCTCAAGCAGTATTGTCTTGCTATAGAGTAGTAGAAGCGCATGTTTCTAAATATGGTGGAGAAGGTATAGGGTCTTTTATCGTTAGTATGACTAGGTCACTTTCTGATTTACTTGCTGTCTATCTATTGGCTAGAGAGGCTGGGTTGACCAAGCAAATTGAAGAAGGGTTAGTTTGTGAAATTCCTGTGGTTCCATTATTGGAGACTATTGAAGATTTAGAAAATGGACCGGTTATTCTAGAGGGCTTCCTGAACCATGACTTTACAAAGAGAAGCCTGGAGCATTTTAGAAAAGTAAGAAGCTATAGAAATCTGCGCCAACAAGTCATGGTAGGGTACAGTGATAGTAACAAAGACGGAGGTATTATAGCCAGTCAATGGAATTTGTATAAAGCTCAATTTAAATTAAGTGAAATAGGAGAAAAGCATGGAGTAAAAATCACATTCTTTCATGGAAAAGGAGGATCCATTAGCAGAGGATCTGGACCTACACACTATTTCATCAAAGCTTTGCCATACCAAGCCATTCAAGGAAATGTGAGATTAACTGAGCAAGGGGAAACCATTGCACAGAAGTATGAAAACAAGGTAAATGCGGAATACAACTTAGAGCTTCTGGTGGCGAACTCACTTTCAAAAACGATATTGGATGAGCGTACCCAACGAGAATATCACCCATTAGCTGATGTATTGAATAATCTGGCAAAGCAAAGCAAAGACCATTATGAAGCTTTAACTCATCATGAAGGTTTTATTCAGTTTTTCCGTCAAGCTACGCCTATCGATGCCATTGAAACGAGCAAGATTGGATCCAGACCGGCTAAAAGAACCGGGGCCAATTCATTAGATGATTTAAGAGCTATTCCCTGGGTATTCTCATGGAGTCAGTCTAGATTTCATATGACGAGTTGGTATGGAGTAGGTAGTTCATTGAATAACTTAAAAAATTCAAATCCTGAAGATTATCAAAAGTTTAAAGAGGCTACAAAGAAAGATTCGTTTATAAGATATGTACTCACCAATGTAGACACGAGTTTGGCAGCAACAGACGAGAGTGTTATAAAAGCATATTCAGAACTGGTTGAAGATGACAAGGTCAAGAAAGAGTTCTCGGAAATGTTTTTATCTGAATTGCAGCTGACGCGTGAATTGTTGTTGGACTTGTTAGGTGAAGAAATTGAATCCAGAAGAGTAAACCACTATTATTCAAACCATCTAAGGTCTCCATTGATGGCTCATTTACATGAGAAGCAAATTGAATTGCTCAAGCTTTGGAGAGCGGATAAAGCGAATGGAAAAGGTGTCAGTGAAATGCAGCGTGAGTTAATGTTAACTATTAACGCAATTGCAAGTGCTATGCGGAACACAGGATAAAAAAAACCATAAAAAAACACATTCATACTATAAATGTGTCATTGCTTAATAAGGCAGGTGGAAAAGGGGTGAAGTCCTTCACGCTTTCGTCTGAAAGAGACGAATTCAATTATTTCGAAGAGATCGGCAGATCTCTTTTTTTATGCCTTTTTTTTAAGAAAAGTTATTGATGTAGGTCTTGCATTGATCTTCGCCACCAATGAACATGATACTATGACCTTTTAGTACAACCCACGATTTTTCGTTTTTGTTGAATTTTAATTTGAGCGATTTGCTTGTGTCTTTTGTTCGGGAAAATAGTGCCTGTAACATGGGTTTTTCGTTTAGAGGTTTGTTAACTGCGAATTATTATAATTCAAATATAAATAATCATATTGAATAAATAAAACAAAATGTAGAAAAAGTACAATTTACGACAATTATTGCCTAAATATTTCTCAAATACATAGTCAAAGTACAATTAATGACTATTTGGATGGAATTAATTGTATCTCCGAATTTTTAGTTTTAACACTAGGGAATGAGTGAAGCGGGAGTTTTTTGATCTTTAGAGAAGAGTGAATTCAATTATCTTTGTAAATTATATATCCAATTAAACGGGAACTTAAGGCAAAATGAAAGAGGACTTAATGGATGAGAAGATTTGTAAGTTTACACAATGCTTGGAAGCATTATTGATGAAAATGCAAGAAGCAGATAATACTTGTATCGAGCTTTCTAAAGATATCAGTAAGCGGGACTTTTCAGTTTTGACTTTTGTTGGAAAGAATCACGATGTGATCATGCGTGATATAGCAGGCTATTTGGGTATTCCTGTGAGCACTACGACAGGGGTGATTGACAAGTTGGTAGAAAAAGGCTACCTCAAACGCTATCACTCAAAGGAGGACCGTCGTACAATTAAGATCGGTTTGAGTAAGTTCGGCCAAGATTCTTTCAACTTGCTTCAAAGTACACTACATCACATGGGAGGGGCTATGCTCGGTGGGCTTTCTGAAAAAGAACAAGTCGAGCTCATTCATTTGCTCCAGCGAATATCAGATAACCTGGTCAACTACGTTCCTACTGCTAAATAATTATCCCTAAATATTAATATTACGAAAATCGTAATATATTGAAACCATAGTATTTGGTTGTCGTAATAGTCATCCAACCAGGGTGATCTATACTTTGTTGAGATTCACCCGCTCATTCAATAACCAGATACTAATGACAAAAGCAATCAACGAGTTCAAGGAAAAGGGACAACAGAAAGTGATCAGCTTCGCTAAATGGGTGATTAAGTGGAGATGGTTAGTATTAGTAGTGAGTTTAGCATTCACTGCATTAATAGGAAGTGGAGGCCGACATGTAGGCTTCAATAGTGATTATCATGTTTTTTTTAGTGATGATAATCCTCAGATGTTGGCGTTCGACGCCCTACAAAATAAGTACACTAAAGACGATAACGTTTTCATAGTCATTGAACCCAAGGATGGGAAGGTGTTTACTAAGGAAACATTGGCTGCCGTAGAAAAACTAACTGCGGATTCGTGGCAGACCCCATATTCGACCAGGGTAGACGCCATTACTAATTTTCAGCACACCAAGGCTGTCGCAGATGATTTGTACGTGGATGATTTGATCCAAAACTCTACCGAGTATGCACCGGAACAGATTGAAGCAGTAAAGCAAATCGCTATTGACGAAATCCTTTTAAAGGATCGTTTGATCAATGAGGATGCCAACCTAACTGCTGTGAATATTACGGTGCAACTCCCAGGTGAAAATATGGAGGAGGGTTCGGAAATCATCGCCCATGTTCGAGAACTAACTACCAAATTCGAACAAGAGAATCCAAATCTGAAAACCTACCTGTCTGGAATGATCATGCTTTCGGGGGCATTTCAAGAGTCTGCTTATGGAGATATGCAGTCACTGGTTCCACTCATGTTTTTAGTGGTTATTATTACCATTTTTATTACTACTAGGACACTTTCAGGAACATTTGCCACTTTGCTTGTGATCATCATGTCTATCATGACAGGGATGGGCTTTGCGGGCTGGTTTGGAATTATGCTAACGCCACCTTCATCGGCAGCCACTACTATTATTATGACTTTGGCTGTTGCGGACAGTATTCATTTGCTCATCACCTTTATGCAAGGTATGCGAAAAGGTTTGACTAAACATGATGCCTTGGTAGAAAGTATCAGAGTCAATTTTGTGCCAGTGATGATCACAAGTTTGACTACAGTGATCGGATTCTTATCAATGAATTTTAGTGATTCTCCTCCATTCCATGATTTAGGGAATATTACTTCTGTAGGTATGTTGGGAGCTTTCACTTATTCAATTTTTACGCTGCCAGCTTTAATGGCTATTCTTCCAGTAAAAGTCAAAGTGAAAAGAACGGACGAATCTGATATTCAAATCAATTCTTTCTTTGGTCGACTGGCTGAGTTCGTAATTCGCAATGATAAGAAAGTACTTTGGGGGTCAGTGGCTGCTTCTTTATTGATTACACTCTTGATAACCAAAAATGAATTCAATGAAGAGTTTATCAAATACTTTGATCAAGAAGTACAATTCAGACAGGATACTGATTTTATTTCAGAGAATCTGACAGGTATATATACCCTGGAGTTTTCACTTGGATCAGGGGAAGAGGGAGGTATCAATGCCCCCGCTTATTTAAAGAAATTGGAGGAGTTTGAGTATTGGCTAGAAGCTAAACCTGAAATAGTGCATGTAAGTGCTTTTTCTGAGATCGCGCGACGCATCAACAAGAGTATGCACGGAGATAGTTTGAACTATTATAGAGTGCCAGACAGTAGGGAGGAGGCAGCTCAATTTTTATTGCTCTATGAAATGTCTTTGCCTTTTGGATTGGATTTGAATAACCAAATCAATGTGGACAAGTCTGAAACAAGACTCATAGCTACGACGACAAATCTATCCTCCAAGGAGTTTATTGCCTTAGGGCAAGAAGCGCAAAATTGGTTGAGAACAAATGCACCTGCAGAAATGTATTCAGATGCTACCAGTACAGCAACCATGTTCTCTCACCTGACCAAGAGACAAGTGGATAGTATGATGAATGGAAGTATAGCAGCCTTGATTCTGATCTCAGTGATTTTGATGTTTGTGCTGAGAAGCTTCAGGCATGGTCTGATCAGTTTGATTCCCAATTTGTTACCTGTAGCAGTGGGATTCGGTGTATGGGGAGTCACCAATGGTATCATCAATGTAGGTATATCTATTGTGTTTGGTATGACCCTGGGAATCATCGTGGATGATTCGGTTCACTTCCTTTCTAAATATCTAAGAGCTAGAAGAGAACTAAACAAGAGTAAGGAAGAAGCCGTTCGATTTGCATTTGATACCGTAGGCAAGGCACTGGTAGTGACTACTATTGTTTTAGTCGCTGGTTTTGCGATTCTAGCTCAGTCAAGTTTTGGGATGAATAGTGGGATGGCAAAGGTGACCGTATTGATTATAACATTTGCTCTGGCACTAGACTTCTTATTGCTACCAGCACTATTGCTCAACATTGGGAAAAGTACCAAATCTAAAACCAATTCACAGTCTACCACTGTAAATGCGGGCCAACTAAGCCCTGCTTAATTATATCAGTTTTAAAATCTGGGGTCGGACTATGATGGTCTGATCCCAACTAATCTCATAATTATGAAAAAAACAATCAAAACAATAGCACTGTTATTGATCGGAGGATCAATGGCCTGGGCGCAAACACCTGAACAAAAAGGATTGAAAATTGCACAAGATGCTTCTAAATATGACGAAGGTTTTGGAAGCTCAGAGGTTAATCTGACCATGACATTAAAAAATAAACATGGCCAGAAAAGCACAAGATTTCTTTCCACTCAGACGCTTGAATTAATTGAAGATGGTGATAAGTCACTCATTGTGTTCAATAGTCCAAGAGATGTAAAAGGCACCTCTACATTGACCTATACGCATAAGGAGGGTTCTGATGACCAATGGTTGTATCTACCATCTATAAAAAGGGTGAAAAGGATCTCATCAGATAATAAGTCAGGTCCTTTTATGGGGAGTGAGTTTGCCTATGAGGACTTGTCTTCTCAGGAGGTAGAGAAATACACTTATAAGTATATCAAAGATGACAACATCAATGGTGAGGATTCTTATGTAATCGAAAGGGATCCAGTAGACCCAAAATCTGGATATACCCGTCAATTGGTTTGGTTGAATAAATCAAACTATAGACAAGAAAAAGTTGAATTTTATGATCGTAAAAATAAATTGCTCAAAACACTGACTTACTCTAATTATAAAGTTTACTTGGGTAAGCATTGGAGGGCAGGTGAGTTCTTAATGGTGAATCACCAAACAGGAAAAGAAACCACATTAACTTTTGAAGATTATCAATTCAAAATCGGGTTGGCGGAAGCTGACTTTTCTCAAAACAGCCTGATCAGGGCAGGTAGGTAGTCATGAAAAATACGAGTAGTTTAGGTTGGTTTTTTACTATACAGCGAGCGATGGTGCTCGCTGTATTCCTTATAATCTCAAGGACTGTAGTTGGCCAATCAGAAGAAGTATACACCGAGTTTTTAGGCAACTTTAGTTTTGAATACAGATATTTTATGCAAGATGGGTTGTATCCGGGACAGAAGGATCATTTCCCAGCCATAAGCATTCAGCCAGAATACTATGTGGAATGGCAGGGAGGAAAGTATATATTGAATTTCACAGGGTTCGGTCGTGTTGATTTTACGGATGCTGATCGGAATCATTTGGACATCAGAGAGCTGTATTTTCAAAAGGTTAGCAGTAATTGGGAATTCAGTGTTGGACTAAAGAAAATTTATTGGGGAGTAACAGAAGCTGTTCATTTGGTCGATATCATCAATCAGACTGATAATCTTGAGACATTCGATGGTGAGCAAAAACTGGGGCAGCTCATGGCTCATTATTCATATCTATCAAATTTCGGGACCTTTGATCTTTTTGCGATGACGTGGTTTCGAAAGAGAAGTTTCCCTGGCGTGAATGGACGGCTCAGGACACCAGAACCCATTCGAACCAATGAATTGACCTTTGAAAGTGAAATGAAAGAATCAAGACCTGATCTTGCCATTCGATGGTCGCATTATTTTGGGCCGGTTGACATTGGTCTTTCGCATTTTTATGGTACGGGTAGGGAACCTATCGTAAGCATAGGAAATGATGGCAGTCTAATAGGTGTTTATCCTGTGATTCATCAGACCGGGCTAGATCTTCAAGCCACCACAGGGCCAATACTTTGGAAATTCGAATCAATTATCAGAAGAAGCGATATCCAAAACATGAAGGCTATGGATGTGGGGATTGAATATACATTCGGAAACATCGGAGGAAGTGGTATAGATTTGGGTTTGTTGGCTGAATACCTTTACGATGATCGAGGAGACATCGCCTTGAATAGTTTGCAGAGTGATGTGTTTTTAGGCGGTCGATTAGCGTTCAATGATGTGCAGAGTACCGAATTTTTGTTTGGGACTATTCTGGATATCAATCGTAGTACACGCCTGATTAGCTTGGAAGGCAACCGTCGTTTTGGAGATTCTTTTAAAGCCAGCGTGGAAATGAGATTGTTTCAGAATGTCAGTGATGAAGAATTTATTTATCTGTTCAGACAGGATGACTTCCTGAAGTTTGAATTGGGGTGGTATTTTTAATATGTCTACAGTTGGGTTGAATGCTTGTCAACCCAACTGTAGAAAATTCTATTCGTATTTCAGATTTTCTGCTGGATTCGAGGTAGCAGCTCGAAGCGCAAAGAATCCTGTGGATAGTATAGTAATAATCATTGCAATGAATAGAACACCAATGAAGATGAGGTAATTGATTTCTACACTGTACTGAAAATTCTGAAGCCAGTTTTGAGCAAAGTACCATGAAGCTGCAAAAGCTGGAATGGCCCCAATACAAACCAATACAATAAAGTCTTTGACAAGCAAGCGGATCAATCCGGAAACATTGGCTCCAAGTACTTTCCTAATACTTATTTCCTTTGTTCTCTGTTCAGCGGTGAATGATGCCAGCCCCAGCAAGCCCATACAAGATATAATAATCGTCATGAGCGAAAAACCCAGAAATAGATTGCCTCTCAACTGATCTGTTTCATATTGTTCCTGAAAATCTTCGTCTAAAAAGGTATATTCAAAAGGAAGGTTTGGAAACACTTCCTGCCAACTCTGCTTAATAGAGGCTAATGACTCTTGAGGATTTCTTTCGATTTTCACCAATGCATTTCCGTTGTTAGTATTAGGAAAAAACATGAGCGCTTCTATAGGGTTATAGAGTGATTGCTGGTGAAAGTCTCTGACCACTCCAATGACTTTGAAATATGTGGTGGTGTCAGGGCCACCCATGGATTGAAATCTTTTGCCTATGGGTTCACTCCAGTTAAATCGTTTTACCATGGCTTCATTGACAATCACAGCAGTGGCCGTGTCTGTAGGGAAATCTCTTGAAAAATTTCGTCCTTCTGCAAATGATATATTTAGAGTAGGGAAGTAGTCATAGTCCACTGAATACATATTGATTCCTTTCTCATCAAAACCACCTTCTTCCAACTCAGTGCGCATTAAATTTTTGCTAAATCCGTTGCCAGGAATAGAGCTACTTGTAGCCGCTCCTTTTATATTGGGATCTTGCATCATGTTGCTTTTGAGCACATCCCATTTTTGTCTTTGGCTTCCGTCTGTGAAACTAAAACTGATCACTTGATCTTTATCGAAACCCAGATCCTTGTTACTCACAAACCTCATCTGATCATATATGATCCCTGTTCCTACCAACATGAAAATGGAAATGGAAAACTGGATAACGACCAGTGTTTTGCGTAGAAATACATTGCCCGAACGTTTGGATTTACCACCTTTGAGTACCTCGGCAGGCAAAAAAGCTGATAGGTAGAAAGCCGGGTAGCTGCCACCGAATATACCAGCTATTAACAATATACTAAAAATGACTAGCAGTATCGTTGGCTGACTCAACATGGAAATGTCTAACGATATATCAAGCGCACTATTTATAAAAGGAAGGGAAAACAGTACCACTATCAAACTGAGAGCAAAGGCACTCAAGGTAATGATAATAGACTCCGTTAGAAATTGACCAATAAGTAGCTGACGACCAGCTCCCATTACTTTTCTGATCCCTACCTCTGTAGCTCTTTTTACCGATCGAGCTGTTGCTAAATTCATGTAATTGATGCAAGCGATAAACACCATGAACACACACACGGCCGAAAAGATGTATATGTAGGTAATGTCACCCAAAGGTTGTGGTTCGCCCTGGAAGTCTGAGTATAAATGGATGTCCTTAATGTTTATTAACTCGTATCTAATTTCAATATTGAACCTTTCAAAAATTGGTGCGACGTGCTCTTGAATGACCTCGTCAAGCTTAGCTTCCAGCACTTTAGGATCGGCAGTGGGCTTTAACAATATGTATGTATATATATTGAAACCTCCCCAATTGTCATTGGCCATGTTGGGCCTGTTGTCTACTGAAATTAGAGCATTGGCAATCAGATGAGAATTTTTAGGCATGTCTTTATAAACGCCAGTGACTTGAAACAGGTCCCCGCCATCAATTCTAACAGATTGTCCAATTGGGTTGGCACCTTTGAAAATTTTGTCTGCCATTGTCTTATTGATAACGACAGATTTTGGAGCGTCGAGAGCCGTTTCTTTATTGCCTAAAATAAAATCAAAGGTGAAGACGTCGAAGACTGTGGAGTCCGCATTGAAAATGTCCTCTTCAAAGTAACTGATGTCGCCAAGTTTGAATTCCGTCCGACCGTTGTTAGAGAAACGAACGTATTGTTCTACTTCGGCAAACTCCGATACTAATTTTCGGCCTAATGGATTTTGAGTTGATGACCATCTAAATGCATTATCGGTTTCCTTGATGTCCGAACCGATCCGGTATATCAAGTTGGCCTTTTCATGATGCTTATCATAGCTAAGCTCATTATATAGATAAAGTACAATGATTAAACTGGAGGCAATGCCTAAAGTGAGTCCTATAATGTTTAATGCAGTATATCCCTTTTGTCTGGTGAGATAGCGTACGGCGGTTTTGAGGTAATTATTGATCATTAGTTGTTCTGTTATTACTAACTACGCTATTCTCAATAAGAATGCCATGAGTGTAACTGTCATTATATCAACTAATTACGTACTGGAAAGACTTCTTTGTTCGTGTTATTTTGTTCGCCAATGAGACAACAAGTGTTCGGTTGCGTTCAGTTCAACAAAAAAGCCAATCTCAGCGCTTGAGATTGGCTTTGAATTTCAATGATTTGAAATCTATTTTCCTGCTTTGCTCAAATTCACCTGAGCCAATTCAAACCCAGGAGCAACTTTTAAAGCCTCGAGAAAAAGTTCTTTTGCTTTTTGAATATCACCATTACCTTGAGCGATCAATCCTTGTAAATTAAGCAGTGCTGCTCGCATAGAAACTTCCTGTTGAGTTTGGTCTAGTTTAGAAAACCTCATTTTTATTTCGTCAATATCAGTTCTTTTGAGAAGGATATCTACTGAGGTACTTGATTCTGTATATCTGTTTAATTCATATTGCATAAAAGCAATCTGATATAAAGTGCGACTGTTGTTGTTTTTCAGAAAGAGCTTTTCATAATTCTCCAATGCTTGATCTTTAGCACCTAGCTGACTGAAAGCGATAGCACCTAACTCCAGTGCTACCTGATTGTCGGGATTCATTTTAAGATTCTCTCTTGTTACCAATGCTACAGATGGCATTTGATTCATGTCATAATACATATAGGCTAATGAATCCAGAACGGCAGATTGATTGTTGCTATAAAACAGTAAATTGTATAGTGCCATTCTAGCCACCGGTGGGTCGTTGAATTGCATAGCTAGCTGATAAATTGCTGCGTTCTTTTGAATATCTATATCTATGAAACTGAGTGAGTCCGCAGATTGAGCAGATACGTTGTTGCTTTGAAGAATTCCTCCCCATACAACCAAAACAAATAGTATTTTCTTCATAATTATTTTTTGAAAGAGTGCAAGCTACTGGCTTAGGCTCAATTTTCCAATCCTCTTGCTCTAGCGATTTCTTGCATGAGTATTTCTGCTTGCGCTTTGTTGTTTTCTATTTTTCCTTCTAGAATAGCTTCCCTAATTTCATTCTTTATTTCCCCAACGATCCTTGACGGCTGTAAATTGTACCGTTTCATAATCTCTTCCCCCGTAATAGGTGGTTGAAAGTTTCGAAGCTGATCCCTTTTTTCCAGTTCAACGAGCTTTTGTTTTACTTTCTTAAAGTTGGTCAAATACCGTTTGACTTTATTCGGGTTCTTGGTAGTGATGTCAGCATTGCAAAGTGTCATCAAGTCATCTACATCATCTCCAGCTTCGAAAAGTAATCTTCTTATGGCAGAGTCCGTAATTTCATCTCGTACAAGTGCGATTGGTCTCAAATGTAATTTTACCAACTTTTGAACATACTTCATTTTGTCATTCATTGGCAACTTCATACGCTTGAAGATGCCCGGAACCATTCGAGCGCCTTTGTCTTCATGACCGTGAAATGTCCAGCCGGCTTTTTTGTGAAACCTTTTGGTTGGAGGCTTAGCTATATCGTGTAATATAGCGGCCCAACGTAAATACAAGTAATTTGTGTTTTCTGAAATGTTATCCAAAACTTGCAGTGTATGATAGAAGTTGTCCTTATGAGATTTACCATCCCGGGTTTCTACACCGTGCAGGTCTATCATCTCTGGAAAAATATACTGGAGTAATCCGCTTTGAAAAAGTAACTTAAATCCATAACTCGGGACGGGAGATAAGATGATTTTGTTAAGTTCATCTATGATTCTTTCTTGAGATACAATCTTTATGCGGTCTGCTTGTTTGATTATTGAATCGAAGGTATCTGCCTCAATATCAAAGTTAAGCTGGCTAGCAAATCGAATGGCCCGCATCATTCGCAAAGGATCATCTGAGAATGTAATGGAAGGATCTAGTGGCGTGCGAATGATCTTCTTTTTCAAATCATTTACACCATCAAAAGGATCGACCAGTTCTCCATAGCCATCAGCAGTGAGCTTGATCGCCAGCGCATTGATAGTGAAATCTCTTCGATTCTGATCATCCTCAAGCGTGCCATCTTCCACTATAGGTTTTCTGGAATCCCTTTGATAGGATTCTTTTCGAGCGCCTACAAATTCAAGTTCGTGTGCTTTATATTTCACCATTGCTGTACCAAAATTCTTGAATACAGATAGGTTCTTACACTTTAATTCTTGCGCTACTTTTTTAGCTAGACTAATACCGCTACCAACAGTTACAAAATCTATATCTTTGGATGATCTTTTGAGAATGATGTCGCGTACAAACCCACCGATTACGTAGGCATCAAGGTTGATTTTAGTGGCGCACTTGGCTACCGTGGAGAAGACTACTTCTGGTAAGAGGTGTGATTTTAAATTCAATGCGTAAAGCTTTGCTTCAAAATTAATTTTAATTTCTTAATAATGAGATAATACGTTTTGTCATTGTTGAATTAATTTCGAGTCTGCAAATAAAGCATATATAAACCGGTATAATGAGAAACCTTCTTTTTACAGTTCTACTTACCCTATCTTATTTTTCTGTTTCAGCACAAAATTCCGATAAACCCAAGTTGGTGGTCGGTATTGTAGTGGACCAAATGAGGTATGAATTTCTTAATCGGTTTTCAAATCACTATGGAAATGGTGGTTTTAAGCGTTTAACTACTGAAGGATTCTCTTTTAAAAATGCCCATTTCAATTACATCCCAACAAAGACTGGCCCTGGTCATGCTTCTGTGTATACTGGCACGACGCCACGAGTACATGGTGTAATAGCCAATGATTGGTACGAGAAAGGACAGAAAAAAATGATCTACTGTGTAGAGGATTTGGATGTGACTGGCGTAGGCGGGACAGGTAAAATAGGTCAGCGGTCTCCTCGAAATTTATTGAGTAGTACGATTACAGATGAGTTGAAGATTCATTCTCAAAACAAATCAAAAGTAGTTGGTATATCTCTGAAGGACAGAGGTTCGATACTGCCTGCAGGTCATAATCCGGATGGCGCTTATTGGTTTGACGAAAATTCTGGAAATTTCATTACGAGTACATTTTATACGGACGATTTACCTGATTGGGTGAAGAAATTCAATGCGAAAAAACTCTCAACTCTATACACCAAAGGAAAGTGGACGACTTTAAAAGACATGAACACTTATGTTGAATCCGCTCGTGACAATAGAGATTATGAGAATGCATTTTTTATGGATTTGAGTCCTACATTCCCTTATGATTTGAAGGCGATAGGGAAAACTTTCGGTGTGCATAATACTTTGATGTATACGCCATTTGGAAATACAATTTTAGTTGACTTTGCTGAGTTGGCTATTGAAAATGAACAATTGGGAACGGATGATTTTACTGATTTTTTGGCGATTAGTTTTTCGTCTACAGATAAAATCGGGCATGAATTTGGACCTTACTCAAAGGAAATTCAAGACACTTATATAAGACTGGATAAAGACTTGGAAAGGCTATTTGATTATTTGGATAATCAAGTGGGAGAAGGGGAGTGGACGGTATTTTTGACGGCGGATCATGCCATAGCGGAATTGCCAAAATATCTCAACGAGCAAAATCAAAGGGTAGATTATTTTAACAATAAAGAGTATCAACCCTTTTTGAAAAAAGCAGTTGATGAAAAATTTTTAGCGACTGGAATTATTGAAAGTATCACCAACCGTCAAGTATTTTTAAATCATAGTCTATTGAGAGAAAAAAATATTGATATCACTGAGGTGAAAAAGTACATCATTGAATTATTGCTTGAATTGGAAGGCATAAGTTCAGCCTATGATTCTCGAGAAATAGAGCAGTATAATGGTACAAATTTAGATGTCGCTATGCTCTCAGCTGGGATCAATAGTAAAGCTAGTGGTGATGTAGTTTACACCTTGTTGCCCGGTTGGCTAAGTGACTACAATCTGTATCATAAAGGTACTAACCATGGTGCTGGCTATTCGTATGACACGCATGTGCCTATGTTATTTTATGGATGGGGAATCAAAAATGGAAGTACAGTTAACTACCACCCAATTACTGATATTGCACCGACAATTAGCACATTGATAAATATCAAATTTCCTTCGGGCTGTACGGGTCATCCTGCGGTAGAGCTTTTTGAATAAACCCTTCTTTCAAGGTACTCCATGAGTTGAATATTCCAAAGGATAAGAAGCATACCATAAAAGATGTCTTCTATTGGTATTGTGCCTAGTCTAAACCCCATATTCTCGTCATCATTGTACCAAACGACTTCATTGGGTATGAATGAACCGGTGAGAATTCCATTTGTCATAGCAAATGGAATCAACAATATCATATACGAAAAATAGAAAGGTGAAAGGTTTATTTTTTTGACCCATTCCAAGCAAACAATCGTAGATAGTAGTAGAGCAAAAGTGCTCGTCGTATATAGATTTCCAAAACGGATAACTAATAAGATGCCTAATCCAATGGTAAGTGCTAGACTAATCCATTTTCCGGTTTGCCTCGTGAAAGGCTGTATGCCGAGCACTCCAAAACAGTGATAAGTAAAGACACAAGCGTATGGAATACAGATGAAAAATAGAATCTCTTCTAGCGGCAGATTCAATATGTAAACACCTGTCAGATAATCAGGGTTAAATCCCCAAACTCCAATTTTAGTGAAATAAATATCCCAGATCAGAAAAATAATGGCAACAATAATCATGGCCGGAAAAAAGACTGACCACTTATCCTTGAATTTTAGTTTGGGATGGAAACTAAATAGGAATGGAATAATGATAGTAAAAAAATCAATGAGTAGGTAAGTATAGGCTTTCATCTATGCTTCCTTATTCTGTTCTTTAAAATATTTTTTGGGAACAATTAGCATCCCAAAGCATTCACCATCTTCTTTAGTCAGATGTTTATGATGTACTTTATGTGCTTTTCTAATTGCTTTAAAGTATTTGCTGTTGGTATTTCTTAACCATTTAAATCGCTGATGAATAAAAATATCATGAACTGAGAAGTATAGAAAACCATAAAGAGTAATGCCAAGTCCTATCCAAAGTTTGATATCCTCTACTGGATTGTCTTTGCCAAAATAGATCAACAAAATACCAGGCACTGCAAATAGAAGGAAGAAGAAATCATTGTCCTCAAAAAATCCTTTGGATGTTTTGTCATGGTGATCTCTGTGTAAAAACCATAAAAACCCATGCATGATATACTTATGCGTAAACCAAGCTACAAATTCCATAAAGCAAGCTGTAGCAAGAAGTATGATGATATTTCTAATCCACATCTTTCATGTATTTATCTAATACTCTATCTACTATTTTCTTAAACCAATAAGTGTATTGAGTTGGATGCTTTTGAATGTCATCCAACAATGAAGCTGGAGAAATGTACTTGTAATCCATGGCTTCTGAAAGATTTAATTGAGGTAGCAAATCAGAAGTGCCTATAAAAACGTGGTCTAATTCATGTTCAATTAATCCATTTTCAAAATCTGCTTTGTACAAAAAAGAGAAAAGAAATGAGAGTTCTGTTTTCATGCCCAATTCCTCTGCAAGTCTCCGATTAGCCGCATCAAGAGATTTTTCTTTTGGTCTTGGATGGCTGCAACAGGCATTGGTCCAAAGGCCTCCTGAGTGATACTTGTCTAGCGTTCTTCTTTGCAAAAGCATTTCTCCTTTTGTATTGAAAATGAAAATTGAAAACGCTCTGTGAAGCTGGCCATTTTTATGAGCAGCTAATTTTTCGGAAGTTCCTATTTCATTATCCAATTCGTCTACCAGTACTACCTCTTCCATATATTATTCGTCTTCAATATTTAAGTAATTGTAAATTAGCTGATATGTTGATGAATCGGAGACGTATATTAGTTTTGTCTTCATAAAATTCTTATCATCCTCTAGTTCATTGTTGTAACCCAAAAATCCGGGAACTCGGTCCTGAATGGAATGTCGAAGATATCTCAACTCAATATTTTCGTTATTTGTGAGAATCAAGCTATCCAGTGTTTTTCTACCCATATTAAATGATGAAAGTTTTTTGTATGGGTTAAAAGCATTTTTTGCTTCTAAAAAGTGAATCATTGTACAATACCCTACAAGAGAAGCATGCTTCGATGTTGTCTCAGAACAAGATGTTTTAAAAAGTTCAATTTTTTCCTTGTCCAAAGCAGCTTCTAAATACTGCTCTCTTATAGATTGGATTTCATCTATAACAGAGAAACTAAAAAACAACAAAACAGCGAGCAAACTCAAATCAGATTTAGTTTATATCTAATGACAGAATCGAACATCAAACCAAATTTAAAATAATTCGGAATTCTTATGCGTTCGTTCATCACTTTGCCTGGGCTAGACCTTACTATTTTGTTGAATAACGCACGATAATATATATAAGCGAGATATACGCCTAGTTTGGCACATTTGGGTAGTTTTTTAATTCCTACCAATGCATTGTCGAAATCATCAATGATATCTTTCTCAATTCTTTTTTTATCCTCTCTTGAAAATTTGGAGAGATCGATATCAGGAAAATAACTTCTTCCTAACCCTTCAAAATCGTCCTTCAAATCACGTAAAAAATTAACTTTTTGAAATGCAGAACCAAGTTTCATGGCCGATGCCTTCAAGTCTTGGTATTGATTATCATTGTTGTTAGTAAATACGCGAAGACACATAAGACCTACTACTTCTGCAGAACCCAAGACATAACTATTAAATGACTTTGGATCATGACTCTCTTGTGTCAAATCCATTTCCATACTTTTTAGAAATGTGTCTATCAACTCCCATTCGATTTGATATTTATTGACCGTGAGTTGAAATGCATGCAATACCGGGTTAATACTAATCTTGTTCCGGACAGCTAATTCTGTTTCTTGCCTGATCTGATTCATCATACTGTGCTGATCAAACCCGTGAAATGAATCTACAATTTCATCCGCTAAACGCACAAAACCATAGATGGCATAAATGTCATTGTGAATGCGAGAATCAAGAAAATATATACCGAGCGAAAAACTGGTGCTATATCTATGCGTGATCAGCTTGTTGGACGCTATTGCTACTTCATCATAAATATTTTTCATAACTGTTCTTGTTGAAGAAGGATAATAATTGAGCAGCAGCTACTTGACCTGAAATAATTGCCGGCGGAACACCAGGTCCAGGTACAGTTAGTTGGCCACAATAAAATAAATTTTTAAGCTTTTTGTTTCTCATTTTAGGACGCATAAAGGCGGTTTGCCTCAGCGTATTGGCTAAGCCATAAGCATTGCCCTTATATGAATTGTAGTCTTTTCTAAAGTCATTAATACAATATGATCTTTTAACAACAATCCGTTCTTGTATATTATCTCCTGTTAATTGTTCCATTCTTGTTATTAGCTTGGAGTAGTATCTTTCTCTAAGCACTTCATTATCCTCTAGTCCAGGAGCTAGAGGCATTAAAACAAATAGGTTTTCATCTGACGCTGGGGCTACAGTTGGATCTGTTTTGGAGGGACAACAAACGTAGAACAGTGGTTTATTAGGCCATTGAGGGTTTGTATAAATCTCTTCAGCATGTTGATCAAATGACTCATCAAAGAATAAGTTATGATGAATTAAATTTTTCACTTTTCCTTTGACGCCAAGATAGAATACTAGTGCAGAAGGGGAGAGGACCTTTTTATCCCAATAACTGGAAGGGTAATTCTTGCTACCTTGTTTTAAAATATGTTCATCGAAATGATGATAATCTATTGAAGATATGAGGCCATCTACTGAATTACCTTTGACTGAATTCACTAACTGATTCGAATGTTCCACAGTGTTAACTTCCTCATTGAAATGAAATTGAACACCTAATTCCACGCAAAGCTTATGCATAGCTTCCGACAATTTGCTAAATCCACCCATGGGGTAATAAGTACCTTGAGAGAAGCAGCTATAGTTCATAAGGCTATATAATGAAGGTGTAGATTTGGCAGTGCCACCAAGGAATAGAATTGGGAATTCCATTAATGCCAAGAGCCGTGAATCTTTGAAATACTTTCTTATATAACTATGAAAAGATCTTGTCGCTCCCAGTTTCATCATCTTGATAAGAAGTGAAAAAGAGAAGTATTCAAATATAGATTCAGATGGTTTATACACTAAGTCGTTTACACCTACATCGTATTTGATTTTTGAGTCTTGTAGAACTTTACTTAATTTTTTTCCCGCTCCAGATTCAATGGATTCAAAAAGCTCCTTAAGTTTCTCAACTTCAGCCGAAATATCTATAAAGTCGTCTTTTCCAAAAAAAACACGAAAACCTGGGTCTAGTTGTTTGAGTTCAAAGAAATCACTGGTAGAACGACCAAACCTATGGAAGAACTTTTCCATGACATCCGGCATCCAATACCAACTAGGACCCATATCGAACAAAAATCCATCTTGAGAGAATTGCCTGCAACGTCCTCCTGCAAATGCTTGATTGTCAAATACATCCACCGATGTGTTATGCTGAGCTAAACTAGCTGCAGCGGCTAGACCACTGATACCACTACCTATTACTGAAGCTTGTCTCATGCTGTAAAAGTATATATGTTTAACTAATAATTAAAAAAGTTAGACAAAAATTAATAACACTATTTAGAGAATGAATATTTTAAAGGTAGCTGCGTGGTCAAATAATTTGTTGCTTGCTTCTCTATTGTGTTATATATTAGTGACTTTTTCAGTCCAGCTATTCTTAGTTTTTCGATTGTATGAAACTCATCAGATTCATTTTTGCTTTTGGTCTAACACTGACCTTCATTTTCTATCTCAATTTTAAGCAAGGTAAAGTTCCTCCTCTGGGTAGTTTTCTAAGTCCATTTACAGGCTTTTGGCAAAATGGTGAAGCCGAAGGACTGAGTATACCTGCGTCCCTTGAGTCTGATCAACTTGGCCATCCGGTTATTATCAAATTTGACGATAGTTACATTCCGCACATTTTCGCTCAAAATGATTATGACCTCTACTTCGCACAAGGATACGTGACTGCCTTCCACCGTTTATGGCAAATGGAATTTCAGGTATTGGCTGCCGCTGGTCGAACAGCTGAAATTATTGGTCAAGGCCAGTTGAAATTTGATAGAGTACAGAGACGAAAAGGATTGTCCTATGGTGCAAAGAGATCTCTTGAAGCTGCACAAAAAGATCCTGAAATCATGAATATGATTCAGGGATATACCGATGGAATCAACTATTTGATTGATCAACTTGATTATGCGGATTATCCAATTGAATATAAGCTGTTAGATTATACGCCTGAGCCATGGACCAACTTGAAAGTTATGTTGTTGCTGAAGAACATGGCTGATATGTTGTCGAGGGGAGAAAATGATCTGGAAAATACAAATGCTTTGAAGGTCTTTGGGTTAGAAGATTTTAATAAACTATTTCCAGAATCTTATACAGACATCGATCCTGTGATTCCAACAGGTACTGACTGGGGCTTTGATTCCACCCCAATAGAATCACCCCAAGTAAATTTTCCGCAGGTCTTTACTTCTGAGACTATCGAAAAACCCGATCCACGGAATGGTTCCAATAATTTTGTAGTTTCGGCTGAGCGCACCGCGAATGGAAAAGTACTCCTGGCTAATGAACCTGATTTAAGCCTGAATCTACCCTCTATTTGGTATGTGGTTCAATTGAATGCTCCAGGTATTAACACAATGGGAGCATCATTACCTGGGGCGCCTAATGTTGTGATCGGATTTAATGATTCTATTGCTTGGGGACTTACCAACGCCAAACGAGATGTGGTGGATTGGTATAACATCAATTTCAGAAATGAGAAAAGAGAAGAATATCAATATGATGACAAATGGTTAAAAACAGAAAAAGTCGTTGAGCGCTTCGAAGTAAGAGCAAGTGAGGATTTTTACGATACTATAGTATATACTCATTATGGTCCGTTGACTTATGATAGAAATTTTCTGGGTGACAGTAATAAAGTTAACCTGGCTATGAAGTGGACCGCCCATGAAGGATCCCGAGAATTGAAAACCTTGTACGAGGTAAATCGAGCCAAAAACTTTGATGAGTTCTTGAGTGCTTTTAAATATTATACTGGGCCGCCACAAAACTTTGCTTTTGCCAGCGCTAATGGAGACATAGCGCTTACCATACAAGGTAAATTTCCTAAGAAATGGCAGGGGCAAGGTAAGTTCCTATTGGATGGAAGGGACTCCAGGCAAGAATGGCTTTCTGTTATTCCCTACGAACACAATGCAACGGTAAAGAACCCAGAACGAGGTTTTGTAAGTTCTGCCAATCAGCACCCAGTGGATTCTACTTATCCTTATTATGCTTATGATTATAATTATGAGTTTTATAGAAATAGAAGAATAAACGAACGCTTGGATATTCTAAATCGAGTCACAGTCAAGGATATGATTGGATTGCAGAACGACAATTACAACTATAGAGCTTCAGAAAGCTTGCCTATGATGTTGGAATATTTGGATACAACGAACATGGGTGCTGATAAAGAAAAGATTTATCATCTGCTCAAGCAGTGGGATTATTTTGCAGAGCCAGATTGGATCGCGCCTACAGTGTATCAAGTGTGGTGGGATGAGCTGTATAATTTGGTGTGGGATGAATTTGATGAGAGTGATCTCAAATTGAGTAAACCTCATGTTTTTAATACTATCCATATAATGGATAATGATTCATCAAGTAAATATTTTGATATTCTTTCTACTCCAAAAGTAGAGTCATTGGCAGATCTGGTAAATTATTCTTTTGAGTCTACTATGGGTAAGCTTCAAAAATGGGAAGAAGACAATGATACAGAGTATGCTTGGTTTTTGTATAAAAACACAAGGATCAAGCACCTTTTAGGGCTTGAGCCATTCTCCTTTGAACAGGTGAAAATTGGTGGCTATAAAAATATTGTTAATGCAGCCAGCGGACGTCATGGACCTAGTTGGCGTATGGTAGTGGAGCTAGATACTCAAGGGCCTAAAGCATGGGGGATATACCCTGGTAGTCAAAGTGGTAATCCAGGAAATCCTACCTATGGTCATATGATTGAAGATTGGGCTTCTAAGAATTACATTCCATTATTGTTTTTATACTCTTCGTCAGAGGAGAGCGAACGAGTTATTTTTTCACAAACCATTGATCCAGAGAACTAATGCTTTTTATTCTAAGATTAATAATAATTTCAACATTGACTTATCTAATGGGCTTGATTGCCCCTTGGTGGTCTGCCATAACTGCAGCTGCTTTAGTCGCATTTTTTTTACCTGGAAATAATTTTAATGCGATTTTAAGTGGGTTTATGGGTGTTGGTTTGATTTGGATGGTCCTAGCATGGAAGATAGATGTAGAAACCAAATCAATCATGTCAAATAAAATGATTGAACTCTTTCCAGTAGACGATGTGAATATGCTTATTATTATTACCGCAATTATTGGCGGTTTAGCTGGAGCATTGGGCGCATTTAGCGGTAATAGCTTTCGTCAAATTTTTATTAGAAAAAAAGAAAAGAGTTTTTACAATTAGAGATTAGTCAAGACCTTCTAGGTGATGGACATGTTCATCAATTAGATCTATTCGTTGTGTAATTACTTGTATGTATTTTCCTGCTTCTTTTTCCAGAGAGGCTGTTTCTTTTTCGTATTTATTGCCACCTTTTTTCCCATAGTTTCTTTCAACATCATTGAATTGATTACACTCCTTATGTAGAAAGTCTAAGAAGTTTTTCGTTGTGTATTTTTCTTCAACATGTTCAATGTCACTTAATGTCGCCTTTGCTTCAGCATCACTGTTTTCGTCAAACTTTGCTTTTACTGTTTTGTATAAAACCGTATCATAGTGATGAATCTTATTGAGCAGTCTTACCATTTCTACACGATAACTTCGATTAGTACAATATTGTGCTAGACCTTCATACTTTCCTAAATTAATGGCTTCCGCATCCCATTTTGCTGTGAGGTCATCTATAATAGTCGTGATGTTTTCAGTTTCATCTTGGGCTTGTGTCGTAAAGCTCGTTCCTATTAATAAGAAAGAAAGAATAAATAAGCGTTTCATAGTGTTTGGTTAAGAATGAGTATTAAACATAACTCGAATTTTTCTGGAAATCAAAAATGAATTTGAGATATTCAAAATTTAGGTTATGGATTAAGGTCTGTTCACTTGTAGAAGAGATAAAATTTCATATTGGAATAGTACAAGTTATTATGTTTAAGTAAATATTCGAATATTTAAACATTCCAAAATCTTCCGTTTATTCATAGAAGGATTTGTTGAATTGGTCGAATATTGGTTATATATTGTCCATAATCTTTTTGAAATGTCGGTAAAAAGATCATACTTGTATAGTCAATAGAAGTTGGCCTTATATTGGAAAATTGATATTTAGGTTAGATTTTTAACGATCCAAAAGATTAGCTCTTAGTTAGAGTAACGAAGCAAACTAGGTTATGAGATTTACGGCGGTCATTTTTGTGATACTTATCATGTGTTGCCAGTTTACTGTAATTGCCCAAGAGGCAAGTTACAACGAGGCCGTATCCCTTCTAGAAAAAACAAATTACAATAAGAAAAGAGGAAATTTGGAAGGCGCAATAGGACATGCCCTTCTTGGATTGGATCAAGCAGAAGCCTTAGGTAACCAAGAATTAATCATTCAGTTTAGAGAAGTTATTGGTGACATATATCTTTCCAAGAAAGACTATAAAAATGCAGTATCTTCATATCTCGCAATAATTTTAGCGGCCGAACGCCAAGTTGATCAAGCAAACTTGGGTAAAGGCAATTTAGCACTAGCAAATACTTATTCGAGAATGGGAGCCTATGAAAAGGCGAGTGATTACTATCAAAGAGCAATCGCTAATTTTGAAAAGTTAGGAAAGAAGAGGGATAAAGCAAGTGCGATTCAAGCACTTGGCTATAATTATAGTAACTCCAATCAATTTGATAAGTCTATTAAGACTTTTGAGACTTTACATAATCTCGCAATTAACGAAAGTTTATATTCATACATAAGTTCAGCACAGAAGCAGCTTTTTCTAGATAATATTAAAATCAATAACGCTGCTCAATCGACGAAATATGGATTGTCGTATTATGAAAGAATAAAGGACAAAGGAAATAACACAGAACTGTCTAATACGACAAGAAACTTAGCACTTCAATTTATTAAGACAGGTGACAATAAGAATGCGCTGAAATTTGCCAATATATCAGTGGATGTTGATGGTCTGAATACAATGTCATTAGAAACATTGGCAAAAGCATATGCTGCCAATGAGAATTATAACAAAGCAATTGAGAATTTTGAAAGAGCCTTAGAGTCGAATGAAAAGAAAAGAAATTCAGAAGGGATGGCTCGCAACTACAATCAAATGGCTGAATTAGCTATAAACCGAGGAGATTTGAGAGTAGCGGCAAATAATTTGAATAAAGCTGAAGACATAGGGATCGAGAGAAACATTAGAACTACTCTTCTGAATACGTATAGAATGTTAGCGCTGGTTAATCAGGAAAAAGGAAATGACGATCAGGAAGCAAAATATAAGTCTATGTATGAGGCTGTAAGGTTGCAAATTGGAGATCCAGATAAATACAGGAGCAAATTGTCTAGTGCAAAGGAGAACCTAGCTGAGAGCTATGAGCAAGAAGCAAGAGCTCGCATTTCTACAAGTGAAAATCGTAAATTGGCTCAAGAGAGAGAACGCTTGCAGGCACAGCAAAAACTAAAAGACATTGAGCTTATCGAACAGCAAGCGAAGCTTCAAGCACAAGAGCTCCAAGCGAAACGTTTGGAAGCAGAAAGAGCAAAGCAGGAATTGCTACTCACAGAAAAAACAGTGGAGGCTAGTAGTCGTGAAGCTGAATTGGAGAAACTGCAATTAGATGCTGAATTACAAAAATTAAGTGAGGAAGAGAGAGAGAAAAGGCTGGAATTAATAGAAAAAGAACGGGAGATTCTTCGACAGCAAACTGAATTGCAAGCTCAAAAAATTGAAAGCGACCGTCAGGCAAGAATGCTCTATTTCATGGCTATTGGGGCAACGGTTATTATTTTGGCTATTCTTGGGGTAGCCTTTTTTCGTACTTATAATAATAGTAAGACCATTAGAGAGCAGAATCAAAATCTTGCTGAACAGCAAAAAACTATTCTTAATAGAAATATTCAACTCAAGAAAAGCTCAGAGGCCATGTTGGCCATGAATAACAAGCTTAAAAAGGCTCATGTCAACCTAAAGGTTCTCCTCAAAAAAGAACAGGCAATCAAAGAGCAATTAGAAAAAACTAATCTTGATTTAAAGAATACTCAGGTTCATCTGGTTCAGGCAGAAAAAATGTCTTCTCTTGGTTTGTTGACCGCAGGAATTGCACATGAAATAAACAATCCTATTAATTTTGTTTCTAGTGGTGTGCAGTCCCTAACCAAGAATTTCGGTGAAATAGAAAGTTTCATAGAAAACTATCAAAAAGTATTGAGTCTGGATTCTTTTGAAGAGATTAAAAAATACGCTGCGGTATTAGAAGAAGACGAAGACGTATTGGGCGAGTTGAGTGACTCGAGTAAAGAGCTTCTTGATGATGTCCGCTATGGAATTGTAAGGATCACTGAAATTGTGAACGGACTGCGAAGTTTCTCAAGGCATGATGAAGCAGAGGTTAAAGAAACTGATATCAACGAGAGCTTTGATTCCGCACTACTGATATTGAAAAACAAATACAAAAACAAGACTGAAATAGTTAAGGAAATGGATGAAACGTTGAAGCCAATTCAATGTTTCCCAGGACAATTAAATCAGGTCTTTGTGAATTTGATTAATAACGCCATCGATGCCATCGATGAAACTGGAGAAATAAAAATAAAGACCATTAATTTGAATGATGATTCTATTGAAATTAGAATATCTGATAATGGTACAGGCATGCCTGATGACGTTAAGGATAAAATATTTGACCCATTCTTTACTACTAAAGAAATAGGTAAAGGAACTGGGTTAGGATTATCTATTTCTCATGGTATCATTGAGAAACATAGAGGAACTATTAGGGTAGAGAGTAAGATGGGTGTGGGAACCACTTTTATAATTAATCTTCCCAAGAAGTTAGAAGTAGACGATAAAATCTTAGAAGAAGAAGAAAACTTGAAATTAGGTTAGTATGGAATTAGTATTACAACGTCCACAGCGCAAGGAAAGCGTAAAAAAGTACAGTATTTTGTATGTGGACGATGAGCCTGTGAATCTTAGAATTTTTCAACATGCATTCAAAAGAGATTACAATGTTTTTACTGCATTGAATGGTTTTGATGCGCTTGAAATTTTAAATAATAAAAAAGTTGATTTGATCATTACTGATCAACAAATGCCTAGAATGTCAGGTGTGGATTTATTGGCAAAAATAGTTCCAAAACATCCTAGTATTGTTCGAATGATAATGACTGGTTTCAGTGATATTGGTGCTATCATAAGAGCTGTAAATGAATTTGGGTTAGATAAATATTTGGTAAAACCTTGGGACAGAGACCAATTAAAGGTTGAGTTTGATAAGGCACTTGAAAAAAAAGATCAGGAGGATAAATCCAAGTCCAGTAAAGATGTGGTAGATGCCGCAGATTTGGCTTATTCCTTTCTTCCAGATGAAGGAAACCTCAAGAAAATATTCAAAGATGGGTTTGCTATCTATGATAAGAACAAATCAAATAAGCATGGGTATTGGTTTGGGAGTACCGGTGACAAATCAATTGCAGCCTTCTATAATGGTGCAAATTCAAAAATGAACGCTATTGCCTTGAATTCTTATATAAATATGAGTCTTACGGAGATTGTATATAAGGATGGTGTTTTTAAGGCCACAGAAATCATAAAAAACTTAGCTTCAAAAATCAAATCAAGATTCGGAGCACACGGAGATATTGGATCGATTGATATAGCAGTGGTGCTTGTGGATAATAAAACTAAAAAAATAGCGTATTCTGGTGCCAATCAGGATATATATTGCTCACAGGATAGTGGTGGACTTAAATCTGTAAAAGGAGCGAGTGAAGCCATTGACCTGAATGATTTTGACGGGAATATAGAACAAAAAGCATTTGAGAATGTATCTACGATTTATATGATTTCTAAGGAAATGGTGAATCAAATAATACCATCCGACGATCCTAAGGTAGAAGGAAAAAACTTCTTACAAATGCTTAAAGGTTATTCCAAAGAATCCCTTAAGAATCAAGCGACTCAAATTGACGAAAAACTAAGCGGTGATAATACGAAGTGCATGCTAGCACTGAAAATAGTTTAGTCAAGAACACAGATCAAACCATCATTAAGGTATATTCGTTATTCCTTTATTTGAGGATAGAATCTTTTGTTAATTTTCAAAAACACTTTTTCAAGTTTCATTTATACTTGATACATAAGAATTGCAAACAACTTGATAGATGAGCATGCGACTATTATATTGTCTTATTGGGTGTTGCATTTTCAGTTTTAGTGTGATTGGGCAGCATAAATATGCTGAAGTGGGTGAATCCATGGAGGATTATATTCAAGAAAATCATCTCGAGAAAGTTGAAGAAATTGTACATAAACTAGCGTACTCAAAGCAATTCCTGAATCAATTTTTGGAAAAAGAGCGGCACATAATTGGAGAGGCAAGCAATCTGAAAAGAAGTGACGTCAAGATTGGTGACGATGTGGATATTTATGTAAAACACTTCACTGAGCATCAAAATTTCACCATGATTCTGGTGCCGATCAGTATCTATAGTTTAGCTGTTTATGATACCATATTATTTTCTGTACTGGAAGTGAGTGATATTTGGCTTGAGAGGGAATTTCCCTATGACAATTTCAAGAATGACTCCATCAAGTCAAGTCTATTGTCCATTAAAAATCATGCCTTACTAGCCGAGCATATATACGATCAGGCGTTGGATGAAACAAATTCAACTATGGGAGAAGTTCAACTAGAGCTTGATGAGACTTTCATTTCAACTAATACAATTCATGAAGGCGTTGGAAAAATGACGAAACATGAAAAAGAAGACTTTAAAAGTCATTGGGGCTTATTGAAAAAAGCTTTTACTCATAATGTCAATCTCAATGTAGAAATGAACGTTTATGTTTTTGGATTTGATGATTTGGAAGTCAAATGCAAAAATGTAAGAGGGGTTTCTAATTTTAAAGTTACACCTGGTAATATATTTCAACGCCATCATTTCCAAGAAGATTAGCTTTCCCAGTTTCTAGGAACTTTTTGTCATTTGATTTGTTTTTATTTTCTATGAAACCATTATCAATCTATTTACTAATCATTGTACTATCAAGCAGCTGCGTTGGTACTGATGTTATCGATGACTTTGTTCCTGCTAAAATTGAAATTACGAATCCTATTATGAGTCTCAAAGTTGGCGAGTCTTATGATCTTATGTATAGATATTTGAACAATGTGGGGCTACCAGAAAATACAGAAGTGCGTTGGGAAAGTAGCGAAGTTTCAATATTGGAAATAGATAATACTGGAGCACTAATGGCCTTGGAAAAAGGGCAATCAGAAATTAAAGTTGTGCTAGTAGAAAATGATGAAGTCATGGATAAGATCACTGTTGAAGCAGCTGATGAAACAATGGTCGTTTCTTCTAGCGACAAGTCTGGGACGATTACCACTACAAGTAGCTATGAATTAAGTGGAGACTTTTCAATAAATAATATTGCCGGGGGCGTAGAGATTTTGATAGCTGACAATTATGTAGCGTCTGAAGCATTGCCTGGATTGTATGTCTATCTTTCAAACAATCCGAGCACAGTAAGTGGTGCACTTGAAATTGGTGAAGTGACTGTTTTTTCAGGAGCACATAATTATAATGTTACCCAAGATGACTTAACGGTGGATACCTACGCCTATCTCTTATATTTTTGTAAGCCATTCAACGTAAAAGTTGGCCATGGTGAAATCCTAGACTAAACTTAACTTATGAGATTTTTGAAATTCACATGTACATTATCATTGATGATAATGTTTGCAAATCAACTGATGGCAGGAGGAGGTTGGGTGCATGCCAAAGGAAAAGGGTATTTTAAAATTGGGCAATGGTGGGTGATTGCTGACAAGCACTATACAGACACTGGCGAAACAGATCCAAATGTAACGATGGGTACTTTCAATACTAGTTTTTATGGAGAGTATGGAATTACTGATCGATTAAATGCTCAGATTTATTTCCCATTTTTTAGTCGGTCTTTTCATAATGAAGTTGTGTCTGGTACTACAGGAGAGGTAATCATACCAGGACGAGCAATAAATTCCATTGGTGATACTGATATTGGATTGAAATATGGACTTATCGTAGGAAAACCAGTGGTGTTAAGTGCGCATTTATGGCTAGGCCTTCCATTGGGAAAGAGTGATTTTGATCCCAATGATATGAATACTGTTCCGTTGCTAACGGGTGATGGAGAATTCAATCAAATCCTAGGATTGACAGCCAGTACATCAAAAACTTATGGGAAAGTGAATGTATTTGTAAGCTTAGGTGCGGAATTCAACAATAGAACCAATGGGTTTTCTGATGAGACTCGTGTCAATGCTGAGTTGGGTGCAGTTATAAAAGAAAAACTCATTTTGATATACAAATTGCGGTGGTTGAATTCTTTGAAAAATGGAACTTCTACAGTAGAAAATGGTGCAAGTATATTTTCAAATAATGCAGAATACTTAGGTTACACCTATGAGTTAGCCTATAACATTACGAAGAGCTTTGGTGCCACTTTTAATTATGGTGCTGTTTATTCTGCTAAGCTGATATTTGCGAGCCCTGCCTATGAGGTGGGCGTATATTTCAAATTATAGATATGGATAAATCAGAAGAAGAGTGGAAAGAAATACTGTCAGAAGAAGAGTACTTCATTCTAAGACAAAAAGGAACCGAGCGACCCTTTACTGGAAAGTATAATGACCATAAGGAGGAAGGGAAGTACTTGTGTGCTGGATGTCAACAAGAATTATTCGAATCAGGAGCAAAATTTGACTCCGGTTGTGGTTGGCCAAGTTTTGATCAATCGATGGATAAAACAGTTGTCAAAGAATCCTTTGACAAATCTCATGGTATGATGCGGACAGAAATTACCTGCTCTAATTGTGATGGGCATTTGGGGCATGTATTCAATGATGGTCCTACTGAGACTGGTCAAAGGTATTGCATCAATTCTGGCGCTTTGAATTTCATCAAAAAGAAAGAACCAATTTAGCATTTCATTTTTCATTGCCTATTTTCGCCATTCATTAGCGAAATACTATGAAAGACGTCATTGTAATCGGAGGAGGAATTGTAGGTCTAGCCACTGCCTGGCAGATCAAGCAGCAATCTCCAAACCTGACCATCACCATATTAGAAAAGGAATCTGGCCCGGCACACCACCAGACAGGAAATAATAGTGGAGTGATCCATTCTGGCCTCTATTATAAGCCTGGTAGCCTCAAAGCAACAAACTGTATCAAAGGGTATGAGTTAATGCTTGACTTTTGTAAAAAGGAAGGTGTAGATTTTGATTTGTGTGGGAAAGTAGTGGTAGCGACAGGTGATCACGAAATTCCATATTTGGAAACTCTTTTTGCTCGTGGAGAACAAAATGGTTTGACCAATATGCAATGGCTAACCCCTGAAGAAATCAAGGAACATGAACCGTATGTGTCTGGGGTTAAAGGAATTTATGTGCCTCAAACGGGAATCATTGACTATAAGGAAGTTTGTAAAAAACTGGAAGAAAAACTTATTGAATTAGGTGTAACAATCTTTTATAAAGAGAAAGTTAATAATGTCAAACATCAAGGCTCGTCTAGTGAAGTAGTTACTACCAATAATGAGTATCATGCAAAATTGATTGTTAATTGTGCTGGACTTTATTCTGATAAGGTGTCCAAAATGACACCACTGAAACCTGACTTGAAAATTGTGCCTTTTAGAGGTGAATATTATCAGCTGAAAGAATCAAGTAAGCACTTGGTGAAAAACCTGATTTATCCAGTGCCCGATCCTAATTTCCCATTTTTAGGTGTCCATTTTACGAGAATGATGAGTGGAGGTGTAGAAGCTGGACCAAATGCAGTGTTGGCTTTTGCACGTGAAGGATATTCAAAGTCGGATATTAATCTTCCTGAACTTTTAGAAACCTTATCATGGCCTGGTTTTCAAAAAGTGGCGATGAAGTATTGGAGAACTGGATTTGGAGAAATGTATCGGTCATTTTCAAAAGCTGCTTTTACGAAAGCACTCCAGAAACTTATTCCAGATATCCGAGAGTCAGATTTAGAAATTGGAGGGGCAGGAGTTCGTGCTCAGGCTTGCGATCGATCTGGAGGGTTGTTAGATGATTTTCATATTTTGGAAAATGATCATTTTGTCAATGTTTGTAATGCGCCATCACCAGCCGCGACTTCCTCATTAGCCATTGGCGACGAGATAGCGAGTCGAGTGATCAAAAGGTTCTGAAATTGTTAATAACTGTGGGTTTAGATTATTAAAACGTTAAATTATTAGCACTTGCTTAAATTTTTCAATTAAAAATTATGAATTCATAAACTAATCCAAGAAACTTGCGTTGAAGAATTCAAAATTAAGACATTGAAAACTAGAAGTACCATAAACACAATTCAAAACGCGATGATGGCATGTTGTTGCTGTTGTGCACCTAATTGGTGTTTATGGGAAAGTTTATAATTTATAGAAATATCATACGATAAAAAATATAAAAAGGGCCTTTCTCCATTCGAGTAAGGCCTTTTTCGTTTTAAAACCTCAATATCTACAATGGTAATCAGTCAAGAAACAGAAATTGTTGAAAGTGTATTAGCGCTAGGAAATCACATTGGAAACACTCCTTTGTATGAGTTGCAACATATCTCACCCAAGAAATCAGTTCGCATCTTAGCAAAACTAGAATGGATGCAGTTCGGTGGAAGTGTAAAAGCGAGACCTGCATATAACATTATTAAACAGGCGGTATTAAATGGTGACTTGGGTCAAGGTAAAATACTTTTGGATGCATCAAGCGGCAACACCGCAATTGCCTACGCTACAATTGGTGCTAGGTTGGGCATTCCTGTGACCATCTGTTTACCTGAAAATGCTTCTTGGGAACGTAAGATGTTGCTCAAAGGGCTAGGGGTATCTATCGTATACACATCGAAGTTCGGATCGACTGATGAGGCACAAGAAAAGGCCATGGAGCTTTATGAAAATGAACCTGACAAGTACTTCCTGGCGGACCAATATGGAAATGAAAATAACTGGAAGGCACATTATGACACCACAAGTGAAGAAATTATTTCTAAGGTCAATGGAAGTTTAACACATTTTGTGACAGGACTAGGTACTACAGGGTCTTTCACCGGGATTAGCAAAAGACTGAAAGAAGTAAACGAAGGTATTACAACGATAGCTTTACAACCAGATGGTGCGCTTCACGGGCTCGAAGGGTGGAAAGACATGGAGACGGCCAAAGTGCCGGGTATTTATGACCCCTCATTGGCGGATCGTTTCATGAATGTAGATACCTTCGATGCCTATGAGACATTGAAATTAGCCGCAAAAAAGGAAGGTCTTATGATCAGTCCATCTGCAGCAGCCAATCTGAAAGGCGCTTTGCAATTGGCTGAAGAAATCGATGAAGGAGTGATTGTAACCTTGTTCCCGGACAATGCAGAAAAATACAGTGAGGTGATCAAGTCTTTGTTTTAAGATGAAGAATCAGATTCAAATAGCATCAGAAATACTGGAAGAGATGCATCGACATGCTTTGTCAGATTTTCCAAATGAATGTGTAGGCTTTTTCTACGGTCAATCAGAAGGAAATACCAAAACAGTAACTGAGTATGGACCGTTAGAAAATAGCAAAGAAGGGGATCAACGCAGAAGGTTTGAGGTTAACCCCTTGGATTATATGAAGGCTGAGCAATATGCGCTAGCGAATCAGCTGGAGCTTTTGGGGATATATCATTCTCATCCTTTGCATCCGGCTGTTCCTTCGGAGCACGATCTGAAGCAAGCGGTACCATTTTTTTCGTACATCATCGCCTCGGTAAATGAAACAAAAGTTGAGAAGACAACTTCTTGGCAACTGAATGAAGAAAACAAATTTGAAGAAGAATTATTAAAGAGCAATAAATAGCATTATGGCAAATATTATTATACCTACACCCTTAAGAAAATTTACAAACAACCAGGCTTCTGTGGAATCCAATGGATCTACGGTTCAGCAGTCTGTTGAAGATCTGGCTAAGCAGTTTCCTGATTTGAACAAACATATTTTTGATGCAGATGGGAAAATTCGACAGTTCATCAGAATCTATGTGGGAGATGAAGATATCAATGCTTTGGAAAATGAGAATACTAAAGTAGATGGTAGTTCAGTAATTAGCATCATTCCAGCGATAGCAGGAGGAGTTCAATAAACCCAAACCCATGGCAGAAGTAAATTTCTCAAAAGAAGAACTCGAGCGGTATAGTCGTCATCTGATTATCCCCGAATTTAATATTGAAGGGCAGAGAAAGCTCAAAGAAGCTAAAGTACTTGTTGTAGGTACGGGAGGATTGGGTAGTCCATTGTTGCTGTATTTGACAGCAGCTGGAGTGGGCAACATTGGCATCCTTGATTTCGATGTGGTGGATGATAGCAACTTGCAACGCCAGGTGCTGTTTACCGTGGAAGACGTAGGGAAACCAAAATCTGAGGCAGCAAAAGCCAGATTAGAAAAGTTAAATCCGCATGTCAATTTCACCGTCCACAATACCATGCTTACCTCTGAGAACGCACTGGACATTGTAAAGGACTACGATGTGGTGGCTGATGGAACGGACAATTTTCCAACCAGATATTTGGTAAACGATGCTTGTGTGATCCTGGACAAAGTAAATGTATATGCCTCTATCTTTAGATTTGAAGGACAAGTGTCAGTATTTAATTATAAGAGTTCAGATGGCGAATATGGTCCACATTATCGAGATCTATTCCCAACGCCACCACCTCCGGGTTTGGTGCCTAGTTGTGCCGAAGGGGGAGTCATTGGTGTGCTTCCAGGAATCATCGGTTCGTTGCAGGCCAATGAAGTTCTCAAGGTAGTTAGCGGAGTAGGTGATCCATTGGCGGGTAGGTTGTTTTTGTTTGATGCATTGACTTTTGAAACAAGGACAATGAAAATTCACAAGAATAAGAATACACCGGCAGTTACAGAACTCATAGACTATGAAATTTTCTGTGGTTTGGGTGAAAAAGAAGAATCGAAGAAAGTCAAGGAAATTTCCGTTGAAGAATTGAGTCAGTGGAAAGCCACAAAGAAAGACTTTCAATTGATTGATGTTCGAGAAGGGTACGAGTATGATATAGCTAATCTCGAAGGAGAGTTGATTCCGCTGACTGAAATCGAAGATCATGTGAATGAAATCAGATCGGATGTAGAGGTGGTGGTGCATTGTCGCAGTGGCAAGCGTAGTGCCGATGCTATTGTTCAGTTAGAGAAATTAGGATTTAAAAACTTATTCAACCTCAAAGGTGGTATTTTGGCCTGGGCAGATCAGTTGGATCCTGAGATGGCGAAGTATTAAGGATTACCTGATAAATTGACTAGTCCTAAATAAGCGTTACAGATTTTAGGATAAAATATTAGATAGCATCGGGTTTCAACTCGATGCTATTTTTGTTTCTATAGTTTCTGATCTTGACCTTATCTTGCTGGTGCATAAGGGCTGGTGTATTCATCCAACAGCTCCAATGAGGCCGATCATGATTGTAAATATAAATACTCTGCTCAATGAGTTTGTCCATTAGTGTTACATCTGATGTGGTGATCCCTAAGATAAATTCATGTTTCAATATCCCATTCACCCTTTCGGCTATAGCATTTTGATACGGATCATAGGTTTCTGTCATACTACAAGTAATTGCTGCCTCATCAAGCAACTGCTGATAAGCATCGCAACAATACTGCAACCCTCTGTCTGAGTGATGGATCAACATTCGCTCAGGATATATACGATTGGCAATAGCCATATTAAGGGCTGATATTGCACCTGAAGCATCTAGGCTTTTCGATACATCATAGCCCATGATCCGCTTTGAATAAGCATCCGTGACCAGCGATAAATACATCGGGTTTTTCCGTGTTCCAATGTAGGTGATATCCGATACCCATACTTGCTCAGGCCTTTGTATGGAAAGCCCATCAATAAGGTTTTTATGTTTTCTAAATCGATGATGTGAGTCAGTAGTAATATGATATTGTCTCTTAGGTGCTATTTGGAGGTGATTTGCTTTCATAATAGCAAATAGCCTGTCTCTTCCAACTCCCAGCGGCTGAAGTTGGTCATAAAGTAAATGATACAACTTTCTGGTACCGATACGAGGCATTTTCATACGCACCTTTTCAACCATGATTACTACCTTGGTGGCTATTTCTTGCTTTTGTTTACTCCTTCTGATAGAGCGGTAATAGATTTGCCTATTCATCCCCAACAGTCTACAGATCTGGGTTACCCCTTCTTTTTGTTCAACCTTGAATCGATCAACTGTTGGGGTAAAGACTTTTTTCTGATAGGGAGTTTGAATTCTTCTTCGGCTATGTCGATCATCATATCAAAGAAAATAGCTTTCTTATCTGCGTTTTCAACCTGCTGTTCAAGCTCTTTTTTCTGTTTTTCCAACAGCCGTACTTTCTGTTCGAGTTCGTATAGTTTTTGGTCTTTAGATTTTGGCATCCGAAGTGTTGATTTATTGACCCAATCAAAGTTACCGTATTTCCGAAGCCAATTGGTAACTGTAGAGTGTGACTGAATACCATACTTGCGAGCGGCGGCTTTTATACCTAACTCTCCGCTTTCAACTTCTGACACAACTGACAATTTAAAAGCGTAGCTGTAGTCCTTCTGTGTTCTTTTAACATACTTGTTCTCTGTGAGTTCGTTCATGACGTCGTTTTTTGTGTAACGCTATTTCAGGACGAGACAATATCAAAAAAGAAAAAACCCTGACAATAGTCAGGGTTTTTTCTTTTTTGATCGATCCACACCTCGTATCGCTTGAGCTACCAATGGATCCTCCGGCCAGGCGTGTTTGGGGTATCGTCTTTTCAATTCTTTTTTTACCTCAAAGTAAGCGTCGGACCAAAAGCTCTTTAAGTCAGAGGTAACTTGAACGGGCTTAAAGCCTGGTGATAATAAGTGAATCAGGAGGGACGTGGTACCATCATTTACTTTTGGGGTCTCCAGCAAGCCAAACAACTCTTGAAGCCTAACTGCCAATACTGGTGGTGCACCATCAGCGAAATATTGAATTTTTATTTTTGACCCGCTAGGTACTTCTATTTTGTCTGGTGCCAATTGATCTAATTGACCCTGTTGTTCAGTAGGCAAGTGGTAATGTAGCACTTCTTTTAAACTGATCTTTTTGAGATCTTCGGGTTTTTTTACCTTGTTCAGGTAAGGCTTTAGCCAGTCTTCACATGATGATAATAAGTACGCTTGACTTACATCAGGCCAATTTTGTTGAGGGTTCCAGCGCCTGAGACTAAGGATCCTATTTTGCCATTGATTCACATCATCGTCCCAATTTAGTAGGTGCTGACCTTCAGACTTTACGGCATCACAAATAGCTTGTTCCAGATTATCGAGGTCTGGATCGGGAAGTGGCAAAGATTGCAGAATAATACTACCAATTCGCAGCTCCTTATTGGCAATGAGCCCACCGTCTTTAGTATCCCACTTGATGACTTCCATGCTTTTGACCATGGGAGCCAGATCTTTTGGATTCAAAGGGGAAGCCATAAATATTTTGCCCATACCTTCTCGAGCGTCCATGTGTGCAATGGCCAACCAGGATTCGTGCGCTAAGTCATCACGATGACCAGCCATGGCTATTTTGCCATTGGATAATTTGAATTGGGCATTATTGCCCGGCCGTGCAAATGCAATCCGTTCGGGATAGGCTTGCGCCAATAAAAGTCCAGTTTCATAGGCATCTACTGGGGAATTGTCTATTGCATCCAGTTCAAACATTCGACGGTAAGAATCCGCAATTTTTTCAATCCTACTAAATTTTCTACTGAGTCGATTTTCACTTCTTAGGCGGCGTAAAACAATGATTCGTTCATTAATGTCGATTCCGGCTTCTGGACCAAGGGGATCTCGTTCTTCTATCAGAGCAGCGATATCGGTCGCCAGCGGAAGTAGCTCTTGATCTTCGGCTTCAATGAGCATGTGCGCAATTCTTGGATGACAAGGTAAAGCGTGCATGCGTTCTCCATGTGGAGTGATTCTGCCATTATTTAATGCATGCAATTCATGCAAAGAGGCTTGGGCTTGCTGCATGGTGCCTGATGGAGGGGGGGTGAGCCAAGTCATCTGATTCGGATCGAGTATGCCCCATTTGGCCAAGTCCAGTGCCAAAGAAGAAAGGTCAACTTCTAATATTTCTGGAGAGGCATGTAGTTCCATTCTGTCTTGGGTGGCTTTCGACCACATACGATAACATGCTCCAGCACTTAAACGTCCAGCCCGGCCAGCGCGTTGGTCAGCCGAGTCTTTTGAGATTTGTATAGTGTGCAACCGTGATAATCCAGATTTCGAGTCAAACTTGGAAGTTCTTCCAAAACCTGTGTCAACCACGATCTTGATTCCTTCAATCGTTAAACTGGTTTCGGCAATGGAAGTAGCTAATACCACTTTTCGTTTGCCATTTTTGTCTGGTAGGATGGCTGCCAATTGTTTGCCATGTGGCAACTGACCATAAAGAGGGTGAATCGCAAATCCTTTTAAACTTCTCCTTAATATTTCTTCGCATTTTCTGATTTCCCCTTGTCCAGGGAAAAAAGCTAATACGTCTCCCTCATTTTCCTTTACAGCTTGGGTGATAACTCTGGCGGTCAAATCCGGAAGCAAAGTCACATCTGTATCGCCTGTGTACTTGATTTCCACAGGGTATTGCCGTCCTTCACTTTTCACCACAGGACACTGTAACATGCTACTCAATTTTGGCATATCCAGTGTGGCCGACATAATCAGAATTTTCAAATCTGGTCTCAATACCTGCTGTGCTTCTCGGCATAAAGCTAGTGCTACGTCGGCGTGAATGCTGCGCTCGTGAAATTCATCAAATATCACTACTCCAACTCCCTCTAATGAATTGTCGCTGTGAATCATTCGTGTCAATATACCTTCAGTGAGTACTTCTATTTGCGTTTGATCGGAGACTTTGTTTTCAAACCTGATTCGATAACCCACCGTTTGTCCCACCTTTTCGCCGAGTAACTCTGCCATTCGAGTGGCCACCGTTCGAGCAGCCAATCTTCTGGGTTCGAGCATCAGTATTTTTTGCCCCTTGAGCCATTCTTGTTTAAGAAAGGTTAGAGGTAATAATGTGCTTTTTCCTGCACCGGGAGGTGCATTTACTATTTGAGTATTTTGGTCTGAAAAATTACTGCGAATTTCCTCAACCGATTCAACTATCGGTAAGTCTAAATTTCTATAATCAAATGACAAAGTCTAAAACTATTACGTGAGCAGGTGCGAAATTATAGTATCAAGGAGAGAGTTGGTAAGATATTTTGAAAAGTTGAATCCAAGATTGTTTGAATAAATTCCAAATATCCAGTAATAAGTATTTTGGTTTTTGCTAATTTCTGCTCCAATAATAAAATCAACCTTTAAATCTCAGATGACCAGCTTGTTGCCATTTTATTCTTTCTGTTTTTCCTGCTACTTGAAGTATTATCGCATGGTGATTCTTTGTGTCAAATAAAGAAAAGTGAGCGCTAGTATCGACCTAATATATGACAAAACACTGAAGGTAATCACGGATTTACTCCATGTGAAGAGTGCGGCTATTGTCATGGTAGGGGAGTCTGGGTTGACCATAGAGCGCTTTTTGGATAAGGGAAAAGTAAAAAAAACAGATCAAGTAATAATGCAAAATGAGGACTTAAAGAATGAAGTCTTACATATGCTGGAGCCATCATTGATTTCGTCGAAAATTTTTCAAGAAACTAAACTAGTGGAAATTGTCCCTGGGTCTAGTTATTACATTTTTCCTTGTTTAGATAGTCACTCGAAGGTCATTGCTCTAATTATATTGCCTGTTTCTAATAGAGATGAATTTAGAATAGAAAACTACTCTCTAATTAATGTAGTGGGTCAGAGGCTTTCTGTGGAATTAGAGAAAAGCAAGGTGATTGAAGAGCAGCAAAACCTTAGTGAATTCAATGCTTCTGTGTTGGAGTCATTGGATGAGGTGACCTGGGACTATTCCATTTCAAGAGAGAGAATATCTTGGTTTGGCGCTGTTTACAAAGTATTTGGCTACCCTAAAGAGGAAATGGGGAATGATCTTGTATTCTTTTTGGAACGAGTACACCCATCGGATAGGGTGAATTTGGAAGATCGCCTGATCATGAATAAGCAGCCAGACGAAAAATTTACTATTGATTTTCAGTTTAAGAATAAAAATGAGGGCTATCATTGGTTGAGAATGGAAGGTGTTCTTCATACCACTTCAGCTGGCAATCCTGAGAGAGTTATAGGTGTAGTTAAAAATGTACACAAAGAGAAGATGGCCGAACTCTTAAGGATTCGAGCAATGATAAAAGCCAAGGATGGAGAAAGAAAGAGGATTGCTTCAGAAATACATGATAGTCTTGGTCAAACACTATCTGTAGCGCGTTTGGAATTAGATACGCTTTTGGAATTGAACAAGAGCCCGGATTTTGAAAATAAAATCAAAAGCGTTTCTGATTTAGTTGCAGGGGCCATACAGGAAAGTAGGGCAATTTCTCATGACTTGATGCCTCCAGCTCTTGTTGATTATGGTTTGATTCCAGCTTTAGAAACTATGATTAATCAAGTGGATCGATCATCTGATGTGAAATTTACTTTTTTTCACAATGACATTGATGATCGTTTTGAAGAGGAATTTGAAACTAACATATATAGGATTTGCCAAGAAGGAATCAATAATATTCTCAAACATGCCAGGGCAAAAATCGCAACTATTCAAGTCATAAAGCACCCTGATTATGTTTACATTAGCATAGAGGATGATGGGGTAGGTTTTAAACAAATCAGTGATGTGAAAAGTGGAGCTGGTTTAGGTTTGAAAAATATGACGAATAGAGTTGCCTACCTGGGAGGTAAAATTAACTTCGAATCTAACCAAGGATCAATCATAACCATAGAAATATCAATCTAGCAATGAGTACTAAAATTCTATTAGTAGATGATCATAAGATCATGAGAGATGGTATAAAAGCCATAATTACAGAGTCACAAAATTATGATGTAGTGTCGGAAGCTTCCGATGGAATAGAGGCACTTGATTATCTGGCCAATCATACGGCTGATATTGTTGTCATTGACATTAATATGCCAAATCTCGATGGTGTAGCGTGTACAAAAGCAATAAAAGAAAAAAATGTAAACACTAAAGTACTTGCCATGAGCATGTATGTGGATGAACAACATATTCTTAATATGCTACAGGCTGGGGCCAATGGATATATTTCTAAAGATGCTGGCAGAAAAGTACTGTTAGAGGCATTGGACTCCATAAGTAAAGGAGAGGCATACCACGGAAAAGAAATTACAAAAGTGATCATGTCCGAGTTTTCTAAAACTAAAGAAGAGAAGATGAAGGATAATCCAATTGACTTTCTGACTGCTAGAGAACTGGATGTGCTCAAATTGATTGTTGAAGAGAAATCTAATTATGAGATAGCTGACGAACTCCATATAAGTATTCGCACCGTCGACGCTCATCGAAGAAATCTGCTGCAAAAAACTGGAGTTAAAAACGCTGTAGGCCTTACGAAATTCGCCTTAAAACACGGTGTAGAGCGAATGTAGAGGGTTTATCTCAAGCAATCTAAGAGATTTGCCTATAAGGAATTTGGGTATCAGTACCTATTGTTGTCAAATGCTTTGATTCATACTTTTGATCTTATAACAAATAAGTTATTTGTTGTTTGAATGAAATAATCATTAGATAATATAATGTTGATGGGTCAGGCTATGGATGGTATAATTGCAATTCCGAGAAGTGAAAATTTGAATACTAATGTAGATCAAAGAAGATTTAGGAATTATGTAATCAAAGCGACTGCTAACACACCTTTTGTAGCCCTTGAAATGGCGAATCGTACTTTACTTATTAAAGGATCATCTCATCCGGAAAATCCAAGTGAATTTTATAACAAAGTCGATAAGTTATTAGCATTTTATATAGCTGAAGGGCGAAAATCCTTAACCGTAAACCTAAGCCTGGATTATTTTAATACTAGTTCAGCACGTTATCTGTATATGCTCATGACACAATTGAAGCAATATCAAGAGGATGGGGTAGAAGTTGCGGTGAATTGGTACTATAAAATAGATGATGAAGATATGTTGTTGTCAGGTAAGAACTTTAGTAGTTATACTCAATTAGAATTAAAATTGGTACCGACATCACCATCAAAATATAAGATTTAAAAAGTTGAGATGAAGCCATGAGGAAATATTGAAAGAGAAAATTGAAGGTAAATCAACCTAACCTAATTTCTAACCTACTTGCCCCGATTTTTTCAACCACTATTTCAATTGTTTCCGAATGGTTTCGTTCTGATATAAGAAATACAAATTAATCAGTTATACCAAATATTACAGTTATGAAAAAATTAGGATCTTTATTATTAGCAGTCATTTTTGCAAGTAGTTTATTGTCATCTTGTGTTGACGCTCAAGCAGATGAAATTTATGATAACGTTGTTCCTGAAAAGACAGAAGTAGGAAATGGCAGCACTGGTCATCAAACATCTGGACCAGGTTGATTTTTTTTAAAATAAAATGAATTTAAACCTCTAAACTTGCCTATCCTATTTATATCTTTCTCAAAATGAGGGTAATTAATTATTTAACTATTTTACTTGTATTTACGTCTTGTATTGACTCGGTTGAAGTTGATAAAGAATCGAAATATCAAGAAGCGCTTACTCTTTATCGAGAAAGTGAATATAATAGAGCTCGAGATGTTTTGAAAGCTGTATTTAACAGTTCCGAACAGGGAGAGCAGAGTGAGATTTTAGCTAAATCTTTGTATTTAAGAGGTTTTATTAACTATCTGCAGGATAGTTCGAAAAACGCTTATTCTGACTATTTGAATGCAATTGAAATAGCTGAAACCATTGGAAACGACCGAATGATATCAAGGTTAAATAATGAAATTGGTCAGATATTTTTTGAAAATGAGTTGTATGAACAAGGGTTGAATTATTTCCAACTAGCATTAGAATATTCAGATGCAGCGACCATTCAAGATAAAGCATATTACTATTTTGGAATAGGAAAGAGTCTCAGAATGTTAAAGAGATTTGACGCAGGGATGGATGCATTGCTTGAGGCAATTGATATAAATGACAATTTAAGGAACAATGATGCTTTAGCCGGTGACTATGTCGAATTAGCAAAACTTCAAGATGATGCAGGGAATATAGAACTGGCATTGGAACATTACAATACAGTTATTAGCCTATCCGAATTAACAAATAATCCCAATAAGTATTTGTGGATTTCATATAACAATATTGGAAAAATCGCTTTAGCATCTAAAGAATTTGAAAAAGCAGAGAGAAATTTACAGTTGGCGTTAAACTATAATGTGAACAAAGAACAATTATGGGTAACCTATAATAATCTGGGTAAAGTCTACAATGAAAGTGGGGAATACGAGAATGCTTGGGCTTGTTTCAAACGAAGTTTAACTTATAATAGTGAAAAAGGTGAGATGAATGAATTAGCGATCACCAATCAAGCACTCAAAAAGACATTTGAAAAATTAGATCAACCAGACAGCCTGCTTTATTTCACTATGTTGATTAATGAAATGGCTTTGCCTATGATACAAACCAAATCTTGGTTAAAGGGAGAAGATAAGAAAATTGCATTGTTGACGAAATACCAGAATTATTTAAATCAAAAAGTTGAACAAGAGCAGTATGCCAAGACTTCTTGGTTGATGGCATTTATAATGACTTTCATTTTTGTATCTGGAGTACTTTCCGTCAGACTTTGGAAAATTTACCACTACAAATCCGCAGAAAAAGGACTGTCGTTGATAAAAAATTCTAACGAAATGGTCTACCTGCTGGACATGTTTAGGAAAGAAAAAGAGGAGATGAAAAGATCTATGGATCAAAAAATCCGTAGCTGATTCTTAAGCATTTTTGTACTCATCTATCAATTGATTTTTAACTTTTATTAGTTCATTAAGACCTTCAATGTGTTCTTTTAATAATTGAATTTCAATATCTTTTCCAGCTATTACATTATAGATTCCATCTTGAGACTCTACATTCTCTATCGCCTTTCCAATTTCATGATAGTCTTGTATTAGCATTTCTCCTTTTCCTGTGACTAACCATATAGGATTGAGTTGCGGATATTGCTTACAAATTTCCTCTAAAACATCCGTACTAACGGATCCATCCTCAGATTCAACCATTTGAAGTGAATCTTTTCCAAGACCTATGCTATTGTTTAATTGGTCGGAGGTAATAGACTCATTCTGAATGAATTTTAAAATACGATGGATGATTTTCATTTTCTCATAGGCTGTAGTTGGAAGAGTGAAATTACCAAAAAACCAGATATACTTAGAACTTATTCAAGTGAAATATTGAACTAATAACTGAGTACGAATTTTCTACCAGTAATCCCAAATAGGTATTTTACCAATTTGATAAATTAGGTTTTTCCTACATAGTATGGGACATGAATTGATCCTACCTTGGCAGAATAATTAAATAAAAAAAGTCATGAAAATTGAAAATCCAAACGTATCATTAAAGGTAATCGAGGACTCATTGATGATCGAAAATGAAAGAAAAGAAGCTACAAGAAATGTTCTGCAATGGTTTAATCAAATTGATGCTGAAGAAGAATTAATTCCAATTGATAAACCTTCTGAATTGTTAGCGTTGATGATTGATGCTAAAGGCGAATTGTTGAATAGAAATGAATTGTCAGTAGTAAGAGAAATGTGTGGATAATATGAGATATCAAATATGCAATTGAGCCCTCATCTTTTAATAGATGGGGGTTCAAAATTTGTATCTCACTTGTAGTTTTAGATCACTTCTATTTTGCCCCATTATTTCATTAAGCCCAGATCCAATACTGGAAACATTTCTATAGTTATACCTACCATACCTTACCCAAATTGACATTTTTCTAGTCGGCTTATACTGTAGCATCACATAACTTCTAGTCCCTTGATTGGCATAAGCTGGGATAGAGAAAACATATAAAAGGTCTTTTTCAAATACATATTGACGGTTTTCATAATCTTCGGTATCAAACAAAGCAAATCGTGTGCTGATAGTGAATCTGCTAATTTTAATGTTGAAATCCTGAATGACAGCCATGCCTTTGGTCTGATTTCCAGATAAATCATAGGTGCTGAATTGTATCCTTGATTTTAGAGTAAATATTTCATTTGCTGTAAAATCTAAATTCGCTGCATAATTACGCTTTACCCCGTTTTCAAGCAGATGCAAGTTTCCGTTTTCAGTAGATACTGATACTTCTTTGGCTTGTTCACGGAGCTGTGCATAAAGCTTGATTTTTCTTGTTGGTTTGTATTCAGCTCGTATGAGATATTCATAGCCTTGTGAAGGTGAGTTGACCCCGAATCTAAGCCAGGGAAACTTAAACCTATCATAGTAGGCTGAAAAAGACGTTCGTTTACTCGGTGTTACTTTGATTCCCCAATACAATCCTTCTTCATTAATGTTTCTAGATCCCTCACCAAATGAGTTGCCATAGAAAGAATGATAATCCTTGGCGTAGTTTCGATACAAAAAGCTCATGGAAACAATAGGGGAAAGGCTCCCCATAAGTCCACCTACGATGGCCATTCCGCCAGATTTTGATCGGGCAACTTCAGAAAAGAGTAAAAAATTGTGCCAATTATAGTTGACGAAAAGGCTGGCATTGTAGTTTCTGTCCCCTTTGAATTCAAATTGATTATAGTTGTTCGGAGTTTTTTGAATAGGAACAGAGAAACTATTATGTATAAAAGTGGCGCCCAATTGGAGGTTGTTCTTTTTAAGGTCATTGTAAGTGATGTTGATGCCTCCTGACTCTTCTTGGATGCCTTTGCGTGAGGCCAATTCACTATACGTCCTATGCATTCCCATGTCTTGAATGCTAGTAATGTATTCTTCATAATTCCCTTCGTAGTCTCTCGATCGTATCACTCCATCTTGTTTAAGTCTAGAATAGAAAGGAGTGATTTCAAAGTTTTTAATAGAATAGGTAAAAGCGGCACCGCGCATGAAACTAGTTTCGAGCGCTGAAGTATAAGGTCTCAAACCTGAGTTTCCTCGTTTTACTGTCGTAATGGTTTCGGCGCCTTTTCCGGGATTAAACCCTGATCCAAGTATCAGCCCTTGACCAAACTGCATTTGATAATCACCCAAAGCAATGCTTTTGAAAGCCCCTTTATTGTATAAGAATAGGTGGTAGGAATAATAATCAAATCCATATTGTTTAGCCTTGTGATCAAAAATCACTTGTTCCCCCGGGTCTTTCTCAAATGTAAGTCCTACACTAAAATCCTTAGAGTGACTTGATCGAAACCTGCCATAGATTTTGTATGGAGAACCAAGGTATCTGGTCGAGTCTGACCTCAAATAGCCTTCCTGATCTTCCAAAACCCTTTCTGTACGAACAATGAGGTAGTTGTTTTTTTCTGAAGTGATTCTTTGGAGCAAATGCCCACGAGTAGAATGGTCCCCAGGTGAACGGACTTCGACAAAAGGGAGAAGATTATTTATTGTGGTTCTGTCGAACCCGTCGATTACTTGAAGTTCATAAATAGAGAGAAGTGGACCATTTGAGTTTAAATAGTCGATTAGATTGTTGATCTGCGTGATGTTAAGCTGAAAAAGGCTATTCAATTCATTTTTAGTGGTTTCATTGAGATTGATTGGGTTTGAATACAACTGGTATAAAGTCTCATACAGATCATCATAGTTGATGTCTTCATCCGGAACTTGAAACAGGTCTTCAATAAATTCCTGAATATCAATGTCATTGCGGTTGTGTTGCTGAGCGGATGAGTTAAACGAAAAAACACAACATATGAGCGCTATAGTGATGAGCTTTTTCAATCACCGAATGTATAGCCTATTGAAATCTCGTGGATGCCACCGAGATCAGGGTTGTTGTTATAACTATAGTCAGCTTTCAAATTCCCTGGATAAAACCCTAATCCGAAACTGCTTTCAAAAGGTTTGGTATTGAACCCAGTCCTCAAACTAAAGTTGTCTAGTATTTTGTATTCCAAACCAAGTCTTAATACAGCATCCTGATCTACTACTTTTTCTACATCCGCATTGAGCATTAGGTCCTGGCTGGGTCTATAGCTCAGTCCTGTTTTCATGATCGTCGGAATTCTTTCGTCAGTTACAGTTGAGAGCTTGGCCTGATTGAGATTCGAGACGTGAGCACCAAAAAATAATTGTTCAGTAAGCTGAGCTCTGCCGCCAAAATCAATCATCATGGTTTTCCGGCTCCCTGCGCCTTCTATGTTCAATTGGTAGTAGCTTATGTTCAGCCCCAAACAAACAATTCCAAATTGATTACTAAAACCGAGGTTGAGCCGTTGTTCATTGTAAAGCTCATCACCAAATCGAAACATACCTAAGCCCGCCGTTCCTCCTAAGACCGGGTAGGTTCCGCCTAGTGCTAGACTGGTGAATTCAGAAATGCCGTATTTATTTTTGAAAGATGTAAATATGGATTTTTCTTGAAAATTCGCCAATCCACCAATGTTATTGAATAGCGCCCATTCATCTCCAAGCGTAATGGAAGAGCCTCCAATAGCAGCAGACCTGGCACCCATTGTATAGTTCCCATTTTGAGCTTCAATAGATGCAAAAGCAGTTAGCCATATAAGTCCAGTCAGGAAGTATTTTTTCATGAGTTGCAAACTAATAATTCTTATTTTCAATTCATGGCATTTAACAAAATTGTAATATTGCCACTGAAATTTACTGATGAGTATTGCCCTAGATAATATCCGAACCAACAAGAATTATGTATTGACCAATTATGGTGAAAAGTTTGAGTTTACCGTGGTGGAAATCAAACCAAATGATGAGTTTGTACTAAAGGACTTAAATACATTAGAATTTTACCTGATGTCCGAATTGATAGGAAGAGGACGGGGAAAGGACTTCAGTATTTGGGAAAAGTAATCTTTGACTAGCTCATTTGTGACAAATGCCCATCTTGTATAAAGCGAAGAATAGTCAATTTAGCTTTAGAAATCAAAATCAGAACTAATGAACATATTAAATGCCTTAGGCATTTTCGGATTGGGGTGCGCATTGGTAGCATGTCAGGCAAAGAGTGAATCAGGAAAGAATACACCTCAAGACAATCTAATGATAGAATGGGAGGCTACACTGTATTCAGAAATGCAAAATCAGTTGGGTGAAGGAGCTATCTATAATCACGAGACTAAAGAATTTTGGCATATAGATATTGAAGGCAAACAGTTTTTCACAACAGATATAAAAACAAAAGCCCAACAATCTTATGATGTAGGAGAAAGAATTGGAACAATCGTACCTAATGATTTGGGACAAGCAGTAGTGGCTTTGCAAAACGGATTGTTTACTTATGATCTTGAGTCCAAGACAAAGAAATTGATTGTAAATCCGCTAGATACAATAACAAATATTCGATTTAATGATGGTAAATGTGACCCTGCTGGAAGATTATGGGTCGGATCGATGGGATTAGAACAAAAAGCCAACCGTGCTTCATTATATAGTCTGGATCAAGGTGAGGTAAAAAAACAATTAGATAGCATCACTATATCCAACGGAATTGTTTGGTCTAAGGATCAAAAAACCATGTACTATATAGATACGCCGAATGAGCATGTAAAGGCATATGATTACGAGGTCTCTACTGGCAAGATTTCTAATGGTCGTGTAGTTGTTGAGATAGGAGGTATAGGTTATCCTGATGGAATGGCGATCGATTCAGAGGATATGCTTTGGATTGCATTGTGGAATGGTAACATGGTGGGTAGATGGGATCCTGATACTGGAAAATTAATTGGGAAAATAAATGTTCCCGCGCATAACATTACTTCGTGCGCCTTTGTGGGTGAGGAGTTGGACTCGTTAGTCATCACTTCAGCTCGTGTAGATATGAGTGACGAAGAGTTGGAATCATATCCATTGGCAGGTAGCCTATTTGTGGCTGTGCCTGGTGTGAAGGGCGTCAAAAGTGTATTTTATAAAACACCAGTAGCCGTTCAATAAAAATATAATTGTATGCTAAGTGAAAGGCCTGCTCTTCGAGTGGGCCTTTTTTGTGTAGAAGTAGTAAAGTAAATTCGTGCAATTCGAGTCGATCAATTACCTTTATCGCTTCAAGTTTAATCCATAATTTTATAGCCACTCATGAAGCAATATCACGAACTCATGCAAAGAATTCTGGACGAGGGTGTTCAGAAAGGAGACCGTACAGGAACAGGAACAAAAAGTGTGTTTGGTCACCAAATGCGTTTTGATCTGTCCGAAGGATTTCCTGTAGTTACCACAAAAAAACTGCACTTGAGGTCGATCATACATGAGTTGTTGTGGTTTTTGAAAGGAGATAGTAACATCAAATATCTCAAGGACAATGGGGTATCCATTTGGGATGAATGGGCGGATGAAAATGGAGAATTGGGTCCTGTCTATGGTGTACAATGGAGAAGTTGGCCGACGCAGAGCGGAGAAACGATTGATCAAATCAGTCAGCTCATTCACGACATTAAGAACAACCCTAATTCCAGAAGATTGATTGTCAATGCATGGAATGTAGCTGAAGTACAAAACATGGCCTTACCACCATGTCATGCGTTCTTTCAGTTTTATGTAGCAGATGGTAAGCTAAGTTGCCAGTTGTACCAGAGAAGTGCTGATGTGTTCTTAGGGGTTCCTTTCAATATTGCTTCCTATGCTTTGTTGACCATGATGGTAGCTCAAGTATGTGATTTGGAACCAGGGGATTTTGTTCATACACTTGGGGATGCTCATTTGTATTCTAACCACATGGAGCAAACTGAATTACAGTTGAGCCGAGAGTGTAGGTCGTTGCCGCGAATGAAAATTAATCCGAATGTCAAGGATATCTTCGGATTTAAATATGAAGATTTTACATTAGAAAATTATGATCCGCACCCGCATATCAAAGGAGCCGTAGCGGTCTAATTATTCAATATTCGAGCTTTTTCAATTATTCAGCACATAAATTTTAACTTGCTGTAATAAATAATTCATTCATACAACTAATCACCTGATGTAACGATTATCCTATTGACTCGGTCTAATGAGTGATTGTGATAATAAGTATGTGTCAGGTGATGCAACCCAAAATCAAGTGGAAAAAAGTAGCGTATTCGATATGATTGGTCCTGTGATGATCGGCCCCTCAAGCTCACATACCGCAGGCGTAGTGAGGATTGCCAGAGTGGGTGTTAGACTCCTTGGTGGAATCCCCGAGGAAGCAGAAATAATTTTCTATAACTCATTTGCTCGTACCTATGAGGGGCATGGAAGTGATAAAGCCATGATAGCAGGACTACTAGATTTCAAAACTGACGACAAACGAATTAAAACTTCATTTGACGAAGCGAAAAATTCTGGACTGAAATACAATTTCAAATCAGTAGGAAATGCTTCCACAAGACATCCAAATACCATCGAGTTGAAACTCAAAAAAGGTAGTAAAACAGTCACGATGGTAGGTGAAAGTAGAGGTGGTGGAGTGGTGAAAATCGTAGAAGTAAATGGATTTGCGGCGGGATTCACTGCCAATTTACACACTATTATAATCGAAGCCGATGATCGCCCGGGAAGTATCACTTTTATTACTAGTGTGATTGCTCACGATGATTGCAACATTGCTACTATGACAGTGTCCCGCAAGGGTAAAAATGATTTGGCCTGCCAGATTCTTGAAATGGATTCTGGCCTCAATGATATTACATTGGAGTATTTAAGAAATCTAAAATGGATTAAAAATGTCATCTATATTCCTGACATTGATAAGTAAGAATAAATGAGAAACCTGACTAGCTTGATACTGAGCGGCTTGTTTTGCTTAACTATAAGCAATTCAACAGCTCAGGACAACAAATACTCTTTAGAAGAGTGTATTGATATTGCTTTTGAAAAGAACCTCACTATTCAGCGCAGCCAGCTGGATTTGAAGGTGAGTGAAGTCACAAAAAATCAGTCCAAATTGGAACGCTTGCCTGACTTTAATATGGGTGCAAACTATGGCATCAACTGGGGGCGAACGATTGACCCAACTACTAATAATTTCGTAACAGAACAGCTCAATTCATCTAATATCAATGGAAGGAGTAATTTGACGGTATTCAATGGTATGCAGATCCATAATAGCATCAAACAGTCAAATGTGAGTTATGCGGCTTCCTATGCAGATTTAGAAAAAGCTAAAAACGATGTAGGTCTAAATGTTGCCACACTTTATCTCAATGTAATTTTCAATCAAGAGCTATTGGCTAATGCTGAGTACCAACTGAACAGTACCAATCAGCAACTGGAAAGAACAAAAAAGCTTGTAGATGCAGGAGCATTGCCAGTAACAAATTTGCTTGACTTACAAGCGGAATCAGCGAGCAATGAGGTGAACGTGATTAACGCAGAGAATAGCTATAATTTGGCCATATTGAACTTGAAGCAGGCTCTTCTGATTCCTGCTGGTGATCGTTTTGAAATTGAGATTCCCGAGCTGGAATTGACGCTGAATGAAACTTATCTTATGACGCCGGATGAGATATATAAAGCGGCAGAGGCTATCAGACCTGAAATCAAGGGTGCCCAATTGAGGATAGAAGAAGCTGATTTAAATTATAAAATTTCTAAAGGGGCTTATTCTCCAATCTTCACCGTTTCTGCAGGGTTTAATACAAATTATTCAAGCTTCGCTGATCGAGAACGTGAAATTTATGATGGTACTATTCCTTCTACTGTTCCGATAGGGTATGTGGCTTCATCAAGAGAAACTGTAGTATCAGATGTGAATCTACCTAACGTAGTTGAAACCCTACCTGACTTTCCCTTAAGAGAACAATTTAAAGAAAACATTAGTAAAAATATTGCTTTCAATTTGAGTATTCCTGTTTTTAATAAATTCAGAACTCGGGCCGACGTACAACGGTCCATGTTGAGTAAACAAAGGGCAGAGGTAACTTCGCAAGAGGTTCGTAATCAACTCCGTCAAGATATTGAAACTGCTTATAATGACATGATGGCCGCTTCTAAAACGCACACGGCGAATCAAAAACAAGTAGAAGCATTAGAAGAAGCCTTCCGGGTGACAGAGAATCAGTTCAACCTGGGAGCTGTGAATTTTGTCGATTATCAAGTGTCTACCAATAATTTGTTTATGGCAAAGTCCGATCTCGTTAGGTCAAAATTCGATTTTATTTTCAAACAAAAAGTGCTGGATTTCTATTTAGGCAAACCAATTAGTTTCTAAACTCATGGCGAAGAAAAAAAACAATAACAACCTGATCTATGGATTGATCGGTGGAGCATTAGTGCTGATAGTATTCCTTGTAGTAGGAAAAAAGAAGGGATGGATAGGTGAACGCGAAAGGACTGTAGTGGTTTTTGGAGAAGTAAAGAAAGTTGATATCACTGAGAAAGTCAGTGCTTCAGGCATGATCCAACCCATTGTAGAAGTCAAATTAAGTCCAGAAGTTTCTGCCGAGATTATTGAACTCAATGTGGAAGAAGGTGATTCAGTAAAAATTGGTGATGTACTAGTTCGATTAAAACCAGACAATCTAAAATCTGCTTTAGATCGTACACGAGCTTCTTTGAACCAGCAAAAAGCTAACCTCGCGGATGCTGAAGCACGATTAGCTTCTGCAAAAGCCTCATTTAAAAGATCTGAATTAGAGTACAAACGCCAGAAACAATTGCATAATTCGAAAGCTATTTCAAATGCAGATATGGAATTGGCAGAAGCAAATTTCAAAATTGCCGAGCAAGATTTAAAGTCGGGTGAAAAGAATGTTGAAGCGGCCAAATACGTGGTGCAAAGTGCAAAGGCATCAGTTAAAGAAGCCAATGAAAATCTGATGTTTACTACTATTACAGCGCCTATGGCAGGCATTGTTTCTAAATTAGATGTGGAGAAAGGTGAGCGAGTAGTAGGGACTTCCCAAATGGCAGGAACAGAGATGATGCGTATTGCCGATTTAGGAAATATGGAAGTGCGCGTGGACGTAAATGAAAATGATATCGTAAGAGTATCTGTAGGTAATGAAGTGGAGATTGATGTGGATGCCTATTCTTTTTTGGATAAGAAGTTTAAAGGACGGGTCACAGCCATAGCTAATACAGCTAATGCAAAAGCTTCAGCAGATGCGGTTACGGAATTTGAAGTGAAAATCAGAATACTAAACAGTTCATACAAAGACTTGGTGGCTAATAATAAGGTGCCTTTTCGACCTGGGATGACAGCAAGTGTGGATATAGTTACCAATACCAAACAAGACATACTATCTGTACCATTAGGAGCTGTAACCACTCGAATTCCAAAAAATGAGAATGAAGAAGAAGAGTCTAAGAAAAGAGGTCGTGAGGAAGAGCTAAAAGAGGTGGTTTTTGTAAATGTAGAAGGCAAGGCTGAATTGAGGGAAGTAAAGACGGGTATCAGCGACTTTGACAATATAGAAATCGTTGAAGGTGTTTCTGAGTCAGATCAGGTGATAGTGGGACCATATTTAGCTGTTTCTAAGAAGCTCGAAGAGGGGGATTTGGTGAAGGCTGAAGAAAAGAAAGACAAGAAGAGAGAGGAATAATTTCCGTTATAGATCTTGATTATGTCATCTTAGATTGGCGATTCAACCATGATAGCAGAACAACAATTCTTACTGATCTACAAAGGGTCTACAAGACTCTTTTTTAATCAAATTCATGTATATATATGGTTAACAGTTCTTTTTTTTGAGTGTAGAAAAATTAGAATTATTATATGAAAAAAAGCATCTCGAACTTCCGCAAAGTATTCGTAATAAAAATTTTATGTGCTTTTTTTGACACATTAATGAGAATTAAACTTGCACCAAGTTTTTTCTTAAATTGATCTGCTTGTTGTAATCAATTAAATATTCTAACTTTCATTTCCTACCTAACTAGTTTTAACCCAATCAATTGTAATAGTAGCACGATTTCCAAATCTGTGGAGTATTGCTATGAGCTAAGGTTTATTGTAGGTCGATACTTGTTTATTTAATAAATAGACAAATTGGATTGAAATGACTTTTTTCAATTAGTGACTTCAGCTAATTGAAAAGAAATTTAATCTGATAGACTTAATTCTGAACTCTAATCAATACAAATAAAAAGAATGCAGCTGCTACTAAAATTGAAAAAACAAAGACTTTTTTTGTTCATCCTTATATCAAGTCTTTTCATACATAACCTGCCTAATGCTCTTGCTCAAGAAATTTCTACTCAGCAAATAGACTCTGTAATATTAGTTGCGTCCAATTTGATTCAAGACAATAATAATGATAGCGTATATATCCTGACTAATTATGCAATTGAAAAAAGCATTGATATTGGTTATGATTTTGGGCGAGCCAGAGCATTATCTGTTCAATCCAGCTATTTCATAAATAAAGCTCAACTTGATTCTGCAGAAATACTCTTTAAAGAAGCTGAGGAAATATTTAGAAAGAATGATTTTTTCGGAGATACTATTAAGTCGAAATATCATTACTTGTATTTAACAAAAGGAGCCTGGAACATATACAAAAGAAATTTTGATGAAGCCGAAAGACTTTTGCTTAGAGGGATGAAAATGTTTGATCAAGAAGGGGATACTAAGAGGTATCGCAATTGCCTGAATGCCTTGGGTCGTATCAATGGAATGAAAGGTGATTTTTCTGAGGCATTGGAGTATTTTCTCAAAGCTTATGATCTTGTGGAAGAGAAGGAATCATTAAACGCTTCAATAGTCTTAGGCAATATAGCATTATGCTATAAATACCTTGGCCATGTTGAAAAAGCTAAGCAACATTTTAAGATTGGCCTTGAGTTAGATGTAAAAAACGGATGGCGAAGTCAAATGAATAAATACAATGGATTAGCAACTATTTATAATCTTTTGGATGACTTGGATAGCGCCATATATTATGACAAGAAAGCTTTTGAGGCTTCACAAAAATTTGGCAACTATAGTACCGCAGTAATTTCGTTAGGAAACTTAGCACAATATTATGTTCTCAAGCAAGAAATTGAGCTGGCAAAGAGTATGATGAAAGAAGCCTTGCAACTCGCTGATAGTGTAGGAATTAACAGTGTTGAAGAACAATTTGATATTATTAAGGCCGAAGTGTTTTATGATGAGATGAAGTATGACAGCACATTGTACTATGCAAGAAGAGCACTTTCCTCAACTTCTCAATTCTCTCACAAGCGATTTTCATCAATTATTACTCGCTTAATGTCAAATACATTCGAGCAACTTGGGGTGTTGGATTCATCATTGTTTTACCTAAGAGAACATCATGCCTATGAGGACTCATTGTTTAATAAGGAGAATCAAAGAAAAGTAACTGAACTCTATACTAAAATGGAGACGCTGGAAAAGGAGCGCGAAATAAAACTTCTACAAAAGGACAAAGAACTTGAAGCACTGAAAAAACAGCGGTTAGTGGTACTAATAATTGCTATCACTGTTGTAGCTGTTTTGCTGGTTGTGACAATGATATCTAGGCACAAAAGTAGGCTTAGAAAAGAGGAATTAAAGCAAGTCAAATTACAGAGCGACATAGAGCAAGGGCAGGCTGATCTATACAAGCAGGCACTCAATATGATTCATATGAATAACTTGATGGATAATTTAGAGAATCAGGTAAAGGAAACCATAACAAAAAAGCAGGACCCTCAATACCGTAAGATTTTACAGACCATCAAGATGAACAAATCCTTGAAGAAGGATTGGGAAAATTTTAACAATTATTTTTCAAATTCCCATTCTGAGTTTTATGAAAAACTCACAGGACTTAATGATAAGTTATCGAACCACGAAAAAAGAGTTTGTGCTCTCATAAAACTAAACCTAAGTAATAGAGAAATTGCAACCATATTGAATATTGAAAATAGAAGTGCTGTAATGATTAAATACAGAATCAAAAAGAAGATCGGTCTAGAAGAACACAATGATCTTAACAAATATGTGCAAGAGCTTTAGTATCTATGACTTCTAGTTAGTACAGCCTTGATTATGTATTCTTTTCTTTGGGGTTGAACCTGCATTTAGTAAACAAGCATTGCAGATGAAAGATTTTTATTCAACACTTTATAAAAGTGTGTAATCTATGTTTTTTTGACGGTTTTTTGTCACTCCAATATACCATTTGTAAACCTTAAACATTGGCTTAATAAACCTACGAATACCATTTGTAGACTCAGAGAATAAGTGCTTAGCGTGTTGCTTTTTTAGATTTACTGAGAAGTTTAAAACAAAAGTAATATGAATGAAAAAGAACTAATGCTTGTGAAATCTTGCTGGCAAACGGTAGCACCAAATGCAATTCCTTTGGCAATGAAATTTTATGATGATCTATTTGATGCAAAGCCAGAATATAAAAAACTTTTTAGTGGTGACATGAATAAGCAAGCTGAAAAACTCATGATGACTTTGGGGTTTTTGATGGCCAATGTTGATCGTGTTGACAAAATCAAAGATGCCATCCATAAGCTTGGGGCCTTACATGTAAAATTCAAGGTTTTGCCAGAATATTACCCACCAGTTCAAAAAGCTCTGGTAGGTGCTATCGCACAATTCATGGATGACGAGTGGACTAATGAACACGAAAATGCTTGGAACAAACTCATTTCGGCAGTTGGTGATATGATGATTGAAGGGGCAACCAAGAAAAAATTCTCCTGGAAATTCTGGAAGTAAGTTGATTGTTATTTGGATTTCATTGAAGCTTGTTGAAAAATGAAAGATTTGAATATAAGAGAGCGAAAAAATATTAAAGAAACATGGAAAGTTTTGGCCCCAAATATTCATGAATTTGCATTTTCTTTTTACTCCAATCTGCATTCATTAGACCCTTCTCTCGTTCCTTCATTTGAAAATGAATTTGGAATAATTAAGCAAGGAGATAAAGCATTATATGTAATGGGCTTTGTGGTAGCCTCACTTGATAATTTAATAGTAGCTCGAGAAGGTATTAAAAAAGCTCTTGTGAGTATTTTTAATGATCATCAGTACATCCAAAAGACTGATGAACAAAAAGTGATGAAAGCTTATCTCTTAGCCATGAAGTCTACATTAAGAGGTTTGTGGACAAAAGAAATTGCAATATCATGGTACAGACTTTTGACGCTTGTTTCTGCAGTAGCGATGGAATCAAAAATTGAATTTGAATCCCAGGTAATATGAATAATAATTTTCCAAAGAATAGAAAGCCTAATGCTTTAAAGATAAAAAATTGGTGTATCGAAACCTTTTCTTCGGCCAGTTGGCTCATAATCATTTCAAGGTGCTATCCTGAATTGCTTGAATGTGATAGGAAGGTATCTATTGTTAATATTCATGAGCGATCTGTGTTTGACGAAGACCATATTAGTGTTTTGAACAGATGCATCATGGAACTTTATGACTGTGTAATCCCTGAGGCTATAAGTTCCTATAGTAGCGATTTCAAAACTAAAAAAGGATTTAAGATAGAATGGCTAGATCGGGTTACTGGTAGAATGAAAATATCGTACACTTTAAAACGGCCACTCAACTGGTTTACTGATTTGTTTAAAGAATAATTAAAAATATACTGTTGCTTTTTTGTACCAACTAAACTTAAAACGATTAAATAATATTGAAGATAATCAAATTGAAAAAATGGTCTCAACAGAACTTATCACCTTTGGCTTGGCTCAGAATAGTACTGGCCTTGTATCCGAGGATGGATAACTTTAGCTTAGAACAATTGGAGAATCCTGACGATGAATTGAAGTTTTCAAAAGATGAACTAATGATCGTGCATGAAACGGTAGTTAAAATCTATGGAGTCAGTTTTCTCAAACCTTCTCAGAAAAGGCTTTCCTGAGCATAACTCTGTTGTTATTTATTTTAAAATCAGCTAAAAACAAATATGCAATGGTAAGAAATGAAAATACTTTTTGTGAAATTCAAAGTATAAATGAATATGAATTTGAAAGCCGAATTAGAAAAGTAAGTGGTAATACTTTGATTTGGTCAGAGACTGAGCAAACTTTTGAAAAAAAGATACCTGAGCTTTATAAAAAATTCGATGAACTGGTTTCTGAATTTGACAAAGTTGATATCATATTTGATATAAAAAAAATATCAGAGATTAGGCTTAATCCTATTCAAAGAAAACTTTGTCGAAGATTTTTTAATGTAAACCAAAATAAGCTACGTCATGCCTACATAGTCACAAAAGATCAGACCTTTTTAAGGTTGGCTTCAAAACTGCTCATGAGGAATTACTTTGAGTTTATCACATTTCATAGTAGTAAAGAAGAAGTATTGGATATAATCAACCTGGCCAGAATTTAAATCCTTCAGGCAATATGAGAAATGATTTTCAAAATTTGGTACTAGATGAACTCTTGCATATCGCAAACGGTGAGAGTAGAGTGACCGAACAAATGATAGAAGAAGAGAAAGATGATAGCTATAAGGAGGTTCTTGTGGCTTTACTCGAACTCAGTGAAGATATTAAATTTAAGAAGAAAGAATCCGAATTAATCATTGAAGAACTTAACAAGCAAAAGCGCAAGGCTGAAATGGCGACAAAGGCGAAGGCAGAGTTTCTTTCTATGATAAGTCATGAAATCAGGACTCCATTAAATGCCATTATCGGAATTGGTCATATTTTGGCACATGAATCTCCAAGTCAAGATCAAATGACCTATATCCAAAATCTCAGATGGTCTGGTGATAATTTACTGGCTATAATCAATGATGTTTTAGATTTCAATAAAATTGAGGCTGGTAAAGTCAATTTTGAATCCACGCCATTCAATATTCGCCATTCAATTAGTGGTGTGCTCGAATCAATGAGAATGAAGGCTAACGAGCAAAATTGTAAATTGATCAAATCTATTGAAGATAATTTGCCGGATTTTTTGATAGGTGATCCAACGAGGTTCATACAAATCCTAAATAATTTGGTTAGTAATGCTGTCAAATTTACAATGAATGGGACTGTAAGACTAGACGCTCAATATAGATCAATTGATGAGACTATGATCGAGTTGGAAGTCAATGTTTCTGATAGTGGAATAGGGATAACTGAAGATAAATTGACGCAAATATTTGAACATTTCAGTCAGGCAGATTCAAAAATAAATCGGAAATTCGGCGGTACTGGGTTAGGGTTAACCATAACTAAGCAATTAATAGAATTGCAAGGTGGTGAAATCAGCGTTGAAAGTGAATTAGGTGTAGGTTCTAATTTTAAAATTGTAATTCCCTTTAAATTACCAAATGAATTTGAGATTAGAGAAAGACAAGCTGCATCCACGAACTACCTAGATTTAAGCCTTAAAGGTGCTAGTGTGTTGATTGTAGAGGATATTGCTGTAAATCGACTAGTAGTGGAGAAGTTTCTTGCGGAATGGGAGGTAAGTACCGATTTCGCAGAGAATGGAATGGAGGCTATTAACAAGGTGATAGCAGGAAAATTTGATCTCGTACTCATGGATCTTCAAATGCCTGTCATGGATGGTTTTATTGCTACTTCTGAAATAAGAAAACTCCCTAGAAACAAATACAGAAATCTGCCAATTGTGGCTTTGACTGCTGCCTCTATAAGTGAGGTGTCATCTGAAGTGTTTGATGCAGGAATGAATGATATTGTTTCTAAACCAATTAACCCTGCAGAGTTGTTTAGGACTATTGCCAAATTTGTAAAACAGGGATCGGAAAATTGCTCAAAACAAAATATAATAAATGATCCAAATGATATGATTTCTGAACAAGAAGGTTCAGATTTGAAATTCAATTATATAAAAAAGTTAGCTAAAGGTGATCAGTCCTTCTTGAAAAAAGTGCTACACCTGTCTATTAAAGCTTTTGAAGAATTTTTAAAGGAATATTCTACCAATCTATTAGCAGATGATTTTGAACAGTTGAGCAATACTCGACATAAAATTTATTCTAGTATCAACAATTTTGAAATAAAAGAGCTGATGAAATTGATGAAAGAAAGCAAACAATCCTTTGTAAAAAATAATAAAAATCACGATTTATATGGATTTAAAATCGAGCATTTGAAAAACGTCGAGAATGCTACCATCGAAATAATAAAGAAATTGCAATTAGAAATAGCAGATATGGAATTGATTGAGGCTTAGTTTAATTCAGTTTGGGAAAGGCGAAGAATAATTTCTTCGCCTTTTTTGTTTTGAAGGTGGTAATACCCTTTCTTAGAAGGGTATTAATTTATACGCCTATCAAAAACTTCAGTATATATCGTGCTTCTGCCGGATCAGGTAAAACCTACATACTTACCTACAACTACATTCGCCTGGCTTTGAGATATCCAGATTATTTCAAAACGGTCCTTGCGGTGACTTTTACTAACAAGGCGACTGAAGAAATGAAGTCTCGAATCTTGGAGACATTAGAACAGTTGGCTCACGGTGAGCATGCCATGTCTTCTGATTTGCAGAGAGAATTGAATATAGATAAAAAGCAGCTTGCCGATAGATCTGATGCTTTGCTTCGAAGTATTCTTCATAATTATTCCTTTTTTGCTGTAACAACCATCGATGCTTTCTTTCAAAACATTGTAAGATCATTCGCTCGAGAGATCGGTATTCAGACAGGCTTTAAAATTGAATTGGATCAACCTAAAGTTATATCTGAAGTCATAGATAAAATGCTTTTGGAAATGGCAGACGATCCACAACTGATTCGATGGCTTACGGATTTTGCTATTTACCAAATCAACCAAGGCAAATCGTGGGACACAAGAAATGATATCAAAAGCTTGTCAAGTGAGTTGTTCAATGAGTTTCTAGTACAAAACAAACACAAAGTGTTTGCTCAATTGAATCAACCCAATTTTATTGGAGACTTTATTTTGAGTCTCAATAGCAGGCGAAAGGAACTTGAATTAGGACTGAAAAAAATAGGTGAAGCTATAAAATTGAATCTAGAAAATTTCAGTTTATCTCGAGATGATTTTTCATACAAAGCCGCAGGCGTAGGCGGTTATATGGATAAAGTGATTAATGGTGAGTTTGTAGAGCCTGGAAAGCGGGTGTATGATGCTCTGGAACAAGGTAAATGGTACAGTAAGGGATCGGAGACAGTAGCAGCAGTGGAAAGTGCACTGGCCTCGGGATTAGCCGATCATTTATCTGCCGCTATCGATTTTTATTACGAACACAATATAGAATTTCAGTCTCTCCAGCAAGTCATCAAGTACATCTACACTTTTGGACTTTTGTCAAGGATATCTGATGAGATCAACAACTATCGCGAAGACAATGACTTACTGCTGATTTCTGATTTTCCTGTTTTTCTCAATGATATTATCAATGATAGTGATGCGCCATACATTTACGAAAAAGTAGGCACAAGATATAAGCACTACTTGATCGATGAATTTCAAGATACCAGTGGCTTGCAATGGAATAATTTTAAACCATTGATTCAAGATACTTTGAGTGCGGGTAATTTCTCAATGGTGGTAGGAGACATCAAACAGTCGATTTACAGATGGCGGGGAGGTAATTGGAAAATCCTTCTGGATCAGATAAGAAAAGATATTGGCGAAAGCCATATTCTAGATGAAGGACTGAGTACTAATCGAAGGAGTAAACAAAACATAATAGAGTTCAACAACGACCTCTTTATTAGTGCTCCTGAAATTTTAGAGAGTCATCTAGGACTAAATATGGGCGAAGCCATTCAAGCTAATTTGAATATGAAGGCGGTTTATCAAAACAGTGAACAGCAACTTTTTGATGAGTCTGGAGAAGGATTAATTAACATTCGATTCTTTGAAAAAAGTGATGAAATAGAGGATGCCGATGAGTTCGTCATTCAAGAACTGGTTAAACATATCCAACGATTACAGGATGCCAATTATCAACTAAATGATATTGCCATTTTAGTTAGGACTAATCCTCAAGGACGAAAAATTGCTCAAGGTATGATGGAACATGCTTTAAAGGTTGGTGATGATGGGTATAAGTATGATATTATTTCTAACGAGTCTCTTTATATAAAGAACAATCCAGCTGTACATCTTATTCTGCAATGTATGGCTTGGATAGCCAATACCGAACAACCATTGGCCTTGTCCCAATTGCACTATGCCTGTGAACAATATGCAGATCGGTGCGGTTCTGAAATACATATAGATCTTTTGATTGCCAGAGCAGGTGAATTGAATCGTATGAATATGTCTCAAATGGTAGAGACTTTGATAGATCATTTTAGCTTATTCAGTTTCCCACAAGACCATGCTTATGTCTTGGCATTCCAAGATCTTATTTTGGATTATTTGAAATATGAAAAAGATAGTTTAACGGACTTCTTACCTTGGTGGTCAGATCATAATAATCGATCTATTCAAGTTTCTGAGGATCAGGAAGCTATTCGTCTGATGACTGTGCATAAGTCCAAGGGACTGCAGTTTAAAGTTGTCATAGTGCCTTATTGTCAATGGAAGTTCGATCATTCTGGAACGAATGAACAATTGCTTTGGTGTGATACAAATGGTTCTTCTGTTTTGGAGCAGATTCCATTTTTGCCTGTCAGATACAAAAGTGATTTGTCTCAGACAGTTTTTGCCAAAGACTATTATCTGGAAAAATCAGACATTTATTTAGATAATTTGAATTTGTTGTATGTGGCATTGACGAGGACTGAAGAGGCGCTTTTTATACTTTCACAAATCAATCCAAAATCAAAAAGGATCACTCATGTCGGCGATTTATTATTTAATTATGTCAAAGAGAAGTCAATGATTCAAGAAAATTTGGAGCCTATTGAAATTGGAAAACTACCAGCTTATAGTAGTTACGAAAAAGAATTATTGAATCAGGTGAGCTTGTTGCCAGTTAACTCTTCAGTTCCTGTAGATAGGCTCAAGTTGAGACATAAAGCACGGATTTTAGAGGAGTCAATCGTTGAGTCTATCAATTATGGCGATATTATTCACTGGATATTTTCAAAAATTCATTCACGCAAGGATTTTACGTTGGCTTTGGATAAAGCCCAAATAAAATTTGGATTGTCTGATCAAGAAATGAGTGACATCAAAATAAAATTGAGGGAAATATGGGACAAACCTCAAATAGCAGGTTGGTTTGATCTCTCTTGGGAAGTGAAAAATGAGTCTTCTATACTATTGACCGATGGAAAACTAAAACGGCCTGACAGAGTGATAGTAAAAGATAATAAAGCTGTTGTAATTGATTATAAAACAGGTGCTAGATCAGAAAATCATCTTCACCAAGTAGGTGAATATAAAAGTATACTTAGTCAAATGGGCTATGATCATGTTGATGGGTATTTAATCTATTTATCTGAACCTGATGTGCTAGCCGTAAATTAAAAATAAAAACTATGAAAGCAGTTTTGTGTGAATCTTATGGACCTCCGGAAAGTTTGGTGGTTAAAGAAATTGATTCTTTAACCCCTGGCACTGGTGAAGTGGTCATCGAGGTAAAAGCCAGCGGTTTGAATTTTCCGGATACATTGATCATAGAGGGTAAATATCAATTTCAGCCTGAAATGCCATTTTCCCCAGGGGGTGAAGTAGCAGGGATTGTGAAAATGGTAGGTGAAGGAGTCACCCATTTGAAAGTGGGTGATCGAGTGATGGCAGGGACTGGTTGGGGAGGATTTGCTGAAGAAGTTATCGGTAAAGCCACAAATGTTTTTCCATTACCAGAAGGGATTAGCTTTGAACAAGCCGCTTCTACCATGATGACATTTGGTACATCTTATCATGCTTTAGTCAATCGTGCAGGATTAAAGAAAGGAGAAACTCTACTTGTTTTGGGAGCTGCAGGAGGAGTAGGTACTGCTGCCATACAGATTGGGAAAGCACTAGGAGCTAATGTAATTGCTGCGGCTAGTTCTGAAGACAAACTTGCTTATTGTACATCGATTGGAGCAGATCAAACCATCAATTATAGTCAAGAGGACATTAAGACTCAAGCGAAGACACTTACAGAAGGAAAAGGAGTTGATGTGATTTATGACCCGATTGGTGATCGATATACGGAACCAGCATTGAGAGCTATGGCTTGGAAGGGTAGATACTTGGTAGTGGGATTTGCGGCTGGAGAAATACCTAAAATTCCAATGAACTTACCCTTACTCAAAGGCTGTTCGATAATAGGTGTTTTCTGGGGTGGATTCTTTAGAAATGAGCCTCAAGTAAATGCTGACAACTTCAAGACTATAGTACGATGGCTTGTTGAGGGCAAGGTTGAAGCAAAAATTCATAAGATCTATGCTTTAGAAGAAGTTGCTTCAGCCATGCAGGAATTAACAAGTAAGAAAGTGAAGGGCAAGATTATTTTTGTTCCTTGAGTATCTTTTTAAGAAGAAACTAAAGCAAAAGAGCCACATGACATGTGGCTCTTTTTTTCTTTTTCTACTTCTTGAAACTGACGTTCCAAAGCTAATTTTCATCACTTTCACAAGCAGATTGGAATTTGAAAAATGGATTAAGTTCTTTGTTAGGTTCAATTTGTTCTAACTAAAATACTGAATTAGTAATGTAATGTCAAAAAGATGAAATAAAAATGATCCAAAACCAACATGAAAACATCCAATAATTGATTTTTCTACCGTTAGCTCTCTCTTTGTTTAGTCCAAGTATTTGTTTGTCTTGGTGGGATCAGGATGCTTATTCATCGAAAAAATTCAATCCTCTCGCATAAATATTTGCATTGAATAAGTTCTTTATTGGTGGTAGGGTAATATTGCGTTTGATCTTTTTAAGACTATGAGAAAAAATTTAATAAGGGCAATGATGTTGCCTTTCCTTTTAGGTACTTCCTGTAATGTCGAAGACTTAGGGAAAATAAAATCAGGTACAATTTCTCCTAACCTTGCTCTGAATTTGGGCTATTCTGAATATACAGTACAAGAGTTGCTGGAAGATTTAGAAGACGAATCAGTGGAGATTAGTACAGGGTTAGACCAATCTATGACACTGTATTTTACTGAAAACACTTTGTATGATGATAACGAGAAATTTATAGACATAAATTCTGTCAGTAATCAAGAGGAGTTTTCGCCTAATAGGAATGTGCCATCTGCTCCTATAGGCTACGAAATAGACATAGACGAAGTATTCACATTTTCCTTTCCGGCAAATAATGACGAAGAGATCGACTCATTGTATTATAATTCGGGTACGCTGGATTTTGAAATGCTATCTACATTCAAAGGAGATATAGATTATACCTGGACAATTGAAGGAACAAAAATCGTATCTACCAATCAAGATCTGACAAACACGCGCCAACTGGATTATACTGGAGCTGATGTTATGGATTCATATTCAAGACCTCTTGAAGGCCTCAAATCAAAATTTTATAAAAACGCATCAGACGAAAATGAATTTCAGGTACATGTTGAAGGTACAATAACCTTCGAAGCAGGAACTGAAATTTTACCAACTCAGAAAATGACATTTGATTTGGCTTATAACAATCCAGGATTTAGTAAAATTTTTGGAAAGTTTGGAAGTGACCCAATCAATTTGCAAAATCAGTCCATTGATATGACTGCTTTTAATGAGTTTTCCGGAGATGGTTTAAAACTAGAAGACCCACGTGTTTATTTAATATCTACCAATTCTTATGGAATGGATGTTGAGCTTTCATTTGATGAATTGAAAGCTATGGCTAGCGATGGTGGTGAACTGTTACTTCAAGAAATCAACCCTCCAGGAATTGATGGATTCGTTTCGTCACCTGAGGTGGAAGGAGAGGTGAAAGTGGATACAGTAGAGTTGAATAATCAAAATAGTAATATTGATGAATTATTAAACTCAGCCCCAGTGTCCATGGAATTTGAAATTTCAGGGGTTCCAAATCCAACTTCAAGTAGTCGTATTAGCAATTTCTTGTTAGAAGATAGCCAGATAGAAATAGAAAGCTTAATAGCTATTCCTATGCAATTTCGTATGGATGGGTTTTCAGTTGATTTTGATTTTCAATTGAGTGAATTAGATATAGAAAGTGCAGAAAGCCTGGTGTTTAATATTATATCGACAAATGAAATTCCTTTTCGAGGAAATATTGATTTAAAGTTTATCGATGAGCAAGGTGACTTGCTTTTTGAGATCCCAAATGCCGCATTAATAGAATCACCCACTGTAGGCGATGATGGGAAGATAGTGGAGGCTAAAATTTCTAACTCGGACATTGACTTATCAGCTGAGGGTATAGAAGCACTTATCAATGCCAAAGACATTTTAGCTACAGCAAACATTTCTACATTCGAGCATGAGAATGACCGTTTTGTGACTCTTTATTCAGATTATAAATTAAATATCGAACTGTCACTTGCGGGTGAGGTAACTATACAGCTATGATCTTAAATTTAAAAACTAAAATCTTGAGTCTTTGCTTCGGATTCATTGGGTTTACACATGTTGCCTTTGCTCAGAGTGATTTGTCTTTCTACCATTTAGGAGAACTTACGCCTCAGAATAATATTTTTAATCCTGTGTTTTTTCCTGATGCAGATTTTTATGTGTCGCTACCTCTTATTTCTGGAGTTAGTACGAATCTAAACAATAGCTTCACTTATAACGATTTGTTTGTAGCCATTGATGGTACGGATTCAGTTCAATTTGACACTGAACATTTACTTTCAAATATTAACGATGGGGATAGACTCTCTTTTGATGGATCAATTTCCTTACTCCAAGTAGGTTTTCATGTTGGGAAAGCTGGAGCTGTCCAGTTGTTTGCAAATGAAAGAGTAAAGAGTCGTCTTTTTTATCCAAAGAAATTGTTGCAGTACTTGTTAGAAGGAAATGCAGATTTCTTGGGTCAGAATGTATCGGAAAACAACCTTCGAGGACAAGGTTCTTACTATCGTGAGTATGGAGTAGGGTATTCACATGAGCTGTCAGTTTTAGGAGAGAAGAAGTTAAGAGTCGGGTTAAAACTCAAATATCTACAAGGTTTTATCCAAGCTGAAGTGGATAAAGAAGCTGCAGTAAGTTTTCTAACAGATCCCGACACATACTATGTGAATATATCTACCAATAACTCTGTTCTACGAACTGCAGGCTTAGATTCTTTTGATAATTCAGACTACTTAATGTCGAATGGAAACAATGGGTTTGGATTCGATTTTGGAGCGGATATGCAAATCACACCAAAATTGAATGTGGCTTTTTCGGTGAATGACATAGGCAGCATCAATTGGAGAGAAGGAATAAAAAATTATGAACTCGTTGAGTCTGAGGCCACTTTTGGTGGAATGGACTTAAGAGATTTGGACAATGCAGGAGATGTGCTTAAGGACACATTGGAGCAACTTTTTGACTATAGAGAGTTTGAGGATGAAGAATTTAAGTCGAAATTAAATACTCGGGTTTTTATTTCGGGATCCTACAAAGTAATCCCTAAAGGAACTGTAACAGCTACTGTCATGTCGAGAAATGATTTGGGTGATGCTAGTTTTACTTATGGTTTGGGATATACCCATTATGTAGGAAAAATGCTAACCGTGTCTGGATCTATTTCTAAAAAGCCAAAACAAGGAGTTGCACTTGGAGGGGCAGTCGGCGCACGGTTTGGGATTATTCAATTATACACATCCCTGGATAATACTATTGGTATAAATGACATTAGAAATATGAATAATCTGAACGTTCGATTTGGTGTAAATCTTTTATTTGGTCGTCGATCAGAGAAGAAAGAAAAAGATTCCCAAGAAAAAATAAAATCTGAAAAGAGTAAACCACAGAAAGAAAAGTTCGGCCCATTTCCGGATGAATATGATCTAGGGCATTTGAATGATAGTGAAAACTAAAGCTTTTTTTTCCGATGCAATTGAGAGAAGCCAGCTATGGCAATATTCATAGTGTCAGGAAAGAATCCACTCGTTTTTAGATGAGATAATTGATACAATAAATCCTCATCATCTGAATTGATTTGGACAATGGCGTCAGGTTCAAAAGGCTTCATACGTTTCGACAATAGACCTTTCAACTCTTCAGAAGAAATTGATTCATGTCTGAGATCAATTTGATGCATGGGCCTGGTATTGATTGTGTGAAATTCATGCTTGATAGATTTGCCTTCAATCTTCAATATATGATAGCCTTTTGCTTCATTGATCTCATCGAACATGGTTCTTTCGGTAGAACCACTATACAGAATGGGTACTTGGATTTTTGAGTCAGATGTGGCGTGCAATATTTGATGTTTGTGTATATGCCCGGATAGTATCAGATCAAATGATCCTGGGAGATCATTCATAGCCAACGTGTCCTTTCTATTCTTAAATTCGAAAAATTGAGCACCAGCTTTTACACCATCTATCGCATGATGTACACACAGGATATTGAAATCTGACTCGTTCAGATGACTTTCCAGGTTACGACGAATAGTTGAAAACTCTGCTCTAATGTCCCCTTTGAAATACGGAAATCCTGAAATCGACATATTCGGTAAAAAATATGTTTTGGCTACATCGAACAAGTGAATATTTGGGTGATTCAAAAATAGAGAAGCAGGCAGCACTGATTTTTCATGATTACCTGGTACTACAAAGAGCTGGATTCCTGCATTGGCGATTCTTAGAAACTCTGCATAAGTTTGATCAACTAAAAAAGTAGGTACAGAAGCTTTTTCAAAAACGTCTCCGCAGTGAATGACATAATTCACTTTGAGATCAATGGCCTTGTCAACAATCAATTTAAAATTGTTGAAGAAATCATAACCTCTTCTTCTGTTTTTTCCAGGTTTGTCATTAGACGGATGGTCAAATCCAATGTGGGTATCTGACAAAAGTAAAATGCTGATGTTTTCAGCCAACACATTTTAATTTAATGGAGGTCTTTGTATGTAGTTCGACCCTTTATGAAGTATTGAAACGGTAAAAGAAAGGGTGAGTTTCTAACAGTCGTTTTTCTGCTGGCTTGGACTTGTTTTCTTTTCTTTAAATTCTTGGGCAAAAACATCAAAAAGTCAATATGTGCACGGATTACAGCCCAACTGTGACTCCAGGATTGTCCTAGCCCGAACTTTAGAGCTGCTGCTATGTCTAAACCCCATTTTATTGGAAACTTCCAAACCAAATTCATGGTGGATTCATTCTTGAACAAGAGGGAGAGGTTGTTACGAAAATTGAGATAAGTTTTTCTTGGGTTCAGTTTATTAAGAGTTCCGCCGCCCACATGGTATACTTTGCTTTCTGGAATACAATAAAGGGCTTTGCCCATCATACGCATTCTCCAACAAAGGTCTATCTCTTCCATGTGCGCAAAAAAATCGATATCAAAACCGCCAGCTTTTTTAAAATCTACTGTTCTCACAAACATACACGCACCAGTCGCCCAGTCTACGGGTATGATGTTGTCATATCGTCCTTGGTCTTCTTCTAATGTGTCAAAAATTCTTCCTCTACAATATGGAAACCCCATATAATCAAGGAACCCACCACAGGCACCGGCATATTCGAAATTCTTTTTATTATTGAAATCCAAAATTTTGGGTTGACAGGCTGCAACTTCTGGATGCGCATCCATAAAAGTGACTATGGGTTCTAGCCAATTTGGAGTGACCTCAATATCAGAATTTAATAATACACAATATTCAAAGTGAAGCTGCTCTAATGCTTTGTTGTATCCTCCAGTAAAACCAAGATTCTCTTGAAATTGAATAATTCTCAGATCTGGGTAATTGGATTTTAAAAATGCAATGGAATTATCTGTGGATGCATTGTCTGCGATAATCACCTCAGCATCGGTACTATACTGTGTGACTGAAGGTAGGAATTGCTCAAGATATTGAGCACCATTGAAGTTTAATATGACAACGGCTGTTTTAGCCATTAAACATATTGCCTAGGTCAAAACCTGGGATATTAGGCATAATACCTTGTGTTTCTTTTTGCATATGCTCTTTGGCTAATACGTCGGCTTCTTCCATCGCCTTGTTTATTGCTGCCACAATCAAATCCTGGACTATATCCTTGTCCGCTGTGTTCACCAAAGAGTCATCTATATCAACCTTTATTACTTTTTTTTGTCCATTCACGGTAGCTTTTACTAACCCTGCTCCAGATTCGCCTTGCACTTCAATTTGAGATAGGGCTAATTGAGCTTCTTTCATTTTCTCCTGAACCTCTTTCACTTTGCCCATCATTTTCATCATATCAAACATATCACTATCCTTTTCTCATGAGTAACATTGATCCCGATTGATCGTATTTTCTGCCTTCGGCATCCTCGAAATAAATCTTATAGATATAAGTGCCTTCAGGTGCATCTTTGTCATTTATTCTGCCATCCCAACCATTGAAATTGTCATTCGTGGAAAAAATCAGAACTCCCCACCGGCTATACACTTCCATTTCAAAGTTAAATACTTTAGGGCCTTTGGCAACAAACCGGTCATTTAAACCATCATCATCAGGTGTGAAGACATTTGGTAAAAACATGGTCGTGCTTAGTTCTGTCAATATGATGTTGGAGTAAGTAAAGAGAGGAATAGCATCCAGGGATTCTGCACGAACACGGATCAGTTTGTTTTCAGAATCGTTGGGGGAGAAGGTAATCGATTTTTCACGTCCACTCAGAACATCAAACTCTTCTACAATAGCGCCGGATTCATCCAAGCGCTCTATAGTATAGTTTCGAATACCGTTATCCCAAGTCTCATATTTACTCCAATTAAAATTCACCTCTTTTCCTCGTACAGCTCCTTGTTCAATGATCATGGGCACAGTGGATGGTGATGGCGTAGCAAGATTGCCACAATCATCATCATACCGAATTCTATAGGCATGCTTGCCGATGAAATTGGCTTCGGTATCCACATAAGTAGTGTCATCAGATGAATCATAATACTTCCAAGCACGATCTCGGATGTTTCTTTCTATAATATATCTTCTGAATGGTATCTCTCCAGTATCTGGAGGTCCCCAGGATAGCTCCACATCGTTGTCGATGTTTACTGTTGAAGCTGGGTTGTCTACAGGTGGCAATTCTGCCGATTTATTTGCGATAACTGCCGTATCAACAGACACGGATGAACCAGACTTAAATATGGGTTGCACATTGTAGACATATTCTTTGTTGCAAATGACTTCGCTATCGTCGTAACTCACAATAGACGAATTAGTAATATTGGTAAGTAAATCTCCGTCGCGAATAATATTGTACGATAGCGCCTCTACTGTATCTGTTTGCCACATAATGGTATTGGCCGTCTCTGTGCCGGCTACATCGAAGTAAACCGAGCATATGATATCAGATAATAAGTTCAAGTCATTGCAGGCGTCATAGGTATTGATTTGGTAACAATGAAACTCGCTGAGGGTATTTAGATTGGCTTCTACTTCTGTAGCACCTGTCACTACTTTTGCAAATTCAAAATTCTCGGTGCCATTCGTTGAGCGTTCCAAATTGTAAATAATATCATCTCCAAGCGTGAACCCTAACTGCATTTCTCCATTTACTGCTTCATCTGTAGTTTCTACAGAAGTGAGTACAGGACTTACTATAGAATTAATACTATTGAAAGCCCTGTTGTCTGTACCACAGCTTGAATTATTTCCATCATTAAAACGACCAGATACATCTATTCGATAATTGCCTTGAGTGCCATAATCATAGGCAGATGTAAAACTAAGAGGAGCAATTTCTTCATTGTCTGTTCCAGTAAATTCTACGAAGTAGCTGTCGTAATAATCATCCTCTACTTCCACGCGTACATGGTGAGAAGCGCAGTTGTGAATAGTGAATTCGGGTAATTCGGGAGCTAGGACTTCCACTCGAATAGAGTCTTTTTTTTCTCCTCCTGTGTCAGCATCACCGTTTGACACAAGCATAGTCACATAAAATTCACCAGCAGAAGTATAAGTGTAATTTCCAGAGACGTCACCTGTCACGTTAATATCGAAACCTTCATACCAGAATTGAGCATCCGTCCATGCAGGAACATTTGTATTGACTGAGACATTTACTGTCATTCCTGTACATCCTTTTACGAAATCAATATCAAATCTTCCTAGCACACTGGTATGCTGAGCATTGGACATGTGAGCGCCAATGTATATTGAAAAAAGAAGGATGTATTGGTAATATCTCAAGGGTGGTTAACCAGATCTGTTTGACTGAATTTTAAAGTGATCAATCTAGTGACTATTCTTGATTTTAGAAATAAGATCATCGATTTTGTAAGCGGCTTGCTCACCTTCGACCATATTTTTCAATGTATAGTTCCCAGATGCTATTTCATCTTCACCTATCATCACAACGTATGGAATATTGAGATTATTTGCATAGGACATCTGTTTCTTCATTTTAGCAGCGTCTGGATATAACTCTGCTCTTATCCCTTCTTGGCGTAATCGTTGAAGAAGATCAATTCCTTTTTCAAACATTTCTTCTCCGAAATTCACAATCATTACTTGTACCTGGGTGGATGTAGATTCCGGATATAAGTCCAATTCTTCCAGCACATCGTAAATTCGATCGACTCCAAAAGAGATGCCAACGCCTGACACATCCTTTAGTCCAAAGACTCCTGTCAGGTTATCATATCTTCCTCCTCCTGTTATGCTGCCAATTTTCACACCGTTGGCTTTTACTTCAAAGATGGTGCCTGTGTAGTAGGAGAGTCCTCGTGCCAATGTGAGGTCCAGATCCAGGTGGTCATTTTCCAGATTGTAAGATTGGAGGTAAGTCAGGATGTCTTCCGTTTCGCTAACTCCTTTCAAGCCAGTTTCGCTCGCATAGAAATAGTCCTTTAAGAAAGTCAATTTGTCGCCAATTGTACCTTCAAACTCAAAGATGGGCTTCAGTCTTTCAATGTTTTCTTGAGTAAATCCTTTTTGGATCAATTCTTCATTGACTTTGTCCAAACCAATTTTGTCGAGTTTATCAATAGCTACACAAAATTCAGCCTCCTTTCCTGCAGCACCTATGGCTTCTGTAATCCCTACAAGGATTTTTCTGTTATTCAGTTTGATTGTGAAATCAGGAAGTTTCAGACTGGTGAAAACTTCGTTGATCATAGCGATGATTTCGGCTTCGCATAACAAAGAATCAGTGCCGACTACATCAGCATCGCATTGATAAAACTCTCTGTATCGCCCCTTTTGAGGACGATCCGCGCGCCAAACAGGTTGAATCTGATACCTTTTGAACGGAAATGAAATTTCATTTCTATGCATCACTACATATCTGGCAAATGGTACGGTTAGATCGTATCTCAATCCTTTTTCTGAGATTTTGGGTAGCAGTGCTCTGCTACCTGTAGCAAAATCGTCCTGATGTGTCTTAGAAAGAAAGTCGCCAGAATTCAATACTTTGAAAAGTAATTGATCGCCTTCATCTCCATACTTACCAGTGAGTACGGACAGATTTTCCATGGTAGGAGTTTCTAATTGAGCAAAGCCGTAGCGCTCGTAGACTCCTCGAATTGTGTTGAATATGTAATTTCTTTTGGCCATTTGGAGTGGACCAAAATCTCGTGTTCCTCTTGGTATAGCAGGCTTCTGCATTTGATTTTCTTTGTTCGCAGCAAAACTAAGAATCGACACTCTTCAAAGCAATGTGATCTCTCTATTTATTATTTCTGAGCAAATGCTCAATGAATAATTTTTGTAGATTAGCGTCTCATTAAAATCAGATGAAGAATGGTTTACAGATTGTTAGTTTTTACTGCGGTTTTATGGTTTTCTTTTGCTTGTGAAGAAAAGAGTTCTAATACTAGCTTGGATAGAGCTGAAGTATTACTAGATAGCTTGAAGACACGATATATTCCTGATAGTCGAGTAGCTCGATTCGATATTGAGGTAAGCACTTCGGGTGATTTATTGAAAATCTCAGGAGATACAGATCAACCCTACGTGTTGGCGACTTTTATGAATAAGATGTTGGCTGAAGGAATAAAGATCGAAGATAAAGTATCCCTGCTACCTGATTCGTCAACATTGAAATACAAATATGCTATAGTTAACAATTCAGTGGCAAACCTGAGAACTAAACCCAAGCATTCTGCTGAATTAGCCACACAAGCGATCTTAGGCACTGTCTTGAAAGTGCTTCGAATCACTGATGAATGGTATCTGGTTCAGACGCCAGATGATTATATCTCCTGGGTAGATCATGGTGGCGTTGAATTGAAAACTAAATTTGAAATGGCGCGGTGGCAGCAAAGCAAGAAAGTGATAGTCACTAAAACTGCTGGCCAAGTTTTTAAAAATGAAAAATTATCTGCTGTTGTTGCCGATGTGGTATTGGGCAATGTGCTGGAATGGGTGAATACTAAAGGGAAGGTAACTGCTGTACAATTTCCCGATGGAAGGAGTGGGTACATTCCTACTGCAGATGTTAGTGATTTTCAAACGTGGCTAGATGGTATGAAACCTTCTGAATTGTTGGTTGAATATTATGCGCGGTCAATGATGGGTACACCGTACTTATGGGGTGGTACATCTGCGAAAGGTATGGATTGTAGTGGTTTTACAAAGACTGTTTATTTTATGAATGGATTGATCATCCCACGTGACGCTTCACAACAAATAAATGCAGGTGTTGTGGTAGACGAAAACAATACATTCGAAGGATTGAAAAAAGGAGATCTTCTTTTTTTTGGAAAGCCTGCCACTGAAAACTCCAAACAAAAAACTACGCATGTCGGTATTTGGTTAGGGAATAATGAATTTATACATGCGTCCAAACAAGTAAGAGTAAGTTCTATCGATCCAAATAGCTTGAATTATGATGAATTCAATAAAAACAGATACCTGGGAAGTAGGAGGTATTTGAGAAATAAAGAAGGGAATATAATGGATGTCAGCGCTGCCTTTACTCTTCAGTAACCAATTTTTTATTTGAGCCAGCTTGGTAAGGATAGGATTCAAAAATCCTATTAATAGAAGTTAGTAAGTTGAGTTTTGCACCACCTTTCATAGTGTATTTTAAGTCTAAACTTCCTTGCCAAACCAATTTCTTGCGTTTTCGATCTCGAAGTTCTATAAGTACAATTCCTTCAGTGTACTTTTTGGTCGTGGGAGGAATGTAATAATTGTATCTATACGGGTCGTAGTTTTGATTTCTAGTTTCAGTGGCCGTAGTTGATACAATTTCGTATCTGGTGATAAGATCAGGCCGATCAGCCGGTTGGTATCCCTTAGTTGCCATGTTTTGTTCTATGGCATTTTCTATTTCAGTATAAAAGGTCATACCCTCGGCAGCGTATGATTTGTCATCGCTTTTGTAGTGAATGAGACGATAAGTATGGTATTGACTATAGTCTAAATCAGTATTTAGAAACTTGATCACCTTCGGAGACGAACAGCTTTGAAGCACAAATAAAATGAAGAGCCAACTGGTCAATTTCATAGCATGAGGTTAATCAATCATTAATGTTTTAAACAATTGCTTATACGCAGTTTTGCTTTCTTCAGCGTTGGTGAAAATTTCAAATATCTTTCTCTTTCCAGTTTTGACTAAATGTGATAAACTCTGATCTAATTCAGCTGAAGTAGTGCAAGGATAGTATTCAAAATCAAATTCTTTTGCTACATGACTTGCATCTCGAATTTGGCGAGTCTCAAAGTATTCTTCAAGTTCAGGTTGACTCGAAGGACCGTCGATCATCCGGAAAATACCACCTCCATGATTGTTGAAAATGACAATATTCAAATGCTCTGGTAAATGATTATGCCAGAAGGCATTTCGATCATAGAGAAAGGCCATGTCACCGGTGAGCAAAAAAGTCGACCTATTGGTCATTAAAGCTGTTCCTACAGCAGTGCTGTTGGAGCCATCAATACCACTTGTGCCTCTATTGCCATATACTTCTACGTCCTTGTCTTTATTCAATCCAATTACATTGGAATATCTCACTGCCATGCTATTGGCTAGGTGAAGATCAGATCCCGATGGAATGGCACGTAATACTTTCTTGTAACAGTTGAAATCAGAAAATTCATCAGAGCTGAATTGTTCTATGTGTTGGTTAGTCTTAATATTGATTTGTTGCCAGAAGCTTTGAAAATCAGATTGTATAATTTTATTTGAATGTAATTTTTTCAACTCTTGTAGAAATTCAATTTCCCCAACAGCAAAATGATTGGAAAGAGAAAGGTAGGTGTCAGGTGCCTGAGTTTCTTTACGAACGTGCCAATGTGTTTTTGGTTTGTATTTGCGTAAAAACAGTTTTAGGTTTTTACTAATCACTGACATGCCCAATGTGATTAATAGGTCGGGTTGAAGGTCATTGTTTTTTGAGTTTTTAAGAAATACGTCTTGACTGCTTACAACTCCTTCAACTTCATGGACATTAGAAATAATATCCGCTACTACCGGAATGTTGTTTTCCTTTGATAATAATGAAAGCAATCCCAGTAATTTATCGTTTCTTTTTGTTTGCCCTACAAGAATAAGCACTCGGTCGAAATTGGAAATTTTATTCAATTCAAGTTGCCAATTTTTTGCAATAGGTTTTTCTGATTCGATGACCGGTAGCTGCTTGGAGAAAACAAGGGATTGTTCTGAAGTAGGGTAAAAGGGTTCTCTAAAAGGTAAGTTGATATGGACTGGTCCCATTTCAGCATCTAGGCAAGTATTGATGGCTTCATTGATGATCTCATGACCATGCTTGATGCCTTTTTCATTCTCTTCAAGCGACGGGTAGACGAAAGATTGTTTCACATGGCGGCCAAAAAGCTGTTCTTGATATATGGTTTGACCATCTCGCTGTGCAATCCATTCAGGTGGACGATCTGCAGAAAGTATAAGCAATGGTACTTGATTGAAGTAAGCTTCTGAAACAGCTGGATTATAGTTGAGAGCTGCAGAACCAGAGGTGCAAACGAGTACGGTAGGAAGATTTGTTTTTAAACTTATACCAAGGGCTATGAATGCAGCTGATCGCTCATCGGGAACACTGAAACATTCGATTTCCGGATGCCTGGCAAAAGCAATTGTCAAGGCTGCGTTTCTTGAGCCTGGAGAAATTACAGCTTGTTTAATACCTTTTAAATGGCAAATTTGTGCTAGGTCAAATACAGGTTGGATATTCATGCTTTAGGCTTGAATAACATTTAGAAGTGTTTGAAACTTAATTTCTGTTTCTGTCCATTCCTTCTCTGGATCACTGTCTTCCGTAACTCCAGCGCCAGCGAATAATACAAGATCGTTTTTATAGACTTTCGCACATCTTAAGTTGACATATAAAGCGGTTTGTCCATCGTAGTTTACGGGACCAAGGTAACCGCTATAGTATTCTCTATCGTATGCCTCGTTTTCCTGAAGGAATTTAGCTGCTGGGATCATTGGCATACCGCATACAGCTGAAGTGGGATGCAATAAATCAAGCATGACACTTCCTAGCTGAGGAAAATTAACCTCCTTCATATTTACTTTGAATGAAGTTTTTAAATGGATGAGATTGCCGGCCTTAACGGTCTTCGGTCCATATTCATCAAATTCCCGAAGTCTTATCTTTTTGAAGCAATTCACAATATATCGACTCACTAGCGCTTGTTCTTCAATTTCTTTTTGTGTCCAGCTGACTTGCGCCAGTTCAAAACCAGGTCTGATCTCTTGTGTGCCTGCCAATGAAATCGTTTCAAAATTTTCAGCCTCATCCACAGCAATTAAAAGTTCAGGTGTGGCTCCCAACCATAGTCCTTGATTGGGTAAATAGACAAGAGATACGAATGCATTTTCATACGCTTCGCATAGTTTGATCAATTCATTAACTGGATGGAATTTTTTTTCCAATCTGAACTTTTCTCTCCTGGAAGGCACTATTTTTTGATAGTAACCTTCACTGATGGAGTCTTTACATTTTTGAACCAGTTCTAGAAAATATTCTTTGGAAGCTTTGAATGGGGAAGGAGTTTCTAAAAAATCTCTATAATCAAAGGAAGAATCTTCATGAACTTTAGAAAACTGTTGAACAAATTTCTCAAATCTACCTTCTTTGTCTTTAAACCCTGGACTTAATAATATTTCGTTGAGATCACTATCAAGTAGAACATCAGATTTAATGAATTGAGTGTCATGATTTTCTGAAGGTTCGAAGGGACTCACCATAAAACCAGTAGGAGAATTTTCTAATTCCTCTGGAATATCATTGTTCTGATCTAGCTGTAAGGTAGAGTGGATGACAGTTTCTTGAGGATTTCGCCAAATGGCAAAAGGCAGATCCATCTTAATTCCCGTACTAAAAAAGCTCTGTAATTTTTCAAAGAATGCAGTAGTCAGTACGGTTTGTGTAGATTGTTTGCTTGTTTCCATTATTTTTTATCAATCACAGCCATAGTTATCCTACTTACACAAACAAGTTCATTTTCTTCATTCGTGATTTTTATCTCCCAAACTTGAGTTTTTTTTCCCACATGCAAAGGGCGGGCAGTCCCCTCTACCAGTCCCTCTTTTACGGATTTTATGTGGTTCGCGTTGATGTCTAATCCGACGCAGTATTTTTTGTTGGGGTCTACTGTCATAGTAGCAGCTATACTCCCTAGAGATTCGGCTAACACAACTGAAGCTCCGCCATGAAGCATTCTGAAAGGTTGCACGGTGCGGCTATCTACCGGCATAGTAGCTTTCACATAATCCTCGCCAATTTCAGTATATTCTATACCAATGTGGTCAGTCATTGTGTTTTTTGAAAAGCCATTGATACCTTCGAGGGTAAACGAGGAGAGGAACATTTTTTCTTTCAGTTACTGGGTTATATTCGCTTGATACAAACAAAAAGACAATTCACTTGAAAACCAAAAATATATACATCATCCGACATGGTCAGACAGATTTCAATCTAGAAAATAAAGTGCAAGGTCGTGGGATAGATTCGTCAATCAATGCGACTGGACGTAAGCAGGCCAATGGATTTTTTGAATATTATAAACAGGTGCCTTTTGATAAAATATACGTTTCGGGATTGAAACGAACGAAAGAATCTGTGCAGCAATTTATAGACTTAGGTATTCCATTCGAGACCCATGATGGTTTAGATGAAATCAGTTGGGGGAAACATGAGGGACAGTCCTATGATCCAGAGATGCACAAAATTTATTTAGATACTATTGCTGGTTGGGCCATGGGCAAATTGGATTTGGCGGTAGGGGAAGGCGAGACCCCTAAGGAAGTAGTAAAACGACAAAAAGTTGCCATGGAGCATATCATGGCCAATGAGGCTGAAGAAAATATTTTGATCGCTACTCATGGGCGTGCCATGCGAATGTTGGTGTGTTGGATGATGAATTACCCACTCGAAAAAATGGATGTGTTTGAACATGCAAACCTTTGTCTGTACCATTTACGAAATGTAAATGGTCAATATCAAATAGTTCAACATGGGAGCACAGAACATTTGCATGGTTTGTAAACAAATTATTGATTGAGCCATTGCTCTTGTTCTCAATATTGATTAACTTAATTGTCCGAAGCCGTCCTTGAACGGTTGACATGGCATAGTCAGCGAGATTTAATCCATCTTTAAAAATGCTAACTCAGCCCAAAACCCGGTGAAGCCGGGTTTTGGTTTATTATCCACCCTCTGTATCCCAACTCTTTATTATTTTGTATTGACCTAAACCCAGTTTTAATGCCACATTTGGAAGAGAATACTAAAGAACAAGCCTTTGAGGATTTATACAAAGTGTTCATTCATTATTTTGATAGTTCTCTTTTCTATATGCCCAACTGATATGAGGTATTGATTTCAACATTTCACCCTAATTTCAAGATCATAGCTAAATCCAATTCAAGTCGCAAAGCTGAAGGTAAAATAGATAAGCATTCACTGTTTATATCCGCCATGGATGCCATGTCTGATGCCGTTTATTTGACTAACGAAAATGGCAAGGTGACTTACGCCAATCGTGCGATGCTTGATTTATTCGAAATGGATCATACTTCTTTGATCAATAGTAAGCTTTTTGATATATCGTCTGATTACAAGGACTTTGAATTATTGGGAGCTGAAGATCAAAAGGTTTTAGACTCGAAACAACCACAGGAGAACTTTTATGATTTCAGAAGCAAATCGTCTTATAAAATTGAACAAGCCCGAACTTCAAAGTCCCCCATACTTGATAGTAAAGGAAAAGTAATTGGGATAAGTGCACTCATTACACCTATTGGAAAAAATTATATGAGTAGTAATTTGTTGGCTAGAGGTGTGAAACATTACCAGAATATTCAGCAGCTGACGTTATCCATTTCAAAACTCAATAGCGAGCAAGCTATACTATGGGAGCTTGCCGAAGAGTGTGCCAGATTGCTTTCTCTCAGCGATTGTGTGATATATATCTATAATGAAAATGATCAAAGCCTTAGACAAAAGGCTGCTTTCGGTGCAAAAGGAAATGATGGAGTAGTGCTATCTCCGATTAGTCTGACCTTAGGTAAAGGTATTGTTGGTAAATGTGCCGAATTGAAGAAAACAGTAGTAGTAGATGATCTGACTAAAGACAAGGATTATGTGGAAGACACTTACGCTGCACTGAGTGAAATTAGTGTACCTATTCTGTTTCAGGATAAAGTGATTGGAGTAATAGATAGTGAGTCTCCCGAATTTGGATTTTATAATATCAAGCACAAAGATTTTTTAGAAGCAATTGCAGGAATAGCTGCATTAAAGATATCCGAATTAAGAAACTTAAAGGATGTTCGTGAAAAGGAACAATATCTGAATCAGATTCTAGAAAGTCCTAAAGATTTAATGGCTTACTCCATTGACAATGATTTCTGCTATAGGTCATTCAATAAAAATCATGCGAAAATTATTAAAGATGATTTTGATGTAGATATTGAAATTGGCATGAATGTCCTGGATTTTGTAAGTGATGAAGCTGAAAAAGCGGAGTACCGTATGAGCTTTGAAATGGCCATAAATGGTTCTGACTTTGCCTGTTTGGAAAAATACAAGAATAAGAAAGATGGCTCAATCAGCTATCTCGATAAATTCTATTCTCCATTATATTCTATTGATGGAAAAATCATTGGTGTTACGGCATTTATTCGGGATATCACGGATGAAAAAATGGTCTCAATGAAGTTGGAAGAACGAGAAAGGCTTATTCAGACTATTAACGAAAACATTAAAGATGGAATTTTTAGATACAGTGTTAGTCGAGGCTTTTTGTATTCGAATACTGCACTGTTGGATTTGTTTGGGGTAGAGCCTCCTGGTGAGAAGCTGGTGAATATTCAAGACTTTCATGTTTTTAAACATATGCATCTTAAAGTTTATAATGAAATATTGCAGCATGGTGCTGTAGAAAATAAGGAGGTGCATTTTAAAAGGTCTGACGGAACAACATTTTGGGGTTTGTTAGATTGTAGTTTAACCATGGATGGAGACGAACAGCTTATTGATGGGGTGATTACGAATATCACTATTCTTAAGGAAATGAGTCAGAATCTTATCAAAACTAACTCTGAGATGGATCAGCTGGTGTATAGAACATCCCATGATCTACGTGCGCCAATAGCTTCATTGTTAGGATTAGAAAGTTTGCTTGATGTTAGGATAAAGGACGAAGAACAGCGAGAGCTTTTGGGCATCATGAAAGGACAGCTCAAACAGCTAGATAGTATCATCTTGGATATTATCACTTATAGAAAGGTGGCTAAATTAGGTTTGACTAAAGATGTGATTCCCGTTGAAGAAATGATCAATAATATCTTGAAAGGTATGCAATTCATGGAGAACTATGATCATGTCGAAAAGACTATTAAAATAGATGCCAATGCTGAATTTGTCAATGATAAACACAATCTTCAGGTGATCTTTAATAACCTATTGTCTAATGCGATAAAATATTCTAAGAAAGGCCAAGAAGGCTTCATTAATATCGTAGCGGATATAGATGAGGAAAAACTAGTAGTGGTAATAGAAGATAATGGAATAGGTATAGAACAAGGGTATCTGAGCAAAGTGTTTAACATGTTCTACAGAGCCACCAACTATGCTACTGGTACGGGCTTAGGTTTGTTTATAGTGAAAGAAGCAGTTTCAAAGCTAGAAGGCAGCATTAAGGTTGATTCAAAAGTAGGAGTGGGAAGTACATTCGTCGTTTCTATCCCTAACCTCATTGGAGTAGATTAAACAATCAGTAGTCCCGTTTTTCGTAGTACCTGCCAACCCTGGGATTTAGATAGCTTATCGAAATTTTCTGATCCATTGGTTTCGAATGACTTGCGAAACATGGCAAGTGTCATCGGGTCATTGGTGTTTAGTGCTAATGTTGAAAACAGTTCTTTTAAAATTTCACCTTGAGATTTACTAAAGATCGCAGTTTCCGTCATTTGATAGGTGTGAATTGAGAATTTACACTTTTCTTGTTGTTTTCCTTTTTGCTTTTTAGAATAAAATGAAATCTCTGGTAGGGGTATAACCCAGAGGAGTTTACTGTTATCATTTATTGGAGTTCCGGGATTGTTTTGTATAGCCATTTCAATTTCAAATGGAGAAACCATTGTTTCAGGTATGTCAAATTCAAACCACTCTTGTAACGGGAAATCAAAACAAGCACCATGCATATAGTTGAATAGTGATTTTCTGAGGCCTTCACTAAACATATCGTGATTTGTGCCAAGATTATCTTCATGAGGTAAATCATTATGTGCAAAGTTGCCAGCTTTAGCTAAAAGGGACTTTGCTCCAAAAGCCTCAGGGTCTATGCCTACCGGGCTATGAGCTGTCATGGCAAACTGATGCCAGAAGCCAGATTGAACTACTCCTAGCTCAAACAATTGACGAACCATTTCAAGAGAGTCGATTGTTTCCTGCTCGGTTTGTGTAGGAAATCCGTACATCAAATAAGCATGTACCATGATGCCACTAGCTGTGAAATTATCTGTTACCTGTGCTACCTGAGCTACAGTTACTCCTTTTTGTATCTTTTCTAACAATCGATCCGAAGCAACTTCCAGTCCACCTGAAACCGCTATACAACCTGAGGCCTTCAATAATCGGCACAAGTCCGGAGTAAACCTTTTTTCAAATCTGATGTTAGTCCACCAAGTGACTTTGAGTTTTCTTCTGAGTATTTCAATGGCTACCTCTCTCATCAATGCAGGCGGTGCGGCCTCATCCACAAAATGAAAGCCGGTTTCTCCTGTTTGTCGAATTTGGCCCTCCATTCGATCACAGATGATTGAAGCACTTACCGGTTCGTAATTTTTGATGTAGTCTAGAGAGATGTCACAAAAAGTACACTTTTTCCAATAGCATCCGTGAGCCATAGTTAGTTTATTCCATCTGCCATCACTCCACAAGCGATGCATGGGGTTGGTGATTTCGATTACGGATAGATACTGGTTGAGTGGTAGCCCCTCATAGTCAGGTGTTCCAGTTTCACTGAAAGACACATCACGGGTTTTTGAGCCATTGATATACTTGACCTGGCCATCACACAATAGGAGAGTTCTCTTCAACGTTGAGACTTCTGTCTTGTTTATCAGATAGTCTAGCAAAACTTGAATCGGCTTTTCACCATCGTCTAAGGTGATAAAGTCAACAAATTCAAAGAGACGGACATCTTTCAAAGATCTTAACTCGGTGTTTGGATAGCCACCACCCATTGCTATTTTAATGCTAGGATAATGGGTTTTAATGTATTGTCCACATCGTAGGGCGCCATACAAATTTCCAGGAAATGGAACTGACAAACAGACCAATTCCGGAGCTTGATTATCAAGTTTTTGCTTGAGACAGCTAAAGAGTATTTCATCCGTGAATGATGGCTTATTACAAAGAGACTTGTAGAGTGGATCAAAAGATTCAGCTGATAGGCTCAAGCGTTCCGCATAGCGGCTAAACCCAAAAAATGGGTCGATGGTGTTTTTGATGAAATCAGCCAGGTCTTCTAAATATAGTGTGGCTAAATGCCGTGCTTTATCCTGAATGCCTAGGTTGCCAAATGCCCATTCCAGATCATCTAGTTGCTCGAATCTTGAAGCCTCTGGTAAATAGTCACGTTCCGCTATGGAGTATGCCAAAGTAGGATTCTTATTTTGAAGAAAGGCAATGACTGGCTCGATCGTAGCTAGATATTCTTCCTGTAAGGTGAATATCCTTTGTTCATTGGCTTTAAGACTTACATTGGAAGCAGATACGGATTGAAATAGTCGTGCAAGCCCATCTTTTGCGAATAAAGAGAGTATAACCTCAATTCCCAGATCCATTTGTTTTGCTGGAACATGGATGGTGTTCAAGTAGCCTTTGAGATAGGCAGTGGCAGGATAGGGGGTATTAAGTTGTGTAAATGGGGGCGTGATTAGTAGTGTGTGAATTTTAGATGCCATCTTGGGTGTAAAGTTCGCTATTGTCTTTGAATTACCACCATCATAAAACAAAAAGAGGGCAACTCAATGAATCACCCTCTCTATTACCTGTTTAATGTTTTCTTGCTACTTCATACTGAAGGCAGGTTCACAGTTGATTTTAGCAATGCTTACCGCTTCAGGGGTATCGATCATTACCTCCAGGTTGTTTTTTACAACAACTATCTTGTCAAATTTTTCATTGACATAAGGAGAATGCAAGTCAACGTAGTGATACTCTGAGTCAGAATTTTTTGGCACTTTAAAATCGTGAACTTCAACCATACCTACCTGACGGTCATTTTTGTCTACCAGATACAAGGTAAGATCTACTTTAAATAAATCAAATTCGGTATTGTTTTTCAATCGATAAGTCACCTCGAAATTGTCCCAGCCATATTTCTCGACTCGTTTGATTTTTTTTACTTCAATACTAACCCCTTGATTGATTTTATGCTGAGTGTAGGAATTAATTTCCTGGGCGGTCGCTGTGGCTCCTAGAGCACTGACCAATAGTATGGCTACTAATTTTTTCATCTGCTTAACATTTTTTATTTCAAAGGCCGACCCACCGATCGACTCCATTTAGAGGTCTTAGAGAGACCAATTCATAACACATTTTTAAAACTCAATAATGATACCAATATTATGTATCGAGCAGGATATTTTATAAACAACGGATGATGGGTTTACCCTCATTTGTTTTGATATTTAGTGAAAAGAAGATTGATTCTTTTGCTAATGGAGTGATTTTGAATGGATACTTCAATAATTTTCGATCAATGCCCAAATTTTGCATATGACTGGGATGTCATTTTATGCTATTCAAATGATAATAATCTTTTTAATTTGCGACCATGGATTTTGTAAGCGGTAAGAAAATACTTGTGACTGGTGGTGCAGGTTTTATTGGTTCTAACCTTTGTGAAAAATTGCTGGAATTAGATAATCAGGTGATTTGTCTGGATAATTTCTCAACAGGGAAGAGGGAGAATATAGAACCCTTTATGCAGGATGCCAGATTTACTTTGATAGAAGGAGATATCAGGAATTTGGCCGATTGTCATGCAGCGGTAGTAGGCGCTGATTTTGTGCTGCATCAAGCTGCATTAGGATCTGTTCCGCGCTCCATCAAGGATCCAATAACCACTAACGAAGTAAACATCTCTGGCTTTTTAAATATGCTGGTAGCTTCCAAAGAAGCCAAGGTGAATCGATTCATATATGCTGCGAGCTCTTCCACTTATGGTGACTCAGAAAAACTACCCAAAGTAGAAGAGAACATTGGGAAACCACTTTCTCCATATGCGATTACAAAATATGTGAATGAGCTGTACGCGGACATATTTTTTAAGAACTACGGATTAAATTCTATTGGATTAAGGTACTTCAATGTATTTGGGAGGAAACAAGATCCAGATGGTGGTTATGCAGCTGTTATTCCAAAGTTCATTAAAACCTTTATGAAGCATGAATCACCGGTAGTCAATGGTGACGGGTCATACTCTAGAGATTTCACATACATCGACAATGTGATTCAGATGAATCTTTTGGCGCTGAGTACTAAGAATGAGGCAGCCTTGAATCAAGTCTATAATACAGCCTATGGGGAACGGAACACCTTGAATGATTTGACCCAATGGCTGCAGAAATACTTAAGTGAGTTTGATGCTGAAATCAATAATATTGAAATTACTCACGGCCCCGAACGCCAAGGTGATATTCCGCACTCCTTAGCCAATATTGATAAGGCTAAGCGACTTTTGGGCTACGATCCGCAATTTGATTTTCAAGCTGGGTTGAAGGAGGCGGTCAAGTGGTTTTGGGAAAACAGATAGTTTATAACTTTTGAATGGGGTGTATTTAGGAACTTGATTATCCCTTCCTTATTTTCGTTACTCATAAAATGAATGACCCATGAAAAAACTAGCTTTCTTTCTACTGATAGTCGCAGTTGGCTGTAGTAGTAAAACAGACAATAGCATCTCAGAAGTAGATCAATTCCTTAATTCCTACACAGAACAATACCTGAAGCTATATGCTGAGTACAGTGAAGCGGAATGGCAGGCAAATACTAAGATTGTAGAAGGTGACACACTGGCTGCTTACAACGTATCTCAAGCCGGTGGTGCCTATGCTGCTTTTACCGGTAGTGCAGAAAATATAGAAAATGCCACCAAATACCTTCAGGTTCGAGAATCCTTAAGTGATATTCAAGTCAAACAATTGGAAGCGATCTTGTATGAGGCCGCTTCTAATCCAGGGACAGTGGCTGAGTTGGTTGAACAAAAAATTAAAGCGGACGCTGCTCAAAATGCAGCGCTATTTGGTTTTGATTTTCAAATTGATGGAAAGTCTGTAACCACAAATGAATTGGATGAAATACTCAAGTCAAGCAATGATTTGGAGGAAAGATTGAAAGCTTGGGAAACCAGTAAAGAAGTTGGTGTGGGCCTTAAAGATGGGCTGTCTAGTTTGGTGAGTTTGAGAAACCAAACGGTGCAAGCTTTGAATTATCAGGATTACTTTACCTATCAGGTGTCAGATTATGGGATGAGTAGAGAAGAGATGCTTGTATTGTGTGAAACACTGATTCAAGACATTTGGCCTTTGTATAGAGAGTTGCATACGTATGCTCGGTATGAATTGGCAGCTAAATATGGGCAAGATGTCCCAGAAATGCTGCCTGCGCACTGGCTCCCCAATAGATGGGGACAAAGTTGGTCATCGATGGTAGAGGTAGAAGGCATAGATCTGGATGGCATCCTGGAAGAAAAAGGCCCAGAATGGCTGGTAAAGCAAGCCGAACAATTTTATGTAAGTATGGGTTTTGAGCCATTGCCTCAGAGTTTTTATGATAAATCGAGTTTATATCCTTTACCTGAAGGTGCAGATTATAAAAAAAACAATCACGCTTCAGCCTGGCACATGGACTTACAGCAGGATGTAAGAAGTTTGATGAGCGTGACGCCGAACTCTAGATGGTATGAAACTACACATCATGAACTAGGGCATATCTACTACTACATGGAATACACTAACCCTAACGTACCCCCATTGTTGAGAGGTGGAGCGAATAGAGCTTTCCACGAGGGTGTGGGTTCTCAAATGGGTCTGGCAGCTACGCAAAAACCATTTTTAGAAGGACTTGGTTTGATAGAAGCTGGTGTAGAAACTGATGAAATGCAAACATTGCTCAAAGAGGCATTGGATATGGTGGTTGTGATGCCGTGGGGATCGGGCGTGATGACACAGTTTGAAAACAGTTTGTATGCAGAATCTATACCGATAGATCAATACAATCAAAAGTGGTGGGAATTGAAAAAGAAGTATCAAGGAATTGTGCCTCCATCCGAAAGAGGAGAGGAGTATTGTGATGCGGCATCTAAAACACATATTAACAATGACCCTGCACAATACTATGACTATAGCTTGTCTACGGTTATTTTATTTCAATTGCACAATCATATTGCCGAGAATATTTTGAAGCAAGATCCTCGTTCAACCAACTATTACGGTTCTAAAGAAGCAGGAGCTTTCTTGCAGAATATATTGTCCAAAGGTGCAACTGAAGATTGGAGAAAATTAATGAAAGAAAACACTGGGGAAGAAATCAGCGCCCGAGCCATGCTCAAATACTTCGAGCCATTAGTGAGTTACTTGAAGGAACAAAATCAAGGAAGAACTCATACGTTGGGCGATAAACCTATGTGATAGGGGGAATATCTCTGACTCTGAAAGGGCTTTGATATTTACTCAAAGCCCTTTTTTGTTTCTTTGAAAGTCCTAGAATCAATTAGAATCTTCTGTTTTATCATTTGCCTTACCAAGACCAATTGGAATTTTAAGGTAGAAATAGAGGGAAGAATTTCTAACTTCAACATTGGAGTTGTTACTCACATCTACCAATCCATAATAGTAGTTGATTCCTGCCGCTGTACTCTTGAGCCTCTTCTTGAATTTATAGCCGACACCGCCCATTAATCCTGCATCAATATGTTTGTACTCATCCTGTGCACTTGTAGTATAAGTGATCGTGCCATTGAGCTGTGAAGTTTCAAAAATATGCTCGGCCTTATGTATCAAACCTAATTGTAGACCGCCCTCGATGTACCAGCGATTATTGAATCGCTGATGTAATAAAATGGGAACATAAAAGACGGGTAATTTGCGTGTGAAAGTTCCATCTAGAAAAAGCGAATCGAAATCGGCATCTCCTAGCGAATAGGTAGGCATGCCGGTGGCTCCTACATTGGACTTTACATTGACTCCTGTACTTAGAAAAGTATTGTTTTTAAGATTTACATGAAAGTAGAAGCCGAGATTGAAATTATTCATTCCTTCTGAAGTGCTTATAGTGTTGATGTATGAACGATTTAAGCCTCCAACAAGACCAAATTCTATCTTGTCTGTATTTAAAGCATCTCCAAAAAGTAGTGTAATCAATACTTGTGCTTGAACAAGGGAAGGTGTAAAAACCAAAAAGGAAAATAATAGTACTCGGTAAATCGCTTTCATATTTAAATTTGGTTAGCTGTTGTAAAACTACTCTAGTTTTATAATTATGGTAGTAATTCTTTTAGATATGAACAAAAAGTAAAGAGGCCGTCTCTATTTGAATCACTGTACTGGTGACAAAGTACAACCCTGATGGGGATTGGAATTTATCCCATAGGGATGCCTACGGCATACTTTTCTGACATGAAATAAAGATAGATAAACCCTCTGGTCGTAGCGTCCGCTAAGACCTAAAACAACGAGAGCGTCCGCTCGGTCATAAATATTCCAACTCAATGTCACCATTTTCACCTGCATATTGTCTGGCACTACTCCACACCCAATCTTCAGCTTTAAACACAAACCCTGCTTCTACTGGATTGTTGTGCACATAGTCCAATCGTTGATCTATCATTTCGTTTGTGCTTAACTCTATCGGATGATTGTTTTGTTGCCAAAACTGAAAATTTGTATTTCTCTTATTCTTCTTACTCGCCCTCTCAAACATCCAAAGCAACCATTCACGACGGCTTTCTCGGTTTTCCTTATTTTCTAATTCCTCCCTCAAAGCTCGTGAAGTAAAACTTTTAATATCCCTGATCACATCGGACAACTCCCCCTTATCTACACTTAATATGATATGAATATGGCTGGTCATTATACAATAAGCATGGACTTTTAAATGCTTATTTACCTGACAATATTGTAAACTGGATTGAATAATCAATTTATATTGATCTCTAATAAATAAGTCTATCCAATTAACAACTGTAAATGTTAGGCTATAAATGGATAGCTGATCTCGTATGGCATATTTTCTACCCATTGGTTAGATTGGTATTATCGTTTAATGTGCAGTGCTAATATAGTCAATCGGGCGGACGCCCTTTCCCATAATTGGTCCTAGGATCGCTTCGCTTAACCTACGACCAGAGGGTTGCAAACGCGCTCGGTTGGGGTACGCTTCGCTAAACTTGAGCTAGTTGGGTGTCGAAGAGGGGCCAGGTCGCGGGGCGCCCCGTAGACGAAATGAAAAAAGGCTGCAAAATGCAGCCTTCTTTAAGTGGAGTCGGAGGGAATCGAACCCTCGTCCAGATAAGGTCATATTGGACCGTCTACATGCATAGTTGAAACTTAGGATCTCGTAGGAGAGCTGGCGTTCAACAACCCACTATTCCTACCAGTTACTTTAGCTTCGCTATCGGTTAGCAACTTCGCCTCAAGCTAGTCTTACTGGGTGACACCCCTTGATCCTGCTCATAAGACAAAAGCCTGGAGGGATGTGTCTGTCTTGACTCTTAGCCAAGATTAATAATTTTCGCTATCGCAAAAAATTAAGCAGCCATGGCGTAATTAGATTCGCCAAATAGAATATGAGTAAATTGATCACGTGTGCTTACTCAACACCCGACATGCAAGTACAATATCCACACTTACTGTCAAAACCGGTCGACCCCATAAATCAATGAACGGCAAGAAGCATTCCGCTTTTTGCGGTTGCAAACTTAGTAGATAATACGAGAAGTGCCGTGAGAAGATGCTACATTTTCTCAATCCATGATTTTATCAGCGCTATTCCTTCATCATGAGGAAGCGTCCTACCAAGCTCGGGCATCATGGTACCAGGCTCAGTGGTTTGCATACGATGGACAAGGATGGAAGCATTTGGCTCACCTGGAACTATTCCATATTTTAGATTGGCTGAGCCACGACCGGCAGCCACAGGTTTTTTATTCACACCTATGCGATATGGATCTGATTCGTGAATGGTGAGGTTTAATCCACTGTTTTTGGCTGGTCCTTGATCATTGTGGCAATGTGCACAGTTGATGTCTAAGTAGGCACGGGCCCTCTCATCTAAGCTTCCAGATGTTTTGTCGTTCCATTGGGCAAGCATTGGAAGTTCGCCATTAGGTGTTTTCAGCCAGTTCAATTGTACCATTTGAGCCAATTGATTGGTGCCACTTGAATCTGTTGGAGACGCACGATTGAGCTGCCTAACTGATGGGCCAATCGGCGTCATGTTACCATCTTGGTCATGACAGCTCTTACATTGATTCATGTCCGGAATATTGTAGCTAATAGAGCCTTTGCCTGCCAATGAGAGAGGTATTTTACCCCCTGTGATTTCTAGATAAGCTTCTGATTGTTCTGTATTCCATATATAGGGCAGGGCTTTCCAACCATCAGTTTCGTGAATGAGCAATCTGGTTTCAAGAATTTTATCTGAATTCTCATTCAATTGACCAGCGTCATAATAAAAATTTTTGATGAGTATAGTTCCCACAGGAAAATCCAGTACTTCTTTTTCGCGATAGCCTATTTTTTCACCTTTAGGTATGTAAATGAATCGTTTCTTTTTTGCATAATCCGAGAATAAAGGAGTATTTAGATCATAAGCAAGTACATTTTCTGTAGGAACCAGATCTGATAATTTTCCTTTGAAAAAATTGTAATCGGAAAGTTTAGTAAGTCCTACCGAGGCATACTGTACTTGTTCAGAAATAGTTTGGTCACTACCTTTTGGTACCGGTATTTCAATTTTCGGTTGCTTAGGTGGCTGACAAGACACAAGGACAGCAACGACTAAACCGTATATGCAAATTCTCATGTCAATTGCAATTGAAAATTTCAGGGTTCTCTTCGAGCCCTTCGAATTCGTTGGCGGCATCTAAATTGACCGATAGAATACCTTCGGATTCTTTAACACAAATGGAATACTCAGGATTTATACTTCCATCTGCCAAGAAGTAATTGGGTGACTGTAGTCCATCCCACGCTACCTGAGGAATGTCCATGCCAAATTTCAGTAAGAAAAGTTTTCCAAAATCATTATTCAAATTGGGCAGGAGGTAAGTATTTTCATAAGTGTTGTTATAAACTTTAATGTCTCCAACGAATGGGTCATAGTTGGTATCAAGTTTATTTTGTTTTTCCAGTTCCTCTCGGCTACCACCGCCTCCAGTATTTTCTTCACCACCCATAGCTTCTAACAAGGAATAGCTAACCATACCGACACCAATAGTTTTATTGTTTCTAATGGTATTGTCATGGATTTGTACGCCCTTAGTAGCCAATACTAAAATGCCTGTTCCGGGAGGAGTGACCCCTACCATATTGCCCGGAGGAGCAAAGTTTTCTGTGTTGTTTTCATACACGTTATTGTCATAGACTTCGATATTCTTTCCGTATTGAGTCAGGCCTGGCAAGTCAAAGACTAAGATGCCTCCAGTATTTTCATAAGAAGTATTGTTTCTGATAATTACTTCTTTGGAGTTTTCACTTTCAATTCCAGCCACATTCCAATAAGTAATGTTGTTTTCTATGAGGACAGTATCCGATTGGCCTACATATATACCCGCATCGCTTGCTCCAAAAACCGTGCAGTTCCGTACCGTTACATTTTTGCTAAGAACAGGATATAATCCATAAGCACCATTGGTTGAATCTACCTTTCCGGTCCATCCTACAACCAAATCTTCAAATAATATGCCTTCAGTATCAGTGACTTTGATGTTGTCTCCTGCAGCATCTTCGATGGTAAAGCCTTGTAGCGTAATGTTTTTACAATTGGCAATGCGAATGCCTTCCGCGCCTTGTGTTTGGTCTTTAAAGGAGAGTATAGTCTTATCCTTTCCCTGGCCTTTGATGATGACTTGAGTTTTTCCTTCAAGTATCAGGCTTTTATCAAAACTGAATTGTCCTTCGGGAAGTTCGATTGTAGAACTATCATTGGCAAGAATGAAAGAGGTAAGAATAGATTTTTGCTGATCCGAAAAATTTCGCTCTGGATTGTACTCCAATGTTTCCGAACAGGAAAATAAAAACAAAAGTAACGTGTAATAAGCAATGAATTTCATAGTCTGAGTTGATGTTTAGCAACTTCTAATATAATCAAATAATTACCTGGTTATGAAATGTAAACTACAATATTTGAACAAAACAATGATTCGTTCAAATATTGCCTGGAATTCTTTGCCAATCGATCTACACTGGACTGTCAATTGAATCCATCTGAGGGGTGAAAGCTTCGTATCCATTTTCAGTGATATAGAAACAATCTTCGAGTCTCACACCGAATTCGCCGTACAAATAAATACCAGGCTCGTTAGAAAAGCACATGCCTGGTTGCATAGGAGTGGAGTTTCCTTTTACCAAATATTCCCATTCGTGAAAGTCCATTCCGATGCCGTGCCCGACTCGATGAAAAAAGTTTTCATATCCACCCCCAAATCCATGCTTGTTGACAACAGCTCTTGCCGTGGCATCTAGATGTTCACATGGAACTCCAGCCTTGGCTTGTTCATAAACAGCTGTTTGAGCTTCTTTCACAATATTCCAAATGTCCTGTTGACGCTGTGTTGGTTTTCCGAAAATGGTTGTTCTGGTTATATCTGCTTGATACCCATCCAATTTGCATCCACCGTCTATTAAAACCATATCGCCTTCCTTGAGCTGCTGTGCAGTTTTGCTTCCGTGAGGGAAAGCTGTGTATTCTCCGAACATAGACCCAGCCCAACCTGCTTCCATAGCTCCGAGTGCGGTGCTCGCATTGGCTACAATCGCACTTAATTCATATTGAGACATACCTTCTTTGAGCTTGGAGAAACCTATCCGATAGGCCTCCAATGTTATTTCATTGGCTTTTTTCATCAAAGCCAACTCCTTTGGTGACTTAATAGCTCTACATCCAGCAGTAATTGGTTTAGCATTGATAATATTTGCTTGCCCTAGAAAAGAAGAAATACCATCTGACTGAAAAAACCTAACGTTCTCTTCCATACCCAAAGTAGCAGTAGCTCCACTTTTATCTTTAAATAGTCTAGCTACCAATTGAAAAGGATTTTCATGCTCCTCCCAGCTATATACATCACCGTCTAGTGCAATCATTTCTTCCAGTCTTTCTTTTTCAAAAGCAGGGCCCACATATTTTAATGTGCCATCCGAAAAAATGAGTACTCCGGTGAGTCTCTCACTGGGCCACCATTTGATTCCCACAAAATAATCGAGAGAGGTGCCTGACTCAATGAAAATGGCATCGATTTGATGTTGCTGCATCAATTTAGAAGCTTTTTCAATACGCTGAATTCTATCATTCGTATTGATAAACGCTATGTCTCCGACTATAGGTTGAATTTGGTCTGGTTCACTAGGTGAGTCTGGAGTGACACAAGAGGTAGCACCTGCGAGAGCTAATCCAGAACCGGCTAAGGCACTATTTTCAATAAATTTTCTTCTATTCACTTTGAGTAAGTTTTGTATTGAAGAACCAATTTAGTGAAAATCCTAAATTAGAATAGGAAGAGTTGATGAACGGTCAAAAAAAATCCCGCGATCAAGCGGGACAGTACTTTTTAGAAGTAAACTGGACAGAGTCCATCTTTTTTACTGAATTTGAGTGGAATTCTATAATTTATAAATATTTCATGCGACCCAGCTGTATATGTGCCTAAGCTTCCAAATGGAATATCATAAGCATAGCCAATCCTGAAGTTTTCATTTAGCACCAATTGTGTCATCAGAGAAAAAGAATCTTGATATCTATAAGAGACTCCAGCATAGACAATTTCATTGATTATGAAATTCAAATTAATGTCAAAGGCTGCTGGAGAATTATCTTGTAACCGAACCAAAACGGAAGGGCTGATTTTGAGATTGCGATTAATATCTTTAACAAAACCTGCATTGATATAATAGTATCTAGACGCTTTGCCTTCCGATGGAATTGCTCCATCTCCAGAACCTTCAATTACATCTGGAGTTAGGAAATAGGGAATGGAGGCACCAATGAAATAATCCCTGTTGGCAAAATAAATGCCCATACCAAAATTTGGATTAAAAGTTTTTGAAAATACAAACAGGGGATCATCTTGTGTCAATACATTAACGCGATCCAAATTCGAAGCTCTTTGATCGAATCCTCCTTGCAGTCCCATGGCCAAAATACCCTTATTCATTCTGATTTTATAGGCAAAACTTCCGTAAACACTGTATTGTTCATGAACACCAACCACATCTCTTACTACATTTAGACCTACACCAACATTCTTCTCTCGAAGAGTAGTATGCGCAGTAAGAGATTGATAGACAGGCGCTCCGTCAATATTCACCCATTGATTTCGGTTAGTCAAAATAGCCGAAAACATATTTAAACTTCCAGCATATGCCGGGTTAAGTGCTAAACCATTATACGGATAAGTGGAGAATACGGGTCTCTGCTGAGCTGTTGCCAGCTGGCAGATACATATTAATAGACTTATTAAAAATCCCTTTACAAGTTTCATTTATAGTTATTTGACCAATTCTAAATATCCTTGATATACATCACCTACATTGCCTTCGCCTTTGTCAAAAATATAGAAATAAGTTCCAGCAGGCAAACCGTCACTACCACCGCCTACTCCAGTATTACGTTTACCTGTAAATACATTTCCACTCACATCATCTTCATAACCAGAAGTTTTGAATACCAACGTACCTGATCTCGTATATATTTTCACGCTATTCTGTGGGAATCTATCTGCACATGAAATTCTAAAGTAGTCATTCTTGCCATCCCCATTGTCAGATACTCCGTTAAAAATCTCAATATCTGTCTCTATCGTGAAGTTTGCTTGATACGAGCAGTCCTGATCATCTATAACTAAAACTTTGTAATCTCCAGGGTTCATTCCACTCATCAATTCGTTTGTGCTTATAATACTTGCCTCGTCAGTAGGATCTATTGGTGAAGTGTCATCAACTCCACTAGCCTCAGCCCAATATTGATTCTCTATACCTGAAGTCACAAACGATGCGAAGGTTAGAGAAGCCTCACCATTGCCGGCATAATTATCAGTGCCAAATTCTAATTCCGAGCATGTTGATTCTGTTGTTTCTACGTTAAACTCAGGATTAACCCTCGCATCAACTACTTCGATAGAGGCTGCATCTGATACACATTCTGATTCCAGATCTGTAGCTCTTACAGAATAGGTGCCCAGATCAAGACCAGCAGCACCAAACGTTGAGCTAATGACTGTACCTCCATTGTCTGTCCATTCGAATGTATATCCAGAAACCGTTCCTGCTGAGTCAATCGCTGCACTCACGGAACCATTTGGAGTGATACAATTGGTTACATCGCTGATCAAGTCAACCAAAGGAGTTGGCACCAATTCAATGTCTGAGTTAATGGTAATTGATTCAGAAATAGAACAACCTGTAAGTCTATCCGTCATTTCAACAGTATATGTCTGTCCTAGTAATTCATGCAAAGTAAGTGTAGAGTCCATAACGGCATCAGCCAAACTTGCTCCATCATGCCAGTAGATAGTATACCTAGAAGCACTTTCTGGCCCAGGGGTTACTGTTGCCTGCCCATCTGCTCTTACATTTTGGAAGTCACATTTAGTCAATGGATGATCTTCCACAATAGTCATCTGCATGTCATCTTTATCAGATTCAATGGTAATAAATGTTGGCTCTGACAAACAACCTCCATCTGTATCTTCTACCATGACAGTATAATCACCATCAACCACGTCATCCGCAAAGTTGCTAGCCATTTGATCAGTAGGATCAAAAGGAGTAGGAGATGAGTCTGTGCCATCTATGAGGTAATATTCAAATACTGCCGTTGGATTCAATGAATTCAATACATTAATTGCCAAAGCACCATTTGGATCCACACAGTTTTCGTTAGGAATTGTAGTGATACTCAAAACCAGAGGGTTATTGGTATCATTAATCATTCCGTATGTTTCAGATGTTGTACAGAGTGTAGTCAAATTCTCAACTTCTACGGTATATGTACCTGCATCCAAGTCTGAATACAATGGGTTAGTACCAGGTCCAGGTACGCCAGAGGCACTTGTCCAGTCGAAACTATAGTCTCCTAAATTAGTAGAACCATCTGCTGTAACAGAAAGGAAACCATTTCCATTGCCAGGAGTTAAATCACAATTGTTTTGTAATTCAAAATCAACTAATGCAACTACTGGGTTTACACTTTGATCTTCCACTATAAATTCAAAGACTTTAGAAGTACAACCAGATATCCCGCTGGTAGCTTCCACATAGTAAGTGTCAGCAGCTAATCCGGTAGCATTTGCTGTGGTTTGGGCTGCCATAGCGGCAGCACCTGTGGCATCATAGGTATTTTGGTACCATGTATAGGTATAGTTCCCTATGGCATCTGGAGAAATATTAGTGATATCAATTGAACCATTAACATTCGCTCCACACATGGTAGTAGGACTAATATTTACATCAGCATTCACATCTACCAATATGTCTACTGGATCGAATGGCAATTCGTAACTGTCAGTCACTGAACAACCTGTAGTTGGATCAGTAACTGTCACTGTATATATACTAGTTGTTGCTTGATCCAGATTAGAAATTGATTGTGTGGTTTCTCCACCAGGCGCCCATAGGTAAGTTGGTGCATTACCCAAAGTAGTTGCGTCTGGAACTACCGTAATTTGACCATTTCCACCTGTACAATATTCATCTGCTTGATCCAACGTGAATGATATTGTGGGTTGAGTGGTGTCATCGTCAATAACGAAGTCAACCACATTTCCTTCACATTGAGTAGCTGTATTAACGAAGTATACTTCATAACTACCTGGCGCTAATTGATCCACGTGCCAATCAGTCACATTGTTGAATACATAGCCTGGATCATCATTCTTTGCAAAGGTGTAAGTGAAATCAGCCAATGCACCACCACTTATCGTGGTTATCTCGAATTCTCCATTATATCCACCTCCAACACAGTTGGTATTAGGATCGTTATTGAATGCTGTTACTGCATATGTCGGAATTGTTTCGGATAGCGTGATGGTTTGATCTACATAACATGTATTATTAGGGCTGGTGCCATCAGTTACTCTTAACGTATATGTACCACCATCTAGTCCAGTGATGGTGCCACTATAGCCTGCTCCGATAGTTCCGGATATTCCACCAATACCTGCTCCTGTTACTTCATTAGTACCTGGAATAGCTGTAGCACCCACATACCATTGGAAATTATAGCTTCCGGCAGGGGCTGTTCCACCCGCTGTGTTTTCAATTACCCAGTCTATCGCTCCATTTCCTTCATTAGCATCTGGGTCACAACTTGAGTCAGTTATATTCTCAGATAAGCTAAGTCCGGGAGCTTCAGATTGGTCTTCAATTTCAAATGCTATTTGGCCAGTATTACATCCGGTGGCTATATGAGTTGCTTTTACATAGTACGTACCTGGAGTCAACGTATTTATCATGGTAGTATTTACTGGTACACCTATATCAGTCAGCGGTCCTTCAGAATACCATGTGAACTCATAGTCATCTACATCTCCTGAAGTAACATCAGCATCAGCAATGGTGATTGTTCCATTTGAGCCACCACAATCTGTTACATGTACAATAGCGGCGTCTATGTTAGCCTCATTAAGTATATGAGTAGCTGGCACGTTAGTAATAGTGAAAGTGGTAGTAGAGAAACAACCGTCATTGTCATCGTCGGCATCGTTGTCGGTCACTAGTACAGTGTACTGTCCGGGCGATAGGTCAGAGATAGTTTCATCATCACCACCGGTGATTACGGCAGATCCCTGATCAGCGTTAGTAAATGCCACGGCTGTGATTTCACTGTCAGTATCGGTCACATCAGTACCTCTAAACCATCTGAACGAGTAGTTGCTTACTGCTGCTCCACCTACGATTTGTACGGTGAGGTCACCGTTACCAGTGTTGGTTCCAGGAGAGACACAATTGGTGTCAGGGTTTTTAGTATTCAACTCAGCGATAGGGTTAACAGAGATGTCATCGATAGTGAAGTCGGTCAAACCACTAGAACATCCAGTGGCATCAATGATTTCTACTTGATAATCACCAGGCTCCAGGTCAGAGACCAATGGGTTAGACCCTACCTGGGTACCGCCATGAGCAGCACCACCTGCTTTGGTGAAGGTGAAGTTAAACCCTGTGGTGTTACCCTGAGGTACACCGTTGATGGCAATATCAAATATTTCGAACGAACCGTTGTATCCACCACCCGCACAGTTGTCGTTAGGGGTGTTGGTGAAATCAGCTCCGTCCGTAGCAATAGAGATGGTAGGCTGCTCTTCGGTTAATTCGAAAGTAGCATCTACAAAACAATTGTCGCTAGTATTTTGCTCATCAATGACTCTAAGTGTATAGAAACCACCGTCAACGCCACTCAATGTACCCGAAGCTACCATAGCTGCAGCGCCTACGGCACCATTGATAGAAGCTCCATTGGATAGGATTGTACCACCGGCTACAGAAGTACCTGCATACCATTGGTAAGAGTAGTTACCCCCATCATCATTAGTAATAGACCAGTCGATGGCTCCATTACCTTCATTGGCGTCAGGATCACAACTTGTATCGATCACATTCAGGGTGAGACTAAGTGTTGGTACTACGGTTTGATCTTCTATTTCAAGTTCGAACAGAGAAGTCATACATCCGTTGTTCGGTGTACTGGCTGTATATTCTGCTTCCACAAAGTAAGTACCAGCCGCCAGGCCAAGGAGTTCATAGTCGTTGGCAGCTGTAGCAATAGGGGTGACCGCATCATCTTCATACCAAGTGAAGTCATAGTCATCTCTATCTCCAGAGGTTACATCAGCATCTTGAATAGTAGCAGAACCAGTTCCACCACAATCTTCCACATGAGCTAAAGTGATACCAGTAATTTCATGAACCTCAGGCACATTAGTAATAGTGAAAGTGGTAGTAGAGAAACAACCGTCATTGTCATCGTCGGCATCGTTGTCGGTCACTAGTACAGTGTACTGTCCGGGCGATAGGTCAGAGATAGTTTCATCATCACCACCGGTGATTACGGCAGATCCCTGATCAGCGTTAGTAAATGCCACGGCTGTGATTTCACTGTCAGTATCGGTCACATCAGTACCTCTAAACCATCTGAACGAGTAGTTGCTTACTGCTGCTCCACCTACGATTTGTACGGTGAGGTCACCGTTACCAGTGTTGGTTCCAGGAGAGACACAATTGGTGTCAGGGTTTTTAGTATTCAACTCAGCGATAGGGTTAACAGAGATGTCATCGATAGTGAAGTCGGTCAAACCACTAGAACATCCAGTGGCATCAATGATTTCTACTTGATAATCACCAGGCTCCAGGTCAGAGACCAATGGGTTAGACCCTACCTGGGTACCGCCATGAGCAGCACCACCTGCTTTGGTGAAGGTGAAGTTAAACCCTGTGGTGTTACCCTGAGGTACACCGTTGATGGCAATATCAAATATTTCGAACGAACCGTTGTATCCACCACCCGCACAGTTGTCGTTAGGGGTGTTGGTGAAATCAGCTCCGTCCGTAGCAATAGAGATGGTAGGCTGCTCTTCGGTTAATTCGAAAGTAGCATCTACAAAACAATTGTCGCTAGTATTTTGCTCATCAATGACTCTAAGTGTATAGAAACCACCGTCAACGCCACTCAATGTACCCGAAGCTACCATAGCTGCAGCGCCTACGGCACCATTGATAGAAGCTCCATTGGATAGGATTGTACCACCGGCTACAGAAGTACCTGCATACCATTGGTAAGAGTAGTTACCCCCATCATCATTAGTAATAGACCAGTCGATGGCTCCATTACCTTCATTGGCGTCAGGATCACAACTTGTATCGATCACATTCAGGGTGAGACTAAGTGTTGGTACTACGGTTTGATCTTCTATTTCAAGTTCGAACAGAGAAGTCATACATCCGTTGTTCGGTGTACTGGCTGTATATTCTGCTTCCACAAAGTAAGTACCAGCCGCCAGGCCAAGGAGTTCATAGTCGTTGGCAGCTGTAGCAATAGGGGTGACCGCATCATCTTCATACCAAGTGAAGTCATAGTCATCTCTATCTCCAGAGGTTACATCAGCATCTTGAATAGTAGCAGAACCAGTTCCACCACAATCTTCCACATGAGCTAAAGTGATACCAGTAATTTCATGAACCTCAGGCACATTAGTAATAGTGAAAGTGGTAGTAGAGAAACAACCGTCATTGTCATCGTCGGCATCGTTGTCGGTCACTAGTACAGTGTACTGTCCGGGCGATAGGTCAGAGATAGTTTCATCATCACCACCGGTGATTACGGCAGATCCCTGATCAGCGTTAGTAAATGCCACGGCTGTGATTTCACTGTCAGTATCGGTCACATCAGTACCTCTAAACCATCTGAACGAGTAGTTGCTTACTGCTGCTCCACCTACGATTTGTACGGTGAGGTCACCGTTACCAGTGTTGGTTCCAGGAGAGACACAATTGGTGTCAGGGTTTTTAGTATTCAACTCAGCGATAGGGTTAACAGAGATGTCATCGATAGTGAAGTCGGTCAAACCACTAGAACATCCAGTGGCATCAATGATTTCTACTTGATAATCACCAGGCTCCAGGTCAGAGACCAATGGGTTAGACCCTACCTGGGTACCGCCATGAGCAGCACCACCTGCTTTGGTGAAGGTGAAGTTAAACCCTGTGGTGTTACCCTGAGGTACACCGTTGATGGCAATATCAAATATTTCGAACGAACCGTTGTATCCACCACCCGCACAGTTGTCGTTAGGGGTGTTGGTGAAATCAGCTCCGTCCGTAGCAATAGAGATGGTAGGCTGCTCTTCGGTTAATTCGAAAGTAGCATCTACAAAACAATTGTCGCTAGTATTTTGCTCATCAATGACTCTAAGTGTATAGAAACCACCGTCAACGCCACTCAATGTACCCGAAGCTACCATAGCTGCAGCGCCTACGGCACCATTGATAGAAGCTCCATTGGATAGGATTGTACCACCGGCTACAGAAGTACCTGCATACCATTGGTAAGAGTAGTTACCCCCATCATCATTAGTAATAGACCAGTCGATGGCTCCATTACCTTCATTGGCGTCAGGATCACAACTTGTATCGATCACATTCAGGGTGAGACTAAGTGTTGGTACTACGGTTTGATCTTCTATTTCAAGTTCGAACAGAGAAGTCATACATCCGTTGTTCGGTGTACTGGCTGTATATTCTGCTTCCACAAAGTAAGTACCAGCCGCCAGGCCAAGGAGTTCATAGTCGTTGGCAGCTGTAGCAATAGGGGTGACCGCATCATCTTCATACCAAGTGAAGTCATAGTCATCTCTATCTCCAGAGGTTACATCAGCATCTTGAATAGTAGCAGAACCAGTTCCACCACAATCTTCCACATGAGCTAAAGTGATACCAGTAATTTCATGAACCTCAGGCACATTAGTAATAGTGAAAGTGGTAGTAGAGAAACAACCGTCATTGTCATCGTCGGCATCGTTGTCGGTCACTAGTACAGTGTACTGTCCGGGCGATAGGTCAGAGATAGTTTCATCATCACCACCGGTGATTACGGCAGATCCCTGATCAGCGTTAGTAAATGCCACGGCTGTGATTTCACTGTCAGTATCGGTCACATCAGTACCTCTAAACCATCTGAAGGAGTAGTTGCTTACTGCTGCTCCACCTACGATTTGTACGGTGAGGTCACCGTTACCAGTGTTGGTTCCAGGAGAGACACAATTGGTGTCAGGGTTTTTAGTATTCAACTCAGCGATAGGGTTAACAGAGATGTCATCGATAGTGAAGTCGGTCAAACCACTAGAACATCCAGTGGCATCAATGATTTCTACTTGATAATCACCAGGCTCCAGGTCAGAGACCAATGGGTTAGACCCTACCTGGGTACCGCCATGAGCAGCACCACCTGCTTTGGTGAAGGTGAAGTTAAACCCTGTGGTGTTACCCTGAGGTACACCGTTGATGGCAATATCAAATATTTCGAACGAACCGTTGTATCCACCACCCGCACAGTTGTCGTTAGGGGTGTTGGTGAAATCAGCTCCGTCCGTAGCAATAGAGATGGTAGGCTGCTCTTCGGTTAATTCGAAAGTAGCATCTACAAAACAATTGTCGCTAGTATTTTGCTCATCAATGACTCTAAGTGTATAGAAACCACCGTCAACGCCACTCAATGTACCCGAAGCTACCATAGCTGCAGCGCCTACGGCACCATTGATAGAAGCTCCATTGGATAGGATTGTACCACCGGCTACAGAAGTACCTGCATACCATTGGTAAGAGTAGTTACCCCCATCATCATTAGTAATAGACCAGTCGATGGCTCCATTACCTTCATTGGCGTCAGGATCACAACTTGTATCGATCACATTCAGGGTGAGACTAAGTGTTGGTACTACGGTTTGATCTTCTATTTCAAGTTCGAACAGAGAAGTCATACATCCGTTGTTCGGTGTACTGGCTGTATATTCTGCTTCCACAAAGTAAGTACCAGCCGCCAGGCCAAGGAGTTCATAGTCGTTGGCAGCTGTAGCAATAGGGGTGACCGCATCATCTTCATACCAAGTGAAGTCATAGTCATCTCTATCTCCAGAGGTTACATCAGCATCTTGAATAGTAGCAGAACCAGTTCCACCACAATCTTCCACATGAGCTAAAGTGATACCAGTAATTTCATGAACCTCAGGCACATTAGTAATAGTGAAAGTGGTAGTAGAGAAACAACCGTCATTGTCATCGTCGGCATCGTTGTCGGTCACTAGTACAGTGTACTGTCCGGGCGATAGGTCAGAGATAGTTTCATCATCACCACCGGTGATTACGGCAGATCCCTGATCAGCGTTAGTAAATGCCACGGCTGTGATTTCACTGTCAGTATCGGTCACATCAGTACCTCTAAACCATCTGAAGGAGTAGTTGCTTACTGCTGCTCCACCTACGATTTGTACGGTGAGGTCACCGTTACCAGTGTTGGTTCCAGGAGAGACACAATTGGTGTCAGGGTTTTTAGTATTCAACTCAGCGATAGGGTCGACAGAGATGTCATCAATAGTAAAGTCTGTGGTTGTACTTGAACAACCAGTCGCATCTGTAATAATCACCTCATAATCCCCCGGTTCTAAGTCTATGATTAAGGGGTTAGTGCCAACTTGTGTTCCACCGTGTGCTCCTCCTGACTTAGTGAAACTAAAATCAAAGCCTGCTGTACCACCAGTAGGAGTGCCATTTACAGCTACATTAGTGATTTGGAACTGACCGTTGTATCCACCTCCTGAACAGTTGTCATTAGGAGTGTTGCTTGACCCTGCTGCTGCAATAGTGATGGTTGGAATATCTTCATCCAATTCAAATGTAGCATCTACAAAACAGTTGTCACTAGTATTTTGCTCATCAATGACTCTAAGTGTATAGAAACCACCATCAACGCCACTCAAAGTACCCGAAGAAACCATAGCTGCAGCGCCTACGGCACCATTGATAGAAACCCCATTGGATAGGATAGTACCACCGGCTACAGAAGTACCTGCATACCATTGGTAAGAATAGTTACCCCCATCATCATTAGTGATAGACCAGTCAATAGCTCCATTACCTTCATTGGCATCAGGGTCACAGCTTGTATCAATCACATTCAGGGTGAGACTAAGTGTTGGCACTACGGTTTGGTCTTCTATTTCAAATTCCACCATTGGTGTGTTGCAACCAAACAAAACGTGTTCCGCTTCCACAAAGTAAGTTCCTGCAGCCAAGCCAAGGAGTTCATAGTCGTTGGCAGCTGTAGCAATGGGAGTGACCGCATCATCTTCATACCAAGTGAAGTCGTAGTCATCTCTATCTCCAGAGGTTACGTCAGCATCTTCCACGACAGCTGAGCCAGTTGCACCGCAGTCTTCAATATGTGTTAATGAAGTCAATGCATCAATAGTGTGTTCCTGAGGATCAGTATTGATTGTATATGTTCCTTCTACAGTACACCCTGTGTAAACATAGGGATCTGGCACGGTTCCACTTCCACCAACGATTCGGTGAATTTTTACAATATAGTCGCCAGGTCCAAGATTAGATATGGTGGAAGTAGTCTCATCCTGTTCTACTAATAATTCATCACCCGGATAAGTTTCGGCTCCAACAACAAACCATCTAAATTCAAAATCTGCAGGTTCATCAAATGGAACATAATTATCTTCAGCGTCTTTCTTAGCAACCACAGTTATTTCACCATCGCCTGGGTCTCCATCGCACACCGTATTATCGGTAATTGTGAATCCATCAATAAAAGGTGTATATGCTCGTTGATCAATGGTTTCAACTGCACTAGCGGAGAAACATCTGTCGTTATTCCCAGGAGCAAAGGCTGGACCACTAATTTGTCTTGCAACGGCTGTATAGTCTCCTGCAGGTAACCCTGTAAATTGAACCACGTCTCCTGGTTGATTGTCGGCAGGTGCTCTGCCAGAGGATAAATTGATTAAAGGATAGGTAATTCCATCAACCATGTAAGTAGCCAATGGATCGGCTGGAACACCATCACCAGCATATAGATAGATGTCATATTCTGAAATGTCATCAAAATTACCATCGGTATATCCAGAAGTGAGTATATCAATGTCTGCTGTTGCACCAGTTAATTGTCCTGTAATGGCATCTGTATCAGCAAATGAAGCAGGTGAAGATGTGGTAGAAATTCTCATCGAAACCCCATCAGTGTTGTTACTTATGGTACCTGTAGCACCACTTGGTACTGCAACTACAGTTTCGCCATCATCAAAACTGAATCCATTGGTAGCTGTATAGGTAATAAAAATACTTTCAGAAATTCCTACTTCTGCGCTGCCATCATCGGGACATTCTTCAACATGCTCTACGGCGATGGTAGTAGTTGCCTGTTGGCCAACAAAAGGTAAATCATAGACAACTTGATATCTACATTGAGTAGAACCAGTATAATCAATAATTAAAGAATATAAACCTGATTCCAAACCAGTTAAAGTAGTTGTTCCTGTTCCACCATTAGTATTGTATCCTGCAGGGTTGATAGGAGAGATACCATCTGCGGCATTTTGAGCTTCATCAGTATAGTCATCTGATCCTTCCCACCATTCAAAAGTAATGTTGGCATCAGCTCCAAGTGAAGCATCAATAGTGCCTGTGGAAGAGGCACAATCAGTAGGCAAAATGCCGTATGCAATTGTAACTGCAGGTGCTGCTGGAGTTAAGTCATCAATATATTGTGTAAATGGATCACTTTTACACCCAGAAGATGTCTCAGTAGCTATTACAGTATAATATCCGGAAGCTTGACCCGTTAGTACTGGATTTGCACTATTGGCTTGAATTACAGTTCCAAACTCATCTTGGCCTTCATAGAATTCATAAGTATAACTAGGTGTGAAGTTTATAGGAGCACCACCTCCATCGGAATAAGTAAGTCCTATGGCCGTTACTTCAACTTCACCGTCAGGTGTACAATCGGTTTGATCTTGATTAACATCATAAGTCAAACTCATTATTGGTGTAGCTCTTCTAATTACGACTTGCTCCGTAGTAAAACATCCTAAGTTGTCATGTGTAACTTTAACCGTATATGTACCATCAGGTAAGTTACTGATGATATGATCATTGGTGTTAGGACTTGCATCTTGAGTAGCCGATGCCCCAGCAATGGCACCTGGTAAAAGGTTTGCAAGCAAAGTGTTGGTACCCGTAAACCATTCAATTGTGAAGCCAGTATTATCAGTTACAGGAGAGCCATCATAAGTAGTAATATTGGCAGTTACTTGTCCTGTTGGTGTGGCCAAATTACAACTAAAATCATCCTGTGTTACAGAAACAGTCGGAACTATAGCAATTAGGTTTTCAGTCAATTCGATAGTGACAGGAGCAGAGGTACATCCAGTCGTATTGTTGATCGCTTCGACGGTATAGAATCCAGCACTCAAGTTAGATATGGTACTGGTAGTAGAACCAGTTACATCAATGGTAGAGACTGGAGTTTCACCTTTTTGCGTGTAGATGTCATCGGCATCATCGATAACATTTACCGGATCATTAGAAGCCCCGAAGTACCATACATAGTTAAAGTCAGCGACTGGATCATTGTCTGCACCGGCTACCACATCGAGTAATTGGATGACTCCGTTAGGGTCGGTAGGGCCACCACTACAAGAAGTTACTTCAGTAAGTAGTACATCAGTACCAGCCGGTCCTGTGCTGGCATCCGTGATTACCGGTGTAGTGATTACTTCTCCGATAATGAATTCGTAGGTATTGCTACATCCAGTCACCAAACTGGTGGCCTGCGCGGTATAAGTACCTTTTGGTAGGTTGTCGATGTTGGCTGTGGTTGTACCCGCATCATTGGAAACGACTACCTGATCGTAATCAGCTTCGGCGGCACGTGGATTGATATCGATCTGATTGGCTGCATCTGTGTTAGCCCCTACAAAGAAGGTGAAGTTGAAAGTATCTCCACCGCTAGCCGCAGTAATATCAATGTTACCGTTGAAGTTGTCGTCACAATTAGTCTGATTGTTGTTGTTGGCCTCACCCATAGTGATGGTGGCCAGACTCTCAGTCAACTCAATGGTGACAGGATCAGAGACACATCCAGTAGTTGTATTGGTAGCTTCTACGGTGTAGAATCCAGCACTTAAATTTTGGATATGGTTAGAAGCAGATCCTATGATATCAATAGTAGAAACCGGAGTTTCCCCTTTTTGTGTGTAGATATCATCATTGTCGTCCAGAGTATTTGCTGGATCATTAGAAGATCCAAAGTACCAGGTGTAAGTAAACTGAGTAGCAGGATTGTTTTCAGCACCAGCCACTACATCAAGCAACTGAATGGCTCCATTAGGGTCAGTAGGGCCACCGCTACAAGAAGTTACTTCAGTGAGTAGTACATCAGTACCAGCAGGCCCTGTATCCGCATCGGTGATAACAGTAGTGGTGAATGTTTCACCAATAACGAACTGATAAGTTTCACTACATCCAGTGACATTGCTTACCGCCATAGCAGTATAAGTACCTTTTGGTAGGTTGTCAATGTTGGCCGTGGTAGTACCCGCATCATTGGTCACCGCCACCTGATCGTAATCCGCTTCTGCATTACGAGGAGCGATATCGATTTGATTAGACACATCGGTATTGGCACCCACAAAGAAGGTGAAGTCGAAGGTATCCCCACCGCTGGCCGCCGTAATGTCAATATTACCATTGAAGTTGTCATTACAGTTGGACTGGTCGTTGTTGTTGAGCTCACCCATGGTGATGGTGGCTAGGTTTTCAGTCAATTCGATAGTGACAGGAGCAGAGGTACATCCAGTCGTATTGTTGATCGCTTCGACGGTATAGAATCCAGCACTCAAGTTAGATATGGTACTGGTAGTAGAACCTGTTACATCAATGGTAGAGACTGGAGTTTCACCTTTTTGCGTGTAGATGTCATCGGCATCATCGATAACATTTGCCGGATCATTAGAAGCCCCGAAGTACCATACATAGTTAAAGTCAGCGACTGGATCATTGTCTGCACCGGCTACCACATCGAGCAATTGGATGACTCCGTTAGGGTCGGTAGGGCCACCACTACAAGAAGTTACTTCAGTAAGTAGTACATCAGTACCAGCCGGTCCTGTGCTGGCATCCGTGATTACCGGTGTAGTGATTACTTCTCCGATAATGAATTCGTAGGTATTGCTACATCCAGTCACCAAACTGGTGGCCTGCGCGGTATAAGTACCTTTTGGTAGGTTGTCGATGTTGGCTGTGGTTGTACCCGCATCATTGGAAACGACTACCTGATCGTAATCAGCTTCAGCGGCACGCGGATTGATATCGATCTGATTGGCTGCATCTGTGTTAGCGCCTACAAAGAAGGTGAAGTTGAAAGTATCTCCACCGCTAGCCGCAGTAATATCAATGTTACCGTTGAAGTTGTCGTCACAATTAGTCTGATTGTTGTTGTTGGCCTCACCCATAGTGATGGTGGCCAGACTCTCAGTCAACTCAATGGTGACAGGATCAGAGACACATCCAGTAGTAGTGTTGGTAGCTTCTACGGTGTAGAATCCAGCACTTAAATTTTGGATATGGTTAGAAGCAGATCCTATGATATCAATAGTAGAAACCGGAGTTTCCCCTTTTTGTGTGTAGATATCATCATTGTCGTCCAGAGTATTTGCTGGATCATTAGAAGATCCAAAGTACCAGGTGTAAGTAAACTGAGTAGCAGGATTGTTTTCAGCACCAGCCACTACATCAAGCAACTGAATGGCTCCATTAGGGTCAGTAGGGCCACCGCTACAAGAAGTTACTTCAGTGAGTAGTACATCAGTACCAGCAGGCCCTGTATCCGCATCGGTGATAACAGTAGTGGTGAATGTTTCACCAATAACGAACTGATAAGTTTCACTACATCCAGTGACATTGCTTACCGCCATAGCAGTATAAGTACCTTTTGGTAGGTTGTCAATGTTGGCCGTGGTAGTACCCGCATCATTGGTCACCGCCACCTGATCGTAATCCGCTTCTGCATTACGAGGAGCGATATCGATTTGATTAGATACATCGGTATTGGCGCCTACAAAGAAAGTGAAGTCGAAAGTGTCCCCACCGCTGGCCGCCGTAATGTCAATATTACCATTGAAGTTGTCATTACAGTTGGACTGGTCGGTATTGTTGAGCTCACCCATGGTGATGGTGGCTAGGTTTTCAGTCAATTCGATAGTGACAGGAGCAGAGGTACATCCAGTCGTATTGTTGATCGCTTCAACGGTATAGAATCCAGCACTCAAGTTAGATATGGTACTGGTAGTAGAACCTGTTACATCAATGGTAGAGACTGGAGTTTCACCTTTTTGCGTGTAGATGTCATCGGCATCATCGATAACATTTGCCGGATCATTAGAAGCCCCGAAGTACCATACATAGTTAAAGTCAGCGACTGGATCATTGTCTGCACCGGCTACCACATCGAGCAATTGGATGACTCCGTTAGGGTCGGTAGGACCACCACTACAAGAAGTTACTTCAGTAAGTAGTACATCAGTACCAGCCGGTCCTGTGCTGGCATCAGTGATTACCGGTGTAGTGATTACTTCTCCGATAATGAATTCGTAGGTATTGCTACATCCAGTCACCAAACTGGTGGCCTGCGCGGTATAAGTACCTTTTGGTAGGTTGTCGATGTTGGCTGTGGTTGTACCCGCATCATTGGAAACGACTACCTGATCGTAATCAGCTTCGGCGGCACGTGGATTGATATCGATCTGATTGGCTGCATCTGTGTTAGCCCCTACAAAGAAGGTGAAGTTGAAAGTATCTCCACCGCTAGCCGCAGTAATATCAATGTTACCGTTGAAGTTGTCGTCACAATTAGTCTGATTGTTGTTGTTGGCCTCACCCATAGTGATGGTGGCCAGACTCTCAGTCAACTCAATGGTGACAGGATCAGAGACACATCCAGTAGTAGTGTTGGTAGCTTCTACGGTGTAGAATCCAGCACTTAAATTTTGGATATGGTTAGAAGCAGATCCTATGATATCAATAGTAGAAACCGGAGTTTCCCCTTTTTGTGTGTAGATATCATCATTGTCGTCCAGAGTATTTGCTGGATCATTAGAAGATCCAAAGTACCAGGTGTAAGTAAACTGAGTAGCAGGATTGTTTTCAGCACCAGCCACTACATCAAGCAACTGAATGGCTCCATTAGGGTCAGTAGGGCCACCGCTACAAGAAGTTACTTCAGTGAGTAGTACATCAGTACCAGCAGGCCCTGTATCCGCATCGGTGATAACAGTAGTGGTGAATGTTTCACCAATAACGAACTGATAAGTTTCACTACATCCAGTGACATTGCTTACCGCCATAGCAGTATAAGTACCTTTTGGTAGGTTGTCAATGTTGGCCGTGGTAGTACCCGCATCATTGGTCACCGCCACCTGATCGTAATCCGCTTCTGCATTACGAGGAGCGATATCGATTTGATTAGACACATCGGTATTGGCACCCACAAAGAAGGTGAAGTCGAAGGTATCCCCACCGCTGGCCGCCGTAATGTCAATATTACCATTGAAGTTGTCATTACAGTTGGACTGGTCGTTGTTGTTGAGCTCACCCATGGTGATGGTGGCTAGGTTTTCAGTCAATTCGATAGTGACAGGAGCAGAGGTACATCCAGTCGTATTGTTGATCGCTTCGACGGTATAGAATCCAGCACTCAAGTTAGATATGGTACTGGTAGTAGAACCTGTTACATCAATGGTAGAGACTGGAGTTTCACCTTTTTGCGTGTAGATGTCATCGGCATCATCGATAACATTTGCCGGATCATTAGAAGCCCCGAAGTACCATACATAGTTAAAGTCAGCGACTGGATCATTGTCTGCACCGGCTACCACATCGAGCAATTGGATGACTCCGTTAGGGTCGGTAGGGCCACCACTACAAGAAGTTACTTCAGTAAGTAGTACATCAGTACCAGCCGGTCCTGTGCTGGCATCCGTGATTACCGGTGTAGTGATTACTTCTCCGATAATGAATTCGTAGGTATTGCTACATCCAGTCACCAAACTGGTGGCCTGCGCGGTATAAGTACCTTTTGGTAGGTTGTCGATGTTGGCTGTGGTTGTACCCGCATCATTGGAAACGACTACCTGATCGTAATCAGCTTCAGCGGCACGCGGATTGATATCGATCTGATTGGCTGCATCTGTGTTAGCGCCTACAAAGAAGGTGAAGTTGAAAGTATCTCCACCGCTAGCCGCAGTAATATCAATGTTACCGTTGAAGTTGTCGTCACAATTAGTCTGATTGTTGTTGTTGGCCTCACCCATAGTGATGGTGGCCAGACTCTCAGTCAACTCAATGGTGACAGGATCAGAGACACATCCAGTAGTAGTGTTGGTAGCTTCTACGGTGTAGAATCCAGCACTTAAATTTTGGATATGGTTAGAAGCAGATCCTATGATATCAATAGTAGAAACCGGAGTTTCCCCTTTTTGTGTGTAGATATCATCATTGTCGTCCAGAGTATTTGCTGGATCATTAGAAGATCCAAAGTACCAGGTGTAAGTAAACTGAGTAGCAGGATTGTTTTCAGCACCAGCCACTACATCAAGCAACTGAATGGCTCCATTAGGGTCAGTAGGGCCACCGCTACAAGAAGTTACTTCAGTGAGTAGTACATCAGTACCAGCAGGCCCTGTATCCGCATCGGTGATAACAGTAGTGGTGAATGTTTCACCAATAACGAACTGATAAGTTTCACTACATCCAGTGACATTGCTTACCGCCATAGCAGTATAAGTACCTTTTGGTAGGTTGTCAATGTTGGCCGTGGTAGTACCCGCATCATTGGTCACCGCCACCTGATCGTAATCCGCTTCTGCATTACGAGGAGCGATATCGATTTGATTAGATACATCGGTATTGGCGCCTACAAAGAAAGTGAAGTCGAAAGTGTCCCCACCGCTGGCCGCCGTAATGTCAATATTACCATTGAAGTTGTCATTACAGTTGGACTGGTCGGTATTGTTGAGCTCACCCATGGTGATGGTGGCTAGGTTTTCAGTCAATTCGATAGTGACAGGAGCAGAGGTACATCCAGTCGTATTGTTGATCGCTTCAACGGTATAGAATCCAGCACTCAAGTTAGATATGGTACTGGTAGTAGAACCTGTTACATCAATGGTAGAGACTGGAGTTTCACCTTTTTGCGTGTAGATGTCATCGGCATCATCGATAACATTTGCCGGATCATTAGAAGCCCCGAAGTACCATACATAGTTAAAGTCAGCGACTGGATCATTGTCTGCACCGGCTACCACATCGAGCAATTGGATGACTCCGTTAGGGTCGGTAGGACCACCACTACAAGAAGTTACTTCAGTAAGTAGTACATCAGTACCAGCCGGTCCTGTGCTGGCATCAGTGATTACCGGTGTAGTGATTACTTCTCCGATAATGAATTCGTAGGTATTGCTACATCCAGTCACCAAACTGGTGGCCTGCGCGGTATAAGTACCTTTTGGTAGGTTGTCGATGTTGGCTGTGGTTGTACCCGCATCATTGGAAACGACTACCTGATCGTAATCAGCTTCGGCGGCACGTGGATTGATATCGATCTGATTGGCTGCATCTGTGTTAGCCCCTACAAAGAAGGTGAAGTTGAAAGTATCTCCACCGCTAGCCGCAGTAATATCAATGTTACCGTTGAAGTTGTCGTCACAATTAGTCTGATTGTTGTTGTTGGCCTCACCCATAGTGATGGTGGCCAGACTCTCAGTCAACTCAATGGTGACAGGATCAGAGACACATCCAGTAGTAGTGTTGGTAGCTTCTACGGTGTAGAATCCAGTATTTAGGCCAACAATATGATTGGTAGCAGGATCTCCAGTGAATGAAATATTGACTGCAGTTGCAGCTTCTCCTTTTAGCGTCCCAATATTATCGCCATTGGAAATAATATTCGCTGGATCGTTAGAAGAACCGAAATACCAGACGTATGAAAAATCATCTGAAGCATTAGTGAATCCACCGTCAGTGACATCTGTCAATTCAATTTGTCCTTCCGGATAGTTAATTCCGCCTGGACAAGATTCTACCTCTGTGATTACAACATCGCCTACATCTGAATCATCTATGACAGGAGTTGTTGGGTTATTTCCTAAAGTAATTGTGGCCGTATTGGCGCAACCATCAGCATTGGTGATTCTGACTGTGTATTCGTTGTTGCTAACGGGAGCATTCAATCCATCAACTATGTGGTTGGCTCCTCCAGAGAATGCAGGTAGAGAGTTGTTTCCGGGATCTATGGCATCTACTAACTGAGTTCCTGTATCATCCGCACCTAAGAACCACTCAACAGTATATCCAATAGGATCAATTGCTCCAGCACCTTCATTCACTAAGGCTTTTATGGATCCATTTCCAACACCATTACAAATGGTGTTTTCTGCTTCTTCCGTCAGAATAATTGTTGGGAAGTTGCCAGAGGGGTCATCAATTACATCACTATTCTGAAATCCTGTGGTACAGCCTGTTACTTTATGTGTAGCTCTTACTTTAAAAGTTCCGGCTGACAAATTATCCAATAGGTTGGCGGTTCCATCAACAGCTCCATCTATATCAGTTTTAATAGGGTTATCAGCATTGTCCGTCCAAGACCAATAAAAATCCTCTTTAGATTCCCCAAATACATTGGCAATGATTTGTCCATTCGCACCTCCGCTACATGATGTATTGTTGTTGACAATAAAAGTTGAGAATGCTGGAACATCTGAATCATCTAATATTGTTACGTCGGTAAATGATCGACATTCATTATCTCTACTTATTACAACCACTCGATAGGTGTCATCTTCTAGATCTGTAAAAGTATAGTCTCCATCAGGATCTACAAATGGTCCAGAATATGGAGCTACAGTAGTATCTGTTCCTGCATATATCTCATAGCGGTATCCATTCGTTGGATCACCACTTTCGGTGGTAGCAGTAATTCGTTGCGTTCCGTTTCCATCAACACAATATTCATCAGCCGTTTTTAGCTGTCTTACCAATATTGGTTCTTGCTCATTTAAGTTGATGATAATAGGAATGTCATCTGTTGGACATCCTGTAATGTTGTTTACGATAGAAAGTGTATAGGTGCCTTCTACCAAATTTTCAAACACTCCAGTAGTATTTTCAAAATCCGGATCACCTGAAGAATTGCTACCAGCAAATAACTGGAAGTAATATGGCGCCACTTCAAATACAACGCCATCGATGAAATTACCAACTGTATTATTGCCTGAAGCAGTGCTTACTGCTTCAAAAGAGAATCTGGTAATCGTTTGTCCATCTGGAATTGTGTATTCTCCTGAATACTCTTGCCATGCACTGTTACCTGTACTAGCTGTTAATATCGTTGTTGGGCTACCTGCAGCAGGGTCATCAATTTTTAAGTCCATAACATCTACTCCGCTTCGTCCTCTATGCGCAAACGACCAGACCATTCTTACACCAGGTTTGGTTACTACGTCAAAATAGAAAGCACCGCTTCCGTCTGAATTGATTTCTGCAAATTGTTCACCTTCATAGGCAGGAACGCCTTGAAAGCCATTGTCCCAATATTCTAAATTACCAGACCCATTGGTAGTTGACCAGCCCAAGGCATCTGCTTGATCCAAAAGCGTCCAACTTCCTCCCTTGTTATATGGTGGATTTGAAATGTTTGGCACCTCAAAACTACCGTTAACAACTGCTTCAAATTCATCCGTGTCTACGGCAGCCATGTTGACACCAGACGCGTCTACAGTACCATCTGCTTGGCCCATTCCGTTACACGCAGTGACATCCAGTACAGAGATTTCATTAAATGGTGGAGTAGTAGGGTTAGTTATGTTGTCAACAATTGTGAAATAAGCTCGCCCAACACATCCTGTGGATGTTTCTTCAGCAGTAACCAAATAATTACCTGCAGATAATAATTGAGCAACTTCTCCTTGTGTTCCACTAGTGGTTAATATTTGATTCGCAGGAATAGTATTAGAACCGGTGTAGTAAGTGAAAGTAAAATCAGTCAAAATACCACCATTAATTTCCGCGCTAGCACTACCATTTCCATTGTCCGTACAAGAGCTATTATCACCAAGTGTCATTACAATGTCAGGAGAAGCGGAATTATCTTCTACTTGAATTGTCAATGATCCAGAGAAACATTTTGTCGTGTTGTCTTGAACTTCTACAGTATAAAAACCAGCTTCGAGGTTATCGTAAGTTGCTCCTGAAGTACCTGATTCTGTGAAATCTGGGGTGGCTTTTACCTCAGATCCATTATACCAATTAAAAGTATAATCTGAATCAGGCCCATCCGAATTTACAGTAATAGAGCCACTTTCAAAATCAATACAGTCTGTGACATGAGCTACATTATTTTCAAAAATATTTGGAGTCGTTTGATTGGTATCTACTGTCTCCGATAAGGTCGATTCACAACCAGAGGCTTCATTTGTAACTACCACAGAATAAGTCCTAGCTTCAAGATTGATGGCAGTAGGACCTACCGCTACGACGGTTGTAAAATCATTACCAATGTACCAAGCAAAATCATAACCAGCAGTTACCTGAGAGCCGCCTTCAATAGCATAAGCATCTAGAATACCATTTGGCGTACCACAATCAGTGAGATTTTGAGTTTTAGTAATACCTACTACTGGAAGTTCTTCCACTCTGTTGATTGTAATATCTTCTACATTGGAAGTACATGAATTGCTTTGAGAACTTCCCACCACTTGATAGTTTCCTTCTGGAAGTGCTGTATATCTATTGCCAGTAAATATGGTGTCATTGAAGTTGTTATTTTGAAACCAGTGGAAATCAAAGCCTGCTGTAATTTCCCCAGTTTGAGCATCTTTCACCCCCTCGACAATGGCGTTGTCGATATAATAAAACTCGTCATTTGAATTGTTTTTTACTCTAGCTAGAAATCTGATTTGATTACCAGTAATTCCGCTCGCAGTAGCTGTATAAGTTCCAAAATTACCTTTGAACTTAGTAGAATTCATTTGGTTGAGACTTCCACCATCAACCTGATAATAGAGTTTTAGGTAATCATTGCCTTTATCACATTTGGCACTTGATCGAATATCTACAGATACATTAGCAGACTCATAAGATGAAAAGGTGACATATTCAGACACCCACTCGGCTTCACCATCTACATCGGCAAAAAATAGTTCGTTTGTAGAACCAGTAAACGAAACATCTAGATTGTCCGCATCGGTGGGAGAGTTGGTAAATTCCCAAGCAGTACTTCCATTGTCAACTCCAGTTCCAACGGCCAAATCTTCAAAATCCTCTTTCCAAAGTTGGTCTACGGTTTCAGAAATCGTTCCAAAATAGAAAACCCGGGCATCTCCATTGTCTGGTTTCGTCGGGTCACACTTTATATTGTGACTCACAATCTCGTGTTGTAAATCAAATGGATCAGCTACTACTCCTGTAAATGTTAAGTTATTGGTGTCATCGCATTCAGGTACTGGTCGGATGAAATTAGTGACAGGAGGGTTTTGAGATCCATCATCATTAACAGAAACATATAGGTCAAAGTCTCCACCACTGCCCTCAACAAAAGTGTTGATATCCATCGTTTCATTAACAGCCAAATCTTGTAAAGTAGCTGAAACAGTATTCAATTTTGTTGATGTAGCCTCATCTGGAGATCCATTATAGAAGGTGACTGGTACTGAGCCCGTCAGTTCGATATCTCCAGTGTTTTCTATTGTTACCGTAATATCGAAGCTACCTTCTGGACATTGAGCAGCACCCACACCACTAACTTGCACCAATTGAATATCTGGTGAAACGTAAGAAGGACACCCTGTTTCATTTAAGTAAGGTGCCTGATTAAGAAATGCGTTTAATGGTCTGTTAGGTCCAGTGGTACAGACATTTGTTGAAAATATCTTTCCCGGATCTTGCATATTTGTTGGGATAGTTAGGTCATCATTGATGTTGACATTGTTGTATCCATGCTGATTCCAGATGGGTCTGGAAGGTTGCCAGTTTTCTCCTCCATCTGCTTCGAACACTCTGATTTGCGCGTAGCGCCCATTACTATACGGCGTAAAAGGCGTATTGTCATCTGTAGAACAAGACACACATATTTCACTTGCACCATCTCCATCCACATCCGCAACTACCGGGTATTCTTCGAAGGTTCTCGACGTACACTTAATTTGTTTGAGAGAAGTACCTGTAGTTCCGTCAATAATGTGAACGTATTTTTCTCCTCGATAGATGACTTCAGCCGCCTTGTCGTCATTAAAGTCAAAAACGGTACATCCTGTAAAACCAGAAGAGCCTTCATTAATATCTTTATAACCGACGCCACTTCCTTCGAACCAAGTAGACAGTGGTAATAAATTTTCGTCAAGCGCATATAATCTTTGTTTGGACACGAATGTACAGTTCAATTGCCCGTCACCATCAATATCTGCAATGTTGATTCTACCAGTTCCAGCGGAGTGATTTTGAGGAACTACATAGCTAATGACATTAAAATTTTCTACATCCCAGAAGAATACAGCAGTCTTTATTGATCCGTTGACATATTGACCCGCACTATATAAAACATCCATGGTGCCATCCTGGTTGTAATCCGCAACACTGGCCGTGTTGAAATTCCATCCCCATCCGTTCTTGATAGCGAATTGCGACCCGGCTGGAAGAATGTCATTGATATTTCTTTCGGCTGTTCTTGTTTGAGTGTCAATGTCTACTGAATAGATCACTCCAGCAGCTACTATTTCCAACCCTTCGCAATTGGCACAATCTGCATCATCTAAAATATCTATCGCAACAGTACCATGTAGTTCATCATCCTGGAAATCACCTGTTCCTGCAATGATAACAGACCCATCATGCGCGTTTCTAATTTCATTACCATGTAAAAGTTCAACGACTCCGTCACCATTAAAATCGGCAAGAGAAATAAGACTGACTTTTGCGCCTGTATTTGTATTGACAGACCAAACCTCGTTAAGTTCACAATCATACATTCTAAGATTGTTGTTTTTGAAACCTCTTACAAAAACTTCTGCACAATCGTCATCATCCAGGTTTGCAATAGCTACAGTCTTTGCTATATCAAATCCAACATTTAATGGACCATGTTCAGTATTTCCTGTGGCTCCATCGAGTATGGTTACAGTATTGTCTTGTCTGTTGGTAGAAACAACTTCCGGTATTCCATCGCCATCTATATCTCCAATGGCTGGAGTTACAGAGTTGAAAGCTGTCCGATCCGCGGATGCCCATTGAAGTTTGATTTGGAATACTGGGTTTTGTGTGGCAGGGTCGTCACATACGACTGAGTTACCGAAATAAAAATCAGAACACGAAGCATCTCCTGAACATGCACTGTCATAACAATCCACAAACCCATTGTTATCGTTATCTATGCCATCATCACAAATCTCTTGAGCTAAGAGTATATTGGGAATAATACATAGGATAAGGATAAAAATCTTTCTATAGCTATTCATACGATTGAAAAAAAGTTCTACTTTTTAATGCCCCTGTTAATACAAAAGTAACCAATAGGCATTTATGCTGTTTTGGTTTCATTTTAGGGTTCAACATGGCCAATTTTGCTTTAAAGGTATATTAATTAAAATATCGTGTACTATTTTTATAAAAAATGTCACTTAAAGAAGGTGGTTTTTCGATGAATTTACGGATATCCCCTATGGATTAGGTAAAAATTACGCCCGTTATCTGGCCATAAATATGGATCCACTGCTTTCATTTTCACTATCCGAACAACTTATAAAGTAATAATACATTCCATCAGGAAGGGCAGAACCATTCGATTTGGTGCCATCCCAAACGCAATCATCTGCACCACTATCTGGGTTAAATGATAGCTCTCTGATTCTTCTTCCTTTGCCATCGAAAATTACCACTTGACAATTTGTACCTCCAATATTTGATACTTCCCAGCAATCGCCAATACCATCGCCATTTGGTGTAAAGCTTTTAGCAGCATTCACTCCAGGAAATACCAGTGTCACAGAATCCTTTTCCTGGCATCCTAAATTGTCTATACCATATACAGAAATGAGTTGTTTGTTGGAAGCTGATACGATCACTTGGGTAGCCGTAGTGTCATCAATGTAAATGGCGGGTTCCCAAGCCGGTTCGGTAGCATTGTCAACAGTAAGTGTGATAGAGGATTGACCTTCTTGCATATTAATGATACGACCTAAATCCACATCGTCTTCTACAGTATTTGAACTAGCCGAAATGGTGATGCCACCGGTGGTATAGTTGGATACTGAAACTGGATCTGTATTGAATTCACATTTTATACTATCTGTGAGAGAGACAAAAACATCAACTTCTACGGAAACTTCTGCAATTGCGATTTCACTTATCGTATCATTCTCAATTCGCCAGGCATAAGTTTCATAATTATTCTCTAATCGTAGTGTTATAGAAGATTCACGGCACTTTTCAAAATTATTGGGATCACTGTTGTCTGATATAATAAGATCAACATCTGTTGGAGCGGCCCTTACAGTCAGCGTTGAATCTGCAGGTGTATAAGTACAGTCGGCATCGGCAATTCCATCATATTTGGCTGTGAGCGTTACCGCATAAGTACCTGCTGTTATAAATGCATGAGTGAGAGCATCACCAGTTTCTACACTGCTGCCATCTTTGAAATCCCAATGATTGACAATACTCAATCCACTTTCTCCTGTAGATGTAGCGTTGAATGTTACAGGTACAGCTTCGCAGATGATTGTATCAGAAGGAATAAAGGAAGAAGTAGGAGGGGTTACAGCTGAAATGGTCCTTTCAGCACTGGTGTATGAGCAACCAGATCCAGTAATAGTAACACTATAGTCGCCCGCACTATTAACTTCTAAAAGATCTGGGTCGGTTTCAGCAGGCGCTATTGGAGCGCCATTTTTATTCCAAGCGTAAGTATATCCTGCGAAATTGTTAGTAGATAAATCTAGTGTTGTGCCATTACAAAAATAATCTGGCTTTGGATTGTTGACACTAACGACTGGTGTAGAGATTACAGTAACTAATTCGACCGCCGATCGCTTTTCGCAGCCGGCATTAGACATTGCAGTTACATAGTACTCACCTGAATGTTCTGCAGTTATATTGTTGATCGTAGGGTTTTGATCCGAACTTGTAAATCCGTTGGGTCCCGTCCATTCATATCCAACCGTTGTGCCTCCAGCTCCGGGGGATGCAGATAGACTTACATTGTCACCCTCACATGGTGTATCCGTGATTGAAGTAGTTGGAATGCCTAAAGCTTCTCCTGGAGCTGTTACAGCTAGACCATTTGACTCTGTAGAACAACCATTATTTACCGAAACAGTGTATGTACCGTCTAGTGGACTAGTTACTCCTTCGGTTAGTGTCAGTGTATTTGACGTTTCACCTAACGTAGTAGTTCCTCTTTTCCAAACATAATTATACCCGCTCGTCGGAGCTACCAAATCCACAGACTCGTTTTCACAAAGAGTAGTTGATCCAGATGGTCTGATCACAGGTACGAAACAAATCTCATTCAGACGTGTTCCTAGGTTTCCATTGGAGGTGGATTTGGAATTGTTGGTGTAGGCGAAATCCGGGCGTCCATCATTGTCAATGTCCGCCACTTTGATATTCCGAGCATTATTTAAATTGGTGCCAGCGACCAACCCAACACTATAACTTGCAGCAGCAATTGATGATGGGTTAGTATTCATTACTGCGTAGAACCCATTTTCAATCTCAGAGCCAACAATAATATCTAAATCTCCATCTCCATCGATGTCACCAAGATCGACACCCCAACTTTGCCTAATTCCTAGAATAGAAATCGGTGATGTCATGGTGATGTCACCGCCAGCAGAAATTGTTCCGTTGGCCGAAATTTCTATCACATTGCTACTGCTGATATCAGAATTGGTCAGGACCACATCGGCGAATCCATCATTATTCAAATCGCCAGCAATCAAAGTCCGAATACTACTATTGGTATTCATAAACAAAGGGTCCCTGAATGTTATGGTATTTGGCTGACTATTGTTTTGAAATACATAGTAACCAAATTCTGTAAAATTAGATGTGATAATTTCGGGAAGCCCGTCATTGTTTAAGTCGGCTACATCCAGACCACCTAGTCCTGCTGTACCTGAATTTTCAGGGGCAGATAAGGCAACAGGTGTACTGTTAAAGTTGATATTCCCAACTGTACTCGTGTTTTTGAAATAGTAGACTTTGTTGTCATCCTCCGTGGCTACTATGATTTCTGGTAGACCGTCTAAATCTAAATCCGCGATGGCGATACGTCCTGGTTTTCTGAATAATCCTCCGTTGGTAGGGAGCGTCCACTCTTCACCTGCATCGAAATTGCCGGCACCATCATTGAAATAAGTATATAGACTACCTTCGTTGCCTAGTTGGTTACCTAATAGATCAGAGAACCCATCTCCATTTAAATCGCCACACACCACGTTGGTCATTGTGAAGCCATTTTCTATGACAATTGGAGAATTAAAATTAGCATCTCCAATAGTGGATGTGTTTTTAAACCAGATTAAACCATCTGTGCTTCCAGCATTGGTAAGAGCCATATCTAAAAGGCCATCTCCATCTAAATCGCAAGTACACAAGTCTTGAGTTTGAGTTCTTGAGCTTGCAAAAGTCTCTTGTCCGCTTAAATTCCCTAATACCGTCGAACCATCTGCAATGGATTGTCCATCGAAGGTCGGAGTGAATTTCTGAGGAGAATATCCGATGCCATTGGTATGAACTACAGATATTTGATCAAACGTAGCTCCGAAGGGAACATCTACTGTAATGAGATTTGTGTTGACCACGTTCATGTTGTCACCCTGCATGCCTCCAAAAAATACTGCGGTAGCTCCTGTGAAATTACTGCCTGAAATATTTATTTCCTGACCGGTAACAGCCGAAGTAGGACTGATGCTATTTATATAAGGAGCTTGTGCGCTGGCACTTAAAGTGAAAGTCAAGACTAGTGCAAAAACTATGATATTCTTTGTCATTTGATTACTCTTTCTCATATCTAATTATTCGACCACGTTTAAGATATACACATGATTCAGGTTTTTCCGCTTACTCCACCTTTCTTGCTCTTCCTTGGCAATCCCCATAGTAGCACCTTTATGTACAACCACTACATACTTTTTGTCTTCGAGAGATTCCAAGTGACCTACTAACGACCCATGGAAACCCATTTCGAAAATCTTATCACTATAGTCTTCTGCTTCCTCGTAAGAATCAAATTCGCCTGCGATTACGTGATGTCCGGCAGGTAATTCGAGGATGTTGCCAGGTATTCTACGATGCGTATTTGGAGGCAACTCTGCATGATCGGGTGTGTCAGTTAAAGCGTCGTGCCATTTAAGCTCTTTTGTTTTTGAACTATCTGCACGAGTTTGTATATAAGTAGCTCCAATTTCCCAAACACCTTTATCAGTGGTTCTATGTTCTAAAGGAGTGTCATGGTCCAATGTTTCACTTACGACAGTGGCTTGTGCTCCTTCAGTAGTTGCAGCGGCTGTTGTCGTGGTTTGATCAGCTGTTTCGGTAGCAGTTGTCGCTGTTGTTTGTTGTTCTGCCTGAGCGGCTGTGGCAGCTGTTGCTGCAGCGGCTGCGGCCGCTGCTTGTTGTACCCTTCTTTGTTCTGCAGCTTTAGCTCTTTGCTGTGCTAAATACTGACTTCGTGAAGAACTTTTTGATTTTTCGTGCTTCGATTTTTTGAAATTATGAATAAAAGAAACTGCTTGTCGTTGATTTTTCTTTTTGTCACCAATTTGCAATCCTAAACTTACTTCGAATGTTCCTGACGTTGCTCCATCTAATTCGGATTTACCGTATTCATAGGCAAATCCGATTGCGCCTTTTTCCTGGATTTTAATCCCAAATAAGGCGCCAGCTCCATAGTCCTGTCTGTAATTCAATCCTGCCCAAACGACATGCCCGATATGAGCAATTACAGCAGCTTCATATTGAGATAAGTTTTCCACAGAGAATCTATAAATAAGATGTGGTTCTATAGATAAGTCTCTATTGACAAAATGTCTGTAGTTGGCCTGAAGCGTTAGATCTTTATAAGGTTCAACTTTAATATCACTAAAAGCATTGGCGTCAACTACATTACGACCAATCAAATTGGGAACGGAAAGTGCTACGTTGAAATTTTCGTAGTAATACGATACACCGATGTCGGCCATAAGAAATGAGGTGTTTGATAACGCCAATAGGGTGGGATCTACCCCAGCATCGACGTCATAGTTCGTATATCCTCCTCCTATAGACATGCCAAAACGAATAAATTGTTTCCTATCTATTTCAAGTAGGTAACCTCCTGTCACTTTTGCCCCAGAAGTTTTGATGGCATTTTCATTGTTATTGAATGCCATAGCACCAAATGATATATTGTTTTCCAATGGAGTACTGAAACTAATGTGCGAATAGGCAGGTGCCCCTTCAAGACCCATCCACTGCTGGCGATGAACGCCAAAGACAGTTGTATAGCCAGTCGATCCTGCATAAGCTGGATTAATGACATATGGGTTCATGAAAAATTGGCTATAGATTTTTTGATCTTGAGCTAAAAGACCTTGACCTGCATAACATAGGGATAGCAGGAATACTAATATATTTTTTTTCATAGGTTATACCTGATTGCTAAAGCAAAAGACTAATTAATTAGTTCTTTTTTTTCGACATTTGTACAATTCAAATCTAATTGAAAATTAACAAACATTTGAAATTAGATTGTACTCTATACAATAATTGAAAAAAAACGATATTATTATCAAAACACGAATATTTTTTGTGCTATCCACTACATGATTTATGATATTAGTTTAATTATTGTATTTTGCAATTCTTGATTCAATCAGATCACTTTAAAAGAGAAATGAAAAGGTTATTGTTTATAGTGTTATTGTTGGTTTCTTTCTCCAGTGAAGCACAATTTTGGTTTGGGCCTAAATTTGGAGGACAAATAATTGTACCTCAATATCAGAATAAAGCTAGAAAGGATACATTTAAAATATCTAATAAGGTCAATTGGCATGCGGGTATTGCGATGGATTATTCAACGGAAGGCCATTTTGAGGTTCATACTGAAATCATGTACATGCGAGTGAATAATAGAACACAGGCAAATGCAATCTTTCAAGATCAGACGCTAGATAGTAAGACCGTCAATCATTTTCTTACGGCGCCGTTAATGGCTCGTGTGGTTTTTATGAAGAACAGTAGATTCAAGGTGTTTGTTGAGGCAGGGCCAAGATTAAGCTGGTGGCTAGGAGGGAAAGGAACTATAATCTCTGATGAAACAGAAGAAAATGCATCTGAACCTGGGACTCCGGTCAATTTTAATGTTCAATTTGTTAAAAAGGAACTTGAAGAAATTAATGTTGGGGATTACAATGATAAACTCATCGTCACCAAACCCAACCGATTACAGTACGCCCTTGACTTCGGAGTGGGCTGGTTATTTGATATTACGCCAACGCAACGCGCCATAGTAGATGCCAAAATCAGCTGGGCTCATTCAAATATGGCATTCAATGATGGAACGGTTTTTTCCAATATCAACAACTACAAAGAAGATCTAGAGTATCGATCTCACATGTTTGTAGTTTCTGTGGCTTATATGTTTGGATATAATCCAGCATTGACCACAAAAGGAAAAAGCACCTCTAATGTAGGTGGTAAAAAAGCCAAGAAATATAAAAGGTAATTATTACTTCTTTTTACGAGGCATTAAGTGCTCGTCAACAATACTTCTCAAGAATGTTTTGCTGGTATTGATAGTAGGGTCGCTATATACATAGGCAGACAAATCAGCGATTACTCCAGGTTTATAACCTAGTTTAAGAGCAATCTTCTCACAAAAGTCAATCTCTGATTGGAATACCTTGCCATCTACTTTCATTAATTGAACAATGTTGAATAAATATTCAAACTTTGTGTCTGGGTGTAAATCCTGAAGTTCAGGGATTGGCATCGGATTGTCAATAATAGTCTCAATATCATCTTCTGTAAGCCCATGTAGATTGCCTAGATAGTGAATCATTTTAGATTCAGGTTCTGCGATAAAATTATCAACCTTTGACAGGTGGACAAGCAAACTCAACTGCTGCTTTACATCTAACTCTGATGACATATATATATTGATTTAGGCTGTGTTTCTATTCTTTAAAGAAAGTACAAGTTCAGTAATTTGTTTCTAATTTTCAAATTAAATCAATTTTTGAAATATATAACTATTAATCTCTGTTGAGAGAAAATTATTTTTTAAAAACTTGAATATAATTTTGGTTCTGGTAAAATCCTGAAATATTATTGCATCAATGAAAATGATAAACAACAATACGAACTGGTGGTGGAGCATTTTGCAAGCGAAATGTGATCGGAACTAGTATGTATTGAAAGACATAAATAACAAAGCCCCGATCATCGGGGCTTTTTTTTTGCCAAAATTTGACATGAAACAAATCAATATTTATTCGAAAACACGAGAAATACTAGGGGATATACTGACTCCTGTAAGTATATATCTCAAAATAAGGGATCAATTTCCAAATTCATTCTTACTGGAAAGTTCTGATTACCATGCCAAAGAGAACAGTATCTCTTATATCGCATTTTCCCCATTATCCGAGTTTAAAGTGGATAATGGTTATGTAATTCAACAGCTTCCCGATGAATCGGCTGAATTCACCAGCATGAATGATGTGAATGTTTTAAGTGCCTTTCAGCAATTTTTGGGATGCTTCAACACTGAAAAGGATACTAAGGCAGGATACACAAAGGCAGGTTTGTTTGGTTTTACTGCTTATGAGGGTGTACAGTTGTTTGAGAACATTAAGTTTAATCCTAGAAAGGCTAAAGATTTTGAAGTGCCGTTGATGCAATATTTCTTCTTCGAATATGTAATTGCTTTCGATCACTTCTCTAATAAGATATTTATCACGCACAATGCGTTACAGGATGAAAGCCAGGCTTATAAACTAGATGAAATTGAAATGCTCATTTCTTCGAACAATACACCAGAATATTCCTTTCAGTCTAATGGAATAGTGAAATCCAACATGACTGACGAGGAATATCGTGCGAGTGTATTGAAAGCCATTGAGCATTGTCAACGTGGTGACACCTTCCAAATGGTGCTTTCGCGCAGTTTCAACACCGAGTTCAAAGGAGATGAATTCTTGCTTTATAGAGCTTTACGAAGTATTAACCCTTCTCCTTATTTGTTCTATTTCGATTATGGTTCTTTTAAGATTTTCGGATCATCACCCGAAGCTCAATTGGAGGTGAATGATGGCCAAGCTGCTATTTATCCAATAGCCGGAACTTATAAAAGAACAGGTGATGATGAGCAAGATGCAGTTGCCGCCAAAGCACTATCAGAAGATGTTAAAGAGACTTCAGAACATGTTATGCTGGTTGATTTGGCACGAAACGATTTGAGTAAATCTGGTGATCGAGTCACAGTTGAGAAATTCAAAGAGATTCAATTCTTTTCACACGTCATACACCTAGTGTCCAAGGTTTCGACTTTTTTAAAAGATGGCAAGACGGCCGTCGATTTGGCTGCAAACACTTTTCCTGCCGGGACGCTATCAGGTGCACCCAAGCATAGAGCAATGCAGTTGATCGATGAATATGAAAGTTCACAGAGGGGGTATTATGGTGGGATGATTGGTTTGATGGACTTTCATGGCAATTTTAATCATGCCATTTTGATTCGTTCATTTTTGAGTCAAAACAATAGGTTGCACTTTAGAGCAGGGGCAGGAATAGTAGCTAAATCAGACCCTGATAGTGAAGTTCAAGAGGTATACAACAAATTAGGTGCCTTAGAGTCAGCGATTAAAAAAGCAGACAGCATCAATGAAAAATTAGAAGCACAGAAATGAAGACTTTAGTATTAGATAATTACGATTCGTTCACATACAATTTGGTCCATATCCTTCGGGAACTAGATGGAGACGAGCGTATGGATGTTTATCGTAACGATGAAATTTCTCTTGACGAAGTAGGGAAATATGACAGAATTCTGCTCTCTCCTGGTCCAGGTTTACCCAATGAAAGCGGAATATTACTTGATGTGATCAAGAATTATGCAAAAGACAAATCCATATTCGGTGTATGTCTTGGGCATCAAGCTATTGGGGAAGTATTTGGGGCTAAGCTTTACAATCTTCCAACCGTATTACATGGTATTGCTACAGATGTCAAGGTGCAGTCTTCAGACACATTATTCAATGACATGCCGGAAAGGTTCAAAGTGTGTCGTTACCATAGTTGGGCGATAGATCCTCAGTATACTGGTGAATTAGAAGTAACAGCTGTTGATGATAAGGGTGAAGTAATGGCGGTTGCACATAAGGAATATGCGGTGAGAGGTGTACAGTTTCACCCGGAATCCATTCTAACCGAACACGGTATTAAACTCATGGAAAACTGGATCAAAGCCTAATCAGATGAAAGAGATATTACAAAAACTAACAAATAATTATATCCTAACTCAACAGGAAGCTAAGGATACGCTGATTGAATTGGCCAATGGTACATACAATGAGAGTCAGATGGCTGCATTTATGACTGTCTACTTAATGCGAAGTATTCGTACCCATGAATTGGCCGGTTTTAAAGAGGCGATGCTTGATTTGTGCAAACCTATCGATTTGAAAGGTTATGATGCTATGGATATGTGCGGTACCGGTGGAGACGGAAAAGATACTTTTAATATTTCTACCACTTCTTGTTTTGTAGTGGCAGGCGCTGGACAACATGTTGCAAAACATGGAAATAATGGTGTATCATCTATGTGCGGATCTTCAAATTTGCTGGTTCATTTAGGGTACGAATTCAAAGCGGAAGAAGAAGAGTTGAAGAAAAGCCTGGATCAAGCTGGTATTTGTTTTCTTCATGCGCCATTGTTTCATCCTGCAATGAAAAATGTCGCTCCAGTACGAAGAGACCTAAGTCTAAAAACATTCTTCAATATGCTTGGGCCTCAAGTAAATCCGAGTAGGCCTGAAAAGCAGTTGATCGGTGTGTATAACCTTGAATTGGCGCGATTATACCAGTACTTGCATCAAAATGAGAATAGAGACTGTGCCATTGTGCATGCGCTGGATGGATATGATGAAATATCGCTGACAGGCGCTTTTAAAGTCATTACCAATCAAACAGAGACGGTCTATAATCCCAACGACCTTGGTTTGAGTTTGACTAACCAATCTTCTATCAATGGAGGAGAAACTGTAGAGGATTCGGCTCAAATATTTCTCAATGTTTTAAGAGGCGAGGCTACTCAAGCTCAAACTGAAGTGGTTTTAGCCAATGCAGGCCTTGCACTAACCATTGGAAAAGGACTTGATGACATAAAAGAAGGGGTGGCAATGGCCAAAGAGTCTATAGATTCAGGGGCAGCATTCAAAAGCTTTAAGAAATTTTTAAATCCAAACAAAACCCAAATACCGGTTACATAATCATGAATGTTTTAGATAAAATAGTTCAGACTAAGAAGGAGGAGGTAGCTTATCAGAAGTCAGTTATTTCTATAGATGATTTGATTAAATCAAGCTATTTTGATCGAGAATGCCATTCTACAGTTGAGAACTTAGAAAAAGCTACACCTTATGGGATCATTTCTGAATTTAAAAGACAGTCGCCATCTAAAGGAGTTATTAATAACAAAGTAGACGTTGCTCAAGTCGCCAAGGGCTATTGTCAAGCTGGGGCTTCTGCTATTTCAATACTTACAGACCAAGACTATTTTGGTGGTAGTATTGAAGACCTTCAGCGGGCTAGGAAGCATATGTCTTGCCCTGTATTAAGAAAAGACTTCATTATTGATGAATACCAAGTGTATAAAACCAAGGCTATTGGAGCTGATTTGATGTTGTTGATAGCAGCGATTCTTACCAAAGAAGAAATTGTAAGGTTCACAGATTTGGCGCATCAGCTGGGACTAGAGGTGCTTTTGGAGATTCACAACGAAGAAGAGTTTCAAGAAGGTTATTATGATCCTGTGGATATTTTGGGTGTGAATAATAGGGATTTGAAACAATTCAGAACAACTATTCAAAATTCAATAGACTTAGCTAAAATCCTCCCTAAAGAGCAATTGAAAATATCAGAAAGTGGCATTTCCTCTACAAAAGAAATGGATATTCTGGCTGCTGAGGGATACAAGGGGTTTTTGATTGGTGAGCAATTCATGAAACACGCTGATCCAGCGAGCGAACTCAAGAATTTTATGGCGACTCAATTGGTGAAAGGATGAAAATCAAGGTTTGCGGCATTAGAAATCGTTCTAACCTCACATTTCTCAATGAATCCGATGTGGATTTCATAGGATTCATTTTTTATAATAAGTCCAAAAGATATTTTGAAGAAGGCGATATAGGAGGGGAAATAGTTTCTGCTAAACAGAAAGTCGGTGTGTTTGTAAATGAGACGATTGACAATGTTGTGAGATTGGCACAAAGTCATGAATTGAACTATGTGCAATTGCATGGTGATGAGACACCTGAATATTGCAAAGCGCTTAAAAAGAAAGGGTTTAAGTTGTTCAAGGCATTCTCAGTATATGATGAATTGCCAACCGATTTGTTCTCATATGAGGCGGTTGTCGATTGTTTTCTTTTTGACACCAAAGGAGTGTCTTATGGAGGTAATGGAACCCAATTTGATTGGAGCGTACTAGAGCAATACAAGATGAACAAACCATTTATTTTGAGTGGGGGGATAGGATTGGAGGATGTGTCTTCGTTGATGGAGTTGAATCATCCCCAGCTGTATGCAGTAGATGTGAATAGCCGATTTGAGATTAGTCCTGGTCAAAAAGATGAACAGGCATTAAAAGAATTTATAAAAGAATTAAAGAAATAATAGATAGATGGAGACCAAGTTGAAACCAGACGAGAAGGGCTATTTTGGAAGTTTTGGAGGGGCATTTATTCCAGAAATGATGCAAGCCAATGTAACTGAATTGAGGGAAACTTACGAGCAAATTATTGCAAGCGAGGAGTTCAAGAAGGAATTTAACATGCTGCTTTCAGATTATGTGGGTAGACCTTCACCTCTTTATTTGGCTTCAAGACTATCCGATAAGTACGGAGCAAATATTTATCTAAAGCGAGAAGATCTGAATCATACCGGATCTCATAAGATTAATAATGCACTAGGGCAAATCATATTGGCTAAAAAGCTTGGAAAGAATAAGATTATAGCCGAGACTGGAGCTGGTCAGCATGGAGTAGCTACAGCTACCGCCTGTGCCCTGATGGGGATAGAATGTGTAGTGTTTATGGGAGAAGTCGATGTAGCCAGACAAGCGCCTAATGTGGGTAGAATGAAAATGCTTGGTGCTACGGTCATACCAGTAACTTCGGGGAGTAAAACACTTAAAGATGCTACAAATGAGGCCATGCGCTACTGGATTAGCAATCCGTTTGATACACATTACATTATTGGATCTGTGGTGGGGCCGCATCCTTATCCTGATATGGTAGCAAGATTCCAGTCTGTTATAAGTGAAGAGATAAAGAAACAACTTAAAACAGCCACAGGAACTGAATTTCCTGATCGCGTAATTGCTTGTGTCGGTGGTGGAAGTAATGCTTCTGGTGCATTTTTTCACTTTATAGAAGATGAGCAAGTTGAGCTGATTGCAGCTGAGGCAGCAGGGAAAGGTTTGGAAACTGGATATACAGCTGCTGCTACCTTCAAAGGTAAAAGTGGTATTCTACATGGAAGTAAGACACTCTTCATGCAAACGGATGATGGACAAGTAGTGGAGCCCCATTCTATTTCAGCTGGATTAGATTATCCTGGTATTGGACCTGCCTTGTCTCATTGGTTTGAGTCTGGACGAGTGAAATATGAAGCGATCACGGATGAAGATGCTTTGAATGCTGGTAAAGAACTATGCTTGCTAGAGGGAATTATACCGGCTGTGGAATCTGCTCATGCCTTGGCAACTTTGGATAAAATAACTATAGCTCATGGAGAAACAATAGTTGTGAATTTGTCTGGAAGGGGAGATAAGGACCTTCAAACTTATTTGCGTAGTCTGTAATATTTTATCTCAAACTAGAACAATATTCTGAAATGAAAAATAGAATAAATAACTTACTTAAAAATAAAAATAACATCTTATCCATCTATTTTACTGCTGGATATCCAGGTCTAAATGATACGGTAAAAGTGATCAATCAATTGGTTGAGCAAGGTGCAGATTTAATAGAGATTGGAATCCCCTTTTCAGATCCTGTAGCAGATGGTCCCACCATCCAGCATAGCAATAGCGTGGCTATTGAAAATGGCATGACTGTGAAGTTGCTTTTTGACCAATTAAAGGACGTGAGAAAATCAGTAGATATTCCACTAATAATGATGAGTTCTCTAAATCCTATTATGCAATATGGCTTTGGGAAATTTTGCAAAAAATGCAAAGATATTGATGTTGATGGATTGATCATTCCTGACCTTCCAGTAGAAGAGTATATCGCTAATTACAAAGCAATTGTCGAGGAGAATGGATTGCGAAATATTATTCTAGTGACGCCGGCTTCTACAGATGAAAGAATCCGCATGGTGGATGAAAATACCGATGGGTTTATCTATATGGTTTCGTCATCTAGCACTACTGGCGAGAATAAGAATTTCACTTCAGATTTCGAGAATTTTGCAGGAAGGCTCAAGGCGATGAATTTGAAGAACCCACTAATTACTGGATTTGGAATTAAGGATAAAAGCTCCTTTGACCAAGTGTGCCAATATTCAAAAGGCGGGATTATTGGAAGTGCATTTGTGAAGGCAATAGGGGAGTCTGAAGGGGTCGATAACAACATCATAAATTTTATGAAACAGTTCAAATGACGGCTGTTATTTGTTTTTAGCCTTGTCTAAATATTGGCATATAAAATGTTGTAATTCAGTAAGGTTATATTAATTAATCTCACTAATATATTTAGGTTTGATTTGATTTGTGATTTGCCCTCCGAAAAGGGCAATAATCAAACGAAAAATCCTGGCGAAATAGTATTGTATTTTGCTTTTCGATTGATAAAATTCTATGTCGATGTCATGATATATGCTCGGAGCAGGGTCATAGTCAATCCTAATACTATCTTGGCAACAACCGGCAATTAAATAGACCATTCATTTGATTTAAGATTATTCTTTTTATTTTGGCGGCTCGATCTATATCAAACAACATCCAAAATTGATAAACCTCATCGAATTCGATCTAAACAAGATATACTGTCTAAGGCATAATTTGTCTGTATAAACTTCAGTTTGAAGTATGAAAGTAATGTCTGTTGAAGATGAAAAAGGAAGAGAGATTTTAAGTTGTTGGTAGAGGCGAAATTGAATTAGAATACTTAAAATCTATATGGCAGACAGGCAGGAAATATTCGGACACCCTAAGGGACTTTACATTTGTTTTCTCACAGAAATGTGGGAGCGATTTTCATTCTACGGAATGAAATTTTTATTACTTCTTTACCTTACAAAATATCACTTATTTACAGATGGAGCTGGTTACGATGTGTTGGGTGCTTATGCCGGTTTGGTTTATGCTTTACCAGTAGTTGGCGGTATTTTGGCCGACAGGTATTTGGGGATGAGAAAAGCAGTGATTTTCGGAGGTATCTTATTGTGCTTTGGACATTTGGGGCTTGCTTTTGAAGGAGACCAAGCAACCATGATAGATGGAGTTGCGGTTCAGGATGATTTTGCACTAAAAATATTCTATTTATCACTTGCTGTTATAATAGTTGGCGTGGGCTTTTTGAAACCAAATATTTCGACCATTGTAGGTAAACTCTATGAAGTAGGAGATAAAAGGAGAGATTCTGGTTTTACTATATTTTATATGGGAATCAATCTCGGTTCTTTTGCGGCCACTTTACTTTGTGGTTATCTAGGAGAAAACTATGGGTGGGGTTACGGATTTGGTGCTGCTGGGATTGGTATGCTTCTGGGTCTTGTAGTTTTTCTTTGGGGACAAAAGTTCTTGCACGGACATGCAGAGCCTGAAAATCCAGAAGTATTAAAGGAAAAAGTGTTTCTTGGCTTAAACAAAGAATTAGTCATTTACCTGGGGTCTCTGGTGAGTGTACCATTCATCTGGTTTTTGGTACAATCCAATAGCATTGTTCATGATTCTCTAAATGCTATGGCCTTAGCTGTTTTGGTGTGGCTCATCTGGTTCTTGTACAAGGAGTGTAATGCGCAGGAAAGAGGTAGGATGATAGTATTGGCCTCATTAACCTTGTTTACTGTAGTTTTTTGGGCACTGTTTGAGCAATCTGCAGGTTCCATGACGCTTTATGCTGACAGAGTAATTGATCGTGTGTTGATCAACCTTCATTTTTTGCCAAATGAAACTACAGGTTTGTATGTCATGGGAGTTTTGTTGATCATATTGCCCTTAACTGTCGGATTTATAGGTAAGGGCAAGTTTCTAGCCATGAATGATTCTGAGCAAAAAATCACAGGCGCTGTGTTTGCTTTTGTGGGTGTTGTATTTGTTTATTATGGAATAGATAGCTTTTTGTTTGCCTCTGAAGTAGCTGCATCAGCCAATGGATTACCAATGAAATGGGAAGTGACAGCAGTTCAGACCGGGTCTTTAAATGCGATGTTTATTTTCCTATTGGCTCCAGGATTTGCCTGGTTATGGACTTTTTTGAGTAAGCACAATATGGAACCTGGTACCCCAATGAAATTTGGACTAGGTATTTTACAAGCAGGTCTGGGTTTTGGAGCTTTGGTATTAGGAGCCACAATGCCTGATGCTTCTGGTAAAGTGGCCTATATCTGGATTGTGTTAGCGTATTTGCTTCATACAACTGGAGAATTATGTTTATCTCCTGTAGGACTTTCAGCAGTAACAAAACTATCGGTTCCAAAAGTTGTTGGCTTTATGATGGGGGTTTGGTTTTTAGCCACTGCCTATTCGGAGTTGGTAGCAGCACAGATTGGGAAATTTGCGGCTATGGATACTGCAGGAGGTGAGGTAGCTGACGTAGGAGCTGCGGGTGCGGTATACGCTGATTTCTTCTCATCGTTGATGTGGGTGGGTGTAGCGATCAGTGTCGCGCTATTTGTATTGACTCCATTGATGAAAAAAGGAATGCATGGAGTGAAATAGGACTTTATCTTTCATGAAGATAGAGGCTGTCTAAAAAAACCAAAATCTCTAAGAATTGTCACATAGAGGCTCTCGAAATGTCGTCTACGTCACGGAGCCAGGCTTCGAGTTTCTCAGCCTGACAATTAATCTGGGTTTTTTAGACAGCCTCTTTTTTGTGCAAAAATTACCCCATTCAACTGCTATTTGAACCGTTAGTCTCAATACGACAAGTCAAATAGTTCATTCTTATTATATTCGTCAAATTTTTAAGACTGAATATATGAATGCAAATCAACAACCCGAGTTATTCGGCCACCCAAAAGGACTATTTTATCTATTCTTTGCAGAGTTATGGGAGCGTTTTAGTTTTTACGGCATGCGTGCCTTGCTTACCCTGTACATGGTAAATGAGATGTTCAGCGCATCAGCTGAACGGGACAGTATTGCATTTGGGATTTATGCCGCGTATGGAATGTTGGTGTATGCCACACCTGCGCTTGGTGGTGTGGTAGCAGATAAATTGTTAGGGTTCAGACGGGCTGTAATGCTTGGTGCTGTGTTTTTTACAGCGGGTCATTTTATTTTGGCTATTGAACACCCAATTGCATTTATACGGCCTTAGGGTTATTGATCGTAGGTAATGGATTCTTTAAGCCTAATATTTCATCTTTCGTAGGTACGCTTTATGAAAAAGGTGATGTTCGAAGAGATTCTGGCTTTACTATATTTTACATGGGGATCAATGTAGGTGCAGCTGTAGCTCCAATTCTTTGTGGTTGGCTAGGTGCTACTTATGGCTGGCATTATGGGTTCGGTGCAGCAGGTATTGGCATGTTGACCGGTCTGATCGTATTCTGGAAAGGTTCAAAAAATGGTGTTTTTGGAGATCATGGATTACCACCTTCTGAGGAAGCTTTAAATGAAAATGTTTTTGGTCTGAAGAAGAAACATTGGGTGCCGGTTGCAGCAGTACTTTTGGTGCCAATTATTGCCTATTTAATACAATTTGGAGACTTTGTGCTTGAGGCATTTGGAAGTGTCATGTTTGAAGGTACCATTGTATCTTTTATTTTTAATATCCTTGTCTTGTGTGTATTAGTATATCTGATTTGGACCTTCACTAAAGTATCTGGAAAAGAACGAGGTCAGCTTTTTATGGTGCTTTATATGACATTGTTGATGACCGTATTCTGGGCTTTTTATGAATTAACGGGTAGTTTGTTGACGCTATTTGCGGATAGAAATGTGGCATTGGTTGGTTTTACGGCAGCCGGAACAAACGGTATCACAGCAATTTTTGTGGTTCTGCTAGCCATTCCTTTTTCAGCCATGTGGATTGCCCTAAAAAAGAAGAATTTAAATCCTAGAACACCTTATAAGTTCGCTATTGGATTATTACTTATAGGTGTAGGTTTTTATGTCCTGGCATTGAGTGGTGGATTTGCAAATGCAGAAGGAAAAGTTCCAATGATGTTTTTGGTTGTTGCCTATTTTCTATTAGTGGTAGGAGAGCTCAATATGTCACCTGTTGGTTTGTCAAAAATCACGGAGTTGACGCCCAAAAAATTAGTAGGGTTTATGATGGGTATCTGGTTTATGGCCGTAGCTTATGCCTTCAATATTGGTGGCTGGATCGGAAGAAGTATGGCGATCAATACGGATGATATAGAATCCGCCTCTGGATTGGATTCTCTTGCAGTTTATGTAGAAGGATTTGAAAAAATTGGAACCTTTGGTTTGGGCTTGGGATTGGTAGCACTTGTACTAGCTCCTTTCTTGAAAAAGCTCATGCATGAGGTACATTAAATGAGTGTAAAGGAGCAGAAAATACACCATATGGTATATGGTTGAGTTTTATTTGGTTATTTTTAAATGAAACAAAATGCTTAAAGTATTGTATTAATCAAAGAAGCTGCTCTTTTTTGCAACTTTAATATCTCAACCTTTTAAATTATCTATAAATGAAAAAATTATTTGTTTTATCCGCCATTTTCATAGTTTCAATGACTACTGTTAGCGCACAGGAATTGGGTATTAGATTTGGCGATGTCGTTGGAAATGACGTAGCCGTTGATGGTGTATTTAGTTTAGGTGAATTTAGTAGACTGCATGCCGATGTTAGTTTCGGAGACAACGTGGGGGTTGAAGTATTATATGACTTTTTCTACAAACCTCTTGGTGATACGCCTGGATTAAACTGGTACATAGGTGTTGGACCATCTATGTTGTTTAGCGATCCATTTTTCCTAGGGGTGAGTGGTGAAATTGGATTGGAATATCATTTTGATTTTCCATTAGCTCTAGGTGCTGATTGGAGACCTACCTTCTGGCTCATAGAAAATACAGATTTTAGAGCGGATGCTTTTGGTATCAACGCGAGATACGTATTTGGGAAATAACATTCCTTTGTAAGGCACAAAAAAGGCTCATCAGAACACCTGATGAGCCTTTTTTGTGCCATTTCAGTTCATCAAGCAAAGTCAACTTTACCTGAATCCAAATTGTAGTAGGCAGTTACGATTTTTACTCCATCTGAAGCTACTGCATTAGAAATGATATCTGATTGACTGGTCAAAGTACTTGCAGATACATTGGCATTTTCTTTAATGATATCAGCAACGTCAGCATCTTTGCCAAGCTTTTCTACTGCAGGCTGAATATAGCTTACTAGTTTATTCAAGTTCGGTCCATTATCTCCACCAGCTACAGCAGCACCTACGGCTCCACAGCTTTGGTGACCCATTACTACAATTAACTTGGTGCCGAGATGAGCAACAGCATATTCAATACTTGCAATGGTAGAGGTATTGGCTACATTACCAGCTACACGCAAAACGAAAACTTCACCAATTCCGGTATCAAAAGCCAATTCTGGAGCTACACGGCTATCGGCGCAAGAAAGTATAATTGCATACGGTGATTGTCCATCCGTGTGACGTTTTATTTCAGCAGCGTCTGGTACCGCAGTGTCTCTTTTTGCGCTAGTAAATTTTTCATTACCATCTTTTAGTCGTTGAAGTGCGTCTTTCCAGTTCATATCTAAAGTTTATTTTTAATTCAAAAAAAATGTTAGACAAATATGCATCATTATGTATGAACTAATCAATACGTATTTTCTGCAATTTAAACTTCTTGATTTTTCATTAGATAATTGTGAACATACAAAAAGAGCTCACCTGGATTGTTGTTAGCTCTTTTTTTTGTTAAAAGTGTCTCGTCCTGAAATAGCGTTACACAAAAAACGACGTCATGAACGAACTCACAGAGAACAAGTATGTTAAAAGAACACAGAAGGACTACAGCTACGCTTTTAAATTGTCAGTTGTGTCAGAAGTTGAAAGCGGAGAGTTAGGTATAAAAGCCGCCGCTCGCAAGTATGGTATTCAGTCACACTCTACAGTTACCAATTGGCTTCGGAAATACGGTAACTTTGATTGGGTCAATAAATCAACACTTCGGATGCCAAAATCTAAAGACCAAAAACTATACGAACTCGAACAGAAAGTACGGCTGTTGGAAAAACAGAAAAAAGAGCTTGAACAGCAGGTTGAAAACGCAGATAAGAAAGCTATTTTCTTTGATATGATGATCGACATAGCCGAAGAAGAATTCAAACTCCCTATCAGAAAAAAGTCTTTACCCCAACAGTTGATCGATTCAAGGTTGAACAAAAAGAAGGGGTAACCCAGATCTGTAGACTGTTGGGGATGAATAGGCAAATCTATTACCGCTCTATCAGAAGGAGTAAACAAAAGCAAGAAATAGCCACCAAGGTAGTAATCATGGTTGAAAAGGTGCGTATGAAAATGCCTCGTATCGGTACCAGAAAGTTGTATCATTTACTTTATGACCAACTTCAGCCGCTGGGAGTTGGAAGAGACAGGCTATTTGCTATTATGAAAGCAAATCACCTCCAAATAGCACCTAAGAGACAATATCATATTACTACTGACTCACATCATCGATTTAGAAAACATAAAAACCTTATTGATGGGCTTTCCATACAAAGGCCTGAGCAAGTATGGGTATCGGATATCACCTACATTGGAACACGGAAAAACCCGATGTATTTATCGCTGGTCACGGATGCTTATTCAAAGCGGATCATGGGCTATGATGTATCGAAAAGCCTAGATGCTTCAGGTGCAATATCAGCCCTTAATATGGCTATTGCCAATCGTATATATCCTGAGCGAATGTTGATCCATCACTCAGACAGAGGGTTGCAGTATTGTTGCGATGCTTATCAGCAGTTGCTTGATGAGGCAGCAATTACTTGTAGTATGACAGAAACCTATGATCCGTATCAAAATGCTATAGCCGAAAGGGTGAATGGGATATTGAAACATGAATTTATCTTAGGGATCACCACATCAGATGTAACACTAATGGACAAACTCATTGAGCAGAGTATTTATATTTACAATCATGATCGGCCTCATTGGAGCTGTTGGATGAATACACCAGCCCTTATGCACCAGCAAGATAAGGTCAAGATCAGAAACTATAGAAACAAAAATAGCATCGAGTTGAAACCCGATGCTATCTAATATTTTATCCTAAAATCTGTAACGCTTATTTAGGACTAGTCAAAGATTAATCTTGCCTTAAGGAATCAACCGGATTGCTCATAGAAGCTTTAATAGTCTGAAAACTTATAGCAAGGCTTCCAATAAACACCACAATGAAGGTAGATGAAATATATATCCACGGGCTTATGACAAGCCTGTCTGCAAAATTTTGTAACCAATAGTCAGTAGCGAAATAGGCGAGTGGCCAAGCAATTAGTGTCGAAATGACAATTAGCTTAACAATTTCATTTGATAGTAGTTTGACTAATGTTCCCGTGCTGGCACCCAAAACCTTCCTAATGCCGATTTCTTTCTTTCTGATGGCTGCAGTATACGTTACAAGACCGATGAGGCCCAGACAAGCTATAAAAATGGACAGAGCAGCAAAAACTACAAATACTCGAGCGGTGGTTGATTCTGAGCGATATAGATTTGCGTAGTCATCATCAAAAAAGTAGTATTGGAATGGTTTGTTATAGGAATGATCAAACCAGGTATTTTCCACAAATTGTAAAGTCTCTCGGATATTGTGTGTGTTGCTTAGTTTCACTACTGCATACCCTTCTTGATTACCATACATTATTCTTAATACAGCGGGTTGAATCGGTTTGTGTAATGATTCTATATGATAATCCTTTACTACTCCTATAATTGGCATATAGAATACATTACCATTTCGATCTTGATTCATAAATCGCTTACCAATAGGGTCATCATATCCTAAGGCTTTAGCGGCAGACTCGTTGATTACGACTGCGGTAGAGTCTGTAGGAAAGTCTTTGGAAAAAAATCGTCCTGATATAATTTCAAGCCCCATCAATTCGGCATATCCAAAACTCACTCGATTTTCAAATAAAAGATAGGGTGAATCTGGAGCATCTTCTGTCATGTAGGCATTGTTGTTGTACCTACTTTTTCCAGGAATCGAAATAGCATTAGCTACGCTTTTTATATTGGGGTTTTTTAACAAGTCATTTTTGAAATTCTCAATGTTATTTCGAAGTACATCTGATCTTCGAATCACTAGGGTTTGTTCCTTATCGAACCCTAAGTTTTTACTCAACATAAAATCTATTTGATTATAAACTACCACAGTACCAATGATAATGATGATCGCTGCTGTAAACTGAATAACTACCAATAAGTTTCTCATCCAACCTGCTTTCGCACCAGAACTCATAGTGCCTTTTAATACATGTACAGGCTGGAATGCAGCTAATACAAAAGAAGGGTAAAAGCCAGCCAGCACTCCGATAATTACAGCTAAAGCACCAAGTATGGCGATACTCCATATGCTGGATGTCAGCGTGTATGCAATTTCTTTTCCAATCAGTTGATTGAAATTTGGAGTCAATAAGAATACTAGAATTGATGCAATCAGCGTAGCTAATGATGATACCACGATGGACTCAAAAATAAACTGTGAGATTAGCTTTTGTTTGCTAGATCCCACCACTTTTCGAATGCCTACTTCTTTCGCTCTGGAAGAAGATTGTGCCGTAGCCAAATTCACAAAATTGATAATCGCTATGAATAATAGAATTATTGCGATCAAAGAATATATGTAGATATAAGAAATATCACTGTTGGCTTCCATTTCTTCATCCACATTAGAATAAAGGTAAATGTCCTCCAGAGGCATCAGATAATAGCCAAATGAATTTCCTGCACTTTCCCAAGCTTCCATAGTCGTGCCAAGGAATTGTTCTACCTGTGGACCGACATATTTGTATACCAGATTTTGAATTTTATCTTCGAAAGCTTGAACATCGGTTTCCTCGTGTAATGTGATATAAGTATAGTGGTTGTGACTGACCCACTGATTGTTGTTCCAAAACTTATAAGTACTCATAGATCCCATCATGTCAAATTGCATGTGAGAATGATCAGGAACATCTTCCATGACACCTGTTACGGTATAAAAAATAGTATCCTGTTCTACAGTTAGTTTTTGGCCTAGGGGGTCTTCATCTCCAAAATACTTTTTAGCATAAGATTGGGTCAAAACGACTGACCGTGGATTGATCAATGCTGTTTTTTCATCACCAGATAATAATTTAAAATCAAATACATCGAAAAATGTTGAATCAGCAAATAAGACACCATCTTCATTGAACTTTTTATTGCCTCGACCAATAAACCAGGCACCGCTTTCTTTAATTCTTGTGACTTTGGCTACTTCTGGATATTCATTGAGTAATGCTTGAGCCATAGGTGAGGCAGTAGCTGCCATATCCATGCCTTGCCCCATCATTTGTCCATGAACGTGGATCCGATAGATATTGGCTGATTCACTATGAAACTTATCATAGCTCATTTCATTGATGATATAAAGAGCAATGAAAATGAAACTGGCAATGCCTATGGCAAGACCACTAATATTGATTAGAAAATAGCTTTTGTGCTTGAGCAAATTCCTTATGGCTGTGAGATAAAAATTTTTAAGCATGATGTTGAGTTTTTGATTTGAGTTTTCTTAATGCAAATTGCAGTATGAGTTGTTTATACAACAGATGTTGAAACAACCATAGTGGTTGCATGTTAGATGCGTAAAACTTGAAATAATTACAAAATTCTTACAAAAATGTACACAGCCTCTCTCAGTGAATTAAAGAAAGAACTTAAACAACTCCCTGAAGAGGAGTTACTAGCTGTATGTCTCAGATTGGCCAGGTATAAAAAGGATAATAAAGAACTATTACATTACTTGCTATTAGAGTCCGGTAATGAGACTTTTTATATAGAACAAGTAAAAGATGATATCACAGAAGCGTTTTCAACGATTAACCCGTCCAGCCTTTATTTGGCTAAGAAGACGATTAGGAAGGCTTTGCGACTGGCTACCAAACAGATTCGCTTTTCTGGAAATAAGCAAACCGAAGTAGAGATTTTACTTTACTTCAGTCAATGTTTGACTGAGTTAGACATTAGATGGAAGGAGAGTAAGGTCCTAGTCAATATGCTCTTGAATCAAATAAAAAAAATAGAGAAGGCTTTGGCTACTTTGCATGAAGATTTGCAATATGACTATCAAGAAAGCCTGGATAGAGTAAGAATTGCTTGTGCATAAAAAAAGACAGCCTAAGCGAGACTGTCTTTTTGCTCAACAAAACATAATGATATTTTAGTTGGCCGTATAGGCCTCGTCGTTTATACTCAAATTGAGCATTACGCCTTTGCTTGCTCTTAGTGATTTTCCTTTAAGAATTACCGCTTTTCTGTATGGTGATACATTTTCAGCAGCAGTTACTACCATTACTCTATTTACCTTAGGATCTAACCCGTCTTCAAAAGAAACTGTAATGCCTTCTGGTAGGCTAGAATCAATCAATAAATCAATCTCAGTCTTTTTGTAAGATTTTGATCTGTTTAGTGTTACAAAGTACTTTTTTGTTTCGCCGGGTTGCAAGGCAATGTTTTTGTCAGATACCGAAATGGTAAATTCCTTCTTTGGAATTTCTTGTGCGATAGTAGCCAATGACGAAAGTATGGCTACAGTTAGAATAAGTGCAAATTTTTTCATGATTTAGATATTTAGAACAAATTGGTTAAACGTTCGAATTTCAATCAAAATAAAATCCCTTTCGGGAATGTATTTGCAAATTTATACGATGTTTCGAACAAAAGGTTTGTTTGTTCGAAAAATATTTTAAATTTTTCTTATTCCATCTAAAATTAAACCGACGGCATACAGTATTTGTTCACGGATATGTGTCCAATCCTCCTCAGTAGGGTAACTATGCAAAAACATGCTCAACTGATCATATTGGATAGAAAATTTAATTAAGAAGAGTGCTTCAGCTACTTTTTCTACTTCGCAGTCTCTAAAATCTCCCTTGCTAATGCCTTCATTGATCGCAGTTATATAAAAACTAATACCACCTCTGTTTATCTTGTTTACAAATGACCGATAAAGGTTTCTTGTTTCAATAAGTGCTTTAACTGGGATTTTATGCTCAATCACAACCTTCTCGTAGTAGTTCAGGGATTGAGTGATGTAGGTGAGTATTTTGTCGGTAGGGTTGTTTTCTTTGTTGGCTTCTGTTTCAAACATTCTAAATTTCTGCTCCCAGTCATCTCTAAAAGAACACATGAAGAGATCTTCTTTGTTTTTGAAGTAGTAATAAAGAGATGACTTACGCATGCCTACTGCTTGAGAAATGTCATCGACACTTGTTTTTGCATAGCCCTGTCTGTTAAAGAGCAACTTGGCTGCGTCTAGAATTTGATCCTTTTTTGCCATTTAATAATAATACAGTTTTTCTCTATTAAATAAAAAAGGGAATGCTTCAAATGAAGCATCCCTTTTGAAGTTTTTTTACTTGTTTAGGAAAGCATATTTCTTTCCATAATCAAGCATTTGTTGGGTGAAATCCATAGGATAATTCACCTCGATATCCGCGATGTTTCCGGCTTCATCCATTACAGGTACCAATTCTGGGTTGATGAAACCACCGTATGGAGCACCTTTTAATTTTGATGCTCTATTAAGTACTTCTTCGTGAAGTGCTCTTTCTACTTTCACACCATAGCCCTCTACCAAAGCCTTTGCAGCTTCATAGTCGCCTTCAGACTTAATTCTTTGCGTTTCCCTTAAGAGTCTGCCGAAGATTTCTCTTAGTTTGTCATAATCGTTAACTACAAAGAAGGTTTTGCCATCTTTTTGTTTTCTTTCGATCACGTTGTCTGCTTTGCCCTGTTCAAATGACCAAGCCGATACCCAGGCTCTATTCCTCATGTGAGCTTCTTCGATGTCTTCACCAAGTTGAAGCCTTCTCAGCTGGGTCATCATTCCATTTCTGATGTAGCCATCATATTCTTCTTTGCCTACTTCCAGGCTTTCGATCAGACCAAGTTCTACCAACTTCGAATCCATCAAAAAGTATAGTCCGACCAAATCTGCTCTACCTTCTTCGATAGTAGAAGCATAGTTTTTCAAAGTCTCTTTTGGAGTTCCTACACCTGGGTTTAACCTACCTGAAGCATGTCCGATTACTTCATGTAATGCGGTATGCATTTTGTCGCCGATCTCACCATGCTTTCTGGCTCTATCCATTTCAGCTTCATCGTAGGCAAATTCAGCCAGGAACCCTGAGGTACCCGCTTTGTCATATGCATCGATGATATTTCCTAAACTTACTGATTTAGAACCATGCTTTGCTCTGATCCAGTTGGCATTAGGTAGGTTTACTCCAATTGGGGTAGAAGGAGAGGCGTCACCTGATTCACCAGCTACATTTACTACTTTATAGCTTACGCCAACCACGTTTTCCTTTTTGTGTTCATCCATGATAGGAGAATTGTCTTCAAACCATTGAGCGTTTTCTGACAACACTTTCATTCTTTCTGACGCTTCGAAATCGTTGACCTGAATAATCGCCTCGTAAGAACCTCTGTAGCCTTTAGGGTCGTTATATACTTCAATAAAGCCCAGGATGTAATCAATGTCACCTTTGGTGGCTGCTGCCCAAACGACGTTGTATTCGTCCCAGGTCTTCAAAGATCCTGTTTTGAAATATTCAATCAACAATTCAAATCCTTTTTTCTGCTCGTCGTTTTCTGCAACGGTGATGGCTTTTTCTAGCCAACTAATCATTTCATCAATCGCAGCTCCATACATGCCACCAGATTTCCAAACTTCTTCCTTCAATTGACCATTTTCATCTCTTACCAATTTGGAGTTGAGGCCATAGGAGATAGGTTCTTCAGCATTTTTATCGGTGATTTGCTCGTAGTATGCTTCCACTTCTTCGGCTGTAATGTCTGAATCATAGAAGTTGGTTGCAGAGCCCACCATGAGTCCTTTGTCAGGATCAAGGTTTACCTTTTTCGCATCTACTGTGAGATCAAAAATGGTATTTAATGCATCTTCCGCTAAAGTGGTGCTGGTTGTATCAAGTAGGCTTTGGAAATATTCCTGACTAAAGTCAGGAGCAATCTTAGCCATAGAATAGTGGTGGTGGATACCGTTGGAGAACCAAACTCTTTTGGTATAGGTCATAAAGGCCTTCCATTCGTCACTTGTTTGATCTCCGTCATAATTGTTGATAATGTTTTCTAGTGCAGATCGAATGGCCAAATTATGGCGGTAGTTCTGATCCCAGATAATGTCTCTTCCTGCTAAGCCAGCCTGTGTTAAGTAATAGGCCAGTTTCTTCTGATCTAAAGTGAGTTTATCAAAACCAGGGATTTGATATCTAATGATCTTTAAATCAGCAAATTGTTCGGTTTTCCAAACAAACTCTTCCTCTACTGCAGGTGCTGCTTGCTTCTCAGAGGTGGAAGGTGTACAGGCCCATGCCAGGGGAATGAATAACAAAAGTGTTAATTGTTTTCTCATATTTTATTCGTGTGTGTTGTTTAAACAATCTCGCAATTTAACACGGATGTGCTAAATGTCAATAACAAAGTGATAAGAGGGATAAAAGGGGGATAATTAGCTAAAAAGCCCGTGAAGTTCCACATCGATCTTTGATACGATAGAGGCAAAATCATCTTGATTTTTCACAAAATCAATATCATTCACATCTATGACCAGTAGTTTCCCTTCCTTGTACTTTGCAATCCAGTCGTTGTAATGCGAATTGAGACCTTGTAGATAGTCTATGCGAATCGCACTTTCATAGTCTCGTCCACGAGTTTCGATGTTTCGTACCAGTTTATCAATATCAGACTTCAAATAAATCAGTAAATCAGGAGCTTCCACAAATTTGATCATCGCATCAAATAATGTGAGGTAGTTTTTATAATCCCTGTCGTTGAAATAACCTTGGTGATGCAGACTCTTTGCAAAGATGTAAGCGTCCTCATAAATGGTACGATCCTGAATGACGGTTTTGTCACCAGTGCGTACTTTGTTCACCTGCTCAAAGCGACTGTTTAGGAAATAGACCTGTAGATGAAAGGACCATTTGCTCATGTCTCCATAGAAGTCAGCCAAATAAGGGTTGTCTTCCACATCTTCAAACTCTGCTTGCCATCCATAATGCTTAGCCAGCATTTCTGTTAAGGTGGTTTTTCCTGCTCCGATATTGCCGGATACTGCGATGTGTTTTGGATGAATGCCCATGCTGACAAAGGTAAACCCTGAATGGTTTTTTCAAAGGATCAAAATTAGATTGTGGATAAATTCTTTGCGTCTATCGGATGTATGATTTTTGTATATATTTTTGGGTTGAATCAATTTCTGACAAAGAAGAATACCATTGGATTTTATTAAAAAGGACATTCAGGACTACTCAGCTAAACATACCACAGCAGCTAGTTCACTATTAGAGAAAATAGATCGGGAAACCAATTTGAATGTACTTAGACCACGAATGCTGTCTGGGCATGTACAGGGTCGAATTCTGTCAATGCTCTCGCATATGATCAAACCAAAGCGTGTATTGGAGATTGGAACCTACACCGGTTATTCAGCACTTTGCATGGCTGAAGGATTACCCGCTGACGGGAAGTTATATACTATAGATATCAATGAAGAGTTGGAGCCCATAGTGCAGCAATATTTTCAGGAATCGGACTATTCCAATCAACTTGAGTATTTGATAGGTGATGCTATGCAGCTCATTCCGACCATCGAAGAAAAGTATGATTTGGTCTTCATAGATGCTGATAAGGTGAACTATCTAAACTACTATGAGTTAGTCATAGATAAAATGAATATTGGAGGTTTTATCATAGCTGATAATATCTTGTGGAGTGGGAAGGTCACTTCCAGCCCAAAAGCCAACGATAAGGATACCAAGGCGTTGATTGAGTTCAACCAAAAAGTTCATGAAGATCCGAGAGTGGAAAATGTATTGATGCCAGTGAGAGATGGCCTAATGATTTTGCGAGTAATATGAGAACCCTACTAATTATCCTTTGTTGCTTCGGGTTCATTTTTGCTAAGGCCAATGATAATGTTCGCAAGGTTCGTGTACCTTCAGAAATCACCTTGGGTGATATGAAGCTCAAAATATCTGATGCCTGTAGAAGAAACATCCAAAAGGATGTAGATGCGCTAACAAAGAGTCCTAAGTTCATGGAGATCAAGGCGGACAGGGCCCGGATCTATTTTCCCATTATCGAGAAAATCTTTAAGGAAGAGGGTGTGCCAGAGGATTTCAAGTTTCTGGCACTACAGGAAAGTGCCTTGATCTCGGATGCGGTTTCTTCAGCCAATGCTGTGGGTTTTTGGCAATTCAAGGATTTTACGGGTAGAGAAGTAGGATTGCGAATTGACAGAAGTGTGGACGAAAGATTGAACATCGTGGCCTCTACGCATGGAGCAGCCAAGTATTTCAAGCGTCACAATTTCTATTTTGATAACTGGGTATATACCATTTTGGCTCACATGACAGGGAGAGGTGGTGCTGGTAAATATGTGAGCAAGAGCAACTTCGGAAAGAAGCGCATGACTCTTGATGGAAAAACACATTGGTACGTCGTGCGATTCTTAGCGCACAAAATTGCCTATGAAGGCATCACCGCAGGGCCAAATACTGAAGGACTAAGACTCGTGGAATACAAGAAAGGAAAGGGTAAATCACTTTCATCCATTGCCAAAGACACCAAAGTCAATGAAGTAGAACTGAAAAAGTACAACAAGTGGCTGAAGGCCAATAAAGTGCCTGGAGAGAAAGTCTATTCTGTCATGCTTCCGGTGAGGGGTAAGGCACCAAAAATAAAAGAGGATAAACCAAATAAGGAAAAGACCGATGATGAGGGAGCAGAAGACGGGTTGATTTCTGTGAAGATATACCCAAAGATCGATGAAGATCTAAATGTATCAGGCACCATCTACATCAAGATCAATGGTATTCCTTCTATCCTGGCTAAAAAAGGTGATGGAATCAATGTGTTGGCTAAGAAGGCCAACCTGACTCCTGAGCAATTTGTGAAGTACAACGACCTGAAAATGTCCAGCATGATCAAGGAAGGAGAAATTTACTATATGAAGCCAAAAAGGAGTAGAGGTAAGATTTATTTCTACACCGTACAACCGAATGAAACGCTCTGGGATGTCTCACAAAAGTTTGGAATTAAACTGGTGAAATTGGCTAAGCTGAATCGGATGGCTACTATCGATGAGATCAAACCAGGCCGTGTATTGTGGTTGCGTAAAAAACGCCCGGCCAATATGCCGATTGAATACCGTGAATTACCAAAAATGCCTGTGGATGAGGTCATTCCTGTGAAAGTCGAGCCAAAACCTGTTGAAGAAGAAATTGTACCCGAGGAAGAAGTGCAGGAGATATTACCAGAGGAGGAGGTGATAGAAACTCCTTCCAAGAATCACGAACCTACCGAAGTGATATCTGAATTGGATGAACCCATTACCATTACTAGTCATTTGGTCTTGAAAGGAGAGACGTTGTATGGTATCTCCAAGGCCACAGGTGTGTCAGTAGAAGATTTGATCGAGTGGAATAATCTATATGATACCTCTATTAAGGTGGGGCAGAACCTGGTTATTCATGGTTCTGTAGAAGAAAACCTCGAAGCACCCAAGACCTCAGAGGTTAGCTTCCATGTAGTAGAACCAGGTGATACGATGTATGGCATTTCAAAAAAGTATGGCTTGGAGATAGAAGAGCTCCTGAAGCTCAATCAAAAAGAAAACTTTAATCTGGATGTCGGAGAGCGGCTGAGGGTGAAGTGACGCCCAGTTGTGCTGTGGGGCGAATTTGAATATATATGGTCAAAGGTTTCCTGTAATGCTACAAGAACTGATACCGCAATAATCACTTACTCGCCATGATTTAATTCAGATCGTAACCTTTCGTTATTCTTTCAATTCCTCATTTATAAGTTCGATAATAATATTTGCATCTTCTATTAATTTAGAAAGCCTGCGAACTGTCCACTGCTCTCCAAAGGTTCTCCAAGCAAGATAGCCATGCAGTTTTATGAAAATCTCTGGTCGCTTTTTTTTAATATCTAAATAGCTGGCAAATTCTGGTTGATTCGCTAATTGAAACTCCAGAAAAACACCACTCATAAACGCACTTTGATAAATATTATCAGCGTTTTCATTATTTGCTTTAAACAAATTCAATGTTTCGGTTTTACTGCCGTCATAATTGGCCAACCTATCTCTCAGGTTTGATTCTAATAGCTTTATGTCTCCAGTATTTATTAGCGACTTAATTGTGCTTGTTTTGAATTCTAGAATCCTGGTTGAAAGTTCATTTCCCCAAATTTTGTTAAAAGATTCATTGGAGGTGGTATAAGGTTGTTTTAGAGACTCTATATATTTATTGTGTCTCGTAATGGACGAGTCTAAGGAAGAAATCATAAATTCAGCGTAGTTTATATCCGCTTTTAGATCTATTAAAAGTTGTTTATAATAGTTGTGTTTTTCATGTGCTGATTTTCTATTTTCATTCCAATTGTTCAAAGCGAAAGCTCCTAAAATACCAATTGTAATAACCAATACTACTATGAGGTATTCGGTCCATTTTCTCCGTAATGTTTCAAGGATTTTTTTCATAATTTGGAATTATGGCTAAGGCCAAGATATGGTGTCGAGGCGATAGATGTTTTGTTTGTTTCGGATACTAATATAGCCGAATCTGCGATTCGGCCCGGCGACGTTCGCTCGTACATTTTTGATTCTCAAGAGTTACAGCGCAGAATCGGCGGGTCTACCAAAAAATCTACTGTTTACATTACCGCTAAAACGCCAAGCATCTCATATCAATGTTAGCCTCTGTATTATCTTACTTTTTTCCATATCACGGGTGCGACCAACTCTAAGTTCAATGGATTGGTTGTTGCATCATATTCTTGTCTAAAACCTAAACCAATGCTATCACAAGCACTTGTCACTAAGTCAAAGTATTCTTGTTCAATAACGGTTAAACCATTTGTGTTTTTTGAATTATATAGGTAGTTGGAAGTGGCTTTATATGCAAACACTTTTCCTCCTTGAAAATTGTATTCTGCTATCTGTTCGGTGACATCTATTCTTTCGTATCCGTATTCATATAGATCCATATCCTTTATTTCTTCTTCCGTTACCATATACAAAACGCAATTCATTGAGGTGTTCGGTTGTTCTCTAATATTTAGGTAAATAGTATTGTTGTACAAAATGGTGTCATTGTCTCGGATATAATATCTATCATATTTCAAATCTTCATTTGTATAAACTTGTTCATCGTAATTAGAAGTTACGTAATCCCAACTTCTCTGATATCCTTCTAAGTGAACTAAATATACAGAGTCTCTATACTTATGGTTAAAGACATCCTCTGTCCTTTTCAACGACATTAATGACCCGAACCCGATCATTCCTACCTTACCAGTTTCAACTATAATGGTTGGTTTAGAAGGGGTTGAAGAACAGCCAATTATCAAACTAATCATTAACAGGGAAGTAATTGTTTTGATGATGTTCATAGTTAAAAGGAGGATTATTTTGAATGGAAGCTACGTGTTTGTCTCTGATTTGTGCGAATTAGAATCCGTAAGATTTTCAGAAGCATCAAATCGTGGTGATAATAATTGAATTTTAAATGGAGTAGGAGTGTAGCGTTAATTATAGTTCCATGATATAAATCCTTTGGTTATTCGTATTAACCCCATTGGGTAATTCATGGAAGCCGTTGTTGTGCATGGTTATTTTTCATTTATTCTTTGAATCATAAATTTTGCATTTTCATTATCTGGATTCAATCTTAAACTTTTCTCGTACATGATTAGCGATTCATTAAATTTTCCAAGCTTAAATAAAGCTTCTGCATAACTATCATAAGTGTTTGAGCTCTCAGGGAATAGATCACAATTAAATTGAAACACTTTCGCTGCCCTTTCAATTTGACCGTTATTCAATAATGAATAACCTAGGTCATTCAAGTATCTTTCTGTGTGGACAGTTTTTGATTCTTCATTGTTCTTCATTGACTGCATAGAAAAACTCATTGAATAATCTAAGGTGCGTTGAAGTATTTGATTCTTTGTTTCCATGTTATCAATAGTTTCAGAATAAGCAGACGCTATGGCATTTATAACAAGTAGAGGATTATCTTTAAAAATATAATGGCCACTTCCTTCGGCATGAATAAGCGTTCTTTTGTCACTTGCATTGGCAAATTTTATATGAGCCTGTGTATTTTCCTTTAATTGTTCATCGGTCATAAATGGACGTATCGATGAATAAATATCAATAACAGGAATATCTAAAGGGAAGGTCGTGTTCCTTAGTTTAAAAATTGTTTTGTTGAACCCTTGAGCTAGAAAATGCATATGCGGTCCTTCTATTTTTAAAGGAGGCATTCCATCTTGAGCAATTACCTCTAACAATTCATCCGTATAAAAGTCCACCAAATTTGCGTCTATCCTAATCACGTATTTTACTCTATTTGGATACTTGGCTGCAAATAGTGTTGTTACAAATCCACCGTAAGAATGAGGAACCAGAATTATTTCATTGTCAAACCCTAATTCTTCAAGTCCTTGTTCTAGTACATATAAGTCGTTCTCTATGGTGTAGTGATCGGGGTTTTGCCAATCATCACCAACTAAGCTTCTTCCTTGTCCTACGCGGTCATAGGTAATCAGTGTTGCTCCAGTGATTTTGTTTATAGGCTCCAGAATGTCGTCCCAGGTAGCACCAATATCTCCGGCCCCGGCTTCAAATATTATTGGTGTGGCCTTTCCTTTTATGACTTTAAAGTGAACATTGTAATCCCCAATTGAGATTATGGTGTCATTTGTTAATTCTTGAGATTTAACCGTTGACGAAAAGATTAATAATATTAGAAAGAGGACATTTTTCATTAGAATGAGTAGTTGATTATTCACAACGATCCTGTATGAATCGTGCGTTTTAGTGAAGATAATGTTTCGTCTTCTAAATAGCCAAATCTCTGATTTAGTCTATCCCTTTTTCATTTCTCAATAGGCCAATTCGTAGAATTGGTGGGGCTTCCAGAATGCAGAAAACTTTCGTCTAGAATCTTCCAAGGTTGATTTCATCACAGCATGTTATGTGTATTTTTCACTTTGACATTAAGTAAAACCCATCCTTGATATCATAAATGTAATAGTATTCAGGATCATAATAATTAGATGTGTCGAGCCTTATTTGGCGGAACCCTGTTTTAACAGCAAGCCTAAGTGAATCACAATACGCCAATGAAATACCTCTTGGACTTGCTTCTAAAGAGGTTAAGCTGTTTTCAGAAAGGAATTTTATTAGATCAATAAAGCGTTCCGCTTCATGAGCATTCAGAGTATCGAATGGTGTTAAGTCAGAACTAACATATTTGATCCAACTTTCTTTGTCCTTACCAGTTATTCTGAATTCACGCAAATTGTCTTCATCTGCTAGATAATCTAAGTTTTGAATATGAAACCAATTGAACGCGAGATTGTTGAACCTGTCCATGTGTTTATCAATAGAATATTGGACGTTCTCATGATCTTTTCGATGTGGCAACTTCTTTAATAATAATGTGAGTTCAGAAATTGAATCTCTCACGGCTGAACTGGAATGTCTAAATATTATTTGGTTGGCTTGAGGATATTCTCGATATAAATGATCCCTTTTAATGCTATCACTAACAGCATAGATTGTAATTGCGGTGGCAATTGAAATTGGTATTAATGCCAGTCGGATTTTTGTTTTTCTATTTATGCTTTTTAGAAACAATAGACCCAATGGGATCAGGAAAAAGATGAATATTATTAAAGGCCCTAAAATGTATCCAACTCCCATTCGTCTTATTTGATTTTACACATAACAACCAAATAACACACACTAATGTGTGTTATTCCAATTACATAATATCACGAATATAGTTTAATGCAATTAGAATAGAGGCTAAAAAAATCCACTGTGATCAATTCTTTCGTATATTGATTATATTTATCCATAGGCTGTAAATAGCCTAGATTAGATAATCACAACCAGCGAATGATACCTCCAGAACTACCCAAAGATGAAGCGCTTCGGCAGAAAGCGGTCGAAAAATACCAGCTTCTCGATACGATTCCTGAAGAGAGCTATGATAATATCACAGCGATGATGGCTTACATCTGTGATGTGCCTATCTCTCTGATTACCTTGTTGGATCATGATCGCAACTTCCTTAAATCGCATCATGGGGTGGATATCAGTGAATCTCCCAGAGAGATTTCTTTTTGTGGACATGCCATCAATTCAGATCAGGATATTACGGTTATCGAAGATGCCAGAGAAGACGAGCGCTTTCATGGTAATCCATTGGTGACAGATTTTCAAGCTATTTTTTATGCAGGTGTGCCTCTGGTAGATCCATCTGGCTTTAAGCTGGGAACGATCTGTGTCTATGATCATAAACCGCGCAAGCTGTCGGATGAGCAAATCATGGCACTCAAGGCCATGTCCAAGCAAGTAGTTAATTTGTTTGACCAACGATACAAAAACTTTCAACTGACTAGTTTGCAAGAACAGCTCATGGGTCGGAACGAAGAGCTCAAGAAATTTGCAGCAACGGTTTCTCACGATCTAAAATCTCCACTAGCCAACATTAGTGCACTGACGGATATGATAGAAGATGAGAGTCAGGGCAAGTTGTCGGAAGAGGCGCAGCTGTATTTGACTCACTTGAGATCTTCTTCAAACCAACTCAGACGGTATATCGATGGCATGTTGGAGTTTTACAAAAGTGACGAATTGGTTGGTCGTAAAACAGAAAAAGTATTGGTAGCAGATCTTATGGGTGAGCTGGAAGAAATGGGTTTTAATGAACCCAATGCTTTGCTCAAGTTTGAGTGTAATAAAAAGCATATTCGACTAAATAAAGCGGCGATTATGCAGATCCTGTTGAATTTGGTGATTAATGGCCTGAAGTATAATTCAAAACAAGATCGTCTAATTACTATTAAAATCAATGCGAACAAAACGATGAATCACTTTGAAGTAAGTGATAATGGAGACGGCATGCCCAAGGAATTTATGAGGAAGGCGTTTGATCTATTCTCTATAGCTGGAACGAAAGACAGAAAAGGGGAGTTGGGTACGGGAATAGGCCTGGCCACCGTGAAGAAACTTGTAGAAAGCCTGGGTGGAACCATAGCGTTAGATTCCAAGCCTAATGAAGGAACGACTTTTACCTTCGATACATTTAATGCTTAAAATCCAACTTGGCATTGACTTGTGAAGACACGAGTCTGGGCCCAAAATGGACTTAAGGTTGATTTGCGCTCACATGAGTCTGGCCATGAAAATCCGCCTGCCTTGGCTCGTGTCTCCACGAGCCTTCCTTAAAACTCATTTCCTAAGTGCTTCAAGAACCCAAAATCAGAGCTTTGGTTTTCGTAGAACGACCCTGATGAATATTTATAATCAACCCAATCATTTACCAATTTCCATTTACCAGAAACCGGATTACGATGGATGTAGTCTAATTTCTGATAAGCAATGGCTGGCGTCCATAGTTCCATCGCTCGCGAATTTTCTTTCCTTGTTTGGTGCATCAATTTGGTAAGTATAAAGTTTTTCTTTAGGTAATAATTTCTTAAACTCATGTGCTGTGAATTTCAACAGAGATACACTGGGAAGTTCTTTACCATTCAAATGATTCATCCGCCAAATTAGATGTATATGGTTTGGCATGATCACAAATCCAAATACATCAACAAGGCCTTTTTGGGAAAGATAAAGTAAGGAGTCAGTAATAATTTGTTTGTAAACGCTTTCTTCAAGTAGTGTTTGCCATTTGTTTATAGTGGCTGTCCAAAAGTAGATTTTACCTACTTCAAGATTTGAATTGGTAGGGTTGGTGGTTTGCATTGCAGAAAGTTAATCAATTCCGTGAATTGGGTCGCTCGTGAGGACACGAGCTTGGGCGAGAGTGTTTAGGTTGGTGTCTAATCGCTATGTTTCAGGTTTCTGCGAACCTGTGCATAAAAATCTTCCTGTACGCTATGGTTTGTGTCTCCACGAACCTTTTGCATTGTAGAAAACTAATCAATTTCGTTCATTGGATGGCTCGTGAGGACACGAACCTGGGCGTGAGTATGTTGTGGTTTGTGTTTAAGTGCTATGTTTCAGTCTTCACGAGCCTATGCATAAAAAACCACCTTTGCGCTATGGTTCGTGCCTCCATGAACCTTTTTGTATGCTAGCAATTTATCCATTTCGTTCATAGGATGGCTCGTGAGGACACGAGCCGGGGCGTGAACATTTTTGTATGTGCTTAACTTCAATGGTTCGAGTCTCTATGAACCTTTCACCTCAATTAATGATCTGTATCCAGCCCAAATTCATCAGCTAACTTGAGTAGTGCGGGGTTCTTCTTAGCCATGGCTTTGAATTTTTCTTCGGCTGTATAGGGTCTGCGTTCTTCTGTGTCCTCTGATACCTGATAATTAAAAGCCACAGAAGAGTTTTTCAATTCATTTCTTAGGTAACCCAATAATTCCACCTCAACATTTTCGATCATGGCGATCTCCACCGAGTTGGTGATGGTCAGCTGGATTTGACTATCTATCACCTTGATGGGCTTGGAAAGGATGATTTTGACGGTGTTTGACACCTTTTTTTCAGAGATATATTGATCCAGTTTATTGCGTACAGCTTCTTGAGTAATAGGTGTAAGCAATTCTTCGCTGACCGCTTCTTTTATCTCTTGCTTCTTGTCTTCCTGATCTTCCTTTTTATTAAATATAGTTTTAAGGCTTGGCGTCTTCTGAACTGGTGCAGCTACAGCATTAAGTGGTGCTGGTTTTGGTTTTGAAGGTGGCGTCGTTGCAGAAGTATTTTCAGCGGTATCCGAAGGAGTAGGAGAACTCGCTACGCTGTCACTTTTTTTTTTATGTCAGCAGATGCACCGGCTGACACTTTGAAGGCCTGATCCAAATAGCCTAGTTTCATTAAAGCCAACTCTACGTGGAGTCTTTGATTCTTGCTGGATTTGAAATTCAAATCGGCCAAATTCAGGATATTCAATCCCGACATCAGGAAGGAAAGTGAAATAGCCTTGGCTTGCTCTAGATATTTTTCTTGAATGTTTTTAGAAACATTCAGCAGTTTCACGGTTTCAGGGTCTTTGCACACCATCAAGTTTCTGAAATGTTCAGAAAGGCCGATTAGGAAGTTGTGTCCATCAAAACCATTCTTTAATATTTCATCATATGTCAGCAATGCTTCAGATACATTGCCCTGATCAAGCATGTCTGTCAACTTAAAGAAATAGTCGTAATCAAGAATATGTAAGTTCTTGATGGTATCCTTATAAGTGACTTTGTCTCCAGACGAGAAGGTTACGATCAAGTCAAAAATAGAAAGCGCATCTCTAAGAGCACCATCCGCTTTTTGAGCAATCAAGTGTAAAGCTTCTTCTTCGCATTCGATACCTTCCTTCTCTGCAATCTTTTTCAACTGATAAGTGATATCATCAATTTCGATTCTGTTGAAATCAAAAATCTGACACCTGGAGAGTATGGTAGGAATTACCTTATGCTTCTCTGTGGTAGCCAAAATGAAAATGGCATAAGCAGGAGGTTCCTCTAAAGTCTTCAAAAAAGCATTGAACGCCTGATTAGAGAGCATGTGAACCTCATCTATAATGTACACCTTGTGTGTCCCTTGCTGAGGTGGGTATCGGACCTGATCGATCAGGTTTCTAATGTCTTCTACAGAGTTGTTGGAGGCAGCATCAAGTTCATAGATGTTCAGGGCATTAGCAGATTCAGCATTTCCCTGATCTTCAAACTTATTGACCATTCTGGCCAAAATCCTGGCACAGGTTGTTTTTCCCACACCTCGAGGTCCACAAAACAACAAGGCTTGCGCCAGGTGATTGTTGTCTATGGCATTTTTTAATGTAGTTGTAATATGGCCTTGACCTACCACTTCAGCAAAGCCGAGTGGTCTGTATTTTCGTGCCGATACTACAAAATTTTCCATGGGCGCAAGATAGTAATCAGAGAATAATTTCCTCGCAAATTGGTGATCAATAATTTAAAAATTTCAATCTGCATGAATTCTGGAATCAGCAACAATCTAAACTTTATTTTCTCAAGCGGTATCATTAGATTTGAATCGACAAAATCAATTAGCTATGAAGACGATCAAGTTATTACTATTGATATTGGCGTTAGGCCTATTTGTAACCCATCAAGGCATTGCTCAAAAAAGCAAAAAACCCAAATATCAAAAAGAAACGAATAAACCTAAGGCGTATCACGTACATCAGCATGTGATGGTGACTATGAAAGATGGAACACAGGTTGAGGCTGTGGTTCATGGACACATCTCTAAGAAGAAGTATTGGGTGCGTCAGTGGCACAGCGGGAGAGAAGGCCAAGTTCATGAAAAATATATGAGAGCACTATCCGAAAGCGAAGTCTCTGAGTTGAAGAAGACCAAGAAGAAGTAACAAAAAGGCTGATTCAAATGAATCAGCCTTTTTTAATACTCAAAATCTTCTTCGCTATCTGATGTAGAGTCTGGTTCATCAAAAGAGGCATCAGGCAAGAGTAATTTGATTTCTTCAATTGTCTCTTTTTTGTCAAAAGAATTGTTGATTAAAGAGTCTATGGCCACACCATAACACCCTGTAAGCTGCAAATCAAAGATACTTTCCAACTCAATTCCGCCAGTTGCGAATATGGGGATATCAATGTCCTGTATAATCATATTATTCAAGACATTGGAATAACCCGTGATGCCTAAAGCAGGGTTCAGGTTTTTATCTGTAGCCTGAAAAGGTCCGAGCGTGATAAAATCAACTACTTTCGATTCATACAACAATTCGACTTCTTCCCAAGTATTAGCTGCTGCGCCAATATATGGCTTATCACCTAATATTGACCTTGCTTCTACAGGATCCATATCATCTTGACTGAGCATGACGCCATTCGCACGTACTGCTTTGGCAATTTCAACATTGCCATTGATAATCAGAGAGGCATTATACTTTTTGCAAACGGATTTGGCTTCAAAAGCTAACTCTTCAAACTCTTCCGCTTCTAGATCATCTATTCCCAGTTCAACCCAATCAACTCCTGAATCGCAGGCTTCTTTAATGTTTTGTAAATGGCCGTTTTCATCGGTTTCTTCTGATAGGTAATGTAATCTACTGATCATCTTTGCTGATATAAATTATTCTTTTCAAGTCATTGAATGACACTTGCAGTGTGCTAAAAAAGCAAAGATACATTCCGATTTACTTTAAATAAAAACAGCCAGCAATTTCCTACTGAAAGAAAACTGCTGACTGATTATCTCGCTTAAAGCTTAATGTTTAGACCAAGCATGAAGTTGGTTCCAGCTTGTGGGTAGTAGAAATTTTCTCTAATCTCGTCTCCACCGCCTCGATAGCCCCAGGAGTAGCCATTGGCTGAATACATTTTGTTGAAGAGGTTATATACTGCCAGTTTCAAGCTTATGGCTTTAAAGCTTTCACCAGTGAACGTATAGGTAGCTACAGCATCGCTTATATAGTAGGCATCTAGTTTACGAGAGTCGGTAGAAGTATTGTCGAGAAATTGTTCTCCAACATATTTATGTATCCATCTCAGATTCAAACCAGAGAGAGGAGAGTAATCGAGATTACCACCAGCTACTACATTTGGCGAGAAGGCGATGTCTGTTTCTCCATACGAAATGACATCAGCATTGTATTCATCCCAACCGACACCATAGTTGTATATAGTTTCATCGAAGCTCTCTATTTTATTCTTGCTAATAGTAGCATTGGCATTTACTTTTAGATCTTCAGTCAGTTGATAGCCTGCCTGAAGTTCTATCCCAGCTCTATAACTTTTATCTACATTGGCTCTAAGAGATGAACCGACATCATTCAATTCACCAGTGAGTACAAGCTGGTCTTTATAATCCATCCAATAGAAATTAGCCTGGAATGAATATTTACTTGAAGTTCGACTATAACCTGCTTCAAAATCAGTCAGGTTTTCAGCTTTTGGAATAGTTCCGCTCACGTTATCAGTAAAGTCGGACCTTACGGGTTCTTTGCTTCCTATCGCTACAGATGCATACACATTTGATCGATCATTTATCTGATATTTCAATCCGAATTTTGGATTGAAGAAGTTGTAATTGTGTGACTGGTCAATTGTCAGACCGTCATTGTCATTCCCTTTCATAGTGTAATCAACCGTACGGTATTGTAAATCACCAAATAGTGATAATTGATCAGAGAGGTCATAAATTGCCTTTCCAAATATGTTGAAATCTCTTTTTAAACTGTTATTTGAATAATAGGGGTGACGGATAGCTCCATTACTGGCAAATTGTGCCCAAATGACTCTTCCAAAGTGATCTCCATCATATTCATTCCATGCTCCACCGAGTGTAAATCTAAAACTGTTGCTTGGTTGATAATCAAGAGAGAAAGTAGTGCCGTAAAAATTGTTATTCAACCATCGGCGTTGGATTAAATCCGTGCTAGTGATGGTTTCAGAACCAATCGTTATGTCATTTAGTCCATAGTCAGCAAAATCTCGATCTGTTTTGTACTGCTCAAAATAACCTTCCCCATGAATTAGAAAGAGAGCAACATTAAGTGTAATTGATTCCGATAAATCAAACGCAGATATTAATTGATAATGTGTTTGCTCATAATCATCTACTTCATTGTCATAAGTATATTGATTGTAGGTTCTGCCAGAGTTGAGCAGATTGGCACGATCAGCATCGCTCAACCCATTTCTATCAGCGTATGCATTCATTCCATCTACGTCATCATTCATTCTGGATTCAGGGACACCATACCAAGCCTGATAAGTGGTTTCGTGACCAGAGAATATGTTGAATTTGATTAGTGCTTTTTTGCCGTAATACCCTCCAGATAAAAAGTAAGATTTCAAATCTGAAGTAGCTCTATCTACATAACCGTCCGATGAGATCCGAGACAATCGACCATCAATAGCAAACTTGTTGGCAATCAACCCTGTACCAAACATGGCTGTACGCTTCCATGTATTAAAAGAACCATAGGCATTGTCTATTGTAGCGTATGGATCTTTGCTCAAGCCTTTGGTTTCAATATTTACAGATGCGCCAAATGCACCGGCTCCATTGGTTGAAGTTCCTAAACCGCGTTGAACTTGAATGGAAGAAATGGAAGAAGCAAAGTCTGGTAAATTTACCCAGAAAACTCCTTGAGATTCTGGGTCGTTGTAGGGAATACCATTCAAAGTAACATTTACTCTGGCAGCATCGCTTCCACGAATTCTGATTCCAGTATATCCTACACCAGCACCAGCATCAGAAGTTGTAACAGCCGAAGGTGTATTCTCCAAAAGATAAGGCAAATCTTTGCCCGTGTTGTTTTCTTCAATTTCTTCTTTTTTGATTTCATTGAAGGTCATTGGTGTTTTGCTAGTCGCACGTGTAGAAGAGACTACTATCTCTTTTAGATCTACTGTTTTGATTGAGTCCAGCATGGTTTCATTTTGTGCATAGACCGCAGCGTTGCATAATAATATGGCAACTAAAAATTGAATTTTCATTATTGTAAACTTATTAGTTAATACTTGACAAGAGCTAAGGGCACTCCTGTCTTTAGCGTACCACTATTTCCCTTCGACCGCATTATCGGCATCAGGTTCAATGGGTATAATCTCAGCCTGTAATTATTAGAGGCACCCCCTTATGGGCGCAAAGGTATTAGATAAGTTTTGTAAAAAGCAAGTAGAACTACTCAAGAAAAAACTATTTATTCTGGTATTTATGGATAGCTTTAATTGCACGCCGAGTGCGAAGTAGACCTAAACCTGAAATAATTTCATATGGTTTTTTTAAACCATCTATCTCATTTTTGTAAATATCAAAAATCACGTTTCTATCATGAGGGTTTTCTCTCAATGGATCATGTTCCCAGGCCATATCAGGAGAGAGTAATAAATAGAGATCCGCTGTTCTAGAATTGAAATTATCCAAAATATAGGAGTCGCAAGTTTGGTATTTCCATTCCGACCATATTTTTATTACTTCCAAACTTGTATCTAAGAATAGGGTTGAATGACCATTGCACAATAGCTCATTCTCATTTTTGATTTGCCCTTTGGCTATTTCTACCAGGTCACTGTCCTGGTATGGGCGATCTAATTCTGAGAGGTAACTTCTTGCATATTCGGGTAACCAGGGCTGTTCAAAATACTCACTTAACTGCCTGGAAAGTGTTGATTTTCCTGTGCTCTCCGGACCTGTAATGACTACTTTGAAAGTAGGTTTGGTGATTTTTTCCATGCGAGATAGCCTGACACTGCCATGACAATGTATACGCCGTATAAAAATGAATAAAAATAAATGCCTTTGTAAAAATAGATACCACAAGCCAGAACATCTACTGCAAACCAATAATACCAGTTTTCAATTTTCTTCTTTAGTCATCAGCCAAATTCCCGTGACACTTAAGACAGAAGTGGTCGCATCCCAATAGGGTATGGCCGCAGGTGTTATATGTGCTCCAGATTAGGTGTATGTTAGCTAAGGAAGTAGCCGAAACAATACCGATCCCCACAAAAGGATAGAAGCAAGAAGTACTAGATGTTTTGATTCAAACTGTATGAGTTGTGATAGGCAGTTCTTTTTCTTCTTTTTTCTTTGCCAAATACCCAAAAATACCAACCATATATATTGAGAATTAGAAATACTAATATGGAGCAGGAGGTCACCATAAAGCTGTATTTCCCAAAAAACAACAAATGAAACCAAGTACATAAAGTATGCCTGCTGGCCAGGTGAGGATGCTTTCTTTGATCAGATAAAAAACAGTCTAAAAGGCCGAATATCGAGCCCGGATAAGTTCATATAGATCTAATGCCTAATGCATAGCGAATAATTTCATTGAAATATAGATCCATCTAATGAAATCACTTGAAAAATTTGAAGCTGCAATGATAAGGGGTTTGTCTCAAAACAAATAATTGGTGTTTGTACTGAGTTATGCTATTGCCAAATGATGCTCTTCGGAATCGAATTTTATCAAAAAGTCTACCAGGTTGTCTTCTGTGGCCAATCCAAATTTCTTTCTCAATCTATAGCGTGCTGTTTTAACACTATCTGACGATATGCCTAATATTCTTGAGGACTCCTTCAGGTTCATATTTAACCTTAACAACGCACATAGTTTGAGCTCAGCATTACCTAATTCTGGAAATCGATCTTTTAACCTTACAAAAAAGTTGCCATGCAATTCTTCAAACATGATTTTGAAATTGTCCCAATCATGATCCATTCTGAAACTACTGTTGATTATGCCATTCATTTGATTGAGCTCCTTGATTGAACTTGTATCTGATTGTTTCTTTAGTTCAGCTATTTTTTCTGTGAGTTCGTTGAGTAGTTCATTTTTTTGAATGAAGTTGAGCGCATATGATGTAAGTTCCTTGTTTTTTTGCTCTACCTGTGATTGAAGTTCTTTCTCTATCATTTTTGCATTTCTCACTCGAAGTCGAAGCGTATAGATCATTAAAGTAGATAAAAGAAGAATAGCTCCAGAAACTACAACTAGTAGCCAAAATTGAAATTGGTCCTCGACTTGCTGTTTTTCAAGTAGAACAAGTTGTTTGGCTTTTTTTTCATCATCATATTGTAGCTGTAGAATCTCTGTTTCCTTTTGTACATCTGCACTACTGGTAGAGTCCTTTATCTGAATGTGTTTTTCGTAATAATCTAAGGAGGTTTTGTAATCATGGATGCGCGAATAATAGTCTGAGAGCCCCAGATAAATTTCTTGTTCAATACGTTTGGCATTGATGCTTTCAGCGGCAAGTGCTAACGCCGAGTCTAAATAAACTTTGTCTTTTTCGAGTATACCCTAACTCTGCATAGTTGGAAGCAAAATTGGTGTATACACTTCTGCGAGTCTTTTTTTACTTTCTTTGAGCTTGAGATAATCTCCTGGCAACTTGTCAGATATGTTCGATGGCTGTGGTAGTGAACTCACCTTTACTATTGTATGCTACGGCTATATTGTTATTTACTAGTGCTAATCCAACAGTATCCTTTATGTGCTTCAACAAAAGGAAGATCTTTCTTTAGATAAATTAATGCAGAGTCAAAATCACCTAATTTTCGGTACTCAGTACCCATATTGTTATAAGTCCAGGCCAAGCAATTGGCTATCTTGTTCTAGCTTTGGCCAATGTCGATCACAGATTTAAGCATTTTTATAGCTTTGTCATGCTGGTTGAGATTGCCATAGATATTAGCCGAATTCATCTATAATTATTCTCAGCCATCTATCTTCTCCTAGCTTCTTCATAAAGTTTCCTGGGCTGCTAGGTTTTCATTGAGCCCTTTTTCTAATAAGCCTTTGGTCCAATACGCAATTCCCAAAATGTGATGAGCATCGAGCAAGGCCAAATTTATAATCAGAGCTCTATAGATAATTCTAATAGCCAGCAAACCTAATTTTTCTGTTAATATCAGGATCAATGGTGTAATAGTCATATCCAATTCCTAATCATCCAATCCACTTTTGCTTCATGTAGCAGGGATGGTATCGGAAATAGGGCCATTAAAGAGTCAAATTGTGCGTTAGCCGATTGAGGGTAAAACCGAAAAAGGCTATCACTATTGCAATAAAGGAGTGTTTCATACTCTTTTTAGTTTAAATGATGAGCCGATAGCTATACACATGTCACATGTTCAGCTCGGTGTGGAAGTGGCGATGGAATCTTGGGTATTTGTCTCTAATAATGAATTGTCTAGTTCCAGCATATCCTGCAGATACTATTTCTCTTTGTATCATGTAAGAATTGTCTTGATGACAAATATGAGAACAACCGATTGATAATGCCTGTCCAGGCTGTAGTTGATACATTCGTATCATTTCATTGATATGTCATTTCCAGGCAGTTTGAATTTTGCCTTTGATGACTGCTGAAATTGTTTTTTCTGCATTTTTGTTTTCCATGATCAAGTGAAATACCACACTCTTTTTTACCACAACTCCCGTTGGCATAAATACTTAGGTCATCAGTGAAGCCTCATTACCAAATGCATCGCCATGAAAATCCATTCCACCTCCGTTTTCTGCTGCCAAAGCCAGGTTGTAGATGTCCATGTATGTCAATTCACTGGTATGCTTATCTTCTGGTAGTGCAGATGGGTCTGCATGTTCTCTTGCTACATGCAGTAGATACTATAGAGAAATAATCAAGAAAAGAACAGACGTTTTTATACATAGTTTATTTTTGAGCTGTTGTACTTGTTGCAATAATAGCTAAAGTTAACACGAAATTTAAAGACCATACCGTATGGATAAACAAGCATAACTAAATTTTTGTTTGAATTCTATCATTCTGCAAAGCCAATTGGTCACTTATTGGCTTCCGGAGTGAGAATTGTATAACTTGCACACATGAATATTGTAAGGAGTTGGCGAGAACAGAAAATTATACTCAAAACTTGGTTTCCTACGTTGAGAGATGAAGATTTTTTGTTTGAACCTGGGGAGAGAGAAAATATGCTAGATCGGTTAGCTGCTAAATTGAGTAAAACTCGTACTGAGCTAGAAATAGTGTTTTCTGAATTACAACGTTATTGACAACCCGATAAGGGTGTGCCCAATCACTTCTTCAATGAAAATCTTGTATACCATCACCTGACTTTAGCAGCACATTCTCAAACGGTCTTGAGAATCTTTAACTTATTAACTAATTAAAATAAAATTTGGCATGGAAAATCATGTATTGGACAATTTGAAATATTCTTATCTCTGGAACAAGTATCGTCCGATGGTACTTAAATTGATGAAGGATGCTGCCGAAAAACCACAACAGTATAAATTTCAAAAACACGAGTTTCATGATATTAATCCTAAAGAGAAAGGTGGTCATTCATTCACAATGGAATTATCCAATGGGCGCCCAAGTAAAGAAGTGAAGACATCCATGGTCGCCAAAAGTCTATTTGCTGTTTTGGATCAGTCAATGACTGCGGTGGAATTATCTCAAGGTGCTACTTATGAGTTCGCCATGGATAAACAATACAATTTGGCCATCTCACTAAAAGAATCACAAGAAGAAACCGCTTCTCAAGTTTCTGAAGAAATAGAAGAGCTCCCTAAAGAAGCTTAATAAATACTTATAATGGCAAGTTTCTTGGAACTTGCCATCACTTTTTCTGCAAATTGTCACACCGGCAGTATTTCGATTAATGTCTTATCGTATCTTTAGTGTTTCAATCATCGATTGTTTGAAGTGCGAATCAAAAACAGTATAAATGTTTATTTTGGGAAATTGCCTATTTCCCAGACCACACTGGTGATACTTGTTGTCTTATTAACAGTATTTCAACTCTTGCAACAATTCACATTTCACTTAACCAATGCTTATGATTTTGAGTTTAGTTGGGTGTCTATCAGCACCAAACTTATAATCAGCAATGTCATTTGGGCCATACTCAGTCCCTTGCTGTTTACCATAGGCAGGAGAGTTTTAGCCTCCAAGAGTATTTTTCAGCTTCGAATTTTCCTGACTTTTTTAACAGTTGTATTTTTCACATCTGTTCAAAATGGCTTATCGATATGGCTTTATAATTTCACTTATTATCTCCAAGTTGGTTATATGCGCGATTTCTTCGGAGATAATAATCGTTCTGAATTGATAACTGGCTTTTTTACCAGCTTGATCGAAGGAGTGGTAATTATCGGAATATTTATGGCGATTGATTATCAAAAGAAATTGGTCAATAAAGAACGAGATTTGGCAAAAGCACAACTGGATGCACTAAAAATGCAGTTACATCCACATTTCATTTTTAATACGCTTCATTCTATATCTTCCATGATCGACATAGATGTGAAAAAGGCACAACGAATGATTACGAAAGTGGGAGACTTGCTTCGAAGTATGTTGGTCAATGATGAAGTGGAATTTGTCACATTGAAACAGGAAATCGACTTTATTAGGAACTACCTCGAACTCGAGCAAATTAGGTTTCAAGATAGAATGGAAGTTGACTTTGAAATAGATGAAAATTTGATTCAATGCAAAGTACCTAGTTTGATCCTCCAACCATTAGTCGAAAATTGCATCAAACATGGAGTATCCAAGAGTACGGGATTGAGTAATATATCAGTTTCAGCAATGACCTATCAAAATGGATCACCCGAACCTTGGTTGAAGTTGGTGATAAATAATTTTGATAATGATGGTTTAAACGCTAAGGATCAGGTGGGTTTTGGTATAGGACTTCAAAACGTAAAGAAAAGATTGGAACAGGATTATCAGGAAAATTATTTCTGTGAATTTAGGAAAGTGGATGACCAGCAATTTAAATCTGAAATTAGAATTCCCCTTATGGCATGATTAGATGTGTGATTGTAGATGATGAGTTTCTGGCTCGCGAGCGATTGAAAAAATTGCTGGCCGTACATACGGATTTTGAAGTAGTAGCTGAAGCAAAAAATGGAAAGCTGGGAGTGGAAACAATCCAGGTAAAAACTCCGGATTTGGTGTTTTTGGATATTCAAATGCCTGATCTGGATGGATTTGGAGTCATTAACAAACTGGATAAAGTACCGTACATTGTATTTACTACTGCCTATGACCAATATGCTCTGAAGGCATTCGATGTGCACGCGATGGACTACCTGTTAAAACCATTTGATGAAGATCGCCTTAGCGATACATTGGAATTGGTTAGAGAGCGAATTGCTTCTGATCAATCGAGTGAATTGGCAAGTCAAATGAAATCTCTATTCAAAACTTTTGAAGACCCAAAAGGTAAGTTTCGTAGATCATTTCTGATCAAGGATAAAGGTTTTGAAAATGAAGTTAGGGTTGAGGACATAAGCTATATGGAAGCGCAGGGCAATTATGTGAAATTGGTTACTGAGAAAAAAGATTTTCTTTTTCGGATTGGGATGAATATTCTTGAGTCTGAGCTTGATCCCAGTCATTTTATGCGTATTCACAGAGCGTACATTCTCAACAAGCACTGGATTAAGAAGCAGAGCTATCAAGGAAATAATGAATTCAAATTTACGCTACAGAGTGGTTTAGAACTGAGCTCCTCCAGGTCTTTCAAAAAGCATATTACAGCACACACTGCTGATCAATAACTGAACTACTCAACCCCATGACGTTTGAGGTGTAATTGACATTTGTTACTTTCGAAAAGTACATTTCAAGTTCAAGAAGGCCTTCTCAGGAGATTGAGAGGGTTCTTTTTCTAAAGAAGTTCTATGCTGTCAGGATTGAGTTTTACCAGTTTTTTCTTATATAGAATACCTAATGATCGCTTGAAGTTCTTCTTACTCATTTGAAGCATCATTTGAATCTCCTCAGGTGCACTCTTGTCGTGAATATTGAGCTTGCCGTTGTTGAGCTTCAGTCTTTCTATGATTTTGGCAGCACCATCTTCCAGTTGCTCCATTCCAGTTTTTCTCAGACTGACATCGATTTTTCCGTCTTCTCTGATTCCTTTGACAAAACCCTGCATTTTATCTCCCTTCAACAATTCCTGAAAGACTTCATTTTCGTAGATGAGTCCTTGGTACTTGTTGTTGACAATGACCGCCGTACCCAATGGCGTAGTTTCACCGATGATTAGGTCTACTTCTTCGTTGTTTTCTAGTTCGATATTCTCCGATTCAATGTAGTAATAAATCTTAGCACTGCCGGCGAGTCTTTTTGTAATTTGATCGAGGTAAACATACACCATGTGCCATTGACCGGGTCGCATGTTCTTTTGCTGTTCGCTAAAGGGAATAAGCAAATCTTTTTCCAGTCCCATATCCATGAATGCGCCAATATTATTGACATCCTTCACCTCGAGACAGGCAAATTCATTTCGCATGACTTTAGGAGTGAGGGTAGTGGCTACAATTCGATCTTCTGAATCGGTATAAACAAATACATTGAGTTCATCTTCTTCCTGAGCGTTTTCTGGAACATACTTGTTGGGAAGTAGAACTTCATTTTCTTCTTCATCGATGAGAATGGCGCCGGGAGGAACTAATCTGGCAATGCTTAATGAATTGTATTTACCGATTTCTATCATATGGCAAAGCTAGATTAAATTGATGTGTTTGTTTGAATAGCAGCCAAGTATGTTTCATTAGGTAAGAATGATTCAGTTTTACGCTCTGTAGTCAATCTATTCTGCTTTATTTGATTGTATCTCAATTAGGCTATCCATTAGTTTTCCTTCATTCCTAACTGTTAAATGTTCTTTTGTAACTGGAATTCCAAGTTTGAGTAGTGCACTTTGAACAGAGTTTTTATTTAGGGTAATTGGAATCAGTTTTTTGCTACTGTTCGATAAAAAATATAGTTCATCATCTACAAGTACTTGATTCCTTTGATTCACCAAAGAAACAGCTCCACTACTTAAGTTCTTTTTTGTATTCAGTTTGAGCAGGTAAACTTCTGGTGACTTATATAAAACTTCGAATAATGTCCGCTCATTTTGATCTGCCATCTCTGAAATGACTTCTACTTCATATATGTCGGTATTAGCGCTAAGGTGTTGTTTAAATTCAATTAATACATCTTCTCCAAACGTAGCAATATCAATACTCAAACTTTGCTCATTGGTTTTGCTCATCATCGAAAGTTGAATAATCTCCAATGCCGGCAGTGCCTTGTATTCCATCAGGTATTTGGTGAGTTCTTTGACCGTCAACCTTGATTTGGCAACTACCTGATAAGTTTTTTGTATTCCATATCCATTTTCAAAATGTCGTAAGTGACCTTTAATAGTAATTCTAAAAGATGTGAGTGCTGTAGTACTAAACCTGTAATGCTTTGCTCCTGTATTGACATACAAAGCATTTTTTATGGTGTTGAATTTTAGTTGGAGGGAATCAAATGATTGTCCATTGGGCAAAGTCACATCTCCATGATGCCAAAAGACATGGTCAGCATTGAACCGTGTGTCTAGAAAAAAGTTAATATCTCTTTTGACAGTGCTTTTTTCTACCGAGTATCCATTTAACGTCAGATAGTTTTCCAATGGATCCTGACCATAAGTACTATGAATGCTAATCAGAAAAATTGAAACGATGAAAAAGAATTTGTTGTTGATATAGGAAACGTTAAGCATGGATTGAGGCATACACTTTATACATTCCAATTAGCCAAAAACCTTACCCATCAACTACATATGAGAAATTAAAGCTACTATGACAATTGAAATCATAGTAGCTTATCCCTCTTACTCAAAAATCAGTTGCTTGGACTTACCCAAATCTTTTACTGCATTTACCATGGCATGATCTAGTGTGTTTTCTGATGCAGCGACCGGTTTATTGTCTGCAATAAATTGCTTGCGTTTTGCACTGAGTTTTTGAATTTCCTTTTTAATTGACTCTCTTTCGTTCGTTACTTTTTTTACATAAGCTTTTCTTTCGTCGGCATCCATTTCTTGCATGGGTTCTGGAAGATATTCTTCCTCTACGGATTCTAGAACTTCCTCATTGTCTTCATAAGCATCCACCAAATCCCAGCTTGAATTTTTATAAGCATGTGAGCTTTTAGAAATGGCACGTTTCACCTTATTGGCCTGGCTGTATTATTCTGCATTTTGATCCTGTCTCATTTGCATTTCCTTTTTGCTTTTACCTTTGGAACCATAATAGATATAGGTCTTGTTTAGCTCATTATTCAATTGATCTATTTTGTCATCATATGGCGTTTGCACGTATACTGTCTTTTGATTTTGCTCAATACTCATGTAAGACCCACCAGTAAGTGTTGCCCCGTGTCTCCAAGATGTGCGAATACCTTCGTTGTAATCACCGCAAAAGATGGTGTTAACCACAATGTCTTTTTCTTTGGCCAAATGACAGGCGGATTCATAAGTGACATTTCCCTGGCTAAAAGGCTCGTTGCCAGCGATAAAGATCATTTTCAAATCAGCTTTTGAGTCTGACCAATTCAATTTTTTGATGGACTTATTAATCGCATAACCACAGTACTCGTCTCCACCATTGGTTGATAGTCCAAATAGTCGCTCCGATATTTCATCTAGATCCGTGGTTAGATCAGTGACCATTCTCATATAGCCTTCTGCTTGAGGAAGACCATCATTCCCATATTCAAAAAGAGCTATTTGAATTTCAGGTCTGCTTCCATTGCCACATTTAGCAGCAGCCAATTCATTTACTATCGTCCAAAGTTGGGATTTGGCCTGGTCGATGAGACCATCCATGCTATTGCTGGTATCGAGTAATAATGCCAGCATGATTTTTTGCTTATCTGTTTCGGGTTTGGCTTGAGTGGTTGGCGAAAAACAGCTAATTGTAAAAACTGTAATAAGAAAGAAAGCGATAGTTTTAACTGATACTGAGGTTGAATTCTTCATGACTTTTTTGTTTAAATGATGATTCAAAAGTCTGGGGATTGGGTCAAACAAAATAGCGGCAATGAGGGAAGGGTAGCTTTCACTGAGTAAAGGAAAGCTTTCATTTAGCTGGAGTGGAATTAATGATATTTCATTGTATAAACTCATTTTTTATTCCTTCGTTTTGTGTGCAAATTTGTTGGAGTTGAAATTAGAAAGTGAACTATGCAAGCACCACGAATTGTTGAGTCATCTGCCAAAACACTTGTAGGTATGTCTATGGAAATGACCTATATGACTAATAGCCTAACTGGGAAATTGTGGGGGACATTTATGCCTAGAAGAAACGAAATAGTAGGTACGTTATCTCAGGATAAATATTCCCTACAAAAGTTTGAAACTGATTTTGACTGGAGACTGGCTGATGAGAATACACGTTTTGTGAAATGGGCGGCCATGGAAGTGGAAAGTAAGAATGACATACCAAAAGGTATGGATGTGCTAGACTTGGAAGGAGGCTTGTATGCAGTTTTTGTTCATAAGGGCTTGAGTAGTCAGTTTCATCAAACCTTACAATACATATTAAGAGAATGGATGCCTACCTCAGGTTATGAGGCCGATGGCTCTCGTCCGCAGTATGAGTTACTGGGAGAGAAGTATATGAACAATCATCCAGATTCAGAAGAAGAAGTCTGGTTTCCAATCAAGAAACAAAAAGCTTGAATAGTTACAAAACGATATTAACCTTGATGTTTTTTCTGCTAATTGTCATGGGTGCCAACGCCCAGGAGAAGAGGAAGAAGGCATCGAAGTATAGGAGTTTGTCAGAGCGAAATATTTCAGTTGATCAGAGTGTACCAAGTTTGCTGAAAGAAGCAGAATCTTTGATGGCTACTGATCCAGCCGGTGCATTAGATTTGGTTGAACAAGCTTTGGCGACAAGCATAACACAAAAAAGTTTCTTCAATGAAGCCAAGTGCTATATAGTGCTTGGGAAAATCAATGAGAGTCAAAGAGAACTCGAATTGGCCAAACAGAATTATCAGGATGCTATAAAGATCCTAACAAGCGCCTATACAGACACTGAGGATTATAGAACTACTTTGGACGCTTTGGGTAGAGTGAACTTTGAATTGGAGAACTTCGAATTGTCAAAGCAATATTACGAGCGTTTGGGTCAGACTAAGATCGAGGAAAGTAAGCGGTTGGAGGTGGAACTGAATGTAGCTGAGAATGAGATTGAGCTAGGCCAAACACCTCAGGCCATTGAGCGTGTGAACCAATTAGAACCATCGGCTACCTATAGTCAATCCAGAGAACTACAATCCAAGGGTCGTGCTGTAAAAGCTCGAGCTTATGCGAAAGAAGATAATTTTGCGGCAGCGGAAGAATCTCTGGCGCCAGAACCTTCCGCAGAAGGGGCAGCTGCATCGAATGACCTCGACTATGAGTTATCAAAAGTAGTGATGGAAGACATCGAAGCGGACGAGCTTCTTAATATCTATCAGGAACAAGATAAAAAGGAAGAAGAAATAGCGTTGCGCGAAAAAATTGCTTTGAAGAAAGCAGCTTCTAATCAACCAGTAGAAGCTACTAAACAGCGGCAAGCCATTGGTAAAGTCTTGATTGAGCAAGGAAAAACCTCAGAAGCCATCGAGCAGCTTAAACAAGCTGTGGTCCTTGCTGATTCTACCGGAAGTGCTGAAGAAAGAGCTAATGCTTATTTGGCTTTGGCAGAAGCTTATAATCAATCTGGGATGAGGACTTTGGCTTTAGGCGCTTACAAAGCGCATAGTGAGGCACTGCAGCGCTTTATGGATGAACAGAACAATAAGACTAGTGTCAGAGAGTCTTTGCTTAGAAAGCAGCAAGACATTCAAGCGCTAACGAAAGACCTGGCTTTAGATGAGTCCAGCTATCTGCTGGAAGAAACTACCTCTGAATTGCAGGTTCAGCAATTGAAGAGCCAGCGGTTGATGATTTATGGTCTATTGGCTTTGTTGATATTGGTAGTAATTGGCGCCTATTCTATTCATAGGAAGGCGCAGCAGACCAAGCGAGTAGGGCAGTTGTTGGCCCTGAAGTCTCTACGTTCCCAGATGAACCCTCATTTTATTTTCAATGCCTTAAATTCTGTAAATCAATTTGTTGCGTTGAATGACGAAAGAGCCGCGAATAAATTTCTGGCTGATTTTTCAAAGCTGATGCGTATGGTGTTAGACAATTCTCAGAAGGAGTTTATTACCATGAGAGAGGAACGGGAAATGATAGCTTTGTATTTGAAACTTGAGCACTATCGATTTAGAGATCAGTTTGAGTATGCTTTTGAAATTGATGAGTCACTGGACTTGGATGAAATAGAAATTCCACCTATGCTGATTCAGCCCTATATTGAAAATGCCATATGGCATGGATTGAGGTATAAGGAAGAAAAAGGTCAGCTTAATGTCAATATCTATCAGAATGGAGAAGGTGTGAAAATAACTATAGAAGACGATGGGATTGGCCGATTTGCCTCTAAGCAACTAAAGACTGATAACCAGAAGAAGAAGAATTCTGTAGGTTTGAAAAACACGTTGGAGCGGGTGTCAATTATTAATCAAGTATATCATACTAATTATGTCATTTCAATTTCTGACCTGAACGAAGATCGGTCCGGAACGAAAGTTGAAATATTAACACCTTCGAATCATGGATAAGCTCAAGGCCATATTGGTAGATGACGAACAGGACAGTAGACAGATATTGTCTAATTATCTGGCGAAGTATTGTCCTCAGGTTGATTTGAAAACTGAATGTAAAAACATTCAGGAAGGGTTAGCGGCTATCGAAAAACATCAACCAGATTTGGTTTTTCTAGATATAGAAATGCCATTTGGTACTGGGTTCGATTTACTTGAGCAATTGGATAAGGTTAATTTTGAAACTGTATTTGTGACTGCTTATGACAACTATGCCATTCAGGCGTTGAACATGAGCGCGGCGTATTATTTGCTCAAACCGTTGGATATTGATGAGCTTGTTCAGGCTGTAGAAAAAATTCATGAGGAACGAAAGCAGAGCAAGGATTCGTTTCATGTGCAGGTACTACTAGACAACATCAAGCATGAAAACGAACGACCCAAAAAGATCATGCTGCCTACATTTGAAGGGTTTGAGATTGTACCGATAGATCAAATCATCTATTGCGAGGCAGATGACAATTTCACAAAGTTTCATTTGAAAGATGTAGCCAAACCACTATTGATTTCAAAGACATTGAAGCATTTTGAAAACATGCTGCCTGCCAATAAATTCGTAAGAATACACCGTTCGAGCCTTATCAATACTGATTATGTGATTAGATATACTAAAGGTAAAGGAGGGTATGTCACTATGGAAAATCAAGTAGAATTAGAAGTTTCTCCAAAGAAAAAGCCTCAGTTTCTTGAGGCCTTTAAATTGTCTTAAAATATTGGCTCGCCATTATTGAGTTCGACCAATTCTACTCTTCCTTTTCCTAAGAATGGGAGCTTAGTCTGAATAAGTATAGGGTACTGGTTTTTATCTGAACTAATAAATATTTCAACCGGACGATTCTTTTTCAATTTGTCATTTTCTGGCAAAAGAAGGTGCAACTTATAGGTGCCTACATATCGTTCATTAAACTCTATGATATGCTGTCCCATATAGCGCACACCTACTTGATACAATTTTCTTTCATAATGGGTGGTAAGCATCACGGAGTCCCCGATATTAAGATTGATCCAATCGAAATGTTTGAAATAGAGAAATGTACCAAGCACATCTTGAGTATTCTCTTCAAGTTTTACTTGCCAGGCGCGATTAGGGTCTTCTCTTTTATAATCCAAAACCTTCACATCCACGGTCATGGAATCATAATTGTAGTTGGTCCATTGCTCCCAAGTAGCATCACCACTTACCACATTTTTTTCATTGTAAATGGGCTTTTGTGTTTTCTTGTCAATCATAGACGTATAATTATCATCTAAGCTGCCAAGCCAGTTGCCCAATCCAAGTGTTTCCGCATAAACACCTACTTTGTAGCAGGGAAACCCGCGCCAATAGGAATCATTATCAATAGTGACCTCACCACTTCCAATGCTAAACCAACCAAGTTTTAACTTGTATTTAAGCGTTTCAACATTAGAGGATGGTTTTTCCACTCCATTGGATTGAGCATACAATGTGTGGCTTATGAAAAGCGCTAGGAATAAAATGAACTTGCCAAACTTAAAATTCATGATTCGATATTTAGTTTCAACAATAATATTTCCATGATTGCTTTAAAGAGTAATTTTGAATTGACAATGGTCGTAATCACTAATTTAAAACATCAATTTCGAGTTCTTGCAAAATTCAAACCAAAACTTATGCCTGATGCCCTGGCTTCATCTATATGTAGATACGGATGGCCTAGCAAAAGCATGCTGTAATGCCAATATAGTTTATGGTAACATAAACACTCAATCTTTAGATGAGATCTGGCAAGGAGAACCTATTCAGGCGTTTAGAAAGTTTTTGAAGGACGGAAAAAAGGATAAAAGATGCCACTCATGTTTCAGTAAAGAAGCAGCAGGTAAAAGTAGCATGAGAACCGAAACATTAGAGAAATTTAATCATAAAATGAATTGGGTGGACAAAACATCTTCAGATGGATCTTCAGCTGATGCTCAACCGATTTATTTTGATATTCGATTCAATAATTTGTGCAATCTTCGATGCAGAACCTGTTGGCATGGTGCGAGTTCAAGTTGGTTTGAAGAAGCAAAATTGCTCAAACAAAATTTTGGAAATAAAGCAATTGTTGAAGCAAGTAGAGATAGTTCAAAGTTTGTGAAAGAACTTTTAAATCAAGGCGTAGAAGTAGAAGAGATCTACTTTGCTGGTGGTGAGCCTCTTATGATGAAAGAGCACTATGATTGGTTGGAGGGATTGATAGACCAAAAGCAAACCACTGTTCACTTGAGATACAATAGTAATTTGAGTGTTCTCATGTTAAAAGATAGAAGTGTATTGGATTTGTGGAAGCATTTTGATCGAGTGACTGTGTCCGCAAGTATAGACCAGATGGGGGCAGAAGGTGAGTATTTAAGAAAGGGATTGTCTTGGGAAAAATTTGTTGATAATATTAGGGCAATAAAAACTCAAACACCCTTCGTCAAAATTGAGATTGCCCCTACAGTGAGTGTACTAAATGTAGCTTCAATTCCTGCATTGCATCAATTTTTTGTAAATGAACAGCTCATTGATATAGATTCAGTGTATCTGAATCTGCTTTCAAGGCCAGATTATTTCAACATAAAGGTGTTGCCTTCATCTCATAAAAAAACAGTATCCCAGTCTATTCAAGAGCATATAGAATGGCTATCCGCTCGAGGAACTAAAAAGGATTTGTTGGAAGAATTTCAAGCACTGATCCAATTTATGTATCAAGAAGACTGGTCCGGAAAATTACCGAAACTCAAAAAACAATTAGAGACCATTGATCAATTGAGAGGTGAGAATTTCCAACAAATTTTTCCAGAGCTTAAGCAGGTGCTTGATCCCTTTTAAATATTATATTGTTTTCAGTAGAGGACTTTGGATCATAGTAATAGCCTTCATCGTCAAATCCCTTGAGTAGTTCTGGACTGTTGATTCTGTTTTTTATGATGTATCTGGCCATCATGCCTCTCGCTTTTTTGGCAAAAAATGAGATCACTTTGTATTTGTCATTCTTCAAGTCAAGAAATTCAACATCAATCACGTTGGCCTTGAGTGATTTCCTTTTGATGACTTTGAAGTATTCATTGGATGCCAGATTAACAATCACCTGATCTCCTTGTTCTTTTAAGTCCTTATGTACCAATTTCACAATTTGATCATTCCAATATTTGTATAAAGAAGAGTGATCTCCGACTTGAAGACTTGTGCCCATTTCTAAGCGATAAGGTTGGATGATGTCTTTTGGGCGTAGCAGTCCATACAGCTCGGATAGTATTCGCAAATGAGTTTGAGCAAATGCTATATCTGAAGCATCAAGTTGATCAACATCTAATCCAACATATACATCACCTTTGAAGGCATGAATACTCTGCTTTGAGTTATCTAATGTATGCTCCCTTCGATAGTCCTTATATCGCTTGACATTGAGTTTAGCAATATTTTCACTGACACCCATCAGTTGCTGGATATCCTCAGCTTTTTTCAATCTTAGTTCTCTGATGAGGCGATTGGTCTGGGTAGAAAATCGCGGGGTAGTGAATGATTCTTGCTCTATGTTGTTTTCAAAATCCAGTGTTTTGGCTGGAGAAATGACTGCGATCATAAGTGACTATTTGCTTAAGAAGACAAAACTATATGAACGAATAGAATTATAGGACTTTCGGTTAATCTTTATCGGATTTACCGCTAAATTGGAAAATATGGTCTTAGTTGCTTTGCCATTCAGAATGTAAAATGAAAACAACACAGAAGAATTTATTGGTAGTCCTGTGGATTGGGTTTATGATGCTTCACAGTACTGCTGTTGCTCAAAATGTAGAAGCACCGTCAGCACCTTCATTCGATACCTGGACTTCATTGTTTCTTTTTGTTTCATTGCAGGCGTTGTTTGTTTTTATAGCCTTATTCAATTTGAAAGGAGCCCAATCTCAAGCGAACAAAATCTTGGGTTTTCTGCTACTTACATTTGCAGTCATTCTCTTTAGTTATGTGTTGTATTGGACACATTACAATCGCCAATTCCCATATCTCAATGGTTGGTACCATCCACTGTTGCTAATATCAGGTGTATTGTTTTTTCTATATGTAAGAATTATTACCACGGGCCAGCCACTGAAGAAAAGCGATTGGCTTCATTTCCTATTTCCAATTGGTATCATGTTATGTTTGATGCCCATATACATTAATAATTTTCAAGGAGGGGATCGAAACAATATGGTGAATCCAACTGTCCGGCCATTCTTGATCATAGGCTTCAATGCCTATTTGAAAGTCGTATATATGGGCACTTATCTGTTTTTTGCTTTTCGCCTTTATTATCAAGCAAATCTGAAGGATTCTTATCTAAAGCCTTGGTTTAATTATTTGTTGATTAGTTATTCTGGATACTATCTAACCATTGTGCTGTATTATGCGCTAGTCAACTTTAGTTTTTTTGATGTGACATGGGATTATATGATTTCATTTGCCATGTCTTTCTTTATCTTTTGTGTCAGTTTTCTTGGCTATATCTATCCTCAGGTGCTTGCTGGAAAGCCTGTTTCGAATATTCTTTTAAGGCATAAATATCAAAATTCGGGATTGACTGAAAGAGGGGAGTTGGAATTGAAAGAGAAGTTGCTATCGTTGATGGTAGAGGATGAGCTTTTTTTGAACAATGATCTTAACCTTAATCAATTGGCGCTAAAAGCCAATACAACCAGACACAATGTGTCTCTGGTCATCAACAAATACTTTAATCAAAATTTCTTTGACTTCATCAATGCATATCGAATTAAGTATGTTCAAGCTTTGTTTCTGAAACCAGAATGTCAAGGAGAACATGTCATTCAATTGGCCTATCGTGCCGGTTTCAATAACAAAGTATCCTTCAATAAGGCCTTTAAAAAATTTACAGGGCAAACTCCACTGTCTTATAAGTCAGATAGAGTAAAGTAGCTCCCCAAATCAAATGACTTGTTATAAATAGGACAAAATAAAGTTAACCTCTGCTGCAACTATTTGAAGTTTGAATCAATCCTTAAGAAAACTCAAACTCAACTGAATCATGCTTAAGAATTTTTTCAAAATCACGCTTAGAAACTTATTCAAGAATAAACTTTATTCAGCTATTAATATCCTTGGGCTATCCGTAGGTATTGTTTGTAGCATACTCATTTGGCTCTGGGTATCTGATGAATTGTCGTTTGATAAGTTTATTCCAAAGTACAAAAACCTACATCAGGTTTGGGTGCATGCCAATTTTGACAATAAAATTAATACTTGGCAATCAATTCCTTTGCCGACTTATGAAGCGATGAAAACTGCTCACAGCAGTGTATTGAATTCTGTTGTGACAGGGTGGGGAGGAGAACGGTTACTTACTGTAGAAGATACTCGATTGCTTAAGCGAGGATACTATGCCAGCGAAGAGTTTCTTGAAATGTTCGAATACCCATTGTTGACTGGAGATCCTGCCGTTGTTTTGGATGACCCTCATTCCATTGTGATCAGTGAGTCTTTAGCACAAACGCTTTTCAAGAATGAAGACCCGATGGGTAAAGTGATTCGTTTTGAAGATCAAGTCAATCTAAAAGTAACTGGAGTTTTAAAAGATGTGCCTGATAATTCATCGTTTGAGTTTGAATTCCTTGTGCCATGGAAACAAAGGGAGATGCTCAGTGAATGGGTGGTTCGAAACAAAACGAATTGGGGTAACTATTCCTTTCAAGTATTTGTGGAGTTGAATGATGAAAACTCCCAGAAAGCAGTAGATGATGCAATAGCTACGATGCTAGCTGATAATGGGGAAGATGATATGCCGAGAAGATTGTTTTTGCATCCGTTAGAAAAATGGCGTTTGCACTCCAATTTCATTAATGGCGAAATTAAAGAAGGTAGAAATGATCACGTGAAGCTGTTTTCAGTGATTGCTATATTTATTTTGATTATTGCTTGCATCAACTTCATGAATCTGGCTACTGCCCGATCTGAAAGACGAGCACGCGAAGTTGGCATTAGAAAAAGCCTGGGGTCGACTCGAAAGTATTTGATTTTGCAGTTTATAGGAGAGTCTTTAATTATTTCACTCATCTCATTTTTGCTGGCCATTTTGATTGCGGAACTTGTACTTCCTGCATACAACAATTTGGTTGATAAAGCGCTTTATATTGATTATTCGTCAGTAGCGTTCTGGCAGATTGGTCTGGGCATAGTTTTTCTGACTGGAATTTTATCAGGAAGTTATCCCGCTTTTTATCTTTCGTCTTTTCGTCCTGTAGAAACGCTAAAAGGCACTATAAAAATTGGAAAAGGAGCAACCTCTCCACGAAAAGTCCTCGTGGTAATGCAGTTTGGATTTTCTATTTTGCTCCTTGTCAGTACCGTTGTTATTTTCCGTCAGATTGAATTGGTAAAGGATAGAGATCTAGGCTATGATCAATCCAATCTCATATCTGTAGATTATAGTGACGAGTTGGCCGAAAATTACGAAATTCTCAAAAACCAATTGCTGCAATCAGGTGCAGTAGAATCTGTGACACGCTCCAATAGCCGGATTACTTCTATCAACTCAAACAACTTCTTAAGTTGGCCAGGTAAACCAGAAAACTTAAAAGTAATATTCACTACCATTTCTACAGAATATGACTATGCCAAAACTATGGGCATTAAAGTGCTGCATGGACGCGATTTTTCAAAAGAGTTTTCTACAGATACTTCAGCAATAGTGATTAACAAAGCAGCATTGGATCTGATGGGATTAGAAGATCCTATTGGAACTACACTTGACTTGTGGGGCGAAAAAAGGCACTTGATCGGAGTAGTGGACAATGTGATCATGGGTTCTCCTTATAAAGAAGTGAAACCTATGTTTATGATTGTGAATCCTGATTGGATTAATGCTATTACTATTAGGCTAAAAAATGGCGATAGGCTAAATGAAAATTTAAAAACTGTAGAGGCGTTGTTCGATCGATACAATCCAGCCTATCCTTTTGATTATCAATTTGCTGATGTGGAGTTTCAACGAAAGTTCGACACCATCAATATGATCCAAAATCTGGCTACCATTTTTTCAATTTTGGCCATATTTATTACAGGATTAGGATTGTTTGGTTTAGCATCCTTTACGGCAGAGCAGAGAACCAAGGAAATAGGAATTAGAAAAGTATTAGGGGCTAGCATAACAGGCCTTATAGCCCTTATGTCTAAGGATTTTTCTAAGCTAGTCTTGGTAGGGTTTGTTTTATCAGCTCCCGTGACTTGGTATTTGTTAGATCAGTATTTGGAACGATATCCTATTCGTGTAGATGTACAATGGTGGATCTTCCCAGTCATTGGATTAATCGCTTTGATTTTTTCTTTACTGATAGTGGGTAATCAAGCATTGCGAGTAGCTCGTTCTAATCCAGCACGATCTCTCAGAGATGAATAAATAAAATTGACCTTTTTATTTAAATTAATTCACTCAACAGAATCGCAAAAAATAGAATATCATTAACTTGCGGATCTATTATAGTTGATCTATTTTAGACCCTCCCTGATATCCTATAATCCATTAGCGAAGGCTAGGAGTATGCATTTTTGTGAATGAAAAATTAATGGTTAGGACAAAAGCAAAACACAAGACTTTATTACAATTATCTCGGTCAGACTATTTGCATAATGGTAGATTTAAGGATTTAGTCCACGAAGTGTTAGCTGCTTTAAGTTTTGAATTGGATGTAGAGCGTGCGGGATTCTGGGCTTTGAATCAAGAAAGTGGCGTGTTAAAAAATCTTTTCCTTTATAAAAAAAGTGAAGATGAGATTGTAAAAGGAGACGCTTTTGATAGGAATAATAGTCCCAATTTATATGAAGCCATTCGCTCAAAACTGATTATCAAAATAGATGATGCTGTTGAGAGTAGGACAACAGATGAAATAAAATCCAGTTACATTCGTCCAAATGGAATCAAATCAATGCTTGGAATTCAAGTTTGGTATAAGGAAGTGATTCTTGGGGTCATATTTGTGGAAAAAACAACCGAGCTACATCGATGGACCACTCATGACAAAATTTACTTAACCACAGCAGCATCCTATATCTCACAATCCTATAGTTCACAACTACGAATTAAAGAAAAAGGGCTTCGTCAGCTAACGGAAGCTAGTTACCATTCTGTTTTCAACGATAGTCCCGTTCCCATGCTGATTTTCGATCCTGAATCGTTTACTATATTGGATGCCAACAATGGAGCTATTTCTTTGTATGGATATGATCTTGACGAAATTAGGCAATTGACGCTGAAGGATTTGAGAGTGGACGCAGGACAAACATCTAAGTCTTCAGACCTCAATTATGAACAGAAACTGAGTGCCAAATGGGAGAAATCTGAATGGCAGCACAGAAGGAGTGATGGTTCTGTGTTTACCGTCGAAATATCGGGACATTCCACTACATATCGTGAGAGCAAAGCTAGAATTGCAGTTGCAAATGACATTACGAGTGATAAAAAACAACGCGAAGAAAAAGAGGCTGTAATTGCCAAACTGGAAGATTATGCATTCTATGCCTCACATAACATAAGAAGACCGATCTCATCCATATTAGGCATTCTAGATTTGGTGAAAATGTCTTGGGATGATAGAGAGAGTTATGAAGAACTCATGGCTAATTTGCAAATTGCCACCATGGATTTGGATGAGGTTATACGTGTGATGAATGCAAAGTTAGACCTCGATTAATGAAAATATTCATAAAGAACAGTAAAGCGAAAGATGAAAAACAAAGTTAGAGATACCATATTGAAGAGAAGTAGTTTCATCATTTTGATGCTGCTTATTCTAAGTGCATTTGCTTTACTCAGAATGCTAGCAACGCATCAGGATATTGACGATGTAGCTCGAATAGATTTACCATTGGTTGAAATTTTAACTCAGATCGAGACAAATCAACTCGAACAATCGATCAATTTTGAAAGAGCTATTAGGTATGCCGAAGAGTTTGATAAAAATCAATTTGCTGAAGAACATTTTGTTCGTGCAGATAGTACCTTTCGTTATTTGGCCGCTCTGGTGGATCAGGATTTGCTCGATGCAGATGAGCAAGTGCAACGAGCTTTGAAAAATACAACCAGTAGTAGTCTGTTGTCTAAATTAAAGACGTTGGAAGTGGCTTTGAAAAAATTGGAATCTGAGCACACCAGTTATGAAAAACATGCCATAGAGGTATTGGAGCTGTTGGAACAAAGAGATTTGGAAACTGCCATGTTGAAGGCTGAAAAAGTGGAATCCGAAGAAAATGAATTCAATGGACAGATAGAAGGTGTATTGATGCGTTTAGAAATGTTTACTGAATCACAAGTGGAGTCTGTGGAGCAGGCGGAAGAAATGTCCATGCAGTGGATCGTTGTGCTCACCATCTTTTTCACAACACTTTCTTTGGTGGCCGTATACACATTTAGCTATAAGATTTGGGTGCCATTAGAGCAAATTAGAAAAGGTGCTGAAAGACTGGGTGCAGGAAATTTGGACACAAGAATCCAATTAAAACCTGAAAGTATCACTGAGGATTTGGTAGATGCTTTCAATAACATGGCGGATCGTTTGCAAGAAGCACAAGAGGAAATTGAGCGATTTACGCATTTTTCATATAGCACCGCGCACGATTTAAAGGCTCCAGTGAATAACATGAAGTCATTGATAGAAATGCTGGAAAACACTAAAATGGGTGATAATAGCTATGATACGGTATTGAAAAACGTAAAACGTAGTGCGGAGCAATTATCAATGACTGTAAACGCATTGAATGACGTGAATCATCTTAGAGCATCTCTCAACGAAGATTCACAGTTGGTGTCATTTGACAAAATATTGGCAGAGGTAGCACAAGGAATGCTACAAGATATAAAAGATTCAAATGCAACTTTCAAAAAGGATTTCTCAGCTTGTAAACAATTTAATTACCCTCCATTGCATCTGAAAAGTATCATGCAGAATTTGCTCACAAATGCTGTGAAATATAAAAACCCCGAGAAGCCACTCGTCATCGAATTAAAGACGGAAGTAAATAAAGGAAGAGTGTCTCTAATAGTGAAAGATACTGGATTGGGCTTTGATGCTGTAAAATACAAGGAAGAAATAATGAAGCCTTTTGTAAGACTACATTCTCACGTCAATGGAAGTGGCCTTGGTATGTATATCATCAGCACCATTTTGAGTTATCACCATGGCGAGCTATTAGTGGATAGTCGACCAAAACAAGGCGCTAAATTTACTGTACATCTTAATGAAATGGATTAGAAACCGGAAGCATCTTCTTCATTCTTCTTCGCTGGTTTTAGCGACTTTGGATCCAATTCTTTCAGATGATGAATATGTTCATCCACTAAGTCCACTCTTTCAGTGACAGCATCTATGTATTCAATAAGTTCTTCTTCCAAAGCCAGTATGTCTTTGTCAAATCCACCACTGTCTTTTTTGGCCATATTCTTCTCAATGTGAATTACTTTTTCGCACTCCTTTTTTAAAAAGGCTACAAAGTTTGGGTTTGTATATACAGTTTCTAAAGTCATGATGTCTTCAAGCGTTTCTTTGGCTTCTGGATCAGAACTAATATCGTACTTGTCAGTGACTGTATAGTACAATGTAGTATCGTAATGATGGATTTGATTGAGGATATCAAGTACTTTATTGCGATAGGTTTTAGAATGACAATACTCTCTCATTCCATCGTATTTCTCCATCTTCAGCGCCTCAATATCCCATGTAGTGCGCAGTTCATCTACAATAAATATGATGTCTTCGGTAGACTTTTGTGCTGACAAATAATAGGAGTTGATAACAACAAAAAGAAGGAGGAACGTAGATTTTTTCATATGGAATACAGATTGTTCTGGATGAAGATAAACAAAACTACGAGATTAACTTTAAAAGATTGAACCTGATCAGGCATAAAGCTAATATGGTCCATTTGCTATTGTTGATAGTTTGGTATTCTCAAATTTGTAATATACTGATTTGATAAAGATTCCTTATTTTGCACATACATCAACCAATTATCACAATGAGAATATTAAGTATTGTTTTTCTAACAATTGCATTCACTGCGAATGTACAAGCACAAAATTTTGCAGATGCTTTCAAAGACGGAGGGAGGTATTTTAAGCATTCCCGCTATGATGAAGCTATTGAGAAATTCAATGAAGCTTTGAAATACAATAGCAGATCTGACAAAGCCTGGTTTTATTTGGCTATGTCGTTTAAAAGAAATAATCAAGCAGAACAAGCGTCTATTGCTTTTGAAAAATTGAGAGCTGTAAACCCAGATTACAACCCTGTTCAGTATTTCGAAGGAGGGGAAGTGTTTATTGAATTGAATAGGTTGTCTCGTGCAGTCAGGTATTATGAAAAGTTTTTGGACATGTATCCTGACACTCCAAAAAACCAACTAAAAAGACACGAAGCAAAAAACAGATTGATCTATGCACAAACCAGCAGGGCGGTTAGGGAACAACCAAATACTTCTTCCGACCCAATTTTGGTTTCACAACTCAATAGTTCATCAAATGATTATGCACCACAAGTAAATCCAATGGGCACACGATTGTATTTTACTAGTGTTCGTCCAGGTGGTTTTGATAATATGCAAGATAGTTCAAGAGCCAATCATTATGGAGAAGATATCTATGTGTCTAATATGGTAAATGAATCTTGGAGCAGACCAGAAATGCTTCCTGAGCCTATAAATTCTATCAATGATGATTTTGGGTCAGCATTTACCGGTGATGGGCAAACCATGGTGTATGTGAGATGTGGTGGTAAGGAAAGTGTCGGGAACTGTGATTTATATATTACGACTTTAGATGGAACCAGATGGTCTGAACCAGTGAATATGGGTAATGTAGTAAATAGCAAAGATTGGGACTCACAACCTACGATTAGTTCAGATGGTACAAGAATCATCTTTACCTCATCAAGAGATGGAGGTTATGGAGGGGCAGATTTGTATATGACAGAAATCAATCATCTAGGTGATTGGGGAATCCCTCAGAATCTGGGCAGTACTATTAATACTCCATTAAGTGATAATAGTCCGTTTTTAGCATCAGATGGTAAAACATTGTATTATGCTACTAGTGGCCACCCTGGTTATGGTGGAGTTGATATATTTTATAGTGTATTTGAAAATGGTAAATGGGCCAAACCAATAAATCTCGGAGCTCCGATTAATTCCTCTGGTGAGGATAAAAATTTCAGTATTTCTGGTTCTGGTAAAGCTTACTTTTCTTCTTCAAGAGATAGTGATAGTTACAACATTTATGAAACAGAACTACCAGATTACTTGAAGCCAAAACCAACTGCTGTAATCGAAGGTATTGTGGCTAATGCTAATACGAATGAACCTCTGGGTGCTTTAGTTATGATTGAAGATATCGATACAGGTGAGTTAATTGCTATCAACAAAAGTAATTCTGAAAGTGGCGAATATTTAGTGGTTTTGCCCGCGGGTAGAAATTATAGTGTGTCTGCAAGTAAGGATGGCTATTTCTTTTATTCACAGAGTTTTGATTTACCTAAGGATACCACCTACCAGGAAATCACCAAGGATATTGGTCTAGAGCCTATAGAAAAAGGAACCAAGGTGGTCCTAAACAACATATTTTTTGAATCAGGTCGGGCAGAGCTAAAACCTATTAGTTATGTAGAATTGAACAAAGCTGCTGAATTACTTCAGCAAAATGGAACCATGGTAATTGAAGTAGGAGGTCATACAGACAACTTAGGCTCTGAGGATTCAAACTTAAGATTGTCTCAAGCTAGAGCGAATGCTGTTGTCGATTACTTAAAACTTGCCGGTGTTGAAGAATCCCGCCTCCAGGCTAAAGGCTACGGGGAATCAGTGCCCCTTGAAGACAATAGCACAGCAGAAGGAAGAAAGGCCAATCGGCGTACAGAATTCGTAATTGTAGAATTTTAGTAAAAGATTCATGTTTTGACCAACTAAAAATGATGGCTCTTTCAATTCAATTGTTTTTGATTTATCTTTTGTTGAAGGAACCTGAAATTTTTAGTTGGTCATAAAAAACATGCATGAGAAAACTCTTAGTTTTTGTATTATTAGGCATTTGTATTGCAAAAACTGTATGTGGACAGGTAAGTGAATTTGACCCTAAAGATCCCATTCAGAATATTAGTCTAGCACAATGGACAGCAGAAGATGGCCTTTCTTCTAATAATCTTACGCACGTATTTCAGGACTCCAAAGGACTTTTATGGATTACCTCGTTTAATGGCGTAATGATATTTGATGGCGAACGTGTAGAAATCTACGACATCAATAATTTGGACTTATTGGAAACAGATGGATTTTACACTGTCACTGAGGATTCGAACGGAATTATATACTTGGGTTCTCAGGGAAGTGGAATAATAAAATACAAAAACGGGGTGTTTTCGAAGGTAGTAAGTGAGAAAGGGCACCTACCTAAATCAGTACCTTCTATTCTGGTAACTCAATCAGGGCCCATTTATATCGGTAGCAATAACCAAGGCATATTCAAACTAAGTGAAGGAAATGCAGAATGGATTGATGTCCCTGCCTTGAATAAGAGTACAGTGAGTAGCATCAAAGAGGACAGTCAAGGACGAATTTGGGTAGCAACTGAGGGCCAAGGTTTATTCTGTCTTAAAAATGATGAACTGGAACGACATATTTCAGTGTCAGATGGGCTCCATGACAATTATGTAGAAAGCATAGCACATACCGACGATGGGTTATTGATGATAGCAACCACCAAAGGGTTGCAGTATGTAGATGCTTCAGGTGTATTGATTTCAATAGAAGGTTTGACCAATGTTTACATAAATTATTTGTTCGTTGATCAATGGAATTCAGTTTGGGCTGGTGCTGAAAATGGACTAGCTCGCTGGTCAAAAAATCTGAATAAAGTAGATTGGGTATTTGGTAAGCAAGGCATCGACTTGGTTCGTCTCAGTTCTATTATGATGGATAGAGAAAACAGTCTCTGGCTTACTTCCAGTAGAATGGGCTTAGTTCGTTTGAAAGAGAGCAAGCTCACTAATTTGACCAAACCTCACCTGTCAAGTAATCGAATCAACATCATTCACGAATCTTGGGATGGTAAATTTTATATTGGCACAGATCAAAACCAACTTGACGTCTATAAAGGTGATGTTTACGAAAAAGTAGAAATCTCCACAGACTTAGGAGGTAATGGTGTTAGAGATATTTATCACGACGATGACGGTTCATTTTGGCTGGCAACTTATGTTGGGATCATACACAAAGTGGGGTCAGATGAGACAGTTTACTCGACAGATAACGGCATGCCAGCCAATAATTTTCGCCTAGTTATCAAAGATAAAAATGGTGTTTTGTGGTTTGGGTCAAGGTCGGGAGGATTAGTCAAATTTAAGAATGGTGAGATCATTGAAATTCTAAATAATGAGAATAAACTTGAATCAAATTTCATTCTCAGCCTTACAGAGTCTTCTGATGGAAAATTGCTTATTGGCACTCACAGTGGTGGATTATCCGTTTTGAGCCAATCTGGTGAAGTTTCTACTTTTCATCTTAAGGAGGATGATGCTGGTGTCTTGTTATTCAATATTGATTTGATCAATGATACTGAAGCCATAGTTACAGCAAATGTTGGTTTATTACATTTTGATAGCAACCGATTGGAACAAATTAACTTAAGTTCTGACCGAAGGAGTAAGACCTATTTTGACCTTGTCGACGATGGTAAAGACAATTTCTGGGTCACTACCAACTTAGGTGTGTTGCAAATGGATAAGGCGGATTGGAACAGTTATATCAACAATGAAATTGAGCAAATTCCATATACTGTTCTAGACGAAAATAGTGGAATGAACAATAAAGAGTGCACTGGTGCTACAAGATCACTTTTAACATCTCAAGGAAAAATTATGGTTCCCACCTTAGGTGGAGTCTGTCAGATTACTCCAGACAAATTGCAAGTGAGCGAATTACCACCGGACGTACTGATTAGAAATGTAATTATTGATGAAGTCAAATTGCCCCTTGAAGCAGAATTCTCTCTGGTTGAAGCTGGTGCATTACGATATATATTTGAATTTGCAGCCATCAGTTATACAGCGCCTGAGCGAAATCAGTTTAGTTACATTCTTGAGGGTTTCGAAAAGGAGTGGAGTAATCCAGAATATTCCGGGCGAGTGGAATACACTAATCTACCGCCAGGAAAATATACCTTTAAAGTTAAAGGCGCAAATGAATCCCATATATGGAATGAAAATCCAACGAGTTTCTCCTTTACGGTAGAGCCATTTTTTTATCAAACCCTGTGGTTTTACCTATTGCTTTTATTTCTGATCATTGGAATATTCTTAATTATCTACAAGTGGAGAATTTCATTCATCAACAGACAAAATATCGAGTTGAAAAAAGTCAATGCAGAATTGGATCGCTTTGTATATAGCGCTTCACATGAAATCAGATCTCCTTTGTCTTCAATATTAGGTTTGATCAATTTGGCCAGAATGGGCGAGCCAGAGAAACAACTTGAATATTATGATCACATTGAAAAAAGTGTCAATCGGCTAGATGATTTTATTCATGACATTGTGGATTATTCCAGAAATGCTAGGTTGGGTATCGAAGTAGAAGCAGTAGATTTTGAAAAGACGATTTCTAATATATTAGAAGATATTAGTCATACACAAAATTTTGGTGCGATTCAATGCGACGTAAACTATGACATGAAAAGCCAATTTTTCAGTGATCCAAAAAGACTGAAAATTGTATTGAGCAATATCATTACAAATGCATTTAAACATCATCAACCGGACCGAGTTGAAAGGCCTTATGTTTCAATAAATGTTGAAGTTAAAAAAAACTTAGCTTTGATAACTGTGAAGGATAATGGTCCTGGAATCGAAAATAAGCACATGTCTAAGGTTTTTAAAATGTTTTATAGGGCAACAACGCGGAGCGAGGGTTCTGGCTTGGGACTCTATATTGTGGAAGAAACATTGGCCAAATTGCAAGGATCTATAGTTGTGAAATCTAAGCAGGGAAAGGGAAGTACATTTAAAATTACCGTTAGAAATTTAAAGGTATTGCAAGAAGAATAGATTAAATTATTAGTGAATCACTAGTTTTTTGATTGATTAATTCAAAGCCATGAACAAAGTAATATTCACTGCTGATGACTATGGAGCTATTCCTGCTATAGATACAGGAATTATAAAGGCAATACATGCTGGGAAAATCAATTCTGTGGATTCTTTTTCTAATCACCACCAATTTGAGTCTAAAATAAAACATTTGATGGATGAATGTGATGGCAGCAAATTTGAAGTTGGATGCCACCTGACTATTTCGTCCGGCAAACCGGTATCGGGCAGGAAGATTGGCCTATTGACTCGGAGAGGGACCTTAAGTTTACGAAAAGGGAAATACTTTAAAAAGTATACACAAATGCGTCGGACTCGGCATACCCATCGGGAATTAAACGACCTGCATTACGAATTGAGTAAACAAGTCGAACAATTTGACAAGTTCAATATTCCCATTACACATTTGAGCAATCATCACAATACATTGTTTTTCTTTCAGGATTATCATGAATTATTTTTCAGAGTGGCTAAGGAAAATAATCTGGCAGTTCGTTCGCCGCTAAATATTCCCAAGGCGATGAACGATCTCTATATGTCCATGGTCGTTCTTAGAATGTTTGATAATATGAGTAAAGAAAACAGGCATCGAATTCTGACACATACGCGTAGAATGAGATCTTTTTTGGCTCACTATGAAGATTTGCCAAGCATGCCTATTGCGCTGAATACTGTTCACTATGGGCCTTTGGCTCTTCCAACCAATCAGCTCACGGATCAAGAAGTGAGTGCTTTTGCAGATGAGAAAAACTTAGCATTGAGAGAGGAACTAAGTGTAGATGCTCCTGAAGAAGAAGTTATGGAATATGTTTTTCATCTCATAGATGATGATTATTCCAAACTGGGTGAATATTGTAAACAGACTAAATTTTCAAAATCAAAGTATACAGGTATTGACTCTGGATATTTTGATAGTAGAATGGCTGAACAACGAGCATTGCTTAATTTCGATCTAGCCACCTTAGTATCTTTTGAATCATGGACTCAATTAAGTGCCGGTTGAACCTAGGAGCTTTTCTGTCATTGGAAAACTTGTTGACAAGAGAATTGTCATTAGAGATATTTTCAATAAAATGGAATGATACCCTTTATTATAAATTAAAGAGCTACCTTTGTAACTGGAATCTGTAAGATCCTTCCCGCATTTGTCTTTTCTACACATTTTTAGGCTTATCCGTTTTGATTTTATTTTTTCCTTAAATGGGTAAAGTGCTCATTATTTTAAAAGTAAATATACGATATGTCAAAATCCCAGAATAGCTTCATCAAGAATCAGAAGGCCAAGAAGAAAATGCTTAAGAAGAAGGAAAAAGAGGAGCGACGAAAGGAAAGACAAGAAAATAACAACAAAGGTGGTGATTTGTCAGATATGATGGCATACGTAGATGAGTTTGGAAATATACTTTCTGAACCACCAGAACCCAAAGTTGAAAAGAAAGAAGACAATAAGGACTGAGTGCCTAAACCATAACTTAAACAAAGATTTTTTTTTAATAATTTAATAAACAATGCAAGGAACAGTAAAATTTTTCAATGACGCCAAAGGATTTGGTTTCATTAAGCCATCAGATGGAGGAGACGACATTTTTGTACACACTTCAGGTCTAGTGGATGAAATCAGAGAAAATGACGAAGTTGAATTTGACACCGAAAGAGGTAAAAAAGGAATCAACGCAGTAAACGTAAAAGTTTTGGGTTAATCCTTTCTTTTGATATTGACTAGTCCTAAATAAGCGTTACAGATTTTAGGATAAAATATTAGATAGCATCGGGTTTCAACTCGATGCTATTTTTGTTTCTATAGTTTCTGATCTTGACCTTATCTTGCTGGTGCATAAGGGCTGGTGTATTCATCCAACAGCTCCAATGAGGCCGATCATGATTGTAAATATAAATACTCTGCTCAATGAGTTTGTCCATTAGTGTTACATCTGATGTGGTGATCCCTAAGATAAATTCATGTTTCAATATCCCATTCACCCTTTCGGCTATAGCATTTTGATACGGATCATAGGTTTCTGTCATACTACAAGTAATTGCTGCCTCATCAAGCAACTGCTGATAAGCATCGCAACAATACTGCAACCCTCTGTCTGAGTGATGGATCAACATTCGCTCAGGATATATACGATTGGCAATAGCCATATTAAGGGCTGATATTGCACCTGAAGCATCTAGGCTTTTCGATACATCATAGCCCATGATCCGCTTTGAATAAGCATCCGTGACCAGCGATAAATACATCGGGTTTTTCCGTGTTCCAATGTAGGTGATATCCGATACCCATACTTGCTCAGGCCTTTGTATGGAAAGCCCATCAATAAGGTTTTTATGTTTTCTAAATCGATGATGTGAGTCAGTAGTAATATGATATTGTCTCTTAGGTGCTATTTGGAGGTGATTTGCTTTCATAATAGCAAATAGCCTGTCTCTTCCAACTCCCAGCGGCTGAAGTTGGTCATAAAGTAAATGATACAACTTTCTGGTACCGATACGAGGCATTTTCATACGCACCTTTTCAACCATGATTACTACCTTGGTGGCTATTTCTTGCTTTTGTTTACTCCTTCTGATAGAGCGGTAATAGATTTGCCTATTCATCCCCAACAGTCTACAGATCTGGGTTACCCCTTCTTTTTGTTCAACCTTGAATCGATCAACTGTTGGGGTAAAGACTTTTTTCTGATAGGGAGTTTGAATTCTTCTTCGGCTATGTCGATCATCATATCAAAGAAAATAGCTTTCTTATCTGCGTTTTCAACCTGCTGTTCAAGCTCTTTTTTCTGTTTTTCCAACAGCCGTACTTTCTGTTCGAGTTCGTATAGTTTTTGGTCTTTAGATTTTGGCATCCGAAGTGTTGATTTATTGACCCAATCAAAGTTACCGTATTTCCGAAGCCAATTGGTAACTGTAGAGTGTGACTGAATACCATACTTGCGAGCGGCGGCTTTTATACCTAACTCTCCGCTTTCAACTTCTGACACAACTGACAATTTAAAAGCGTAGCTGTAGTCCTTCTGTGTTCTTTTAACATACTTGTTCTCTGTGAGTTCGTTCATGACGTCGTTTTTTGTGTAACGCTATTTCAGGACGAGACATATCATACAAAAAAATTAGCGAGTTCTTTCGAACTCGCTTTTTTTTTGCCCTTTCTTCGCTTGATTAAATTATTTGTTGATAATAAAGTCAAGATCTCTTCTAGTCAAACTACTAACCCAGACACTTCAATGTTTACAATAACTACAGCATAGATTATTCACGTTTTTATGATTGGATCATTGCTATTCGCTAGGGCAAACTGGCTTTGAAGTCATCATAGCTCATGCCAGACTCTACTACAGCATCTTTGCTACAACCCAAATCATTGGCTTTAGCATTGATATCTTCTACTCGTGAATCTGGAGAAGGGTGAGTGCTTAGCCATTCCGGCCCACTGCTTTGACCAGATTCGGTTAATTTTTCAAAAAAGGTTGCAGCACCATTGCACGCATAATCGGTGTCCTGTAAATAGATCACTGATTGTTCATCTGAATCTGCTTCGTCTTCTCTACTGAATTTTAAAGAAAAGAAACCTGATGCCATCTGAGCTAATTGGGTATCACTGGCTTCACCGAAAATAATTTGAGAAAGCAATTGCAATCCGAGTTGCTGTTTCATTTGATCACTGGAATGTCTTTCAGAAGCATGGGCAATTTCATGTCCCATGACACCAGCTAAATCATCCGCCTTTTCCAGATATTTTATAAGTCCTGTGTAGACGTATATATATCCTCCAGGTGTAGCAAATGCATTAAGTACATCTTGGTCAATGATTTTCACTTCATCATACATGAACAAATCTTTGTATTTCACATTGTCGCTAGCCACAATGGAAGCTGTCATGCTTCTTATGTAGCTGTAAGCTTCTGGATATTCTGATTCGGAGAGCACAGGATAGTTGGTGGGGTCTGCGGCAATTTGGGCAACAACTGACTGACCTAGTTTTACGTCATTGGAAGGAGTAAGGCCTGTGAGTTGATCCAATACAGATCCATCTTCTTCACTACACGAAAAGAAAAGAATGCAAATAATTAGCGCATTGAATGAAGTTTTGAGAAATCCCATGTATTAATTGATTTGATAAACAAAATGAATAATTCTTGATTCCAAAGTTAATCAAAAGGAAAGAATGATGATCTCAGTGAATGGGCTCTTTTCAGTCCTTTATATTATATCTAGCTTTGTGCAAATTTTATTGCATGAATAGTTTCGGTACTTTACAACTCAAGAATCCACTTAAAAATTCTATTGCTGACTTAGGGTTTGAGCAACCCACGCCAATTCAGATACAGGCATTTCCGGTGATCTTGTCAGGTAAGGATGTCGTAGGAATTTCACAAACAGGAACAGGTAAGACTTTTGCCTACATGTTGCCGTTGCTTCAGGAATTGAAGTTTTCAAAGCAACAGCACCCAAGAATATTGATACTGGTGCCTACTCGAGAACTTGTCACTCAGGTGGTGGAACAAATAGAAACACTGGCGAAATATATAAATGTCAGAGTCTTAGGAGTCTTCGGTGAGTCTAACATTAGAGTGCAAAAAGAAGCATTAGCTCAGGGGCAAGATATAATTGTTGCTACACCTGGTCGTTTATATGATCTCATCATAAACCGTGCACTTCAGCCTCGTGATATTGCTAAGTTGGTGATAGATGAAGTAGATGTTATGCTTGATTTGGGATTTAGAATTCAGTTGACCAATCTTTTCGAATTGCTTCCCTCGAGAAGACAGAATATCATGTTTTCAGCTACTATGACTGAAGAAGTGGACGCACTGATTGACGATTTTTTCACTTCACCAGAGAAGATAGCTGTGGCTGTCAGCGGAACACCTTTAGATAATATAAGACAGTTCTGTTATGCGGTGAAAAACTTTCACACAAAAACAAGATTGTTGAACCACATCCTGGAGGATAAAAATGAGTTTCATAAAGTGGTAGTTTTTATTTCCAACAAAAAATTGGCCGATCGCTTATTCGAAGCGGTTGAAGATTCATTTGGTGCACAAGTGTGTATTATTCATTCCAATAAATCCCAAAACTATCGTTTGCGATCTGTGGAAGAATTTGATGAAGGAAGTAAACGTATTTTGATTGCTACCGATGTCATTGCGCGAGGCTTGGATTTGAACAAGGTCTCTCACGTCATCAATTTTGATGTTCCAAACTATCCGGAGAATTATATGCATCGAATTGGGCGAACAGGTAGGGCAGAGGAATCAGGAAAATCCATCTTATTCTATACGGAAAAAGAACAAGAACAAAAAGAGGCCATAGAGTCATTAATGGATTACTCGATTCCATCAGTTGGCTTTCCTGAAGAAGTAGAAATTACTAATGAATTGATACCGGAAGAACGGCCGAAAGTCGCAGAAAGCAATTACAATAGAAATACCAAACCAAGAAAGTCCATAGTAGTGGATGCTGAGAAAAAGGAGAAAAATAAAAAAATAAATCTTGGTGGTTCGTATAAACGAAAGCTGGCCTCAAAGCATAAAAAGCCTAAAACAAGAGGGGATAAGAATCAAAACAAAAAACGTCGCAAATAAATTTTTCTAGTTCAACAGGACAAAGGCACCCCAGTAATAGGGTTCTGGAAAATCTTGTCTGAGTCTTTTTTGAGCAGCAATAAAAGCCTCATTTTTATTTTTTCCACTCATCCATTCACTATAGAAATAGGTCATAAGGTTTTTGGTAGCTTCGTCGCTGACCTTCCATAGACTCATAATGACTGATTCTGCTCCAGCCACCTGAAAGGCACGCTGTAATCCATATACTCCTTCGCCAGATTTGATCTCACCAAGACCAGTTTCACAAGCACTGAGCACCACAAGGTCTGTGTCTTTTAAATCCAGGGTAAGAACTTCATAAGCTGTTAGAATCCCGTTGTCGGTTTTGTTGGCTTCATTCTCATGTTCATAACCTGACGATCGCATAGCACGCTCTGCGTTGGCCAGCATTAGTCCGGACCTAAGCAATGGGTTGGCTTTGGCTTGGCTGACTTCTATACCCAAGACTTTTTCGTTAGAAGTGTTTTCCTCAGGAAGAAAAAAACCATGAGTAGCTACATGCAGTAATGATGGAGAGTTGATTTTTTTGAAATTGGCCTCTGAGGCATTGCCTTGCAAATAGGTGTCTATTTGATACCCTTTAGATTTTGTTATTTGACTTATCGTTTCAATCTCAACTTTGGTGCCTGGTAAAGCCGCCAACAGCCCTTGATTTCCATAGTCAGGGAAGCCAAAGAAATCGGCCTTCTTTCTATCCAACTCAAGAGTTGGATTCAGTATATCACGCGTACTGGAATACAGGTGAAAATTCATTCCATCAGATACGAAAGATTGATCAGGCTTTCTGAGTGCGCTGATATTGACTTGGAAATACACTCCATCAAGAGATAAGTGCACTTCTTTAACACCTTCTAACCTTTTGTCAACGGCTTGCCAGTACTTTTCATAGAGTATGGGGTTGTCAATTTTTAAACGAATCATATTTCTATATCCTTTCGCATATTTTCCATCCAGTTCATTACCATTTTCGATAAGACTCAAAGTAGGGTGGAGCGCATTTGGGTCAGCGATGAGGAAAGCATATTTTTTCTCATTAGTAAAACTATTCTCAAATGCAGGAAAGCCAATCACCTCAATAGCCACAGATGTTGGATCTAATTTTGCTTTGATGTCTGCTAACGTAGCGCTCGGTAGCTTATTGGCTGTGGAAAAATCCGAAGAAGCTTTGCTCAATTCCTTTTCCAATTGATTGGCTTTTTGTTCTGCGACTGCCAAATCAATTTTCATTTCGCCTAGTTGGGTTTTCGAATAGGTATAGTAAAGAAGCAGGTCTTCCTTGGCTCGTTGCCAGCTCAAGAATAGGCTTTTGAGGTTTTCATCATCACTACTCAGTATCTCATCTCTCATTTTGGTAGAGGAACTAAACAATATGCCTTTAGTTTTTAATTGGATATTATACATCTCCTTAAGTAATGCAGGATCTTCTATTCCTCGCTCGCAGGCATAGTTGTAAAATTTCAAAATAGATGGTCGGATTTGCGCCCAATATTGACCTTTTTCATACTCACTCATTGCGGCGAAGTTTTCTTCTACAATATCCAAATTGGATGAGATTACCTTTTTGAAACGTTCATTGGCCATGGCGTAATTGCCTTGTTTCCAGTCCACTACTGCCAGGTCTTCAAGTGATAGGAGATAGTCAGGGTGTTTTGTGCCGAAATATTGTTCGTAGGAACTATTGACTTCAGCTAAGATGTTTTGCGCTTCTTGGAAATTCCCTTGGTGTAAATGAAACTTGCCCAGATTATGGTTAGTCTTGATATAGGCAGGGTGTTGCTGGTTGTACTTTTGAGCAAATATTCTGAGTGCATCTTCAAGCAGTGACTCTACCTGATTTAATTTGCCGGATTCCATAAGAACGCTCGCCAAATAGTTTTCAACATTGGCATAGTCGGTTTGATTTCTTGCCATTCGCTTTCTTTTCAATTCGAGTACCTCATTGAAAATACTTTCTGCCTCTTCATACTTCCCAGAACTATAATATATAAGGCCTTGATTAATTTTGAAGCTAACATTGTCACGTCCTTTTTTTCTTAGTTCATCACCGGCCATAGTCATCGCTTGAGCGATAGAATTTTCAGCTTCTTCGCTCTGGCCAATTTCATTATAGTATAGCGCCAGGTTGCTGGTCATTATGGCGTGAGATAAAGAGTTCTCTTTGTTATGCTTTTCTAATAGATCAGCGGACTTTTGAAAGTACTCCTCAGATGCAGTATACTTTCCTTGCGACTGCAAGATCACAGCATAGTTGTTGTATAGTGAGGCCAGTCCAATCGATTCCGTTCCAATCTCTTCTTGGAAAAAGCTAATAGTTTCCTTCATAAGACCTTCTGAAAGATTGTATTTACCTTCTGCATGCATGGTAATAGCTAGGTTGGCTATAGTTTTTCCTATGGCGTACTTTTCTTCAAGTGATACCGTATCGATATTAAGCATCTGACGAATATCAAAAGCTGCGTCCAGTGAGATTTGGTCGAAACTTTCAGTATTTGTAAATAAGCCTATGGCCTCTAAGAATTTGTAGGTTGCAATTTCAGGATGGATGTAAATGGAGAATTCGGCAGTACGGTTCAGTGCAAAAATCTTTTCATGGACTTCTGGTTCTATAGGTTCTTCATCTTCACTGTAATCAGCTCCTAAAGTGTAAAGCAAACTCTCCTTGCTATCGCGATTGGCAAAAAAAGAAGCCCTGTTGCCTTGAGAAAAGATATAATTGTAAAATGAAGTGTCTTTTTTAAGTTGTTCGGCTTTTAGTTTATCTACTTCTTTGTCCGTATCTAAAAGTGTACTTGCCGTTTCGAGATGTTCCTTTTTTACAAGGTCGTCTATTTTTAGCTTTCCTAGCTTGAATTGAGCAACAAGTGGCTGGGATAAAATTAGTAGAAATAGGATGGGTGATGTTAGGTGCTTCATTTTAATCAAATTGGGTATTCGAAGTTATAAATTATTATGAAACACTTACGGACAATAACCAATCTTCTTATTTCGAAGAAGATCTTCTTTTGGTTAGTTTGCTTTCGTACTGGCTATTGGATAACACTTGATTCATCATTTTGATCACATCGTCAATTTCTAGGGACGTATCATTGATATGCTTGAGCATCTCCGGAAGCTCATCTTGGTCGAATGCATTATTGTTAAGTAATAAACTTGTCAATCCCAGGAGTCTGGATAAAGGTCCTCTTAATTCATGGGAGGTTTGAAAAGCATATTCTTCAAGATTATTGAGCAATATCTTACGCTCCTTGTCCTGTTTGCTTTTTTCTGTTATGTCTAATTTATTTAGCCAAAGCCATTGCACTTTGTTGTCTTCTATTTGTGAAGTGATGTGACTGATGAACCAACGGTCGGTATCATGGATAGATTCTTCCAAAGTTATTCCATCCAGACTGTAATTTTGTTCTACATAAATCTCCATCAAATTCCTCATCGAATCTCCATGATCCATAATAAAAGACAAGCTTTTTTGTTTTAGGTTTTGTGGGTCATTCTCGAGATAAAGATTGGCAAAAACGTGATTACATTCTACTATTTTAAGGTGCTCAATTAGGTGGTCAACCTGCTCTTTTTTTGACAAATTAATATCTAATGGTGGGTTTAGTTCAAGTTGTGCAATTCCTTCAAAACTATTGGTAAACAGTTTTCTGTATTTTTCCTGACTTTCCTTCAGTTCATTGGCAATGGCTATCAATTCAATTTGTTTGCTTTTCAGATCTTCGGTTCTTTCTGCTACTACCTCTTCTAAGTTTGTGGTCAATCGGTCAAGTTTCTGATTGTTTTCTGCCAAATTGATATTAGATTTTTCGTAGATATAAAGCAGATATCCAATGATTAAATTGAATATAGTCCAATAGTATATCGAGGTTTGGTAAGTGTAAACATTATCAAAAAGTAGTTCCGCAGTTTGCTCATTGCTGTCAAAGTAGAGTAAATATGATTGTTGATAAAATATGCAAATCAAACTAAACAGCATAGCGCAAGTAAAAATTGCCGGCTCTCGTTTATAAGAAACTAAAATTTGTGTGACAAGCGATAAACCTATGATGCTGAGATCAAAATGAAAATAATAATCAGATGAGGTACCTTGAATAACTGGATCAAGTACTAGCCAAAATGCAATCCATGATAACAAATATATCCAGCGGCTGATATCAAAATATCCTTGTCGATTGAGGAAGTAGCATATTAGGGAAGCAACTCCAAACATCAACCTTGTAAACTGGTCAAAGTTTAACTGTTCGATCGGAACTAAAAACTCCTTAATGTCCAATAGGTAAGAAATGAAAATTACCACAGGAACTGCCAGAAAAATAACGTTGGCTAGAATAATTCTTTCCCGGGTCGTATCTGACCTTGAGGAAGTTCCAACAATAAAATATTGATCAATAAACTTTCTTATTAACACAGTCTAAGTTTAGTTATGTATATAAAATACCAGGTGCTGTTGTTTACTTCAATTTAAATCATAAAGTATTCAATGCAAAATTAACTAAGAGGAGTTAACTTCATGACATTCAGGTTGAAACATATGGAACGAAGAAAAGAAAAGTTTATGCGCGAGGCTATCCGGCTTTCTATAGAAAATGTAGAATCTAATACAGGAGGGCCGTTTGGTGCAGTGGTAGTAAAGGATGGTGAAATTATAGCCAGAGGGAAAAACCTTGTGACAAGCTGCAATGACCCAACCGCCCATGCAGAGGTTGTTGCTATTCGTAAGGCTTGCAAAGTACTCGACACTTTTCAGCTCGATGGATGTGAAATATACACTAGCTGTGAGCCTTGTCCAATGTGCTTGGGTGCCATTTATTGGGCCAGGCCAGACCAGTTATATTTTGCCAATACTAAATCTGATGCTGCCGCTATTAATTTCGATGATCAATTCATATATGAAGAGCTAGCCAGACCTATAGCAGAACGAAAACTCTTTACCAGACAGTTGTTGAAGGAAGAGGCGCAAATGGCATTTAAAAAATGGGCAGAGCGTACCGACAAATTAGAATACTAGAAGTTTAGCGGTTTATCTAAAGTTCGGTAAAGAATTTTCCGTGCATTACTTTTTCTTAGTTCCATTTGAATATCGCTAATTAGTCCCATGTCCACTTTTTCATCAACCTTCAACATGACGATCAGTTGATCTTTGTATATCTCTCCCAAATCAGACTTTTGCTCTTGGATCCATTGACCAATTTGATCTAGAGAAACCCATTTGTTGTTACCAGAAATTCTTGGTGATGTACCTAGTCTCACATCCTTAGGAAAGCCAATAAATAATTCTTTAATGAGGAATTTCTTGTCTACAGTGGTTATCGAATGTGCGTTTGGTGTCTGCACGTTGAGTTGCTCTTCGTTCACCTTAATCGTGGCTGTGACCATAAAAAAGAACAACAGTAAGAAGACGATATCTGGCATAGAAGCCGTTGATATTTCAGCTGTGGTAGAGGTTTTTTTTCTGATTTTCATAATTATTTTATTTGATCCGGATTTGCAATTGAAATGTTCATTGGTAGCCCTATTCTAGCTTTTTGATACAATGCCAACTCAGAGGGGTTCGATTTTTTCAGCTTTCTGAACTCATCAGAGGTTAGCCCTACACGTTCACCATACATTTGGTAATAGGATTCTTTGATGAGATCAAGAATGGATATGAAAGAGGCAAATTGAGCTCCACGCTGTGCTTTGATTGAGATAACTGCTTTTTCAGAGTTTTCGGAAAGGGTAGGGTTTGAGGATGGGTTTTGTACAAAAGTTTTGATTTCCTCCACAAGTCCGGATAGGTCAGTTCTAACTTGCCCCTCGATCAAATACTCATTTTTTGAATTGATGAGTACCTTGAAAAGATTTCGTTCGTTGACAGGTGTTTCTGTGGGTTCAACATCTGGTGGAAGCTGCAGCATGAGACCTTTATCTTGAAGGAGACTCGTACTTACAAGAAAGAAAATAAGTAAAAGAAATGCTATATCTGCCATGGAGCCTGCAGATACCTTTGGTTCTGTTTTTGGACGCTTAAGTTTCATAGACTTTTTGTTAGTTATAATCCAGACTAACAGATAAAGTCACAAACCAGACTTGGCCTTAATTCCTTAGTGACGCAAAAAAATAGAAATACAGTACTTTTCCAGAGAAGATGTCTAAAAATGAGACACTACGATGTCCTCAATTTTTTCCACAGACATTGGCTTGCTTACAAACTCCCGAATTTCAGAACACACCTCAGCTCTTTGTTTGTCCTTAGGGTCCATAGAGGTACTTACCATAACGATGACGATATCCTCTTTTTGCTCAATAGGTAACGACCGGAATTGATCAATGAAATCCCAACCCGATAGGGCAGGCATATTGATGTCAAGAAAAATGAGATTGGGTCGTTTTGCCTGAAGATAGTTTAAAGCTTCTGTTGCACTTAACACAGAATGAATCTGTTTGAAACGATTACTTTTTTTAAGAATAACTTCATGAATGAAGTTGGTAGGCACATCGTCGTCGACCAATAATACGTGTTCAATTTGGTTCATTTAGGAATGGTAAAGTGAAACTTAGCGCCACTTTTATAGTTTTTGTCTAGCCAGATTTTCCCTCCAAAGGTATCTAAAATTTTTTTACAATGGGCCAACCCAATGCCATTACCTCCATAAGTAGAATTACTATGCAATTGTTGATATATAATGAAAATCTTATCCTCAAATTGAGGGTCAATACCGATGCCATTATCCGAAATGGTGAACTGCATGTATCGGTTTTTGTCTGAATGAGAGATGTCGATTTCACATGGAATATCAGATTTGCTAAATTTTAAAGCATTTTCAATCAGATTTTGAAAAAGCATTCGGAGTTCCGTAGGACTGGCCATTACACTTGGTAATTCGTCAATTTGAATAGTTGCATTTTTCTCTTGAATTAAACTCTGAAGATCTTGAATTACATTCTCGCAAATTATTCGACTGTCTACAGTTTCTAACTTTATGTCATGTCCAATTCTTGAGTATTCAAGCAAGCCGGTGATTAGTTGCTTCATTCTGACAGAAGCATCTTTTATGAAATTGAAATAGAGTTGTCCCTCTTGGCTTAGCTCTTTTTTATTCTCCGATTGGAATAAATCAATGTAGTTGATAATTGTATGTAATGGACTTTGTAAGTCATGTGAAGCGACAAATGCGAATTGTTCGAGTTCTTTGTTTTTGAGCTCCAAGTCTCTGTTTTTTTGTTTTAGATCTTCGAATATCTGCTTTCGTTCAGTAATATCAGAGTAAGTACCAAGTATACCAATGACTTCGCCTTCCTCATTTTTGAGTGGAACCTTATTGGTTTCGAGCCAAGATTCTTTACCATCAGCGTGTTTCTGAGGTTCGATGATACCCAGTTCTGATTCTCCTCGATCCATTACTTTTTGATCTGTTTCGATAAAAAAATCTGCTTCAGTTTTCTTCCAGGCTAAATCATGATCTGTCTTACCCAATATTTCAGGTGCAGACCCTACACCAGCGTCTTCTGCAAATAGTCGATTGGAACCGAGGTATACGGAGTCTCTGTTTTTCCAAAATATGCGTGAAGGTATATTGTCCAGAATGAGTTGAATCATTTCATCCTTTGATATTGGAAATATATCCGAATCAGATATTGTTTTTGGTTTGTTTTTATTGTTCATGCTAAGGTATTGGTTACTCTAATATACCAATACTCACGGTTTAAGAAAATTAATTTGTTGACAGATATATTTAGTCTCCATTTGTGAAACAAATAAAAATTCCCTACGTTTGGTCTTCAATTAAGAAACAAATAAAACTATGAAGGGATCCAATCTAGGGGAGTTTCAAGAAATCGTACTGTTGTCTATTCTGATATTAGATGAAGAGGCTTATGGACTGAAGATTCAGCAAGAACTCAGTACGCGACTCAAGCGCACACTGAGTAGAGGCGCACTACATACGGCGCTCACTCGTCTTGAAGAAAAGGGATTTATTGATTCTCGCACGGGTGGTGCTACAGCCGAGCGTGGTGGTAGGCGTAAGCGGTACTACAGCCTCACCAACAGTGGTAAAGAATCTCTCCAGCAAGCCAGAGCTCTACGCGAAGAAATGTGGAGTCAGGTCCCCGAAGTTCAGCTTGTCATGATATCCAATAATCTTCCTTCCAGGTTCGCCAAATTCTTTGAATGGTTCTGTAGAGCAGAGCTATTTGAGGAACTGCAAGGTGACCTCGAAGAAGCCTTTGAAGAAAAATATACAAACTCATGGCGTGTCTAAAGCGCGCCGCATATACCGAATCGAAGTGATGAAAATGCTCAGACCTTCAGTGATCGGTTTTGGTCAAACTCACTCAAAATTTAACCATTTAATCATGTTTAAGAATTATTACTTAACCGCAACAAGAAATCTCTTAAAGTACAAAAGCTATTTTTTTACGAATGTGCTGGGTCTTGCCTTAGGAATCGCAAGTTTTTCATTTATTGCGATATATGTTTGGAATGAAATAAGCTACGATCAGTTTCATGCCGATCATGAAAGAATTTATCGAATTAGCAGCAAAGCGGTGATTAGAGGGAAACCTAATCATGATGCTACCACAGGGGCTCCTTTAGCCAAAACCATGTTGAGTTATTACCCTGAGGTACAAAAAGCCACGGGTGTGCTAGATGCTGGTTCTGTTCTTATTAGAAAAGACAATAAGAAGTTCATTGAAGATCGGATGTTGTTTGCAGACTCTTCTTTCTTAAGTGTTTTTGATTTTAAATTGTTGAAAGGAAATCCACGAACTGCACTGGCGGCTCCTAGATCGGTGGTTCTATCGGAGCGATATGCTAGGAAATATTTTGGAGATGAAGAGGCTTTAGGGCAATTTCTTTCTGTCGAAGAAGATTCTGTTTCATATATTGTGACTGGAGTCGTAGAGAATATTTTACCAAATTCACATATTCAATTTGATATTATGGGTTCCATGATTTCCAGGCCAGAAGGGACCACTACACATTGGATTGGGACAGACGTTCACAATTATATTCAATTGGATAAGCATTCCAACCCATCAGAGCTTGCGATAAAATCAAAAGAAATTTTTTACGATTTTATAGCGCCTGAAATTGAATACTATACAGGTATTGAAATCGAGGATTGGGAGAAAGCAGGAAATACTGTTGGATTTCAACTCACACCAATTCAGGATATTCACCTGCGTTCTACAGCGTCCAATGAGTTAGAACCGACAGGTAATTCTACCTACGTTTACATTTATGGAATTATCGGTATAGTTACACTCTTTATAGCTATTTTTAATTTTGTCAATTTAGCCACAGCACATTCATTATGTAGAGCTAAAGAAGTGGGAGTGAGAAAGGTAATAGGATCAACTAAACAAATGCTGGTCATTCAGTTTATGGTCGAATCACTGATCATTTCGTATGTAGCTAGTTTGCTTGCCGTTGGCTTTATTGTCGCATTAATGCCTTCATTCACTTCACTGATAGGAAAGGATCTTAGTATCGGATTATTCAATAATTCCATGCACTGGATGTTTATAGTGGTGCTGGCTTCATTTGTTGGAATTGTTGCAGGTGTATATCCATCTTTAGTGTTGTCCAATTTCCGACCAGTTCAGGTGTTGAAAGGCGATAAATGGTCAGGGGCAAAATCCGGTTGGCTGAGAAATCTATTGGTTACTCTTCAATTCACAGCTTCCATTGTAATCATTGTTTGGACCTTGGTTGTATATAACCAGATCAGTTATATGTTGGCCAAAAATTTGGGATTCGATAAAGAGCAAATGCTAGTGATAAAACGTCCGGATTGGCTTGGAGGTCATATGGAAGCCTTTAAGAATGATTTGCTTGGTCATCCCCAAATAAATGGAGTAGCTAATTCAAAAACTATCCCCGGGAAAGAATATAAAATCCGATCATATCGCAAGCAGAACGAAGCTGAAACTTTCCTTTTTTTAAACAATCAAGTCACACATGAATATAAAGATTTGATAGGGTTAGAGTTGCTTGCTGGAAGATTCTTTGCAAGTGATATGGCTTCGGACTCCAGTGCTGTTGTGATTAATGAATCAGCTGCCAGAGCTTTTGGATTTGATGACCCGATAGGGCAACCACTTACTTCAGCTTTTTCCAATGGACCCTTGCATATCATTGGCGTCATCAAGGATTACAACATTGAATCACTTCATAAGCCTGTAGAGCCTGTTTCACTGGAGTATGATCCAGGCAATCAGGAAGGCTATATCAGTATAAAGTTTAATAATACAACTAATATACTAGAAACATTGACTGCCATTGAGGAATCATGGGATCAACATTCCGGAGGTGAGCCGTTTCAATATTTCTTTTTTGACGAAGAGTACCAACGGCTCTATGAATCGGAAGTAGCTACAGGTAAAATACTTTTCGTTTTTGCCTCACTTTCCATTTTCATTGCCAGTCTGGGATTGATAGGTTTAATTACTTATTCGGCTACAAGACGTCGTAAAGAAGTAGGCATACGAAAAGTTCTGGGAGCTGGGATTCGAGCTGTGTTCCATTTGCTCTCTGCTGAAGTTTCGAAACTGATTGGTTTGGCTATTCTCATTTCTTGGCCAATTTCTTATTGGGCAAGCAACTACTGGTTGCAAAATTTTGCTGACAGACAGGAATTAAACATTTGGGTATTCATAGATTCCATGCTGGTAGTCATACTAGTTGTTGGTGTGATCGTAGGGTTACAAACCTTGCGCTCTTCAAATCAGAACCCCATAGATTCATTGAGACAAGAATAGAAATCTAATCTATTAGATTTTAGAAAAAGCAAGCATAGTTTGATCTTTTTTGGTGATTATTTTATAGACAAAAGTAAACTTAATCAATAGTCTTTCGTATATTGCTGACAAATGTAAATTTAATAGCAATGGAAAGATTACATCTTGGTGAATTTGAAGAATTGGTACTGCTCACAGTAGGGGTGCTGTATGAAGAGGCGTATGCTGTAGCCATTACCAAAGAAATTGCAGAACAGTCCAGACGCTCGGTCAATGTGAGCGCGGTTCACAAGTCCTTGTATCGGCTGGAAGAAAAAGGGATGCTGAAGTCAGCACTTGGCGAAGCTGAATCTAAAAGAGGCGGAAAACGAAAGCGTATCTTTTCGATTACGCCTATTGGAAAAAAAGCCCTTGACGCATCGTTGGAATTGCGCAATAGACTGCGAAGCCGTATTCCTGAGGTTGCATTCAAATGGCAAATAGCTTAGCATGTCACGTGATGTGAACATACCGAAATGGCCATATTTTTTCTTTAAATGGTATTGTCGGAAGGATCGTTTCGAAGAATTACACGGTGATCTGGAAGAATTTTTTTACGACCGACTTGAAGAAAGAAATCTAAGGTATGCCAGAATTCAATACACTTTAGATGTATTCCGCTGCTGCAGGTCATATGCCTGGAAAAAAAATAGTCAAACTCACTCAAAATTTAACCAATTAATCATGTTAAAAAATTATTTTAAAACTTCCATGAGAAGTATGATGAGGAACCCACTCAGTTCTTTCATCAATGTATTCGGACTTTCTCTAGCTATTGGGGTTAGCATCGTGGTGTATTCATTCATGGACTATCAGTTCAGTATGGAGCAATTTCACGAAAACAAGAATGAAGTTTTTATGGTCACCTACTTTGTAGACAAGGAAGGTCAGACGCTGCAGTATGGGAAAAGCCCCGTATTGCTGGCGGATGCACTGAAAACTGATTACTCTCAAGTGAAGGCGACTTGTAAAATTGAAGATCGAGCAGTTATTGTTAAACGTGAGAATAAAGTGTTTCATGAAGAGGTTCGCTATACCGATCCGTCCTTTTTGACCATGTTCACCTTTCCTCTGAAGTGGGGTGATCCTGGTTCGCTAGAGGGGCTAAATAATATCATCATCAGCGAAGAAATGTCTGAAAAATACTTTGGAGACGTGGATCCTATAGGTTATGATTTGATTCTCAAATTTGATACAGACAAGAAGAAGACATTTACGGTAACAGGAGTAGCGAAGAAATTTCCAGATGCGCATCAGATTGAATTCGATTTTCTGATCAATTTCGAAAATTTCAATTTTTCACATCCGGAAGTGGCCTTCGACGATTGGTATAAGCTGCTGGATGCGACCTTCATTCAGGTAGAGCAGGCCTCAGACATTGAAATATTGCAAGCGGGCATGGGCAAGTATCGCGATTTGGTGAATAGCACCCACGATGGTTGGGAAATTATTGACTTTCAATTTGAGCAGCTTACTACCTTATTTGATCATTCGCAGTACATATCTGAATCTATTACTTACAATTATTTTGCGGCAGGCCGCATCACACTTCCTATTCTTGGCTTGTTTATGCTTGCTCTGAGTTGCTTTAATTATATCAATATTGCTATTGTGTCGGCCGCCAGAAGATTAAAAGAGATTGCGGTTAGAAAGACTATAGGGGCAAACAAATCTTCAACGATGATGCAGTTTCTGGTTGAAAATGTATTGGTGACATTTTTGGCTTTGTTGGAAGGCACCTGCCTGGCTGTGTTGTTATTCTTGCCTTGGTTTGCTGATCTTTCAGAAATGCCTTTGAGTGTCGATTTTGGAGCGGTCAAACTTTGGGTATTTCTATTAGTTATCACTTTGATTACCGGCTTACTTTCAGGTTGGTATCCTGCTTTGTACATTTCCAAATTTCAAGCTGCAACTATTTTCAAAGGCAGTTTTCGACTAGGGAAAAAAAGTGTATTAACGAAAGTCTTCTTATGTATCCAGTTGATATTGGTCTGTGTCTTGCTTTCAGCAGCGGTCATTTTTACTAAGAACACTTCATTCCAATATGCGAGAACCTGGGGGTACGACAAGGATCAAGTGCTCTACGTTCAGTTTCCAGAATCCTCAGCTTTTGACGAACTCTATGGATTTTGGAGCCAACAGTCTGCAGTAATTTCGCTGAGTGGTTCAACCCATCACTTGGGACATCAGGTAAATTACCCTGTGATCAATAGGCATGAACGTAAGTATGAAGCCAGGGAGATCGCTGTGGCACCAGATTATTTCGAAACTTTGGGTCTGAACTTGATTGAAGGTAGATTTTTGAAAGATAATTTCCAAAGTGATCAAAACTCGGTCATCGTCAATGAAGATTTTGTAAAGAAGCTGATGCTGACTGATCCGTTGGCGGAATCTTTTAAGATAGACAGCGTACAATTTCACATCGTTGGAGTGGTTTCGGATTTTCATATTTATAGTTTTTATGATAAAATCAGACCTACATTTTTCACGCTTGCCGACAAAGAGGAGTATCAATTTTTATCACTAAAAGTAAAACCGGGATCGGAATATGAAGTTTATGATCAACTCCGAGAGCAGTGGGCTTCGCTATTTCCGGAAACACCATTTCTAGGCGGACATCAAGAAGATGTTTGGGGTATGGGTTATTATGAATCAGAGGCTCAACAAGGCAACTTTATGCGCGCTGTGGCCGGTATTGCTATATTGCTGGCCAGTCTAGGTTTTTATGGATTGATCACGCTCAATGTATCTGGAAGAGTAAAAGAATTTAGCTTGAGAAAGGCACTAGGTGCAGGGCTGAAAAGTATAGCCTTTCAAGTAAGCAAACAGTATTTTATTCTCGTATTTCTTGCGCTACTGGTTGGGGTGCCGCTGGCCTATATACTGATGACTGCTCTTCTGGATCTACTATATGAATACCCCATGCCGATTGGGTGGATGGAGCTTTGCTTTTCAGTTTTAATATTACTTGCGATTCTGGGCGTAGTCATTGGCAGCCAGGTGAGAAAAGTATCAAAATCCAGCCCAGCAGAAGGCTTGAAGCTAGAGTGAGATTAGAACCTATAAGGTTTTTGGAAACCTTATAGGTTGTTTTATTCAATTGGGTAGACCGACAAAATATATTCTTGATAAAGATTTCTTTATAAATCAATTGTACTTATTTGAAGTTTCCTGTTTTTTCTAGTTCGTCAATCTTCCCTTTAAAATGACAAATGTGTGCATTGGCTCGTGTCCCCACGAGACTTGAAGGGTTCGTGAAGACACGAACGATGGCAAGAAGTGCTGACATGAAGAACTACCAATCATAACTAGCCGCACCTGTTACAGCATCTCTTGTATGAGACAGCTGCTGTTGAACTGGCAGATCGCGCAACTGGTGCGCGAAGGAGTGCAATTGTTTTCATTAAGATTTCTCTCTTCACCTCCCTTTTGGTCGGTTCGTACGACATGACAAATGTGTGCATTGGCTCGTGTCCCCACGAGACTTGAAGGGTTCGTGAAGACACGAACGATGGCGAGAAGGGCAGACATGAAGGACTGCCAATTATAACTTGCCGCATCTGTTACAGCATCTCTTGTATGAGACAGCTGCTGATGAACTGGCAGATCGCGCAACTGGTGCGCGAAGGAGTGCAATTGTGTTCATTAAGATTTCTCTCTTCAGCTCCCTTTTGGTCGGTTCGTTCGAAATGACAAATATGTGCATTGGTTCGTGTCCTTATGAGACTTGAAAGGGTTCGTGAAGACACGAACGATGGCGAGAAGGGCTAGCATGAAGCACTGCCAATTATAACTTGCGGCACCTGTTACAGCATCTCTTGTATGAGACAGCTGCTGTTGAACTGGCAGATCGCGCAACTGGTGCGCGAAGGAGTGCAATTGTGTTCATTAAGACTTCTCTCTTCACCTTCCTTTTGGTCGGTTCGTTCGAAATGACAAATGTGTGTATTGGCTCGTGTCCCCACGAAACTTGAAGGGTTCGTGAAGACACGAACGATGGCGAGAAGGGCTGGCATGAAGCACTGCCAATTATAACTTGCCGCACCTGTTGCGGCATCCGTTTGATGGGAGAGTTGCTGTTGAAGCATGTAGATCATATAACAATAATATTTTATAACCTTAGAGGTTTAATAACGTCGAACATAAGAATTCCATTAGCTTCTTTTCCTTTTCACCAACCAAACAAAAAACAGAACAATCACCACTAACCAGCATACGGTAGTTACTCCACTTTTCATTTGAGTAAAGAGGCTGGCGGTGTTGATAATGGTCTCAGAGACATGGTTTGGCGTGGTGATCATCTTTGCGATCAGCATATTCTCACCGTAGTCTAGCAGCATGGCCAGGAAGGGCAGAAGGTAGAGATGAGATAGTAGAAGACGAGGCCTTAAGTTGATCAATCCGGATAATCGAATAATCAAAACACTCAATAAAAGGGCGAGCAGGAAAGGGTAGAGGACATCCAGTAGAAACAATTGAGGAAATAGATAAAGATCAACGATTTCTTGATTAAGGCTTTGAAGCATCAATGTTGCTTCTTCAATCGAATAACCGGTTGCTTTCAAGTCGAAGGCTTCGGTACCTAGCTGGGCATTGATGTGAGGAAAAGTAAATAGCATCATCAGTAGGAGTACCAGATGAGCCAGTATGAACAGTGCAATTGTTCTTGGCTTGGTAGCTAGCCTATTAAGAATGGATTGGAGATTTGTGATAGTCATGAGTTTTATTGTGAGATTGCGGCCAGTCAGCTTACTAGTGAAAGGAGTGCTTTTTTTAAATTCTCATAAATGTATCGGATTGCATCAGTCCATGCAAATAACTAAGCTGGCTTATTGATGATGGTATCTCTCAGCCATATCTTTTCAGTTTATCAGAGTTATCAATTGCTTATAGTAAGCATTGATTCTCGCATGAGCGGTACCATCTATTAATAATATTACAATCATCATAGCAATCGTGGTGATTCCAATCGCTCGCCAAGTGGGGGTATTGATGAAAACAATCAATAAGGCAGCAATTACTATAATAATAGGAACAACCTTAAAAACTACTGTGTATTCTTTTAAAGTACCTTCTACACGAGCCATTTCTGAGTCTGCAAAAGTAGAAGCATCTTGATAGTATGCTTTTTCAAATTGGCCAATTCTAGACTTGTTGGTGAAAAATAATCCTAGCCCTATGGTCATAAGTAAACTACCTGCTACCAGCATGGGGATGATGTATGCTTTGGCCAATTCTGTTTTGCCAAGTTGCCAAAAACCTGTGCTTGCAGCTATAAACAGAAAAGCAAAAATGATGAAGAAACGAGTGGAAAATACCTCTGCTTTGGCCCATTCTTGAGCAATTTTTAAAAGTTCCATTGATTTATTTTTAATATTAGTTAGTTATTGATTCATACTTCTAGGACTGGCTCCATACGCTTTTTTGAAGGCGAATGAAAAATGTGAAAGATTCTCAAACCCAGATGCCAGGTACACTTCAGTGGCCTTCTGTTTTTCGGTGGTGAGTTTATAATAAGCCAAATCCAACCGCTTCTTAGTAAGCCACTTTCCTGGTGTTGTTTTGTATATTTTTTTAAAATCAGACTTGAAAGTTGTTAGACTTCGACCAGTCAAAAAGGCAAACCGTTCCAGAGGCAGGTTATACATGAAATGCTCTTCCATGTATTTTTTAAGGTCTATTTTTCCAATCTCACTAAAAGTACCGAGGATCGAACTTACTCTTTTATCTACTTCATCTATGATAGTGAGCGCCTCGTGAATTTTTATGGCGACAAGCGAAGATGGAATTTCATCTTGCTTATCAAAATAGGAAAACAAGGACCCAAAATAACTCGTGAGCAAATGGTGCGAATGGATCGGTCGCTGTTTAGCCACATTTTCATCCCAGTTTTCAAGTACCGAACGACCTGCATAGAATTTGCGAAGCTCTTCTTCGGGAAGTAGCATAGATACCGCTTCAAATGGTTTGTTACCTTCTGGTTTTTTGATGACCCGAATCAGTTGATTTTTGGGAACCAAGAGGGTATCTCCGGAGTGAAAATTCAAAACGTGTTGGCCATAGGATAGCGTCATTGCACCCGAATAAATAAACACAATAATGTGCTGTGGTGAAATATGTTCCCAGGTGTAGTTTTTCTCTACTGTTCCTGATAAAAACACCCTTCCTTTATGTGTTTCTTTAATGTTCATTTTCTTTACACTTCAAATTTTTGCCCCACAGCCTTTTCGGATACTTCCCACAACTTCTTGGCTGCAACTTTATCTTTCGCATGTGGTTCTATATGATGTACCCCAACTGGCCCAGTCCAATTGCTTCTGCCCGTTGGACCATAAAATCCTTTCTGGTTTAAAGCTTCTTCAGTAGCGCACATAAGTTGAGGGTAGGCTCCTTTTTCAGCTGATTGTGTCAATGGTGACAATTTCATCATACCAAAAATCAATCTCATCATAAAGCTACCACTTGTTTTTATAAGTGATGTTCTGGAGGAACCAGGATGACAAGCATAAGCTTTGACATCCGTCTTACCCGCCTTTTCCAGTCGATCCTGCAATTCGTAAATAGACATAATCTGTGCTAGTTTACTTTGGCTGTAAGCATTATTACCAGTGTAGTCTTTGTCCCAATTCATATCATCAAACTTGATGGCTTTAATTCCCATATTATAGCCTAAGCTACCAACCGTTACGATTCGTCCTTTAGATTTTTCAATCAATGGAAAGAGTAGCGCTTGCAATAGAAAATTGCCGTAGTGGTTTGTGGCAAGCTGACTTTCGAAACCATCTGCAGTGATCACCTGATGGGGTACCTGCGCTATGGCGGCATTTAGTATCAAAACATCTATCCGAGATACTGTAGCAAGTACTTCTTTAGCAGCTTGCCTTACGGAAACTAGTTTTCCCAGATCAACAGTGATATACGACACGTCGATGTTAGTGCCCAACTCATTTTTATAGTAAGAAATGGTATCCTCTGATTTTTTAGGATTACGATTCAACATCACTACTTTCGCACCCTTAGCGAGTAATATTCTAGCTGCTTCAAATCCAGTACCGCTTGTTGTACCAGTAATAAGGTAAGTCTTACCATTTAGGTTGCTTATTCTTTCAGGAGTCCAACCTTGTTTTTCAAATTGATTATTGTTTTTCATTTCTGTCTTGTTTCAATTTATGTGAAACAAAGATCAAGCGAAAGAAACTGTAAAACTTTGCTTAAAAGTCGTTTATACTTTGTTAAAAAGTCGAGTGATGTATGGTTGAGAAAGGACTTGGCGATAGTGGTGAATGATTAAAAAGTTTGACTATCATCTGTTATCTTAACTTTTTTTATTTTTCTTCATTCTCTAATAATCATTGATTTCATTAATTGCTAATAACATCTGCTTTGGTACACATTCAATTTCAATTAAGTATGATTGAATTAACCACAGATATCAAAATAGTTTTCCATTGGTAATAGATAATAAGTAAAATTATTTTTCTCGAAACGAAACCTTATTTACATTTGAGGTGTATTAGTATGATAGTACACTAATTTACTTCTGAAAAGTATGGTGCAAATTGAAAATGTTTCTTTTGGATATTCCTCCAAACCGCGGCTGTTTGAGGGGCTGAGTGTTTCCTTGCCTTTAGGAAATATTTATGGATTGCTCGGCAAGAACGGGGCAGGGAAGTCAAGCCTTCTCAAGCTGATTGCTGGCTTGTTGTTTCCCAAGGAAGGGAGCTTACATGTAGGCGGCCTAAGTCCTTGGGATCGTCGTCCGGAGTTTCTTAGCGAAATCTATTTGGTGACGGAGGAGTTTGAAGTGCCTGCCATGGGTATGAAAAGGTTTGTGGACTTGTACAGCCCGTTCTATCCTAGATTCAACCATGAGCTGCTTCGGGAGTATTTGAATGAATTCAGTTTACCGACGGACGAAAAGCTGACTTCACTATCGTATGGACAGAAGAAGAAGTTTTTACTGTCATTCGGATTGGCCACAGATTGTCATTTGCTTATTCTCGATGAGCCTACTAATGGGTTGGATATTCCGTCCAAAAGTCAATTTAGGAAAGTGGTGGCCAGTGCTATCCATGAGGAGCGAAGCTTTATCATTTCTACCCATCAAGCACGAGACATGGAGAATTTGATCGACCCGATCATCATTCTGGACGAGGGTCAAATCGTCTTCTTTGAGGACTATGAAGAAATCTCTCGGCGATTGACTATCAGCAAAGTGAAAGAACTGCCCACTCACGATCGAGTGGTTTACTCGGAGTCTACTTTTAGTGGATATACGGTGGTAGAAGAGAACATAAGCGGCGTTGACTCAAACATGAATCTGGAGACACTATTCAATTCGGTAGTCAACAACAAAGCCAAGATTCAGGAAATATTCAAAAATCAAACGGTAGTAAGATGAGCTATTATTTTAATATCCATAGGTTTTTGAATTTGCTTAAGCTTGAGTTATTCCGAAGTTTTAGAGGCATTTTCATTGCCTTCGAAATAACATTCGGGATGCTCTTTTTCATCGGGCTATTGATGTCTATCATCGTAGAAGACAGTATGGTTTTCTTTGAGCATACGGGCGGATATGCATTTACACTGATTATTGGAGGTTTTGTTCTTAGTTCGTTGGCATTCAATGATTTAAGTCATTCATTGAGAAGTAGTAGCTATCTCACTTTGCCAGCATCTACCTTTGAGAAGTTTTTATCCATGTGGTTATTGACTTCGGTGGGATGGATCGTGTTTTTCAGCTTCACATACTATTTGTATACCGTATTTGTAGCTAATCCTATTGGGTCCATGATCGATGCCAATATGCGTTTCGAAGATTTTGATCCGCTCAGTGATTTTGCCATTATGGTCATGAAGTACTACTTCGTGCTACAGGGCTTGTTTCTAGTAGGGGCGGCACATTTCAAAGGTTATGTATTCCCCAAGACCCTATTCACGGTGATTTTGATGGCAATAATGGCTGGCACACTCTTTTACTTCATCATGGGAGATTTGATGCTAGAGGATGATAGTTGCCTCTCAGAATTCAATCCTTTGGTTGACAAACCGATATATAAAATTTGGCTCTTGGCACAGTGGGCATTTTGGTGGTTGCTGGCTCCATTTTGTTGGGTAGTGACTTATTTAGGATTGAAAGACAGGGAGGTGTAAGATGGAGTTTCGAGACGACCAAGCGATATATCTCCAAATTGCCGATCACTTTTGTGAAAACATTCTACTAGAGAAGTGGAAACCTGGCGATCGGATTCCATCGGTCAGGGAAATGGCCGTAAGCATAGAAGTGAATCCCAATACAGTCATGCGGACATTTACCTACCTTCAGGAGAAGGGTATTATTTACAACAAACGAGGCATTGGCTATTTCGTGGCCGAAGACGGCAAAATCAAAACCAATGCCCTCAGAAAAGAAGACTTTATCCATAACGAATTGCCACGATTGTTTAGAGCGATGGACGTGCTTCATTTATCCATAGAAGACATTGCTCAGTATTACCAAAATCATGTAAAATCAACCGAAAAGGCCTAACCAAAACGATATAAACCATGCAAACAAGTAAGAAAATATTGATCACTACTGCAGGCATTCTCCTGGCTCTTTTTGTGAGTAGCCTGATGGTGCTGCGAAGTGATGTGCAAGCGATCTATGCCAAGCAAGCGGCAGATGTTCAGCTTACGGCGGTGCCTGTTGAAGCGTTTAAGGTCATTCACTTCTCTGGAAATTGGAATGTTCAAGTTCGACAAGGAAGAACGTACCAAGTAGAAGTGGCTTTCGATCCACAAAACAGGTATTTGCCTCAACTAGAAAATGGAAATGATACCCTACACTTTTTGATTAAAGGAGATAGCGCTTTGGCAGTAAAAGCTAAGGTGGTCACGCCGGTATTGAGCGGGGTCAAGGCTGAAAATGCCTATGTCACACTAAAAAACTTCCAAGTGGACTCTATGTCTATTAAACTGCATGCAAGTCATCTCAAAGGGGAGGAAAACAAATTCATCTATACCGACTATGAAACCACAGGAAATTCCAAAATTGAATTTTTGGATGACCCTTATAAATAACAGATTGACAACAGAAAATATAAACCAATGAAAGAAAATTTTAAATCATCAACCTCAAGAGGAAGCTGTTTTTACGTACTGGGATTTTTTGGCGCAGCATACTACTTCATCTCAACAGCCGCCGGATTTTGGTTGGGCGTGGGTGGCTTTTTCAAGGCCATCGTATGGCCTGTATTCTTTGTATACGAAGCTTTTCGCTTTTTAGAAATTTGATCCCATGGAGGTACTAGTGTTTAGAACAGACATCAAATCCCGCAAGCGTATGGATCAATTCGCTTGGGTGTTCAATCAACATCCTTACATCAACGATTGGAACGTAGACCTTCAGGACATTGACAAGGTGCTTAAAGTAGAAGCCTTAGACCGTCTTTCTGAAGCAGATGTGATTGATATTGCTCAAACGTTCGGTTTTAATTGTGAAGCGTTAACAGATTAAAAATGAAAGCAGTAAAAATAGATCGTTACGGAGGGCCAGAAGAAATTTATGTGACTGACGTAGAAAACCCAACGCCCGCAGATCAAGAAGTTTTGATCAAGGTAAAGGCGGCAGCTATCAATCCATTGGATTGGCATGTCTTGCGAGGCACACCCTATTTTATGCGGGCGCTAACAGGCGTCTTTAAACCTAATGAAAAATTTCAAACTTTAGGGGCAGATGTAGCTGGGGTAGTGGAGCAAGTTGGAGAACAAGTCACAGAGTTAAAGATAGGCGATGCTGTCTTTGGAGATATTTTCAATTTTGGTTACGGTGCTTTGGCGGAATATATCTGTGTGCCAGAAGAGGCTTTGGTCCTCAAACCAGAGAATATCAATTTTGAAGAAGCCGCTGGTGTACCTGTGGCAGCTTTAACGGCCTACCATGGGATAAACAGATTTGGTAAAATCAAACCGGGTTCAGAAGTATTGATCAACGGCGCTTCTGGCGGAGTAGGTACTTTTGCGGTTCAGCTTGCTAAATACTATGGTGCCAATGTTACTGGAGTATGCAGTAATAGAAATATCGATTTGGTAAAAGACTGTGGTGCTGAAGATGTACTGGACTATACTGAACAAGATGTTAGGAGTCAGGATAGAAAATATGATCTGATTTTTGATGCAGTGGGCAACCTCTCCTTATCAGACTATAAAAATTTATTGACCAAAAACGGAAACTGTGCAGTCATAGGATTTGGTGGCATGACCCACTTGATTGGTGCCGGTTTGTTTGGAGGTAGGCATATCAAAATGGTAGACTTTAAAGCCAATCAGCAGGATTTACAATTCATTGCTGATTTGATGGAAAGTCGCGATCTATCTACAGTGGTAGACAGAACTTACTCACTTAACCAGACAGCCGAAGCCATCACATATTTGGAAACCTCTAGAGCAAGGGGCAAGGTGATAATTAAGATTCAATAAAAAGTGATTTCACAATCAGGTCGAAGCGCCTGAAAATCATCTATTTTACTTTGACTGATTCGTGTGTTGTTGCAGATGAGTGTTTTAATTCTGCGCATGCTGGATAGTCTGTCTAGCCTCCAGATTCTTGTATTACTGATGTCCAAGGACTCCAGATCTACCAGTTTATCAATGCCTTTTAGATTTTTCAGACCTGTACGAGAACAGTTGAGTTGCTTGAGTGAACTCAAATAATACAAGTCTTTCAAGTCCTCCATAGCGGTATTAGAAATGTTGAGCGATTTCAACTTATTCAGTTGATCAATGCCTTCAAGGCTTTGAAGCGGACCGTTGGTATAAGTTAGGTTTTCGAGGCTATTTATGGTATACAGCTCACTCAAACTTGTCAGTTTCAATCGATCCAGACTTACTGATTTTAAATTGACAAAGGCTTGCAACGGAGCCAATGATTTTACCGGTTTGTTACTGATTTCAATTTCTTCACGTTCAATCAATTGATGCAAATGATAGGAGTCGGAAACTGGCAAATTGAATACTGTCTGCCAGGTAGGTGATATGTTGTTCCACCAGGCGAGCAACGAGTCCGATTGATAGATAATCACTGTCTGAGGATTGGCAGAAAGGTGTTCGGTCACCTGTGTTTCTTCAACAAAAGTACCTTCTACATCCAAATGCTCGAGACTGTGCAGTTGCTCTAAGGCCTTCACCTCCTTAAGTTTGGTTCTACTCAGATTGAGATATTCTAATTTTTTATTGGATTCCAGGTCTTTTGCTGATTCCACTGGTATGTTGATACCAATCAGAGTCTCCAGCTCAGGCATTTCTTTGGCAAAGGCTAACGTCACAAAATCATTGTAACTGACATCTAGATATTTCAGCCTTCTAAACTTCGAAAGGGGAGATTCAATGTAAAGTTTCCTGTTTGCTACATTCAAAGAATCGATGATCAACAGCTTGGCCAGATCTTCTTTTGTGGGCTTGTCATGTCCAATCAGTTCTGCAAATACGCTTTTCCAGTTGGCTGGTAACTCTATCCACCATTTCATTACTTGTTCACTATTGGTGACTACAATGACCTGTGCATGTATTGCCATGAAATCTGAAGCTACCTTCTCCGTTACACCAGACAAGTCGGCATATATCTTTTTGAGATTTGGATTGTCTCTTACTGGTTCAAGTGTCTTCACTGCGGTTTGATTGATATATAGCTCTTTTAAAGCTGGATGCTTTTCCAATCCATTGAGATTGACAATTTGAGATTCAGACAGATTTAGAATTTCAACTTCAGTCAGACTTTGAAAAACAAACAAATGATCCACTTGTGTACGTGATAGGTTAACCTCCTTTAGTGCTGTATTTGAAGAAAGGAGCGTAGGATCATCAAAACTGGTATTGGATAAATTGATGTGTAGTAATGATTCGAGTGACTTTATTGAACCAAAGTCAGAAATAGTAGTAGCCGAAAGATCAAGTCGGTTGAGATTATTCAATCGGCCAACTTCTGTTAAGTCCTTGATCACTGTTTGCGCGAGATTCAGCGTATTTAATGTGGGGAAATATTGTAGTACAGAAACGTCAGAAACTTTTGTGTTAGACACATTCAAAGTCTTTAGATTTCTTGCATATCTCAATGGACTTAAATCTGTGATTTTTGTGTTGCTTACGTCCAGATATTTCAAATCTTTTAAGGCAGAAAGTGCTTCTAAATCTTGAATAAAGACATTGTTGGGTAGGTATAGACTGTCTATGGCCGCTATCTTTTTCAATGCTGAACTAGAAATCGAATCAAAAGCGACTTGCTGATTGAATATAGTAACCCATTCGAAAGAGAGACTTTCCCACCAAAGAGCCAATTCTTTTTCTCGACTGACTTTTGTGCTATATACGCTTACTATTTTTAGGTCACTGGCCTGTTCATCTAGATTGAGTTCAATGAATCTTTTCTGGGATCGACTTTGGTTTTGTCCATCATAGGTGACTGCCGTAATGGTGCTTTCAAAACTTGCTAAGAAGTAATATGAATCATTCTCAAGCTGTACCTTTTCTATGTTAACATCTTGAAAGTCAAATTGAATGGTTTGAAAAAAGAAGTCTACATCTCGTAAGTAGGCAGACACATCTTTGTTGGTAATGACCTTTCTATCTAAGGCCAAATCGTCTTCAATTTGCACGAATTGATCCTTGAAAACCTTCTTATAACTCTCTGAAATAATTACCTCTTTGTCCCGAGCTGAGTTTCGATTAGAACCTATGGTATTGAGCATATACTTATAGAAGTTCACCAGACTTCGAACTTCATCATATCGAGCAGAGTCTTCTGCTACCTGAGCTTGGGAAGTGAAATATGCAAAGCAGAGTAAGAAAGAAAAAAGGTATTTCATGGCTAATCCTTGTGATAGATATAATCTTTCATTTGTTGTTTCTGATCTTCGTTCTCCAAAGGCACTAAGCTCGAAATCAACCAACCAGAGTTATATCCAGGTCTGTTAAAATTGGTAATTGAAAAGTAATAACCGTCTATGGCGAAAAAATGAAAGGCTGAATTTTTAGCAGATACAAAAGTCAAATTTCCCTGATTCAATTCATACAGAAATATGCTCAAATAATCCGGTTCATACGAATCCAAAGTATATTGTTCTGCATGCTTTTGTTTGTCCAGTGCCTTTCTTAGCGTCATAAAATCCAGCTCATGGCTCATGGGATGAAGGAACTGTTTTTCCTCACCCGAAGCTTTATCAAAGTATTTACTAAACTGACTGAATGCTACATCCTGAATCACCCATTCATATCCCTGACCTTGAGGTTGCAATTGCATATACAAAGTACCTGTAATAGACTTGCTCTTGTATTTGAATGAAGCACGCACTTCAACGAACCAATCGTCTTTGTGGAAATCTAAAAACTTGGGAGACTTTTTGTCTGTGATTGTTTTAATAAATGCTTTGGCTACCGATTGATCTATTGGACTGGTTTGAGTGTCAAATAACACAGGAACGAATTTTTTCCTCAAAGAAGCCTCTCGATAGCGCTTGTCTGTAGGGTAGTAGCGCTTACCGTTTTCATCTTCTTCGCCGTTGAATCGTCTAAAGAATTGATTGATTTGTTTCGTTGAAGCTCTAAGTTGATCTTCAGTAGCTTTCATGTCATCGGTGAGTCCTTGACCCACCGATGCATGAAATGATAATATGGTTAAAAACGCGAATAGGAGGGTTCTCATGCAGATGTTTCAGTTACACGGATGTCACCTAGCATCACGTCCCAAAATTCTATAATTCTTCCTGCGATTTGTGTTTCTTTTCGCTTAACGAAGATCGTAATGTCTTTTTTAGTGGTATCCTTATACTCCATCGTTCCATCCTTAGAAGTACCTTCGAATCGCTGATAGACCGTAATAACGCCAACAAAAGTACCGTCAGGCTGTTGCTCCAGATCACTCACATAGTGAATGTCGTACCATTGGATTTTTACCTTGTCGTAATTTAGCGCCATCAAGCGCTCAAAGTACTCTCTCACTTTGTAGTAATTCACTTCTTCTCTTTCTAAAGAAGAAACTCCCATTTCGCTGTCCTCTGCAAATAGCTCTTCCGCACGGTCCATTACTCTTTGTGCTTCGGAAAACTGGGTTTCCTTATTGCCGATGATGCTGATGTATTTGCTCAGGTCTTTTACCTTTTCTAATGCCAGGGAGTCGATTGCCTGCTTCCTTCTGGGGTCAATGTTATTTTGTGCGAATGCGCTGATACTGAACAGCAAGGCCAGTGATAACGCAGTATATTTTATCAATTGCATATTTTTATATTCTGGTTAAGATTATTTTTTTAGAACTAATTCCTTGATACGGCCTTCGCTGTCATAGACTACTTCTTCTACAGTAGCTGCCTTTGTTTTGGTGTCCTTGAGGTAGTTCAAATATTTTGAAATCGTAGTGGGCTCATCATAATCTGGATTTGCGCCATCGTTGTAAATCATTATTAACACTGGTGCATCCGGACTACTAAACATATTGAGTGCTTGATCTATGTTGCCGTTGGCAATAGCTGTAGTAGCTGCTCCAGAAACCTCTCTGAAATAGTTGTTTAGTTGCTGCTCTTTGGAAAGAATTTTCTCTGGAACTCGCTCTTCTATAACTTCTTCAGTTGCTTCCTCAAGTTTCTCAACTACCTCATCTTCAATAGGTTCTACTTCCTCTACTGGGGTGACCTGCGCCATGTTCTTTTTAGTCTTACAAGAAGACGTACCAAATATCAAGGCCATCAGCAACGCAAGTGTAAGTGGGGTAGTTTTTAAAATGTGTTTTGTCATGGTTGAAATAATTTGAATGTGTTTTAGTATTCATTTGTTCAATCGTCAGGCACTATTACAAATAGCGTTCCAGTTCTCATAAACGACATGAAAATAGTTTTATTTAATGAAATGATTGAAAGATGGGAAGATACTTCCACAAGTACTAGACAGTTGCCGCCTCAAGTTGCATAGGAATGGTGACAATGAAAGTTGTCCCTTTGCCTAATTCACTCTCTACCTTTATTTTGCCACCCAATTGTTTACAAAGACTTTTGATGATGGAAAGTCCCAGGCCATTGGAAGGTTCACCGTCTGTAGGTATGGCAGTGAGCCTTGTGAATGGTTTGAACATTTTTTGTTGGTCTTGTTCACTAATTCCCGGACCCTCATCCGTGATTTTAAGAATCAATTGTTCATCTTCTTGATTGAGCGAAATGTGAATACTAGTGCCTTTTTCAGAGAATTTAATTGCATTAGACATCAAATTGTCCATGATTCTTGAAAGTAATCCCTGATCCGTTTGAAGCTGAAGATTTTCATAATTTCCATCTAGTTTCAATGTTTGATTTTTGGAGGAAAGGGATTTTTCGAAGTTGGCTTGCCAGGCGTTTACGAATTCTCCAAGTTGAAGAGCCGATATTTTTAATTCAGGTTTCTGGTTTTTAGCTTGATTGATATCCAGCAGATCTCTAATCATTTCATTGCCATGTCGCACAACAGAGCGAATTTTTTTAATATAATCCTTCTGATCATCACTTAAGTTTCCATCCATGGACACCAATTGTATCAGCCCTTCTATGTTATTGAGAGGAGTTCTTAAATCATGTGCTACAATACTTATAATACCGTCTTTTTCTCGGTTTACATCGGATAATTTTGAAAAGGAATTGGTCAAGTGTTCAAAGGCTTCCTCAATGGCAATGTTTTTCACTTTGATTTCTTCATAAGCCTTTTGGAGTTTTTCCGACTGTTCTTCTAATTCCTCTTTTTGCTTCGATATTTCTGAGGTCCGCTTTTCTACTTTTCTCTGTAAAACGCGACGTTGAATTTTGGTTCGTCTAGTATAAAGCCTGAATAAAAGATATGCCCCAACTAGAATCACAGCAACTAGAAGTAAAACCAGCCAATTGCTGATAGTACCATCTTCTGACAACAAGTTTGTTGCCTGTAATGCTGCTAAATGATCCCCGTACATGCTTCCTTCTTTGTTACCTAAATTATAAAGGTTCTACATATAAACTTTGATTTTAACGGAAAATTTGAGCCAGAACTATTTTCTTATCTTGATTTAAACAAATTAAAGAATTATCGCCGGTTTAATTAATAGTTCATAACTAAATACCAGATCACGAAAATGGTGTATTAAAATAATAGTTAAGAATGATCGGGATTTACCTATAAAAAATGCTAAGCATATACTTTTGGTTTGAACTCAAAATATTTATGAAATGAAAAAAATGATTGCTTATTCCTTCATGTTCTTTTCTGTTTGGTCAGTTCTTTCCGTTCATGGTCAGTCTAATCCTTCACAGATAGTTCAGACGTCTTTTCAAAAAATCAATTCAGGAAGTGTGGATGAGGCCATCGAAGATCTAACTGCTGTAATCAATGAGAGTCCAAATCATGATGGTGCTCTGGCTATGCTTGGTTTAGCTTATAGACGAAAAGAATCCTATGACCAATCGCTTGAGTATTACAAGAAGGCTGCAGCTATTCAATCCGAAAATTCTAGTTATCAATTCAACCTTGGAGTAGCCTATGCATTGAATGACAATTTAGATGCTGCCTTCGATGTTCTCGTGAACTTGAAAGAGAAGAATGATTTTAATATTACCAATATTGGTTTGAGTCCAGCTGCTCCCATGCTCAAAAAGGACTCCAGGTACCAATCATTGTTTCCAATTGAAGCTGCTTATGCTCATCCTTTCGAAGAGAAGAATGTGGAGATTATTCACGATTGGAAAGGCGAAAATCAAAATGATCAATTTGGTTGGATTGGACGGAATATAGGAGATGTGGATGGGGATGGAGTAATGGATGTTACTGCTTCCGCACCAACAAACAATGGAGGGGCATCCAATGGTGGTAAAATATATGTTTATTCAGGACAAACTGGAAAGCAGATCTGGTCTTATACTTCAAAAGACGAAAATGGCCAACTAGGTATGAGTATTGAAGCCGCTGGTGATGTCAACAATGACGGAATTCCAGATGTAGTAGCTGGAGCTCCATATGTCAACAAGACGCTTGTGTTCTCGGGTATAGATGGTTCATTGATTTATGAATGGCAGGGATCAAATGATAAAGGAGCTTTTGGTCGAGGGGTAAGAGGTGTAGGAGATGTAAACCATGATGGACATGGTGACATACTGATTGGCGAACCTTATCAAATTTGGGGTGCACCGTTAAATGGTAATAAAATAGAGTATACGGGAAAAGCATATTTATATTCTGGTAAAGATGGAATTGTATTACAGGAATGGAGTGGTGAAAATATTGGAGATGGATTTGGAACTGCGCTAGCCGGAAAAACTACGGATGGGTCTTCTATAATAATGGTCGGTGCTCCTGGTGTAGAGAATGGAGGCAAGGTGTATATATACCAAGGAATGAAGAAAAAAACAGCTTTTACTATTGATGCAGATGAGACAGGCAGTAGGCTAGGAGGAATGTTTATGTCTGTAGTAGGTGATGTGGACGGTGATGGAGTCCAAGATGTGTATGCCTCAGATTTTGCAAATGCCGCACTAGGTAACTCTACGGGTAGAGCTTACGTGCATTCTGGAAAAAACGGAAAACTGTTATACACTTTTACAGGGGAAGGCCCTGGAGAAGGATTTGGTATTGGGGTAGCCGATGCTGGAGATACAAACAGAGATGGCTACGATGATTTGGTTATTGGAGCCTGGCAGCACGCTTTTGCCGCACCATCTGGAGGTAAGGTTTATGTCTATTCTGGAAAAGATGGTAGAGAGCTTCGTACTCTTACAGGAAGTGTGATGGGTGAAACGTTGGGTTTCGACGCAACTGGTATTGGTGATGTAAATGGGGATGGAAAAGTTGATCTACTATTGACTTCCGCTTGGAGTGCCATCAATGGATCCCGCTCAGGAAGGATGATGGTGGTAGCAGGCAAGTGACAATTTTGGTTATTGATTTAAATAGGATAGTCAGCCCTAATTCGATTAGGCCTGACTTTTTTCATTTATTATTTTCAGTTCTTTACATTCGGTTTTATGAGTAAGTAGCTATACTTTTGATTTATTCGCCTGCCACAGAGAGGTAATTGAGAAGGAAAAGGTTTGTAATGGCAAGAAAAAGTATTGCATATACATTGAAGGATCTCTATTCTATAGGTTGTACAGATTCACTGAACATCTATGAGGAATGTAAATTGGGGATCATTAATCGTCTCACACTTATATGTATCCTTCTTAGTTTAATTCTTATTGTCGTCAACTTAAGTATTGGAAATTACCAGGGAATTATCATTGATCTTTTTGCCATTGTTGTAGTTCTACTACCAGTGCTTGGTCTCAATTTTTTTCTCAAGTATCGATCAGCAGAATATGTTTTTTTGTGGGGAGTACATATGGCGGTAGTGGCAGGATCCATTCACGCAGCATTTGAAAACAGACCAAATGAAATAGAATTGCTTCTGATACCCAGTGCAATAGCCGTAGTAATACTGTTAGATGGATTTGGTCAATGGCTGTTGTTTGTATTTAACCTACTTGCGTTTTTGGCGCTTAAGTATTTCATTGTAGAATTGGATGATGCTGGATACTTTAAACTAGCTGCTATTGTGATGGTCGCCTATTCTGGTATCTATTATTTTGTTATTCAATTTAAAACGCAGCTGATTCTTGCCTTACAAAAAACCGAAAGACTAAACGAAGAATTGATAGAAAAAGAGAAGGCACTTACAGAGTCAAATCTTTCTAAAGATAAATTGTTCTCCATCGTAGCTCACGATTTAAGGTCGCCTTTAGGATTGATTCAGAGTTTATTAGACCCTTCCATTATCAATAGCATGGATCGTCAAAAATTCATGGACTATCAGGCAAGCATTAGATCCAGATTCAAAGTTCTTCAAGAAAATATGAATAATTTATTGACTTGGGCCCAGTCACAGCTGGGTAGTTCCAAACGAGTTGTCACTCAATTTGACCTGGTGATAGAAGTCAATAAGATCATGGATTTGTTTGTTGATATGACAGCATCTAAGCAAATCAATATGAAAAGGGAAGGACATGATTCGATCGTGGTCAATTTGGATAAAAATCACCTCAATATTATACTTAGAAATTTGGTTCACAACGCCATTAAATTCACACCTCAACTCGGTTCAATTATTCTAAACCTAGAACAAACATCTGGCAGAACCATAATTCAAATCATAGATTCAGGAAAGGGTGTGAGTAGTGATATGAGGTCCAAAATACTGGATGCCAAATTAATGGATTCGGGTATAGGAACAGGGGGAGAAAGAGGATCAGGTGTTGGACTTAGTTTTTGCCAAGAGCTAATCAAGAAAAATAAAGGAAGTTTTGATATTAAGGACAACGCCTCAGGCGGTGCTATTTTTGAAGTATGCTTTAAAGAAGTATAGTCTATTGAAATCGACTTTATTAATAATGTAAGAATGAAGCAAAGCACGATTAATCTATTTCATATACCCTTCGCGGATCTTCTTTATCAGATTACCCATGATTTTGAATATGTATATGATTACCAGAAACATGCAATCTCCTTAGAGAATGAATCTGGTGATTTCATGGGGCAAATCAGATTACCACTTCACTTGGTTCTAAATGATGATCTCGAAATACTAAATGAAAATGCATCTACCTTATATCTTAGTATAGAATCGGGCCATGCCGCGATATGTACAATGAAGGGCAAAGCCAACACTTACCATACCACTTTCTCAGCTTATATGACCAGAAAGAAACAAGGTGTGAGTCAAATCAAGTATTTGAATAAGAAGGGAAAGTCGAGGGCAGGCTCTAGAGTTCGATTAGCAAAAACGATAGAATTTTTTGAAAGCATCAATTCAACGCTGAGTAGTTTATTGAAGAATGATACTTATGCTAGAATTGGGCTAAATTGTAATGCCACCTTGATTCCATATTTATACAATTCCAAAGTACAGTGCCCATGGGATAAGAAAGACCCTAGGCTATACAAAATACCACTGCATATTGCTCAATCAAATTACACGCACCTTGATAAAGCCATAAAAAAGCTTATGGCACCTTTGCTGATTTATGATAGTCAATTCAAAGAGGAGTTCAAATTATTTGAAACATAAATAATTGTTAAGCTCTTGTTAATGCACAGTGAAATTAAACTTTGATATTGGAAATGACCGATATTGCATGGACGTCAAAAAAACCAAAATCATGCATCATTTAAGGTTACTTGTTTTTCTATTTATTGTGTCGTTATCGGCTGCGGCACAAGAGTCCATACAGATCGGACAATTGCATAGGATTTCCTCCAAGTTTCTGGAGGAAGAAAGAGCCATTCAGGTCTATTTACCAAAAGGTTATAAAGACACGGATAAGCAATATCCTACACTTTACATTTTAGATGGTCAATGGTATTTCTTTAACGGCGTGGCCATTCAAGAATCCATGAGAGGAGAGTATTTGCTCCCTGAGATGATTGTAGTAGGTGTATTAATGGATAGGCCCGGTAGGAATCAAACCTTAAATAAGCAATGGGATGAATTCAAAAGCTTTCTTCAGTTGGAGTTGGTGCCTTATGTGAATAAGAACTTCAGAACTACACAAGAAAATATCTTGTTTGGCTGGGAAAATGCCGCATTTATGGCGTGTGAATTGATCTTAGATAAACCAGGTGTTTTTGATGGGGCGATTGCTTCTAATGGCGCTTACATCGATGATAATATGCTTCAACCATTTGATTCTCTCAACACTCAGAGGTATTTGTTTCTGGCGAATTCTACGAAGGATATATATACGGTTTCTTATTCTAACAAAGCAGCTGAATATCTAGAAAGTGCTCAATCGGAAAATCTAATTTGGGAGTATCGTCTCTTTAAAGATGAAATTCACGAGACCCTAGCTAATGTATCTCTTTTTCAGGGACTTAAATTTTACTATCATAATTTTTCTTCATTGACTTTCAGTAGTATAGATGAGTTTTATTCTTTGGGTGGAATTTCATATGCTGAGTCTTATTTCAAATCTAGAGGAGAGCGTTTTCAGCTTTCAACAGAAATTGATGAAGGTACTAAGAATACGCTAATATGGATGGCTTGGAAGCAAGATAGATTTGAGGCTTTTGATCTCTTTATGAAAGATTTCTCGGAAGTACTCGAAACCAAACGGTATGCATCCGCTTATTGGCAAAATCGTTTGGCACAGTTCTATCTAAAAAACGAAGCTTTTGAAGATGCGAAAAAGTTTTTTGAACAAGGCATCACAAAATATCCAGAAGAAAAGTATTTAGCCAGAATGTATCATGGGCTTGGACAAGCATATCTAGGTCTTGGACAAAAAAAACTAGCCAAGTCTAATTTCAAACAAGCCATAAAAATAGCGATCAAAAACGATGACCCTAATTTAGAAGCATATCAGACTGAATTAAAAAAATTAGGATAACAACTGAAATTGCACGATTCCTGCAGTTTGATGTAGGCATGAGCTACCTTTGTTGAGAATCAAATTTGCACAATGGATATTTCAGCGCTGGTACAGCAATTATCGGGAGAATTAGATGATCAGGCATTTAAGGCTTCAGACATTTTGGCCGAAAAAAAATCAGCCGAAGTAATAGGCGAAATGGTAAAACTACTTGATCATCCTAATGATGAATCTAAAATACTGGCTGCTCGTACGCTGGGTTTGATTGCAGACCATAGGGAGGCTCTGGATCCAATACTTCAAGCCATAGACAAGAACCCAAAAATCGCAGGAGAACTCCTGGTTCATTTAGAGAATTTTGACTTAAGTGATAAGTATGTGGCTCTTTTTAAACTATCACTTTTTGGAAGTTTTAAAGTGTCTTCTCTAGCTCAAGACCTTATGGATCATAAGGAATTTGATATTACTCCCCGAGTACTGAAGAAAGCCAGGAAAGCTTGGCATCATTATGAAAACAATGTCAAACATGACGAACTGTACGAGTTGAAAAAGCTTGAAGTGGAAGAGCTTCTGACTGAGCTCCAGTCATTTATGGACAGCGAATAATTTATGGCTGCTTTAGAAAACTCCTATCGGGACAATTTATCCTCTGAATTTTATAGTGACCAATTACCTGTTCCGGTTCAGAATCCTGATATCATTTGCTTCAATCATGATTTGGCGGATACACTGAATCTTCCAAAAGAACTGTCAAATCCAGAAGTAGCTATCAATTTTCTTTCCGGCAAGGAAGCCCTAAATGGAACCCATCCAATAGCGCAAGCCTATGCTGGACATCAATTTGGACAATTTACCATGCTAGGGGATGGTAGAGCTGTTTTATTAGGAGAATCTGTGCGGGATGGTCATCGTTTCGATATACAACTTAAAGGATCTGGTGTCACGAAATACTCTAGAAGGGGAGACGGAAGAGCTACATTGTCCTCTATGCTCAGAGAATACCTAATGAGCGAAGCCATGCATCATTTAGGTATTAAAACTACAAGGAGTTTGGCTGTAGTGAAAACTGGTGAATCTGTCTATAGAGAACAGGTCAATGATGGCGCGATCCTTACACGAATTGCTGAAAGTCATATTCGTGTGGGGTCATTTGAATATGCTCGTTATTACACGGATCAATTAGCAGCGTTCACGAAGTATGTCATCAAGCGGCACGACCCAGATTTATTTGAATCAGAAAACTATGCCCTCGAATTTCTGAATAGGGTAATGAACAGACAGATCGATTTGATCGTAGATTGGATGCGTGTTGGATTTATTCATGGAGTGATGAACACGGATAATATGTCTATAGCAGGGGAGACGATTGACTATGGACCATGTGCATTTATGAACGCCTATCACATCAATACAGTATTCAGCTCAATAGATAGACAAGGCCGCTACGCCTTTGGGAATCAACCTCGAATTGCCCATTGGAATTTGGCTATTTTGGCCAATGCACTTCTTCCTTTGATAGCCAAAGATGAGAAGGAGGCTGTAAATCAAGCCGAGCAAATGATTCAATCGTTCCCTGGATTGTATGAAGTGAGCTATTACAAGATGATGGTGAATAAATTAGGAATTGTTCATGCTTCTTTGGAAGATAGAAAACTGGTTGATGAGTTGCTTGCTCTTTTGCAGAAGCACCATGTGGATTACACCAATTTTTTTGTTTCCCTACGATACAATTCAGTAGAACAAAAGTTGGCTGAAGATTCTGTATACCAAAGTTGGCAAAAGAAATGGGATCAGGCGCGAAGTCGAAACAACTCATTAGAAGAGGGATTGAAACTTATGGATCAGAATAATCCTGTAGTCATCCCAAGAAATCATTTAGTTGAAGAAGTACTGAAAAAAGCAGTTGAAGGGGATATTGATCCTTTTAATCAGTTGATGACCAAACTTTCAAAGCCCTATACTCATCAAGACATGCAATATGTACCCTCTGATTTCGACGAATCTTATCAGACATTTTGTGGTACATAGTTTACTAGTTGCGACAGTTTTGTGAGCTTGGAAATTCAATTAACTTTGGTTAAACACTTAATCCTATGAAAAATATAAGCTGCTACTTTCTGTTTCTTTCCCTTGTTGTTTCTTGTGCTGATAAAAAGCCTACTGAAAATCTCCCTAAACGTCAATATGTTGATGTCAGCGGATTGGATGTTAATGTTAAGCCTGGTGATAATTTTTTCAAATATGTCAATGGTCTATGGCATGATACCGCCAGAATAGCTGATGATCAATCAGGGGTAGGGTCTTACCGATTTTTAAATATTCCTCAAAAAGTTCTGTTACGAAATATATTGGAAGAACTGGCTTCAGCAGAGTATACTCATGGAAGCATTGAACAGCAGGTCGGTGATTTTTATGCTTCTGGCATGGATACAATAAGTATCAATCAATTAGGCTATACGCCTATAAGGCCGACTTTGAATAACATTGAGTCAATTAAAAATGTCGCTGATTTAATGCGTTTCATTGCGGATGATCTAAAGTCGGGCGTCTACTCAATAATTAGTCTGGGTATTTATCCGGATCAAGCCAATAGCAATGTGAATATTGCACATTTCAGTCAAACTGGTTTGGGATTACCTGACCGTGATTATTATTTCAAAACGGATTCCTCTTCTGTAGCTATTCAGCAGGCCTATCAAGCCTATCTCCAAAATCTGTTTGAATTGACTGAAGCTGAAAATGCAAAGTCTTTGGCGAATACAGTATATGGGATAGAGAAACAATTGGCCGAATCACATAAAACAAGAATAGAGCGTAGGGATGTTAAGGCCAACTACAACAAACTATCATTGAAAGACTTAGATCAAAGACAGCCAAACATAGGTTGGTCGGCTCTATTAAAAAAATTAGGGATGGAAACAGATTCTGTAGATGTGAGACAACCGGCCTATTATGATCGTGTCAATGCTATGCTTGAGACAGTCTCTGTTGAAGATTGGAAGACTTATCTAACAGCAAACACAATAGCCACTAATGCGAGTGTTTTAAGCAAAGACTTTGAGTCAGCAGAGTTCGAATATACTAAACTGTTATCAGGCCAGTCTACTCAAAAATCTAGAGCCGAACGCATGGTTCAAATGGTGGATCGCCGTCTTGGGTTTGCTTTGGGACAAGTGTATGTAAAACGTCATTTTAACGAAGACGCAAAGAAAAGAGCGTTGCAGTTGGTCAACAACCTACAAAAAGCTTTTGAAATGAGAATTGACCAGTTGGACTGGATGAGTGATAGTACGAAAGTAAAGGCCAAAGAGAAGTTGTATGCTATCACTAAAAAGATTGGATATCCAGATGTATGGCGAGAGTACAAAGGTATCGTGATAGATAAAAGCAAATACTTTGAGAATGTTGTTGAACTTAGAAAAGAGTTGTTCCGATACAATGTAGCTAAGTTGAACAAAGCTCCAAATAGAGAGGAGTGGAGAACAACACCATCTACGGTTACTGCTTATTACATGCCTCCGCTTAATGAAATTGTCTTTCCTGCAGGTATTCTACAATATCCATACTTTGATTTATATGCTGATGACGCCATCAATTATGGAGGTATTGGTATGGTGATCGGTCATGAGTTGACCCATGCGTTTGATGATCAAGGCGCACAGTATGACAAGGATGGAAATGTGAAAAACTGGTGGACCGAACAAGATTATGAAAAGTTTAAGGCTAGAACTCAAAAAATGATCGATTTGTACAGCACATTTACAGTGCTGGATAGTGTAGCACTCAAAGGAGCGCTTACCGTTGGAGAAAACACCGCCGATAATGGCGGTATGGCTATTGCCTACGATGCTTTCAAAATGACCGAACAAGGTCAAGACACTACAAGAATAGATGGTTTCACCCCGGATCAACGATTCTTCTTATCCGTAGGTAGAATCTGGCGAGTCAAAATGCGCGAAGAGTTTCTTAGAAATTATGTAGCTGTAGATCCACATTCACCAGCCATGTGGAGAGTCAATGGGCCATTGATGAATTTCACTCCATTTTATGAGGCTTTTGATGTGAAGCCTGGAGATGAGAATTACAGACCATTAGAAGATAGAGTTAGTATTTGGTAAGACTCCCGTTTGCACTCCTTATATAGTTTGATGCTGTTAGTCTCTTTTTTTAGATTATTCATCGAATTATATATTTTTTGTGCAAACAACTTATTTATTTTGAAAATGGTAGTGCTAATTATGCCAAACTCTACTTGAAAAGATTTTGAACTTATTGGCCATTCCATAAACCACCCGTCCACATTATCCCTGTGAGAGAAAGGTTACATTTAATTGTAGCATAGAAAAGTGATGACTTTTTGTCAATGTGATAACTGGTAATAATTCAACCATGGTAAAGAAAATAATAGGAGCATTAGTGTTTATTCTGATCGCCGTATCAGCAAAGGCACAGAATTCAATTGGTGTTAATACAGACACTCCCAATCCCAATGCTGCAATGGATATCCAACCTGTAGCTGGCCAAGCTCAGGGTGTACTGATCCCTCGATTATCCACAGCTCAACGCACAGGAATGGCATTATCGGCAGCGGATAATGGATTGATGGTTTTTGATGAGACGCTTGGCAGCTTATTCATATGGAATGGGTCATGGAATCCAGTGGCCATTGAAGGAGCCACAGTAGTCAATACTGATGGGCTCACTCTTACCGGAGATGGTGGAGTTACACCCTTAGGTGTAAATGTGGGCACTGGCCCTGATCAGATCATAGCGTTGGATGGATCGGGTTTATTGCCTGCAGTAGATGGGTCCCAATTGACAGGTATTACTGCTTCATTAGGCGTAGGGTCAGTAACTTCTACAGAAATAGCAGATGGTACTATTTCGGGTATTGATATAGCAGGTTCTAGTATTTCAGATGTTAATATAATTGATGTGGACTTTGGAAAAGTCACCAATGTCCCAGTCAATCTGGATGTTGACGATACGGACGATTTGACTACCGCCAACCTTGGCGTAGCAGCGGGCAATGTGGTTCAATTGGATGGATCTGCCAGACTCCCTGCGGTGGATGGCTCACAATTAACTGGTGTCATCACTACAATAGGAGCAGGATCGGTAACTACTACGGAGATTGCCGATGGTACGATAGCAGGTGCGGACATAGCAGGTACCACTATTACCGATGCCAATATCAATGATGTAGATTTTGGAAAGGTTACGAACGTTCCTGTCAACCTGGATGTAGACGATACGGATGATTTGACTACCGCCAACCTTGGCGTAGCAGCGGGCAATGTGATCCAATTGGATGGATCTGCCAGACTACCCGCAGTAGATGCTTCGCAACTGATAAATTTACCTCCAGTAACGCTTACCACTGGGCAGGTTACATCAAATGAGATTGCAGATGGCAGTATTGTAGATTCAGATATCTCTGGTACAGCATCTATTGCCGCTTCAAAAATTGGTGGTTTAGGTGCCGCAGCATTTCTAGATGATGGGACCTTATCAGGAAATTTATTAAGATTGAGTGTAGACAATCAATTGCCGTCGCTAGATGGATCATTGTTGACCAATCTACCAAACTCTCCGGTTAATTCAGACGGAACCACAGTGCTCGGAGATGGAGATGCTACCGCCCTTAATGTGAATGTAGGTGTTGGACCAAATCAAATTGTTCAGCTTGATGGTTCCTCCAGACTACCTAATATCGATGGTTCGATGTTGACAAATTTACCAATCACTCCAGTTAACTCAGATGGAACAACAGTATTGGGAGACGGAAATGCTACAGCGCTTAATGTGAATGTAGGCGTTGGTCCAAATCAAATTGTACAATTGGATGGGACTTCAAGGCTACCCAATATAGATGGATCATTATTGACCAATTTGCCTACCACTCCAGTGAATTCAGATGGAACTACTGTATTAGGGGACGGTGATGCCACAGCGCTTAATGTGAATGTAGGTGTTGGACCAAATCAAATCGTTCAACTTGACGGCGCATCAAGATTACCTAATGTGGATGGTTCGATGTTGACAAATTTACCAATCACTCCGGTTAATTCAGACGGAACCACAGTATTGGGAGACGGAGATGCTACTGCACTTAATGTGAATGTAGGTGTTGGAGCAAATCAAATTGTACAATTAGATGGCACAGCTAGACTACCGAATATAGATGGTTCATTACTTACTAATCTTCCAATCACTCCCGTTAACTCAGATGGAACCACAGTTTTGGGAGATGGAGATGCCACTGCCCTTAATGTGAATGTAGGTGTAGGTCCAAATCAGATTGTTCAACTAGATGGTTCTTCGAGATTGCCTAGCGTTGATGCTTCACTGTTGACCAATTTACCAAATCAATCATTAGCAATGTTATTTGATGTAGGCTTTAGCCCTTTGGCTTCAGGTGAAGTATTGCAATACAATGGATCAATCTGGGTCAATTCTAGTCTTGCTTTGGCTGACATTGGAGATGTCTCCTTTGGCGCGCTAACAGGGGGAGAGGTCCTAAAATTTAATGGAGCGACCTGGGATGGCGCTTTCGCTAATCTGAACGACAATGGTGATGTAACGATAGGCACACCCGCACCAGGAGAGGTACTGTTCTACACGGGCTCAGATTGGGCGAATGGAAATATTGGTTTGGCTGACATTGGAGACGTATCTTTTGGTGCACTTACGGGCGGAGAGGTCCTAAAATTTAATGGAGCGACCTGGGATGGCGCTTTCGCTAATCTGAACGACAATGGTGATGTAACGATAGGTTCACCCGCACCAGGAGAGGTACTGTTCTACACGGGCTCAGATTGGGCGAATGGAAATATTGGTTTGGCTGACATTGGAGACGTATCTTTTGGTGCACTTACGGGCGGAGAGGTCCTAAAATTTAATGGAGCGACCTGGGATGGCGCTTTCGCTAATCTTAACGACAATGGTGATGTTACGATAGGCACACCCGCACCAGGAGAAGTGCTATTCTACACGGGCTCAGATTGGGCGAATGGAAACATTGGTTTGGCTGACATTGGAGACGTATCTTTTGGCGCACTTACGGGCGGAGAGGTCCTAAAATTTAATGGAGCGACCTGGGATGGCGCTTTCGCTAATCTTAACGACAATGGTGATGTAACGATAGGTTCTCCTGCACCAGGAGAAGTGCTATTCTACACGGGCTCAGATTGGGTGAATGGAAATATTGGTTTGGCTGACATTGGAGATGTATCTTTTGGTGCACTTACGGGTGGAGAGGTCCTAAAATTTAATGGAGCGACCTGGGATGGCGCTTTCGCTAATCTTAACGACAATGGTGATGTAACGATAGGTTCACCTGCACCAGGAGAAGTGCTATTCTACACGGGCTCAGATTGGGCGAATGGAAATATTGGTTTGGCTGATATCGGTGATGTGTCCTTAGGTGGCTTGTCAGGTGGAGAAATTTTACAATACAATGGATCAGTTTGGGCCAGCTCGTCAACTTTGGATGGAGCTAATCTTACATTGATGCAAATTTTGGACAACGTAGATAATACAAAGGTGGCTACCTTCGACTTATCTGGTATTTCTACAGCTACTACCCATAGTTATTCTTTCCCTGATGCTTCAGGGCAGATAGCGTTGACAAATGATGTTCTTTGGACGGATAACGCACCAAATATCAGTTATACAGGTGGTAATGTAGGTATCGGTACCGTCAGTCCAACAGCTGCATTGGACGTCAATGGCAACGTAAATGTAAGTGGTACATTGGATGTGAATGAGGTTCGAGTAACTAAATCTATGGTTTCGATTCCTACGAATTTTTCAGCAAGTGGAGGCCTCGATCCGTCTGCTCATGGTAGAATTATAAACCTCACCAGTGGTGCTACTGTAACTGGCATATCAGGTGGAGTCAATGGACAAGAACTTATATTAATAGCAGATTCTGATGCAACAGTTAATCCTGGAGCGGTGGGCAAATGGGATCAAGAAGGCGCAGGTATCAGTTGGTCTAATGGAGGCTCTCTTCACCTGATTTATATGATTGACAAGTGGGTTGAAATTAGTAGGAGAGTATATTTATAACCATGAAGTATTTCTTAATTCACATATTACTACTTGCTCATACTATAGTTGTAGCTCAAGAAACTACGCTAGGAGTTAATTCAACTTTGAATATAGAAGGCAATGCCACCATTTTCTTTTCTGGTGGTGCAGTCTTTAATGGCCTTATCGACAATGAAGGAAATACCATTGTAAAAGAAGACCTATATGTTGCTGGTACTGTAAAAAACAGTGGGATACTAGAAGTTAGGGGTGACGCAAATTTTGACCCCGCATCGATAACAAACAACGACTTGGGGTCAACACTGGGAGTCAGAGGAAATACTTTAGTAGCTGGAATTATTGCCAACGATGGGGATATCTTTATCACGGGTGATGAAAGCTCAGTTGTGAATGGCTCTGTAGATAATAACGGAACGCTCAATGTAGAGTCCAATTTGCAACTTAACGGGACAATAGATAATACAAGTGGTCAGCTTGGGATGTTAGGTAATCTCGTGGTAGATGGCACCCTAATAAATCCTGATGGGGCTGAAAGTGTTATTGATGGAGATGTGAATTTGAATACTACATTTCATAATGGAGGGAAATTTAGCACAACAGGTACAGTGGTTGTTAATGATGAGTTTGTAAACGCCAATGAAGCTCTTTTCGGTGGAGATACCTATTTTGAAGGTGTCACAACCAACGAACAGACTATGGCATTCGCCTCAAATGTTACCTTCAATGGAGTGTTGGTCAACAATGGTACCATTACCTCAGTCGAAGACGGAGAGTTAAGTTTTGTTGATAATAAATATTTGGGAAATTTGAGTTTCATTGATGTAGAAGATAGAGCTACTATCAACGAAGTGATTTTGAAGAGTAATGCAGATACTATTTTTATCAACGAAATTAACCTCAATACCTTAGGTAAAGTGACGCTTCCCCCCAACTATGTTTTGGTACAAACTGAATTAAATATTGAAAAGGGTGTGTTGAATGCAACCAACCAAGAGACATTCTTAGTTCAGGGGCAGATTAATGTCAATTCTGACAATGAAAGTTCCTCACCGAGTTATGTAGAAGGTCAAATGTTAGCCATTACCAATGATACTGAGCCCACAATTTTCCCTATGGGCATCAACGGCTCACCAAATTATGTTGCAATCAACAGTACAACAGCAGGTGTAACTGTCAAGGTGGAGTGTAAACAACCTAATCCGGATAGTTTGTTGACAGATGAATATACGATGGGTTTAGCCCCTGAAGTAGAATGGACAATTCAATCATTAGCTGATAGCGCAGAAATTACAGTTTCTGTCAGATATTCAGGCGTGGATTTTACAAACTCTCCAAATTTTATCAATGCGAGAGAGTATGATGCCACCTTACAAAAATTTGCCAAAGGGGACTCGGTGTTTAGCGCTCTTCGAACGGTCGCATCTACGAATGATAATATTGGTACAGCCGTCCCGGAAGAAGGAACCATTCAAACTGCAGATAAAATCTGGATCACATCAGTACCTACACGACTTGCTTTAGGATTGTCACCTGTTTTGACAGAGCCAGAAGTCTACCTCCCCAATGTATTTTCGCCAGGTGCCATGCTCAGTGACAATACCATATTCAGACCGTTTATTGGTGGCGCTGTGATCAGTTCAGTTTCGTTTCTGATTTTCGATTCTTTCAATCAAGAGGTATATACTGCATCCATCACCGGAGAAGACCTCAATCTTGATGATTTAGGCTGGGATGGCAACTTAAGAAATGGGCAAGAAGCTCCTGAAGGGGTTTATTATTACAATGTGAGCATCTCTTATAAGATCAGTGATGAGGTAAGCGACAAGTATTTTGTCAATGGAGAAAGAGATCAAACACAGGAGTACAATAAGTTAGGGTCTGTTTTATTGGTCAAATGACAATGAAAAAAGTACTACTAATCATATCGTTATTTTATTCCCACTTGGCGCTAAGTCAGGAAGGGCAATTCTCGCAATATTTTGCAAGCGGGGCTTTGATGAATCCCGCTTTTCCTGGCACGATTACCACTGTCAATTTCAATACTAACTATAAACGAGCTGGCAATCCTGATGCAGAAAACTATGTGGAGCTCATTCAGGGTTCATTTAGCTACCCTCTCAGAAGAGTAACTACACGGGAAGAATATTTCGGAAGTGTTGGAGTTACTTTTTTTAGAGAAAGCAGAGGTTATCAAGGGGCCTATCGGAATCAGAAAGTTCTGGGGAATTTTTCTTACGTAGTCAACTTATCGGAACTAAGAAACCAACTTTTGGTTTTTGGAATACAAGCAGGATACGCACAACAAAACATATCCGCAGATGGCTATCAATGGGGTTCTCAGTTCAATCAATATTTGAGTAATGGGTACGATGCCAGTTTGGCTGGTGAAAATATCGCCTTCGACCCTGTATGGTATCCTTTGATCAATTTTGGAGCACTATATACCACCTATGATAATGATGATTACAAAATTCGTGATTACTCTTTTTCTGCCGGTATTAGCGCCGACAATCTGAATAGACCAAAAATAGGTTCCATTGAAGACTTTGATGCTAAAAAGGCCATGTTATATAAAGCATTTGCCGTTTTTCAATTTCCACTTGGCGCTCGATTTTATGGTCATCCATCCACTTACATTCTCAACTCCAATGGAAGCACACAAATAAATGTAGGCATGTATGTTTCTACCTTCGTTAGTTCTAGTAAATCAAATCTTGGAGTGGAATTGCAAACCGGGGCATGGTATCGGGTAAATGATTCGTTTATTGGTTTGATAGGATTGAAAATAGAACAATTCAAAGTAGGTTTTAGCGTCGATATGAATGCGACCAACCAAGGCATCAATGAACAAATAGAAGGAAATGTCTCTGCCTATGAGATATCTCTTGGATATAGTTTTGAATTGCACAAGTCCTTCAGGAGATTGTCCAACCCCATGTTCTAAATGAAAAACTTATTCTTATCAATTGCGCTTTTATTCTCCCTTATCAATTCTGTAGACGCTCAGTCTGTTCCCAAATATATAGCACTCGGTGATGAGCAGTTTGAAAAGAACAGATTTTTAGAAGCAATTCCATATTATGAAAAAGCATACGGTATTGGGAAGAAGAACTATTATGCTGGATATCAATTGGCTGTTTGCTACGAACAAACCTTGCAGTATGAAAAAGCTATGAAAGGTTTTAAAAAACTAAGTGAACAAACTGGGCATGACTACCAAACAAAATCGATCTATAAATATGCCACATTGAATAAACTTGAAAGCAAGTTTGATTTGGCAGATTCAATTTACCAGGAGCTGGCTAAAATTCCAGATATAGAACCAGAGTTATTAGAATTAGCGAATAGACAAAGAGAAGGTTGCCTTATAGCAAAAAGAGAACAACAACAGGATAGACATTTTCAAATAGAATACATCAATAAGCTCAACAGTCATTTTCATGATTACGGGGCTACTGAAAATCCAGCAGACGGACATCTTGTATTTGCCACTTCCAGAAACTTATCTGGTCAGCAATATCAAGGCAGTCAGTATAGTGGGCTTTTACCTGATATGATGATGTATGAATTAAAACAAAATGGAAACTATCATAACATCAGTGGCAAACACAAATTCGACAAATTGAATACCAAATGGTCTGAGGGTTCTGGTACGTTTAATGCAGTGGGTGACAAATTCTATTACACGTCTTGTGAGAATGAAAATAATGCTGGATGCAAGATCAAATTTAGTGCTTTGGTAGATGAAAAATGGACCAGCCCAGTAGAGCTCAATGAGTTCATCAATGAACCTAACTCAGAAAACAAACATCCATCTTTGTCTATCACGGGTGATACGCTGTTCTTCTCTTCAGATCGACCTGGTGGTGAAGGAGGTAGCGATATTTGGATGAGTTTGCGAGGAGATGATGGAGAATCCTGGTTGCCTGCGATTAATATGGGTAAAGTGATCAATACCCAGGAGAATGAAATCACTCCGTACTATTCTTCCGTACATGAAAGTTTACTTTTTAGTAGTAATGGCCATGTAGGCTATGGCGGTTACGATATTTTCGGAGCCAAAGGACATTCTTTCTTCAATCCTGATTTATTCAACATCGGTTTTCCATTCAATTCTACGTGGGATGATACTTACTTTTTTATTGGAGATTCTACTGGTTACCTTTCATCCAATCGTAAAACTAAAGAAGTACTAGACTTATATAAATTTTCTGTACCCAATGAAAAGTTGTTTTTATCGCTGCTGTTTGCAGGCGAATTGATGGTAGATGCTCAAATCGTATCGCGATACAGGGATCTTGGGGCTATTGATTTAGTGACTTTTAGAGCAGAAGATTATGAAGGATATGCTTTATTTCAGCCTGTAGTAACGAAGAAGAAGGATTTGAGAAAACTTTTCAATTCCAGTGCTGTGGAAGGAGGTTCTATTGCTTCCAATCTGGAGTCAGCTCGGTCCAATCGTACAGAAAGAACGAAAAATAGAGATAAGGTGGTGGCGAAAAACAAGCCCAACAAAATTTATAAATCTGTCGACAATGTAGAGCATCTCTATTTTGATTACGGGGATTATTCTTTGCGACTGCAATCCAAACAAGCTCTCAATGATTTTTATAAAGCAGTGAAGGATGAGCGTTACAAGAAAATAAACCTATTATCTTATTCTGACCACCATGGGTCAGAAAGTGGCAATGTGAGGCTTTGCCAAAAAAGAGGTCACGCGGCTAAAATGTATTTAGTTGATTTGGGCATACCAGAAGAGAAAATTCAAGTGATGGCTCGGGGAGAGATGCGATCTGAAAAAGAAAAGGACCACTGGTTTAGAAGAGTCTTAGATCGGAGGGTAGAGGTGCATGTGGAGAGTCATGAACCACTTGCGCTACCAGCTGCCAGAAATGTGGTATTGAGAAAGCCTTTGACCCTAGATAACATTGCCGAAAAAATGAATCTCGACCCTAAAGATGTTCATCAATGGAATGGCTCCACAAAAAAAGTAATCACACCGGGACATTCTGTGAGGCTCTATATTCCTAATTCCACGGCAGTAGATCCTAAGTTCTTTATTACCGAGGAGAATATTTGGGAGGTTTTTGATTAAGAATCGATTAACCTTTGGTTACAAGTATATATGCCCCCCAATTGTATGGATTTTCATCCTCCAAGCGATACAATGCCCGTGCATTGAAAAAAGCTTGTTGAGGCTCTTCAATTTCTCTCAATTGTTCATAGAGCAAGTTCATAAATCGTCTAGCTGCTTGGTCATTGATCTTCACCAAACTGATTAATACATTATCTGCTCCAGCCACTAAGAAAGCACGCTGCAATCCAAATACCCCTTCTCCATTTTCAACAGTTCCCAGCCCCGTTTCACAAGCTGCCAGCACGACCAGACTCGTTTGGTCCAATTGCAAATTCATGGCTTCATACGCTGTAAGAATACCGTCATTGGCGCTACCTTCTTGCTTACTCAAGAAGATACCTGAACTATGCAATGGGTCTACATTTTCAGGATCATCTTTAAAAAAACCATGAGTGGCTATGTGAATGACACCCGGATTCTGAAAAGTCTTTATTTGATCTTCAGTGGCTTCAGTAAAATAGTAAGATTCTGTGTTCCATTTTCTAACATCAAGAATGCGCGTGATGTCCTTGGCTTCTTCTTCTGCTCCAGCCAATTGTTTGAGTTGCATGTATTCTGTTTGAACATTGGAGAAGTCCGGGTTTCCCACAATTCTTGCTTCTCGAATTAAGGTTTTATCCTCTGCATAAATAAGATCCTTACCACTTGTAATATTTGTAATATCTATTTCATCGGCCACATATTTTTGCCTCTCAATATCAAATAGAATGGCTGGATTCAACTTGTGGTAAATACCATCAGGAGAGAAGTACACTCGGTTGACATCTGTTAAATGCTCTTGAATGGGATCCCAAAAAATCTTATGTGTGAGCTTATCTTTTATTCCGAACTTAATAGCATTATTGTAGAGTTTGAGCCCCTTCTCAAAATCAATATCACGATCCCATGTCACAGCTTCTATGACACTGTCTTTTTTTATAACAAATGCCACGTAGTGCGCCTGATCCTCAAAACCCTGATCTAATTCCTGATCTACAATTTTTGCATGATAGTTTCTAAATTGAATCATGTCGATCATAGCAGTGCTATCACCCAATACATCGCTAATTTCTTCCCAGTTGTGATAGGCACTTCTTTCTTCTTCGAGAAAAACATGGAAAGTCTGGGCAAGCTCCTTTTCCAAATCGATACAATAAGTTTCCATCTCCTTAATATCAAGGCCTTGCCGCTCTCGTTCATCCTGAGTAAGGAGATAGGCTTGAGCCAAAAGATATTTTTCCTCTCGCCAAATGTTATAGGTGTTTATAATCTCTTCATCACCACTGGCTAAAATGATGCGTCTCATTTTCTCCGAAGCATAAAACAACATACCCTTTGTGTTGATAAAATGATTGACCGCATGCACAGCGTAAGGTGTATGTACGAAACTTGGCTGAAATGCTAGCGCACAGTAGCGTTCGATATTGCTCCTGGTTTCATTGAAATAGAGTTTTCGTTGTTTGTCTGTCAACACAGGGAAAATATCATGCATATGATGTATTTCCGCATCCAAAGCATGGTCGAAAGCATCCATGGCAGCCACGGTATCTTTTTCAATCAAATGATAAATGGCCAGGTCGTTGACAGTTTTAATATATAGCGGATGATATCCACCTAACGTGTTGAAACGAATATTTTTGGCTTGGTTAAGTAGTCTTTTGGCCATTCCCATACTTCCAAACTGCATATACAACAATCCCACATTGCTAAGTGATGTCGCATAGGTAGGATGGTTGGTGCCATAGATGGCACGATCCATATCGAGTACCTTGGAATAGGTGTCCAGAGCTAATTTTAATTCTCCTTTCAATTTGTAAATTCCTGCCAAATTGCTCAAGCTGGTGGCATAATCTGGGTTAATACTTCCATAGATTTCTTGAAATGCAACACCACTTTCTTTGAAGTATTTTTCAGCTTCATCCAATTTGCCTTCTTTCATGTATATCGTGCCCAGGTTGTTCAGTAGTTTCGGTTTTACTGTTCTTGTATTCTGATTTTCATCAAGACCTCGAGCAATGTATTTTTCTGCTGACTCCAAATCATTTAGTCGATAGTACAAAATACTCAGGTTGTTGTAAGTTTCTAATTTGAGTAGGGGAGCGTCATTGTACAAACTATCCTTACGCTGTAGGTTCTCTAACAAATAAGTTTCTGAATCAGAAAAGTCACCCAGTTCAATCATAAGAGCAGATAGCCTATCTATGCCTTTCAGCAAAAGCATCTCTTGATTTCCTTCAGCTGCTTCTATTGCCTCTATCAAAATCAATTCACTTTTGGCCATATCTCCGGAATTTCTATAGGTAGTGCCTAACTCAATTTGAAGTGAAATTTGAGTGGAGTCTGTGGGAATATTTATTTTGCTTATGGCAGATTCAAGTGCTTCTATACTCTTATGGAAATCTCCTTTTTCTCTATAATAGACACCTTTGTTGAAAAGGAAACCCACTTGTTTCTCTTTGTCATTGGCGAAGTGTCTATTGACTACATGTTCAGCTTTATTGAGATAACTCTCTGCTTCCACAAAATTGGCCGATTCACGGTAGAAGGTGGTGAGGTTATAGTAGAGTCCTAATAAGTCCGGGTGAGTTTCAGGTTTGGTTTTCAGTTCTTCAGCAAGTCCACGTTTCAGTGCGTCTAAGCCTTTTTTCTTCTCGTTGATTTCCCAAAGCGATAGACCAATGTTGTTGTACAAGGCTGCAATGCCAAGTTCTGTCACACATCGTCCGGAGTCTAAATCTTCGAGCAACTCACTGGCGTAAAACCTTGCTTTTTCTGGAGATTCATATTTGTAGAGATAGACACTATCTAATTTTTGCAGGCAGGTTTGTGCATAACCATTAGAATGGATAGCAAGCAAGATGACAGTCGTTAATATACTGAATGATAGCTTGTTACATTTGTTCATTGAATCTAAAATTTACCCTGTTTTTATGCGTTTTTGTGAACTATTTGAAGATAGGATAAATATAGCCAATCAATAAATTTGACGTCCTATAATTCTCATAGTTTACGAAAGAAAAAAAGGAATTGATAGTTCATTTTGATTTCACTATTTCTCTTTCCTATTTTGCTTTAAAATTACAAAATGGAGATATCAGAATATTATGTTTGACGGCTCAAATTATCCAAAGTCATTGGAGGAAGAACAGTTTGAAGAATGGCTGGAGAAAGGTCGATTAAGCAAAATTGGATACGCCTATTTGCTCATTGTATGGGACGCTTTGGAGGAAGCCTATCTTCCGGTTTATATCGAAGATCGCGATATGATCGAATCCTATGAACTCTATCCCTATGCATCCAATCAGGAGGCTTTAATTGCCGTCTACGATTTGTATTCTGAGGCTAGAATCACCATTCCAGTTTCGTAGCAATCGAACGAAATCATTTCACCGTATCATACACCATTTATTATACAGTTCCGTGTACTGTAGTGATCGTCCCCGATCCAATTTGGGATTGGATGTCACAGTGGAAATGCACTTGATTAGCTCTATATTGCATGCTATCGAGTCCTTTGCCTTTAACTACACTTTCATTGTCAAAACCTTGTCCATTGTCTTCTATGGTAAGCTTAAGCTTGGCGTTATCATATTCGATGGACACATTGATTGTAGAACATTCCGCATATTTCACACTATTGTTGATGCATTCTTTAGCCATCAAGAAAATATTACGTTTGATTTTCTTTGGAATGGGTTTTTCTGAGGTAGCTTTTACTGTAGATACTAACTCGATATCATGAGCCAGACATACAGGAGAAGCAAATTTCTTTACTCTTTCCATGATTTCATACACCGAATCCTGCTCGTCCTCTAAAACCCAGATCATATCACGAAGCCCCACGGTGGCTTCAGAAACAGATTCTTCGATTTGCTCGATATGTTCTTTGTTGTTGGAGTCACTTTGTGCCAGGTGAGCGAAGATCTTTAAGGAGTTTAGCGTACTGCCAATGTCATCGTGCAGATCGTTGGCAATCTCTTTTCTAATGAGCTGTTGTTTTTGTAGCTGAATCATACGGTAGCGCTGTACCATATAGACTAGTCCAGCTACCAGCAGTAGTAGCAGAATTTTGAACCACGCGGTTTGATACCACTTGGGTAGAAAATCCAGCGTCATCTTCAAGGGTTCGCTATCCGTTCCTTCGGAGTTCGTCGCTATCACTTCAAAGTGGTATTGGCCTGGGTTGATCCCAATCAAATCAACAAAATTTTGATTGCCCAGATCGACCCATTCTTTGCTCAGTTCATCAATTTTGTAGCGATACTTCATGCGATCCGGGTTCTTGTAATCAGGGGATACAAAATTTAAGGTGGTTTTAAAGGCGTTGTTGGGAATGATAAACGAGGTCATCTCGAGATGCGTACTGTCTATTTTTCCATCATGTGTATTAATGGTAATCCCAGTAGGATAGAGGATTGGAGCTACACTTGAATCCTGAAGGAGGTCGGTGTTTACTATGGTAAATCCTCCAGGACCACCTAAATAGATCTTGCTGTCTTTTTGATAACCACTAAATTGTTCGAATCGATTGTTATGCAATCCATCTCCTTCATAGTATGATTTGAATTTGTGTGTATTTAAATCAAGAACTGAAACACCATTGTTAGTACTCAATAGTATTTTTTTTTCATCAATATTATAAATTTTGTAAATACAGTTATTACTCAAACCATCTACTGTACTGTATATTTTTTTAACGTTAAATTCTCGGTCAGTTTCAACCAGACCATCACCGTAGGTAGCGAAAAAATAACTATTGGCAGCTTCATTCATGTCCATGAAGTTGTTTAAAGTCTTGCCTGACTTAGGATTATTAATCTTATTGATTTGGAAACTGTAGTTCATTGGGTTGAACTCTATAATAGCGTCACCAGCCAGAATATAAACTTCGTCACTATGGATGGACTTAAATAGATTACTCATATGCAATATTCCAGGGTGCAAACTCTTAACTGAGTCACTCGGGAATTTAATATTCTTACCATTTTTTATATTCCAAATATTAAGTCCATTGTCATAGCTGCCAAGCAATCTCAATGAGTCATTATAATAGATTATTGAATTGAGAAGGTAACCTTGAATGTTATCTGGCACATTGATCAACTGTTCCTCTGGAATTCTTTTCTTATTGTTGAATACTTTTATTTTATTTTTGCCTGAAACATAGACATAATTTTTTGGTCCCTGAAAAACCAACCAGCTATAAACTGTTGAGTCAAGTAATTCAATGTTTTTTGACTTCGAATCAATGCAAAAAAACCATTAGGTCCTACCGCATATATTGAGCGTTCGTCCGTAGCTAAAAGTGAGTTTATGTGATCCAAAGAAAGTTCGTTGTTTGATGAATTAATAACAGCATCAAATGGCTTTTGAGCTAATGAAAAAGACATCAACCCTGACCGAGATCCTATCCAAATGTTCCGTGAATCAGTGTCATAGTATATTTTATAAATATTACTGATTGTCTCTTTTTTGTGGTCTTGTAAAATTTGAAAATTGTTAGATATAGTATTTTTTATATAAAAATTACTGTTCGAAGCAAATAGTATTAAAGAATCCGAAATGACATTGAGACTATAAATTGGTTCATTTTTGAAATGAATATTAGAATTTTTGTTAAGCAGAATTTGATCTGCTGAGCTTCCTGTCTTGAGTTGTAATAACCCCCAGCCGGTTCCAATAACCATTTGATCTTTGTTGTTCGTGACGTCCCAAAAAAACAAGTTGTCGGTGTTTTTTTTATAATTCAATTCTTCAGGATGGAAAATTTTGAGTACTTCATGATCTTCGTCTAATATTACAATACCTTGTCCATCCATTAATAGCCAGACATTTCCAAATGAGTCATGTTTAATTTTGCTGATATTATACTCTCCCATCTCTCTTAACCTTTCCTTTACGGAAGGTATGTTTATATATTGGTTCCTTATAATATCAAACACAGAAAGTGTATTCAATCCACCAATCCATAAGAGATCATCTTTCAACGATATAGATCGAGCCCAGACTTTGGTATAGGATTGATTTTCACTATCCTGTTGGAGAAAATTGATAATTGTTCTGCTTTTTAAATCTATACAGGATATAGGGGCCAGTGAGGTTAAAACCCATATTTGTGAACGTTTTTTATCCTCTATCAAATCTAGAATGTAACTCCCATTTAGATTTCTTTTAGGAGTCGATTGATTAGAAAACACTTCGAAGGAGTTACCATCAAATACATTTAATCCTTCTTGAGTTCCCAACCATATGAACCCATATTGGTCCTTGATTATTTTGGTAATATCATCGCTACTCAGCCCTTCGTTTTGTGTATATTTATTAATTCTAGCCGAATGATAAGTTTGAGCACTCACGGCATTGTATACCAAGAGAAGAAGGCCGATTGATATTAAACGAAAGTGTGACATGTCCTAAATGAAAATATAAAGAAGCTTATGCCAACGGAAAAAGAATGGGCCATTTTATTTCTGGTTCAAATTAGAAATACAGAAGATCATGATTGTTTTCTTCCAATTTTGAATGATTTAAAAAATATACCCTTAGGAGAACAATCAGAAGTGATATTATGCATCAACTTTAAACCAATTTTCAGGTCAAGTTTTATAACTCTTAACCCATCTAGTGTCAGCTATTCTGGGCTAAGAAAGCAAAGTAATTGTATTTTTAGATTAGTACTAAATTCAAGTCCTCTTCAAGTAAGTGATTTAGAGTTGATAGAAGAATTCGAAGATTTTGATATTACCTCTTCTCATGATGTTGGTAAACTATTTATTCGAAAAATGAAAAATAGATTCCCAGCAAAAAGACACATGCTATTTACTTGGGATCATGGCAATGGTTATAGTATGTTTAAAACGCATCAAAGCGGTTACAATTCCAGACTAACCATGCGAAAGCTCAATCGCGCGATTGAAATTGGGCTGCAAGGTAAGAAGAGAATGGATGTGGTAATCATGATGAATTGCTGGATGCAATTGATAGACACTATTTATGCATTAAAATATAGCGTAGCTCATTTAGTAGCCTTTCAAGACCCAGTTGATATGAATATTCATAGCATTGGCAATGTCATTAAAAAAATGATTCAAATGCCTGAGGTATCTTCAAAAAATTTAAGTCGGGGCTTTGTTGAAGCCACTAAAAATTTTGCTAATCATAACCATAAGAAAGTTTCTGTATCTGCATTTGATTTAACACTTTTAGGTGATTTTTTCGATCAACTAGATTGCCTTTCAATGGCTCTAAAAAAAGAAATTGAGATTAATGCTGAAAATACCAATAAGGATAGATTAATAGCTATTAGTGATGCTTTTGCATTATCTCATGTATTGGATACGGGAAAACGATATATTGATTTCTTCTCCTTAATTACTAACTTAAAAACAACTCTTCAAACAAAAGAAGCTTTAATCTGTAACGGATTGCTTTTTAGATATGACAAAATGTTGAGTAGTTATTACACCAATTATCCAAAGAAAGACAAGAATGATTGGGACAAACCTCATGGAATGAATATTTGTTCACCATTCACCATTTTGCCTCAAATAAAATCACGAGATTGGTTTGAGTTAGAAAGAGTTGAGAATATAAAAGCTACAGAGTTCAGCCATACTGCCTGGGGCCGATTGAGTCGGATATTAAGTTTATTGGATTTTAAACTCATGACCGGACAATTAGATTAGAATATGTTTTTTCTAAACTCTGCAGCTTATATGGTTTTCAGGTAGCTAGTTTCAGTAATTAATTTTCACCAAACGGTGGTTGTTTGGAGGCAATTTGTAAAGTCATAGTTATTTTACCGGTGGTTCCATCAATGTGGGATAAAACAACATTTCCGGTTGTGTATGAGTTTTCTCCTAATATTGAATTGTCGACAACGATAGGCTTTCTATAGTTTTCATCTTCACCAGAGGGAATGGAGTCTTGAGCGATTGTTTTAAGTTTAAACTGAGTATTTAAAAAAACTTCACCATCAATTTCAACGAGGCGTGCAAATGTTTTCTCTTTGTCCACGTCAGTGGCTAATTCAAATTTGAATAGGTTTTCTCCTAGTTTGAGCATATCATCCATAATTGTTTATTTAGGTTTATAAAATATTTAAATAGTTACTAAATCTCTTCTAATAGCTTCCATGGCCATGCCTACGCGGCTTTGTACTTTAAATTTTTGAAATACTGATTCCCGATAGCCGTCTACGGTTCGTACGGCCTTGTTCATTTTATCAGCTATCTGCTTATAAGTTAAGTCACTACAGGCATATTGCAAAAAAGTCAATTCCATATCTGATAGCTCAACCATATCTGATTGTTCATTGGTCAACATTCTCCTGTACCTGATATTGTCGGCGTCGGCATTATAGAATCCTTTTTCATGTATTTCTTTCAGTGCCAGTTCCAGCTCAGCCGGATGAATGTCTTTGAGCAAGTAAGCACAGCAACCGGCCTTGAGCATACTGATAATGGTAGAGTCATCATCCTTCATAGATAGAGCAACCAGCTTAAGGTTAGGGTAGGCCTTAGCCAATGACTGAGCTGTAGCTATACCACCCATCACAGGCATGTTTACGTCCAATAGCACGATGTCCGGCAGCTTTGGAAGGCGCTGCAATTTGTCCCAGAGATCTTTGCCATGCATGCCTTCCACGATTACACTGCAATTCTTGAATTGATTGATCAAAGTACTCAGCGATTTGAGAAAGAGCTGCTGGTCATCAGCCATGCCGATGGTAATATCTTGAGAGGAGCGAGGCGAGTGATCGGTCATGGTTTGGTTATTCATGATTAAAGTTTCAGACATCTGACAATGCTAGGCACTTTATAACCTTAATGTAAGGGGAAATTTCCCGTATTGCGATTTTTTAATCAAGTTTCTTGAAATACGGGAATTTTCCCGTACTCGATACGTGGATTTTCACCTTGAAACAGCTGATGGCTATAGACATGTTTGTAATGAAGTTTTTAACTGAAACGTCATGAAAGAAAGTCTAAGAGTAAAATATCCAGACCTGCTACTAAAAACAGCAAAGTTAGAAGTGAATTTTATTAGAACGAATCTATGGGAAGAGTTCAAGCGAATCATTCACAAATTAAAAGAGTATGTACCTGCTGAAGCTATTACATTCTTAGTTGGTATGAAGGCGCTTACCTATAGCACCAACAACAGTTTAGTCTGGCTTCCTTATGTGGGAATGATTCTATTTCTCCTTTTAAGACTATTAAGCACAAATTTCAAATCTGAGGATAGACCATATGATATTAATGGTTTTTTAGCTGTGATCTCTGTACTCGCTTATGTCTTATGGAATTCAGCATTGGCTGTATTTTTCTTTTTGTGTACGTTGCTGTTGACGACACTAGGTTAGCGAATCAATAATGTTAATTTTAACATCAAATATTTGTGAGTAAATTGATTCTAAAGACATGTTTAACCAAACCGATCTAAACCATGAAAACTAAACTGAAAATTATGCTGGCTATTTTTCTTTTTGGGTCAATAGTAAGTCAAGCGCAAAGCGATATACAGGTTTCGTATAGCGAAAAAGGATTTTCAAGTTCCTTGAAAAAACTACAAAACAAAAAATCTTATAGAGTAAAACTGGTCAATGTGCATAGTGCGTTGATGTCACTTGAATCTGAAGTAATTTCTTATGATTTAGAGTCTTCAACACCGGACGCTGTTAAATTCCTTTCCATTCCTTCAACGGCTTCTTTGAATCCGAGCTCAGGATTTCGAATTGTTAAAAATGGTCAATCTGAAGTTAGAAATAATTTAATGCAACTAGTGAATCTCATAAATACGTACGATGCATTCTACAAAGAAATACTAAAAAGAACTGGTGAAGAACTGGAGAAATGGCCTAAAAGCACCCTTGATTCAGCAAAATTAAAGAGAGATTACATTGCTATTTCTAATCAAGTTTTTAATAGAGTCATCAATAAAGATGAAATATCAAAAATCAAATTCTTGTTACAAGAGATTGATATATGGGCTTCTTATGTCAATAGTTTGGCTGCTACGAAAGATGCCATTTTTCTTTCAAACCTCGATGTATATGCTAAGTTCATGGCTTCCCGTGCATTGTTAAAAGAGAATAGTTCAAAATATGTGAAATGCCTATTGGTGTACGACGCAGTTTTAAATCCCGCAGATATATCAAAAGTATCTATTCTTCAAGGAGATTCATTTGTTGCTAAAGGAGACTTGACTAAAATAAAAATTGCAGTCAAAAATGAAATGACAAAAGATACTATTGCAGTTGGAACTTTATCCATACCAACCTATAAATATTTCACATTTGATTTTTCTGCAGGTTTTTTTGGGAATGGTTTGACCAACGATTCTTTTTCTCTTGTGGAATACAGTGCGGATAGTTCAACGATTACATTTAAAAAAGACTATAACGATTCTAACGATATAGCAGCTGGTGGGCTGCTGCACCTATCCTATATGGCTACTGGAGTATTAGGAGTGGGTATTAATACAGGAGCTGCAATATCTCTGTATGATGGCTCTATTAAATATCTAGCCGGTGGACATTTGAAAATTGGCAATCAAAAACAACTTATGTTGTCTTGTGGTGTTAGCGTGGGTAAAGTAAAAAGGTTGAGTGAAGCGGTAACTTCAGATCCACTTTATATGGATAATTCAGAATCAGTTGTAGTCCCTGGCCAATATGTTGAACCCAAATTGGTTGATAAAATTGAAACAAGTATGTTCATTGGACTAAGCTATAATCTATCAGGTGTACTAACTAAAAGAAAATGAAAGTGAGATTCTTCGCTGAGAACATATTGCTGTGGATGGCTATATGTATGCTAGCTTGTAACTCAAAAAAAGATGTGCCTTACATTTCATCATTAACTAATGAACAAGACACATCAGCACACCTGCCAGTTGTTCCAAAAAGTATAAAAGAAGAAATTAAGTCTTCATTACTGGCCCAAGACGGCTTGCAATCAAAGCAAGAACCGGTTTTATATTATGTGAATTTATTGAATTATGATCTTGTTCGATTCACCGATTCTTTTCTAATAGAAAAGAATAAAAAGGGTCTGTTTGTCTATCCATCTCCAGCAGCTATGAAAAAAGAGTATGAATCCTTAATGATTGAAGGACGAAATTATTTCGTAGTTGAAGGTGATATTTTATTGACGTATGATGAAATCATTCCCTATCATTTTGGAGTTCGTTCATATATGACTGACACTACTCAGTTTGAGAGGCAAAAATTAGTGGGAGAAATACGGAATGGAGAACGAGTTAAACAAAAAGATCCACGAAAACTAAGTTACGCAATTATAAGAGCATCTTTTTCTGAGGAAGAATATGATTTGGTGACTGAAAAAATGACGAAGGCCGTAGAGGATTGGAAATCGGTATGCAACATCAATATTACCCACCTGAAGACTTTAGATTCTAGTCTCGAAATAAACTCTAATCCCAATGAAGTTACTTTCGTTATTAAAAAGGTTGATTCTTTTGGTTATTTTATAGCCAACGCATTTTTCCCATACAGTCCTAAATATGAACGAAAACTATATATAGATCCGACGTTTTTCGATACAGATTTTAGTCAGGCTGGGATTTTGAGACATGAAATCGGACATATTCTTGGTTTTTTGCATGAGCATATACATTCTGGGGCACAACCATTATGCGAATATGAGCCTAGAGGTGGAGCATGGGATATTACAAATTATGATCCCCATTCTGTCATGCACTATTTCTGTGGAGATGTAGGCACTAAAACTATGTTAATTACTGAGATGGACAGCTTGGGAGCATCTGAGTATTATCCTTTTGATTAAATTGTCTACTTAAATTTTCTCAACTCTCTTTTAAGCTCTTTCACAAACTTGAAATAATCAACCGTGATCGTATGTCGAGCGGATTTGATTTGTTTGATGTGTGGATGAGTAACTGCTCTTTTGCATAATGCTTCGATATTCTTAGGCCGTTTCCATTTGCCTGCAATGGCGCGCGCAGCAAGCTTACTTTGCAGTTCGCTTCCTGGCCAAATACACCCTAGCGGTTGGAACATCCCAATAAAATACAAATTAGGGTACTTATCATGTATCATTTTAAGATAAAGAGGAACCTCGCTTTCACTATAATCTATGAAATCCTTATCAAAAAATGGATGTGCCAGCACAAAGCCAGTACAGGCTATAATGGTATCAATTTCCTCTTTTGAACCATCTTTGAAGTGAACGGTTTGCCCATCAAAATGATCAATATCTACTTTTGGAAACACCTTGCCATGTCTTAGTTTGTACAACAATTCGTCATTGACGGTGGGATGAGTAGCGGCTACCGCATGTGTAGGCTTTTGCAAACCATAAGAGGCATTAGATCCAGTCAACAACCTTACTGTTAATCCAGATAAGAAATACTTGAGTTTGGGCGGCAACCACCTCATCCTCGCTGCTACTACATCTGTTGGCTCCCCGAATAAGAACTTAGGCACTATACGATATCCTCTCCGCCAACTGATGCTCGTTTTTTCACTTACTCTGCTCGTTTCTACTGCTACATCACAGGCAGAGTTTCCACCACCGATGACCAGGACTTTTTTCCCTGTAAATGGTGCCGCTTTTTTGAACTGATGAGAGTGCAAATATTCGCCAGTAAAATCTCCAGGATAGGAGGGGTGTCTCGGTAGCCAATGATGACCATTGGAGACAATGAGGTCTGTAAAAGTATGTGTCTTCGTTTCTCCGTTTTGTTCGATGGTTATTTCCCAATTGTTGTTGTCGATCCACTGACAATGCTTCACTAATGTGTTGAATTGAATGTACTTATATAGATCAAATTTTTTGGCGTAGGCCTGGAAGTAGCGTCTCAATTGATCGTGGGAAGGGTAGTCTGGAATATTGGACTCAAATTCATCAAAAGTGAAGTCTTCGTATTGGGAGTGCATTTTAGAGCTGATGATATGTGTAGTCTCAAATACACTGCTATGACTTTCTTCTTCATTATAGATCCAATTGCCACCCACTTCTTCATTATAATCGAATGCAGTTACATCCAGGCCTTCATCGAGCAAGTTTTTAATTGCAGTGATCCCAGATGGTCCGGCTCCAATGACACATACTTTTTTCATTAAATAGTTTTTTTAATATTCAATTGAGTCAATGATAAGGATGTGTATTGTGGATAGTAATTCTAAAATTTCAAAATTAGGTGGCTAATATTCCGTGGGACCCTGAGTCAATTCCAGATAAATGGCATAAGAGATAAGACAAATAACAAACAACCCGACTCCAAATATTATTATCTGATCTACCATGATAATTCAACTCTAGTGACTTCTTCTGCCTAGTTTTATAAATACTCCCAGAGTTATGATGGACGGAACCCATATCCCAACAAATATTCCAGCATCTTTTTGGCCAGAAAACCATAAGTAGACTGAAAACAAAAATGAAATAAATGCAGCGAACAGGAATATTTTATCTGGTTTTGTCATTAATCTAAGTTAATGAAAACTTCTGAATTGAAATACCATGTTTCAGGCTTCGAACTTCAATGATACCGTTTATTGACTTTGGATAAATTTTTTCTTAAGTATGGTAGATCCGGATTCTACTTGCAACAAATATATTCCTGGCACCAAAATAGTATTTAGATTCTCAAGAGACCATTGTTTGGTAGAAGGAGAGAGTGTTTCATGAAATACCATTTTACCCATATAGTCACTTATGGTCACCAAAGATTTGCTCTTGTTGTCGATGCCATCTATACGAATTTGTAGTTTGCTTTTTGTCGGATTAGGGTATATTGAAAGTTGGGCTTGCTGAGTGTTCTGTGCGCTTATTGCAATCGGCTTGAAAATTTCAAAGTTCCCATCAAAATCTACTTGTTTCAAACGATAATAGTTGACCCCTTCATGATAGTTGTGGTCTTTCAAGCTGTATTCCATTTTTTGATTTGAGTTTCCGCTTCCAGATACAGTTCCTAAACTTTTATAGCTTTCACCATCATAAGATCTTTCCAATTCAAAATAGTCATTATCTATTTCGGATGCGGTGGACCAGACTAACCTGATATGGTCTTCATTCAATTGACCAGTAAATGAAATTAGATCTATGGGCAGGGGAGTGTCGTTTATGTTTACAGAAGTAATTCTCCAATCTCCTGCCAATTCTGCAGATGTCACTCCAGTTCGATTTCCAGTTGGGTTAGAGGCTGTACCTGAAGCTGATGCATGTGTACCTACTGCATTCACAGAAGTGGATCCTGCATTTTTGGCTAATCGAATATCGTTGATATCTCCACCTGCGCTATAACCAGTCATAGAAACACTTACATCATATGTTCCGCCGGTAGAGGTGTTAGTCACTTCGAATGAAGAATTGTCTTTCACTTCAATGTCATCATCATTGTCAGTGTAATACGGATTAAGTTCTGTCACCGATTCACGATGTGTATGTGTCACACTAACAGTTCCTGCTCCAGTTTGTTGAGCAGTACTATTGAACTCCATTGGACGGTAATCGGTGTCAGACCCTATGGGAAACAAACCATACCACGGAAAAACAGAACTCGATATATCTGTAGAAGCTGGCCAATGACGACCCAATGTTCCGTTGTAGACCCAGTTGGTTGTTGTACTTGGTACTCGAATGAGACTTGCTGAGGCACCATTGCCTAAAGACAATGTATTTTCGTTTAAGTCTACAATGCCTGCTGTCATCTGCAGTGTCCCATCTACAATAACATCACCTGCTAAGGTCAATTGGGGTGATGCTATTGCTGTGTTATTGCAATTCAGGTTGTAGTAAGTGAAGTTTGCAATAGTCTGAGAAAAGCTGCCATTATATTCTATTGTCCCAGTACTTGCCGTTAACTCACCATCATTAGTATCTACAAAATCTCCGGCAATTTGAAGCAGTCCAGCACCCGAAAATGTAATAAACGCAGATGTTCTATCCCCGAGAAAATCAGGGCCTGAATTGATCATGTCTCCTGAAATAGTAGCTGTTCCTGTAGAAATTGATATTTCCGTTACCGGGGCGCCTGCATCATCGGGACTAAAAATGAGATCTACTGTATTTAAGATTCCGGCCGATACATTCATGGTATTGATATCTCCGTCATTAGCACCAATATTTACAGCATCTGATACAGTCAGAGTGGCGCCACCACTTATGATGACATTGTTCGTATTGCCTGCGCCGATCTGATATTCTACAAAAGCACAGGCGGCATCAGCAGCTACAGTTATATCAAAGTCTCCTCCAATCAAAGCGATGTCCCCGGTTACGGGATATGTCGCTGTATTGGTGCCATTGCCATAATCTACTGTAGACCAGCTAGCGGCAGAATTCCAGTTGCCGTTAGCAGCAGCATAATAGATGGTATTGGTCACGGTTACTATTCCCGCTGTTGCGGAAAAATACGTGTCATTCGTGTTGGTAGCAGCAGAAGCACTATTACCCCAGGTGCCAGGGATCTGTCCGCCACCATCGAAAGACAAAGTTTTGGCGGTATGCGTAGTGATGCCTTGTAGATCAGCTGTTGCATTTAAGCCTATACCTAAAGTCGCATTGATGGTAGTCGCGTATATCAATGAAACCGTATTGGTTCCTGACAAACTAAGGTTATGAAAATTCGTTGCTTGAGAGCCTGTAATTGACTGAGCAGTTGTACCGTCGAAACTAATAGTACTTCCTACATTAGTGAATGTAGCCCCATTGTTGTTCCAATCACCGGCGAAGGTGTGTGTAAAGGAACCAGGTACAAACGTAACACCTGATTCCATAGTAAAATCTCCATTTATGTCGAGTGCACCAGCTACTGTCTTGGTGCCACCTCCTGATAGGATCAGATTGTTGTAAGTAAAGTTGCTGATTTCCTGATCTCCTGTACCAGCGTATTCAATTGTACCATTGCCGTTGGTGGTAAGTGTTACCACATCTGCTTCTAGAAAATCGCCATGCAATATCAGTTCACCTGCCCCTCCGGTAAACTCAATTACGGGAAAAGTAAGATTGACATCTGAAGTGACATTACCAGTTACAGTTGCAGTACCCGCTCCAATCAACATTTGGTATTCTCCAAAAAAACCACCTCCGGAAAAATTAATGTTTTCTACATTCAAAATTCCATCTCCTACATTTACAGTATTAATCTCGCCTGAAAGGAATGATGTTCTGGGAATGGTAAGAGTTTCTTCTATATCCAACTGTATACCTGGAGATAACTGAAGTACAGGCGACTCGCCTACGTTTTCAAGAAAAGAAATTGATCCACAAGTAGCGTTTACGTTTACTGTGATATCAATTGTAGCATTTCCAATATTGACAATATCGCCAATTTGAGGAAAGGTGCCACTAGTGTTGGTGGCGTCTCCATAGGTTACTGTAGACCAGGTAGTTGCATTGTTCCAGTTCCCAGTTTGTCGGCTATAGAAAGTGGTAGGACCATCCATTGCTGCAGTTACTACACCAGCGGTTGCTGCAAAGAAAGTGTCGTTTGTATTGGCTGCAGCAGAGCCACTGCTACCCCAAGTTCCACCTGTTTGTCCCACATTTTCTAAAGAGAGTGCATTACAAGTATGATCCGTAAATGTCCCCAAATTTGCTACCACACCAGTTGTGATGCTAAGCGTCCCACCTATAGTCGTTGATAGGCCGAAGGTCTTTGTTCCTGATCCCTCCAACGATAGATTATTAAAAGTAGTGCTGTTTGTACCACCAATCGTTTGAGCTGTTCCATCAAGTACAATGGTTCCGCTTGACAAATCTAGCGTACCATTGTCATTGGTCCAGTCTCCGGCTAAATTATGAGTATGTAATCCAAAATCTATGGATCCTACAGAGTTGATAGTCAAATCTCCACCTATATTCATATCTCCTGCTATACTGGCATCGCCACTATTATTGAAATTGATATCATTGAAGTTATATCCGTCAATCGTTTGATTGTTGCCTATGATGTTTACTGTTCCCGTTGAGGGCGTTAGGTTTCCTCCAGTAAATGAACCTTCTAGGTTGAGTGTTCCAGCACCCGAAAAGGTAAAATCACAATTTGCATCTCCCATGGTGATATTCCCACCAACATTGACTGTACCTGTGGATACGCTTATACCTGATGTTCTAAATCCACTTCCTGTTGCCGTCACTATGATTGAATTACAGGTCAGTGTGCCAGCAGCCACATCCAGAGTTTTATTATCTCCAAAACCTGTTCCGGCCCCAATATTGATGTCACCACTTACGGTAAGACTATTTGTGCCTGATATATCCACAAAAGTGTCCTGATTTCCTCCTTCAATAGTCAAGGTTGCACATACCGCAGCAGTATTCACGATTACATCAAAATTGTTGGGGATTACTACATCATGAGCTGCAATTGGTACCAAGTTCAATGACCAGTTGGCTGCGGTATTCCAGTTGGTACTGGCTGAACCATCCCAAGTATTAGTCTGGGCTATGGTATCCAAACTGACTAACGAACACAAGAAGATAAATACACAGAAAATTTGAATTTTTTGTTTCCTGATCAGGGCGCTGGTTGACCGGAGAATTTCAAAAAAATCACTCATATATGAATAAGTAAAGTAGCTATTTGTATAATAATACTGTTATAAAATTGGATCAAAGCTATACAAAAGATTGATCTATATGGTCTATAGTTAAATTTTAAAATTACAAGATTCTTCTTTTATTTTAAACAAAACGTAATATTCTATTAGATATTTAGAATTTTGATTATTATTCTTAGTGATGTATATAAATTTAATATCTCATACTGAGAATAAAGGGATCAGAACTAATTGCTTGTCAGTACCATTCCATTCGAAAACCCCTTTCTGATTTTATCATTTTGTCTACAAATAACAGTTGATAATTAGTAGCTGAAAAATATTTCTTATACTTTGCATAGTAATTAAAGTAGGAGGATTTAATTAAGGTTCAATGTTTTAAATAAGCATCTCATGAATAAATTATTCCTATTACTTTTCGTCCTATTTGATCTGAGTCATTTATCTGCCCAAAATGTGGTAGTGAGCACGGTGACTGAATTCAATACTGCTGTTGAAAGCGCACAAGCCGGAGATACCATATTTTTAAAAAATGGTGTATGGGAAGACGCTCAGTTAGATTTTTTTACCAATGGCACCTCTGAAAACCCAGTAGTACTCAAAGCGCAAACACCTGGTGAAGTCATTCTTTCAGGCTCTTCAGTACTCAGGATTTATGGGGAGCATTTGGTAGTGAGTGATCTTAATTTTCAAAATGGAAGCTCTTCGGGTGATGATATCATTCAATTTAGAAAAAGCAGTTCTGAGCTCGCTACTAATTGTCGTTTGACAAATTCTCGAATACTAGATTTCAACCCTGATACAGATAATGTGGCCTACAAATGGGTCTCCATTTATGGTAATAACAACCGAGTCGATCATTGTCATTTTGAAGGAAAGAACAACGAAGGTGCATTGATGGTGGTTTGGCTGACCGGAGAAGCCAATCATCACCAGATCGATCATAATTATTTTGCTGATATCCCGGAATTAGGGAGAAATGGAGGAGAAACCATACGTATTGGCACAAGTACCAATAGTTTAACTGAATCTAAAACGATAGTAGAATACAACCTATTCGAAGCCTGTGATGGCGAAATAGAGATCATTTCAAATAAGTCTGGTTTTAATATTTATCGATACAACACTTTTAGAAATAATGAAGGTATGTTGACCCTAAGGCATGGTGATGATTGCGAAGTGTATGGCAACTACTTCTTTGGTGGAGAGGGCAAAGCTTCAGGTGGTGTCAGAATAATAGGAGAGCGACACAAAATCTACAACAACTACTTTCAAGATTTGGAAGGTGATGGGTTTAGAGCTGCAGTTAGTATGATGAATGGCGTTCCGGACTCTCCACTCAATCGATATTTTCAGGTTAAAAATGCAGAGGTAGTCAACAATACTATAGTGTCTTGTAAGGAGCCGTTTGCCATCGGAGAGGGGAGCGACAGTGAAAGAACCTTGCCACCACTAAATTGCACCATTGCCAATAACATAGCCATAAGCACTACTGGAAGTAAAGCCATTACTTATACAGACACACCTATTAACATGACATATGCCTCTAATTATATCACAGGTACTATTGGCGTAAGTGATGACGGTCTCATTAATGAAGACCCAGGATTAATTTTGAATAGTGGGCTATGGAAACCTTCAAGCGAAAGTGCAGTGGTGGATGCAGAATCTCTGACTGTTAGTTATTTAGACTTGGATATTGAAGGTCAGGCCAGAGATAACTCTCCAGATATTGGATGTGACGAATTAGCTTCCTCAACGGTAATTAATCAACCTTTGACTAAGGAAGATGTTGGGTATGACTGGAGTGACAATGGAAGCTCACCTGTACTTTCGATCGATAAGTTGGATCCTAACGTCCAACTCAAGTTCAACCCTAATAGCTTAGAAATCAAAGGAATAAGTGAAAGTGATTTGCCAGCACAAGTAACTATTCATGATTTACAAGGTAAAAGCATGGTAAATGAAGTGGTTTCAAAATCAACTTGGAGCGTACCTATTACTTTGAAAGGTGTTTACATCGTTTCACTCATCAACCGGAAAGGCAACATACGATATAAAGCGAAAGTGCAATTCTCTGGCAGCAAGTAAAAAGAAACTAATTGTTATTCGTTTCTTTCTCCAGCTTTACTGCCTCTCCCAGCTGATACACAGCTAATGCATAGAGTGGGCTATGATTGTATCTTGTAATCACATAAAAGTTCTTGAAAGTGAACCAGTACTCGTTACTACCATCTTCTTTGTCCATCACCTGAAGAGAAACTAATTCAGAAGGGTCAATTTTAAGGTCTGACGAATATCCGTTCTGTTCATAGTAAGCGATATTTTTCGATGGTTTTACGCTTTGCTTTTTCAGTGTAGATGCGTTGTCATTTTTTGTGGCTTTTGTGGCAACCAAACCACCATTTTTCCATCTATGTACTTTTAGATAATTGGCCACGCTAGCGATTCCATCGTTTACTTCATTCATCAAATCAGCGCCAGACTCATTGTCATAACTTTTGGCATAGGCCAGATAGCTACTAGGCATAAACTGCCCCAGGCCCATGGCGCCGGCATAGGAGCCTTTAATAGTCAAGGGATCAAGTCCTTCTTTCTCACACAACTCTAAGAATTTGGCTAATTCCGCTTTAAAGAAGGACGACCTTCTGGGGTAGCCAAAGGCCAAGGTGTACAGAGCATCCAAGACTTTATAACTTCCCATACGATCGCCGAAATAGGTTTCCACTCCAATAATTCCGATGATTGCTTCTATGCTCACCCCCGTGGAAATACTCACTTCTTGGAGTACTTTTTCATTGGCCCTCCAAAATTCCACACCTGCATCAATGCGCTTTTGTTTCATGAATATATTGCGATAACGCTCCCAGGTCATGGTCTTTTCAGCAGGACGTGTCATCTTCTCAATGATATCAGATTGAAACGTGGCTTGATTGACAATGGCTTCTACATCTTTTAAAGCTCTTTTCTGCTGAAAAGCTACATTTCTGGCAAAATCATCAACTGTGGCTTGATCTACCTGAGCATAACATACTAGATGTTCGGACCATACGAAGAGAAAAATGGCAAAATATCTTAGCTGACTTTTGTTCACTTTGAAGATGTCTTTCATAAATTCTGGATATTCAATCATGCTATCGTTGTTATCAAACGAAGATAGGAGCATTTTCAATAGTGCCCAATATATCGAGTGTTTTGGTACATTATTGATGACATTTTTCATTAAAATTGTCGCGATTCATATGCATAATAAATGATTGCATTTATTCCATGCTATCGTGGTTTTTTAGTAGGTTAGTATCAACTAATTGATATACGAGCTTGTGCATATCTACTATAAATATTTTAACGTAGCCGCTGACCTTTTCTGTATTTGTTTTGAAAGTCTCAATTAATCGATTCCATACATTTAGGCGTCACATTTGTCTGATATCGTTGGTTCTGATCGGTATAGTTCATGATGGAGTAGCTCAAAAACAAGATAGCATAATCTATTCCATCAACATTGTCAGGGATAATGTATTCCCAGGTGACAAATCGGAGTTGTCTGGCATTCAGAGGTTTACTAACAGCATGCACCCTCTAACAAAGGAGCGAGTCATACAGCGTGAGCTATTGTTCCAAGTAGGTGATACCTTGGATATGCAGCTAATGGCAGAAACGGAAAGGAGCCTCAGAACATTCAGATTTTTGGGGAGTGCGGATGTTAGTATAGATACCGTTCTCAATGATAGTGTATCTATAGTTGTCCACACTGCTGATCAGTGGACATTGCTGCCTTCTCCTATCATTGAAAGTGGTGGTGGACTCAATGGTTTTGGTGTTTCCATAGAAGATTCCAATTTTCTTGGAAGGGGAAAAACAATCTATTTAAAAGCATTTAATGAATCGGATATTGGAACCTCTTATACTGCAGCAGTGTATGATCCTCGTTTTTTTGGTACCAGATGGAAAAGTGCCCTCGGGTTGAATACCGGCCCGGTCCGGGATGCAGTAGTTTTGGCTATACATAAACCTTACTTTTCATCAGACTCCAAGTGGACTTACGGTGTTTCTGGACTTTACAATAATGAAATCCAGCGGCAATTTGTGAATGGACAGGAATTTAGTAGGAGTGGGTATAAAAGAAGGTTGTCCGAAGCATTTGTAGGCTATGCCTATGGAAAACGTTACAATAAAAAACGAGTGAAACTGCAATACAGGTATGAAAGTCGTGATTATATAGACCTAGGTGATCAAACCAATACTGAAATACCAGAGGATGAACTTATAGCTGCTACAACGATTAGCTATAGCATAGAAAAAGAAAGCTTTGTAAAGGAATTTCAAATTGATAATTTCTTAAGAAAGGAAGATATTGTTTTAGGGAGGAAAACCTTATTCAGTTTGGGTAAGGCCGGGTTTCCAGTGCCAGTAGGAAAAGATCATTGGGAGTTGGAAATAGATCATAAATCTACACTGAAACTAAATAATGATAATTATCTGTATATCAACCCGTTGCTTACTTCCTGGATGAGTAGAAATACTATTGCAGAGATGGTCGCTCAGTATTATTGGCAAACCACCGAATATATGACTCTAGCATTCAATGCAGAATTCACTTACGCCTGGAATTTAGATTTGAATAGACAATTTGTTTTAGGAGGAAATAGTGGGTTGCGTGGATATCAAGCCAGGGCATTTGGCGGAGATAAGCGTTTTGTGGCCAACTTAGAATCACGTTTATTTCCAAAGATTAAATTTCTCACCTTGGCATTGGGTGGAGTGGCCTTCGTAGATGGAGGATTTGCCTGGGAAAGAGATGTTTCCATGGATTTTAAAAATTTAAAATATAGTGCAGGGGTAGGGCTTAGAATTGGTTTGACCAAATTTCCAGGCGCAGGTGTTCTACGTGTAGATGTGGGGTGGCCGATAGATCAACCCGGCGGACCACAGCTCACTTTAGGAACAGATCAGCATTTCATTGCATTCAGGAAATGATTCACTTGCTCTACGCCCTCTAATTTTTGAGTATAGGTTTTGATCCAATAAGTTCGAAGTGAACAGCTTGAACAAATAAAATTTGAAGAGCATGATGATATATTTTCATAGTGATATGTGGAAATATTCTTGTAATCTTTCAATAGTCAGGTAAAATTTCTTTATTGAGATTAAATCTTAGAATACTCTGATTTTTTAGTATTTACTCTGTCATATTTGTTGATCAATTAAATAGAAAAGTATGTCAGAAGAGAAATTTTATCACGTAGGCGAACTGAGTTCAGAACAGCCTGTAAAGACTCAATATGAATCCACCAAGTTTGCTAAAGCTCGTCACCCTGAGCCTTATCGGTTTGAAGTAAATCTTAGTGCTGAGGCAGGCAATATGCAGAGCAAAACAGGTGTGGTTTCAGTAAATATTCCAGGGTTTAGTCCAGTCAAATTGTATTGTGATGAGCAACCACCAGTAGGGCAAGATACTGCTCCACCACCACTAGCCTTCTTTTCAGCTGGAATTGGGTTCTGTCTGATGACTCATTTGACCGATATTCTTACTGCACGAAAAATTCAGGTAGATAGTCTGAAACTGGAGCAGCGCATTGTATTTAGAACCAATTTGGGTCATATGAGAGATCATGGCTATATGACTAATGGAGGATGTGATATTGTGGAAACTCACGTGATCATAGAGAGCCCAGAACCAGAAGAAAACATCAAAGACCTTCTCAATGAAGCAGAAAATGGATGTATGGCTCACTACGCCCTTAGAAATCCAATTCCATGGACGACAAGGTTAGTTTACAATGGTAAAGAAGCGATTAATCGTTCGTCAGAAACGCATGAGTAATTAACATAAGCTGCTCAATCTAAGGAAGGCGACTGGGATGAATCAATCACCTACTCATCCACACCCGTTTTAACTTTTTCTGAATTCAGAATCAAAAATCAAATTCGATAAAGTGAGATAGGAGTAGTTTTGGAATTAATAAGTAATTCTCCGTAAATGTGAAATACTTATAATCCTCAACTGAATTGTTGTTAATTACGATTTGAGCTACTTGTTCCGAAGGATTATCGAATGAATAAACTTCGAATAAATATTTTCCTTCGATATCCATGGTAAGAATAGCCCAATGATCTGCACCATTTTCATAAACCCACAATACTTCTCTATTCTCAATCAGTACGTCAGCTATGGCAGAGCCATCCAAATGGTTTAGAGAGATAGAAGGGTTTGAATAAGAAATACCAATGTTTCGTTTAGTTGATTGGACCCCTATGTTTGGACTAGTGACCCAAACAGGAGAGCCACCTTTGCTTACAGGTGCATATTTGGTGTCGTTCAGAATCAGATAATCCCCATTGTTGGTCAAACGAAGTATATCTTGACTACTGATACTTAGAAAACCTTCTGTTAGTATACTTTCAGAATCAAGGCTGTATAATACATATTTATCTGGTCCTAGGATTGGGATTGATAGGAATAAAATATTGTCATTCGAAATGCAGAAATTCTTCAAAAAATACGAGGAATCTTCTGGAACTATAATTTCATAATGATCAGACTGCTCTAATGAATATGAATCATATTTATAGATATCTATACCTCTTCGAAGTGATTTAGTCGTAATTCTCGCCAATTGGCTACCATTAGGAGATACTTCTACTTGAAGTGGTAAGTAAGCTATCCCTTCCTGATTATCTAGACGATAATTCTTAATACTGCCACTGGTTGAACTGATATATTTATCTGCATCATGCCATACAGAAATTGTATTGTACTGACTATTAAAAAAATACATCTTATGATAGTAGTATTCATTATAGTCATAATTGCGTCCTTCTAGATGGTCACTTTGAAGTGTGTATTTGTGATCGAACTGGCCAATTACTGAATATTGATGTCCATTTGTTCCACTTTCGCTTCTCACTTCAATATTGAGATTGTAAGGAAAAGAAGTAGGGATCGAAACAACATGGTCGAGACCAAAATCTGAACTTGAAAAGCTGAATTCAGCTGGCTCTACAAGTTCAGTCAGATTATCTGATATGGTAATCAAAAAATTCTGGGTAGCCGTAAATGGTGATTCATCCCATAATAGCTTTATGCTATTGTTTTTTTGAATGGTGGCAGTAAAATTGAAATCATGCCAATAGAAATATTGAGTGTTTTCTGTTTCTCCTTTAGCCAACAAATCCAGAACAAAAAATATTTCACCTCCGGGGTAATTGGGTAAGATGATATAGTTGGTTTTGGAATCTACAATTTCATATTCAGATCCCATGGTGGACACGACATATTTTTCGAATTTATACCCTGTATACTCTTCCCATTCAATCTTCAAATACCCTTCATTAGTTACACTAGTGTTGGTTATTTCAAGTGGCTCCAAAATTTGATTATCAATGAGTACCACTTGTTCGAAGCTATGAACAAAAACCTCTGCCCCTAATTGATCAGCAAGACTGTTAGAATTAGTTTTTTCGTAGAGTTCTAACTTCAAAATGTGATAACCGACAGGTAATTGATAGGGGTTTATGTAATTACGATTTGGCCTATAAGTTCCATCAACCAATAATGAATCATCAAAATAAAGAGCGTACCCAACAATATCGGGTAAGTCATTTAAAAAATTGTAATAGATATTTCCACTTTTCCTGAGGTATAAAGTGTCCTCAGGATTTCCAAATTCTGCGATTATTTGATCAGGCTCTCCAATTTCGACATGATGAAAATTTTCGTCATAGCTATACTCACATCCCAATAGCGCTATATTCAGAATGAATAGATAAAATGACGTTCTTTTCAATATCAATTTAAAATTCATTTTACTTCAATTGAACTCCAATACCTAAGCCTAACCTTAAACCAGAGAAATTTGCTTTGACAACGTCTCCTTCACTATTGAGCAAATGAAGATCTTCATTCTCAGATAACTTTAATTTATCTGAAATTTCAATGCAATAACCGACAAAAGAAGTCGCAAAAATCCCTTTGTATATTTGATAATTCAATCGTATGGTTGGTCGAAAACTTATATTCATAGCCTTGAATTCATAAGATGTGATGTCAGTATTCGACTGCAGGATTAGCTTTGTCTCAAAATCATGATTAACTAATGATAATCCAACTACAGCACCAATGTATAGCTTGAGCTTATGGTTGGACTGGCCATCTGGTGCAAAATAAAATGATCCTCCGACTGTGGTAGATCTTAAGCTATTGCTCATCGAAATATCACCAGAAAAATCAGAATATGAAGTATTGGCACCGGTTGTAATACTATTGATATTCAATCCATATTGAAAATTCCCTTGATTGATCAATAATTGTAATTCTAATCCATAATGGCCAGGAAAATTGTCGGTGACACTAAACGGTACATTAATTTGCTCGCTTAAATCATCTGTAATCTCCTGGTGAAAGTTCTTCATGCTGCTCATTTCGAATGTTCCATAGAAAGTATTGGCCGACAACTCTATTCCTTGACAACGAACATTAATTGAAGTGGTCAAAACAAAAGTCAAGAAGGTAAAGAAAATTTTAGCAATAAAATTCATTCGTTTTGAGCAGTGAAAGGCGAAATTATACAAAAAAATTAACTCAATTTGAAATGGAAGAAACTTGAATAATTAATGTTAAAAAATTTCAAGTATGAATCGTCTAATAAAACTATTTTCAGAGCAACCAGTTCCAAAACATTAGAACATTTAAGAGAAGAAACTATATTTACTCGTGATGTGGTTAGTGGGCAAATATCGACTGGTGTAAAGCCAAATAGTTTTGGTAATTCTTGGCTGATGCAACAATTACGCCTCCATTTGATTAACTTAATTTGTCATGTGTATTGATTCTATATGAAAGTATATTTACTTCTATTGGTTTGCCTATTTAGTGCCTTTCCGCTCTTCGCTCAAAATCCCAGAATTCTGGATTCACTCTTTGCTAAAACAGAATCCGGAAATCAGAGAGAACAAGTTGATGCATATGTCGATATTGCCAGAGAGTACAGACAAATAAATGCAGATTCTACCAATTGGTATGCGCAAATAGCTATCCAGAGAGCCGAATCACTCAACTACCCCGAAGGTAAAATCGACGCGTATTATGAAATTGGTTTTGCAGCCGATCGGACAGGGGACTATGCACGAGCAGTCCAGCTTTTTAATAATGTCATCACTCAGTCCGATTCCATCAATTATACCATCGGGTTGACCAAAGGATATAATGGCCTTGGCCTTGTTTATGAAATGCAGGGTGATTACGTCAAAGCACTACATTATCATTTGCTCAACCTGGAAATTCTCGAAAAATTAAATGATCGACGGGGGATGGCCATGGTATACAACAATATTGCGATTGTTTATAAAGATCAAAAAGAATATGATAAATCACTAGAAAGCCACTGGAAGTCACTAAAAATTAGTGAAGAGACCTTTGACAGTCTAGGTATGGCCATATCAAATTATAATATTGGACACACTAATCAGTTGAAGGGAAACAATGAGCAGGCGTTATTTCATTTTCTTAAAACAAAGGAGATCACTGAGCTTACCAATGACATTTACGGCATGGGTAAAGTATATCATAGTATTGGGGATATCTACTATTCAGACAAGCTGTATAAAAAAGCATTTGATTACTATTCTAAATCAAAGGCTTTTTATGAGGAATGCACAGCCAATACAGACCTTACGGACCCGCTTATCGGCCTTGGAAAAATCTATCTCCATGATAGCAATCACAACCAAGCCCAACAATACTTGTCTAAAGCATTATCCTTGGCTCAAAAGACTGGTCATATCGTAAATATTAGGAACAGCTCCGAACTGCTCTTTCAGTCATCAAAACAAATGGGTGATTATCAAAGAGCCCTTGATTATTATGTGCTTTTTAATACCATGAAAGACAGCACTTTAAATGATGAACAGATTAAAAGGCTAACACTTCTCGAAGCGGAGTACAATTTTAAGAAGGAAAGAGATTCAATAAACTATGCCAATGAGAAAGCTCGAATGACACTTGATCAACAAATAGAAAGGCAACAGAATACTCAAAATGTAAGCATTATTGGTATGGTGATACTTATTGGCGTTCTGATCATCTTGTATAGATATTACCAATTGAAGAAACATGCCCACCTTGAATTACAATTGTTGAATGCAAAAATCCAGGATCGGAATGCCTCCCTGAGCAATCTGAATGCTGAGAAAAATAATTTGATCGGCATTGTCGCACACGACCTCAAAAATCCACTGTCCAATATTGTAGGTGCTGCCGGCGTATTGAAGACATCTGAAAAGGATGAAGAAAAATTAAAGTTTCTAGATGTCATACACACTAGTGGACGCAAACTTATGAATATGATATCCGAGATTTTAAATGTGGAATCCATCGAACAACGGGTGGCTGACTTGGACCTATCTAATATAAACTTAACGGAAGTTGTCAATGATGTGATTGATCAGTTTGATGAGCAAGCGAAAGCGAAACAAGTGCAGCTTGTTCCTCACATTACTGAAAATGTACACATCAATGCCCATGCCATCTATGTACCTCAGGTCATAGAAAATTTGCTTTCCAATGCCATTAAATTTTCACCATCGGAAAAGAATGTTTTTATCAATTTGTCAATAAACCAGAGTCAAGCTTTGATGGAAGTAAGAGATGAAGGTCCTGGACTCGACAAAGAGGATAAGGCCCGGCTTTTTCAAAAGTATCAACGGCTTAGCGCTGAGCCTACAGCAGGAGAAGACTCCACCGGATTGGGTTTGTCAATTGTTAAGAAGTTTGTAGACGCCATGAAAGGAAAAATTTGGGTGGAGACTGAAGTGGGCAAGGGAGCAAGCTTTTTTGTAGCATTCGAGCTGGCCTAAATGATCACAAAAAAATTAGGCATTTTGACCGCTTCATCCTTAGTCATTTCTTCAATGATAGGAACAGGTGTATTCACCAGCTTAGGTTTTCAGGTGGTCGATATCAAATCCGGTTTTGCCATTCTTTTCTTATGGTTGATCGGTGGTATTGTTGCTTTTTGCGGGGCAGTATGTTATGCTGAGCTGGGTTCGGTTTACAAACGTTCAGGTGGAGAGTACAATTTACTTCGGGAGCTGTATCATCCAGCTTTAGGGTTTGTTGCAGGCTGGGTATCCATCACCGTTGGGTTCGCAGCGCCAGCGTCTTTAGCAGCTATTGCACTTGCCTCATATTTAAGCACTATCATTCCGGGTTTGCCTGAAAACCATATAGCAGCGGTTACTATACTTTTATTTGGCATCATACACGCTCAATCTCTGCAGCTAGGAAGTCGAATTCAGAATGTTACGACAGTGCTGAAAGTGGTGTTGATTTTGATCTTCATTCTAGTGGGTTTTGGTGTTTCGATCCCACAGGAGGTCATACTCACACCTTCATCCCAAAGTTGGACGGAGATCGCAAGTCCTCCTTTTGCTGTGGCCTTAATCTACGTGTCTTACGCGTATACTGGTTGGAATAGCTCCATATACATCATCGGAGAAATGAAAGAACCTAACCGAGACCTACCCAAATCCCTTTTTTTAGGCACGTTGATCGTCATGATACTTTACCTCATGCTCAATTACATCTTTCTATATACTGTTCCGATTTCCAAGTTGGCAGGGGAGTTAGAAGTTGGTTTTTTATCAGGTCAGGCCATTTTTGGGGAATTAGGAGGAGTGATCATAGCCATAGCAATCTCAATACTGTTGCTGTCCACAGTTAGCGCTTATGTTTTTCTTGGTCCACGAGTGAGTAAGGAACTAGGAGAAGACATGCGTGCTTTTAGACTATTGGCTAAAACCAATGCCAAAGGCATCCCGATCAACGCCTATATTTTTTCTACCATACTCAGTCTGGTGTTTATCTATACTTCGACCTTTGAGCAGGTATTGTTGTACACTTCATTCTTACTTATTTCTATAACCACCATCACCGTCACAGGTATCTTCGTACTCCGCCTTAAAGGCAAAATCCAATCTGACGGCTACAAAGCTTGGGGCTACCCATTCACTCCAGTGATTTTCATTTTGGTGAGTTTATGGACTTTGATTTTCGTTGCTGTTCAACAACCCTTCGAAAGCGGCGTGAGCGTTGGCATATTTCTCCTTGGTATTGTGCTGTACTTTGTGACTAAGAATAAGGTTTGATCTTCCAATTTATTGTTCTACGCCATGTTAATTCCGATAGTTATAGGGAGGAGAAGGGAAAAGTAAATGTGCATGATTTTAGTGTTAATTCCGATAGCTTGTTTTGGTAAACAAAGCTCTGTTAGATTCTATTTCTGATACTCTATTTCAAGAATCTCCCATATGAAATCACCCATTTGGGTTTTAACGATAGCTTCATCTCCAACTTTTTTATCAAGTAGTGCTTTGGCCATCGGGGAGTCCATAGAGATATAGTCTTTGTTGGTTTTCAGTTCTTCGTAACCCACAATACGAAAACGTCTTTGAAAACCTTTCGCTTCATTTTTAACCTCTATCCAAGCTCCAAAACTCACTTTCCCTTCTTGGCTGGGGTGGTATTCTATTACTTTGAAGTTATCGATGCACTGGCGCAAATAGCGCAAGCGGCTATCAATTTCTCGAAGACGCTTTTTGTTGTAATGGTAGTCCGCATTCTCAGAACGATCGCCCAGACTGGCCGCCCAGGATACCTTGTTGGTGACATCTGGTCGTTCTACACGCCACAGGTGATCATGCTCTTCCTTGAGCTTTTCAAACCCCTCGGACGTAATCATTTGCGAACGATTGAGTTTTGGCAGCGTTGATTCCGGGATTTTTCGCCTCATATCATTGGTCTTGTATTGAAAACTCTTGCAAGATAATATATTGATGGAAGGTTTGTTTGCATAGCACGGTCGATAGATTAAATATCCAACGTAATGTAATCTTTCAAAATGCGCTCTTTTCATAACCGCGGCATGCGAAAAAACAAAGACAATTATTCAATTGACTTGATCATAAAGGAGTGAATCGGGGAGTGCTAAAAAGTGTGGTGAATGTCCGGGTATTTGCCAATTAAAATCGATGATAATTTTATCTTTTTGCTCTACTGCCCGTAAGTTAGCACCTATGACCCTCCTAAGATATATATTACTGTTTCAAGGTTTCTTAGCTCTTTTTATTGCTGGTGGATTATTTTTCAAACATGACAGTATTAAAAACCGATCCATTGCCATTTTTATTCTTCTTATTGGAGGAGAGATCTTAGAGTTTTTGTATTCGACCAGTGAGCTTGTCTTTATTTATCCGCAGTTTTTTGGGTATTATCTATATCCTGCTGCATTTGCTTATGGTCCCGTTTATTTTATTCATGTCTTATCATTACAAAAAGATAAAAAGATAAGCTATCAGCACCTGTTACATTTTGTGCCAACAGTAGCAGTAATAATTTCTTTGATGGATTTCTATTGGCTGGATGGAAATCAAAGAATCGAATATTCAAAAATTCATTTTAATGACATACTGATGCCTTACAATTACGCCAAGGCACTTCATATTTTAGGCTATGGGATACTTAGTGGTGTTTATCTAAACCGGATTAGATTTCAATTGCCAAGTGCTGAAAAAATATATGTAATAGCCATATATTTAATCTACATTCTATCCGCCATGGTTATTTCCTGGCTGACATGGTTTGCAGACGGTTGGAGGCAATTCGCCTATTATTACTTAATCACCAATACTGTATTAATAGTTATTGCTTATGTATTGCACACCAATCCCAATTTTTTAAAGGAATTTGGCAAAAAGTATCTCGGTTCTGCATTGTCCAATAAGGATATGGATAGAGTAGTAAATAAATTGACTTCAGCTATGTCCATTCAAAAACTCTATCTAGACAGTAGTGTTTCTCTCAAGCGCTTATCCCAAGGGATCGAAGAGAGTCAGCACCACATATCCCAGACTCTATCTGAATCTGTTGGTAAGAATTTTAATGACTATATAAATGATTTTCGAGTAGAGCATGCCAAGAGGATTTTATCTAATCCGGAGTTGGACCATTTCAAAATCGAAGCCGTGGCCTTAGAATCTGGGTTCAACAACAAGGTCACTTTTCACAAGGCATTTGTAAAACGAACAGGCTTGACCCCAGCTGTTTTAAGAAATAATCGACAAATCGATTAAATCAAGTATCATATAATTATCCTTTACTTCTTATCACGATTTCTGGTAGCCGTCGATTGACTCGTCGCGTAACATTGTCAAAAAACAAAGACAATGAAAAGAACCGTACGCTTACTACTGATCATTTTGTCCGCTGGTCATCTCGTCTATGGACAATCTAAAAGCATAGATTCAATCGAACATACTACCAACCAAAATCACAACTTAAAGGGGACTTGGATTATTGAGGAAATACATTACATCTATTCAGATACCACCTACGAAGTACCCATGAATTATAAGGGAAGATTGATGATAAATTCAGATTCCTATTCGATTATGTACAACCCATATGGCTCGACTAGGGAAAGCCCTAAATCATTGAGTGACATGACAGATGAAGAAAAGCTCTATTCTTTCAAAACTATTGTATTCAATAGTGGGGTTTATAAGTTGACAAGCACTGACTTTATTACTACCAGCGAGGCGGCCAAAGTGGCTGGTTTTGAAGGTGGTATTCAATACTATCAAATTGGCAAAGAAGGTAATCGAATGACATTGACCATGTACGATGAAACCTATCCAGATGGAGGTAAACCCGAATGGTACGGCAAACTCAAGGTCAGGTTTATCCTTTCAAAGCATAGGTGATAAATGTTCTTTTGAAGTGATTGACTGTCTTGCAATATTAAAAATGGTTTCCATACCATCATTCCATTAGTGACTTTTAATAAAAATCTAATATTCATAATGAACACAATATCAAACCTATTATTCATCATTTTTTCCTTTTCTGTTTGTCTTATGGCGTGTAGTGAGGGTGACACACCACTTTTGATTCCATCCATAGAAGGGTTTACACCTGTATCAGGTTCGGCTGGGACGGAAGTAACGATTTCAGGAGAAAACCTAACCAGCCTCCCAGAGGATGTGAACATTTCTTTTGATGGTGTAGAAGCCCAAATTTCTTCCGTCAATGAGACTGAAATTACAGTAATAGTTCCGGATAATGCTGACAGTGGAAACTTGACTATATCCTACGGTGGGACCAGTCAGGTATTAGGGGAATTCACGTATTTACTGTCGTCAATTGTATTGAACAAATCAGAGGTGTCTCTCAAAGTTATGGACCGTGATACTTTGAAGGTAATAACTGCACTCAACGGCAGAGAGGTATCATGGTCTAGTGCAGACGACAACATAGTCTCAGTGGATGAGGAAGGCCATCTTCTTGCGCTCACAACAGGTACGGTAGAAATTATGGCCACAGTGGATGGTGCTGTTGGTGTATGTGTTGTTGATGTCAGCATCGAAGAGGTAGCTTTAAACCATGTGACCATTAACCTTGAGGTAGGGGATCAACATATGCTCGAAGTAACCACAGAAATAGGTGATGAATCTGTCTCTTGGGAAAGTTCTAATCCAGAAACAGTATCCATCAATGAGTCTGGAAACCTCAAAGCACTGGCCAGTGGCAGCTCCACGATTTCTGCAAAAGTAGATGGCGTATCAGCAACTTGTGAAGTCACGGTAGACCTGACCATATTCGCTGTAGGTATAGAAGAGAATTCTAGTGGTAATGAAATCGCAAAACTCTGGAAAAATGGTATAAGTAGCAATTTTGAGTCTTCAGCAAATTTGGATTCATATTCCGGTGGAATAGCGGTATCAGATGATGGCGAGGTTAAGGCAGCTTATGCATCTTATGATGCAAATAGTGATTCATTTAAGGCAAAGATATGGGTCGATGGTGTATCTACCAGTCTGACTAATAGCATCTATGCCTATCCAGCAAGCACTGTAATCCACGGAAGTGATACTTATGTTTTGTATACTGATGAAGAAACAACAACAAATACCGTACTTTGGAAAAATGGCAATCAAACAGAGATTACTTCGGATGGTTATGCCTCTGCTATACATGTGGATGATAATGGGACCTATGTGGTATATGAGGAGCAAAATGTGGATACACGAGTAGCTGAGGTTTTATTGTGGAAAAATGGGGTGAAGAGCAATGTAACTGCTGGCAGTAGTACCTCAAGAGCAAATGCCATTGATGTAGATGGAACGGACATATTTATTGCCGGAAGTCAATATACTGGAACGCATACAGCCGCAGTTTATTGGAAAAATAGTACGGCTGTCTTTCCAACAACTAGTTCGCCAAACGCATCTATGGCAAATGATATTACTGTGCACAATGGAGATATTTATGTGGTTGGAAATGAAAAGGTTAGTGGAACTTTTGTAGCCAAAATATGGAAAAATGGTGCGCCAACAGACCTGACGGATGGCACCTATAGTGCCAATGCCAAGGCAATTTTTATTCACAAGGAAGATATCTATGTTGTCGGCTATGAAGAAAGTGGAAATGATTTTACTAGAGTAGCCATGCTATGGGTAAATGGCGTGGCTCAAAGCTTAAGTGATGGATCGTTTAATGCCTCTCTAACAGATATTTATGTGAAATAGCTGATAAATGCAAATATGTAGTTTTTGCTGTTTTGCGTGATCAATAATTAGAAAATCAATGAATGAACTATTCAAACTTATTGAACAGGCCATACAGCACTTACATCAAATGTAAAGTGACCATGCTGACTTAGAAATCAGCGGCCTCATTAATTAATTCAATTGATAAATACCAAAATTCAGGTATTGAATGGCCTCAATGGATCACTTAATTTAGATCTTAAAAATGTCTGTTCTAAATCTATTCTTCATTGAAATAAGAAAATTTGTATCCAGCAATGGATGGTTAATCGCTGTTTATTTTGGACTTGTTTTTCTGATTCATTCACTAGATGAAGGTGATTTTAGTAGAGTATTATGTATTTCTTCCTTACATTTTATATCTGACATATTTATCATGATGATGTTCTCGGCATATGCCAGAGGCGAGTATAGAATTGGGACATGGTTTCAAATTCTTTCATTTTTACTATTTCTCTTTCTTAAGCTCAATACAGGATTGGTTGAAAACGAATGGCATTACTTAGCTGCTGATCCAATTTATTTTTTAGCAGCATTAAAGAATTATCTGCTTGATGTAAAGAGAGTTAATCTGAAGTGGGTTAATCCTATCACTACAGGAATTTTAGGCATTCTGATTGTTGTTTTGTTTTATTATTACAACAGTAGTTCAACTGACATTTGGCAATCATCTGGAGAACGAATTCTATCATTTGGAATTTTCTTATTTGCAATGGCTTTGACAATTACAAGAGATGAGATGTTGCGATCCTATGTTTCAATTATTGCTCTAACCTCAATGGTTCTTGGATCGGCTCTAGAGTTGTACAATTCAATAATAGATAAGATTAACCCAGTTAGTGGCTTAGAACTCTCTTATGTTGTGCTTCCACTTACCGTACTTATCTATTATGTAAAAAATCTAAATCTGAGAGAATTGTTTCTAAAATCTAATTAGTGAAAATATGATTTCAGTATTCCTAACCAAACAATTATGACACATAAGGCGAACAGATTGAATCTATTGACATCAATATCTACTAGGACGCAATTACTAGCTCTAATAGCAATCATTGGAGAGGGATTATTTATTTATGCCTTCAAATCTGTTCAGCAAGATGAAAAGTTTGGAGTGGCCGCTATGGCGCTTGTTTTCCTAATCACAATTTTCACATCCATTGTCTACCTTGAACTTAATTCAAGTAAAGGTTTTGGCGCAACTCCTGAAACTGATAAAAAGGCATCAAAATTTTTAAATAATTTAGTTCTTGCTGCCTTAGAGACTGTATGTAGAGCTGTAAGCCTTCCTGCAGATCCGGGTGCAATCGGTATAAGAGTTTTCATTTTCAAAAAAGAAGACGATGAATTAGTTTGTAAATACAGTTGGTCTCAAAATCCAGTTGAGGAAGTAGTAAATAAACTAAAGTTTAAGATTAGTCAAAATAGCTCTAGAGAGGTTGCAGTTGTTAAATCTGCTTTGAATAGGAAAATTGAAGAAAGTGAAATTAAACCAATTTCAGAAAACCTAAAATTAAATGGTGAAGTTGTAGGAGATATAGACAATCAATTGACCTATGTTGTAGCTGCTCCAATTTACTCTAGTGATAATAAAATCTGGGGAATTGTCGATTTTGATACTTCGTCAGAAGTAGGAATGGAAACGCTACAGAAGGATTCCAGTAAAGCTACTATGTTCAAATTAGCTAGTCTACTTTCTACTATGTTTGACATAGAAATGAATCAATCTGATTAAAACAAAAAGGATCAACTCTAATTTTTGACAAACTATTCTGACAGTTTACTTTAATATTTAGATAACCGTTACAATACATATCTGATTTTATGTTAACCATCCGCTGCGCGTCTGGCTGCATATCTCTAGTTGTGTTATATAATGTACTGCGTTATGTTAATATAGCTTTGGTACAGGGTTGGGATTAATAGTTTAGGGTTGGCCCCTAACATCAATTAAAAACGTACTCATCATTTCTTGGCAGAAACGAGCACTCTTTTGCCACTCGTCACGAGCGAGGAATTACTATACCGCAGCGAGGAACGCTGGACAGGAGGGAAGGAGAGTGGCAAATGTGTGCGGTATTAGAGGTTAATCACATATCTCAATGAAGACAAAATCTCTAACTCTGACATAAGATTTACACTTTTTGAAAAATAATCTTTCAACGAACCCCCATTTTGATCTATCAATTTTGGAATATCAGAAAACTTAATTCCTTGAAAAGTTTCTTGACCAGGGACTATCACTACTCCACCTGTCACTTCAGCTTTACTTAAAGGATTACTATTGTTTACTAACAGATCATAAAGCATGTATGATGAAGTTGTAGTTAAGAAATCAGTTGAAATATCACATTGATCTTCATTAATGGAAATAATGCCCAATCGGATTGCCTTGGCAATTACTCTATCAATTTCATCAGTACTATAACCTTCATCGGCCAAAATATCTTTAGAGGATGAAATGCTATTTTCGGAACGAACTACTGCATGTGTAAGTTCTAATGGGGTAAGGAATCCGATCTTTTGAAAAGCTCTTCGAAGTTTCATTGGAACAGTTCTAAGCTGGAAGAAATCCGAAGTGTCTGACATTGATAATAGGGTTTTCAGGTCACCATTAAGAGAAGAGAAGTAACCAGCACCGTCTAAGAACTCAATAAAAACAGGGTCTTTAAACTTGGTTTTGGTATAATCTCTTGATGTTCGAGTTTGATCTACATTTTTGTGACTGACACTACCGCTATCACCAGCATAAAACTGGCACTGTATGAATATTCTGTTGTCCCAACTTTCTACTTTATAAGGTAATACAAAGTCATAGGCACGTGTCTTTACTTTTTTACCAGTTCCTTCTTTTCCAATTACTACATCGGTTGTATTAAAATCAATACCAGCTTCAAGACCCCAAGAAGTCAAAATATCTCTTAAGATATTCTCTGGATCATGTCCACCGCTAGCACTTACTGAACCCCTAATTTTAAAAACAACCAGAGGCATTAGAAACTCTTTGTGAAGTTTCATTTCTTTCATCGAAAGATATGATCTACCAATTGACCAGAAAGAATTTAAGAACTCAGGTTCATCGAGGATGAACATTATGTATTCTTCCAAAAATCTCTTTTGTTCATCTTTGAAAGGAATCAAATCTGTGACAACCTTTGCAACCCTCGTACTTTTTATCTCACGTGGAATTGGGACTTTTGAAAGAGAAGACTGTCCTGCTTTCTTTTTGACAGCAGGAATTGTGCTTTCTTTAATCTGGTCTCTTAGGAAGATCGGAAATTGACATTTACAATTGTTATCAGATTTACCCGTAACCAAAAACAATAATGAAGCCGATGATATAACTTCCTGTTCATAAATGCTTTTATCTGTAACAGAACTTAATTTGTCTAAAATGGCCTCTGCAATTATTTCTGGAGTAAGCTGAATAGCTTGATCGTATCCATTTGTTCTTTCACCTACGGCATCCAACCACATCATTATATCTGCTAATTCTGATGAGTATTTTTCCGTATCCTTTATCTCGGTCAATTTCGGAGTTATCCATAGGTCAAACTCATTGAATCGAGTTTCAATCGAAGAATCTAAAACATTAAGCAACATGTTGGTTCTCAGCTGGGGTTAGGAGTTGAACAAGTGATGAGGCAATACTTCTCGAAAGACCTACTGGAACTGCGTTCCCAATAAGACGATATGCGTCCTTAATTGGTATTCCTGAAGAGAGAAATTCGAAATTATCAGGAAAGCTTTGAAGTCTTGCACACTCTCGAACGCTAAAAGGTCTATTTTCTAGAGGATGTATAAAGTATCTTGGGTTATCAAATACAGTAATTACTGTGGGGCTCGGTTCATTCCATAAAGGACGCTTGTAAAGTCCAGAACAAAACATTGCACCCTTCAAATCATACTTTCCATCTCTGATTTTCAAATAGTCACGATCAACAAGGCTTTCAAATTCGGATTTGATGAAATTCATTTCAGATAGCTCGTTAACTACTGAAATTGAAAGTGGGTTTCCGTTTGGAATATTACCGTATTTCTTTTTTCGTCTATTCTTACCAATCGTCTCAAGAAGAATAATTTCTCTTTCAGTAACTTCTCCAAAAACTTCTGGAATTTGCCATGTATAAACGGATGTATCAGAAAACCTTACGTTGCAGAGCTTTTGACCTGGTCCAATATGCTCGATAATACTATTTTGTCTTTCAGGGCTTTCCGACCATAGGTGATCAATAACATCATCATTTTCTAATAAATCTCCTATTGCATCTGAAATTGTTCGTGCTTCTGGTAATTCTTGTAATCTGAATAAATCTGTCTCGTCCTCAAGCTTAAACTCTCCGTTTCTGGAACCACCTTTATGAGTGGGAGAGGGCCATTCAAAGTTTTCATAGTCCCGTAAATTGTTAAAACCCACAAAGAGAATTCTTCTTCTAAATTGTGGTACACCATAGTTTACGGCATTTAATATTTTATACTTTACATGATAGCCAAGTGCTTCAAAATCTGAAAAGATGGTATTCAAAAACTCTCCATTATAGTTTTGAGCCATACCATCAACATTCTCCGCAACAAAAAACCTTGGTTGCAGTTCTTCAATTGCCTTGACCATTCCCAGATAGAGTTTATTCCTTATATCATCTTTCTTTTTAGGGCCCGATTTTGAAAATCCTTGACAAGGAAATCCACCAAGTACCAAGTCAATATCATTGAGTCGTTCCAGATCGTTTATAAATTCTGGTGACTCAACACTTCTAACAACAGCTACGTTTCCTTCAAAATTTTGATTAAAGCATTTGACCGCTGATTCGTCATTATCACATGCATAAACTACATCAAAATCGTTTTCATGAAACCCGTAATCAAGACCACCACATCCAGAATATAAACTGACTGCTCTCATATTTTTCTATGCATGAATTTTAGTTGGGACAAGTAATTCTCTGACATCAACTTCTAGAATCTCTGCTATTTTTCTAAGATCCTTTAAGTGTGGTTGTGATTTGTTGTTGCAAATCGAAGCAATTGTATTTGGATTTTTTCCAAGTTGATTTGCAAGCTCTTTCTGAGACATATCCTTTGTCACAAGAATTTCTTTTATTCGATTCATCTTTTCCATCAGGAGAAGTTTAAAGTAATATGCGAATTAACATTAATTATATAGGTTAAACAAGTATTAATATAGATCTAATTAATTATGTTAAATAACTATTTTGTGCGGTGGTATGCCAAAATACCCGGGCGTGGGTTAGCCATGTGGGTGGATAGGTGATTATTTTGGCTAGATTTTTTGTTTACTTTTTTATCAATGAAAAAAGTAAAAGCCCAGCGGCTTGAGCGATAATGCGAACACAGGTAACAGAAAGATGACATGTGAGCTATGCTACCAAAGGCTTGTGCTGTGAGCCAAACAAAGCGTTGGCCTGCAAGTGTATCACAGGCAAAATCCTAATCGCTGAGAATCGCGGATTTGAAAACCAATCGACCAATTACCCAAATAACGAAATATTGAACGACAAGCTTTGCCTGAGATTCTCTTGCATTTGGGTTGGTCATCAGGCCAGAGCCTGAAAGCGGGTGGGAAACTATTAATAGCCGTTTGGTCAGGGAACGGCCGAGCGATGGAATGTGCGCTGGCCGAGCGGCTATTTAATATAACGTCTAATTATATAACAACATCATTAGAAGCACTGCACCAAAAAAATCATCAATCAGAAACGTACACGTGATCGTCCAGCTCTGCTGGTTAACATAATATCATTATATAATCTAAGCTGACAGATAATTGCCAAACAGCGCAGCAGTAATAAATAACAGCATTGTTATATAATTTATATTATGTTAAATATGATTCAATCAAATTTATCCCCTATGATTAATTTGAGTCATATTCTTATTTCACGCTCAGTTGGATGAGCAATACTTCCTGCTCAAATGTGTTGGAAAGCTCGATAGATTCGGCAATTGATAACACACTATCTTGAGTTAACTTCTGAGTGTCTCCTGTAGCGATTGATTTAGACGACAGTGAACCATTCACCACACGAATCCATGTCGTATGTGAGGCATCAAAATCTACTGTTAAATTTTGATGAGGTAAAATCTGATGCACGTATACCAGGCAGTGATCGTGTTCCAGTACTAATTTGGTGTCATTCTCTCCAGCGGATTCTTGCCAGCTATCTAGTACGTCCTCATAGGCTAATGCTGTAGACGTTATCACTTCATCATACTCATATACACCAATACCACATAAGTTAAGCGCATCTAAAAATTGATCATAATTATGAATAAGAAGTTTCTCTGCCATTGTCATTGTTGTTTGGGTGGAAATAAAGTTGTCAATTTATCACGCACAGTATTGGGAAAACATGATGTATATGAAGTTCTCTATTGATATTAATCATGGAATGGCAAGTAGTAGATGCCACCTCCCCTGTAATTAGCAAAAACCTCTCATTCTATTTAACATAATAAGGCACTCCTATATAAGATCAGCGGCTTTTATTATATCCTTCAAGACTTAAAGTAATACCCTGGGACCACCTTGGAGTAAATCCTGAAATTCTGACGGCCCTACCAGCTCGTCTTTGAGTTTGTTGAAACCGTCAATGGTTTCTGCTGACAATAATCCCACCACAGCATCTAGCGCTTCGCCGCTGATCATGTATGGGCATTCACCCATCACCAATTGATCTCCGATGCACTGTGCATAGATCTGACACTCACCAATCGTTTTGATATGCTTGTCCGTGGCTACACAATACTCCAGCCACAGATTCAAATCATCAAACAATTCATTGACTACTAGATACTGCCTACGACTCAAGTCGATTTGTTCCTGGAAATATTTATTGATATTGGCCATAGATGACGCAGAGATCTTGCTTTTGTGCTGCTGCATACAATCTACACACATCGCGTATTCAAAGATCGTTGCATATACCTCGTAGCCCAGCTGCGGTTTGATCGCTTTCTCTATGAAATATGGAATTTCCTGATCGAGCAAATTTTGTTCACAAGAAATGCAATGATCCATCATTGATCCGGTCAAATCATCAAAAAAGAGCTTAGGTATCGGTCTGTGATTGTGTGGTTCTTCTGAAGGTGTTGTCATATACTACACTGCTTATCAATTTTGTTCTTGCCCAGCTGAATGAGTGCTTGATGTACTGTTCGATGCGTGGTATAGATCACTCCATGCGCATGCATATACACGTCCTTTTGATTCAGAGGAATCAAATGACCGCTGGCAGTACTCACTGGCAAATCTAACTCATCATAGATCAATCTGGTAGCTGCATAGTCCCAAATACAGCCACCACCACGGTTTACTTTAGGCCATTTAACATAACATCCTGATCCACTTTCCAATAACGTCATAGCATTCATCACCGCACCATATCCGGTATGGATTTGATAGTCGTGATAACCTAGCGTACTACAAATGTCTTCTAAACCGTTAACTGTAGCTTCATAGGCATCTGATTTCAAAAAGCTTCTATCCAACTGTACGATTAATTTTTCTGTATTGGCTTGAAATTGATAAGGTACATTATTTTTTTGTACTCCACTCCCATGGATAGCCACCCAATGATCCTGATGATAAGGATCTGCTACCGCAGCGATGATCGGTGTTCCATCTTGGTCAATTAATGCTATAGAAACTGCATAGCCAGCTTTTTGTTCCGTGAAAGGCAGCGTACCATCGAGAGGATCAATACACCAGAAATAATCTTTGATGAATCTGGAGCCATCATCAGGCAATTCTTCTGTGAGCAGCCCTAGATCGTAGGCTGATAAGCTCGCAGACAAATGATCAATTATTAACCTTTGACTTTCGATATCCACAGCAGTCACTACTTGAGTTGCCAAATTTTCTACACCAGATTTCAGTTGAATAGTATGCGATTCTCTAGCTTTCGTCTGTATGTACTCGCTTGCCATCAAGGCCGCTTCCTGGGCCAATTGTGCCAGTGCTTGGATATCGTCAGTATTCAGCTTCAAGACAATTGCTTTAATACTTTGTTTTTAATGTTTTCGCTATAGCTATGCATTTTCCAATGGCCTGGATTCCAGCCGTCTAAAAAGCGATAAAAATCAGCCCAGGCATAGTTATATAAGTGACTCCACTCCTGCTGAATCTGCTCAAAATCAACTGGTTGGCTGTACTTACTCAATGCTTTTTTAAGGGCATCAAAGTAAAAACATAATAATCCTGATTCACAATGAGTTAAGTCTTCTTCATGCAAGCAACTACTTAAGAGATAAGCTACGTCCTTCATGCCACAACTATGCCCAACATATTGAAAGTCTACACCTGCCACACGCATATTATCTTCAGAGAAACAAAAGTTGGCCAATTTAGCATCGCCGTGCACCAGGGTTTGATACTTGGCTAGGTTGAGCGTCTCGTCGATTTGCCTAGCTGCTGCTTTCAATTCCAAATCTTGCATGGCATTGAATTCATCCAGTCTGGTATCCAAATGCCAGTAGGTACCTATCGACCATAGTTCGTCAGATCTCACATTCATATACTTAGCGTGAAAGTGTGCCAGCCATTTAAGACATACTTTGACGTCTTTTAGCTCAACATCTGATTTTCTGAGTGGAAAACCCGAAGCATTCAGGTCTTCCATGATCATCAGTATATCATCTGCCTGATTTTGCAAAAGATACGTTTTTGGTAAGCGACAGTGATCATCACATTGTTTGGCCAGATCCTGATACCAGCTCATTTCTACCTGATAGGATTTGAGTTTTCTTTCATGGGATAGATTAGTATTCCAGCCTCGTGGATGATTGGTTTCATTGGGTGGTTGTACATGCTTTACAATCACGGAGGGGCAACTCCCTCCTGCCAGTTCGCACCTCAGAATTTGGCCATAGCCGCTCCAGAGTTGTTGGATTTCTGTGGTACGGATAATGGCATTGGCTTTCGTAGCCCGAAGGATTAATTCAGCTAGTTGTTCTTTCATGAATAGATGCAATTTTAGTGGATTTCTATTCCGTACAAAAGCTGTTAAACTTCTTAGTTCATAAGAATTTCAACTTATTCTATCAATAAGTAGCTCCGGGATCAAAGCGCAATAGGCCAAAAAATGATATCTACACGTCTATTCATTTGCCTGCCTTGTGGGGTGTCATTGTTATACACTGGATTGAACTGACCAAAATCCTTTTGTTCAATAGATTCTACACGAATACCATTATTATCTATCAATTCATGAATCGTAGTAGCGCTTCTCATCTCTGAAAGCCACTGGTTGTAAGCTGCGCCTCCAATATTATCTGTATGGCTGTGAATCGTAATATTAAAATGATTGAGATCTGGGATAGAATCAAGAAACTGCCGGAGTTCTAATAGTTGATAAGGTGTGATATAGTATTGCCCGCCAGGAAAGTAAATGCTTTTCCTTATATGCTCTGTTTGAGCAAATCCCTGATAGGACAAAGCAGTCAACATCAGGACATAAAAAAACCGGGCAACCATTTCCAAACATACGAAATATGCTTGTTCTGGTTACCCGGCTTTGAAGTCAAAGACTTCGTTTGTCTTTTATTGACCTGCTTCTAGCGCATCTACACGATCCAAGATGGCTTCCGCTTTATCCATCATTTTCAATTGTGTGTACATCTGCTGTAGTGCTTTCAATCCTGAAATATCATCTGGTTGAATAGTCGTTGCTTTTTCCATATATGGCAATCCTTCTCTCAAGATTTTGTCAGCCTTTTCAATTTTAGCTGGTCCATATTTATCATAATCTCTCAAATTCATGTCACGCACTTCGTCGTAGTATTCCTTCGCCAGGTTTACATAAATAACACCAGTGTTGAAATTTGCTACGTAGTTATCAGCGTCTACTTCAATCGCATTGATATATGCATCTTTCGCTTTGTTGTAGTTTTCTCTTGCTACTTCTTTCTCACCAGCTTCTAATTTTGCACTACCCAGGTTGTCATACAACACACCTAGGTTCAAGTGAAGATTTACATTGGTAGGATCCTCTTTGATTGCAGCTTCTAGTTTAGTTTTAGCTTCATCTACTTTATCCATAGTCAAAAGTAAACTGATTTCTTCCTGACCGAATTTAGATTCTGCAGGATACAATTCTTTAGCTTTTCTGACTAATTCTAACGCTTTATTGTCATCCTTTTTGTGTGTTCTTTCTAAATAGATCAACGTAGACAACACATCGCCATTGGCCACATTAGCATCAACCATTTGATAATAATAATCTAAAGTCTTGTCATTGTCGCCTGACTGCTGAGCAGCAACACCAGCGTACAATAAAGTCACTGAATCAGTAGGCTTTACTTTTAGTGCCTTTTCAAAATTTGCCAGTGCCTCGTCAAATTTCTCTTCTCCATATACGGTACCACCAATATTGATATAGTTACCCCACATCGCATCTAGGTTTGTATTTGAGATCAGATTGTTTGGACTTGTTTCCTTGTCCATAGCGATCACTTTGTTGTAAGCTTCTACTGATTTGTCCAAAGCGTCTGGATCTAAAGCGGATACCGCTTCGTCTGTACTTGTAGCAATGGCTTGATAGATTTTACCTCTTACAAACCAAGTTTTTGATTTCAAAGCATTCTTTTCAATAGTAATAGCCACATCTATCTCAGCTTTCGCTTTAGCATACTCGTTTTTAGTCAAATATGCATCGGCCTTAGTTACTGACCCTTTCTGTGCGAAAGATGCTACACTCAATAATAAAGCGAATGTGAGCACGAACAGTTTACTTGTATTCATAGTTCTAATGTTTATCTAGGGCTTTCGCCCTACTATCTGGTTTAATTTACTCTTTGTCTTTATTTTCATCAGATGGTGATTCACCTTCCTGGTTTTCTACCTCCGGTTCATCTCCTTCTATTTTTTCAATTTTCTCAACAGATGAAATCTCATCTTTATCTCCTAATTTAATCAGTCTAACACCTTGAGTAGCTCTTCCCATTACTCTCAGATCTCCTACAGCCAGTCTAATGGTGATCCCTGATTTGTTGATAATCATTAAGTCATCTGTATCAACCACTTCCTTGATTGCAACAAGCGCGCCAGTTTTATCAGTGATGTTCATGGCCTTCACTCCTTTGCCACCTCTTTTGGTAATTCTGTAAGCATCAATTTCAGAACGCTTACCGTATCCCTTTTCAGTAACTACAAGTAAATTGGCTTCTTCTCTAGCCACACATACCATACCTATCACTCGGTCATCAGCACCTTCTAATCTCACCGCTCTCACACCAGCTGCTGTTCTTCCCATTGGGCGAACATCTTGCTCATTGAAGTGAATGGCCTTGCCAGATTTTTTAGCAATAATGATATGGTTGCTGCCATTAGTCAAATTCACATTCAACAATTCATCTCCTTCGCGGATGGTAATCGCATTGATACCATTTTGACGTGGTCTTGAATAGGCTTCCAATGAAGTCTTCTTAATCACCCCTTGCTTCGTACACATCACGATGAAATTATTTTTGATATAATCTTCATCAGATAGTGTATTTACATTGATCACTGCTCGAATAGAATCTTCACTTTCAATGTTGATCAAATTCTGAATAGCTCGTCCTTTGGTGGCTTTTTGACCCTCAGGAATCTCCCAAACCTTTTTCCAGAACACCTTACCTAACTCAGTGAAAATCAGCAAGTAATTGTGCGTAGAAGCTACAAACAAATGCTCCGTAAAATCGTCGGTTTTGGTAGTAGCTCCTTTAGATCCAACGCCCCCTCTACCTTGGGTTCTGTATTCGGTCAATGGTGTTCTTTTGATATATCCTTCATGAGAAATAGTAATCACCATTTCCTCATCCGGAATCATATCTTCTGCAGTGAAATCATCTGCGGCGTGCTCTATATCTGAACGACGTTCGTCACCATACTTTTCTCTAAGTTCGGTGAGCTCTTCTTTGATGATGTCCATTCGCATCTCTTCACTTTCAAGGATCGCTTTCAAGTGATCGATCAATTCCATGATCTCATCGTATTCTTTCTGGATTTTTTCTCTTTCAAGACCTGTCAGTCTCTGCAGCCTCATTTCCAAAATAGCTTTGGCTTGAATTTCACTCAAACCAAACTTCTCCATTAAACCAGCTTTAGCGATTTCTGGATCTCTTGAAGCTCTGATCAAATTGATCACTTCATCCAGATTGTCTAGCGCGATAAGATAGCCTTCTAAGATGTGTGCTCTCTTCTCAGCTTCATTCAGCTCATACTGAGTTCTTCTGATCACCACTTCGTGTCTGTGTTCTACGAAGTATTTGATCAAGTCTTTCAAATTGAGTGTTTGTGGACGTCCTTTGACCAAGGCCACATTATTTACACCAAAAGAAGACTGAAGTTGCGTGTATTTGTAGAGGTTATTAAGAACGATGTTTGGTATCGCATCTTTTTTGATGTCATATACAATACGCATACCATCTCTGTCCGATTCATCTCTGATATCAGATATACCTTCCAATTTTTTATCGTTAATCAAAGCAGCTGTCTTTTCGATCATGCTGGCTTTGTTGACTTGATAAGGAATTTCAGATACGATGATCTGCTCTTTTCCAGATTTCAAAGTCTCAAATTCGGCTTTCGCACGAAGTACTACTCTACCTCTACCCGTCTCATATGCTGAACGTACCCCTTGATAGCCATAAATCGTAGCTCCAGTAGGGAAATCAGGAGCTGTGATGTACTCCATCAATTCAGGTATCTCAATATCATTATTATCGATATAAGCAATGGTACCATTCACTACCTCAGTGAGGTTATGCGGTGCCATGTTGGTAGCCATACCTACGGCAATACCTGAAGTACCATTTACCAGGAGGTTCGGAAATTTACCAGGTAATACCTGAGGCTCCTTGAGGGAGTCATCAAAGTTGGGCTGAAAATCAACTGTTTCTTTATTGATATCATGCAGAAGCTCTTCTGCCATGCGCTTCAATCTGGCTTCAGTATAACGCATCGCTGCAGGTGAATCACCATCTACGGATCCAAAGTTACCCTGACCATCTACCAATGGATATCTCAACGACCACTCCTGTGCCATACGCACCATGGTGTCATAAACAGAAGAGTCACCATGTGGGTGATACTTACCCAGCACTTCCCCTACAATTCTTGCAGATTTTTTGTACGCTCTATTGTGAAGTACGCCCAGGTCGAGCATACCGTAAAGCACTCTTCTGTGGACAGGTTTTAAACCATCTCGCACATCTGGCAATGCCCTTGAAATGATGACTGACATTGAGTAATCAATGTATGCACCACGCATTTCATCTTCAATATTGATAGGAATTATATTCTGATCGCCTAAGGGTAGGTTTTCGTTGTCTTCAGCCATAAAATTTTAAATATTGACAAGCAAAATTAAGTGCGCAATTTAACTAAAATATTACCTAAAATTCACTATCTGAACGAACAATATGGCTTAAAGAATTAAACTATTTTTTGCTATAAAATAAGAGGTCAATATCAACGCTTCACGGAGTGATTAATAGGGGTTTAATTTCTTCCTGTTTTTGTATTTATATCGCCAGAGTTTTCGGTGATTTTCCCCAACTTTTGGATTTTGTTTTTTCCAAATGGGCTGACCTCTCACCTCTTCTACACGTCCGGTTTGAGGGTCTGTGTACAAATGTTTGAGCTGGACATGGTCACTTTTCATTGGGGACCTTCTCAATTCAGGAATTGTAATACTCACACCGAAATTGACCTTAAACGTTGGGTTCTTGTGTTGCACATTCAGACCAGTTTCTGGAACCCTCATCGTGTAGTTTTTAAAGTCGTAAGAAGGCTTTATGATGATGCGAAAATATTCCGATAGATTTTTCTCAATAGAAACTCCCAGATTGAAATATACCCCTTTGTTCATCAAGCTCTTATTAAATTTCTTACCCATGTTTTGTTTACCTATTTCAAGTTCGCCCGCAAATGACCAATCCCAGAAATCATAAAACCTATACCCCAGATTCAGATAATAGTTAAAAAAGACTGCTTTTTTAAAGTTTGGTTCATAATTTCTTATGTTCATATTATTGATCGTAGGACTCATCGATTTGACCGTATGAAACTCCAAGCCCAATCCTAGTCCTACTCTAAATTTCTTGTAATTATATCTTAATCGCAGATTTATAGGTATCCCCCAACTTTTTCCCTTAAATCCTAAGCCCAGTGAATCCGCATTGTAGGCTTGTAAATCTCTGAGTAGCAACGGATTGTTGACAGGATTGGCAATGGGTGGATAAGGCACATCGAAAGTGTCTATGAGTACAACTGCCTGAGATAAAGCTGGGTTATTAAACCAATTGTCATATACATCAAACTCGGTACCTAATGGTTCTCCTGTGTTAGGAGAGATGAATTGTTCAGTAGCTGATTGTAAGTACCAGAAACCGCTCAAATCATGACTGTACTTTGTGGAATTGAAACCCGTAGTAACTGTGATGGAAAATTGATTTAATACTGCTCGAACGGGAGATCGATATATATCATCAGGGTCTATAGGGTATTCCTGTGCCTGTACAGACAAAGAAAACAACACCAGATATAGTAACAGTCTAAATTTCAATTACCTGTTGATCGTTAGTTTAGGGATTATTTAATAGGCTGGTTTCAAATAAGACAATTTCATATGGCGCTACTTTAGCTGCATATAAAGGAATAATTTCTAAGTCCACAAAATCTTGTTTTCTATACGATGGAATTACAAATACACTCTCACCATACGCCTTGTGCGAAGGTAAGATAATTAGTGCGCTTTCTCCTCTTTCCATCTGAGATATACCCTCGTCTAAACCTGCGATGATCACATTGGCGCCAAAAGTATAGGTGAGTGGTGCTGCGTTCGTCCTACGATCGAACTCCGCACCGTTTAATGTTCTGCCGACATAACTGATGGTTGACAAATCATTGTTTCTCAACGTATCATTTTCTGTCCCTTCAGTTAGTCTCTTATAATAAATTTGCTGACCAGGTAGAAACAACACAGAATCCTTCGGGTGAGCTATCGTATCATTCAGATTTTCATTGATGATATACTGATCTATTGCGTCTAATTCTGCGGTGATGATGTCATCTTCACCTTGGACTGCAGCCACTTCAACCTCTATTTCCAGGATTGAGTTTTCTGGAATTAAAGAACTAAAGGAATAGTCCTGATATCCAAGCGTAGATGGAATGTAAAATCTAAAGATCTCCCCCTCTTTCATGAGTCCAAGACCAATATCTAATCCTACAGGAAACACAGCGTCAATGCCTTGCTTTAATTTCACCGAATCATCGCCATCTGCCCTGCTGTTGATGTCATAAGCATCTCCGTTCAGTACTTTGGCAGAGTAATAAATACTAAGAATCCTACCTCCAGTTTCAGCTCCAGTGGGTACAGTATCTAAAATAGAATAGTAAATACCTGATTCATGAGCTACGGCATTTGAGTCGTTTTCAGCAATATATGCTTCAATAGCATTTCGGTCTATCGTCGCTTGATCCAAATTAGAATCAGAGCTGTCGCTACACTGCGAAAAGCTAAACAGAGCTAAAAGCCCCAATAGAATGTGAGGGAAATTGAATTTAAAAATCAAGTTTTCAAAATTTTACACAAATTGATGAAATAACGACGAGAAAGGAAATAAATTTTGGTAATATCTTCCTTCGAGCTATTTAACAATAAATGTACTACAGAAGTAATGGAAGAGTGGAATTTTATGAAGCCCCAATTTCTCTCCTATTGACTGTACTCGACCGAAATCAACTTTCGAAATTTTTCTGGGACTGATAATGTCTTCATCATCATTCAGAAAGAAAGAGGACAAAAATCGAATGAAAATATAAGGTGATTTCAGAACTTCATCTCGGTATTCTGACTCAGTTACTTTTTTGTTAGTATCAAAATCAGCTTCCAAACGAGCCACATCAAAACACTCCTCCATGGTAAGCCTGATGATTTTAAGAAACTCTTCCTCCCAATTGTCATATTGTTTGATTAGATATTTCAGACCAAAAACGACAGGGTCTTTCTTCATAAAATATCCACCTTTAGACAGTTTTCGAGCCTTTTTATTCAGGGCCATTTCCTCCCATAGGCTCACACTACCATTCGCCAAGGCAACACCCACAGTAGGTGCCATGACAATGAGTGAGAAGAAGTCCTGGTCTGAGATCTCCAGATAAGGGGCTTCGTTTTTAATAAATTCCTTTTTTAGTTCGAAGGTCGCTTTTTTAATGACTTCATTTTCAATGAGCGTTTCAATTTCGTATTCTGTAAACATTCCTGAGCAGTTTGATACTTTAGAAATTTAGCACCTATTGTCGAATTAGAAAAACTCACCATCAAAAAAGGCGTGCTTTAGGGGCACGCCTTTCATGTTATTTTAAGAAAGATCTTACTCCTCTCCTTCTACTTCTTCAACGTTTGCCGTCAATGAAGCCACTATTTCGTCGTACTGTGCTTTGACTGCAGCATCAGCTTTAAGTGCTTTTTTTACTTTGTTGAAAGTACCAGTGCCCATTTCTTCCTTCACAACTGTTGTGTACTGAGTTTTGAATTCTGCTTTGAATGCCTTGATATCTTCTTGAATCTGAGCATATGCCGCAAGCTGTTCCTCTGTGGCACCGATTTCGGCAATTTTAGCTTCATCACCCTTAGCTTTGTTTAGCTTATTGTATAATCTACCACCATCCATCAATTCGTTGCTTTTAACAGCTTCGCTGATTTTGGTTTTCATTCCTGATTTTAATGAATCAATCTTCGCTGACACTTGAGCGTACTGAGTCAATTCCTCGCTTGTTATTTCAGCATCCTGTGCCATAGTATTTGGACCAACTACCAAGCAAGCCACCAAAAGTCCAAACCCTAGAAGGCTATTTTTCAACTTCACACTTTTCATTTTTATATTATTATTAATAGTTAACAGTTAAACCAACCACGAATAAATACCCATTGATTCAATATGTCAAGTAAAAGCTCTAATAATCCAGTGAATTGTCAATTGTAATTATCTTAGCCGCAATATTTTCACACCATAGTTAAATGAAAAAAATATACTATCTAGGCACATGCAGCACTTGCATCAGAATCATAAAGGAATTGGGTATAACGGAATCTAATTTCGATATGCAGGACATCAAATCGCAACCCATCACTGCAGAACAAATAGATGAAATGAAAAATCTAAGTGGCAGCTTTGAATCATTGTTTAGTCGGAGAGCAATGAAATATAAGTCTATGGGTTTGGCTCAGCAGGACTTGTCTGAATCAGATTACAAAAGGCTTATATTGGAAGAATACACATTTCTAAAACGACCAGTATTCATCGTTGAAAATGAAATTTTCATAGGTAATAGTAAAAAAGTAGTAGAAGCTGTTAATCTTAAAATCAACTAGTACTGGCTGCGTATACCTTGAGGAATGGTTTCTAAAGAATAGAAGGAGTGGAATATGGTTTGCCCATTTTGAGTATGAAAAGTAAACTCATGGTCTTGAGATATTTCTCTCCCACTATTCACATTCAAGGTTGCCGTGCTTACACCCACAGGCAAGCGCGCTCGTGTATAATAAATGGTATGAGGAATAGTTTGCCAATTTCGCGTATCCGCTTTTTCAGTATAGGCATTTACAGCACCTAAAACAGCTCCCCACCCTTCGCTTTCTTCTCTTAGTTTCTTTTCAGCCAATTTTTTGAGTGCTAATCGCAAAAGTGATTTGCTCAGTTCCAACCCCATTCTTTGTTCCAGGGAATAGAATGCAATTTTATTTATATCCTCAGCAGCTTCCAGACTATAACTGTTGTCATTGACGGTCAACGAGGCTTGATTGAATAGCGGAAGTCTCTCGTTATATTTTGGAATTGCAACTCTGTAAAATTCTAAATCAGAAAGGTCGGCTCCATCTTCATCATCATCATTTTGCTCAATGGGAAATGAAAAATTATATCCTCTTTCTTCATTAACAAAAGTGATCATCCCTGTCTCTCCATGAACGACGGTGAAATTTATTGAAAACTCATCTTTTACTGGTCCCAATCCATTGTTCCATAGAAATACTAAATCCCCACCTTCTTCCGTTTCTGGTTCATATCGCATCTGAAATTCCTGTTCATACTGCGTGAGTTCAGTTTGAAATCCCATCAAATAAGCCGTCCGCAAAAGGTCCTTTTTCAATTGCGTAGGCGGACTAACACCGAACATTCTGGTATAATCCTCTTTGTATATATTATATGCATTACGATAGGCGATAAAAGCGTTGTTATAATCGCGGTCAGCATCATAAATCAAACCCATCAAATTGTGAATAAAAGCATCTCGCTTATATTTTGAATCGCTTCTATATTTGTCGTTGAGTTTAAGTAGTCGATTGTTTAGCCTACGACATTCAACCAGTGCAGACTCCCGGTCACCCAGCTTAATGTAATTGAGGGCTTTATAGTAGAGCAACAACAAATGCTCATGATCTTCGCCTTTGTATTCAATGATGGTAGGGTTGATCACATATGCCCCGGCTTCATTGAAATAATTAGTACGATAATCTTCTCCATAAATAAAAGCTTTCTCAAAGTAGATATTACTCTCCTCTGGCTTATTTAGCATAGCAGCTATCGTACCCCGATTCAAAAAATAAAGAAACTTCTCTTTACTATCCGCAGCTTTTGGATTAGCCTCCAGCGTCTTTTCTGCTGCTACCATATCTCCACTTTCAAATGCTTGGTTAAACACCAAATTCATTTGATAGTAGGTAGCGCAGCTTAGCAAAAAGCAAAGCGGTAGTACTTGATAAATTCGTTTCATTATCAACTGAAGAGAAGTTTATGAAAAGGTTAGTCTTAGTTTTTAATGAATTTCTTGATTTCCTTATCGCCTATCCAGACTTTTTCACTAGTCTCTATGCTGGCAAGTTCTAGATTCACTTTGTAGTTTACTACTTTCTCTTTTTTATAAGCATCAGTCACAGAGGTGATTACACCGAACATCATAAAGTCAGCACCTAACTCTTTACCCCATTTAGCTTGTGTCTCTACTGAAGCAAAGTCACCCTGCTGAGCTCTCTCCTCGCGAAGCTTTTCTCTAAACACGGAGTTTTGTACTACTCTTACAGTTCCAGAGTTAATAAATTCTCTTTCCACATCTTTAATGAATGTTTCGGCTTCTATGTGCTCAGAGCTTTTATTGGCAATCATACCTACAATCACTACTGGCCGATCATCATTTTTACTTTTAAAATCAGATATCCATGGTCTGCTCAAAACGTCTCGGATCATTTCTTCAGCAACCAATTTAGAGTCTGTATCATTCCATCTTCCACTCAAGTCGATCTGCTGATCTGGGCTCACACGTGTAACCGTTCTAGAACATGAGGTCATTAATACTACGGCAGTTAAAATTAGAGTCAGTCTTTTCATCTTGTTATGATTTGTTTATTTAGAATTCTCACGAATGAAATTGATTTGCAAAATATCACATGAAATTATTCAGATATTTTCTTTTTCACGAATGGTTTTCTAAATGGTTTGAAATTTTAAAATTTAGCTATGACCCGGACATTCAAAAATCTTGCCGATAATGTATTTGGTACTGCAAATTGATTGCCGACTACGTCCTGAATCCAGGTGTAAGATATTGTATTTTCTGCTCCTAACGCATTAAGTACCTCCAACCCTATCCATAAAGTGTTAGGAGTAAGTGTTTTGTCATTTTCAAATTCAAAACTTTTTGAAAACCCCAGATCTAATCGATAATATTCATCACCACTAAATTTATTTCGATAAGTATCATTTCTAGGTGGACCAAAAGGCAATCCGCTTCCAAATAGCATATTCACACTTACTTTAATACTGGGATCATTCGGTATGTGGTCTTGAAAGAAAATCCCCAAATTGACCAGTTGATCACTTGGTCGTCTAATAAAACCCTCTCCTTCTTGTAAATCCTCCATCGTCTTAAGCAAACCAAGGCTAAACCAGGACTCCGTTCCTTCTATGAACTCTCCATTGATTCTGAAGTCTGCACCATAAGCATAGGCTTTGGCTTGATTGGTCGCGAAGTATCGTATTTTTATATTATCCACATCGTATGGATTTACATCCCATAGGTGCTTATAATACAGATCTGTCGTGAGTTTAAATGGTCTTCCCCAGGCTTGAAAGAAATGGTCCATTCCTCCGACTACATGCAAAGACGATTGAGCTTTAACTTCAGGGTTGATCTCTCCCTCACGATTTCTCAACTCTCTATAGAATGGGTGTTGCTGATAAAGTCCCGAAGACAATCTAATAGAAGTCCTTCTCTGAGGTCCAAAACTATATGCGTATTGCAATCTGGGGCTAATCAACAACTGACCACTATATGTCCAATAGCTCAACCGAGCTCCTACATTCAAAGTATGTTTTTTACTTGCAGCGTTGAGTGTATATTGTGCAAACCCTCCTATTTTGTGAGACTCTATATCAATAGAGTTGTCCGCCGAATACGTGACGTTTGCAAAATCGGCAGAATCTGTAAACGCATACTCCTTCAGCTGATCATCGAGATTTTCATAGTCCCAGGTCATACCAAAAGCTAAAACATCGTCACCCAAAAAGATTTCATTGTTTTGGTCTACTGTGAGAATTTTTGCTTCCAATTTATTCCTTCCATAGGAGTAATTACTTCCAATACCTCTGATCGAAACACACTCATTAAATCTATTAGATCCGGGTTCACGATTAACATCGCATAACAAATAGGCACCTTCGATTTCATAATTTTCACGTTCACTAGAAAGTACGCCGGATACAGTAAATCTGGATATGATATTTTCAGTAAAAGCATGCGTAAGTATTATTCCTGCTTGATTCGTATGATAATCCAATTGTTCTCTTCCTTCAAAAGCAGTCGACATTCTAAATGATGCTTGAATGGTTCCAAATTCTGTTTCCTGCGATTCTGGCAGAGTTAAATAATTGTTGTGCGCTGAAGATATCAGAAACCCTAGCGTCGTATTCGAACCAAATCTCTTGTTAACAAAGCCTTGAAAATCCGTGAATTTGGGCAAATAATTGCCATTTGTTTTAAGGGTGCCAAGAAGATATTTACTGTTCTTATGCCTCACTCCAAAAGAGTAATTCAGGTCTCCTTTTTTATTGATACCCCCAAAATGCAGACTACCACCCAAGAGACTTAAATTGACTGTCGCTTGATTTGTTTTTGGTTCTTCATATTGCACATTGAGTACTGAAGACAACTTATCTCCATACTTCGCTTGCCATCCACCAGCTGAAAATTGAACATTACCAACCATATCAGTATTGATAAACCCCAATCCTTCTTGTCTTCCGGCGCTAACTAAAAATGGTCGGTAGATTTTTATACCATTTACATAAATTAAATTCTCATCATAATTCCCCCCTCTTACAGAGTATACAGAAGCAAGCTCATTATTGCTAGTCACACCTGGCAAGGTGGCTAAGACTTTGCTAAAATCACCTGTTGCTGACGGTAATGTATATGCATTTTTTGCACTGATTTCAATATTCCCTACTTCTTGGGTCTCTCTAAATCTTTTCTCGTTTATATCAACTCCAGAAAGTAATTGTGTATTTACTTTCATCTTGATACTAAACGAAACCTGATCATTTGCCTCTAGAATTAGCCTTTCGAATTGAAGATGTGAGCAAACGATTTGTGTTGGTTTAGCACTGAAATTTTTAAAAGCAAATCTTCCTTTATTATCGGTGATTGTTGAAGTAGAATCTGGTAGTAGTAAAACAAGAACATCACTAATCGGCTGATCAAGAGAATCTACTACTTGCCCTTGGATACCAATGGATTCCTGAGCCAGTAATACTTGTTGGTTCACAAAGACAATAATAGCGAACGAGATATATTTGAGGTAATTGGCCATGTAAGACTTGCTGCAAATCGGACGCAATATATACATCGCCCTGAGAATCAGTAGCGCAATATTTTAACATTTTTAAAATAAGACTCACTTTCTATTTGAAGAAAGTAAATCCCTTGCCCTTTTTGATTGAAGGCCAATTCAGTCACCTGTCCTTTTCGAGCTTTTTTAATAGTTTTTTCATTGAGCAGCGTCCCTGTCTGAGAATAGAGTTTTAGTTTAACTGGCATAGAAATACTGCCCTTTTCTATGACCAAATTGATGTGATCTCCTGATACTGGATTAGGATACACAGTAAGCATATCTTCATTTTGTTTTGATACAGCTAGTGGCTCTTCACCTACAGCTATACTATAATTGGGCAGTCCATACCCAACTTTATTATTGGGAATTGAAAAATTATCAGAAGAGGACAATATCAGGTCTTTCAATTCCAAATTGGTTAACGTAGGAAATTTCTGCCATAGCCCTGCAGCAAATCCTGCAATCAAAGGAGCTGCGAAACTGGTACCATTTTTTTTCACAATCACATTACCTTCTCCTAAAACAGTGGTCTGGTACCCCAAGGCTACCACTTCTGGTTTTATTCGGTTGTCTGCCGTTGGTCCTATTGAACTAAATGACACAAGATTATACTCATTGTCTAGGGCTCCTACTGCGATGATATCTTTCACATCCGCAGGCATAGCCACATATGGCCAAGCACTGTCATTACCCGAATTTCCAGCACTGGTTACCACCAAAATCCCACGATCAATGGCCATTCTTGCAGCTTTTGAAATGACGGAAGTATTTCCATCCAGATCTGCTATCGAGTAATTCATAGATGAATCGTCAAAATCACTATATCCCAAGGATGAAGTAATGATGTCAACTCCGGCACTATCCGCTCTTTCTGCTGCAAACAACCAGTTGTATTCTTCAATTCTATACTCAGAGCTTACATCTTCGGTTACATATAAGCTAATATCTGCCTGATAACCTGTGCCGATAAAAGAAGCACTTAGATTGGCTCCAAGGCAGCTCCAAGTTCCAGTACCATGATCATCGTATTGAAAAACATCCTGCCCACCGGTAGTAAAATCAAATACATCCTTCAGTTTTTCATTTTCATAAACATGACTAAAAACTGCCGACTTGTTTGCATCTAAGAAACCGTCGTCAAAAACAGCTATCCAAACACCTTCACCAGTGATTTCATCCTGATGCATCAAATTTGCACCAAGCATGTTAAGCTGTTTATTAGAATTGATGTTGTTGATATTAGATGGGGCAGCATCTGTTCTGGTATTGTTAATCGGATCTGGTGTGCCATTTAATTTTTGACCTGGAGCAGCTAACTCCGTCTTGAGTACATGATCAAGTGCCTCTATGGTGGCCAGTTGACTTTCAGTTGCCTCTACTAACACAGCATTCATCCACCTGGAGGTAAAGTAAGTTTCAGCGCCGGTATTTTTGACTGATGTGACATACGTTTCATTTACAGGGAAATCGTCTGTACTTATAGCAATAGATTGAGCTTCCCTTCTTTCAATAGCTTTATCAGACAGGTATTCTGAAGGGTTTTCAATAGTATAGCTTGAACCGTCTTTATCGCTAAAATAGACTACATATCGGTTGGTTTGCGCAACGGCAACTTGTACTGTCAAACCAAGAATCACAAAAAACAGAACTACTTTACTCTTTTCCATATTCTTTTATTGTCATTATTAGTTCTCTTCCAGATTCAATTTTTTTCTCCTCTTCACATTCAGTCTGACAATATTTAAGAATAACACTTTCTTTGATAATCATCCCTATGTTTGGTGCAAAGATTTCAGAACGATTCTCCAGACCTAAAATATCTTCTCCTCTGTCATTTTGAACTACCTGAACAATATCTTGGTATAGTGAATCTGACACTAAAGTATCAGGCAATTCCGTATTATACCAATACGTCTCACTAGCTAAACTATTCATTCCATTTCCATCCCATTCAAGCTGGTGATCTATGGGAAAACTCATTTTCACATACGGCACATTGTTTTCTGTAAGGACAGCTACATTTGTTGATTTTTGAGCGGTCCAAATCGAATCCAAATGCCATTGTTCAGAATCACTAATTCTGGTTGATCTATGAATAATATATTGTAAATTATTACCTGCATTTAGTCCTGAATCAGCCACGAATTCTCTGAGTTGATAATTCTGTGTTGTCACTCCCAAAACTGAATAATTGCTCTCTTCCACATCATAGATTCTATAATTTCCTACTTCCAAAGGGAAATAATGAAGACCGAGTCGATCTGAATCCAAAACAACTTCGGATTCTGAACAACTCATTAAAAATGATGCCAAAAAAAGAAATAATTTATACCGCACGCTGATTTGTTTGATTGAAGCTCTTGCTGATCCACCCACCACCAATGACATCGTTCCCTTCATAGAACACCGCTGCCTGACCAGGAGCAATAGCGGACACTCCATTTCCAAAGAATACTTTCATGGTATCTCCTACCTGTTCTATAACGGCCGGATTGCCAGAGTCATTGTATCGTACTTTGGTAACAGTGTCCATGCGCTCCGATAAGCTGCTGTATTTACCCAAAATCAGTTGGTTCACATACATACCATCTCTGGAAAGTTCATCAAACGTACCCAATACGACCTGATTCTTTTCTTTGTTGATTTCTACTACATAGGCTGGGAAGCCCAAGGCAATACCTAACCCTTTTCTTTGTCCAACGGTATAGAATGGATAACCTTCGTGTGTTCCAACTACTGTCCCATCTTCCAATACAAATTGACCACCGGTAACTTTTTCTTCCAGCCCATCTACTCTTCTTTTGAGGAAACCTCTATAGTCATTGTCAGGTACAAAACAGATTTCATAAGACTCTGACTTGTTGAGAAGATCTGTAAATCCTCTCTCTCTCGCCATCTCTCTGATTTCAGACTTTTTCAAGTGGCCCAATGGCAAAAGTGTACGGCTCAAGCTTTGTTGAGAAACACCCCAAAGCGCATAGGACTGGTCCTTCATTTCATCCACCCCTTTACTGATAACATATCTGCCGTTTTCTTCACGTACATTGGCATAATGACCTGTTGCAATAAAATCGCAGCCCAATTTGTCTGCCCGACGTAATAATGCATCCCATTTAATATGGGTATTGCACAGAACACATGGATTTGGTGTGCGCCCAGCCAGATACTCGTCGGTAAAATGATTGATTACATAATCACCGAATTCTTCTCTGATATCTAAAATGTAATGTGGGAATCCTAAGTTGACCGCAATATTTCTTGCGTCGTTGATAGAATCGAGGCTGCAACAGCCTGTTTCTTTTTTGCTACTACCTGAGGAGTTGTAATCCCAGGTTTTCATTGTCATTCCGATGACTTCATATCCTTGTTCATGAAGCATCACTGCGGCTACTGAGCTATCTATACCACCACTCATGGCCACAAGCACTCGTCCTTTTGTACTCATTATTATGTTTTATTGCCAGGTTCACAGCCTGGTGTTGACATTTATTATAAGTGCAAAATTACGTTAAATAGTTTGATTACTAGGTCATTTGGAAATGTAATACAAATAAAATGAGACTGTCTCAAAAGCCCCTCAAACTGTCAGACTGAGCGGAGCGTCGTCGCGCGGTGAACCGTCGGGTACTCGAAACCTTACTGCTTGTAGCAGACAGACATTTCGACGTAGCTCAATGTGACGCGATAAGATAAATACTACTTTTGAGACAATCTCTTTCCAGTGCAATGAAGCACAGCTTGGTGAAATTCTTTATTTATCTTCCTTGAGTACTGTAATTCCCCACATTTCCTGATTGCTCGGTGGGTCGTCATTCCATCTTCTGTATGAATGGGAACCATCAGTTTCATAATAGACGCGATAAGTCCCTTTTTCTAAAAGTACTGTTTCATTAAATTCTCTGTTCTTTCTAGCTCCTCCTGCGTGATCAGAATTACGATAGTCCATTTCCCAAACGATTCTGCCAGTATCCATATTTTTGATGAAACCATAGTCGTACATTTCACCACCACTACCTTCACCTACTCCTAGGACTCTAACTCTTGAATCTTCATTTAATGAGAATGTTTTTTTCACTAATGCTCGGTCTCCTACCATAGTGAGTACTGCCAACTCATTCTTATTTTTGTATTCCTCTGGATGAAATGGCACAACATTTTTCAAATCTGATTCATTGGTCGCCCAAATCGTGATCCCCCACATTTCTGGTTCATAAGGTTGGCTCGAATTCCAATCACCATAGGCGTGTGAATCGTCTGTAGCATAGTAAACGATATAATCTCCAGGATCAAGGCTAACTACTTCTTCTACATATCTGTTCTTATCTGCGCCACCCCCATGTTTGGCTTTGTAAGGTTTCATTCTCCATACTCGTTCTCTGGTAGAAGCATCTACTATCCAACCAAAATCAGCCATATTATCACTTCCGGTGATTTCTCCAAGACAATAAATCCTTACATCCATAGCCTTCTTGATGCTGATTCCTTTGGCAATCATTTCGTCATCTCTCGCTTTGGTCAATGAAACTATTGGTTTAACAGTTTTTGGCTCTTGATAGGCAACTACATTTTTTTTGTTACTTCCCTCTGCCCATACAGATATTCCCCAAAACTGGATATCATCTGGTGGAAGTGCATTCCACTTTTCAAATGAATGCGAATCGTCAGTTGTATAATTAACTAAATAACTGCCTTTCGGTAGTGTAATTTTTTCGTTCACTTTCAAGTTCTTTCTTGCTCCTCCCGCATATCTAGCATCTCTGTAGTCCATTTCAAATACTCTTTCGCGAGTATTGGCATTCGTAATCCAGGCATAATCAAACATCTCCCCATCACTTCCTTCTCCTAAAGCATAAACCTGTAATTCCGTGGAACCAGTCAATGTGAAGCCTTCGCTAAAACGTTTGTTATCTCTAGATTTAGTAAAAGAGACAATGGCATCATCTGTTTTCTTATCTAAGAAACTTCTAGCATCTGCAGCTTTTACTCCAGAGCCAGCAATTTTTATATACAAATCATCCTGTGCGCTTCTACGGTAGCTCTCTCTTCTTCTTGAGCCAAACAGCCAATCCATCGAGTCGCCCAATCCATCAAAATACCAATCATTGTCTCTTCCTCTATTCCAATTTCTAGTAGCATACATGCCCGCAAAATAGAGTTCATAATTTCCTTTCTTCAGTGAAATCTTACCGTCGAAATTGAATGGTCCATCTTCTCCATCAATGTCTTCGTCTTTCATATAGTCAAACAAGTGCCAAACTACTTCTCGAGAATCTGCATCCATAATCCAGCCATAGTAAATGAGAAGTTTCCAATCATCCTCAAAAACTGCTCCCAATCCATTAACATTTACCTCTCCATTTTGTGAGACACTAAAGCCTTGAATCTTCACCTCTTTCGGATAGACATCTCCTAGTGTAACTGATTGTGCCAAGCTTGTGGAACACATGAGTATAGCCAGCGCAAGTGTATTTATTATTTTCATAGTCATAATGAGTTTTTTCTTTCACAACTAAGATGTACATGGATGTGAAAAAGTTTTAAAGTTGAAATAAATATTTCAAAATCAATCTCCAATGACCCGAAAGAGCCATTTTTATAGACCTAAAAACATTTTTTTTCGTTCGTCAATTATCTTGGCAATAAATTTGTTAACACTCAGAAGAAAACGATTAATTTTAAGATAAACTCAAATACAAAACCCATGCGAAGCCTTATCCATCTCACATTCCTTCTATTACTTTTAGGTACCTCCGGATGTGCAACAGCTAGAATTCCAAGTTGGGTAAAAAAGCGCCCAATCTCAGATACCTATTACATAGGGATTGCAAGAGTTTCTGTAGCAGAACGAGATTTTAATCAAGTAGCTAAAAATAAAGCACTGGCCGATATTATATCTGAAATCTCCGTAGAACTCAGTTCTACTTCAGTTTTTCACCAATTAGAAGAAAATGATGTGCTTAAAGACACTTATGAATCGTGGACAAAAACAAAGATTGAAGATGATTTAGAAGGCTATGAATTAGTTGATACCTATACCAAAAAGGGAGAATATTGGGTATACTATCAATTGAATATTGCAGAGTATAAAAGAATCAAAAAGGAGAAACTTGATAAGGCAAAAAAACTGTCTATCTCATTATTAGAAAAGGCACATGAGGAAAGAAAAAAAGGAGAAATTGGTACTGCTCTACAACTATACAGACAATCATTCGATGCCATCACTCCGCACTTGAATGAAGATCTATCAGCTTTCATTCATGAACATGGAAGAATTGACCTGGCCAACCATAATTATAAGTCTATTGCCGAAACATTTGCTAATCTTTCCTTTAGAGCTTCTCAGGACCCTATCGTATTTATGCCATTAGGAATTGGTGAATTGCCAGTTTTTACCGCAAGATATAAGGACATTCCGGCCAAGGATTTGCCATTGCTCATAGGGAAATATGGAGAACCGATAGAGACATTTCAGTCTGCCAAAAGCAATAATAACGGCTTGGTTCAGCTGCCAGTGGTTAATGTACCTGCAAATAGTACACAACCTATAGAGGTTGAATTAGACTTGGGTAAAATATTTGGAAAGAAAACAACTGAAAATATTATTGGAGCGATGTTTTCTCAAAAGCAAGATGCCCCAACAGATCGGATCAATGTAAAAATTGAACCACAAGCTGCGATCTTTAGAGTAGCCTCAGGTGGTAATGACCAGGATCTTATCATGTCATCTGCTCAATCGATTATGACGAGCTATTTAGTAAATAAAGTTTCAGATGAAACCCATGCGGTATTTGCAGTAGAAATTGATGGCCGATGGCTGGAGAGCACCCATGACGAACGATACAACTTATATAGAGAAACACTAAATTTCTCCATAAAAATCATACAACTATCTAATGAGAAAGTAGTTTATCAAACGACAAGGTCAGATATCAAAGGTGTAAAATCCGGATCACAAATGAAAGCAAAAGAAGAAGCGCTCACACTGATGGAGACTAAACTTAGATACGAAATACTACCCGAAATAAACAGAATAAAAATAGACTAATTAAAACAAATAACTATGAAAATCAATTACATCAACACCATAGCCATCCTAGCGACCATAGGTCTTATGATAGGATGTAAAGGTTCTCCAAAGCCAACATCGTCCAAAGGAGAAAGCGAAATAGTCCTACACTGCTCAGGACCAGATTACAGAAGTGACAAAAAGAACTTTCGAGCTTATGCCACTGGAGAAAGTAGTGATTTAGAAATTGCTCGTAAAAAAGCAACCAGCAATGCAAAAGCGGCATTGGCTAGCCAGGTACAAACAACGGTAAAAAGCACGACTGATAACTATTCTAATTCTAGAGAATTTAATAATGTAGAAGAGATAGAAGAGCGTTTTGAATCACTCAACCGTGAGGTTGTAGATCAGCAATTGAATGACGTAAAAGTGATTTGTGAAAAATTGACTGAAAATAGCAAAACTGGAAAATACAAGTGTTACATGGCTGTAGAAATGAAAGCTGATGCTGTTCAAGAAGCTATCGAACAACGAATCAAAAATGACGATCGATTGAAGATTGATTATGACTACGAAAAATTCAAAGAGACCTTTGAAAAAGAAATGGAAAAAATGAGTAATAACTAAAACTCATTTAGCGTAATAATTGAAAGCCTGTTTGATATTGAATCAAACAGGCTTTTTTTGTTAATCATATAATTACCTGGGTAACTCATCCATAGAAATTATATAGATATCATCAAAGCCGTTTTTAGGACGATTAAGTGCATCACGCAACTCTGAAATAGTCTGCACTTCTTTTGCTTCCTTTCTGCTACTCGTAAAGTAGAAATTCTTACCATCATTAGAGACAAATGGACAATAATCAAGCTTAGCAGAATTGATCTTGTCCCCAAGATTAATGGCTGGTTGCCATATACCATCTTGGTTATAAGAAATATACAAATCTCCACCGCCAAAGCCATCAGCTCGCTTGTATGAGCTAAAAATCAAAAACTTCTCTTCAGGATCAATAAATGAATTAAATTCATAAGTCGCGGAATTAACAGCTGAATCCATACTCATGGGTTCGGAGAACTTACCATCAATAAAGGAACTATAATAGATATCCTCCTTGCCCTTTGTATCTGATCTAGTTGCCGTAAAAAAGAGCGTACCTTTAATCGACACGGATGGAAAGAATTCTTCGCCAGCTGTATTGATTAGCGTATCCAATGCCATTGGCCTTCCCCATCCGTCCTTAATTCTATCAACATACCAAATATTATAGTCTTTGCTTTCGTCTCCGTCGAATAAGGGTCTATCTGAAGCAAAGTATAAGCGCTTACCATCTGGAGAAAACATGGGTTCGATATCCTTATATTTTCCAGAAAATGAAACGACTGAAGATTCATTCCATTGATCCTTTTTCTTTTTCATTTCTACGATCATCCTTTGGTCGTCATTGTAGCTATGAATGGAATAGAGCATATGATCACCATCTGGTGAAATAGTCATATCTCTTTCTTTGTATGGTGTAGACACTTGGCCTTCCATAAACAGCTCCTGAGCCAATGAAGATGAAAAAGGCTGAAGCCAGACTAGCAGTATCACTAGTCCGGTCTTCAACCATTTAACCGAAGAATCTTTGTTAGGTGGTGTGTTAATAAAAAATGTTTTCATGAGTTTGAGCCTTTATTCTTTCGTAAGAAACACAGCATAGGTTAGTTGACCTTAGTTTTTGGAAAGGTTCTCTACAAACTGTTATGAATACTCGACAAACTGTTAGAAGGTGCCTTTCGTGAGATCTATGATCTTGTCTTTGTAAGTCCTTCCTGACTTAATCACGCTTTGATTAGTCAGATGGAAATAATATTCAGAGTTGGTATGCGGTCGAATTTCTACGATGTGATCACAATTGATAATATGAGACTTATGAATACGTCTAAATTTTTTGGGATCAAGCTTAGATTCAATTTCTGAAATGGACTTATACAACAAAAATTTACCTTGATGGTCAATAATTTCAATGTAATCACCTGCTGCCTGAATGCTTTGAATATCTGTAGTAAGAATATGCTTGATCCTTTTGGAATCCCTTACTACAATCTTGGATGGGTATAATGGTTCCTGGTCTTGAATAATTGTATTCTGATAGTCCAGGTTGACTTTAGTCCATTGTTCATGAAAATCAACGAGCCCTGAAAGCTTTATTTTTTCTAGTGCCTTGTTCATCGATGCATGAAATCTAGACCTATCAAAGGGCTTCATCAAATAGTCCGTAGCATTGAGCTCAAAGGCTTTTATTGCAAATTGGTTATAGGCTGTGGTAAAAATTACCACTGGATGATGTGTCAGTTGCTGACTATCCAAGACAGCAATTCCATCCATTTTTGGCATTTCAATATCCAAAAAAAGTAGATCAGGCGACAGCTGATTAATTTGCTCAACCGCTTCTATCCCATTGGCTACTTCATGTATACTACCTACTTCTTCGAAGTCCCGGAGATAAGAAACAATTATCTCTCTGGCCAGCGGTTCATCATCAGCTATGAGTATTTTCAATTTCATGGCTCAGTTGTGAAAGCTGGATAAACAATTTTGGTCATGGATAAATTATTGTCAAAGCCTAAACTAAAGTCATCCTGAAATAAAGATGACAATCGTTTTCGTGTATTCGAAAGACCTAACCCCTCTTTCGCTCCTGATTCTGGTTTATTATCGAGACAACCTGTATCCTGAACTGATATCTGCACAGATTCCTCTTCTTTCTGTATACAGATTGTAATAGTACCTCTATTGTCATTTGGTACCACTCCATGTACCAGTGCATTTTCAACAATTGGTTGTAATAAGGCTGGAGGAATAAGTAAATTTTCAACTTGTCCTTCTAGCTCAAATTCACACTTTAGGTCTTCTCCAAATCTAAGAATGTAAATGTCCAAGTACCTTTTTATAAAATCAATCTCTTCTTTGACAGTGATCCACTTTTGGCTATCCATCTCTATGCTCTCACGTAGTAAATCACTGAGTTTGGCTATTACTGTAATCGCCAAATCATTTTCTTTTTTCAACACTAACCCTGAAATGGCATGCAGCGAATTAAACAAGAAATGAGGTTTGATTTGAGCTTTCAAAACGCCCAGTTGAGCTGCCATTAAACTTTGATTTAATTCTGTTTGCTTACGCGAAAGGGTTTGCGATTCTGAATAACTCAAATAGGCTACACAAGATGCCATGAAACCAAGACCCAGGACCAGATTGGATTGTAATCTAAAAGTAATCAGTTGAACAAAAACGCTCCCATAAGTTCCGTTTTCCTCCACATTAGCATCGTTCAAGAAGTGAATCATGGACTCTACACCTAAAATGAGCGCAATGGCTAGCATGCATAACCCAAACAATTGAACAGCGAATGACAACCAACCTTTCTTTCGAGCAAACAAATGACAAATGGCCACAAACAAGACAGGTGATAAAGGAACCCAAAAAAGAATGAATAAATCATTGACAATGATTCGTTTGTAAGGGGCTGGTTCATTGTGAAGTTGGTAATAAAACAAACTTTCTGATACTGTCAGTGCAAATACAAGTACCCAGACTACAGCACTGATTACAGTGAACTGCCCTAAGTTTTGAGCTTCTAATTTATCGTCCCGCATAATCTGTTTTCAGAACTAAACAATTGATAGCAAATACCTTCATTTCGCTTTCCCAAATTTTCTAAAAATCATAATGCTTGTGTTTCAGATTCTTTTGTTTAACAATCAAAAAATAGACTTCACTTACCATGGAATGGTTCATCTGCTATCCCATTTTTATTCAGGGTCTCCATAGTTGATATTCACGCCTTTCCCATACAATACGCTTAACACTTCTTCATTTTGCTCTGCATGAATTTTATAATCAATACTATTACCCGACTTATCTATACTCAGAATTTCTAATTCATTCATACTTTTCAATTCTAAAGGAATTTTCTCAATGTCATTATTGCTCATATCTATAAATGTGAGATGTTTCAGATTCAAAAGTGAAGGTGGGAAATCGGTAAGCTGATTATAATTGAATCTAATGGTATTTAAAGAATCCAGATGACTAAATGAATTGGGCAAACTCGATAAGCTGTTGTGATGAATGAAAATCTGCTTGAGGTTCATCTCTCCTATTGATTCAGGCAGGTAGTCTATTTGATTAAATGCTAAAAACAGACTTTCCATTTCTTTTAGATTAGAAATTTCGGCTGGGATTTCATGAAGCTTATTATGAAATAAATCCAATTCTTTCAATTCATCCAACTCAAATAACGCTGTGGGCACAGATTCCAACTCATTTTTATAAAATGAAAGTTCAGTGAGCTGACTTAATTTACTTATATCGGGGGAAATACTCTTCAACTGATTTTCCCGAACGATCAATTTCTTTAGATTGGTCAGTTGATATACATCATCTGGTATCGTCTGCCATTGCATGCCTGACGCATAAAGAGCTTCCAGGTTAGGTAACTTTCTAGAAATTTTCAGGTTAGATTTCAACTCTTCATTCCCTGAAATATCTAAGGCGTCCAATTCTTTAAATTTCTTTACACGGCCCGGTATTCGACTCATGTCGTTATAGCTAACATCCAAGAATTCTAAATTTTTCAATCGTTTCAATCGTCTCGGTATTGAGCGCAGTGAATTACTCTTCAAAGTGATTTCTTCAATAGTTGACAGCCGAGCTACTTTCATTTTATTGATAGATTCTTCATTTCGATCTAGTCTAATTTTTCTAAGATTTGGCAAATCATTTAGCTCTTCAGGCAGATCTTTGATTTCATTTCTACTTAAATCCAGCGAAGTGATATTAAAACACTTGAACACAAAATCAGGAATTTCAGTTAGTCCACAATGAGAGAGATTCAGAGTAGAAAGCGTATCCAAACCTGTTGAAAGTTGATAACTCTCTAATCTCATTTTGGCTCGATGATAGTTCCTATACTCGATAAATTCATTGTAAAAATTCCCTAAAGAATCTTCACCATAATTGGTTCGAATATTCTCTACGAGCACTTCATATTGCTTAGAAGACATTGAAAATATTTCTTCCATACTGGGTTGTGCCCAAACAATCAATGAATTAATGATTCCTAATATGGAGCAGATAAACTTCTTGTATTTCATATTTAGTTATTGAGAAAAATAAATATAGCCGATCATTTCCTACTCACCCACAAGTTACCTTTTATATAAAACCGCCAAGGCAATTGCGCATCTTCTTCGGCATACTCCACTCCTATTCTTGTAGATTCTGTTATCCATTCATTAGCTATGGGCTCTGAATCTTCGATCCAAATGGGTGCTCGATAGAGCAGAGAACCAGTCTGCTTAGTTTTTATCCCCATTGACTTGGATAATATACCTGGTCCATTGGTGAGTTTATTGTTATTTGAGCTTAGTCTCTTTCTCATCGTTCCCTGTCCCACCATAGGTTCCAATGCCCTAATCAATACAGCATCAGCTTTACCTTCCGTATTAGTAACTACATTAAACAAATGATGTATACCATAGCACAAATAAATATAGGCGCAGCCGCCAGGGGCATACATTACTTCTGTTCTTGCAGTACGTCTCCCATTATGGGCATGGCAAGCTTTATCATTGGTACCACTATAGGCTTCTACTTCTACAATTTTCCCTTTGCACAGCAGACCATCAATCTCTGTACAAAGGACCTTTCCGAGCAAGTCTTTGGCAACTTCCAATACATTTGACCTTTGGTAAAAGCCGTTCGTCAAAATATTTAAACTATCTTTCTGCATATGTAAACCCGAATTAGGGAAGACCGTATAACACCCCATATTTATAACAATCAAAATGAACTTAATTATGTACAAAACCAAACTGTTCAAACTTAGTTTCGTAGCGGCACTACTTGCCATCTCATTCAACGGAACTGCTCAAATTAACACACCTGCTCCAAGTCCGGCAGGGTCGGTATCTGCTACTGTTGGCCTTACCGAAATTGAAATCAGCTATTCGAGACCTCAAATGAAAGGTAGAAAAATCTTCGGAGATGGAGAGGTTTTGGTACCCAATGGTCAACTATGGAGAGCTGGTGCAAACGCCGGAACTATAGTTAAATTTAGCGATGATGTGAAGATAGCTGGACAAGACTTAGCTGCAGGTGAATATCTATTCTTAGCTACTCCGGGTGCATCTGAGTGGGAAGTTGTGTTTTATTCTGACCCTTCTATAGGAGGTAATATGTCTAAATATGACGACAGCAAAGCAGCGGTAAAAGCTAAGGTGAAGTCTTCCAAATTAACTGAAGTTGTGGGAACGTTAACTTACAATATCTCAGACATCAGCGAAAATAGTGAGAACGCAAACATCCAGTTGGCATGGGAAAACACTGCCGTGAATGTTCCTGTTCAAGTATCGTTTGATGAAACTGTAATGAAAGCCATTGCTGAAAATACAGTGGTAAAGCCTGGAAACTTGATGGCAGCGGCTAGATATTACTACTCTGCTGATAAAGATTTGGATCAGGCGTTGAAATGGGTTAATGCCTATTTAGCTACAGGAGACAATAGCACTCAATTCTGGAATGTTCATGTAAAAGCACAGATTTTGGCTAAGCAAGGCAACAAGAAAGAAGCAATCAAAGTAGCTAAGGAATCAATGGCTGCAGCTAAAGCTTTTGAAGCTGGTGACTTTGGTTATATCAAAAGAAACGAAGACTTAATTGCTTCTTTGAAATAATAGGAATTACTACTCATTAGACAACTGTCTCAAAAGTTTAGAGACCGTCATCACAGGTGCCACGAAGTGATCTTATGGTTCAATTAAGAATCATATTTTAAGATTGCTTCTCCCGATAGCCATCGGGATCGCAATGACGTTAACTTTTGAGACAGTTTTTTTGCTGGCCTATTTCGCCTTTAATATTTGCTCTTGAGTAATTCTAAATTCTCTTTTGCCATTTGATTGGAGGAATCCAATGCAAGGCTTCGATTGATAAGAGAGTCTGCCAAAGCATAATTGCCTAAGTGAATTTGAATCAAGCCTTTATTATTTAAAAAGTAAGGCTGATCAGCGACCAATCTGATTGCAGCATCAATAGTAGAATCTGCCAGCTCTAGTCTCCCTTGTTCCAGGTAAACCAAGGAGAGCGGATTCAACACTTCAGGAGCATTGCCCCTAATCTCCAGCGCTTTATCAAACGCTTCTTCTGCTTCGTTGTACATCTCCAGGTGATAATTCATCACACCTAAATTAGTCCAGGAATCGAATTGTTTTGAGTCTCTGACAACGGCTTGTTCGAAACTCTTCTTGGCTTGATTATAATCCTTCTGCTCGCCATAAACAAAGCCTTCAATGTTATAGACAATTGCGGTGTCGGGATAAATTTTTTTAAGTAAGTCTAAATCTTCCAAAGCCATTTGGTACCGTTTCATAGCCAGATAAGTATAGGATCGATTGAAAAGCACATCATTAAATTCGGGTCTGGTTTGTCGTACTTCATTGTAATCAGCCAGAGCCAAGGCATAATGTCCCGATTCGTAATAAGCTACTCCTCTATTTAAATGCGCATCGATCACTTCGTGATCCATTTCCAGCACCTTAGAATACAAAACAATGGCGTCCTCGTAGTACGCATCATCGAGTTTTTGTGTGGCAGCCTCAAAAGTCTTCTTGATCCTATTTTTCTTGTTGATTGGACTACAACCGGCCAGGATAACTAGTGAAAAGACAAATAGACTTAGATAAATGCGCATGGTATAATAATCATTAATTGAAGGGCAAAATTAAGGCTTCCAGCTAAACTTCTATAGATGATAATAATCAATTATTTGACAATAATGACAAACAAAAAAGGCTTCGAATTACTCCGAAGCCTAAATTTATATTTTTCAATTGATTAGCTTGAAATGGAGGTCCTCACTTTTTCTGTATAAGCTCTCAAAGCTTTTGGAAATGGAATATCATCTTTCTCCATTTTTTCAATAATCCAACCGGCAGCTATCAAGTGGGTAAGCACCTCTCCATCGTCCTCACCTTCTACTTCAAATGGCAACTCCTTTTCCTCCATAAGGCAATATTCTGCCTTTTCAAGTTCTTCTACGGAATGGTTCTCCACTAGCTTCTTTATTACAGGTATTTGCATACTAGTTCAATTTGTTTAAAAGTTCGACAACAGCATCTTCTTTACTACTGGCCACTGTATCTACAAGATCACCACCTTTAAAAATAGCAAAAAATGGAAGATTGGTTACGCCAGCTGCTTTTCTGGCCAATTCATTTTCTTCGGCATTTACTTTCAAGAAAGTTACTCCTTCGAAACGTTCATCCTTGGCTAGTCTTTTATACTTAGGACTAAATAACCTACAAGAACCACACCAGTCAGCATAGTACTTTACAATTGCTTTGTCTGCACTTGAAATCTCTTGCTCAAAATTGCTATCTACAGTTTCTTTTACTTCCATTATTTTATCATTGATTATCACCGCAATTTTACGGAAGTTTGTGGACGAAGAAATTTTTCTTGTATAAAATTATTTGATCGGGCCATTGCCTCAGTTGATATGAATCTAAGAACATTTGTAAAGGTCGGGAGTATTACCAATTTAAGTGATGCTCGTTTTTGTGCAGGTTTTGGTGTGGATCTATTAGGCTTTGATCTCAATCCAAATTCGGACAACTACATTTCAATTGAGCAAGCCAATGAAATTATGGGTTGGGTAGCTGGACCTGCTTTTGTCGCCGAATTTGGCAAAATGCCGCTAGAAGAAATTACCAAACTTCAAGAAGAAAACAAGTTTCCTTTTGTACAGGTAAGCCAAATTGATACTGCAGACAAACTGAAAAAGAAAGGTTGTCAAGTCATACTTGCGATCCATGTGGCATCTGAAAGTGATCTCAAAGAACTAGCTCAATCTGTCGGAAATGAATATGCTCACATTATTGTTTCTTGTGAAGCTCCTCAACTCATTCCGGCTATTGAGGAAAAATTGGCGACGGGAAGTGAAACTTCTCTAATCAAAGCTTATGATGTAGAACTATCACAACTCGATCATATCATTCAAGTTCAACCTTTTGCTGGTATTGAATTGAAAGGATCGCAAGAAGAGAAGCCTGGCTTCAAAGAGTATGATGAATTAGCCGATATTTTAGAGGCATTAGAAGTCGAAGATTAATTGGCAGGCAAATGAATCGAAATTTCGGTTCCTTGATCCGGTTCACTTTTTATTTCCAAATTACCATTATTCAACTGTAGAATATCGAGGCAAAAATTTAACCCAAGGCCAGTTCCTTTTTCTCCTTCTGTCCCAAGCCTGGTAGATGCTTTATTTTTATTGATCCCTTCGAGAACAGAAGCAATAGTGTCTGCGCACATACCAATACCAGAATCTTTGACATTCAGCTGTACAGTTCCGTTCTCTTTTTTAGCATTTAATACTATCGTGCCATTTACAGGGGTGAATTTGATGGCATTACTCACCAGGTTTCTGATAACAATAGCCAGATGATCAGGATCTACAAAGGCCTCAAGATTTTTAGATATACTATTTTCCAGTTTGATGGATTTAGCTTTGATAGATTCTCCATAGAGTTGTAAAACATTTGTAGCCACGTTTTCGAAATTAACTTGCTTTGGTATTGCGTTAAATGCACCTAATTGTGACTTGACCCAAGTCAGTACATTGTCTAATGTAAAACTGATAGAATCAACCTGCTGCTTTACTGTACCTAATAACTCCTTGAATTTTTTGGGTTCTATATCATCAGCATACATCAACAAACCACCTAGTGAAACAAGTGGAGAACGAAGGTCATGGGATAGAATACTCAAAACTCTGTCTTTAGAAGCATTAGCATCCATGAGTTGCCTTTCCGTTTCTTTCACTCCTTTTATATCTGTGATATAAGTCAGCACTCTGGAAACTTTACCTTGCTGATTTTTTAATGGAATGTATTTTCCATAAGCATGGATACTTTCACCATTTACAAAAGTAACAGCACTATCAACATCTGACTCATAACCTTCTAAACATCTATTAAACAATGGAGTAGCCATTTCAGATATTTCTGGACCCAATACTTCTTCGTAATGTTTCCCTTCAATGTTAACCATTTCTTTAAGTATGACATCATTGAATCTATTGTTTACTATAATATAATGGCCTGTTCTGTCTAATAGAGCGATGAATATAGGAAGGTTATTAATTGTTGTTCTGAGCAGATGTTCATTGTAGATGAGATTGTCTCTTTCGTATTGTACTAAGGAATTTTGCATTTCCACTTTTTTGCTAAACATTCGTATCCTTTGTTCACTTCTTTGGAGATCCAATTTGAATACATTAGTGAACAGATACACACAGACAAATGCAACTAATAAATTAGTCAAAGCCAAAAAATCATCTGCAATGAAATTTCCATCACTGAGTTGATCGATTCGAAAATACTTCATCATTAATGCTGATAATGCAGCAAAAAAGAACAATAAGCGTTTAGCAGTTTTATCAAATAGTGCAACTATAATTGCTGAAAAACCAATAAAGAAAAATTCATTGTCACGATTCTGATTATTAAATAACGTGATATACCCAATCACATTAGCGAATATCCAAGTGGCTATGACCAAGTAGTACTTTGCAAAAGTATTTTGCTTGTTTCGGTTTAAAAAATGAACAGGAATTGTCAGAATCAGTAAACCTGAAAAAATAGAGATCGCATGAACATAAGAACCAACAATCAGATTGATCGTACCAAAAAGTACTATGATAAATCCTCCAATTGTATTGAATATATTGACTAACCGAGTCCTTCTTCGCTCAATAATCTCCGGGTGCCCATAAACACCAGCATTGATCAAGAGCCGCATTAATTTTCTCAATACTATCATTCAATCTTACTCTGCTGCAATTATTTTTTCGATTGGTAAAGCTGGATTTCAATAAGATAGTGAAATAAATTCAAAAAGTTCTTTAGAAGTCAATTTGCGAAAAAAAAAGAAGGCCAAAGCAATCATACTTTGGCCTTCTTTTAGCTGGTAAACTCTAATTTCATTCGTCCCTTAGAGACAATACTGGATTGGCCCTGGCAGCTAAAACTGCCTTATAACCTGCGGTTAGAATTGCTATTCCAAAACTGATCATTAAAGCCAAAGCAAAAATCAAATAAGATAATTCAATCTTGTAAGCAAAATTGTCCAACCAATCGCTCATGACTACATAGCTTATAGGCCCTGCTACGATAAAGGAAATGAAGACAAGTATTAGCATTTCTTTGGAAAAGATATTAAGCACATTGAGCGTGCTGGCACCTAATACTTTCCTGACACCTATTTCTTTGGTCTTCTTGTTGGCGATATATGAAATGAGACCATACAGTCCAAGACATCCAATAAAGATGGCTATGATAGAAAAGAGCTTGAACATACTTCCCATATTCTTCTCTTCTTCATACCAATCAGCTACCTGTTCATCAAAAAAAGTAAAATCATAGATGTCCTTACTAAATACTTTTTCCCACTCACTTTGTACTATGGCTAAAGTTGGATTGACCTCATCAATAGTTTGACCCGCGGAGTTGATCTTCACTGCCATTTCATAAAACATGCGAGGATTGTTCATAAAAATGCAATAAACAAAATCAGACTGTAGCGAATGAGTATGAAAATTTTCAACTACACCAACCACACGCATGTCTCGGTACCATCCGCTTATTTTCTCTCCAATGACCTCTTCTGGGTTCTCGAATCCCAAAGCTTCAGCCAGTTTTCTGTTAACTAATATGCGACTGGTGTCGGTTTTTTCAACCCATTCTCCCGAAACAAGTTTCAACCCGTAGATATCCAAAAAATCTTTATCACCGAATTTAAAATTTACTCTGACATTTTCTCCTTCCGGAATGCTATGGTGATTAATATGTGAGTTTGAATTTGAAGTACCTAACGGTGCACTAAGCGTAAATGTGACTCCTTTCACCTCCGGGTGACTGAGTAGATTAGTCTTCAATCGATTAAGGTCATCTTCGTCTTTACCCGGTAGATCAGCTAAAATAATATTGTCTTTTTCGAAACCGAGATCTTTATTCAAGAAAAAATCCATCTGATTCTGAACTACCAAAGTACCAATAATTAAGACTTGTGTGATTATAAATTGTACAATAACTAATACTCTTCTGAATGACAAAAAGCCACTCCCTTCCTTTACGTTGAATTTCGTTCTCAATGCAGCAATAGGATTGAGTTTTGACATAGAAAGTGCTGGGTAGATGCCTGCTAATAAGCCAATAATCACTATGTTGATCGTTAGGAAGAGTAAAGTAACAGGTTCTTCAAAAAGATTGATCCATAGTTTATACCCCAGTATATCTTCCAGATAGATCAATAACACCTCTGCGAAAATCAACCCAATAAATGAAGAGACAATAGTGATCATCAATGTTTCTGACAAGAACTGAACAGCTAATTGATAAGACTTCCCTCCTAGTGTTTTTCTAATGCCAATTTCTTTTGATCTTTTAATTGATTGAGCAGTGGTCAGATTGATGAAATTTATTGCTGCGGTAAGAATCAAAAATATTCCAATGACACCCAGTGCTTTGATAAACTCCATAGAAATAGTTCTTTCTTTATAGTTGTCATATCTATCACTAAAATGGATATCACTCAAGGGCTGCATATTGTATTTCAAATCGGCAGACGCCCCTTCACCGTGATACTTCTCTACGAAGTCAGCTAGACCTTCTTCAAAATTCGCAATATTAAAATTGTCAGGAACCAACACATAGCAGTTTGTTGCTGAGCTATTGCTATTCCAATTTCCTTTTCTGTAATATGGATTTAATCCATCTAAGTTTTCGTAGTGAATAAAAACATTAAAAGGTATATTCGTGGTTTCTTTATAATCTTCTACAAGCCCTTTAACAGTAATGTCCTGCTTGTTTGAAAGCAATATTTGTTTTCCAATAGCTTGCCCGATGTTATCATCATTTAGTCTAAAGAATTTTTTGGCTTGAGATCTGGATATCACCATGGAATTTGGTTCATCCAAACAATTGGTAGGACTTCCTTCTATGAACTCAAAATCAAAAATCTGAAATACCGAAGATTCAGCAAAGACCAATCCCTCATCATCGAGATATCGATCATATTCTCCATCTTCTCTTTTGATTGCTATCTGATGATACGGTTCGTAGTGTGTCCGTGCTATGACCAAGTCAGGATAATCCGCTCTTAGTCCTTCCCCAACAGGATGTGGAACCCCTTCATTGTATCGGATTCCACTACTTATTCTAGTTTCTCGCACAGCCCGATAAATATTATCATAATTGGAATGGTGCTTATCAAAACTCAATTCATAGGTGATTATTTTGAAGATGACTAAAATGCATCCCAATCCCAGCCCTAGTCCTGACAGGTTAAGGATCGTGAAAAGCTTTTCTCTTTTTATATTTCGGTAAATGGTCTTGAAGTAATTTTTAAACATTGTATTTGGTGTTTAGAGTTAGTTTGTTGAATACAACCCCAATGCCACAAATTATAACCCATTGAATGACAATTAGATATGAATCTATATTTGTATATACTGGTTTCATACTGTTTGAAAACAAACAGTTGATTGTTTGTTTATGAACCTTTATTCCTAGTTTTGGAGACATGGAACTCATGCCCACCTTTCAAGATGGAAATATACTGATTGTTGATGATGATGCAGGAATTCTTACTTCCGCTCAACTCTTCTTAAAACAATATTATAAGAAGGTATATGTAGAGCTTAATCCAGAGCAAATTCATAGTCATTTAAAGAAGCATCAAATTCATATTGTCCTACTTGATATGAATTTTCAAAAAGGCAGAAATGATGGAGAAGATGGTTTCAAGTATCTAAGGCAGATCCTGGATATTCAACCACAAGCCCAGGTAATATTTATGACTGCCTATGGCGATATAGACATGGCGGTGAAAGCTTTGAAAAGCGGAGCCATAGATTTTGTAACCAAACCCTGGAAAAATGAAAAATTTCTTACCACTGTAGAAACCGCAAATAAACTAGCTCAAAATGCTAGACAACTGGAGGAGTTGAAGAACTCGAGACAATATCAATCTGAGCAAGAGGCAAAAGAAATCGAAGGCTTTATTGGGAGTGCCAAATCTTTTCTACTGGCCAAAGCCACCATGGAAAAAGTAGCTGTCTCAGATGCCAACGTGCTTCTACTTGGAGAAAATGGAACGGGCAAAGGGCTAGCAGCTAAGTTCATTCATCAAAACTCAGATAGAAGCGAGCGACCGATGATTACGATTGACATGGGAGTTCTCAGTGAAACACTAATAGAATCTGAACTATTTGGTCATGAAAAAGGAGCGTTTACAGATGCAGGGAAACAAAAAATAGGACGTTTAGAATTGGCACATCGCGGCACCCTTTTCCTTGATGAAATTGGCAACCTATCGTTACCTGCACAAGCCAAATTGCTTTCCGTTTTGCAAAATAAGAAATTCAGCAGATTAGGCTCAAATCAGGAAATTGATATTGACATAAGATTGATATGTGCGACAAACATGTCACTGTATAATATGGTCGAACAAGGCACTTTTCGACAGGATCTATTATACCGTATCAATACTGTAGAAGTAACCATGCCAAACTTATCGGAGAGAGTTTCTGATATCCCCCAACTGGTGACATATTATCTGTCTTCTTTCAAAAACCGTTATGCCAAACATACGCTTTCAATTACCTCAGAGGAAGTGGAAAAACTTAAAAGGATGAATTGGCCTGGAAATATCAGAGAGCTGCAACACGCTACAGAAAGAGCAGTAATTCTTGCCGAAACAGAACAATTATTAGCCTCTGATTTTCAGAATCAACGTACCGATAAAAAAGCCATTCCTGAATCTAAATCGCTGGACCTAAAGCAAATGGAGATTTCTTTTATAAAAAAAGCTATGGCTATACATGAAGGAAACGTCACTCATGCGGCAAAAGAATTAGGGATTGATAGACTGGCTTTGCATAGAAGATTAGAGAAGTATGGCTTATAATAAATTTAGCTTTTACATTATTCTTAGGATTGCTCTCATTCTTTGCAATCTGATAGCTATCGTATATCTACATACACGAGGCGACCTCATATACACTCTTGTGTTTCTGAGTATACTAGTACTAATTCAAACCATAAGTTTGGTTCGGTTTGTAAATAAAACAAACCATGAATTGTCCAAATTCATTCTAGCACTAAGAGATACTGATTATACAGCGAAATTTCCTAAAGCAGAAAATGAATCCTTTAGTCTGCTGTATGAGAGATTTCAGAGCACTTTAGATTTTTACAAAAAGAAAGAAACCAAATACGAAGCGCAGTTCTTGTTTATTCAAGAGCTGATTGACAACATAGAGACAGGCTTATTGTCTTTTGATGAAAATCAAAAAGTGACTTTAATAAATCAGGTAGCTCGAAAAATGAGAACCGACTACCTATTTGAAAACGACCAAAATTTAGTTTCGATCCTAGATCATGTCACTGATGCACAAATCATTACAGGTAGAAATTCTGAAGGTCAGAAAGTGGAATTGTTGGTAAACAAATCTAAATTCAAGTTGCTTGACAAGACTCAATCGATATTTACTTTCAAAGATATTTCCAGCTCACTGGAAACCAAGGAAATTGAATCTTGGCAGAAGTTAATTCGGATTTTGGCCCACGAAATAATAAATTCCCTGACCCCAATTACTTCCTTGTCAGAAACTACTTTATTGATTTTAAAAAACTCAAAACATTCAGATTTAGAGGACATTGAACTGAGTCTGTCAACCATAAAAGAACGTTCAGAAGGACTTTTAACATTTATGGAAGATTATAGAAAACTGGTTAAAATTCCACAGCCAAAAATAGAATCGGTGAATATTAAAGAATCAATAGGAAGCATCTTGCACCTATTTAAGAAGCAATTGGAAGGAATTAAAGTGAATGAAAATTATGAAAGTCAAACCATTATTTGCGACCCAGTATTATTAGAGCAAGTTTTAATCAATTTATTGACTAACAGCTTTCAAGCACTGAATGAAGTAAAGAACAAGTGCTTGGATATTAGTTGTTCTGCAGATTTAACATGGATGAAATTGTCAGTTAGAGATTCGGGTTGTGGTATGGATCAGGAGTCATTATCGAAAGCATTAATACCGTTTTTTACAACAAAACAAAGTGGATCAGGCATTGGTCTGAGCTTGGCGCAACAAATTCTCAACCTGCATCGTGGTAGAATAGAAATAAATTCTATTCAAGGAGAATTCACTCAAATTGATCTGCTATTCCCATCTGTTTATGAACATTGAATTACAACTAACCAAAGTACATAGCAAAGAAAATGCACAATTAATTGCCATCCATGTTGGTAACAATGCACAACGATTCGAAGAGTTAATGCAATTGTTTTTTCACAAGAAATATCGAATCTCTCAAAGAGCTGCTCATGCGGTAAGCCATTGTGTGGACAAACATCCTAATCTTTTAAAACCGTACATCAACCAAATGATTGATCATTTGAAAAGTGATCCTGAAGTTGCAATAAAAAGAAATACCGTTAGGCTTTTACAAAAGCAGGATATTCCAGAAGAATCTCAAGGTCTTTTGCTTGATAAATGCTTTGAATATTTGTCTTCTCCGAGTGAGACCACTGCGGTTAAAGCATTCTCAATGACTATTGCCTATAATCTGACAAAACTCTATCCTGAACTAGAATCGGAGCTTAAGATTGTAATTGAAGACCTGATTCAATACGCAACACCGGGAGTAGTTAATAGAGCTAAAAAAATTTTAGCTGATTTAGGATAGTTTATTGGTCGAAAATAAGAATCTAAATTTTGAATATCCATACATATTTTCATTAAAAAATATAAATTACTGTTCTAGCCTAATCACGATTTTCTTATTACAATAAAGCCAAATGCTTAATCAAGGCAGGACTGATCTGTTGAACGAAGTAGAGAAACTCAAAGGTGAGTTGAAAGAGTTGCACAATAAGTACGACCTCTTACTTGAGTCTTCTGCTAGTTATTTTGTCATTTTTGAAGAAGGAAATGTAATTGAATTTAGCCCTAAGGCTGAAGATAAATTTGTTTTTGCAAGTGACTTTTCTGATAAAACGATTGATGAGCTCATGCCCATCTTTCAGATCAGTGGAGAAAAAAGCAGCAAAACTTGGGAGGACAATTTTAAAAGTGCGCGTAGAGGGAAATCAGATACATTCGATTTTGAATTTCTCGATAGAAATGGACAATCATTTGCAACTATCGCCTCGATTAGTAAGGTAAAAGACGAAAGATTTTTAGTACATTTTGATCTGGTTGAGAATACAGAAAACTTAGTCTCTTCTGCTAATACAATTACTGATAGTGCTCCGGTCTTTATTAAAATAACAGATGAGAAAAACCAGGTCACCTATTTTAGTAAAGGATGGTTTGATCTGCTGGGAACCAAAGATGAAAAAGCATACCATACTTGGACTGAAAATATTCACCCAGATGATCTTGCGGCATATATTTCAACAGTTGACTTTTCCGTATCTAAGAAAAAGAATTACGAATATTCCTTCAGAATTAAGGATAACAATGGTGATTACAGATGGCTATTAGAATCCGGCACTCCCCGATTCTCTAAAAACAAAAAATTTATTGGCTATGCGGCAGCTGCAATTGATACTACTGAACGCAAGACATTAGAGCTAGAAGCAACAAGAGAAAGAGCTATCTCTGAATCAGAATTAAAGATTCAAGAGTCGTTAGACGAATCAGAAGTAGTAGCCATGAGCACAAATACAGAAGGAAGTATCACCTTCTGCAACAACAAATTGTTAGAAACCATTGGACTGAAGAAAGCTGATATCGTCGGATCCAATTTGTTTGATATTTTTATTCCAGATGCTTCTACTAAAATCAATCAAAAGAAATATGGTCAAATAGCTACTGACGGAAAGTATAATGGTACGCTGGCAGGAAAGTTTTTCACTAAAGAGAAGCAAGACATATACGTCAGATTCAATGTAATTCTCCTGAAGGATAGTTTCAACGAAGTATCCGGAATTAACCTTATTGGTGAAAATGTCACCGCTCAAAACAGAGTAAAAAAGCAACTGGAAAAGAGTAATGAGCAGCTAACAGAACTATTTGACAACTCTTATGATTTAATTCAGACATTTGATCATGAGGGCGTTTTCCAATTTGTGAATCAAGCCTGGGTTGAAAAACTAGGCTACAGGGACAAGTTAGAAAGCATCAGATTCAAAGATTTAGTTCATACTAAAAACTGGCAACAGACGGTAGAGAACCTGGACAAAATCATCAAAGGAGAGGCAATAGATAGGTTTGAAACTGTCTTTGTTTCAGATATGGGTAAAAACATATTTGTTTCAGGTCGAGTAAACTGTTCGTTTGATATCAATGGTAATGCTCAGTTCAGAGGTATATTCTATGATATTACCGAAAGAATACGTGCCGAAAAAGCTCAGAGTTTATATTATAAGATTGCAGACTTTAATATAGAGGGTCCACAGCTTGAAATTCTTTATTCTAAATTATTCGATGAGCTCAAGGGATTGTTGAATATCAAAAATCTATCCATCGAACTAAACCTGACTGACAAGTCTAATGCTTCTGCCCCATATGTTCGGTCAGAATTCAAAGATTCAATTGAACTTCAAAATCAAAAAACGGTTAATGATTTGATTGCTAAACAAATGGTAGGTGATACCAGGCAATTAATCATCTATGAAGAGCAGATCAAGGAACAGGTTGAGAAAAAGAAAAAATCATATCAAGGTGCTTTTCCAAAAGTTTGGTTAGGTGTTCAAATTACCGTTGGCAACTCTCCTGTTGGACTACTTAGCACACACTCTTATGATGACCGTTCAGATTTTGGCGCAAAAGATTTGGAATTGCTTTATTTCATAGCGAGTCAAATCTCATTGGCTATAGAAAGAAAAATAAACGAAGAGAAAATTGTTGACCAAGCGGCAAGACTAAAAGCAATTTTTGAAAGTAGTAGTCACCAAATCTGGTCGGTGGATGACACGTACAACTTAACATCATTCAACAGTAATTTCACCAATTGGATGAAGGAGAGTTTTGATGTAGAAACCAAGATTGGTAAGGGTTACGCTAAAGAACGAAAGAAATTATCGGATTCAGTAAACAAACTTTGGGAATCGAAATACAATCAAGCCTTTAAGGGAAAGGCGTTGAATTTTCAGAATGAGGTCAAAATAGGCAAAAAGAAAACACATTGGTCTGAGGTATTCATAAACCCTATTATGAAAGAGGATGGCACAATTGATGAAGTGTCTGTGATCTCTCATGACATCACTGAAAAGAAAAGCTCGGAACTCGCCTTGTCAGAGAGTGAAGCGAAGTTTAGAGAAATTTTCGAATCTATTCAGGATATTTATTTTAGATGCGACCTGAATGGTAAATTACTCATGATGAGTCCATCCGCAAGTGAATCATTAGGACTTCAGCCAGAAGATGTACTGGGCAAAAGCATCACCCAATTCTTCACATCAGAAGAATCAGCAGACTCGATACTCAAAACTTTACTCAAAGAGCATAAATCTCAAAACTTAGAAGCCTCTTTTCATACCGATGATGGAGAAAAAATTGACTTCTTGTGTAATGTCAGAGTATTGTTTAGAAATAAACAGGCCGTCGGATTTGAAGGAGTGGCTCGTGATATTTCGGAAATCAAACGTGCATACGAAGAACTTTCTAAAGCGAAAGAGTTTGCAGAGAAATCATTGGCCATCAAAGAGCGTTTTCTTGCCAATATGAGTCATGAAATTCGTACTCCAATGAATGGAATCATTGGAATGATAGATTTAATTGGAAGTACCGATCTGGATGTAGAACAAACAGATTATGTAAAAACTATCAAAAAATCCTCTGAAACTTTGATGGACATTTTGAATGACATACTCGATTTGTCTAAAATTGAAGCGGGCAAGATGGAACTCAAACAGCGTCCGCTCAAATTGATTGGTACCTTCCAGCGCTTATATGACTTATTCTCTAAAGAAGCCAACGCCAATAACATATACTTGAATTATAACCTTGACAACAAGATTCCAGCTATTATTTTATTAGATGAAACTCGATTACTTCAGGTGATGTCTAATTTAATCAGCAATGCCATTAAGTTTTCCGATGGAAAAGGAATTATTGATATTAGTCTAATTCTTAAGAAAAAAGAAAATAACAAGTGCACTTTCAAAGTCCAGGTAAAAGATGAAGGTATCGGGATTCCAAAAGAACAAATTAAGAATTTATTTATCAATTTCAATCAACTGGACAATTCTAGCACAAAAGTGTATGGTGGCACAGGTCTTGGGCTTGCTATTTCTAAAGAGCTTGTACGGTCTATGGGTGGTGATATAGGTGTAGTGTCTACTCCTGGGTTGGGTAGTACCTTTTGGTTTACGTTCGAAGGAATTATTCCTGAAGATGAACAAACTGATGATACTCATGACCTGGATGAACCTATGGAAATTGCCAGAGAATTTACTTCGGTGGTTCCTCGTATATTGGTAGTAGATGACAACAAAGTGAATCGAACCGTAGCGAGTCAAATATTAGAAAAATCAGGTTGTCAGGTACATCTGGCTTCCAGCGGACCGGAAGCCATAGAAACCGTCAAAAACAACGAACTCGATCTTGTATTTATGGATATTCAGATGCCTAAAATGGATGGTGTCGAGACTACACAAAACATCAAAGGATTAGGATTGAAGTCACTACCTCCTATCGTCGCGATGACAGCCTACTCGATGGAAGATGATCGTAAAAAGTTTATGTCGCAAGGCTTGGATGATTATGTAGCCAAACCAATTCGTGCAGTGACTATCATTGAAAAAGTAAAAGAATACATTCAATATGATACTTCGAATGTGGCGGTTGAAGAACAAAAAAAAACAATGGTTCTGATCAACTAATCAATAAAGAGACATTAGAACAGCTTTCGAAATTTGGTGGAGCAGAGCTTTTAGAAACAGTCTTAACAGATTTCGAAACTGAGGCTAATGAACTCATTAAAAACTGCATGACATATTTCGCAGATAATCACATAGAGGAGATCCGAAAGGAACTCCATACGCTGAAAGGAAGCGCAGGCACCCTGGGAATAGAGAAATTAGCTAATCATGTAATTAAGTTGGAACTTCAACTAAAAACCGCTGATACAACGAATTTAAAACCTCAACTAGATTCGATTCAAGAATGTTTTATCGAGTTTAAAGAAAATTACAAAAATATACTTCAAATGTGATTGATTTGTTTTTAACTTGACGCCTTGTTTTAGGTGCTTGAGTAAGCAGGTCATATAATAAACCTTCTATGAAAAAATAATTATTGCAGAGGACAGTTCGGTCATTCAAAACTTAACCAAAAAAATACTTGAGATTCAAAACTTCAGTATTACTTCTGTAAAAAATGGTCAAGAAGTTTTAGACAAGCTTGATGTGGAAGATTATGACTTGATTTTAATGGACATCAATATGCCAAAAATGGACGGTATGGAATGTGCCAAGGCCATCAGAAAAATGGGTGATCCTATCAAATCAAAGATTCCCATATTAGCCATTACCGGCAATGCCAAGAATTACTCCATCAATGACTTTAAAGAGGTAGGAATCAATGAATACATACCAAAGCCATTGAATTTTGATATATTGGTAGACAAAGTAAAAGCGTACATATCAGCAGATGATTAAATACTCAAAGCACTTTCTGAACAAACTGGAAGACCTATTTTCAGAATCGGACTACGTGCTACGGTATGAAAAAGGAAATTTCCAATCTGGCTACTGCTTGCTTAAGGATACCAAAGTAGCTATCGTAAACAAGTTTTATACCTTAGATGGAAAAATAAATTGCTTATTGGAAATCCTAAAAGAGGTAGAACTAGATGCAACCCACCTAAACGATAAAAACAAAGCCTTGCTCAAGGAGTTGTCTCAAACCACACTTAAGATTTGAAGCTTACTTTTCTCGGCACCGGTACTTCGCAAGGCATTCCTGTCATTGCGTGCAAATGTGAGGTGTGCAATAGTGTAGATTTTCATGACCAAAGACTCAGGTCATCAGTTTTGATAGAGCAAAACAATACCAATCTTCTTATAGATACTGGTCCCGATTTCAGACAACAAATGCTTACCAATCGAGTGGATCATTTGGATGCTGTATTGTATACGCATGAACATAAAGATCATACTGCAGGTCTGGATGATATTCGGAGTTTCAATTTCAAGCAAAAGATGGATATGCCTCTATATGGTAGGGACGCTGTACTCAACCAGCTCAAACAAGAGTATGCCTACATGTTTGCTGATTCCAAATATCCTGGAGTTGCAAGTGTGACTTTGAATCCTATCAAGAATAAGGCATTTCATATCAATGAAGTTGAAATAACCCCCATTGAAGTCATGCATTACAAGCTTCCAGTATATGGGTTTAGAGTAAAAGATATGGCATACATAACGGATGCCAAAACTGTTTCAGAAAAGGAAAGAGAAAAGCTCAAAAACCTGGATGTCTTGGTTATAAATGCATTGCAAAAGAAACCCCACATCTCACATCTTACGCTGGACGAAGCTATTCAGTTCATTGAGGAAATCAAGCCTCAACGAGCGTATATTACACATATTGGGCATTATATGGGCACGCATAAAGAGATACAAAAGGAATTACCTGACAATATATTTTTAGCCCATGATGGTCTCATTTTAAAAGGGTAATGCAATTCAATTATTACTTTCTAAAGGCTCTTACCAAAGAACTAAGCAACCACTTATTGGGTAAGTCTACTACGTCTATTTTTTCTCAAAGTAAAGGAGAATTACTACTGACATTTGAAAGTAATGATTCAGAATTCATCATTAAGGCTAACCTAGACAGTCAGTCTTCCCTATTATCTTTCCCTTCAACTTTTGCCAGAGCCAAGAAAAATTCTGTGGATTTATTTGGAGAATTAGTAGATCAAACGGTGATCAATGTTAGGCAATTTGAAAATGAAAGATCATTCTCTATACAATTTGAAAATGAATTTGAACTCCTATTCAAACTTCATGGTCGTCACGCAAATATTTTATTGTTTCAAAACAATGAATTGATGTCACTATTCAAAAATGGAATTGAAAAAGATAAACACCTGAGAATTGAAGAATTAAACAGGCCACTTGATCAAAGTACGGAAGCCATACAAAAAGTTGATTTTGATCTATTTCAGGTTTTCCCAACTTTTGATAAACACATAAAAAACCAGCTCAAAATCAAAGGGTTTTATCAAGAAGCGTTGGAGTCAAAAACCAAATTGAGCATTTTAGAATTATTAATAGAGGAGCTGAATGATTCGAATTTTTATTTGCTCAAAGGAGAACCTGGGTTAAGATTATTTAAACCTGATGAAGAATATGTCTTGTATCACAGTCCATGTGAAGTTTCAAATCAGTTGGCTCGATCTTTTTTTACTTCTCAGGTAGTCGCACAACTTAAAAACAAGCTACTTGGGCAGATCAATAAAGATATTAAGAAGAGTGAATCCTACATCAGTCAAAACAAAAGCAAGCTGACTGAAATAGAAAAACGTCGAGGATACGATGAATTAGCAAATATTCTGATGGCCAATCTACATCTCAAAATAGACCCTTCAAAGAAGGAAATTGAATTATTCGATTTCTATGCTAATGAGCAAATCAAGATTAAACTAAAACCTAATATGTCACTTCAGCACAACGCTGAAAACCTGTACAGAAAAGCTAAGAATCAATCCAAAGAAGTAGAGGTTTTGAAAAACAATATCCTATCGAAAGAAAAATCTCTTCAACAATTGATTGAACATAAGGCTTCCATATCTTCCATTGAAGATATAAAAACGCTCAAGACCTTCGAAAAATCAAATACTAAGTCAAACTTCAAAGAAGCATCTCCTTTTATGGAATTTGAAATAGAAGGATTTCAGGTTTTTGCAGGAAAAAACGCCAAGAACAACGACCTGCTTACTCAGAAATTTGCTCGAAAAGATGACCTTTGGCTGCATGCCAGGGATGTATCAGGTTCTCATGTTATTATCCGAAATCCTAATGGTTTAAAGATTCCTATGGGAGTAATTGAGCAAGTGGCTCAAATTGCAGCCTGGCATTCAAAACGTAAATCTGACACTTTGTGTCCTGTGATTTATACTCAAAAGAAGTATGTAAGAAAACCCAAAGGCAGCTTACCAGGTCAAGTGTTGTTATCTAAAGAAGAAGTGATATTGGTGGAGCCTAAACGAGCAGTCAATTAATAAAACTCGGAACTTGCAATGCGTTGAAGTTTGTTGCTATCAGTAAGAAAGATAGCTCTTTGCTTTATTTCAATTAGTTTATCCCCCTTAAACTCCTTGAGCAGCCTACCTAGGCTTTCTCTCGCTGTACCAATGATATTTGCTAAGTCCTCCCGTGGTACAGTAATTTCCTTACCATCATATCGCTCCCGCAAAATCAATAAATAAAGCGCAAGTCTTTCTCTCAATGGCTTATGAGCTAATACAGTAATGGTATTCACCATCACTCCAAATTCATGACTCATGTTTTGAAGTAAAAGTAAATTTAAGCTTGAGATTTTCTTGAGTAGATTTTCAAATGTCGATTTACTAATAAATAATACATGGCAATTTTCTAGCGCTTCACAAGAATCTTCATAAACTTCATTACACAACACAGGATGGTAACCTAACAAGTCGCCTGCTTTGTAGATATAAAATATTTGATCTTTGCCATCCAATCCAGTCTTATAAATTTTCGCCTTTCCCGATAACACTAGAAAAATACCTGTTGGAATACCACCTTCATAGAATATAAGCTTGCCTTTCTTGAAATTTAGCTTGGAACCGCTTTTTAAAAACAGTTCTCTATCGGCTATTCCTAAAGAATCAATAATTCTATTACTCTGAAAATCAAATTTCTTAATGTCAACTTTCACTATTATGTGATTTAAATTTCAATCTTGAATGTAACATAAATCACATATTATTGAAATAAATATCCTATTTCTTTTACTCAATATGAATTCTTTTTGGTTTTATGTTTCGTGAAAAATTGATTCCGGCCATTCTGGCCCTTCTGGTTATAGGGGCTATGACTCTATCTGACTACGGTCATATAGTCTTTGAATCAGAAAAAATAGCGGAACGACTTAAAATTGAAAATGAAGAATTAGAAGAAGATTCGGAAATTAAACATTGGATCAAGCTCTTATCTTCAGGTGATCCAAGTCCAATATCCAACGAAAAACATCACTGTATTTGTTATTTGTTGGCTAATAACAAATTCAACTTGTCTGGCACTACTCCATACGTCCAGACAGCAAAAACAGCACGCTACATACGATTCTGTGCGCTCAGAATTCACCTCAGTTAATTACAAATCACACTTTCGTCGATCAATTCAAGTGATCAGACATCCATTGTACTCATGATTCAAGAGTACTAATACCCTATTTATAAGAAAAATTAACAATGATGAAATCTCGATTAATAGAATCTATCAAATATATCAAACGCGATGCGCTTGCCGGAACCGTAGCAGGCATAATGGCTGTGCCATTGACTGTAGGAATATGTCTTATGTCAGATTATCCAATTATGACTGGGCTTTACACTGTTATATTCGCAGGTGTAGTAAGTTTTGTCACTTATTTATTCAAACCCGGAAATTACACCGGAATGCCAGGTGTAGCAGCAGGACTAGCACCCGCACTGGCCTTAGGAGTAAGTTCATTTGGTTTGGAAAATATGCCCTTTGTCATAATGCTGACTGCCACATTTCAGGCCATCGTATGGAAGTATCAACTGGAAAAATACATTCTTAGAATAGTGCCTCATTACCTGGTTGAAGGTCTACTTGCTGGAGTTGGATTAAAGATTGCTTTAAAGTTTATTCCCTTTTTGTATGACATTGAACATGAAACTGAAACTTGGCTCAATTTTGAGCGCGAGGTCATATTGGTATTGAGCATTGTTTCATTTGTCTCTTTTGTATTACTATTTAAATATTACAAAAAGAAGATGCCAGCACTTCCCTACTTTGTAATCATGCTGACAAGTTTTGTACTGAGCTTCTTTTTGCCTCTACCTAAAGTGACTATCGACACTGTGCCTTTTCACCTCGCTTTACCCTTACCTCACTTCTCAGGTATGAATGATCAAGAAGTTTTATTCATTTTAATGAAAATGGTAGGGTTTGCTATGATGCTGTGTACTATTGATATAATTGAGCAAGTAATGAGCAACGTAGCTATAGAAAAGATGGACCCCATGGGAAGAAGCGCTGACACCAACAATAGTATATTGGCCATCTGGATTGCTAACTTTGGCAGTACATTTTTTGGTGGTATGACTAATCTTGATGGTTTAGCTAAAAGCACAACCAATACAGTAGCTGGTGCTGTTACTAAACTGTCCAACTTATTTACATCATTGATCCTTTTGTTGGTTGTTATCTTTCCCGTCATTCTTGAACACCTTCCTGAGTATGCATTAGGAATCATTATGGTCTATTCAGGTTGGAAAATGATTGCGAACATAGCTCATGTCAGGTCTGAAGGAAGGTATGCATTGATCATGGCAGGAATTTGTGGGTTACTTGTTTTTGAATTAGGAATTTTCGAAGGGCTAATTCTATTACTTGTTGTACATGCGGCCATACAATATGTTTTTATGAGAAGAACTGGTCATTCAACCACTCAAATTTTGGAGCTATTCAATGATTCATTCAAGCTGGAAATTAACTCCAATGCGGCTAGTATAGAGAGAACTGATATGATAGATGAACCAGCAGTTCCTATTTTGGATAAATGGGTAACTGCTGTAAACAGTCATGATCTTAATAATTTAATGAGACTTTATGCAGATGATGTTATAATGATACCGGCATTCTCAACTCAAATAAGAAAAAATAAAGATCAGGTGAAAGATTTGTACAGAGATTTATTCGGAAAAAATAACTTGAAAGTGGTTCCTTATGAAGTATTCTCCAGGAAGGTAGATGGACTAAAAATTGATAGTGGATTATACAAAATCAACTGGAGATCACAAGGCTTTGAAGACCAAAATGATCTAAGATTTTCATTTGTAATTAGGGATGGTAAAATAGTAAGTCATCATTCAAGTCTTGAACCTGGAGATAACGTCACAATTTCCCATCCTGATGCTTATGATCAGGATTACGTAGAATAGAAAGGTTGTTTATCTGATTCTATTTGAGTAATTTATGTGTTGATACATTTAAATTACTCAACAAAACCACATACAAATGAACAATCTACCAGTTGCTGGAAAATACATGTTCGCCATACCCATGGCTATTTTTGGAATTTTTCACTTTATGAATGCTAAAGGCATGACCGGAATGGTGCCTTCTTTTATGCCCGCAGGGTTATTTTGGGTCTATTTGACCGGAGCAGCACTAGTCGCTGCAGCAGTCGCTATAATCATTGATAAGAGAGCAAAAATGGCTACTCAATTACTGGGGTTAATGCTATTGCTATTCGCAATTATGATTCATTTAGTGGCTGTAATGAATGGTAGTGATTCGAGTATGCCTAGTTTACTAAAAGATCTGGCATTAGCCGGTGGTGCTTGGTATATGTCAGGTCATTTATCTGATTAGATATTAAAGGCGCTCTTGATTCTAATGAACAAGAATCATGAGCGTATCTTTTTCCGAACCTAGCATTCTCGATTGCTCTTCTTTGTATGAAATGTCACCTTTTGAAGTTCTCATTTCTTCAATAAAATTAGCATCTACAGCATCTGGTTTTGGATTGGTGCGAATATAATGCGCCAGACCAGTCAAAAAGCCACCAGTATAATAGCCTAGTGGTGCTTTAGTATTACCTACTAATTTCAAGAAGGCGTTTGTTTCAGGATTATTGATCACATTGACTTTATATTCAGTGGAACTCCCTTCTGCTAACTCCCATTTACCGCAACCAAACGCACTCATAATATCGAGGCAAGCATGCCACATTCCATTTGTATCTGAGCTCACAATTCCGGTAATTTTTTCCTTCCAAAATTCAGAGTTTAATACACTACCAAGGATAAAATAAGCATTCTTCTCTGCTTCTTCCGTGAAAATTTTCTTAATGTGACCTACTCCTCCTTTTCCTAACTTTTTCTGTGCTTGCATCAAAAGCTTAATCATCACCAGTGGATAATAATTGGCATAATTCTTTGTCCAGGTAGTCCCAAAACACTCAACAAAACCTTTATCTGTAGCCAAACCAGTAAGATGAAGGTCTTTGATTAATTCAATTACTTTGAAGTCATTTATTCCACTAGTATCTGTAAGCGGTTCATCTTCTTCTTGTTGTTTTCCGTTTGAAGGTGATGGATTAAGCGTTCTTTTCAAGCCTCTAAACACCTCAAATCTACTCTTGTTGTCGCCTTTAGAGATACAAGTAGATTGTTTTCCATCGAATGTTCCTGAAGGTACTTCATATATGGCCTCTACTGCCCCACATAAAAAACCACAAGTAAAATACCCAACACCTGGCTGCTCCTTTGTTCGTTCACCGAAGTACTTAAACCACGCTGAGGCAAAATGGTCTGAGATCAGTTCAGCATATCCTCCTTTATTCGATACTGACCGCATCGAAAGCTTTCCAAAACCACAATGTGCAAAATAGTTTTCTACAAACTTCTTTCTGTCTTCTTCACTCATATTTCGCTGAGACTTGAAGAATTTAGAAAACTGTGCATAACTCAGTACCTGAGCAGAAACAACGAGTACAGGATTTAGATCAATCTTTCCTCCTAATTTTTCAATTTCTTTTAGAATACTAACATTGAAATATTCACTTTGCAGGGATAAGGGCTCTTCTGCAAATTGATAGGTACTTTTATCTTCGAGATAAGTATCAAGGATCTCCATTTATTCAGGCTTCATTTAAGTCAGATAGATAAATTAAGCGCATACGGCCTAATTCAGCAAGTTTGAAGCGAAGTTATTATAAGGGGCTAAGAAAAAAAATTGTGATTGAATATAATCAAAACTCTATTTCAAGTCGTCTGACAACAAGTACAAATCAATAACTGCTTTCGTTCTCGCCAACAATTCTCTTAACAACGCCCAAATATGCGATTTCTTATCAGGAGTCTTTGCCACAAAGCATTGTGCATGCAAACCCATCTTTTCAGCTATAAAAAGACACCTATAGGCATGATACTCCTGTGTGATGAGTATACATTGATCATAACCATATACATTTTTTAATCGGGCCAATGACTCTATAGTTCTATTTCCATACTTATCAAGAATCAATAAATCCGGATCGATTCCCTGATCAATCAGTGCTATTTTCATGGCTTCTGCCTCATCATAATAAATGGAATCTTTTGAACCACTCAGAACCAATTGTTCCACCTTACCGGTACTCAAAAGTTGTTTTGCGGATGCTACTCGATTGAAAAAGAATGGATTGGAAGTGCCATTTACCTGGTGTTGACTTGTGCCAAATACCAAACCTACCTCTGCTCCTATTAACTCTCGACTGTCTTCTACAATGCCTTGTTGTGTGGTGCCCACAATCCAAACATTACAAATGACTATAAATGCGAAAGTTGACAGTATGAACCATTTAATTGTTTTTAGCATTGGTTATCAATTCTTATTCTGTTCAAGAGATTTATTAAAAGCACGGAGGTGAATATCAACATTCGGTATCATTTTTTTATACCATTCGAGCTTCAACGTAAAAATTTCGTCTGGCGTTAAGCCAATGCCCTCTTTATTTCTGATTTGCCTCATGAAATCTTCTAAAACTATCGCAGCACTCACTGATATATTGAAACTCTCTGTAAATCCATGCATTGGGATTTGAACAAACCCATCAGCATTTTCCTTTACGTAATCACTAATTCCGGTTTCTTCGGCGCCAAAAACTACTGCTGTTTTTTGCTTGATCTTAAATTCTCTATAATCCTTGGCATACTCATGAGGGGATGTAGCTAATATTTGGTACCCCTGACTTTTTAAATGATCAAAACAGACTTTCATGTTTTGATCCGTTTGATTGTATTTTTCCAAAGTAAGCCACTTTCCTGCTCCTCTCAGCACGTACGGGTTATAATCATAAGCATTCCGCTGTTCCACCACATGAATGTCCTGTATGCCCAAACCCTCTGCCGTCCGCATCACTGCACTTGCATTATGCGCTTTAAATAAATCTTCAAGGACCACTGTTAAGTAACGAGTGCGTTGACTCAGAATATCATCAAATAGCTGCTTTTTATTGTCTGTAACATATTCAGACATGTAATGGAGCCACTGCTCTTGATATGCTCGATTATTCGAAAAGTCCAAGCTGAGGTTTGTCTTCGTCGTCTTCGTCTTCCGCTTTAGAACTGCTCAAATCAATCGAACTACCTACATCAAAACCCTCTTTCTCTGTTTCTTCTTGCTCAACTTCCTTTTGTACCTCAGCTTTTAAGCCTTCTAATACTTCCGGGTCTACTGTAGCCGGCTCATCTTTTTTCGTCTCTATCTCCGTGTTTAGCTCGACCACTTTAGAGACATTCTGTACAGGAAATTTGTTGCCTATTGACTTCCATCCCTTCTTATCGATCAGATCCGCCAAAGCAAATTCTTTTTCACTCTTGGCACGTTCACCTTTCTTTCGATAGGTCACTTTCACTTTTGGTTCATCTACTACAGAGATATGTAATAACTTAGAGTTGGCAGATTCATTGATAAATGAAAAAGCCTTCCCTACAGTCAAAGTTTCAATTGTAAAACGTTTGATATACAACACTTTAGACTCACCATCCTGATGTAATACACTAAGCACTTGGTCCGGGTCAAATTTATGAATACTGAAGATCTGCCCTTGATTGTAATGATTCGATAATTCGAATGAGGTCAGTTCATAACTACCATCTTTGTAGAAAACAATAACATAATCCTCTGCATTAAAATTTCCTAAATGAACACCCCTTTCGTCACGGTTTAGTCTACCAATGGTATCATCATACCAAATATCTGTGCCGGCCAAGGTGGACTTTCCAGCCGTTTTCAAATCTATTTTCCTAACTGGATACTTGGTCAGAATATTCCCTCCGGCTCCACGACCTTTAATATCAATCTCAGCAAAATCAAAATCAAATACCTTCTTTCTTGCCTTTGCTCCTGCTGTTAAATACACGGTTACGACTTCAGCTTCTCCATTTGGATTGGCCGTGAAATAATGCACCTTGGAGCCTTTTTCACTCTTGGTTAAGTTGTACTCCTTGTCCCGAGTGACAGAAGTCACATTAAATCGTTTGATCATGGTGCGACCTGATTTACCGTCCAGGTAGCACATGTTATAGACCATCCGCTCGTCCCCTTTTTTGAAAACACCAGCATAAATAATGTCTTTTCCTACAAAGACTTTGTCTTGAATCTTTGTGACCACACAGCGGCCATCTTTTCTGAAAACAATAATGTCATCCAAATCAGAACAATCGGAAATGAATTCATCCTTTTTCAATCCATAACCAATAAATCCGTCCTTGTAATTGGCGTATAATTTGGCATTGTTGGCAGCCACAGCGGTTGCTGCAATGGTTTCAATAGATGAAATCTCGGTTCTTCTTTCGCGCCCTTCTCCATACTTTTTCAATAGATTATTGAAATATGAAATGGCATAATCCACAATGTTGGCCAAGTGATGTTCTACTTGTGCGAGCTCTTCTTGAAGTTTACACATCAATTCGTCCGCTTTGAAAGAGTCAAATTTGGAAATACGCTTGATTTTTATTTCCGTCAATCGTACGATATCCTCCTGTGTAATTTCTCTATAGAACTGTGGCTTGAATGGCTCTAGTCCCTTGTCAATAGTCTCAATAACCGCCTCCCAGGTCTCACATTCTTCGATATCTCTATAGATACGGTTTTCAATAAAAATCTTCTCGAGTGAAGAAAACAAAATCTTTTCTAGCAGCTCCCCTTTTCTGATTTCCAGCTCTTGAGTAAGCAAATCCACCGTCTGATCGGTATTCATTTTGAGAATCTCATGCACATTGGTAAACATGGGTTTCTCATCTACAATCACACAGGCATTAGGAGAAATAGACACCTGACAATCAGTGAAGGCATATAGCGCATCTATAGTGATGTCTGGCGAAACTCCTGGAGCTAATTGAACCAGGATCTCAATATCTTTTGCCGTATTATCTACTACCTTTTTGATTTTGATCTTTCCCTTATCATTGGCTTTGATAATCGATTCGATCAAACTTGTAGTTGTGGTGCCAAAAGGTATGTCTTTGATGACCAACTGCTTTTTGTCGTACTCTTCAATTTTCGCACGCACCTTTACTTTACCACCACGATGGCCTTTGTTGTATTCTTCTACATCAATCATGCCTCCTGTCTGGAAATCAGGATACAACTTGAAGCTTTTTCCTTTCAAGTGTTTGATTGAGGCATCGATTAATTCACAAAAATTGTGAGGCAATATTTTGGTAGATAGTCCTACTGCAATCCCTTCTACCCCTTGTGCCAACAACAATGGAAATTTTACAGGAAGGGTAACGGGCTCCTTCTTTCTACCATCATAAGACAACTGCCATTCGGTCGTCTGAGGGTTGTATAGGATGTCCAAAGCTAATTTGGAAGGCCGGGCTTCAATGTATCTGGACGCTGCGGCACGGTCTCCAGTACGCACATCTCCCCAGTTACCTTGCATGTCAATCAGCAGGTCCTTTTGGCCCAAATTCACCATGGCATCTCCGATCGACATATCCCCATGTGGGTGATACTGCATAGTACTTCCAATGATGTTGGCCACCTTGTTGTATCTTCCGTCGTCCATTTCCTTCATCGCATGAAGGATACGTCTCTGCACAGGCTTCAAGCCATCATTGATGGCAGGTACCGCTCTTTCAAGAATTACGTATGAGGCATAGTCCAAAAACCAATTTTCGTACATCCCGGAAACTGGAATGACATCGTGTATGGGTTCGTCAGATTGGTTTTGACTGTTGATGTGATTGTTTTCTTCCATTGGTTAAACTAGTTCTTCCTCTACTAAGTCTTTTTCAACTCTTAGTTTATCAATTATGAAATTTTGTCTGTCAGGGGTGTTTTTGCCCATATAGAATTTGAGCAGGTCTTCAATTTTGGTATCCTTTCTAAGGATTACTGGCTCTAGTCTAATGTCTTCTCCGATAAATTCACCAAACTCTTCTGGAGAAATCTCTCCCAGCCCTTTGAAACGTGTGATTTCAGGCTTGCTACCTAGCTTATGAATTGCCTTCTGCCTCTCCTCATCACTGTAGCAGTAGATGGTTTCTTTCTTATTTCGCACTCTAAACAAAGGAGTCTCTAAGATGAATACATGCCCACTTTTTACCAATTCTGGGAAGAATTGGAGAAAATAGGTCAACAGCAACAATCGAATGTGCATACCATCCACATCCGCATCGGTAGCGATTACAATCTTTCTGTACCTCAAGCCTTCTATCCCATCTTCAATGTTGAGTGCATGTTGAAGCAAATTAAACTCCTCATTTTCATACACCACTTTCTTGGTATGACCAAAGCAGTTAAATGGTTTTCCTCTCAAACTAAAAACCGCCTGCGTCTGTACATCTCTTGATTTAGTAATAGAACCACTTGCCGAATCTCCCTCAGTGATGAAAAGCATCGTTTCAGATTTCTTATCCTCATCTCCTTTCTTATCATCAAAATGAAGTCTACAATCTCTTAGTTTTTTATTGTGAAGATTGGCCTTTTTTGCTCTATCATTTGCTAGTTTTTTGATACCAGCAATTTCTTTTCTTTCGCGCTCCGACTGCAAAATCCGTTTGAGCAAAGCGTCTGCAACCGCCTGATTTTTATGCAAATGATCATCCAAAGCTTTTCGTACAAAATCTAGCACAAAACTCCTCATGGTTGGTCCATCATGAGCTACATTCAATGAGCCTAGTTTAGTTTTGGTCTGAGACTCAAACACAGGCTCTTGTACTCTTACGGCTATGGCTCCTACTATACTCGCTCTGATATCCGCTGCATCATAATCCTTTTTAAAGAAATCCCTAATGGTCTTAACAACCGCTTCTCTAAAAGCTGCTAAATGCGTCCCTCCTTGCGTCGTATATTGCCCATTCACAAAGGAATAATACTCCTCACCATACTGATTGGAGTGCGTCATAGCGATCTCAATGTCATCCCCCTTCAAGTGAATGATAGGATATCGCAAAGTATCTACATCTGACTTTCTGGTCAGTAGATCTAACAAACCATTTTCACTATGGTATTTCTGACCATTGAAGTTGATGGTTAGGCCAGCATTCAGAAAAGCATAATTCCAGATTTGATTATCTAAATATTCCGGAATAAAATGATAGTTTTTGAATACGGTATTATCAGGCTCAAAAGCGATCAACGTCCCGTTTCGTTCAGAGCTCTTAGCAATTTTGGCATCATTGGTAAGCTCACCAGTATTAAATTCAGCCAGCTTAGTTTCTCCTTCACGGAAGGATTGAACTTTGAAATAGGTAGATAATGCATTTACTGCTTTTGTACCCACTCCATTTAGCCCTACAGACTTTTGGAAGGCAGAAGAATCATATTTGCCACCAGTGTTGATTTTAGACACACAATCAACCACTTTACCCAATGGAATCCCGCGACCATAATCTCTAACTTCCACACGATGATCACCTACTTTCACATGAATCGTTTTACCATGCCCCATGACATGCTCATCAATACAGTTGTCGATCACTTCTTTGACCAATACATAGATTCCATCGTCGACAGCCGAGCCATCTCCAAGTTTACCAATATACATACCAGGTCTTAACCTGATATGCTCGCGCCAATCGAGTGACTTAATACTATCTTCATTATATTCTACACTAGCAGCCATACATCTCCTATACCTAAAGATTATTATTCAAAACTAAAAATGGGGATTTTACACTTTCCAAAATTGGAGGTGAATATAGAACATTTGGAGTGAAAATTTCAAATCAAAACTCTTCTCCATCTGCCCAGAAACCGACGAATTATTTGACTGATTATTTAAATCAGTCTATATAACTAATTGAAAGACAGAAGTTTTTTACTTCTTGGAAAATTGTAAATAAATAAACCAAAAAATCCAACCAGCCAATAGGATTGGACCAATGTATATTAAAGCAACATAATTGGTGATATCGAAATGCTCAGCATTATGATACATGCCTACAAACATGATAGAGAATATATAAATCACGTTGATTACAAACGAAAGTCCGTTTAACCAGTGATAGATTAATTCAGAAGAAGTCATATCTTCAAACTCTGATTTTCCGATATTAAGATGTCCCCTATTCATTCTCCTGTATAGCAAGATTGACCCATTGGTCAAAATGAAAAGCCCTAAAGCTGAATAGAAGAAATCTGCCCTGTGTATTGAGATGGTAGCGTTCCCACCAGCATCAAAGAAAACGCCAATTTGGTTGGGTAAAAATGCATACACATACAATAGAATAACAAGAAATACGAAAATGGAAAGAGTGTAAAGTAGTTTGACAACTTTGATCATTATGACATCAAATTTAAGCGCATATATTATGTACCTCCAAAGATAGATTAATCCAACGAAACATCATTCGATTCAAATACTGACCATCATATTATAAATAATTAATTAAATTAAGTTAGAAGTTCATTTTGACATATGTACATCATGCTTATAAAAACATGACGAAAATCAGTTTATTGAATGATTAGATTTTCCAGTTATTTCAATTCAGACTGACCGTTTTTTCTCAACTTTATTTCGAAATAAACTAAACCTTATTCTATATGCCTATATCAAGTTTTTTGGCCATTCCGAAGCAGGATCAATTAACACAATTGACCGATCAAATCGCTTTATTTCCAGAATGCGACGCATTGCCTAGTACGAATAAAGACCTTTTAGTTGTGGTAACAGAAACTAAGGATAATCAAGCAGAAGAAACCCTTCTCGAAAAAATCAATGCCTTGGATTGCCTAGAGCAATTGACGATGGTTTCAGGATTTAAAGACAATAATTAAAACGTATGCAAACATCTAATCAATCTAGAAGGGAATTTCTTAAAAAGTTAGCTACAGCGTCGGCCATGGCTGCTGCTGCATCGATGTTCCCAGGGATCTTATTTGCCGAGGAGCAAGAAAAAAATCTACCTGAAGGAGACATCACATGGAAAAAATCACCTTGTCGTTTTTGTGGAGTTGGGTGCGGTTTACTGATTGGACTTCAAGATAAGAAAGCGGTAGCTGTGAAAGGAGATCCCCAAAACTCTGTGAATAAAGGGTTATGTTGTGTAAAAGGCTACCATTCGGTTATGGCGCTTTATGCCAAAGACAGATTAACTAGACCGTTGGTTCGGAAAAATGGCAAATTGGTAGAGACCTCTATGAAAGAAGCACTGGATCTGGTTGCCTCTAAAATGAAAGAAACTATAGACAAGCATGGCAAGGATGCGGTATCTATGTATGGGTCCGGACAGTGGACTATTCCTGATGGTTATGTGGCTTCCAAGTTCATGAAAGGTGGCATCGGTACCAATAACCTAGAGGCGAATGCGCGATTATGTATGGCTAGTGCCGTGACCGGATTTATGACTTCCTTCGGCATGGATGAACCAATGGGATGTTATGAAGATATTGATCACGCAGATGTATTTGTGCTTTGGGGAAATAACATGGCTGAAATGCACCCTGTTTTGTTTTCCAGAATTCTTGAGCAAAGACAGAAAAGGAAAAATGTAAAGATCATTGATCTAACCACCCGGATGACACGTACATCCGCGGCTACCGATAAAACCATTCTTTTTAAGCCTCAAAGTGATTTGGCTATTGCTAATGCCATTTGTTATGAAATCATCAAAAATGACTGGGTAAATAAACAATTCGTAAAAGATCACTGTGCCATCAAAAAAGGCAAAACAGACATTGGATACGGATTAGAAGATAAATTTAATTTCAAGGATAAAGCAGAAGACATTTCATTTAATGAATTGTTTGAATTCCTAAAACCTTATGATCCAATGAAAGTTGAAGCACTCACGGGTGTATCAGCCAAGGACCTCAAATATTTAGCCGCTCAATATGGTAATGCCAATACCAAAGTCATGTCACTATGGTGCATGGGAATGAACCAACACACTAGAGGTACATGGATAAATAATTTGGTTTACAATATCCATCTGCTCACAGGGAAAATCTCGACACCAGGCAATAGTCCTTTCTCATTGACTGGTCAGCCAAGTGCCTGTGGCACGGTAAGAGAGGTGGGAACGCTTACACACAAGCTTCCACATGGTGTGGTAATGAACGAAGAGCATAGAAAACATGCAGCCGAAATTTGGGGCGTGCCAGTTGAAAAAATACCAGCAAAACCTACCTATCATACGGTAGAAATGTTCAGGGCACTTGATCGCGGAGACATCAAGTTTATGTGGATTCAAGTCACCAACCCAATGGTAACTATGCCAAAATTGAATCGATACCGAGATGCGACTAAAAAAGACGGTCGATTCATTGTGGTATCTGATGTATACCCCACTCCTACGACAGATATCGCCGATGTCATTCTTCCATCAGCTATGTGGATCGAACGAGAAGGTATGTTCGGCAATTCTGAAAGAAAAACTCAGCACTTTGATCAAATGCTAGATGCACCAGGTGAGGCCATGAGTGATACCTGGCAAATCATAGAAGTAGCACGTAGAATGGGTCATGAAAAATTGTTCCCTTGGTCTAAAGAAGAGCACATTGAAAAAATTTGGGCTGAATATGCTCGTCACCATGAAGGTAAAAAACACGGCATAGCACCATATGAAGTACTCAAGAAGCAACCAGGCGCTCAGTGGCCTTACGTAGATGGAAAAAGTACTCAATGGCGTTTTCATGCAAAATATGATCCTGCTGCTAAAGGAGATGGTTATGATTTTTACGGGAAACCTGACGGAAAAGCATGGATATGGGCCAGACCATATGAACCTGCACCAGAGAATCCAGATAACGATTTCCCATTTTTATTAAATACAGGTCGTGTTATTGAGCACTGGCATACGGGATCTATGACCAGAAGAATTCCAGTACTACACCAAGCTGTACCCCACTCTTATGTAGAGTTGAATCCAGGGGATGCCAAGGCCATGAATATAAGAACGGGTGATAAAGTAAAACTAACCAGTCGACGCGGCACCATCGAGTTGCCTGCTTCTGTAGATGAACGGGGTCAGCCTGTAAGTGGAGAGGTATTTGTTCCGTTTTTTGATGAGTCAATGTTGATCAATGAATTGACTTTGGATGCCTTTTGTCCGATATCAAAGCAACCGGATTATAAGAAATGTGCCATTAAAGTAGAAAAGGCATGACAGCATCATCCAAATACCCCATTATTTCTTTTTGGATTATTCTGATCATTGCTGCTTTATTCATTTTTAATAAAAGCATAGATGAAGATTTCAAAGGTATTCCTGTTTCTCAACAATTGACACCACCGCTATCCAATCTGGACAAAGAATATAATGTGTTTCGTAGAGCATATAATCCAGAGACCGAGGTAGATATGGAAGCCCATCCTGAGCTAGAAAGAAGTTTGGATTCGTATTATGACAATCGGGCGTATGCAGGTGCTCCTCCGACAATTCCTCACCCTTTGCTTTCCGAAAAAGGCATTGGCGATAAGAGTTGTCTGCAATGTCATGACAACGGAGGGTATGTGGCTCAATTTGAAGCTTATGCTCCTGTGACTCCTCATCCTGAACTTGTCAATTGCAAACAGTGTCATGTACCTACAAAAACTGACAAGTTATTTAAGCCACATCAATGGCAAGCAGCTCAGGCCCAGAAAGTAGACAATCGAGCGATGGCAGGAAGTCCTCCAGTCATTCCTCATGATCTTCAAATGCGATCCAATTGTATGGCATGTCATAGCGGACCAGCTGCTCCTAAAGAAATTCGAGTTTCACACCCCGAACGAAGCAATTGTCGACAATGCCATGTACCTGTACCATCAAATACAGTAGAAATATCTGATGGCTATTCTGTAAAAATGACCTGGAAAAGAAACGATGAAAATGAATAAGCATATCATACTATACTTCTGCTGCATGGTTCTCTTTCAACAATGCACTACTCACACTAAAAGTCTAGATGAAGAAGAAGCCCATTTACATGGGATTATGGATAAGATAAATCACATGGATAAAGACTCTATCAGCTATGGGGTGAGTTCATTGGATCATGTGGGTAATTTGGCACTTGTAGAAGTAGAACATCCTGCGGGTAATAATTTCTTAGTCCCAGAGCGAACTAGTCAAATGGAGCTTTTTTCATGCCTCAATTGTCATGACCGGTCTATAGAGTCACTAAAAGCCAGTGAGCTTTCCAAATACAAAAAATCGCATTGGAACATCTCTATTCATCATGCTCCGAATGAAACCATGAATTGCATGACTTGCCATAACGATCAAGATTTGAATGAATTGGTCTCTCTTACTAAAGAACCCATTTCATTCAACAAAAGCTATAATCTATGTGGACAATGCCATTCTGAACAGAAAAAAGACTGGTTGGGTGGTGCACACGGCAAGCGCGTGGGTGGATGGGCCCCACCACGCGTAAGTATGACTTGTGTGAATTGTCACAATCCTCATGACCCCAGTTTCAAACCCAGGTGGCCATCGAGATTAAATAAAACTAAAATAAACCAACAAGAAAACGAATAACTATATGCCAGATCAAACCAACAAACATCAAGGCTGCGGAAAGTCGACTTGTGGCTGTTCAGAAAACAAACCTGACGGGTTCACTCAGGTATTTGACAAAAAATCAGACCGAAGAGATGCCATTCGCAAACTTTCACTAGGGCTATTAACAGGTGCTGGATTAGTCAATTCTTCATGCAGTGTCACTGCTGGTGATACTAAAAAGGAAAAGGCAGAACTCAATTGGGAAGAATACTTCAAAGGCAACTTCAGATTGATGACAGATGATGAGAAAGGTGCAACTGTAGATCGTCTGACCAGGCTCTATGAAATCAATAAAGGAAGTACTATCAATCTTTCAGCCAAGGATGCTGAAGAAGACGTGCTTTATGGTTACGCGTTCAATATCTCCAAATGCCAAGGTTACATGGACTGTGTGAATGCCTGTGTCGAAGAAAACAATCAGGATCGAGACTCAGAGATGCAATATATTCGTATTCATGAACACAAAAATGGTCAAATCAATTTCGAATTTGCAGATGACGATTATTACCATGAAGTACCCGCAGAAGGCCATTTTTACATGGGTACCCAGTGCTTTCATTGCGACAACCCTCCTTGTGTAGATGTCTGCCCAGTAGGCGCTACCTGGAAGGAAAAAGATGGAATTGTGGTTATTGACTACGATTGGTGCATTGGCTGTAGATATTGTATGGCCGCTTGTCCCTATGATGGTCGACGATTTAATTGGTCCGACCCAAAAGTTTTGGAAGAACAAGTCAACAAAGAGCAGCACTACTTAGGCAACAGAATGCGAAAAAAAGGGGTCATGGAAAAATGTACTTTCTGTGTTCAACGAACACGTAAAGGCAAAAATCCAGCCTGTGTAGAAGCCTGTCCTACTGGTGCACGAGTATTCGGAAACTTACTCGACCCTGACAGCGAAATCCGTTGGATATTGGCCAACAAAAAAGTATTTAGATTAAAAGAAGACCTGGGTACTGAACCTAAGTTTTGGTATTACATGGATTAAGCAATAATAGAATGAATGCACTTACACAATTAGTAAAAGATGGTTTTCGGGAAGCCACTAAGGGCAATATGACCTACCACATTTGGATGGGGAGCTTAACCTTATTCATGCTACTCGGTGCTTATTGTTATTATCTGCAAATAGACCAAGGTTTATCAATCACTGGCATGAGTGATAGGGTAAGTTGGGGGTTGTATATTTCTAACTTTACTTTTTTGGTAGGCGTAGCAGCTGCTGCTGTTATGCTTGTACTACCTACCTACATCCTTAAAGATATGGATTTCCATAAAGCCGTACTTATTGGAGAAGGTTTAGCAGTTTCAGCTCTAATCATGTGTTTGGCATTTGTTACAGTGGATCTAGGTGGACCAGCCAGAGCTTGGCATTTGATACCTAAGTTGGGTTATTTCAATTTTCCATCTTCCATGCTAGCATGGGATGTACTTGTACTAAATGGTTATCTTTTTATCAATATCAGTATTCCATTTTATATCTTATTCACCAAGTACAAAGGCCAATCACCAAACAAAAAAATCTATCTACCAGGTGTATTTATTTCTGTTTTTTGGGCAGTAGGTATACATATGGTGACAGCCTTTTTATATGCAGGTCTGCCTGCCAGACCGTTTTGGAACAACGCCTTGCTAGGACCAAGATTCTTAGCCTCAGCATTTGCTGCAGGCCCTGCATTGATTGTCATCGCTTTAGGAGTTATCAACAAATTCACCAAATACGCCATAGAAGAAAAGACAGTGAAGAAAATAACGACAATCATTACTGTTGCTGCTCAGATCAATTTGATCATGCTGTTTTCTGAACTCTTCAAAGAGTTTTATGCACCGACGCATCATAGTATTAGTGCTTATTACTTATTCTTTGGCCTAGAAGGTAAAAATGCCTTGATGCCCTGGATTTACTCTTCTATCGGTATGAATGTAATAGCTACAGTATTGTTGACCATTCATACATTCAGAAGCAAACCATTTTTCATGTACTTATCTTGTGGATTGTTATTCGTTGCTATCTGGATTGAAAAAGGCATGGGATTAATCATTCCTGGATTTATTCCTGGGCCTTGGGGAGATATCGTGGAGTATGCGCCGACATTAGTAGAAATCGGTGTAACCTTAGGCATCTGGGCCATGGGTATATTTATTTTTACAACGTTGGTAAAAGTAGCAATCCCAATAGAGAACGGAGAAATGAGATTAAAGAGTTGATAAATAAGTATTGAAGATTCCTTTAACCGTTGGCTTCATCACTGGTAAATACTTTTTGTATGATGTCACTGGCATATTGTAACGGATCTTTCCTGATTTTCTTCTCTTCCTCTCCTACCAAATGAAAAAGTCCGTCCACTGCTTTGGTAGTCGCGTATTCGTCAAGGGTTTCTGGCAGATTGAGATCTTTGCCGATATATTGATTCACTTTAACAGTCTGAGATAATGGGCCAAGACTAAACGTCTCTTCATGGTTCAAAAAATCAACAACTCCAGTATAGATATCAGTGGCAGCAGTTTCTCCCAATGCAGTTTTGATATCTGGCTGAAATGCGCTGATCAATGACGTACTCGTTTTTGTTTTGAAATAGTCTGTGGCAGCAGTTTCTCCACCTTGAAGAATCCCCAATGCATCAGTAAAACTCATGGATGTAATGGCATCAACAAATATAGGTGTTGCCTTGGTGGCAGCTTTTTCAGCACCCCTGTTCATGGCAACAATAAGTTCCTCAAACGGATCAGTATCAATGTTTTGATTTGTTTCTACATACAAATCCAGCAACTGCTGATATGAAACAGTGGTAAACCCCAAGTTAATACTTCCAGCATCAATTTCATCTTGCAACTTAGTCACCTCTTCTGGAAGCAAAACCTTGATGGCTTCATTTTTCAGATAACCATCTACTGCCGAACCAGATGTGACTGCACTATCTAACCCGGTATCCAAGGCTTCTTTTAATCCTTCTACAATTTCTTCATCTGATAAACCAAGATTAAGAGCATCTTCTAGTTCTTCGCATGAAACAAACAGAAAAGCTAAAGCAGTAACCAATATTGGAAATTTCATAATAATCAATTTGTGTCTCTAATATTAATAATCAAAAATAGAGTGATTTTGTTGTATGATCGTCTATAAAATCAAAGAATTAAATTCTAACTTCGATTCAATTAAACCATTTTCTATTATCATTCAATGCAAGATAAGCTTATCATCCAAAGTATACTTTCTGTAGGGTTGCTCCTTGTTTATACAGTAGCCAAGCTACTCACAAAACGATATACTGAAAAATTCGCGACTCGTAGAAAATTTAAAAAAGGGCGAGCTACTGATACGGCTAAAATTATCAACAGCTCCTTCACCATAGTTTGTCTTATTTTATTAGGTTTTATCTGGAACATTACTTTCGAAGGAATAGCTATCTACTTTGCGTCCTTCTTTACGGTAGCTGGCATCGCACTTTTTGCAAGCTGGTCTATTCTAAGCAACATCACCGCTAGTGCAGTTCTATTCTTTAGTTTTCCACATCGCATAGGTACTAGAATCAGGATAGTTGATGGTGATAATACTATTGAAGGGATTATCGTAGACATGACACTCTTCTCTTTACAATTGGAGGTAGAGAAGAAAAAAACAGTATTTTATCCGAACAATCTTGCATTGCAAAAACCAATTATGGAAATTATGGATTAGTATAGACTATCCTAATATAACGCATGAAAGAGTTCCTCCAATTTAAGCTTATTCACTTCGGTGAAATCAATATCATGGTCTATCACATCCTGGCCATTGTAGGTGTGGTAGTAGCTACCAGACTGGTGCTTTTTATCCTGCGACGCTTTTTCAAAAGACAGATTAAACTGAACAAGTTTGACGAAGGCCGTGCATGGGCATTCTATCAGATCATCAAATATGTTGTTATCGTAGCTGCCATCGCTGTTGGACTGGAATTGGTTGGAGTCAAGCTCACTTTGCTATTGGCCGGTTCCGCCGCCCTATTGGTGGGTTTCGGGCTCGGGGTTCAGCAACAATTCAATGACTTAGTCTCGGGATTAGTACTATTGTTTGAAGGCACAGTTTCGATCGGTGATATTGTAGAACTTGAGGGGTTGGTAGGAAAAATCACTGAAATCAACATCCGTACTTCAGAAGTAGTAACTCGAGATGGCATCATTATCATTGTGCCCAATTCTAAATTGGTTAGCGACAAGGTGATCAACTGGTCTCACAATCGTCAATCTACCCGTTTCAAAGTTAGTGTCGGTGTAGCCTATGGCTCAGATGTAAAAAAAGCAACACAGTTGATTGAACAAGCTGCTGCCAATCATCCGGAGGTAGCTAAAAAACCTAAACCTTTTGGTAGATTCATCAATTTTGGCAATTCATCTTTAGATCTTGAAATAAGATTTTGGTCCAAAAACATGTGGGAAATAGAATCGATCAAAAGCGATATTAGGTTCGAAATCAACGAGCTATTCAATACAAACGGAATCGAAATACCATTCCCTCAAACAGATATTCACATTAAATCCAATCATACGAAATGAGTAAGTTTTCATTAAAAGATAAGGTTGCCATAATTACTGGCGCAAGTAAAGGAATCGGTGAAGCCATGGCCTCCATATATGCTGCCGCTGGTGCCAAAGTAGTAGTTTCGAGTAGAAAACAAGAAGCAGTAGATGCAGTAGCCGAAAAAATCACCGAAGCAGGATTTGAAGCTATTGGAGTAGCCTGTAACACAGGTGACATGGTGGAAATTGGCAACCTGATTGACAAAACTTTGGAAGTATATGGCAAGATCGATATTGTGGTGAATAATGCTGCCACCAATCCTGTTTTTGGTCCCGTGATACAAACTGACATCGCTGCGTTCGACAAGATCATGGACGTCAACGTAAAAGGACCATTTGAATTGGTGAAATTATCCGTACCTCACATGGAGGCTGGCGGTTCCATCATCAATATTAGCAGTGTAGGTGGCATCTCTCCTGAAGCACATTTGGGTATATATAGTGTAAGTAAAGCAGCCTTAATTTCGCTCACTAAGGTAATGGCTAAAGAACTAGGACCACAAGGCATTCGAGCCAATGTGATATGTCCAGGGCTAATTAAAACTAAGTTTAGTGAGGCGCTTTGGAGTAATGATGACCTGACTAAGAAGTTTGTAAAACACCTTCCTCTGCAACGTATAGGAGAATCAGATGAAATCACTGGTCTAGCACTATTTTTAGCTTCAGAAGCTTCTTCCTATTGTACCGGTGGTGTTTACACGGCAGATGGTGGATTTACAATATAAATCTTATATATTCGAATCCAATTTTTCAAGGATTTACAGATGACACTAAAAACAAAAATTATAGCGGGCCTGGTAGCCGTACTTATTATCATACAATTCTTTGGCATAGACAAAGAAAACCCTACGTATGATGCTAGTAACGATTTTATTTCCATTACTAATCCGCCAGAGGAAATTGCTCAAATCATAAAGACTTCTTGCTACGATTGTCATTCTTACCATACAGAATATCCGTGGTATTCAAATTTCGCCCCTGTGTCTTGGTGGTTGGCTGATCACATCGAAGAAGGCCGTGAGCACTTTAACCTCTCTGAATGGGGTTCTTATTCAGAAAAGAAAGCCTTGCACAAACTAGAAGAGTTTTATGAAGAAGTAGAAGAAGGTGAAATGCCTCTAACTTCATACACACTTATTCATGGAGAAGCCAGTCTATCTGACGAGCAAGTTGAAAAGTTGGTAGCCTGGGTAAAGCGCTTACCTGGGGTGGAGCAAGACTAAAGCTTTATTCCTATAGAGTTGTCAGACATCTTCAAGATGTCTGACGCCGAAGTCTAATCTCTTACAACTTAATCCCTAACGTCAAATAGAAACTGCGTCCGTCTGACGGAATGATTCCGGGACCGGGATAGCCTGTGGCTCTTCGAGTATAGTAGTTGTTATCAGTCAGATTGGTTGACACCTGACTCCAAACGTAACATCTTATAGCTATAGGATAAAGAGAAATCAAGGATTTGATAGGCAGGTATCTCTCCTATCACTCCTTCCCTGGCACTGCCTGGTTCTGCTATCCCTGAGTTTTCTGCATCGGTATACTGCTCAGACATACTGGTGAACTGAATACTTGCCAGCAAATTCTTGTAACCCATATTGAGACCCGTTTTTATATTTACGTCTGGGATAAACTCCACTTTGTTGCCATCTACGTTGTTGTTTCCTTCAATGGCGTTCAAGTACTTGGATCCGGTAAAGGCAGCATTCACAAACCAATTGAATTTAACATTTTGATTGTCTCCTTTTAAAGTTTCAATTAGATTCCAATCCGCAAAAAGCTCCAAGCCATAGATCATGGCATCTCCTATGTTAGTTCTCACTCGATTGGCTCTATTGTCGAATACAATTCCAATACGATCCTTGTACATCATTACATATCCTCCAATGTCGTAAGACACATATTTTTTCCATTTTCCACGCAACCCAATATCAGAGGTATATCCGTTCTCATCTTGAATGTTTTCGTCGATGATGAAGGATGGGTTTACCGTTCTGATATCACTGAACGTAACTGAACGATAATTCTGTGAAAAATTCCAATACAGTTCAAGATTTGGATTAAATTCATTGCTCACGCCTAAGCCTAACAAAACAAAGGTTCTAGGTAGCGATTGGACATCTGTAGTATCTCGATAGACAGTGTCATCCGTCGGGTCAGGAAACACCCGGTAAGAACCTTCACTTTCAGTCTTGATATGCTCTACCCTAATCCCCGGTGTAATAGATAGTTTATCATTCAGATAAAAAATATTCTCTCCAAAAAAAGCCAAATTTTGATTAGGGAATGTGAAATCTGAAACATAAGGATAAGTAGGATTGTTGAGATCAAATGAAAAGTCAGCATCACTATCAAACGAGCCAGGGCCTTGCAGCGAAGTGTTTTCTGCTTTGTAAAACTTAGCTCCAATTAAAAACACAGCATCACGATCGAAAAGACTATATCTTGTTAACAACCTTGTTTCTACACCCCAATTGTTGAAACTGCCTTTGATTAAATCTCTTGGGTAAACATAACCCCCATTTTCATCTGTCCAATCTGGCTCGTTTACGGGGTTTCTGTTGAGTCCATCAGCTCCTGGAATTCCTCTAAACCCTAGCGCATTTCTTTCGGCATCCAAGCCAAAAAAATTGAGACTAAAATCCGTTCTATTGGAAAACTTATGATCAAGTCTAATAGCATACAACTTCCAATCTACCTCAAACCAGTTACGTTCGCGATTGCTGAACATGGGGTCTTCTGCAAATTGGCTATCAGTTAAACCTCCTGCTTGCTGAGCCAAATATTTCAAATAGGTAAAGTCTGCCGAAAGGCTAGTTTCGTCACTAAAGGCATATTTGAAATTGGCGAAGAAGTTTTTTGAATCAAAATCAGAATTGGGTCGGTAACCATTCCCTTTCTTGTAATTGAAATAGGTATAATAGCTAAATTTTCCTAGCGTTCCACTCAGGCTGTTGAAACTGGTAAACAGACCAAATGAACCGAGCGTTTGTCGAGAGACCAATTCTACTTTTTTATCTGCTACCGGCTCTTTCATCTTAAAATTAATCAAACCACCGAACTGTGTGCCGTATTGCAAGGATGCTGCCCCACGAATCACTTCAATTTCTTCAAGACCTTCTACTGGCGGGGTATAATAGCTTTCAGGATAACCTAGCACATCAGCACTGATATCATACCCATTTTGTCTGGTATTGAAATTTGAAGTTCTATTTGGGTCTAGCCCTCTCCCTCCGATACTTAATTGTAGTCCGCCGTCATTACTTTCATAAATATTGAGTCCAACTACCTGCGAATACACCTGCCGGGCATTGTTGCTCGCACGATTTCCCACCATCTGATCTAACAAGATTACTTCACTCTTTTTTCCTGCATAGATGGCCGTGCCTTCCACTGGCTGGAGTCGTTTTAGGCTAAATATTTCTTCTTTCTTTTGATTGATAACTACCTCCGAAAGCTCTGTCAACAATTCAGAAAGTTCGAAGTTTAATGTTTGATTGCTGCTAAGCTCTAGTTGAGTGGCCAGTGTTTCGTACTGATAGGAAAAAACAATCAATGTATATTGACCTGCAGGTAAATTATTGAAACGATAATACCCTTCTTTATCCGTATCCACCAGTTTTTTTAGCTCTTCAATATAAACCTGTGTGGAAGCTAAACCTTGGTTTGAAACAGCATCAACAACTCTACCCCTCAATTCATGCTGCGCCCATGACACCTGAGCCAACAACAGCATTACGCCAATTATGCTACAAACCTTTAATCTCATCTTCGAATGGTAAAATCCACTGCTTATGTTTGAATGACTCTTTAACTTTCATTAAATCCACCTCTGGGTCTACAAAAGGACGACTTGACCTTCCATTGAGTGCCACAAAACTATCTACATACACTTCCACATTTTCATGTCCTTGAGACTCAAAATGATGACCCAGGAAATGCGCATATTCCAATATAAAATCAGGTTGAAACGACATTTGCTTTTCCTGAAATGGTGTAAGAAAATCTCTGTTGTCTACATAAAACCGTCGACCCGTTTTTCCATCAACAATTCTGAAATCTGCAATTCCCGCTTTCTCCATCAACATCACTCGCCAGGAAAATCGGAATCCTTCTTCCGTCCAAAACAACTCCCCCGGATACAACAAATACCTGAATGGAATGGCAAATTGGAGCGCAAAGAAAACGATTATCAGGGTTAATCTTGCCCTCTGCCAAAAAGAATTATAGTCTATGTTCAGCGTGCGACCAGTATAAACACCTGGTTGCATCCATGTAGTATATTGACCCAACTTAGAAAGTGCATCCACGTGCCACTTTGATGGAAAGAAAATGAGTGTACAAGCAATCATAAGGTACGGAAACATCCCAATTGGGAATAGTATACTGGTGAGTACATGGAAGACAACCACCATAAAATACCCAAACCATCTAGTGGCGGAAAAGAGTAACAAGAAAGGCACCGTAAGGTCATACAACGCCCCTACCCAGCTCAGCGTATAATGTACCCAAGTCTGTTGTAGCCAATGACCTAACAGGGGTAAATCATAACCACCTGGCAACCACATTTTCAAAGGCATGGCATCAACCAACCAGTCGGAATTCAGTTTTGCCAAGCCAGCATAGAAATAGACAATACCAAGCATCAGCTTTAGCAAGTCAATATTCCATTTGGAAATGTACTCAAACGCTAAATTTTGTTCCTTATAAGCATCTATAGAGGCATAGGCATTGGCGGGTAAGAAAATCATGATAAAGCTTACCAAACTCACGAAATAATAGTGATTGAGGTAAGTCGTCTTGTCCATCAATTCGATATAGGTAAAACTCAAAAAAAATATCACAATTGCGATTCTGTATTTATAGCCTACCGAAACCATCAAGGCTGATAATCCACAAATAATAAAGAGGATATAAGTAAAGCCTCCCAAAGGTTTCACCCATTCAAAACCATAATAAGAGAAATGAAAATTGGGCTCTAAGTAAAGGCGTACGATCCAACCATAAGCCCAGAATCGAACCATGCTCAAAAACATGAGTAGCCCAAATAAAATACGAAAGACCGCTAGTGGGGCGGCCTGTGTGGTTTGATTCCAATATGATGATCGTGCATCAATCTCCATCAGCGTCTACATAGTCCACTTTTATATTCAAGGCCTGAAGCATATCCAGCTTGAAATAGATCACGTTCTTTTGCAACTCATCATATGTATTGAGCATCAACGTGTTGTTAGTTTCAATTTGTTCAGACAAATCACTCATCAAATTGCTACTCGTAGTTTCTATACTGACAAACTGATCATTGATCAACTTAACCAAGTCCTCACCTTCTTTGATTGAGTTCAAATAATCTAAATATGAGGCGAAACTTTCGCCTTTGGTCTCGCTACCAAAATGTTGACCATTAAAAAATGCATCACTTGCCTTTAAGGCTTCTTCGTAAAGTTCTTTGGAAAAATCTGAATTGTAATAGGCTTCTACATCTTTAGCATCTGGTGTATTAGAAAATACACCAGCAGGAATTCCAATTTTCCCGGCTCGCAAGTGTTTTTCAAAATAGTAGATGTAATCATTGGTCACTTTATTTACAGCTCCAGTGGCGCTTGAACCATCATTAGTTACAAAAACCTCCCTGTAACCATCTTTCCAGTCGGCTAGCACTTCAGTAGTTTGTGAGTGCAATTTTGAAACAATTGCATCCAAATAAGCTTTGTAAGCTGCTCCAGAGTTTTCATCGGAATAAACCGCAACTATCTCGTTGTCTGCTGACCCTAGACCATTAATGAGGTAATCAATCGCTGGAAAACCTTGTTGATTTCTTCTCGAAGGCAAGTCTAAATTATACGTTCCTGATGCAATATTAGCTTCAATATTTGTTGGATCTGTCGGGTATAGATTTGTGTAACTTTGTAGGCTTATAGTTTCTGCTTTTCCTATTTCGAACATAGCCACCCACTGCCATGCCAGGTAAGCTGATTTCCACTTAGTCCTAAGTTCTACAAGCAGATTTTCAGATGGATTAGCTGTAAAATTCTGCGTTGCAGCTGTTAGCCCTTCTAATTCTTTTTCGTAGTTGTTATAAGCAGGAATAATGATATGATCTGCCCAATTGGCCAACATGGCTCCTCTATCAAAATTGTCGTTGGTGGATTCGTCGCTTCCTGAATCGCAGGAGTATAAGAAAACTGTAATCGTTAATATAAGAACTCTAGAAATCTTCATAAACTTAAAAATGAGGTCAATTAAAAACTGACCTCATCCCACTTTTTATTTTCAAATAATTTATAACGCCGCTTCTGCAAGCACTAAGTCAAATGCATCCACAATTTCTTGTGATATCTCATCCAGCGTAGTTGAAGAGGCATTCCATAGACCGTTTTCATTGGCCAATATATCTTCGTAAAATTTTTCAACTTCAGCCTTAGTGAAGTACGGTGCGTCGGTATTTGGTTTTCTTGTAAACTGCAAACTATAGACAAACCCTAAACCTTCTGATAAATCGTGAAAAGCACTTCCATATTCTTTAGATTCTAGCATTGCTTTTCCAGCCTGGAGATAGTGTACCGCTCTTACGGCAATTACCTTAGAAATATTTTCTCTGATGATCTCAGTCTGCGCATCTCTTACCGTATAGTCCTTGGCTACAATAGCTGCTCTTCCTAAAATAAAAGCACCTTCAATAGTCTCTGCTATACCAGTGTAGTTTTCATTACCATCCACACTTCCGATATACTTCAATAAGTCACTTGGCTTATCTTCAGTTCCTCCATATACGTATCCATAGGCCTCATCCCACTTATGCTCCATGTTAGTATAAGTCTTACCCTCAGCTACTGCATCTGCATCGTTGTCCTCAATATTAGAACCAGCATCAAGCACTGCTGTACTGGTATAGTTATTCAATATTTGATCTGCCAAAAGCCCACCGATTAAAGACTTTGCTATCACCTGGTTGAATTCTATTCCCTGAGCATTTACATATCTAGTAGATGTACCATCGGCAATTTGTCCAGCAGCTCCAGCAGAAGCAGCATCGTTCCATTTTGGAAATACCTCATCGTGCTGATTAGATATCCAAGTGTCAATTTGTGTTTTAATAGCTGCGGCATCTGTCGCATTATCTGAAAAATAATCAGCAGAAGCCGCTGTCTTACTTTTTAAATTCTTGCTGGACGCATTCAAATCAGCATCCGAAAAATCAGCATCGCCTTCCTGATGATTGTACATGCTCAATAAAGCATCTTCAGAATTTGTTTCTACTTTCAACGCACTGCCTAATTCGTGATTCATGGCTATCCTTGTGGACTGTCCGCTGTACGAAACAGTGCTTGCACCATCTCTGGTAAATGTATAAGTATCCGGTGCATCTATGGACGGTGCTGTCTCATCATCACTACACGACATCATTGTCGCTCCAAAAATTAAACCGATATAAATCTTGCTGAATTTCATAAGTCGCAAATATATTATGTTTATTAAGACTGATTATAAATAATGAGGCAAAAATATGAACCAGCCAAAATCAAACAACCTTTAGGTAGACTAATTCTTCTTTCATGATAAAAATCACTACTTGTAGTGATCCACTTCCTCTTAAATTGTTAATTGCATCAAAATATATTTTTAGATTAATCTAAATTTTGTTTTTCTTTGTAATAAGTCATCTAAAAACTTACATGTTAAGTCACGCAGAAGAAAACTATTTGAAGGCCATATACCATTTGTCACAAGCAGACAAATCCGATGTATCCACCAATGCTATCGCAGAGGTATTGCAAACAAAACCAGCCTCTGTAAGTGATATGATCAAGAAACTCTCTGATAAAGGATTTGTGAATTATCAGAAATACAAAGGGGTTAACGTTTCAGTAAAAGGACGAAAAGAAGCCTTGCAAATCATTAGAAAGCACAGACTCTGGGAAGTTTTTTTGGTGGATAAACTTCAGTTTAAATGGGATGAAGTTCATGAAATAGCAGAGCAACTTGAACACATCAAGTCCCCTATTCTAACCCAAAAACTTGATAAATTTCTAGGACATCCGAGAATAGACCCTCATGGAGATCCTATCCCTGATGAACGAGGTGAAATTGTCGTCGGAAAAAAGGTTCCTCTTTCCGAAATCAACATTGGTAAAACCGTCTTGGTAACTGGAGTTGACGATTCTGATTCAGAATTCTTAACACACCTGGATAAAATACAAATAGCTTTAGGAACTAAAATAGTGGTCAAAGAGAAAAACTCTTTTGATGGTTCCATGCAAATCCAAATGGCCAACGAACAAGTCATATTTATCTCTAAACAAGTAGCAGATAATTTATTAGTTACAGAATGAAAAAACACTTTTACATATACTTCATACTTGGCCTCATTGCTCTGGATTCTTGTGAACCTAGCAGCAATACTCGAAGTGGAAGGCTTAAAGTAGTCACAACTACAGGAATGATCTATGATGCGGTCATCAATATTGCAGGTGATAGTGTAGACGTCCAGGCACTTATGGGGCCCGGAGTAGATCCTCACTTATACAAGGCTACTCAAGGTGATTTGAAAAAACTACAAGACGCAAATCTCATATTTTACAACGGATTGCACTTAGAAGGCAAAATGGGGGAAGTATTTGAGAAGCTAAGTAGAGTGAAACCTGTATCGGCAGTGACTGAAAATATACCGGATTCTCTTTTTCGTGCAAGTGAGCTATATCCTGGGACTTTTGACCCTCACATTTGGTTTGATGTGTCGCTTTGGAAAAAGGCGGTAAAAAATGTCCATCAGCGCCTTGTAAAAGCCGATGAGCTAAATAAAAAGTATTACGATAAAAATGCTGCAAAATACCTTCTGCAGTTAGACTCCTTACATTCCTCAGTGAAAAAAGCCATATTTCAAATTCCAGAAACACAAAGAATGCTTATCACTGCACATGATGCTTTCGGATATTTTGGAGAAGCTTATGGTATTGAGGTAAAAGGTTTACAAGGCATTTCCACACTTTCTGAACCAGGTCTCAAAGACGTAGCAGATTTAGTTAACCTGATAGTGAAAAATAAAATTAAAGCAGTCTTCATAGAAACCTCAGTTTCCAAAAAAGCCATTAATGCTGTAGTTGAAGGGTGTAAGCTGGAAGGACATTCAGTACTCATCGGTGGCAGTTTATATTCCGATGCAATGGGACCTTTTGGTCAATTTGAAGGTACTTATATCGGCATGGTACACACCAATGTTGAAACAATTGTAAAAGCTTTGAAATGATTGTAAATGTAGACGACCCTATTTTAGAAATTCACGACTTAACGGTTACATATAGTCGAAAACCCGTGTTGTGGGGCGTTGACCTTACGTTACCAAAAGGTGCCTTAGTAGGTATTATTGGACCTAATGGCGCTGGTAAGTCTACACTCATCAAAGCCATAATGGAAATCGTACCCTTTGAGTAGTGGGTGGGTAGAACTGTTGGGGCTACCCATCGCTGAAGTTAGAAATAAAGTCAGCTACGTTCCTCAAAAAGAATCTGTGGATTGGGATTTTCCAGCTTCTGTCCGTGATGTGGTGGTCATGGGGAGATATGCAGAATTAGGATTATTCAAACGTCCACGAAAAGCTGATTATGAAGCTGCTGATTACGCCCTGGAGCAAGTGAATATGCAGCAGTTTGCCAACCGGCAAATCAGTCAGCTCTCAGGCGGACAGCAACAAAAGAGTATTTCTAGCTAGAGCACTGGCGCAAAATGCTGAGATCTACTTTATGGATGAACCTTTTGCTGGTGTTGATGCCGCCACGGAAAAAGCTATAATCAACATCCTGAAAACAATGTCTGATGAAGGAAAAACTGTCATAGTGGTACATCATGACTTACAAACTGTTTCTCAGTATTTCGATTGGGTGGTACAATTAAACACCAGATTAGTTGCATCAGGACCAGTAGAGCAAGCTTTTACTCAAGAATTACTACAAGAGACCTACGGTGGCAAATTAAGCATCCTGACAGAAGTAGGAAATCTTTTGAAGAAACAGCAGTTTCCAACTCGAGATCTAACCTAATAGGAATGGAAGATTTGATTACCTTCTTTTCTTTCCAAAACCCGAACATTCGATTTGTGACGGGTGGCTCTGTATTGCTAGCGATAAGTTCGGCACTGGTAGGTTGTTTTACATTCCTTAAGAAAAAGGCACTTGTCGGTGACGCTGTAGCTCATGCAGTGTTGCCTGGTATCTGTTTGGCCTTTCTCTTATCCGGTACAAAAAATCCCATATTCCTAATCACAGGCGCCTTCATTACTGGGTGGTTGTCTCTAATTCTAATTGATGTAATTACCAGAAAATCTAAAATCAAAGAAGATACTGCGATTGGATTGATTCTGTCTGTTTTCTTTGGTGTCGGTATATTGCTTTTGACCATGATTCAGCATTCCGGAAATGCAGCCCCAAACTGGATTGGATTCATTTTTATTTGGCAAAGCAGCTGCACTCATTGGGCAGGATCTGATCATTTTTAGTGCAATTAGTGTTTGCCTGCTACTAGGCGTTATTCTCTTTTATAAAGAATTTGCATTGATTTCCTTTGATGAGGACTTTGCCAAATCCATTGGGTTTCCTGTTAAACGTTTGGAGTTGGCCTTGACTACACTGACAGTTCTTGCTGTAGTAACGGGAATTCAGGCTGTAGGTGTGGTTCTGATGGCTGCCATGTTGATTACTCCAGCTGCCGCTGCTCGATTCTGGACCAATAGGCTCAATATCATGCTGCTTTTATCAGCCATTTTTGGAGCGTTTTCAGGCGTCAGTGGTGCGTATATATCCTATGTTGCTCCTTCCATGCCTACTGGGCCCTGGATTGTGATGGTTATTTCCATGATCGCTTTGGTTTCATTTTTTGTCGCCCCTGAAAAAGGTATTTTATATAAGCTCATTCGACAGTCCAAAATCAGAAAACGCATTCTTACAGAAAATATCCTTAAGCTCTTTTATCAATTGGGGAAATAGACAATAATTTTGAAGAGCAAAGGAATATTGAACAGATACAAGCCAAACGACCCATCAAATCCCCTGCCCTTTTATCGGGTCTTAATCAACTTACTTATCAAGGATTTTTGAAGCACCAAAAGGGCAACTGGCAATTGACAGATCAAGGCCAAAAAAAAGGTCAAAGAATAGTTAAACTGCATCGCTTATGGGAAGTATACCTTACTAAGTAATTTGCGTATTGCTCCAGATCATGTGCATGAAGACGCAGATAACATTGAGCATATTTTGACCCCAGAATTGGAAGCCAGATTAGAAGCCCTATTACAATACCCAACGAGTGACCCACACGAAAGTGTTATTCCTTACAATAAACCAATTAAAAACTAATGGATGCTGTTTATATCATATTAACTGGCTCGTTGGTAGCTGTCACTTGTGGATTATTGGGATGCTTTCTAATTCTAAGAAAAATGGCCATGGTAGGTGATGCTATATCCCATGCTGTACTACCAGGTATTGTGCTTGCTTTTTTGATCAGCGGCAGTAGAGACTCTGTGATTATGCTTTTAGGAGCTGGCATCATTGGTATACTCACAACTGTTTTGATTGAGTTTTTTCATAAAAAAGGGAACCTCCAAACAGATGCTTCAATTGGGGTGACCTTCACCTGGTTGTTTGCACTGGGCGTGATCCTGATTTCGGTATTTGCTAATGAAGTTGATTTGGATCAGGACTGTGTACTTCATGGAGAGATTGCTTATGTCCCACTCGACCTATGGATAACTGATTCGGGCATGATATTAGGTCCAAGAGTATTGTATGTTTCTGGATTCGTTTTTATTGTGATAATAGCATTTATCTGGTTGGGTTACAAAGAGCTGTACCTCACTACTTTTGATCCAGCCTTTGCTACTGCCATTGGGATATCTACTGCCCTGTGGCATTATCTTTTGATGGCTGCAGTATCTCTAACTACTGTTGCTTCCTTCGAATCTGTTGGCGCCATTTTAGTTGTTGCATTATTGATTGCTCCACCAGCCTCAGCCTACTTGCTCACCAATTCTTTCCCAAAAATGCTTATGATGACTGCATTCCTGGGCATTGTTGTCTCGATCGCTGGATATTATTTAGCTGTTTTAGTAGATGGATCAATTGCTGGTGCCATGTCAACCGTAGCTGGGGCATTATTTCTTATTGCCTTCCTATTTTCGCCATCAGAAGGGCTTATTACTACTAGAATAAGACAAAAATCCATGAAACCTCACACTTGATTTTTTTCTCCAGTGGAAAAATGTTTTCTTTATCCAAATTGAAATATACGTTCATGCGTTTTACAACAATACTCTTTATCGTTTCTCTTTCTTTTTCCTCTCTGGCACTTTCCCCAAAGAAAACTTATACTCATACACCGCATGACTTTCACATGAAGTATGAAAAACTAATGATCCCTTCGTCCAATGGTGTGCAATTAAGTGCCTGGTATTTCCCATCAGACCTTGGAGATCAACTAATGATTATTAGTCATGATGGAGTTGGCAACATGGGAGACTATTTGGAGCGAGTAAAGATTTTGGTTCACTACGGATTTAGTGTTATCATCTATGATTACCGCGGATTTGGTGCTAGCAGTGATTTCAACATCAATAAATACCAATATGTATACAAAGAGTTTTATGATGATTTTGATGCAGTATATGAGTATAGTGAAAACAGATTTCATCATGAGCTTATTGCTTATGGATGGGGAATTGGTGCAGGCATCTCTATAGCAAGGGGTTACGAAAAGGAAGATATAGCCGGTATTATTGCAGATGAACCTTTCGTTGATTTCACTGCATTAAAAACCCAATTCAAAAACATCAATGCAGTAATGACTTTACCAGATGGAATTGAAAACAATGATTACAACTCTTTGAATGTAGTAAAAAAAGAGCCTGGAAAAAATTTGAGAGGTATATTGTATATTCATGGTTCCAAAAACTTCTTGTATTCAACAAGTGATATGGAAATGCTTTTGAATTCTACTTCGCATGACTTTAAAGAATTATACCAATTTGATGTAGCCTCAAGAATGGATAACTTCACTGTGAATGAATCCGAATATGCCAAGCAGATATACGCTTTTGTTCTGAATCTTTGATTCAGTCCAGCTTTCGAGTATTCCGATACATAAAGGCCAAGCCTATGCCTATGGAAGCACCAAAAGCGTGCGACTCCCAAGATATATTTGATACTGTTGGCAACATACCATAGACTAATCCTCCATATAAGATTACCACGACAATGGATATGGCCAAAGACCGAAAATCTTTCCTAAACAATCCGAAAGAAATTAGAAAAAAGGCTAAGCCATAGATCAACCCACTTGCTCCAATGTGATAAAATGGTCTTCCAAACAGCCAAACGAGTATCCCTGTAAGGAGATAACAATTCACAAATACCCAGAGAGCTATTCGATTATAGAATACAAATACAGTTATCCCCAGGAATAATAATGGAAGCGTGTTGGATAATATATGCTGGGTATTTCCATGAACAAGAGGACCCGTAATGATACCAACTAGACCATTCAATTTCCTGGGATAGATACCCAAAAAACCAAGATCTATCTGAGAATAGAACTGAAACGTGAAAACGAGCCAAATGACAAAAGTGAGTCGAAGTGGATAAATAATATCAGCTCGGTATCTGGTATACATCGTTTAGGTTTGGAGAAAAAAAAACCCCGACTGGCGGGGTTAGTACTTCTAATTTTCGTAATCGGATGGGTCATCAATCATTGATAATTCCATCAATTTAGCTTCTTCGTAGCTCACCGACATATAACCTAATATTCCTCCAGAAGCTTCAGCTATTTTCTTTGCCATATCTTTTAAACTTGCATGTAATTTCACTGCAAATTTGTGATCAATTTTAGGCAAGATAAAGTTAAGTTTTCGTAATTCCTTACCTATAATTTCAGCTCTTCCATCAGGTGAATCTGGCATTTCATTCACCATCTTTTCAAATTTTTCTTTGAAGCCCTTTCCTACTTCCTTATAATAATCAATTAGCTGCTCTCTTGCTCTTGATTGCTTGCTATTTGCTATTTCCACAGCTTGATGGATTTCAGTCTTGTCTATCTTGTCGTCAGCTCCGGCTATTAAAATAGATACCAAAACAGGAGCCTTCAGCAACACCTCTATTTCATCATCACGTAACGTGTTGAATTCCTTAATCATCTGATTGAAATTTTATATTGGTTTAAAAAATCGAAAATAAACTAATTCATCTAAATCAGAAAATTTTCATCACAATTTAGGTATTAAACGAGAAGGATAAGCAAATCCCCTACTGGGACAGCTTGTCCATTCTTTTTCTATCATTTATGAAGCCCTCAATTTGCTCAACATCAAGCTTTTTTGCTATGATTGTTTTGTCCTTATCTACAATATAAACCTGAGGAGTGCTACGTACATTGTATTGTACTCTGAAATTACTTTTGTAGTAAGGATCTCCCAGGTGTTTCCATCCATCCAACTCAAACTTGTTAATGAAATCTTTCCACTTTTTAGTGTCTGTTCCCACTGTCACAGCGACTACATCAAAATCTCCTTCCATTTTTTTATATAAGTCATACAGCACAGGGGTTTTCTTCTTACAATGTCCACAATCTGGATCATAAAAAAATAGCACCATGTAATCCGATTTAATGTCATAGAGGCTCACTCTATTCTCTAAAGTATCGAGCAGATAAATTTGAGGCGCCTTTAGACCAATTTGATTTTCACGAAGAAATGTCATTTCTTTTCTCAACTCAGCAAGCAATGTGCTATCCGCCCATTCTACCTTATCATTCAAATAGTAGTTATCCGACAAATGCACAAATACCATATCCATTCCCATGATTTTTGGGTTTTGATATTCACCAAAGAATGTCCCCATCCAATATCTATAAAGCTCAGGATTATTTTTACACTTAGCTAGCACATGATCGATTGAAGCAATGATTGAATCTGGATTCTGAAAAGTCACTCTATCAATATATTCCTTCACTTTTCCATAAAAACCAGGCGTACGAATCAGGCCTTCGGACTCAAAATCTAGGCCATCGAAAAAATGATCTTTATAATAATTGTATTGCGTTTTTTTCTGCTCTATGGACAGAGAATCTGAATCTATTTCCAATTCTGGTGACTTGGCCATCATGATTAGAATTTGACTCATAAACGAATCTCCAAAAACACTTAGCAAACTGTCTCTCTTTGAACTATTCAGTTCAGCGAGCCGAGCCATTTCTTCTCGTACACGGAGCGTATCGCTTCTAACACTTGTAGAATCTAATGACCCAGTAATTGCTTTGATTTTTGTTTGATGATCAATCATGACCAACTGAAATGCTCTGAATTGCTCATTATCCTCTGAGTTTTCAATTTTTAGATCGGGATAAGTGGTGAGCTTTTTTGTGGATAATTTAAAGTTAAAAGACCTATCTATCAGAAATTCCATAGTATAACTTCCAGTGTATAAGAAGTAAACTCCTTTTTTAATAGCCTTCTTATTTTCAAATACCAGATTGCCATTCTTATTAATGCTCGTGGTATCTAAAACATATCTTTTGTTGCCCATATAATAACCTAAATAGGCCACTGAATCTTCTAGCCCTTCTACGGTAATTTCAATTCTATAAGGCCTCTTTTCAGGAGTTGTGGATTGCGCGGACACGATCTGGCATGCGCTCAATAACAAAAAAAGGATAAATGTGTGTTTGATGTGATTCATGTATTTCGTTTAATTCATACAAGATGTAAAACAAACAAATTTGATGCTAGCAATTATGCAATTAACAAATTTTTAACGCCATGGCGATATTAAATTTTGAATTGAAGATTATTCTAATTTTAGTCAGAATAAAAAATATACAAACCTAATCATTGTACAAAAATGACCACTTCCACGTAAAGAGTAAAATCTGCTTGATGAAATTCGAATGTTTGACTACCTTGACTTCAATTATTTTTCATAAAATCAAACAATAATGAAAACTCTTATTAAATCGCTTTACATAAGCAGAAAACCAAGGGAAGAGGAAGAGGAAGTTGACCCTCCTAAAGACCCTGAAACTCAACGTCACTAGTTGACTGCAGTATTTTGAGAAATTAATTTAATTATATTGAAAAGCAATCTGACCAAATATTTAGCTTCTTCACTTTTTCTAATTTTATGTCTTGCTGGCCCCACATCGTTAGGTCAAAAAAACAATAAAACTCAATCTTTTGAAGACTTTGTAAAGATCTATGATTCATTAGTTTATTCAAATGAATTGGATTTGGCATATAATCTACTCACTGAAGAAAAATATCACTTAGATAGAAATGGAGATTACAACGACCTCTATTATTCCATACTCTACAAGCGGATCAAAGATCAATACAAAAAGGGAAACTACATTGAGTCCATTACCCTGTCTAGGAGCTTAATTTCCAGTTATCCAAAAACTGACTCGCTTCTAGCTGATACGTACGCTTATCTTGCCAACTCTTATTACACTTTTAAAGACTATGAAATAGCCTTGGATTTCTACTTCAAAGCCAAAAATATTTATGGGAAAATTGGTGACTATAAAAATGTTGCACATATCATCGGCAATATTGGCCTCATATATAACAATCTAAAAGAATATGAAAGAGCCATCAGCTATTACGAACAGCAAAAAGCATTTCTCGCAAAACATGGCTTGGAAGTTGGAGCATATGTTTACATCCAAATGGCCAGACTGCATACCCGAAACAAAAATTTTGAATTGTCCGAAATTTATTTAGATAGCGCTGTATCAGCAGCTCATCATCAAAGTGATATTATAGGTGAATTGTACGCCATCAGATCTAAAGGCTATAATTATTATTCTCAAGACAGATTTTCAGAAGCCAAACCTTTCTATGAGGAGGCCTATGAAAAGTACTTATCCCTGGGTAATACCAACCTGGCGCTCGACTGTTCGCGAAAATTGGCATACATACATTATTATTCAAAAGAGTTCGATGAGGCCATCTCTCTGAGTGAAACTATGCTATCTATAGCTTATTCTACAAACAATCTGTCAGATGTAGTACTGTTTTCAAAAATTATCTACAAAGCCCTAATTGCTCAAGAAAGATACAAAGAAGCAGTATTCATTCAACAGAGTTTCAAACAAGCGGAGGATTCAATAAAATCAATCCAACTTGAGAGTCACAAATACAAAATTCAAATGCAATTTGACGCAGAAAAAAGATCTGCGGAAAATGAATTATTGAAGCAGCAAAAAATTGCTGATCAAGAAACCATAAGAGCCCAAAACATACTTCTTATAAGCGTTTGCATAGGACTCATTCTGGTAGTATTAATCGCTTTAATTATTTACCGAACTTATATTACAAACAAGAAGCTTACTGGAACTATCCAGAAACAATCAGATAGGTTAAAACAACTGGACGAAGCAAAATCAAGGTTTTTCGCTAACATCTCCCATGATCTCCGAACCCCATTGACACTGATTATGGGCGGCATTGAGCAGGTGCTCAAAAGCGAAGATCTACTCTTGACCGAAAAAGCAGAACGACAATTAAAAACAGGGCTGCTCAATGGAGAAAGAATCGTTCATTTGACCAATGAAATCAACGAACTCATCAAGCTCGAAGATGGCAAACTTATCGTTCATAAACAGTTTGTTGACGTTGATAAAATGCTTAAAGTCTTTGTCAGATTATTTGATTCTATTGCAGAAATGAAAGGCATTCATTTGTCTTATTCAAAATCGATATTCGATGGCTCAGCTATTCTGCATATTGATCCTTCTCAGTTTGAAAAAGTCATATTCAATCTGATTACTAATGCATTTAAACATACAAAGAAAGACGACTTCATTACGTTATCCCTTAACAAGGGAGACAACTGCTTAATTATTTCAGTTATTGATTCTGGAGAAGGTATCCCAGAACAAAACATTCCTTACATATTTGAAAGATATTATCAAGCCCCTGAAACAACATTCAGTACTCAGGAAGGCTTTGGTATTGGGCTAGCGCTTGTGAAAGAGATTATACATAAGCATGGGGCCAAAATTGATGTAAAAAGCAAGCTCGGCGAAGGCTCCGAATTTATCATCTCGATTCCTCAAGAAAATATTTCTAGTGAGCAAAGTATCCATTTACCAGATCTAGCTTTTACTAGCAAAACAAGAGAACTTTTTAAAGAAATGGATGAACCTGAGCTCTCAGAAACTCCTGTTGTAAATATCTCAGGTAGCGAAAGCAAAGAGGATAAAAAAACCATACTACTTGTTGAAGATCATCCCGAAATTCGCGATTTCATTCAAAGTCTAATCGAATCCAAATATCACGTATTGACTGCTCAAAACGGTAAACGCGCTTTAAAAGTACTCGACAAAGAAAAGGTCGATTTGATCATTACAGATTTAATGATGCCCTGGTTCGATGGGTTTGAGCTATTAGAGAAATTGAAGGGAGATGAAAATCTCAGAAAGATACCTGCACTAGTATTATCTGCCAGAACATCAGAAGAGGATAAATCCAGAGTCCTATCACAAGGCGTGAATGACTTTCTCTGTAAACCATTCAAACCGGAAGAGCTACTGCAAAGAATTGAAAATCTTTTAGATCAAAAGGAATTATGGAATAATAATAAAGAAGCAGCGCTGTTCATTAACAATCCAGAAACCTTGGCTGATATAGAAAAATCCCTGATTAAAAAAGTGGAATCTTTGATTTTTGATCGAATAGACGATCCTAATCTCTCTGTAAACCATTTAGCTGATCAAATAGCCGTCAGTGAGCGAAAGTTTTATCGAATGATTAAGAAAATGACGGATTCCACTCCTTTTGAATTTATAAAAGAAATTCGATTGCAATACGCAAACAGAATACTCAAAGAAAAAAAGGTAAGCAGTGCATCAGAAGTTGCAAAATCCATCGGTATGAATAATGTGAGTCATTTCAATACGCAGTTTAAAAAGAGATTTGGTAAAACACCTGCAGAATTCATTTAATTTCAATGCGCTCACAGTCGTTTGGCAATATTTTCAAGAAGTTTGGCAATATTTTGAAATCACCTTTGTCGAATTTAGAGTCATAATTAATTTTTCTCAAAATGCTGCTGGCTCCAGAATTTATTCTGGAGCTTTTTTGTTTCTCCCCCACATCTTATATAGTCCGTATATTTACTTATTAGATGCTTAGTCTAGGAGAATAATCACATCAAAATTTCTTTAGGATAGCAATTTTAAATATCTTCAATTTTAATAAGTTGAGTTGTATTTTATGACTAATCAATGTTAAACACGAGTGAAAGAAGACGAATAAATCGCTTCATAATTGGATCAATTGTTGGGTTGGTAATCTATTTCATCTTAATTACTCTGTTAATTAATTTTGAAAAGGAGAGCACACAGTCGAGTATCACTGATTATCACCAAGCCACATGGTTTACCATAGCTACTTTGACGACTGTCGGATACGGAGATATATATCCTGTAACACTATATGGCAGGTTTATAGGATTTATTTTTGTTCTATTGAGTGTAGGCATATATGGCTTACTCATTGGTCAAATCACGAACTTAATTACCACTTTAAAACAAAACAAAATGTTAGGGTACAACGGAACCTTGTTTGAGCAACATGTCGTCATGATTGGTTGGAGTGATTTTGGCCAACTTGTTGTGGAACAGCTCATCGGAGCAAACAAAAAAGTGGCTATTGTCACAAATATCAAAAGCCATATTGAGCATATTCACGAGAAATATGACACCAATAAAGTCTTCACCTTATATTCCGATTTCGAGAATACGGAAATGCTTAAGAAGGCTAATATTGAAGATTCAACAGTAGTTTTTGTAAATCTGGATGATGATACAGAAAAATTGGTGTTTATCCTGAATATGAAAAAAGTATTTGAGAAATTGGAATTCGTAGTTACTTTGGAAAACGCCAACCTCAAAAACACTTTTATCAATGCAGGTGTTACAAATGCTATATCTCCCCACGATATTTCATCAAAAATATTGGCTAGTTATATGTTTGAACCAGATGTTGCTTCATATACTGAAGACATCATGTCATTTGCGCACACTCCTACTGACTATGACATCAAGCAGTTTTTGGTTACTTATGACAATCCTTATCTCAATAAAGACTACCATGAGTCATTTAATAACATAAAACAGACCTATAATGGGATATTGATAGGTATGAGTAAAAAGGATAAAAATGGCAAACGGCAACTCATCAAAAATCCAGAAAAGAAATTCACTATTGCTTTGGGAGATTATTTAATAATCATTGTAAATGGGAGCTCATTCCAGCTCATACAAAAAGCATTCAATGTTCAAGAAGGGTACTTTAAAGAATCCTAACATGAGACATCATAAGCATTTTTCAGTTATACTCGTTATTGCGATTTCAGTATTAGTTTCTTGTGAAAACAGAGATGTAAATCACTCTGACGGTCCCAATTTCAGCGAAATTCATGAAGACATTCAATATCATTTCGATCAAGTGGAAATTGAAGGACACGAATATTTCATTCTAGAAAGAGATAGAAACAACCCTCATGAAGGTTTCGGGTTTATGGCAATGAAAGCCAATAAAACTATTGCTAATCAAGATTCTATCAAAGCTTATCTAAAAACGCTCATTGATCTTCAAATTCAACAATTGACTGAAAAAAATGGTACTACCCTTGAAGAAACTGAGAACGAGGTGAATCAACTATTTGAATTCCACTTACAGAATAGTAAAACCTCGAAAGATGAGGCCAAAAAAGAAAAAGGAGCTAGCAATTAAATGTTAGCTCCTTTTCCTGTCTGATATTATATTCTTAAAGCGTCAGAAAATGCTCCTTTAGATCGTTCAAAACTATTTGCGTTTCAGCGTCTATCGCAGGAGAATTGGTAATGTCTTTGGCTACCTTCACCGCATCGATCAGTTCATCTTTTTCTTGGAAAACTTCTTCCAAAATCTTACAATTAGTGATCATAGACATTAAGATAATGATAGCTGGTGTAGGTTTCTGTCCTTTTTGAACAACTGCTTTCAACGTATCTCTGATTTCCTGTTCGAATGCATAATTAGCATTATCCATTCTTTCTGAAACTGGAATCCATAAAAGCTTAGTTGATTCAACTTTCAAAATACCTCTTTGAACCAATAATTCGATCACGTCATCTTGTATAGAGTCAAAACCAGAAGCAATTTTCTTAATCGTACCAGAGACAGAATCTCCACCACCACCAATAGCTTTCAAAACACTGTCAAGCACTTTGTTACCTGTTCCTGTTGGGTCTTTCACTACAATTTTATTGCTTTCGAATCCAACTCTCTTAATTAGAGATAGCTCTAAAATCAAAATGGCCAATAGTCCGTGATCAATTGAATGCTCTGCTGCTGACAATAATCTTCCCTCCTCGTCATCCAACGCAATCAGCATCAATCCTTCTGCTAAACTTAATTTCATCTATTCGTAATTTATTTTCTACTAATTTGATTTCATTTATTATTTCAATATGCCTTTGATAGTCAATCCTTGCACTAAAATAGAAAATACTACCACAGCATATGTGGCTGCCAAAATAATATCCTTATGAGGTATCTCATCCGACAATGAAAGCGCCAAAGCTACAGAAATTCCTCCTCTTAAACCGCCCCAGGTCAATATAATGATACTTTTATCTTCAAATTTCTTACCCAGCATTTCCATCACTTTTATAGGGATTGAAACACCTATGAACCTTGCAAATAACACAATAGCAATAGCAATTGGCGCAATCATCAAAAATTCCATTCTAAAATCCTGAGCAATGATGATCACTTCAAGGCCTATCAAAATGAATAGTATCGCATTGAGGGCCTCATCCAGGAGGTGCCAAAATTTAAACACATACTCGCCTGTGGCATTGGCCAGGTGCTCGCTTCTTCCTTCATTACCTATAAATAGCCCCATTACAACCATACCTAATGGACCTGACACATGAAGTAATTCAGCTACTCTACCTCCTACCATAACTAGTGTAAGGGTGACTAAAACCTCTAGCTCAACATGATCATTATCGATATAATTCAACAGTTTGAAACCCAAATAGCCAAATGCAGCACCTAAGAGCAAACCACCCGCCACTTCTTTCACAAACAGGCCTGCCACACTCATGGCTGTAATTTCTTCTCCGCCTCCATGAGCTCCGTGACCACCACCATGTCCAGCCATAGCTATACTTGAAATGGTTAGAAAAATAACTACACCAACGCCATCATTAAATAAGGATTCTCCGGCTATCTTAATTTCCAGATTCTTATCCAATCCAAATTCCTTTGTAAGCGCAAGCACAGCAATTGGATCTGTAGGAGAAATCAATGCTCCGAATAACAAACAATAAATAAGCTCCACTTCACTGCCCACAAGTCCAAATCCAAACTGCATTAAAAAACCAACTATAAAAGTTGACATCAATGTTCCAATAGTGGCCAAAACGATAATTGGCAATCGTTCTTCTAACAGTTTGCTTAAGTCCACTGACAAAGCACCAGCAAAGAGCAAAAAGTTAAGCATTACATTTAATAGTACTTCCTTAAAGTCAAATTCCTCAACGATATGACTTGCCCCATTCATTACAGCTGGAACCGCAAACCCCAAGAACACAATCGCAACAGAGGACATCAAAGCGATCGCCATAAGCCCAATGGTAGAAGGCAATTTTAGAAATGTAATATTAATTAGTGTAAAAGCAGCGGCTAGGAAAATAAGTAAGGTGATGAGGTCTAAAATACCCATTTGAGCAAAGTTTAAGTTTTAGAGTTGCTAAATAATTCCACTTTCAATTTTCTTCCAATAGTGCAATTATACAATTTGTTAAGAATATCACCAATATACTACAAATAAACTATCGATACACTTCTTAACCTCCACTTTATTGATACTGAATTTGACACTACATCGCCTATTGAAGCACACCTTCTTAGAATGTTCTTAAATCATGACTTTACAATTTTCATTTATATGCACATTCCGACATCCAGTAGGGTTATTTCAAAAAAGAATATCCTTTGGTTATGAACTGATATTTTGTAAAATTCTTAATGAAAAGAAGCATTTTTAAGTATTCATTAAAATATCATGACAATCATTATAAATTTGAATATATGTGACCATTTATATAAAGAATCAAAATAATTTTACCACTCCAAACCCAAGGTGATCAAAACAGGTTAATACTCATTCATTATAAAAGGAGTTTTATAGCATGACTGAAACAGTTACAAAAAATTTTGTGATTGACTTTGATAGCACATTTACAAGCGTCGAAGCACTGGATGTACTTGGATCTATTTCACTGAAAGATCATCCGGAAAAGATTGAACGACTCAAGAAAATTGCGGACGTTACAGACCTGGCTATGAGTGGCGAATTATCATTCAGAGAATCTTTGAATCAGCGTTTGCAAATCTTGGATGCCAAAAAGGAACACCTCCCCATTCTCATTACCATGCTGAATAAGCTGGTATCCAAATCTTTCAAAAGAAATAAGGCTTTTCTAAAAGAGCATGCAGACCATGTTTACATTCTTTCGAACGGGTTCAAAGAATTTATCTTCCCTATTGTTGAGAAATACGGAATCAAAGAAGAAAACGTGCACGCCAATACATTCGTGTTTGATGACCTTGACAATATTGTAGGATTTGACGAAGACAATATATTATCGCAAAGCAAAGGAAAGCCAGCAAAAATTGAAGCGTTAAAACTGCAAGGTGAGATTCATGTAATTGGAGATGGGTACAACGATTACGAAATTAGAAAAGAAGGCAAAGCCAACAGGTTTTATGCTTTTACTGAAAATGTTTCACGAGAAAACGTGGTAAAAAACGCCGACCACGTCGCCCCCTCGTTAGACGAAATACTATATCATAATAAAATGGAAGGAGCACTATCATATCCTAAGAATAGAATCAAAGTCTTGCTTTTGGAGAATATCCACGAGAATGGTGTAAAAATCGTAAAAGAAGAAGGCTATCAGATTGAAATTTACCCAGCAGGCATCGATGAAGAAGAACTCTGCGAAAAAATAAAAGATGTGTCAATCTTAGGTATCAGGTCCAAAACAATGGTCACCAAAAAAGTGTTGGAACATGCCAATCGATTGATGGCCGTTGGTGCATTTTGCATAGGTACAAACCAAATCGACCTCACTGAATGTACGAAGCGTGGTATAGCCGTTTTCAATGCACCTTTTAGCAATACTAGATCAGTGGTTGAGCTAGCCATCAGCGAGATGATCATGTTGATCAGAAATTTACCGGATAAGATTTTCTCTATGCACCAGGGCAAATGGGATAAATCAGCGAAAGGTAGTTTTGAAATCAGAGGCAAGAAACTCGGTATCATCGGGTATGGAAACATTGGAAAGCAACTTTCAGTTTTGGCTGAAGGGCTGGGTATGAATGTCTATTATTATGATCTGGATGAAAGGTTAGCGCTAGGAAATGCTACTAAATGCAAATCCTTAAAAGAGCTTCTGACTAAAGTAGACGTTGTTTCATTGCATGTAGACGGTCGAAAATCGAATGCTAATGTTATAGGCAAAAAAGAGTTTGACTACATGAAAGAAGGGGTAGTATTCATGAACCTTTCTCGTGGTCATGTGGTAGATATTAAAGAACTTAAGAAAAATATAGAAAGTGGGAAAATTGCCGGAACTGCTGTGGATGTTTTCCCAGAGGAGCCTCTGAGTAATGCACATGAATTTGTCTCTGAACTAAGAGGCCTTCCAAATGTCATTCTTACTCCTCATATTGGAGGTAGTACATTAGAAGCGCAAGAAAATATTGCGGAGTTTGTTCCTACAAAGATTATAGATTACATCAACACTGGAACCACTACCAATAGCGTGAATTTCCCAAACTTGACACTCCCGATACTCCAGGACGCTCATCGATTCATTCATGTTCATCACAATCAACCGGGTGTATTGGCTAATATTACAAATACGTTAGCCAAACATGACATCAACGTCATGGGCCAATATTTAAAAACCAATGATACAGTTGGTTATGTGATAACGGATATCAATAAGAACTATAATAAGGAGGCTATTTCAGACCTAAGAAAAATTAACGGAACTATTAAATTCAGAGTGCTCTATTAAAGAAAAAGCCTTCCTGATTATATCATGAAGGCTTTTAGTAAAATCTCTGAGTTTAGGGTTTAAATTTAAACCGGAAAATGTAAGGATTTGAGCTATCCGTGTGATTCAATCTTCCTCTGTTATCTCCGAAGAGTTCCGATCAGAGATCGAAATGAGGCCCGATTTAGCCACCGAAATCACTCGGTCATTTTTATAGTTATAGTTTAAATAAACATACAAAAACCCAGAGATTTGTCCGACAAATGTATTCATTTTGCAGCGAATAATGGAAGGTAATTTTGACTTTATCTTTCGTGCATATATTTAATTATTCCAATGAAAAATATTTTCTTCACTCCTGGTCCATCAGCATTATATTTCACTGCTGAACAACATATCAAAGAGGCATTGAAATCTGATATTGCCTCTATAAGTCATAGAAGCAAGGCTTATGTTAAGATGCATCAGGAGACCACAGAATTGCTGAGAGAATTATTACAATTACCTGAGAATTTTACTATCGGGTTTACTTCTTCTGCCACTGAAGTTTGGGATAGAATGAGTGAAAACCTCATCAGAAAACATTCCGTTCATTTTATCAATGGTGATTTTTCAAAAAAATTCCATACGGCGGTTTCTGCTCATGGAAAAAATGCAGAAGGCCGTACAGTAGCTGCTGGAACACACCACGATCTACCATCTGCAGTCATCGATTCAAACGTTGAGCTCATTGGGTTAGCACAAAACGAAACAAGCACTGGCGCAGCAATGCCTGTTGAAGACATCTATCGCTTACGTGCCAAATATCAGGATCCACTATTGGTCATTGACGCAGTGAGCTCCTTGCCTATTCCTCAATTCGACTTCACCCAGTTGGATAGTTTATATTTCTCCGTTCAGAAGTCATTTGGACTGCCTGCTGGATTGGGTGTTTGGACATTCAATGAAAGATGTTTAGAAAAGGCCGAACAACTCAAAGCAGAGGGTAATTATCATGACTCTTACAATAGCATATTGAAAATTGCAAAAATGGCTGCCAAACATCAGACTACTTGCACTCCCAACGTGCTTAACATCTATTTACTAGGAAAAGTGGTGAAAGACATGCTTACTAAAGGCATAGATCAAATCAGACAGGAAGCAAACTATAAAAGTGCACTTTTGTATAACCTATTTGAAACTCACCCGAAATTAAATGCATTCGTGAAAGAGAATAAATTTAGATCTAAAACAGTAGGTGTAGCTGAGGTAGAAGGTGGGTCCGAATCATTAATCAAGCGTTTAGCTAAAAAGGGACTAAATATAGGAAATGGATATGGAGAATTTAAGAATAAACATATCCGCATCGCCTCTTTTCCCACTCATTCAAAAGAGCAAATAGAAATGCTTGTAGATGAGATTAATCAGTTAGATTTCTAAAAATTGATTTATCTTTTTGCATAAATTGAAATCCATAAGAAAGAATTACAACTTGAACGAACGAATCTGATGTATAAATTTGAAAAAATCTTAGTAGCTCTCGACCATTCTGACTTAGACAAGGAATTGATCTACGCTGCATCAATGATAGCTAAACTTGCAGGTACTAAGCAAGTTAAATTCATCAATGTAATCAAGGATTTGAATGTTCCTGCTGCTGTTAAAAAGGAATTTCCGAACATTATAGATGACGCATTAGCTGAAAGAAAAAAAGAAATTGAGCGAGAAGTTGATCGCTATTATATTCACAATGACTCAAAAGTAAGTATTGAAATTAGATCTGGCCAACCCACTAAAGCTATTCTGAAGTTTAGCGCAAGTAAAGAGGTGGATTTGATCATTGTAGGTAGAAAAAATGAGAAGCCTAGCGGCGGAGTAACCATCAGTCGATTAGCTCGTAGAGCAGCTTGTTCTTTGCTTATTATTCCAAAAGGGTTTGACAAAAGAATCAGTAAGGTACTAGTCCCAGTAGATTTTTCTGACAATGCTTTGGATGCAGTCAATCAAACCATCGATTTACTCAATATTGATCATTTCCCAAAGCCAAAATGCTTGATCCAACATGTGTATCAAGTGCCAAGTGGTTACCACTATACAGGTAAATCATTCGAAGAATTTGCTGCTATAATGGAAGAGCATGCGAAGAAAGATTACGAAGTGTTCAAAAAGAAATTTGAAAAGACCAACCTGACAATTGAACCAATTTATACATTAGATCGACACGAAGACATCATCTCATCTGTCTACAAAACTGCAAAAAGTATTAAAGCTGGTGCCATCGTCATAGGTGCAAAAGGAATTACTGCTGCTGCTTCACTTTTTATTGGTGGTAGCGCGGAAAAATTGGTTCAGTTGCATTCTGAGATTCCGATTTTAGTTGTACGGTCCAAGGATAAGAAAAAAGGGTTGTTGGATATACTCAAAAAGATTTAATCAGGCTCAGTACCTCTGAATCTATCTAAGAAATCATTCACACGACTACAATCTTCATCTGAAAACGAATTGATTTCTTCGAAAAGTACCTGAAAAGAATCATCCAGCTGGTCGAGTATATCCAGCCCATTTTGAGTAATAAAAACATCAACAGCTCTTCTGTCTTGCAGATTGGGAATTCTTGATACCAACTCCTTTGATACAAGTTTATCTACTATCCTTGATACGTTGGACATACGATCTAGCATTCTTTCAATGATCAGATTCACTGTACATACTTCGGGATGCTGCCCACGTAGAATTCGCATCACATTGTATTGGGGTATAGTTAGTCCAAATGGTTTTAAAACCCGCTGTTGCTGTTCGTCCAACCAATTACGAGTGAACATCAGATTCACTACAACTTTTTCAAATTCTGATTTGAATTTCTTTTGCTTAATATCCTTATTCAACCCCATATCAATAGCTTAATTGTATCTAATGTAGATACATTAATGTTAGCAACTATAATTTTGAAGTCCAAAGAGGCCCTATTTTTATTTGATTCGTGTAACTTATAAGTCAAACTCTATTTTCACACCAATGACGTTAAACAAGATCATCAAATATCTACCTAGATTTATTGCTGCAATCATACTACTCGAAACTTTGCTTTTCAAATTCGGCATAGGCGGGGATGCATTTCTCAACGAATCCAAAGCTTTATTTACGAACCTTACCCTATCGATTTTTGGGCACGGTGATTACGAAGCATTTTTCAGAATTTCTACAGGTATATTAGAATTGATAGCTTCCATCCTATTACTCTGGCCCAAACATGCTGGATTAGGAGCTCTTCTAGGTGTGGCACTAATGATAGGCGCTATCCTTTCCCACTTGTTTTTTATTGGGATTATCGTTGGAAACGATGGTGGTCAATTGATGGTTATGGCACTCATCGTTCTGATGTGCTGCACAAAAGTCCTTCTAGATGAAAAGACCAATATCAAGGCCTTTTTGAGGAAATAATTACTTGACTATAAATGATGTAGAACCCATTTTGTAGTCATCTGTAAAAACTTCTAAAATATACTTACCAAGATCATAGTCGCTTCCCTTGTTGTACAAGAAACTAAGCGATTGACTATTTCGATCAAAACAGAATATCCTTTTTAACTGTATAAAAGCTTTCTCTTCCTTCAAAAACAAATGTTCCTGAACCAGCTGCTACATCAAAAATTACATTACCATCAGGGTTTGTAATTTTGACTAAAATTCCTTTTCCCTCTATTGGGGCTACTCGGTTCTCCGCTATTTCAAAATCAATTTTCAAATGATCAATGTGTCTGTTTTTGAATGGCGATGACCTTTCTTTTCCACTAGAGCTAACTGCGACGATTTCCACTTTTTCTACTTTTAACTTAGAAGCAGTAGCCACCTTCTCTTCCAATTTTGCCTTGCTTTGATTAAGATCTTTAATTGATTCAGTCAAGCTATTTGCTTCCACTTTCAGCTCTGTATTTTCAACCATCAACGAATCATTGAGCACCTTTAATCGCTCAATTTCCTCATCTTGAGCCAAAAGCAATTCTTTGTAGCCGTTAACTTTTCCTTGTAAATCATTGATTTGCTTGTATGATTTTTTTCTGAAGGCTTTCTTCTCTTCCTCAAGCTGGGTTTTGATTTGCAAAAGCGTGTCAATTTCTCCGCCTAATTGAGCAATTTTCAATATTCTGGTATCCAACTCATTGCTCATAGAGTCTAAATCATTGTAAGCCTGATCTAATTGAGCCTGTGTCATTCCATTTTGTTTAGCCAACTCAGAAGATTCCAAGTACTTATAAATGAATGCACCGCTTGCTGCTATTAGGAGCAGCACAAGTATCACCGTAAATATTTTTTTATTTTGACCTTTTTCAGGTGCCTGATGTGCTGAAGAATTTTTTTCCATAGTTGAATTATATAGCTGCAAAAATATAAGATAATTACACATAAGCAATTACATAAAAAACGCTCGTTATGATATTCTAAAATCTCAAAATATAATTTCCATTTAGAGATTTTACATTCGCAAATACTATTCCAATTTTATCATTTTCTATATAAACATGATCGGAATAATCTTGTTGTATTTCCAGCCATGCTTTTTTCATTTCTTGAGACCAATTTATATCGTCAATTACTATCGTACCTGATTTAGACAATCGATCAAGCGCGAACGAAAAATATCGTTTGGTGGCTTCATAAGTATGATTTGCATCCATATAAACAAAATCAAAAGTTTCATTTGTCTCGAGAATGAAAGCATCTATATCGGTATTAATAAGCTCAATTCCTTGAATTTCCAATTCGGAAAAATGCGACTGAGAAATTTCGCATAGCTCACTATTTCCATCTACTGTTACGACACGTTCCACTACTCCTGCCTGACTCATATAGATCGTATTTAACCCCAAGGAAGTACCTAATTCCAAAATAACTTTCGAAGACTGATACTCTAATAGGTTGACCAAAATTTCAGATTGATTTCTATCTGAAATTCCAGCTTTTGCTATTGCACTAATTTGTTTGGACCGAGAAAAAGCCAAACTAGACTTCGAACCTAAACTATCCACTTCTATGTGTCTGCTATCTTTATAAAGTCTCTTACGGATAGCTTCAATTTCTATGTTTTTGACTTTTTTTCTCCTCGATGGATTAAGTGCCTGCTGATAGACATCAAAAAGAAATGGAGACTGAAGACTATGTTCATCCATAGCCAAAAACCAATACCTCAAGTATCGAATGATTCGAAAAAAAATTAATGAAATTCTCAAGAAAAGGAATTGATCTAATTGAATCGATCTGGAACTACCATGACGAACTCGGGAATTCGCACTTCAATTTTCTTACCATCAATGATTCGTTCGATAAGATATGTTCCAATCATTTTACCCAAACCACTTTTCAGATTACATCCAGAGACATATACGTGCTCTTGCCCTGGTTCTATGATTGGCTGCTGACCTACTACACCTTCTCCTTCGATCTCACGATCACTGTAGGCTGCGTCTTTTATGTACCAGTGCCTTGATTTGAGTTGAACGGTGTGTTCACTTTGATTCTCAATAGTAACCTTATAAGTAAAGACATAATGAAACTGTCTGGGGCTGGAATACTTAGGTTGGTATTCCGTCTCCACACTCACTTTAATGCCTTTTGTTATCTCTGTTACCATCAAAAATTATCACTATCAATTGTAAAATTGGATTAGGATTGAGTATACAAGTAAGTCAATTTATTTTATTTTCGAAAATAATGGATGTAAAAATTGAAAAAAGCTGGAAGACAAGACTTCAAAGAGAATTTGAAGCTGATTACTTCCATAATCTAACGGAATTTATAAAGTCGGAATATCAAAACCATCAAATATTTCCACCTGCTAAATATATCTTTAGCGCTTTTGACCTCAGCTCATTTGACGACACACGTGTAGTCATTCTGGGGCAGGATCCATATCATGGGGAGGGTCAAGCACATGGATTATGTTTCTCAGTGCAGAAAGAAACTCGAATGCCGCCTTCATTGAAGAACATATTCAAAGAGATCAAAGATGACCTAAACAAAGATATCCCACCCCATGGGTGCCTGGATCGTTGGGCTGAGCAAGGCGTACTTCTACTTAATGCTACCTTAACTGTCCGAGCTCATCAAGCTGGTTCACATCAGAAAAAAGGATGGGAGGAATTTACAGATGCAGTGATTAAAGTCTTATCAGAGGAAAAAGAAAACTTGGTTTTTATTTTGTGGGGGGCGTATGCCCAAAATAAGGGAACACTTATTGACAAAACTAAACACCATGTTTTAGAATCCCCTCACCCTTCCCCCTTTGCTGCTCACAAAGGATTCTTTGGAAATAAGCATTTCAGTAAAACAAATGCCTTTCTAAGAGATAAAGGATTAAATGAAATTGAGTGGTAAAATTTAGAATCAAGAACTAGATCATATCAAGGTTCTTGATTCTAATGCCCTGTATTAATCTATGCCATTGAATAGTCTAGACCATCTGATCTTACTAAGAAAACTCTCGTTTGGATCAATAGACATCCAAATAAATGACGCCTCACCCACGACGTGATCACCAGGCACAAATCCCCAGAATCTAGAATCTTCTGAGTTGTGACGATTATCACCCATCATAAAATAGTAATTCTGGCTGAAAGTGTAGGAAGTGGCCTTCTCACCATTAATGAATAATTCAGTCTCTTTAAGTTCTACATTCTCCAAGCCCTCATAATTGCGTATGGTTGTACCGTATATGGCTACATTGTCTTCAGTCAATTCAATTTTCATTCCTTCAGCTGGAATTACCAATGGACCAAAAAAATCAGCGTTCCATGGAAATTTGACTGCATTTGGGAATATTCTCGGGTTGACGAAGTCTTCTGGCTCTTTGTGTGGAATGACTTCTTTTACAAAGTCTAAGTTCTCAAACTTCTTAGCGTCTTCCGGACGAGCATGCATTTGATAAAAACCATTATTGCTTCCACGGTTGTAATCCCACACTCCATTCTTCTTAAATACGCGATCATTGATTTTGCTATCGGTTCTTAAGTAGTATGCAAACTGCATATCCTCCGGGTTCTCTCCTTTTTCACCATTTACGTACACCTGAGAATCTCTTACTTCGATCGTATCTCCTCCTATAGCCACACATCTTTTGATATAATGTGTTTTGAGATCAGTAGGATGTTCGAATTCTGGAGGATAGTTGAAAACTACCACATCATTTCTTTCCACGTCACCAAAACCAGGAAATCTGAATTGCGGCAATTGAATGGCATCAGTATAGGAAGGAATATTAGTACCCCAGATTTTAGCATGAGTCAACGGAAACTGCAAGGGGGTCTTTGGGGTCCTTGGGCCGTAATTAATCTTACTAACAAATAAGAAGTCACCTACAAGCAAAGAGTTCTCCATCGAGGGTGTAGGGATCGTAAACGCCTCCATAAATGCCCAACGAATAAGCGTGGCTGCTACTACTGCAAAAACAATAGCATCTACCCACTCTTTCACAGGTCCTTTCTTCTCTTCTTTCTTCTTAGGTTTAAAAAAATTCCAATTCATAGTTGATTTAATTTCGGCAAATATATGATTTAATCTGAATCCTAAAGTTTTAGCAAATCGTCCATGGAGTAAACACCCTTCTTGCCAGCTAAAAATTCTGCTGCCAAAACTGCTCCTTGAGCAAAACCTTCCCGGCTATGTGCTACATGACTGATTTTAATGGTGTCCACTTTAGAATCATAAGTAATGTCATGAGTACCCGGAGCAGGATCTACACGCTCGGAAATTATTTCAAGTTCCTCAGGATTGGAAGACTTCTCATTCACCCACTTTGTCTTGCTATCGTTGTTTGCAATTAGGCCTTCAGCCAATGTAATAGCGGTTCCACTAGGCGCATCCAACTTCTGCGTGTGATGAATCTCCACCATGGAGCTTTCATAACCCTTTCCGTTCATCATTTTAGCCAATTGTTCATTGAGTTTAAAGAATATATTAACTCCCAAGCTATAATTTGATGCGTAGAAAAATGCCGTATCCTGAGCGTTACAATAATTCACTACCTCTTCGTAATATTCTAACCAACCTGTACTACCAGAAACAACTGGCACCTTATTTCCTAGAACCGTTTTGATATTATTGAGTGCTGATTCGGGTGCTGTAAACTCAATGACCACATCTGTATTAGATAGGGTGATATCGGCTATTTCGTCGGCATTATCAATGTTGATTATTTTTGAAATCGTGTGTCCTTTAGACAGAAGTATCTTTTCAATGGCTTGACCCATTTTTCCATACCCTACCAATCCTACATTCATTATTCAGTTTTTTAAAAATTAACAGTTGATTAGTTACAACTATCTCTGATTTATTACTACTTGTTCAATTTAAAAACCAAAGACATACCAACATTTTGGGCAAAGTATTTCTCTCTTGGGTGATAGGTTGGCTGCAAGGCCAAATCATCATTGATGTTGAACTCGATAAGATGAGCAGATACATGGGCATCAACAATCTGAACCAGATAATAAACCACGCCCATAATAATCATGAAATCCCTATTTCGCTTAAACCTTTCAGCATTTCGTTGCAACGCTTCTTGTGAAAACTGAGGAAATGGGTTAAATGTAGTATCATCCCCATCTGTTTCGGCGATGTATGCATTCCGAAAAGCATTGTAAAAATCATTATTGTATTTGATGAAATGTCCTATAAGAATTGCCCCGCCATACACTATTGGCAATTTCCAATATTGCTTATTATACATCTGTCCGAGTCCAGGAAACACTGCTGCATATAAAGCAGCTCTATCAGGATCTAAAGTAGATTTGCTTTGAAACGTCTCTATACCACCAAGGTCAGTGGCTACAATGGTAGTATCTGTATTCGCCCTAATGATGGTTTCATTTTGAGCTACAGCCGATGTGCTGATGATCAAGCATCCTATCCAAACAAATACCGATGATTTCACTCTATATTTAAGCGTCAATGATTTCCAAAATGCGATTCAATTCCGTAACGGAAGCGAAAGGTATTTTGATCTCTCCTTTGTTGTTATCTTTCGAGGCGATATTGATTCTCGTCCCAAAGTGCGAAGATAACTTGTCTTGAACACTTAATATCTCTTTATTCACTACTTTTTGTTCAGGCTCTTCTTGAGGCTCATCCGGAAACGAAGCCTGTTTAACCAAAGCTTCCACTTTTCTCACTGAAAGATCCTCATTTAGAATCTTCTTCAATAAATCTAATTGTAGTGAAGTGTCTTCTACATTGATCAATGCTCTGGCATGGCCCATAGAAATTTTACCATCTCTCACTGCTGCTTGAATATCAGGTGGTAATTTCAGCAAGCGCAAATAGTTATTTACTGTAGACCTTTTTTTACCTACTCTATCTCCAAGCTGCTCTTGTTTCAAATCACATTCAGAAAGAAGCCTTTGGTAACTGAGAGCAACTTCCATAGCATTCAAGTCTTGGCGTTGAATATTTTCAATCAAAGCCATTTCCAACATTTGCTGATCATCGGCTGTTCTGATATACGCAGGTACTTTTTCTAAACCAGCAAGTTTACTGGCCTGAAATCTTCGTTCACCAGAAATAAGTTGAAAAGAATTGTTGTTAAGTTTCCTTACGGTAATAGGCTGAATAATGCCTTGTACTTTTATAGATTCAGATAATTCCTGCAAAGCATCCTGATCAAAATCCGTCCGTGGTTGGAAAGGATTAACTTCAATCTGATCTAGGTTTATTTCAGATATGCTACCAGTTGAAGCACTTCTTTCACGGAGAGGCTTTTTAGCCAAAACGCTTTTCTCTCCACCACCATCATCACTCAATAGTGCTCCTAACCCTCTACCTAACGCATTCCTTTTGTTTGCTTTCTTTTGGCTCATCTAAATAATTCTTTTATTGGTCGGCTGTCCGTTGTTAGGCCATTTCGGCCAATTGCTCATTGTTCGCTACAATTTCATTTGCAAGATTCAGGTAGCTAATTGCGCCTTTACTTTCTGCATCATGAGAGATCGCTGGCAAACCAAAACTTGGCGACTCACTAAGTTTAATATTTCGTGGAATCAACGTGTCGAAGACCATTGATTTGAAGTGCGTAGTTACTTCTTCTACTACTTGATTTGACAATCTCAATCTCATGTCATACATGGTCAATAAGATCCCTTCTATTTCCAAATCAGGATTCAACCTTGATTGAATAATTTTAATCGTATTTAAGAGCTTACCTAAGCCTTCCAATGCAAAGTATTCACACTGCACTGGAATAATAACTGAATCTGAAGCAGTCAATGCATTGACAGTAATCAAACCTAAAGATGGCGAACAATCGATTATAATGAAATCATAATCCTCTCGAATAGACTCCAAAGTGGCCTTCATTTTCATTTCCCGCTCATCATAATTGACAAGTTCTACTTCAGCTCCGACAAGGTCAATATGAGAAGGCAATAAATCCAAATAATCAATGTCAGATTTCATGATGCACTCATAGGGGTCAATAGCATCCACCATGCACTCATAAATCCCAGCTTTCACCTGCTTAGGGTCTTCACCAATACCAGAAGTAGAGTTGGCCTGAGGATCAGCATCAACCAATAGCGTCTTATATTCTAATGCGGCTAAACTTGCTGCTAGATTTATAGCTGTAGTAGTTTTCCCTACTCCACCTTTTTGATTTGCAATTGAGATAATCTTACCCATAAAGCTCGTTGTCAGATTTAATGAAAATTGTCAATAAGTCGATAGTTACACTTCATCGACCTTGGCAAATATAATTTTCGTTTCCGCATTTCTTCTATTTGTATCTGGAAACTTCTCCACATACAAATGTTGATAAACTCATAAGTAGCTGAAAACTAAAATGTCCCGTTCCGATGGTTATCGGAACGGGACATTAAATTTAATTCTTTTTAACTTCCAATCAGAGTTACTCAAAGAGAACGCTGATTATCAAAATGATTCTCAGAATCCCTATCTAGTGACTCTAAGAAGAATCATTTTTTCCTGATTACTATTTAGTAAAACACTTAATCTAAGCTGTCAACAGATTAGCAAATTACTTTTTCTTCTTTCCTTTTTGCTTGCGCTGTTCTTCACCAGCTTTCATCGCCTCTTCCAGTTTGAGCTGGAATTTAGACTTTTTCTTATTGGCATTTTTCTTTCTGTTCTCTTCCATCACTTTAAGAATCTTGTCTTCGTCAACAAATTTTCTAAACAAAGCCATTTGCCCAAAAGAAACGATGTTTGAAACGAAATAGTAGAACGTCAAACCAGCAGAAAAACTATTCAAGAAGAACAAGAACATAATCGGCATCATGTACTGCATAGACTTCATAGGTCCCTGCATTTGTGAATTCATCTGACTGTTAGACCAAGTATAGAGTAAAGTTGAGCCTGTCATCAGTAGACAGAATAAACTTACATGAGATCCATAAAATGGGATTTCAAATGGGAGATTTAGCACATTATCATAAGTAGATAAATCCGACGCCCAAAGAAAAGCTTGCTGCCTCAACTCAATCGAGTTTGGAAAGAAGTTGAACATGGCTAGCAAGAAAGGAAACTGCAGCAAAACTGGAATACAACCACTCAATGGATTAATACCAGCTTTACGGTAGAGCTCCATCGTTTCTTGCTGTGACTTTTGCATATCACCATCATGCTTTTCTTTGATGGCATCCATCTCCGGCTTCAAGACTTTCATCTTGGCCATAGACATGTGTGACTTGTAAGTCAACGGAGCCAAAATCAAACGAATCACAAAAACTAAAATGATAATGATGATACCGTAATTCGAAATCACACCTTCCAGTAAGTTGAAAATTGGGATAATCAACCATTTATTGACCAATCTAAAAATGAACCAACCGAGGTCTACATTTTGCTCGAAACCGTCCACGACTTTCTTCTGAACCGTATAATCATTCGGGCCAAAGTAATATTGAAATTTGCCTTTACCAGTTTTTAAATCACCTATAGGCAAGGATAATACTGCCGTACCTGTCTTTACCGTAGAACTATCTGCAGGATCAACGATTGTACTTAGAGTTGACTTGCCAATTTTATTTTCAGCTATCAGTGCTGCAGAAAAGAAACGCTGCTTAAAGGCAAACCATTTTAGGCCTTGCTCAATAGTTTCTGACTCTGCACCCTCACCTATACCGAGGTCATCAAAGTCATCACCAATCGGCTGATAGTTAATCGTAGTTTTAGCTCTAGACTCTTTCAGTGTGTGTTCGACATTTTTCATGTTGTCCACCCAAGTAAATTGTGCGTCTTGGTTGTCGATCACTCCATCCATCCCTACTAGATTGATTTCATATTGTAATTGAAAACCAGTGCCTCCAAGCTTATACTTATGCTCAAGAAATCTACCATTCTCCAAGGCCACCTTAAAGCTAACAGTCAATGAATCATTCCCTTCGACTTTTAGCTTGCTATAGTCTGCCTGATAGTATAACTCTGATACATTAATTGGCTTGTAATTGCTCACAAATAGCAAATCTGATTGACTACTATTCTTATCCATCAAAATCAAAGGATCTTTGTCGTAAGTCAAATAGTCTTTAAGCTCAACTCTTTTTACTACACCACCCCTACTAGAAAGGACAATCTTGACAGACTCATTTTCTATATTGATATCTTCTTCTTCACCAGTGGCAAATGGAGCAAAAATGCCATATCTCTCTCTGTGAAGAGCTGATGACAATGAGTCATTAATAGCTGTAGGCTGCGTGGCAGCCATTTGTGTATCTTGGACAGTAGCAGGTGCTGAGGTTTCAATGGGTGCTGTTTCAACAGGCTGCTCAGGTACCTCCGGAGCAAAAAATTGAAAATATATGGTCATTAATGCAAGCATTAAGACCAGACCTGTGATCTGATTTTTATCCATCTAATTAGTTATTGTTTTCTGATAAATTATCTTTCTTATATGACAGGGCCGCTTTTACAAATTTCACAAAAAGCGGATGTGGGTTGAGCACCGTGCTCTTAAGCTCTGGATGAAATTGAACACCTACAAACCATCTGTGATCTTTCAATTCAACGATCTCCACCAAATTAGTTTTAGGGTTTCGTCCTGAAGCAATCATTCCATTCTCTTCAAAATCCTTCAAATAGGCATCGTTAAACTCGTATCTGTGTCTGTGGCGCTCCTGTATTTTGGTTTGTCCATAAACATTATACGCTTTAGTTCCTTTTTTGATCTGACAGTCATAGGCACCCAATCTCATGGTACCACCCATCTCAGTGATGTTCTTTTGGTCCTCCATGATATCAATGATAGGATGCTTTAACTTCTCTGCCATTTCTTTCGAATTAGCATCTTTATGACCCAACACATTCCTTGCAAACTCGATGCTGGCACACTGCATACCCAGACAAATTCCAAAGAACGGAATTCCTTGTTCACGAGCAATTTTGATGGCTTCAATTTTTCCTTCAATTCCTCTTTCTCCAAACCCAGGAGCAACTAATAAACCATCTACCCCTTCGAGCTGTTTAGCAGCATTGTCTGGTGTAACATCTTCAGATGAAAGCCATTTTACTTTTACCTTACATTCGTTTTCTGCACCAGCATGTACAAATGCTTCAGAAATAGACTTGTAAGCATCTTGAAGTTCAACATATTTACCTACAACGGTAATGTTTACTTCATTTACAGGATTTTTAAGCTTTCCTAAAAATTTCTTCCAATGCTCTAATCCTGGCTCTTTTTTGTAAGAGAACTTCATACGAGAAAGCACTCTTTCATCCAATTTTTCTTTTCTCATCAAAAGTGGCACATCGTAGATGGTGTCTGCATCTTGCGCTTCAATGACACAATTGACCGGAACGTTGCAGAATAAAGCAATCTTCCTTCTCAAATCAGCACTCAACTTGTGCTCACTTCTACAAACCAAAATGTCAGGTTGAACCCCCGCTTCAAGCAATTGTTTTACCGAGTGCTGCGTAGGCTTAGTTTTTAATTCTCCTGCAGCAGCCAAATATGGCACTAAAGTCAAATGAATATTGATGGCATTTGTGGGCCCCAATTCAAAACGAGCTTGTCGCATGGCTTCTATAAAAGGCAGTGATTCGATATCACCTACACATCCACCGACCTCGGTGATCACAAAATCATATTTTTCAGTCTTACCTAATCGGTATATACTTTCTTTAATTTCATCGGTAATATGAGGAACTACCTGAACTGTTTTCCCTAAAAACTCCCCTTCTCTTTCCTTTTTAATCACATTGTAATAAATGCGACCTGTAGTTACATTATTTGCCTGAGAAGTAGGTTCATTCAAAAATCTTTCGTAATGACCCAGGTCAAGGTCAGTTTCGGCCCCATCGTCTGTCACATAACATTCACCATGTTCATAAGGATTGAGAGTCCCAGGATCCACATTGATGTATGGATCTAGTTTTTGGATGGTTACAGAAAACCCTCTGGCTTGCAGTAACTTACCTAAAGATGCTGAAATGATTCCTTTACCAAGAGAAGAGGTTACTCCACCCGTAACGAAAATGTATTTTGTTGATGTCATTTGATGTGAATTCGAAACTTCTGTTACGGGGCTCAAAGGTATGACATTCGCTTCAATAATCTTTGAGCGGACTAGATAATATTTTGAGAAGTGTAGTAAAAACAGGAAGTTTGAGTCAAATGAATTGAGATAATAAAAGAAATTATCCTCAACAAGATTAAACCTTTAATGTACTCGAGCATCTAAGTTGCAAATTGCACTACTTTGACTGATCAGGAATTAATAGAAAAACTCAGCAATGAGGAAAGTCGGAACCATGGCTTCAACTTATTGGTACGTGAATACCAAGAAAGAGTCTATTGGCATGTCAGGAAGATGGTCATTGATCATGACGACGCTGATGATCTGGTTCAAGATGTTTTCATCAAAGTCTGGAAAAACATTCACAAGTTTCGAGAAGACTCAAGTTTGTTTACCTGGATTTACCGAATAGCTACCAATGAGTGTTTGAATTTCTTAAAAAAGAAAAGAAATAAATTCTTTCTTCCGATAAATGATGTGGCAGGCGAGTTGGCACATAAAGTCGATGAATCTTCTCACATTAGTGGGGAAGAAATTCAGCTGAAATTACAAAAAGCTTTGTTAAAGCTTCCTGACAAACAAAGACTGGTATTCAATATGAAATACTTTGATGAGATGAAATTTAAGGAAATAGCAAAAATTACTAATACCAGTGAAGGGGCATTAAAAGCAAGTTATCACCTGGCTGTAAAAAAAATTGAACAAAATATAAAACTAGATTAAACCTTCTATTAAAATGATTGTCTAATCATCAGACGCTTATATTATGAAAAAGAAAATAGATATCGAATCACTTGAAAGAAACCATATTCATCAAGTACCTGATGGCTATTTTGATGAGTTGCCATTAAAAATTCAATCTAGAATTAATGAAGAAAAGAGGGTTTCTACATCTTTATTCATACCTAAAATGCAAGTGGTATGGAGTCTGACCGCCGCAGTCGCCATTTTTCTGATTGGGTGGTTCTTTTATCCTCAAGACTCCCACCCAACTACTCAACAATTGTTGGCCTCTATTGATTCTGAAGATCTAATCGAATACCTCTATGAAGAAGATATTAGCACAGATGAAATATTAGCTTCTGTAAATGAAAGTTATCTCATAGAGGATTTGGAAACACTAGAAAAGGAGATGATTGATGGAGATCTATCAGATGATGACCTTGAATCAATATACTCTGAACTCGACTATTCAACTGAAATCATGTAAGCACTTTTATATAATAGTAATAGCCATGAATATATTTGTAACAATGAAAAGACTACTACTTACATCACTTATGCTTTTGTTAACGACAATTTCTCAAGCTCAAAATGATGAAGCCAGACAGAAAATAGAGTCAGCAAAAATTGCTATGATTAGTGAACGACTGGGGCTAACTCCAGATGATGCCCAAAAATTCTGGCCGATATACAATGAGTACAGTCAGAAAAGAAGAGAGAACCACCAGGAGTTTGCTCAAGCAAGAAGGAAATTCAACCCTGAAACAGCCACCGAACAAGAAACACAGGAGATGCTCAAACTGGGTAGAGAAGTCAAAGAACGGCAGCTCAAACTTGAAGGTGAATATTCTCAACGTATGCTAAAAGTAATTAACTCTAAACAGCTCATGTCTCTTCAAAATGCAGAAAGGGATTTCAAGAGAATGTTGCTTGATCGACTTGATCAAAGGCGACAACAACAGCAAAACACGAATGAACAACTCAGAAGACAAAATAATGAACGGATGAGAAATAAAAGAAACAACTAATTCTCCTTTTTGCGTCTTAGCACTTTAACCATAACAGCCACTTTCTTCGTGGGCCTTTTGATCATTTCCGCAACTTGTAAAGCTCAAAATGACCTACAAGAAGAATTAGCAAAACTTGATGCAGAATTGGACGCTATTTTTGAAAATGAAGCAGACTCAGCTTCTCTATTTGCATTGATAGATGAGCTTTTAAAACCAGCATCGAAACAGTCTCAGCTGCAATTTAAAATTGGATACTCTAGCCGCGTGACTTCTGCCGGTCGCGATTTTGGTCTAGATCAGCAAGGATTGACTCCAGGAGTCGCCTATTACCATCATTCAGGATTATATGTAGATGCTACTGGATTTTGGAATAGTGAATTTGACCCAAAATACAACCTCACCGTATTGACCATAGGCTACATAGGTCAATTGGCTAAGAAAACGACTTACAGCTTGTCATATGATCATTCTTTTTACACTAAAAAGGATGCAAGTCAAACCCTGACTAATTCGCTCAGTGGGTCAATAACACAGGACTTTAAATACATATATACTGGTGTTGATTATTCTTTTTCCTTTGGGTCGGAAACCGCTCACAGATTAATTTGGAACTTAACTGGTAATCTTGGTTTCAAAGGATTCAAACCATTTAACAAAATATCCATACTACCTTCAATTGCTATCCTATTTGGAAATCAAAACATTACATCCCAATATACACGCACCAATTACCTCACCAGATTCAAACGTTCAAATGACAAGGAAATGGTAATTTTCGCCAATAGACTGCGCGAAGCCGGTTATACCAACACCACAGCAGGTTTTCTAATTCGACTAAGAGATTCACTAAACTCCGGTGAAAAACTGAATGCCTTACAAACTCAAGCTTATAACTTATTATTTACAACTAACTCTTCGAACAATGCATTCAGCTTGATGAATTATTATCTAACCCTTCCTATTTTATTTGAAACTCAAAAAATGACTTTTTATTTGAGCTACAATTATAATATCCCTAGAAATCTGGAAGGAGCTGAATATGAATATGAATCTAATGGTTATTTCGGCTTTGCCATTTTATACAATCTTCCAATCAGCAAAACAAAATCCAAGCTCTAAGGATAAAATAGTTTTCTTTCTTTTTCCATTTAGTATATTGTAGTAAGAATTAAGAATACACCTTGCAGACAAGCACCTCACGTTTAGCAATAGCCCAAAAATGTCCACTATCCGAATCACAGCACTTTCTATCATTCTAGTTGTTTGTGCTATTCTGATTTCTGTGAATTATTATACATTAAAAACTACCTCTGCTGTTAGAGCTTACATCAATGGTGAATCTCAATATTCAAAAGGTCAAAAAGCAGCTTCTAACCATCTTATTCTCTACTTAACCTCGAAAGAAGAACACTACTGGGATAAGTTTATTGCCGACATAAATATTCCAATTGGTGATAGTCTAGCTCGAATAGCTATGCAAAATAATCTTGGCAATCAAGAGATAGAAAAGAGACTCTTACAAGGAAACAATCATGCTGAAGATCTTGAAAGTATGATTTGGCTCTTTAAACGATTTAGAGAAATATCTTTTATGAGTGAAGCCATCTCGTTATGGGCTTATGGTGATCAACTCATCGGAGAGCTATACCAACTTGGCCTTGATAGTCGAATGAGATTACACAATGAAAATTGGTCAGAAAAAGAATTACTCTTAACCCTCGAACGAATCAACCAACTATCCGCTGACTTAACTAAAGCTGAATATAATTTCAGTAAGGTTTTAGGAAACACTGCAAGGTATCTCGAAAGCTGGTTATTTATAGCCAACAGTATGCTTATTATACTACTCATAGGATTGACGAGTAGATATGCCATGCGGTCGATTAAAAAATTAAAATCCGCGAATGAATTACGCAATAATTTGAGCAACGCTTCATTTGAAGCCTCTATATGGTATGATCAAAAAAGTGTGATTTCATTTTGGAATCCACAGGCAGAAAAAACATTTGGATGGAAAGCAAATGAAATAATTGGAAAGAAACTTACAGATACGATCATACCTAAAGAATATCACCCAAAACACATACTTGGCATTGAAAACTATGTGAATGTGGGTATTCCTCCGTTATCTAACCCCAGGGTAGAAACTGTTGCACGGCATAAGGATGGAACGATTATCCCCATTGAACTATCCATACTAGCGCTGCATGAAGGAAATGAAGCTCTATTCTGTGCTCACATATTCGACCGAAGTTCAATTGTTGCTCAAAAAGAAAATGAAGAAAAGCAAACTTCCTATCTAAGAGCCATTTTAGAATCTACTGATGATGGCATACTAGCAACAGGGAGCAATGGAAATATATTAGAAGCCAATCACCGGTTTTGTAAACAATGGGGAATTGATCAGGATTATATCAAAACTGCCCCTTTTGAAGAAATATCTCAATTCATTCTAAATCAAGTCATAGATGCAGGGCAAATATTGTCCGAAGTCCAAGAACTTATACATTCCGATGAAGTGCATACACGATTGGTACATCTCAAAAGTGGCCAGATTTTCGAGCGACATTCAGTCCCAATGATATTGGATGGAAAAAATATAGGAAGAGTTTGGTCTTTCAGGGATATAACAGACAAAGTAAAAGCAGAATCAGACTACAAAAACCTATTCGAAAACTCCGCAGAAGGTATCTATATCGGTTTAGGAAAGAGAAATGGGGAACTTCTTACTGTAAATCCGGCGATGGCAAAAATGTATGGTTTTCGCTCCCCAGCAGAAATGTTGGAACAAGTAAAAGAACCTGCACTCCAATTTTTTGTAGATCAAAAAGATCGTCAACATATTCGAAATCAACTTAAAGCAGGTAAAACCAAAATTGAGGCTGAATACCGAAGTTTTAAGAAAAACGGCGAAATCTTTTGGGTTCGTAATCACTTGAAATTCACCGTAGATGAAAATGGTGCACCGCTCAGATTTGAAGGTTCAGTAGAAGACATTACTGCCAGAAAACACACCCAGGAACAGCTGGTTCAACAAATCGAAGAATTGAAAAAAGTCAACTTCGAGTTAGATCGGTTTGTTTACAGTGTCTCCCATGATTTGCGCGCACCACTCCTATCAATTAAAGGTTTGGTAAACATCTCTGAATCAGAAAACCCATCGTCTGCTCTAATGAAATATCTTGGCATGATCAGAACCAGCGTCGAGCGTCTGGATAAATTCATTATGGATATTTTGGACTACTCCAGAAACTCTCGCTTAGAGGTTCAGCAAAATGAAATTGATTTCAAAAAACTAACCAATGAAATCATTAACAATATGATTCATATGGAGGGATATCAGCACGTATTATTCAATTTGAATGTAGAACTGAAGTCCAAATTTGTTTCTGATAAACGTAGAATAGAAGTCATTTTAGCCAATCTAATTTCCAATGCCATTAAATATCAGGACTTGAATAAGTCTACTCAGAATATTGATATTACTATTATTGAGCAAAAGGCACAAAAACAACTATCGATTCAAGTGAAGGACAATGGCATCGGCATTGCAGCATCCAGTCAAGATAAGATTTTCGACATGTTTTATCGAGCCAGCGACAGATCAAAAGGTGCCGGTTTAGGACTCTATATCATCAAAGAAACCGTAAAAAAAATGAATGGATCGGTCGATTTATCTTCCAAGGAGGGCGAGTTTACTGAGTTTAGTATTTCCCTTCCTTTGACCATCGAAACGAAACATTCCGGTTAAACCGGAACACTCTTTATCTTCTCATTATCTTCAAGTATTAAACTTGCAGCTCCTATAATTGGTGTATGCGTACTGTCTAACTCAGAAGGTAATATTTTAATTTTACCTTGATAGATATTGAGTAAATTTTTCTCAAAATTTTTGATGGTAGGTTTAAATATCAATTCACCAGCTTTGGCTAAACCTCCCATTATGAAGATAGCCTCTGGGCTCGTATGCCCCACAGCATCTGCTAATTTCGCTCCAAGGACTTTCCCAGTATAATTGAAGGCCTCCTTTGCTACAACATCACCATTATTGGCAGCGTCTGCTACCATTTTAGTATTCAGGTCATCAAAACTATACCGTTTCAATTCGCTATCCATGTGATGATCTGCCAAAAGCTTATATACAGTTCTTTTCAATCCAGTAGCAGAAACATACGTTTCCAAACATCCTTTTTTACCACACTTACACAGGCGTCCACCACCGATTTTGTAGGCAATATGCCCCAACTCACCCGCGTGGCCATCATGCCCTTGAATCAATTGACCATTAGCTACAAATCCTGATCCCAAACCTGTCCCAAGCGTGATAGTAATAAAATCCTGCATGCCTTTGGCTCCCCCAAACATCATCTCTCCTATGGCCGCAGCATTGGCGTCGTTGGTGAGTTTGACAGGCAAATGGAATTCAGCTTCAAGCAATTCCGCAATTGGAATAGAACCTGACCAAGGTAGGTTGGGCGCATCTTCAATCGTTCCTTTCTTGTAGTTACCATTTGGAGCTCCTACACCTACACCAATAAGCTCTACATTTTCATCCAATGAGTCTATAGAGTTTCTGATCGCTCTGGAAAGCTCAGCTATATACGCGCTAATATCAGGATTGTCAGTTGCAATGCTGCTATGAATTCTCACTTTACCAGAAGTATCAACTAAACCAAATTTAGTGCTGGTACCTCCTATATCTATTCCAACTATTAATTCAAGCATTATTTTGTAGTGTAGTGTTTATTAATATGATATTGTACTAATTGTTCGATGGGCTCTTTGATTATTTTACCTAGTTCTATTTCTTTCTCGATTAATATTTCTTTCAATATGTCTTCAAAAAAGAATGGTATAGAACCCACAAAATTGACTGTGTATTTCTTGTGATTAGGGAAGCTTTCCAAATAAATCTCTACATATTTCCTTATCCCATCTTTCAGAATAACTCTAAAAAATGGATGATCCATGTGTTGATGTATAAACTCAGAAAACGAGGCCAAATACACATTTGCAAAAGGTTTCATATATACGTTTTGCAAAATATCATGCTTGGTAATGTTATATGTTTGTTCAAATACTGTGGCTATTTCAGGTGGGAGTTGCTTTCGCAAAAAGGATTGAAGCAGTATCTTTCCAAAATAAGCTCCACTACCCTCATCACCCAATACATAATCGATACCTGGCACCTCCTGTCTCACAATATCGCCATCGAAAAAACATGAATTAGCTCCTGTACCCATCAAACAAGTAAAACTCGGAGTACCATCATATGTAGCAAAAGCCGCTGCTACAATATCATGATTGACGTAAATGTGAGATTTTGTAAATACTTTGGCTAATGCACGTACTACAATGTTTTGTAGCTTTTTACTAGAGCAGCCACTTCCGTAGAAGAAAACTGCTTCAATTTCATCTGCATGCTTGAGTAACTCACTCAATGAGCGAACAGAAACTTCAATGATATCTTCTGTATAAAAATACGGATTGATTCCACTGGAGCTCAAATTCAAAACAGTTTCTTTGCCCTGAATAAGTTGCCAGTCGCATTTAGATGATCCGCTTGTTCCTATAAGTATCATATGATCTTTTGACTTAATTTCAAAACTAATTGTAATCTCCTTTTTCCTTCATTTTCTTAGAAAGAATTACAACAAAATTTAAAATTATTACGACATTTTTAATTCCTCCTATACTTTGATAAAAATCTTCTTTCTATACAATATTAAAATTGGAAGGTAGCACAAAGTGACAAACCCGACTGCATATGCAAAAGAGGCAAAATAATTATCTCCAAAAATATTGACCAGTCCATCAAACAACACTTGATGTATAGAATAATCACCTAGGGAAATTATCCCAAAAAGAGAAGCCAACACCCCTGACAATGCGTAGGCAGTTATAGCATTGGAACCAAAAACTTCAAAGGGAAACGTCAGTTTGGAACGGTACTTTTGAATATCAAGTAGCCAAAACAAAATCCCGTAAAAATTCATAGCAATCCCACCAGTATATAAAACAAATGAGCTTGTCCATAAACTTTTATTGATTGGAAAGGTCATGTCCCAAGCCAGAGCGATACCTATCAGAACATTACCAAGCACGAAGATTTTACCAAGTCCTTGTGCTTTATTTTCTGCAGCAAACAATATTTTACCTGAAAAAATCCCTAACAGCCCTGTGACCACAGCAGGCAAAGTACTAAGAAAACCTTCGGGATCCCATGTTTCGCTCAAACGCCACATGTGGCCACTTAGAAATAGTCGATCAAACCAGGCTGCAAAATTAGTTTCAGGTTCTAGGTTTGGTTCGCCAATTCCTGGAACAGGAATAAAACTCATGATTATCCAATAGCCAACAAGCAAGGAAATTCCAATTATTATCTGCACTCTTGTTTTGAAGTAATGGTGCATTAAAGCAATAGCCAGAAAAACCAAAGCGATGCGCTGTAATACACCAGGGATTCGGAATGTGGATAGTTCGAAATATGGAAACCCATTTAGAAAGAGTCCAATCAAAAAAAGATATAAGCTCCTCTTTAATATTTTACTCGTGATTAATTTTCGATCATGCCCTGTTTTTGGCTTGCCCAATGAAACAGCCATACCGACCATATACAAGAAAAAAGGAAATATCAAATCCGTAGGCGTACACCCATGCCATTTCGCATGCAAAAGTGGTCTGTAAACGTAGGACCACGAGCCTGGGTCATTAACCAATATCATAGCCGCGATGGTCAGGCCTCTAAAAACATCAAGGCTTAGGAGTCGATCTTTACTCAAATTGTGAAGTTTTAGTTGGCTCGACGAGTTGCTCGCCGAGCTATTTTTTTCAAAAATTACAGGAAATGATACCTTCTGAAGCCTTCTATCGCTTCATACTCTGCCAATCCAAGGCTATCATACATTTCGGCTGTCTCTCTATTTCTATCTTCAGATCTCTGCCAAAATTCACGACTATCTTCGCCCTGAAATACTACACCATCCTTTTGAGATTGATGTCTAAAAATAGCCATTCTTTTCTTCATCAACTCTTCAGGACTGATAGGCACTGCCATCTCGATTTCATCAATAGGATACTCATGCCATGCGCCTCTATAAAGCCATACCCAACAATCCTTCATGTATTTTTGCTTTTTCAGGCCTTCTAAAGCCGCAAATATTCCTTTCAGACAAACTTCATGTGTGCCATGTGGGTCCGCCAAATCTCCTGCAGCATAAATTTGGTGCGGTTTAACTTCCTCTATGAGATTTTTAATAATATCAACATCTGCTTTCCCCAAGGGGTTTTTCTCTACTTTGCCCGTTTCATAGAATGGCAAATCTAAGTAGTGAACCTGACTATCAGGGATACCGTAATATCTACAAGCACTTATAGCCTCTCCTCTTCTTATCAATCCTTTTACTTTTCTGACATCTATCGAAGTCACATCTTTTTTGGACTTTGAATTGATTTCCTTCAACATTTTGTCGAAAACCTTAGTATCAGCTTTTTCTCCTGCGGCATACTCGTATAATTGTTTGGCAAACTCTGCAAAACGATTAGCTTCATGATCAGCCACTGCAATATTTCCAGAAGTCTGATAAGCTACATGTACTTCATGCCCTTGATCAACTAAGCGAAGAAATGTGCCTCCCATAGATATTACATCATCATCCGGGTGCGGACTAAAAATAATGATTCGTTTTTTGGCAGGTGTAGCTCTTTCGGGTCTGTTCGAATCATCAGCATTCGGCTTACCTCCCGGCCATCCTGTAATGGTATGTTGAAAGTGATTAAACATTTTGATGTTCACTTCATAAGCGCCGCCTTCTCCTAAGATTTCAGACATGCCGTGATCATTGTAATCTCTGTCAGCCAGCTTTAGAATTGGTTTGTTTAGCTTTTGGCTCAACCAAACTACTGCTTTTTTCTTCAGATCTTTTGTCCATTCACAGTCACCAACCAGCCATGGCGTTTGGTACCTGGTAAGATCTTGAGACGCACTTTCATCTAGCACAAATGTCACATCCTCATGTTCCTGCAAGAAAGTAGCCGGCACATCAGTTGACATCTCTCCTTCCACAGTTTTTCTTACAATTTCGGCCTTTTTCATACCATAGGCCATGATGACGATTCGCTTAGCCTTAAGAATAGTACCGACACCCATGGTAACTGCTTTACGAGGTACATCCGTCATGCTATTGAATGCAAAGGCGTTGTCTTGTCTGGTCAAATAATCCAGCGTAATCATTCGCGTAGTTGAATTGATCTTGGAGCCTGGTTCGTTAAAACCAATATGGCCAGTTCGGCCAATGCCCAATAACTGAAAATCTAATCCTCCGTAGCTCTCAATTTTTTCTTCGTACTGCGTACAGTACTCCGCAATATGTTCGAATGCTATTTTCCCACTTGGTACATTGATGTTTTCTGGTAGGATGTCTACATGATCAAACAAGTGGTGATGCATAAAATGGATATAACTCTGATTATCCGTTTTGTCTAACCCATAGTATTCATCTAGGTTGAAGGAAACAACATTTTGAAAACTTAACCCTTCCTTCTTATGCATGCGTACCAGCTCTGCATACACCTGAATGGGTGAAGAACCAGTAGCTAAACCCAAAATGCACTTTTCATTTCTTTCGGTTTTATATCTAATCAAAGCCGAAATCTCCTGGGCAATTATTTTTGATGCTTTGTCAGAGTCTTCGAATATTTCGGTATGTATCTTTTCAAATTTGGTAGATTCCATCGCGCTCCACTCCTTACGACTAGTCCTTTTAGATGCTATTCCGGTATCTTTTACCATAGTTATGCTCATATCCAATTTCTTTTAAAAAGCGTAATTCTGCGCTTTTAACTTATTAATTATGAAATAAAACTAGATATTCAATGAATGGAGAGGAAAAATATTAGCTAAACTGGTATTTTTTGAAGCTAAACGGGAAACAGCAGCAAATAGCCCTAAAAAAGAAAAGATCACGCAAAACGTGACCCTTTCTAACCCAAAACTCTAATTTAATTTCTTGTACTACTACTAAATGTGAGTACTAAGGTATGTTTAGCTCAGGTGGCATCGAAATTCTTTCGCTGTATGACCTGATATTAGAGCTAAATGGAGGCAAGCTTGTTATTTCGCAACCTTATGAAATATCAACGGACCATTGTTGATGGCATTGACCACATATTCTTGTCCACCAATTTTCATTTTTACCATTTTACGTGTCTCACCGAGTGTATAGAATCCTGATGCATCCGCATCCATGGATTCAAAGCTACCATCGCCAGCACCTAGCAACACCAAACCATAACTACTATCGTTTCTTGGTGTTTCTATTTCGGACTGGTATAAATTTCCGGCTAACAAAAGATCCCAATGACCATCTTCGTTCCAATCCTCAACTATGAAATCGTTGATGCTTGACAGTTGTGCTTCACTAGGAAAAGGCACAAACTCGTACCCCGTATGAGTGGTCATCAATACCCCACTAGAAAAATTAGTTGCTTTAAGGTGTAAAACATCTGTTTTTCTACTCAGCTTATAGATCTCAGCCAAAGATGATGAGCCGAAGCTATGATAATTAGCAAATTCTTTTTTTAACTCAGGTACTTGCTGACTCGAGCATTGACGGCCACGAACAGGATAAAGTTCACCGAAATTGTAATAACCCAAAACAATGTCTTTTGAACCGTTTTGGTCAAAATCTGAGTAATACACCTCGAAGGGCTCCTCAGTATTGGCTTGATATTTATAGTTATTACCCAGATTGCCCAGTACATAATCTAAATCTCCATCTTTGTCTATGTCTACCGCCTTCACAGTGCCATACCATCCACTGAGACTGTCTAGGAATACACTAGGCTTTTTGGTGAATTTCTGACCATCATAAATCAAAAACGTAGGCGCCATCCACTCGCCTACCATGATCATATCTGAATCTCCATCTTGATCGACATCTGCCCATTCCATGGTAGTGACTAATCCTATATCCTTCAGGCCTGCTGCTATTTCGGATGTCACATCTATCAACTTCTCTCCAGTATTTTTCAGCAAATAACTTGTCGCAGGATTAGGATAATCCCCTGGCCTATGTCTGGTACCAACGAACAGATCCGACCGCCCATCCTCATTGTAATCATGAACCTTTACCACAGAACCACTTTCATAAATAGCTGGTAATAAGTCAAGTGCATATTTCAGCTTACCTCCATTATTGATGTATAACCTATCGACATAGCGTTCATCTCCATCTTCGAATTCATTACCCCCATATACCACGTACAGATCCAGGTCACCATCATTATCAAAGTCAAAAAACACCGCATCTGTGCTCTCAGCAGAATTATCATCCAACTGCTGTGATTGTTCGAACTCTCCCGATGTGGATTGTAAGTAAACGCATGACTCACTGCCGACAGCCTGCCCAAAAAACAGGTCTTCTAGACCATCTCCATTCACATCCCCTATGGCCATAGCCGGGCCAAATTGTGACAACTTGTGCGGCAATAAAACTTGCTTTGCATAATCATCAAATTCGTTTTCAATATGCTTTATTGCTTTTGCCCCTGTTTTTGTAAAAAGTGGTTTTTGAGGTCTGCGCTCATCTGACTTGCTAACAGCATCCTTTGCATCTAACAGTATGGATTGGTTGGCGCTGATCTGAGTGAGTTCTTGGGAGGTACCATTTGGCCAGACCACCTTCATCCTATTCACTTCTGTAGAAGTACCTAGACCCACGTTGATTCCTGAAGCTATACTCGATTGAAACCCTCGTACACGGTAATGTTCAAAATACTGCGTCTGATCATTGGTATACACCCACAGTTTGGCACCTATACCTTCTGGATTGTTTGGACTACCTTTTAGTTTGATCGAGATGAAATTGTTAGTTGAATGATTTTGATAGATGGTGGCCTTTTCATCGATATTGTTGATGATCAAATCCAAATCCCCATCATTGTCAATATCTGCATATGCGGCACCATTGGAAAGTGACTTCTTCATAGAAGGGCACCAAGTATCTGTTGATTTTAGGAAAGTGAGGTCACCATTATTCTTATAGAAGTAATTCTTGAGTGGCTTCTTCGGAATTTTATTTAACGTGGCTTCCATGTGGTTTGGATTATCCAAATAATTAGGATCTGAAGCCATCATTTTTTTTAAAAATAGGTTGAAATCGTTATTTCTAAAATCCCTTTTGATTCCATTGGTAATGAAAATGTCTTTCCATCCGTCGTTGTCAAAGTCCACCATGAGTGGCGCCCAACTCCAGCCTGTGTTTGTAATTCCAGCTAATCTGCCAGCATCCGTAAATCTAGGCACCCGATCGTTAGCATTGTATGTCGTATTCCTCTGGAGTGTATTGTACATATACTGATGATGAAAGCCTTGAGCTAATCTCTTGCTGAAAAGCTCTGGGTTCATTGATGGCATACTAGTTTTGATGCCGTAATTATCTTCAGACACCATGTCCAATACGAGCACATCCAAGGCCCCATCATTGTCATAGTCGGCAATGTCATTTCCCATCGAAAAATTAGAAATGTGCCTAGTGGCCGTTTTGACTACTTCTTTAAATGTTTTGTCTTTTTGATTGAGATAGATGTAATCCATCTCCTCATAATCATTCGATATATAAATGTCCGGCCATCCATCTTCATTCAAATCACCGACGCCAATTCCCAGACCATACGAAATGGCATTTGAATAGATGTTGGATTCGTTTGTTCTGTCAACGAATACGCCATCGACATTTTCGAAAAACTGATCTCCTTTGATATTCTTTTTACTTCTTCCAATAGCGAGTTCTGATTCGGGGATACGAGTGGGATTGTGATTGAGTAGGAAGACATCCAAATCGCCATCAAGGTCATAATCGAGGTAAGCCGTCTGCGTACTAAACGCTGTGCTGGCCAAACCATAATTTGCCGCTTGTTCTTCAAATATTGGATTACCCGAGTTATCATTTCCCTGATTGATATAAAGTTCGTTAGCGCGAAGCGAGTCTGCTTGAAACGGCCCTGAATAGCAGACATAAATGTCTAGCCTACCGTCCGCATTGATATCTACCATACTGACACCGGTGGCCCATCCTTCTTTTCCTTCAATGCCTGATTTTTTGCTGATGTCAATAAACTGTAGGTCACCAGTATTGAGGTATAGAGCATTAGGACTTAGATTGCTTGTAAAATATATATCTTCCAAACCGTCACCGTTGATATCTCCAGTAGCTACTCCGCCGCCATTATAGTAATACTCGTACACGAACGAATTCATTGATGCTGATTCTGGTATTTCGTTTTTGAAATTAACACCTGATGTCAACGCGCTGACCTCTTCAAAAAGTGGCTTTGTAACTTCTTGCTTATCTGCTTGACAAGCTACTATGAGCAATACCAAAAAGGAAAGGATAACTTTTTGCATCAGAATTAAAACTTTAGGGTTGAATGAAAAAAGACCACCTCTCTCGAGATGGTCTTTCTAATTTATCTAATAATGGAATTAATTAACGTCCCACCAAACTTTTGTCGTCATTGCATCAGGGCCACCATTTAATGTGTTGCCTTGCTCTACTCCAGTTGCATTAAGCAATACTGCGTTAGAAGAATATCTCAATCGCTTTGGCAATGCGTTCTCAGCGCCTCCTACAGTATTAGCAAATCCAGGAGTTCCCGTAGCTGCTATTGGCTTAGTATCAAAGCCTAATTGTTCAGCTACATTCATTCTTCTTGACACAGCCCAAGCTTCATATCCATAAGTATATGCGGCAAACCATCTTTGTAGTGCGATTTGATCGAAAGCCGTGGCAGCAACAAGTGTCGCTGAAGGATCAGTCAAATAAGTGGTAATATCAGCAGCATCCACACCCCAATATTCCATATGACCTTGGATCGCATTCGTAAAATGAGTTTGAGCTGTCCCTAAATTACCTGCATCTAGTGCTACTTCCGCTTGAAGTAACTCAGCTTCAGCATAAGTCATTACTATGGAAGGCATGACATCACTTCCTTCAGAATAAATTCTCGCATTTGGCCATGAGAAAGTTTCAAAATTGTTTGCATTGATGTAATCGGAATTAGCGCCAACAATTGAACCAACATAGTCAGCAGAATTTCCAACAGTTCCTCCTTCAATTGGTTGAGCAAAGGCATATAACCTTGGGTCATTGTTAGCTTTCAATGCATCTACAAGTGTACTACTCATAGACCATCTAGCCGCTGGCCCATCCCATGTCCACCAGACATCGCTATAACCATTGAACAAGTTATTTGCATTTGTGTAATCTCTATCTACAGCAAATGAATCATCATTACTGCTCAGAAAAGAACCTTCAGCCATAGCTGCAGAAATTACAGCATCAGAATTACTACCAGAAGCATCTTTAGCTCTTAACGCCATTCTCAATCTTAACGTGTTAGCTGCTTTTATCCATTTAGAAACATCACCACCATACACTATATCATTTCCTGCATAAGCGTGGGTTGTACCTACTACTTTGAGTGCAGTAATTGCTTCACCTAACTCAGCCATGATATCGTTGTAAACGTCTTGCTGAGATTCGAAAGCTGGTGCGGCAATGCCAGTACCTGCTTCAGAATAAGGAATAGCACCAAACTGATCCGTCATTCTTTGATAGAAGAACCCTTTCATTACCTTTGTAATTGCATTAATTGCTGGGTCTTCTGCAGTTCCACCGACATCCGTTCCTTCCAAAAGAGAGACCAAATTAGCAGACACTTTTGAATATGGATCATCCCATGCAGCATCAGTCCATCCAGCATTATAAGAGAATCCGGCTGCATTTCCAAACCATGTACCAGCAAAACTGAATGACCATTGGTCAGCAAATCTTGATCCGAAAATCAAATTTCCTCTCCAAGTGTTAAACCTAGTTTCTGCAAAGGCGTGTCTTTGAACATATGTAAATACTGGCGCTAAGTTATCACTAACTGTAGACGGACTATTTGGACTTGTATTCATCTCCTCAAAATCATCTGTACAAGAGGCTACGGCTACGAATACCAAGAATATTGATAATATCTTTTTCATAGTTTTAATTCTTTAATTTATTAGAAATTAACCTTAAGGTTGAAACCATAGCTTCTTGTAGCAGGAAGTGCGTATGCTTCAATTCCCTGGCCATTTCCACTATTGTAACCTGAGACTTCAGGATCAAAATCCTTAATAGTTCTAGACAAGAAGAACAAATTTCTTCCAGTAATGCCTACAGACACTCTATTAAATGGAGTTTTCGAAAGTACGCTTGAAGGTAAGTTGTAAGAAAGAGTAATCTCTTTAAATTTAACAAAGCTTCCATCTTTCACATAATCCTCAATGATATTACGTGATCCATAATTAGATCCCCAGTATCTCATGGCGGTTGCTGCTGTCGTATTTGGATCACCAGCTTCAGTCACACTGTTCGGTACTACAATTCCACCATCTCTTCCCTCTAATGATCTTTCGCTTCCACCATTACCATCTAGTACAGCACTTGTTACAGACATAATCTTACCACCTTTTCTAAAGCTGATCAAGAAGTCAAGTGCAAAATTCTTATAGGTAAAGCTGTTAGTCAATCCTCCCAATAGGTCTGGATTAAAATCGCCAAATGACACTCTTTCTTCGGTAGCCAATGGCAGTCCTTCAGCATCTACAATAATTTGTCCAGCATCGTTCCTTTGATATCCGAATCCTCTAATTTCACCGTAATTTCCTCCTGCAACAGCAGATACGAAGAATACTCCGCCTCCACCGCCTTGAGCTAAATCAAGCGTTGTGATTCCATTCTCAGGATCTAACTCAATCACTTTTGTCTCATTAGATGACATGTTTAAGTTGGCTGTCCAAGTAAAATCTCCACCGCGTAGTATTTCTGCATTAATAGCAGCTTCCCAACCTTTATTTTCTACTTCACCAGCATTCACCCAAGCACTAGTAAATCCTGATTCTCTAGCTGTTGAAATTGGCATAATTTGATTCGTAGTATTTGATTTGTAAATGGCAAAATCAATTCCAAATCTTCCTTCCAAAAATCGAACATCAATCCCTGCCTCCAATGCATTTGTTTTCTCTGGAACCAAATTAGCATTTGCTTTGCTTGGATTAATACTAGCTGTGTTGAGCCCAAGGTAAGAATCTCCATCAACAATAAACAAGTCTCTTAGTTTATAAGGTTGTGTATCATTACCTGTTTGTGCATAAGACGCTCTAACCTTCAAAAATGAAAGTGCTCCACCATTCAAACCATCAATCAAATCTGATACTACAACACTAGTAGAAACAGAAGGGTAGAAATAAGAATTATCACTAGAAGGAAGAGTAGAAGACCAGTCATTTCTTGCAGTCCAATCAATGAAAATGGCATTCAAATATGCAAACTGACCACTTGCATAAACGGACTGAACTTCTTTTTCATAAGTTCCAGCTCCTGCATTTACAGTTTTTGTATTCGTGTTTAGAATGTTGTAAATACCTGGGAAACTATAACCACTTCCTTGGTATCCAGCAGTAGTATTATTGTTTTTTCTCAAATTTCCTCCAAGGTTTACACCCATTGAAAAGTCCGAAGACAAATCTTTATTCATTGAAACCAAGAAATCAAAGTTTGATTCTTGAGAAGTATAAGTAAGGTCATTAAGTACTGAATTGTTAAATGGGTGATCAGCTTTGGTATAAGAGAAAATTTTCTGAACCGTATAATCAGTTCCGCCTCTTAGCATTACTTTTAACCAGTCAGTCACATTGTAACTCAAAGAAGTCATTCCAAAGACTCTATTTCGAGAATCTTCATTATACATTTCGTTTACAGTATAGTATGGATTATTTCCATAAGTACTTACTGGTCTTCGTACGCTACCATCGACATCATAGTACCTAGATAATTCGTTCATGTCCGTATTTCTAGGCATCCCAACTAAATTCAACATAACATTATCTCCCCAACCTGACATGCTTGGTCTGTTTTTTACTTTTTGATTGACATATGACACTTTAGCATCAGCAGACAATTTCGGAGTCAATTGAGAGCTAACTCTCACAGTAAATGAATTTCTGTCCAAACCACTTTTTGGCACAATACCAGAATTTGAAACATTAGTATATCCTAATCTAAATGATGTTTCTTCATTACCACCATCCAGAGCGATAGAATTGGTCCAAGTTTTTCCTAAATCAAAAAACTCTTTCATGTTATTCGGCTGTGCACTGTAGGCTCCGTTTTCACCCGTCCAAAGCAAAGCACTTTGACCAGCCATTGCTGGTCCCCATGAACCGGCACCTCTAACTGCATCAACATCTGTCAAGAAGTTTCCATCAGCACCTTGGCCATAAGTATTTTGTAATTCAGGAAAATAGGCAGCTTCTTCAAACACCACATTAGAAGTATATGAAACACCGATTCCTGAACCTGAATTCCCTTTTTTAGTTGTAATTAAAATTACTCCATTGGTTGCTCTTGAACCGTATAATGCAGCTGCTGTTGCACCTTTCAATACTGAGATAGTTTCTATGTCCTCTGGGTTGATATCACCGATACCATTTCCATAATCCATATTATTCCCCCATTCATCAACTTGTGTTCCGTTAGATGTATTATCAAATGGAATTCCATCTACGACATATAGAACGTTGTTATCACCAGTCAAAGAAGAATTACCTCTTAGGACAACTCGAGCTGAACCAGCAACTCCGCCAGCATTTTGAGAGACTTGAAGTCCAGCCACCTTGCCAGAAAGTGAATTAACAAAGGTATTTTCCTTTGCTTCACTTACTTCTTTTCCTCCTAATTCTGTAACAGCGTAACCTAAAGATTTCTTTTCTCTTTCGATACCTAAGGCCGTAACTACAACTTCTTCGAGTTGCTCAGCATCAACAGCTAAGACAATGTCAGCTACACTTCTTCCTCCAACGGGAACTTCTTGAGTAGCATATCCAATATATGAAAATACCAGAACGTCAGCATCTGATACATCCATTTTATAGTTACCATCCATATCAGTAATGGTACCTGTACTCGTGCCTTTCACCGACACATTCACCCCCGGTAAAGCAGTGCCATCGTCTGCTCCGGTGACTTTTCCAGTCAAAGTCCGGGTTTGGGCTTGTGCCATTAGCACCATACCCATGACAAAACTTAATAAAAGTATTCTCTGTTTCATAGACTTAATTTTAGATTTAGTCATTATTAATAGATTTTAGCATCCTCTATTTTCACTAATCTTTAAGCCTTATTAAAAATAAATAGCTGAATGGTGGGATTTTACCTTCGAATGAAGACTTCAGCTCCATTCTATCTCTAAATGGTTAATTATTACCATTGAGCTTTCACTCGCTGCCACCGAGCGAAATATTGACTCTGGTTAATAAAAATTTGATAATATATCGGACATTTTCATTTTACAACTGATAGTAATAGTGTTAACTTCCGATCATCTATTTTTTAAGCCAGAAGAAACCTCTATGCAAAGGACATTGAGCTTTGCCAAGCAACCAGTTGTATACCATACCCTTTTCTGGGTTATTTACTTCTCATTCAATTGGGTACGATGGGGTTCCTATTTTGATGACTATACCTACTCCTTTCGGTCAAATCTTGTAGAGTTTCCACTGCATATAGTAATAGTGTATTTTAATATATACTATCTCATGCCAAGACTGATCCCCAAAAAAATTACTTGGTACATAATTATTCTCTTTCTTTCCACTCTTGGGATCACTATTGTTAGAATCATTTTGACCTATTTATTTGTTACCACAGAAGTATATAAAGAATCAGGTATCCAGGATTTGTCTCTTTTCAATTTCAACTATGTGATGGCCTCATTTATTGGAGAGGTTTATGTAGTGGCCATAGGTACTGCCATCAAAATGACCATAGACTGGATTCAATTCAAAAATAAAACGGCTCAGCTTCAAAAAGTAAATCTTGAAACTGAACTTGCGTTCCTTAAATCTCAAATTCAACCACACTTCTTTTTTAATACACTTAACAACCTTTATTCATTAACCTTGGATAAATCGAACAAAGCGCCATATACCGTGCTAAAACTATCTGAGTTGATGAGTTATGTTATCTATGACGCTAAACAAAAAAACGTACCGTTAGTCAAGGAAATCAAGCACATTCAAAATTATCTTGACCTGGAAATGTTGAGGTATGGAGAACGACTCAATGTCGATTTAGAAATATCTGGAGACATTGAAGGAAAGCAAATACCACCTGTTTTACTATTACCATTTATTGAAAATAGTTTCAAACATGGCACCAGACTGATCGGTCAGGATATTCCCATTCTTATTTCACTCCATGTGAAAGATGGAAGGCTTACATTCATTACTGAAAACAACAAATCACCAGGGCCGATTGCGGACAATGGTTTGAAAACATATAATCATGGGGTCGGTTTAGAAAATACAAAAAGAAGGCTTAAATTGATCTATGATACAGATTTCAAACTAGATTTGATCGAAGGAGAAGAAAAATACAAGACTGTTTTAAATATACCGCTGAATGAAAATTAATTGTTTAATAATAGATGACGAACCACTTGCCATTAATGTGATTAAAAATTTTTTAGTCAACTTTAAAAATTTCGAAGTGGTCGGAACTTGTAAAGATGCGGTTGAAGGCTTTAATTTTCTATCCAATCAAGAAGTTGATGTCATATTCCTGGATATTAATATGCCCACTGTTTCGGGTCTGGATTTCCTAAGAAGTCTTCAAAATCCACCTGCTGTGGTTATTACTACAGCTTACAGGGAGTACGCTGTAGAAAGTTTCGAACTCGATGTGATCGACTACCTAGTCAAGCCCTTCTCGCTGCAGCGATTTATGAAAACAGTTAATCGAATAGAACAACGAAATGCAGAAAAAGAGTCTTCTGATGGAGGCAGCTCCGAGGATGGAGAAAAAGCACACGTTTTTTTCAAGATCGATAAAAAAATGATCAAGGTTTACCTTGATGATATTCTGTACATAGAAAGTCTCAAAGATTATGTTCGTATCAAAACTTACGATGAAAGCTTAATCAACCACAACAATCTAGTAGGAATAGCTGAAATATTACCGGGTGATGATTTTGTAAGAATTCATCGTTCTTACATCATAGCTAAAAACAAAGTGAAAGCCATAGATGGAAACCAAGTAGAAATCGCAGATAAACTTTTGCCCATCGGGAGGAATTATCAAAAGGACATTAAGAATCTATTGCTAGGAACTGAGTAAAGTGATTTACAAAATACGAATTACAATTTCAGGTTAGGAGTCTCTGTCAATCGTAAATAGCACACCTTAAATCTTAATTAACTTTTAATCAAAATATCTAGTGAATTTTCTCACAGCTATTTGGATTTTGAAATTTGTAAATTGACATTTACCTCGTGAATCATTACTCTCTCCAGGAATTCAACTTACTTGTCAAAGACGTTTTATCTACAAACTTAGAACGCTCTTATTGGATCATAGCGGAAATCGGACAAATCAATCTGCATGGCAATGGTCACTGTTACCTTGAGCTTGTAGAAAAAGAAAACAACTATGTAAAAGCAAAGTCAAGAGGTACAATATGGGCCAATGTGTTTCGAGAAATCCACCCTTGGTTCGTTTCTCAGACCGGCTCTGAACTCAAACAGGGGATGAAAGTATTATTAAATGCTTCCCTAGAGTTTCATGAAGTGTACGGATTAAGTCTCAACATTAGAGACATTGACGTCAATTTCACCATAGGTGAACGAGAGCGTAAAAAACAAGAAACAATTAAGCTATTGGAATCCGAGGGCATCATTGACATGAACCAATCTTTGGTGCTTCCAATTGTCCCTCAGCAGTTAGCAATCATCAGTTCTGAATCGGCAGCAGGATATGAAGATTTCATCAATCAGTTTGAAGGCAACCCCTACCAATATCAAGCCACTTTAGATTTATTTCCAGCGACTATGCAGGGAGATGCTGCACCACAGTCCATTATAGATGCTCTTCACAAAATCAATGAATCCAATAAAAACTATGAAGCTATCATACTCATACGAGGTGGAGGGTCAAAGATTGACTTGGATTGTTTTGATGATTATGACCTTTGTTCGCATTTGGCACAGTTTCCACTACCTATAATTACCGGTATTGGTCACGAGCGAGATCAATCAATTGCAGACCTGGTGGCTCATACCCGATTAAAAACACCGACTTCTGTAGCTGAATTTTTGATAGCGAAAATGTCCACTTTTGAATCAGAAATAAATCAAATTCAAGAATCCATCGGGCGGCAAACACAGGAATTACTTTTACGTCAAAATGAACGTATCAATGAGATAAAATTCAAATGGCAACTGAGTGTTAATCAAATTTTGCAGAAGAATTTCTTTGAACTGGAGCAGTGTACACATACCATTGAGCAAAAACCGACTATCATAGTAAACCACCTGAGAGCAAACTTAGATCATAACCAAAAACTGATTGATGCCTACGACCCACAAAACATTTTAAATAAAGGATACTCAATCACACGTTTGAATGGCAAAGCATTGAAAAATCAAAAAGTTAAGTTAGGAGACAAGATTGAAACTAAAACCGCATCTCAAATCATCATCAGTACTGTAAACAAAACCAAATGAGTAAAAAGAAATTAACTTATCAATCCGCATATGATGAATTGCAATCTATTTGTGAACAGTTAGAATCGGAAGAAGTAGAGGTAGATCAAATCACCGAATTAGTGAAACGTGCTAATGAATTGGTTCATTTTTGCCAAGAACGTTTGAGGGGAATCGAAAAAGATCTTAACAAGACTTCCAACAACTAACTAGTTGAGAAGTTTTGAACGTATTTTCACTTTCTTGGAGAAATCTAGATAGGTTACAATTACTTCAAGGTTCTCGCCACCATAAAGTTCAAACCTGCCATCTTCATACACCTTGCCAGCACTTGGGTTCGTCACTTCGTAATTGGCTTCATAGGCCAATGAATATTTTAACCCATCCTTACATGTAATCACTGGATTTAGTCTGGTGAATCTCTTTTGTGCATTTGACTTACTTGGAATAATTTCTATTTCTACATTCATTTTTGAAGGGATATGAGATTTCGCCCCAGCAAAAACCATAAGAGGCATATGTACCCTTTGCCTGACATCTTCCCAAGTATGGACTGCATCCTTCACTTCAAAGTAATAGGCGTTCGTATTTATGCTTGCACCTTGCTCTTTTAGAAGTCTTTGAAATGGCACATAATAGTTCCACTCTGCGGTACCAATATCAAACCAAATTTTCTGATTGGGTTTATATTTTTTAGTTTCTTCATACAAAGCAAAGTCTTCCACCCACATAGATGCAGAAATTCCTGCAGCCATTGAAAAGGTTTCAGGTCGATTCAAAAGCATCCACAAAGCATTCAATCCTCCAAAAGAAAATCCAAATATGGCTCTACCCTCTGGTTTTGATACGGTGCTGTAGTTTTCATCAACATAAGCAACCACATCATCAATCAGAAAGTTGACATAATCCTCAGCATAAGAGTCTCCATTGGGCATTCGCTCGAATTGGTCATTTTGATAAGGTACATAGCGCTCTGCCCTCAACTCATCAGCAAATACGCCAACAACAATGGTCTCTACTATAAGCCGATTGTCAATCAAGCTATCCAGTATATCTTGCAAAGCAATTGTAATCGTAGGGTGACCGAAAAGCATTTGGCCATCATTGAAATACACGACAGGATATTCCTTTGAATTATCGTAAGATGGAGGTACGTAGATGTCAACAGGAGTGCCTTTTATTTTTACCGCATCAATAGAACCTTGACTAGCTGCCTGATAGAAAGAAACGAATAGGCATAGTATTACAAAAGCATTTCTTATTGTCATATCCCCAAAACAATTCTTTTGGCAATACCCATTACTCTGTTCAGATTAACTTAGATTGTGCTTTTTACGAGACAAGAAATATTCGACGTCTACAGGGTTGGGTTTAGGTGCTGTCCAGCCAAATCGTCTTTTGATCTGACCGACTATTTTCTGAATTAACTTCATAACGTTTAATAGCTTGGTTATAGCAAATTTACGAAATTTCAGAATACTTGTTTGAGAGTACTAGTATGCTGCCAAATGCCTGTTCAAATATTCACTTTTTTTAATCAGTAAAAAATAATTTTTATAAGTCATTAAACAAGTCTCTTTCTATTGCATAAACTACCAATCCAGCTACATTTTTACAACCAGTTTTTTCAAGCAAGTTTCTTTTGTGGGCGTCGACAGTACGCATCCCAATAAACAACTTGTCAGATATTTCCTTATTGGAATGTTCCTTACAAATGAGATGTAAAACTTCAAGCTCCCTTGTAGTTAGTGGAATTTCCATTGACAATCGCTGTTTTGGTTTTTTATCACCAGACAGATCATTCATGATGATATCAGTCACTTCTTGTGAATAAAATTTATTGCCAGTCATTACTGTTTCAATAGCTTTGAAAAGTTCTTCTTCGGAACAGTTTTTTAACAAATAGCCCGATACCCCTGCTTTCAGCATCTGTTTGATATGATGGTTTTCATTGAGCATGGTGAGTGCTATTACCCTGACGTCGGGGTTCTTTTTCACTAGCTTACCGGTGAGTTCGATACCATCCATTTCTGGCATCATTATATCTGTTATTACCAAATCTACTTTTGATGGATCATAAATTTCGAAAGCATCAGTCCCATTTTCTGCTTCCAATACTACCTCATATTCTTCACTCTCTTCTAGAAATGATTTAATTCCTTCCCTGATCATCTTATGATCATCTACCAGTAATATTTTGATCAAATTGGTCATCATAAAGTTTAAGTTTTAATATGGTATTTCTACAATTAACTGAGTACCATTTCCTATTTGACTATCTAAAAAAAATTGTCCGCCCACTGAAGATGCTCTGTTTTTCATACTATTTAGTCCAAACGACTCTGCATTCATCACAACCTTCCCTTTGTCAAAACCGATCCCATCATCCTCAATAGTCAGAATAACAGTTTTCTCATGCTTCATCAACTGAATTGTACACTTTTTTGCATGAGCAAATTTGATAATGTTGCTCATAGCTTCTTGGGTAATTCTAAATAAACACAATTCCACTTTTGAAGAAAGGCGATCCCCATTTAAGTTATTATAAAATTCAAATTTAGTATCAACTACTTCATCTACATTTTCAATCAGGCCTTCTACTGCTTCTTCAAAACCATAATCTTCAATGGCTTTTGGCATCAATTTGTGAGACAATGACCTCGATTCTTCGATAGCCTTTTGTAGATAGTCATTGGCTATCTCATATTTTCTTTTTTCTTTATCAGTAAAATCAGCTTGTCTTTTTTTAAGAAAGGTTAAATTCATATGTGCTGTAATAAGGAGCTGCTGTAAGTTGTCATGTACATTTCTTGATATCCGACTTCTCTCCCTTTCTTCAGCTTCCAGGGTAGCCGCGAGCACACGTTCATGGCTGTTCACTCGATCTGAAATATCCACTATACATCCTTCCAGAAATTCCTCTCCATTCTCAATAAGTTGGACCCCTTGCTCCCACAACCATCTTACCTCGTTTTCCTTTGTTCGGATTCTATATGTAGTTCTATAATGCGTCCCTTTTAACAATTGAGCTTCTACATCCTCTTTTGCCATCAATTGATCAGACTCATGAATGATACTATTGAAATGAATGCCTTTCTTATGATCCAGAAAATCTACTGATTCATAACCAGTGACTGATTTTACATACGAACTAATAAATTCCATAGTCCAATCTTCATCATTTTTGCATCTGAAAATAATCCCAGGCACATTTTCAATTAAAGAGAGGTAGCGTTCATTTTGATTGAGTAAAGCTTTTTTGCTCCGATCAATTTCATTTTTCAACCCTTTTTTGTATTCACTAGTTCTCACCTTAGAGCTGATCACAGTGGCTAAAGAATCTAAGGTTGCTCTAACACTTTTTGGCCAATCTCTTTCATCTTCTATGTCAGACATAGCCAACATTCCCCACAAATTTTCTCCTATGAGCACTGGTACTAAGATGACGGATTTGCCACCGGATTCATCAAAGTGCTTCTTCAGCTTCCTCTTTGATTCGCTATATTTTAATGTAATTATTTCACCATCAAGTAGTCGCTTACTAATATCACCAAAAGCACTTAACACCAAGTTCTGATTGATTGCAATTCTTTGATCATCCGGCACTCTCATCCAGGAGTGTCGTACATTGCTGATCCACTTCTTTTTTTCAAGAATTATTTTAGACAAAAAACAATCACTATCGAAGGTTTGCCCAACTAAACGAACGGCGTGATCAAGTGCCTGATTCAGATTTTGATTTACTGTCAATTCGTTGATAGCAGACAACACCCCTTCCAGAACTTCCTCGGACGATTTGGTCATATTCAAATATCATGTAATGTGTTCTAAATCGGATAATTATAATTGAGAAATTAAGTTTTGTAAATAAAAAAGCACCAAAGGCCAATTGCCCCGGTGCTCCAATACCAATCTCATAGCTGATTTGATCTTGTGTATCGTTTAAAAAAATAAACAAGGGCGTCTCCTACTCTATCAACTTCACTTTCACCCCTGTTTTCTTCCAAAAACCAACCTTATTTTTCTCACAATAACCTGCCGGCTTAAAATCTTAAGTAGTTAAGAATTCTGGAAGCTACTTCCCTTCAATTTCAACTTCTCCAGCTTCCAGATTACTTCCAAAAACCAACCTAATCATCAATGTTGTTTAACCTCTTATTCAACTCTACAATACAAAGGTGCGATTCAAATGGATACGATATAAGAGTGAATTGCCTAATAGAGGAAATAGGTGAAAAACCTAGTCCATGTCTTGACATAGCTGTTTACTGTTTCTGATTGTCTTTTATCTACCAAAAAATAAAGGCATGCAAAGCGAATGAAAAATTGATATGCTATCAGAATTGTTTTAGGTATTAGTTGTAATGTAGTTTTAGTGCACAACTATACTGTCGAAACCATTTTGTCACTGTAAGGAGTGATGCTAATAAAATTTTATATTCCAATATTTCTTATCACCGGAATTACAATATTCTACTCAATTATGACGGGGCTTGGGAATTCCACCAAAAAGAGAGAATCATAAATATTGGCTCAGGAATGTTGTAACGGCATCCCAATACCCTCTATGGTCAGAGAACTTACTCCACAAAGCTCGTGATCCATGGTTTCCTGAACTCTCTGGGAGATAGTAGGATTTGGTCTCAGTTGGAATGGCTTCATAAATAGACCACCAACTGCTTTGTTCACCTCTTGCGGAAGTAATGAATGATGGGCATTGGATGCTTTTAGCACTCGAGGTAATATAATCTTTAGGTTTTCCCATAGACTGAAAATATTCACCAGGAGAAAAGGCCAAAACTCCATTTATTTCATCAGCGCGATCACCTGCTATTTTCAACACCAAAGCGGAGGAATATGAACTGCCCCATATAATTAAGTCTCCTTTAGCCAAATAAGTCTTCGCGTGAGTAATGGCAGCATTCATATCTGGTAATGCATTCACATATTTAGTTTCTTTCATAAGTTGACGAGCACTGACAAAGGTCTGATTCTCTACATTATTTACTGCCTTTCCGGACCGCTGATCAACGGCCATACAATTGAATCCCAACTGATTGAGGATAGGTGCAATTTCCTGATATTCTCCCCTGCTCCAACCGGCTTGATGGAATAACACGATGAAGGGTACGGTGTCGGGATGTGATATGTGCAAGTCAACGGTCACTTCCACCCCATCGGATGCTTTGATTTTAATCGTTTCAGCAGCGTGAGCAGCCAGACTCAAGGCAAAGAAAAATATCAGGATTAAACTTCTCATATCAATAGATTTATTTGGAATAATAAATGTAAGCAATTGATTTTGATTTGCGCCTCTACTTACCACGCCTGTTGTGGTATCCGTCAGTCCGCGCACTAATCAGAAAACCCCAGAACAGGTCTGGGGAGATGGGTTAAATGAATATGTGTTACTAATCTAAAGGGCGAAGAACAAAAAATGGTTATCAAGTAATTGGCTTTCATTATGGCCCAATCACTCAATAACCATCAACGATTAACCTATAACTTTTTTATACAGCTACGCTATTTTCTCTCAACGCGTCATTAAGCGAAGTTTTCTTATCAGTGCTTTCCTTTCTTCTTCCAATAATGATGGCGCAGGGCACATTGTATTCACCAGCTGGAAATTTTTTAGCATATGATCCTGGAATCACTACTGACCTTTCAGGTACATAGCCTTTGTATTCTACTGGTTCATCCCCTGTAACATCAATGATTTTTGAACTCGCAGTCAAAGTAACATTAGCGCCTAACACTGCTTCCTTTCCTATTCTAACTCCCTCAACAATAATACACCTTGACCCTATAAAAGCATTATCCTCTACAATTACAGGAGCTGCTTGCACTGGCTCTAAAACGCCTCCGATACCTACACCACCACTAAGGTGAACACCCTTGCCAATTTGAGCACAACTACCTACAGTAGCCCAAGTATCAACCATGGTACCTTCATCGACATAGGCCCCAATGTTCACATAGGAGGGCATCAAAATCGTACCACTCGAAATGTATGCGCCGTACCTTGCTACTGCATGAGGAACCACTCGAACACCTAACTTATCATAGTCAGATTTGAGCGCCATCTTGTCGTGAAACTCGAATGGACCAACCTCGATTTTTTCCATTTTTCTAATGGGAAAATATAGGATTACTGCTTTCTTCACCCAATCATTAACCTGCCACCCATCAGCTGTTGGCTCAGCACATCTCAACCTGCCTTTGTCTAATTCTTCCAAAACAAACTCTATTGTTTTCACTACTTCTCCATCTTGAAGTTTCGAACGATCTTCCCAGGTTTCTTCAATGATTCTTTTATTATCTTCCATTTGTCAATTTGTAATTTAATTGGCCCATTTGGCAGGCTTCTTTTACGCAACAAAACTAGTTACAATTCCAAGTTTCAAAAACATATACTTCGCTTTCATTTTCACGAAGCAAAAAACATATGTTAATTTATTAACAATCAGCTTCTGTTTCAGCTCCTATTGATTTCATTCTAATAATCTGGCACGCATACTCTATTTTTATTTAAGTAATGGTATTTATCTATCTGATTTACTGATTACTATAAATCCATACCAAATATTATTTGGTGCTGCTAAATGCTATTTTTTGTTTTAATTAGCGCTCAACTATTTTAAATGACCAGATAAACACCCTATCTGTTCTTGTAAAGATCATTACCCCCACCCTTCGTTTAATCCAATCAATTACTTATCTTGATGATCCATAAACTACGCTCAATGATTGATCTTTTTAGTACCCCGAGAGTCAAAAATCTCCTCCCAAAATACACCCAATTCATTAATGAAGAAGTCATCCCTTTAGAAATGAAATTACTGGAGGTATCAGATTTTCAACAACACGAAAATCTGCTTTTCCAACTTAGAGAAAAAGCAAAAAAAATGGGACTATGGGCTCCTCACCTTTCCGAAGACGAAGGAGGTTTGGGCCTAGATTTAGTAGAGTTTGCACAAATTAGTGAAGTGATGGGAAATACCCCATTTGGTCATTATGCTTTCAACTGTCAAGCACCTGACATTGGCAATATGGAATTGCTTGAAAGCTATGCTTCCGAAGAAATTAAATCTACTTTCCTAGCTCCTTTGCAAGAAGGTAAAATTCGAAGTTGTTTTTCTATGACAGAACCAGAACATGCTGGATCAAATCCCAAATATCTGAGCACCACTGCCACCAAAGAAGATGATCATTATGTCATCAATGGACATAAGTGGTTTACATCTTCAGCAGACGGCGCCTCTTTTGCCGTCGTCATGGCCATTACAAACCCTGAGGCTGAAAGTCCTTATGAAAGAGCCAGTATGATAGTGGTACCGACAGATACTCCTGGTTTCGAATTGGTCAGAAATATACCCATCATGGGAGAAGAAGGAGCCGGCTATGTAAGTCATGCAGAAATTAAATACACGAATTGTAAAGTTCCTATGGCCAATCTAATACACGAAGAAGGACAAGGCTTCATGTTGGCTCAGCAACGTCTTGGACCTGGCAGAATTCATCATTGTATGCGTTGGATTGGAATAGCAGAAAGAGCATTGGATTTGATGTGCAAAAGAGCGGCATTCCGTCAAATATCAACCAGAGAGGTTTTAGGTGACAAACAAACGATTCAGAACTGGATTGCCGAATCCAGAACAGAAATAAATGCCTCAAGATTTATGGTTTTGCATGCAGCTGACAAGATAGAAAAGCATGGAAGTAAAGCTTCCAGAGTTGAAATATCGTCAATCAAGTATTATGTGGCCAATGTATTACAACAAGTATTAGACCGCGCTATTCAGGTACATGGCGCATTAGGTATTACTGACGATTTAATCCTGTCTTGGTGGTACAGACATGAAAGAGGAGCTAGAATATATGACGGACCGGATGAAGTTCACAAATCTGTTATTGCACGTTCTATATTGAAAAATTACTAAACCAAACAACTCTACAATGAGCCTCAGAAATAAAAATATGTTGATGGACCGATCTGGTATGATCCGCCAGGGTGAAGATATTGACATCAATAAGCTTAGCGAATTTCTGAAATCCTCCCCTGATTTTGAAGAAGGGAGTATTAGTGTGGAACAATTTCCAAGTGGCTTCTCCAATCTCACCTATTTACTCAAATGCAACGATCAGGAATTCGTCCTACGTCGTCCACCTATTGGTGCTGAGGTAAAGGGTGGACATGACATGAAACGGGAATATGATTTATTAACTAAAATAAATCCTGTTTGTCCCTATTCACCGCGTCCTATCTTGCATTGTGAGGATCAGGACATCATTGGTGATGAATTTTTTATCATGGAACGTGTAAGAGGCATTATACTCAGAAATGCCCCGCCTAAGAATATGCCTATGACGGCAGAACTCATGCAGACGATCAGTGCCAATTCAGTAGATATTCTTTGCGACTTACATCAACTTGATCTTGACAAAAACAATTTATGGGAATTAGGAAAACCAGAAGGATATGTCAAAAGACAAGTTGAGGGATGGGTGGAGCGATATAATCAATCCAAAACTGATCAGTTGCCAGGTATGGAAGCACTTGGCGAATGGCTCACTCAAAACATCATAGAAAGTGAGACAATTACTCTTTTGCACAACGATTACAAGTATGACAACCTTGTTTTGTCGCTTGAAAATTATTCAGATGTTTTGGCTGTTCTGGATTGGGAAATGGCAACAATAGGCGATCCTCTGATGGATTTAGGGACCGCCTTAGCCTACTGGGTAGAACTCATTGATCCTCCAGCACTTAAAGCCTTTAACCTTACCTGGATGCCTGGAAACCTAAACAGACAGCAAGTCCTTGAAAGATATACTGAAAAGACTGGGATTGATACTTCCAACATCCACTTCTATTACGTTTTTGCTTGTTTCAAACTAGGCGTGATCTGTCAGCAAATCTATGCCAGATACAAAAAAGGATTGACGAAAGATCCGCGCTTTGCCGGATTGATAGGCGTGGTAAACGCCTGTGCCATGAATGGTCAAAAAGCGCTGGATTCGGGGTCGATATCTAATTATTAACCTGTGAACAACATTATTGCGATTACCGGAGGGACTGGGCATATCGGTACTGCTCTGATAGAATTACTGATACAGGAAGATTATCTAATTCGGGCATTATATCACCGATCATTACCAATATTAGCACATAAGAACCTTACTTGGATACAAGGCGACATCAATGATTCAATTACCTTGAGCAGTTTATTTTCTGAAGCTCAAATAGTTGTTCATTGTGCTGCTTTGGTTTCTATTGACGACCACAACACTGAAAAACTCTTTCAAATCAATGTGGAAGGTACACAAGCAGTTATCAATGCTTGTCTGAAAAAGCAAGCCATTCGACTCATCCATATCAGCTCTTCAGATGTTGCGCAAAGTAAATCTGAACATGACATTTTTGATGAATCTGTACCATATAAGAATGATGATACTAATAGCTATGAGGCAAGTAAAATTAAAGCGGAAAAAGCGATTATTGCAGCGGTTAAAACTCATGATCTAGATGCCGTCATATTGAGACCTACAGCTGTTGTTGGTCCACCTGACTATCACCCTTCACTCCTAGGAGAAACCATTTATAATCTAGCATATGGAAATATACCTATGCTAACAACAGGTGGCTATGACATGATCGAAGTAAGAGATCTCTGTCAGACCATCATCAATAGTTTTGACAAAGCACGAAAAGGCGAAATCTACCTGCTTTGCGGTTCATTTTGCTCAATAGAAAAAATGGCGAAATTGGCGAACCCACACCGATCATGGATCACCATTCCTACTCAATTATTATTGGCCATTTATCCGATAGTTAGGTGGTACTTAAAAATAACAAAATCCAACCTTCCCCTGACACGAAAAAGTTTGTTAACACTTCAGCAATCCCCGAGATATATGGTTGATAATAAGGCAAAAAAAGAATTGAATCATAAATGTCGTAGTATTGAATCGACAATATCAGACCTATTGAAATGGAATAAAGAAGAATTCGACATCTATGAATAATACTGATTTTAATACATTATGCGCCATTTGGATATTTATTGCCGTAGCCGCATTTATTCTACTTCAATTTGTAACTGCCCCATATGGTAGACATACTAAGAAAGGTTGGGGGATAGAAATAAGTAATCAATGGGGATGGATAATTATGGAGCTTCCCTCCTTTTTGATTATGCTTTATTTCAGTTTAGTTTCAAATCAAAACACCTATACACTTATCTTGTTTGCATTGTGGCTTATTCATTATTTTAACCGAACCTTTGTCTTCCCCCTTCGGATTAAAACAAAAGGCAAAAAAATGCCTCTGGTGATTGCTATTTCAGCCATTTTTTTCAATGCTGTCAACGCAAGTTTAAATGGTTACTACCTTTCATATTTATCCGGCAATAATTCTTCAAGCGTAGAAAGCATCAATTTTATCCTGGGAATCTCATTTTTTGCTGTAGGGTTCTTCATCAACCAAAAAAGTGATCATTACTTGATTAGTTTAAGAAAACCAGGTGAGCGTGGTTACAAAATCCCAATTGGTTGGTTATTTAAATACATTTCTTGTCCTAACCACTTTGGAGAAATAATCCAATGGACTGGTTTTGCGCTGATGGCCTATAATTATGCTGCTTTATCATTTTTGATTTGGACACTAGCCAACTTAGTCCCTAGAGCCATAAAACATCACAGATGGTACAAGGAAAAATTTCCTGAATATCCACCTAACAGAAAGGCACTTATTCCTTGGTTGATATAAAAAAACCTCAGCCTATTGACTGAGGTTTTCCAATTCGATTTAAACGTTTTTATTCTTTTCTGAATCGTTTCAGAATATCTTCCATGTGTTTGCCTGCTGCTTCTCGACCACCCAAACCGTATGCCAGTGCTACAGTCACAGCTAGTGATCCTAATGTCAGCCCAAAGGCTAAATCGATGATACTGTTAGCAATTCCCATCGTACGAAGTGCAATGGCTAAAAATAAACCAATGATGGCCATCCTAGCTATGCCGGCTGCAAATTCATTTTCTTTCTTTTTGCTCATCGAACCATGCACCACAGAAGCTACAAAATTGCCCAATACCATGACAACTAGTCCAAATAGAATATCTCCGGACAAATTGAGAATATTATGCATAACTTCTGTCAGTCTGTCCATCCCTAGCAACTCTACGCCTGAGATTACACCAAAGAATACGATGAAAAAGTGCAAAATATTCGCAATTACTTTAGAAAGTGACTGATCTTCTGCAATGATAAATAGGTGCAATTGTTTCGAAAGTTTGTCTACTCCAATATTGAGTAATAGATCATTGACGAATGTTGCGACAAATTTGCCTCCAATAAAGAAAATGGTCATGATCAATCCGGCTCCAATAATGTGCGGTACGGCATCCATTAACTTATGAAGGATATTATTCGCCGGCGTTGTAATGGCGTCTAACTCTAACGCATTAAGTCCTTGAATAATCGCAGGAATGAATATCGCAATGAAAACGATTTGTTGAAGAAAAAAGACCAGTTTGTCTGTTTCTTTGAATCCAATTTGTTCACCAATTCGGTCCAAAAAGCTTCCAGCCATTTTTACCAAATTGGATACAAACTTGGCCAATACATAACCAATGAATACAACCGCACCCGCGGCCACGATTTTTGGTATAAAACTCAAGAATTCATCTAGCATGTTTCTTATAGGATCCAACACATAGCTGAAACCAAGCATCTCCAAGACAATCAATAAATTGATCACCATGAAAATGTAGTAAGCAAGATTAGCCAGGAATTTATTTGTGTCTACAATAGTATTACCCAGCAAGCGTTCATCCCAATCTGTTTTTTTCATGAGACTGTGTACTACTCTACGAATAACTACAGCGATAAGCCAGCCCACGACAAAAACCACCAACGCACCAAGTACACCAGGCATGATATCGTGAAGGGAATTAATAAGTGTTTGTAAATAATCAGGAAAGACCATTTCTTTTAATAGGTTTTAGATTTGTGAAATTTCGACGAATAAGATAGCCTAAGCCATTGAAATATCCTAGTGAAGAAGAAATAGTTACATTAGAATAGTTCAATATCATCTCATATTTATCTAATTATTGAAGTGCTTTTTGAATTAGCGCCAATTCCTTTTTGTTGTAATCGAGTTTCAGGGCCATTTCATGACCTTTCTCTGTCATCTTGCCCCAGGTCTTTTGCACAATAGAAACTACCTTTTCCTCCTCATGCTCAGCCGCAAATTCCTCAAAGTAATGCTTTAAGAAAACCAGACAAACTACATCTTCTAATTGCTGAGTTTCAGCATCTGTTTTAAGTCTCTTTTTTGTAACCAGGTCAGCTACTTTAGCTATCAAAGAATGATCAGCTCCCTCTTCTTCAAGAATGTCAGAAAGGATTTCCCCATGCATCAACTTCAATTCTGTTCTCCACTTCAAATACCCTTTTCTATCCATAGGGTAATCGGACCTAGGGATAGCCCATCGTTGTATATGTTGACCACGAGCGGCAATCTGCATCGCAATAGAAGGGGCTGAATCGTACTCATGTAACATATCTGTCATTCGCTGGCCATATACGAGTTCTTTTGGACATTCTTCTCCGTGATACAACACAGCGTTTGGGTCTTCCGCATTAATAGCATCAATTTTTGCTAAAATTTTCTCAATCATGATTCAATATTTGAATCGTAAAGATATAGGATGAGTCTCAATTGGCATTCGTCAAATGATAGTTCTACCTTCGCGTCATGAATATAGGAAACGAAAAAGTAGTATCCATCACCTATAAGCTCCAAGAGGGAAATAAGAGTGGTGAAGTCGTCCAGGAAGTGGACAGCAAAGAGCCATTCGTATTTTTATTTGGTGCACAGCAAGTATTACCTGATTTTGAAATCAATCTGAAAGATAAGTCAGTTGGTGATTCATTCGAATTTGGTATAGAAAGCGACAAAGCCTATGGGCCGGTAGATGAAAATGCTGTGGTGAACTTGCCAAGAAATATGTTTGAGCAAGATGGTAAATTAGGGGAAATTGTAAAGGTGGGTAATTTCCTTCCTATGAAAGACCAAGAAGGTAATCCGCTGCAGGGGTTAGTCAAAGAAATAACTGACGAGCACGTCAACATGGATTTTAACCACCCGATGGCTGGAAAAGACTTGTTTTTCTCAGGGGAAGTAATTGAAGTGAGAAAGGCTACGGCTGAAGAGCTTGATCACGGCCATGCACATGGTCCAGGTGGACACCAGCATTGATAATCATGACTATCAAAAAAAGGAGATTGAATATCAATCTCCTTTTTTATTGTATAGATCGCTTCACAGATGCTATACTCATTTCACCCTCGTTGTAAACGAGGATGATTGAGCCACTATTTTGCTAAAAATCATATTGAAACATCAACTGGAACGTAGGCATTTCTAGAAAATTATCTCCCACTTTAATTCGCTGCTTCATATATCCTAACTGGACATTTCCTGACTCTGCCACCCGGTAACCAAGCCCTACATAAAACCAATTTCGATCAAATGATTCAGGTTTCAACCCATCTTGATGAAACCAAAACTCATTAAACACATGAGCAAACCACTTCTCTCCTAAATCATGTCGAAATGTGAGTCGATATCTGAATCTGTTGGCAAAATTGGTGCCTTCAATAGCATAGCCATTGATATCATCCCCTACTATATTGCCTATCCAACGATGCTCCATTCTGAAACGATGTGAAATACCCAGTTTACCAATAGTCTGGTTAAGTGTAACCTGTTCCCACATATTATTTTCTGGAACGGTGATCCCTGACGGCAAAGGTCCAAATGATGAGGTTTTTAAGTGCGTATATCCCAGTGTAAAAACAACCTCTTTATTTAATCGAAAGTCTAAGTACGGACGAATCAGAAATTGCTGTTGCTCCTTGGTCCAATCATATCTTCTCACGTGGATTTCATTACCTATTCGCCATTTTTCATTGATCGAGTAATGATTAAGCATAAAAAACCAAACATTCATATCACCTTCCACCTCTTGCCCTTTAGCATTTGACAGACCTGATAGTAATAGTGTAACAAGTATTATTTTCTTCATTTATTCTAATTTTCAAAAGACCAGGCAATAATAAACCTACTCAGTAAACTTAACCGTCCGAATTTTTACCTATTTAAATATCAAATGTATCTATCCACTTAAATAAAAAACACGTCCCAATCACTCAGGACGTGTTTCGTAAATGACGGTAATACAACCTATTTTTTAATTATACGGAATTTTTTTGTGCCCTTTGGAGTTTCTAGAAGCACCTGATATACTCCAGTCTGCAATCCAAAGAGATCAATATTGATTCTTGAGTTGTTAATTTCAGAATATACACGCTGGTAAACAACTCCACCAGAAATAGATATGATCTGAATACTGGCATATTGAATCTCTTCATTGGCATCCAAAGTCAATAAATCATCCACAGGATTTGGGTAGTACAATATGGAAAATTGGTGTAGCTCAGATTCCATTCTAATGGTTTCAGAATATTGATACTTTCCATCAAAATCCACTTGCTTTAATCTATAATACGCCACTCCTTTCAAAGGAGACTTATCATACAAGGAGTAGATGTTGATGGTTGATTCAATATTTATTGCATCTAAATGACCAATTACATTAAATGATTCTCCATCAGCACTTCTTTCAACTTCGAAATGACTCACATTGATCTCGTTTGCAGTAGTCCAGGAAAGCAATATTTTATCTTCAATATACTGACCCTCAAATGATAAAAAGTCTAAAGGTAGTGTTATGGTGTTATCCGTGTCCAGTTGATTAGGAGTCATATCCCCATCATTATCTGGCACTCCCGAAACACCTCCATATTCTACACCATTGGCATCACTGTCGAATAGATCTACTATTCCATCAGAATCAGCATCGCTAAAGAATCCGTTGTCAGGATCAGCAAAATTGAGTACACCATCACCATCTCCATCCTCTAGCCAATCTGGAATACCATCAGTATCTGTATCTGTTGTGGTATACTGCCCAGGATCTCCATTAGCAGTTTCATAAGCTGCAGCTCTAGCCTCGAAATCCCGTAACACATCATTGGCTCCTACTGGTTCTCCAATGTCTTCATCATCATCAAAACCTTCATATAAATCAGGAGAACCATCATTATCTGAGTCCGTGTCTAGATAATCTAGGATTCCATCTACATCCGTACTGGTAAGTGCCAATGGTGTACCATCAGTATCATCTGCGAGTCCATCGCCATCGGCATCATTACCTCCTACAGTGAACCTACCATGATCATCCGTTCCTACAGGGAAGAAACCATCATTAGCTTCAGCAGCATCAGGTATACCATCACCATCAGCATCCAAATCTAGGAAATTTAACAAGCCATCTCCATCTGTATCGCTATGAGAAAGGGCACTTCCTCCATTAGTAAAATCATAGGTATCAACCCAACCATCTCCATCCGTATCAGTAAGATCATCTGCTTGACCATCATTGGTAGCATCTGTTCCTCCACCTTCTACCAAATCAGAAATACCATCATTATCAGAATCTGCATCTTGATAATTGAGCAAATTATCCCCATCCTGATCTGAGCCACTTACAGCGGAACCACCATCATCAATTCCATTATCGTCCGCATCAACAAATGAATCTACCCGACCATCATTATCTGAGTCAGTACCATTATTCTCAACAATATCTGGAGTTCCATCATTATCCGAATCTATATCTAGATAATCTGCCAATCCACTTGCATCTGAATTGGTGTAAGCATAAGCAGCACCTCCATCGGTACCATCTCGATCATCATGATAACCATCACCGTCAGTATCGACAAGTGAAGAGAATTGTCCATTAGCATCCATACCGGCTGGAGCAATTCCAGCATTGGCTTCTACAGCATCCGGCATCAAGTCATTATCAGAATCAAGATCCCTATAGTTATAGTTACCATCATTATCCGTATCTGATACTGCCAGTGCTGTTCCGCCATTGTCCGGATCGTAGGTGTCTACCCAGCCATCTGCATCTGAATCGGTAAGCACATCAGTTTCTCCATCATTTGTAGCATCTGTCCCTTGAGCCTCAATAATATCTGGAATACCATCATTGTCCGAATCTCTGTCTACATAGTCTTGAAAGCCATCTGTATCCGTATCCAAAGGAGATAAAGCTATACCTCCGTTGTCAGCATCGAGAATATTGGCCCAACCGTCGCCATCAGTGTCACCAAATGTATCTATCGAACCATCATTATTGGCATCATTCCCTCCTGCTTCTAATAAACTTTGGATGCCATCATTATCTGAGTCTAAATCCAAGAAATCTTGCTGACCATCACCATCAAAATCGGGAGGAGTAGATGTATTAAAATAGACACCATCAATTTGTAAAGATCCTGCCGTGCTATTCAGGTTCTCAACGCCGATATATTGAGCTGACGCGTTTAGCTCAATGGTAAAGCTTTGATACAATGTATTAGATACAGCTAAAAACTGCTGATCATTAGTATATGCACCATCTGAAAAAGTATTAGCAGTATGCTGGCTAATCTCCAAATCGTTGTTTCCAACACCTGCTGCGTCCACCCGAGCTAATACCGCTACCACTGTTCCAGCACCGTAACTTGCACCAAGATCGATTACCAAAAATTCATTGGTCTGATCTAAATCTGCGCTATTACCATCAATTGTGGAACTATTTGCAGGACTGGTAACACCATCACCTCCACCACTATTGTCAAGAGTTCCTTCGGTATAGCCAATTGCATCATGGATACCATCCGAATCACCATCCGTAAATGCATCTATAGTACCATCATCATTACCATCGGATAATTCTGCTCCTTCTATCAAATCCAGTATACCATCATTGTCACTGTCCAAATCAAAGAAGTTTGGTACACCGTCCAAATCAAAATCATATCGATCATCAATGTTGTCAGCATTGGTATCTACACCAGGGTCATTGTAGTTCAACAATCCATCTCCATCATCATCTCCAAAGGCATCTCCTAGTGAAGCATCATATTCATTGATATTGAGAATACCATCGTTGTCATTGTCGAAATCCTGTAGATCAGCTATTCCATCACCATCAAAATCCGCGAAATACAAATAATCTGGAATGGCTCCTCCCCCTTGAGTTTTGTCATCAGTCCAATCATTGTTTCCATTAGCATCTTCCAGTGAGGTATCTATTCCATCTTCATCATCATCTGTGTCTCTAAAATCTACTGTTCCGTCCGTATCTGTATCTTGTAAATCTGCTGATGTTCCTACTACATTATCGCTTCCTCGACCTGCGTAGATATCATAAATATCCCAAACGCCATCACCATCTGTATCTACATTATAGCCTGTCTCGTCCGTGATGTCATTGTCATTATCTGAATCCCAATCACCAAAGCCATTAGCATTGGCATCGTAGGCTTCAATCAAATCGTCAACACCATCGTCATCGCTATCATCATCTCTATAATCAGGTTCACCACCTGCATCCGTGTTGGTAGGTGTAATTGAAGTTCCACCGTCGTCATTATCATACGCATCGTCCAAGCCGTCACCGTCAGTATCATTTCCGCTCAATGCAACAAAGGTTGCTTGGCTTTCATAGTGATCAGTAATACCATCGTTATCAGAGTCTAAGTCAAGAAAATCTTCTAAACTATCAGAGTCAAAGTCTTCATTAGCCAGCGTAGTACTTTGTGCATTGTTACTAACACCATCATTTTGATCTACGTCACTTGATACCCCATCTCCATCTCCATCGACCCCAGTAAACCTTCCTGTATTGGTATCGAAGCCAGCAGCTGCAGTACCGTTGTTAGCTTCTATACCGTCATAAATACCATCATTGTCACTATCTACATCAAATGGATTGATGATACCATCTTGATCTTGATCATACTCATCTAATACCCCATCACCATTGGCATCTGTAAAGTTATTTCCATAGCCGTCGTCATCAGCATCTATGCTGTTGACATCTCCATCTCCATCCATATCATCATCCAGATAATTATAGATTCCATCATTATCAAGATCGCCATCAAATAGAGATCCATCATCTGGACCTCCAGCAGGTAGAGGAATCACACCAAATGGATATTCGTCAATCGAAGCTATACCATCATTATCTGAATCACCATCAACTGTGTCTAAAACACCGTCACCATCATTATCTGCGGCAAACAAGTAATCCGGGATTGGATTTCCGTTTTGGACGAAATCATTGGTCCAATCTCCATCAGCACCTCCGCCCATTCCGTCACCTGTGTCTTCTGCACTTGTAAGTGTGCCATCGTTGTCATCATCAGTGTCCCGATGATCAGCCTCATCAGCACCATCTGAATTTTGCAGCGCTTGATTAGATGCATCTATATTAGAAAAGGTAGCAAAGCCTGTATTGTCTGTATCAAACACATCCCAAATCCCGTCATTATCTGTATCTACATTGTATCCAAACTCATCAGTAATATCATTATCTCCATCTGTATCCCAATCGGCAAACCCATTCGAACTAGCGTCGAACCCTTCAATCATGTCCAGAATTCCGTCATTATCAGCGTCAGTATCTAAATAATCATCATTGTCTACGCCATCAGAATTCTCTGGATCAATGGCACCGGAAGCATCTACATCGTAAACATCTAAAATTCCATCAGTATCTGAATCTCCTGCTATTGGCGCCACATAAGTCGCCGTAGTCTGGGCTTCTCTATTGTCTGTGATTCCATCATTGTCAGAATCTAAGTCCAAATGATTTGGTACTCCATCAGAATCTGTATCAGGAATAGTAATTGGCGTACCACCAAAACATGGACCTGTTGTGACATTGTAGTAGATATGATACAATTGTCTCTCTGTTCCTCCATCAGCCTGAAATCTTATATAGTCTGCGTCGGCATTGAGTGTGTAAGTATAGTCTGTTGGAGTGGTTAATCCAGTAGCGGATTGCTGCACCGCATTGGTGAAATTCGTCCCATCGGTGGATTGAGAAGTCGTGAAATTGAAATTACCATCAATGGCCAAATTAAAAATCACATCAGTACCATTTGGTATGGTACGACCAAATTGGACTGTTATATACTCTCCATTAGCATTTGTAAATGCATAAGTTCCATCAGGTGCTCCAAGCGCATTGTCAGTATCGTCCATGCCATTATTCTCAAATAAAGTGGCAGCATAGTACGGAGTAACTATTGGATTGCCATCACATAATTCATCAACTGAATCCTCCATTCCGTTGTTATTATCATCTGTGGTGATTGCTCCATCCAAGGCTCCATCCTCATCTGTATCAGCCAATCCAAACTCAACCACATCTGCAATACCGTCATTATCACTATCCCTGTCCATCATGTCTGGAATTCCATCCAAATCATAATCAAATTCGTCAATGACTCCATCGCCATTTGCATCAGTTAGATTAAAAGTATCTGTAACATTGTCACCATCCGCATCGGAATCGCTCACATTGGCAATACCATCTCCATCCATATCAGCATCCTGAAAGTTCAGAATACCATCACTGTCGTTATCACCACCTGGGTTAACTCCTGTTCCCCCATCTTCACTTGAGTTGGCTAAACCATCATTATCTATATCATCGTCCGAGCTATCTGCTACTCCATCACCATCAGAATCGGGATTGCTGTACAAATAATCTGGAATATTGAAGCCGCCTTGAGCAAAATCGTTCGTAGGATTTCCATCTACAATGTCCGTATCTTCGGCACTGGTCAGTGTACCATCATTGTCGTCATCCGAATCCTGAAAATCCCAAATGTCATCTAGATCAATATCTGTAACAGCTGCACTAGAACCTGTAATTTGAGTGATTCCTGTTCCTACATAATTATCAAAAATATCAAGGATTCCGTCTTCATCTATATCAGAGTTAAATCCGGTGTCATCAAACGTGGCATTACTATTTGCGTCCCAATCCGCATACTGTCCCCGTCCGGCATTATTACCTTCTACTCTATCGTTAACCGTATCACCATCCGAGTCATCGTCTAAATAATCAGCAGCACCAGTACCATCAGTATTTGGCGGAGAAAGCAATGTACCGCCATTGTTCGGGTCATAAGCATCATCCAAGCCATCATTATCTGTATCGTTACCAGAAGGTGCGACATAAGTGGCTTTGGTTTGGCCTTCAATATTGTCTACAATACCATCATCATCGGCGTCTAAATCCAAAAAGTCTGGAATAGCATCTGGGAATAAACCTCCATCAGTGTCTACAATAGTAAATGCCATTCCTTCCTGGGCATCATTCCACCCATCCGTATCGGCATCGGTAAAACCATCGATTTGACCTGTTCCTGCATCTGCTGTAAGACCATTTTCCACCAAGTCCAACAAGCCATCGTTATCAGAATCCATGTCTGCAAAATTCCTCTGACCGTCGCCATCATAGTCTTGAATGGCATATGGATTACTTTCAGTTGAATCATTCAATCCATCTCCATTGGCATCAGACATGGCATCGACCCTTCCATCAAAGTCAGCATCTGTACCTCCTCCTTCAAGGATGTCAGGATACCCGTCGTTATCACTATCCAGATCTTTGTTATTCGGAATACCATCACCATCTGTATCTGTATCACTAATTGGAGTTCCACCATTATCAGGATCTACCGAATCTGGCAAGCCGTCACCATCGGTATCAATTTCAAACCCATCAACTTTACCATTTCCATCTGTATCAGCACCCCCATTTTCCACGGCATCCGTGATACCATCATTATCAGAGTCGACATCTAAATAATCATCAATTCCATCGCCATCAGTGTCTGGAATTACTAACGGACTACCTCCATTGTCAGGGTCTATGATATCGGCAAGACCATCCCCATCAGAATCTACAAAATTGTCAATTTTTCCATCTCCGTCAGCATCTGTACCACCTGCTTCCAAGAGATTGGTAATACCATCGCCATCAGAATCCAGATCGGCCGCATCCCTAAACCCGTCGCCATCTGTATCAACAACAACTAGCGGTGTTCCTCCATCGTCTGGATCGATTATATCGGCCACTCCATCACCATCTGTGTCTGTCGTATTATCTAATAACCCATCATTATCTACATCAGTACCTCCTACTTCAAACAAATCAGGAAATCCGTCATTATCGGAATCCAAGTCTCTGAAATCAGGAATGCCATCAGCGTCTGTATCAAAAACATCGTAGACCCCATCGCCATTTGCATCTGCAGTATCACTCAATCCTGCAGTCACTGTAGCATCATCTACGTCCCTAAAGTTTGGAATACCGTCTCCATCTTCATCACCACTGGGATCAATAGTTTCTCCATTATCTTCATCTGCATCAGCTATTCCGTCATTGTCAGAATCTCCGTCTAAGCTATCAGGAACTCCGTCACCATCAAAATCGCCATAAAACAAGTAATCCGGAATATTAGCTCCTCCCTGTCCATCTGTACGATCATCACTGAAATCGCCATTCAAATTAATATCTTCATCTTCAGTAAGATCCCCATCGTTGTCATCATCAGTATCCCTATAATCTAAATTGTCGATGCCATCAGTGTTTTGTCTGTCTGCATTAGAACCAGTTCCGTTTATTCCTGCACCAAGAACCACGTTATCAAAAGCGTCCACCAATCCATCTCCATCTGTATCGGACCCAAACCCAGCATCATCAGTAGCACCATTGGTATTTGCATCCCATTCTCCAAAACCATCATTATCTAAATCATCACCTTCAACGATATCGAGTACTCCATCCTGATCAGAATCATCGTCCAAATAATCGGGGTTGTCCTGTAAATCTGTATTGACTGGAATGATCAAAGTTCCACCATTGTCAGGATCAAAGCCATCATCAATCCCATTGCCGTTAGAATCGAGATTTGCGAACGTCACGGCAGAACTGCCTGAGATACTTTCATAAAAATCCGTAATACCATCAGCATCACTATCAATATCAAGAACATCAAGGATGCCATCAGCGTCTGAGTCGGCATTGTTTAATGTAGAACTGCCACCGACAGCAGCAGGGCTATTGTCAACATAATTCATGAGACCGTCATTGTCTGGGTCATTCAAGTTAAATCTAGCTGTCGAAGTATTGAACCCATTTGGTACCGCACCATTGTTGGCCTCTATGGCATCTAGAATACCATCATTGTCTGAATCTCCGTCAAGAAAATCAGGAATACCGTCCAAGTCAGTATCATAAGTGTCGTATACTCCGTCTGTATTCGAATCAGTTGCGTCAGCTAAGGAGCCAGATATATCAGGGTCTCTGTAGTTCGGTACCCCATCATTGTCAGCATCCTGACTAGGGTCAATCGCTTCTCCTCCATCTTCATCAGTATCAAGCAATCCGTCATTATCTGAATCTGCATCATTAGCATCAGCTAAGCCGTCTTCATCATAATCTCCTCTAAACAAATAATCAGGCACGGTAGTCCCTACTACAGCAGTTCCTTGTCCTTGTGTAAAATCATCCGTCCAATCTCCATTGCTGTTTTCATCCTCACCAGAGGTCAAGCTACCATCATTGTCATCATCGGTATCTTGAAAATCAGCAAAGTCAGCACCGTCTGTATTTTGCACGGCGGCTGCGGTTCCTCCATTGTCGGTATCGAAAACATCCCAAAGGCCATCGCTATCCGTATCACTATTGAATGTAGCTCCAAATGGATCACTCGCATCTAAGACATTATTATTATCTCCATCCCAATCTCCAAAACCGTTAAAATCGGCATCGTGACCTTCGATCAAGTCTATTACACCATCTCCATCAGCATCAGTATCTATGTAATCTTCTGAGCCATTGCCATCAGAGTCCACTGGTACTATGAGTGTTCCACCATTGTTAGGGTCATAAACATCGCAAAGTCCATTACCATTGGTGTCGGCAGCAACAGAAGTAACAAATGCGTTGCTTGCTTGTGATTCAATGTTATCGATAATACCATCATTATCACTGTCTATATCCAGATAGTCTGCTAGCGCGCCATCACCATCAGAATCCGGAAAGCTCAAAGCCCCTATATCCTGACTATCATTTCTTCCATTACCATCTGTGTCAGTAAAGCCAGAAATTTGACCATTGGCACCCGCCATTCCACCAGCTTCAATTACGTCAACGATTCCATCATTGTCACTATCAATATCTGCATAATTATGCACACCGTCTCCATCGCTATCTGGAATAACTAAAACTGCTCCTCCTGGATTACTTATAGGATAGGTTACTGACATGTCCGTAATACAAGAAGAATTAGCACCGCAAATCGCATCTACTCCCCCTCCAGTGGTCATGGTGATTGTCACTATTCCATCATCATTAAATGTGTTCCAGTTGGCCTGAGGAATAGTAATCGAAAATCCCAAGACATTACAATCAGAACCATCCAAATTATCAGAATCGGTATAATCATAAGTTCCCAAATCGACAGCACCTTCACCAGTCAATGTGAAATTTTCGCCTCCTTGAACTCCATAATCTCCCTCTAGATTAAAAGTCAGCGTAGCATCACCATTTGCATCTGTAGTAGTTACCGTAAAGGATAAATTATGTGTAGGGTCTGCAACAGTCTGACACTCATCTGCAAATCTGTCCGTCCTGAACATTGGATTTGGATCAAATGAGTCATTTAATCCATTGTTATTTATATCTGCAAATCCATCAACAAAACCGTCATTATCGGCATCGGTAAGACCAGCTTCAATAATATCCGAAATTCCATCATTATCACTATCCAGATCAAGGGCATTTGGAATACCATCTTGGTCGTAATCAAAATTATCATTTACACCATCGCCATTAGCGTCTACGAATCCAGCAAAATCAGTATCTAAATAATCAGGGATTCCATCTGCATCGGCATCAGCCTTCACATCTCCTTCTTCAGCATCCGGAATGCCGTCATTATCTCCGTCATCATCCAAATGATTTGCTACTCCATCTCCATCCGTATCACAGTTATACACAAAATCCAAAATTTGAGTATTTATTTGATAATATCCGAATGACCAGGTATTCAACAAATCATTGTCTCCACTATTCCAGGTATGTGTATTTACATTGGTACCACTCAATTGAACTTCTGGGTCAGCTCCGGTAAAGACTTGTGAATCATCCCAATAAATCAAATCAAAACTTGTAGCTGGACGCACATCCGTCATACCAAGGCCAGTGGGGCTATCTTCTACATCCCACATCGGAATGTGAAGTGGTCCAGAGGTAAACCGACCTGAAATAGTGATTTGAGTACCAGATGCTACAGCCACACCCGTACCGTCTAATCCGTCCCAAAGCACAGAATAAGACCCTTCAGCTGTAATTTCCTGCTCAACTAATACATCTGTTGTACCAGCTTGATAACCAGTCTCACCATTCATATCAATCAGAATAGCCACTTGACCCACCTGATTAGTTTCAAAATAAATAGTAGCTTGACCACCGCCGGTATCACTACAACTGAAAAATGCATCTGCTATAACTACGGTTGGTAATGTACTCGTCGGATACAATTCCAGGTCAGGGTTGTTTAAAAAAATATCGTATTCTAAGAGGGCTGTTTCAGTAGTCTGTGATTGTCTTAATTCTGTAAAATTAGTCGTACCCAAGACACCTGGATCAGACCCTACTGAATTTGCATAAAGCGCAAAAGTGAATGGCTGCAAACCACTAAGATCAATTTCCTTTATATAATTCCCTGCACTTACTCCGTCTACTGTAGATGGAACTCTCGCATACATTTGAAAATCGGTAGATAACAGATTAGCTCCTGCAGCACTGGTAAATCCCCATTTTTGACAAAACATTCTGCCAGGCTGCTCTTCAGTACCGTCGTAAACGGAAAAATCCCATAAATCATACCAGCTCTCTTCGTTGATATCTGTAGCAGGATTCGTACTTCCACCATCGTCCTGAATGAAACCAACATAAAAATCCTGATCTGAACCTGTGTTATTCGTATAACTCTGCGCATCATATCCAGTTACTCCTACTACAGCCTCAGGGCCTGCGGTTGCTTCTGCATAGCTTTCTATTACACCTGTTTGTGGAGTATTGAATGTAGCTCTATTTGGGCTCCCATCATCATTAGTCAATGTCCATGACGTTGCTATAGTTCCATCATTCTCATAGAGTACGACCGTGAGGTCTTCTTGATCCGTTCCAAAACTTGAAATCCGTCGAAGTCCCCAGTATAATGTCTCTCCATCATTAATTCGAATGTAAGTTCTTTCTGCTGCGGGCGCATCAGCTTGAAGGAAATTTCCTACTAAGCCCGAACTATGAACTAGATATCCAATGAAGGTGTTTGCTCCTGCGGCAGTACCTGTATTAGACGGGGTAAGATTCTTTGAACCTTCGGCGTAAGAATTCCATGACCAAATGGCCAGAAAAAGGGCAACAATAACTTTTCTCATTATGCTAGGTTAAATAGCCAATTGGTATTTAGGCTAAACGTGAGTCTTCTAGAAGGATCATACTGAAGCCAAAAAACCAATAAAAAAACATTAAAAGCGCTGGATGAATAAGGAAACAAAGAAGTTGCTTCCATCGAAAATATTACAATGATACGTAAAATATCTAAGTATTTTCTCTTAGAGGAACTAGAATTTCATAATCGAACTTAAGTGATATTCACTATCTGTTCAGTGTGCGCTTTGGTTTTCACTTTACTAATCACCTCTTCAATCATACCCTGTTCGTCAATAATAAAAGTTGTTCGAACAGTACCCATGTATTCTCTGCCATAAAGCTTTTTCAAAGCCCAAGTCCCATACATATTATGAACGATATGATCTGGATCAGAGATAAGGTCAAAAGGCAACTCATGTTTATCTATAAATTTCACATGAGATTTTTCACTGTCTTGACTCACTCCCAGCACTACATACCCTTGTTTTTGCAAGGTCTCATAATTATCTCTCAAATTACATGATTGTGCTGTGCAGCCTGGCGTATTATCCTTAGGGTAGAAATACAGAACCACTTTCTTTCCCAGATAATCTGACAACTTAATGGATGAACCATCTTGAATTTTGGCTTCGAATTCCGGTGCTCTATCTCCTTTTTGTAAACTCATGATACTTTTAATTTGGAATAATCAGGCGCAATTTACACACTTATTTGATTGAGGCATGAGCATAATTCTACCAACGGGTATCGGCTTCAAGCAACGCACACAAATACCAAAATCCTTATCATCAATTTTGGACAAAGCCACCTTCAACTTACTTAGTTTTTCTTCGGCCTTTCGTAGTGAAGCTTCATTGATGCTCTTATTATTGATCGCATCCATGCGACTAATACGGCCTATGGAATTTTCTGGAGAAATAGGTTTAGTCAAGTCTTTGAGCTCTAGAATGTTTGATTGAACATTTTTAATCTCATTTTCAATTAGTTTTTTGACTTCCTTTTTATCTAACTCCATTTCCAGGTTTTCAATAGCCCCTTGATATAATGGTACTTAATTCATCAATGTCAATCAGTGTAATCTGATTGGATTTAATCTCAATCAACCCTTCCTTTTTAAAGTCTGATAAGGTTCGAATGACCGACTCAGGTGAAGTTCCTACAATATTAGAAAGATCCTCTCTAGAGAACTGAAATTTTTTGTTCTCAGAACCATAATTCTTTTGAACAGTCAACAATGCTTCCGCCACACGCTGTCTTACAGAATTATAAGCAATGTGCAACATTTTCTCTTCCTGATCTTTGAGATTGCCAGATAGGATTTTTATGAATCTGGAAGCCACAGATCGATCTTTATATATCAATTGCAGAAAATCATCTTTGGGGATATAATAAGACTCACTATCCTCCATAGCCATGGCTGAATCACTATGATCTGATTGCGTAATCAAATCATTAAACCCAATAAAATCCCCTGGACCAAAAAGGCCAGTAATCAGCTCTTTTCCATCCTTGTTGGTCTTATATGTTTTGATTTTTCCTTTATTTATGAATATTAAATAATTAGGATAATCCCCTTCATAATAAAGGTTCGTTTTTTTCTTATGGTGTCTGATCCGCTTTTCTTTGGACAGTTGCTTTAAGCTTTCAATTTCTTTGGCATCGCTAAAGAAGCTATCGAGTCCTGAAATGTTTGCATCATATTCATTTTGAATCTGTTTGCTCCTTTTTAATCTAGCCTCAACTGCACCAAGTAATTCTATATCATCAAAAGGCTTAGTCAAATAATCATCCGCACCAAGGTTCATTCCTTTTCTAATATCTGATTTTTCCACTTTAGCAGTAAGAAAAATAAAAGGGATATGTGCCGTTGATGGATTTTTAGAAATAATATGTAGAACTCCGTAGCCATCCAGCATGGGCATCATTATGTCGCATATTATTAATTCTGGCTTGAAATTTTTCAATTTTTCAAGTCCATCCTTACCATCGCAAGCAGTTGTCACCTCATATCCCGATAGCTCTAAAATTTCAGCAGTATTTTCTCTGACTTCCACATTATCTTCAATCAGCAATATTTTATTCATCTTTTATGGCATTTAATTTTAATGTAAATGTGGACCCTTGTCCTTCAGTGCTTTCAAAATTTATAGTTCCTTGTATTAGCTCCAGGTATTTTTTGACAATATTCAATCCTAAGCCAGTGCCTTGAATGTGCGAGGCATTGTTGGCTCGAAAGAATTTATCGAAAAGATGTTTCTGATCCTCTTTTGGAATACCTATCCCGTGATCAATTACTCTGATCGTGAGCTCTTTATCTTCTAGTATAGTATCTAGTATTACTTTTCCTCCCTCCGGAGAATATTTGATGGCATTAGATAATAAATTAACCAATACCTGTTTTAGAATTTGTGAATCCGTGCAAAACATCCCTTCCGGACTATTACACTTAAGATCAAGCACCTGATCTTTTTTCATTAATTCACTCATTTCATCGGTAATCTCATGAAGGAAATCACAAATAATGAGATCCCTTGCTGACACAGTCAATTTTCCTGCATCTAATCTATCCATGGAAAGAAAGTCATTCAAAATCCCCGTTAGCTCTCCTACACTCGATTTCACACGATTGATATGCTTGAGTTTTTTATCTCTGTTCTCGTCAGAGATATACTTTCCTATAAGAGAAACAGACGAAAGAATTGCACTCAGCGGAGTTCTGAACTCATGTGAAGCCATTGATACGAATCGGGTTTTTAGTTCATTTAGTTCTTTTTCCTTTTCCAGGGCAATGCGCGCTTCATTCTCAGCTTTAACTCTTTCTTTAATCTGCATTTCCAAGTCCGTGTTCGACTTTTGCAAATCATCTATTGCTTCATTCAATTTTTTGGTCCTGTCCTGAACTCGTTGCTCTAGCTCAGCAGCGTAAACTAACAATTGCTCTTCACTGCGTTTTAGCTCGATTTCAGCTTCTCTTCTTCTCGTAATGTCAATGACATGAGCTATGGTCACTTCCTCTTCATCTACTTTAGCCACATTCAGACTGATTTCCACCGGAAAAGTACTACCATCTTTTTTTAAAGCAACCAAATCTCTCCCCA